>SPEL01000008.1 GCA_009360885.1 Sphingobium sp. | reverse complement strand
TGCTGTCGGTGCGGCTTGAACGATCCTCAGGGTTCCGCTCTTTGGATGATGAGGCGGTTGCGCTGCCTAAACGCGCGTCCCCGCTGCCTAAGCCCCCAGAGGATGTGAAAGGCGACACCATCGAACTGGTGGTCCCCGTCGAGTTCTTTATGAAAACACGCTGAAGGGGGGGTAGCGCTGAAGCGGTTTCCCTTCCTATGAACGAAGGGCAGCTTTTAAACACGGTCTAAAGCGGATGACTAACGCCGCGACGATTATACGAAATATACTGAGTTTTCGTAGTATCACGGGTTGCAACAAACGAGGATTTTACAGGACATAAGAAAAACTGATTGGATATTAAATCTATTAAATCAGTAGATAGATCCTTGAGGGACAGGACCACCTGACCGGAAATTATCCGAGATAATATTAAGGGGGTCTCATGTCCTTGTTCCGGCAAGGCTGGCGCGTGCGCGTTTCCAGCCTAACTTTGGTTTCCGCTCTTCTCTCTGTTCCATATGCGTATGCAGAAGATGCGACGTCAGTTGACGATGTAGAGGAGGGTTCTTCATCCAAAGATATTGTAGTCAGTGGCATTCGCGGCGGCATTGAACGCGCCGCGCAGTTGAAGCGGAATGCCGATACTATCGTCGATGTGATTAGCGCCGAAGACATAGGAAAATTCCCCGATGTGAACGTTGCAGAATCCGTTCAGCGCATAACAGGTGTCCAGATCAATCGGACACGCGGGGAAGGCCGCAGCGTTAATATTCGCGGCTTGCCGGACACCTTTACGCTGGTCACTTTAAATGGCCGCAGTGTCCCCAATGCCATTAATGATCTGTTTGTCAGTTTTTCACGATCATTTGATTTTTCAACTTTGCCGCCTGAATTTGTGCGGACGCTGGAAGTTTACAAATCCCCCACGGCGGACATTGAGGATGGCGGCTTGTCGGGCACAGTTAATGTGCAAACGCCTCGTGCCCTTGATATTGGGCGTCGGGTCATATCCTTTTCTGCGCAAGCATCCCATGAAAGCAATTCCGGTAAGGCATCGCCACGAATATCAGGTTTGTATGCCGACAGTTTCCTGGACAATCGTTTGGGTATTACATTGGGCGCATCTTTTACGCAGCGTCGCCCGCAGACTCAGCAAATTGAAACCGGATGGAATACCGTAACTGAGGCGCAAGGCATCCCCCTTGGCGGTGGTGGGGATGACCTCAACGGCGATGGGATTATTGAGCCAAACCGATTGGTTCGTATTCCCGGCTTGGTCATCCATGATATGTTCACTGAGAAAAACAATAGATTCAGTGCGATTGGTTCGATTCAATTCCGCGCTAATGACCAGCTGGAACTATATGCAGATGCCTTTTACACCAAGGTAAAAGTTGGTGCGATTCGTCAGGAAAACTGGCAGAATTTCGCAGGGGCTAGTGGTGTTATTGCATCTAGCACAGAGATATTGGATGGGGTGGAGACAGCAACGGATTTCACCGTCAGCAATATCGATTTACGTAATGGTGGCCGATACCAGGACCGTGATGGCTATATCCGTTCCATTGTTGGTGGCGGAAAATTCGAAAGTGGGCGATGGAAAATCGTTCTGGAAGGATCAGCACAATATTCGCGGCAAACGCGTAACACATTGAACATTGCCGATAGCATTAACGGAACAACGCGTATTGTCGCGAAACCGGGCGATTCTATCCCCAGCATTACCTATTTAGATGGTTTTGACGCGCGTAAGCTGGACCCTAATAATTTCCGTTTACTTAGCCTCAACGGTGAACTGGACCGCGTAACCCGTGATCGGCTGCGTGATGTGAAGTTGGATGTGCGCTATGATCTGGCGGACGAAGGCATCACATCATTACGGGCGGGTGTGAAATATACGGATCGCGCCGTTTATGCGGATAATAAAACTCTGACGGTATCCGCCGCCAATGTTTCGCAATTATATGGCGGATTGCCCGCCGGGCCGTTGGCTGGTTCCTTCAGCGCCGCGCCATTCATGATCCCTATCCGGTCTGGTGCTGGTTCTTTCTTAGCTAGTTATAATGGTAACGGTCTATTCCCATCAGAATGGTTGGGTTCTGATGCGCGTTCCTTTGTTAAAAACCTGAGCAAAGAGCAGCTGATTGCAGCTGGCAATTATACAAATGATGCGACAGGCATATTGGATGTTAAGGAAAAGATATTCGCTCTTTATGGGCGCGCCGATCTCGCTTTCGGTCGATTGACCGGAAATATAGGTTTGCGTGGGGTTCGAACGGCGCAAACCACCGTGGGTGTTAGTCCTGACCTCAATGGCATATCGGTTGAAGTTGAAACGGGGATGACAACACGGGTGCCATCCGCCGCACCGCTTCGCGTGTCACGCAGCTATTGGGATTTTCTTCCCAGTCTCAACCTGAAATATGAACTGAACGATCAGCTACAACTGCGTTTCGCGGCGTCACGCACGATTGCGCGGCCTAATCTTGCGGATATTTCTCCCACCGTTACCGCCAACGGGAATGCTTTGACTGTTACCCGTAACAATCCATATCTTGACCCCTTCCGGTCCAATAATCTGGATGCAACGGTTGAATATTATTTCGGCCGGGATTCTCTGGTTGGCGGATCGATTTTCTATAAAAAGCTTGAAAGCCTGATCCGGCGAGAAACCAGTATTCAAACTCTGCCGGTTTCTTATATTCGGACCACCGGCACCACTAGTATCCAGACAGATTTCACCGTTAGCCAGTTGGTGAATGGTTCCGGTGTTAATTTGAAGGGGTTGGAACTATACTTTCAGCAGGCCTTTACTTGGTTGCCCGCACCCTTTGATGGTTTGGGCACGATTGTGAATTATACCTTTATCGATAATAGCGATCCCAATCAGTTAACGGCTGCATCCAAGCATAATTACAACCTGATTGGCTATTATGAAAAAGGGCCGGTTAGTACCCGCGTTTCCTATTCCTGGCGCAGCGATTATTTGGCGTCTGCGGCAGCAACGCCCGCCATGGGACGTAGAAATCGTTCGTTCGGGACATTGGATGCCAGCATCAGCCTGAAAATCATTCCGCAGGCATCCTTGGTATTAGAAGCTGTCAATATTTTAGATCGGGATGAAATAGTAGAATATACGACCGGCCTTCCTGCTAATTATCTTGATGCAGGTCGACGTATATTTGGCGGTATCAGGCTGAATTTCTAAAATGCACATCATGAATGTCACAATGTTAGCGGCGCATAGTTCGGAGAGAGCATAATGGTTGATAAAGTCGATAGACGCGGGGTATTATTAGCAGGAAGCGGGGGTGCTTTTGGGCTCTATTCTTGGTTAGCAAGCAGTTCTACGGCTTCTGCGGCGGATGCCCCGAAATCGCTACAACTTCCGCGGATTCCCAAATCCAAACCCAAGAATATCTTGTTTATTTTAACCGATGACCACCGATATGATGCCATGGGCTTCCTGAAAACGCAGAGTTTCGGGGAAACGCCAACGCTCGATCGTTTAGCACATGAGGGGACGTTCTTCCGCAACGCCTTTGTGACCACTGCTCTTTGTTCTCCCTCTCGTGCATCAATTTTGACGGGGCTATATGCGCATCAGCATAAGGTGGTGGATAATAATCATCCTATCCCGCCGGGCCTGATATTTTACCCGCAATATTTGCAGAAGGCGGGTTATGATACGGCCTTCATTGGTAAGTGGCATATGGGGAACGAAGGTGATCAACCCCAGCCAGGCTTTGACCACTGGATTAGTTTTAAGGGGCAAGGAAGCTATTTACCAAGCAAGGATGGCCTCAATATCAATGGTAAGAAGGTCCCCCAAAAGGGATATATTACGGATGAGCTGACAGATTATGCATTGGAGTGGCTCAAGGAACGCGACAAAAACAAGCCATGGATGATGCATTTATCGCATAAGGCGGTGCATGCTGAGTTTATTCCGGCGGAACGCCATGCGGGACGCTATGCGAATGAGGCCTTCCGCTATCCCGAAAATATGAAGCCGGGTATGCCGGGTCGACCCATGTGGGTCGAAAATCAGCGCAATAGCTGGCACGGTGTTGATTATGCCTATCATGGCACGCTCGACATCGCCGATTATTACAAGCGTTATATGGAAACCCTGTTGGCGGTTGATGAAGGCATTGCCCGGATCATGGATCTGTTAGAAGAACGCGGCGAACTGGATGATACCCTTATCCTCTATATGGGCGATAATGGCTTCATGTTTGGTGAGCATGGGTTGATTGATAAACGCGCCGCCTATGAAGAATCTATGCGTGTTCCCATGCTGGCGCGTTGCCCGTCACTTTTCCCTGCTGGTAGCGTGATAAATCAGGTCGTTGCCAATATTGATATGGCGCCAACCATGCTCGAAGCGGCGGGGCTAGAAGCACCGGACCACATGGCGGGCTCCAGCATCTTGCCATTGGCAAAGGACCCAAAGGCACCATGGCGTAAGGAATTTGTGTACGAATATTATTGGGAACGCAATTTCCCTCAAACTCCAACGGTGCATGCGCTACGTGAGGAGCGCTATAAATATATCCGGTTCCACGGGATATGGGATCTGGATGAACTCTATGATCTGAGCGCAGATCCCGGCGAAAACCATAATCTTATGACCGAACCGGGGCATGAGGATTTGGCGAAACGCCTGAGTGATAAGATGTTCGCTATCCTTGAAGATACCCGCGGTATGCAAATACCATTGAGCGCTGACGGTGGTTTTCGAGCTAACTTGCGTGACAGGGATAAATCCGGTCAAGCGGGCTTTCCAGCCTCCTTCTTCAGGGCACCGCCCAAACTATTCTAATTTTAGAATTTATGCCTGCCCGTCTTGGATGTTGATGGGCGGGCTACAATTTGGTCTCTGCAAGCTGCAGCAATCGCCAAAATTCCGGACATTCGACTAGTCGAAACGGCTCACTAAAACCTGCCTTTCGTTATCACGCTGTCACGGCATAGCCTTGACTGGCTTTGGAACTTTGCGGTCATTTCAAACAATCCCAAACACTGGCAGGCTTTCGCCCAAAAACAGATATTCCAAACTGGGTTTCACCTGTGGCCGGATATGACGTCTGCCATAAGCCTTGCGAATGAAGCAGATTTGTAGAAAATCAACTCGCCGAGTTGGATCCGCCAAGGAGAGGAAACTGACCAACCATTCATAATGGGGCGCTCGCTCCAGTCCCAACCGCCATGAAAGTATATGAGAGGCGGTGCCAAACCGATTGGATTTGCCCAGTATCTGCCCAACTTGTGCGCCAATGGTTTCTTAGTCTAGACATAGCAAATGAGGAATCGTTTTGCTTGGTATCTGGATGCCCATGCTTCAGACTCTGATCGTTGCCAGCCGTGATCGGAATCGCCTTAGGGAAATCCTTGGCGTCGCCTCCCGCTTCGGACTTGGCGTTGTCTTGGCTCGGCTTGGGCTAGAGCGCGGATCGGTCGATCAGCAAGATGCGCCGGACCTGCCACAACGGACCCGTCTTGCGATCGAGGCACTCGGTCCGACCTTCGTAAAGCTGGGGCAGATACTGGCGACACGCGGCGATCTCCTTCCTCCCGCATGGATCACGGAACTGGAACAGCTCCACAGCCGCGCGCCGACACTGCCGTTTGAGGAGTTGCGTCCGGCGGTGGAAGAGGCACTGGGCGAGCCTCCGGAGAGCGCGTTCGCCAGCTTTGATACCCAGCCGCTGGCCGCCGCCTCGATGGCGCAGGTCCATCGCGCCACGCTGCATGACGGACGCCCTGTCGTACTGAAGATTCGTCGCCCCGGTATCCGCCCGAGCATGGAAGCCGATCTGCGGCTGATCGCGCAGCTCGCCAGCGTGACGGAACAAGCGAACGCCGAGGTTCGGCGCTTCGCGCCAGCCGCAATGATGCGCCAACTCGCGGCGGCGGTGCTGGAAGAGCTCGATTTCACAACGGAGGGCCGCAACGCGGACCGGCTGCGAGCCGACTTCGCGCGCGAACATCGGGTGACAGTGCCGGTGATCCATTGGGAATGGACGTCGGAAACCCTGTTGGTGATGGATTATGTCGAGGGGGTGCCGCCGCGCGACGAGAGCACCCTGCGAGCCGCAGGAATCGATCCCGCCGCCATCGCCGTGCTCGGCGCGGATATCGTGCTGGACATGGTGCTGGTGAACGGCCGTTTCCACGGCGACCCGCATCCTGGCAATCTGCTCTGCCTGCCCGGCAATCGCATAGCTCTGCTCGATCTGGGGATGATCGGCCATGTGTCGCCGCGCCGGCGGGAGGAGTTCATCAGCTTCGTGCAGAGTTTCGACCAAGGCGATCCAGCGCGACTTGCGGATGTGCTGACGATCTGGTCATCCGTTGGCGAGGTTCCGCGTGAGCGCGTTCAGGCCGCCGCGGAGCGCCTGATCGCACGCCATGGTGGCGGACGACTGGTGCTGAGCGCGATGGTCACCGATTTCCTGTCGCTGATGCGCGATGAGGGCATGACCATGCCACCCGACCTACTGTTGCTGTTCAAAGCGTTAGTGACGATCGACGGCGTACTCTCCGGCATCCAGCCTGACTTCGATCTGTCGGCGGCTATCCGTCGATCGTCGCTGCGGATCGCCGCCACACGCCTCTCGCCGGATCATTGGATGCCGCTTCTTCAGGCGCTGGCGTGGGAAGTGGCACGGATCGGCGACGATGCACCTCGGCTACTGCGGGCGGCAATCCGGAGGCTGGAGGCAGAACCCGCACCACAGCGACCTCAACAGGACAAGCATTCGACGCATTCGTCGGATGTGCGCTGGATTTCTGGGGCGATCATAGCGGGCGCCGCGCTCATCGCCGCGGCCATTTATTTGCAGTGAAAGGGCCGCGCCACCTTGTCGTCGAGCCAGTCGATGCGCTTACCCAATTAACAAGCGCTCTATCGCTATCATGGTTCGCGCGGCCATAGCCAAATCGCACAATATGTCACCTATTCCGGGTGGTGATCCCTATGACCGGGAAAGCACACTCAGGTGAATATGATGGAATATCAGCAAAAGCATAAAGATACAGCGCTTACCCCGGCCCCAAAGTCACTACCTTAGATTAAACCGGGATAAGCGCTGCTTATCTGATTTTATATCAAAAACTTACCAACGATAGCTAAGGCGCGCCGTCACGGTGCGTCCGGTGCCATAATAGCAGCCAGATGTCGCCGTACAGGTCGAAACATAGCGCTTATCGCTAAGATTACGGGCATTGACAGAGAAAGACATGCCATTGAGCGCGCCGCTGGACGGGCCGAAATCATAACGCAGCATCGCATCAAATAAGGTGCGATCCGGGATAGCGAATGTATTGGCATTGTCGCCAAAGCTCTCGCCCACATAGCGCACACCACCGCCCAGACCAAAGCCATCCAGCAGCCCCTTGAAGCTATAGCTGACAAAGGCCGACGCCATCCAGTCCGGCGTGTTCAGGAACCGATTGCCGATTTCACTGACCGTTCTGGATTCCTGAATTTTCGTCCATGTCCGGGTCACGCTGCCCAATATGGTAACGCCGACATTCGTGTTCACGCGGGCCTCAAACTCTGCGCCACGGAACCGAACCTCACCGGTCTGCGCATTACAAAGCACATTATACTGCCCGCAGCGCGCCCCACCAATGGAGGAAACCATATTCTGCTGGGTGATTTCATAGCCGCTCAGGGTGAAATAGGCCTTGCTGCCATGCTGATAGCGCAGGCCACCTTCCCATTGCTCGCCGGTCATCGGCTTGAACCCTTGCCCGACTACAATATTGCTGGTCGGGTCTGCCGTCACCGGCTGGAAGCTGGTCGCATAGCTGAAATAGGGGGCGAGACCGTTATCAAACAGGTAAACCGCCCCTGCCCGCCATGTGAAATCCTTGGTTTTGGTGCTATAGAGATAGTTGCTGATGGTATCGAGCGTCTCATCATAGGCCCAGTCCTGACGCCCCCCAATGGTGAGGCGCAGCCCACCGATGGAGATCGTATCCTGCAGGAATATGCCCGTCTGGTCATTCTGGGTGTTGGTATGGATGCCACTGGCCAGCGATGACGCGAAGTTAGCCGCCCCGCGATGAACCGGATCAAAGATATTGAGGATCGGCAGAACCAGCGCGGGCGTCACATTATCACGGTTGTGCGACCAGTCGGTTGAGGAAAAATCAAGCCCTGCAACCACCATATGCTCGAGCGCGCCGGTGCGGAAGGTGCCCTGTACATGGGTATCGATGGCGATGCCCGTGCTGTCTCCCACGCCCTGCACGCCGCGCCGTCCAACCGTTGCCCCCACCACACATCCTGGAATGTTGCCAGGGCAAGCCGTCAGAGTATCGCCAGACAAAACGATGGCACGATAAAGCGTATCGACCTTGGTATAGCGGGCATTGGCTACAAAGCGCAGATTTTCGTTGAGCTGCGCCTTCAGGAAAGCCCCCAGCAAATATTGGTTGCGGTCGAAAACATTCCAGTCCGGCTCACCAATGAAAGCATCATTTTCGATATGCTTTCCATTACTGGGATTCAGCGTGCCGGTCATCGGCAGGAACTGAAAGGTCGATCCGCCCTCATCGCGCTGATACTGGCCGAGCAAGGTCAGCTCCACATCCTCATTGGGCTGCCATGTGATGGAGGGAGAAATATAATAACGGCTGTTAGAAACGCCCTGCAACGCCCCCTTGCCATCACGGGCCAGCCCAACGACACGCGCGGACACTGTGCCATTGCTGTTCAGCGCACCGCCCACATCTACCGCACCCTGATAGTTCCAGCGGCCCAGTTCGTTAAAGCCCGTGCCAGACAGCACCACTTCCTTGCGGCCTTCGGCATTAGCGCGTTTGGACACCATATTGATGACCCCACCCGGCGCGGACTGGCCGAAGAGAATGCTGGACGGCCCCTTCAAAACCTCAATTTGCTCAAGGGCGTAAGGATCAAAGGCAATACGCGTCCACTGCCCGCCAGAAGGCAGACGCAGGCCATCAATGAAGCTGTTATTGGTAGAAAAGCCGCCAGCACCCAGACCGCGCAGCGTGATTTCATCCACCCGACTATCCATACCGCCTGCCTCTGAAAGCACGCCAGCGGTGTAGGCGACTGCTTCCGACACGGTCTGCACACCGCGCAATTCCATTTCCTTGTCATTGATGATGGAGATGGTCTGCGGCGATTCAATAATCGGCGTATCCGTGCGGGATGATGTGCCAGCAACGCTATGCCCGGTTGCGATGACGATGATGTCATCCCGCCCTGCCTCGCTATCAGCTGGCGCGCCCTGTGCAAAGGCCGCACCGGGCAAAGCCGATGCCGAAAACAGCAATGCAACGCGCAGCCCGGAAGAGAAGGATGAGGAAATAGTCATAGCGCAAATCCCTGAAATATGACCGTTCCACGGGGGCTATTTACCATGATGACATCCTTCATCGGACCCCACATATTCCCACTAGCGATCATATGTTACTAATAATCGCTCGCAATAATATCATGACTATCAGTGTCAAGCACAACAGCATTGCGCCGAGCAAAGCCCCGCTGATGCGGTGCAAAAATGCCACATATCACAATCAGCTTACGATAGGATGCAAGGAGCGGATCGTGCCCGCATCGGCATCCATCTCCACCACCGCGCCGGAAGGCAGGCACAACTGATTACTGACATGACCGAAATTAGCCCCGGAAAAGGCAGGAACCCCAAGAGGCGCAAAATATTGGCCATATATATCCGGCAAGGTAAATCCGGCATAATCGGGGTAGTTGCTGGTACAGCGCGTGCATTGCCCGAATATCACACCGGCGAGCTTGCCCAGCACACCGCCCAGAGCAAGCTGATTAAGCATCCGGTCAATGCGATATTCCGCCTCCCCCACATCCTCCAGAAACAGGATAGCACCATCAAAATCAGGGAGCCACGGCGTCCCCATCATCGTGGAAAGCACAGTCAGGTTACCGCCCAGCAACCGGCCCTGCGCCTTACCAGAGCGGATAGCAGTGGTACGCCAGCGATCCTGCAGAATGTCCTGCCCCTGCGCCCCACCCAATAGCGGCGTTTCGCCGGTAAAGGCCAGCCGCCAGAAACTGTTCCAGCTAATCTCGTTCCAACGGTTACTAACATTGGGCGCGTGGATGGTTGCAAACCCTGTTTTTGCCGCAAAGGCAAGGTGCAGCGCCGTCACATCACTCAGCCCCACCAGCAATTTGGGATGATCGCGGATCATATCCCAATCCAGCAAAGGCAAAATCCGCGCACTGCCCCAGCCACCCCGAACCGAAAAAATGGCCCGTACCTCATCATCGGCAAACATCGCATTTATGTCCGCCGCGCGGGCCTGATCCGTACCGGATAAATAGCCATGACGATCCATCACATGCCGCCCCAGCTTTGGCACCAGCCCCATGCCGCGCACCGTGTTCAGCGCCATTTCCAGATGCAACGGGTTATCATCCGAACTCGCCGGAGCGATGAGGCCAACGGTGTCGCCCTGCCGCAGGCGCGGGGGCCTTATAACAGGCCGGGCAATAACGGATTGAGGCAAGGCCAGTCCGGCAAAAGCCGCACCCATGCCACCCATAATCAAACGTCTGTTAATCATTACCAGACCATAGCCGCAGGAAAGCATCTGTGCCTATCGCTTAATTGATATAAGGTTGCTTTGTGGGGCCTGGTCTTATCTAGTTCGCTGATGTTTCTGATGGACAGCGATACAACTCAGCACGCTCATCACCACCAATGCAAAGGCCGCCAACTCCAGCATAGTCGGCAGGCGCTGTTCCCATATAAAGCCGTAAATAAGGGCAAAGAGCGTTTCAAACAGGACCATCTGCCCCACCATAGTGAGCGGCAGCAACCGGCACGCTCTGTTCCACAAACTATTACCCATGATCGACGCCAAAACCGCCACACCGGCGCAAATTGCCGCGAAATGCAGCCACGCCCCCAGATTATGGGCAATGGACGACGACATCATCGCTATGGGAATGAGGACCATGGCCTGCGCCCCTGTCATCATACCCGTCAGCAGGCTCCAGTCATGGGCGGAAATATCGCTCAGACGTTCCAGACAGCGATTATTCCCGATCGCATAAGCGCTCCATGAAATCAGCGCGCCAACGGCCAGGAAAAAACCCTGCACAGCTTCGCCCGGCGTGCCAGATACGGGGGCCATAATCGCCTGCCATCCGATACAGACCGCCCCGGCGCAGCATAGCAGTAAAGACGGTGCCAGAACACGCAGCGGCACCGCACCATGCTCCCTGCTGCCAACAATCGTGACGACAACGGGCAGGAATCCAATGACCAGAGAGGCCATCGCAATACCGCCCTTCTGCACCGCCGATGACAGCAAAATATAATAAACAACATTCCCCGATAGCGCGAGCCAGACCAGCGCAAAGCCCTCACGCCGTGTAATCTTCGAGCGGATCATTGGCCAGCGCGGCGCAATCAGGGCCATTGCGATCAGGCCATAGGCACAATAACGGCCAACAGCGAGTTGCAGCGGTGTGAAATCCCTCGCCAGTTCAGGCGCAAGGAACACCAGCCCCCACAACGCCCCCGCACCAGCACCGCAGGCGATTCCCTTCGCCATATTGCTGCTGCGGCCCATGCGTATGATAATATGTTCCACCCGCTTCGCCCTTTACATCTAACCAGTGCGGAATATCATCATCCAGATGAGATTTGCGCTCTTGATTTGGGCATCAAATGCAACAAATACTCGCTTATGGCCCATTCGCCCTCTCCTTTCCCCCGGCAGATTGATTCCTTTGACCGGGCAATCCTGCGCCTTATTCAGCGCGACAATAAAATGCCGCAGCGCAAAATTGCCGAAATCGTCAACCTGTCTGCCGCCGCTGTGCAGCGCCGAATTGCAGCGATGGAGCGCGCAGGCATCATCAGCCGCAACGTCGCGATTGTCGAACCGGACAGCCTTCCCCTCACCATTACCGCCATTGTCGAAGTCCATCTATGCAATGAAAAAGCGCGGACGGTTGATCCCGTTAAAAAGCTGTTTCGCGATACGCCAGAGGTTCAGCAATGCTATTATGTCACCGGCGGCACAAGTTTCATACTGGTCATCATCGCACCGGATATGCGCAGCTATGAGGCGCTGACCCGCCGCCTGTTCGCTGAAAATGATGATGTTGCCAGCTATCGGACATTGATGGCGCTCGACCGCGTGAAAACGGGATGCGAAGTCATCATCCCTGAGATTCCAGCCCTCCGTTAATCCCGCTACTTAACCATTGGTGCGATTGCCCGACGAAAACGCCATGAAACTGTAATGACTCACGCATAGGCGGACACCAACTCGTAAAGGGGAGGCAGTGGCGTGCAATTTGATGAGTCGGTTTATCGGCTGTTCCGAGGGGATGTGTATCGCTTCGCCTATCGGCATCTGGGCGACCATAGCGCCAGCGAAGATGTTGTTCAGGACAGCTTTCTACGCCTTGCCCAATATCAACCCGACTCCATCAGAAATATGGGGGGCGTGCTGCGTAAAATCGCTAATAATCTGATTGTTGACCGTTCCCGCTTTCAAAAGCGCAGAGCCGAAGAAACCCTGCCCGAACAGCTTGATATCGCCGCCGATGACCCATCACAGGAAAAAATACTGCTGGGCCGGGAAAGAATGGAACAGGTATCAGAAATATTATCGCAAATGACCGAATTACGGCGCGAAGCCTTCATTATGCGGCGCCTGCGCGGTATGTCCGCGCGTGAGGTTGCCACCGCCCTCTCCATCAGCCCGGCGGCGGTGGATGCCCATGTTGCGCGCGCATTGCTGACCCTGCACAAGGGACTATCCGCACTGGAAGGGCAAATGCAGGACCAGCAAAGGCCACATGATTGAGTAACAGAGTGGAAGATCAGGAAGACGAAGAAGCTGCTCTCTGGGTCGTGCGCCATATGGATGGCCCGGTCGATGAAGTGGCGTTTGCCCAATGGCTGGCCGGTGCACCGGGCAGGCAGGAGCGCTTTGCCGCACTTCAGGCGACACTGATGGACGGGGATATCGCCAAAGGCGCGCGTCTGCACGAAAGCCGTCTGCACGAAAGCCTCCAGATTACCAATCCAACGCCGGATAACAGGCCGCAGCGCAGGGCGCACCGGCACAAGGACCAACACCGGTCATCCCCCGGATGGCGCAGCCCTCAGGCATCCCGCCGCATCGCCCTCTCCGCTCTGGCGGCGGCATGTGTCGCCGCGCTGGCATTGTCATGGCCCCATATCCGTTACGCGCTGACGCCCGCGCAAAGCTATGAGACACAGGTCGGTGAGATACGCGACATCCGCATCGCCGATGGTTCCTCCATCAAGCTGAATGGGGCCAGCCGGGTCAGCGTGAAAATCGCCCCCGGGCGGCGAGAGGTCACGCTGGAGGCTGGCGAGGCCCTGTTTGACGTGACCCATAACCCGGATCATCCCTTCACTGTCACCGCCGGGGATGGGCGGGTAACGGTGCTGGGTACGCGCTTTGACGTTGCCATCAACGCCGAACAGGTCGATCTGGAGGTCGAGCGCGGGCTGGTGCGGTTTGACGCCCCCTCCTCAGCCGCGGCCAGTTCACCCAGCCATGTTCTAGTAGGTGCTTCACACCGCTCGGCCCTTGCCAATGGCCAATTATCTGCGCCCGCCCGCTATCAGGCGACAGCCGCGACATCATGGCAAAATGGCTGGCTGGAGGTCAGCGACATGCCTTTGTCGCAGATCATCCCCCGGCTGGAACGCTGGTCTGATAAAGCCATTATCGTCAGGGATAATCGCCTGCTGAATAAAAGGGTGGCCGGACGGTTTCACTTGTCCGAGCCAGATATAGTGCTGGATAATCTCGCAATTCTTTATGGCTTCCGGGTTGAGGACACTGGCCGCGCCTATATACTTGACCAGTCATGACCGGCCTGATGCCTGTTATGCCGCCAGCAGATACGGGTATCCGGGAGAATCGGACTGAGCTGATACCCGCAATATCGGCCATGGCGGGCCTGCGATGAGTCAATATTATGTCGCCTTTGCCTTGTTGGCCTGTTCGGTAACGCCTGCCACCGCGCAAACCGTCACTTTTGCCATTCCGGCGGGGCCATTATCACCGGCTATGACACAATTTTCACGCACCACCGGGCTGCAACTCATCGCTGACCCGGATGTGCTGAAAAACCGCCAGACCCAAGGCGTCAAAGGCATAATGTCGGTAGACAAAGGGCTGAAGGCTTTGCTGCGCGGCACCGGCCTTACCGCCCGGCGCAGGGGCGGCGTTGTGCTAATCATGGCGCTGGGCAAGCCGAAGCATCCCTACCCTCCGCCTGCCATCACACCACAGAATAACGCGGAACGTCCGCGCCCCCTGCCCCGCCCAACTGCGGTAGAGGCAACCCCATTGATCGTCATCGGCCAGCGCATTGCCGATCAACTTGCGCTTCGTATCAAAAAACAGGAACGTAATATCGTTGATGCTGTCGCTAGCGACGAAGTGCGCCGCCTGCCAGATACTGCAATTGTCGATACGATGCGGCGCATCCCCGGCATATCGGTCCTGCCCATTGCCGATAATGAACACCCCCGCGATGTGCCCATTGCGCCGGTGGTACGCGGCCTCACACAAGCCTATAATAATGTTACCATCAACGGCCTGCCTGTTGCCTCAACGGGCATTCCAGACGCTATTTCCAACAGCGCTAGTCGGGGCGTAAGGCTGGATATATTGCCCGCATCATTGGTCAGCCGTTTGCTCGTAATTAAGACATTCACTCCTGATCTCGACCCCAACGCCATTGGCGGCGCAATCGACCTTCAAATTCGCAGTCCCTTCGACAATGGCGGAAAGCCGTTTTTCTCTGCCGAGGGCGGCCTTTCCAGCCTCAGTCAGCGCGGGCAGATACGCTCTCAGGCCAAATTGGGGGACCATGCCTCAGCAATTATCAGCGACAGCTTCGGCCCGGATGGCCGCATCGGCTTTGTTCTCTCCGCCAGCTATCAACATCTCGAAAATAACAGCGACGTGCATGGCACCAGCGACAGCGGTTTCCTGAATTTTTATGATGATGAGGGCCGCAGAGTCACCGATATATCCCTGAGCAACGGCATAGCCGTGCCGCGACAGGACAAATATTGGTATAATGAGAGCAGGCGCAAAAGATGGAGCGTCACAGCCAGCGCAGAGGCTGACCTTGATGACCTCCAGCTCTCCGCCCTGATCGGGGATTATCGCTTCATCGATGGTTATACCCGTAATGAGGTGGTGATTGACGCCGATGACGCCACCCTCACCCGGCAAACAGCAACATCGGGGCATTTTGATGCGGCATCCGTTCAGGTCGGTTATCGTGACGGCACCACCCGCAATGAAACACGAATATTGCAATTCAATGCGGACTGGCAGGCCGGGGAGAAAGATCAGCTTAGCCTGCGCGGCGGCATTTCCCGCGCGACTATGAGGGAAGCCTATGACATGATCAAATATACCGCGACCATGAACGAGAAAGGCACCACCACCGGGACAAACAGGCTGGCCTTTGATTATGACACGTCGGGTTTTCAGCATAGCTTCTCTATTCCCGCAGATGCTTATTATGACCTCTCGCTTTATCAGGCCAATTATTGGCGGCATCGCAACCGTGAGGCAAAATCATCCATCAACGCTCTGCGCGCAGACTGGCACCATAATATGGACGCGGAGGATGAAGGCATCGGTTTCGCCAGCGGCCTAGCATGGACAAAAACCCGCTATTCCTATGTGTATCGCAATGCCCATTATACCACGTCAGATCGGGGATTAACGCTGGCCGACGCAGGTTTCGTCAGCACCGCTCCTATGCGCTATAACCATAGCGGCCTGTCCCTACTGGTCATTGACCCGGCAAAGGCTTGGCAGATATTCAATGATAATAGCGCCAGCATCACCCTTGCCGACCGCGAAGATGATAATCATCAGGATAATTTCATCCACAGGGAAAATATAGGGGCTGGCTATGCGATGCTGCGCTATGCCAGCGGGCCATTGGAAATGACAGGCGGGGTGCGGATGGAACGCACAGCAACCCGGACAATGGGCGCTATAAAAATTGATGACCTCTGGTCGCCCATCACAACATCTTCTCATTATAATCACTTGCTGCCGTCGCTGCTGGTCAATTATGAGCCCGCTCAGGATGTGCGCCTGCGCGCCGCCTATAGCCGAACAATAGGCCGCCCCGGCTATGAGGCCTATGCACCGCGATCATCGGTGGAATTTAGCAGCGATGCAAACTTAGACGATCCGAATACGCCCGGCGTGATGGTCAGCCTCGGCAACCCCAACATAAAACCCCGCATATCCAACAATTTCGACATTAGCGCCGAATGGACATTGCCCCGTGCGATGGATGGCATGCTCTCTGCCGCCTTGTTTCATAAGGCGATAGATGATGAGATATTCGATGCCACCACATTTGGCTATTCGCTGAACGGGGTCTATTATAACAGGGCAGAGGTAACGCGCCCCGCCAATGCGACGGCAGCGCATATATCCGGGCTGGAACTCAACGCAGCCATTGGCTCGCTGGGCATAATATCACCGGTTCTGCGCCATGTCGGTTTCAACGCGAACTGGACATGGCTGAGAGGTGCGCTGACCGTTCCAGTTTCGGCAGGGACCAGCAGAACCGTCAAACGATTAATCGGCCAACCCTCTGAAATCCGGAACATCAGCGTTTTCTATAGCAATAGCGGTTTTGAGGTACGCGGCGCGATGAACTGGTCTGGCAAGGCGCTGCGCAGTCTGCAACTCGACACCATATGGCAGGACATATATTGGGCACCGCGCCGTCAGTTTGACCTTCAGGCGCGCTATCATTTCGGTCCTAGCCTCAGCATGATATTCGATATCGCCAATGTGACCGAGGAACGGCTGACCAGCCTGACCGGCCCCGATGCAAGGTGGCTGAAGGACAGCTATTCCATCCCCCGCACCTTCCGCCTAAGCATTAACTGGAACTTTGGCCGTCAGTAATTAGGTCTGGCGGCCAGATGGCTGGTCAGGCCCGGAACCCGCCCTATCGGCTCTCCCCAAGGCCACATTGCGCGATGTAATAGCGCAAATCAGCCGGATAATCGGTCTGTATCACCGAAACGCCTTGCTTCTCCATAGCCTTTAACGCCGGGCATATTTTCGGCGAACGAGCCTGTATCAATTCATCGACCGGGCCGAGGCTGTTCGCCCATATCCGCGCAGATATAGCCTTGATAGCCGCGCTATTGCCTTGCGTCAGGCTTTCCTCATCGCCATGAACAATACCGACCGGGGAAAGGCCCGCATTAATGTCGTCCAGCTTCTCCCCCTTACGCAGCCGGGTCATCACCGGCATATCCGGGGCCATAGAGCGCGCAGTACGAAGCGCATTGCTATCGCCGTCAAACATCATCACCTGATCGGCCATGCCCAGCCCGGTGATAACCGCCACCACAGGGGCGATGCGGTCCGTTTTCATATCAAGATCAATCAGCACCCGGCCACAGCTATGGCGTAATATTTCCAGCAAAGTTGGCGGCGGCGTGTCGCCCCCTTTCAGGCGCAGAGCGCGTAGCTCGGCATAGCTCACCTCTTCGCTCGGCCCGGTGTCATTAGTGGTCCGGTCAAGGGTGCGATCATGCAGTATATAAGGCACGCCATCACTGGTTACATGCACGTCAATCTCGATGAAATCTGCCCCGGCCTCTATCGCCTCATCAATGGCGGCCAGCGAATTTTCCGGCGCGCGGATATGCCCGCCGCGATGGGATGCGACCATCAGCGGACCATTTGCATCCCCCCAAGCCGCGCGTAATTCGGCAATGCGGGGCGTTTCACCGCAAATGGGCGCGGCCATGGCCGAAGGGGCAGCAACAGACAGCAATAACGCCAGAAAATGATATATTTTCATGCTCATCCTCGAAATATTTCTGATTTTCCCGAAACAGGGAAAAGCGCAAGAGACACATAAGCCCATATCGCCTTTCCCTGTCATATCATCGGCTTAAGGATCAGAAGCGTGTGTTCACGCCAATCCAGAACACCCGGCCCTTCTGGCCCCGTTCCGCCAGTAAATTGCCGCCCGGCATTTTACGGAAATATTCGATTTCCGACTTAGTGAGGTTCTGTCCTTCGGCAATGACGGTCACATTATCCAGCAATTTCAAACGAACCTGAGCAGAAAGCTCACTGCGTTTCTTGCTGAAAATATCGAAAACCGGAGTTTCTTCGCTGATGGATTTCAGATAATCCCCGACATGATTATAAGCGAGCGACGCACCAAAAACCGATGTTTCATAGGAAATCGTCGCATTGGCGAGGAATTTGGGTTGCCCTTCCAGACCATTGACGCGCCGCAATGATTCGTCCGCCTGAATGACCGTCTGACGCCCCTTGATGAAGGTTGCGTTGGCAGACAGCACGAAGTTACGCAGGAAGCCGGAGGCGAGATCCTGAAAATCCTGACGAGCGGAGATTTCGATACCCTTCAGCGATGCGCTCTGCGAGTTCATCGGCGTCGTGACGCGGGCGGTATAGCGCGCGCCATTATATTCATAATCAGCAATTTCGTAATTCTGAATGAAGACGAGGTTCTTGATATCCTTATAGAAAGCAGCAACCGAAACCATGCTGCCACGGGTTGGATACCATTCCAGCGATGCATCAAAATTATGCGACGTGCGCGGTTTCAAATCCTCATTACCACGCGTGATGCTGATTATGTCATCTTCGCTGTCATCCGGCACGCTGATGGATTCACTAATCGCATAATAAGAGAAATTCGGGCGACCAATGGTCTTGCTATAGCCCCCACGCAGGATCAGCCCATGGCCGAAATCATAGCTGCCGATAAGGGATGGCAGCAAATAATTATAGCTCGCCCGGCGTTTGGTAGGCACATAGCTCGCGCCGTCATTATTGGCGATTTCAGGCAGGTTTTCGTCATATGCAAACAGGTCAACCTTGTTGACGGTTGAATCGAACCGCAGGCCGCCGCGCAGGTTGAAATTATCGGTCCGGTAATTGGCCTCGGCAAAAGCGCCCATGACCTGCTCGTTCAGGTCATAATCGCTATCGATGTCCCCGCCGCTATTATCCTCAAGATTGGATGGCCCCTGCGCCTGCCATGTCGCACGATAGGCTGCATCATCGATCAGCAGATAATCGACGCGGGAATCGGTAGTCCTCAAACGCACTGGCCGCACGAATTTGGACATGTTGACGGCACTGATTGCCACACCATTTTCGCCATTCACCTTGCCGCTGACCTGATTTTTATCAAAGGCCTGATCGGTGCTTTGGAAGCTCGCGCCAATGTTGAACCCGAAACCGCGATCATCGGCATCGAAATTATGGTCGATATTCGCGCCCACATAACTGAGATTTTGGCTGGCGCGCTGGGTGATGTGCTGAATATAGCTCTGTACATAATTGGCGGCGTCATTGACAAAGGCGGGGTTGGCGAAGTTCAGCACCGGCTGGCCTGCGCTGATATCATAAGAAAAAGCGGAACCGGCAATGTTATTGGCGGTGTTGAACTTTGACCGGTCACGAATGGTGTTGAGCCGCGCCCGCGAATGGGTGCCGCGCAGATGTAGGTTCAGGCTATCACCCAGCCCCTGATCGACAAGGCCCGACACAACGAAGGTTTCGCGCTTTTGCGGCTGATGCGAATAGCCGAGCGACGTGCGCCCTTTCGCCCATGTGCCTGATGTCGCAGTGAAATTCGTGGGTGCCGTTCCTGTGTCGGCAGTCGCCAGATATTCGTTCCGAACCTCATCCTCTTTCTGATAGAAATAGCCCGTGTAAAGCGAAGCATAAGTGGATGTACCGGGGTTATATTCCAGCTTCACCACGCCGGATGCGCGCGTCACCTTATCATCATAAACGAAAATCTGGTTGCGCGCTGCCGTTGAATAGCCGTTGGTGTTACTGAGATCATTATAATCGGACAGTTTTTTGCCCGCCTTATCAAATAAAATATAGCTGGAGGAAACAGCGCCGGGTTTCTCGTCATAATTGCTGGAATTAAACCGGGCATAAGACCCCGACACCACAATGCCGAAATCTTTATTGCCGCCAAATAACGTGCTGAAGGTCGCGTCCGTGCGCAGATTCTGGCCCTGATCCACATCCAGCTTACCCGCCGTGCTATTATCACCCAGCGACGCCCGCATGACCAAAGATGTCTTGCCAATGTCAAAGGCGCTGGCGGTGATGAGGTCAAGCTGTCCTGACAGGGCATGGGGGTCACGGTCGGCGGTCATGGTCTTGATGGCGTCCACCCGTCCCACAAAGGAGGGCGGCAGCAGCTCGATCCGCGCTCCGCGGCTGTCCTGCGATGTGGAGGCCAGCGGCAGGCCGTCAATCGTCACGAGATTATAGCCGGAACCGATACCACGGATCATCACGCTTTCCGCCAGATCAGGTGAGCGATCATCCGCCGTTGCGAAATCGGGAACAAGGGCAAGGCCAGGTATACGCTGCGCCACCTGTGCAATGGTGAGGTCAGGGAGCAAACCGGCCTGATCCTGCGCGACGGAATCGCTGATGCCGATGGCCTTGCGCTTTGCCTCAATCGCGGCGGCGTTGGATGTGCGATAACCGGAAACGATGATCGAGCCGTCCCCCTGCGCGACCTCGGCAGAGGTCTGGTCTTCATCGGCAGGGGCGGTATTGGCCTGCGCATGGGCAGAACCGACAAGGCAAGCGACAGCGAGCGCTGAGCCTGCAACGGCGCAGCACAAAGAGGATATAGATTTCATGGTAAATGGTCCTTCAGAGTATGAAAATTACGGAAAAGGAAGGGAAATTATTGCGGTATCGTGGCTTCAACCGACGGGAGCAGGCTCGCATTGCTGGCCCCGCGCATCGGTGCGGTTCAGATAGTTTTTGAGGAGGATCGGCTCATCCGTCTGAATAGCATTCACCCCAAGGCGAACCAACTCGCCCCAGACAGCATCCGGGTTGGTGACGGCATCCCGGTCATCATAAATTCTTCCCGACAGGCTATTGACCCAATAGCGCGCGCAACGGTCCTGTATCGCCTTGGTCAGTAATGGGGTGAAAGCACGGTTCTTCACGTCGATTTCATAGCTGACAGGGCGGATCGGGTCATAAGCGGCGATATTGCCAGCGGGGTCCACCTTGATGTTGGGTTCGCGCAAAATCGGCTGAAACCGCAAGGTCTGCACCCATGGCGCGTCGGCCATCAGGCGAGCATAAGGCGCCTCCGCCTTGAACAATATCTGCTTGCGGCTGCCCACCACATCAATTTGTTGCAATATGGTCGAAGAGAGCAAAATCTTCGCATCGACATTGATTAATATCTTGTCCTTCGCCGCGCGAAGGGCTTCCTCAAATGTCGGTATATGGCGGCTGGTCAGGGGCGCGTCCTTGCCTCCCCCCTGACGCAGGTGCAGCTTTTTAAGGTCGGCCCAGTCCATGTCCTCGACCTTGCCGGTACCGTCAGTCATGCGGTCAACCGTGGCGTCATGCATCAGGATGAGGGTGCCATCCCGCGTTGCTCGCACGTCCAGCTCCACCATATCAACACCAGCAGCGATACAGGCCCGAATAGCATCCAGACTGTTTTCCGAACTGCCTTTCCAACATCCCCGATGCGCCACCACCATGATGGAGCCATCCGGCCCGGCGAGGCGACGTTCCAGCAATGCGCCACGTGTCGAACCAGCAGCATTCTCACGCGCCAAAGCAGAATGAAAGGATATTGCAGACATCAATATAGAAATTGACACAATCCACCCAAAATATTGGATGTAATTTACATTTATAGTATGTGAATTTTTCAGTTTTATTTCATTTTTGTTGAAAAAATTACCAAAATATGAAAAATAATATTTCTGCATAGACATTTATTCACCCCTTCATGTCTCGCATTTTGATGCATTACCATGAAGACGACTTATCACCCCCTGATCTGACAGGGGCTCGCAGAAAAATAATCTTTTGATGAGATGAAAAAGGAACCGGCACTTATTATGGACGCCGAGAATCTAAATTAACCGCCCGTAACGCTCATATGTCGCGCCACGGCTGGGCGATTGGTGCCAATGTCGAAATCATGCCCCTTGGGCTTGGCGATCATCACCGCATCCAATATCCGGTTAACGCCATCGACGCCTTCGCTGCGCATGATATCGCGCAGGTCAATCTGCTGGTCCTGCCCCAGACAACCGAATACCGTGCCGGTCGCGGTAATGCGGATGCGGTTGCAACCTGTGCAGAAATTATTGCTATGGGGCGTGATGAAGCCAATGCGCGTCCCCAATTCCGGCACATCATAATAGCGCGCCGGACCACCCGTGCGATGAAGCGTCGGTACGAGCATATGCTGGCGCGCCAAAGTATCCCGCACCGCATCCAGCGGCATATAATGGTCGGTCCGGTCCTCGCCAGTTTCGCCCAGCGGCATTGCCTCTATGAGGGTCAGTTCATGCCCCTGCGCACCGCACCAGCGCAGCATCGGCTCTATCTCATCCTCATTCATACCTTTGAGGGCGACCATGTTGATCTTGACCTTCAGCCCAGCCTGCCCCGCCGCATCAAGGCCCGCAAGCACCTGTGCCAGATCACCATTGCGGGTAATCATACGGAATTGTTCGGGCTTCAGGCTATCCAGACTGACATTCACCCGCCGTACCCCGGCATCGTAGAGGGGCTGAGCCATAGCCCCCAATTGCGTGCCATTAGTGGTGAGAGTGACTTCGTCCAGCCCCTGCCCGATATGCGCGCCAATATCCTCCACCAGCTTGAGGATATTACGCCGGACCAGTGGCTCCCCGCCCGTCAGGCGAATACGGCGCACCCCGCGCCCGATAAGGATGGCAGAGAGGTCCGCCAATTCGGACAGGCTCAGCAGCTCATTACGCGGCACGAACTGCATTTTTTCGGACATGCAATAGCGACAGCGCAAATCGCAACGGTCCGTCACCGACAGGCGCACATAAGTGATATGGCGGCCAAAGCCATCTATCAATTGGTTCGACATAGGCGCTCTGCTATCACCAAATCATCCTGATGATTTATATTCAGGAAAGGGTCAAAAGGTTCCGCGTTCCATTCCGCTATAGCATAGCCCAGTTGCGCAGCGAAATGCCTTAGCGCCCCGCCCGGCACCATTTCCGCCTGCGCCAATGCATCACTACGCCACAGGCCGCAAACCGGGTGAAGCCTCCCGCCGCTCATTGCCAAAGCAGCATTATGAACGGGAGAGAGCGCCGCCGACAACCGCTCAACCAGATCGTCGGGAACAAAGGGCGTGTCACAAGGGAGAGTCAGCACCCTATCGCACCCAGCATCCTGCGCAAACCGGCCCGCCGCCATCAGACCCGCCACCGGCCCTTCGCCCTCTCTATCCTCGATAATGGCCACATCATCCGGCACCGCAAACTGCCCCTGATGACGCAGGGAAATAGCAACGGTCGCGGAATATTTACGGGCGTGGTCTATCATATGGTCCATCAGGCTACGGCCAGACAGCAGGCGCAAGGGCTTATCCCCGCCCATGCGCGCGCCGTCTCCGCCCGCCAAAATGACCACCGCCAGTGTCATGTAAACAGCAGCTTCCAGCCCGCGACCAGCAGCACCAGCCCCAATAATTGCGCCAGTTGATGCTGCGGCAGGCGCCGCACGCCCAGCCATACACCCAGCAATGCACCCGCACCGGCAGCAAAAAGGAAATAGGGCAGTTCAGGCGGCAAAGATTGAATAGCCGCCACGTTGCCCGCGAGCCCGGCGATGGAGTTCACAAGAATGAACGCCGCCGCCACGCCGGATGTCACGCGCGGCTGCGCCCATCCCAGCACGAGGATGATCGGGCTGAGGAATATCCCGCCACCTGTGCCCGTCAACCCGGCAAGGAAGCCCAGAGCCGCCCCGACTGGCAGGGTAATATAGAGAGGCGGAATCTTGCCCGGACGCCCCGCAATGATGCGGGATTTGAACAGCAAGTGCAGCGCCGCACACCACAGCACGATACCCACCAGCGGACGGTATATTTCCGGCGGAATATGGATGGTGCCGCCCAGATAGGCGAAAGGCACCGCCGTCACCGCAAAGGAGAGGAACAGGCGCGGGTTAAATTCCCCCGCCTTCACATAACGATAGGTGGCGAACCCCGCGACCAGCAGATTCATGGTGAGCGCCGTGGGGCGCATCGTCATCGCCGGTATCGCGAACAACGCCATGATGGCGAGATACGCCGATGCCCCGCCATGGCCGACGCTGGAATAAAGGGCCGCCGCCAAAGCGAACAAGACCATGATGCTGATAAGCGTAATAGGATCCATGATATTTTGCCCTGCCCCTTATAGGTCCAATATCTGCACGGTTTCGCCCGCTGCGACGGGCGGCGCATCCACCGCCATTCGTATCAACACCCCGGCCTGCGCCAATGCCTGTTGCGCCCCGCTATCCTGATTGCGGAGTGCAGAGACTTTGCCATCGGCGAGGATAGCCCGAACGAAGGTTTCACGGTCACCGCCTGCGGGCAAAGACTGCGCGGCAGGGACGGACCGCCATAAAGTCACCCCATTGGGGTCACGCCCGCCCAATCCCGCCAGCAACGGCGCGAGGAACAACCGCGCCGTCACCAACGCCGATGTCGGGTTGCCGGGAAGGCCAAGCACCAGCCTATCCCCCACCCGCGCCAGCCATACCGGCTTTCCGGGTTTGATTGCTACCTTAGAGAAAATCATCTCCGCGCCCAAAGCTGCAAAAGCCCCTTTGGAAAAATCCTTTTCCCCCACCGATGCGCCGCCAGTAATGACGACCACATCGGCCTGCGCCAACGCCTGCGCGGCCATGGCCTTCATCATTTCCGGGTTATCGCCGCAGCGCTGACGGCTGACGGGAACTGCGCCCTGTTCCTCGGCAAAAGCGGCAATAGCATAAGACAGGCTGTCGGGGATATGCCCCGCTGTTTCAGCGGCGCTGCCCGGCTCCACCAGTTCATCACCGGTGCCAATGATCGCTACTCTGGGTTGCCGCCACACGCTCAGCACCGCCCGGTCTGCCCCCGCCGCCGCGACGATAGAGCGCGCGTTGAGGGGACAACCAGCAGGCAATATCTCATCACCGGCCTTAAAGTCGTTGCCCATAAGCCTGATATGGCGGGCTTTTCCCCATTCCCCCGTCACCTGAACATCATCGCCATCCCGCGTGATGATTTCCTGCACCAGCACACGGTCAGCGCCATCGGGTATAGGCGCGCCGGTGAAAATACGCACGGCTTCACCCTGCCCCACACTCCCCGCAAAACCCGTGCCGGGATAGGATACGCCTATCAGGCGGAAGCTCCGTGTTTCGGCAAGGTCAGCGTCACGCACAGCATAGCCATCCATAGCGGAAACATCCGCCGGAGGGGAAGAAACCCGTGAAATGAGCGGCGCGGCCAGCACCCGGCGATTGGCGGAGGACAAAGACACATCCTCCGCGCCCAGAGGCTTTGCGAGGTCAACCACGAGCGCGAGGGCTTCTTCATAATTCAGCATGAGGTCGCAGCCATATTATTGTCATCAACCGTCCAGTCACCAGAGCGGCCACCGGATTTTGCAATCACATCAATATTCTCTATTATCATATGCTTATCGACCGCTTTTAACATATCGTAGAGGGTAAGACACGCGACACTGACCGCGGTTAGCGCCTCCATCTCCACCCCGGTTTTTCCGGTCAGCTTGACACTGGCACGCACATGAAAACCGGGCAAAGTCTCATCCGGTTCTATCACAAGCTTGACGCCCGATAAGGCGAGCGGATGGCAGAGCGGGATCAGCTCATGCGTGCGCTTGGCAGCCATGATGCCCGCAATTTCTGCCGTATTGATGACGCTGCCCTTGGGGGCCTTCCCCGCCAGCACCAACGCCAGAGCCTCTGCGCTGCACCGCAGTCGCCCCCGCGCCTCTGCCGTGCGCCGGGTCACATCCTTATCCCCCACATCAACCATGCGGGGACGGGACGCCTCATCCAGATGCGTCAGTCTGCTCATGCGCACAGATGCCGTAGACGCGGTATCTGCCCCGCGAGAGAACAGGGGCGATAGCGGCTGTCCAGTTCCAGCGAGAGGACGAGATCCCACCCATCCTTGCACGCGCCGGTCGAACCCGGCAGGCAGAATACGAAGGTGTCCTCCGCCTGCCCCGCAAAGGCGCGGGATTGCAAGGTGGAAACGCCGACTGTGCCAAGGCTGGCCTGATGGAACACCACCGAAAACCCATCCATTTCACGGCGGAACAGTGGCTTTACCGCCTCTGGCGTCACATCGCGTGGGGCAAAACCAGTGCCGCCGGTGCTGATGACGAGATCAACCGCCTCATCCGCCACCCACACCTTCACCTGCGCACGGATGGCGTCCACATCATCGGTGACGATCGCCTTGCCCGCAAGGACATGCCCCGCGCCGGTCAGCCGCTCCACCAACAGCGCCCCGCTACGGTCGCTTGCCTCATCCCGCGTATCGGAAACCGTCAGAACCGCGATATTGAGGGGGTAAAATTGCAGACTTTCATCAATTCCCGGCATGTATGTTGCTCCAGCGTTCTTTGTCTTTGGCGTCCTGCGCCGTTGGTTCTATCCAGTGCGAACCCGTGGCCGTGTCTTCGCGTTTCCAGAAACCAGCATCACTTTTGAGGCGGTCCATCAGATAATCCGCGGCCTCAAACGCCGCCCGACGATGGGGGGAGGACGTCGCCACAAACACAATCGCCGCACCGGGAAGCACTAGGCCGCAGCGATGAATGATAAGTATATCCTCTACCGCAAATTTCGCCGCCGCATCCGTGGCTATGTCAGAAATGCTGCGTTCCGTCATGCCGGGATAATGGTCAAGAAACAGGCCGGTCAACGCCTCCCCTTCCTTGCTGGTCGGGCGCATCAGGCCGGTAAAGCTGACGACCGCACCATCACCGTTCAAGCTGGTGATGAAAGCGCGCAATTCGGCATCCGGTTGCAGATTTTCTGGCTCAAGGCGAATAGTGATGGCCATATCCTCAGCCCCCCGACAAGGGCGGGATGAAGGCGATTTCCTGCCCAGCGCGCACCAGCGCATCATCGGTAACAATCACACCATCCACGCAGGCACGAACACGCGGGTCAACTAAGGCATCGGCGAAATCCACCGCCTGCGCGGCAAGGGCAACACGCAAATCACGGATGGTGATCGGTTCCTCCACCATCTCCACTTCACGACTGCGGCCTAATTGCTCGGCAAGTCGCCCAAAAAAATAAATCTTCTGCTGTGCCATGGCGCTCCCCTTACAGCACCTCGGCCCCGCGCGCCAGCACAGCATCGCTACGCGCCAGAACGATAATGGGCAGGCCCGCATCCTCTGCCCTTTGCGTCGCCAATGCCGTGGGCGCGGATATAGTGACGAGCAACGGACAATTCGCCAGCACCGCCTTTTCCACCAGTTCATAAGAACAGCGCGACGACAGCAAAGCAAAGCCGCCATCCCAACCTATGTCGGCCCGTTTCATCGCACCGATCAGCTTATCAAAGGCGTTATGCCGCCCGACATCTTCCCGCACCAACCGAATTGCTCCATCCGCCGATACACAGGCCGCCGCGTGGACCGCCCCGGTTGCGGCGTTCAAATGCTGATGCCCACGCAAATCACCCAACGCCCGGAAAATCGCAGCCCGGCTGGCCTCTGACCGCGCCGTTACGGGCGATAAAGGACGTATTGCCTGTTCCAGATTTTCAATGCCACAGAGGCCACAGGAGGATTCCGACGCCCTATGCCGCACCCGGTCAAACAAGCTATCTACACGGTCAACAGACAGATTAGCACGGGCTATCACGCCCTGCTCCGTTCGGTGGGCCTCCACCGCGAAGGCAGCATCCCCCGGCCCGATCAGCCGTTCCGCCAGCGCAAAACCCAATAACAGATCATCAATATGATCCGGCGTCGCCATCAGCACGGCGTAACCAATGCCGTTAAACTCCACCGCTATTGGTACTTCTTCTGCCAGAGGCCGCTCAACCACCTGCTCGCAACCATCAGGCGTCAGGCGGTTAAACGTCAGCTTGCAGGTAACATCATGCAACAGATTATCTTCGTTCAAGAATGTATCCGGCGCACCGCCTCCGCCGCGATAGGCGAGAATTCGTCGGAACGCTGGGCAAGCAAGTCCGCAACACGGCTACGCATCAATGGGTCCCAATAGGCTTTAATGTGGTCAGCGGTAATCCCTATCGCCTCTTCATCGCCCCGCGCCGCAAGGTTTTTCGCAATCTGGTTGGCCATATAAATCAACCGGTCGCCGGTGGACATGATCTCGCTGTCGTCGTGGCTCATATCCCTTACTCCGCCGCCTCCGTCTCGATACGGCGGCTCATCCGAGCCTGCTCATTATAATCCTGCTGCCAGTCGCTGGGCCGCCCGTTAGACAGGTTCACCTGAACCGCCGTCACCTTATATTCCGGGCAATTGGTCGCCCAGTCGGTGAAATCGGTGGTAATGACATTGGCCTGCGTATCCGGATGATGGAAAGTCGTATAAACGACGCCTGGCGCAACACGCTCGGTAATATGGGCATGCAATGTGGTTTCCCCTGCGCGGCTTTTCAGGCTGACCCAATCCCCTTCCTTAATGCCGCGATTTTCAGCATCCAGCGGATGGATTTCCAGCAAATCTTCAGGGTGCCATGCGGTATTGTCGGTGCGGCGTGTCTGCGCGCCGACATTATATTGGCTGAGGATGCGCCCGGTGGTCAGCAGTAACGGGAAACGCGGGCCGGTTTTCTCATCCGTCGGCACATAATCGGTAACGACGAACTTGCCCTTACCGCGTACGAAACCGCCAATATGCATGGTAGGCGTACCATCAGGGGCTGCATCATTGGCGGGCCACTGGAGCGAACCTTCTTCATCCAGACGATCATAATGCACGCCGGTAAAGGTCGGGGTGAGCGCCGCAATTTCATCCATGATCTGCGACGGGTGCGTATAATCCCAGTTGAGGCCCATAGCGCGGGCAACCAATTGCACAATTTCCCAGTCGGCATAGCCGTTAAGCGGTGCCATCACCTTGCGCACCCGCTGTATGCGGCGTTCGGCATTGGTGAAGGTTCCGTCCTTTTCAAGGAAGGTCGAACCCGGCAGGAACACATGCGCATAATTGGCGGTTTCATTGAGGAACAAATCCTGCACCACCACGCATTCCATCGCCGCGAGGCCCGCAGCAACATGATGGGTATTGGGGTCGGATTGCAAAATATCCTCACCCTGCACAAACAGGCCCTTGAATGTGCCATCGGTTGCCGCATCCAGCATATTGGGAATGCGCAGGCCCGGTTCGGCGGACAGTTCAACGCCCCATGTTTTTTCAAACAGGCTGCGCGTCGCATCATCCGACACATGACGATAGCCGGAAAATTCATGCGGGAAGCTGCCCATGTCACAGGCACCCTGCACATTATTCTGGCCGCGCAGTGGGTTAACCCCAACGCCTTCGCGCCCGATATTGCCGGTTGCCATCGCAAGGTTCGCAATGGCCATCACGGTAGAGGAACCTTGCGAATGCTCCGTCACGCCAAGGCCGTAATAAATCGCGCCATTACCGCCGGTGGCATAGAGACGCGCGGCTGCGCGCAGTTCCTGCGGGTTCACGCCGGTCAGTGGCTCAACAGCTTCGGGAGAACGAGAGGATTCTGATACGAAATCCGCCCAGTCTTGAAACTCGTCCCAATCACAGCGTTCACGGATGAAGGCTTCGTCATAGAGTTTTTCGGTGACGATAACATGCGCCATTGCCGTCATCACCGCAACATTGGTGCCGGGGCGCAACGGCAGATGATGCTCCGCCTCAATACGGGGGGATTTTACAAGGTCCGTCCGGCGCGGATCGACTACGATCAGCTTCGCGCCCTGACGCAGACGCTGCTTCATGCGACTGGCGAATACCGGGTGGCCATCCGTCGGATTCGCACCGATGACGAGGATGACATCGGACTGCATCACGCTGTCGAAATCCTGCGTCCCTGCCGACGTACCGAATGTCTGGCTGAGGCCATAGCCGGTGGGCGAATGGCACACCCGCGCACAGGTATCGACATTGTTATTGCCAAAGCCCTGACGGATGAGCTTTTGCACGAGGAAGGTTTCCTCATTGGTGCACCGGCTGGATGTAATGCCGCCAATGCTGCGCACGCCATATTTCGCCTGTATCCGGCGGAATTCTGACGCGGTATGGGCGATGGCCTCTTCCCATGACACTTCGCGCCATGGCTGATCGACGCTTTCGCGGATCATCGGGTTAAGGATACGGTCCTGATGCTGGGCATAGCCCCATGCGAAGCGGCCCTTGACGCAGCTATGGCCGCGATTGGCCTTCCCCTCTTTCCATGGCACCATGCGCACCAGTTCTTCGCCGCGCATCTCGGCGCGGAAGGTGCAACCCACGCCGCAATAAGCGCAGGTGGTCACAACGCTGCGGTCAGGCGTGCCGACCTCCACCACCTTTTTCTCGATGAGGGATGCTGTCGGGCAAGCCTGAACGCACGCCCCGCAGGATACGCATTCAGACCCCAGAAAAGCCTCACCCTGCGATGGGGAGACCTTCGATTCAAAACCCTTATTCTCGATAGTGAGGGCGAACGTCCCCTGCACATCTTCGCACGCCCGCACGCAGCGAGAGCAGACAATGCACTTGCTGGGGTCAAAATCGAAATAGGGGTTGGACTGGTCCTTAGCCTGCCCCATATTCGTCGCACCATCATAGCCATAGCGCACATCCCGCAGGCCCACGGCGCCGGCCTGTTCCTGAAGCTCGCAGTCACCATTGGCCCCACAGGTAAGGCAATCGAGCGGGTGATCGGAGATATAAAGCTCCATCACACCCCGGCGAAGCTGCTTCAGCCGCTCTGTCTGGGTGCGCACGACCATGCCTTCCGCCACCGGCGTGGTGCAGGATGCCGGGAAGCCATTGCGACCCTCCACCTCAACCAGACAAAGACGGCAGGAGCCGAAACTCTTTACATGGTCGGTTGCGCATAATTTAGGGATAGAACCACCGATGAGAGAGGCCGCGCGCATGATGCTGGTGCCTTCGGGCATGGAGACGCTCTGACCATCAATGGTCACGTTGACCGTTTTGCCGGTGTTGATGGCGGCGGGTGTTCCGTGGTCAGTTTCGCGGGTGAAGGTCATCTGGGCTTACTCCGCTGCTTCTTTATGGGGCGCGTTATCCGTTCCCGGCGCGCCAAAATCTTCGGGGAAATAATCAAGAGCGCTCAGCACCGGATAAGGGGTAAACCCACCAAGAGCGCACAAAGATCCAAACTTCATCGTATCGGCAAGATCGCGCAGCAACTGCGTCTGCGCCTCTATGCCGGTATCGATGCGGCTAGGCGAACGCGAATAAAGCGCCTTCGCCAGATAGCCCGCGCCTCCTCCGAGGGATGCGGTTTCGGCGGTTTGTTCGTCACGGGCGGCAATGATGCGGTCCATCACCTCCACCCCGCGCGTCGAACCAATGCGGCAGGGCGTGCATTTGCCGCAGCTTTCCGCCGCACAAAATTCCATCGCAAAGCGCGCCATATGGGCCATGTCCACCGTATCATCAAATACGGTGATACCTGCGTGACCAATGAGGCCACCAGCTTTCGCAAATTCCTCATAATCGAACGGCAGATGAAACATTTCCGGCGGGAAATAGGCACCCAATGGCCCACCCACCTGAACGGCGCGAACCGGGCGGCCACTTTCGGTGCCACCGCCAATATCCATCACCAATTCGCCCAGCGTAATGCCAAAGCCGATTTCATACAGGCCGCCATTTTTGACGTTGCCCGCGATCTGCACCGGCATGGTGCCACGGGACCGGCCAAAGCCCACATTCGCATAGGCCTCCGCCCCCTTGGAGAGGATGAACGGCACCGCCGCGATGGACAGCACATTGTTGATGACGGTGGGCATCCCAAACAGCCCCTCCAGCGCCGGAAGCGGCGGCTTGGCCCGCACTTGCCCGCGCTTGCCCTCTATGCTTTCGAGAAGAGCCGTTTCCTCACCACACACATAAGCGCCCGCACCGTCGCGCACCTCCAGCGTAAAGGGTGCGATGATATGAGCAGAGCGCCTGATGGCCTCCTTCATCGTATCAATGGCAAAGGGATATTCGCTGCGGGTATAGATATAGCCGTGGTGCGCACCCACAGCATAGGCCGCAATCGCCATACCCTCGATCAGGCAATAAGGGTCGCCTTCCATCAGCATACGGTCGGCGAAAGTGCCGCTGTCGCCTTCATCGGCATTGCAAACGACATATTTATCGCCTGCAGGAGCATCATGCACTGTCTGCCACTTAATGCCGGTGGGGAAACCCGCACCGCCGCGCCCGCGCAAGCCGGATGCCTTCACCGCATCAACCACCTGCTGCGGAGCCATGCTGCGCGCCAGCATAAGGCCGTTCCAGCCGCCGTTAGCCGCATAATCATCCAGACTGACAGGATCAATTACACCGCACAGCGCGAAGGTAAACCGCTGTTGGCTGGCGAAAAAGGGAAGCTCCTCCACTTTACCCAGTCGGTTGGCGTGGCTGCCATCCAGCACGGTGGTAACATCATCGGCGCAGACCGGACCATAGCCGATACGCCCTTGCGCCGTCTCCACTTCAACCAATGGCTCGATGTTGAAAAGGCCGCGTGATCCGGTGCGGACGACGTCGCACCCGGCATCGGCAAAGGCGCGGGCAACATCATCCGCGCCAAGGGCGACAGAGGCCATGTCACGGCTGATATAGACCTTCGCCTTATTCGTCTCGTTCGCGCCGCTCATGCTGCAACCTCCTGCGCGATACGATCCAGCACTTTTTCATCCACGCGGGAAATCGGGCGGCCATCAACCATCGCATTGGGGCCAGTAGCACACAGGCCAAGGCAGTATACCGCCTCAAGGCTGATCTGCCCGTCAGCGCGGGTTTCACCCATCGCCACGCCGAGACGCTGTGCTGCGGCAGCCTCTATTTTCGCGCCACCACGAGACTGGCAGCTTTCAGCGCGGCAAATTTTGACCATATGCTTGCCCGGCGGGGTGCGGCGGAAATCATGATAGAAGGTGATGACGCCATGCACATCGGCGCGGCTGATGTTGAGCGCCTTGGCAATCACCGGGACCAGCGCATCATCCACATAGCCTGCTTCTTCCTGAATGGCATGGAGCATAGGCAGCAACTGGTCACGCGTTGCGCCATATCGCGTGGTCCACGCCTCTATCACTTCATCCATCTGCCCGTTTATCCCGTTCATTATATATAGCCGTCTGATTATATTTGGCGGCAACCTATCAGCATATTTTGCTGTTATACGGGGTTTCAGGTCAAATCGAAGAAATTTATGATTGATAGATGGCTTCTATCAGACAACAGAAAAGCCATTGGACAGGCGCAGTTCACTCGCTACACTCCATATTGCATGGGCGAGCGGCCCCATGGGTGTGCGGTCCGGGATAATCACGCCGACCCGATTTTCTTCCTCATTCAGCAAGGGTAAAGGCCGGATATCCGCCCATGCCAATCCATCCAGCAGGGCCTTATGGCTATCCGGGATGATGGAATGCAGCCGCCCCTGCTGAACCAGACCAAGGAGGGCAACATAGCTGTCCGCCGTCACCAATGGACGCAACGCCAGACCACGCCCCGCCAGCCGCGCATCCAATATCTGGCGGTTTTGCATCCCCTGATGCAGCAGGCACAGCGGCAGACGGATGATGTCCTCCCACTGTGGGCTATCCTCCGTCATTGTCTTCAGCCCCACGCTTCCTTTGGCAGAAACCAGCATCAGCCTTTCGCGGTAGAGAGGCACCATCAGCATATGGGCGGGCGGCGCAAAATCGAGATAAGTCACACCCGCATCCAGCTCAAATGCGGCCAGCTCCCGCTCAATCTGGCGCGATGTCAGCGCCCGCACCGATATAGTGATACCGGGATAGCGCGCCAGCAACGCCTCGGCCAGTTCACCAATTGCGGGCATGGCCGCAGGAATAACCCCCAGCCGTAATTCACCCGTCAATGGCCCCCGCGCGGTTTCAGCGGCCTGCCCCAGCGCTTCTGTCGCGGCGACGAGTTGCCGCGCCCAGGGGAGAATCGCCTCTCCCTCCGGCGTTAAGCCCGCATATTTCCGGTCCCGCAGGATGAGGCGTTTGCCAAGCTGCGCCTCTAGCGCGGATATGCCGGATGACAGGGTGGGCTGCGACACATTGCAACTGGCCGCGGCGCGGGCGAAATGCCCTTCCCGTTCCAATGCTATGAAATATTCAACCAGCCGCGTCTGCATCCCCCCAGTTATAAGAGAATGCCGCCGCCGGGGATAGAGGGGAATATCCGGTGAATATCCCCCGCTATCTCTTATGTCGGTAAAATTAATATTTCACCCGGATGCTGGCAAAGAATGACCGCCCCTGTTCCGGGAAACCATCGGTCAGCACATAATAATCATCCAGCAGATTCTTGGCACCGACGCCCAGCTCAATCTGATCCGTCACCGCATAATCCGCCCTTATGCCGATATTCGCATAAGCGCCGGTACGGTAATAACGGGCCGCCTGCCCCGCCGGGGTGGCGGTGAACAATGTCCAGCGGTTCGATGCCAGATCGGCATTCGGTACGATCTTCAAACGGTCCGTAACGGCCCAGTTCAGATAGACAAAGCCCTTATGCGTCGGCACCCCGGTCATGCGGAAATTGCCGCTGCCACGATAGGTCAGATCACGCTTTACCCATGTGTAATTGGCGCCGAGGTCAACGCCCGGCAGGATCGTAACCGCACCGGCGAATTCGACACCATAATAATCGCCGCTGCCGACATTGCGGCTCTGCGTCATATTACGCAGTTCACAGCCCGGAGTTGGCGTTGCAGGCGGCGTGGTGGACGCGGTGCAGGGATAACCCGACACCTGAACACCGAAGATCGCATCTTCAACATGGCTATAGAATGCAGCCGCCTCAAAGCTGACACGTTCGCCAGCCCAGCTACCGCCAATTTCAACATTGGTGGCGCGTTCGGCCTTCAGATCCGGATTAGGAATGGCCTGCTGAAAACGCTGGCTGAACCGTTCAAAGATGGTCGGAAAACGGGCGCGCGAAGAAACACTAGCATGCAGCGATAGTGCATCATCCACCTGCCAGTCGAGGCGACCCTGTGCATTCCATGTATCGGCATTACGCTTCGGATAGCTAAACAATGTCGCTGGCCCATCGGTACCAAGTGGCGAACCATATTCTTCGGCGCGGTTTAATTCACGCCAGTCATAGCTGCCGCCAATGGTGAAACGCAGCGCATCGGTGATCGCAAGTTCATTTTCCAGCGCGAAGGAATAGGTGTTCTCTGACTGGGTCTGTTTTGGTTCGACGACACCAACACCAGTACCAAAGCCAGTCTGCGCCTCGACATGCTCATCATGGCGATAATGGAATGCAAGGCGCAGCGTATCAGCCTCGCTTGCCTTGAAATCAAGCTGGGCAGACCCGCCCCATGCCTTATCCCAATAAGGGCTATCAAACGCATAACCACGGCTTTGCGTGGTTTGTGTGCGATCATTGAAAGAGCGCAGCATGGAATCAAACTGATTATAATAAGCGCGGGTCTTGAGGGTCGCGCGATCTCCCAATGCGGTGGTGGAGAGGAAATAGAGATTCTGGATTTCCCACTTCGGCCAATCCCAGTAACGCGGCGTTGTTACCGTATCGCTGATGTGCAGCGGGGCACCCTTGGAGCCATCTTGCTTTGTATAGCTGATCGCATATTCATCGGTCGCATTGGGGGTGAAGCCAAGCTTAATATTGGCGCGCCAGTCACGGGTGCGGGAGAAATCGCGCTCACCGCCATCTTCCTGCGCTGGTACGCGGGCGGTAAAGTCATTGGGAAGGTTCCAATGGTCGGTAAAGCTGCGGGCATAGCTGGCCTGCGCATACCATTTATCCTGCTTAGTGCCGATCATCGCGGATGTGGAATAGCCCGCATAATCGACATCATCATCCAGATTGATCGTGCCACGCACATCAATATCCAGCTCCTTGGTGGGCTTACGCGTGACGAGGTTAATCGCCCCACCCATTGCGCCCGGACCATCCAGCACCGATGCATAGCCCTTGGCGACCTGCACTTCGGCGATGTCGGTCGTCAGAAAGCGGCCAAAATCGAGGCGGTTATCGGCTGGCAAATAAACGCGGATGCCATCGATAGAGAGCGGCACCTGGAACCGGTCAAATCCGCGCACGAAAATCAGCCGCTCATTGCGCGTACCACCACTATTCCCGGCGGAAACGCCCGGCATTATGTTAACGGCATCATCCAGCGAATTACGGCTGAACACATAAATTGCATCTGAAGACAGGGTGCTACCGTTAATGGCAATCCCTTCGGGACGCGGCGCTGTCACCACAATCTGGCCGAGAGCAAAACGATCATCCGTCGATGATGAGGCAGCTTCTTCGGCATGGGCACCGAATGCCACGGTTAGTGGCGCAATAGCACAGGCAGATGTCAGTAAGAGCGCGAATGTCCGGCGCATCAATATTTCCCCTTCTCTATGGTTATCCGATTCGCTATATCGCGCCATATATAGTGTTACACCGCAGAGGAAAGCCTTCATGTCCAGTTTATCGCCCATGCTTTTTGTCTGCGCCGGTGCCTTGTCACTGATGGCTGGCCCTGCATTCTCTCAGGATATGATGGCACATAATCATGCGGATACGCAGACATGTGACCAGCCCACCCCCCTGCCGCAAGGCATGGAATCATGGGCCACACCCGCCGCATTAAAGGGCGCAAAGGACAACAAGTCGGCAACATCCGTAAAGATCACGCCGGGGCAGGCGTTCACTCTTTCCCTGCTGCCCACGCCGTCCGTCAAATATCCACTGCGTCCTGAAAAACCGGGCGGTTCCGTCAGCCATGGCGGCCTCGCCAGTTTCACGGTGAAAGAAGCCGGGACATGGCGCGTTGCACTCGGCGCCGGGGCATGGGTGGATGTGGTGAAGGACGGAAAATCCGCTCAATCCGTCAACCATGGTCGCGGGCCGGCCTGCACCGGCATTCGTAAAATGGTAGATTACGCCCTCACCCCCGGTGACTATGTCCTGCAAATTGCCGGGAATGGAACGAATAACATCACAGCATTAGTGACCAAGCTGCCGTGAAAATATTGCCGTGAAAACCCTCATACTGGCAGCAGGCGCGCTGCTGACAACGGCGGGAGTTTCCGTTTCCGGCTGGCAATGGCCCATCCCCGCATATATTGCGCCGCCCGCTTTGCCCGCTGATAATCCCATGTCCGCCGCAAAAGTGGAACTGGGGCGCCTGCTCTTTTACGATGCTGACCTTTCGGTGGATGGTACTTTGTCCTGCGCATCCTGCCATGAGCAGAGGCGCGGCTTTGCCGATGGTAATATGACCCGACCCGGCGTGCATGAAACGCCCGGCAAACGCAATGTGCCCGGCCTCGCCAATGTCGCATGGCTGCCCCGCCTGACTTATGCCGACCCCAGCGCCACGACGTTGGAGAAGCAAGCGATGATCCCCCTTACCGGCGAAAACCCGCTGGAGATGGGGATGAAGGATATGGAGGCCGAGCTAACACGGCGATTGAACGCCAACAAATGCTATCGCCAGATGTTCCGCAAGGCCTTTCCTGAACGCAAAGGCCAGATTGATTTTACCAGCGTTACGGCATCGTTGGGCGCATTTCAGCGCATGATGATATCCTATGACAGCCCCTATGACCGGCATTTAACGGGGGAAAACAGCGCCCTATCCCCTCTGGCGAAACAGGGCATGGTCACATTCAAAAACGCAGGATGTGCAGCCTGTCATAAAGGTCCGAATTTCACCGATGCGAACTATCATCGGCTGGAACCAGCGAAAAGCGCTGATCCCGGCCTGATCGAACAAACGGGCCGCGCAGACGATGCGGGGCGGTTCCGCACACCCATTTTGCGCAATGTCGCACTCACTGGCCCTTATTGGCATGATGGCACATCCCCGACGATGGAAGACGCGATACGCCGTCATCCCGGCACCCAAATCACCGACAATGATATGCCGGCATTAACAGCATTTCTCCGCAGCCTGACCGGTACAAATCTGATGAAAAACCCGCAATTATCACGGCCAGACAGCGCCTGTGGAAAGCCTCTATAGGCCGATACGCCGCGCATGCCCCCTGCGCATAGCCTCTGCAACACTGCACATAAAGCTCGCCACGGGTCAGGCGCGCTTGTGGATATCCTGCGGCAAAGGCTCTGCGCGTAGCAACTTCATCAGTCCGGCATCGGCAACGGGGGACACCGCGCCCCGCACAGCCGCCTGCATAGCACGATAGGCCGCCAGCACCGCAAGGCCGGTTTCCGTCACCCGCGCACCGCGTTCACGGCTGCCTCCTGCCACAGTCTCCACCAGCCTGTCCCGCCATGTGCGGTTCATCACATCCACCAGCATCCATGTCCGGCGATAGCTCATCCCCAGTGCCCGCCCAGCCGCAGAGATGGAGCCATGCTCCACTATAGCCTCCAGCAGATCCGCCTTACCCGGCCCCATTGCAATCTCATCCCCGCAATACAGCTGAATCTTGATTTTGAGGGCAATAGGGTGCGGCATAATCTGGTCAGGCCTATTGAGGGGCGTAAGCCGTTATGTGTCAGAGCCAGCGGATGGTTTCGCAAGTTCAAAAATCAGAAACAAGAGCCAGATCATCGCCATAACGGCCAACCCGGACAATATCCACGGATGGTCAAAGCGCAAGGCAAACCAGTCAAATTCGCCCTTGTTGATTTTCTTCACATGGTTGAAATTCTGCATCACCCCGACAATCAGACCATAGACACCAGCCAAAGCCGCCAGATAGCGGGCCGCAACCATGTGATGATAGGGCGTTAGAAGGATGATCGACAAGATACCCAGCGCGGCACGTTCCGTCCGGCAATAGGGGCAGGGATGCACAAGGCCCAGCACATCAACCGTCAAAGTAAACAGTACAACGGCCAGCACGAAATAACCGACAATTTTTCGGTTCAGCGCCGCGGTGGATATGCCTGTGATGATTTGATTCATACTCTGATTCCCAATCCCCATATTCTGCGCAAAGCTGATAATTTGCTATGCTATGCGCCCCAACCCCGCCTGTGTAGCGGCCAACACGAACCATGCCCGTTCATCCATTATCGCGGCAGACACTGCCACGCTGTCATCATTCCTACATAGGCTTACAGTAAAGCCCCCGGATATTATGAGAGCGTCCGGTTTGCCTTCATCATTTACTATGCCGAACGCTGCCGGTTTGTCATGGCATTTTCGGTATGGCCCAGCAGTTTCCGACTGGCGATCCCCCCGTGACACCGCCCCCTTTGTTCCAACAGGCCGGATATGAGCATAGCTCCCCGGCCTATCAGGCGGCTGCTCCTGAGCATCCACGATGTTGGCCCAAGGTCAGAAAGCGCGACAGACAGGCTCCATGATCTTCTGGCGCGCTTTGGCGATGCAGGCAAAATCGCTCTGCTCGTTGTCCCCAATCATTGGGGGGAAGCCCCTATTCACCCCGGTTCTGCTTATGCATCCCGCCTACGTGGATGGGCCGAAAGTGGGGCGGATATTTTCCTTCATGGCTGGTTCCATCGTGACCCAACGGCCCATCAAAGCCGTTTCGACCGCATTCGCGCACAGCATATGACGGCGGGAGAAGGCGAATTTCTGGGGCTGGACCGTAAAAGCGCTGGCACCTTGATGCGCGATGGTAAGGCACTGCTGGAGGATATTAGCGGGCGTCCCCTCGCCGGATTCATCGCCCCAGCATGGCTCTATGGGCCGGGCGCGCTGGCGGCTCTTGCGGATTGCGGCTTTGCGCTGGCGGAGGACCATATGAAGATATGGCAACCCACAACAGGCCGCGTCATCGCCCGCAGCCCGGTGCTGACATGGGCGAGCCGCAGCAGGGGCCGGATCGCCTCTTCTTTGCTAGCGGCACGGATATTGCCGCCCGCCTTGCGCTGGGCGCGGGTAGCACGCATTGGCGTGCATCCCGGTGATGTTACCGTCCCCGCCATCATGACCAGTATTGACCGCGCCGTGGGCACGCTCAGCCAGTCACACCAAATATCGCGCTATAGCGACCTCATCGGGGGAGCGTGAAGGATGAAGATCCTTACTTTTCTCCATAGCTTTGAACCGGGCGGGGTGGAACGCATTGCCTTGCGGCTAGTCCGCCAATGGCGCGAAAAAGGCATGGATGCGCCGCTTTTTCTGGGCCGTAGGGACGGAGCCATGGCGCAGGATGTTGGCGCGGAACTGGACTATATCACCCCCGACCAGCCGATGATTTCTACCGCCCGGTGGGAAACATTGTGGATGATCGCAACCCTACCCCGCATCATCCGCCAGCAGCGACCGGATGTCTTATTCTGCGCAGGCAATAGTTATAGCATCGTCGCAGTGGCGATGAAGCTGATATTAGGCCGCCAATGCCCGCTCATCATCGCCAAGATCAGCAATGATCTTGACCGGCGCGATCAACCCCTTTGGCAGCGTGCGCCTTATCATTTCTGGTTGAAGTTTCAGGCCCGCTATCTCGACCATATCATCGGCATGGAAGAACCGATGACCGACGAAATTCATACCATAATGGGCGTACCGCTCAGCAAGATCAGTATCATCCCAGACCCTGCTTTATCTGATGCGCTGATTGAGCAATTACGCACTCCCGCGCCTTCCTCCGATTGCTCGCCTTCCCCCGATAATTCCCTTATTCGCTCCCTTAAGGATGATGTGGCGGATGCCCATACACCTACTGCGCTCCCCAGCGCCTCCCCCATTCACACTCGCATTGATGGCAGGCATTTTGTCTCGGTCGGCAGGCTATCTGCGCAGAAGAACATTGCCCTGATGCTGCGCGCCTTCAGTCTGGGTGCAAATGGAAATGACCATCTGACGATCATCGGTGACGGGCCGGATCGGAGGGCGCTGAAGGCTCTGGCTCAGCGCCTGAACCTGGCGGAGCGCGTGACATTCCGGGGCTATATCAGCGACCCTGCACGGCTCCTTCCCCAATATGATATATTCCTGCTGTCATCCGATTATGAAGGCGTCCCCGCGGTGATAGTAGAGGCGCTGGCAGCTGGCCTGCCCATCATCGCCACCAATTGCAGCCGGTCCATGCCTGCACTGCTGAGGCAGGGCGCGTTAGGTCAGCTTGTTCCCATTGGTGATGCCGCGAGACTGGCCGCCGCCATCGCACAGGCGCGCCCGTCATCGCAAGACATGCAAGCCAGCCTCGATCAGGCAAAGCGCTTCACCATTGAACAGGCCGCGCAATATTATCTGGGCATTATCGAGAGCATGCTTCGCGCCCATCCACAGGCCAGACAAGCCTCCGCCATAACACTCCCTACTGCTGCAATTCCGGCCACGGCAATCCCTGCCACTTTGCCATCAAAACAACCACGCCCAAACGCCCAATGGGGAAATGACGCATCATGAGCAATTATGCAGCAGCAGGGGCTCCTTCCCCCCCGCCCATTGATAATGCAGATGGCATCGCTCCCTTCATTGACCCAGCCCCGCTGGTGAAGCAAGGCCAGAACTGGACCAGATGGGTCGGCCCTCTCACCTCCATTCTCATCCTCGCGGTTGTCATTTATCAGCTTCGCCATCTGGATTTGCATTCGCTGCTGGCTCTGGTCCCGTCTTCTCCCTTTTTCTGGGTCATATTCGCGGCGGCTTATCTCATCAGCCCAGCCTGTGAATGGATCATTTTTCGCCGCTTATGGTCATTACCAGCAGGCGGTTTCGCCGCCTTATTACGCAAGCTGGTCAGCAACGAAATCCTTCTCGGTTATCTGGGGGAGGTATATTTCTATAGCTGGGCACGGCGCAACGCCCAGATTACCGCCGCCCCATTTGGCGCAATCAAGGATGTAACGATATTGAGTGCCATCACCGGCAATATCTTTACCCTGATGATGGTACTGCTCTCTGCTCCGTTCATCGGCTCATTACATCTGGGGATAGATAGCACCGCCTTCCTGCTATCTGCTCTGTTCATCCTTGGCTCCTCCATTGCGGCAATGCTGTTGCGCAAGAGGCTGTTTACCCTGCCGAGGCCAGAATTATGGTTTGTTGCGGCGATGCATATGGTCCGCATCATCCTATCCACCGTGCTGACCGCTATCATGTGGCATTTGCTGCTGCCCAGCGTAGCACTCAGCCTGTGGCTCCTCCTGTCTACCGCCCGGCAGTTGCTTTCCCGCCTGCCATTCCTGCCGAATAAGGATGTGGTTTTCGCAGGGCTGGCGGTCGTTCTGGTGGGTTTTGACCAGCAAATTGTCGCCGCCATCACCCTGATGGCCAGCCTGATATTGGGCGCGCATCTGCTGGTGGGTGGCATATTGGGTATCACCGCCCTGATCGAAGAAGGTCGCGTGAAATGATGCTGATAGCAGCGATCCTTCTGGCCGGGGCGCCGGTCCCCTCCTCCCCTGATCTGGGTAAAGCGGAAGGGCAATGCCGTCCCGGCGAAAGCAGCCCGGCAGCCATCATCACCGTCACGGGCCTCAAAGACCGGCGCGGCAGGCTGAAGCTGGAGCTATACCCCGCCAATGACACGGATTTTCTAGCCGATGACAATGTCCTCATCAATGTGGGCAAGACGTTCCGCCGGGTGGAAATTGGCGTTCCGGCATCTGGCCCGGTGCAAATATGCATCCGCGCGCCTTCTGCGGGGAATTATGCGCTCAGCCTGCTGCATGACCGGGATTCCAACCGAAAATTTGGCCTGTCCACTGACGGCATAGGTTTTAGCGGCAATCCGAAACTGGGCCGCTCCAAACCTAGGGCAGCCACCGCCAGCATGGCCATCGGCAATGGCCCCACCAAAGCCAATATCATCATGAACTACCGCAAAGGGCTGATTTCCTTCGGCCCGATAGAGGATTAAGCCCCATGCGTATCGTTGATGTCTGCGCCTTTTACACGCCGCAGGGGGGCGGCGTAAAAACCTATGTTGAGCGGAAATTACAGGCCGCACGACCGGGGCGGGAGGAAGTCATCATCATCGCACCGGGGGAACGGGATGCGGTGGTTCAACAAAGCGCCGCCGGATGCATTATGACGGTTGCCGCCCCGCGTTTCCCGCTTGACCCGCGTTATCATTATTTCGCGGATGAAACAGCGCTGCACACTCTGCTGGACCGCCTCGCCCCCGATGTGGTCGAGGCATCCTCGCCATGGAGCAGCCCCAATATGGTCGCCCGCTGGCGCGGCCATGCGCTGCGCTCTCTGGTGATGCATGCAGACCCGCTATCGGCTTATGCCTATCGCTGGTTCCGCCCGGTCGCGTCGCGGGATGTGATCGACCGGGGCTTTGACTGGTTCTGGCGTCATTTGCGGCGGCTGAATGACCAGTTTGATATTGTCGTTAGCGCCAGTGCCAGCCTCTCGGCGCGCCTTTCCGCTGGCGGCGTCTATAAGGTGCAGACTATCCCGATGGGCGTTACGCCGGGGCTGTTCTCCCCGGACTTGCGCAGCCAGGAACTGCGCGCACGGATGCTCGCCCGCTGCGGCCTGCCGGAACAGGCGACATTGCTGCTGGGGCTGGGCCGCCATTCCGCCGAGAAACGCTGGCCCATGGTGATAGAGGCCGTGACGGCGGCAGGCTATCAGCATGAGGTTGGTTTCATCCTTTTCGGCAACGGACGACAGCAGAGCGCCATCGTCCGCTCCGCCGCCAATAATCCGCATGTTCACCTTGCCGCCCCCATCACCAACCGGCAGGAAGTTGCCTCCGTGCTGGCGAGCGCCGATGCGCTGGTCCATGGGTGTGAGGCCGAAACATTTTGCATGGTCGCAGCAGAGGCAAAGGCGAGCGGCCTCCCCCTTATCATCCCGGATGAAGGCGGCGCATCCGATCAGTTCATCGTCGGACAAGGGGAGATGTATAAGGCCCGCTCCCCCCGCGCATTGGCGAGCGCCATCAGCCGCTTCATCACATCCGGCCCGCATCTGCACCAACAGAGCGCCCGACAAAGCGCCACAATGGTGCAAAGCATGGACGATCATTTCGCACATTTATTCGCCAGCTATGCCCAGCGCACCGAAGAAACAACCAAAGCCGCCTGAAGGGGAATTTGCACCTCCTCCCTCATTGCCACATTCATTCACAAGGCCAGACGTAACGTGGCCTTCACCGCTCTGGGCATAGCGGGGCATGCGTACGCCAAAACGGCTTCTTCAGCTTTGTCCATATCGGCCATGTCTGGCTAATGATGACCCTGCTGGCGATTCCGTTATGGTTCATCTGCCGATGGTTCGGGCAATATAAACGCAGCCATGAGCATTGATGGCTGGCCTGTTTACAGGGCGTTCTTCTATCAATCTGGTGGAATCATGCATTGATGCAATCAACAAAACTGGCTGGGGCGGCAGGATTCGAACCTGCGCATGGCGGCATCAAAAGCCGCTGCCTTACCGCTTGGCGACGCCCCAGCATCACATTGACACCGCCTGATTTGGCGGATCGACCATGTGCCTGTGGTGGGCATATAACGTCTGTTGCGCGAAAGGGAATATGGCATTTGCATTATTCTGCATTCTGGGGGCAACAATATTGCTGATGATGGATCATCCGAACGCTTAAAGCTTGCCAAGAGAGCGCAAAAGGACCAAATCCGTGCGTCATGATTCCTCCCGGTTCAGCAGCATCCCCGCTTTTTTTGCGGGAAGACGAAATCCGCCGTGGCATTGAGCTGCTCTATTTCGGTTATGGAAACCTCACTCGTTCGGTTGATGCGATTCTCACGAAACAGGGGCTGGGCCGCGCCCATCACCGTGCGCTGTATTTTATAGCGCGCCAGCCTGATCTGATGGTCAGCGAATTGCTCGCTTTGCTTGCCATCACCAAGCAATCGCTGGGCCGGGTGCTGAATGAACTGATTGAGCGTTCTTTGGTGGAGAGCCATCCCGGTGAGCAGGACCGCAGGCAGAAATTGCTGCGCCTGACACCCGCAGGGCTAGACCTCGAAATGCAATTATTTGACGGGCTGCGTAGCCGGATGGCGGCGGCCTATCAGCAGGCCGGGCAAGGATCTGTCACCGGTTTCTGGCATGTACTGGAGGGCTTAATTCCCGATCAGGACCGTAAGATGGTTGCCGCATTGAGGGAGCATCTTTGAAACAGGAGCATGTAAAGGCCCATGCCTTTCCCATTCCTGCCTTTCGCATCACCGTCACGCCTATCTCAGCATAGTCTATTTAAACATGGCCCAAACCAATATGGCCCATTTCAATAGGACAGGGCTTGTATCACCCAGCTAGTCTGGCCAGTTCCTCGCCTCGGTCTTGCGCCGCGCGCAGCGTTTCCAGCATTAGCTGCTCTATCCGCTGCCCCTCATCCATAACATTCAACCCTTCACGCGTCATGCCGCCTTTACTGGCAACACGATCCGCCAAAGTCGCCGGGTCAACATCGGCTTGCGACGCAAGGGCTGCTGCACCCTCCACCATCGCGATGGAGAAACGCTGCGCCTGCGCTGCCTCCAGCCCAAGAGCCGTCGCGCCCTTTGTCAGCGCATCAACAAAGCGATAAAGATAGGCCGGGCCGCAGCCTGTCAGCGCCGTTACCAGATTAAACTGCCCTTCATCCGCTATCCATTCCGCGAGGCCCAATGGCGCAAAAAGCTGATCCACCACCTGTCGCCGCGCCGTATCCAGCGCACCATCGGCATAAAGGGCACACACACCCTTGCCTAGCGCCACCGGCGTATTGGGCATTACCCGCACGGCTGTTTCCAGCGACGCCACGACGTCGGCAAGCTGCCCCACCGTCACCCCGGCCAGCAAGGAAAGCAGGGTTAGATCATCGCGCCACAGACCGCGCAAAGACGGCGCTATATCGCCCAGTTGCTGCGGCTTCATACCAAGGATAACCAAGGCATTATCAGGCAGCCGGTCTGGCCATGCGGCAATAACCCGTACGCCATCCGCCACCGGTTTACCGCTAGGACGCAACACTGTCACAGCGTCCGTACGCAGGCCTGCTTCCATCCAGCGGGACAGCATCGCGCCCGCCATATTGCCACAACCCACCAGAAACAGCGGACGAGAGAAATCAGCCAAATCGGCCATGTTTACGCCTCTCCTCTGGTCTCAATCATGCTGGCGGCAATCGCTTCTGTCGGGGTTTTTCCGCCCCATAAAACAAACTGAAACACCGGGTAGAAACGTTCACACTCATCCAGTGCGACCTCAACCAGAAGCTGCGCCTGTTCATAATTCATGCTGTCATTACCGCTGATGAGCGCACCATGGCGGAACAGGACAATGCCCGTGCTGGACCATAGTTCGAAATGGCCAAGCCAGAGTTGCTCGTTAATCAGGCCCAATGCCTCATAAACGGTGGCGCGCATATCCTCTGCCACGCGAATATCAGGGAGCGCCAGCAATTGCAGAACCTGATCTTCCGCCCGCCAGATGGCGCGAAATTCATATTGCGTCCAACTTCCCTGAACGGATGCTATGATCTCGTCTTCGCCATTATACTGGAAGGTCCAGTCATTCGCCTCGAAAAAACGGGCCAGCATGTCCAGCGGTTCAGCATCATGCTCATCCTGCTCGAACTCATCATTTTCTATCATGGCATTGGCCTGCTTTTCTGTTCCCCGCGCCGTCCGAACCTGATGGCCAGACGCCCTGCACACCGGGCCTGCATGGCGCGGTCAGCGCAAAAGCGCAACCAGCCATCCGCCCGAATAGCAACATATATGTGGATAACGCTCTCCCCCGCCTTCAGCCAGCCGATACGCAGGCCATTTATCAGGTGCGGCGCCGTCTCTCGCTGCCCTTATTTGCCTTCCAGCGCAGCGAGACGTTTTTTCAGCTCTTCTACTTCTTCGCGGGCCGTAGCAGCCATCGCCTTAACCGCCTCAAATTCTTCACGGCTGACAAAATCCGCACCGCTGACCCATTGCTTGGTCTTTTCACGGGCATTGGCCTCCAGCTCCCGCCCCAGACCGGCCAATGTACCTGCGGCACCATTAATCACCCGGCCCAGATCGTCAAAGAAACGGTTTTCACTCTGCATGACAGCCTCGATACTCACATAATATGGATATGTTCATATACGGGTTTTGAACGATGGTACAACCACAGTTGGCGCATCCGGGTTTAACTGGTCAATTTGGTAATTAAGAACCCCCGCGAAAGTAAGCCAAAGCAGATATGGCAGCAGCAATATGGCAGCAACCGGGCGGATGCGCGCAAACAGCCATGCCGTTATCGCGGAAACAACAAATATACCGATCAGCAACCACAAGGCCTCCGTCACCATATGCAGGCGGAAAAAGAGCGGTGACCACAGCAAATTACCGATCATCTGCACCATGAACAAAGCGATAGCGATGCCCCGCCCCCGTGCCCCGCGTGCATGGAGGATGACCGCCAGTGCAAGACCCAGCAGGATATAGAGCGCAGTCCATGCCACTGGAAAAACCCATCCAGGCGGCATGATTGCGGGCTTTTCCAGCGCTGCAAACCATGGATTGCCATAGCCGCTATTGGCCGCCCGGCCAGAGAGAAAGCCAAGGAAAACTATGGATGGCACCGTCACCAGCGCCCAACGCACATAAGACAGACGTAATTGTGCCTGAGAGGCTATCCCCTGCGGCGCATTATCTTTCATTGCCAACACCCTCTGCCTGTAAAATGGCGCCCCTGTTGCGCGTTAACCGTTAACCATAGCTCCTCTATATGGGCCGCCTGAAAACGAGCTTAGATGCCGCAAAGACACGTCTGTCGAATCCTAATGCCCACAAAAGAAGGTGAACACAGATTCACATTGCACCGCAAGATAATTATCCCTCTCAGGCAACGGGCAATATATAATTAGTCAGAAAGGCATAGTGCTGCGCGCCGTCAGCCGGAATAATGCCGATATATTTAGGCAGGGTTGTGGGCGGCAATCAGAAATTCAACATTGCCTTCCGGGCCAGTGATCGGGCTGGTAGTAATGCCCTCAACCTCCCATCCCTGTGTATTTGCGACCCAGTCCTGCACCTCTGCGCAGACCCGTTCGTGAATGGCAGCGTCGCGCACGACGCCACCTTTGCCGACTTCCTCTCGCCCGGCCTCAAATTGCGGCTTAATGAGGGCGAGCAGACGCGCACCCGGCGCAGCAAAGCTCATCGGGCGTTCCAACACCTTGGATAATGCGATGAAGCTCGCGTCACAGACGATGAGGTCAATGGGTTCCGGGATATGCTCTGCCGTCAATATACGGGCGCTGGTTTGTTCATGCACAATCACCCGGTCATCCGTGCGGAGCTTCCACGCGAGCTGATTGGTGCCGCTATCGACCGCATAAACCTTCGCCGCGCCCTTAGTCAGCATCACATCGGTAAAGCCGCCGGTGGAACTGCCGACATCCATCGCGATGGCGCCAGTTATGTCCCAGCCGAAATGCTCCAGCCCATGGGCGAGCTTCACCCCACCGCGTGACACCCATGGGTGGTCCCGCCCCCGCACATCCAGCGCAACATCAGGTGCCACCTGCTGTCCGGCCTTCGCCACCTTTTGCTCACCATGATAGACCAGCCCTGCAAGGATAAGCGCCTGAGCGCGGCTGCGGCTCTCAACCAGCCCCCGATCCACCAGAAGCTGATCTACCCTGATTTTCGCGGCCACTTAATTCATCCTTTTTCATTCGGGGCGGAGGCTTCGGCTTTATTCGTTGCGGATGCCTCCACTTCATTGGTTGCGGATGCCTCCGCGAGGCCCCTCAGCATATCCGGGGTGAGGATCTGCGGCAGCTCCTTTGGTTCTCCGCCGCCCGCCGGATACCATAAATATAGCGGAACGCCAGAGCGGCCATGTTCCTCCAGAAAGCGCGTAATATCCGGGTCACCCCGCGTCCAGTCGCCGACCATCACCTGCACTCCGGCCTTTTCGAAGGCCGACTGCACCTCTGCCCTATCAATCGCGGCGGCCTCATTCACCTTGCAGCTAAGGCACCAGTCAGCGGTGAAGTAGAGGAAAACCGGCATGTCACCACCCCGCGCCGTAGCAAGAGCGGCTTCGCTCCATGCCATGCCGGAGAGGTTTGCGTGGTCAGACGAACGCGCCATTGGCCCTAACACCGCCGCGCCAACCGCGACCGCCAATAGCCCGGCGCAGATCAGCGCAAGTTCACCCTGCACCCCATTGGCGGCGGTATCAGCGCGTTGCCGCCGCCCTAACAGGACCAATATGCCCCCGATGACCAGCGCAACGGCTACCCCGATGGCCAGCCCCATTGCCCCCGCCTGCCGATAGAGCAGCCACAGCAGGCCGAGCGCCGTCAGCGCCATCGGCACCGCCAGCCAGCGCTGCACCCGCTCCATCCACAGCCCCGGGCGCGGCATTTTAGCGCGCAGGGCCGGAATATAAGCGAGCAGCAGAAACGGCAGCGCCAGCCCCACGCCTAGCCCCGCGAATATCGCCAGCGCAGCCAGCGGAGGCAGCAGAAACGCTGTCCCCAGCGCCGTCGCCATGAAGGGGCCGGTACAGGGCGTCGCAACAAATGCAACGAGAACGCCGCTCCAGAAATCCCCCGCAAGGCCTTGTTTCGTCGCCAGCGTGCCGTCAACCGACACCGGTGAGAGGGCAAACAGACCGGCAAGGTTCATCGCAATCGCAAGGCTGAGCGCCAGCAAAACCACGATGACCGCCGGGCTTTGCAATTGAAACGCCCAGCCGACGCTTTCCCCGCCCGCCCGCAGGCCCAGAACGATACCGCCCAGCGCCACGCAGCTCAGGATCACCCCTGCCGCATAGGCCCATGCTTCGCGGCGCGCCCGCTTGTTACCATCCTTAGTCTGCGCCGCCGCGCCAGACCGCAGCAGGCTCATCGCCTTCAGGCTGAGGATAGGGAACACGCAGGGCATGATGTTGAGGATAAGCCCGCCCAATAAGGCACCGAGGAAAGACAATAGCGCCACACGGATCAGCGACACTTCACCCGCCGCGATTTTTTCTGACAGGCTGCGGGAAAGATCAGCCGAGAAAAGCCCCTTCTCGCTTCCCTCCTCCGCGCCATCCACACCGGCGGCGAGATTCGCGCCGTCAATGGGGGCTACATCCCCCGCCTGCGCGCCAATGGCGATGCCCTGTTCCGGCCCGATACGCAGCACACCCTCGATGGTCTTATTCGCAGGCAACGCGAAATCAGGGAGTTCGACCACCACAGAATCGCCCGATCGACGGATGATTTGCGGCGCGGCGTGGTTTTTCATGCCTTGGGTTAAGGGGAAGAAATGCAGGTCGCTCAGCTTCGCGCCCGCTGGCACCGGAATGGCGATGCGCAAGCCTCCAGCTTCCGTCGCCTGAAAATGCGCAGTCCCACCAAGAGGGCGCGGCAACATCCGGCGATACTCATCAAAACTGGCATTATCTTGCTGCGTATCCGGATGCCCCACCACCAGATCAAGCGCCAGATCAGCCTGTTCCGGCACGCAAACCGTATCGGAACAGGCAAGCCACTGCGCCTTCACCCGCACCGGCAGCTTCGTGCCGACAGGAAGGCCTACGGGAATATCAAGGTCCGTCAGCAGCGCATAACGGCCCTTATAGACATGGTTCATTAGCCCCGCGACCAACAAACCATACGGCACCGGATAGCGCAATTCACCAGCAACCATGCCCTTTGGCAGGCCCCACTCCAACTCCATCGCCTTACCAGCATCACCCGGATTGGCCCAATAGCCATGCCAGCCTTTTTCTGGCTCCATGACAAAGGCAAGGGTCACGCGGCCACCTGCGGCGGGGGATAGTGTCTCCGCCTCCAGCCGGGCGGAGATATGCGGAATGGCGGAATTAAATGCGCCGGAGGAAAGCGGCCCAGCCGCCGAAGGCAAAGACGATATCCCGCCTCCCCCGCCCTGCGCGTTATTGGTCGCGCCCTGCGTGCTATTGGTCGCGCCCTGCGTGCTATTGGTTGCGCCCTGCGCAATGGCCCATCCAGCAGACCCACCGACAGGAACCATCAGCGCCAGCACAGCCAGCATCAGCATGAAAAGGGTAAATCCGCGCTTCATCGCGCAATGGCTAGGCCGCAGCGCGTGCAGGGTCAAGCCCCGCAGCCATCTGCCATCCAGCCGCCATCCAGCCAATAGCTCCCGCTATACCGCCACCAATGCTGGCCCCAATTGCTCCTTCAGCCGGTCCACCAGCAACCGCACCTTGGGCATCAAATGGCGCCTTTCGGGGTAAACCGCCCATATGGGCTCCTCCTTACGGCGATGTTCTGGCAATATTTCCACCAATTCCCCCGCCGCCAGATGGCGCAAAACATAGGATTCGGGAAGCTGGCATATCCCCATACCCGCCACCGCGGCGCTGACGACCGCCGTGCCGCTGTTGCAGCGCCAGCGCCCACGCGGGCGAAAACTGCGCCCCGCCCCATCGACCGCAAAATGCCATGTAGCGCCGCTACCAATCAGGCATTGATGATCCGCTAGCTCTTCTATGCTCTGCGGTGTTCCGGCCCGCGCCAGATAATCCGGCGCAGCGCAGCTATAAAGCCTGCGCGACGCGATTCTCGTGCTGACCATCCGGCTATCGCTGAGGTCTCCGGTGCGGATCGCCAGATCATAGCCCTCGCCAATTAAATCCACCAAACGATTGCTGAGGTCCAGCGTGATGCTGATCTGCGGCCAGTCCATGCAGAAACGCTGCACGATTGGCGCGACGAACCCCTCCCCCAATGCGGTGGAGCAGGTGATGCGCAGTTCGCCGCCCGGTTCGCGCAAATGGCTGATCGCGGCGAAGGCTTCCTCTCGCTCATCAATGATGCGGCGGCAATGATCGAGGAATAGCCGCCCGCTCTCCGTCAACGTCACCCGACGCGTCGTGCGATAAAATAACGGAGCGCGAATTTGCTCCTCCAGCCGGGCAATGGCGCGGCTTACGGTGGATGTCGGCATATGTAGTACATTAGCCGCACTGGCGAAGCTGCCGGTCGTCGCCACCGCCACAAATTCATCTATGCCATGCCAACGATTGGTCATTATTCCATTTCTGCAACAGTGAATTGCTTTTCATTGTCTTTATTGCAAATCATTCCCTCTCGTAAAGGTGGTGATGAAGGAGAATTTATAATGAAGACCCGTGCCGCCGTTGCCTTTGAGGCGAAGAAACCGCTGGAAATCGTTGAACTGGACCTCGAAGGGCCGAAAGCTGGCGAAGTGCTGGTCGAAATCATGGCCACAGGCATCTGCCACACCGACGCCTATACGCTGGATGGGTTCGACAGCGAAGGCATCTTCCCGTCCGTTCTGGGCCATGAAGGCGCGGGCATTGTGCGTGAAGTCGGCGCGGGCGTTACCAGCGTAAAGCCGGGCGACCATGTCATTCCGCTCTACACCCCCGAATGCCGCCAGTGCAAAAGCTGCCTTTCGGGCAAGACCAACCTCTGCACCGCCATTCGCGCCACGCAGGGCAAGGGCCTGATGCCTGACGGCACCACCCGTTTTTCTTATAAGGGTCAGCCCATTTATCATTATATGGGCTGCTCGACCTTCTCAAACTTCACCGTCCTCCCCGAAATCGCGGTGGCGAAAATCCGTGAGGACGCCCCGTTCCAGTCGAGCTGCTATATCGGCTGCGGCGTGACGACGGGCGTTGGCGCGGTCATCAACACGGCCAAGGTGCAGGTGGGTGATAATGTCGTCATCTTCGGCCTTGGCGGCATCGGCCTTAACGTCATTCAGGGCGCACGCCTTGCTGGTGCCAACAAGATTATCGGCGTTGATATTAACCCGGACCGCGAAGAATGGGGCCGCCGTTTCGGCATGACCCACTTCCTCAACAGCAAGGGCCTGAGCCGCGAAGATGTTGTCGCGAAGATCATTGAACTGACCGACGGCGGCGCGGATTACACCTTTGATGCCACCGGCAACACCGATGTCATGCGTACTGCGCTCGAAGCCTGCCACCGCGGCTGGGGCACGTCCATCATCATCGGCGTGGCCGAGGCCGGGAAGACCATCGAAACCCGCCCGTTCCAGCTCGTCACTGGTCGCAACTGGCGCGGCACAGCCTTTGGCGGGGCGAAGGGCCGCACCGATGTACCGAAAATCGTTGATATGTATATGCAGGGCAAGATCGAGATCGACCCGATGATTACCCATGTGATGGGTCTGGAAGAGATCAACACTGCCTTTGACCTGATGCACGAAGGCAAGAGCATCCGCAGCGTCGTGGTGTTCTGATACTATAAAGGGCCGGCCGGAACCCAATAATAGGGTATATCCGCCGGCCTATCCAACCGGAAAAGGATACTTCAATGTTCAGTCACGTCTATTTCGGTACCAATGACATTGAAAAGTCGCGTGCTTTTTACGATGCCGTTCTGCCATTACTGGGCTATTCAAAAGCAATAACCATTCCGACCGGCCTGTTATATGCAAAGGCGGATCACAGCTTCACCGTTATCATCGCGCCGCCTGCTGATGGCAAACCCGCAACCTTCGGCAACGGCCACACATTGGGCTTTATCGCGGCGGATTATGCCACTGTTGATGCCTTTCATGCCAATGGCGTCGCGGCGGGCGGCACATCAGAAGGTGAGCCGGGCTTTCGCCCCAATTCACCCGGCAACCAATATGGTGCCTATCTGCGAGACCCGGATGGCAACAAGATTTGCGCCTATGCACCCAATGTCGGCCCCAAGGAATAAACCCCAAAGAAAGGGATGAAGTGGAAACAGTCTCCACCAATAAGAGCTTTGGCGGCACGCAAGGCGTATACAAGCACGCCTCCGCCACAACGGGGACGGAGATGACCTTCTCCGTCTTCGTGCCGGATCATGCAGAAGGCGCGAAGCTACCGGTCCTCTGGTATCTTTCTGGCCTCACCTGCACCCATGCCAATGTCACGGAAAAGGGCGAGTTCCGCCGTGCCTGCGCAGAGGCTGGGATTATCTTCATCGCGCCGGACACATCTCCGCGCGGGCCGGATTTGCAAGGCAATGACGTGCCGGATGATGCAGAGGGTGCCTATGATTTTGGCCTTGGTGCGGGTTTCTATGTAAACGCGACGCAAGCCCCCTTCAGCGCCCATTATAAAATGCGCGATTATATCGAAAAGGAACTGCCCGAACTGGTGGCGCAGCATTTCCCGGTCGATATGGAACGGCAAGGCATCAGCGGGCATAGCATGGGCGGCCATGGCGCATTGACCATTTCCCTGCGCAATCCGGGGCGGTTCCGCTCTACTTCGGCTTTTTCGCCAATTGTATCACCGATAAACTGCCCATGGGGTCATAAGGCACTGGGTGGCTATTTGGGTGCCGATCAGGCAGCATGGGCAGAATATGATGCCTGTGCGTTGATTGACGGCGGCGCGCGCCTGCCGGATTTGCTGGTGGATCAGGGCGAAGGCGATAACTTCCTGACAGAACAGCTTAAAACCCATTTGCTACGCGAAGCCTGCGATCGCGCAGGACAGCCTGCCACCATCCGGTTGCAGCCGGGATATGACCATAGCTATTATTTCATATCCACCTTCATGGCGGATCATATAGCCTGGCATGCTGAGCGCCTGAAAGGGTAAAGCGAAGGACGGTCGAGGCGAACAATGCTTGCGGTGCGGATGATATGCTCTATCCTCTGCGTTAATCCCGATTGATGCAGAGGAGCGCGCCATGTGCGATGAGCTGACCGAGAAAGAAGCCCGCGACTGGATGAACCGTCACCCGCTTGACCGCCGCACATTTGGCGCTGCGGGAGCAGCGTCTGCGCTATGGGCGATGCTGCCGGGACAGGCACAAGCCGCTGGCGCCCTGACCGCATCACGCACGATCAACATCCCTACCCCTGATGGTATGGCGGATGCGTTTTTTGTTGCCCCCAGCACCGGAAAACACCCCGCCGTCATCCTCTGGCCCGATATTGCTGGCCTGCGCGAAGCCTATGAAGTCATGGCGACACGCCTCGCGGCATCTGGCTATGCAGTGCTGGCGGTCAACCAATATTATCGCAATGCCCCCGCCCCCATATTAACCAGCTTTGCCCAATGGCGAACACCAGAGGGAAGCGCCAAAATCACCCCGATGCGCGAAGCCATCACCCCGGCGCGTACCATCAGCGATGCAGGCGCGTTTATCGACTGGCTGGACCAGCAAAAGGAGGTCGATACCACGCGCAAAATCGGCACGAGCGGCTATTGCATGGGTGGCCCCTTCACCATTCGCACCGCCCTCGCTCGGCCAGAGCGCGTTGGCGCGGCGGCATCCTTTCATGGCTCCGGCATGGTCAATGACACGCCCGACAGCCCCCATGCGCAATTTGGCAAGATCAAGGCCGCCCTTCTCCTCGCCATTGCGCACAATGATGATGAACGCGCCCCGAAGGACAAAGACACGCTGTTTGAAACCGCCAGAAATGCCAATCTGCCCGTAGAGATGGAGGTGTACCCGGCGATGCATGGCTGGTGCACATTGGATTCGCCGGTTTATGATAAGGAGCAGGCCGAAAAAGCATGGGGCAGGATGCTCAGTACATTTGCCCAATATCTGTGATGCGTATTTTCGGGGTGACGTCATCCACGATGACGTGATCCACGCATAGCTGACCTCTTCCCTTCTGGTTCGACGCTCAGAGGCAGAAGGGAATAATTCATAGCCGTGACTTAAACCGTATGGACTCAGGCGATTAATAGCCCGCGCCCCTCGCAAACAAAGCGCGCCGGACTAATCCACCCGGCGCAGACCTTTCGCATATTTCTTTGCCTTCGCCGCATAGCTCTCCGCAGACAGGCGCAGCATGGCAATGGTCGCTTCATCCAGTTGCCGGATGGCCTTGGCAGGGCTTCCTACAATCAGGCTGCCCGGCTCAAACGTCTTGCCTTCTGTCACCAATGCCCCCGCGCCAACAATGCAATTTTCGGGGATGATCGCCCGGTTGAGGATGATCGCGCCCATGCCAATCAGGCTGTTATCGCCAATGGTACACCCATGGAGCATGGCCTGATGGCCAATGGTAACCCCCTCCCCCACTGTGCAGGGAATACCGGGGTCGCTATGCATGGCGACCTGTTCCTGCACATTACTGCGCGCGCCAATGGCAATGGGCGTATTATCCGCACGAATAACCGCGCCAAACCATATGTTCACATCCTTGCCCAGTTGCACATCACCGATCAGATCAGCCGACGGCGCAACCCATGCCGATCCATCCTCTGGCAATGTCGGTGCCTGCCCTTCAAATTCATATAATGGCATGGAGTCCCCCTCTTCGTTTCGCGCATTATAGAATGCAAACCGGCTATGACTATTGCCCTAATTCCGCCGCGTCAGACAATGATATTCATGGTCGGGCAGGTCAGAGCTCCATGACTCCGTCCCATAATTGATGCCAGCCTGCATTCCCATCAGCATCCCGGCCATAAACACCAAACCACTTATTGCGGCCAACTATTGCCACCGCTCACCCACCTAAGGGCACCAGTAACTTTACGATTCCAGTACGGTGGGTTTGAAATATGCACCGCGCCTGGCCGTTATAATGAGGCATATTTCAAACCCACCACATCAGGGTGCCGTCTTGCATTTTACTGGCTGATTATATATTGCGAATGACTATCATAAGCGTTATTCACATGGTAGCGGATTCGGCGGCGCATCTATTGCCGCAAATGGTGTAATCAGGGGGCATGAAGTGAATGCAGTAACGGCAAATCGTAACATTGAATTGCTCTACGAATCTCATGCCCACTGGTTAAACGACTGGCTGCGTCGTCATACAAAATGCCCGCAGCGCGCGGCCGACCTCACTCATGACACTTTTTGCCGGTTGTTGGCACGACCACAGGCCGTCGCACCAGATTCCCCACGAAGCTATCTTGCCACCATTGCCCGACGCTTGCTGATAGACGATATAAGGTCAAGAGAGGTGAAGCGCGCCCTGAACGCGGCATGGGCCGTAGCCCAGTCAGACACAGAAACGATCACCCCGGAACGCATCACCGAGGCAAGCCAATTGCTGAATGCCATTCTTCAGATATTGGATGCCCTTCCCGCTCAGGCCCGGAAAACCTTTCTGCTTCGACGCATCGAAGGGCTGGAACATAAGCAAATCGCACAGCAGCTCGACATCTCTCTGGCCACGGTAAAGCGGCATATCGCGCTTGCTTATGCACGATGCTATGCCGCAGCTTATGCCGACTGAGTGACCCGAAGCTCGCCACCAAATTCCACATCGGATGTGGTTGAACAGGCCGCTTATTGGGCGGCCTTGCTTGATTCCGGCGATATGACGGATGAGCAATATAATGAATTTGAAGCATGGTGCGCTCTCAACCCCCTGCACCTGCGCACACTTGAACGCATGCGCGACTTTGATAAACGCGTCACAGAAACCGACAAATTTGAACGAGACGCGCTGCGGCAAGTACTGAAACGGCGACGGAACCAAAGCATAGGGACAATATTGAGCATCGCCTTTGTCGCTTTTGCGGGCTGGGCAGCAATACAAAGCAATTATGTCCATGATCTTTTCCCCGATTACCAGACAAAATCAGGACATATCCGCACTGTCGTGCTGAACGATGGCAGCGAGATAATGATAGGCTCTGATGCCGCCCTGAATGTCTATATGAACGGCAAAAAGCGAGAAATACGCCTGATACGCGGCCAGATATTGGCAAAAGTTGATAGCGACCAGCCCCTGCCCTTCATCATCAAGACACAGCATGGCAGCGCGACTGCACTTGGCACCAGCTTCATTGTTCGGCGCGAAGCAGATCATACTCAGGTTGCCGTCATCGAATCCCGCGTTCGGATATGCCCAGAGAAACCAGCCATGCCGAATGGATGCACTATTCTGGCGGCGGGGCAGCAGGCGGGCATCACAAGCACAAAGATTTCCTCCGGAATGTCGATAGGCACCGCAGGGGGCATTGGAGCGAATGAATGGCTGGAAGCCGACGACACAGAAGTCGTCGAAATAATTAACCAACTCAATCGTTATCGTAAACGTCCGATCCGTTTTAACGCCGCGTCGTTACGCGGGATAAGGGTTACAGGCAGCTTCCCGCTGCTCAATGCAGGTCAGACGCTGGATGGCATGGCCAGCACCGCCGATATTATGGTCCGCTATCATGAGGATGGCGAAATCACCGTCACGCGGCGGCGCTAAATTCTTTTTCATTTTCCCAAATTTTTATGAGCCGTTTAAAATTCTCATCCGTCCCCCATGCAGAAACCGAAATTATTGGGGGCTATAATGCGTATAATTCACAAGCATATGCTATGGGGGGCAGCAGCGATTGCGTTCACTGCCGCTGCTGGCACAACCGGGGCGGGCCATGCCCAGACACAGGCATCCGCCACACGCACATTTGATATATCTGCTGGTTCACTCGGTTCCGCCATTGCCCGGCTCGGGCGTCAGGCAGGCATCATGATTGCTGTTGATTCCACGCAGGTTCGCGGCAAACGCACAGCGGGACTAAACGGCAATTATACACCAGAACAGGCCCTGAAGACCTTGCTAGACGGCAGCGGCCTGACCGCTTCCCCGGACGGCAAAGGAGGTTTTCGGGTTACCGCTCTGGCTGGTTCCCTGCGGGCTGATCGTGGGCGGCGGGGGCCGCCACCGCGTGAACAGTCAAGGGAAAGCGTCCTTGCCGACCCGGACATCGTTGTCACGGCAACCGGCTATGCGCTGAATATCCAGAACGCCCCAGCCTCCATCTCTGTCATCACGGCGGACGAAATCAAACAGCGTTCCTTTACTGATGTGACCGACGTTCTGATGAACGTGCCGGGGGTCCATATTCAGGGTGGCGGTGTCGAACAATCCATCATGATGCGCGGGATGAGCGCCGATTACACGCTGTTCCTGATTGACGGCAAACGAGTACAGGATAACCAGGCCTTTGGTCTGAACGGCGGACAGGCGGGCACCCCGATCAATTTCTTGCCTCCGCTGGAATCCATCGACCGTATTGAGGTTATCCGCGGCCCTGCATCATCGCTTTACGGCTCTGACGCCATTGGCGGCGTTATCAACATCATCACCAAAAAGGTCATGAACGACTTTGGTGGTAGCTTTACGACGGAATATATAAAGGCTGGCCCCGGCAATGACGTGACCAATGATGGCATCAACGCCAGCCTTGCACTCAACATTCCTATCCTGAAGGATCGTTTGTCGCTCCAGCTTACCGGTGGGATGCGCTATCAGGATGAGGCTGACTTCGTTGGCGGGGGCGATAGCGCAGCTTCCGACCCTGAGTTTAAGCGCCGGAACGTTGGTGCCAAGCTGAGCCTCCGCTTAGATGATGCGAACACATTTACAGCAGGGGCCGGGCATACCGTACAGGAACGCACCGCCACACCGGGGAAAAGTCTGGCTGCAACAGCGGCGGCCAGCTATTCTAAATCCCTGCGCGATAATTACTTCCTCACCCACGAGGGTAATTATGGCAAGCTGATCTGGAACAGCTACATCAACTATGACACGTCATCCAACCCGACGCGCATTAACGCGACGACAGGATATGGCATTTCGTTTGATACGCTAGTGGCCAATACGCAGGCAGCCTTGTCCCTGTCTCGTCACAAAATCGTGGGCGGCTTCAATTATTTCCATGAAAAGCTAGAGGATGGTGCCACCAATGGCCTGAACCTTCCCGGTTTTGTTGTGCCAACCGATGTCGTCACAATGGATCGCAAGCAATATGCGGCTTTCCTTGAGGATAATTGGGAAGTCATCGACGATCTTTCCCTGTTGCTCAGCGGGCGCGTCGATCACAGCGAGAATTTCGGCACTCGTTTTAGCCCGAAGGCCTATGCCGTCTATACCGCAACGGATAACCTGACCCTTAAGGGCGGTGTAACAACGGGCTATAAAGTGCCCAGCCTGCGCTCCGCCGCGACGGATTTCGGCAGCACATCAATGGGCGGCGTTATCATCGGCAACCCCGATCTGAAGCCGGAAAAAACCGTAAACTATGAACTGGGCGCCAGCTATGTTAACCGCGAGGCAGGCATCTCCAGCAGTCTGACCGCATATAGAAGCGATTTTGAGGATAAGCTGCTGCGCACTGGCCGCATCTGCGCACAAAATGTCGTATGCCAATATGGTGGCGTCACATACCCCGCGCATCAATTCGGTTATACGACCTATGAAAATGTCGATTCGGCACAGTTGCAGGGCGTTGAATGGACGGTCGATTGGAAAATAATCGATACCTTGCGCTATCGCCACAGCTATACCTATTCAGAAACCGAACAAACATCCGGTGCCAATAAGGGGAAACCCCTCAACGACATACCCGAACATATGTTCAATGCGTCGCTGGATTGGGATGCTAGTGATGCGTGGAAGCTGTGGGGGCAGTTAAACTATCGTGGTAAGACATCTGGCCGTACCACAAATTCCAGCGGATCAGGAACGAATGACTTCCGATACCCGCCCTACACCTTCTATAATGCTGGTTTCGTTTATAAGGCCAAGAGGAACGTCAGGATAAATCTGGGCATCTATAACCTCACCAACAAAAAGGTAACGCCTGAAGACGGTTTTTCCTATGTTCTGGATGGCCGCCGCTTCAGCACGTCATTAAACGTCACTTTCTGACCCTAACATAAGTGGCCCGGTGAAGCTGACTTTACCGGGCCGCACAGCATAAGGAAGAAAGACCATGAACAGAACTGACGGCTATACAACGGACGTCAGTTATCCTGCGTTTTTTCATAAGGAAATGCAGCCGGTCTGGCTATCAGCCACCGCCCATTTTCAGGGATTTTCTGCGCCGGATACGGCCTCCCACTTCACCTTCTGCGAACTGGGCTGCGGCCTAAGCACGAATCTCCTCGTTTCAGCAGCCTGCCACCCCAATGGCCATTTCATCGGCGTAGATTTCAATGAGCAGCATCTGCAAATAGCCCGCACTGCAGCGATATCCTGCGGACTTGCAAATATCGAATTCATTCATGCTGATTTTGCTGAATTTCTCCGCAGCAACCATAAAAAATTTGATTTCATGGCGTCCCATGGCGTGTGGTCATGGATAGCGCCAGACCATAAGAACGCCCTGCTCGCTAATGTCACTGCCAGCCTGAAACCGGGCGGTCTCTTCTATCTCCATTATATGTGCCATCCCGGTTCTACAGAACTAACAGCATTTCAGAATGTGCTGAATGTCTTTTCCCACCACATTCCCGGTTCTTCATCTCAGCGGGTACAAATGGGGTTAAAGCTGTTGCGACAGTTGAGTAACAGAGGATTATTCAATGACCAGCCTGCCATGCTGAAGCATCTCGATAATCTGGAACAAAAGAATCCGGCCCATCTCGCGCATGAATTTCTGACCGATCACTGGAACCCGCAACATTCGGTGGATGTTCACAGCCAGATTGGGGAAGCTGGTTTGGGCTATCTGGGCAGTGCAGATATTTTCGGTAATCTTGATCCTTCGCTTTCCATACCCGGCAATTTGCAAGGGATAATCAGGCAGACTCAAATTCCACCACTGTCGGAAACCCTCAAAGATATGGCGCGGGGCAGCCACCAGAGGATGGACCTTTTTCAGAAAGAACCCCACCCCTGCACCGATCAGTCTTTCGCTAAGCAGATCAATAAGATTCTCTTTCACCTGATGCCTGACGCCCCCACAAAAGGCCCGGTTTCCTTTTCAACACCGATAGGCACCATTGAAGGGACAGAGGAAATCCTCTCACCCTTGCTACATTCTCTTGCAACAGGCCCAAAATCCTTCGCTGAGTTGACCCAGATTCCGGCATATGCCGGGCAGACGGGCTTGTTGCTCCAGACCCTGCAACTGCTGATGACGCAAGAAATAGTGCATCCGGCAAAAGCCCTGATGACCCCCGAAAATGCAAGGACCAGCGCATTAGCGCAATGGTTCACCGACAATGGCATCACCCTGAAGATTGTCGATGAATGTGGCACAGCATTGGGAGGATCTGCCCCATGAAACAAGAGAAGATCAGGGCAGGCAGGCTACGCTTCACACGCCTTGTCCTTCGGCGTCGTTCCGGAGTTGAACAACGGGTCGTGCGGATGATGCGAGGGGACGACAATAGCGAAACCGACATCTATATCGCGCAATTCTCACGCCTTAGGGGGCTTGCGGCTAAAAACGGACTGGTCATTCAAAAGCCCGGCGCACCTTATCTCTCCATGGATGAACTCAGTCTGCTGGGCTGGCTGGCACAAAGCCAGCGCGTGTTGGGCTATACGCGCTCTTTCCATAGCGACATGGCGCTGACGCTGAACATCGTCCACTGCGCGGGCACATTAAACGCTATGGGAATACATCTGCCACCACCGCCCCCAATGGAGATGATGAACCAAAGGCATCAGGATGGCCTCCTCGAAAAAAGCCGCCCTTCTTATTTAAATGCAATGAAATAGGCGTCCGGGTTTCGACATCGATAATCAAAGAATATATCCGGCCAATGACCGAATAATCCATAATATCAATGTTTCGTAAGGGAGAACCGCTCTCTCACCCGGTTCAGTACGTCATCACGATTACAAACCGCCAAAATGAGCGACACGCTGGAAAAGCACGCTGCCCATAACAGAGCAACATCTTCCACTGCGGATTCACTACCAGTAATCCGCAAAGGGCACCGGATGAATGCCGCCCTTCAAATAGGCAGGCACATAATTACAACCATTCAAAACAATGTGAATTACGCGTCTTCACCATCGTTATCTGCATTAAAGCCGACGCTCAGGAAGGCTGGAACAGGGCCATTCCACGCGCCGTCTTCCAATGTTCCATCAACATCAGGGTGACGCCGGGGGCCGCGTTCATCTTCACGCCGGTCATCGTTCCGTTCACGAGTATCCCGCCGGTCCTTACCGCGCTTTTCTTTGCCAGCTATATCATCGCTATCGCTTTTCGCGGGATTGTCACTGGCGACCTTATCTTTATCGGCCCCCGCTTTTTCACCCTTACGATTACGAGATTTCTTAACGGCTTTCTCGCTAACAGCAACGGTATCACCAGCGGCACGGGCTTCGTCTGCCCCCATATCCAGCCAATTGATCTTCGTACCAATCAGCTTCTGGATATTATCAATTGCTTCGCCATCATCGCTAGTCACGAAGGTATAGGCAGTGCCCTTGGCGCCTGCACGTCCCGTGCGGCCAATACGATGAACATAATCATCCGGGTGCCACGGCGCATCAAAGTTGAACACATGGGACACGCCCTTAATGTCGAGGCCACGGGCCGCAACATCAGACGCCACCAATATATTCACCTCACCCTTACGAAACCGTTCCAGTTCCGCAATACGGGCGCTCTGATCGATATCCCCATGAATCTCGCCGCTGGCGAACCCATGACGCTGCATGCTCTTATTGAGCTCACGCACGGTCGATTTGCGGTTGCAGAAAATCACTGCGCTGGTGACATTTTCCGCCTTCAACAGATGGCGCAGCTTCTCACGCTTCTTACGCGAATCGACCTTCACCAGCCATTGGGCGATATTGGAAGAAGCCGTTGCAGGCCGCGCCACTTCAATGGATTTTGGGTTGGTCAGGAATTTATCCGCCAGTTTCTTAATCGGCGGCGGCATAGTCGCGGAAAACAGCAATGTCTGGCGATTAGCAGGCAGTTTCGTGCAAATCGACTCAATATCGGGGATGAACCCCATATCGAGCATCCGGTCCGCCTCATCAATCACCAAAAGGCCGCAACCGGTCAGCAATATATTGCCGCGCTCAAACAGATCCATCAACCGGCCCGGCGTGGCGATCAGCACATCCACACCCTTTTCCAGCGCCTTGATCTGGTCACCCATCGAAACGCCGCCAATCAGCAACGCCATAGAGAGCTTGTGATATTTGCCGTATTTCTCAAAATTCTCGGCGACCTGCGCAGCCAGTTCCCGCGTGGGTTCCAGAATCAGTGATCGTGGCATACGAGCGCGGCTGCGCCCCTGTGCCAATATATCAATCATTGGCAAAACGAAGCTGGCGGTTTTCCCCGTGCCGGTCTGGGCAATGCCAATCAGATCCTTCATCATCAGCACAGGCGGAATAGCCTGCGCCTGAATGGGCGTAGGTTCACTATAACCGGCTTCTTCGACGGCCTTTAACAATTCATTGGAAAGGCCGAGGTCGGCAAATATCATCCAGCGGTCCGGCAATATGGCAGGCAGGAGACAATCCCCTCGCCTTCATCTATGCGCGGGCCAATGCGGAAAAAGCAGGGCTTTGTCAAGAAAATCCGTTACCTTCATTCCCGGTGCGGCGGCTTCATCGCTGCGGCACAAGCCGCCGGAAATCGGTTATGAGGCAACTTGCTCCGCCACGGGCAAGCAACCTGTCCCGTCCGCCACAAAAGGAACCATCCTTGTCTGGCCTGATATAAAAGCCGGAATATAAATCCTCCGGACGGCATTCCCGGCTAAAATGCGCCCGCAGGCGGGTGCCATCCCGCAGCATCATATCCACCCCATTGGATGTCGTCAGGGTAGCAGCACGAAGCTGGCTGAGCTGAATACAGCGGGGCCCCTTACGCTCTTCCCATTCAACTTTGCGCGGGGCGTCCTCCTCGGCTCGCTCCTCCTGAACGGCCCTGCCCGGTCGCATCATCGGCACACGAATGATAACGCGCTGCTCTATCACGCGCTGGGCAAGGCGGGTGCCAGCAGGAAGCCAGTCCCGGCTGCCGTCATCCTCATCATCAATGACATTTCGCCTTTCTTCCGCTCCTTCATCATCAGCGGTATAAGGAAGGCGCGCCAGAGGGATCACCCGGACGGGTGCCGACGGCGGAGAAACGATAGTCAACAGCAGAAACGACAACAAGGCCCCGATTACCCCTTATTTGCGTCATTCATCGCAAAGTTTGCATGGTCCCATAAAGTTATACGGTTGAACAACAGGTGAATTAGGTCAATATCCTGTTTTATGACCAGCCGTGACTTTATTCCGCACTTTCGCAATGTCCTAGGCCCCAAAGGGGTCATCACCGATGAAGGAGACATTGCCCCGTGGGTCAGCGACTGGCGAGGCCGCTGGCATGGTGCGACTCCGGCCATCCTCGCCCCGGCCAGCACGCAAGAGGTCGCCGCCGTCATCGCCTTGGCGCGGGATCATCAGGTACAATTGGTGCCGCAGGGTGGTAACACATCTATGGTGGGCGGTGCGACCCCCCCTGCCGATGGGCGGGCGTTCATCCTCTCCCTGCGCCGCATGAATGCGATTCGTGAACTCAGCGCCGACCATAATCGCGCCGTGTGTGAGGCAGGCGTCATTCTCTCTACCCTGCACGAAGCCGCAGAAGGCATAGGGCGGCGTTTTCCCCTAAGCCTCGGCGCAAAAGGGTCCGCAACCATTGGGGGGCTGGTTTCTACCAACGCAGGCGGCACGCAGGTATTGCGCCATGGTACGATGCGCGGCCTCGTCGAGGGGCTGGAGGCAGTCCTCCCCAATGGTGAAATTTACGATGGTCTGGCGGCGCTCAAAAAAGACAATCGCGGCTATGACATCAAGCATTTACTGATTGGCGCAGAAGGAACGCTGGGCGTGGTAACCGCGGCCAGCCTGCGCCTCGTCCCGGCCCTCAGCCAGACAGCAACGGCATGGGTCGGGGTGGAACGGCCCCATGACGCCCTCACTTTGCTGCGTCAGTTGCAGGCCCGTTTCGGCAATAACATCGAGGGGTTTGAGGTTATCGCAGGGGACGGACTAGGCCATGTCCTCTCCCATATCCCCAGCCTGCGATCCCCCATAGACACGCCCGCGCCATGGCATGCGCTGATCGAATTCGACATCAGCGACGCTAGGGATGCCAGCGAAGCGGAGATGGCCATTGCCACCGCCATTACCGATTTTATGGAAGCGGGCCACGCCATAGACGCTACTATCGCCAGTAACAAGGCGCAGGCGGAGGCTTTCTGGCGCATCCGCGAATCCCTGTCCGAGGCAGAGCGGGCACAAGGGCCAGCCCTGCAATTCGACATTAGCGTACCAGTGGAAGCCATGCCCGATTATATGGTGAACACCGCCAAAGCCGCAGAGCTGCGCTTTCCCGGCACCACCGCCTCCTCCTTCGGCCATTTAGGCGATGGCAATGTGCATTTCCACGTCCGCGCACCCAAAGGAACCAGCGATGGCCCGGCATGGCTGGCCCAATCCGGCGAAGAAATCAGCCGCTTCGTCCATGATGCGGTGATGGCGGCAGGCGGCTCCATCAGCGCAGAGCATGGCATTGGCCAGATGAAGCGTGCGGAACTGGGCCGTTTATCCTCCCCTGCCCGCCTGTTCGCCCTGCGCGCCATCAAAAGCGCAATGGACCCATCAGGCATACTGAATCCGGGGAAGCTTATCCCGCTTGCATCCGAGGGCTGAGGCAATTATCGCCTGTGTTAGCAATAATTAAAGACCATCTATTCCATAAAAATGCAACATTTCTACTTTCATACCCCCGTTTCAATATTCTAAACCATGTATAAAGCTGGTCTGCCTGCCTGTTTCGGGGGCCTGCTAAAATCAACGGAGATACTCTATGGCCAGCGCGCCCAATAATCTGCCCATTTTTTACAATGACCTCATTCCGCTCAACAGCAATGAGCATGGCAATTTTCGCGTGCGTCAGGTGGACACAGCCCCTTTCCTGAAAAACCAGCACGCCGTTCCGCTGACCATTGATGAATTTTCAGCGGCCCAGCGTTTCGTACCGATTATCTTTTCCGCAGGCGAAGACCCCGTCCCCCTCGCGCTGATGGGCCTCAACGAAGGCGTCAACGTATTTCTGGATGATGATGGCAAGCTGCGTGGACAGGCCTATGTCCCGGCCTATGTCCGCCGCTATCCGTGGATGCTGGCTAAGCTGCGCCCGGATAATGAGGATCTGTCGCTTTGCTTTGACCCCAGCGTAGATTGGATCGGTGAGTTCGAAGATGGTGAAGCCCTACTCAATGATGACAAGCAGCCAACCGAACTGACGCAGAACATCCTGAAATTCTGCGAAGAATTTGAACAGGCCGCCCATCGCACCAGCCTGTTCATGAAAGATTTGAAGGACATGGACCTCATCATGGATGGCGAAGTCGCTATTCAGACGCCGAATAATGACCAGCCCTTCATCTATCGTGGCTTTGGCATGGTGAATGAAGAAAAGCTGCGTGAGCTGCGTGGCGATCAGCTCCGTAAGATCAACCAGAACGGCATGCTGCCGCTGATCTACGCTCACCTCTTCTCGCTGCAATTGATGCGGGATATTTTCCAGCAGCAGGTCGATCAGGGCAAGGTTCCTAATTTTCCTGCACCGCAACCAGCCCCGGTTGCTTAACAGGCTCTGTGGTCAGGACGCATAGCGTTCTGACCGGGCCAGCCGTAAGGCATTGATAAGCGGCCAGAGCGACTCGGCTCTCTCAAATCACGAAACGCCCCTTCCTCGACTGGATTGGGGCGTTTTTGATTGACTGAAGCATCGATTTAAGAAAAATTATTGCTCCGCATCATGCGCAAAAACAGCAGTTTTTAGCCATTTTATTGTCAAGTCATTTTTTCAACCAGAATAATATAACAGATCAACAGTTGAAAAATGGCAACAGTTTCCCTAATTATACTATTGTGCTGGCACTTGTTCCCCTTTCTGGTGCCGCATGGGCATCTTCTGCTGAAGATGTTTCCTCCCTGAACCTGGCCACCCTATGCTCGCATAGGGTGGTTTTTTATAGGGCATAGAAAGAATATCCGTGAAAGCGGCTATTCCGCGGCACAAGCCCAGCCATGGCCATCATCCCGACTGGTCCTTGGCTCCCTCGATACGGCCCTTGTTAGCTGCTCTGCCATATCAACCAACAGCACCTGCATAGCCGCCATTCCTTCTCCCGGCTCAGCAAGGCTATCGTCCAGATAGAGATCGCGCGATATTTCCAACTGTATCGCGTGCCGCCCATTCAGCGGCCTGCCATGCCGCTCCAAAACATAAGAGCCGGGGTAAGGCTGATTGAGCGCCCCGACCAGCCCATGCGCCTTCACCACATTCAGGGCAATTTCTGATAAACGAGACGACGCCGATGCACCGTAAAGGTCTCCAACCACCACATCCGCCCTCTTGCCATCGCCCTGCATAGTTGCAAGCGGAGGCATGGAATGCACATCCATCAATATGATTTGATCGTGGTAAGCCGCACAATGATTCAGCGCCTCCGCCAGACGCTGATGATAGGCTTCATGCCCTAATTTTATGCGACCTTCTGCCTCAGCCCACGACATCGCCCCGCGCCACAGCCCGCCATAGCGCGGCAGGCTGCGCGGGAACAGGCCCAGCCCCGCCCTTTGTTTCGCTGTCTGTATGATCGGCAGATGCCGGGGAATATCCGCAATCATTTTAGGGTCAATATCCCGCGGATCACGGTTAAGATCGATCACCGCCCGCGGCAAATGCGCCACCAATGCCGGATATCCGCATTCCAGCAAGCCCGCGATCAGCCTGTCTGCATAACGATCCTCCAACTTCATCAATCGCTCTGGCGGAACACGGCTACGGTCCGCCATGGCGGCAGAATAAGCCCGTCCGGCATGGGGAACCGATATCATAACCGGCCCCATATTCTGCCCGCCTACCCGCCCGTTACCGGGGTGAAATGCGTATATCGGGCCACAAGCCCATGGCATTCTCGTTGAAAAAACCGTTGTCAGATCCTTTATTTTACGAGTGTTTTCTATATCTTAAACATATATTTCAATTTTTTCATCACCATGTTAAGCGCTTAGCTACAAATAGGAAGCATAAGTTGGGCCAGAAGGAGTGGCCCATCCGTCGGGCCACCCCATATGTTTAATCTGAGACAGGGTTGCTGAGCTAATGGTTCGTATTTTGCTGGCAGAAGATGAGGATGCAATGCGCCAATATCTGGCGCGAGCGCTGGAACGATCTGGCTATGATGTCGTTTCGGTTGATCGTGGCACGGCGGCTCTGCCTCTGCTGGAAACGGAGCGATTCGATCTGCTGTTGACCGACATTGTGATGCCGGAAATGGATGGCATTGAACTGGCGCAGCTCGCCGCGAAAATCGCGCCCGATATGCGAGTGATGTTCATCACCGGCTTCGCTGCGGTGACGCTGAAGGCCGGCAAGGCCGTGCCGCAGGCCAAGATATTATCCAAGCCCTTTCACCTGCGGGATCTGGTTCTGGAGGTTGACCGCATGTTTGGTCTGGAAAGTGCGCGCGGCTAACAAGGCGATGGAGCTTGTTCTCACGGGGCTGATTAAACGGCCCCGACTATCGTCTTCATCTGGCCATAAGCACTGAATAAAGAAGGACGCAGGAGAGGTATGCCCTCCCCTGCCCATTTGCTATTCGCCCATCTGTGGCGTTTCATATCAGTCGGTCCAGATCAATCAGGCCAGATCAATCGGGGATGATCGTTTCCATATCTTCTGTCGGCGGCACCTCTTTGCCGCTCATCACCGCATTAAGACGCCCACGGTCCAGCTTCCCTTCCCATGCCGAAACAACGACGGTCGCCACCGCATTGCCAATGAAGTTGGTGAGGCTGCGGCATTCGCTCATGAAGCGATCAACGCCCAATATCAGCGCCATACCCGCCACTGGCACCGATGGCACAATGGCCAGCGTCGCGGCCAGAGTGATAAACCCTGCGCCGGTAACGCCCGCCGCGCCCTTGGAACTAATCATCGCGACAAAGAGCAAGCCCAGTTGCTGCATGATCGTCAGTTCAACATCAAAAGCCTGTGCAATGAACAAGGCCGCCATCGTCATATAGATATTCGTGCCGTCAAGGTTAAAGCTGTAGCCGGTTGGCACAACCAGCCCGACAACGCTTTTTTCACAGCCAGCCCGTTCCATCTTCTCAATGAGGCTGGGCAAGGCAGCCTCAGACGAAGATGTCCCCAAAACCAGCAGCAATTCCGACCGCAAATAGACCAGCAGACGCCAGATGGAAAACCCCGTCATACGGGCAATCAGCCCCAGTACCACCAGCACGAAAAATATGGACGTTAAATAGAATGTCGCCACCAATGCGGCCAGATTCGCTAAGGTCCCCAGTCCATATTTGCCAATGGTAAAGGCCATCGCGCCAAAGGCCCCAATGGGCGCAGCCTTCATCAATATCGCCACCAGACGAAATACAGCATGGCTGGCGGAATCGAACAGCGTCATGAGCGGCTGCGCCTTTTCGCCGATCAACGTCAGGGAGATGCCAAAGAGGATCGCAACAAACAGCACCTGCAATATATTGCCGTCCGCTACAGCCGCCACCAATGTCGCTGGAATGATATTCAGCAAAAAGGCTGTGAGAGTGCTTTCATGCGCTTTTTCGGCATATTGGGCGACGCTCGCGCCATCCATTGTCGCCGGGTCAATATGCATATTCGCACCGGGCTGCACCACATTGGCAACAATCAGCCCGACAAACAGAGCAAGCGTAGACACCGTTATAAAATAGAAAAAGGCCTTGCCCGCGACACGCCCCACGCCGGATAATTCACTCATCCCGCCAATGCCGGTAACAACGGTCAGGAAGATTACCGGCGCGATAATCATCTTCACCAGCTTGATGAAGGCCTCCCCCAGAGGCTGCATCATTTCCCCGGTGTGCGGGGCAAACACCCCCAGCGCAACACCAGCCGCAATAGCAATCAGAACCTGAACATAAAGATGCCGATACCAAGGCGGGGAAACAGGCTGAACGGCCTTACCCCCTTCCCGATCACGCGATGGTGAAACAATTACTGCCATATTCGCCCCCCAGCGACTCTGGAAATTATTCAAAAAATACTTCTACGCCCGATTCACCTCTTGCACAAATGCTGGATCACAGCTAACAGCCACCACACCTTACGGGCGTATAGCTCAGTGGTAGAGCACTATGTTGACATCGTAGGGGTCGCAAGTTCAATCCTTGCTACGCCCACCATAAGCCCCGTCAGTCCACCGGATTGGCGGGGTTTTGCCTTAGGACATCAGGGCACTTATCATCAGGACAGCGGCACCCAATCCTTGCGTGCATTTTGCGTGAAACTCCGCCTTCCCTTCGCCCCACACCATATTCAGCACATAGCATGGCGACTTTTCCCGGCACGGCGACCTTTCCACCCCTCCCCATGAGAAAGAGGCGCGTAGGCCAATAGCCCCGCGCCCCTCTCATATCCTTTTAGCTACCCCGCACAATAACAGGGCAAGTTCCTGTCAATGCTTCTGATCTGCCCAGATGTTCCGATAAGACATATAGGCCAGAGCTGTTGCAATAATCAGGAAGAATAATACCGCTACGCCTGCGCTCTTGCGGTTTTCCATCTTTGGTTCCGCAGTCCATGTGAGGAATGCGGAAACATCCTTCGCCATCTGGTCAACCGTCGGTTCAGGTTGCCCCGCACCATAAGTTACCTGACCATCCATAGACAAAGGCGGCGCCATCGCCAGATTGAGATTGGCGAAATAGGGGTTGTAATACAGGCCCTCCGGCGTTTTGCTATCGGGGAATTTCCGTAATAGCTCGGCTGGCTGATCCTTATAGCCGGTCATCAACGAATAGATATAAGCCGAACCATGGTGCCGTGCCTTCGCCATTAGCGAAAGATCAGGCGGGATGGCATTATTATTCGCAGCGGCCGCCGCCACATTATTGGCGAAAGGCTTAGGGAAGTGATCGGAAGGAACGCCATCACGCGTGGATATTTCACCTGTTGCAGGGTCTACATCCGGCGTTTTGAGTGGCCAGTCTTTCGCAATCGCCTTTATCTCAGCCTCATTATAGCCAAGGGCCGCAAGATCACGAAACGCCACGAATTTCAGGCTGTGACAGGCCGCGCAGACCTCTTTATACACCTGAAAACCGCGCTGAAGCTGCTGCTTGTCATAGCGCCCCAGCGGACCGTCAAAGCTGAAGGACACATGCTTTGGCGTCAGGTGGAATTCATGCTCCGCCGTGGGCGAAGCAGGCTCCGTCACATAGGCAATTGCGCCCATGATGAAGGAAATCAGCAACCAGCCGGAAAAGAACAGGCCGACTAAAAATGCACCAAAACGTACCATTGTCTGCCCTCCCTTATGCTGCTGGTTGCGGGGCGGTTTCATCCCCGGTTGCAATTACGGCTGGCTCATCATCCTTCACCGGCAGGCCATCATCGCCAGCATGTTTCGCCAGCACTGCTTCGGTAATTGAACCGGGCAGCGGCAGCGGCGTTTCCATCTTGGCGATGAGCGGCAGGATGATAAGGAAGTGCGCGAAATAATAAGCCGCAGCCACTTGCGAAATCATCACATAAGGCTCTTCCGCCGGCGCACCACCGCAATAGCCCAGCACCAGCACATCAATCAGCAATATGATGTAGAACTTCTTGAACAGCGGGCGATAATTGCCAGAACGCACCGGCGAAGTATCGAGCCACGGCAGGAAGAACAGTAGCAGGATGGATGCAAACATCGCCAGCACACCGAGCAGCTTGGCGGGCACAAAGAAGAAATCAACCGTGAATGCCCGCAAAATCGCGTAAAATGGCCAAAAATACCATTCCGGCACGATATGCGCGGGGGTCGATAGCGGATTGGCTTCGATATAATTATCCGGGTGACCGAGGAAATTCGGCGCGAAATAGACCATCGTCGCAAAAGCGATGAAGAATAGGCCCGCCCCGAAACCATCCTTCGCCGTATAATAAGGGTGGAAGGGAATGGTATCCTGCGGCCCCTTTACCTCAACCCCGGTAGGGTTCGAGGAACCGGGGATATGCAGCGCCCAGATATGGAGGATGACAACACCCACAATCACAAAGGGCAGCAAATAATGGAGCGAGAAGAAGCGATTGAGCGCCGCATTACCCGGCGCAAAACCACCCAGCAACCATGTCTGGATCGGTTCCCCCACTACCGGAATAGCGCCAAACAGGCCGGTGATGACCTTCGCGCCCCAATAGCTCATTTGTCCCCATGGCAGCACATAACCCATGAAGGCGGTCGCCATCATCAGCAGGAAGATGACAAGGCCGAGCAGCCACACCATTTCCCGCGGGGCCTTGTAACTGCCATAATAAAGGCCGCGAAATATATGGAGATATATGACGATGAAGAAGAAACTGGCGCCATTGGCATGCGCATAACGCAGCAGCCAGCCTCCGTTCACATCGCGCATCGTATGTTCAACAGTCCAGAACGCAACCAGATCATTGGCACCATAATGCATCGCCATAACGATGCCGGTAACAATCTGAATAACCAGCGCAAGGCCCGATAATATCCCGAAATTCCAGAAGAAGTTCAGGTTACGCGGCACAGGGTAGCCCCCGCCAACAGCATTATAGACGAAACGCGGCAAGGGGAGACGATCGTCAATCCACTTCATCACCGGCGCTTTTGGGGTATATTCTTTCGCCCAAGGGAAACTCATTAGTTCTCTCCTCAGCCCACTAAAATGGATGTGTCGGTGGTGAAGCTGTAGGGCGGCACAACCAGATTGGTAGGCGCAGGCCCCTTACGGATGCGGGCGGCGGTATCATAATGCGAGCCATGGCAAGGGCAAAAATAGCCCCCAAACTCACCCTTATTCTCCCCTTCACCAGCCCCCAGCGGAACACAACCCAAATGGGTGCAAACCCCCATAGTAATCAGCCATTCCTTGCGCCCGTCAACGGTGCGTTCTTCCAGAGTTTGCGGATCACGCAGGCTTTTTACATCCACCGCATCGGCCTTGGCGATTTCATCAGCCGTCAGATGCCGAACGAACAAAGGCTGGCTGCGGAATGTCGTCTTGATCGACTGCCCCGGCTCTATTGCGGAAATATCGACCTCGGTCGATGCAAGCGCCAGCACATCAGCGCTGGGGTTCATCTGGTTGATGAGCGGCAATAGCGCAACAACACCGCCCGCCCCGGCGAAGCTAACCGCCGCTATGTTAATGAAATCCCGCCTGCGGACCCCCCCATTATCCTGAGGGCCATTTTCATCAGGCAGATGACCGGTCACACTTTCTTCGAGTGTCGCCATGCATTCAACCCCTGTTCTCCATTGCCGAAATATCGGGATTCCCGATTTCCGGTTTTTTCCGTTATGCGGATGGCCATCCTGTGCAGGGGATAAAATCAGCCTATCATTGACCGACGGCCCCCTCTTCCGGTCCAAACCTCATATTGTGATAACGCCCATAGCCCGTTTTTGCCAGACGCATTTTTCCCTAATATTTTGTTCCCAATATTTGCCTCCCGCATCGCTATAGCTTCACGCAAATGTTGAAAGGCCTATCAGCCATCAAAAACGGAATATTACCGCCGCCACCGATGATGCTGAAATGCGTTCAGCACCCGCCGAATAATGGAACAGACTTCAAATTCGGGGAATTAGTTTTACAATGTCGTGACAGAAAGGATGGATTTTACTATCCCGCCACTATGCGAATTGCCCTTCACCAACCTGATATTGCTGGCAATGTTGGCACTATCATTCGCCTGGCTGCCTGTTTTTCGGTGCCGCTGGACATCATCATGCCATGCGGCTTTCCCGCGTCTGATCGCCAGCTACAGCGCGCCGCAATGGATTATGGCGCATCGGCTGATATTAACCGTCATCTGAACGCCGATGCTTTTTTCAATGCCTGTGCGCAGCAGCAAAGACGAATCGTCCTGCTGACTTCTCATGGCGCCACGCGCCTGCCAGAAATGACATTCACTCCGCAGGATGTCATTTTGCTGGGGTCAGAAAGTGCGGGCGTGCCTGATGATGTGCATGACCGGGCCGATGCCCGTGTGCGCATTCCGATGGCTGCCGGCTTTCGGTCCTTGAATATTGCTGTATCTGCAGGCATCGCCCTTGGCGAAGCTCTCCGACAAACAGGATGTTACCCGCAATGAAGCCGCTTAACGATCAGCAAGAACAGGCGCGTATCTGGTTTGAAGGATTGCGGGACCGCATTTGCGCGGAATTTGAAGCAATAGAGCGCGAAGCCAATAGCAATGCCAGCTTCACCTACACCCCATGGAACCGCGAAGGCGAAGGCGTAGCCCCCGGCGAAGGCGGCAGCGGTGTGCGCGGCGTGATGAAGGGTAAGGTGTTTGAAAAGGTCGGCGTCAACGTCTCTACCGTAGGCGGTAGCTTCGCCCCGGAATTCGCCAAAACCATCAATGGCGCGAGCGAAAACCCCGAATTTTTCGCCACCGGAATCAGCCTCGTCGCGCATATGGCGAACCCGCATGTGCCCGCCGTCCATATGAACACGCGCTTCCTCACCACGACCAAAAGCTGGTTCGGCGGCGGGGCGGACCTCAATCCGCCCCTCCCGTATGCCGAGGATACCGAATTTTTCCATGATGTGCTGAAACAGGCCTGCGACGCCCATGACCCGGCGCATTATCCGCGTTTCAAACAATGGGCGGACGATTATTTTTATATCCCCCATCGTCGGGTCCATCGCGGCGTTGGCGGCATTTTCTATGACCATCTGGAATGCCCGGATGACGCGGCCTTTGATGCCAATTTCGCCTTCACCCGCGCCGTGGGCGATGCCTTCCTTGCAGCCTTCCCCCCCATTGTGCGCAAACGCATGGGGGCACAATGGAATGAAGCCGACAAGGCCCAACAACTGGAATGGCGCGGCCGTTATGCCGAATTTAACCTCGTCCATGACCGAGGAACATTGTTCGGCCTCAAAACCGGCGGCAATATCGAAGCAATTTTGATGAGCCTCCCTCCCATGGCAAGCTGGAGCTAAGGCAGAGAAAATGGGCCCGACACCAGCGGAAACAGAACCAGTGGGAGCTGGGCCAGTGAGATCAGGGCCAGTGGAGCCGGGTCAGGTCGCCACCATCGTCACCCATCTGGAAATGCATGACCGGCCCAAGGCAGCGCCCCTCAGCTCATCGCCGTTAAGGCTCAGCCGCTGGAAAGCGCCCACTCCTGAAAAATATCGCCTACTCTTTCGCCGGGTGGGGGAGCCATGGCTGTGGTTTTCCCGTCTTGCGATGAATGATATTGATCTAGAATTGCTATTGTTCGACAGGCGAACAGAGATTTTCGCCGTGATCGACCCTCAGGGCATAGAGGTCGGCTTGCTAGAGCTGGATTTCCGCATAGCTGGGGAGTGCAGAATCGCCTTTTTCGGCCTTATCCCCCAACTCACCGGACAAGGGCTTGGGCGCTGGCTGATGGCACAGGCCCTGATGCTTGGATGGCGCAAGGGAATAGATCGGGTAACAGTGCAAACCTGCACCCTCGACCACCCCCGTGCGCTGGCCTTCTATATCAAAAGCGGCTTTCACCCGGTGCGCCAGATGGTGGAAATATTCCCTGATCCGCGCATCACAGGGTTATTATCCGTTGATGCCGCGCCTCATATACCCATCATCCCGGCACCCTGATATATTTCAATGATTTGCGGTTATTTCTTCAGGCGCAGCGCCAACATTTGACGATACAGCCGGCTGGTCATCACCACCATGATGAGTTGCCCGACAGCCGTCGCCATTGCCGTTCCGAAATCGCCAAATTGCTGCGCGGCCTCCTGACCACCAATGGCAAAACCGATAAGCCCCATTAACGCCTGCGCGACAATCTGCGCCACCATCACCGGTACGGACAATAGCAACATGAACGCAACCAGTCGCAGCGTGTGCCCCCGCGCCAGCAACCAACTCTCACGCAGAGCCGCGATCGGCCCCACAGGCTGATCCGTCACCACGGCATTCAAGGCCATCAGGCGCGCCGATAATAATATCACCGCAACCAGAAACACGAGACTGCCCGCAGGCCCCGCCATCGCAAACGCCATGGGGGCCATCAGCACCGCGCCCAGCAGCAATGTAGCACCCAATGCCACCGGTACCCGCCGTACCGCATGACGCATGGCTTCCTGAACGCTCACCCCCGGCTTCAGCGCCAGCGCATATAGGGTCAGCATCCCGCCAATCATCGCCAGCGGTGCGAGGAACAGTACCAATATCGCCGCGAAGGACATATCGACCTCCGGCACGCCCTGCCCCGGTGTGATCTGTCGCAACGAAGGCGGTATTGCCTGAAACAGCGCCGCCATCGGCACACCAATGAACAATAAGGCGACGGGAAGCAGCAGAGAAATCTCTCTTCGCAAAAACAGGCTGCTTTCCTGCCATGCTGCACTGATTGACAATGATTTCATCGTCCCGCCCGTTCCTGTTATAATGGCTTGCCCTATATTAAGGTGCATATGGCCCTTGATTGGTGCGGCAACCCAAGTCAAGAGAAGCTATGACCCTTCGCCCCGATAAGTGCATGAACGACAGCAATAATGACATTGAGTGGTCGGTAGAACCAGGCCTCATCCCTTATGACCGCGCCCTTGCGGATATGGAGGCACGCGCCGCAGCCATTCACGCAGGCACAGCGCCCGAACGGATATGGCTGATCGAGCACCCCCCTCTCTATACTGCCGGGACCAGCGCCAATGAGGCAGACCTTATTGATCCGCGCTTTCCTGTTTATAACGCCGGACGCGGCGGCAAATATACTTATCATGGGCCAGGGCAACGTGTGGGTTATCTCAACCTTGATTTAACGCGCCATGGCCGCGACATCCGCCATTTCGTGCAAGAGGTAGAAGGTTGGGTCATCCGTAGCCTCGCAGATTTTGGCGTACAAGCCCGCACCGCCGAAGGGCGCATCGGCATCTGGACGGATACTCTGGATGGCCGTGAAGCCAAAATCGGGGCCATCGGCGTGCGGGTACGACATTGGGTGACGCTCCATGGTTTTTCCGTCAACATTGCGCCGGACATGACCCATTTTGCCGGTATCGTTCCGTGCGGTATCAGCGAATTTCCCGTGACCAGCCTTGCTGAATTAGGAAAATCCGTCAGCATGACGGAATTTGATGACGCCCTGCACCGCCATTTCCCGCAGTTTATCGCAGCTTTGCAGCCTTCCCTCGATAGCAAAGACAGTTCTGCTTGAGCATCGGCCATACCCCCGTTAAGGTTCGCGCTTCATTCCCTTTCAGGAGAGGTTAATGCCGCCCATCCCAAATAAGATGCGCATGATAATGACTGTTGCGGCTCTTTCCATCATTTCGCTGACCAGCGGATGTGGCGGCGAGAAGGGCACTGGCAACAGCACCGCGATACAGATGAAGGATCTTGAAACGGTGGACGGCACCATCAACGACGCTATGACCGATCTGGACGGTGTGCAGGCCGAAAGCACCGCTGTGGTCAATAGCGGCAATGAAAGCGCCGCTACCCGCACCACATCTGCCCCGCACAATGCAACTCAGGCATCCCCCCCCGAAGAAGACACCGAAGTGGTAGCAGACCAATGAAATATCTTTCCCGCAAAAGCCTGAGCGCAGCCCTCGCCCTTGCTGGTGCGGCCATCGCTTTACCCGCGCAGGCACAATTTTATTTCTCCGCGCCGGACCTTTCCGGGGCACCAGTCACCGGGGCAGAACCGGAACTGGGCCTGAACATCCCCGGCGCAACGCCCGAAGAACAGCGCGCGGCGCTTGTCTGGCACATGCGGGCCGCCCTTAATGTGGCGGCGCTTCAATGCGATTTTGAACCCAGCCTGCTGACGGTTAGCAATTATAATGCGGCCATCGCCCATCATGATGATGAACTGGCGCGCAATCTGGCGACATTGACCGGCTATTTTCATCGCACCGTTGGCAAAGGCCGCCCCGGCGACCGGGCCTTTGATGCCTATAATACCAAGGTTTATCTGGGCTACTCCACTGTCCATGCACAAAAAGACTTTTGCAATGTGATGGGAAAAATCGGTCGGGATGCAATATTTACGCCGCGCGGTCAGTTCAACCAGCTCGCCAGCAATCGCCTGTCCGAAGTACGCAAGGCATTAAAACCCACCGGTGAACAATATTTCAACAATCCCGGATATGGCTACACAACGGTTCTTCCTGATTTTGACAAAAAATGCTGGAAGAAGGATGTACTGACCGCCAAATGCATGAATGACTGGAACAAGCGTAATTCCGCTAAAAACTGACAATCATTCCCATTATTTTATAAAATAATAAGAGATGAGGCCGGACATGTTCCGGCCTTTTCCGTTTTCAGTCCCTTTATTTCCGTACTCTTCAATCCCTTCTGATTTCATCAGAGGGCCAATCAGTACTTCATTGAAATAGTGCCTATTTCAAACCGAGCATTTTATGGGTTTGCAGGGTAAGTCGCCAATGAGGATGCTCCATCACCTTCTCAATACAGGCCAGACGATGCCGGTCATCGCCAGCAGGCAAATCTATGTCATCAAGCGGTTGCAGCAGATGATTGGCAAAGTCCCATTGCCCCATATCGGCAAAATCATGACCGGCCAGAGCGGGCGAAGGTTGGGGCCAGACGAGCTTCAGTTCATCTCCACAGCGCTGCACAACCTCACTCCCCGCCTTGGGGCTGATACATATCCAGTCAATCCCGGAGTGAACCGGCAACGTGCCATTGCTTTCTATCGCAATCTCAAACCCGGCACCGTGCAATGCATCGACCAGCGGATCATCCACCTGCAACATCGGCTCACCGCCGGTCAGCACTATATATCGTTCACCTAAGCCATCGCCCCAAAGGCTGGCTGCCTTCGCCACCAAAGCCGCAGCATCGGCATATTTCGCGCCATTTTCGCCATCCGTGCCGACAAAATCCGTATCACAAAACCGGCAGATCGCCTTACCCCGGTCCTGTTCCCGGCCCGTCCACAAATTGCAGCCCGCAAAACGCAGAAAAACAGCACGCCTTCCCGAACGCACCCCCTCTCCTTGCAAGGTGAGGAACATTTCCTTGACGGCATAACTCATGCGTAGATGGTCGGGTCGGGCAATCCCGCCTCGATATAGCCACGCGACCGCAAACGGCAACTATCACACAAGCCGCAATGCTTGCCATCAGGCGTTGGGTCATAGCAGGACCAGCTAAGCCCGGCATCCAGCCCCAGCCGGTCAGCCTCCTGTGCAATATCGGCCTTTGACATAAATTGCAGCGGGGTTTCGATGCGGACACCATGGCCTTCTACCCCGGCCCTGGTCGCCAGATCAGCCATGGCCTGAAACGCGGTGATAAATTCAGCGCGGCAATCAGGATAGCCGGAATAATCCAGCGCATTAACGCCAATAAAAATGCTCTGCGCGCCCACAACCTCAGCGAAACCGAGTGTCAGCGATAGAAAAATGGTGTTGCGCGCAGGCACATAAGTGATTGGGATTTCTCCATCCCCACTCGCCCCCACACCATCTTTCGGCACATCAATATCCGCCGTCAGGGCCGAACCACCAAAAGCCGTGAGATCCAGCGGCAGCACCACATGGCGTTCAACCCCCAGAGACTCTGCGATTTTTTGCGCCGATTCCAGTTCAACCCGGTGACGCTGATTATAATCAATCGTCAGCGCATAAAGACGCATGCCCCGTTCCCGCGCCAGACCGGCAGCAACGAAGCTATCAAGCCCGCCAGAGAGCAGTACAACCGCGCTCGGCTGAGGTCCGTGGGCTGCGTCATCCTTCAACATATTAGTCATAGTCTCCCGCTAAACCCTTGCGGTAAGGAGCGCAAGACGCCCCGCAATCCGTTCATCAGCGGCACCGCCCGACATAACGGGCTTCCAGCGATTCTGAAAAGGGCATGCCCCCTGCCAGCCCCTGCGTTTCTATCTGCACCAGACGCGGCGTTTCCACGCGCAAATCCGTACGCCCCGCGCCCTTGCCATTACACTGATAAGTGATGGAGGCTTTGTCCGCCCCATCTGAAACAATATAATGCTGGCACGACACGCCATCATGGTTAATCTGCATCAACCGAGACATATCCTGCACACAATAACGGCGTGCCGGGCGTTGATCCCGTGGAGAGCTGCCGCGTTCCCGCACGTCCCACAGGCCTTTTTCAAGGCGCGAAAGCGCCTTCATATCGCCCACAGCCGCATCCTGCCCGGTTTCGGCTGATAGCTGAGCGGACGCACTGAACAGCCCGATAGGAACCAACATGCCCATCGCAGCATATTGCCGAAAACACGACATGATTTTTCCATTCACCATTGCCTTTTTCCTATACGAAAAGAGGGCCATTTCATCATTCATGCCCCTGATATAAGGGGCAAATGCGGCAAAATAAGGGAAAGGGCCGCCCCATAAGCAGGCGCCCATAACCAACAAAGTACCAGCGCCCCTTAGTTCATCAGGCTGGCAAGCGTAATCGGATAAATGCTGCTGCAAAAGGCGCAGTCAACATTGATATTCCCGGCCTCATCTGCCATCTCCTGTCGCTCTTCCAGCGGGAAACGCGACAATATATCCCGGAAATGATCCTCATTACAGCGGCAGCGATGGAACAGCGCACTATTGCTGGTCAATCGCACTTCGTCTTCTTCATGGAACAGGCGCCATAGAATATCGTCCAGCCCCAACGTCTGGTCGGTCAGCTCATCCGCCTGAAGAGTTGCAGAAAGCGCGGCAATATGTTCCCACTCCGGATGGTCATGGCGTACATGCAACCGTTCCCGCCCCACTTCGCCAATGGGCAGATGCTGCACCAATATCCCACCTGCGATGATCGTAGAATCGACCTGCCGATGCACACCGATGCGCACGAAGCTGGGGATTTGCTCCGACTGATAGAAATAATGCTCCACCGCTGCGCCAAGGCTCTCCCCCTCCAGCGGAACGATACCCTGATAACGCTGGGCTTCTGCGCCAGCGACGGCTGCCTGATCGAAGGTGATCGCAAGATACCCCTTGCCAAACAGCCCAAAAAGCGAGGGATTTTCACCCAGTTCAACAAGGCTGTCCTCATCAAACTGCGCATAGCCGCGCAGCACGCCTCCTTCAGGTGATGCCACATAGTCCGCAACCAGCAAGCGCACCGCACCTACCTCAGTCTGCGCCTGAAGCGTGAGCTGCCCAGCATCATTTTTAAGCGTGCTGCCCAGCAAGGCCGTCAACACCAGCGCCTCTGCCAGCAATTTTTCAATCACCGGGGGATAGGCGTGGGCGGATAGGATTTCCTCCAGCGCCGGCCCAAGCCGGGCCAGCCGCCCACGGGCATTGCGGGATGCGATAGTGAAACCCAATGCGCAATCAACAGAAGCGGGGTGAACGGGCTGGTCAGAAATTGGCGTGGTCATAGCTGTCTCAAATGTCATAACGGCAATGAAATGGGGGCGCACATGCGCAAAAACAAGCGCCCGTCTGCTCAGGCCAGCTTTAGCATATCAGGGCACCACCATCAGCGCGCGCACCGAAAACAACCGGACGAGAGCCATTGCAACACTCGCCCGGTTCATTTCCATTTTTACCTCACAGACGCCCTAACGCCCAGAGAAGCACGGATTTCTGGGCATGTATGCGGTTTTCGGCTTCATCCCAGATAAGGGATTGCGGGCCATCAATAACCGCATCTACCACTTCTTCACCGCGATGGGCGGGCAGGCAGTGAAGGAACTTCGCATCCTTGTTCGCCTGCGCCATCAGCCCTTCCGTAACCTGAAAAGGCATCATCGCTGCTAGCTTTTCCTCGGCATGGGCCTGCCCCATCGACACCCAAGTGTCGGTGACGATGATGTCTGCGCCCTGCGCCGCCTCAACCGGGTCACGCGTCAATGTGACGGTCGAACCAAGCGCCCGCGCGGCCTCGGCAAAGGCCGGGTCAGGATCATAGCCTTCGGGGCACCCCATGCGCACATCAAAGTGCATCAAACCAGCGGCCTCTACGATGCTGTGCAGCACATTATTGCCATCACCTAGCCACGCCCACTGGCTGCCCGGCAAGGCAACGCCATGTTCACGCACCGTCAGCATATCCGCCATGATCTGGCAGGGATGAGAAAGGTCCGTGAGGCCATTAATCACCGGAACCGTCGCATAATGCGCCATTTCCTCGATTTTTTCATGGTCGCTGGTGCGGATCATGATCGCATCACACATGCGCGAGAGAACACGGGCGGTATCGGCAATGGTTTCACCGCGTCCAAGCTGTGACGTGCCACCATCCAATATCAGGCTGGAGCCACCCAACTGGCGCATCGCCATGTCAAAGGAAACGCGGGTTCTGGTCGAGTTTTTCTCGAAAATCATCGCCAGAACATGGCCGGAAAGCGGCGCATCACTGTCTGCCACGCCCTTGGGCTGTCCCAAACGTGCGGTTTTCCGACGCGTGGCGTCATTCAGCATTGCTTCAATTGCTTCACTGCCCGCATCGGACAGATTGAGAAAATGACGGGTCATCTGCCCCTCCCTTTAGCTGGCAACAGGCGGGGTATAATCCCGCGCGGCGGCTGACAGCTTTTCCAGACATTCGCTAATGTGATTTTCCTCAATCACCAGCGGCGGCAGAATACGCACGATATTATCGCCCGCAGCCACCGTCAGCAGGCCATGATTATCCCGCAAATGCGCGACAAAGGCACGGCTATCGCTCTTCATACGCAGGCCCAGCATCAGGCCGCGTCCACGTACACTCTCAAACAGGTCATCATGATTGGGGATGAGCTGTTCAAGGCCAGAGCGCAGACGTTCGCCCATCTGGCGCACATGGGCGAGGAAATCCTCATCCTGTATGATGCCCCAGACGGTCTTGCCGACCGCCATGGCCAGCGGATTGCCGCCATAAGTGGAGCCATGGGTGCCAGCAACCATGCCTTGCGCCGCATTTTCCGTAGCGAGGCAGGCCCCCAGTGGGAAACCCGCGCCAATGCCCTTGGCGACAGCAACAATATCCGGCGTCACGCCATATTGCTCATAAGCGAACAGCGTGCCGGTACGGCCAACGCCGCATTGCACTTCATCCAATATGAGGAGCAGGCCATGTTCATCACACAGAGTCCGCAAGCCAGTGAGGAATTCCTCACTCGCAGGCATCAGGCCACCTTCGCCCTGCACCGTTTCCAGCATGAAACCGGCGGTGTTTTCGTCAATGGCCGCCTCAGCCGCCGCAAGGTCATTAAAGGCGATCACCTCAAAACCGGGCAGCAACGGTTCAAACCCATCGCGCATTTTGGGCTGATTCGTGGCAGAGATCGTCCCCAGCGTCCGCCCATGAAAGGCATTGGCGAAGGTGATGATCTTATGCCGATGCGGCGCACCCTTGGCATAATGATAGCGCCGCGCCGTCTTGATCGCACATTCGACAGCCTCCGCGCCGGAATTGGTGAAGAACACCGTATCGGCAAAGGTGGAATTGACGATCATCTGCGCCAGTTCCTCACCCAGAGGGCTGCCATAGAGGTTCGACACATGCATCAGCGTCGCAGCCTGTTCCGTAATAGTTTTCACCAAACGCGGATCACCATGGCCCAGCGCATTCACCGCAATACCTGCCGCGAAATCCAGATAACGCTCGCCTCGTTCCCCAATCAGGTAACAGCCTTCACCTCGCACGGGACGCACATCGCACCGGGGGTATACGGGCATGAGCGGCGTGATCGACATGAGCTTCCCTTTCAATCGGGCCGGGCGAACCGGCGTTCCAACAAATATAAAACAAAAATGCGCGCCGGAATAACCACCGGGCGCGTGCAACGCAAAAAGGCGACCCCATTGGGCCGCCCTTGTGCGACGGGAGCCTATATCGCGCCTGCCGCCACTGCGTCAACTATTAGAATATCGAACCAAAAGGGCTGAATGCGGCCTTATACTATGATCTGGTTCCAGGCACCGGCGATTTCCGCAATAATGGCTTGAGCCGCGCGAACATGCGCAGCATCCTGACTATCCTGCGCAACGAGGAGAAGCCGACGGGCCTCACGATAGATTTGCGCCAGGCTGATGGCGACATCCCCGCCTTTGTCAAAATCGAGGCTGCTATCCAGCGCATGAAGGATAGAAAGCGCGCGCAATTGCTTATCACTGGCCTTTGTTCCATCGCCATGATCCAACGCCAGAGAGCAAGCCTCCATCGCCAGTTGCAATTCATCAAACAGGATGCGCACCAGTTCATGCGGGCTGGCACCTTCAACCCGGCTACCAGTCTGAACGGCCGCATAACGCTTCATTGCCGCGCCTGTATATCCCGGTGAATAATACATAATCGTCACAGTCCCATTCCATTAGCCGTTCAGGGTTAGATACGGCTAGAAATCAGAAGCCTTTAGGGGCAGCACTCATGATTATTGCTGGATGAGAGATTTGGGGCTCTACCGCGAATCCCTTGCCATTTTTGTTGCGGATTTCGGTGGGCTGATGCGTAGAGATCAGCAAAATCTGCCTGATGCGCTGGTACAGACGCGACCCATTAATCAGATACCGTCTTTGGTCTGGCCAGAGGATATTATTACGCGCGGGTAGATATTAAGGGCAGGACCCTAGTGACCTGAATCTGAAGTTCGTCACATTGTTAGGCAAGAGTTGAACGAACTTTAGATTCATGAAGGTCACTAGCAAATATATGATTCTAGTGTGGTTCATAGATTTGAAATACGCTCTGGGCTTAGCCGCTATAATGTGGCGTATTTCAAATCCACCACACTAGCTGGTGATTTTGATGGGCACGCGTTCCTGATAAATCTGAAGCTTGCTGCACTATGCATCAGCATTAAACACGCTTCAGATTCATCAGCCAAAAAATTCCTGCAACCCGAAAGTCAGGAATTATTCTTTATTGGTCCATACGGAAATCTGCTGTTCCATATAGCTTTGCGTTGCCTTGATAGTGTTAAGCTGCGTACCCAGACGGGCATAAACAGCGGTCATCCGCTCTTCATAATTTTCCATCTGAGTGTTCAGCTTTTCCATCTGCTCAGCATAGCTTTTGGTCAGCGCATCATATTTTGCTTTGGCGACAGTCAGCGCGCCGTCTTTGCCCTGCAAACGATCATTCACATCGGTAACAATCTTTGCCAGACCGGGGTTATCGTCCGTGCTGGTGGCGGGGTTTATCATCCGCTCCACAATATCAGGGCTGGTCTCCATCACCGCTTTCAGACGGTCTGTATCCAGCGTCAGCGTGCCATCCCGGTTGGTTTTCACGCCAATGTCGCTCAAGGACTTATAGGGTCCGTCAGACAATAATTCCGTCGTGGTGAGTTCACTCAGCCGTGATTTCATTTCGCGAATGCTGCTATCCCCCGCAAGGGCACCGGTTGCGCTGGCATTCTGCCCACCCGCTGAAACGCTATTCAGCGCACCGCGCATACTGTTATAACCGCTCACAAAATCCTTCAGCATATCCTGAATGGATGTCGCAGGCGTATCCATGCCCAATGCCACTTTTGTCCCCGGCGCAGCTTTATTGAGGTCGATCTGCACATTCGGCAGCGCCTCTTTCACCGTATTGGTCGCAAACTGCATTTCCACACCATCCAGGCGAATGATGGCATTGCGCGCATCCTGCGTGCTGGCCATCGTGCCATTGCTACCACTGCCAAAGGTGAAGCGTTCTAAATCCGCCGATGCCGTGTCATCTGCTTCTTTCGTCAGGGTAAAGCTATTGTCTGCGCCGGTAGCCCCCTTCAGCACGAGACGGGAGCCGCTAGCGTCACTCATGACCGTAGCGGTGACACCCGCGCCGGAATCATTGATGGCCTGCGCCAGCCCTGCAAGGCTGTCATTCCCTTCACCGATGGTAATTTTATGCGCGCCAGATGCTGTGGTCAGCGTCAGGCTACCCTGCCCAACAGCCGTGCCGGACGTCGCCAGTGTTTCCGATTTCAGCACTTGCGCCTGCGCCAGTTGCTGCACCTCTATCTGTGCAGGAAGGCCAGCTGGCTTGCCGGTGGAAAGGGTCGATACCGAAACAATCGACGGGTCTGCCGATGCGGGTTTCCCTGTATAAGTAGGGTCCTTCAGCATCGTGCTTAATGTAGTGGAGAAGGTGCTCATCGAACTGATCGCAGATGCCATTGCAGAAACCCGCGCATTATTAAGCGATTGCTTATCGGTAATGGCAGTTTGCTTGGGGCCGCGCGCAGCGGACACCAGATCAGCAACCAAGGATGTTGTATTCAGGCCGGATCCGCCACCAAGGGCGCTGATGATGCTGCTACCTGCACTGCTTACCATTATAGAGTCCTCCTGAAAGACAGAGACGACCGTTATCAGCCAATGTTTAACAAAACTTTCCAATTTTGTTGAAAAAGCAAGGTTTCCCTAAGAAACACCCGGCAGATAATGGGGTAATCATGGCAGCTTTGTCACCTGACGCGCATGAGGGTGCTGCCGCGCTATATCAGAAAATGCAGGTAAATCAGGCCGAACGTGTGAGAAGCTGATCGGCCACAGCAGGCGCGATATTAGCTTGTGCACGGCGTGTCAGCTCTGCCTGACGCACCATGTCCCGCGCCAGCTTAACCGCCCGTTCGATAGATTCGGTGGTGGCTGGTGGTAAAGGAACGATCACGGTGGAACGCGGCATCATCGCATCCATTTCCGTGCTCGCCTGCGCCTGCCTCTGTGCAGAGGAAAGCCCCATGCGGCCGCCAATATCGGATAATATCTGGGCAATGCGGGCCTGCACCCTCGCATAATCAGCGGCACTGGCCATTTGCTGACGCCGCGCGCTATCCCCGCCATCGGCGTTCACGCCCGCGTCACTTCCCGAACTGGAAAGAGCCGCAACGGGCTGCACCGCCGAAACGGCGGGTACGACACGAGTTGGGGCCATGGAATCGGCCACTACGCTGTCGATGCGAGGCACGAGATCAACCATGTCACCCTTTTACGGAAGGGATGATGAAAAACATGCTGATGAACGGGGTTTAGAAGATTTTAACCCTATTTTTTGCTGAAAAACCATTAGCGCATTCTTAGGCCCGAAACAGGGACTAATCCTCCGCCTTTGCATCGGGCTTTGGCTTACCGGTTTTACGGCCATCTCCGTCAAATTTCATATCTTCAGGAAGGTCAATATGCGGCCTGTCCATCTCGCTCGCCAATTGATTCTCAATGCGGAACAGGAAGGCCAGCAAAGTCGCCACCGCGATATAAAGCTGTTCATCCACCATTTTTCCGGCGCGAGAGGTGAAATATAGCGCGCGGGTCAGCTCCGGATATTGTAGCACCGGCACCGCATTGGCATCGGCCAGATCCCTGATCGCAAAGGCCAGCGCATCACAGCCCCGCGCCACCACGATGGGCGCAGCATCCTGCCCCGGCTTATACCGCAACGCGACGGCAAAGTGGGTCGGGTTCATCAGCACCACATTGGCCTCGGCTATGGCCTTGCGCGTATTGCCGGAGAGCATTTCAAACTGACGACGGCGGATTTGCCCCTTCATTTCCGGCGAGCCTTCGCTCTCCTTATGCTCGTCCTTGATGTCCTGCTTGCTCATCATCAGGCGCTTGTTACGCTGAAACATCTGCGCGGGCACATCTATGCCCGCAATCAGCAGCAACGCACCGCCCATCACAAGGCAGGCCGTAATAAACAGGCCGCCAATCTGGTCGAGCGCCGCCTCCAGCCCGCCCGTTCCCATCACGCTGATTTCCGCGATGCTGCCCCAGATTAACCACACGCCAACGCCGCCCATCAGCAACACTTTGGCAAGCGACTTGGCCAGCTCAATCAGGCCATGGGTGCCAAACATGCGCTTTAGCCCCTTGGCGGGGTTGAGCTTCGATGGCTTAGGCTTCATCGCACTGGCGCGGAAACCCAAAGACCCCAACAAGGCTGGTGCCGCGATGGCGGCAATGATCGTCGCCACCATGACGCCCCCAATAGGCAACAGCAGACCCGTCAATAATTTGTAACTGCGAATGGCAGGATCAAAATCCGCCACATCCTTGCTGCCGAACTGCAAGGCAAGCACCAGCATTTCCTGTAGCGCCTTCAATATCATCGGCCCGGCAAAGGCCAGCCACCCCGCCCCCGCCAGCACCACCAAGGCCGTCGCCAAATCTTTCGATTGAAGGAGGTCACCTTCTTTTGCCGCATCATCCAGCTTTTTCTGGGTCGGTTTTTCGGTCTTTTCGCCACCACCATTGGATTGGGACATATCAGCGCCCCTCCGATATGATTTGCGCTTGCTCCAGCCCCTGCCTGATGGCGTCGACCAGCCCCTGCCCCATAATCGGCGCGGCGATGGCCATTAAGACAAGGCCCGCAAACAACGCCACCGGTATGCCGACCGAGAAAATATTGAGCGCCGGAGCAGAGCGCGCCAGCATCCCCATGACGAGCTGAATGAGAATCAGCGAAAAACCAACCGGCAGGGCGATGGTCAGCCCCGCCCCCAGCAAGGCCCCGCCGAACATCACCAGCCCATAAATGGCATCATTGGACAACATCGGCCCACCCGGCGGCATCGCCTGATAGCTTTGAATAATATAGGAAATGAGCAGCAAATGCCCATCCATCCCCAATAGCATGAAGGTCGCGAGGATAGAGAGAAACTGGCCCACCACCTGCGTGGACTGGCCCGATTGCGGGTCCATCATCGACGCGAAGCCAAGGCCCATGACGTTCGCAATGGTTTCCCCCGCAACAAAGGACGCCGAATAACCGATTTGCAGCGCAAAGCCCATGGCGAGGCCCGCCAACACCTCCCCCAGCACCAGCAGCACCATCGCAAAACTGGCGACGCCATCTTCCGGCACGGTGAACACCGCACTGTTCATCGCCGCCATACCAATGGCGAGGCTGAGGATCAGGCGAAGCTGCACCGGTGTTGCGCGCGCCCCATAAATGGGTGCAGCCAGTAAAGCCGCGCCGGGACGGATCATCGCAATCAGCCAGAGCCAGAGCTGATGCTCAACACCGATGAAGCCAGTAGGATACATGGATGATGCGCCCTCCTGCCCTTGCCTCAGCTTGCCGTCAGATCAGGGATACGTTCAAATATCTCCCGCGTAAAATCCGCTACCAGCAGCATGATAGAGCCACCGAACAGCGCCAACATTACCGCCACGACGATCAGCTTTGGCACGAAGCTCAGCGTCTGTTCATTGATGGATGTCGCCGCCTGTATCATCCCCAGCAGCACGCCTGCGATCAGTGCGGGAATGAGGATAGGCGCGGCGGCAAGCGCGGTAATCCATAAGGCCTGCTGCGCGACACCGATAAAATAATCTGTATTTTCCATGGATTGCGTCCCCTTCCTGCGGTCAGGTCACAAAAGAACTAGCGAGGGAACCCATGGTCAGCGCCCATCCATCCACCATCACGAACAGCAATAGCTTGAACGGCATGGATATGATCGTGGGCGATAGCATCATCATACCAAGGGACATCAACGTGGATGCCACGACAAGGTCAATGATGAGGAAAGGCAGAAAGATCATGAAGCCGATTTGGAAGGCCGTTTTCAGCTCGCTGGTCACAAAGGCGGGCATTAATATCGAAAAAGGCACATCCGCCACCGTCTGGAAAGGGGGTGCTTCGGCCAGATTGGCAAACATTTTGAGGTCATTTTCACGCGTCTGCTTCGCCATGAAGGTGTGGAGAACTTTGCCCGCACGGCCAACCGCCTCCTCCATGCTGATCTGCTCCGCGCCATAAGGGGTGATGGCGTTGCGGTTAATCTCATCAATGGTCGGGCGCATCACGAACAGCGAAAGGAACAAGGCAATGCCTACCAATACCTGATTAGGCGGGGTCTGCTGAAGGCCCAATGCCTGACGCAGCAACGACATAACGATGATGATGCGGGTAAAGCTCGTCATCATCAGCACCAGCGACGGCAATACCGTCAGCAGGCTCATCAGGATGAGGATTTGCAGCGATAGGGACATAGGCGCGCCATTGCCGGATACATCGCCCAGCGCCCGCGTCAGCGCGCCGCCCGTTATGGGCGAAGGCGGCGGCGGGGCAGCAGGAGGCGGGACCGCACCGGGGGCGGCCTGTGCCAGCGCCGGGTCAGCCATCAGCCACCAGCACAAAAGCGCCAGCCCGGCGGCCAGCGCAATTTTCACCATCATGGGAAAGCAATGATGGGAGGATAAGCGCCTCGGCACCACCTCATTACCGCGCACGATAAGGGCTTTCATATTTACCGGAACGAAAACCATCAGCAGCGCCGATATTTCCGGTCGGATCATTGATAAGCACCTCTCCCGTCGCGGCGTCCACCGCATGACCTTCGGCCAGCTTTTCAATGCGCCCCCGCGTCATCGACACCAGCAGGCGCTTACCATCAAATTCCACCACAGCCAGCTTACCAAAGGTGCCGACCGGCAGCATTTCAATGATTTTGATGGAACGATCCCCCTGCGCACCCATCATCGCGGGCTGATATTTGCGCCAGAGCCAGAGAGAGGCATAGATCATCCCGCCCAACAGAGGCAGCAGAACGATCAGTTTCACGAAGTACCAGAACATTCGCCCCCCAAGCCCCCCATTATTCAGGCCACCTTCAGGCCCAAACGCCGTTCAGGCCGTATATCGTTTAAGAGCGCCGTTCAACGCCCGCCATCATCGTTTCGGTATTGGCGACGTCCACCACGCGCACACCATAGCGCCCGTTGACGGTAACCACCTCACCCCGTGCAATTAGCGCACCATTAACCATGATGTCGAGAAGATCATCAGCCTGACGGTCCAATTCGACGATTGACCCTTCGCTCAGGTCCATAATTTCCGACAAACGCAAGCTGGTAGAGCCGACCTCTACCGATAAGCGCACCGGAATATTGGATAGCAGATGATATTGCGGATTGCCGTTCAGCCGACCAATGGCGCTTTCCACTTTCGGCGCTTCGCTCATGTCACTCATGCGATAGGGTCCTTGTTCAACATATTTTCTATCATGAAGGCGGCGCGGCCATTTTGCTCACCCACCGATCCTTCAGCCACTACCCTGTTACCGACAATCAGCGGCAGGCTGCGGGCGATGCCAATAGGAATAACATCGCCATTTTTAAGGTTTAACAGTTCATGCAGCGACAAGGATGGTCGTGCCAGAACCGTGCGCGTCGGGAAGCTGATGCCCCCCATTTGCTGGGCAAGACGGGCCTGCCACAATGGGTCCTTGTGCCGCACTTCCTCAGGCGTGCTGTTATCCAGCAATGGCTCCATCTGCCGCAGCGCGCTATGCGGGAATAAAATTTCAATTGTCCAGCTTTGCCCCTTACCGAAATCAACGGTCAGGCTCTGGCTCAGTAATTCTTCATTCGCCTCGGCAAAGACCAGCACCTGCGGGTCTGATTCGCGGGCTACGGGTGCCATTTCCATCGTCAGCAGGTCCGACCAGCTTTCGACCAGCGCGTGCATGACAATATCGGAAATGCGGGCGATCATCCGCTCTTCGCCACGCGAGAACTCACTGCGCTCTGGCGCGGCACGATCCCCCGCCCCGCCATAGAAACGATCCACCAGCGCCCAGACCATCGCCGGGTCCAGCCGGACGAGGATCATCCCTTTCAGCGGATGCAGACGATAGGTAGAAAGCGCGCAAAAACTGGGGGCCATGGCGGACCAGAGATCAAAATTCACCATTTCCGCATTTTGCGCGGACAGGGCCGGTCGCTGCCCGGCAATAGGCTCCAGCAATGCACGAATACGGCGTGCCATCCGCTCCCCCACCCGGTCTAGACCCGTCAGGGAAACAGAAGCCTGAGCCTCTGATGCACCAAATTTATAAGTTTGAATATCGTCCGTCATTGCTGGTCCCCTGCCCTTGGCAGGGGGACACCCCAGCTTCGGACCCCCTATTGAATAACGAAATTGGTAAAATAAACGTTATCAATACCCGAATAACCGGTTTTCTCTTTCAATATCTTATTGATAAGGTTGGTTAATTTCTTTTGCAACGCCTGCTTCCCTTCCGGGGTTGTCAGCGTCATTTCCTGTTCCTGTGCCAACATCATAAGAATCGCAGAGCGTATTGCCATCTCATGCGTCTTCACGGCCTCGGTGACACGGGCGTCATAATAAGTGGATACCGCAAGCGCGATCTGCACCAGCGCATCACTGTCTGAGAGGTTAGATGTATAGGGCGCGGGCATCTGAAAATAGGTGGCCTGATAGCCGGAAACATCCTTTGGACGCAGCAAATCCACCCCTTCTTTGGGCACATGAACATCGGTAGGAATATGGCTATTCCCTTCACCCTTCACCCCTGCATCGGCCCTAGCCTTGTCCGCAATGGCAACAGGGTCTTCGCCCTTGGGCACCAGCTTTGGCCTATTGGGGTCCTCCACCGGGCCTGCTGGCGCGGAATTGAACATACCCATGCCATATAGCACACCGACCACCCCGGCCCCACCCAGCAAAAATGCTGCAAGGACGAGAAGTATCAGCCGGCCTTTGCCACCCTTTTTCTTCGGAGCTTTCGCTTCGTCACTCATTCCGTCTGTCTCTCAGCCCCACACTTACGAAGGAATATCATATCCCGAATAGGGAAGCAGATCAGGCGTAACGAGCGTCACCACCCCTTCCGCTGCGCAGATTAGCACCTGCATCACCGTCCCCCACTTCCTTCATAACGGTTTTGGTGAACGGGGTTTTAGCATTATTCTGGCCCGAATTTCCATCATTTGTTCCGGCCATATCCTGCCGGGCGGATGAATTTCCCTGCCCCTGATGCTGCCCTGCCCCTGCCTGCGCGGTGGCCTGACCCTGATGCTGCCCATTGGCGTGCGATTCGTTGCGGGTAGTATCACTGGCCGGGGCGCGTTCTATGCGCACATCGCCGATACGCAGCGCCGCCAATTCAGCATCCTGAAGCAGACGCGACTGATCTTTTTGCAAGGCCGCATGAGCCAGTTCGCTCTCCACCGTCATACGAATATCCGTGCCGTGCGTGCCAGGCATCAGATCCACCTTCACCCCGCCCAGATGCGGCGAAGCAATGCGAAAACTACCCTGCCCCGGATTGGCGCTTATGCTGGCGATTTCGCGGGCAATATCATCAATCCACTGGCCCGAAACACCCAGATCAATCACTTGCTGATTAAGGGCAGCCGCCACTGGCGACGAAAGACCGGAGGCATTATTCAGCGCAACAGAGAATGCGCCCGATGGCGCGGTTGAGCTTGCCACAGACGGAATGGAAGAAGACGGAGCAGCCGACTGCCCTCCCTCGCCATATGATGCACTGTCCCCCGCACCGGCACCATCGCTATCCGTACCAGAGGAGAGAGTGACGACCACGCCAATGTCAGGCTGTTCGCCTTTGGTGGCCTGAGCCGAAAGGGAAGAAGGCGAGGCGGATAATGCGCCCGCCGATAATGCCCCGGTCAAGGATTCCGCCAGCGATGATGCCCCCTGATGCTGGCGGGAAAGCGCGTGTGCCGCGCTATCGCCGGTCATTATGGTCCCTTCTGGCGCATCCACTGCGGGTTCGACCGAAGGGAAAGCAGCGCGCAGGCTGGCGAGCAGCGCCGTCGCCTCACCCGGCTTTACTGCAGCAGCAACCGGGCGGGATGGGGCGTCATCTGCTATTACAGATGTTGCTGGCACAGGCTCTGCTGGCTCTTGTACTCTATCACTGGTCACAGCTTTATCACGCATCACAGATGCGGTTGGCACAGCCGAGAAAAGCGAAGAAGAAATCGTGCCTTCGCTCTCTCCCTCCATGCCAGCGGTGCGTAGTACCGCAGTCCTGCTTCCCGCGCCCCCGCTTCCCGCAGGAACAGCGTCCGCCGAGACCCTTTCTGTACCAGAGGCAGGCACATCCGATGCTGGTGCAGCTGCAACGGGAGCGGCTGTTATAACAGGTGCAATCGGCGCAAAGGCGGCAACGGGCTGCGCCCCTTCATTGGCATCAGCAACAGAGGAAAGGCGATCTGCCGATTCAGCGTCTGATTGAGCAACGCCGATATTCTCTGCCTCGTCCTCTGATTTCGCTTGTTCCGGCTCGCCTTCTTCAGACATTGGCAAAGTCGAAACAGCGATGGATGAAGACGCCATCGCCATGATTTCTATGCCCTCCGGCGCGGCAGGAACCCCTGCATTGGGCGAAGCAGGCAGGGTGAAATCACGAATATCACCGCCCCCGATCGTAGCATCCCCCATCATGCCGCTTGCCAGCGCCAGCGCATTCAGCGCCGTCCCCCCAGACATGCCACCGGATACCGACAAGGAGAAGGAAGGAGCATTGCTCGCCACCGGAACAGGTGCGATCTCTTCCCTCTTGCCCTGTAACAGGGACGCAAAATCAACCGTAGGGGACGCACCATTGAGCAAGGAATTGCCTGCACCATCAACGGCCATGCCATTGGCAGACGAAGCCTGCGCAGATAGGGCGAAAAGCGACGCAGGCTGACCGGATGCTCCCGCCCCGTTCACCCCAGCCCCGCCCGATGATGCCAGCAAATTCATGCTCATTCCCCTTGCTGCTTCATACGACGATAGCGCGTTATGGCGGCGATGCGTGCCTCCATCTGCGCTTCCTGCAATGCTCGTGCCCGGTCTTTCAGCCGCAAAGCGATTTCCCGATCACGATTCGCACTAACCTGCATATCCTGCTTTTGGTTAACAACTTTATGTGCATCATAAATTGCACCCTCCAGTTGCTTGCCAGCTTTTTCCAGCCGATCCGCCAGTTCACGATGTGCGGCAAAGCTGCCGCCCATTTGCGCCACCTGCGCCTCGAACAGTTCCCCGCGTACCCGCGCCACCCGCGCCGCATTATCGGAGAGGGATTGCACCACATCCTTTGCGCGGATGGTTTCGGCAATGGCCATAGCGTGCTGGGCCTCCCGCACGCGAACAAGACGCTGACGCCGTGTAACGAGCCTCCGGCTCATCTGCCGAATTCCGCCGTCAGCGCGGATATACTAGTGTCGATATCAATTTGCGATTTCGCGCTTTGGCGCAGGAAATTCAGCACTTCCTGCCGCCGGCTCACAGCCTCATCAATCAACGGGTCATTACCGGGACGATAGGCTCCCATCAGGATAAGGTCCTTATTTTCCTCATAGGCGGCCCATAATGCCCGATAGGTCGCGGCAGCGCGCAAATGATCGTCATTGGTCACATCCGCCATCACGCGGGACAAGGATTTTCCAATGTCGATCGCCGGGAAAATCGACTGTTCCGAAAGGTGCCGAGACAACACGATATGCCCATCCACAATGGCGCGGGCGGCATCCACAATCGGGTCATCGGTATCATCACCATCGGCCAGCACGGTATAAAGCGCGGTGATGGAACCACCCGTGCGCACATCAACGCCCGCCCGTTCCACCAGACGAGGGATAAGCGCGAGGGCCGATGGCGGATAGCCCTTCATCGCAGGCGGCTCCCCCAATGACAGGCCAATTTCACGCTGGGCATGCGCGCAGCGGGTTAAGCTGTCGATCAGCAGCAACACTTTTAGGCCGCGCGACCGGAAATATTCGGCAATGGCAGTGGCGCGGGCGGCGGCGCGCAGACGCAGCACCGGCGGATGATCCGCTGGTACGGCGACCACGACGCTCTTGCGCATCATATCGCCCGATAATTTGGTTTCGAGGAAATCCGCAACTTCGCGGCCGCGTTCCCCGATCAGGCCGGTGACGACCACATCAGCGTCTGCGCCCGCAATCATCTGGCCCATCAGCACCGATTTACCGACGCCAGACCCGGCGATAATCGCAATACGCTGGCCGCGCCCTGCCGTCAGCAGCGCATTGACCGCCCGCACGCCAAGATCAAAAGGCTCCGTCACGCGGCCACGGTCCAGCACATTGCCACGCACGCCATTAATCGGCCAGACACCCTGCGCCAAAATCGGCCCCTTACGGTCAAGCGGCTGCCCCATGGCATCAATAACCCGACCAATCAGTCCCTCGCCCACCTGCACCATATTGGCGGCGGCATCCGGTTCGACCCGCGCCCCGGCACTGAGCGGCGCGCCTTCATCCAGCGGCACCAAAATGGCGCGATTGCCACGAAAGCCGATAACTTCGGCGCGGGCGCAGCTCCCGTCCGATGCGATAATCCGCGCCCCCGTGCCAATGGGACGGTTAAAGCCCGTCACCTCCAGCATCCCGCCATCAAGGCTGACGAGCCGCCCTACACGGCGCGGCGCATCACTGATCTGCACATGATTCAGCAGAGTTTCAGCCTGAGCGATGGCGGCTTCGATCATATCGCCCCATCCTCCATCGTATCCAGCATCGCCTTTAGACGTGACAGTTGAACATCAGGGCCGTCTTCTATCCAGCCCTCGCCGCTATCAAGGCGTACACTGCCCCGCGTCATGCCCGTGTCGGGCGTCAATTCCACGCCCAGTTCATGCCCCGCCAGCAAAGCAATATCATCCGGGTGCAGATGCAGGCTCTTACGCGCCTGCTCTTCCTCGATAAAGGCTGCGACGGCCTCTACCCGCCGGGTTAGCAGATCAACATCGACCTGCGCCTTACCGACAACCTGTTCCACCAGCCGCAGCACGGCGGCGGAAAGCAGCGCAGGCAGCGCACCCGTCGCCGCAGGGGCCAGCAGCGCCAGCGATTCCGCCAGATGGCTGATCGCGGCATCATCTGCGACCATGCTTTCGGTGGCGACCCGCATCCCCTCGTCAAAGCCCAGCGCAAAAGCATCAGCCCGTGCCTGATCGACCGGATCAACCGCAGGGCTATCATGGGGAATATCATTCGCATTATCGGCGGCAGGCGCAGCAGCGGCAGCCGGACGCGCGCCAGATGACCCCGCGCCCTTGGTGCCCCTCATCATCCCCGCAAGGGAACCGGGCTTCCACCCCTGATCCTGACTCAGCCCGAAGCGCGTATGAAAACCACCGGCAGGTTCATCCCGCCCCAGAGCCATCACACCAATGGGCTGCGCACCCTCCATCTGTGCCGCGGAGAATATTCTAGACAAACTCATCCCCCTTCGCGGCCAGCATGATAACGCCCTGTTCCGCCAGACGGCGCGCATCGACGACAATCTGCTTCTGCGCGTCAATCACCTCGGCAAGGCGCATCGGGCCGCGTTCTTCCATTTCATCGGTAATGGACTGCGCAGCGCGCTGCGACATACAACCCAGCATCCGGGCCTTCAGCATGTCATTCGCACCTTTGAGGGCAACAACCAGCAGGCCGGTATCCACATTCCGCAGCAAGGCGCCCATATTCTTGTCATCCAGATCGATAAGATTATCGAAGATGAACATTTCTTCCTCGATCGTCTGGGCAACGATCTTATCCCGCTTGTTAAGGGCGCGGATGATGCGCTGCTCCACATCCTTGCGGACATTGTTCATGATGGCAGCAGCCTCGCTGGTGCCACCACGCTGTAATGTGCCACCCTTTACCGACGGAGAACCGACGGAGAGGATCGCCTCCGCATCGTCCAGCGCCTCGGTGCCAATAGGGCCGAGGGTGGCGACGCGGTAAATCACGTCTTCCTGCTTTTCCAATGGCAAGCGGGACAGCACCATAGCGGCGACGGGCGGTTCCAGATGCGCCAGCACTACGGCAATGAGTTGCGGATGCTCTCCCTCAACAATGGCGGCGATTTCCCCTGCCTCCATCCATTTCAGCAAGGAAAGCCGGGTAGAGCGCGTCGGCGGGGTAATGCGGGCCAGCATATTATCGGCCCGTTCCGGCCCCAGCGCCTTATGCATCGCCCCTCTGATATGGCTGGATGCGCCATAGCCGATGGTGGTGCGTTTCTTCGCCTTGGTTACAAATTGATCGAGCGCCTGATTGACCTCTTCAATTTCAACATCGGCGACATCATACATCGCATAGCCAAGTTGACGAACCTCTTCCGGTTCCAGCCTAGCAAGGATTTCCGCAGCCTCATCCTCGCTGAATAACATCAGCAATACAGCAGCAGCGGCACTACCATGCAGCGGGCTAAGCGCTTCGGCATCATCTTCGGGCCGGTCGGGTGTCAGAACCTCAGGCATTTTCTTTCGCCTTATTTTCTTTCAGCAGATCCCGCACGACAAGGGCTGCGCGGTCAGGGTCTTGCTTGACGAAATTGCGGATCAGGTCAGCACGGCGGGCATAATCCGGCGTGGCGCTAATCATATCCAGCGTCACTTTCTGATCCGGGTTTTCCTGCGCATTGCGGATCAGTTCTTCGGATATTTCATGCCCCAGCTTGTTCTGGCCCATATTTTTCTGATCTGCTGTCAACGGGCCACCGGGGCCTGACAGAGATGGCCCTGCGCCATCAACCGCTTCTCCTTCGGCCTGCGCCTTTTTGCCAGCCGTGATCTTTTTCATTAGCGGACGGCCAAGGCCAAAGATCAGCACAAGGGCAACGGCAAGGGCCGACACATTACGGGCAAGGCCCATGAACCAGTCGGTTTCATAAAAGGGTGTTTCGGCGCTGGCATTAGGGTCCTTCACAAAGCTGCGCGAAGAAAGCGAAACCACATCCCCCCGCTGCTCGCTAAAGCCCACAGCACTCTTGACCAGAGCCTCCAGCGCCGCGATTTCCTGCGCACTGCGGGGCTTGCCATCCGCGCCAACATCCAGCGCAACGGCCACAGACAAGCGCTTTACTGTGCCCACAGCATCACGGGTGACGGAAACCTCACGCCCCAGTTCAAAACTACGATTGTAATTTTCCTGTGTCCGCAGCGGTGCCAGTTCTGGCTGAGTCTGACCATTGGCACTGGCAGAAGCCGGGTTAGTGGTCGCGCCAGCCTGCTGCACATTGGCGGCCTGCGTCTCGGCAACTGCTGGCGGCGGTGCCTGATTAGAGAGCGCACCGGGAATACCGCCCGTTTCGCCTTCTTTGCCTTCGCCCGGCTTGGTCGCCTGCCAGCTACCGGTTTCGGCGCGGAGGCGAGCCTCTTCCTGCGGATAGGTTTCGCGGGTCGCCTGACGTTCATCAAAATTCACATCGGCATGAACCTCTGTCGAGAATTTTCCGTCCCCAATAATCGGGGTCAGCAAGGCGGTAATCGCCTGGCGATAGCGGTCCTCAATACGGTTCTGCACCGCGAGCTGCTTGTCAGCGGAGCCATCCAGCCCGCCTGCATTGGAGAGAAGGCGGCCATTTTGATCGACCACAGAAACGGATTCCGGCGTTAGTTCCGGCACGGAGGATGCAACCAGATGCACGATTGCCTGCACCTGTTCATCACTCAGATTTCCGCCTTTCGCCAGACGCAGCATCACCGATGCTGCGGGCTTAGAGCGATCACGCAGGAAAACGCTGGGCGGTGTGACGGCGAGATGTACGCGGGCGCTCTCAACGCTATCGATTGCTTCAATGGTACGGGCGAGATCCATTTCGCGGGCAGAGCGGAGCTTCTCCCCCTCCACCGCGCGGCTCGCGCCCATAGGCAGGCTGTCGATCAGCGTGTTGCCATCAGGCGCGCTCTTGGGCAGGCCGGACGACGCCAACATCATCTTTGCCGGGAAATACTGATCCTCTGATACGGTGATCGCACCATTGCTGGCATCCAGCTTATAGGGGATATTATTTTTCTCCAGCACCTCAACCACGGCGGCCTTATCGCTGTCGGGCAAGCCCCGGAACAGGTCACGCTGCGGCGCTTCCCTCATGCTCATCCACAAAAGAGCCGCAGCCCCCACAACGCCCAGTAAGCCCAGAAGAGGCAGGCTGCGCGCAACAGCAGGCTGGCGGATCATATCGGTGAACCGCGCGCGCCAGTCATTCAGGCCACCCATGGCAGCAGGCAGACCGCCGGAACCACCAGCGGAGGACGACACAGCGGGAACCGCCGAAGAAGAAGCTGCTGTCTCACTCATGACTGCGGTATTCCTTCACCCCAGATGCCCATCATACCGGCATGCTCATAATATCTTTGTAAGCGGATAATAATTTATTACGGACCTGAAGCGTGGCCTCGAACCCTAGTGACGCCTTTTGCTTGGTCATCATCACGGCGGCGATGTCGGTGGTTTCGCCGCGTTCATAGGCCGATGCTGCGGCGCTTGAATCCGCCTGAAGGCCGTTCACCTTTTCCAGCGCCCCTTTAAGGGCAGCCGTAAAATCGGTAGTGGACCCACCCGAAACGCCTTGCGTGGCATCCGCGCCTGCCCCCACAACACCAGCATCCGGCGCTGCCGCGACATCCCGCAGCGCGGCATTGCGCTGAAGTATCGCGTTACGAATGGCCATCACGCTGTCGGTTGAAGAAATTCCGCTCATCGCCCCGTCCTTACTTTAGCGACCCTTTGCCCCCGGTCGTTCATGCTATTGCCAGATCACGCAGCTCCGCGATGCGATAGCGTAATGTCCGTTCGGAAATGCCCAGCTTGCGGGCCGCCTGCGCCCGATGCCCCTGCGTTTCACGCAAGGCGCGACGCACCGCATCCAGCTTGGACGCACGAGTGATGTCCTGCATTTTGTTGAGGGGACGCCCCCGGCCAACGGCAGCAGGCACATTCGCGCCGGGCAGGATGATCGGATCAGCCATATGCGGCTTTTCTGTCAGCATCACTCCTGCCATTGCTGGCACAACCGGCGTCGGCACCATGATCGGCGCACTCACCGACATTAATGTGAGGTCCGCAGCACCAATGCCATTGCCTTCACGCAGCACAACGGCGCGCTGCAACACATTGCCCAGTTCGCGGGCATTACCCGGCCAGCTATGGGCAGCCAGCACGGCAAGAGCATCCTGACGCGGCCACGCAAAGTCATCACCCTGCCCCTGCACAGCGGCTCTTTCATGAAGTGCCAGCAGCATTGCAGCGCTGATCGCCATGATATCACCCTTGCGCTGCGCCAGCGGGCTGAGCGAGAGCGGCATCACGTTGAGGCGCCAGTAAAGATCACTACGAAACCGGCCAGCCTCTATTTCGGCGGGCAGATCACGGTTACAGGCCGCGATAACGCGCACATTAACCGGCACCGGATGGGTTGCGCCCACCGGCAAAATCTCGCCTTCCTGAAGAGCGCGGAGCAGCTTCGCCTGAAGGTTGAGCGGCAGTTCAGCAATTTCGTCGAGGAACAAAGTGCCACCATCGGCTGCCAGAAACAGCCCTTCATTGCTGCCAGCCGCCCCGGTGAAGCTGCCCTTTTTATGGCCGAACAGCATCGCTTCCATCATCGTTTCGGGAAGGGCTGCGCAATTGACGGCGATGAAATCCTTGTTGCTGCGAACCGAGCGCGCATGAAGGAAACGAGCCATGCCTTCTTTACCGGTGCCGGTATCACCCTGGATAAGCACAGTCGCGTCACTCGCCGCGATGCGCGATGCCAGCGACATCAGCTTAGCACTGGCTTCGTCACCGACAGCAGGCATACCAGAGGGACGGAGCAGTTCAGCAATCAGCGCACAGGCGAAATCCATATCCGCCGGGCCAAATTCCACCCGCGCAGGCATGCCATCTGCGGCGCGCACATAACGAGGCTGAGAAAATATTGCCTCACCAGCGCGATAATCCAATAATATGTCACGGCAGGTGGCGTGGGCAATTTCACTGACGAGCAGCACATGGCGGCTGCCACGGGCACGGGGGGCATCTGCCGCCACCGGCGCAATGTCCAGAAACGCATGTTCAAGCCATGCCTGCACCGCAGGAATTTTTCCGCACACTGCATCACTGATGCCAAAAATCGACACGATATTTGCCCCCACATCTGGCGAAAAGTATGTCCCACTTCTTCGCCGTCTACAGGAGTAATTTTGGCCTATTACGCTTAGGATATAGTTAACAAAAACAGAAAAATGGCCGGGTCGGCAATTTTTTTCCGCCCCGGCAAAATGCCGCCATTAATGAAATATATATTTGAAAATAATGATTTTTTCCAATAAAGCATGGTTTATTATTTGCTAACCACACCAACATAGGCGGCAAATCCCCCTTACCCGCAAAGTTAACTTTACCGAATCGATTAAAGTTATGATTCGCTGTGCCGTTCTTAACGCGCACGCTCATCCCCGCAGGTTTCTGTTCATCCATTGAGGGACCATCTTCCCCCAGACCAAAATAAAAAAATCACGTCATGGTCTAAAAGAAAAATCGGCTCTGTCGTTTCTCCCCTTACGAGGCCGCAAGCGCCGCATGGCAGCGACCTGATAGTTTTACGGAAAGGGAACATCATGACCGTTATCGCAACCAACACCGCTGCTCTGCGCGCCAACAATGCTTCTACTGTAGCCAACCGCAACCTCAGCACCGCGATGGAACGCCTGTCCACAGGTTCGCGCATCAACAGCGCCAAGGACGACGCCGCTGGCCTTGCCATCTCCTCCAAGATGACATCGCAGATCCGCGGCATGAATCAGGCCGTCCGCAACGCCAATGACGGTATCTCCTTCGCCCAGACTGCGGAAGGTGCGCTCAACGAAGTCACCAACATGCTGCAGCGTATCCGTGAACTGGCTGTTCAGTCTGCTTCGGGCACCTATGAAGACAGCAACCGGACCAAGCTGAACACCGAAGTTACCGAACTGAAGTCGCAGATCACCGACATTCTGGCGAAGACCGAATTTAACGGCAAGCGTATCTTCAACAGCGCAACAACCGGCACGACCTACACGGCATTTACCGGCACCGCTGGCGACATTTCCATTCAGGTTGGTGCCAATGCTGGCGACAGCGTCACCATCAAGCTCGGCGCTCCGGCTGACCTCGCAGCAGCTACAGCCGTAGACACTGCCGCTAATGCTTCGACGGCATTGGGCAACGTCGACACCATGCTGGATGCCGTTGCAACGACCCGCGCCTCTCTCGGTGCATCGCAGAGCCGCTTGGAATCGGTTGCCAACAACCTGACCAACAACATTGCCAACCTGTCTGACGCCCGCAGCCGCATTCAGGATGCCGACTTCTCGTCAGAAAGCACGGCACTCGCCAAGCAGCAGATCCTGTCGCAGGCTTCTACCGCAATGCTTGCTCAGGCAAACCAGAGCCAGCAGAATGTTCTGACCCTCATCCGCTAAGGCGCGGATTGACGGGATAAAGAATAACATCCGTCATCGACTTGTCCCGCCGATGACGGATCATATGGGGCCTCGGCAGTTTAATGGTCCCCACCTTGCTGAGGCCCCATTTCCTAAACCCTCTGTCTCAATCGAGGCAGGGGGTTTTGCCTTGGCCGCAAAAGCCGAACAGCACAGCTAAATGTGGTTTATCAATCCGGGATATGTCTGTTCTACGCTCCTTTATCAAAGGAACAGGCGTCAGATCAATGTCATCAGGGGTTCATAGCCAGAGCGCCAATACCCAATCTTTAGACACCCGCCATTTTCTTGCCGTCGGTAATGATGACCACATCACCCAGCTTGGTCACACCATAGAGCTTTTTCGCGAATTCCAGCGGCACACCAATGCAGCCATGGGTCGCGTTGCCCCAGTCCACCTCGCTGGCGTGAATAGCGACGCCATCATTGGTCAGGCGCTGCATATAAGGCATGGGCGCATCGTAAAGGTTCGACACATGATCGACCTTTTTCTGAGAAATCGGGAAGACACCCAGCGGGGTTTCCTTATTATCGGCACCATACAGAATAACAGCCGCCCCAATTTCATAACCATCTCGGAAAACCGACATAGTCTGCGCGGCCAGATCAACCGTTATAATCAGCGGACCGTCCTTCGGCACGCCCTCTTCATCCCAAACGAAGCTGCCATGCTTCATCGGCCCTTCAATCTTCAGCACACGCTTTACGGCAAACTGCGCCATCTGCCCCGGCACAGCAGGCTGCCCCTCGCCTTCCGGGCGGGAGGAACCAAGGGCCGGGTCTACCCGCAGCGCGAAATTGGCCTGCGTCTGTCCGGCTTTGCCCTTTGGCTGATCTGCCCCGCCAGCCGAAGCATTGACAGCCCCGGTTCCTATGGGATCAGTCGCAGCATCATAAATGCCTTTTCCGGCAATGGCGAAGGTCAACCCAACCACCGATGCAATCACACCGACGAAAGCAAGCTGCGCTTTTCCTTTAGGAAGAGAAAATCTGGCCATGATGGAAGCAGGTTATCGAAATCTCCATGCGCAGGCAATGAAAACAAGTTTTCATTAACCCTCTTTTGCGCGGGGACTATGGAATATGAAGGCCGCCGCCGGTTTACCAACTCCCCCCTTCGTTCACCATATCCCCATATCAACCAAGGGCAGAAACAGTCCGATTTGGATATTGATCAATTCGATATTACGGTTATGTTTCAAATTCTGACGCCAAGAGGGGACGGGTCAGAATAGGGGGACAAGCTGGACAGCCGCACATGGAGGTCACTGTTACAACAGCTACGGAGGCGCTTACCAGCATCTGCGCCCGCCGAAGATCTGCTGCAAAGTGCTTACATCCGTTTTGATGCGCATCGACAAAATAATGAAATCAACAACCCCGGTGCATTCATCATTCGCACCGCGATCAACATCGGCGTTGATGAAAACAGGCGAAAAAAATGGATTGCCGATCAACCCGTCGAAGAAACTTATGACATAATCGCCAGCACCGATCCATTACAAGATGAGGTAATTGCTGCCCGCGAACGTCTAAGACTCGTGAATGACGCCCTTGAACAATTACCGGAACGGACCCGCACGATTTTTCTGCTCCATCGCATAGAGGGCAGGAAATATCGTGAGATTGCAGAAACAATAGGCATCAGCCAGAGTGCCGTTGAAAAACATATCGCACGCGCCGCCCTGTTTTTAGCCGAGAGAATGGAAAATCTGTGACGGCAGCCGCTAATCTCGAATTTCGCCAGGCTATGGAAGCCGCCGCAATCTGGCTGGCGCGCCTTCATGCGGACGATTGCAGCGATCAGGATCGTACAGCCTTTTCCCAATGGCTGGCACAGGATGAAACGCACCGCCGTGCCTTTAATTCCGTCAGCACGGCTTATGAAGTCGCCGGGGTAAAGGCCGGGCGCTGGCAGGACGAATTACAACGGGCGACGGCTCAGGCTGACACTCAGCTCTGGGGGGACGCTCAGTCTCAGGCCCATATTTCTACTCCGGCTCAGGCCGCTCTCCCCCGCCCCGCACGGGTTAGTCGCCGCAAAGTTCTGGCCGGAGCCGCGATGCTGGCCGCTGGCACCGGTGCAGCCGGATGGCAGGTCGCCTACGCCGGAACCGTCACCACCGGCCTTGCCGAGAGAAAATCCCTGCGGCTGAATGGCGGATATACCGTCCAGATGGATGCAGAAACCACCATCCGGCAACCATGGATGCGTTCCCGTCGGCTGGAACTGCAAAAAGGCCGGATCAGCCTGCAAACACTATCTGACGATGGCCAGCTCTTTACCGTGACGACACCTGACTATGAAATTACCGGCGCAGCAATGGACGTCGACGTTTGCTTTACATCATCCCGCCTGACGGTTTCGGTTCTGCATGGGAATGTCCGCATCTCTCAGCCCGGATCAAACCCTGTTTTATTGCACGAAGGAGAGCGGTTGAACCCACAGGGCATAGTGGATCGCCCGGCAATGGGGCCGATTATCGCATGGCGTAATGGCCAACTCATATTCCAGAACAGCTCGTTAACGGAGGCCTGTGCGGAGCTGAACCGATATGATTCCATACGTCTGGTGCCTGATGCGAAGGCCGGGGCCATGCGGGTAAGTGGTACATTCCTGATGGGACAGAATAAACAATTCGCAAAGGCCATGGGCGAACTTCTCAACCTTGAGACCAAGGCAGAAGGCCAATCCATATACATGATAACATCATAAAATAACAAGTTGAAGGGGGCGCCGGAAAAGGAGAATGACGGGGTAAAGAGCGGGCATAAATGAAAGGGCAAACCCTTTTTCGGTTTATATCAGCAACGATGTTGGCGACCTGTTCAACGTCTGTTTTTGCTGCGCCTGCTTATCCTTATGATATTCCAGCACAGGATTTGCCCCTGGCCCTGCAGGAAATCAGCCGACAGGCGAAAGTCAGCATCATTTTTCAGCCGCAAACCGTGGCGGGCCGCAAATCCCTCAGCGTACGCGGTGCAATGCAGCCAAAAGCCGCAACAGAAACAGCCATACGCCGCTATCATGATCTCGAAGTTATCGCTCTCAATCAAAATACCTTGCTGGTTCGCAGACGAAAGAAAGGCAGTAGCGAAGAAATCGCCAGTTGGACCACCAATCAGGCTACATCGGCCCTGCCACCTCCGCGCGTAACGGAACCACCCCCTGATGTCATCGTAACGGCAAGCCGACGCCCTGCTTTTATCAGCAGCTATCCCGGCTCTCTGTTAGTGGTCAGGGGCGCCATGGTTGAACAGCAAGGGCGCACCAGCCTATCCTCTGTATCGGGGCTGATACCGGGGTTGAACCTTAGCGAAACAGGCGCCGGGCAATGGCGGATCACCATGCGCGGTATGCACAGTGCGGGCGAAAACAGCGTTCTTCTGTACTTTGATGAAACCCCGGTTTCCGGGCCGAGCAGCGTCACATCAGACGTCAGCCAGATGAGCCCCAATATCAGCCTGTATGATATGGACCGCATAGAGGTATTACGCGGTCCACAAGGCACATTATTTGGTTCCGGGGCGCTGGGCGGTGCCGTGCGACTGGTGCCGAACAAAGCTGACAGTGAGGCGATAGCCGTACAGGCAACGGCGGGTATGACGGAGATGGCAAAGGGAGGATTTGGCCATAGCGTCACGGGCATGTTCAATCTGCCCGTCATCACCGGCAAAGTCGGATTAAGGACGCTAATATATGACGAGCGCAACAGTGGCTATGTCGATAATGTCACTCTGGGCATCAAAAACATAAATCAGTCCCGCACCACTGGGATGCGGTTGCAAATACGGACAGAACCAGTCGACGGGTTCGATTTCACCCTCAGCACCCTGTATCAGAAACAGGAAATCGCAGACCCCAGCACACAATATAAGGAATTAGGCACCTTTAAGACCAGCATATCAGAGCGACTGCCCTTCCCCAACAAGCTACTATTGCTCAACATGACAAGCCATGCGCGGGCAGGAATAGCGGAAATAACCGCGACAGCATCTTACTATAAATGGGATGTGACGCGGACTATCGCGGCGACCGCCCCGGCAATAAGGGCTATGGAAAGCGGAACATATTGCCCTTTATTCATCGGCAGTTCCAGTTGCACATCAGAACAAATGACCCAATATCAGTCTTATATAAGACAAACGCTTCCTCTTGTCGGCTATCAGCCGATGCAGGTAGAAGCAAAAATCGGTGAATTGCGTATCGCAACCATTCCCGGCCTTCCTTTCATGCTGACCGCAGGTGCCTTCATTGAAAAGCGTACTGACAACAGCACGAACGGCACATATCGTGTGAATGCGCAGACAGGACAGATACAGACCCCTTTTCAGGCCGAATATAAAAGGTCGGTTGATATCAACACCAGACAATTTGCAATTTTTGCCGATGTTGCATGGAAAATTGCCCCGCCCTTTACATTGACCATGGGGATGCGCGGATATTATTATAGAAAAAGCCTGTTCGCGCAGATTCTACAGACCAGCTATACCAACGGAGCGATTGCTGGCCCTCCTGTGGCCTATATATCGGAAGCAGGTGGTAATACTGGCCGGATTAATCTGTCTTATACGTCATCGCCGGATTTTCTGCTCTACGCGCAAATGGCAACGGGTTTTCGACCAGGCGGGGTGAATTCCGTGCCGAATTTGCCAGAAAATCTAAAAGTTTTCAAATCCGACTCAGCTACATCATATGAACTGGGATTTCACAAACGCTGGACAGAGCCAGGCATATTCAGCAGCTTTTCCTTTTACTGGACTGACTGGCGCAATATGCAGGCGACATCCAGAATACCGAGTTTTCTTTTCGTCAGCAATTCTGGCAGCGCGCGGGTAATCGGGGCGGATATAGACCTTCGTGCATCATTAGGGCAGGCCACCAATGTTCGCATCAACGCGAATATCCTACGCGCCCAGCTAACCAAAGATCAGACCACATCGGTGGTCGTCGCACCGGGGCTAAAGGGAGATAACATCCCCTTTGAACCACAGATAAAGCTGGCCGCGCAACTGGAACGGAAATTCTATTTGAGCAAACAGGCCTATGCCAGCATTGACACAGAGTTCAGCTATATCGGCCATTCCTTTTCAGAATTTCGATCCGACAGCGCTTATTATGAAAAAATGGGCGGCTATACAGATATTACCCTGCGCGGGTCCCTCAACCTGCCCGGATGGACAATAAAAGCCAGCATTTCCAACCTGTTCAATAGCGTTGGAAAACGTCGGATGGAATCCAACTTCGATCAGGCAGATATCATGATTACCACCCAACCACGCACCTTCGGGCTAGAGTTGACGCGAAAATTTTCCGCATCGCAAAATAAATGAAAAAATTTGATGAGGAAAAAATTTTCTCATTCGTCCCTTTATACAGGCCGCTAGTAAGCGGATAATATCAGGGGAAATATTATGACAACGCATGCTATGCGGCTGCGGCGAACACTCGCTTGCAGCACGGGGATACTTGTATTTTTTTCTTGCAACGCAGCATATGCGCAAACCGCATCTGATAATGATAGCACTGGCCACGAAATCATTGTTACGGCACTGAAACGCGAAACACGGTTACAGGATACGCCATTATCCATTTCCGCCGTTGGTGGTGAAACCCTTCTGAAGCAGGGCGCCAGTTCCGCAACGGATATGATCCGTCAGGTTCCGGGCCTCAATATGACGGAAACCAACACGTCACAGCGCCGTATTTCTATTCGCGGCGTGCAGAGCGCCGGCGAAAGCACCGTCGGCCTCTATCTGGGTGAAACACCGGTGAGCGGCCCCAATAGCGCCACATCAGACCCATCGAGCATCACGCCCGATCTTAACCTGTTTGATGTTGCACGGGTTGAGGTACTGCGCGGCCCGCAAGGCACGCTCTATGGCTCCGGTTCCATGAGCGGCACCTTCAAACTCATCTTTAACGAACCCAATTCCAATGAATATGCAGGCGCGTTTGACGGGTCGATTTCCGACATCAAAGGCGGCGGCATGAATTATTCAACGCGCGGCATGGTCAATATTCCGCTGGTTGAAGATGTTCTGGGTTTCCGCGCTGTCGGTTTCTATGATCGCCGCGCCGGTTTTGTCGACAATGTCGTCCTTAATCAGAAAGATGTGAACAGCGCCCGCTCATACGGTGGCCGGTTCATGCTGCAACTCACCCCGGCAACTGGCGTGAAAATCAATGCAACGGCGATATTGCAAGAGCAGGAATCCCATGATTCCCCGATGTGGTTCCCCGCTGTCGGTAAATATAAAACCGATGCTGAACATAAACAGCCCTTCCCCAATAGCTTCCGTCTGTACAGCCTGAATGGCGAGGCAGATCTAGGCTTTGCAACACTGACTGCATCAGGATCGCGCTATACATGGGATGGTACGAAATATATTGACGGCACCCGTTCTGCCCGCGCGGCGGGCGACCGCTATGCTTATTGCTCGCGTTATTTCAACGTCACCGGTGCCTGCACTGACGCGCAAAAGCAGGAATATAAGGACTGGGTTTACTCCCTCCTCCCTCTTTCTGGCTATCAGCCGATGAAGGTAGGCGCATGGGTATGGGAAGGCCGCCTTTCCGGCACCAGCGGCAAATGGCTGGACTGGACCGTCGGTATTTTCCGCGAAAGCCGGAGCGATAGCGCAGTCAGTTCCACTGTAGAAGCCGATGGCGTTACGGGCCTCGTAAAATTCCCGATCGTTTACAACTTCTCCCGCTCGATTGATGTATCGCTAAAACAAACAGCGTTTTTTGGCGAAGCAACCGTTCGCCCGGTTGAAGGCCTGAATATTACAGGCGGGTTACGGCGCTATTCCTACAAGAAGGAGTCGACCGGACAGGTTCTCAGCACCAGCTATATCAACGCCTCTATTGCCGGGCCGCCTCTCACCACCAATGCCGATGCATCTGGCTGGGTCACGAAAATCAACGTCAGCTATGAACCCACAAGGGACATCATGGTCTATGCCCAGCGTTCAGAAGGCTTCCGCCCCGGTGGCCTCAACAACACGCCAGGCCTGCCTGATGACTTGATCGCCTACACGTCAGATTCCCTGACAAACTATGAAATGGGGATAAAGACCTCATGGTTTGACAGAAAGGTGACGTTCAACGTCTCTGCCTATCAGATCGACTGGAAGAATATGCAGATTTCCGCTGCTATTCCTAACTTCAACTTCATCACCAACGTAGGTGCATCACGCATTCGCGGTACGGAAGTTGAATTCGCCGCTTATCTGGTGGAAGGACTGTCTATCAACGGTAATATGGCGTTTCAGCGCGGCAAGCTGCGCACAGACCAGATTAACGGCGTTGTAACCGCAGCCGGGAAAAAGGGCGACCGTATTCCCAATGAACCATCCTTCACCGCGGCGGTTGGCGCGGAATATGGATGGGCCGCTTCGGATGCTGTGGATGCGTTTGTCCGCATGGATTACAGCTATACCGGCAAATCCAATTCAGAGTTCCGCCCGAATAGCCCGATTTTCGAAAAAATGGGCAATTTCAGTATGGTTAATGCCCGCGCTGGCATCGAATATGCGGATTGGAATGTGTCGGTCTTCATCAATAATCTGTTCGACAAAACCGGTTTGATAAGGGTGTCATCTAACACTTTCTCTAACCTTGAACAGGCAACGATCAGCTCAACACCCCGCACTGTTGGCCTGAGCGTTCGTCGCAACTTCTGACACACTTCTGAGGTGCAACTGGGCGACATTCTTCCCTACCCCTTATGAGAATGTCGCCCCTTCGTTTGGAGAAGGAAGGTTCACATGATCGACATCACCCGCAAAGATTTTCTGAAATTGTCTGCCAGTGCAGCAGCCGCAACCGCGGTCGCCAGCGCTGGCGTTCCTGTATCAGCCAAAGCGCAGTCCTTTGCTGCTCCGCGCGCTGCGCGCAAAACGCTGATCCGTAATGCAGATGTACTGACGATGGACCCAAAACTGGGCGAAATGCCCGGCACGGACGTCCTGATTGATGGCGGTAAAATCATCGCTATTGGTAAAAACATCGCCGCTGCGGATGCAGAAGTGATCGACGCCACCGGCATGATTTTAATGCCCGGTATGACCGATGGCCATCGCCACATCTGGGAAGGGATAGAGGCCGGTCATCTGGTCAAAACCAATCCGAAAGATTACGCCACCTATCAAACGTCCAAGAAGAAGATCATGGTCTGCATGACGGCAGAAGATCATCACTTCGCGGCCTATCTTGGTGGTCTTCAGGCGCTAGATTCCGGCGTAACAACCGTGCTGGATTACGCCCATATTCAATGGAGCCAGGACCGGGCCATTGCATCCGCCAGAGGCTTGCAGGAAACCGGTATTGGTGGCTGGTTCGGCTATCAGATATCCCATACCCCCACTTACGGGCCGGGCGATACTGTTCCGATGAAGCAGGCCGACGCAGAACAAGGCGCGATGGGTGATGATGCCCATTTCCGCACCGCCGACATATTGGCAAAGGAAGTATTTTCCGACAGTTCAGCCCCTCTGCGCCTTGGCCTGTGCATGAGCAACGGCGCATTTGGTGCCCCCATCGACAAAGTAAAAGCCGAAATGGAACGGATGCGCGGCTATGGCATTGGCATGGTTGCCGCGCATAGCCACCGGCCCAACAAGCAATTTCCAGCTGGTCATTTCGGGGCGCGGGGCAGCGGCATTGCTGATCTCAAAGATGCCGGTTTGCTCGGCCCTGATCTTCACCTTAGCCACGGTAACGGCCTGACCGATGATGAACTGAAGATGCTCGCGGATACAGGCGGTATGATCTGCGCCACCGCCATGGGGGAATTTCCTTATAAAGCACGTGGCCTGCCCGGCTCTGTGCATGGCCGCGCCCGCGCCGCAGGCGTTGCGGTTGGTACTGGCCTCGACGTGAGTGTCGCGCTGACGCAGGATTATTTTGAAAATATGCGCTGCGCATTCTGGAACCTCTATCTTGACCCGGAAGGGGTTGCCCTCGCCAAAGACTATAAATCAGCCGACACGCTGGATTTCACCACCGCCCTTGGGGCAAAGGCCCTGCGTCTGAGTGATGAAACCGGCACTATCACCATTGGCAAGCGGGCTGATCTCGTTCTTTTACGCACGGATCGTTATAGCTTTGCAATCATGGGTTCGCTGGCAGACCGCGTGCTGAACTTCGCCCAGCTACCAGATGTCGACAGCGTCTGGGCCTCTGGCAAAGCAGTGAAACGCAACGGGCAGATGATCGGCGTAAACTGGGCCACGATCAAGGCCCGCCTGCATAGCATTCAGGAACGTCTGGAAGCCCAGACCGCCACCATCAACTTTATCTGAGCCATAGCAAACGGAGACACAGACGATGACTAATTTTTCCCGTCGCGCCTTGCTTGGGGCCCAGCCAAAAGCAGCGCGCAGCACATTGATCCGTGGTGCTGATTTGCTCACTATGGATACACAGCTTGGTGAAATGCCGGGCACAGACCTGTTGATCGAAGATGGCCTTATTACGAAAATTGGTAAGGGACTGAAGGCACCCGCTGGCGCGCAAATCATCGATGCCAAAGGCATGATATTGATGCCCGGCATGGTAGACAGCCATCGCCACACATGGGAAACCCCTTTTCTGGGTGAGTTGGTAAAGACTGAGCCAAAGCGCTATTCCAACTATATTCCATTCAACAACCAGCGCGTCGGCGTTTGCATGACCGCGGATGATGTTTATCTTGGCAACTGGCTGGGCGGCACCATCATGATTGATGGCGGCGTCACATCCGTGCTGGATCAGGCCCATGTCATCCACACCGCTGAAAAAGGCGATGCAGCAGGCAAGGGGTTGCAGGATTCCGGCATAGGCGGCGTGTTCTGTTTCCAGATCACGCATAGCCCGACTTATGGTGCCGGGGACACCTTACCAGCGGCTCAGGCCGCCGCAGAATTTGGCGCGGGCGCGGACGTGGCGCATCTTGCATGGGCGAAATCGACGCGGGATAAATATTTTACCGACAAAAAAGCCCCACTGCGTTTCGGCATCGGGCTTAGCGGCCTCAGCGTCGGACCAAAGCGAACCATTGATAATGTCGCATGGGAGCTGGAACAGGCCCGCGCCCTTTCCCCTTTCCTGATGACATTACATGGCCACACCATCATGCATCTGGAAAAGGCGGGCTTGCTGGGCGCAGACATGCATGTCAGCCACGGCAATGGCCTTTCCGACGAAGAACTGGCCATCATGGCAAAACGCGGTGTGAAACTGGGCTGTTCTACCATGGGCGAATATGCCTATGACCAGCCGCAAATTCATGGCCGGGCAAGGGCCGCCGGGGTTTCCGTCGGCATCGGTATGGATGTGCCGGTTGCTTTGTGCCATGATTATTTTGAACATACACGCAACAGCTTCTGGAGCCTGTATCGTTCCCCGCAAGGCACAAAGCTGGCGGAAGATTATACATCCACCGATGTTCTGGCGTTCGCAACCTCGCTGGGCGCAAAATCGCTGGGTATTGGGGATGAAACCGGGTCACTGACCATTGGCAAACGCGCCGATCTGGTGCTTCTCAATACGGGTCGCATCGGCTTTGCTATGATGGGGTCACTGGCGGATCGCGTCGTCAACTTCGCCCACTGGCAGGATATCGATAGTGTTTGGGTTGCTGGCACTTTGCGCAAGCATAAGGGCGCAATGATCGGGGTTGACTGGGGCATGTTGAAGAAAAAAGCCCATGACATGCAGGCACGCGTCATTCCTCAGGCAGAATCCATCATCTTCACATAAGGCTTTGTATTAGAGCGCTATTTCTTCATTTCTTCGGGTCGCAACCGATGAAGGCCATAGGAAGCAAATCTTCCTATGGCCTCTTTTTTAATATAGTGCGGAACAGCACAGCCCCTATAAAGCAGGCGGAATTATGGCTTATTCCAGAGTTTCGCGCAGCATGTCGCGCATCTTATCCAATGCAGATTTCTTGATCTGACACACGCGGGCAGCGCCAATATCCAGCACCGCGCCTATTTCCTCAAGGTTCATTTCCTCAACGAAATAAAGCTGAAGCACCATTGCTTCCCGCTCTGGCAATTGCCCGATACACGCCGCCAATGCGGTTTTGAGCGATGCCCGTTCCAGCGCCTCATCCGCGCGTTCTTCGACATCGGCAAACCACATGGACTGGTCAGAATAGACCTCATCAATGCTGGTTTCCTGAACCAGTTCAGCGGCATCGGCCATTTCGCGATAGTCTGCCGGGTCCATCCCCATCTCGGCGGACATTTCCGCCTCGGTTGGTGTCCGGCCAAGCTGTTGCCCCAGCCGGGCGCGAACCGCCTGCAATTGCTTGCGCTTTGCCATAGCGGAACGACAAATAGTGGCGTGACGACGCAGATGGTCAATCATCGCCCCTCTTATCCGCATCTTAGCATAAGCGGCAAAGCCAAAGCCACGGTCCTCAAAACCGTTGGCGGCCTCAACCAGCGCAACCATGCCGATTTGCAGCAAATCTTCTACATCAACCGCATTGGAAACGCGGCCATGCACATGCCATGCAATCTTGCGCACCAGCGGCATATATTGGCGCGCCAGTTGCTCAGGATTATGGGCGGTCCCTTTGCGACCATAGGTAAGCGTTTCACCGCCTGCCGTTATCCGGTTCATGAACATAATAAACCAATGTCCCCGTGGTTCTGATTCATGTTTCTACACCCAATTGGTTAGGCAATTCTTTCTTTCGGCCCATTTCCGCCCATGCCGGGAATTTCGGGCCTGCCGCCTTGCTGGTTATTTCCCCCAACGACCGCAACGACCTCAACCGGCTTGCCATCTGGTATTTCAAGGAAAGAAAGTACCGGAGTTTCAGGGAGATGCGGGCGAAACAGCCGCGCCAGCGCCCTGCGTGCCACCGGCGATGTGACGATAGCGAAATTGCGCGCTTCGGCCATGATGGGCCGGGCTGCATTAATAACGGCCTCGGTAATACGATTGGCCAGCGCCGGTTCAATCGGATGGCGCGCATCGCCCGCGACTCGCATAGCCTGCGCCAACAACCCTTCCAGATCACCATCCAGCGTGATGACCGGCAGCGGCATTTTGACGGGCACCAGCGTTTGAATAATCAGCGATCCAATTCGCTGACGTACCGCCTCCACCAGCATGTCGATGGTCATATCCGGGCGATAAGCATCAATCATTGCTTCGGCGATACGGCGGAAATCCTTCAGCGGTATCCCTTCTACCAGCAGCGCCCGACAAAGCGCCGTAATCTGCGCAAGGCTGAGCAGCGATGGCGTCAGCCCTTCGACCAATTGCGGCGCATTTTCCTTCAGCGTGTCAATCAGCTTACGTGCTTCATCCATGCCGAACATTTCCGATGCGTTCATAGCGATGAGCTGGTTGAGGTGCGTCGCCGCGACGGTTGATGGGTCCACCACCGTATAGCCCGCAACCACGGCCTCGCTACGCTTATCCTGACTGATCCACACCGCATCAAGGCCAAAGGTTGGGTCTTTGCACGGACGTCCCTCAACGATAGATTCCAGAGCGCCGCTATCCAGTGCGAGCAGATCATCTGGCCAGATTTCATCTTCACCAACGATCACACCGCCAATAGTGATACGATAACCATTAGGCTCCAGCGCCAGATTATCCTTCACACGCACCAACGGGACGACAAAGCCCAGTTCGCGCGACAATTGCTTGCGAATGCCGGTAATGCGGCCCATCAGCGGCGCGCCCTTACGATCATCCACCATGCCGATGAGGCCATAGCCAATTTCGAGGCCCAGCACGGTCGCATCCGACACATCACCCCATTCAATCTTCGCCGGATTTTCCGGTTCGGGAATGACCTCAGGCACGATCGCCGCCTGCTTTGCCGCCTTCGACAAACGCCATGCGATAAAGCCGGCAAGCGCAGCTGCTGGCAGGATGATGAGGTGCGGCATGCCGGGAATAATACCCATGATGCCCAATATTACCGCGACCGGGGTCCATGCCTTGCTGCTGCCGAACTGGCTGGAAATCTGGCCGCCAAGATCATGCTCGCTGTTAACGCGAGTAACGATGCTGGCCGCTGCGATGGAGAGCAACAGGGCCGGAACCTGCGCCACCAGCGCATCACCAATAGCGAGGATGATATAAGTCTGCGCCGCCTGCGACAAAGACAAGCCATGGCTGGCCACACCCAATATGATACCGCCCAATATGTTGACGATCAGGATGAGGACACCGGCAATGGCATCCCCCTTCACAAATTTGCTGGCACCATCCATCGAACCATAGAAATCCGCCTCAGTCGCCACTTCGGCGCGGCGGATTTTGGCTTCTTCAGGGGTCAACAGGCCCGCATTAAGGTCAGCATCAATCGCCATCTGCTTGCCGGGCATCGCATCAAGAGTGAAGCGGGCGGACACTTCCGACACGCGGCCCGCGCCCTTGGTGATGACGACAAGGTTGATAATCATCAGAATAGCGAACACGAACAGACCAACGATATAATCGCCGCCAATCATGAAATGGCCAAAGGCCTCAATCACATGGCCCGCCGCGTCTGAGCCATTATGCCCATCGACCAGCACCACGCGAGTAGACGCAACGTTCAGCGCCAGCCGCATCAATGTCGCAAACAGCAACACCGTCGGAAAGCTGGAAAAATCCAGCGGGCGGGCGGCATTCAGCGCCACCATCAGCACCGCCAGCGAAATCATGATATTGCCGATAAAGCCAATATCCAGCAAAATCACCGGAACCGGAACCACCATGAACATGACGAGCAACAGCGTCGCGAGCGGCAATACCGCCCCCTTTGCCGTGTTCATCCATAGTTTTCCGTTCACTTCGCTGCGGGTCATAATAGTGCTTTACCTTCCGAAGGTGGCGAGCATGAGATAGGCGAGCCGGGCCGTCTGCGGTTGCGGACGGACAAGATCATTGGCGGTCAGGCTTTGCTGTAGGCGCTGCGTTTCTGTGCGGGCATATTCTGCCGATTGATCCGTGCCGCTCAGGGCAAGGGCGGCAAAATCCTGCCCTGCTATGTTAGCAGCAGAGCCGCCATTCATCGCATTCTGCGTGGCCCGGCCCAGCTTAGCGGCAAAATTCTGCCGGATTTCGGCAAAGCTGCGGGGCTGGCCTGATTTGTCGTAGAAAATTGATTTATTGGCACTTGCTGCCGCCGGGAACATCGACGCTGCGCTGGCATTGGGATAGGCGTCATGGGTGCGCAGAAACTTTGCCGCGCCGCCCGCGCCCAGAAAATGCGCAAGGTAAAGATCCACCGACTCCGCCTTGCGACCAAGGCGTTCTTCGAGAAATTCTTTATTATCCGCCGCGTGCTCCGCCGCCATGACCGATGCCGTTTCCGGGTGCTTGCGCAGGTCCAGTATTTGCTGGCGAAGCTGTGGGTCCGACACGGAATAGCGCCCGCTTGCTGAGCGCTTTACCGCATCCGCCGCCCAGCCAAGGCCATATTTATCGCCATGTTTGTCGATAACGGCCAGCCAGCTTTGGTCAATGAACTGATACAGGCCCGTGGCTGAGGAGGTCCGCGCCTTTGCCGTAGGGTTAAGGCTGCTTTCGATTTTCGCCTGCCCCAGAAGATAACCAAAATCCATGCCGGTGCGACGGCTAGCCTGCGCAATCGCGCTGGTCACGCGATCGCTGCGCGTCGTTCCCGACGCGGCCCCCTGCACTGTCATGTTGGTCCCTGCGGACATTCATCCATCCCGTGTCATCACAAGGGCGTGATGCCGCCCTTGTTTCATCACAGGATATTAAGCAAATATCATGCCAGTTTTACAAACAAGGTTAATGGGATAAGAAATCGGGCACCAAAATAAAAAAAGCGCGGGAAAACCGCGCCCTTTCAACCACAATGCTATGCCATTTCCAGACGGAGCTTACCCCACCAAATGCTTACCGGCGCCCATAAAGGGATGAAGCCTGCTCCACACCTTGTTGCGCCAGATGGTCAATCCGCCGACGCACATCATCCGCCGCGACATTAACGCGCATCCGGGCATTTTCGATCATCGGCACCATCGCCTCCAGCCGACTACGGATTTCCGGGCTGATAACCTCGCTCTGCCGCGCCCGCACGGCATCAATCGCAACACCAACCTCGCGCGTTGCCAGCATGATGGCCGCTGCATCCTTATGGTCCAGCGACTGACGCAACATGGTCAGCACTTTTTCCAGATGCTCTACCGAATGATGGAGGCCCGCCATATTATTTGCCCAAATCCAGCTCAATCATCTGTTCGGCGATACGCTCCGGGTTCACCGGATAATTACCGGACGCAATGGCATCCTTTATCGCGGAAACGCGATCCATATCGACCGGCGCCCCTTCGGCCGCCATACGGGCTGCCGGCGTTGCCGCCGCGCCTGATGGCCCGCGCGCCGCCGCAGTGTCTGTCGCTGCTGATGCCGCCTTAGCCTTCGTGCCCTCACGTAATTTCGCAAGGTCAGCCGAGGAGGTAATCATCTGTCCAACCGACTTGATCATGACATTGTCCTTTCACCTGTCCCTATACAATACGACAGATTTCAGAATAGTTTAAATCCCCGGAACACGAACAACACCGATTTCTACAACCTGCGCCAAAATAGGGGCAGATTTGCGGTCTTCCCGCACACGGATCATATCCCCCGGCCCGCCATCTTCATCGGCCACCATCAGGCGCGAGACCGTAAAACTGCCCCCCCCCGCAACCAGTTGTACCGGATCGCCCTTACGCACAACAGCGGTTTTCACCTCCGCCGCCGCAGGCCGTACGAAACCACCGGAACGCTGCGCCGATGCAGGCACAGCAGACGCACCGGCCGCCCCACCGGCACGCAGCGGCACCCTGATACGCCAGCCCAGCGTCTTACATTCCACCATAGCTGCCCCGAATACAGGGCCATTTACCTCAGGAAGTTGCGGGCACGCCGTCAGTTTAAGCCGACGGTCCACCGGTGCGGAGGCCCCACCCGGCTCACCAATGGCTGCACCAACTGTCATCGCCACAAGGGAATCCAGCCGGTCGAGATTTTCAAATCGCTGCGCTTGCGCCATAACCGGTGAAACGCCCGCCACCATGGCAATGGCACCCATCGCATAAAAACCGCCTTGCCTGCGCATATGAAACATTTGCCTGACCTCCTGCTTATGAAGCTGCGGCGTTTAAAAAGGCCATAGCTCCACCTTACCTCACAGAGAAAAGCAAATATCGTGCCATTTCGAGATGAAATGATGATACCAGTGACCTAAATCTGAAGTTCGTCACATTGTTAGGCAAGGGTTGAACGAACTTTAGATTCATGAAGGTCACTAGCAAATATATGATTCTAGTGTGGTTTATGGATTTGAAATACGCTCTTGGCTTAGCCGCTATAATGTGGCGTATTTCAAATCCACCACACTAGTCCTTATCGGACCTTGTTTATCGTAGTCTCCAAAGATTTTTGGCCACTTTCCGGCGATTTTGCAGATAGGATAAGGGTCTGCCCCGCCTCTCCCTGATCTTCCTGATCCAGCCCGCGCACTATTATACGCTCGCGCGCTATTCCCGCACTCGCAAGGGCCCGCGCCACCGCACCAAGACGGGCGGCGGCTAAATCCCACCCATCAAAGCGATGAACGCCCCGGTCTAACCCGATAGAGCGAATTTCGACCATCTGCCCCCCATCAGCATAACGGTGAGCAACGGCGGTAAGCTGCGCCTGCCCTTCTGGCGTTAGCAACGCCTCACCTGGCTGAAAAAGTTTTGCGGCCGCGATACGGTCACTCGGCCCAACCGGTGCGCCGAATTGCTGGGCGACGCCATTGATAATATCCTGCTGGCGGCTGCTATTGGCCTGTAACAGCACGAAAAAGCCCAGAAGCAACAAGGAAAGATCAGCAAAGCTAATCGCCCAGCGACTGCGCCGCGCCAATGCCGCCCCCTTCGCTGCGGCACCCTGTCCCACGCCACCTACAGAGTGCATCTGGCCAACAGAGGGTGATGAAAACGCCATCTCTCGCCGCTTTCTCACGCCACTTCGCGGATGGAGGCCCGCCGTAGCGGGGCAATTTCCCGCCGGGCAACGCGCAACATCCGATCACATAACTCAGTCTGCCAGAACAGTTCACGCTCTGACAGATCAACAAGCCGCGCCGCAATAGGCACCGCAACGAAATTAGCAATCACCACACCATAAAGCGTCGTCAACAGCGCCAGCGCCATAGCAGGACCGATTTTCGCCGGATCATCCATCGCCCCGAACATACCGACCAGCCCGACAATCGTGCCCGCCATACCCAATGCAGGGGCGCTATCGGCAATGGAAAGCCAGAATTTATGGACTTTTTCGTGCCGGGCGCGACGATCGGCAAGGCTCTGCTGCGCCCACATCTCAAACTTATCCGTACTATCAGCATCAGCCAGCTTGCGAATGGCGACAGCAAGAAAGGGATTAGCCGCCCGCACTCTGTCCGTGCAGGAAAGCCCGCGAAGGCCAGCAATATGGTCAACCTGTGTCATAGTAGCGCGGGCAAGAAGCATGTCGCGGTCAGGGTCTGCCCGCCAAAAGGCCGCCAGCGCCGCAAAGGCCCGCCCCATTGTTCCCAACCCATTTTGCGCCACAGAAATGGCAATACACCCACCCAGCATCAGCGCCAGAGTGATGGGGTTAAACAGGTTAGACAAAATCTGCATTGATGCGGCCTTTCCATTCCCCAGCCTGCGCCCCAATCCGAGACACGCATAAAACAGGCGCAGTACCGGAAGAAAAACTTACCCAATCACCCAAATACTCACCAAATATCTGCCCCGGTCCTGCTGCGGCAAATATTTGCCGCCTTACGGCAAAAAGCTGCCACCCCGGCCAGATGCACCCACCAGCACGCTATTCACACAGCGTCATCACACCCTCAAAAACCTCATAAATTCGCCATTTAACAAATTTGGCACGGCCTTTGCTTATAAACATACACCATCTGCGAAGATGGCAATGCCCGGTCCCTTCACAGGCTTAGAACGGCAAAGGGCAGATAAGGTTTAGAAGTTTTTTTGGGTTTAAGCGCTTTGGCACACTCCATCGCGCAAACTGGGAATGAAGGAACGACACGATGGCTCTGGAAGACAGGGTATTCGGATTGCACGGAAAGGCACTGGAACTACGGTCCCAGCGGCTCAATCTGCTCGCGTCCAACATCGCCAACGCCGCCACCCCCGGTTACAAGGCCCGCGATATTGATTTTGAGGCCGCCCTCAAGGACGCGACCGAACAAGGCAAAAGCACCGGCTCCGCAGGCACCGGCAATATGGGCTATCGCATCCCGGTACAGCCCAGCCTGGACGGTAATACGGTGGAACTGTCCACCGAACAGACGATCTTTGCGGAAAACGCCGTCAAATATCGCACCACCCTGTCCTTCCTTGAAGGACGCATCAACACCATCACCCGCGCGCTGAAAGGAGAATGAGCATGGATAAGCCCATGAGCATCTTCGATATTACCGGGCGGGCCATGTCGGCCCAGCTCGTGCGTTTGAACGCCACGGCATCCAACATGGCCAATGCCGGAAATGTGACCGCCACCGAGGGCGAGGCCTATCGCGCCATTCGCCCGGTTTTCCGCTCTGTCACCGAAAAGCCCGGTGTTTCGACGGTGAAGGTGGAAAATATCGTCACCACCGATGCGCAGCCAATTAAGCGGCACGACCCCGGCCACCCCCTTGCCGACAAGGACGGTTTTGTGTGGGAATCCGCCGTCGATAGCAGCACCGAGCTGGTCGATATGATCGAAACCGCGCGTCAATATCAGAATAATGTGCAGGTACTGGAAACATCCAAAAAGCTGCTGCTCGAAACCGTAAGGATGGGTAAATGACCACCGTTTCCACAGATTCCAATGGCGTAAAAAATTACATCGGCAGCGCCGATAGCCTGACCACAGGCAGCAAGAGCGTCATGTCACAGCAAAAGCTGGGGCAGGATGACTTTCTGCGCCTGCTGACCGCACAATTACAGGCGCAGGACCCGCTGAACCCGGTGCAGAATGCTGATCTGGTCGCCCAGATGGCCACCATCACCACCACCAGCGGCATTTCTGAAATGAACCAGTCTATGGCCAATATATCCGCCGCTGTTGCCAAGATGGAGGGGATGGTCACATCCGCCCGCTTTGGTGATGCAGCAAGCTGGATTGGCCGGGATATGCTGGTGGAAAGCAACTACACCGCCCCCGGCTCCACCGGCAATTATAATGGGCAGGTCACCCTTTCCGAAGCAGGCAGCGATGTTTCCGTTCGTCTGGTCGATAGCAATGGCGCCACGGTCAAAACCATTAACCTTGGTTCACAGAACAAAGGCGACGTGGCCTTCCATTGGGATGGCCGCGACGACGCCGGCAATTATGTGGCAGGCGACAGCTATAAAATAGAGGTGAGCGGCGCAACAGCCAGCAGCATCGCGAGTTGGACCAGCATCGCCGCCATTCAATCCCCTGCGGATAGCACAGCCAGCAAACTGATTACGCCATTGGGCACCTTCAAGCCGAGCGATGCCCTGAAACTGCTCTGAACCTTCTTTCTCTCACCCCATCAGCCTTTCACCTACGGAGGAAAACATGTCCTTTTATACCTCTCTCTCCGGCCTGAAGGCCGCACAGGCGGATCTCTCGGTCATTTCGAATAACGTCGCCAACGTTAACTCGACCGCGTTTAAGAAAAGCCGCGCCGTGTTCGGTGATATTTTCGCCTCCGCCCCGCTCCAGACCACTTCTCAGGTTGCAGGGCAAGGTACACGCATTTCCGGTATCCAGCAGCAGTTTAAGCAGGGCACGGTCGAAACGACCGATAAAACGCTGGATATGATGATTACCGGCGAGGCCTTTTTCACCGTACGCACCCCCCCGCCGACCGCACAGGTCAGCTATACCCGTAACGGTGCGTTCCAGCTCGATGAAAATCGCAATGTTATCGACACCACCGGCGCACGCCTTCAGATTATGCCGGTTGATCCGACCTCAGGCGTCGTGACATCGACCGCCCCCACAGACATGACCGATCTGGTGATCCCGCAAAGCTATGTTGTACCAGCAGGCCTCCCCAATGCTGGCACAGTGGTTCAGCTTTCGAGCGTTGCTGTCAATGAAAAGGGGCTGGTTTCCGCAACCTTTGCCGATGGCACAACGCAGAAACTGGGCAACATCGCCCTCGCCGCTTTCCCATCTCAGGAAGGCCTGCGCCAGAAGGGCGATGCCCACTGGCAGGCGACGCTGAATTCCGGTGATCCGATTTATGGCGAAGGCAATGCCGGTATTTTCGGCACCATCCGTTCGGGCGCTCTGGAACGTTCCAACGTTGACCTTACCGAAGAACTCGTGGCGCTGATCGCGGCACAGCAGAACTTCCAGGCCAATGCCAAGACCATTGAAACACAGTCAACGGTCGCCAGCTCCATCATCAACATGCGCACCTAAGCGCAATAGTTGATCTGAACATCTAAACTAAGGGTCTGACTATGGATCGGGTGCTGAATACGGCTTTGACGGCTATGCGTGGCTCTATGGCGCGGCAGACGACGACCGCCCATAACCTCGCCAACGCGAACACCACTGGTTTTCGCGCTGAAGTCGCCAATGCTACATCCATGTGGATCAACGGCCAGACCTATAACAGCCGTGTTCAGTCATCTGAGCAGGTGCTGGGTGCTGATATGCGGGAGGGTTCCGTCACACAGACCGGAAACCCTCTCGATGTCGCGATGGAGGGGGACGCGCTGCTCGCTGTACAAGCCAGCGATGGCAGCGAAGCCTATACTCGGCGCGGCGACCTGAAACTGAGCGATACCGGCCTGATGACCACTGGTGACGGGCTACCCGTCATTGGTCAGGCAGGGCCGATTACCGTTCCGGCCTATAACAGCATCTCCATCTCCAAGGATGGCGGTATCTGGATAGTTCCACAGGGGGGCGACGCCGCCCAACCCATTCAGGTCGATAAGCTGAAGCTCGCCAGTCCGGTAGGGTCAGATGTCGCCAAGGGGCTGGATGGCCTGTTCCGTGAAATTAATGGCGGTGCCCTGCCAGAGGACCCTTTGGCCAGCGTAATGCCAGAGGCGCTGGAAGGCTCCAACGTCAATGCAACATCCATGCTGGTGCAGATGATAGAGGCCAGCCGTGCATGGGAAACGCAGGTGAAGATGATCGACACCGCGAAACAGATGGATGACGGCGGCGCCAGCCTGATGCGTCTTCCAGATTGATTTGGCCGGACTGAACCAAAAGAGGATTTGAAGCCATGACCAACGCAGCCTTGCACGTCGCCCGCACCGGCCTTGATGCCCAGAACACCAAGATGCAGGTGATCGCCCACAACCTCGCCAACGTCAACACGACGGGGTTCAAGAAAGACCGGGCAGATTTTCAGAATCTGGCCTATCAACATCTGATCGCCGCTGGCTCTGCCGCCGATAGCGAGAATAAATTTGCCACCGGCCTGTCGCTCGGCACCGGGGTGAAGCTCGCGGGGACCAGCAAGATCGTGACGCAGGGGACCAATGTGCCGACCGGCGGTTCGCTGGACCTTGCCGTGCAGGGCGATGGTTTTTTCCAGCTACAGCGCCCCGACGGCACCATCGCCTATACCCGTGACGGCAATTTCAAGCCCACTGCGGAAGGCGTTGTCGTCAACCTCGATGGCCTGCCCCTCATTCCGCAAATTCAGTTACCCGAAGGCACGACGGATATCACCATCGGCAATGATGGCATGGTGTCGGCCACAATAACGGGCCAGACCGCACCAGTGGAACTGGGCCAGATTGAACTGGCGAATTTCACCAACAGTTCGGGGCTACGCAATATCGGCGGCAATTTGCTGCTCGAAACCCCGGCCAGCGGCGCGCCGCAAGTAGGCGTCGCGGGCCTTGATGGGCGCGGCACCATTCAACAAGGCGCGCTGGAAGGCTCCAACGTCAATATCGTCGAAGAACTGGTCGATATGATCGAAACGCAGCGCGCCTATGAGGTGAACAGCAAGATGATAAAATCCACCGATGAAATGCTGCAATATGTAACGCAGCAGCTCTCGGCATAAGGGACTATAGCATGACATCCCCCCTGCCCCGGAAAACGTCCTTATATCCATGGCTGGCCATCAGACTGGCTCTGCTGGCGGCGGCAAGTGCATCCATATTGTTGCTGGCACCCCATGCAGACGCCAAAAAGAGCAAGCCGGACGATCTTGCCTATGCACCCACTTATGCAATGCCCGCAGCGCCTGTGCCGCAGGCCAATGGCGGAATTTTTCAGGCATCTCACGGCTATGCCCCGCTCACCAGTGGCGCACGCGCCGCGCAGGTGGGCGATGTCATCACCATCATGCTGGTAGAGCGCACACAGGCCAGCAAAAGCACAGCCGCCAATACCGACCGCAGCGGCAGCATCGGCCTGTCTCCGCCAGCAACAGGCCTGTTTTCCAAGCTGTTTTCGTCCAGTGACGTAGCCGCAAGCGGATCACAGGATTTTTCCGGCGCGGGTAAGGCCAGCCAGTCCAACAGCCTGTCTGGCGAAGTCACTGTCACGGTCGCGCAGGTTTTCCCCAATGGCACCATGCTGGTGAAGGGACAAAAGGCACTGACCCTCAACCGTGGGGATGAATTCATCCAGATTTCAGGCCTTGTGCGCGCGGCGGACATCACGCCGGATAACCGGGTGCTGTCCACCCGCGTGGCGGATGCCAAAATCACCTATTCCGGCAAGGGCGAAATCGCCCGCGCCAGCCGTCAGGGTTGGCTCTCCCGTTTCTTCAGTATCATCAGTCCTTTCTAAGGAAGATCGGAACATCATCATGCACCGTTTCCGCCTTGCCCTTATCGCTCTCCTCCTCTCCGTTGCATTGACATCGGCTGGGATAGTGATAGCCCCTGCGGCCCATGCCGAACGGATCAAGGATCTGGGTGGTTTTCAGGGCGTGCGTCCAAACCAGCTTACTGGCTATGGCATTGTCGTCGGGCTGGCGGGTACGGGGGATGACAGCCTCGATTATTCGACACAGGGCATGAAGGGCGTGATTTCCCGCTTCGGTCTTACTTTGCCAGCGGGGGTCAACCCATCGCTGAAAAATGCGGCGGCGGTGCTGGTAACGGCGGATCTTCCCGCCTTTGCAAAGCCCGGTCAGCGGCTGGACGTAACCGTTTCCGCAATGGGCAAGGCAAAATCCTTGCGCGGTGGCACCCTCATCCTCACGCCTCTGCGCGGTGCAGATGGCCAGATTTACGCCATGTCACAGGGCAATCTTGCGGTAGGCGGCCTTGGTGTATCGGGTTCTGATGGCAGCCAGGTTTCGGTCAACATTCCTTCTGCCGGGCGCATTCCGGGCGGGGCAACGGTGGAACAGGCCGTCGCCACGGGCTTTGACACCAGCCCACAGCTCAATTTCAACCTTGCTGATGCAGACCTCACCACTGCGCTGCGCGTGGCCGATGCCATCAACTCAGCCTTTGGTGACAAGCGCGCCCGCGCGATGGACGCGGTCAGCATCGCCATTGATGCAGAACCCGGCGCGGAACAGCGCATCATGATGATGGGGCTCATCGAAAATATCGAAGTAAAACCTGCCGAAGCCCCTGCCCGCGTCATTGTTAATGCACGCACCGGAACAGTGGTGATTAACGGCGCAGTGCGCATTGCCCCGGCGGCCATTGCCCATGGCAAGCTGACTGTTTCCGTTGATGAAAAACCCACGGTGGTTCAGCCCGCTCCCTTCTCCCAAGGGCAGACGGCAATAGAGCCATCAAGCAGCATTTCCATCACCGAAGATAAAAAACCGATGATTGGTTTTAAAGGTGGCGCGAATTTGGCCGATATAGTGAAGGCAGTGAATGCGATCGGGGCATCCCCCGCCGATATGGTGGCGATCCTCGAAGGGTTAAAACAGGCTGGGGCCATGAAAGCGGAACTGGTGGTGCTGTGATGAATATGACCGGCCTGAATATAACAGGAACGAGTGCAATCGGCACCAATGGGGCCGCGACCAGCGCCTCGAAGAGCAAAATCGCTGCGACCAGCACGACGGCACCTGATGCTGCGCGTTCTATCACCGCTCCGCAAGCGGACCCAAAGCTTCAGAAAGTCGCCCAACAGTTTGAGGCCATCTTCCTGCGTCAGATGATCGGTTCAATGCGGTCTTCCAGCCTTGCCGAAGGCATGTTCGATTCCAGTGCGACCCAGCAATTTCGGGACATGGCTGACGCCAAAACTGCCGATGAACTGGCCAGCACCAGCCGCTTTGGCATTGCCGATCTGCTGATGAAACAGCTTGGCCCCAAAGCGACTACGGCAGGTGTAACCCCTGCCAATGCCGCCGTAAAAATGCAGGATATAGCATCAGCCGATGCCCGAATATCTGGTGCCAGCGCAGTAAAAGCCAGCACCATCAAAGGGAGTGAAGGATTATGAGCGGAGACCTTTATTCCATCGGCTCTGCGGGCCTGCGTAGTTATCGTAGCCAGATTTCTACGATTTCCCAGAATATCTCTAACTCCGGGTCCGAAAACTACACCCGGCGTAACACGCCTGTGCAAGAGAGCTTCGCTGCGGGCAGCACGCAGGTGCTTTATCGCTCCTTTGCCAATTTCGCGGGGTCAGAGGCCGCCGGTGTTTACCGCGTCAGCGATCCTCTGCTAGACGCCAAGGTACGCGATACAGGCGCGAAGCTGGCCAATTCTAACACGCATTTGCGCTGGATGACCGACATTGAAACCGCGCTGAAGGATGATAAAACCGGCGTTGGGTCGTCCATCGGCAATTTCTATGGAATGATGGATCAACTGGCCGCCAACCCGACCAGCCAGCCTCTGCGTAACACCGCACTTTATCAACTGGAACAGGTAACGGACGCCTTTAAGGCCAGCTCCAGCAGCCTCAATGACATGTTCACCAGCACAAAGGCCAGCGCGGATTCTGACGCCACCTTGGTCAATGATTCATTGAAACAATTGCAGGAAATCAACCGAGGCCTGCTGAATTCACAGGATGGAACCGAAAATAAGGCCATGCTGGAAGATAGCAGGGATGCGCTGCTGAACACCCTGTCGGCAAAGCTGAATGTCTCCATTGAATTCGGCGCGAAAGGCAATGCCACCGTCAGCTATGGCGGCGCTGTGCTGGCAGACAGCACCAGCAACGCCACCGTTGCCGTAACACAGGCGGGCAATGGCGCACTTGGCCTAGCGGTCAATGGTACGGCGGTCACAGCCCCTACAGGCGGATCAATGGGCGCAACCGTTGCTGCCGCCACCACTACCCGCGCCCGTCTGGACGAACTGGATGCGCTGGCCGTTAGCTTCGCCAATAATATCAATAGCTGGCACGCCGCCGGACAAACCGATGCGGGCGCCCCCGGCGCGGACCTCATCAGCGGAACATCCGCAGCCACCCTCGCTGTTACCACCAGCAATCCGGCTGATCTGGCCGTTGCCACATCTGACGGGCGCACAAACGGCAATCTGCTGGACCTTTCCGCGCTGCGCCCGACCCATGGCACGGAAAAATCATGGGATGCGCTGATTTCCAAACAGGGCAATGCGGTCAAATCCGCCAAGCTGGATCAGGCATCCGCCGCCGGGCTGGATGAGGCCGCCCGCGTAGAGCGAGACAAGCTATCCGGCGTGGATCTGGACCGTGAAGCCGCCGATTTGCTGCGCGTACAGCAAGCCTATCAGGCGAGCGCAAAAATCATTCAGGTCGCCAAGGACCTGATCGACACGATGCTGAATATCTGACCCGCGGAAAGGACGAAATCATGGTTTCCATCACCACCCAGCGCCTGACCGACGAAATAAAGCGCCAGCAGAAATTGTCGGAAAACATCACCAATCTGGTAACGCAGATTTCCACCGGCACAAAAATCAACAAAGCGTCGGATGACCCGCAAGCATGGGTACAGATTTCGGAAATTGGCCGGGCACAGGCCCAGCAGTCGAATTGGTCTGCTAATGCCGACTATGCGCAATCGCGCTATGCCACCGCCGATAGCGCGATGGACGAACTATCAACATTGTTGGTGCGGGCGCGGGAACTAGTCATCAGTGCAAGCTCACCCGCCAGAGCCAGCAGCCAGTCCTCCATCGCGGCGGAGCTGGACGGCGTACGCGAAAGCATCAACCAGTTGCTTTCCCAGAAGGATGCATCGGGCCTGCCGGTGTTTGATAGCGGGCAGCCTGTACGCATTCCCGTCGCCAATGGATATAATATCGAAGCCGTACCAACGGTTGAGAGCCTGACACAGGGTATCAGCGTAGGCGGCGCCCCGCAAACGCTGGACAACATTCTTTCGAACGCGGTGGCGGCGATTAACAGCGGGGATAGCACCGCCCTTACATCATCGCTGGATGCTGTGAACAGCGCGGGCGATCATATTGCCACCGCCCGTACCTTGCATGGTATCAGAGGCGACCGGATCGACAAAGTCATCGAAACCCTCGAAACCAACGGTATGCAGACAGAGGAACGCCGCATGGCGCTGCAGGACACGGACCTCGCCACTGCCATCGCGCAGGTACAGGCCAATTTGCTGTCGCTGCAGGCGGCCCAGACCACTTATACCAAAATCAGCCAGCAAAGCTTGTTTGATCTGATACGCTGACGGAGCAATCCATAGCTCTGGTATAATGGTCACAGGTTTCGCACCTGAAATTGCGACCAAAGATCATCATATTCACACCGCAACAACAACCGGTGGGAAAGGAAGCATTACGCCCCTTTCCTGCCGGTTTTTTCTTATAATCAAAATATAAAAATGCACAGAATATCAATAAAATAGCATTATCAATTCAATAATAACCAACGGGCTAAACCATATCTGAAAAGGGCCGTATTAAAGCAGGCAAGGCACCGTCAGGGCGCTCGCATTATCGGTTTGAACTATTGTCAATCATACGGGGATTTCCATGTTTGCCATCATCGGCCTAGTCGTTCTGCTCGCTATGGTATTTGGCGGATTTGCCTTTACCGGGGGTGATCTTGGCCCTGTGATGCATGCTTTGCCGCATGAAATGCTGATTATCGGTGGGGCCGCCGTGGGCGCGCTCATCATCGGTAATAGCGGGGCGGACCTGAAGGCTCTAGGCGCGGGCCTTGGCAAAGTATTCAAAGGCCCGAAATATAAAAAGCAGGATTATCTCGACTGCATTTTTCTCGTTTCCAAGCTGATGAAGATGCTACGCGTCGAAGGGCCGGTGGCGCTGGAACCCCATATTGAAGACCCGAAAAGCTCCGCCGTGTTCGCCGAATATCCACGCCTGATGGCCGATCATACGCTGATTGCGCTGATCTGCGATACGCTGCGCCTTGTTGTGGTTTCCTCCGGCACGCTGGACCCCCATGCCGTTGAAGAAGTGATGGATAACTCCCTCAAAACGCATCATCATGAAGCCATCCGTCCGGCGGATAATCTTCAGGGTCTGGCCGACGCCCTCCCTGCCCTCGGCATTGTGGCGGCGGTTCTGGGCGTGGTGAAAACCATGGGCTCCATCGACCAGCCTCCTGCCATTTTGGGCGGCATGATCGGCTCGGCACTGGTCGGGACATTTCTCGGCGTGCTTCTCGCTTATGGTATGGTCGGCCCGTTTGCCAATCGCTGCCGTCAGGTGATTGAGGAAGATGGCTCGATCTATCATGTGGTCAAGCAGATCATTGTGGCATCGCTTCATGGCCACCCGCAGCCGTTGGTGATCGAGGCCGCGCGCTCCAGCCTGTCCCACGCCAATCAACCCGCCTTTGCCGAGGTATTTGACGGCATGAGGGGCAAATAAGCCATGGCATCCCGCCCCGCAAAGCGCGGTTCTAACGAGCCTGAACCCAGGCCTATCATTGTCAAGAAAATCATTGTCGAAGGCCATGGTGGGCACCATGGCGGCGCGTGGAAGGTCGCTTATGCTGACTTTGTGACGGCGATGATGGCGTTCTTCCTGTTGATGTGGCTGCTCGGCGCGACCACCGAAGACCAGCGCAAAGGCATTGCCGATTATTTCACACCCACGCTGACCGAGGTAAAACAGGGTAGCGCCGGGGCTGATGGGCTGATGGGCGGTGATAGCATGGTGGGCAAGGATAATTACCCGACCACTGGCGGTCAGGGAACGCTCGCCATCACCATCCCGCGCGACGCCACCGGCACCGCACAGCGCGGCGGTAAGGACCATAAAGACCGCGCCGCAGACCGCGCCAAGTTTGAGCGTATCCGCGCCCAGTTGCAGGCCAAGCTGGAAAGCAGCGCCGAAATGCGCCGCCTCGCCAAACATGTCCGCTTCCGCGAAACACAGGAAGGGCTGCGCATTGACATCATCGACGAGGCTGACTTCGCGATGTTCGGCATGGGAACAGACCGTCTGGTGCCCCAAGCCCGCAAGCTGATTGGCGAAGTGGCGAAGGTCATCATTGGCGTCCCTAATGATGTGATCGTGCGCGGGCATACCGATGGCCTCCCTTATGCCGCGGGGCGTACGATGAACAACTGGCTCTTGTCCTCCGCCCGCGCAGAGGCGACGCGCAAAACCCTCGCCGATAATGGCCTTGTCGGCACGCGCTTCTCCAAAATTGAAGGCGTGGCAGACCGCGATCCGTTCATTCCCGGCGATATTTATGACCCGCGCAACCGGCGTATGTCGATCATATTGGCGTGGAGCCATGGCGCAGGACAAGCTGCCGAAGACGCCGCACAAAGCGGCCCGGAAAGCAGCACCGCCGCCGACCGCCAGCACCGGGTGCAAGCCAATATACGGGCGCAGGATATGGGCGGCACCAGCCTTCCCACTGGCGCAGTCCCCATCAACGCCAAGACGGATGGTAAGAAATCATCGGGAAAGAGCGAACATTAGGGGCAGGCCCCTAAATATCCGCCTGACCGGCCCTCTTCTCCCCGCATGATTTCCTGCCCCGCATTGCCAACCCTGCCCTTTCATGCTTAGGGTCAGGACCCTAGCGTGGCAGCGCAAAATGAGGCAGCATATTGGAGTAGGTGTGAAGGCAAAAAATAATCTGGTGACAGCGCCCATTGCATCAACGCTGCTCATCTTTGCGTTACCAACCATGGCCTCTTCCATGCTGCAATCGGCCAATGGTTCCATCAACACCATATGGGTAGGCCATTTGCTGGGCGAGGCTGCCGTTGCCGCCACCACCAATGGCCACCTCGTCATGTTTCTGCTGACGGCCTTTGTATTTGGCTTCGGCATGTCCTCCACCATCTTAATCGGCCAGTCCATAGGCCGGGGTGATATAATGGCAGCCCGCCGGGTGGTGGGGACCGCCATCGGCACATTCATACCAGTATCGCTTTTACTCGCCATCATTGGCTGGTTTCTCGCTCCTTATGTTTTGGCTTTGTTGGGGACAGACCCGGCAATCACCCCGTTATCCAAGGCTTTTCTCAGGCTCACATTTCTCGCTCTTCCCGCCATATTGTTGCTGACCATGCTTATGATGGCCCTACGTGGTAGCGGGGATGCGATAACGCCCCTGCTCTTCATGGCCGTGGCCGCCGGGCTGGATGTGTTGCTGAACCCGGTTTTTATACTCGGCCTCGGTCCCTTTCCAAAGGTCGGCATTGGCGGGTCTGCGGTCGCAACAGCTGTCGCCAACTATGTCAGTCTGATCGGCATGATTATCTGGATATATCGACGCGATCTTCCGCTCAGGCTGAAGGGAGAGGAACTGCGTTTTCTAAAGCCGGATATGGAAATTCTCTCGCTCATGCTGCGAAAAGGCCTGCCGATGGGGGCGCAGATGATCGTTGTTTCCAGTTCCATGCTCGCGATGATGACATTGGTGAACCGTCAGGGCGTGGATACAGCCGCCGCCTTTGGTGCGACGCAGCAGCTATGGACCTATGTGCAAATGCCAGCCATGGCCATTGGTGCCGCCGTCAGTACCATGACGGCCCAAAATATCGGCGCTGGCAGGTGGGACCGGGTGAAACGCATCACCCATATGGGCATATTCTATAATTTGATGCTGACTGGCGGGCTGGTTATCCTCCTGCTGGCCGCAGAACGCACGGCGATGGAGATTTTCCTCGGCGACGCTTCATCCGCCGTGGCTATTGGACAGCATATCGCCAAAATCGCAACATGGAGCTTCATCCCCTTTGGTGTGACGATGGTGTTGTTCGCAACGGTGCGCGCCAATGGGCAGGTCCTCTGGCCGCTGATAATCCTGTTCCTTTCGATGTTTCCGGTACGGCTCGGCTTTGCTTATGGATTGCAAGGGTGGCTGGGCAGTGACGCCATCTGGCACAGCTTCCCCGCCGGGATGGTGGCCTCCATGTTCTTTGCAATGCTGCTCTACCGTTTCGGTAACTGGCGCAGTGAACATGATATGCAGGTCAGCGCAAATGCCCCTGCCCCCACCAGCATCTCTACGCCTGATAGCCTGCCTTCTGCCGCCGCATTATTTTCAGAAGGTGCACCGCCCGGCAGCCCGTTGACGGGGCAATCCCCGCCCTATCATCAAGATTAGGGCCATCTAAATCCGGCCAGGAAGCCAGCAATATGTGCTTTTTCATCACGTCATCTTATGAAGGGAGGGTGGCCTAGGAGGCAGAAGTGACTTTTCCCGTTGACTAATCCCCCTGCATCATGGCAAAGCCCCCTTCCACCAAGCGGGTATAGCATAGTGGTAATGTCCTAGCCTTCCAAGCTAGTCAGGCGGGTTCGATTCCCGCTACCCGCTCCAACTTCCTGTCCATCGTTGTTTGCATCTCTCTGGCCTTTGCTAGAAAAATGCAATATTTCTGCCAATAACAGGCCGATAGCGTCCATCCTTTTCCAATGGCAGCCACAGTATGTTGGGGACCATGTCAGGGGCCAGATGTTTTAGGCCAATGTGGATGGCCCCCATGAGGAGGCCACAAGGTATAATGAGGCCTTTGGATATGGCCCTGACTGATATTGCGATCCGTACTGCAAAACCGAAAGAGAAGCCCTATAAGATGGGCGATGCATTGGGTTTGTTCTTGCTGGTCCAGCCATCAGGAGGGAAGTTATGGCGGCTTAAACATCGCGTTGATGGTCGCGAGAAAAAACTTAGCCTCGGCACATATCCTGAAATTACCTTGAGTGAAGCCCGCCGCCGCCGGGATGGAGCACAGGAATTGATTGCCGCCGGAAAAGACCCTTCCCGCGAGAAGCAACGGGCAAAGGTGCGGGCTACGATCAATGCCGAAAACAGCTTTTCCGCAATCGTCGCTGAATTTTGCGACAAACGCAAACGTGAAGAAAGCTGGTCACCTGCAACGTCAACCCGAAGCGAATATCTGCTATCGCTGCTTACGGTTGACATAGGTCGCATGCCGATACGCGAGATAGAGCCAGCGGACATATTAGCTGCCGTTCGCAAGATTGAAGCCAAAGGTAATATGGAAAGCGCCCGTCGCACACTGCAACTGGCAAGCATGGTATCCGTTATGCCGTCGCTACGGCCCGCTTGCGCTCTGACCCTACCCGTGATCTGAAAGGTGCGCTGACTGCTCCCAAGGTGACGCATTATGGCGCTGTTACCGATGCCAGCCGTGTAGGCGAGTTGCTGAGAGCGATAGATGGCTATGAAGGACAGGGGTTGACCAAGCTGGCGATGCAGATATCGCCGCATGTATATTTGTGCGGCCCGGTGAACTACGTCACGCCGAATGGAGTGAGGTCGATCTGGATGGCGCGCTCTCATCCCGGCTGAAAAAAATGAAAATGCGTAAGGCGCATCATGTGCCATTGTCACGGCAGGCTATCGCCTTGTTTCGAGAGGTGATGGCGGCGAGCGGACCAAGCGGTTATGTCTTTCCTTCAATCCGCACCCGCGCCCGTCCGATGAGTGAGAACACCATCAATGCCGGGCTGCGGCGGCTGGGCTATGCCAGCGATGAAATGACCGCGCACGGCTTCCGGGCGATGGCGTCAACGCTCTTGAACGAAAGCGGCAAATGGCACCCTGATGCTATCGAACGGGCACTTGCTCATGCCGATGATGACAAGGTGCGTGCGGCCTATCATCGCGGTGCACATTGGAAAGAGCGTGTCGAGATGGCCCAATGGTGGAGCGATTATCTCGATCAGCTTCGCAAAGGGGCCGATATTGTCCCGCTGCCCAAGAGGGGAGCGAGATGAAAGCCTCTCCCAATATCCTGCCTTTCATTCTCGCGGATCATTGGATCGTGACGGTCGAAAGCGAACGGGTGTTAGTGAAAGTCCATCATCGCACCCGCTGGTACGCGGTCGCCCGGCGCATAGGGCATCAGGACCGGCGTCATCGGTGTTCCAGCCGTGCCGATGCGATTGCGATAGCTGAATGGATGCGGGAAGGCTTTCGTGAAATGGATAGAATGGCTCATTTCAGAACCATGTGGGCGCAACTGAATGAAGCAGAGCGAGATGATGTCTGCCGACGCCTTGCCGCTCAAAGAAACGGAGAACGGCCCGCCGATTAAAAGCGGGCATTTCACAAGCCTGATGCGCCCCCGTCGGCATCGGAAGCATATATCTTGATCTTGTTTTGTTCCCATGCATTCATATATGTTCGTATGGGGATAGGCCGGCCAGCCGACAAGCGCGCATCCCACGTGCTTCCCCGTCAACATTTGGGAACCGCTAGGGAGGTGGGATGAGCAATAATGAACTTGCACATATCGGGTCGCCTGTTCCTGCAAGCTGGGATTTGGTGGGACCGACTGTAGATGACGATGTTCGCCGGGCGATTGATCGCTACGGTGCTGAGGCGGTTAAAGAGGCCGTTAAACTCCAGACGAAAAGGAAGGTAGGCCGGAAGCCGGAAGCGGACTGGCCTGAACTTCATCGCGTATTGCAGGAGGACGCGCGCAAGTGGTTGGATGGCGAAGACCCGTTTTCTGAGCGATCTAACTATTCTATTGCGAAGGACTATGCGGCTCAAAATCCCGGTCAAAGTTGTCCCGCAACACACCGCCGTATCTTGCAAAAGTTGAGCGAAAGGAGGGTCTGTCTTACTATTATCCACGCATGGTTGATTAGTGAGACAGACTACCCCTACCAAACCCACTTGCGCGCCTTGGGAGAACTTGGGACTTTCGAGGGCTGGGCCGACCGAGCGGCTGTTATGCTAAAAGAAGCCCACGCCAACATCGCAGACTATACTGCGAAGAACGGCCGTCCTGAAGATAATATGACTATTAAAGAAATTGAGAAAGGCGCGCGAATGGCGCTTGCGGATATTATTGCCTTGGAACGTGGCATTTTATCATCTTTAGCTTTCGGTTTAACACCAAAAGGAATGTTTGGAAGGGGTGGAAACCTGTTTAAGCCGTAGTGTGGAAATTGCGATGAGTTTCGACATGTCGATTTTTTCAACAATTAAATCATCTTCAAGCATGGCTGTATCTGCATAATTTGCTGTCCCACGAAGCCCCGCGACGTTCCGCACGGGCCAAAAAGGGACCGCGCAAATGCAGTCTATCAAGAACGATCCTCCAAAGCTGGGTTATTCCGTAAAGGAAGCCTGTCGGGCGTCCAGCCTTGGCCGGACGACGATCTACAATCACATATCGGCTGGTCGCCTTCGCGTTGTTCGTGTCGGTGGCAGGACGATCATCCCGGCCGAGGCGCTGCACGCGCTGATCGCGGGGGAGGTGTAAGCCATGCCCCATAAATGCGAAACCCCGCGTAAAGGCGGGGCGTCGCGGAATAGCTGTGGCGGCTGGTTCCGTGATCCTCTTACCCTTTCGGCCTATCGCGTTCAATATCTGATTGGTGTCTATGGCCTTCGCCCTGAACTGGCCGTGATGCTGGCGGCGGTTGCTTTCGGGGGAGGCGATTATGTCTGAACGCTACCATGATATGCCCGGTGCGAAGGGGCCTGATGGCACCAGTCAGGCAGCGGCGGAAGCTATAACACCTCGCGGTCCGTATCTACGCCGACAAGCCATGCTAGCTTTGCTAAAACTGGGCGATGCAACCGTGCTGGAAGCGGTAGAGGCTGCGGGTGTCACCCGCGAAAGCCTACAACCGCGTTTCTCTGAACTGCGGGCGTTAAAGCTGGTGGAGCCAACCGGCGCACGTCGCCGCAATCCTTCCGGCAAATGGGCTGCTGTCCTGCGCCTGACCGATAAGGGAAGGGAGGCGCTGCAATGACAGAGGCAGAAACCATAATCGCCTTTCTGGATGCGATGCAGGCGGCTGGTGTGCATCCTGTCGAACCTATCGGCGCGAATTTGGGCAATGACCTGATCCGCTTTGCCTGCGAAGGGGATGGTAAAGGCAAGCGCAATGGCTGGGCTGTTCTCCATCTGGATGGTATCCCCGCCGGGGCGTTCGGCAATTATCGTTTGCAGGTGTCGGAAACATGGCGGGCTGGTTCTGTCGGGCGTCTGACGCCAGCCGAACGCTGAGAACGCATGGCAGACTATCGCCGGAAGCAGGCGGAGCGCGATGCTGCAAAGCTGGCGGAACAGGAGCAAGCGGCGGAGCGGTGCCGGACCCGTTGGGTCAATGCCAGGATTGTTGATCCGGCCCACCCTTATCTGGCGCGCAAACGCATATCCGGGGAAGGATTGAGGCAGGAGGGTAATCGCCTGCTGGTGCCAATGTTCGATCCCGTTGGGGTGATGTGGAACCTTCAGACCATAGCGCCGGATGGTTCCAAGCGTTTCGCCAAGGGGGCAAGGCAGAAAGGCTTATCCTGCCTTATCGGGCAGCCTGACGCGGTGCTGATGATGGGCGAAGGTTATGCCACATGCGCGGCTGCACGCCGGGCAACAGGATATGCCGTTGCAGTCGCTTTCTCGGCAATGAACCTGATGGAAACGGCGCAAGCCATGGCCGCTACCTATCCCGGTTGCGATCTGGTGATCCTTGCGGATGATGACTCACACCTGATTGACCATCCAACAATTCAGAAAAATGTGGGGCTGGAAGCTGCCCGTGCTGCTGCATCGGCAGTGGGTGGACGTGTGGCGCTGCCGCCCAAGGAGAAGTCCCATGCCTAATGTTGCAACCGCAACCGACTTTGCGGATAGCCGCGATGATGCCGCGATCCGTGCCGCTATATCCGGTGCGCAATCCGTTCCTTTCCCAACTACACCGGACATGGAGATTTTGCGGGCCGGGAGGCGTCCCGCCGTTATCATGCCGTCCGATATGTTCGGGCAGGCATGGAAGCTGATTTGTGATGTGGCAGAAGGGACGGGGTCCCCTGTCGATTATGCCGCTATCGGATTCATAGCATCCTGCGCCAGCCTGATTGGCGGCAAGAGGCGCGTTCGACCTTATGGGGAAAGCCAGTGGCGGGAACCGTGCATTATCTGGGCGGGTGCAGTTGGTGATCCTTCCGCCAAGAAGTCCCCTGCGCTGGATGCCATTACCGCGCCCCTGCGGGCTATTGAGGCTGACCATGCCTTTGACCACCAAAGCCGGATGCTTGGCTATTATGCCGATGTGGAGCGGGCCAAGGTTGAAAAGAAGGCGTGGGAGAAACTGATCGATGACGCGCACAAGAATGGGCTGGGGACGCCTTCCATGCCTGTTGCGGCGGTAGAACCGGAAGAACCGCAACGGCGGCGCACAATGATAATGGACGCCACACCAGAAGCAGTAGGCGCGATATTGTCAGGCAATCCGTCTGGTACATTACATTTTCGTGATGAATTGGCAGGTTGGCTTACCAGTTTCGACCGCTATTCCCCCGGAGGGCGTGAATTTTGGTTGGAAGCCTATGGCGGGCGTCCGTTCGTGATCGACCGTAAAGGCAGCAAGACGGCGCTTACAATCCCGTTCAACGGCGTTTCCGTGCTGGGCGGTATCCAGCCGGAGAAGATGGCAGGTGCATTGCTGGGAGCGGTTGATGACGGGCTTGTGGCGCGTTTCCTATGGGCATGGCCAGACCCATTGCCATTCCGTCGCCCGCGCCAGTTGGCGGATATGGGACTGCTTGAGACGATCTATCGCCGCCTTGATGCCCTTGTATGGGGAAGGGATGAGGCCGGGAATGCAACGGCCATTACTGTTCCCCTTACGCCACAAGCAGCCGATTTATTCGAGGCATGGGGTAAAGCTAACAGTGAGGGCATGGAGGATGCCGGGTCACTCTATAAATCCTTCTGCGGTAAGCTGGAAGGCGTGGTCTTGCGCCTCGCCCTGACAATGGAGTTGGTGCAATGGGCAATCCGGGGTGGCGATGAACCCCAGAGCATCAGTGCATTGACTCTGGGAGCGGTTGCCGAGTGGGTGGATAATTATGCCAAGCCCATGGCGCTACGGGTTTATGGGGATGCTTCCCTGCCTGTCGTGGAGCGCAATGCAGCGATCCTTGCTCGCTATATTATCAAGACGGGCATGAAACGCATTAATAAACGCGATTTGAAGCGGTCCCCGCACAAGAGCCATTTGCCAACGATGCGGACGGCCCAGCCAATGGATGAAGCTATCCAATATCTTTGTGATGCCGCATGGCTAATGGAGGCAGGAACACGGGAAGATGGCAACGGCGGTCGCAAGAGCGGAGATTATGTTATCCATCCTGCCGTGTTCGGAGAACAGTAATGGGGCACTGGCTGGAACTGGCAAATCGCCTTGAAATGGGAAAGGATGCCGGGGACAATAGAGACGATAGGGACAAAAGGGTAAGTGAAGAAGCTAATGTCCCTAATGTCTCTAATGTCCTGCCCCCTCTTGCCCATAATCTGCTGTCCGAATGGACGAAAGGCATTGCCTCGCTCAATCCTGACATTCCGTGCGGCAGCTATCCTCCTGCACGCTGGCGGCAATTTATCGGAGATTGCCATAAAGTGCTGGATGGATTTGCAATGGATGCAGCATCAATAGGCTGGACGGCGATTGATCTGTTCGGAGTTGCAAGAGAGGGAGCCTGTTATCAGCATCCCTCTGGCGGGTTGGCATGGCGGCTTCACGGCGGCAATGTGATTAAGATTGATGCAGATAGGGCATTATATCGCCTGCCCCTACCGGGTGGAAATAGCAGTTGCGCTAAAGGCTTTCTCAATCGGCTATGCAATCCCTTTGTTCCCGTGTGGGAGTTGCAGCCATGACCTTTGACCCAGATTTTGGGAAAGAGGGCTTTGCCCGCCACCTGTTTCGCCTTCGCTTTCGGAGGTTGCATCTTTCCCAAAAGGCTTTCGCCAAAAGATATGGACTTGGCTATCCGACCATCCGCGATCTGGAACAAGGCAGAACCCAGCCGACAAGGGCCATGCGGCTGATCGTGGCTGCTATCACTCGTGATCCAGATGGCATGGCGGAAGCGGCAAGACTGGCAGCGATACCATGCACATGCGATGACGAACAGGAATAGGCAGGGTATCTGGTAAATACAGATAAGCGGTAATTACCAGACGCCCTAAAAGGCGAGTGACAGCTAAAATAGCAGAGAGTAGTAAACTTCCCGATTGATACCGTTGGATAGTATTTTCGCCAGTCCATAAAAAAAGGGGTGGTTGAGGTGTTTAATCTCTAAAGTAGTAGACGGTTAGAGGGCCTATAGCTGTAGCATCAGGGCCAAACCTGACTTGAAAAAGAATTACGTGACCCGGACACATCGCGCGCGCGATGCGTTGGTCAAGTTTGAATGACATCCAAAAAACGGCGAACCCATCATATGCCATGACAGGGTAACAGGTGAGGATCAGGATATGCTACTTACCTGCCTATAGGGGAATGTTGACCTTCAAAGAATGATGGCGCGTCCGTTCCCGTTCGTCCCTATCCAGAACATTTGGGGGTATGATTGGGGGTGTTTTGCGAAACAGCGTTCATATAAACCACATAAATACGCCATTTATTATATATTTTGTGGTTCCCGCTACCTCTGGATTTCCCTCCGGGGAATTCTTCGGTGCATATTATTTGGCCACGCCACAGCCACCCCACCTCCATCAACGTCATGTAATTGTAACCTGATTTTGCTTATGGCTTCCCCATCCACTTTGGATGATACCCCCTCCCCTATAACCAGCCACCTGATCGCCCCCGATGGATGACGAGAATGATAGTATCGCCGAATGGGTTGCGGATGAAATATTACCGCACGAAGCCTATGTACGTAACTGGCTCGCCCGTCGGTGGGGACATCTGGTTGATGTAGAAGAGGTTATTCAGGACGCCTATTACAGAATCTCCGGCCTGTCCTCCGTCAACCATATAAGCAGTGGCCGCGCCTATTTCTTCAAAACCGTCCAATCCATCGTCATGGATGCCATGCGCCATGCCAAGGTCGCCAATATACGCGGCTTGACGGAAATCGAATGGGATTACGTCATAGATGATAGCCCAACCCCGGACCGGATCGCTGAAGGGCGTCAGGAACTCGGCAGGCTACAAAGCGCCCTGGCCCAATTAACGCACATCAGCCGTCAGGTCATTGTGCTGAGGCGGATACATGGGCTGTCACAGAAAGAAACCGCCAAACATTTAGGTGTCAGCGAACATATAGTCGAAAATAATCTGGTGAGAGGTGTGCGAAAAATTCTTACAGCCATGCAGGAAGAAGATAACAAGGCTCTTGAAGAAAGTGGCGGGAAATGAACGACATTTCCACATCCCATGATAGCCATACAGTACAACAGAATGCCATCCATTGGGCCGTGCGCGCTGCCCATAATAGCATGAGTGCGCAGGATAAGGATGCATTACGCAACTGGTTGGCGGCGGACACGCGCCATCAGGGCGCTTATCTGCGGGCAAAGGCCGGGCTCAAAATAATGGAACGAGGTGTGCTGGCCGAAGAACAGGGGCGTATCCCGCAAAATGATAATGACGCAACAGACCCCGTCACCAAGGACAGGCGCATTATCCGCCGTTTTGGAGGCGTCGCACTCGCTTCTCTGGCGATTGCCGCCTGCATAGCCGGTCTGGTCACCGTTACACAGCCATCTTTGTCTCCGCCAATGGCTCAATCACTGGCAGCAACTCAAAAGCTCAAAGATGGTTCTGTCGTCACCCTCAGTCACGGCGCACAAATTCACGTTGCGATGACGGGCGACACTCGTAAAATCACCCTGCTATCGGGCAAGGCCGTGTTCCATGTCGCCAAAGACACAACGCGCCCATTTGTGGTTCAATCCGGCGCCATTTACGCACAAGCAACGGGCACTGTGTACTCTGTCCAACGTATGGGAACATTAGGCGGTGCGGTTCACGTAACCGAAGGCAGTGTGCTGGTATGGGCGCGGGACGAACGGGAACAAGCCGTATTACTACATGCCGGAGACAGGCTGACGCTGGACACGCAGCCCAATCATTCTGACAATGCTCAGGCCCAGGCGTCCATGCCATTACCACAGCCAGCCGTCGCCAAAATATCATTGGATAATGTTCCTCTGGCGCAAGCGGTAGCCCGTTTCAACAAGGTGAATAGCCGCCAGATCATCATCTCAGACCCGGAAATTGGGGAAGTAGAGATTGTTGGCCTGTTTAACGCCAATAACCCTGACCGCTTTGCCAAATCTGCGGCCATTCTTGCCGGCGGTGAATTATCATATGAAGGACGAAATATTGTAATAAAATTGAAAAAATAATGTCTTTTCAAATTAATATTATATTTTTTGACGGATTATAAAAATGAAAACGTCTTGAAGCCGAATTTTATAATGCAAAGGGCTTCAACATATGCGTTGCTTATATTCATCATGTTCCTATCCTGTATTTGCTATTTCGGCATTGGTTTCCACATCATCTATAGCAAATGCACAGGAATATAAGTTTAACATAGCATCTCAGCCCGCCGCCGAGGGCATTCGCATGCTGGCGCGGCAAGGCAATATTGAGATTATCACCTCCGGGCAGGCCACTCAGGGTCGTACAACCAATGCTGTACAGGGGGTGATAGATGTTCGAACTGCGTTGGATAGGCTGATCGAAGGAACAGGCCTCACTGTGCGGTCCTTCGATGGCAAGGTTGCAATCTTAACCAGCCTGACCAGCGCGGCCGTCAATAACGATGCGGCTATCGTCGTCACGGGTTCGCGTATCGCGCGGCCTGAACTGGAATCCGCCATGCCGGTCAGCGTCATCAGGATGGAGGACGCTGAACGCTTCGGCTTGTTGACGGCCTATGACGCATTATTGCGCGAACCAGCCATCGGCGTAGGGCTTGGACGAGCGGCTGTCACCGATATGGATGGCGGCACGGCATCTATCGATTTGCGCAATATGGGCACCAACCGCACTCTAGTACTAATCGATGGCAAGCGCAGAGTAAGCGGGTCTGCTCGCTCTTCGGCGGTTGACCTCAACATGATCCCGGCGGGGATGATAGACCGGATAGAGGTAATTACCGGCGGCGCAGCGGCTATTTACGGGGCAGACGCCGTAACAGGTGCCGTCAACGTCATTACCAAGCATGACATTGAAGGTTTCGATATCAAAGCAAATCAGGGCATTTCCCAGCGAGGGGACTCCCAAACTTTTTCAGTATCCGCTTCTGGGGGTGGAAAATTTGCTGACGGGCGCGGCTCTATCAGTATTGGCGGCACCTATTTATCCAGCAAAGGCCTCTATACGCAGGATCGCAGCTTTGCACGAACGCGCCTCAATTATGTCAACAACCCCCTGAATAAAAGCGCAAATGACGGCATAGCAGATCGCATTATTTCTTATGATTTTGGTGAGTTTTATTATCAGTTTTATCCCACATTTATTTTTAACAATAATAATTATGGCTTTGAAAATGGCTCCGTTCGCCAACTCTATGTCAAAACCCCGGTTAATAATCGCGGTGAGTTTTATGGCGGCGACGGCGGCGGCATCAGCGATATTCGCAACCTGAACGAAGGTAACCAACTGGTCGCCCCTATCGAACAATTCGCTATCACAACCCGCTTCAATTATGAGCTAACAGATTTCATCGAGAGCACCACTCGATTTGATTATGGTCGCACCAAATATGATGGCGTCACAACTTATTACCGCGAAGACAGCCGTGGTAATTTCATGCATGGCGCAGGCAGTCCATGGGCGTATCTCGACAACCCCTACTTGCCTGACGCCGTCCGTCAGATGATGATCGCCAATGGCGTCGATAAATTGCGTATTTCAAGAGCCTATAAGGAATTTGGCCAGATCGGTAATATTCAGGACAGAGATTCGTTTACTTTCTCTGAAACCTTGTCCGGCAAAATTGCCAGCAGATTCCAGTGGGAGGCCTATTTCCAATATGGTCGCACCACCAACACCATTTCCAACCCCAATTTCATCCGCGCATCGCGCTGGTTGGCTTCGCGCGATGTTATCGCAGACCCGGTGTCAAACCTGCCCGTTTGCCGTGATGTAGCGGCGCGCGGCGCTGGCTGTATCCCCTATGATATTTTCAGTCAGGATAGCCCGACAGATGCCCAGCGCGACTGGCTGTTCGCTACCAGACGGGAAAAACGCGAAAATACCCAGCGTATCTATGGTGGTAACATCGTTGGCCCCGTCATGGCGTTGCCTTATGGCGATTTGTCGATTGCCGCAGGTGTTGAGCACCGCAAAGAAAGCCTGAACACGGTGGATGATCCACTGGCCACCAGCGGCGAGCTGGCCCATGGCTATCTCATCGGAAAACATCCTGATATTAAAGCGAATTTCAGTGTAACCGACATTTATGGCGAAGTCGTAGTGCCATTATTGCGCGATCTGCCCTTTGCCCGCCATCTGGAGATCGAAGGCGCATATCGTTATTCCGATTACAGCACCGTCGGCGCGACAGATACATGGAAAGTCGGGGCGACATGGGTGCCGGTTGAGGGTGTTACCCTGCGCGGTGTGCGGTCCCGCAGCGTCCGCACCCCTAATTTTGGTGAGCTTTATGAACCAATTAACGTCACCCAGAATAATCTGAGCGACCCTTGTGAAGACCCCTTCTTTTACGCAAGCCCCACCCGTTCGGCCAACTGCCGCGCGCTGGGCATCACGACCCCTCCCCTCAACAGCCTTGATGTGTCTGACATCACGGCAGGCGGCAACCCGAACCTGCAACCCGAAACATCGAACAGCCTGACTCTGGGCGTTGTACTGCAACCCCGTTTCATTCCCGGTCTGGATGTCACGGTGGACTATTGGGATATCAAAATTGACGAGATCATCACCCAGTTCAGCGCCAATACTATCCTGAATTATTGCGTTGATCTGCCAACCACTGACAATGTCTTTTGCCAGCAGATCACCCGTGACCCCAATGACCCTATTCGTTCTGTCACCGCCATTTCAACACAGACCCTCAATGCATCGAAATTTCAGGCGAAGGGTATTGATTTCGGGGTAAACTATCGGATTCCGTTGGGCGAAGGGCAGGTCGGTCTCAGCCTCAAGGGCACGTATCTGCTGAAGAAAGAAATTGAAGCTGTTCCCGGTATGCCCGCCAGTATTGTGAAGCAAATGGGTAATAGCCAAAATCCTCGTTTCAGGGGCAATTTGCTGGCCACATATAGCAATAAGCACATCGACCTTGCGTGGAATAGCCGATTGCATGGTGCCGTTATCGTCGATCCCAACGCATTGACGGATGAATATAATGATGAACAGAATATTCCTGCAATTTTATACAATGATATTTCTGTCGGGTATAAAATAAATGAGATGTTTCAACTGACGATAGGCGTGAATAATCTTTTGGATATTCTGCCTCCTTTCAACCCCAGCACCTATCTGGGCGCAGGTGGTACTTATGACGTTGTTGGTCGTAATTTCTTCATGAGCCTGAAGGCCCGGTTCTAAACCAAGGAAATGCAAGGGATAGTAAAATATTACTCTCCCTTTCTTTCATCAAATCAACGTCTTTTATATCTATAGGTGGAATATGATTAAGATGAACCGCCGATATTTTTCGGCCGTGATGGCGCTGGGGCTGTTAGGGTCTGCACTACCCGCGCAGGCGGAGAAGTTCACCGTAGCCGTCGTCCCTGATACGCAGAATTATTCTGACGCGTCTTTGCCGCAGCCGCGCGGCG
>SPEL01000005.1 GCA_009360885.1 Sphingobium sp. | reverse complement strand
CCCCGCAACCAACGATTCTAACAAACCCGTAGCTTCCGCTGCGGGTTTTGTTGTTTTACCCGCCTTTCCAACGGCTTGCCGCTCCGTCCAGTCGAGGGTTGACTTGCTCTCCTGAGATGTCCTCATTTTGAGGTTAGCTCTGTTCCTTTTCCTTGAAGGATGGGCCGGACAATGAACCGATCACGGTTTAGTTGAAGAGCAGATAATATGGATATTGAAGGAGTACGCGGCCGGTTTGGCGGCAGAGGCGCTATGCCGCAAGCACGGTATCAGTGATGTGACCTTCTACAAATGGCGCAGCAAATATGGCGGCATGGAAGTATCAGAAGCCAAGCGGCTAAAGCCTCTGGAAGCGGAGACTGCTCGGAAAAAACTTCTAATGCCAGGTTCAAGGAAGAAAGCCGTGAGCTGGGCAATTGAGAGTGAAGCTCTCCACAGCGCCGTGCCTGTGGTCTGATTGGTGTTGATCCACGGGTTTATCGCTATCAGTCAAGACGACCAGATGAGCTGGAGCTGCGCTCCAGATGAATCAATCGTATCGTAAATGGATACTATTCCTGACGATGTGGCCAGTGCGCAGGCATAGCCGAAGATGCATTATTCTATCATATAAGGTGCCGTCCCTCTTACATAAAAGGAACGGCGGAGACTTCCGATATGTCAGCTACTCAGCTTGCTGGTGCTGAAGATCAGGCCATGGCGCCTTCTTTCGCGAGCAGCGCATCCAGCTCCCTGCGGGCTAAAACTGCGCCTTTGTCCGATGGAAGGAGTGCAGGTTTAAGGGACCAGAAATCCGCCCCCGCGATTCTCCGTGTTTGCGCGGCAAGCATAGGAGCATCCTCATCTGCAAAGGCTGCTACAAGGCCAGCACGCACGCCTGGAGCGATTTCAGGGTGAGCGCTAACGGCATCACTTGTGTGGCAAAAGAAATAATGCGTCGACGCTTCTGTTTCCGGCGTCATGACATGGCATGTCAAACTGTCCATGCCTGCTGTTTCAAGCTGTCCCGGACGCGACAAGAGAATCCGCTGCACCATATTGCCGGGGGCCTCCCATATAACCTGATTGTAAAAATCTCCGAGGTCAGAACCGAGTATCTGGGCATGCAATGGAGCCAACTGGTCGTTCATCGCAGTCCATGTGATTTTGATTTTGTCATTATCCCGCTCTGCCTGTGCTTTGGCGCGTGTGTTTATGCCCCCGCCAAGGGATGTCGCATGCAAATAATCGGCATGGGTCAGGTCCATGATATTATCGACCATGAGCCGATAATCAGCACGTGAATGCAGATAGCCTTTTACCCGGGCATCGGGCGCAGTGCGGTCGATAAAGTCATAATTAGGAATCATGTTTTCATCGGGGTTTTCGTCGCCAAGCCATAACCAGATTGCTGAGTGTCGCTCTGCTGTGCTGAATGATTTCAGCTTAAGTGCGGAACTGATTGGTCCGTGCGGATTTTCAACGCATTTCCCAGCCATATCGAAGCGAATGCCATGATAAGGGCAGGTGACAACACCATGGCTGCAACTGCCCATACCCAATGGGGCAAAGCGATGAGGGCAGGTTTCCGATACAGCAGCTACGTTTCCATCATCATCACGAATGAACAGCACATGTTCACCGGCGATCTGGCGGGCCATCATACCGCCCGCCGGGATTTCCTCCCCCCATGCAGCAAGATACCAGCAATTTTTCAGAAACGGCATTTCTCTCTCCTCTACCATGCTGTTGCGCCGCCATCGATGGCAATGTCCGCGCCGGTGACATAACCAGCCTCGTCGGACGCTAGCCAGATAACGCAGGCGGCGATGTCATCTGGTTTACCCAGACGTTTTATCATGTTTTTAGCCATCACATGTTCGGCGAAACCCGGGTCGATTTCTAAATGGGCACGGGTAGCAGCCGTTACGATAAACCCCGGCGCAATAGTGTTGGCACGAATTCCATAAGGCGCACCTTCCATTGCCAATTGCCGGGTCATTGCGAGAACACCACCCTTCCCGGCACAATGAGCCAGTGCGGGAGATCCTTCCAGTGCATGGCGGGCATTAGCAGAGCTAAAGTTGACGATAGAGGCATTGCCACTTTGCTTCATCAACGGCCACATGGCCCTTGTAAGGAGAAACACAATGTCGAGTTCACCGATTAAAGTGGCGCGCCAGTCTTTTAGCGACATTTCTTCTATAGGGGCGAATATGGCGGATGCCGCAGCGTTAACGAGAATATCGATACTGCTATGCTGCTGACGAATTATCTGGGTCAGTGCAGTGACGTTTTCTTCGTCGGTGAGATCGGCAGCGATAATCCCAGCAGTGTCATCGGCAATGCGGTCAACGCCAATTACCAGCGCTCCCTCATTTCTCATCGCCTGCGCACAGCCCTGTCCAATGCCGCTCATCGCCCCTGTGACCAGCGCAACCTTGCCGCTGAGCCTTGTATTTGCCAAGCCACGCCTCCCTTTGCCCGGTCACTATCGCCAAGCTTTCTATGCATGCTGCTATGGGAAGGGTTTTTCTTCCGCAGAAGGGGGCGCGTTCATTTGTCGCTGAACCGCCTCATCCGCCAGCCATTCTCTCCATATACGCCGCCTATTTTTAGACTGGCTTCTCACTATTCTGTCTACAGGGACTATGTAGTGCAAAATTATAATTTCAATATATTATATTGAGGGGTTGGATGTCGTCACCACTGTCCCTCTGGGCAGATTTGATGAGACAGATAATATACTCCTGTTTCAATATAGTGATTACTGGGCTTGCTTTTCTGCTTAGTTGTAGTGTTTCAGCCTGAGAAGGGCGGCATTGAAATTTTCATACAGATTGCCATGAAAGACAGCATGAATAAAAATGTTCAGGACGGGCTTGGTCAGGACGATAATAGCAAGCATCGGGCTGCGGCTTCCAGAAAAGCTGCATTTGTGCGGGAGACGAGGGCTCTGATTGCATCTGGAGGCGTCGAAGCCGTCAGCCTGAATGAAGTATTGCGCCTTGCCGGAGGATCGAAAGCAACCGTAGTAAAATATTACGGCAATCGCGCGGGCCTTATCGCTGCTGCGATCGAAGAAAGTGCACGCGAATTAATGCAGCAACTGATATTAACGCCTGATGGTAAAAATGTTATAAAATCAGATATTAAACAATCGCTTTCGACGGTATTGACAGGTTTACTGCAATTTTATCTGATGCCGGATTCCTTATCAATATATCGTGCAGTCATTACGGCAAGAGACGGATCGGGAAACTTGGCGGAGAGTTTCTATCGCACTGCTCAACAGTTCATTGTTTCTGAATTTGCTGCATATCTCAATAACTGGCTGGGTCGTGGCCTCCGCCCTGACCTGGATTGTATGGAAGCGGCCAGCCAGTTAACCCATATGGTGCGGGCGGGGCTTTATGAACGCGTGCTTCTGGGGATTGAGCCTTCCATTCCGAATGGAAACGAAATAGCAAAACAAGCGGAGAAAACCGCTCATCTGTTTCTCCATGGAGCAGCTGGCTAACCCTTCTTTGGCCAAGCGTACGGGTTCATTATTTCATTTCGCACAATGAATGCATTATTTTGTCTGACGCCATCTATTTGGCAGCAGCACTTGCCGTTGACTTTCCCATCACAATTGACGCTGATTTATAAAAAGTGTACCATCGGTACGCAAATTTAATCATATAATTGAACGGGAGAGATGCAAATGGCCTATCTGAGGAATAGCTGGTATGTCGCGGGCTGGGATCATGAGGTTGCAGAAGAGAAATTATTGTCGCGCCGCATTTTGGGCGAGCTGATTATATTTTTCCGCGACAGCGAAGGTCAGGTGAAAGCCTTGCAGGGCGTGTGTCCACATCGCTTTGCGCCATTGGGGCGCGGCGTGCTGGATGGTGATGTCGTTAAATGCGGTTACCATGGGCTGGGCTTCGATAGTACGGGTGCTTGCGTGCACAACCCATTTGGTTCGCCTCCCAAGGCAATGAAAATACGCCCATATCCTGTAATAGAAAAATATAGCGCGATTTGGATATGGATGGGAGATGAGGACAAAGCAGATGCTTCCCTCGTGCCGGACTTCTCATTCAATGATCCCGAACAGGCGTGGATCGGTAAAGGATATATGAACGTCAAGGCCAGCTATGAGCTGGAAATCGAGAATATCCTTGATCTCAGCCATATTCAGTTTTTGCATCCAACCACATTAGGCAGCGGTCAGGTTTCTGAGGGCCATTATGAATGGAAGCAAGATGGCGAAGTCATCTGGTCTAACCGCGATGTGTATGGCGAAGTCATGACAGATGAACTGTCTGTGGCTATGGGGGTAGAGCCCGGCGCAAAAGTTGACAGATGGATTAATGTTCGCTGGCACGCACCGGCGTCTATGGCGATCTTTGCCGGGGCTGTGGCATCGAGTCGCCCGAAATCTGAGGGGCGTGAAACCCCTACGACGCATCTTTTCACCCCGGAAACCGAGACGAGTTCCCATTACTGGTACGCGATATGCTTCCCCAAGGCGATGGGGCCAATGGGCGAAGCGATGGCAAATGAACAGGTGGAGTTCCTCAAAATGCCTTTTGAAACTGAAGATTTGCCAATGCTGGAGGATCAGCAAATTAATATCGGTGACCGCGAATTTCGTACAATGAAACTAGGCTGGTTGCCGGGCGATGCAGCCGGCGCAAGAGCACGAAATATATTGTATGGGAAAATTGATGAGGAGGCCGGTGCGGCCTGATCGTAAAGGTATAAAAATAAAGCGGGGTGTCGAAACGCCCCGCTTTTTCTATGTCGACTATGGCTCAGAAACTATATCTAATGCGGGCTCCAAAAGTTCTGGGTGCTCTTAGGCTGGAGAGAAACAGAGGAGAGCCATCCAATACCGGATTGGCGCTTGAAATGAACGGGCTCCTGAACCCCTGCGTTGCAATCGCTTCCTTGGTGACATTGTGGACATAAGCCGTCATCGCCAGTTTTCCGCCCGCAGTGGTGTAGGTTACATCGAGGTCGCCAAGGGCGTAGCTATCCTGATAACCATCTTTCAGAAAATCAATCGAGAGATAATAGCCGGAGGAAAACTGGACATTACCCGCCAATTCCAACGTATCCCCATTATTAAGGTCAAATATATGGGAATAACGCGCCGTACCTGACCATGTCGGGGACCGAACTAACTGAAATCCTGAACAGTCTATGCTCTGGGTTCCGTCGGTTGTTAGCGCACCAACATTGCATCCGGTGACTGGAGCACCAAGAATGGCACTATTGTTGGTATAAAGGAAGCTGTCATATTTCGTTTTATTATACTGCACCTTGAATGATAAATTATCATTAGATGTCGGTGCAAAAATAATATCCAGATCAGCGCCATAGCTTTTTGCTGCCCCGGCATTCTCCGTAATGAAGGTAAAGAATCCTGGCAAAGACGTTGGGCCAAGATGAGCTTCCTGATGATCCTTATACTTCCAGTAAAATCCCTCTATATTAAGTTGCAGCATGTTGTCGAAGAAACGGTTTTTTACACCCACTTCCAGTGCGCGTAACTTTTCAGGGCGAAATGTATTGGGCTGTGGCGCAGCGAAGAAGCCTCCTGATTTAAAGCCTGTGCTGTAATTAATATATGCCATTGATTGCGGGCCGATATCTGCCTCAGCGCCGACCTTGTAAGTCCAGTTCTTATAGACCAGGTGGCCAGTCAGAGGAATGTCTACCCGGCAAAAGAGAGGCGGTGTTGGTGTGGTGGGATCAAAATTACCCAACGCGCAGCCGCCAGTTTCATTCGGAAAGGAATAAGTGCTGCTCAGCCCTGATTGAGCCTTGCGCTCATAGGTATAGCGCAGTCCGCCGGTCAACCGGATCCCATCGGTTATAGACAGTGTTGCCTGACCAAAGCCCGCGTAGCTGCGGATATTGGAATCGAAATTGCCAACGATCTGGGTATTCACGCCCTGTTCGACGAACAGGAGGCGTTCACCATTTTGGTTGGTTTGGTCTTCATTAAAATAATAACCACCCAACACCCATTTAAGGGCATTGCTGCTGCCACCTAAGCGAGCTTCAACACTGGTCTGTTTGTCGTGCGGGCGATCATTCACCCGGAAACCGGGAACATAGGTCTGATCGCTCATTTTAGCTTCGCGATAGGCGGGGAGGATGGTGAGCTGAGCAGGGCCAAAATCATAATTGAGCTCAGCACTGATTCCATAAACGTCGATGTTGAGAAAGCCGTCTGTTTCAGGGTGAGTTATCAAAGAACCGATGCCAGGCTCAGAAGTGAAAATAGCGGTTGCCTTGGGGTCTGCCGCACCGGTCCATTTATTCTTCTCACGTAGAGGGAAAACGACTGCCCCCGCACCTTTGCCATAAACATGCTGGTATGACCCAATCACAAGCGCAGAAAAATTAGGTGCTGGTTCCCACAGCAATGAGAGGCGGGCCGACTGGCTTTTCTCATCTTCACTGCCATCAGAAAGATAACCATCTCGTTGCAAAATTTGACCAGCGGCTCGTAGCGCCAGAGTGGAACTGATCGGCAGGTTAACAGCGGCGGATGCTCTGAATAAATCGAAATTGCCCGCTTCTAACTCCACAAATCCAGTCGTCTGGTCGAGCTGAGGCCTTTTGCTGAGGATATTAATTGCTCCTCCTGATGCATTGCGGCCATATAATGTCCCTTGCGGGCCCTTGAGCACCTCTACACGATCCACATCAAAGAACAGGCCGCGTGTTGCCCACGGTCGTGAAATATAGGCACCATCAATATTATATGCGACCGCCCCTTCCGCGTAAGCATCGGTGGCATAGTTCCCTACCCCACGGATATAAGTTTGCGGATTATTCCCCCCGGTGCCGATATTGACACCAGCGGCGATGGAGGCCAAATCCTCCGGCCGGGTCACCCCGGCGCGCGTTAAAGCCGCTGAATCCAGTGACTGGATCGACAGGGCTGCTTTCTGGATATTTTCGGCCCGACGAGTTGCCGTGACAATGATGTCAGCGATGCCCGATTGTGCATGAATTCCGCTCTCAGGATCGCCATTAGCTGTTCTCTGCTGATCTGCAGTATCGGCATTTGCATATGCAGTAGATGCAGTAGCCATAGTTACGGTAAATATAATTTTTTTTATCATCTAATCCTCCCCATATTCAAATGAGTAATTTATGTTATTTTAATGTTATTATTTTAATAGTTATTTATTGTGAGGTAACTTCATATGCTGTTTCTGATTTTATCAGTTTCCTGATTACTGACCGCATTTGTGCAGGGCCGACATCTGCCGAAGTCATGACTTCACGGCCTGGCTTCAGGTTAATTATGCGCTGCTGTGCTTCGATAATTTCTTTATCTTCGGAAAATGCCAGTTTAGTGACTTCGTAAATTTGATCGGCTGCTTCGTCTCCGGCTTTTGCCCATGGTCCGAAAGCAAAGAAATAGCGACTATGCTTATCGTCAATTGGCGTGACGGCCTGGCTGGTAAACGTTTCCATAATTGGAACTACGGCCGCGTCAGGAGGGCCGCGATCATCGGGCATTAATTCAATAGGCAGAACCTGGCTGAGCATGGTGAGGATACCAGGAGCGAGGTAATCATAAGTTTGAAACAGTGCGGTTTCAGGTGAAAGGCCTGAGCGCAACGCTTCCGGTGCATCATCATTTACAGGTGATTTATCGCTGCCGCCTACCCATCTGGTTACTCTGATGCCTCGATCTATTCGGCGAACAACAGGGCGTTCATCAGCCCAGCTTTCTGAAGCGCCAAAAGATGCGGAGTGCACATAGGAAAGATGAGAGAAATCAGTGAGGTTGTCATTGATCAACTCATAATTAGCCTCATAATCCATACGCCCCGGACGCATGATATAGCGAGGGTCATCTGGCCCAACTGCTGGCGGGATTAAAGATCTGTCAGCGTTATTCTTGTCACCCATCCAAATCCATAGCCAGCCGTGTCGCTCTTCCACTTCATACGCGGGCACAAAAGCAGCATCAGGAATAATATCTTGCCCGGGAATCTCGGTACAGCGCCCGTCACTAGAGAATTTCAAACAATGATACAGGCATCGAATATTTCCATCCGCTTCCAGCCTTCCTTTGGAAAGGGGAGCAAAGCGATGGCAGCAACGATCTTCTAACGCGCGGGCCCTGCCATTTTCATCACGAAAAAGCATGATCGGTTCCCCGATCATCTGAACCTGTGTCAATGTGCCTTGGTCGATTTCGTGCGCCATACCGGCAGTTCTTTATGAACACGTCCCTCTCCTTAATCGCAGGACATTATTTTTTATTTTGTGTAATCGCGGTACATACGCTTATCAAATCGATCCAATAGATGTGTTGGATTTATAAGTCGGATTTGTGCTTCATCCGAGGAATGATGAGTATTTCATCCAAATTCATCGATGAGAATCGATAATCAAAATCAAAACTATCAATATAATGGTATGATTAGGAGAATGATGTGAAGAGAGAGGAATATGACGATTACGTCAATCGTTTCAATAAACGCGATTTAACTGTATTTGACGAATATCTTTCGCCTGATGTTAAAGTGTGGAATGGAGAATTTTTCTACACTGGCATCGATGGCATGAAGAATCACTATGCTGTGATTTGGAAAAGCTTTATCGAAACGCTCAATATATTACGCTTTGTATCAGATGAAAAAACCGCCGCTGCAGAATTGCTCACCACATTTGAGCCAACAGCCGATGCCGATTCAACTCCGGTGGGTCCGGTACGCATCGGGGACAGGCTGGAATTCCATGGGGTTGTGTTGTATGAAATTGCGGATGGGCGGTTTACATCCATCAAAGTGTCCTATTTGACGTTCACCCACATAGCTCCTGATGGAATCAGAACTCCGCGGACCGTATAGCTTTCTGTGACTTTGTGCTGTTAGCTATGCGGTAATCGTCTGGTCCTGACCTGTATGCTGAGATGCGAAAAGAGGCACGGAAATAGGGGCTGGTGCATGGTGCGCTATGCTGGTTTCATTGTTACGGACCGGCTACTTCCGCGCACAACGAGCGAACCTTCCAGTACAACATTTTCATGGGCCGAGGGCATGCCTTGCAGATTATGAACCAGCCGCACGGTTTCTGACACCATCCTTGCCGCAGGCTGGGAATAGGTGGTGAGCGAGAAAGTGGGCCATGAGGCCATTGGCGTATCATCATACCCTATGATGGACAGTTCGCGTCCTACATCCAGCCCATATTCATATCGGGCGACATTAATCGCAGCGATGGCCATAACATCATTAGCGCAGAAGATCGCGTCCGGGCGATCTGGGCGAGCGAGCAGGCGCCGTGTTGCTGCGCTGGCCGCTTCCATTCGGAATTCGCCTTTTTCGAGCAGGGGCATCGCAGCGCCTTGTTGTGATAGATGGCTGAAAAATGCTTCTTCCCGCTGGGCATTGGTGGATGAACCCTCGGTGCCCGCCATATAAGCGATTTTCTGATGCCCTCCTGCGAGAAGGTGGGCGGCGATGGTGCGCGCACCGACCATATTGTCGCTAATGACGCTGGAGGCGTCCGGGTTCGTTGTGGTTCGGTTATAAAGAACTATTGGTACCTGCGCCCTGCGGCACTCTTCCGCCAAATCCGATGTAAGCCCGACCGATAGTAAAATCAGCGCATTGAGGCGGTAATCCAGTATCTCATGAATTGAAGGTTCTGGCCTTCCGCCTGTTTCGGCTGGAAAAAGAAGCAGACGCAACCCCGCTTCATCAAGGCGATGGGAGAGCAATTGCAGTGTCTGAACAAAAAAAGGATTGTTGAGGTCGCCAACCCCTACACCAACCATGTTGGAACGCCCGCTATTAAGGGAGCGGGCAAGCAGATTAGGTCGATAGCCTAAGCGCTCCGCTGTGGCGATGATATGCGCGCGCGTGTCTCTGGCAATCCGCGCGCCGGGGGTGAAGGCGCGGGAAACGGCAGATTGTGACACGCCTGCCTCCCGCGCAACGTCTTGCGCGGTGATAAAAATGCGATCGTTCATATTCTTCTTTTAATTGCAGCCTCTCATATGATTATCAAGCCGAGAGTGATGCATATGCTTTCATTCCTGTTTCATTATATTCTTACCGTAAAACCGTAGTATTGATTCTATCAAATTGAAGAATGTCAATTTTGAGTGAATACGTATGCAATCAAAAAATGAGGGGAGGGAATCATGGTCAGCGAAATTGCGCTAATACAGATTGATCCCGCGGAAAGTGCGGCTTTCGAAGAAGCCGTTGCTCAGGCCGAACAAAATTTTCATGCTGCGGATGGTTGCTATAGTTTTCGTCTGGATCGAGCCGTGGACCGCCCGGGCCTCTATATACTTACCGTCGGCTGGGAGAGCGTAGAGGCGCATATGGTTGCTTTCCGTAATTCTGAAGGATTCCAACGCTGGCGCGCGTTGGCAGGCCCGTTTTTTCAAAATCAACCGGATGTGTTCCACTGTCGGTCATAACTGCGAAGGTCGCGGGTGTGCCGCGCGTCATTACCTGTGCGCCGCCCTTTCAGGGCAAGCCCGCACGCGCTATTGTTGCTGCGCAGGCGTTGGCCGGGGCGGATGCCATTTATGCGCTGGGCGGGATTCAGGCAGTAGGGGCAATGGCGCTCGGCACGCAGAGCATTGACCCTGTCGATATGCTGGTTGGTCCCGGCAATGCCTTCGTCGCAGAGGCTAAGCGCCAGCTTTACGGCAGGGTTGGGATAGATTTGTTCGCTGGCCCCACCGAAACGCTGATTATCTGTGACGAAGTTGGCTGCGATGCAGAACTGTCCGCGACCGATCTGCTGGGGCAGGCGGAACATGGGCCGGATAGTCCGGCGGTGCTGCTCACCACCTCGGAAAGACTGGCGCGGGAGACAATGAAGGAGGTCGAGCGCCTGCTTAGCATCCTGCCCACTGCTGATTATGCCCGCAAGGCATGGGAAACCTTCGGCGAGGTCATCGTTGCCGAGGATGATGCCGAGATGGTACGTATCGCTGACGATATCGCATCAGAGCATGTGCAAGTGATGACCGCTGATCCTGATTATTTCCTGAAGAATATGACCAACTATGGCGCTCTGTTCCTTGGCGCGCGGACCAATGTTTCTTATGGCGATAAGGTGATTGGTACTAATCACACGCTGCCTACAAAGAAATCCGCTCGTTACACGGGTGGCCTTTGGGTCGGTAAGTTCATCAAAACCTGCACTTATCAGAAGGTGCTGACCGATGAAGCCACGACGCTGATTGGCGAATATTGCAGCCGCCTGTGTGCGCTGGAGGGCTTTGCTGGTCATGGTGAACAGGCCAATGTTCGTGTGCGCCGTTATGGCGGACGAAATATTCCATATGCGGGCGCAGCGGAACCGTCCGCAGCAACGGTAGCCTGAGGATGGAATCGTTACCTATAACGCCTGATTTTCGGCTGGATGGCAGGCGCGCACTCGTCACGGGAGCAGGCCGTGGCATCGGTCTTGCCTGCGCTGCCGCTCTGGCGCAGGCGGGCGCGCAGGTGACGCTGGCCGCCCGTAGTCTGGATGAGATAGAGGCGGGCGCACAGGCGATTTGCGCAGCCGGAGGAAAGGCAGAGGCGCTGCGCCTTGATGTTAGCGATGTAACTGGCACAGCGGCAGCACTCGATGCCGTCGCGCCTTTTCATGTGTTGCTCAACAATGCAGGCACGAACCGGCCCAAGCCCGTTACCGAGGTGACGGAGGACGACTATGATGCTGTTCTGGGCCTCAACCTGCGCGCTGCTTTCTTCGTCGCGCAGAGCGTAGCACGGCGGATGATTGATACAAATGTGCATGGATCGATCATTCATATGGGATCGCAAATGGGCCATGTTGGTGGGCTGCGGCGTTCCCTGTATTGCGCATCTAAATGGGGGCTGGAGGGATTGAACAAAGCCATGGCGCTTGATCTTGCGCCCCATGGAATCCGATCGAACACTATCGCGCCAACCTTTATTGAAACGCCGATGACGCGGCCTTTTTTTGAGGACAAGATATTTCTGGCGAGCGTTTTGGAGAAGATCAAGCTGGGCCGTATCGGCACGGTGCAGGATTTGATGGGCGCGGTGGTATTTCTCGCCTCCGATGCCTCTGCGTTGATGACCGGGACGAGTCTTGTCGTCGATGGCGGCTGGACAGCAGACTAAGCTGCTTTACAATCAAGCTAAAGAAAATCAGCGTTTCCTGATGGGGAGCGTCGATTGTTATCATCTAGGGTCAGGGCTGATTAATTCCGTGGCCAAAACAGCCAAGCCCACAGGGCAGGCCGTTTGCAGGTGAACTGCCGTGTCAAAGCGCTTATCCGGGGGGCAGGCCCCGCATTGCGTGCGTGCCTGCGCTTTGCCATGCCCCCGGCATGGCATGCTCGTTACGTCCTTACATTTCATCCCGCAAACAGGCCATAATAGATGCTGACCCTCATTTGCTGTTTTAGACGATTTCTTCGTTCAATAATTTTCAGCCAGTCGGTGAAGCCCCGCACCGATCAGCTTGCCAATCTCATCAGCGGAGCCGCCCTCTAATTGCATCCTGCCAACAGTGACGCTGGTATCCACAACATGACGGCAGCGATCGAAGCGACGATCCTGATAAGCTTGCAAGCCCTCTGCGACACTGTCTGCTTGATCCAGTTCCTCTGCCAGCACCAGCGCGCTTTCTACCGCCATACCTGCACCAGAAGCGAGATGAGGCGTTGTTGCATGAACGGCATCACCCAGCAGCACAATATTGCCGACAAACCATGGCGCGGGTTGAAGCACGGCTGCTAAGGGACGATAATTAATCCAATCGTCCTGAGTCATATTATCGCGTATCCAGCCAGCATTTCCGCCAAAATCGGCCAGATTGTCCTTCAGCATGACGAACAATTCCTGGTCGGTAAAATGTGTTTCACGCTCTATGTGGGGGGTTAACATCCACAGATAGACCATGTCTGATCCGCAGGGGTTAATCCCCGCAGCATAGCGATGGCCAAGATAGAATTCGCCCTGCGGCATATTCGGGGGGCGACGAATTGAAAGGCGCCAACAAGCCTGCCCTGTGGCTACTGCTTCCGCCATGTGGGGAAATGCAATCTGGCGCACCCCAGAGAATACACTGTCCGCCCCAACCACAACGTCAAACTGCGCTTCAGTGCCATCGGTGAAGGTGACGTCAACGGCATCATCACGATTGGTCAAAGCCTTAACCGACAGGCCAAGCTGAACCGGGATATTCAGTTCCCGGATTCTGGCCTGCATTATACGGTGGAGCACGGGCCGCATAATCCCGCCGGTCGCAGGCAATCCCTCCTCCAGCGCCGGTTCATCCAGATTACCTAACCGGGTGCCGTCATATTTGAAGATGGTTGAGCCATCTGCCGTCGCCCCCTGTTCCTTGATCGCGTCAAGTAAACCGAGCCGTTTATAAGCACGTAATGTCGGACCCGTGATAGTGATACCCGCGCCATAAACACGCCAATCAGGATCGAGATCAATCAGCATTACATTAGCGTTTAGTTCGGCCATGCGGATAGCCGTTGCCATGCCCCCGATACCGCCGCCTACGATCAAAACTTTTTTACCGGCAATCATCCTGAGAGACCCCTCCAACACTATTTATTGAGTGTCTGCCTATCGGGAGGATGCATCCGCGCAAAACGCGTTGGCTCAATAGTTGCTATCGGGAAACTCGATAGTTTTGGTTCGCATCATAGGGTCAGGACTTATCGATCAGAACCAGAAGATGTCGTTGGCAGCGAGGGATACCGCGGAGAATAGGGCTGAAGACGTGCCATTTGCTCGTTCGTCAGCCAGAATAAATCCCTAAAACTCAGGCTCTTCCACGGTCCCCTGAAACATGATCGTTACCTCAAATCAATGGGGCCTGACCCTGGCTATGGATGTTCTCCGGCAGGTGGAAATAAGTTTATAAACCAACGATCTGAGTGCTATTTTTATAATAATGCGTATCATTAAAAATATGCGGAATTTGAGGAAAAAAGCCTACTATTGCGTTCTGTTCCGGGGTGTGACATGGCAGGAACATCATATAAGAACGGGTGAATATAGTTAGCATGCAAGGTTCGAAACTCAACCTTGGTCGGCGGCAATTCCTTCAAATTCTTGGTGCAGGCGCCGCTGCCTTTTCAGCCTCAGCAATGGGACTTTCCACTGCTCAGGCTCAGGTCTCCGCAGGGGTCCGGCCTTTCAAGCTTCTGCGTGCTAAAGAAACGCGGAACAACTGCACATATTGTTCGGTTGGCTGCGGAATCCTCATGTATTCCCTTGGGGATGGTGCGAAAAATGCCAAGCCCAGAATATTCCATATAGAAGGCGACCCTGACCACCCCGTCAGCCGCGGCTCTCTCTGCCCGAAGGGGGCCGGGCTCCTTGATATGATCCATTCCAAGAACCGTTTGCTATACCCCGAATATCGCGCACCCGGTTCCAAAGAATGGGTGCGAATCAGTTGGGATGAAGCAACGAAGCGCATTGCTCGTCTACTGAAAGATGACCGCGACAAGAATTTCATTTCGCACAATGAAAAGGGCCAGTTGGTTAACCGTTGGCTGACATCGGGGATGCTGGCATCGTCTGCGGCGTCCAATGAAACTGGCGTGCTGGATTTCAAATTTGCCCGTGGTCTGGGTATGTTGGGGCTAGATTGTCAGGCGCGGCTTTGCCACGCGCCGACGGTGGCCGCGCTCGCGCCCTCTTTTGGCCGCGGGGCGATGACCAATCACTGGGTGGATATTAAGAACGCCAATGTGGTTATTGTCATGGGCGGTAACCCGGCAGAAGCCCATCCTGTTGGCTTCAAATGGGTGATCGAAGCGAAGATCAAGAACAAGGCGAAGGTCATTGTTGTTGATCCGCGCTTTAACCGTACGGCGGCGGTTGCCGATATTTTCTCGCCCATTCGCGCGGGGTCTGACACCGCATTCCTGATGGGAATGGTACGGTATTTGCTGGAAACCGACCAGATTCAGCATGACTATGTGCGTTCTTATACCAATGCGACCATGATCGTGCGGGAAGATTTCGCCTTTCATGACGGCGTATTCTCTGGCTTTGACGCGGCCACGAAGAGCTATGACAAATCGAGCTGGACCTATGAAACCGGCCCGGATGGCAATGCCCTTCGTGATATGACGATGACCCACCCACGCAGCGTATTGCAACTGCTGAAACAGCATGTAGATCGTTACACGCCGGAAATGGTCGAGACTATTACGGGCGTTAAAAAAGCGGATTTCCTGCAAATTGCGGAAATTATCGGGTCTTGTTCTGCTAAGACTAAAACGCTGACATGGCTCTATGCGCTGGGGTGGACCCACCACACAGGCGGCGCACAGATTATTCGTGGCTCTGCCATGATACAGTTGCTTTTGGGCAATATTGGCATGGCCGGCGGCGGCGTGAATGCGCTGCGCGGCCATTCCAATATTCAGGGCTATACTGATCTGGGACTGCTGTCTTTGCGCGTGCCGGGATATATGAATCTGCCGTCTGATAATCAGCAGACATTGCAGCAATATCTCGACGAAACCACGCCCAAGGATGTCATTCCGGGACAGGTCAATTATTGGAAGAATACGCCTAAATTCTTCATTTCGATGCTCAAAAACCTTTATGGCAAGCACGCCACAAAGGAAAATGGTTTCGATTTTGACCTGCTTCCCAAATGGGATCGCAGCTATGACATGCTCGCTTATTTTGACCTGATGTATCAGGGCAAGGTGAACGGCTATATCGCGCAGGGGTTTAACCCGCTGGCGGCCATGCCGGACAAAAATAAGACCTCCCTTTCGTTATCGAAACTGAAATTTCTGGTCATCATTGATCCGCTGGTGACGGAAACATCCAATTTCTGGCGCAACGAAGGCCGCTATAATGATGTGAAAACAGAGGATATTCAGACAGAGGTTTTCCGTCTGCCATCCAACTGTTTTGCCGAGGAAAATGGCGCGATTGTTAATTCCGGCCGCTGGTTGCAATGGCATTTCGCCGGGCAGGAGCCACCGGGTGATGCGCGCCATGACCCGGCGATATTGGGCGGCATCATGACGGAGCTTCGCCGCCTTTACGCAGAAGAGGGCGGTGCCTGCCCCGAACAGCTATTGCACATGACATGGGATGAGGACACCTATCATGATCCGTCCTTCCCGCACCCTGAGGAAATGGCGAAAGAAGCCAATGGCTATGCCACGCAGGATATTTATGATGACAGCGGCAAGCTGCTTTACAAAGAAGGCCAGCTCTTAAACAGCTTTGCCGATCTGCGTGATGATGGCAGCACACAAAGCTTTTGTTGGGTCTTTACCGGATCATGGACCGAGGCCGGAAACCAGATGGCCAACCGGGATAATACCGACACCGGCCTTGGTAATACACCGGGCTGGGCCTATGCGTGGCCCGCGAACCGCCGCATATTATATAATCGGGCCTCCATGGATATAGATGGCAATTCATGGGATCCCCATCGCCAAATTCTGCACTGGAATGGTGAAAAATGGGTGGGCGCTGATGTTCCTGATTTCCCGGCGACAATCCCGCCGGGCAAGGAAGCCGCCCCGTTCATCATGCTGCCCGAAGGGGTTGGGCGTCTGTTCTCTGCGAAGGGTATGAATGATGGCCCCTTCCCGGAACATTATGAACCGGTCGAAAGCCCTATTGCCAAAAATCCGCTGCATGCAAAGGTCACGCATAACCCGACAGCGCGCATTTTCCAGAATGATGCGGAGCGCATGGGGAACCGCACGGAATTTCCCTATGTCGCCACAACATATTCGGTGACGGAACTATTCCGCCATTGGACCAAGCACAGCCATCTGAATGCCATGCTTCAGCCAGAACAGTTCATCGAAATTGGTGAAAAGCTGGCGGCGGCAAAGGGCATTGGCCATGGTGACACGGTAAAAGTGACCACGAAACGGGGGTATATCACCGCAAAAGCCGTCGTCACCAAACGTATGCGCACCCTGAATGTTGCGGGGCAGGAGGTCGATCAGATTGGCATTCCCTGCCACTGGGGCTTTGAAGGGGCGACGCGCAAGGGCTTCCTTGCCAATACATTGTCACCCGGCGTGGGGGATGCCAATTCGCAAACGCCAGAGTTTAAGGCGTTCCTTGTCAATATCGAGAAAACCGACGAGGTCGCGGCATGAATTCGCAGAACATCATCAAACGCTCTGCCACCAGCGAAATCACCCCCGCGCCCCATGTGCGCGACCATCAGATGGAGGTGGCGAAGCTGATCGACGTTTCCACCTGCATCGGCTGCAAAGCGTGTCAGGTTGCCTGTAATGAATGGAATGATCTGCGCGGCGAAGTAGAAGAAAATGTTGGCGTCTATGATAACCCGCGTGATCTGGCGCCGGAAACATGGACGCTGATGCGCTTTACCGAGCATGAGGAGGAGGAAACCGGCAAGCTGGAATGGCTGATCCGCAAGGATGGCTGTATGCATTGCGAAGATCCCGGCTGCCTCAAGGCTTGCCCCATTCCCGGCGCGATTGTGCAATATGCCAATGGTATTGTTGATTTTCAGTCAGACCTGTGTGTCGGCTGTGGCTATTGCGTTGCTGGCTGCCCCTTTGATGTGCCGCGTATTTCCCAAAAGGATAACAAGGCCTATAAATGCACCCTCTGTTCTGATCGTGTGGCGGTGGGCCAAACCCCGGCCTGCGCCAAGACCTGCCCCACGGGGGCGATTTCCTTCGGTTCCAAGGAGGAGATGAAGACGCTGGCCGCCACGCGCATTAGTGATTTGAATGAACGCGGCTATGAAAATGCGGGCCTTTATGACCCCGAAGGTGTGGGTGGCACGCACGTTATGTATGTGCTTCAACATGCTGATGATCCAAAGCGTTACGCAGGCCTGCCCAAAGACCCGAAAATTAGCGGCGTGGTCGAAGGTTGGAAGGATGTGCTGAAGCCCGCCGCCGCCGTCGCCGGGGCTGTCGCCGTCGGGGCCATGGCGGCGCACTTCATCAGCGTTGGCCCGAATGTCACCGAAGAAGGGGAAGAATCCCCCGATGATGCGGCATAAGGGAGGGGCGTAATGGGCAATCATAACACAAAGAAAAAGAACCAGATTTTGCGTACCAAGCTGCCGGAGCGGCTGTGCCACTGGATGATTGTTTTCTGCTTTTTTCTGGCGGCAACATCCGGGCTTTCATGGTTTTTCCCGACCTTCAGCTGGCTCTCCTCCTTTTTGGGGACGCCGCAAATGGCGCGGGTGCTGCATCCCTTTTTCGGGATCATCGTCTTTCTGGGCCTGTGTTATATGTTCGTGAAATTCGTTCATTATAATATGCCAGCGGAAACCGATAAAATCTGGTTTCGCAATGTGAAGGGTGTGTTGCTGAACGATCATTCCCAGCCCCTGAAAATCGGTAAATATAATGCGGGTCAGAAGGTGCTGTTCTGGCTGATTATGATTTCTATCAGCGTCTTGCTGATTTCCGGCCTGATTATGTGGCGCGCCTATTTCGCGCAATATTTCCCCATTCCGGTGCTGCGTCTGGCAATTTTGGCGCACTCCATTGCGGGGATAGGGCTTATTTTGCTTATTCTCGGCCATATTTATCTGGCAATCTGGGTGCGTGGTTCCATCACCGGCATGGTGACCGGCTATGTTTCTAAGGCATGGGCGCGGCAGCACCATGACCGTTGGGCCGAAGAACTGGATGCTAAGGAATCTGCCGAAAGAGCGGCTCTGGATCGACAGGGTGAAAAGGCGTGAGTGAGGCGACATTTGGTGCCTCTGCCCGGTCCTCTGTGCCATCAGAGGAATCGACGCGACATTTTGAACCGCTTTTGCGCCCTGTTCTTGCGGACCTGTATGCACGGCGGGCAGGGCGTTTGCGTGACCTGTCGGATCAGCATGATCTGGCGGAATATCTGCGCCTGTGCGCGCATATTTGTGAGGCGCAGGCACATTGTCTTGATGAGGCTATTACCGCTGTAACACATGTTGACCCGGCGGCCATTGCCCGCACGGGGGGCTGGCCAAAGCTGCTGGACCACATGCTAGGGCATCTCCGGCCGCAGGTGCCAGATGCGGTTAAACCCCATCTCGACACCCTGATTGCTATGTCTGAAGCAGATCGCCGTGATACCGCGCAGGCTTTGGCAGAGGGGCGGTTTTCTGATGCTGATGCGGCGACGGCCCCCTTCATCTGGGCGGCCTTGTCGGTTGAGGTTAGCCAACTGGCGCGCATCATTCCTTTGCCGGAAAAAGGGGAAGAGGAAACGGCCAATTGCCCGATATGCGGCACGGCCCCCGTTGCCAGCCTCATTCACAATGCCGACCATGAAGGGATGCGCTATCTCCATTGCGTCTTATGTGAATGTGAATGGCATATGGTGCGGGCGAAATGTTCTAACTGCGGTGATGCTGGTGATCTCGATTATCTCAGCTTTGATACGCCGGAGGCATCGATACGCGCCGAGGCTTGCGGAGCCTGTGGTGGCTATTTGAAGGTCATTTCGCAGGAACGGGATGCCGACGCGGAACTGGTCGCTGACGATCTGGCCAGCCTATTGCTGGATGATGCCGCACGTCTGGAGGGCTTTGGTCGCAGCGGGTTTAACCCCTTTGCTTTGCCCGTGGGACCTACCTCGCAAAATTGAATGAATCGGGGGTAGGGTTTTCTACATACCCCTCCCTGTCCAAAACGAGCAGGGCAATAAAAATAAAACGAAAAATATGCCGTGTGGCTGCACGAATATGCAAAACTCAGACCGCCTAATTTAGAACGTGCAGACAATGGTTACCCGCTCTGCACGAGACCTTATGCGATGCACGAAAACCAACACCATAAGTGCGCAGGCGAAGGCGGGAGCAGATTGCACGGCGCAGGGTTTGGGGCACAATGGCTAAAGTTTGCCGGACTGTCAGGGGCGAGTGTTTATCGCTAGGAAGATCGACAGAGAAAGGGCGGCGCCATGACTTTCTATGAGCCGGTACATCCTGTTATGCTTGGCAACTCACGGCCTGTACCTGGCATCAGGCGAAGAAACGCGGGTCGATCTCAAACGCATCATTAGCGCGCAGGCTCACCCGGACCATATCATGACGCCGGGGGTTGAGGAGGATATTCTGTTCCTGCGGCACAACAACGCTACGCACCATCATGCCCAGCGCTGCGCCGTCATTCAGAAAGGCCTGCCCCGCCGCAAGGCAGGCGTCATCCTCTGTGGGGCAGGTGGCAAGCTCAGCAAAAGGCGCATCATCGGGTAGTTCGATCGTCAACAGGCGTAAATCATCGGGAAGCAGATCAGACGTTAAGTCCAGATGCACCATGACCTCCAGCACGGCGAGGGATGGGCTGGCGGCGGGATGCCCCGAGGAGATATGCCCCGGCAAAGACGCCCTACAATCGCTGGAAGCGGTGGAGCGACAAAGGCTTTTCATCTGCATGAGGGAAGGTCTGGCGACACCTCAGGCTCCCGATCGCAAGACGATCATGATCGTCGCGACTTATTTGAAGTCCTACCGCACGGCATCAAGCCTGCGGGTAAAAAGGGAATCCGGGACGCCTGATCGGTCGCACGAAGGGCGGCATGAACACCAAGCTGCATGCTATAAGCGATGCGAACGGTCACCCAATCAGCTTTTTCATGACCGCCGGGCAGGCTCGACGACATACATAGTCGCTGAGCCTGCCATACAAGTTACGGTTGTTAGTTCCGGGAATATTTATCCTCATAGCGGATAATGTCGTCTTCACCAACATAGCTGCCGGTCTGAACCTCAATGAACACCATCGGTATCTTGCCGGGGTTCTCAATGCGATGAACAGCACCCAATGGAATATAAACCGATTGATTTTCCGACAAAATTTGGACTTTCTGGTCCACAGTCACCTTTGCGGTGCCTTCTACCACTATCCAATGCTCTGACCGATGAAAATGGCTCTGGAGGCTTAAGGACGCGCCGGGGTGTACCGAAATGCGCTTCACCTGAAAACGTCCCCCCACAACAAGGCTCTCATACCAGCCCCAAGGACGGTGATCCTTAGGGAAATGGGTGGCCTGATCTATTTTTTCAGCCTTCAGCATGTCCACGACCAGTTTCACTTCCTGCCCACGGCTCTTATCAGCTATCAACACCGCGTCATTCATCGCTACCGCTACGATATTATCGAGGCCCAGCCCCACGACCGTTAGCCCTTCACTGTCTGACCGCAGTAAAGTATCCCGGCAATCAATCGCATAAGCAGAGCCAGAGATGGCCAAACCTTGCTCGTCCTGTTCTGCACTGCGCCATACGGCGTCCCACCCACCCAAATCAGACCAGGCAGCACCATAAGGCACAACCGAAAGATTGGATGCGTGTTCCATAATGGCATAGTCGATTGAAATATCCTCTGCCTGCTCCCAGGGGCCGGGGGCAAGGCGGATAAAATCAAGGTCTGCTTGTGCTTCTTCAACGGCTTGACGCACGGGGGATAGCAAATTCGGTGCGTATTGCTCAAAGGCTGCTATCAGATCCTTTGCGGCGAATAGGAAGATGCCCGCATTCCACATATAATTGCCTGCGGCCAGCATCTCTGTTGCACGCGCTTCATCGGGCTTTTCCACAAAGCGCGAGAGGGGAATTGGCACGCCGCTACCATCGGGTTTTGCTGCAAGCTCCAGATAGCCATAGCCAATTTCAGCATGGGTTGGCTGGATACCGAAGGTAACCAGATTGCCTTGCGCCACCGCCTTGAGGCCCTGCGCGATGGCCTCGTGAAATATGGCAGTATCTGGCACGACCTGATCGGAAGGGGCGACTAGCATGATGGCATCCGGATTGTGCACCACAAGGCGCAATGCGGCGGCGAGAATGGCGGGCGCTGTATTCCGTGAAGAAGGTTCAATCAACACCGCCTCCGGCTGCACGTCATCAAGGCTGAGTTGTTCCATCACGATGAAGCGGAAAGCCGCAGCGGTCAGCACTGTGGGATTTTGAAACTGCAGCGCTGGCGTTTCACCAGACAGGCGCTGCACGGCCGCACGAAATAATGTCTCCTCACCGACAAGCGGGACAAATTGCTTGGGGTAGGATTTACGCGACAATGGCCACAAGCGTGTCCCGGAACCACCAGCTAGAATAACCGGGAAAATCTTATTTAGTGCCACAACTTCGCTCCATTTTCATACGAATTTGTCTAGTTATCATTGCCTTACTTATAATAGGCAATATAGATTATCGGCCCTATAAGCGAAGAATACGACTTCCACCTTTTCCCTTTCGCTAAATTAATTGCTGTTTTGCACCGTTTGCACCGCCGCCGTGATGGTCATTAACGGCGTGAAAAGCTGGCTGATAAGCGAGAACAGCTTGCTGGGCTGGTTGGCTGCAGCATTGCCGAAATACAGCACATCCTTATCCCGCATCACAAAGCGCTGGGCGAGGAAATAAGTGCTCGCCTTCATCATGTTGAGATGATACACTTTTGGCACTTCATTGCCTTCGGCGTCTATTTCATAACGGAACAGGAATATAGCCGCCGGATCACCGATATTGTTATTAACCCCGCCCGCCGTAGCGATTGCTTCGGTCAGAGTTACCGTAGACCTACTGAAGGGGAATTGTGCCACCTGACCCGATGCACCGAGAACCGAATAAGTGCGAGGCTCATTAATCAGCATCAGTCGATCACTGGGATAAATTCGCATATCCTGCAATGGGTTATCTACCAGATCATTCAAGCGAATGTCTAATATTTCACTGCCCCGGAATACACGCGCGAGCAAATCTTTGGTATTGCCACGATAACCGCCAGCAAGGGCGATAACATCAGACAATCTTTCCTTATTGGTCTGCAGTACCAGCCTGCCAGGTCTTGCTACTTCACCGCCAACGATCACGCTATTGGTGATGGCCTGACCCATCGCGATCAGCACCTGCGGATTTTGCGACATGCCACGCAAGGAATTGCGTACCATCGCCTCAACCTCACGCAAGGTATGGCCCGCGACATAAAGCTTGCCAGCATAAGGAATAGCGATCTGGCCGCTATCATCCACCCGGACAGGTGGCAATTTTTGGGCCTGCACACCGGGGGCGGCAGCCATTTGGCTTATCCCATTACTGCCAGCAGAGAATAAGGTAACGCCTGCTTCATATATATTAATATCTAGAACATCCCCCGGCCCAATCATGTCGGTGGGCAATGGCGGCGGCTCTAGCGGCGCATTTTCTGATGCAACAGGTTTTGCCGTCACCGGCACATCAGCCATAGTAGCTACTTGAACCAGATTGATCGGTAAGCCAGCTTCAGGCGCAGCAATGGATTTTTCGATCTGCCCCCGCGTTGGGCCATTGGTTGGGAGCGTCGCACAGCCCGCAAGCCCAAATGCCACGGTTAGACATATAATATTCTTGAATCGCATTACAGAATGAACCTGAAACCTTGCATACTTGATGCCACGCCTTAGCATCAGCTTTCGGGAATGAACAATAGTTTCGCTTCGTGTCGCTGCATTCTAGGCGGCATGGACAAAGTTAGGCAGCCATTTTCGGATTGCTGCGAGATTGAGGAAAGTGGCGAACGACAGCGCGATTTTGTCGTAACGGGTGGCAATGCAGCGTTGATGCTTGAGGTGGCCGAACATCCGCTTGATGCGGTAGCGGTCACGATAGCGGCGGAAGTCACAGGGAATGTGCTCGCGCCGGTTGGCCTTGGGTGGGATGATCGGCAGGATGCCGTGCGCCAGCAGGTTCACTCGAACCGCGTCACCATCATAGCCCTTGTCTGCCAGCAGCACCTTGGGCTTGGCGACAGGGAACGCCATTAGGGCATCGACAGCGCCATAGTCGGACGCTTCACCGCCCGTCAGGATGAAGCCGATAGGGCATCTCTGATTGTCACAGCGGGCATGGACCTTGCGCGTGAAGCCGCCGCGTGATCGACCAAAAGCCTGTGCAAAAGCCCCCCTTTAGCGCCCACGGCCGATACATGGCCGCGAATGGTGGTGCTATCGATCATGTGCTGCCAGTCGTCGGTCAGCCCGAAATCGACCAGCGTGGTCAGGATGGCATCCCAGACGCCTTGCTCGGCCCAGCGCCGGAAGCGGACATAAACCGAGTTCCACTTGCCGTAGCGCTCGTGCATGTCGCGCCACGGACAACCGACCCGCAGACCATGCAGCATGCCATTGAGGAAACGTCGGTTATCATGGGCAGACCGCGATTTACGGCCGCGCTCCGATAGCAGAAGTCCCGCGATCACATCCCATTCCTCATCTGTCAGATCGCCCCGGCCCATCACCGCTCCTCGCAAAGAACGGCCTTGAATCAGAAATCAGGCAAATTGGGATCCCAATTCGTCCACGCCGCCGAGCTGTTTAGACATCCCCTTATTATCAACTAGCGAAACATTGAGACGAAGTGAGCGACACTTCATCGACACATTGCTATGCAAGTCTTGCGCCTCGTCCTTTGTTGGCTTAACGCAGACGATGAATGATAATATCTCGGTAAGGCATTGCAAAGGCATTTATGAACGTACAAACCTCGCTTCCGGCCCTGACCGAAGCAGAAGAAAAGCCCCGGCCCTCCGCATTAGCGAATTGGGTTAAGAAGCGGTTCTGGTTTATACTTTGTGTCATTGTACCAACTCTGCTGGCGGCCGTTTATTATGGGCTATTCGCGTCGGATATCTATATTTCCGAATCCCGCTTCGTTATCAAAAGCCCCGATCAAAAGCGTTCATCATCTTCAACGCTGGCCAATCTCATCCAGACCACCGGACTTTCAGGCGGACAAGAGCAGACAAATGAGGTTATGGCCTATGTGCAATCCCGCGATGCATTGAAGGCGCTAGAGGAAAATCCGGGCCTGAGAGATCGAGTGTCCGCTCATTATGCGGATTTTCTGGCACGCTTTCCTAGGCCCTTCGGCGGCGACAGCTTTGAGGATTTGTACAAATACTATGGTAAGATGGTCAGCGCCCGGCTCGACACGGAAACCGGCACCGCTGTGATTACCACCAAAGCCTTCACCCCTCAGGATGCATATCAGATCAATCAACGCCTGCTTGGTCTGAGCGAAGATTTGGTTAACCGCCTCAACGCCCGCGCTCAGACTAAAGGCATTTCCGAAGCTCAGAAACAGGTAGAATTGGCAACCGACCGGGCGAACGCCGCGCGTATCGCATTAGCCGAATATCGTAATGCTCAGGAATTAATTGATCCAGAAAAGCAAGCGGTTGGGGTAATAGAAATCGCTAACAGTATGATTGCAGAAAAGGCTGCGCTCCAGGCCCAGCTGGATACGATGCAGCGCCTGACCCCGCAAAATCCCTCTATTCCCGCCCTTCGCAATCGGATAGGTGCCATATCTGCGCAAATTGCATCGCAGGACAACCGCGTAGTTGGCACCAGCACCGGCATAGCGTCGAAGCTCGGCGGCTATGAGGATTTGCTGGTAGAACAAGAATTCGCAACCGAGAGTTTGAATGTCGCCAACGCTGCGCTGGTTCAGGCCCGCGCAGAAGCGCAGAAGCAACAATTCTATCTGGAACGGGTTGTTGACCCCAACCTGCCTGACACGCCCTTGCTACCTAAAGGCTTGCTGAACATTCTCGTTGTGTTTGCCGCAGCCACCTGCCTCTATTTCATCGCATGGATGTTCATTGTAGGCATTCTCGAACATGCTCCGGAAAAGTAATAATGACTTCGTCGTTCTTGCATAAATTCTTTGGGGGCTGCCACGTTCAAATTCGCGTCATTCACGCACTCATAATTCGAGAATTGAATACTCGATTTGGAAGAGAGAATATCGGCTTTCTCTGGATTATGGTTGAGCCACTATTATTTGCTGGACTTGTAGCAATTATGTGGAACATCATGAAAGGGTCCGAAGCTCATGGCATGAGCGTAGCCGCCTTCATCATATCCGGCTATATTCCTATCACATTATTCCGGCATGGAATCGCAAGAAGCACTGCAGTTTTTACGGCTAATTCCAGTTTGCTTTATCACCGACAGATAAAAATAAATGATTTTATTGTATCAAGATTTATAATAGAATTACTTGGCGGAATGATGGCGTATATATTTGCTGCATTAATACTTGTATTATTTAATCTTTTTCCTGTTCCTGAAAATATAGGACTGCTCATAGCCGGATGGATGATATATGCTCTTTTTTCATTCTCTATATGCCTTATAATCGCTCCTCTTTCTGAAATGTCAGAAGTAGTAGAAAAATTCGTTCCAGTCACAACATATATAATGATTCCATTTTCCGGTCTCTTTACTATGGCATCATGGTTAACACCGGAAATGCGCCAATATTTGCTGCTATCTCCTTTCGTGAACGCCATGGAAATGATGCGTGCAGGAATATGGGGTGACAAAATCACGACATATTATAATGTCTGGAATCCGCTAATCTGCTCTATGATAGCAATTGTAATTGGCTTAGCTTTATGCCGTTATGTACGCCGGATACTTACAGTCGAATGATAATATGCGATCATATTTCAAAAACCTATAAGCATGGCGTTGGCCAGAAGCAGGTTCTGAACAATATCAATATTTCAGTAAAACCTGGAGATCGTGTCGCTTTACTTGGGCGTAATGGAGCCGGAAAAAGCACCTTAATAAAACTGATCGGTGGCGTAGAAATGCCCACAACTGGCAAAGTCATTCGTGATATGTCAGTTTCGTGGCCTCTGGGTTTTGCAGGTGGCTTTCAGGGCAGCCTAACAGGCTATGACAACGCTCGCTTCATTGCTCGCATATACCAGGTCAGCTACCCGAAAATCCGTGATTTCGTAGAAGATTTTACGGAATTAGGCGCACAACTGAAAATGCCGGTGAAGACTTATTCTTCAGGGATGCGTGCCCGCCTGGCTTTTGCTTTATCTCTGGCGATCGAATTTGATTGCTATTTGATCGACGAAGTCATCATGGTAGGCGATCAAAATTTCAATCGCAAATGTCATTCTGAACTACTGGAAAAACGCCAGAACAGAAGCATGATTCTTGCATCACACAGCACGGAACTGGTTCAGCAAATATGCAACAAGGCAATCTTGCTCCATAATGGAGAAGCAAGGGAATATGAAGATGTAAATGCCGCTGTTCAGGATTACATCAGACTATAGGTTATACCTAATTATTTAATATATCGTGGGGATTATGAATATGGCCGAATATAATCGGAACCTCTGGTAATGACATTCTGAATGGCACAGACTATGATGACTTTATTCGTGCTTTGTCAGGCAATGATACAGTTTATGGCGGCGATGGTTCTGACATTATAGAGCCTGGAAGCGGAACAAATCAAATTTACGGCGGCAGCGGTGATGACATTCTTCGTGTTTCGTCTGTCACCACAGGCTACCCGACCCCGGCCCCTTCTTATTTTGATGGTGGTTCAGGACGCGACAGCTTCGACTTTTCTGCCTTCTCAATGCAGCCCCAAGCTTTCTGGAGTTTTGACTCCGCGAGTAACAGAATATCTGTTGCTAACTATCAGATGTCGAATGTCGAAGTTTTGTATGGCGGATCGGGAAGAGATGTATTTAATTTTGGCCTATATACTGGACGCTTATCAATATCTGCTGGGGCTGGTGATGATGAAATTATGCCTGGTAGATATGCTGAATATGTCGATGCTGGAGCGGGAAATGACAAAATCTCTTTATCTGCTATAGCTGGAACATATTTAGGTGGTAGTGGTGATGATTTATTTGAGTTTTCTATCTTTGATTCTAATGGAATAAAATTAGATGGCCAAGATGGAATAGATACTCTGACACTTGGATATTCGGGCGTTTCTGTTGACTTGGATACTGGTCAAGGTACCTCTTCTCAAGGGGGATTTACAGCTCTTAATTTCGAAAATGTCATTGTAGTTTCTGGAATTTCAGAAGTAGTGATATACGGCAGTGCTGCTGATAACACATTCACAGCTAGATCGGCTCTCCCCTCTGGCCTTGCTATCGGCCTCACATTCGATGGCAGAGGGGGTAATGACGCCCTATATGGTGGGATGTTTAGTGACACCTTGTATGGCGGCAGCGGAGATGATCTACTATCCGGCGGCAATGGCAACGACCGACTTTACGGCGAGGAAGGGAATGACCTGTTCATAGCAGGTGCCGGCTCCAATCAAATAGATGGCGGCGCTGATACAGACTATGTATCTTATGTTTTCGCACCCACAGCGTTAACGGTTGATCTGCAATTTCAATCAGAAAATACCGCAGCCGCAGCCAATGATAGCTTCGTCAACACTGAAGGCATCATCGGGTCTGATTATGATGACAGCCTGCGAGGGGATAGTGGTAATAATCATTTAATAGGGCAGTCCGGTAACGACTGGCTTTATGGCAGAGGCGGCAACGACATATTGAATGGCGGGTCTGGCGCTGACATATTACATGGCGGCGAGGGGTTTGATCTTGCGGATTATTCCCAAGGACATGATGCAGCCTCTCCTTCAGTTGCAGGTGTAACTGCCGATCTACTCTATACGTCCCAAAATCAAGGGCGGGCCGCAGGAGATATTTATCTGGAGATCGAAGGCATCATGGGCTCCGAGCTGGATGATAGTTTGCGAGGAGATGATTTGGCAAATTATTTGAAGGGGAACATGGGGAACGATGTCCTGTTTGGACGGGATGGCAATGATACCCTGCTAGGCGATGACGGAAACGATCAGATTTTCGGTGAGAGTGGCTCCGATTATCTTAATGGTGGGAATGGCGCAGACATACTATATGGCGGTGCCGGTTCCGACGTGCTAGATGGCGGGAACGGTCAAGATGCAGCATCCTATCGTTATGCTTCTGGTGATACAGTAATTGATCTGGCGTTTGTTTCACACAATACTGGCGAAGCTTCTGGCGATACTTATTACAATGTAGAAATGTTAGAAGGCAGTGCTTTTAATGACAGCATAAGGGGAGATGCCGGGCAAAATACCCTGCTCGGAGGATCCGGCAATGACACCCTTTATGGCAGAGAAGGCGACGACTGGCTTTACGGTCAGGCCGGTGATGATTTCTTGTCGGGCGGCTCTGGCAATGACTATTTCGTTTTCCAACCGGGTGATGGTAGCGACTATCTCTTGGATTTTGAAGAAGGAAATGGCGTAGGAGATGTGTTGGCCCTTTCCAAACAGTTGGGCGTTACCAGCTATGCTGATGTACAGGCTCGTGCCACACAATATGGTAACAATGTTTTTGTTCAGTTCGATGAAGGATCATCGATAACATTTCTTAATACGAACCAATGGTCTCTCAGCATTGACGACTTTACTTTCTTCTAATCCTCGCTCTTATCAGTAATGCAGCCCCGCCGTGGTTTGATATATTCTCATCAAACCACGGTACGTTAAGGTCGGATGCCAGAAGCAATATGTTGGCACCATATCTTTTGATAAATGCCAACGATATTTTCTATACAATATTTCCATTTATACCTTGTAGCGATCTCCAATCCCGCCTGTATCGCCTGCTGACGCCAGATATCATCCTCTACGCCCCGTTCAATCGCAGATGAAAACCCTTCAACATCATCAGGATCGATCATCATAGCGCCCCCCCCTGTTACCTCTGGCAAGCATGATCGATTTGAAACTATAACAGGCACACCGGATGCCATTGCTTCTATTGGGGGCAGCCCAAATCCTTCATAAATTGAAGGGTATAAAAACAAGCGGGCACCGCTATAAATTCCCGGCAAATATTCCTCAGGAACATATCCGAGAAACCGGATATATCCTTTATCTTCATCCTGAGAGAGTTGTTCGTACAAATGCTCATTTCGCCAACCCGTGGCCCCAGCTAGAACAAGTGGGAAGCGCTTTTTTACTTTTTCCGGTAAAAGGGCAAAAGCCTTCAGAGCAGCATCTATGCGCTTACGCGGTTCAAAGGTAGCAACTAAAAGTATGTAGCCACCTGAATCTATCCCATAATCGGCATAGCGCACAGAGCCATCATTCTGTCGCTCAGGCCTGTAGGCATCGCTCACCCCGAGATGTACCGCCGTAATGCGATCAGCTGGAATATTGGCGAATTCCATTAACTCCTTCTTTACCGTCTCAGTGTCGGTAATAACATGCCACGCTCTTTCTAAAGAGCGGCCAAAATCACGTTCAAAATGGGCAATGCGTTCCGGGGGATGGGTCTCCGGATATTTGCAAACAGACAAATCATGGACCGTTATAATTCCGCCATCAATATGAGATGGAAGCATGAAATTTGGTCCATGATAAAGGGAATGGCGCGGTAATATCCAATTTCTGGCTAATGTCAGATTTCTATATAATCTGGTGCGCTGATAACGAGGAAATGGCTGATCCCCCCTCAATAAGCAGGATGGGTCATTGATTTCCTGACCTTGATATACTGCTCTTAGTGAATGGATGCTGGGGTGCGATCTTAGCCCATAAATAAGCTCTAATGTATATCGGCCTATTCCTGTTAGCTGAGGAGATAGGGCATCAACACCCAAATCAATATTCATAATGTCTCAATACTAATTTATTTATTTTCATATGCGCTGATAATATTTTTAATACTATCTTCTATTGATAACGAAGAAATGGTGCCATCTATAATATTATTAAGCTTTGTAGCATCCCCTATCAAGCGCCAAACTTCATTTTTCCTTAAAAATTCGGGTGCGATTTCAATTTTTATATCGTGACCAGTCAAACTTTTGAAAATAGACAATAATTCTTTCAATGAAATAGGTATGCCGGTGCACATATTTACCGTTTCACCATAAGATTTTTCCGAAAAAATGATACAATTTATTATATTTGTAGCTTCTGATATATCTATGTAATCTCTGTAAACATCAATGTTGCCAAGTTTTATTGATGGGTCTCTTCTCGAAAAAGCACATGCCAGCTTTGGAACTATAAACTCCTTATTTTGGCCATAACCAATAATGTTAAATGGCCTGATAATCGTATAGTCTATGAATTCCGAATAATTTATAACCAATCTCTCTGCACAGAATTTACTCATCCCGTAATGATGAACCGGCCTCGGGCACAGTTTTTCAGACAGACAATCACTATCCTGATTTCCATAAACGCCTGCGGTACTTATGAAAACGAACCGTACCCTGCCTTTACATTCCTCAGTGGCTTTAAGAATATTTTCTGTTCCAATCGTATTAGAAAGATAGTATTCTTTTCCAGACGAAGAAGTGACGCTAGATATAGCCGCACAATGAACTATTATATCGGGATTTACTGATCTTACCATAAATTTTACAGAAGATCTATCTTCTATATTACAATAAATTATATTGCCATCTGGACGTGATTTTGTGGTGCCATAAACTTCATGGCCAGCATCTTTCAAAAACGCATAAACATAGGATCCTAAAAACCCCGTTGCACCCGTGACTAATATACGAGCCATTATACACCCCCCTCTTTCAATGAGGCTTTGTAACTTTCAATCATATTGCCATGGGCGCGCCGCAATGCTTCCAACAACATTTCAGCAGATTGATACCAAGTGCGAGCTTTCCAATGACTCTCGATTTTCTTTTCCCACGGCTCCAATGCGTCCGAATTATTTGCATAATATGCCATGCGTTCGGCCCAACGAGCCGCATCGAGCGGGTGAATGTATTCCACCAAGTCACGCCCCGTTTCACGCAGAGGGTCAACATCAGATGTAAGGCAGAATTTACCGTATGAGAGACTTTCAGGAAGGGTCAGGCTCCACCCTTCATAGAAGCTGGGCAAAAGGGTGAATTTGCAATTCCGGTACAGAACGTCTAGTTCTTCATCGGAAGGGCTCATAATCAAAATTTTACCCTTAACCCTCTCATCCTGTTCAAGGGATGCAAGGAAATCTCCTGATTTCCACCCCCTATTGCCGACAAAAACCAACTGAAATGCCTTATCCAATAGCCCTTGCCGCAGCATCATAAGATAGGCCTTATAAAGTGCTTCATGATTTTTGCGCGGCTCAATCGTGCCAACTGTTATAGCAAAATCTGCATTTAACCCTAAGTTTTTCAGTATTTCAGAGTCAGATTTACCTTCTGCTTTCATTTCTCCAGAAGCATTGATATCCGACCCGAATTCCACGAAATCGCTTACCGGAACTTTCCAATTTTGTTGCTTCTGCACCGAAATGCCGTCGCACTGCGCGGTACGGCCGCCATAGATGATATGATCGAAATGGTTTGATACATATTCAAACATAGCCCCGAAACCCAGACAAGTTGGCGGCATGTGAAGATGAGGCGTCAATATTGGAGTGAGATCATAAATTGTCTGAGATAATGTTACAAAATTGCCATCATCGACAATCCCTTTGATCTTTTCAATTCTTGAGAGATTCCCCGTCCCGTCGGAATCAATGCCAGCGAAAAAGACTACTGAATTTCTGGGTATATGCGGCAAATATGCAGCATGTGCAGGATATGCGTTTCCATCACATCCTTGTTGACGGAACGGGTTACGATGTCCGGTGCCATTTTTTTCATGCTCGTTCCAGAAATTACGAAATTCGCTATAACTAGCCGAGAGATCTTCGCTATCAAACAACCACTCTAAGTAGCTATCTTCAATTTTGAAGAAATAATTATACCCTCTTTGATAAGCAAAGAAGCTCGTCCTAGGATCAATTTTTTTAAGATACCTAGCATATTCAAGTTCTGCACGAACAATACCACTAATACTACCTTCCCACTCAAGGAATGATGTGGTAAGATCCATCCATATGACTGGTGGATTATCAAAATTCTGGTTTTTACCAGACGGGGAATACGCCTCAACGGCATCTAGCAACATTTGCGCGGTATCTGACCATTTTGTATTAGGCCAATCTTTAGCAATCCTATTCTCGAAATCATGTAACAGTTTGTCATCTTTGGAATAGGTAATGATCTTTTCTGCCCAACCACGGATATCAAAGACATCAACATAATCCACCAGATTTCCGCCAATTTCACGAAGGGGCGGAGTGTCTGAGCAAAGGCAGAATTTACCCTGCCCAAGACTTTCAGGAAGCGTCAGGCTCCACCCTTCGTATAGGCTAGGCAACAGAGTAAACCGACAATGCTTGTATAAAACCGCCAGTTCCAGGTCAGTTGGCGTCAGGCAGAGTAATTTCTCTTTCAATCGAGGATGACGTAAGATGGTATCCAGCATATCATCTACCCGCCACATCGGTTTCCCGATGAATATGAGCTGGGGAAGATCGTCATTCTCCATCTCAAGCGCCATAAGATAGGCGCGGTATAGAGTTTCATGATTTTTGCGAGGCTCTAGCGAACCGACAGTAATAATATACTCACCGGTGATCCCTAATGTCTTCAGCAGCACCTCATCATCGTCTGTTCCTTTGGACTTAACGATATCCGTTCCAAATTTCACCGGGACCCCGGGCGGGGTGGGCCATCCTTTCTCTTTTTGGAGGGCTTCGGTATCAGCCTGTGCGGTGCGACCTCCATAGAAAATCATGTCGCAGTTATAAGAAATCCATTCCACATAACGTTCAAAACGCTCACGTCCTACAGGATCATAAAAGTGTTTCGTATCATCCAGCAGCAATATAATATCATATACTAGGTAAAACAGATGCAAGCTTGGAACTTCTCTTTTTACCAGAGAAAAATATCGTTCCTTCTGGCTGTCCATCCAGCCCACAGCGATCACGGCGTCCCCATCCTCATATGGATGAAAGAAACCTTCTATATCAGGGGCCTCAATATGGATTGACTTAGGCTTATCCGTTGCCCCCTTGTATCTAGCGAAAAACCGCATATAGGCATCCGCAACATTTTCCGCATTCAACAGCCAATGCAGTTCGCTCTTGTCGATTTCCGCAAACCCCTGATCAATCTGCATCGAAAATCTAAGATCGGGATAAAGCCGGGCAAGGCCACATGCCATTTCCAATTCTGCGCGCACAATACCAACGACCCCGCCATGCCATTGGAAGGCCGTAGTCAAATCAAACCAAAGGTTATTGATATGCTTATTATTAATGCCATGTCGTTCCGCCCGGCCCTTGCCCATTTTCCTCTGCCAATCTTCCAGGGCTAGTCGTAGGGTTTCAACCGCTTGCTGAGTTCCGGCGGGGCTTTGAGCGGCAGACGCCTGTATTTGCTCCAGTAATGTCTGACGCCGCCCCTCCAGAGCTATTGTTTTTTTTCGCTCCATCGCTTGGCCAAGTACATGCTTCAGGGGCCTAAGCAAAGAGCCGCCTTCTTCAAAAGCTTTCAGACGGGCGGCCTTGGCGATCTGAGACGTTGCCATGTTATTGAGGCACGCTTCATCGCTGCTAGCGATAGAGGCAACAATTCTGGCCTTTGACAAACCATTTTCTAACGCCTGAAGGTGATGGGCCTGTCCTTCAGCATCTGCATCCCTATGCAAAATTTCCTGATAACAAGCCTGCACAAAATCCTTGCCATTTTTCTCCATCAAAGATCGCAAAGTGCCGGGCGGAACATGCGTCATTATAATATCACCTTCGGATTTTCGTACATTTAAGGAAAACTAGCCCACCAACTTTTTAGCGTCAGAAAGAGGCACCTTTTTCATTTCGTTGCAGATCTGCTTTGACCATCATCGCGCAAAGCTCTTCAAGGGGAGTTTTGGCCTCCCAGCCCAAGTCAGCTTTGGCCTTGCTGGCATCCCCAATCAAAAGATCAACTTCGGCAGGGCGATAAAATTTCGGATTAATGCGCATCACGGTTTTGCCCGTCGCCGTATCCAAGGCCACTTCATCAATGCCAGATCCCTTGAATTCAATATCTATGCCCGCAGCCTTGAACGCAAGCGAGACGAAATCACGAACCGTAAACATGCGGTTGGTAGCAAGAACATATGTATCCGGACGCTCAACCTGCAGCATACGCCACATGCCTTCTACATATTCCTTAGCGTATCCCCAGTCGCGTTGGGCATCAATATTGCCAAGTTCCAGGGCATCAAGCTTACCCAGTTTTATCTTGGCAACAGCATCCGTAATTTTGCGTGTTACAAATTCGCGTCCACGCAGCGGACTTTCATGGTTGAAGAGAATGCCGCTTGCGGCGAATATATCGTAGCTCTCACGATAGTTGACTGTCATCCAGTGTGCGTAAAGTTTTGCAACACCATAAGGACTACGAGGGTAAAATGAGGTCGTTTCCTTTTGAGGAATTTCCTGAACTTTACCGAACATTTCAGATGTGCTGGCCTGATAATAACGAATTTTCGGGTTCACCAACCGAATTGCTTCCAGCATGTTAAGAGCACCTACACCAGTGATCTGAGCTGTAGTGACGGGCTGTTCAAAACTTACCCCAACAAAGCTTTGGGCGGCGAGATTATATATTTCATCAGGCTGAACGTTATTGATAAGAGAAATAGAATTCCCCAAATCTGTAAGATCACTTTCTACTGGATGAAAATTTAGATGTTTTTCTATACCTAAATCTTCGATACGCCAGAAATTAACTGAGCTAGTACGCCGGAATGTACCATATACCGCATATCCTTTATTAAGCAGCAATTCCGATAGATAAGCACCATCTTGCCCAGAAATTCCTGTCACCAAAGCTTTTTTCATACATTCCTCAAATTTATCGTATCAAAACTCTCAAGTGTCTTAATAGAACATCGCAGGATTTTTTCCATGTAAATATCTCATGCGGCCCTGTCCCATAGGTCTTCCTGCCGCGTTTCAGCCAATCAGTTATCGCTTTTGCCAAAGCAGTTGGTGAATCTTCGTCAAAATAGCTGATCGACGGCATGCCCAATTCACGAAAAACAGTGAGATTCCTAACCAGCACCGGGCGATGATGCATTAAAGCTTCTACTACCGGAAGGCCAAAACCTTCTGCTAATGAGGGGAACAGCACTCCGGCACAGCCGTCATATAGCTTGTCCAGCAACTCATCGCTTGCATTATCAAACCAGAACAGCTTTTTGCCTAACTGTTTGTGCCCCCGTATACGCTCTTGCAAATCATCGGTTTTCCAACCAGAACGACCGACAATGACCAATGCTGGAACATCATCTGCTTCCCCTGCAAACAGAAGGTCAAATGCATCCAACGCGATTGCATGCCCTTTGCGTGGCTCAATCGTTCCCACGGTCAGAACATACCTATGAGATTTCAATAATTCTAATGCTAATTCATTATCTTCGGTTATCCCAATGGAAGGCTGGGATTTACTCAAATCTCCCCCTAAAGGGAAATTCCGTATATCAATTGCATCGGCTCGTGAAATTTGCTCTTGCTTTAACCATTTTTTTAAGCTTTCTTCTACGCTCTGAGAAATACAAAGGGCCATATCAACATAATGCCCAATGAAACGAAGCCAATTCTCAAATTGCGTAGAATGATTATTGCCAAACCATTCCGGATGTTCCACTGGAAGTAGATCGTAAATAACAACACAAATACGAACGCCGCGTTTCCGCCAAGCCATAACCTGATGTTTATGTTTGGGTAGTATGCGGCTACTTAGATCCAGTCCAAGAAAAATATCCCCTGCACCTATCTTAACTCGACCTCCGGGGCGGAAGCGTAGATTTTCTCTATCGCAAAGATCAAGATAGCGATAACGTCTTCTACGCGTGGCTGCTACAAAGCGAATTTGATATTCTTCATTTTGCGCATCTAGCAATTGCCTACTTAATGCTCGCACTACACGCTGAATCCCAGTTCCTGCATCCCTACGCCAAAACACCGAAACGTCAACCAAAAGTTGGCGCGGACTTTCGTGTTTTTTCTTCCGAAGGAGGTCGTATATATTTCTAATAGTATGAAAATTACACATTTTTATTATATTTTATCCCATGATACGAAAACAGCTCATCCCACCCTTGGTTGCTTCCATGCCATTGCTTTTCTTCATAATTATTTACCACGGAAGTGTAAATTTTTTCAATTGGATTACCATCCATTCCGTAGTCAAAATTATAATCATTTAACAGTAAAATATTAAACTCTATATTGGTAATATTGTTATTAATTGATTTAATTAACCTTGTAAGTAAATAATCATTAAACATCGTGGTCTTGTCATAAAATTGAGCCCACCCATGCGAAAACCTTATAAACAAAACTCTGCCACTTATACTTATTAGCTTTTTTACTAAGTATGAATATTTTGAGTTATTCGCATTGCATTTCGATCTTACTAAATAAGGATTGTAAACTCCATTTATTTTTGCTTCATCAAAGTCATGATAATGCATTATTCCATAATGAGAGCACATAACAGCAGGGCCTGTTTCTTCTTGTACTATTTTCATATTTTCTTCACGAAAAAGATTAGCAAACCCACTTTCAAACAAATCAACTAATGCAACTGTAGGTGTTACCCACCAATCAAACGGGTACGCTGTATCAATATTAAAGTATCTCCTTATTTGATATGCTGTTTGGCAATGGCCACCCAAGCTAATAATATGATCAAATTCTTGGTTAAGCACTTTTATCCTTTCTTCCACGATAAAACCTACATTGATGCCTTACATATAGCCAATATCACTATCGTATATTACTCTTTTTATCCAACGGCTGGATGATGTCCTACAATCTTATCTCCCTCCTTTGAATAAGGCAATTTAGCTATTTGGGGGGAAGAAATCATTAGGCGGCGTTGACAAAGTGGATTTCCAATTTGCCTGATTTCTGATTCAAGGCCGTTCTTTGCGATGAACGATGATGGGTCGGGGCGATCTGACGGACGAAGATGGGATGTGATTGCGGGGCTGTTGCCATCGGAGTGCGGCCGTAAATCGCGGCCTGCCCATGATAACCGACGTTTCCTCAACGGCATGCTGCATGGTCTGCGGGTTGGCTGTCCGCAGCGGGATATGCACGAGCGCGACGGCAAGTGGAACTCGGTCTATGTGCGGTTCCGGCGCTAGGCCGAACAAGGCGTGTGGGATGCGATCTTGGCGACATTGGTCGAACTGGGGCTGACCGACGACTGGCAGCACATGATCGATAGCACCACCATTCGCGGCCATGCTCTTCTGCGATTTGCTGGCTCAATCCTGTCTCGCAAGCGCGGGAGATATTGATGCCCAGTCGCTTTGGCTCTACCAGCAATTCGGTGCCAAGGGACACATTGGTTGATCGCCCTGCAAAATCGTGATTCAACCTGCCCCATATATGCTCCGTATGTATACGCATTATTATGCGCATATGTGGATGAGGGGGCAATGATGCATGTATCCGATCATATGATGCTGTTAGGAATGCTGTGCTATAAAGCACTAATTATGTAACACATGCGGATGATGTGCGATGACAGAAGCAACCTTTACCTTCCGGGTCGATGAGCAGCTCAAAAGTGCCTTTTCTACGGCGGCGAAGTCAAAGGACCGGACGGGGGCGCAGTTGCTGCGTGATTTCATGCGAGAGTATGTGCAGCGTCAGCAGCAGATGGAGGAACATGACATATGGTTCCGTCAGCAGGTTCAGCATGGTGTGGATGCTGCTAATGCAGGGCAGTTGATTTCGGACGATGATGTTGAAGCGCAATTCGCTCAGCGTCGTGCGGCAACTCACGCAGACTTGATGCGGAATGATGCAGCTATATTGGACGGCACTCGCCCTTGCTGACCGTGAAGCGATTTATGTCAATAGAGGCTGATAATCCCCGCACTGCACTGGCGTTGGATGGGTTATTCACCGAGAAGGTTAGTCGTCTTGTCGATCATCCATCCATAGGGCGATTGGGCCGGATGCCGGGAACGCGGGAACTGGTTGCTCACCAGAATTATATCATCGTTTATGACGTGACGGCTGATAACATCAGAATATTGCGTATCCTCCATGCAGCACGCCAATGGCCGGTTGAGAGGGTGAATTAAACCCTTCTTATTAGGCGGCGTGGACAAATTTGAGCCAGTATCTGGCGGTGGCGAGATGGACCATGCCAAGGAAGCTATTGGCAAACTGGTCGTAGCGGTAACGCTGGCCGAGATCATGGCGGATGGCGGCCATTACAGCATCGATAGCACCACAGTCCGCGCTCACGTCTCGGCAGCGGGCGGAAAAGGGGGACTCATCGACGCGCTCTTGGCCGTTCGCGGGGCGGGTTCACCAGTAAGCTTCACTGCCTGGCTGACGCCCGAGGACGACCACTCGCCTTTCACTTGACGGTTGGCGAAGCGGCGGATTGCAGGGCTTATGACACGTTGATCGCCTTGCCGGAGCAAGCACCACAGGCGCTCCTCGCGGACAAGGGCTCCATTCGCGCAGACCTTGCCAGCCGCGACATAAAGGCCGTCATTCCCGGCCGATCAAACCGCCGGGTGAAAATCAAACATGATCGGGCGCTCTACAAGCAGCGCAACCGCATCGAGCGCATGTTCGGCCATCTCAAGATCAACCGGGCCATCGCAACCCGATATGATTAACTCGCTGCCAGCTTTATGAGCATGGGCCATATCGCAACAGCCAGATACTGGATCAAATTTGTCCACGCCTCCTGGGGTTCATTCACCCGTTATGGATGCCAGCTATTCACACAATCAATATGACATCTATGGCGTCTAGGGATCAGAATTGCCGCAGAGATAGAAAACATCACGCATTTCATACTGGGAGGGAGACATAAGCCTTATTTTGCCAACGGTTGCGTGTTCCCGCCATTTGGCTGGGCCTAATTACGGGCGTCTCCAGCGCGCGGAAGCAGAATGTCGCTTTATTTGGTTCCTTGCAGTAATTGTAGAATAGAAATGCCTGACAATAGCCATAATCGCCGTGTTACATAGTAACGGTTGTTTATTGCGAAGGCTGAATATTGGTATTTAGCGGTGCTGCGCCATGCTCATTGCTGCTGAGAATTATAATGAACAGGAGTGTTTCAATCCATGACGATCATCGTGACGGGGGCAGGTGGCTTTGTCGGACGCCAGTTAGTGCAGCGGCTTGTCGATGCCGGGCGGCCTGTTGTTGCCATGGATAATGCGTCAGACGGCGCGGCCACAGGTGCGCGAGCCGTGGTCGGGGATATATGTTCGGCAGATGTGAGGGCAGAGGCATTTCGTGATGGGTGCGACGCGCTTGTGCATCTGGCAACGGTGCCGGGCGGTGCTGCGGAAGCGGATCCTGCCGCATCGCGCCGGGTGAATGTCGATGCGATGTATGACCTGTTGGAAGATGCCAAAGCGGCAGGAAATCGCCCACGCATTGTATATGCCAGTTCGATTGCGGTTTTGGGCGACCCGTTGCCCGGCCATGGTGTTGACGATAATACGCCGCTCGCGCCGCGCATGATTTATGGCGGACACAAGGCGATGATGGAACCCGCTGTCGCAATGATGCATCATCGAGAAGAAATTGAAGGTGTGTCTGTTCGCTTGCCAGGCATTCTGGCGCGTCCCAAGGGGCCAAGCGGAATGAAATCGGCCTTTATGAGCGACCTTTTCCACGCGTTACGCGCAAATCAGCAATTTATGTGTCCCGTATCGCCAGATGCGACCATTTGGGCGCAGTCGGTTACTTGTTGCGTTGATAATTTAATGCACGCGCTGATGATGGATATTGCGTTAATGCCGCCGACGCGCACCGTTACATTACCTGCTCAACGCATTGCGATGAGTGATCTTGTGTCCGAGGTTGCGCGCCAATGTAATGTTTCAACTCATCTGGTATCGTATCAACCTGATGCGGTGCTGGAGGCTGGTTTTGGGGCGCAACCCCCACTTGCTACACCAATGGCGGAGTGCGCGGGCTTCGTGCATGATGGTACGCTCGCAGCACTTGTTACTAATGCGTTGACGGTGATCGCTAAAGAGTAAAACAAATAGAACAAATAAAATGAGAGGATAGGATATGCGATTTGACAGGCTTGATCTCAATCTGCTGGTCGCGCTGGACGCCCTGCTGAGCGAACGGAGCGTTAGTATCGCTGCGGAACGTATTTGCTTGTCCCAATCCGCAACATCCTCAGCCTTAGGGCGGTTGCGCGATTATTTTAGTGATGATCTTCTGGTGCAAAAAGGGCGGCAAATGATGCTGACTGCCCGCGCAGAAGGACTGGTCGAACCCGTTCGGGCCGTGCTGGAACAGATACGCTCTACCATTGCAGTGCCTCCTCCTTTTGATCCTGCCACGTCGGATCGTACCATTCGCATTATGGCATCTGATTATATGTCTGAGGTTTTACTAGCGCCCGCTTTTATCGACCTTCAGGAAAAAGCGCCGCATATGCGTTTTGAGATTCAGCAACTTAACGCCGGTTTGCTGGAAACGCTGGAGCGCGGCTTCATGGACCTGCTGATAACTATTGATTATGCGATTTCGGCGGATCATCCCAGTCAAATCTTGTTCGAAGATGACTATGTCGTCGTCGGATGTGCCGCTAATCCGGCGATGGTTGCCCCTATGACTAAAGAGCTTTATTTTGAATCCGGCCATGTGACGGCTCGGTTTGGCCGGGGACGGGTATCTGCGTTTGAAGACTGGTTTCTTCGCCGACAAAATCGCCAGCGCAGGATAGAGGTTATCGCTCATAACTTCACAGCATTACCCAGCTTTGTTATCGGGACAAAACGTATTGCCACGATGCATCGGCGTCTCGCATTGCGTGCGGCAGAGTATCTACCCCTTATCATTCATGAACTGCCTTTCGAAATTCCATCGATACGGGAAGCTGTGCAATGGCATATTTCTAGCAATAACGATCCTGCCATTCGTTGGGTTGTCGAACATCTGACGATCCATGCCCGTCAACCTGCGGCTACCCCATCCGCTGCTTTGGAACAGGGGGTTGTGCCGTTAAATGCAACGCGTTGCGGAATGTCGCATAAAGAATTGAGTGCTCAGTTTCAAAGCCACACCTCCGGGCAGGCTCGTGGTGCTTAGGGGCCCGCCCCTCAATCTCTCTGCCTGATGAAACAGCGCATAAGATTTTGCTGCATTGGCGCGTGCGGGTCGTTCGGTTTATTACGAATGCGTATGACAGGTGCATCATATGCACCATCCTCTTATTAATTCGGCTAATAGCAGCTCGCCATGAAATGCGTTTTTAGGGCGCTTCCTACTCTTCCATAATCAGACGATGGAGAAGGGAGTTGCCATGTCTGTATTGGGCGTTGAAAGTGTCGTTTTTGGGGTTTCCGATTTGGCGGAAAATCTCCGTTTCTGGACGGATTTTGGTTTGCCGTTACTATACGCGGATGAAAAAGAGGCTGTGTTCAGGCTCGCCTCAGGCTCCAGAGTCGTGTTGTATCTCCATGGCGATGCGAGGCTGCCATCGCCAGATCCATTTCCGGGCGATGGCCTCAAGGAAACGGTCTGGGGGGTAGAGAATAGCGATACACTGGATAGGATCGAGAAAAGTCTGGCAAGGGAAGTCGTGACCGTTCGCGGTGCGGACGGCACAGTACGGTGTGTGTGCCCTGATGGTCAGCCAATCGCGCTGCGTGTCTGGTCCAAGCGCCCTGTGGTCAGCCAGACCAGTCCGGTTAACACTCCGTCCTCTTATCCCCGCTTTAACCAGCATCGCATATGGCGCAGAAAAGCGATCCCTAAAACCATCAATCATGTCGTATTTTTCTCCCCCGACTATGTAGGGAGCTTTGAATTTTATGAGCGTCATCTGGGCTTCAGATACATAGACCACAGCAAAGGGACCGGCATTTTTGCACGCGCCGATGGTACGTTTGAACATCATTCGATCTTCTGGGTGAATTGTGACCTGCCAATTGCCCCCGACCATTTCAAATTCATGCACATAGCTTTTGGCTGTGATGATATTGATGAGGTGATGCTGGGTGCCAACATTATGGAGGCGAAAGGCTGGAAGAATGCGAGTATGAACAGCTCAGGCGGTATTTCGCGTCACCGTATATCATCCGCTATTTATTATTATTGTGATATTCCGGGCAAACAGGGTGAAGCGGAATATCACGCCGATACGGATTATGTCGATGACAATTGGGTACCGCGCGCTTGGGACTTTCGCTTTGGTTCATTGCTGTGGGCGAACAATGCGCCGCCGATCTTCCGGGGGGACAATATCCCGTGGGATATGAGCTTTGACGCGGATCGCAAAAGCTTTGAGCCTTATCGCAAAACTAAGCCGGGCAAGTTACCGGTTGAAGGTAAGCTCGCCGAAATTACGGAAGAAGATGAGCATGCGATCTAGGGTCAGGACCCATTAATTCCGTGGCCGTGACTTGATCTGTTTTGGCCGCTGACACGGAAGGAGCGCAGGAAAATAGTGGTGCTATTTGCCAAGCGAGTGACACAGCCAGCGGCCAAAATAGCCAAGCCCACAGGGTGGCCGTTTGCAGGTAAACTGCGGTGTCAAAGCGCTTATCCGAGGGGCAAACCCCGCATTGCGCGCGAGCCTGCGCTTTGCCATGCCCCGGCATGGCATGCTCGTTACGTCCTTGCATTTCATCCCGCAAACAGGCCATCACGGTTCATGAAATTAATGGGTCCTGACCCTCACCCGTGATAATCGCCTCTCGTTACGTATAAGCCTGCCCCCAGCAAATAAGGGGGCAGGCGTAAAACAGATTAGGCAGATTACAGGAACGTACTGATTCAGCCGAAATTTCACTTTTGAAGCCATGTGATTTTTCAACAGAAAGCGTCAGTTTTCCTCAACAAATTCAATGAGATTACCCGCGCAATCGCGCAGAAAACACGCCTTGCCAAATTCTTCCCTGACAACAAAAGCGATATCTGCGCCTTTTTGCTCCATTTCAGGCAGGAAATCGTCCAGATCTTCAACGCGGAAGGCGATATGTTTGTTACCATGAGTGCGCAGGTCCGACGGGGGATAGCGGCGCTCTTCGGGTAACGGAGCGGCGCCTTCCACTTCGAAAATTTCGAAACGCAGTTGCCCTTTCCGCATCATTGCGGTGTGAGAGCGGGCAGCATCAATATAAAAGCGTTTTTCGATCTCAAAACCCAGAACCCGCCCATACCAGTCAATGGCATCGTTAAGGCTGGGAACACTCACCCCGCCATGATGAAAGCTGAATTGGGCCATCAGCCTTCCCGCTGGTCCATTTCCGCGAACGTTTGCGCGCACCAGTCGGCGATATAGTCGCGCATACCGGTACCATTATCAGCACCGCAATGCTCGACCTCAAAATCTTTCTTGGTGAATATGCGCAAGGTTCGCTTAGGCGAATGAACTGCCTGATCGTAGCTCATCTTGGCATTGAATAACGGAATCTGCCGATCATTCTCACCATGGGTGATAAGGAACGGTACGCGGATTTTTTCAACCTGTCCGTCTAATGTGATCTGATCCGCATAATCAAGAAAAGCATCGCGATCTTCAAACCCGAATACCCACATTACATGATCCCAATAATGGGGCACGGGATTTTCACCTTCATTGGCAACGCGTTCCCGCTGTCTCTGCCCCCATATGTGGTTGGCCCCCATCACCGCACAAAGCGCATAACGCGGGTCGTTTGCGGCAATACGCGGTGCATGATAACCGCCGAAAGACAGGCCGAATATACCGATTTTGTCATGCACTACATCGGTTCGGGTCAGCAAATAGTCGAAGGCTGGCGATCCCCATCTTTCTGCCTCATATACGGCTGGCAGATTGCGCTTGCGAAGTGCTTCGCCAGTTCCGGGCTGATCGATAAACAGGGTGTTCATGCCTCTTTCCAGATTGGAGGCGCCATGGCCGCCCATGTTGACCTGCTCCTTCATTGAATCGAGGCCATTTACTGAAACGAGCGTTGGGCGAGGCGTCCCGGAACCGTCGTGAATGAAAATGCCTGTGTAGGCACTGCCTTCATACGGTATTTCAACAAAATCAACGTGCAGCCCGCGTAATGCCGAACCCTTTGCATACAGCTCCAGCCCTCTGTCATAAGCGGCCCAACGCGGCGCATAATCACGACTTTGCATCCGCTCCGCCGCGAGATAATAGCCGCTGGCGCGCAAATATTTGGTGCCCGCGGAAAGAAGATAGCCTGCGGCTTCATCGGCTGCCGCATTATCCGCAACCTGATCGGCAACGGCGACCCAGCTATCGAACATGGCCGAACTGCCAGCGTCTGCACCTCTTTTCGCTGCTTCCATAATCGGACGGTTGGCTTCATCTATTTCGCCATGATTGCCTCCACCGCAAAAAGCGAGATTGGTTGCAAGGTTCCAGACATAATTGCCGGGGAAAGGTTCGAACATAAGGGCATCCTTATTTTATGATCGCAACATTATGCGCCGCTGCGGGCGGGTTCAGGCCGTGGTCTGCAATGCCGCTCTCCTGATAAGCGGATCAAATTGAATTTATGGAAGCTGGCTATCGATAGATTGGCTTTGACCCGGGCCGGGGCCTGTTTCATCGCAGAACATAGATGCGAACCGGCATTATTATATGGGATGGAGAGAATATGCGACTGGCGACGCTGAATAATGGCGGCATAGACGGGCAATTAATCATAGTATCGCCAGAAGGTACGCATTACGCGCTTGCACCGGTAAATACGCTACAGCAGGCAATAGAGCGCTGGGATGAAGTGCAGCACCATCTCGCCTCTCTGACAGAATTTCCACATGCCCTTGATCTTTCAGTGCTGATGGCACCACTGCCGCGCGCCTGGCAATGGTTGGATGGGTCCGCCTTTGAAAGCCACGGTGCGTTGATGGATAAGGTGCTTGGCATCGCGCCTGAAAAGACTGGTGTGCCGCTTATGTATCAGGGAATGTCCGATCATTTCTATGGACCGCAGGATGATGTGCCGCTGCCTGATGAAAGCCTCGGTATCGATTTTGAAGGGGAATTTGGCGTTATTGTTGATGAAGTGCCCATGGGCACTCATGCGCAGGATGCGATGAGGCATATCCGCCTTATTGTGCAGATAAATGACTGGTCACTCCGGGCGCTTGCTGGATCAGAAATGAAGACAGGCTTCGGTTGGGTGCAGGCAAAGCCTGCCTGCTCAATGGCGCCCTTTGCAATTACCCCTGATGAACTGGGCAAAGCATGGCGCGATGGCCGTGTTTGTATGGATTTATTGGTGGATTGGAACGACGCTCGCTTTGGCGCGGCCAATGGCGAGCCTATGAGTTTTGGGTTTCATGAACTGGTCGCCCATGCGGCGCGAACCCGGACCCTCGTTGCTGGCACAGTGATCGGGTCTGGCACGGTCTCTAATGAGAATTTCCGCGAAGTCGGTTCCTCCTGCATTGCGGAACGGCGCGGGATTGAGGTCGTCGACGAAGGAGTGCCGCGTACCGGTTTCATGCGATTTGGTGACCGAGTCCGTATGGAAGGACGCCTGCCTGATGGTCGCACGCCCTTTGGTGCAATCAACCAGCAAGTGGTTGCGGCTCAATAATGTTGGTTGGATAGAAAAGGACTTCCCATGAACCAGCTCAGTGATTCCGGATTGCCGCCAGTACAGCGCGTCGTGACCGGTCATGATGAGAATGGCCGCGCCATTTTCAAATCGGAAGATGTGACAGCCACAGAAATGATCCCTTCTGGTGACGCGGCCTTTCTTCTTGTCTGGACGACCGCAACTGTTCCGGCCGACAATAATGATGAAACGGATGGACGTTTGCGTGATGCAGGCCTGACCCTCAATCGGGGGTCGGTCATTCGCATAGTGGATATGCTGCCGGGCAAGGAATCGCCGATGCACCGGACCAACAGCATTGATTATGGCATTATACTATCAGGCGAAATTGAACTGGAGCTTGAAGACGGACGCAAGAAGACTGTGCGTGAAGGCGGTATTATTATTCAGCGCGGCACCAATCATCTCTGGCGCAATACTACCAGCAATCCGTGTCGTATTGCATTCATCCTGATAGAAGCCCCGGCCTATATGCATAATGGACAGCCTTTGCAGGAAGAGAAACCCGAAGAAAAATACCAGTCGGAATGACAATGGGTTTGTTTGACCTTTCTGGTAAAGTAGCGATTATCACCGGGTCGACGCGCGGAATTGGCTTAGGGATTGCGCAGGCGATGCAATCCCACGGAGCGCAGGTCGTCATATCCAGCGAAAATGCCGAAGATTGCATGGCAATTGGGCAAAAGACGGGTGCGCTGGCTGTTCCAGCAGATGTGAGCGATGAATCGCAACTCGCGGAGTTAGTGGACAGCACCCTTAGCCATTTTGGAGGCATTGATATTCTGGTTTGCAACGCCGGGGTTACCGGCAAACCGGGGCCTTTTTCGTCCATCGATATGGATGATTATGATCGGGTGATGGCCATTAATCTGCGGTCTCAGGTAAAGCTATGCAATCTCGCCTTGCCCCATATTGCGGCGCGTGGCGGGGGCGCAGCGGTGCTGATCTCTAGCCTGTCGGGGCTGCGCGGAAACGCATCGATTAACGCCTATGCACTCGCCAAGGCGGGCGTGGCGCAGTTAGCCCGTAATCTGGCGGTTGAGTGGGGACCAAAAAATGTGCGGGTTAATGCACTGTCTCCCGGATTTATTCGCACCGAACTCTCTGCGCCATTGATTGCAAATGAGGAATTCATGGCCAGGCGCATGCAAATGACGCCGCTGCGTCGCCCCGGAGAAATTAAAGACGTATCCGGTGCCGCATTATTCTTATCCTCTCCGGCTGGAGCCTTCGTGACCGGGCACAATCTGGTAGTAGATGGCGGGACCATTATCACCGACGGAACGTAAAACATCGGGGCATAGCAGCACTGCTATAATCTCGTTTTTCTATCCCGCCGATAGAGGCCAGATTATAGCCGCGCTGATTAATAAGCCACTGACCCTAATCGTGTCGTTGCTCCTTCTTTCCCAATTGTTCTTTTTGCGATGCAGGGGGCAGTGAATTCAGGGCCTGAGTGAGCACAGGATGAGATATCCCGCAGATAAGCATGACGGCTGGCAGGATGGTTTTGCGACCTGATTGATATCCCAACAGCAAAAAATCCGCATTTTCATGATGTGCGGAGTAATAGCTTCGCCCTATTCTTCTGGCGCGAGATTGATATTCATGCCTTCTAATGTGTGGTCCATCATGATTTGGCAGGCCAATCGTGAATAGGCCGTGCGATGGTCGGAACTATCCAGTAGGTCGTTTTCATCATCCGACATTGATGGTAAGCTATCAAACCTATCCGCCTCTACATAGACATGGCATGTTGCGCAGGACAGGCAGCCGCCACATAGGGCCAGCATTTCAGAAATGCCTCCATCGCGAACAGCTTCCATTAAAGAAGAGCCGTCCGCAGCCTCGATGTTATGGCTCTTCCCCTCTCTATCAATCACTAAAATAGAAATCATTTCTACCTCATGGTACATATTGTGGAATTTTATAATTGGATTGAGAACACTTATGATGAGGATGGTCCGGGCATTTATTCCGCCCGAACCATGTTTTCATCCAGTATTGCCGTAATATTAATCAGGCAATGCCATCATTGTTAGGATTTTCGGAATAAGAGAGTTATTAGAAATAAAATCGTCTTTCTATCGAGTATTTTTAACGCTGCGCGGGCTTCTTCTGGTGTCAGCTTTGCCACCATTGGCATTGCGCCAAATATCTTTCCACGAATGACGATGCTATTGTCTTCCCTTTCTATTTTCCGAATGGTCATCAATTCTTTGTTTTGACCGTCAAAAATCCGCGCTTCTGGTGCCTTTTTATCCATTTTCATCGAATGGCCTCCCCACAAACTTGGTCAAAATTGATGCCCATGTCGTCCATCATTTGGATGGCTGTTGCCCTGCCTGCACCAAATACGCCGCCGCCGGGGTGCATGAATGGTCCCGTCAGATAGAGCCCACCTACAGATGGTACACGGAAGCTGCCCAAATCGGGTGTAGGGCGGTGCCCCATTGATTGATAAAAGAAAGGCGCACAGCCATGGGCGTCTCCCTCCGCCATGGAATTGGGGCTGCCTCGTTCATGATCGAGTGGAGAGCAGACCTTGCGCCCCATGATATTGTCATCATCCAGATTTTTGAAGAATTTCCGAAGCTGGGCTAGTGAGCGATCACTATGCTCCACCTTTTGCTCATCCCATGCGGCGGCCCCGCCATCATGAAGATGATAGGGCGCAAAATTAACGCCATATAGGACGCCTCCCCCTTCCGGCGCTCTGCTTGTATCGAAAACGGTGGTGTCTCCGCCAGCAATCAGGCGAGGGGATACTTCGCCCCGGCGCAGCTTATCGAACTCCAGACACATGTCTCGCATGTCATAGAAATCCATGAACTCCGTCATCACTGCGTTGCAGTCATTGCCAACTTTCAGCTCAAGACGTTCCTTCAATATGGCATGTGTCAGATTGATAGAGAATGTTGACTGGGTGACACGTTCCGCACGCTGTAATACCGGTTCGGGTGCCTCGCTTACAAATTGGCGCAGGCGGTGCGGATGAATTGTACCGATGACGCCATCTTTGGCGAGTATCTGCTCACCATTTTCCAGTTCTGCGCCAATCGCCTTGCCGCCGGAGACCAATATGCGCCGGACGGGGGCATTCACACGTACCTCGCCGCCCATATACTCAATCGCCCGGACCAGAGCATGGCTTAGCTGGCCAGACCCCCCGATCGGACGGGAACAGCCATAAGTGTGGATGATGCCGGGCATGACAAACGCCCCCATGCCTGTCCCCAGTTCATCAGGCATTTGCAAATTTTCTGTGACCAGACGCACAATGTGTACGCGCAGCAATTCGCTGTCGAAATATTGCGACACGACATCCATTGCTGAACGCTGCATCATATCCAGCAAGAAGCGCCCTTCATCGGACTGGTCCATCATTGCGACGAAAGCGCCGAGTGGAAAAGGCGGGGTGTACAGGCCGGAAACCAGCATGGGTAATGCGGCCATGCTCATTTTCACAAATCTGCGATATGCTTCGGCGTCTTTTTCCGACGTAACCTGCGCCAGTTCGTTACAAGTGCGATCCAGATCCTTATAGCTACGGATAACCGTGCCGTCTTCCCATATGCTAACATGCACCAGATCGGGATAGTGATATTCCAGGCCAAATTTCGACAGCAGGCCCAGTTCATCATCCCGCAGCATCGGATTACCCTGAATCATGATATGCACTGCGGAATGCTCATCATGCCAATATCCCGGGCGAATCAGTTCACGGGTGGATACCCCGCCCCCATAAAAAGGCTTGCTCTCCAGAACGAGAACCTTTTTGCCTGCCTTCGCCATATAGGCGGCCGCTGTCAGTCCGTTATGGCCTGCACCCATCACAACAATATCATAGCTCATTATTTAAAACCCCATTGCTGTGCGAAATGCGGTGTAACCCGGCACATGGCTCGCGGCTCCTCCGTCACACACCAGTAATTGCCCGGTAATGTTGCGTGCTGCATCTGACGCCAGAAACGCCACAGCCTCTGCTATGTCTTCGGGGGCTCCGAGTTGGTTTCGCAGCGTTTCATCCTCCACCAACAGGCGCAGATGCTCTGGAAAAGCGGCCTTTAATGCGGGCGTCATCGTCATGCCCGGTGCAACAGCATTGCAACGCACACCGGATCGTCCGTGGCTGGCCGCGATGGATCTGGTCATCTGAATAATCGCCGCTTTGGATGATGAATATGCGGCCTGAATAACATGGCCCTGTAGAGCAAGATTGCTGACCGTGTTGATGATGCAGCCGCCCGTTGACCGCAAATGTGGCAGAGCCTCGCGGCAGGCGATCATTGTGCCGCGAACATTGACCGCATAGGTGCGATCCCAGGTGCTGCTTTCCATATGCTCGATATCAATGTCCTTCGGACCCATATCCGGGTCGAGCAGGGCAGCATTATTATCGAGGATGTCCAGCTTGCCGTAATGGGCAATTGTGGCGGATATCATGGCGATAATGGAATCTTCGCTGGCGAGGTCTACTTCGACCGGCAAAGCATCTGGCAACTCGTCCGCTACCGCCCGCGCCCGATCACCGGCAATATCGGCAATAACCACCCGTGCGCCACGCTGGCTGAAGAGGCGTGCCGTTGCGGCACCGATCCCTCCTGCTCCGCCGGTAATTATTGCTACCTTGTCTGTAAGACGCGTTGCATCATACATGTGAATGGTCCTCTCCTTATCCATCTGGCGGCTGATACCGCTCAGCCAAAGACAATAGCGCTTGACCACCCCATGAGAAGGAGGCACAAATTTGTACCCATGATTAATCTGGAAGATATCAGAGAAGATCTGCGTGAGGGGATTAGGCAATTAGCCGGAAGCATGCAGATGAATGGGGCAGGACGGCATGATCCTGTGCGTGAAATATTCGCGATGCTGGGGGATAAATGGTCAACCCTTATCCTGTTGGTGCTGGAACTTGGCACCTGGCGCCATACTGACTTGCGGCGAATATTAATCAGGCTGAGTGAGACAGAGAGAATTTCTCAGCGGATGATGACCCTGAAATTGAGGGGGCTGGAGCGTGAAGGACTGGTAGAGCGAAAAACTACCGCAGATATTCCGCCAAAGGTTAGCTATTGTCTGACGGATATGGGGCAGAATTTGATGGGGGAGGTCCATGGCTTGCTGAACTGGGTCGAGCGACATCGTGTGCCAATTCAACAAGCGCGAATGCTTTTCGATGATGGTGAAGAACTTTGAATGCCCCGAAAAACATCATTTAGATCGCGTTGGCAAAGTTGATTCCCAATCGGTCTGATTTCTGCTTCAGAGCTTCATCTTCGCGACGGGCATTGTGAGCCGACGGAGGCGGAATGGTTCAACCATCGCCGCCTGCTGGAACCAGTCACCAGATATACTCAAATAGCGCCACAGTGATATAACGACGCCTTGTACCTGAAAAGAACAGGGCGTCGTTGTAATAAGCCTGGTTATCGCGCTGCGGAAACGGCAATATCTGCAAGGCGATGGAAGCGCACAATATTGGGGTTAGATGCGAGGAGGCCGGTTGTCAGACAAACAAATGTCATGTCCAGTTCCGGATCAACCCAGAAAATAGTACTGCCAGCGCCGTAATTGCCAAAGGTTTCGGGCGACGTCTGTGTACCATACATATGGTTGGTCATTTTGGTGCCACGTAGCGAAAATCCCAGACCGATATAGCCGGGTGATACTTCCCACTGATCCTTGTGGGCCAATGTTTTATATAGCTCGTTGGGCTTGTCCCCGGTATAGCACTGGCGTGCTTTCTTCACCATTGCGGGTGACAGGATGCGTGCATCACCAAGGGTGCCGCCCTGACGCAGCATTTCTGCCATACGGAAAATATCAGGGGCCGTAGATACTGCACCAACCCATGGCATTTCGGCAAATTCTTCGCGGTAGGCACCATTTTCACCGAGGCCGCTGCTGCCGATGTGATTAATCGGTGCATTGCCACGAAAATCGGGGAAAATATGCCGTTCTTTTAAATCTTTGCGCAGGCCGATGGCGCTGCTCGTCATACCCAGCGGTTCGTGCAAATCTTCGCGCACAATATCGCGATAGGCGCGTCCTTTGGGGTCTGTCCGGCGCAATATTTCACCCAGAAAAAGCTGGTTCAACATAGGCGAATAATTACATTTTTCACCTGCCGGTTCGATCGCCTGCACAATTTCACAAGCGACCCGGATGGTGTCGTCCAGAATGTCGATGGGCATATCGGGTTTCAAAAGAAACAGCATCGGCAGGCCAGACATATGGGTTAGCAGGTGAAAAACAGTGATATGTTCGCGCAGGCCGCCTTTAAATTCGGGGATGACGTCCGCAACCTTTGTCGCCAAAGAAAACTGACCATTTTCAATTGCGCGCAGGCACAAAATATTGGTCATTGCCTTTGTCATAGAGAAAATTGTGAACACGCTGTCATGCGCAAGCGGGCGCGTTCTTTCTTTATCCGCCCACCCGATTGTGGCGTCGAGGCCAATTTCACCGTGGCGTGCAACAATCAGTCTGGCACCCCAATAGGCCCCATTTTCAACATCTGATTTCACCACATTTTCCAGATGGTTGAGGCGGTCCTGTATCAGGCCGGGGGCAGCAGAAATCGTCGGGTTATGCATGTTCACAATCATCCTCTCTATATTATTATCAGGCTGCGGCATCCACCTCGGCAAAGGCTTCGCGCGCGATGCGGGTTGAATCAAGGCCAGCCGGCACGCCGCAATATACCGCTACCTGCAGCAAAGCCTCGCGGATTTCTTCGCGGGTTAGGCCGTTATTCAGGGCTGCTTTGATATGCAGTTTCAATTCATGCGGACGGTTGAGCGCGCTTATCATGCCGATATTCAGCAAGCTTCTTTCGCGACGCGCCAGCCCGGGGCGGGACCATATAGTGCCCCAGCAATATTCGGTCGATAATTCCTGCATAGGACGGCTGAATTCATCAGCATTAGCGAATGAACGCTCTACATAGTCTGCGCCCAGAACTTCCTTACGAAGTGCCAGACCTCTTTCATATGCCTCGCTAGACATGGTTTTCCTTTCGTCATTTCGTTTGCGCTGGTGTGCATTGGTGTATTCAGCGACCGCTTAATGCCTATCACTTGTCCGGCCAAGTTTGCAACAGATTACCGAAAAACAGTTCATTTCTGATAAAAATCTTGTCATCAATTCAATTCGATGCTTATTTTCAAAACAATAAATGTACGGATAAGTCTGTGTGTCTCTGGGTGAGGATGGTGCCAGAATATGTGCTGCCTTCTTATGTGCGCGGCGGATATTCCGGGCCATGAAGGGTGAGGGTGAATGAATAAAAACTACCCCTATTTTGTCCATTTATTGGAACAGAGGGCAGCGGAATGTCCCGATGAAGAAGCGATTCTGTTCGTGGACGGGCCGCGATGGACATGGAGGGATGTACGCCACATCGCCCGGGCAATGGCACAGGGATTGCAGCAAATCGGCGTGAGGCAAGGGGATTATGTCCTGAGCTGGCAGCCCAATTCACCCACGGCTGTGGCGACTATCTTCGCGCTCGCTTATCTGGGGGCAATATATGTTCCGGTAAATCCGAATTATCGCGGGGCTAGTCTGGCGCATATCATTCGCCATTCCAACGCCCGGCATATGATATTGCATGGCGGGTTGATGGACAGGCTGACCGATATTGATTGTGGAAAGCTGGAGAAAGCAATTGTTCTGGGCACGGACAGGGCATCTGTGGCCGGTCTGGAAATCATCGAAGATACAATGCTGCGCGGTGATGCTGATATTGTGCAGCCGCCTGAGAAACAGGTGGCGGACCATGACACTCAGATGGTTATTTATACCTCTGGTACGACCGGGCCGGCAAAGGGCGTTCTCTCCAGCTATCGTCATGGCCGGACTGCGGCATTGGGGTTTCGCAATATCGGGCCGCAGGATCGGAACCTGACGGCAATGCCATTTTACCATGTCGGTGGGGTTTATGGCCTGTTCTGGGCGTTATTTCATGGCGGATCAGTCGTCGTGCAGAATGGTTTCAGCACCAGTCGTTTCTGGTCAATTGTGAACGAATATGCGGTGACCACAACCGGCCTGCTTGGTTCGATGGTAGATTTCCTTAATGCGACGGAGCCGTCGCCGGAGGATAAAAATCACAGCCTCAGGACCGTGATAATCGCGCCTTATGGCCCGGCTGCGATGCGCTTTGCCGATCGTTTTGGTGTCGATGTGTACACCGAATATAATATGAGCGAGCTGGCCGTTCCCCTTTTTTGCGGGCCTAATCCGAAGGTTTCCGGGACATGCGGTGTGCCATCGCCGGGTGTGGAACTCCGTTTGGTTGATGCCTGTGATGAAGAAGTCGTTGCGGGAGAAACCGGGGAACTGGTCCTTAGAATGGAACGGCCATGGACGATCAGCCATGGCTATCTCAATGATGATAAGGCGACCGCATCGGCATGGCGCAATGGCTGGTTCCATAGTGGCGATATGTTCCGCCGTGATGATCTGGGCCATTATCATTTTATTGATCGTGCGCGGGATTCCATCCGGCGGCGGGGGGAGAATATATCCTCCTTTGAGGTGGAAAGCGCGCTGCTTGGCTATGATGATATTATGGAGGCGGCGGCTGTTGGTGTCCCGGCGCCAGATGGAACGGAGCAGGAAATTCTTGCGGTGCTACGGGTGCGCCAGCCTGACAATTTTGACCCGCTAGCGTTGATGGATTTTCTGAAAGGCGAAATTGCACATCATATGATTCCGCGTTTCATCCGGGTGGTTGATGAATTTCCCCGCACGCCCACCCAGAAAATTGAAAAGCATCGGTTGCGGGACGAAGGCATCCGCGATGATTGCTGGGACCGTGAAAAGGCAGGCATTTTGATGCGCCGCACGAAGCTGGAGATGGGCTGATGGTTGCGGAATCAGGCGGCGCGCTCGCCGGTGTGAAGGTGCTGGAATTTGCAGGGATCGGCCCGGTGCCGGTTTGCGGGATGATGCTGTCTGATATGGGGGCGGATGTTCTGCGTATCGACAGGCCCGGTGCCGTCTACGATAAATATATGGTCGAAACGCGGGGCCGCCGTTCTCTCGTCGTTGATATGAAAAGCCCGGAGGGGCAGGAAAATATTCTGCGTCTGATAGAGAAGGCAGATGTCCTCATCGAAGGATATCGTCCCGGCGTGATGGAGCGATTGGGGTTGGCCCCTGACATAGCCTTATCCCGTAATCCCCGCCTCGTTTACGGGCGGATGACGGGCTGGGGCCAATATGGCCCTTATGCCCATATGGCGGGGCATGACATAAATTACATTGCGATTACCGGGGCGTTGCACGCTATCGGCACGACGGAACGCCCGGTGCCGCCGCTTAATCTTGTTGGGGATTTTGGCGGCGGGGCGCTCTATCTGGCCTTTGGTGTTCTGGCGGCATTGCGCCATGCCGAACACACCGGGCAGGGGCAGGTTATTGATTGCGCGATGAGTGACGGCACCATTGGCCTGATGGGGATGCTCTATGGCCATCAGGCGCGCGGTAGCTGGCGTGATGAGCGCGGCGTCAACATCATCGATGGGGGGGCGCATTTCTATAATTGCTATCAATGTTCAGATGGTAACTGGATTGCTCTGGGGGCGATTGAACCGCAATTTTATGCGGAATTGCGGCGCATCGCGGATATGCAGGATGCGGATTTTGATGGCCAGATGACGCAGGAAAACTGGCCGTACCTCAAACAGAAGCTGGCTGGCATCATCGCGACAAAAACGCGGGATGAATGGACGGTGCTATTTGAGGGCGGCGACGCCTGCTTTGCCCCGGTGCTGAATATGTCAGAGGCCCGCCATCATCCCCATAACAAGGCGCGTGAGGCCTTTGTTGCAATGGATGATGTGCAGCACCCTGCCCCCGCGCCGCGTCTGTCTGTGACGCCGGGTGCCATTCAGGGGCCGCCAGTGGGCGCGGGCGATGGCGGCGTGGAAGCTGCCCGACAATGGGGCGTGGAATTGCAATGATAAGGAGATGCATGTGATGAAGGATGAAGAAAGGCAATCTGCCGAATTGGCTTGCGAGAAAATCGTAAAGCAATTTGCGGTGTTCAATGATCTGGGAGAGCTGGAAAAGCTGGCGGCTTTATTCGTGGAGGATGGCTCCTTTGCTCGCCCGCTGGACCCGGAAAACCCCACTATTGGCCGGGCGGAAATACTGGCTATGCTTCAGGCGCGGCCACCCCGGCTGTCCCGCCATATCATGAGCAATATCGTGATTGACGTTCTGGGGCCGGATGAAGCCACCGGTATCAGTTATGTCACATTTCTATCGACGACCGATGTGGATGCGGCCCGCCCGGTGGCTGCGGAACCGAAAATATTCGTGGGTGAATATCGGGATAATTTCGTCAGAACCGCTGATGGCTGGCGTCTGAAATCACGCAAAGGCAATATGACGTTGATATTCGGGTAAGGAAAACCGCCCGGCGCGCAGAGGCGTCGGGCGGTTGAGGCCCAGGCTGTTACCGGGCGCGTGTGCGACACGAAGGAATTTTATTGCGCATGGGGTAGGCGGATGGGTAGCGGCGCGGGCCGACCCAGAATGATGTCGGACGCTTTCTCTGCCACCATCACGACCCCGGCATTGGTATTTCCGGCGATTAATGTCGGGAATATGGATGCATCTACCACGCGCAACCCCTCTATGCCGCTAACCTTTAATTCGGGGTCTACCACTGCCATCGGGTCTGTGCCCATACGACAGGAACTGGTGGGGTGATGCACCATAGTGCAGGTCCGACGGATATAATCATCCCATTCATCATCCGATTGCACATCATTGCCGGGCAATATCTCATGGCCATGGTAGCGCGAAAAGGCCGAGTTACTGAGCATTTTCCGGCCCAGTTTCAGCCCGGTGCGAATTTTGACGATGTCCTCTTCTTCCCCCAGAAAGTTGAGGTCAATCAATGGGGTTGCTGCAGGGTCTTTTGACCCGATGGTGATGGAACCGAGGCTCTTTGGCTTCACCAGCGCCGATATAATGCCATATCCATGCCCGCGTGGTAGTGCCTTTGGCTCGGCATTGCGATGGGCGGGCATCATGATGATCTGCATATCAGGGCGGCTGAGTTCCGGTGAACTTTTCCAAAAACCATGGCCTTCGAACATATTGCCCGCCACTGGGCCACTGCGGAACAGCAGGTAGCGCAGGCCATCAATGGCGTTGGGAACAGCTTTGCGCAGGGACATGCCATAAGAGGTGGTGTCGGTCGTTCGCATTTGTAACGCAGCAGAAGGATGGTCGCGCAGCCCTTTGCCAACACCGGGCAGGTCATGCACCACATCTATGCCGATGGCGCGTAGTTCATCCGCCGGGCCAATGCCGCTGTGCAGTAACATGGTAGGTGATCCATAAGCGCCGCCACTGATGATGACCTCACGGTTGGCGCGGATGGTCTTTTCGATTCCATGCTGACTGAAAATAACGCCCACGGCGCGGCCATTTTCTATCAGTATTTTTTTGACCGGCGCATCGGTAATGACGCGCAGATTGCTGCGGGACCGGGCGGGATTCAGAAAGGCCGTGGTGCCGGATTCCCGTCTGCCATTTCGGATCGCGGCTTGCCTTGTGCCGAACCCTTCCGGGTCAGGGCCGTTAAAATCATCCTGCATTTTAAGGCCAAGCGCCTTTGCCGCATCCAGAAAGCTCATCACCAACGGATTAAATTCCCGCAATGTGGTGATGGTCATCGGCCCGCCTATAGCATGATACGGGCTGCCTTCGTAAAATTCGTTATTTTCTGATCGCAAGAAATAAGGAAGCACATCGTCATAGCCCCATCCGGTGGCACCGGCTGCGGCCCAGTCATCAAAATCACCGGGGTGCCCACGAAAATAGACCATCCCATTGATGGAACTGGACCCGCCCAATACCCGCCCACGCGGAATCATGATTTCCCGGTTGTTGCAATGGGGCTGGGGCACGGTTTTGAGGCCCCACCCCAGTTTCGGGTTGAGGATGGTGAAGGCGACCCCCGCCGGTATGCGGATGAGGGGGTTGGTATCTGGCGGCCCTGCTTCCAGCAGACAAACGCTGTTGCGCGGGTCTTCGCTCAGGCGATTGGCCAGTACGCACCCGGCGGTGCCCCCGCCTAAAATGATATAATCATGGTTTTCATTTGAACTGGAACGCATGTTTTGGGTTCCTTTTTATGTTTTATACGCCGCCCGCAAATCACAAATTTATGAAGGTGACTGACCGGTTTTGCCTTGGGTGCCACCCGCTGCCCTTTTCGGGGCGAAGGGACATCAGGCCGATGCGATGATGCCGCCATCAACCGCCAATGTTGCGCCATTGACGAAGGATGCTGCATCGCTCAGTAAAAATGCGATAGCCTCCGTGATGTCATCCTCGCGCCCCAGGCGGCGCAGCGCGATTGTGGCCGCGCGGCGTTCATATTCCTGTGCATCAACATAGGTCAGCGCACCGGGCGTGGGGACGGAACCGGGGGCGATGGAATTGACCCTGATATTCTGCGGCCCCAATTCTGCCGCCAATGTTCTTGTCAGGCTGGCGACGGCGCTTTTGACCATGCTGTATATGGATGTGCGCGGATAGCCCTTGTAAACGACGGGGGAGCTGAAATTGATAATGCTCGCCGGGGCATCAGGGCGGCGATATTGTATCAGCGCCTGACTGCCCCACACCGCAGATTTGAGGCCTGCGCCCAGCATTTTATCGAGCGTTTCCTCGGTCACATCTTCTATTGGTTCATAGATCAGGCAGGATGCGTTGTTGATGACCCCATCCACGCCCCCGCATTGGGCGGCAAGGGCACCGACTGCATCCAATACGGCCGATCGTCCCGCCAGATCCGCCGGGGTGCTGACACAATTTCCGCCTGCGGAGGTGATTTCCTGTGCGACATCGGCCAGTGCTGCTTCATCCAGATCAGCAATGCCGATGCTGGCACCGCGCCGGGCCAGATCAATCGCAATGGCCCGGCCAAGCCCCTTCGCTGCCCCGCCGATGAAATAGGCTTTTCCTGCGAAATCGCTCACGCGGCTGGCTCCGACAAATCCATGTTAAAGAAGCGCGCGACATAGAGGCTGTCCATATATTCACGGACATGCAGAATTTTGCCGTCGCGCAGTTCAAACGCCCATGCATAGAGGTTGTTATAGGGGCGGCCATCGGCCCGCTCACCCGTTGCGTGGGTTTCGGCCATCACCTTGTCGCCACTGGAGACGAGGCTGTCCACATGGACTTTCGGATCGCCCTCTTTAAAGGTGCCGCGTACCGGGGCGAGGAAGGTGTTCAACACATGGTCGCGCCCGTCATGCCGCCCTGCGCCGGGCACATCGGTAATCATCGTGGTCCAGCTCATATCTTCGTGCAGATACCCCGCCAGCGCATCGAGATCACCGGAGCTGAGGGTTTCAAAGAAATCAATGATGAGTTGTTCCTGTGCATTGCCTGCTTCAGCCATGGTCTTCTCCTGATTAAATTGTTGTTGATGTGCTATATTTAAACGTCTTCAGGCCGCATTTGGCCGCTCTGTTACAAATCGCCATGCATCGCCATCGGGGATGATCCATCCGGCGGTTGGGTCGCTGAAATGGGAACCGATTACCATGATCGCGCCATCGGCATTTTGCGCAACAAAGGCTTGCCGGGTCTCGGCCCCTTTGACGGGGTCGTGATCGAATGATCCGTGGCGCTGGGGCATGGCGAACTGCACCGGATGATGCAGCAGATCACCGGTGATGACGGCACGTTCACCCTGTGATTCTATATAAATGGCGCAATGCCCTGCCGTATGGCCGGGCGTGTGTTCCATCCGTACCTCGTCACAAACCTGATATCCCGGTGCGGAAATGAACTGGTGCAACCCGGCGTCCATGACGGGGTCTATGGCGTCGGGCAGATGGCCGCCGTGCCAGTCACCAATTTCCTGTAAATGCCGTATCTCCTGATATTCGGTTTCATCAAATAAATAGCGGGCATTGGGGAATGTGGGCACCCATTTCCCATCAACCAGCTTGGTGTTCCAACCAACATGGTCATAATGCAGATGGGTGCAGCACACGGTATCGACATCATCCGGGTCTATGCCGCTTGCCTTCAGATCTTCCAGAAAGGAGGTCTGCATATCGTTGAAAACATCGAAATAGAGCTTGCGGTCATTGCCGATGCAGGTGTCAATCATCATTGTCCGGGTCGGCGTTTGCACGGCAAAGGCCTGCCATTGCATCAGCATCTGGCCGTCATCAGTGATGAAGTGCGGGGATAACCAGTCTTTATGCGGGGCGAAAATTTCCGGCCCTGCATCCTTTAGCAACATGCCTATATCGGCCGGATAGGATGCAACTTCTACGATGCGCGTTATCCGGACATCCCCGACCTGCCAGCTTTTGACATCCTTCAATGCCATATCATCCTCCTGCCTCGGTTGTGTTCAGTTCCATATGAATCGCATATGGCGAACAACTTGTCCGGTCATCTTTAACAGGGGAATGGGATGAAACTCAAGCGTCAAAAACGCGGAATATTTTATCCTCCATTTCGGACGCGACGAAGGTTCATGGAAAAGCTGAAATTATCGGCTTTGTAATAGTTAAACGTAATTTCAGCGGGCGTACCGTCCAGCAGGCGATAGACGCGTTTGATTTCGACAGCCATCTCGCCTTCGGCTAGCTTCAATATTTCGGCCAGCTTGCCCTGCACAGGCGCAGCGCGCAGAGTCTGGTCCACTTCGCTGATGACTTCGCCATAAACATCCTCAACCAGCCCATAAATTGGCCCGGTGCGACGGCCTAATAACCTTCCAATGCCAGCGAAGCGGCCATGAACGAAAATTTCAACGGCGCAGATTGGGTCTTTTTCATTCAGCTTATAGCGGGTTCCGCCTATTTTCAGCCATGTTTCGTCGGATTCAACGCCTAGTCGATCGGCCATATCCGGGCTGAGTTTGACGGTTTCCGCTTTGTCGTCATAGCGGGATTCCATATTATAATCATGAAGATCCGCGATGGAGTTGACCTGATGCACATAGACCTGCGGGCCGCCAGGTTGAAGGACAAGTGTGCCTTTACCCTGATGGGATTCCACCAAACCCAGATCACGCAAATTGCGTAATGCTTCGCGGATGGTGTGGCGGCTCACGCCAAATCTGCTGACCAGAGAAAGTTCTGACGGCAGGGATGTTCCGACTGGGTATAATCCCTGTAGAATTTCTGTCCGTAATTCGCTGACCACCATTTGATAGAGCGGAGGTGTGTTTCCTGTAACGGGGGGGGAGGGTTCTGTTTGTGCTGAGTTGCTCGTCATAAGGGTAGCTTATCCTATTTTCACTTGTCAGTGCAAATCAACAAAGCGAACACTTATAACGAAAGTTATTCTTGGTAAGAATTTTCTGAACCCGCTGCCTCTATTCGGGTGATTTTACTTGTCCGGTCAAATATTTTCATTGATCGGAGCAGGTAAGGCCCCGTTTTGCTGTTCCGGGGCCTTATTATGCTAGGGTGTCATGCTAGGGTTTTAGGGTTCTGGCCCTATAGATAGGATGGGAGGGCGTGAACGTCGATTTTCCGATTGTCGGGCTTATAGGGTGCCGGGGCTACCGTTGCCCGGATGATTTTTTGTGGCCCGCCTGATGCTCCCCATACAATATCGACTTGTGTGCCGGGGGCGGCAAGGGCAGGATCAATAACGCAGAGGGAAAGCATTTCCCGGAAATGATAGCTATAGCACCGGGATGTTGAGGCTCCCACCAATTTGCCATCCTGCAAAACCTGATCGGTCCACATCAGGCCCAACAGATTGCGTGGCATTTCCATATAAGTATAAGGGGTGCCGGGCCGGTACAGCGATGCATGGACGTCATTCACATCTTCGGCGTTCCAGACAAGGGTTGTCATAACCCGTTTCGGTGCCGCTACCTCTTTTTCCAGTGCGGCACGGCCAATGAAATCATGGGTGAATTTGATGTTCTTTGCCCAGCCCATTTCAACGGGGGAGCGGTAATAATCGCTGATGTTGGCGGCTTCATAGCTGCCTGCGGGACGTAATATGTTGAGCAGAAATGGCGCAACATCTTTCAGCATATCGCGAAATTCTGCGGCTTCATCGGTGAAAATTGCGGGGATATAATCAACGGTAGGAGTGGGGAAGCAAGCTTCGACATGGTTGACCATTTTGGTGCGTCCGCCCAATCGGTGCAGGCCCCATTTTTTACCGATTTCAAGCAGGCGATTGTAAATGGCGACGCCCTGATCGGCGCGGCCATGCAATTCATAGCCCAATTCACCGGCCATGCCCTGGCGCAAAATGTCGAAGGACATGCCGTCAATTTCGGCTTTGCGAAAGCGCATAAACCCTATGTCTCTGATGGATGAACCAATGGCTTCTTCCAGCAAGAACAGTGCATTGGGGCCTTGTACCTGAAAAATGAACTGATTTTGGCTGATGAGGTCTGTGGTGATATTGTGCTGCCCTTTGCGTGCCTGATACAGCATCCATGGAATGGCCGGGCCGCTGGTGAATAAAAATTCTTCCTCGCCCTGACGCATCAGCACGCCTTCGCCCATCAGCTTGCCGTCATCATTGCACATGATGATGTGCTTTGCCTGTCCGATGTCGAACTTTTTATATCCGTTGACGGTGATGTCGGAAAAGAAACGGATCGCGTCCGGCCCTTTGATTTTCAATTTGAGCAGAGGAGACCAGTCCCCAATGAAGCATGTTTTCTTCCACGACATGCTTTCGTCGATCCATCCGCTATATTCATGCGGTTCAAACCCGGTGCCAAATCGGGTGTAGGTGACGGCCAGAGGATCAAAGGGCACTTCAGGTACATGGTTTAGGGGCACTGGCTGGGCGGCGGTTGTCATTGATTGTCCTCTTCTTAATATGGGAAGTCTGCGGTGTGTAGCCCGCGCATGCTTCTTTCGATTCTCATGCTTATAAATTCTATCTTGGCCGGACAAGTTTAAAATTAATGTCGGTATGGCCCGGTTAATCCCACATGATTATCGCAAAAAAGCATATTGGCAATCTGCTCCATTGCCTATACATATCCGTACATGTTGTTTGTTGGTTATGCGCGAGGGGCGTGCTTCTGGCCAGATAGCAGTGCTGTTTGGCATGTGTAATCGGCGCGGCGTGATCGTAAAACAAAGATTTCTACGGGATTTTCCTCCCGTGTAACAAAGATAAAAGGTTGAGGCAGCATATGGCAAAGGCGGCAGGTTTTATTGGGCTTGGGAACATGGGGGACCCCTTCTGCTGCCATCTGCGCGATGCGGGTTATGAGCTTCACCTTTGTGAAGTGCGTGAAGATGTCGCGCGGCGCTGGACCGATGGCGGGGCGACACTATATGCCACTCCGAAAGATTTGGCCGATGCTGTCGATACCGTGTTCCTTAGCCTGCCGACGCCGGATGTCGTCGAATCTGTGGTGTTAGGGCAGGGGGGGCTGCTGGATGGTAAGCGCCTGAAACGGGTCGTGGATCTGTCTACGACCGGGCCGGATATGGTGGAACATCTGGCAAAAGCACTGCGAGAGAAAGGTGTTTCCTTCATTGATGCGCCGGTAAGTGGTGGGGTTGCCGGTGCGCGGGCCGGGACGGTTGCCATCATGCTGGCATGCGGTGATGATGAGCGGGATTCCGTTGCTGATATGCTAACGACTTTTGGGCGCATTTATCATGTTGGTAAGGTGGCAGGGCTGGGGCAGGTGACAAAGATTTTGAACAATCTTTTGTCGGCGGGCTCGCTGGTGCTGACCGCAGAGGTGGCGGCTATGGGCGCAAAGGCGGGGCTGGAGCCGAAGGTCATGATTGATGTGTTCAACGCTGGCAGTGGACGGAGCAGCGCGACGCTGGATAAATATGTGAAGGCCATATTGCCCGGCACGTTTCAGACAGGTTTCACTAACAGGTTGATGTACAAGGATGTTTCCTTATGTCTGGCGCTGGCGGAGAAAATGGGCCTCGAAATGCCTGCGTCGGAAATCATTCGTGATGAATGGCGCGCTGCCATGAAGGAAATTGGCGAGGAAGAGGATTTTAGCAAAATTGTCCTGATGCGGGAACGGGCCGCAGGGGTGGAGGTGCGTAATCAGGCAGATGGGTGATTGATCCGTATGCCAGTATGGGTGGCCGCAAAAATAACGGCTGTGACACCGGAAAACGATAAAGCGATTATTATTTTAGGAGAAGATGAATGACGCAGGTAAGCGACATTGTCGCAGTAGGTTCCGGGCATAATGGATTGATTGCAGCGGCCTATTGCGCCAAGGCCGGTAAGAAAGTGACCGTTCTGGAACGCAATAGCTGGTTTGGCGGTGGTTGTGTTTCACGCGAACTAACCGTGCCGGGCTTTATGCATGACCAGCATTCCATGTCGCATATTTTCATTCAGGCCAATCCTCTGCTGAAAAATGACGAGCTGGGTTTGCTCAGTAAATATGGCTTGAAATATGAATATCCCGATTCCCCGATGTATTCCGTGTTTGAGGATGGGACGACCATCGGCCAATATCGTGATCGTAACCGTACGGCGGCGGATATTGCCAAATTTTCGCAGAAAGATGCGGCGGCCTATCTGAAGCTGGCAGAAAAAGCGGCGGAATTGCTGCCCATGTTCGTGTCGCAGCTATTTGTGCCGCCTATGCCCAATGGTGCGGTCAATGCGATGATGGATCAGAGCCGCGAGGGGCGTGAGCTGGGGCGGCTGATGCAAATGTCCAGCCATGATCTGTTATGCGACACATTTGAACATGAAAAGGTCCGTATGCACTTTGCCCGCGTGGCGGGGGAGGCGCTTGTGTCGCCGGATGAAAAGGCCACGGCCATTGGTATTTTCGTGTTCGTGGGCTTTATGGAGGCGACCGGCATTGGCGTTCCCGTGGGGGGCAGTGGGCAACTGACCCGCGCCCTGATTGACTGCATCCGCGATCATGGTGGAGAGGTGTTGAGTGACATCGATGTTGTAAAAGTCCGCACAGTAAACGGGCGGGCAACATCTGTTGTGGCAGCGGACGGGCGTGAATGGTCGGCTAGAGAAGCCGTTATCGGCGCATTTCATCCCCATGTTCTGGGCGATATTGTCGAAGGGGTTGACCCCTATGTTGATCGCACGGCCAAGGAAACGCACGTCAGTCAGGTGGCCTGCATCACCCTTCATGCGTCGCTGAATGAGCCGCTGCGGTTCCGTGCGGGGGCGGATATTCGCGGGGCGATGATCGAACTGTTGCCGAATGACTATAATACGCTGCGGAAATCATTTGATTGCCTGCGCTATGGTGAATTTACCAGCCATCCGTTGATCGGTGTGGGTATGCTGACCCAATTCGACCCTAGCCGTGTTCCGCCGGGCAAGGCCATTTTGCATAGCTGGGATTATGCGCCTTATGATCGTCCGGATGGCAAGAGCTGGGACGATACGAAGGAAGAATATGGGCAGCGGATGATTGCCTATATGCAGAAATATTTTGAAAATCTGAATGATGACACCATTTTGGGCATCCATATCGACAGCCCGGTTGATATGTATCGCACCTCCCCTTCTTTCTATCGCGGAGACTTGCACGGCATTGCTGAAAACAGCTATCAGCGCGGGTCATGGCGGCCCACCGCTGAATTGGGTAATTATACTGTGCCGGGCGTAGAGGGCCTGTATCTTGTGGGGCCGTTTCAGGCACCGGGTGGCGGCGTATATGGTGCGGGCCGTGCAACGGCCATCAAGATGTTCGATGATATGGGCATTGATATGGATAAGGTTGTCGGGCGATGAAACTTTTTGGCGCAGATAAAAGCGAATTGATGAATGTTGCCTCGATTGAACGCGACGGTGATGATTTGGTTGTGAAGGGCAAGGTTTTTGGCGCAATGCCGATGGCGGCCCGCCTGACGCCGGAACAAGCGCGTGCAGGGCTTAAGCTTGTGAATTTTCGGCTTATTCTGTTCATTCTCAGCCTGCCTTTTCGCAAGTCAAAATAAACCCTGTCCGTACTAAAAAATATATAGGGGCAGTCGCCATTAACAGGCTTCTGTCCCTATAATTATTAGCAATACACACCTGTTGGTTTTTGTGATTGTTTAACTTGACCGGACATATTTTTCTATCGTAACTAAACCCATACATGCCGCTCGATGAGCATGATAAAATGGAGGGGATTGCGATGAAAAAAGATATGCAATCATTATTGATGGCCGCGGCTTCGGTGCTGGTAATGGCCATTTCCGGCGCTGCTGTTGCTCAGGAACCAGCGGGGCAACCACAATCCGGCGGCCTTGCCGATATTGTGGTGACAGCACAAAAACGTAGCGAAAATGTTCAGGATGTGCCGGTGGCCATTACTGCCTTTTCCGGTGAAGCGATTACCCAGCGCGGTATTACCGGGGTGCAGCAACTGGGGGCGTTATCCCCCGGCGTCAATCTGGATGAAACATCACCCTTTTCTGGTTCTTATAATGTGCTTGCGGCGTCTATCCGTGGTGTCGGGCAAGACGACTTTGCCCTAAATGTCGACCCCGGCGTGGGCATTTATGTTGATGGCGTTTATCTGGCCCGGACGGTTGGCGCTAATCAGGATTTGATGGACGTTGAACGTATCGAAGTGCTGAAGGGGCCGCAGGGCACCTTATTTGGCCGCAACAGCATTGGTGGCGCGATCAGCATCGTTACCACCCGGCCCACAGATGAATTTTCCGGGCAGGCCAAAGTGACATTGGGCAGCCGCAACCGGCGTGATTTTCAAGCATTTCTGAATATTCCGCTAGCTGATAAGATATTATCGACCATTTCTGCATCCAGCCGGCAACAGGACGGGTTCCAGAAACGCATAGCGTTCCCCGGTGCGGGAAATTATTATAGCGACCCTTATGTGTGGCAGCATGCTGGCAATGACCGCAGCGATAAGGCGCAGGGCGGCAAGAATTTGTTCAGCATTCGGGGTAAGCTGCTGCTGTTGCCCACGGATGATCTGGAAATAACGATTTCGGCGGATTGGGCGCATGAAGATTCCCCGTCCACTGCCGCAACGGTGCTGGCGACAGATGGTTCTGCCAGTGCCTTTCTCTCCAACATATATAATATGTGCATTTCCAATTCGGCGGCGAGCCTTGCCGGAATGGGGATGGGAGCGGTTTGCGGCCCGCGCACTATGGTAGGCACTCCGCTTGCCGGAGCGAATCTGCCCGGTTCCCCCAATGGCCCGCGCCTGCCCTGGGGGGATTTGTCGATTGCCAATACCGGCAATATCGACACCACCTATGCCAATGGCCTGAACTTCACAAAGATAGACAGCTATGGCGGGTCGGTTACGATTGATTATGATTTTGGACCGGCTATCGCGCTGAAATCCATTACTGCTTATCGTGAACTGCACTGGAATGCAGGCATGGATAATGATGGGTCGATCCTGCAGATTAATGAGCCTAGCTTTCCAATGGATGAATGGCAGTTTTCTCAGGAAATACAGGCCACAGGTAAAATATTAAATGATGCCGTCGATTATGCGGCCGGGCTGTATTATTTCCGGGAAAAGGGAACGACCAGCAATTATGTTGTTCTGGCGCAGGGCTTGTTACAGGCGGCCCCGTCCTTTGGATATGATGACAGTTCAAAAATAGGCGCGGAATCCTATGCGGCCTATTTGCATCTGAACTGGAAGGTGACGGACCGTCTTGGTCTGACATTGGGTGCGCGCTATACACGCGAAAGCAAAACGATCAGTGGTAATCAGGCGGATATTAATTATTTCGGCCTGAAATTCATGTGTGGTTCGCCGCCATTTGATCCGGCCTGTGTCGCCGGGGCGGGCTATCCCGTGCCGACGGAGCCGGAGCGCTTGTTCCCTGATGGCGAATATAAGCTGAAATATAATGAATTCACCCCGCGTATCGGTGCGGAATATCATATTACCGATGATATCATGGCCTATGTCAGCTATTCCCGCGGGTTTAAGGCCGGGGGCTTTAATGAACGCCTGACCGGGCCAGAGCAGGTCGCGCCCAGCTTCTCCCCGGAACGTAATGATTCCTACGAGGCGGGCGTTAAAACCGAATTATTGGACCGTCGCTTGCGGTTGAATGCGGCGGGCTTCATTCAGGACTATAAAAATATCCAGTTGTTGCTGACGTTGCAGGGCAATGCATCGCCGCTGTTCGGTAATTCGGGTGATGCCAAAATCAAGGGCTTTGAAGTGGATGCGACAGCTTTGCTGGCACGGGGGCTAACGGTGGCGGCGGGCATTTCCCATCTGGATGCTTATTACACCCGCGTAGAGGCTAATGCCGAAATCGGAATGGACACGAAATTACCCAAAACGCCGAAATGGAAATTTTTCATTAGCCCGAATTATGAACATGAATTCGCCAATGGCGGAAAGTTCAGAATTGGCGGTGATTATACCCATAGCACGGGTTTGTATAATGATGTGGCGAATAATCCCATTGTTGCCCGTGCGCCAACAGACCTCGTCAACGCGCAGGCGACTTATACTCTGCCCGGTGGCAAGGTTGATTTTTCTGTCGGAGGCCGCAACCTGACAGATGAACGGTATAAAATTTCCGGATTTATCAATCTGGCGGCGGGGGCGATCGGGGCCAATTATTCTGCCCCGCGTGAATGGTATGCCAGCATAGGTGTCCGTTTCTGAAGCTGGCGTGAAACAGATGTTGATAATGGCGGGGATTGTGTCTCCGCCATTATCTCTGTTGCCAGCCAGAGGCGGAATGGCATTACATGGCCGCAGAATAATGATGAAATGAGAGAGGGCTAAAAGAATGTCGATACGGTTTTTGGCGTTTGTCACGGCGATGATGTCTGGCGTTGGCGGTATATCTGCGGCGGATGCTGCCTCACCTGTCAGGGCTATAGAAAAAGTCGCACATTGCGGCGGTTTTCTGGAGGGCGCGGCCTTTGATGCGCAGGGCAATTTATGGGTCGTAGACCTGATGAGTGGCAATGTTTCTGTAGTGCGCTCTGGCAAATGTGAGGTGGTCGTGAATACTGGGGGGGCGCCAAATGGTGCGCGCTTCCACAAAGATGGCCGGTTGTTCATTACAGATAATAAAAAGGGATTGCTGGCGCTCGATACCAGAACAAAAACCCTGTCCACCATAGTCGATACATATGATGGAAAGCAGCTAAGCAGCCTGAATGATCTGGTTTTTGACACCAAAGGGGGTATGTATATCACGGATCCTAATGGATCGACCGCCATCAACCGCAAAGGGCGGTTATTTTATCTGTCCGCTGAGGGGCGGCTCTCTGTAATTGCAGATACCCTGTCCTTTCCCAATGGTGTGGCGCTGTCCCCCGATGGGGCCTATGTTTATGTCGGTCAGTTTACCGATAAATCTATTTTGATGATCCCGTCCCTCGATAATAAAGAGCCATTAAAGGCTGCCTTTGTTCATGTGCGCACGGTTGGAGGGCTGGGGCCTGATGGTATGGTTGTGACCGATGATGGGCACCTGATCTGGGCGCAATTTGGTGACGGAGGTGTCGGTGTTGCTGATGCGCGTGGCCGTCTCTTGCCGGGCCATATGCTGCCAGAAGGTGCGGGTCTTTATGTTACGAATATCGCGATGAAGGACGGCTGGGCCTATGTGACCGAAGCCCAGCGCGGCGATGTGTGGCGGATTCCGATCTATTGAGGGCACGATAACTTGTCCATACTAATATAAATTATATTAATATCACATGTATATGATTGATATAAATGATAAAAAATCATTTTCAATGCATTGAAAATTTCATCTTGACCGTACAAGTTGTTGCCGGTAGCCATTCACTCATAGATAGGAAACTAAGGGGAGAGTGAAATGGCTGTTGGCTATATCAATATTATGCGGAGTTCATCTGTCAGTGCGCTGGCATTACTGGCATTTTCATCAACTGGATATGCCCAGACAAATGCCGGGGCGGTGGCACCACAACAGACGGCAGAAAATAATGTTTCTGATATTGTGGTGACGGCCCAGTTCCGCGCCCAAAATCTGCAGGACACCCCCATCGCAATCACCGCGATGAATGCCGAAATGATGGAGGCCCGTAGTCAGACAGGGCTGACCGACATCGCGCAATCTGCGCCAAATGTCACCATTCGTCAGTCGGTTAGCGCTTATGGTAACACGGCGGCCCTTTCGATACGTGGTGTCGGGCAGTTCGATAATAACTTCGCCTATGAACCGGGCGTGGGCCTATACGTGGATGATGTCTATTATCCGACGGTTTACGGTGCCCAGCTTGATTTGCTGGATCTTGACCGCGCTGAAATTCTGCGCGGGCCGCAAGGGACGCTGGCAGGGAAAAACTCCATCGGGGGTGCCGTAAAACTCTATTCACGGCGGCCACGTGGCACCGGTGAAGGCTTTATTGAAGCGACCGTGGGTAATTTTGATCGTCTCGATTTCCGGGGCAGTGTCGATATTCCCATTGTCGATGACAAAGTCGCGTTACGCCTTGCGGGCGTCTATAAGGGGCGTAAGGGGCATGTCGATCGGATGGATTTCGGCTGCCTTAACCCATCCTCTGGTGTTCCGCGTTTGCCGGAATCAGGGAGTAGCTGTCGTTTGGGCCGATTGGGTGGGCAGGATTTTCAGGGTCTGCGTGGCTCGTTGAGTATCCGCCCGAATGACCGGCTTGAGGTTTTACTCATCGCGGACTGGACACGCGACAATAGCGAGGCTGCGGGTACGCGCATTTCTGCGGTCAATAATGGGGCGCTTGGCCCGGTCGCGGCGGGTATTACCATGGATAAGTTCCTGCAGGGTGGCCGCTATGTCAGCTATGGCAGCTTTGCAGACCCGTCCCGTAATCTGACCGTTAGTGACCGCAATGGGTATAAGGGCTGGGGTGTGTCCGGCCAGATTGAATATGAACTGTCGGATACGTTAAAGCTGACGTCCATCACGGCCTATCGCAAATATTCGGCAAATTATGGGCTGGACCTTGATGGCACGCCTTATGGCCTTGCGACACAAGCATTTGGCCTTGGTTTCCGCTCTTTCAGTCAGGAAGTGCGTCTGACCGGCACCGCGCTTGATGATATGGTTAACTACACTGTTGGCGGATTTTATTTCGACGCCAAGGGCCGGTATGATTCTATCATCGATTTCCTGTCGCCAGCTAATAATTTCTATATTGGCGCAGATACTATCCCGTCTGACAGTAAATCTGGTTTCGCCCATGTTGAACTGCACCCGGCGGAAAATTTCACTCTGTCAGGCGGTCTTCGCTATACTGATGAAAGCAAGGATTTCACATTTGGCCGTGTTTCCCTCCTGACATTGCCATTCACTTTGGGGGATTTGAACGGGCAGACATTCAAATATTCGGCCTCCCGCTGGGATTATCGCCTCAGCGCGGATTATCGCTGGTCGCGTAATGTGATGACCTATGCAACATTTTCTACCGGGTTTAAGGGGGGCGGTATTAACCCGCGGCCATTCTTTGTTGAACAGGTTGTGCCCTTCTACCCGGAAACGCTCAAGGCCTTTGAAGTCGGCACCAAGCTGGATTTCCTTGATCGCCGTGTTCGGCTGAACCTGTCAGCATTTTTGAACAAATATGATGATATTCAGCTTATCCTGAATCAGCGTTTCCGCGGGACGGCCCCTGCATCGGTGCCCATCAACGCAGGTAAGGCAGAGATGAAGGGCTTTGAAGCCGAATTGACCCTCACCCCTGTTGATGGCCTGCTGATTGATGCCTCCGTTAGCCATCTGGATTTTGATTATAAAACTCTGTCGAGCGAGGCTGTAGCGTCTGGCATAGGCATTGGCATGGTGGCCCCCTTTACGTCCGACTGGAAACTGAGCGGTGGCATTCAATATGAGATTGATGCAGGCTCCACAGGTTCCTTCATCCCGCGTTTTGACTATGCCTATCAGTCAAAATTCTGGAGCAACGCTGCCAATCGTCCAACGAATGAAACGCCCGGATATGGCATCGCCAATGCGCGTCTGACCTGGCGGCACCCGGATAAGAAGCTGGATGTTTCTCTGGCGGTTACCAACCTGTTCGATAAATATTATGACACTGTGAACTATGATAATCTCTATTCCATAGCCGGTGTCGCGCAGGGTACGCTGGGGCGTCCCCGCGAATGGGCCGTAACGGCAAAATATAATTTCTGAATGAATAGGGCGGGGTGCTGAACAGGTTCCCCGCTCTGTTTTTATATCAGGGCCTTTGACATGCAAATCCAGCAATCGTTGCGCGATCAGCCTATGACGCGGTACCAGATCGCCATTGTGGCGATGTGCGTGGCCATCAATATATTGGATGGCTTCGATATTTTATCCATCGCATTCGCATCGCCTGCGCTGGCCAGAGAATGGGGGCTGTCGAGCCAGCAATTGGGATTTTTACTGAGTTCCGGTCTAGTTGGGATCAGCATAGGCGTGCTGTTCTTTTCCTTTCTGGCTGATAAAATAGGGCGCCGTCCGGTTATATTGACCAGCCTTGTCATTATGTCGGCGGGGATGATTGCTTGTGGTTTTGCGGGGAACGCCCATTGGCTGGCGCTGTGTCGTGTTCTGACCGGATTGGGCATTGGTGGAATGACGGCGACCGGTGGCGCGCTGGCGATTGAGTATAGCTCTGTCCGGCGGCGGACGCTCGCGGTTGCACTGGTGGTGATTGGTTATCCTGTGGGGGCAACGCTGGGCGGCGTGGTGGCCATGGGGTTGCTGGAGATGTTCGGCTGGCGTTCTGTATTCTGGTTTGGTGGCGCATTATCCCTGTTGTTATTGCCGGTACTGATAGTCTGGTTGCCGGAATCCATTGATTTGCTGCTGAAAAAGCGTGATGCGGGCGCGCTGGATAAGGTGAACTTATATCTGCGGCGGATGGGGAAGGCTGCTGTCAGCAATCTGCCCCGTATAGAAGGAAATGAGACGCGGCAGCCTGTCTCTGCCTTGATAACCCATTTTGGCAAAACCACTTTCCTGTTGGCCTGCGCCTATGCCGGGTTCATGTTTTCTTTCTATTTCATCATTAACTGGGCAACTAAACTGGTAACCGAAATGGGCCTGCCGGATCATGCGGGGGTAACGGCCTCCATTATGATTAATCTGGCGGGTATTCTGGGAGGGTTGATCGTCGGCATCCTCTCTGCGCGGCTGTCTTTGTCCCGGCTGGTGGGGGGCGTTCTCCTGCTGATGGGGGCGGCGATTGCACCCTTTGGTTTATTACCACCGCAGATATTCGCGCTCTATGGCGCGTCTTTCATCTTGGGCTTCTTCATGTGGGCCGGGTCTGCGCTGGCCTATAATGTGATTGCGCTTTCTTATCCTGCGGAAATCAGGGCAACCGGCATCGGGTTGATCGTTACAATCGGGCGTATCGGGTCGATCCTTGGCCCTTACACGGCCGGGGTGATGCTGGGGGCAGGCATGTCACGCGCCATGGTAACTCTTTTGCTGGCGCTGCCCGTGATGATTGCGGCGTTACTATTCGCCCAAGTCGCGCGTACGCGCCGTGCTTTGGGGTGATAGGGTGAATGGGTATCCCCCCTTCTGATGTAGAAGGGGGGAGTGAGCATTATTTTTCTTCGGGCAGGCCCATGCAGAGATATTTGATCTCTACATAGTCATCAATGCCATGGCGGGAGCCTTCCCGGCCAAGGCCGGAGCTTTTTACCCCGCCAAAAGGGGCTACTTCGGTAGAAATCAGGCCGGTGTTGATGCCGACAATGCCTGCCTCCAGCGCCTCTGCCACACGCCATACGCGGCCAATATCGCGGGCATAGAAATAAGAAGCGAGGCCGAATTCCGTATCATTAGCCATGGCAATGACATCGGCCTCTTTGTCAAATCGGATAACCGGAGCCAGCGGGCCAAAGGTTTCCTCCCGCGATACTTTCATTGCGGGGGTGACGCCACTCAGCACTGTGGGCTGATAGAAACGACCTCCGAGTTCATGTCGGCCTCCGCCGGTCTCCACTCGCGCCCCCAATGCCAGCGCATCTGCGATATGGTCGTCAACCTTTTCCAGTGCACGGTCATCAATCATCGGGCCGATGGTGGTGCCCGGTTCCGTTCCATTGCCGACTTTTAACTGTTCCACGGCCTTGCAAAGGCGACTGACAAACTCATCATAAATGGCGGCCTGTGCATAGATGCGGTTGGCGCAGACGCAGGTTTGCCCGGCATTGCGGAATTTGGATTGCATCGCCCCGGCAACAGCGGCGTCCAGATCAGCATCATCAAATATGATGAAGGGTGCATTGCCGCCCAGTTCCAGGCTGAGTTTCTTAATAGTGGGGGCTGACTGCGCCATCAGTAACGCCCCCACACGGGTAGAGCCGGTGAAGCTGATTTTGGCGACATGTTTATTGCTGGTCAGTTCCTCCCCAATGACGGGGGAATGGCCAGTAATGATGTTGAGCAACCCATCGGGCAAGCCTGCCTCCATGCCCAGTGCGCCCAGTGCCAGCGCGGTAAAAGGGGTTTGTTCGGCGGGTTTTACCACGACCCCACACCCTGCGGCGAGGGCGGGGCCGATTTTGCGGGTAATCATCGCGGCAGGGAAATTCCACGGCGTGATGGCGCCAACCACGCCAATGGGTTGTTTCAGAACAATGATGCGCTTGTCCATCGCATGGGGCGGGACCACGTCGCCGTAAAGGCGCTTCCCTTCCTCTGCGAACCATTCGATGAACGACGCGGCATAGGCGATTTCACCCTTTGCTTCGGCCAGAGGTTTGCCCTGTTCTTCGGTCAGTAACTGCGCGAGGGGGTCGCTATGGGCAACGATGAGGTCGAAAAACCGACGCAATATTGCCGATCGGTCGCCCGCGGTGCGTTTCTGCCAGACGGTCATCGCGGTCTGCGCGGCGGCAATGGCCTCACGCGTTTCCTTTGCTCCGAATATCGGCACACGGCCAATGATTTGGCCGGTAGCGGGGTTATCAACATCAATCCATTCGGTGCCTGTGCGCCACTGGCCATTGATGAGGCAGGCCTCGTGCTTCAGGTCTGTGGTGAGCGTTGTCATTGGCAATCCTTCTGGTGGAAACATGCGGGACATGGGGTGTGGCCCGGACGGGCATGATGCTGCTGAATGTACGGAGTGGCAAGGGGACCATGAAGCCGCTCCTTGCTATAACCATAGGGCATGAAATATATTTGACCGGACATATTTTATGAGATTCATATTATCAATGTTTATAATATCAAACAAAAATTGTCATTTTGAAATTTTATTGGAAACATGTACGGTCAAATATATGTTTTCTACGGGGCGGGTGGGGCTGTTCAGGGCGGCCCATTATCGTGTATAGGGGTACTGATAAACAACGCTGAAAATGATATGATGTTCTGGTGGAAAGGCGCTGGAATAATGGCTGAGGATTGGAAAGAATAATGGCATTTCTCCCACAATATGAAGTGCTGGCCTTGCGATATGCCGTTAATGATCGGCAGATCGCGGCGCATAATTTCATTGATGGGGACGATCATGACCGCCTGATGCCGCTGGATTATTTCATGTGGGTCGCAAGGTCGGGGGATAAGGTTTTCCTCATCGATACGGGCTTTGACGCAGAGGCCGCGGCGATGCGGGGGCGGCGGTTACTCGCCAGCCCGGCAGAACGCCTCCATCAGGCCGGGCTGAAGGCAGAGGAAATATCGGATATCATCATCACGCATCTGCATTACGATCATGCGGGAAACCGTGATCTGTTTACCAATGCCCGCTTCCATATACAGGATCGTGAAATGGCCTATGCCACAGGGCGATGCATGTGCCACACAGCTTTGCGATCTGCCTTTGATGGACGTGATGTCGCGGCAATGGTGAACCGGGTATTTGAAGGGCGCGTTTGTTTTCACGACGGCACCGTAACTTTGGCGCCGGGCATTGAATTGCACCGTGTCGGCGGACATACGGATGGGTTGCAGGTTGTAAGGATATGGACGCGCAGAGGATGGATGGTGATCGCTTCAGATGCCAGCCATTTTTATGCGAATATGCAGGAAGGGCGCAGCTTTCCTATTGTTTATAATCTGGGTGACATGTATGAAGGGCACCAGACATGCTATCGGTTGGCAGACCATCCTGCTGCGGTCATACCGGGGCATGACCCTTTGGTAACGCTGCGCTATCCCCCTTTGCGACCCGGGCTGGAGGGAATGGTGATGCGGCTGGATGCAGAGCCTCTTTAGAATCAGCTACATTTATTTACCTCAATCGTATTTCCCAGAAATTCAGAAACCTGTCGGGCTGCTTCTGTCCATTTCAAATGACGCTGCGCCAACCAGTCATTATTATAATAGGTGCAGTCATATCTTTCACCGCCGTCGCAAAGCAGCGTTACGATGCTACCGGCTTCCCCAGCTTCATGCATTTCACAGGCTAGCTTAAAGGCCGCCCAGATATTTGTTCCGGTCGATCCTCCAACTTTGCGGCCCAGTTTAATGGAGAGCGCGCGCATGGCCCCAATACTGTTTTCATCTGGCACGGGGATCATGCGATCAATGACGCCAGGGATGAAACTGGGTTCAACACGGGGCCTGCCGATCCCTTCTATATAAGAGGACCCGGAACAAGGCAGGGGGAGGCAGGCAGGGTCTGCAAAATATTTATGAAATACGGAATGTTCCGGGTCCGCGACGCATAGTTTTGAAGGAAGTCGTCTGTACCGCAGGAAACGACCGATGGTGGCGGATGTGCCTCCGGTGCCTGCGCCACACACTATCCATGCAGGCACAGGGAATTGCTCTTCGGACATCTGGTTGAAGATGCTCTCCGCAATATTATTATTTCCGCGCCAGTCAGTTGCCCGTTCGGCATAAGTGAACTGGTCAAGATAATGTCCTCCGGTCTCCTGCGCGAGTTGATGAGCCACATCATAAATCGTGCCAGGATCAGAAACCGTACAGATTTCTCCTCCCTGAAAGCGGATCGCATCTAGCTTGGGTGGCGCGGTATGTTCCGGCACAACAGCAATAAACCGCAGTCCCAGCATGCGGGCAAAATAGGCTTCGCTGACGGCGGTAGAGCCTGAGGAGGCCTCGATCACGCAACTATCCTGCCCAATCCATTCGTTGCACAGGGCATATAGGAACAAAGACCGTGCAAGTCTGTGCTTGAGGCTGCCTGTCGGATGAGAGCTTTCATCTTTCAGATAAAGGCTGATCCCCGGGAACCGGGTATCTTGCAGCGGAATGAGATGCGTATCTGCCGATCGGTTGGCGTCCGCGTCGATACGGCTGATCGCCCAAGCCAGCCATTCTCGTCTGGAACTCATTATAATGTCCTGTCAATTGTGTGATTGAGTAAAGACAGAGGCGCGTATCCTGTTTTAGGATCACAAGAATGAAAGGAAAAGGCCGAAGCAGTGAGCGTTCTCACTGTCCGGCTCCCCCCACTACCATATCGTCGATCCGGATTGTAGGCTGGCCGACGCACACAGGCACGCTCTGCCCGTTTTTGCCGCAAACGCCAGCCGCAAGTTTCAGATTATTGCCGATCATCGAAATATGCTGAAGCGCCTCATGCCCGACGCCAATCAGCGTGGCCCCGGCGAGAGGGGCGGTAACCTGACCATCTTCGATGAGATAAGCTTCGGTCGCGGAAAAATTGAATTGTCCACTAGTGATATCGACTGTACCGCCGCCGAACTCCGCAGCGTAAATGCCCTGTTTTACCGAAGCGATGATTTCTGCTGGATCATAATCGCCATTTTCCAGAAAAGTATTGGTCATCCGCGGCATGGGCATATGGGCATAGGATTGTCGCCGGCCATTGCCCGTCACGGCGGCATTCATCAGACCCGCGTTCATCTGGTCCTGCATAAGGCCGACCAGCTTGCCATCTTCAATCAGCATATTGCGCCGACCTGCATGGCCTTCATCATCAACGCTGAGTGACCCTCGCGCCAGAGGAACGCTGCCATCGTCGACGACATTCACACCGGAGGCGGCGATTTTTTCCCCTATCCGATCTGAAAAAACCGATATGCGTTTCCGGTGCGCATCTCCTTCCAGACCATGCCCAACTGCTTCGTGAAGCAATACGCCGGGGAAACCCGAACCCAAAACGACGGACATGACACCAGCGGGAGCGGGGCGGGAATCGAGATTCACTAAAGCAGTACGAACGGCTTTGGCGATCATCTCGTCAATGGCTTCCTGACTAATATCGCTCAGCGCAAAGCGGCCGCTAACCCCTGCGCTTCCTCCCGCTCTTTTGCTGTTGCTTTCGGCCAGAACGCGTACATTTATGTCGATGAGTGGGCGTGTATCTCCGGCAAGCATACCGCTGGATGCAGCCGTCAGAATGACAGAGTCCGTAATGACCAGGCTGGCCATCACCTCCGCTATCCGGGGGTCGGATGAGCGGGCGCTGTCATCAATGGCGCGTAACAGGGCGAGTTTGCGGGCCGTTTCCCATGTTTGAGCCGCCGCGATCTGAGGGTAGCTGTCGTTCCCCTCGCGTTGGGTTTCAACCGGGATAGCCGCGCCGCCGGTGTGGAAGGCATCCTGTCCCTGTCGCTGCATTGATTTTGCAGCATCGCTGAGCGCATGCAGGGCGCGTGGTCCTACATCGCTGGAATAGGCGAAAGCGGCCTTGTCGCCGGACAACGCCCGCGCCCCGACGCCCTGACTGATAGAGAAAGCGCCATTGGTCACTTTGCCCCGTTCCAGTCGCCATTCCTCGCGGCTCGTGCTTTCGAAATACAGATCAGCGAAATCACACTGGCCACCGGCAAGCGCATCCAGCGCGGCGTTCAGATGATGTCGGTCGAGATCATTTGCGGTGAGTAATATGTTTTCGGCCCGGGCTAGGTGATGTTCCGGTGAGAGGGTAGGAGTGTTCATGAGCAGCGCGTTCCTGATTGTTCGGTGCGGTTCATCGACCGGCGATCTGAAGATCTGGTACCAAAATGGAGCCGGTTCTGATGGCGCCACTGCGGTAGACATCTGCGCCAACAGCAGCGATCGTTTTCAAAATGACAGCCAGATTTCCGGCAATGGTGAAATTATCGACTGGTGATGTGATCTCGCCATTTTCCACCCAAAATCCGGTAGCTGCTTTGGAATAGTCCCCCGTTACCGGATTGACATTTCCGCCCATGAATTCCGTGACAAGAAGCCCGGTGCCCAGACGACGCAGCATGGCGGCGTGATCGTCCTGAGCCATGCTTTCCGCGCTGGTGAGGCATAAATTGCGGAACCCATCCGCGCTGCCGGTGGAACGCATCCCAAGTTTGCGCGCCGAAAATGACCCAAGGAACAATCCAGATATTGTGCCGTTCTCAATGATGGATCGGGGCTTGCAGGCCACCCCTTCGCTGTCCCACGCCCCACTTCCCATGCCGAACGGCTCTAACGGATCTTCTGTCAGGTTGATATGTGGGGCGAGGGCGGCTTTACCCAGAGCATCAGGAAAGATCGTGTTCTTCTGATATTGTGCTGTTCCTGTCAGCGCAGAACAACATTCCGCCACCAGACTGGGCGCAATGGTCGCATCGAATAATACTGGCGTGCGGCACGTTGATAAACCACGTGCGCCGAGCCGGGACAGGCTGCGCTCAGCCGCTTTCCTGCCCACATCATATGGCGATTCCATCATATCAGCGCGTCTTTCAGACGTCAGCCAGGAATCCCGTACCATCTGGCCAGCCTGTTCGGCAATCGTTACGCACCAGCGTGATTGCATGGAGGCCGTGCTGGCGCGGCAAAAGCCGCCGCTGGTCGCCAATGCCCAGCGCATGTCATGGCTTGCTGCCGCGGCCTCCTGCACTCGAACGGCCGACATATCGGACTGTTCAATTGCCGCCTGCTCCGTCTCGGTAGCGGCGGCATGCAGGTCATCGGCGGAGAAACCTGAATGGGCAAAGAGCGGCACGTCTGGTGCGCTGATAGCCAAAAGATCGGTATCGGCCAGTCCGGTATATTCCTCTGGCTCCATCTCTCTTGCGATGGCCAGCGCCTTTTCCACCGCGCGCTGCACGGCAGATCGGTCCAGCGCCTGTGTGGTGGAACGACCAGAGCGCAAGCCGTCATAAACGGTCACCGTCATTGATGATGATCCATCACGAAGCGCCGTTTCGACCTCACCGCCACGGACCTTCATGGTCAACCCGCCTGCTTCGCGTGTGATGGCTGTGGCATCCGTTGCGCCCAGAGTTGCCGCATATTCGATGGCCAGCAAGGATGCGTCAGACAGCGCGGTTTCGCTTTGCAGGAGAAACCCGTTATCATCGGATGTGGTGGGTAGTGTATTAGTTGTATTTGGCATCAGCATTGCTCCGCTGTGCTTTGGGGAAGAGCTTCGGCAGGGGTTGTGGCTGAGAATTTCCAATAAATGTCACCCTTCAGGCGGTGGTGATCTGCTCCATAGACTTTGGCCATTACCGCAGCGAGCGCCGGATCATGTCTGGCGAAATCTTCGTCATTGCGAATGACAACACCATTTACGACGGCAGGGTAATTATTATTAAACCAGAATTGGGTGCCCTCGGCCCAATATTCGTCAATGGTGTTTTCCGCATATTCGCCTTTCCACAGACCCTTTGCTTTTGCATTGGCATAGGCAATTTCGACGAGAGTGCGTTCTTTAGGCGATACCACGCCGAGCGCGCGAAATACGGTATGCGAGGCTTCATGCGCGAAAATATTTTCGCCATAATAGCGGGTGCCGGGCACCCCTAAAAGATTCTCTGCTGCTCCGCTGGCGAGGAAGCCGCCCATGCCTCTCGCGCGTTTGGCCCAATATTCATAATCGGAGAGAGGAGCGATGCGGGTGTCATAATGTTTACGCTCGCAATAAGTGAGCTGGACCGCATCCCGTCTGGGTTTCTTCCAATCGCGCTGTTCAGGAAGGTCGAGCGTCGATTCCGTTTGCGCCATAACGGCATATCTTTGCCCTACCGCCACCAGAGAACGGGCGATGTCTGGGCGGAACACCAAAAGATCATCGACGATTTCTTTGGCTCTTTCCAGTGCTTCGGGTGGGGTGGCATCCGATGCCGTGATCCACATACCACTTGCCCGAATAGCTTGCTTGTAAAAGGGATCGAGCTTCAGGCTTTTGGGCGGTGAAACAATTTGTGCCGCCGCTGGATTTCCTGCTGATAATCCCGTAACAGCGAGCAGCAAGGTAAAGCTTTTGCAAATTGTACGCATAGAGGGCCCCTGAAATAGCTTTACGCGGGTTGATGGCTGGCTGCCGACACAGGGGCTGCTGCAAATAGTGCAAGGCACCGATCTGCAAAGTCGAGGCCGCATTGGAGATAAGCGGCGTTCGACAGGCGAAGATTTTCTTCGAATCTTGCGGCCAGCTCTGGCTGTTCAGCATGAAATAGCGCCGGGAAATCGGGCTGTTCTCCCGCTGCACGGGCTTCCTCCGTATCGTTCCATAGTCTCTGTAGAATGAGGTCGCTTTGCTTTTGGTCCTCCTGCGTCCAGCTTTCGAGGCCCGTGCTTGCCGCGATACGCCGGGCCGCTGAAAGGGCCTCGTTCAGGATGGAACAACCCCGATTGGCAGGCCATGCAACCGTTTCACACAGGGAGAGAATCCGTTTTTCCGCTTCCTCAAGGGGTTCCGCATCCAGACGTACAATCATAGACCGGACGGCGGCCCAATCCTCACGGGATGGCTGATCCTGGTCTGTTCCCAGCCCGTGCAGACGCAGTAATTCCTGTACCAATGGCTGACAGGCCCCTTGAATATCAAAAGGAGTAAGCAGATAGCGGATGAGAGCTGCGGGGATATTATCCAGATAAGCGCCAACCGCGGGCGTTTCGATCCAGCATCGCACAAATTCAATGGCATCTTCTGTGGCGCGATATTGCCTTGCAAGCGGATCGAGTAACGCAACCAGCGGCAGCGGATAGCCGAAGCGATCCGAATATAGTTGCAGATCATCACCTTCAATTGCAATGCCGAGAGGGCTGCCACGGACGCCATCCCATATGGTGCCGTCGAAAAGCAAGGTGCCTTCCTTCACATGGCGATCCAGCGCTGCCAGCAGAGCGGCCTTTACAGCGGGGTCTCCGCTAAATGCACCCGGGCCGGTCATAGCTGTTCCTCGATGAGCATTGCCAGTCGCATACGGCTCTGGGTGCCAATGACGCGCTTCACTTCAACGCCATTCTTGAAAATGCACAATGTTGGCAGGCCGGAAACGCCATATTTTTTCGATAGTTCGGGTTCTTCCTCGACATTGACTTTCACAACCAGCGCCTGACCGGAAAAATCTGCAGCAAGATCCGCAAGTGTCGGGGCCATGGACATGCAAGGGCCGCACCATGATGCCCAGAAATCCACGAGAACAGGGCCTGAGCTTTCTTGTATCAGCGTGTCGAAATCATTCGTCGTAGCGTTAAGGATCGTCATTGAAAATTCTCCGGTTGTCCGGTGGTGGTGTTGGTTAGGCTGACAGGGCGTTGTGCCGCCGCAATCAGGGCCGGGTGCGCTGCACCGTCGATGATGGTCAGCGAATGAGTATGAAAAGCGAGAAGATCTTTGTCATGCACCACGCTGATGATGGTTGTTTCAGGCAGGACATCCGCCAAAATGCTGTAGAATTTAAGCGCCCATTGCTCATCAAGCGCGCTTGTTGCCTCATCCAGCACCAGAAGGGTCGGACGCTGGAGTAATATTCTGGCAAGGGCGAGCCGCTGCTGTTCACCGGGCGACAGATCATCCTGCCACATGCGGCTTTCGTTTAGGGCTGGTCCATGACGACCCAGACCGACGCGATCTAGGCAGGCCAGAAGGGTCTGATCGTCGTGTGAGGCCCCGACATCTGCAAAGCACAATGCCTCTTTAAGGGTGCCCAGCGGCAGATAGAGGCGCTGAGCGACGAACATCACTTTGCAGTCGCTGGCGATCTTTATCTCACCGATTCCATCGGGCCACAGCCCTGCGACCGCGCGTACCAATGTGCTTTTCCCGGCCCCGGAAGCGCCGGTGATGACCCATTTTTCTCCCTTGCCCACCTGCCAGTCGCCAATAGTGACCATCTCACTGCCATTTGGAAATTGTAGTTTGAGAGAATGGGTCGTCAGTGCATAGTCTGTGTCGGGCGTCGTGGCCTTCAGGGTTCCCATTTGTTCGGCGTGTTGCAGCGCGTCATCCAACGCCTTGATACGGTTGATATTCGCTATCTGTGCGCCAATAACCGGATACATCTGAATAAAATAAGACAGGTTACCAACGAGCTGGCCAAAAGCCTCACGCGAAGCCATCACCTGACCGAAAGTCATTTGGCCAGCGAAAAACCGGGGAACCATGATCGCGAAGGGAATGAACAGGCTGAGGCGCTCATATGTCGACTGACCAGCGGAAAGCCCTAGATTGGCGAACATCAGGCGGACGATATTCTGTCTTACGATCTGGAAATTACCCTGCATTGCGCTGCTTTCCGCAGGCGCATTGCGCACAAGGCTGATCTGCGCAGCATTACGCCGGACGTGCAGCATGGATGCGCGAAAATCTGCTTCGTAATGTTGTTGCCGCTGGGAATAACGAATGAATGGTTTGCCGATGTAGACAATCGCAATGCTGCCCGCCAGAGCATAAGCGAAGCCATAGATGACATTATCGCCTGGAATAGACAGAGGCATTCCCAGCAATGAAAAATTGATGGATTGTGAAGTCTTAAGAAGGACCAGCACAAAACCCACGGTCCCCACTATCGTGGAGATAGTACCGGTGAAAAGCGTCGGTAGCCGATCCGTCAGGCCACGCAAATCTTCGGAAATGCGCTGATCGGGGTTATCGATCATCCGTCGATGTTCGATCATATAGTAACGATCATTATCCATCCAGCGGGAGAGATAGTTGTCGGTCAGCCATGTACGCCAGCGCAGGCTCAGATATTGCCCGATAAGTCCGCCACACAGGATCGTAAGAATCTGAAGGCACAGGATGATTATATAAGCGAGCATCAAGGCGAAGTAGCCTTCACCCTTTTGCTGCTGGATTGCGTCAAAGAAGCTTTGCTGCCAGGCTATCAGTTCAAGGGTAATATAAACTCCGCCAAGGCTGTTAGCCAGCATCAGTGCCAGCAGTGGCCAGGCGATGTACCATTCTGCGGAAACCCACCAGGCACTGATGAATTTAAGCGCGTGATGCCACCGGTTCATAGGAGGTTCTGGCGGGGAGAGACCCGCCTCACGGCGGGTCTCATCATTATCAATGGGTTGTGGTATCATTTCTCTGTCAGAACTTATAGCCTGCGGTCAGGCGCCAGTTACGCGGCTCCATTAGCGGCAGAAGTGTGGAGGAAGGAGTAGGGGAATAGTTGGTGCGATCAAAGATATTGCGAACGCCCAGATTCATATCGAACTTGCCGACCGCAAACGTGATGTTGCCATCAAACTGTCGCGATGCGGGTGTCCAGAAGCTTCCGTTCTGAGTATTCGGCGCCTTTGAGTTACCGCGCAGCGCCAATGACAATCCTGCACGATAGCCACCTTCGAATGTATGGCTGTAAACACCGTTGATGCTGTACTGATCCTTAGGCTGGGCGGTTACATACTGCCCGTAAATTGATGGGGAGAGCAACTTGAATTTCGTGTGCGTATAGCTGGCGATAACACTCAGGTCGCGGCTAATCTGCCCGGTGATGCTGAAGTCAACGCCTTTGCCAAGCTGGCCGGGTTCGACCATCTGTTTCCCTGGGTTTAAAGGGTCCGCAACGGCGCGATTGCTCTGCTTAAGAGAAAAATAGGACGCGTTAATGAGGGCACGATTGTGGAACAGGTCAAGCTTGAACCCGCCTTCCAGATTGCGTGTTTTATTGTTGGGCAGCTTCTGGTTATTGGCGTCTAATTCGTAATTGGGAAGATAACCATAGACAAGATTGCCGTAGAGGGAAAAGTTTTTAGCCACATCGAAAACTATGCCATAGCTGGGCGAGTATCCGGTATCCTTTTGAATAACTGTACGAGGATTCCACGTGTGATAATTAATCTCTGATCGTGTTTCATTGCGGCGAACGCCAGCCAAAAGATGAAATTTCCAGAATTCTACAAGATATTGTGCATATAAACCGAATTGACTTCCCTTTCGTGTATAGTCATTTTGGTCTGCTTCGGTAACGATGTTAACGGTGTCGGTAAATATATTCAGCATCGCAAAAGTATTTTGCGATGTAACGAAGCTATTCATCTTATTGTCAACATAAGTGCCGCCGACAGTCAGTGTATTTTTTATAGGCCCGGTGGTCACTTTGATACGGGCATATCCATCAACCGTATCGGCATTGCCTTTCTGGCTGGTTGGAGCAGGCATGGCGATTACAGTGCCAGATCCATCAATAGATGCCTGAATACCGGCAGACTTAATGAACAAACTCTGGTCTTCATGCTGCGCACGACCGACCAATGTCAGCCAGTCGCCGATATTCTGTGTTGCTTCCACATAAAATTGTGTGGAACCGATGCGGATGGACTGATCCTTAGTAAAAATGGGTTTGTCGTGCGGAATATCATAAGGCTGTCTTGTCACCTGATTGAGAGGTATAAATGGTGAGAAGCCGATGGTTTGCCTTGATGCATTCAGCGTCATGGTGATGTCGGTATTGCTATTTTTAAACCGGATGCTGGGGGAAACAAGATAATCCCCATTGCCCGTATAACCGCCATAGTTTCTTTTGGCGTCTGCCGCCGATGCAATGAAACGGGCGCTCAGAGTTTTGGATTCATTGAGTGCTTGCGTTCCGTCAACCACCACGCGCACCTGCCCCCATGATCCGGTTCCTAACCGGGTCGAGAGAGAACTTTCCGCATTGGGCTTTTTAGTGACGACGTTGATCGTTCCGCCGAGGCTTTCTGAGCCGGAGAGCAGCGCATCTGGGCCTTTCAAAACTTCAATGCGCTCAATATTATCAATGGGTTGTGATACGCCGACAGCGACGCCTCCGCCATTACTCGATGCGGGGAGGCCATTGACGATACCGCCAGCGCTGAAGCCGCGAATAGAGTAAGAGCCACCGCCTTGAGAACTGCCCGGGCGCATCGTAACGCCAGCCACATTCCGTAACGCTTCAAAAATGCTCTGGGCCTGCTGATCTTCGATGGTCTTGGAAGAAACAACAGAGGTATTACGCGGTTGTTCCCGCAAGGTCTGACCGGTCCGGCTGGAGCTGGTTTTCCCGCGGACGAGAGTGTTGAGTTCTGATTCATCAGGCCGCGCGATCACGAGGATGTCATTGCCGACAATCAACTCACCGCTGCGGTTTTTCCCTTGTGTAATGCTTGTTTCGCGAATGGCTTGTGCCACGGCTTGTTGTGCAGTTCGGGCATTTTGGACAGGTGATGACATCTGTCCGCGCACGGCGTCAGGATCATAGGAAATTTTTTCGCCAGTATGGGCCTGTATGGCCTGTAATGCCTGCTCCAGCGGCATGGCGGGAAGGTTGAGAGAGCTTGTATCGCGTGCGCTTGCTACAGAAGGGATAGCTATTGTTAATGGTAAGGCGGCGCTCATGGAGTAAGCGAGTACAGATATAATGGTGCTATTTCTCATGTATATATATCCCCCGATATAAGAATAGAGATGTTCAGCTCCTCTCTGCATGGTCGCTGAATAGTAATTTATTGTGTTTATGATGTTTATTATTTTTATATCGAAACTGGTTTTTGTTCTTAATTTAAAAGAAAATAAAAAATTCTATGAATTTTTGGGAATTTCGAAACGCTCCCTGATCCATGAAATGAGACGATAATGAAAATTTTATGGCAGAAGAGTCATATTTTCTGATGCATCCATTGCCTTTGCTTATGGCATGCGCTTATGGCGCGGTGCGGCAAGGATAATTCCCGCTTATCTGCCGATCCGTTGTGGAAGGAAAGGGCAGCATTTCTTTCTCGTGATCTGGTCAATGCTGATTTTGCGGGAGGGATACAGCGCGCAAAACCGTGCTATCCGGGCATGCATCCCTTTAATTACCCGTTGTACCAGATGCACAAGCAATTCTTGTAGGGGCTGTGAGGTATCGGGCAGCGTGTCCTGCCAACATCCGGGCATGCGATGCTGACTGCCTTATCGAACAGACCTCATTTTATCTGGGATGCTGTTCATAAGGATAAGGCAGCGCGCGAATCAGATGGGAAAACATCCACTGCATGAACGGTTCGGTGCTGCGATGCCTTTCCCATTGGACGAAAATTGTAGAGGATTTTGACTTGACGGGCAGCGGGACAAGACGAAGCGACAAATAATGAGCAAGCCGCTGGGCGAGCCAGCTATTGGTCGTCAGCACGAGGTCGGTGTTTTCAAGGATGTTGGCCATGGCGGCGTGATGGTTGGCGCGAACGCAGACGAGCCGATCCCTCAGAGGTTCTGGTATCCAGTCCGTAATCATATCTGTTTCGGCTGACGGAGAAAGATCAACATGGCGAGCTTCCAGATATTGCTCGATGCTCATTTCCTCGCCAATTGTCGGATGGTTTTCCCATATGAGGCAGGTCAGTTCGATAGAGGAGAGTTGCATGTTGTCGTAACGCGGGTCGAGGCTGTTTTCCGATCCTATCACAATGTCAGCACCATTCAGGAACAGGTCTTCCGTTTTTTTCTGATCGGTGCTCATGAGATCAATATTCAGCAACGGTGCTTCGCTCGACATCATTGCGGCCACTTTGAAAAGATACACGGCTTCTATCACTTCGGGAGCGGCAAGGCGGATGGTGCGCCGGGTGGTCGCCGGGTCAAAGTCTACTTTGAACGCAAAAAGATTGCCTGCCTCCATTATCAACCTGTGTACTCTGGGGCGCAGGGCCTCCCCCAGTGCTGTCACGCGTTTGCCCTGTTTACTGTACACAACGAGTTCATCGTCAAAATATCTCCGCAATTTGCGAAGGGACAGGCTCATCGCTGGCTGGCTCAAAGACACCAGCATGGCCGCCTCGGTCAGTGTCCGCCCCTGCAAAATGGCTTCAAGCGCATAAAGCAGATTAAGATTAAGACGCCGAATGAGACCTGTTCCGCTTCCTTCCTGATCAAAGGAGTTCTCGGAAGAAAATTGCTCTACCATCAACTATAATCTCGTGAACGGTGGAAATGCCCTGTTTATATCAGAGGAAAGACCGGCGCTAGTTATTTGGTCGCGATGCCGCCGTTGCTTGTGCTGCAACGGCAATAACAGCACCGCGACCAATCTGTATCTCATAGTGCGACAGGGCCTGAGTTATTATGAATGGTCGGCGGGAGTAGGTTCCGGCTGGAAGCATTGTGGGTGCAGGGAAAGCCGCTTGCTTTGCGTATTCATGCTTCGGGCTGGCGCTCTGCTGTTATCGTTCTGACCCCGAAAACTGGCCCCGCTGTATTGCCTTCATGCGGAACGAACCTGACACGAATGCTCGATTGCCCTTTGATTATCGCGGGGTCGAGAGGGTAAGAAATGTCAACGAACCGGCCGGGCTGGTCATTATTCAGTTTTTGGGTTGCAATTTTCTTTCCGTTTACCAGAATGTCGAACATGCGGGAGCGTTCTCCGCCCCAATAGGTGACCAGAAGCGACATGGCGCCGCGTTTAACCGCCATATTGAATTCGAAATGGCCACCAGATCGTGCCTCACGGCCGTTTCGTCCGCGATAGCTTGTGGGCCAGCTATTGCTCGAAGTCAGATCATGGTCGCGTTCCGGTTGCATTTCGCCAAGGTGCATTATGTCAACCGAGCGGTTGGCGATATCTTTTTCCCGGGCGATCTCCGCCTGAAATTTCTTCTCCTCAGTTTTCCATTCATCCGCGCTGAAATGCCGGAAATAAACAGCGCTCAACCTGTCATATTGGCTGTAGAATGGTACAAATTCCAGAGGGCGCGGACTGATATTGGATACAGCTTGATAGCGTGGCCGTTCGGAGATGAGGGGACGGAAAGAGGAGAGGGGATCATCACCGATCAAGGTCGGGTCTGTCTCCTTCCAGGTGAGTTCGGCTGGGCCGAGGTCTGCCGCCATGACCAGAGGGCCACGTACGACCGACAGCATATTCGGTGCGCCGGGCGCGGCTTCGAACCGCAAATCCAACGGCAGATTTAACTGCACTGCATCGCCGCTTTTCCATTTTCGTGCGATAATGGCATAGCCGTTAACCGGCGTTACGGGCCATGTTTCCCCATTGATTGACAAGGTGGCTTTGTCCTTTGCCCAACCCGGAATTCTCAGGGCGAGCCGGAAGCGGCCATTGCGCACTGTTTTGAGGTTCAGGCGAATATCCGGTTCGAATGGATAGCTGGTCTCCAGAGAAAGTGCGACGCCCCGCGCTTGCCATTGTACATCGGATGGGATGTAGAGATTGACGAAGAGCATGTCTCCGGCTTCCCAGAAAATGGAATCACCATGCTTTGCATGACTCTCCATCCCCGTGCCCACGCAGCACCAGAAAGCTGCCCCTTGTGGTGAGGAATAGCCGCGGCGCGCGCCAGTCATCATTGGTGTCATGTATGAGAAACCACCATTTTGCGGGTTATGCGCGGCCATGATATGATTGAGGTGGGCGCGTTCATAATAATCGAATAGTTCTCCGTCCGGCTTCCAACTGAAAAGATGCCGGGTCAGCTTCAGCATATTATAGCTGTTGCAATGTTCGCAGGTTGCCTCGGTGATATGGTCGGCGATTGTATCGGGCGCAGAAAAATATTCCCGGTCGGCATTGCCGCCGATAACATAACTATGGTGCCGGGTTACCGTTTCCCAAAAGAAACGGGCGCTCTGAGCAGGGCGCTCCTGACCATTCAGTTCGTAAATTCGCGCAAGGCCGATAACCTTTGGCACCTGTGTGTTCGCATGAAAATTAGCGAGCTTATCGACGCCTTCTGCCAATGGGTCCAGAACCTTGCGGTCATAGATTCGTTCTGCAACAGCGATCCAGCGCTTGTCACCAGTGCGGGCCGAGAGTTCTGCGAAGCTCTCATTCAGCCCGCCATATTCGCAGCCTAGCAGTGCCTGCATTCCTGCATCGTCAAGAGCGGCGAATATCCCCGCGAAATATTCCCCCAACCCTGTTACGACATCAAGGGCGAGGCTGTTGCCCCACCCGGCATGAATGTCCAGCAAGCCGGCAAATAATTTATGGACGGTATAAAGTGGCGACCAGGAGCCATTAAGATCGAAACCACCGGAGCGTATGTCGCCCTTTGTCACTTCCACAAATACTGGCTCGCCATCGACTATCTTGCCGTCAGGCGTTTTGCGGCCTAGTCCTCCGACATAGCCGTTACCGCGCTTTTTCTGACAAATTGCCAGCTCTTCGACTATATAATCGGCACGGTTACGAAATTCGGCATTGCCCGTCTGTTGCCATGCCAGAACGAGGGCCGTCATATAGTGGCCGAGTGTATGGCCAGATAGCGTATCGGATTCCCACCCCCCATAAATGGGAGCTTTGGGTTTAAGCCCGGCATATTTACGAAAATTATGTAGCAGACGATCCGCGCTGAGTGACAGCAGGTAGGCGAGGTTCACCTTAACTGCGGTTGCATAATCAGACGGACGCAGGCGCACATCTGTCAGAGGCAATGCCGAGGCGCGTTCTGTCGGCATACTAGTGTCCGCTATCGAGATTTTTGCAAAACTATTCGATGACGCCTGTATTGCAGCCAATGTCGCGGCGCCTACCATCCATTCACGTCGGGAAACAGTCATATGTTAAATCCCTTGGCCCATAAATTCTGCAGGAGGGAGCGCAGAATTTGGATTTCTACGGCGTTCCCATTTGGGGTGATTGAGCGTCGCACTGTGGCGTAAAATACAGAGAAACCGTCATAATATTTTGAAATGTGCCCATAATCAAAACTATGCCAATCCCTGATGGCCCCTGACGTGCGGGCGCGTCAGCCTGATGAAGCACATCTGAAGTTCGTCACAATCATAGGGCGTTCAGCACCTGCCCCTATAATGAGGCGTATTTCAAATCCGCCACATTAGGGTGAGAATCCATTAACATCATGAACCGTGGGGGTCTGTTTGTGGGGGAATACGGGCGAATGCACGCAATGCAGGGGCCAATGTGAGGAGAAGCGCCGTACCGATGCTTCACTGCGCTTCCTATACCGTACCGACAGCCTGACTGGCTAATGCGGCGATGTGGTAGCCAATCTGGCGAATAATATGCGCATCATAATAAAGCAAAACGATATGGATCGGGATAGAGAAGGGCGCAGTATTTTCACCACGCCCTTACCCTGTCAGGTCAGATTACGCCAAGCGCATCCATGGATTCCGCAACGCGCACAAAGCCCGCAATATTCGCACCCAGAACATAATTGCCCGGTGCGCCATATTCTTCGGCGGTTTCCGCGCAGCTATCATGGATAGAACGCATAATCTTGGCGAGGCGACCTTCGGTTTCCTCGAAAGACCAGAAATCGCGCGAGGCGTTCTGCTGCATTTCAAGGGCGGATGTCGCAACACCGCCCGCATTGGCGGCCTTGCCCGGTGCGAACAGGATGTTTGCCTCAAGGAACTGACGCACGGCATCAGGGGTGGAGGGCATGTTCGCGCCTTCGCCAACTGCAATCACGCCATTTTTGATGAGGGTCGCGGCATCCTTGCCGGTCAACTCATTCTGGGTTGCAGATGGCATGGCGACGTCACACGGCACATCCCAGATGGAGCCGCCCTCAATATAATGAGAGCCAGTGCCCTTAAGGCGGGCATATTCAGAAATGCGCGCCCGGCGTACTTCCTTGATTTCCTTGACGAGATCAAGATCAATGCCATTTTCATCGACGATATAGCCGTTAGAATCGGAACAAGCCATGATCTTGCCGCCAAATTCGATGATCTTTTCCATCGTATAAATGGCGACATTGCCAGAGCCGGAAACGACGGCTTTCTTACCGTCAAAGCTGTCTCCTTTGGTCTGTAGCATGCTCTGAACGAAATAGGTCGCGCCATAGCCGGTGGCTTCCTTACGCGCGCGCGAACCGCCATGGAACAGCGCCTTGCCGGTCAGCACGCCTGCCTCATAACGGTTGGTAAGGCGCTTATACTGGCCGAACATATAGCCGATTTCGCGGCCACCCACGCCAATGTCACCAGCGGGAACATCGGTATATTCGCCCAGATGGCGGAACAGTTCCGACATGAAAGATTGGCAAAAGCGCATGATCTCGCCATCACTGCGGCCACGGGGGTTGAAATCCGACCCACCCTTGCCGCCGCCAATAGGCATGCCGGTCAGCGCGTTTTTGAACGTCTGTTCAAAGCCGAGGAACTTGATGATGCCAACATTGACGGACGGGTGGAACCGGATGCCGCCCTTATACGGGCCAAGCGCCGAGTTGAACTGAACGCGGAACCCACGGTTGATCTGGACCTGCCCCTTGTCATCCACCCATGGCACACGAAAGATGATCTGCCGTTCTGGTTCACAGATACGTTCAATCAGGGCGTTATCGGCATAATAAGGCCGTTTGGCGATGACGCGGCCAAGGCTGCTCAGTACTTCTTCAACCGCCTGATGAAATTCCCTCTCGCCAGCATTGCGCCGGATCACATCATCCAGGATCGGTTGCAACTTTTCGTCAATGTTCACAATTTTTGTTCCTTATATTATATTCCTGCGAATTTTTGTTTTGTGATGGCCGCCTAACGCATAATTTTATGATTTGAAAGTTTGGCGATCCTCATTTTTCATTATGTTCTCCGCGCTCGCTATTGCCTGCTGTGAACGGGATGTCAAAGCGATTGCGAATGGCTTGCTACTTGGGCAGAAGGGGATCAGCAGGAGAAGGCCCATGAAGCACATAGCGTGGATAATATTGGCAATTATCGGGGCGATTGCCCTTGGCGTGACGGCAACAGCACGGGGGGAGCAGATTAATGCCCTGTGGATTGTCGTCGCCGCAATCAGCAGTTTCATGGTCGCCTATCGTTATTATGCGCTCTATATTGCGCAGCATGTAATGCGGCTCAGCCCCGACCGGCCCACCCCTGCAGTTTATCGCGCGGACGGGCTGGATTATGTGGCCACGGATCGCCGGGTGCTGTTCGGCCATCATTTTGCGGCGATTGCAGGCGCAGGGCCGCTGGTGGGGCCGGTATTAGCCGCGCAAATGGGCTATTTGCCCGGCACCTTATGGATCATCTTCGGCGTGGTGCTGGCGGGCGCGGTGCAGGATTTCATGGTGCTGTTCGTGTCGATGCGGCGTGATGGCAAATCACTGGGCGAACTGGTGCGCATGGAAATGGGGCCGGTTGCTGGCACCATTGCGCTCATCGGCACCTTCATGATTATGGTCATCATCCTTGCTGTTCTCGCGCTCATTGTGGTGAAGGCGCTGGCGGAAAGCCCATGGGGCCTGTTCACCGTGGCGATGACGATCCCCCTTGCGCTCGCCATGGGTATTTACACGCGCTGGATCAGGCCGGGCCGCATTGGTGAGGTATCTGTTCTTGGCTTTATCGGCCTCATATTGGCGATTATCTTCGGCCAGAATGTCGCGGCATCGCCCATTTGGGGGCCGATTTTCACGCTGACACCGACGCAGCTTTGCTGGCTGCTGATCGGTTATGGCGGTGTAGCGTCAGTATTGCCGGTGTGGCTCTTGCTCGCACCGCGGGACTATCTATCCACCTTCCTCAAAATCGGGGCGATTGCGGCGCTGGCCATTGGTATTTTCATCATGGCTCCGCCCCTTAAAATGCCCGCGCTGACGCAGTTCATAGATGGCGGCGGGCCGGTCTGGTCTGGCGGGCTATTCCCATTCCTGTTCATCACTATTGCCTGCGGGGCGGTATCTGGCTTTCACGCGCTGATTTCCAGTGGCACCACGCCCAAGCTGATCGGCAGCGAAATGGATGCGCCCTTCATTGGCTATGGCGGCATGTTGATGGAGGCGTTTGTCGCCATCATGGCCCTCGTTGGCGCGTCTATCCTCGACCCCGGCATCTATTTTGCGATGAACAGCCCAGCGGCGCTCCTTGGCACCAGCCCGGAAAGCGCGGCGGCGGCGGTAACGGCGATGGGCTTCCCCATCGCGCCGGAACTGCTCGCGCAAACCGCCAAGGATGTGGGCGAACATAGCATTATTTCCCGCACTGGCGGCGCGCCGACGCTGGCCGTCGCCATGGCGGAGATATTCAGCCATGTGGTTGGCGGCCCCGCGATGAAGGCCTTCTGGTATCATTTCGCGATTTTGTTTGAGGCGCTATTCATCCTGACGGCGGTGGATGCGGGCACCCGCGCAGGGCGGTTCATGTTGCAGGATCTGATCGGCCTTGCGGTGCCGTCTTTCCGCAATAGTTCGGCGCTGGTGCCGGGGCTGATCGCGACGGCGTTATGCGTGTCGGCATGGGGCTTTTTCCTCTATCAGGGCGTGACGGACCCATTGGGCGGCGTCAACACGCTGTGGCCGGTATTCGGCATTTCCAATCAGATGCTGGCGGCAATTGCGCTGATGCTCTGCACCGTCGTGCTGTTCCGGTTGAAGCGGGAACGTTTTGCATGGGTGACGGTGGTACCGACCATCTGGCTGCTGATCTGCACGCTGAGCGCAGGTTGGCTGAAGCTATTCTCGGCGGACCCAAAAGTGAGCTTCCTCGCCCATGCGCAGCTATTCTCTGATGCGGCGGCGCGTGGGGAACTGCTGGCCCCGGCCAAGACTATGGCGGAGATGCAGCGCATCATCTTTAACGATCGGGTGGATGCCGCGCTGTGTGTGTTGTTCCTCGCGGTGGTATTGTCGCTGATGGCCTTTACCGTGCGCACCTGCATACAGGCGCGGCGTTCGCCGGTGCCGACGGCGCGGGAAATCCACCCTGACATACCGGAGATGGAGATGGCGCGATGAAGGGCTTTTTCACCCGCTGGGCCGAAATGATGCGGTTGATGGTTGGTCAGCCGCATTATGAAAGCTATGTGCAGCATATGGCGCGCCACCACCCTGATCGCACACCGATGAACCGCACGGAGTTTTTCCGTAATCGGGAACAGGCGCGTTATGGGGGTAAGGGCAGCGGTCGCTGTTGCTGAAGTGCTGATAGAGAAAATGATGAAAGTGATGAAGATGAAGCGTATCGCAGCAGTTGCGGCCAGCATAATAGCGTTGGGCTGGGCCAATGGGCCGGTCAGCGCCAGCGGCGATTATAGCTGTAGCCCCAGTTGGGCTTTGTCTCCTACTGGCGACTGGGATTGCGCAAACCGGGCGTCGTTGGCGGCGAATAATGATACACGGGTCAACATGCTGTTCCTGCAGGCGGCGGGTGGGACGCAGGCCCCGCGTAACTTCGCCTATCCCAAAGCAGATTGGGAGGATTATAATTATGGGCGCAGCTTCTTTAGCTGGGATCGTATTGTCCAGATATATACTGGCGATGCCGGATATTCGGATGGATATAATTATGGTTCCCGCTGTGACAGCCTGGCATCGGGTACGGAGGCCTTTGCGGCAGCCATCGCGGCTAATCGACGCCTTTCCGGCGCGGATAGGGAGGCGCTGACGACAGCCCGCGCCAATTTATCTGGCCGCTGCCCTGATCGGGACAGGCGCTGGCAGGATGGTAATGCTGGCGCTAATGCGGTGCAGCCGGCTGCCGTCTGGCCGCAACGCCTGTCCAATGCATCAGCTCAGGCTTTCCTTGGCTATTTGCTGGCGTCCGATGCCTTTTATGCCGGATCATGGGATAGCGCACGGGAAGGCTTTGCAGCCCTGCAAAAGGCTCCGGATGAATGGGTGGCCGAAACCGCCAGCTATATGCTCATCCGTGTGGGTTTAAATGCCGCGCAGGATTACGCCTTCGGCGAATATGGCGATTTTGACATGGATGACATCAATCAAATTGCTGTCAATCAGGTTCATGCTGCCATTGGCGCTTATCTGAAAACCTACCCCAAGGGTCGCTATGCCGCATCGGCCACGGGCCTCAAACGCCGTGCCTTGTGGCTGGCCGGTGACAAGGTCGGCCTTGCGCGGGAATATGAACGGATGCTCACTGTGCTGCGCCCGGGAAGCGCAGAGGCTGCTGCTCTTATTCAGGAAATAGACAATAAGCTTTTGTTTGAACAGGATGCAGGTGAGGTTATTCAGGGGCCGCAGTTGCTGGCCGCATTCCACCTGTTGCAAATCAGGGAAGACAAAGGCAATGTGGCGCAATCCCTCGCGGCGCAAAAGAATGTGTTTGCAAAAACACCGGCGCTTTATGCCTATCTGATCGCCGCACAGGCCTTTTATCAGGCGAAGGATTATCGCCGGGTGCTGCAACTGGTGCCTGCGGCTCCGCAAAGTGGGGGGACGTCACAGCTCGCCTTCAGCCAGCAAATGCTGCGCGGCATGGCGTTGGCGGAATTGCATGATCCGCAGGAGGAAAAGCATTGGCGGGACCTGTTGAAGGTCGCCACCGGCCCTTATCAACAAGGGTTGGTGGAATTGGGGCTGGCGCTGATGTGGCAAAATGCGGCCAACGTGCCGGCTGTATTCGCACCGGCTTCACCGATACAGGACACGGCTATTCGCTCCATCCTCCTTTCGCGCGTTGCCGGACCGGATTTGCTGCGGCAGGTGGCCGGGGATAGAAATGTAGGGCGTTCTGTGCGCGATGTGGCGCTGTTCGCATTGCTTCAGAAGAGTCTCCAGACGGGCCGCTATGCTGATTTTGGCCGGGATGTGAAAATGGTGCCAGCCGATGCGCAGGATAATAAGCCTTTATGGGGGTGGAGCATTGGCGGGGAAGGCGCCCCGGTTGCGGTATTTACCAAGGGTAAATGGGCGGACGGTTTTGCCTGTCCCGCCTTGCCGCAGACCGCCGCAACGCTGGCCCAGAACCCCAGAGATGCGAAAGCCAGACTGTGCCTTGGTGATTTTTGGCGGTTAAATGGCTTTGATAATTTCTCTGCTCTCGATCCTCTGGAAGAAGCAAAAGAACTAGGCGGGGGGAAGGATTATTTCCCCGGCAGGCGTATACCGCGCGCGGCCCTTTATGATGGGCTGATCGCTGACCCCCATACCCCGGCGGATGCCAAAGCCTATGCGCTGTATCGCGCTATTCGGTGCTATGCGCCCAGTGGGATGAGCGATTGTGGCGGTGAAGAAGCGCCCGTTGCGCAGCGTAAGGCGTGGTTCCAGCAGCTTAAGCGGGATTATGGGGCGACCCGCTGGGCGAAGGACCTCCCTTATTATTGGTGAGGTCTGTTTTGATAGGCGTGCGCGCTGGGGTGTGGATCAGATGCGCATAGGCGTGACCAGATGGGCGCGCTGTGGCCTGTACATCATCGGCGCGCTGTCTTTATCCCTTGCCGGGTGCGGTGGGAATGAAGACCGTGATGATGTCGGGGGTAACCAGACAGGTGGTCATGCCGGTCCTATGTCTGCGGCCTCCCATCGGGTTAATCCTGCAGAATATGATGCTTTCTTCCTTTGGGCAGGCGTTAAACCCCATGCTGCGCTGAAACGGGCAAAGACCATTTACCTGCTGAATGGAGAGGTGCAGGTAAAAGATGCCGCACGGCTGGTGCCATTGCGTCCCGGAACGCCGCAGATACGCCATGCGCGGATATGGATGACAGTGCGGCTGGAACGGCTGGATTGGGATGAGGCTGTCTATCAGCATATCTTGCAGGATATGGAGCGGTGGAAAGGGGCGGGCAACGACCTCATCGGCCTGCAACTTGATTTTGATGCTAGAACGCGTGGCCTCAGTGATTATGCGGCCTTCTTGCGCGGTGTCAGGCAGCGCCTGCCCCAATATTATCAGCTATCCGTTACCGGCCTGATGGATTGGAGCGCGGGCGGAAATAGTGCTGCGCTCAGTAAACTGGGCGATGTGGTGGATGAGGTGGTGATACAGACCTATCAGGGCCGGGAGACTATAGCGGGCTATGAGCGCTATATGGATAGCCTGCGCCGTCTCCCTATGCCCTATCGTATCGCGCTGGTAGAGGGCGGGGAATGGCGCGCGCCGCCTGCGCTGGTGAATGATCCGCATTTCCGGGGCTATGTGATATTCCTGCTGCCGCCTGTCAGACGGGCAGCGGGATAATCAGCGTCGGGTGCTGACGGCGCGAATGAAAAACGCCCATCTTTCTTCAAAAAATGCTTTCGCATCATCCGGGGCCGGGGGGATGGCACCATGGCACCGTGCCCAATGCGGCATATTACTCAGCAGGTCGCGCAGCATTTCGGCCAGACTGGCGGGGTTTGCATCAATAATATCTCCAGAGCGCTGTGCTGCCTCTATCGCGAGAACGGCAGGACGATCCGCCTATTCGACCCAGTCATTGAAACGGCTCTGCACCTTACTACTGGTATAAGCCTCTATCAGTAACAGACGTGAAATCTTGAGATTTTCTGGCTGGAGCGTGAATTGAAACATAGCCCACATGGTTTGTTTGAGGGCATCCATTGGCGGGGCGTCCCCTTGCCCCGCTGCAGATGTAAGGGCGCCGAAACGTTCTAGCTCCCGGTCTATCATGGCCATAAGTAGCGCTTCCTTGCTAGGGAAGCGTCGGTAGATCGTTAGTTTGGTCACATCGCTGGCGGCGGCGATTTCATCCATGGATGCGCCATAGCCTTTGTCGCAAAACAGGCGATGTGCTGCATCCAATATGATGTCAGTAAGGCTTGCTGCCTCATCCAGCGTGGGCCGCCCCATTCTCCGTATTTCTGTTTTTATATTCTGTTTCATAATATAAATTCTTATATTTATTGCGAGTTCAGTTATTCCTCTGTTGTTACCATATTAGAAGAGATAAATGAACTTCTTACTGTAATGGGTGAAGGGACTGCCCATTTTAGATGTTTATGTCCTTGCCAATTCGACGCAGGCCCAGTGCGAGCATGGCAAGGAATACACCGCGAAACAGAAAACTGATGCCTACTATGGCTGCCAGAAAGCTGAGGCCAGTCGCAGGGCTGCTAAAGAGGAGAAATCCGCCTAATATGCTGTCCAGAACACCCAGAAAGAGGCGCCATCCCCGGTCATATTGTGTCTTTACCGCGCTGATAATCTCTAAAATGCCAGCAATCAGCAGCCATGCGCCAATGGCCCAGACAAGGGATAATGCGCCAGCGAAGGGGTTAATCAGCACTATAAAGGCAGTGATAAGGGCCAGCGCCCCCAGCAATAATTCCAACCAGCGCGCTCGCCCCTTTAATGACGAAATACCTGCAGCAATTGCAAAACCGCCATAGATTAGCAATGTGACGCCTAACATCACGCCGGTCGCCAATCCTGTTATGACAGGGTTAGTAAGCGCTAGTACGCCGATAAGAGTGACCAGTACTGCATAAGCCAGCACCCATCCCCATCCGGTCTTGATCTTTCCTTGAAAGATGTCGCGATCTGATTGGTCCATCTTATGCTCCTCACTTTGTTTTATCTGATGAGCGCCACACCGATACGGAATCGGGTAACATGCCGGTTGTAATCGAGCAGGTTTTCACCATAACCGATAAAACTCTGGCCGAAGATATAAAAATCTGGCCCGCCGCCCAATAGCTTTGCTAGAGGGTAGGAAAGATCAAGCGACGCAGCACCCTTGCCGGAGGCGAAGTTGAACCGTGATGAGGTTGTTATGCGCCATCCATCATCTTTGCCAATTTCCATGACCATAGAAGTATTGCCGCGATAGCGCATGATATCCGGGTTGTCGCTAAGGCTGCCGACGGTTAGCGCCAGTCGCGGGGCGATGGTGAAGCTATAGCCGTCCCCTTTAAAGATACCGGTGAGTGGAAAGCTGGCCATCGGTGCAACATAAATGCTGTTGATACTGCGGGATTCCGGTCCGTCTCGTCCGTTGGATTCATGGCGCAGGCCTATTTGCCCTGCGACAGAGACCCCATTGCGATAGGTGGCCGAAGGGGTCAGGTAAAAAAGTTCGGGTTGATAATCGATATTGCGAAAAGGCATGGAATAAGCGCCCAGATCCCAGAACATGCGCTGGGTATAGGCGAGGTGCAAACCGTCCCGCCAGGAGGATGGCAGGCCTTGATCCTGCCGCGACCCGAACAGGCGATATTTGAAACTGATCTGAATACGGGCATCGGTGTTCGTGCCGGGGCCATAAACGGCATAAATGGGTTCATAGGCGGCAAAATTGCCGAAAAACTCATTGCCTGCCGTGCGGTCAGAGGGGATTGGGGCGGCCGTTGATGGGCCTGTCAATGCCGGGTTAGTTGCACCACCGGAAATGAGGAGGGCTGGTGAGGAGGTGGGCGATGCTGAAACAGCAGTTTTACCATCTAAGAGGGTTTTACTCTCTAAGAGGGCGTCATTTTCCGACTGGCTGGCATATTGTGCTGCCTGCACGCCAGATGACGGAGCAGGGGCGGCCTTCGCCATCATCATGTGCTGTGATGACCAGATAGGGAAAGAGAAAACGGCCTTGGTCGCGTCCACATCATCCGGCAGTTTCATTTGATAGCGCGCCTGTGCAAAGCCATTGGGCGGCATATTTATGCGGGATGGGCTTTGGGGTGCGCGCTTCAGCCAGATTTTCCGGGTTTCGTGGGGGAGGATGATTTCGCCTTCTACACGGTCCGGCAAGGCGGTGGAGGCTGCTGTGGCCGCGGAGCTGAGGATATAAATATCTACAATCGTTTCGGTATCAGACGCCTTAACATTGGTGGCATTAGGCGTTTGCTGCCAAATGGCGCTGATGACGATTGCCGGATTGAGATTGGCCAAAGGCGCGGTTGTCGCCGTTAGTGGCGCAGGGTTTTCGCTATGAGGGGTCGCACAGGCAGTCGACGGCGCTATGACAGCGTAGGCCGTCATAGCTGCCCCAAAAACTATGGTTTTCCGTGGTTTAAGATGCGTAATTATTCCGTTTCCTTTCATTGGATCAGGGTTTTTGCTTCAATAATTGCGGATGTGCTGTCATCCTAATATGTGCTGGCCACTATCAACAGGAATGATCGTGCCGGTTATCCGCTTTGCCGCCGGGCTTGCGAGGAAAGCGGCGAGCGCGCCGACATCTGCTATGTCCACCAGTTCACCATCGGGGACCTGCGCGGCGGCGCGGTCCAGCATTTCGTCAAAGCGGCTGATCCCGCTGGCGGCGCGGGTGGCGATGGGGCCGGGGGAAATGGCATGGGCACGGATGCCCTTCGGCCCCAGTTCCGCAGCGACATAGCGGGTGGCGCTTTCGAGGGCGGCCTTCACCGGACCCATGAGGTTATAATGCTCCACCACCCGTTCCGACCCGTAAAAGGTCACGCAGAGCAGACATCCGCCGTCGGTCATTAGCGGTTCGGCAAGGCGGGCCATGCGTAGGAAGCTGTGGCAGGACACATCCATCGCCATCGCAAAGCCTTCTGCCGATGAATCCACCACCCGGCCATGCAAATCTTCCTTGGGCGCGAACGCGATGGAATGAAGGAGAAAATCAAGGCCGCCCCAGCGCTCCTTCACCTCGTCAAACAGCGCCTCCAACTGGCCGGGGATGCGCACATCAAGCGGCGCAGACCATTCAATGCCCAGTTTTTCCGTGACTGGCAGCACCCAGTCTTTGGCCTTATCGTTGAGATAGGTCGCGGCAAGGCGCGCGCCTGCCTGCGCAAAGGCTTCTGCGCAGCCCGCCGCGATGCTGTGTTCATTGGCGATACCGATGACGAGGCCACGTTTACCGCGCAGATCAACAATGGGGGAAAGAGGCGCGGCGGTCATGGCTTGGCTCCGTATAGCAGGGAGAGGATATGAAGGGCGATCATGCGTTCTTCGTCGGTGGGGATGACCATCAGCTTCACTTTGCTGCCGGGCGTACTGATGATAGGGGCGTGGCGGGCATTTGCTTCCTCGTCAATGTCCGCGCCCAGCCAGCGAAGGCGGTGGCAGATGCGGGCGCGCACATCAGCATGATTTTCCCCAATACCAGCGGTAAAGACAAAGCCATCCAGCCCGCCCAATGTTGAGGCGAGCGCGCCAGCCTCTCTCGCCGCCCGCCATGCGAACAGCTCAATTGCTTCCTCGGCCTCCGGCGCGCTGCTTTCCGACAGGGTGCGCATGTCGCTCGATATGCCTGAAACGCCCAGCAAGCCGGATTGGCGATAGAGTATGTCCTCTACCTGTGCTGCCTGCATCCCCATTTGTTTCTGGAAATGGATGATGACGCCGGGGTCAATCGTGCCGCAGCGCGTCCCCATCATCAGACCATCGAGAGCGGTAAAGCCCATGGTGGTGTCGATGCTGCGGCCATTGTCCATGGCGCAGAGGCTCGCGCCATTGCCGAGATGGCCGGTAATGACCTTGCCGCCTGCAAGGGCCGGATCCAGTTCCGTCAGGCGGCGGGCGATATATTCATAGGATAGGCCATGAAAACCATAGCGCCTGATGCCCGCATCATGGAGGGCGCGTGGAATAGCAAAGCGCGTGGTCAGCGCCGGGCGATCATGGTGAAAGGCTGTGTCAAAGCACGCAATTTGCGGAATATCCGGGCTGAGGCCCGCAATGATGCGAATGGCTGCCAGATTATGCGGCTGGTGCAGCGGCGCGAGCGGGCAGAGTTTTTCTAGTTCCGCCAGCACCGCATCATCCACGCAGCAGGGCGCGACAAAATCATTGCCGCCATGCACGACGCGATGACCAAAGGCGACAATCTGGGTATCCCGCAAATGTCCCTTGGCCCAGTCGAACAGATATTCCAGCAAATCGGCATGGCTGAGGGTAGCGCCATCGCTCCAGTCCATTTGATGGATGATTTGCTTATCCACCGTCTGAATTTTGAGGCGCGGCTCTATACCGATGCGTTCAATCTTCCCATTGGCGGAGAGTGTGGGGGTATCATGCTCATCCAGCCGGTAAACCGCGAATTTGATGCTGGAGGAACCGGAATTGATGCTAACGATGGCTCTCATTCTGCGCTTGCCTTGCTCGCTGCCGCTTCTGTTGGGGCCTCATTGGGCTGGAGCAGGCCCGGTGCGGCCTTGGTCGCGGCGCGGGCGAGTAAGCCCGCTACGGCGCAGGAGGCAAGGCGGGTGCGCAGGCTGTCGGCGCGGCTGGTGAGGATGATAGGAACGCGCGCGCCCAATACGACGCCCGCTGCATCCGCGCCGCTAAGGAAGGTGAGCTGTTTCGCCAGCATATTGCCGGCCTCTAAATCCGGCACGACCAATATTTCGGCCTTGCCGGCAACGGGGGAGATGATGCCCTTTTCCTGCGCGGCGGCTTCGCTGATCGCATTATCAAAGGCCAGCGGCCCGTCGAGCAGCCCGCCGCTAATCTGACCCCTATCGGCCATTTTACACAGCGCGGCTGCATCCAGCGTGGATTGCATCGCCGGATTGACCGTTTCCACCGCCGAAAGAATGGCGACCTTGGGCTGGGCGATGCCGATGCCATGGGCGAGATCAATCGCGTTGCGGATGATGTCGGCCTTGGCCTCAAGATCCGGCGCTATGTTGATGGCGGCATCGGTGATGATGAGAGGATTGGGGTGGCCCGGCACATCCATCACATAGGCATGGCTGATGCGTCTTTCGGTACGCAGCCCGGTGGTGCGATTGACGACTGCGCCCATTAGCTCATCGGTGTGGAGCGAACCTTTCATCAGCATTTGCGCATTGCCACATCGCACCAGTTCCACGGCCTTGGCCGCGCTGTCATGGCTATGGAGGCTGGGGATGAGGCGGAAGGAGGATATGTCCAGCCCCGCCTCTTCGGCTGCGGCATGGATGCGCGCCTCCGGGCCGATAAGGATCGGTTCGATGAGGCCCGCCTGCGCGGCCTCTATCGCTGCCTTTAGCGTCGCGGCGGTGCAGGGGTGGGCGACCGCCGTGGTGATCGCCTGTCCCGTGGCCGCCTCGATCAGTCGATGATAGCCGCCATGATCGGCAAGGCGAATATCAGGCAGCATCACGCGGGGGCGGCTGACCTTTTCGGTCGGGGCCTTTACGTCTGCCTGTCCGGTGATGACCTTTTCGCCATTTTGGTTGGTGCAGAGGCAATCGAGGATGATGATATTCTTTTCCGCCCGTTTTTCCGCCACGGTGACGGTTGCGGTGATGGTGTCGCCAATGCCTACGGGGCGGGTAAAGCGCAGCGATTGCCCCAGATAAATCGTGCCCGGCCCCGGCAGTTCGGTGCCCAGCACGGCGGAAATCAGGCTGCCGCCCCACATGCCATGGGCGATGACGCGGCGGAAAATATCCTGTTCGGCATAATCCTTATCCATATGCGCGGGGTTCACATCCCCCGAAACCAGCGCGAAAAGCTGAATATCCTTTTGTGAAAGGGTGCGGGTGATACTGGCGCTGTCCCCGACCTTCAATTCATCGAAGGTGCGGTTTTCGATCATCGCGGCGTTGTCATGCTGTTCGCTCATCGCCTCATTTCTCCAATATATAGGTGCCGGGGGCATCGGTGATCGGGGCATAGCCCTTATCCGGCGCGCCCATGGGCGGCGGGGCGATGGGCGGGGAGGAACGATCATTAAGCCATTCACCCCATGCGCTCCACCATGATCCTTGCTGGCGCGCTGCATGGTCCAGCCATTCATCGGGCGAGAAGGACAGTCCATCCTCCTTGCGGGTCAGCATGTGGAAGTAACGGCGCGGGTGGCCGGGTTCTGATACGATACCCGCATTATGGCCGCCGCTGGTCAGGATGAAGGTGATTTCGGAATTCGTCAGCAGATGGATTTTATGGACGGATTTCCATGGGGCGACATGGTCCTTTTCCGTCCCCACCGCGAAAATAGGCGCACGTAGGGCGGAGAGGCTGACACTGCGCTCATCAACCTGATACTTACCACGCGCCAGTTCATCATTCAGGAACAGGCGGTTGAGATATTCGCTATGCATCGCATAGGGCATGCGCGTGCCGTCAGCATTCCACGCCATCAGGTCGATCATTCCTTCCCGCTCACCTATTAAATAGGTTTGCAACACGCGGGACCAGACGAGATCGTTGGAGCGGAGTATCTGAAACGCGCCGCTCATCTGGCTGCTATCGAGATACCCTCTGCCCCACATCATATTATCGAGGATATTGAGTTGCGCCTCATCAATGAAGAGGCCCAGTTCGCCCGGTTCGGAAAATTCGGTTTGCGCGGCGAGCAACGTCACACTGGCGAGGCGGTCATCCCCATCCCGCGCCATGGCCGCTGCCGCGATGGAGAGCAATGTGCCGCCAAGGCAATATCCGGCGGCATGGATTTTGCTCGCCCCTGTAATGGCGGTTATGGCATCGAGCGCCGCCATCGGCCCCAGACGACGATAATCATCCATATCCATGTCGCGGTCCCGGCTGTCGGGATTGTGCCATGAAACCATGAACACCGTATAGCCTTGTCCGGTCAGCCAGCGGACCAGCGAATTTTCCGGCGACAGGTCTAATATATAATATTTCATGATCCATGCCGGGACGATCAGAACTGGCTCTGGCCGCACGGTTTCGGTGGTCGGCTCATATTGGATGAGTTCTATCAGCCGGTTGCGCCACACCACCTTGCCCTTTGTGGTGGCGATATTCTCGCCAACGGTGAAATTCTCCGCGCCCGCTGGTGGTTCACCGCGAATAGTGCGCTGCAGATCCTCGATGAAATGGCCAAATCCCTCAATCAGACATTGGCCATTGGTCTCGACAATCCGCTTTTGTAGTACAGGGTTGGTCGCGATGAAATTGGTGGGGGCCAGCACATCGAGCAACTGCCGCGCGCCAAAGGCCACTTGCGCTTCATGGGCCTTGGACACGCCGCCGATGCCGGTGGTAGCCGCGTGCCACCATTGCTGATTGAGCAGGAAGGACTGGGCAATCAGGTCAAAGGGGGCCTGCTTCCACGCCGGGTCAGAGAAACGATGATCCTGCGGCAAAGGGTCAATGGCAGGTGGGGCGTCTGGGTTTTGTGCGCTGCGGGATGCGTAATCCATGAGGCGCATATATTTGCGAGCCATCTTCGCCGTCAGTTGCGCCTGCTTGCCGGGGGCAATACCCAAATGCAACGCCCAGTCCGCCGCCGCCAGCATCATCGTCGCGGGGGAGAGGCCGTGGGTCATTTGCGCAATGGAGGCAGCGGCTGCGCGGTCCCATGTTTCGGCTATGCCGTCCAGCGGGTCTGCCGGTGTAGGAGAGGAAGGCATGGTCATACTAACTGCTCCATATACTGTCATCGCCAGATGACGTTATTGTGTCAGCCCGAGTCCTGACCACCAGTTTAGTCAGAAAATAGTCGGTAGAAAGACAAGCGTGATTATGACGGTATTTTCACTACCGCAGTACATGAATCATGCTCTGCTGATGCCTGAATCCATTACAAAAATATCCTGACAGAGTATTGATGTAGATCAATAAATAAACTTATAGGTTTACTTATTCAAGCCTCGAATTTCCAAATATTTGCGGTTCTGCTGTACGCTCTGTGAGAGCAAAGGTGTATGTGGCGCTGTGCAAGGGCGCAGCGCGCCGTTGGTGTTGATGGAGTTGGATTCGGCTGCTTGCTACGGATATGATCGCCGCTTTCCCATCGCGTAACGCGTTCCTTCCCTGTATGAAAGGGTTCCATATTTTCCCGTACAACCTTGTATCGGGGAATCAGGATGGCATCCGTCTTGCTATATGAGCAACGGCCTTCGCTATTCGTTTTTCGATACCACTAACGGACATGCCGATACGAGCAGAAATCTCTGCATGTGATAGTCCGTCGAAGCGTTTCATCAGGAAGATGTCTCGGGTAGTTTCAGGTAATTCAGCCAATATATCGATAAGGTGACGCACTTCTTCTCGCGCTAATATAACGCGGTCGGGTGTACATTCATCAACAGGATGTTCTGCTTCTGTGAGGCTCTGCTGAAATTCCACCTGACGGACTGTATCACGGCGAACCTTGTCCCTCATGACATTTGCCGCAGTGCGGAAGAGATAGGCCTCGATATTTTCAATCGGGTTTTCTGCGCGTCTGGCCAGTACACGGGTCATTACGTCCTGCACCAGATCGTCAACAATATTCATATTGCCTGTTTTGCGTACAAAATAACGGCGTAAGCTATTGATATAGGGGGTTATATCCTGCATCTCGCTAGAGTCGCAGGCGATATTTCGCACATTTAGACGACCGGAACCGACCATGGCTAATAATTTCCCCTGTGCGCTTTTGGTTTATATTTGTTGCGACCTGACAAACATATAAACCGCCGCCCATTGAAAAGATGTCATGCGTCAGTTTGACTGTCAACTGCCCTTTAGCTGTCCGTATGGGGATGGGTCGGTGCGCGGGTGGGCGATTTTTGGGCCGGTGCTTGTTGCCAGGCAGCGTTATTATTTTGCGCCGCGTCATATACGTGGTCTGCATATGGCATCGTCGCCACATATTCCGAACAACTGGATAAAAATCTGTGAGGGTCTGATGATATTGTGCGTCTGCTAAAATGAGGGGGCTGCGTATCATACGGTTGATATAATCCGTCGGAGCAACAGCCAGCATAATGGGGGTGGCAACGCCGCTTGAGATGGGAGTCTGTATATGAGTTTTGGTTGGCGTAATTTTTCAACGGCTGCAGTTATTGCGTCCCTCATGGTCGCAGGAACGGGCATGGCCCAGATTCCTACCATACAGCATGCCGAAGGCCGTGGCAGCGGTGGCGACATTGTCAATTACAGAGAAATTCACGGTCCTGTCATAGGCCGTGATGGCATGGTCGCCAGCCAAAGCGCACCTGCTACAAAAGTTGGGGTCGAAATCCTTCGCGCTGGTGGCAATGCGGTGGATGCAGCCATCGCTGTTGCATTTGCTGAGGCGGTTACCTTGCCCCGCGCAGGCAATATTGGCGGTGGCGGTTATATGGTAATTCATATGGCGGCAAAGGATGGCAAGCCAGCCCAGACCATCACCATTAATTATTATGGTATTGCGCCTAATGCGCTGACATCATCATATTTACTGGATAGCAACGGTAAATTCGATCGCGATGCCACCATGACTTATAAGGGGGTATCGGTCCCCGGAACGGTTGCTGGCATGTGGGACGCCCATAAGATGTTCGGCAGCATGCCGTGGAAAAAGCTGGTGGAGCCTGCAATTCGTCTTGCCAAAAATGGCGTTCGCCTTACCGATGGAGAAGCCGAAGCGACCGCCAGCCGCCGTGATGTTATGATGAAGGACCCGGGGGCATTCAAAGCGTTCTTCAAGGCAGACGGATCGGCCTATAAAGCGGGTGACATCTTTAAACAGCCTGATCTGGCCTGGAGCCTGACACAGGTAGCCATGCGTGGGCGGGATGGTTTTTATAAAGGCGTGCTGGCGAAAAAAATGGTTGAAGGCATCCGGGCCGGTGGTGGCCTTGTGGATGAAGCAGACCTGGCCAATTATAAAACCGAGATACTTGCCCCCATATGGAGCAGCTATCGCGGCGTGAACATCGCCTTTATGCCACCTACATCATCAGGTGTAACTCTGGCTGAAATTATGAACCTGATTGAACATTTCCCGGTCAAAGAATATGGCTGGGGCAGCAGCCAGACGCTGCATCTGATATCAGAATCCATGAAAATAGCATCTTCTGACCGCAGATTCGTTGGCGGTTTGCCCGATTGGAACACCCCTGCAAAGGGGCTCGCCAGTAAGGCGTTTGCGCGTGAGCGGGTGCAACTGATTTCTCCCACAAAATCACTGAGCAGTGCGACCTTGCCGGATGGTAACCCCTATCCCTATGAAAGTATTGATACGACCCATTATTCCGTGGCGGACCAATATGGTAATGCCGTCAGCAACACATATACGCTGACGTCATCTTATGGTGCGCATGTGGTGCCGCAAGGTACAGGTGTATTGCTCAACAACTCTCTCGGTAACTTTTCGTGGAGCGACCAGTCGGAGCGTTTTAAGGCGAATCTGCCTGCACCGGGTAAGCGCCTTGGTTCTACGATCACACCATTGATCGCATTTCGTGATAATAAGCCATGGCTGGTGACCGGGTCGCCCGGTGGCGGCTATATTATCTCTGCAATGACGCAGGTGTTGATGAACACCATCGATTTTGAAATGAACATTGCGGAGGCCGCAGAACGTCCGCGTATTCATCAGTCTGATGCCGATTCTCCTCTGGAAATGGAGGAAGGATTCTCACCAGATCTGGTGCCGATTTTACAGGCGAAAGGGCATAAGGTCCGCCTGTCTGATACAATGGGCAGCACGCAGTCTATCATGATCAGTCAGGATCGTTTTCTGGGCGCGGCAGATACCCGTCGGCCTGATGCGCTGGCTGAAGGGGTGAACTGATCCTGCATAAAGATGGCAACCATATAGGAATATAGTGCGCCTTCATCAATGAAGGCCATTATTCGAAAACGATCCTAACATGTGATCCTAGAAAGGGAGGGCAGGGCCATTATCATGCCCTCCCTTCCTATTTCCAACCTGACAGGAACTGTTGACAAGATTGCTTTGTCACTATTGAAATATGCCCTATGCACAAAGGCGTGATTATTGCTCACCCGGAGGGCATAATAATCACCCCCTTATTATGACAGAGCAGTCGGCTGTTACCATATTATCCCTGGAAGATGTCTATAGGCCTAGCATGCCATAGCAGGGCAGGGGGAGGCTTTGGTCAGGATAGGGCGCTGTCGGCGCTGATTATATCATCATTATCAAACCGAACATGGCGGACGGCTACTGCGTTGTTTGCTGTCCTTACCAGTATTTCTGTGCCGACAGCCGTGATGGCACAAAGGGGAGCGAAGCAATATTATTCCTTGCCGTCGCAATCGCTGGAAAACGCAATTCAGCAATTAGCGATGCAAAGTGGCAGGCAGGTCGTGTTCGCGCCATCGGCTCTGACCCAAAAAAAATCCCGTGAAATAACCGGCTATATGCGTTTCGAGGATGCATTACGGCAATTGCTGAAGAATAGCGGGCTGGTCTTTCGGCAAAATCGTGGTGGGGTCATTCTGCTGGAACGCGCGCCTGAAAAAGCACCACCCCACGAGCAGGTGGACAATAGCCTGTCTTCTCCTCCTGCCACGCCGCATGTCGTCGTAACGGCCATCAATACTGCGGATATCGTGTCCTTCAGCAGCGATCTGCAATATCGTCCATCCGCCACATCATTGGAGGGGGTTGTCGAAAGCAGCCCATCGGTCACCAGCCAGCCCGGCAATGCTGGGCAAAGAGGGCTGACAATTCGGGGGGTCGGTAATGTCGGCGAAACCACCACGATCGTCTATTTTGGGGATGTGGCTGTATCCGGCCCAACCGGCACCGCAAGCGATTCTGCCCGCACCACGATGGACCTTGCAATGGTCGATATTGGTGCAGTGCGAACATCCCGCGTTGCAAGAAGTACGGAACATGGCGCTGGGGCGCTTGCTGGTGAGATAGAGATTCAGCCCGAAGAAGCCGCTCTGGGGGAATGGCGGGGGAAGGGCTCTGTCGGGTTTGGCGTAATTGAGGGCGGTAGTCCGGGATATCAGATTACCAGCACGCTGAACGGGCCGATCGGTGCAAATGCTGCCTTTCGCGTTACGGGCTATAGCATCAGGCAGGGCGGATATGTTGATAACCTCCGCACCGGGCAGGAAGACGTGAATGATGACGACATTCAGGGTGTTCGTTTCATGTTCCGCTATGTGCCTGATGATCGGTTGCACCTGTCTGCGATGGGATTGTGGCAGCATCGTCGCATCAATGACAGCTCTGCATGGACCAGAAACTTAGGCCCATATAATATGGACCGGCAGTTCAGTGCCAAGACAGAGCATGATTTTTTGCTGGGGCGGCTAAAGGCTGAATATGAAGGAGATGATTTTAAGATAACATCTGTATCGGCTTATTATCGGTGGAAGCTGGACCGTAATTATGACCGTACACCTGTTACGCTGCAGCAGGCAGATATGCCGGAGGGGTGCCAGCGTTATTATAATCTGTCGGAGGAGCAATGCACGGCAGACCAGCGCGGAGCCTATTCTGCTTATGTCCTCTCGCTTACTCCATCTCTGTTACACATACCCATCACACTCAACCGTGTGATGCAGGAATTTCGCGCTAGCACTGCTCCATCCGCGCCATTGCGTAGTACGGCTGGTCTGTTCATTGATCATAAGAATGAACAATTCTACAGTTCCTTATCCTCTGTATCTATAGACAGGATAGAGCCGATTGAATATTTTGGTCAGCGGCATGTGAAGATAAAGAAAACGCAATTCAGCCTTTTTGGCGACGTGGCCTATCATGGCGATGGCGGTTTTTTAGCTTCGGTCGGTGGTCGTTATGACTGGCATCATGCATCATCGCGCAACAGAGTATTAATTCCCAATATCGTCAGTGGGGCAACAGAATCCTGGCCCCTGACGGTCAGGGAATCTCAGGGCCTTTATCTGCGTTCTCATCTGGATGTTCCTGTGCATGCTCTGGCGGCTCTGCATTTTCAGGTTACGCAAAGCTATCGGCCGGGGGGTGTTAACATTGCGTCCGTTTTGTTGCCTGACAGCAGAACCTATGCTTCTGATCGGATAACCGGCATAGAAGTCGGCGTGAGCATCAAACGCAAGCCATTATTTTCCATGTCGGTGATGGCTTATCTGAATTACTGGAATAATGTGCAATATCGCGCATTGTCTGAGAATAATTCCAATGCTTATATTGTTAATATTGGCAATGCGAGGATTAGAGGGGTGGAAATGGAACTCATCCTTAACCCTGCGCCGGGTTTAAACCTGAAATGGGAAAGTAGCCTGACATTCAGCCGATTAAATAGCGTTACTGGGGCCAGTTCCTTATTATATGCCCATGTGGGTGATCATATTCCATTTGTCCCGCGGCATCGTTCGGCATTTAATGTTACGCAGGCCTGGTCGATTGATGATGAGCATAGTCTCAACCTGAGTGGAGATATGCAAGTGCAGTCCGGATATACATCGTCCTTCAGCGCGGCAGATCCTAATTATCTGGCAACGAAGGGGTTCGCGCTCATGACTGTAAAGGCTGCATATCAAGGGCCGAAATCATCCCTCAGCCTGACAGTGGCAAATATCTTTAACCAGCAGGCAGATTTGCGCGCTGCAACCACGGGCTATGGCATAGGCCAGGCATATAGCTATCGCCCGCGTGAGATAATGTTGACGTGGACACGTAATTGGTAACGTACCAGAAGGAGAGCAATATAAATAAAATAGCTCTAATGTGGGGGCGGAATATCTGGGGTAATGCGTCTTATAGGATAGGAGGCATAGATATTGACCGTTTGTTGTGTTGGGTTCTGGCCCGGTCATACCCTTTATTCACTACAAAACGCTTGGTATGCATGCTTTACACGGATATAGGCGCGCGCACGATCTTTCCGGTTAGTGCATAGGGGGTGAACCGTCATCGCTGAATTTGCATCAGGGTAACCGAAGTGAAAGGATATAACGGGAATATGTCTGATCGGCTTGATACCGCGGCACTTCTCTTTTCCCGTAGCCAGTCGGGCGAAAACATTCTTGCCGCGCAAAAAGCGTTGGAATCATGGTGCGCCAGCGATCAGGCGAACATGGCTGCGATGCAGCAAATTCGTGCCGCATGGGGCAAAGCGGGGGCCGCAGAGACAGACCCTGAAATGCAGGATGTTCTTGCTGAAATGCGCGCTCGATATAATCATGTTTCTCCATCGACTGCGCATCATTTCCACTGGAAAAAATGGGCTATCGCTGCCAGCGTGGCGATGGCCGTCATGGTCCCTGCAGGACTATGGCTGGGTCAGCTATATCGCACCGATCATGCCGATATGGCCGAATCACGCGATATTGCCGATGCAAATAATATCATCACCAACAGAGGGGCCGTGCGGCAATCCTATCAATTGGCAGATGGTTCCCATATGACATTGGATGTGGGCAGTACGGTGCATATCGCATATTCTGACAAAGAGCGGGCCATTCAGTTGAAGCAGGGGCGCGCTTATTTCGCGGTGGAGAAAAATAAAGCCCGACCTTTTGTTGTTTCAGCCGGGCAGCTAACCGCAACGGCGGTGGGCACAGAGTTTGATGTTCATCTTAGCCCCGGACGCGAGGAAGTGATTACATCCGAAGGGGTTGTGCGTGTGGTTTCTCTGGCTGCTGATAAGAATGGGCACCATACTACTTTCCTCAATGCAGGCATGAAGTTGACGCAAGTCGGTAAGGCAGTGACCGTGCGCTCCGCTAACCTTCAACAGGAAGTAGCGTGGACCAGTGGCAAGATCGTGTTTTCATCCCATTGCCTGTCTAATGTTGCGCAGCAAATGAACCGTTATGGCAAGTTACAATTATCTGTGGATAATAATGCTGCTAATATCGCGATCAGCGGTGTGTTCGATCTTGATAATGCCGAAGGGCTGGCCACTGCATTGCAGCAGCAAGGCCTTGTGAAATTAAACTATAGTAATAGTGGGAAGATCACTTTGACCCGCGATCAGGCGGGCATACCGGCCCATTGTGTGGCGGCGAATTGATGTAATTCATTATTGTAGGCCGTTTTGCATATATAAATCTATTTTTAGATTTTACGGTAAGAATTACGTATATTCAGTATGATATCTTTTTGAATAGATAAACCCTGCTCTCGGTTTTTCCAAGGGCAGGGTCTAATATCTCTTTTGATATTCCCGTTTATTTTCCAGCCTGCGCGGGGCCATAATAAAGAGCGTTAAACAGGAATTTAAACGTTCCATAGGATTGCGCGCGGTGGGTTATCTCGGGGCCCATGACAAATAATTTGCCCTTACCCACGTCGATATCCGCAACGGCTATTGTGCCATCCAATTTATCCTGACCTATGGCCCAGCCGCTGCGCAGCACATCTTTTCCTTCGAACCAGGAGACCCTCTTATAGCCTGTTGCATTTGGCGCGGGCACAAATGTCTGGGCGCGGTTAAAGAAAATATCGACTTGATCAGGCATGCCATATGCCAATGGCTGACGGTTATCGACACGTGCGCGCAGAACCGAACCGGGAATGAAAAATTCGTGTGTATTAAGGGCTTTCTTGTCCTTCTGCACTAATGCAGGGGCAAGCGGTGTGCCCATTAGCTCAATGAAACGCGCAGAATTGCCAATGGCTACTACACTACCGCCGCCGCGCACAAAATCTGCCACTGCTGGCAGGGTCTTTGCGTCTGTCGCGGTGCCCAGCATTTTCTGATACTCTTTCGGTGTATCTTTCAGCGTGGGCTGTTGCGCCGCGCGGTAAGACCCCCATGCCCCACCTTGCGGCGGCATCGCATCATTAGAGAATAAGATGACGTCATAATCCTTTTTCAGGTTACCGGCATCCAGTCGCTGAGGGAAAAGCATCTCGAAAGGAAATTCATATTTTTCCAATATCCAGCGCGTCCAACCTGAAGGCATCAGGCCGCCATAGCGGTCCACCAGACCGATACGTATCGGTTTGAGGGCAATGCTCTCCCCTTGCGGGGCACGATCAACCGCTTGTACGATGAGGCCCAATTGCTCGGCTGCATCGCTGATGATTTTTTGTGCGCGGGCAGAGGCCGGAATCCAGATAGCGCCGGGCGACATTTGTTTGCCGTTAACTGTTACGGCATCCTTCATCCATGACGCAGCAACGCCTGCTTTTTGTAAGCGGTTGGTCAGGATAAAGCTGTTGTTGGTTTCATGGCCAACAACCCAGCCCGCCTTACCAGCTCCTTCTATACGGCCTGTGGGCGTATCCATCACATCTGCCACAGAGGTAAAACTCTGCGGGATAGGGTCTAATATCCGATCAAAGCTGACACCCATCTGATAGGCCAGAGTATAGCCAGTAATGTCATAAGGTGCCTTAGGAGGGCCGCCAGGATACTCCGCATCATGTGGGTGATCCTGCGGTTCAAACATATCCAGAACGTGCGGGCGATAGGCCTGAGCTGTGCGGACAATGAACGAACCGGCGGGATATGTTTTTGCACCAACTGTGAATGATGCATCTGCTCGTTCAACCTCTACACCATTTTTGATAAGGGCATTGAGGAAGGTAATGGCGGTAGGCAAATCGGCCTGATCCGCCGGGATGATATAGGCGCGCGGATCACGATCTTCCGGTGCCTGCAACATCTTGCTATATAATGACGGATCAACCGGCTTTGTGAGATCGTCGTTGCCAGATTGTGCACCGGCCTTGGTCAGCCGATCAATTTTAGAAGGCGTTGTCGTCCAGTTATCTTTGCTCCCTCGTTCAATGGCGTTCATTCCCATACGCCATATGTTGAACAATAGCCGTTCGCGATTGCGGGTGGCATAATCAATTACCGCACGATTCAGCGTCCATTGATAATCGAGGGAATCCTGCAAATGCCAGTCCCTCGGCGCTATGGGCATAGGCTCGTCGCCACGGGGCAATTGCGTTTCAGGGATTAATGCTATTTTGGCTGGGGTGGGGCCGCCGATGATTTCGGTTAGCAAGCCGATACTGTTATGGAAATAAGCTACGGAGCGCTCCATGCCATTATGCCATGTGGAATATCGGGCGGCACCGCGTGTGCCCGAACCGGCTTTGCCTTCTGTCATCAGGCGTGAATGCATCGCGAACCCTACTTCATTCAACTGCGATATGATGATCGGGTCATAGTTGTAATTGAACGGATCACGAAATGGCGGGACAAAGACAACCATACCGGCAGGGCCAGTTTGATGCTGATTATAGATGATCTGCGGGAACCATTCACGGAACAATATCTTGTTCACATTTTCGGTTTCCGGCATCGCCATCATATAGCTGTCACGGTTATTATCATGGCCAATATATTTTTGGTATAAACGGGGGATTGTGGCGAATTCCCGTGCCTTTGGATCTGCATGGCGCATATACCAGTTGCTGACCAGTTCCATCCCATCAGGGTTGTCATGTCCGAATAGCACAATGCATTCGTCCAGCATTTTCACCGTTTCCGGGTCATTTTGCGTCAGCATCCGATGAATAATCTGTATCTGGCCCTGCGATGTTACTGTTTCCGTCGCGTGCATACCGGCGTCAATCCAGACAATGGCCTTGCCTTCCGCCGACAGTTTGCGGGCTTCATCTTCGTTCACACCCCTAGCCTGTGCCAATTTCTGGGCGATGCCACGATAATATTCCATCTTTGCAAGATTTGCGGGAGACGAAATGATCGCCATCCACTGCGTGCGTCCCTCAGCCGTCTTACCCATGTCGACCAGCTTTATACGCTCGCTCTCGCCCGCCAATTTCTTCAGATAGGCTTCATACTCGCTATAATTAGCCAGATAGTAATCAGAGCCTGGCTTTTGACTGAAGAAATTCTCCGGCGCTGTTTGTGCAGGCAATGTAGCGGAATGGGCAAGTAATGCAGCTGTTAATATGAACCACTGGGGCTTCATGACGGGACTCCGTGAAGGAAGATGGTATCGAAACGGCCTCGGTCGTCTGACCTGATATAAACAGGGCAGATGTGCTGATAAAATATCAAAACTTCTGATCTCACACGAAGCATCCCCCTTCCCATAAGTCATAATATATTATGGAAAGGGGGCTAACTTAGTGTGTTAGAAGGATTTTTTCAGGCCGACATACCAGTAGCGTGCCTGCGCCGCATAGAGAGTGGAAGCATAACCACCGCCATTTGATGCAAGGCTGCTGGCCGCCATTGGCGGGTTTTTATCAAACACATTTCGGACACCCAATGTGATGCTTGTATTGTCCAGTGGGCCATCCTGTTTGATATGGTAGCTGGTATAGAGATTGAGGGTGGTCTGCCCCTTTATGATGAATCTCTCGCCATCTGCGTTTCTCACTCCGTTCTGATAAACATCACTCAGATACTGCGTGTAAGCACCCACTTCGACCGGACCAGACGTGAAATTGGCGCTGCCAGAGAAACGCCAGCGGGGCTGGCCTTCGTTGCGCAGCACGCTGCCACCACCTTGTACCGAAACGAATGAGCTAATTGCGCCAGAGTTCATCGCGTCAATGATGGCCTGCGTGCTGGGTGCCGCCAGAACATCATATTTGAGGAGATGAGCCGCATTAAGGTTGATAGAGAAATTACCGATACCGGTGCGCAGGCGATATTCGACGTTGAAATCGATACCGTCGACCTGAACCGGTAGCAAGTTCTGGAAAGGAGCCACAACATACAGCAATTCCCCTACGGCAGCGAGGCCTGTGCCAGCGACCAGTGCTTCATCTGCGGCGGTGGGTGCGGCGCGCACAACGTCGGGGTTGGACCCGCCTTGTGTGCGCATCAGATAATCCAGCGTCATGGCGTTTTGGAAATCGGCAAGACCGATAACATTCTTCTGCTTGATCCTCCACCGGTCAACCGTCAGGGTCAGGTTACCGAAGCCATCTGGCAGAGGTGGGGTCAGTACAGCGCCCACGTTCCAGCTAGTGGATTCTTCGGCCTTGAGGTTCGGGTTGCCACCGCTCTGCCGCTGAACCGCCAAGCTGCGGTTACATCCTGCAAAGTTAGCGATACGGCCAGCCCGAACATCTGCTTCGCAAAGAACATAATCCATGCCGGTTCCTGAACGGATTAGCGTATCTGTATTCAGCACCTCAAGGTTAGGGGCGCGGAAACCCTGTGACCATGAACCACGCAGGCGGATGCCTTCTACCACATCCCATGCTGCTGCGACCTTTGGCTTGGCAATGTCCCCGACGTCGCTATATTTTTCATAGCGGCCCGCAACCTGCACATCAAAAGACCGTATCAGCGGAATGTTCATTTCCGGCGAGACCAGCGGCAGAGCGAGTTCAGCATAAGCCGACCATACCGTGCGCTTGCCCCGAACATCCGGGCTATAGCTGGCACCGAGAAGATCGCTGTCATAAACGATGCCGGTCACGCTATCGGTATATTTGATGGTGCCATCCTGATGAGAATCTCGGTCATCATGATAGGTTTCGCGGCGTACTTCGACACCTGTTGCCAGACCAAGCGAATTACCGGCCCAAAGACCAATTAATTCCGGGTTAGACAGTTTGAAATCCCACAGGGCCAATGTTGTCTTATTCTGACGAACGCTGGTGATCTTTGCGCTATCTACGGTGGCGGCGGGATTGGCTGTGCAATCCCCGATGGAAGGCGTATCTACGCAACCACCGTTGAAGGGATTATAGGCATCCGATCCGGTGCGGTTGATAGCTGCCTGTAATTGCGAGATCGACACGCTAATCATGCTGTCACGCACAGTTGCCCAGTTGTATAAAGCAGCCGTGTCATAGTTCCATGACCCGAAATTGCCTTTTAGACCTGCTAGAAAACGATACTGGTAATTGACAACATTGACGGGGCGATAGCCCATATCAAGATGGGTCAGAGAGGTGATGGTAACAGGCAAGCCTGCTGCGGAAATATTAAGGTCTGGTAAGCGATTGACTGAACCTGCGACACCTAATGGATTCCAATAGGCATTGGCTGCAACTGTGATAGGCGCAGTAGCCAGAGACCCGCCCGATGGCGCATTAGCATTGGTCTCACCACGGTAGAAACCGGCTTCACCATATAAAGTCAGCGAGTCATTCAGGTCATAATGTGCCGTAGAAAAAATGTTGATACGGCGAACAGATGGTGTGGTCGTTAACGCAGGGTCAGATGCACGTGTGTTGAAACGGAGATTGGAATCTACGCCGGCCATTTCGCTTGTGCCATTGCCATCGTCAAAGCACACACCCGGTGTACTTGTCAGGATTCTGCAACCAACATTGGTGGTGGGTTGTACGTGGAATTGGCGTGATGCGTTCGTCAACGCCACACCGTTGCTGGTGATGATACCGCTGCCCGATGCGCGGAATGAACCCCATGGGGTGGTTGTGCTATTGTTGTTAAATGCTGCGACATTGGCGAAGGAGGTGCCTGCAACATAGCTGCTTAAATCTGAAGTAGCAGTATAATCCTGTTCATTCAGATATAATTTGGTCTTGCTGGCATATCCGGCAAAGAGAGAGAAGTTGCCGCGACCTTCGGCAAAATCTTTGCCGACAAAGCCATTAATTGCAAAATCACGCATGCCGGTGCCTTCAGCCCCGCCATATTGCATGTCAAATTTTGCGCCCTTGAAATTAGAATCGAGGACGTTGTTGACGACCCCGGCGACAGCATCTGAACCATAAAGAGCGGCCGCGCCATCGCGCAATACTTCTACGCGCTGCAAAGCACCAACCGGAATGGCGTTAGCATTGTAGCTGAATACCGGAATACCTGAATCGATCGCACCGCTAAGAGACTGTGTCGTTGGGTGTAGAACCGTACGGCGGCCATTGATAAGGAGCAGCGTATTACCCTGCCCCATGCCGCGCAGGCTGATAGAAGAAACGTCGCCGCGCGCCGCATTGGGGCTGCTGCCGCCGATGGCCTGTTCGGTGAATGCTGAAGCACCCAATTGGGGGATAGAGCGGAACAGATCAGCCCCGGATACCGCTGCCACACCCTTTATCTGTTCTTCGCCAATGGTGCTGACAGGCAAAGCCCCGCTGGCTTTTAGGCCTTTAATCTGTGTACCGATGACAACAATGTCCCCTGCAGCAGGGCCGCCCTCATTTTGGGCTTCCTGTGCGGATGATGTCGAAACGGCGGCAATCATTGCAATACTGATCGCTAGTGCACTGGTTGTCGTGCGACGACCAAGCCATTCACAAGTCATATTCATTCCCCCTATAACGAGTAGTCCGGCACCCTCACCGGTTTTGTCCTTTTGCCCTCTCCCGCACTGTGATTTTATTGTGCTCATTATTATCGACGCGCCGCCCGCAGAATCCCTCCCGGAAATCTGACATGTTTTTTGCAGTGCGAAAAAATGCTGTTCATTTGCAGCCATAGAAAATGGCGTATCGCACCTATGCCGTGTGTTTATGGTGCGACGTTTATCCGCACGGATGCACCTTTCTCCACGGGAGGCGTCACTTCTTATCTATCGTGGTATTGGAATGTGCAGGGGCCGGTATAACCAGTTAAGGCTGTTATCGGCCCCTACATGTCAGTTAGAACCGCTCTCTCGGTAATTTAACGCGGGCGGCCTGTCGCCGATGAGAGAGCGATATTCAAAATCCGCCGGTCTGCGTTGTTGCAGTTCTTTCCGGGCGGCTGCGACCACATCAGGGCTAGTCATCAGATCAAGAGCGCTGAGTGCGATTGTTTTGGCGGCAACTACGGCCCCTTTATGGCCGATGCTCATGCCGCCAAAGGCTACTGCCTGCCAGCTATGTGCGGATGTGCCTGGCCCCCATGTGGCGGCGCGTATGCCCGCAGTAGGGGTGACCCAGCTTACATCTCCAACATCGCTGGATCCTTCGCCTGTCACATCTGAGGCATAAGGCAGGATGCTGGTTTCGCTACCCAATTTTCGGGCAGGATTAGGGAAGGTCGTATATAATTTTTCTGCAAATGCTTTTTCTTCGGCTGTCCAGTTGACGCCTCCTACTAGACGCAGGTTCGCATCCATTAACAGGCCTAGCTGATTATTGGGCAGCAGGGCATATACGCCCCCGGTCTGCTCAAATTCCACGGTTGTGCCAGTCGCCATGGCCGCGCCCTTCGCAGCATCCTGCACACGGTTCATTACATCACGGACAATGCGGGCATCATTATGGCGCACATAATAATATACCTCGGCATAATCCGGTACGACATTGGGCGCGCCGCCACCGTTGGTAATAACATAGTGGATGCGGGTAGTATCTGGCACATGCTCACGCAGCATATTGGCCGCGTGATTCAAAATCTCTACTCCATCAAGTGCGGAGCGACCATTTTGCGGGTCCCCGGCGGCATGGGCGCTTTTCCCGTGAAAGCGGAATTTGCCGCTAATATTTGCCTGACTGATGCGCTGGACTGCAGAATTATTGTCCCCAGCATGCCAATGCAAAGTTGCATCGACGTCCTTAAAAAGGCCTTCACGGACGAGATATGCCTTGCCAGAGCCTCCTTCTTCGGCGGGCGCGCCGTAGAGTCTGATTTCCCCGGCGATACCTTTTTCCTTCATCCAGCGGGCTGCTTCGATAGCGGCCGCAGCAGATGCTGCGCCAAAGAGATGATGACCACAGGCATGGCCTGCGGCCTGACCTGCGATAGGTTTCCGCTCCGGTACGGCCTCCTGTGCGAGCCCCGGCAATGCGTCAAACTCTGCTAGAATAGCGATAACCGGGCCACCCTTGCCGTTGCGGTAACGGGCGATAAAGGCCGTCGGCATACCAGCGACGCCTGCATCAACTGTGAACCCGGCCTGCTTCATCTGTTCCTGCAGTAGGGCCGAACTCTTCGTTTCATGGAAACCAAGCTCGGCATAGTTCCATATACTATCGGCAGTACGCGCTATGCTATCCGCACGCAGGTTCATCCTTTGTATGATTTGCCCTTTTTCTGCATCATTCAGAGATGCCTGCGCCCCCCCGGTAACTGCCGTAAACAGGGCGATAGCTGAAATATTTTTAAGATATGGCAATAGCTTCATAGGAAACCCCTGATTAGTGCAGGTTCTCGGGCGGGGAAGGCTTCGGCAGCGGAGCGGAAACATGGCGTGGTACAAAAAGCTGGCCATCTTTCACCACAATATTCCCGTTCCGGATTACTGTATCCACCCGAGAGAGGGCGTCCAGGTCCTGATCTGGATTGCCATTTATAACGATAATATCTGCAAGCTTGCCCGGTTCTAACGTCCCCAGCTTGTCCCCCATATCCATAATCTGGGCATTGACACGGGTTGCGGCCATCAATGCTTTTGCCGGGGTGTAACCCGCCTTTTGCAAGAATTTGAGGTCAGATATGTATATATTAGGGGACAAGCCAAAGGCGCCGCCAATATTATCCGTCCCGACGCCGATGGTGATGCCAGCAGCAATCATCTTCTTCAGAACATCATAGTTGCTTTGCGAATTCATGGAAAAGCGACGGGATGCCGTTCCGGCATAATCACCGCGTGTATCAAAGCCACCCTGATAGACCTGCATTGTAGGGATGGCTGCTATCCCCTTTTTTGCCATCATCTGAATGGTCGCATCGGTTCGCGGCAAGGGGTGTTCAATGGAATCAACGCCAGCCTCAACGGCCATAGCGATATAGATGGTTTCACAATCGCAGGTGACTTTCAGGCCGAGGCGGTGGGCTTCTTCGACTGCGGCCTTCACCTCATCTGGGGCGAAATGGCTGGCGATTTTAATGTGGCTTGCACCCAGTTTGAAGGTTTCACGAACCGCCTTGCGCCAGTCATCCGGGCCATCTGCTTCGCGGGTATAGGCGGCGCTATGGATGGCGGTGAGGGGGCGATCGGCGGCATGTCCGCCGGTGCCGGTGATGATGTGGCCAGCGGCGAATACCCGTGGTCCGGGCGCCATATCCTTTTCCAGCCATTCACTGATGATATAGGGGGCGTTTAAAGGGCCACTCATATCACGAACAGAGGTGATGCCATTTTCCAGCAATATCTGGAGGCTGCGTAGCGCGCGTAATGTCGCATGCCCTTCACTTGCGTGCATATCGGCTGGCGTCTGCGGCGTGGGATAAGTTGCATGCACATGCATATCAATAAGGCCGGGCATCACTGTTTTACCCGTTACATCAATCACAGTGGCGTCAACTGGCCAATCATGCGACCCGGCGGGCAGCACTGCGACGATTTTGTTTTGTTGAATTACCAGACTGCCAGCATAAGCCTGCGCCTTAACGGAATCGAAAATGCGCCCCCCGGTTAGAACCAGCGTTCCATCAAAGCCCTGTTTACGCGAAACAGCGGGTGTCCTTTGCGGATTATCTGCGGTTATTTGCTGCGAAAACTGTACCGTCCGACGGTCATGAAAGTCTTGTGCGATTCCGGCGCTGCTGCCAAGTGCTACTCCAACGGCAATGATGCTGCAGAGGCTGGCAATATACCGTCCCCATTTCTTTCCCTGTTTTCCGGTTGCGCGTCCCATATTGTCCCCCTGTAAGAACCCTCACTTTGGAAGACGTAGCGCGTCAATAAACCCACCCTAAAAATTATGATTCTTATACTATAGTGGGCTGTGGCGCACATGATATGGATTGCGCCGGTCGGGAGCGAAGAAAGGTAAGAGCAGCAGGATCATCCAGTGCTGAGAGGCATGCCTGCGATCACCGTGGGCAGTGTTGGCCTTAGTGCGGATGTGATGGACAGTTTTAAGGGCAATATGTGGAAGGGCGTATCCAGCAAAGCCTGGCTGAACGAACACAGATTTTTCAATGCTGGTGAATTTGATCTGGTTTCTGTAAGGTGTAGCCTGATTTCTGATCCGGATTGGGTGCAGAAGATACGCCAGAGCGATTATGACGCTATAAGGATTTTTTCCCGCGAAGATATGGCTCTGCCGGGGCGGAGTGAGTCTCCAAAGAAAGAGATGGGATAGGCTATCCCGAAGAAGCTTCTATACCTCTTTTAGTATTCAATCGGATGAATAGATATAGGGAATATCAGTATATCTGCACATGAGGCAGCAGCACTGCGTATCAATTTATCTGAATCTGATGAAAAGGAATAAGGGCGCCACCCCATATGGAGCACGCCCTTATACTTCCTTATGATTCTATTTATGCCCGGTAATTAGCGACGCAGGCAAACTTCTACGCCCGCGAGGCCGCGTGTGAGGGCAAAAGGCTTGTCAATGCTGACACGGGCTTCCACCACGCCAGCAAAGCTGAGACAGCGTTCCCCCAGTTGATGGGCGAAGGTTTCGATGAGCGGAATATGCTCACTCGCCAAATCTTCGGCGGCCTGAGCAATACGGCGATAATCAACCGTTTCGTCGATGCTGGTTATGACCTCTGCGGCCATTTGCAATTCCACCGAGATCACGAGCGGTTGCCGCCGTCCGATTTCATCCGGGTTGATGCCGATATCCGCCAGTAGCGGCAGATCACGTACCCGCACCGATATACGGCGGGAAGAAACAGGGGTTTGCTCAGTCATCATTCGCCATTTCCGCCGCCTGTACCGTATTGGCAAGCAGGCATGCAATTGTCATCGGGCCAACGCCGCCCGGCACCGGGGTGATAGCGCGGGCATGCTCCAGTTCATGGGTGGCGCAGTCACCAACAATGCGGGTGGAACCGTCATGGTCGGTCACGCGGGTGATGCCTACATCGATAACCACCGCGCCCGGTTTTACCCAATAGCCCCGCACCAGATGCGGCGCACCGGCGGCGGCAATGACGATGTCCGCCTTGCGGGTGACATCTGGCAGGTCTTTCGTTTCGATATGGGTGACGGTGACGGTTGCTTCGCGTTCCAGCAACAGCATCGCGACAGGCTTGCCAACGATATTGGATTTGCCAATCACCACTGCATCCAGACCGCGATAATCCTCTATCACGCTGTCCAGCAGCATCATAATGCCCAGCGGTGTGCAGGGAACCAGCCCACCAGTGCCGGTCGATAACCGCCCAACATTGACCGGGTGGAAACCGTCCACATCCTTATGCGGGCTGATGCGTTTTAACACCAGCGCTGCATCAATATGCTTGGGCAGAGGGAGCTGAATCAATATGCCATGGATAGTGGCATCTTCATTCAGTGCATCAATGAGGGTGAGCAAATCTTGCTCTGCGGTATCCGCAGGCAGGCGATGCTCAACAGAGCGAATGCCCGCCTTGCGGCATTGAGAGATTTTCCGCCCGACATAGACCTCGCTGGCCGGGTCACTGCCGACAAGAACGACCGCGAGGCCGGGAGCTTGCCCCGTCCTTGCTTCTATCGCCTTTACCTGCTCAGCCGTGCGGGCCAGCAGTTTTTGTGCCATGGCCCGGCCATCGATGATCTCTGCCATCGGATCAGGCTTTGAAGACGACCGTGCGCGCGCCGTTTTTGAATACGCGGCCCGCGAGGTGATGTTCGACTGCCGTCGCCAGTACACGGCGTTCAATATCACGGCCCTTGCGGACGAGGTCTTCAGGGGTGTCGGCATGGCTGATGGCTTCAACATCCTGATGGATGATTGGGCCTTCATCGAGGTCTTCGGTCACATAATGGGCGGTTGCGCCAATCATCTTCACGCCACGTGCATAGGCCTGATGATAGGGCTTCGCACCCTTGAAGCCGGGCAGGAAGCTGTGGTGGATGTTGATGCAGCGGCCAGAAAGGAAGGCCGAAAGGTCATCAGAGAGAATCTGCATGTAACGGGCCAGAACGATCAGTTCTGCACCGGTTTCATTGACGATCTGCTTAATCTGAGCTTCCTGCTGTGGCTTGGTGTCCTTGGTGATCGGCAGATAATGATAAGGAAGGTCACCAATCATCGATGTGTGCAGCACTTCCTTCGGATGGTTGGAAACGATGCCAACCACTTCCATATCGAGTTCGCCAATACGATGGCGATAGAGAAGATCGCCAAGGCAATGGTCAAACTTGCTGACCAGCAGCAACACCTTTTGGCGTTCCTTATTACGGCGCAATTTCCAGTCCATATTATAGGTGCTGGCGACTTGCTCAAAACCGGTGCGGATACCCTCAAGAGTCTGGCCGCCAGTCAGTTCAAATTCAACTCGCATGAAGAAACGGCCGGTGCTGCGGTCGTTATACTGCTGCGCATCCATGATATTGCCGTCATTTTTGACGAGATAATCCGCAACAACAGCAACGAGGCCAGGCTTATCATCACATTGCAGGGTAAGGGTATATAATTCAGTCACATCTCTTCTCCACCAAGGGTGCGTTTTTCATATTGGTCGTGATATAAACTTGCGGGGAAACCGGTGATTGGCCCCCCGCACAATGCTTATACTTAATGGCGACGGGCGTATTCGTTGACCCATTCTACCGTTTTAGCAATGCCGCCAAAGGGATAGAAGTGCAGACGAACGCGGCCATGTTCAGCACCTAGCTGCGCAGCCATGGCATCGACCATCTTATCAGGGCCCGCAGTACCGATCAGCTTCGTGATCGAAATGCCATATTTCGACATGACCGATGCCGATGCACCAACGCCGCACCGGGCCGCAAAGCGCAGCAGAGTCTTGATGCCAGCAGGGCCGGGTATGCCAATGCGAACCGGCGCATCAATACCGCGTGCGCGCAGTTCCTTGAGCCATGCAAGGAAGCGGTCCGTATCGAAACCGAACTGAGTAACGATGAGCGGTGACATGCCGCGCGCAGTGATGTTGGCGGTTTTCTTCGCCAGCACCTCAAATGTTTCTTCCTCGGTCATGTTGGGGTGGCCTTCCGGGTGGCCGCCAATGCCAATGACCTCAATGCCAGCGCGTTCAAATGCGCCAGTGTCGATCAAGGCGCTGCTGTCTGCAAACGGGCCTTCGGGTTCGGAGGGGTCGCCCGCGATAACGAAGCAGCGTTTCACGCCCGCTTCGCTGACCACAGCGTTGAGATAGGTCTCAAACTCTTCCTGAGATGTGATGCGGCGCGCGGAAAAATGCGGCATCGGTTCAAAGCCCAGTTCGCGCACGGTTTTGGTTGCAGCGAGGCGGGCGGCGGGGTCTTCGCCCGGCAGGAAGGTAACGGCGATGGAGGTGCCAGCCGGGATGGAGGCAGCGGCTTCGCGCAGCGAGTCGGCATCCTTAGCGGTGATTTCCAGCGAATAGCCATCCGTGGCGGAGGCCGGTGGCAGGTCCCAATTCGGGTGAATGACAGGCGTATTCATGACTCTCTCCCCAGATATATCCAATATATAGGCCTTAATGGGTGGAAAGGCAGGATGTGGTGTTGCACTATCCTCTTCCTCCATGGGCCTCTTCCTCACACAGGCACTTGTCAATTTCCTGTAGCGTCAATTTCCTCTAGCGCGAAGTGATTGTTTCGGGTAGATGAAATTTTCATGAATACGAATAAAGCAATAACTGAGGCGGAGAGGCCGACATTGATGATCCTGCCGGGTCTGATGTGCGATTCGCGCATGTTTTCTGCGCAAGTTGCTGCTTTATCTGATGTTTTTGTGGTTGATGGCTTTTATGCTGGTTGCCATCATATCAGTGATATGGCTGATTACGCATTGGCTCGCGCACCAGAAAAATTTGCGCTGCTGGGCCATAGCATGGGTGCGCGAATCGCTCTGGAAGTGATTCGCAAGGCACCGGAACGGGTAGAGCGCATTGCCCTTGCCGATACCGGTATTCATCCTGTGCGCCCCGGCGAAGCGGATAAACGCTATGCCCTGCGTGATGTGGGTCGCCAGCATGGCATGGTTGCCTTGGTTGATGAGTGGTTGCCGCCGATGATGGCCCCTGCGCAGCAGAAAAATGTTGCGCTGGTCGCGTTGTTGCATGAAATGGCGGTTGATGCCGGGCTTGCAACATTTGAGGCCCAGATAGAGGCGCTGCTGAGCCGCCCTGAGGTGGAGGATGTGTTGCCTGCGATAGGGTGCCCTGCCTTTGCTATTGTAGGGGATGAGGATCAGTGGTCACCGGTGGATCAACATCAGGCAATCGCAAATAAGATACCGGGTGCGCAATTGCGCGTAGTAAAGGGAGCGGGCCATATGCTGCCTGCCGAAAAACCCAATGAATTTAACGAAATCCTTCGTGAATGGCTGAACTGGCCGTCTCACGTCGTGACATCACCTGCAACTTTCGCTTAAGTTTTTTTAGGAGAGTTATTTATGACCAAGAAATCATTGCAGCAGCTGCTGGACGAGAAGGGCAACATTGTTGAAATGCTGCGCAACGCACAGGTAGGCCCGAATGCCTATCCGGGCGTACCGGGTGAATATTCCAACTGGCGCACCGAGCAGCTGGCATGGGGCAACACCGCAGTGCTGTTCAACCAGAGCTATCACATGGTTGACCTGCTGGTTACCGGTCCGCAGGCATTTGAAATGCTGGCTTACCTCGCTCCCAACAGCTTCAAGGGCTTCGTTCCTGACCGCGCAAAGCAGTTCGCACCGGTAACCCCCGAAGGGTATGTCATCGGTGACGTGATCCTGTTCTACCTCGAAGAAAACAAGTTCGAACTGGTTGGCCGTGCGCCTTCCATCGAATGGGTTGAATTCCACGCTGCTTCGGGCAAGTGGGACGTTAAGGTAGAGCGCGATGAGCGTACTGCTGCTCGTCCGGAAGCCGAAAAGGGCTATCGCCGTAACTATCGTTTCCAGCTTCAGGGCCCCAACGCAATGCCGATCCTCGGCAAGGCAATGGGCGGCGTAACCCCGCCGGATCTGAAGTTCTTCCACATGGCAACCATCAATATCGGTGGCGCTCAGGTTCGCGCTCTGCGTCACGGCATGGCCGGTCAGCCGGGTTATGAACTGTTCGGCCCGTGGGAAGATTACGACACCGTTCGTAACACCATCATCGAAGCTGGTAAGGACGATGGCCTGACCCTCGTTGGTGGCCGTACCTACAGCTCCAACGCTCTTGAATCCGCATGGATTCCGTCCCCGCTGCCTGCAATCTACACCGGCGAATCGCTGCGTGAATATCGCGAATGGCTGGGTGCCGATTCTTATGAAGGCATGACCTCCATGGGCGGCAGCTTCGTTTCCGACAACATCGAAGATTATTATCTGACCCCGTGGGATTTGGGCTATGGCATCATGGTTAAGTTCGACCATGACTTCATCGGTCGTGAAGCCCTCGAAAAGATGGACAAGGAACCGAAGCGCGTAAAGGTTACGCTGGCTCTCGACAACGAAGACGTCATGCGCGTTTTCAGCTCGCTGCTCCAGAAGGGTGACCGCGCGAAGTATATGGAACTGCCTAGCTCCGTATACTCCATGCACCCCTATGACCTCGTCACCAAGGACGGCAAGTCGGTTGGTATCTCCACCTGGTCTGGCTATACCGCAAACGAAGGTCGCTTCCTGACCCTCGCTATGGTTGATGCATCGGTTGCTGAACCGGGCACCGAAGTAACGCTGGTTTGGGGTGAACCCAATGGCGGCACCAAGAAGCCGACCGTTGAACCCCATGTTCAGGTTGAAATTAAGGCAATTGTCTCGCCGGCTCCCTATTCGGAAGTTGCTCGTGACAGCTATGCTGACGGCTGGCGCACGAAGAAGGACTAATCCTCCTTCTCCATGCTATTCAGCATGTCAAAGATTGGGCGTGGAGGTTTTCCTCCGCGCCTTTTCTTTTGGGCGGAGGGCGCAGTGATGCTGGAGGCGCAGTGCTAATGGCCGCATAGCGCGCAGAACAAGGCACGCCGCCTTATATCGGTTTATCAGTCTGGGATTTTCTCAGAGATTAGCGAAGAGACGAACGGTTTCAGTCAGTTGCTCTATCGTGCGTTCCTCCAACTGCGCATCGCAGCGCGGTATGGGGATAGCCACAGCAAAGGCACCCAGTGGCATGTCATCCACCATCAGCACCTTGCCAATGCCGCGAATACCCGGCGTATATTCCTCATAAGTGCGGGCGATGCCACAGGCGCGTATCTCGTTAATCTCCGCCCGCAATACGGCCTCATCAAAAATGGTGCGTGCGGTGAAGCTGCTGAGCGTGGCTTCTGCCAGATAGCGTTCAAATTCTTCCGGGCTGAGCGCCGCCAGCATCGCTTTGCCGCCAGCGAGGCAGTGCATCGGTGTGCGGGTACCCACACGGATGGAATAACGCAGCGACTGTTCCGCCGTTTCTGTCACCAGTGCCTTCATTTCCCAACCCACGCGGACGAAGAAGGATACGGTTTCATTAAGGTGCAATCGTAACGACCGCACCAGAGGCGTTACCCGTTCCTCCAGAGTCATTTCCTTGAACGGTGCACGCAGCCGGTCAAGTCCGGGGCCGGGCAGATAGCGTCGCCCTTCACGTTTCAGATAATCACGCTCCACCAAGGTCGCCAGCAGATAGGACAGGCTGCTGACGGGAATGGCGAGGGCGGCGGCAATATCCTGCGCCACAACGCCAGAAGGACGCGCGACGATATATTCGATAATATCGAGCGTCCGCATCGCAGATTTGACCGTAGGGGAAGCGCCAGCGTTCATACTATTCCTCAGCCCGAAAAGGTCAGGCTGCCCCGCCGTTCCGCAAAGCGCCATCCTGCATCGGTCAGGACGAAGCGATCATGAAAAGAACCGACCTTGGAGGCATTGTCTGCTGTGAAGAGCAGCATTGCGGATTCCGCGATGGCTTCTCGTTCATTCAGTACATCGACCACCACATTAGAGCAGAAATGCCGGGTGGTGCGGGGCGGACGAGCCTCAAAAGCGGCCTGAATGGCAGGGCGGCCCTCTACCCAGTCATCGGGGGCGGTGGGGCGCGACATGCGGCCATTCTCGGCATAAAGGGCGGCGACGTCGGCCCAACGCGCTGCGTCATTCAAATTAGCGTACAGGGCGATGAGGCGGGCGCATAACTGCTCTATCGCCTGCCTTTCTGCGGGACTCACAGGCGGCCCTCCGCAATATCAGCGCCGTCCCGCAGGGAACGCAGCTTTTTCCATGTGACCGCCGGATCAATCTTGCCATAGCCCGCAAAGGTACCAAAACCGCAGTCGGTGCTGGCGATTACCCGATCCTTGCCAACAATCGCTGCGAAACGCTCAATCCGCTGGGCGATAAGTTCGGGATGCTCCACATAGTTGGAGCATGTGTCGATCAGGCCGGGAGCGAGGATTTTTTCCTCCGGCAGCTTTGCATCGCGCCATACCGCCCATTCATGTTCATGGCGGGGATTGGCGGCCTCAAACAATATGGTGGCGGGGCGGGCGCTGATGACGGTATCAATCACCTTTTCCAGCGCGATATCATGGTCATGCGGCCCTTCGTAATTGCCCCAGCAAATGTGCATCCGCATTTTTTCCGGCGGTATATTGGCGGTAGCGGCGTTAAGTGCCTCTACATTTGCTGCGGCAGTGCGCAGGAAATCCTCCTCGCTCTGGTCCTGATAGCCAGTGTGGCGGCTCATCGCGAGGTCAGGGCAGTCAAGCTGAAGGTCAAACCCGGCGTTGACGATGGTTTCATATTCTTCGCGCATCGCATCAACAATGTCGGCGAGGTAAGCCTCATGCGTCGGATAATGGCGGTTGACCTGAAAGGCCGTGATGAGGCCGGGGGAGGCCGAATTCATGAAGGCGCGCACGGGCTTGCCGCTGCTATCCTTGCCATGTTTATCCAGCGCGCTGCGGAAGCGGCGAATGTCGTCGTGCAGCGGCTCTAGCGTCACCAGCTTCACATCGCCAATGCAGGAGGCGCGGGTAAATTCCTGACTGCCCATGATAGCCGCCAGCTTTTTACGCAATTCGGGGAGGGGGGCGAGGTCTGCTGCTGGCTGGCGGTCGATATGGCCGCCAAAGCCAGAGAGACGCTCGATCATATAGGTGGAATAGCCAACTTTGCCCAGTTCGCCATCGCTGACGATGGAGACGCCAGCCTCTAATTGTTTTGCAACGGCATCATCCACGGCCTCTTGCACGACGCGGTCAAACTCAGCAGCGTCATAAGCCTCACCCTTATCGCGGGCGAGCAGCAATGGCGTGAGCTTTTCGCCGCGAGGCAAGCTGCCAACATGGGTTGTGGCGATGGTCATTATAGAGGCCCCTCCGTTTATGCTTCGGGGCATTTTGGCACAAAATCACAAATATGTATATATCGCATTTGTGAAATAGCCGCCCCTGCATAATGAAAGGGCGGCTATCTGATTTTATGATGCCCCGTTCAACAGGACATGGCTATGCCTGATGGCTTATGCGTTTTCCAGCGATACCGCATTGATGATATGGGCCTGTGTATATTCGTTGAGGCCCGCCTCACCCAGTTCACCACCAAGGCCGGACTGCTTTACGCCACGGAACGGGATGTTGGGGTCGATCGCGAGGTGCTGGTTGACCCAGAGCGTGCCGGTGTCGATACGGCGGGCCACATCCATCGCGCGGTCGAGGTCTTTGCCCCACACAGTGCCGCCAAGGCCAAATTCGCTGTCATTGGCGCGGGCGATAACATCTTCGATATCGCTATATTTAAGGACGGGCAGAACCGGGCCGAACTGCTCTTCCTTCACCAGCGGCGCATCATCATCCAGATCACCGATGATCGTCGGCGGGATGAAGTAACCGGCGCGATCAGGAATGTCGCCGCCCGCAATCACGGTGCCACGGCTCTTGGCATCTTCCAGCAGGCCCTTGACCTTATCATATTGCATTTTGTTCTGGATCGGGCCGACAGTTGTGCCCTGCTGTGTACCATCATCGACAACGGCATTGTTTGCCAGCTTGGCGATTTCGGTGCAGAATTCGTCATACATGCCTTCGGGCACATAAGCGCGCTTAATAGCGACGCAAATCTGACCGGCGTTTGTCATCGCGCCATTATAGATTTTTTCCGCAGCAACCGCCGGGGATACGTCATCCAGAACGATGGCCGCATCGTTACCGCCCAGTTCCAGCGTAACGCGCTTCACGGTGCTGGCGGAGGATGCCATCACCTTCTTGCCGGTGCCGGTGGAACCAGTGAAGGCAACCTTGGCAATATCCGGGTGTGCGGTGATGAGCGGGCCAAGTTCATTCTCGTCGCAAACGACGTTGAATACACCCTTGGGCAGAATATCCTTCGCCACTTCGCCAAAGAGCAAAGTGGTCAGCGGGGTTGTCGGCGCAGGCTTGGCAACCATCGTGTTACCAGCGATGAGGCAGGCGCCGAGCTTATTCATCAGCAGCACAACCGGGAAGTTCCAGGGCGTGATGGAGGCGCAAACGCCCAGAGGCGTGCGGTGTTCAATCACCTTATTGCCATTTTCGTCGCGCAATACCTTGTCTTTGATGCGCATGGCGGCAAAAGCGCGCAATACATAAGCGCTGCCGCCGATTTCATAGGCTGCCTGATTAAGCGGCTTGCCCTGTTCGCTGGTCAGCAGGCGGGCAAATTCATCAATGCGGGCTTCCAGAGCATCCGCAAGACGGTTCACATAGCCCGCGCGTTCATCAAAGCTAAGCGCAGCCCAAGCCGGGAAAGCAGCCTTGGCGGCCGCGACAGCGCGGTTAAGCAGGGCTTCGTCAGCCTTGGGGCATTTGGCAAAAGCCTGTTCGGTCGCGGGGTTTACAACATCAAAGGTTGACGCGCCGTCAACCAGCTCGCCGTCGATCAATAACTTGAAATCAGACATATTCACTCTCCTTTGATTCGGCACACAGCTTGGCATAGCGGTTTTTCCGCCCTGACCCAATTGGCCAAATCGCATCCACAGGCGGATTTCATAACCCTATATTGACCTCTTGCCTGACGGCCTTCATGTAAAGGCGACAGGCATCAACATGGGGCTTGCCTGTTTTTGTTTGTATGCCGGGCATACAAAGATGGCAAGGGATGAGGTGCTGGTCTGGACCAAAAATGGTCTGCAAAATAAATGTCTCTGTGGAAATATTGGGTGGGATGATGAAAGAGGGGAAAGAGCTGGCGGGCCTGCTGGGCTATCAACTGCAAATGTGTCAGATCATTGCCTCTATCCCTGCGCGGGAAGCGCTGATGGACTTTGATATATCGCCCGCACGCCTGACGGCATTGACATTGATCCGGGATAATCAGGGCTGCACGCAAACGGCGCTGGGAGATAAGCTGCATGTGAATCGTTCCAGCGCGATGAAGCTGGTGAATTATCTGGAAGCGCGCGGCCTTGTGCGCCGTGAAGCAGGGGCAGATTTGCGCGCCAATGCCTTGTATCTGACAGAGGAAGGGGAAGCGCTGGCACATCTTATGCTGGCAGCCTTGGGTGATGCAGACCGGCAGGTTTTGTCTGCCTTGACGCGTGAGGAAGCGGCCAGCCTATTGGGCCTACTGAACAAAGTGCGGCAAGCAGCAGAAGCCGGACAATAAGGAATGTGCTGACAGTAGCACATGCCCGAAAAACGGGGTGAAATGGTGAAATAGACGCGAGGAAAGACGGGCAGCGCCTTTTCACCTATTGCACTTGAATAGTATGTGGCATAGCGTTCAAAGGTTGATTGCGCAGTTTGTATCCTAATGATACAAATGCGCAGTAATTAACCCTCCGGCCCCGGAGGCAGTTTATTCAGGAGAGATTATGCAGGGTGAAACAACTACGCCTGACCAGGCGTTTGACCGCAATGCTATTGAACGCCTGTTGCGTCCCCGCAGCATTGCCATATTGGGCGCGTCTGATCGTCCCGGTTCGCTTGGCGCATCGGTGCTGGCGAATCTGGAACGGGATGGCTTTTCCGGCGATATTCATCTGGTGAACGCCAAGCGCGACCAGATTGGCGACCGTCCTTGTGTGCGCTCGGTCGATCAGCTTCCTGACGGCATTGATGCGGCGATTCTGGCAATTCCGCAGGTAGGCGTTCTTGACGCTATTCGTGAACTGGCCGCCCGTGGTTGTGGTTCCGCTGTCATTTATTCCGCCGGTTTTGCCGAAGGCGGGCCGGAAGGCATGGCCCAGCAGCAGGAAATCGCCCGCATCGCGCGTGAGGCGGGCATGGTGGTCGAAGGGCCGAACTGCCTTGGCCTAGTGAACTTTGTCGATAATATTCCGCTGACCTTCATTGATCTGCCGAAGGCAACCGCGCAGGGCGACCGTCGCATTGCTGTGGTGTCGCAGTCTGGCGCAATGGCGGCTGTTGTCGCCACCACGATGATTTCGCGTGATATTCCGCTGTCCTGCTATATTTCCACCGGTAACGAAGCCGTCACCGGCGTTGAAGATTATATCGGCTATTTGGTTGATGATAAGGAAACCGCCGTCATCGCCATGGTGGTAGAACATTTCCGCAAGCCGCAGCGTTTCCTTGATGTAGCGCGTAAGGCCATTGCCGCTGGCAAGCAGATCGTCCTCCTCCACCCCGGCAGCAGCGAAGCAGGCCGTGAGAGCGCCGCAACGCACACCGGTGCGATGGCGGGTGACCATGATGTGATGCAGACTCTGGTGCAGCATGCTGGCGTTATTCTGGCCGAAGGTCTGGAAGAACTGGGTGATATCGCCGAAATAGCCCTGCGTTGTGGCACTTTGCCGCAGGATGGCCTTGCGGTTGTTTCCGAATCCGGTGCGCTCAAGGCAATGGTGCTGGATGCTTCCGAAAAGCTGGGTATCACTCTGCCGAAACTGACGGATGAAGACAGCCCGGCATTGCGAGAGGCGTTGCCGTCCTTCGTGCCTGTCACCAACCCGCTCGATGTAACGGCGCAGGGTCTGGTTGATCCGGGCATTTATGGCCGCACACTGCATGCACTGAATGCTGATGATCGTATTTCGACCATCATGGTGCCGCTCATTCAGACGGACATCAGCACCTCTTCCATCAAGTTTACCGCCGTTGCGGAAGCTCTGGAAGCGACCCCGGCCACCAAGCCGATCATCGTCGCGGGTGTTGATGAAGGCGGCACGGTGCAGGCCAGCGACGTTGCCCGCCTGCGCAAGCTGGGCGTTGCCTATTTCCCGACACCGGAACGCGTGCTGCGCGCTCTCGCCCGTTTGGCTTCTGCCAAGGGTGGCAAGGCTGATGTCACCGATAAGCCTGCGGTTGATGTGGGTGCCGCTGGCCCTGGTGAAGTCATTCCTGAATATAAATCGAAGGAATTGCTGGCTCCCCATGGCGTGACTTTCTCGCCCTGCGAACTGGCGGTTGATCTGGCGAGTGCAAAGCGTATCACGGCTGATCTGGGCTATCCGGTGGTGTTGAAGGCGCAGTCGGCTGACCTGAGCCACAAGAGCGATGCTGGCGGTGTTATCATCAGCATTGGTGATGATGCGGCGCTGGAAAAGGCATGGCAGCAGCTTGCCGACAATATTGCTCACCATCGTCCGGGCCTGATCCTCGACGGTGTGCTGGTTGAGAAAATGGCGCCCAAGGGCGTGGAAATGATCGTCGGTGCGCGGGTGGATCCGGAATGGGGCCCGGTCATCCTCGTTGGTTTTGGTGGCGTGACCGCCGAACTGCTGAAGGATGTGGCGCTGCTTTCGCCTGATCTATCCCGCGATGCGATTATCGCTGAGGTGCTGAAGCTGCGTATGGCTCCGCTCCTCACTGGTTTCCGTGGGGCTGCCCCGTGCGACCTCAATGCGCTGGCGGCGATTGTTGAGGCCTTGGGCAGTGTCGTTCGCGGTACGCCGGGCATTAGGGAAGTTGACCTTAACCCTGTGCTGGTGATGCCAGAGGGTCAGGGCGCGGTTGCGCTGGATGCGCTGATTTCCTGCTGATCCTCGGTATAGTTACATAGATGATGACGCGCTGCGCCCTACCCGGTGTGGCGCGTTTTCATTTGCAGTTGGGTGAAGCCATGGCAGGAGGTTTATAGGACCATGGTCACGCAATGAATGGGCCCTGACCCTAGCTGGCTAGAGCCAGCGTCCGCGATGCGGGGGAGAGTTCCCAGCGGTTCCGTCCGGCATTTTTGGCGTGGTAGAGGGCTTTATCGGCATGTCCAAGCCAATGATCCAGCTCTCGCTGCCCCTTTTCCACATGGACGCCGATGCTGACGGTTGCTGAAACAAATCGCCCATCGTCCAGTTTCAAGGAGGTGCCGCGAAGCATCCAGTTGATGCGGTCCGCAATATCAACCGCTAATTTCGGGCCACAATCCGGCAATATTATTGCAAATTCTTCTCCGCCAATGCGGCCAATCATATCTTGGGGTCGAACATTTTGCTGTACTATCTCAGCAAAGGCGACCAGCACCAGATCGCCCGCACTATGGCCATAAGTGTCATTGATCTTTTTGAAATGGTCAATGTCCAGCATCATTACGGTGGTGGTGGTGCCTGTGTCTGTGCCGAAAGGTGTAAATAATATGGCGGCCCCGTCTTCGAAAAAGGCGCGGCGATTGCGCAGCCCGGTCATGACATCCCGGTCTGCCTGAAGGCGTAACCGCTCCAGCAATTCCTCCTGCGCGGCCATGACACTGGCGACTACCAGCGGGGTGAGCGCGATCAGCGTGACACCCAGCCGGGTTGATATCAGCATCGACCGGCTTTCTTCCAGCGAGAAGCCAACCGAGAGCAACTCGCTGCGGATCGCAAGCAAAGTCCATGTGGCAAAGATGAATGAAATAAAGGATGTCGTGAATAATTTATAGGTGAGCGCACACCAGAGCAATGCCGGAACCGGGAAGGCGATGGCCCCCGGCCCACCTATCATCACCCCGGCAAATGCCGAAATAACCAGTGCCGCAAAGGGCGTGAATCTTTGCAGAGTTATGCCCTGCGCCCATCGTTTCATTCTAATATGATCGGTTTTGCGCAACGAGGGCAGAGTGAGCAATATTGGTAATAAAGCAGTGTAGTTGATGATTTCCGCTGCTGCCCAGAACACAAAGCCTCTGAACGAAGCTGTACCAAATAAAACCGGGTTGATAATGGCCCCCATCAATCCGGCGGCGCAGGACGCTACTAATATCGCCCGAAAGAAATATAGGATGGACTGCGGCCTTTTCAGCATCTGGTCTTGACGGGGGAGGGAGGCAAGGCACCAATAGCCTGCCGCGACCGAAACAAGATTGCCGATATTCAATATGATGTTGGCCAGTAAATCAGTGCCGATCAGCATATCTGACAGCATGAAACCCATAGTCGCGCACAGCCATGTTCCCCATGTGGCGAGCGATGGAAAGCGTACCAGCATCCCCAGCATGAAGGCGTTGGCCAGCCAGAGGGTGGAAAGGTCAAAATGGGGATGTGTGATGAGGCTCAGCAGGCAAAGAGAGAAAATGCTCAGACCCATTAAAATACTGTGCGCTATGGGATGCAACCGGGATGTGGTTCGTCCGGTTGATGCGGTTTGTTCGGTTAAAGTCTGACGGGGCAATGCCCGGTTCTCAAAAAACACAATAGCTCGCCTGTGTGGCTCCATATCCAGCATGGCGGACTATATGCGCTACTGTTCAACGAACTATTAAGGAAAAAGGGAGCGGAAAATATCCGCTCGCCCTTCCCGGCAAAGCCGCATAGATCCTTCCCCACAAAACCGGATAAATCAGCCGGAAATGGGTGAGGGGACTGTTTCCCTTTTATACCGGCTCACTGGCTGCTCTTGCCCGGCTGAGCAGGCTTTTTTCATCCTTTTCGACCCGGAAAAACAAGATAACCAGCAAGATTATGATGATGGGGGCTACCATATTAATCGTTCCAATGGCGGCGGCTGTGTTGCCACCATTGGCATCTGAAATGATACCCACTGCATAAGGGCCAATGCCCAGACCTAATATGGTCGTCACAAACATATAAATAGATGCAGTGGTCGCGCGGATACGCGGCAATACCTGATCGTACATAATCGCATATATAGGCGGCAACCACATGGTCAGCAGCACACTGTAGAATATGAAGCGCCAGTAAAAGGCCGATGCAGAAGGCGCGCTAAACACCCATGTCAGTAACAGGGGGGAGAGGGTAAGGGACAGGAAGAGGACAGCGACCCGGCCTTTCCCGCCGAAACGATTTTGCGCCATATCTGTGATCGGTCCGGCAATAGCCGGGCCCAGAACACCGATGGCGGCAGCCAGCAGGCCAAATTGCAGGCCGGTTTCGCCGGGGGTCAGCCCATAGTTTTTCATGAGAAACAGGGGGGTGAATCCCATAACGCCATAATTGATGAGGGTTTGCAGCGCGCCCGCCACGATGCAGATCATCAGAGCGGGGGAGCCGAATATCACCGCATAGGCTGCCGGGTCATTAATCCGCAGCGATTGAATGAGGTTCACAATCACCAGCAAACCTATGCCGATAACACTCCATTGCAGAACATGGGGGTTAAAGGCGATGCCGCCCAGATGCAGCGATGGGCGCGGTGAGAAAGAGGAGCATAAATAGGTGATGACGGCCATTAACGAGATAATCAAGAGCATCGCACCGATGTTGATGGCCCATTGCCGCGCTCCTGCATCCTTACGCCACAATAGGAACCAGTTGCAGAGCGGGAGGACGCTGCCAAATACCTCTGCACTGGCGCGGAAGGGAGCAGGGTCTGGCTTGGTGATGATGCCATCCATCAGGCCGCGCTTTGGTTCCCGCGCATACCACATGGCGATGGCAAGGGGAAAACCGGGAAGTGCGGCAACAATGAAGGCGAATTGCCAGCCGGAAAAGCCCAATGGTGCGTGTCCCCCTGCATAGCGACTGTCCCACCAGTCAGCGGCCAGACCACCCAATATGGAGGAAAGACCTAACCCGACTGCGATGGCGGCGGCGATGACAGCCATGGCCATGCCGCGCCGCGCCTTGGGGAAATGGTCGCAGATCAGGCTGGTCCCGGCAGGCTGAGCGGCCGCTTCGCCAATGCCGACCCCCAGACGGGAAACCGCCAGCAAGGCAAATCCTCCCGCAAAGGCCGCTAGGCCGGTTGAAAAAGACCAGAAGGCGATGCTGATGGAAAGCAGGCGTGTTCTTATCCATCCATCAGCCAGTCTGCCAATGGGCAGGGAAAAGAGAACATAGAAAAGGGCGAATACGGTGCCGTATAATAGCCCCATTTCCGCATCACCGATATTGAGATCGGCCTTAATGCGCGGGTTCAAAATGGCGAGGATGTTTCTGTCCAGTAGGCTGAGCATCTGTGTCAGCGAAACCAGAAAGAGCATCTTCCATGCCGCAGGAGTTATCCGTGAAGAGGGAGGAGGCGTCGTTTCATTCGGCATGGTCATGATATTCCGGGCGCCTTCGCGCTCCGTTCCCTTCCCTATAATGCATCCATCTCAACGTTATGTTTATTGATCGGGAAAGGTGGATTGTGGCCCGCCATGCCGATTATTATTGTGCCTAAGATCAGCGACTTCTGCGGTGTAGGTCAATGAAAATATCCGGGTCAGCCGCTATTTTATTGTTCATAACCCAATATTCGGGTCAGTCGGTTCCCAGAGTGCTAGGGTTAGAACCCTCAGGGGTGTCGCAGTATTCTGTGGGCAGGTGAAGGTCGCTGACGACGTCCCGCACGATTTGCCTTAGCCATTTGGAACGCGCATCATTATGTGCCGAAGCATGCCATTGCTGGCCCGTAATAATCCGGCCCAGGTCAAAAGGTGTTTCAAATATCCGAAGCCCACTGGTGGAGGAATGGTTGACCAATGCAGAAGGTAATGTCGCCAGCAGCGGTGTGCCCCGAATTAATTCCATGATGAGCTGATAGGGAACTGTCGCCGGAATGTTACGATGAATGCCCGCTTTGTTCAGTGCGGTGTCAATCGCAGATATGACGTTCAGAGAGGTTGGCATTTTCGTATCAGGCATTTTAGGCGCAATATGTTTTGCCGCCAGATAGGTTTCCCTGTCCATTATATCTGGCCATCCCGCCTGCGCGCATCCCACACATACCAGCCGGTCATGAAACAGGCTCTCTTTCCCATGCTCCTCATGCAATATGTCCCTGTTCAGGATGAGGAGGTCTACTTCTCCGCGCAGAAACTGGTTGGTGTCGCTGTTGATACCCAGACAATCAATTTCGATATTGGGGGCTTCATGGGCAATGCGTTTCAATATTTCAGGCAGCAGCAGGGTTGCCTCATAATGTGACATTAATATCCTGATTTTGCCTTCCGCTTCCCGTGGGTCAAAATGCGGTCTGGCGCGGGCTGTCATCCTGAACGCGATGACGAGCTCCCGCACGGGAACCCGCAGATCTTCGGCGAAAGGCGTCAGTTTGAGAGCATTGCCAACGCGTACCAGCAAGGGATCGTCGAAATGCTGCCTCAACCAGCCGAGAGCATTGCTGACAGCGGGTTGGGAGAGGTTTAGAATCTTGGCGGCGCGGCCCACATGACATTCTGTGAACAGGGCATCCAGCACCATGATATGTCGAAATTCAAAACCTTTCAAATTCATCGACTATATGGTCCTTTCTCCTGCCGCGAGGGGCGGATTATATTTGATTTTCGCATCGGCTGAGCGGGAATAGAGCAATATTTGATTGATCTTAACCCAATGGCGCGGCCTGTCATCATTGATCTGAATATCCATTATCAGCAAACATGATTTGCGTTGCACCGGATATTCGCGGACTTTCCGTTGATATTAAAAATAAAATCCTTCGCCACGATCAGAACGGTGGCGGGGGCCGGAGAGGATGATGCGATGAAACCCGCTTTTGGGGCGGCAGGGGCGACTCTGCATGGGCTTTTTTCAATCAGTTTGAAACGGAACAATGAACAGGCTGTCTGCCCTTTGGCGCGGCATTTGGATAGGCTGGTCCGTTTTGCAATCAGGAGAGATAATATGACGGAGATGGGTCGATGACACTGGCCTCTGTTCACCCGGACAGGCAGATGGTGCGCGGGCGGATGGCATATCATGGTGAAATGGAAGGCAAGCCTTGTTATTTCGCTAATGACCATAGCCGTGATGTTCTGAACCTTGAACATCACGAAATGGACATTGCCAATGCCCGTCGCTGCGCGGCGCCTCCGACACTGACGAGGGAAGGCTTTTGCCTCGTTCAGCATCCATCCGCCATTGCTGATTTTCTGGATAAGGATGCTGTTAAGGCGGTGCATATTGGCGAAGTGCATGATTTGCTCTTGCGCCTCACCGGGGCAGATCATGTGGAAGTAGGCGAGAACGCCATATTGCGCTTTGCCGAGAGCTCTAACGAAGCGGAGGGGCGTGACAACTCGCGGCCAGCGCGCTTCATCCATGTCGATATCAGCGAAGATGCGGCGCAAATATTCGCCGCGAAAAGGCAGAATAATTCTGACGTCGATTATGCGCAGTTTCGCCGTTATGCCCATTATAACATCTGGCGTACCTTCTCGCCTCCGCCGCAGGATGTGCCGCTGGCCTTATGTGACAGCACCAGCGTTCTGCCGGGTGATCTCATTCGGGCGGATGCGTTGTTTGATCCTGTCGATAAGCCCGGTGCGCCGCCGATATTCGGGTTTGAGGGGTTTTTGCTGCGCCATAATCCCGATCATCGCTGGTATTATTATCCTGACATGACGCGCGATGAGGCGCTGGTTTTCAAAACCTATGATAGCGACCGGACGCATCCTTGCCTTGTCCCGCATACTGGCTTTGATGACCCGACCTGCCCCGATGGTGTGCCAGCAAGAGCCAGCATTGAAATACGCGCTGTCGCCTTTTTCAAAAACTGACCATATCAAAAACTGAACAGAGCAGAGGAACCTATGGCCCTGAAATTATATCATGCCGAACCGGTCGCTAACTCCATGAAATCACTGATCCCGCTTTTTGAAAAAGGATTGGAGTTTGAAAGCCATTATATCGACCTCCATAAATTTGAGCAGCATCAGGACTGGTTCACGGCGATTAACCCCGAAGGGCAGGTGCCCGTGCTGGATCATGACGGGCTGATTATTACCCATACGACCGTCATCAATGAATATCTGGAGGATGCTTTTCCTGACGCGCCGGCGCTGCGGCCCAATACAGCGGCCGGTAATGCCCGGATGCGCTATTGGAATAAATTTGTGGACGAGCATGTGATGAATTTCGTTTCCATGCACGGCTGGCATCGCATGGTTGGCGTCATTGCCCGTGGCATTGATAATGGTGAGTTTGATAAGCTCGTAGAACGCATTCCCCTGCATGAACAGCGCGAGAAATGGCGCACGGCGCGGTCCGGCTTTTCCGAGGCTGATCTGGCCAATGCTACGCGTAAAATTGAGGTTGCGGTGGCAAAGGTGGAACAGCAACTGGAGCAAACCCCTTGGCTGGCGGGGGAAGATTATAGTCTGGCCGACATTAATTTTTATGCCCATTGCGGGATGATGGTAGACCGTATGTTCCCCGAAATGGAAATATCGCGTCGCAACCCGCGTTTGGTCGAATGGCTGGATCGTCTGGTTGCCCGCCCGGCAGTGCAAAAGGCGCTGGCTATGCCGAACAAAACCAACCCCGCATTGCGCACCTTTACCGGCGAAGTCCGATAATCCGCCGAGCCTGTTGAGGGTGTTTGTGGGCTAACTGCATCGTCAAAGTGGCCATCTGAGGCTTTTCCTCGCATTTCATATCGCAAACAAATCATCACGGCTCATGGCATTACAGGGGCCTAACCCTATGGCCTTGATTAACCAGAGATCAGAATAGGGCGTCCTTGCGGTTTCTTTTGGAACCGCAAGGAAGCGCAGGGGAGAGCGGAATGAATGATAGGTCAATCCTGACAACCATGGAGAACAGGCGCTATCGGGCCTGGCTTCTGACCATGTTGTTATTGACGAATATGTTTGCATTCGTCGATCGACAGATCATCTCGGTCCTTAATCAGCCGATCAAGATTGAACTGGGCCTGACGGATACGGAACTGGGCTTGCTGGGCGGTATGGCCTTTGCGGCGTTAAATTGCGTATTCAGCCTGCCGATTGCCCGCATGTCTGAACGTATGAACCGGGCCAAAATATATGGCATCGGTATCATCATCTGGTCGGTTGCAACGGTTTCATGCGGTTTCGCGACGGGTTTCCTTGTCTTGCTGCTGGCGCGGATGGCGGTGGGCATTGGTGAGGCGGCGCAGCCAGCGGCGACTTCGCTGACATTTGATTATTACCCCCCGCATCAAAGGGTGGCAGCATCCTCTATCCTGACCCTCGCCATTCCTCTGGGGGTGCTGATTGGTGCGGCAGGCGGTGGTATCATTGCTGAGGAATTGGGCTGGCGTTGGGCTTTTTTCATTGTCGGCACCCCCGGCATATTGCTGGGTATTTTGTTCATGACAACGATCAGGGAGCCTCTGCGCGGTTATTATGATCCCCCGCCTCAGGGAGGGGAGGCTGTGCCTCCGCTCTCGGCGGTGGTGCGGCGGGCCTTGCAGCGGAGATCTTATGTGCATGTGCTGTTGGGGTCGACATTGGCGGGTGCCAGTGGGTTTGGCATTAATGTCTTTCTGGCTGCTTATTTCTTTCGCCGCTTTGGCATGGATTTCGCCCAGAGTGGGCTGATTTCCGGCCTCATCAGTGCCATTCCCGGTGCCATCAGCATGTTCTGCGGGGGGATGCTGGCGAACCGACTGGCCAGACAAGATAAGCGCTTCTTTGTTTTGGTGCCGGGGATCGGTTTGCTATTGGTGGGGCCACTATATCTTATCAGTTTGCTGCAATCTGACTGGGTCATCATGGCTATTTTGCTGATGATTACCGGCCTATTCCAATATGCCTATCTCCCGGCAAGCACAGGTGTTTATGCGAATATTATGGAACCGCGAATGCGGGCGACATCAGGGGCGATTGTGGTGATTTTCACCAGCCTGCTTGGGTCTGGCGCGGGGCCATTGGTGGTCGGAATGCTGAGCGATTATTTTGCGCGGCAGAATTTCGGCGCTGATTTTGATGTTCTTTGCGCGGCGAACATAGCCTCACAAGCCTGCAATCAGGCATCAGCTGATGCATTAACGACGGCGATGATGATTGTTGCCCTTGCCTATATCTGGGCGGCGCTGCACTTTTTCCTGGCGGCCCGAACGATCGAGCAGGATATGGCGGACTGAGGGCCAGACCATGAAGAAAAAGGGGCGCCGCATGAACGACGCCCCCTTATTTGCTGATTTCAGCTGAGTCTTACTTAGACTGCGCCTTGCTCTTATCATAAGCGCCAAGGCCGGGCTTATAGCTCTTTTCGTCGATGAACTGGCGAATGCCTTCCTTGCGGCCTTCGGATTTGTCGTGGAAGTTGCAGGCTTCCTGCATACGGACCAGATAATCCTCGGCTTCGTCATAGGTCATCACACCGACACGGCGGACCGCATCCTTGGTGAATTTGAGGGCAATCGGGTTCTTTTCCAGCAGCATTTTCGCGACTTCGGTGGTGCGGGCCTTCAACTGGTCGAGCGGAACACTCTCATTCACCAGACGCATAGCGGCGGCCTGCTTACCATCGGCAAGTTCGCCGGTCAGGGACAACCACATGGCGTCACGCATCGGCAGCAGATCAACGACCACCTTGGTTACGCCGCCACCGGGCAAAATGCCCCAGTTAATTTCAGAAAGGCCAAATTTCGCTTCATCCGCGCTGATGGCAAGATCGCACGCGAACAGCGGGCCAAAGCCGCCGCCAAAGCACCAGCCATTGACCATGGCGATGGTTGGTTTCTGGAACCAGCGCAGACGACGGAACCAGCCATAGCTTTCACGCTGAGACTTGCGCACGCCGCGCAGGCCGTTGGCTTCGGTTTCGCGGAAATATTCTTTTAGGTCCATCCCGGCAGACCATGCAGAGCCTTCGCCGCCCAGCACGAGAACGCCCACATCTTCGCGATATTCCAGCTCATCCAGCACGTCCATCATGCGACGGTTCAGCGTCGGGCTCATCGCATTGCGCTTTTCAGGGCGCGCGAAATTCACCCATGCAATCCCGTCTTCGACGTGGACGGAAACGACATCCTTCTCTTCCATATTGTGCTCCTTTGATATGAATGCCCTGTTGGGGGCGTGGCCTTTCATAAATGACGGCATATTGTATCCTAGGCATACATATAGGGCAAGACGGAAAGCAGGTCCCGCCGCCATGCTTTGCAATGCCGGGGTATCCCCATGAAAACCGGGAATTAACGATTGTCTATTAGGGGGTTGAATAAGAGCAGGCCGACTCCGGGCTAAGAGCATAATCCGGGCGGTGAAAGGGTCTATGCATGGAGTTTCTTCCGAATGTTTGATTGGTTCAGCAAGCACGCCCCGATTGTCCACAAGCTCCGGGCCCTGTTGATTGTAGAAATGATGTGGGGAATTTGGGCTTTTGCTGGCGTAGGGGTTGCCGTCGCAGGCTATCCGCTGATTGGCTTTGCCTGTGCGGCCTGGGGCCTCATAGGTACGGCTGCGACGATGATCTATGCCGGGCGCCAGATCAGTGCCCCTTATGTGGCGACGGTTGAACGTATGGAGGCCCTTGCCGCAGGGGATCTCGATAGCCCTGTACGCTATGGCGAGCATCGGGATTGCGTGGGCCGCATGGTGCGGGCGATGAATATCTTCCGCCGTAATGCCCAGATGGTGCAGGACAATGCAAAGCAGCAGGAGCAGGTTGTACAAGCGCTGGGCAAAGGCCTGTCTGAGCTGGCGGCGGGTAATTTGCTATTCCGTATCGGCGATAATTTCCCCGGCGAATATGACCGGCTGCGGCTGGATTATAATGACGCGATGAGCAGCCTCTCCAGCACCATTGGTTCTGTCACTCGTGCGGTGGGTAGCATTCATTCCGGCTCTGGCGAAATTCGTGTTGCTACGCAGGATTTGTCGCAGCGGACAGAGGAGCAGGCCGCTGCGCTGGAGGAAACGGCGTCCTCTATGAATGAAATCACCAGCATGGTGGAACAGAGCGCACAAAGTGCCCATCGCGCTGCGCAAGCCATTGGTGGCGCGCATAAGGAAGCCAGTGATGGCGGCCTTGTGGTGGAACGCGCGGTTGCCGCCATGGGAGCGATTGAGCGGTCCGCGCAGGAAATCACCCAGATTATCAATGTGATTGACGGTATCGCGTTTCAAACAAACCTGCTGGCGCTCAATGCCGGGGTAGAGGCCGCCCGCGCAGGCGATGCAGGCAAAGGCTTTGCCGTAGTGGCGAACGAAGTGCGCGCCCTTGCGCAGCGTAGCGCCGAGGCGGCAAAGGACATTAAGGCGCTCATCATGACCAGCGCGCAGCAGGTTAATACTGGGGTGGAACTGGTCGGTGAAACGGGATCAATGCTCAACCGTATTGTGACGCGGGTGGGGGAAATAAATCTGCTTGTCTCCTCTATCTCCGAAACCGCTGAAACGCAGGCAGTGCGGTTATTGCAGGTCAACCAGTCCGTTGGCGATATGGATAAGATGACACAGCAAAATGCCGCGATGGTCGAAGAATCCAGTGCCGCTGTACGCAGCCTTGCCAATGAGGCGGATGATCTGGCTGGGCTGGTGGAGCGTTTCCGGCTGGGTGGACGCAGGAAAGAAGCTCCGGCTCCCGCGGCAGTGTCCTCTGCCAGCCCGATGAGGAAGGAAGCGATTGCTGCCGTTTCCACTATTTCCCCTTCGCCTGTCGGCAATTCGGTCTCTTTTGCACCAGCTCCTGTGTCTCCTCCACTGGTTGCAGCACAACCCGCGCAGGTTCGGACGCAGCGGGAAAATAGCCTCGCGCTGGCTATGGATGACGACGACTGGTCTGAATTTTAACGATTAATAGATAGTGAGGCCATTAAAGGACACCACTGATATGACAATGATAACCCTGCCCGCCATCATGGACCGCACCTCTGCGGATGCTCTGGTCTCTCATCTGGATCGGTCTATGGCACCGGGTGTCAGTGTAATATTAGAAGGCAGCGATGTGGCGCGCATCGGCCTTTCTGGCCTGCAATTGATGCTAAGTGCCCAGCAAACGGCACAGGCGCGGTCGGCTATGCTGGAGGTGCATCCATCCCCTGCGATGATTTCGGCAGCGCGGGTGGCCGGGCTGGCAGAGATATTCCGGTGGGCGCAATCCGCCTGAGTAATCAGATAGAATATGGGCCGGAAAGAACAGAGGTAGATAACCGCGATGACCAATGAAGAGATTCAGGGAATCTTCTTTCTGGAATGTGAAGAAGCCCTCGCCCTTGCCGAAGAAGGGCTGATGGCCTGCCAGTCTGGCACGGCTGATGGTGAGACGGTGAATAGCATTTTTCGCGCTGTTCACTCTATCAAAGGCGGGGCAGGGGCTTTCAGCTTCACCCTGTTGCAGGCCTTCACCCATAAATTTGAAACCGTGCTTTCTTATGTGCGTGATGGAGATCTGGCGCTGGGTGATCGGCTGACCGGGCTGATGCTGCGGGCCTTTGATGTGCTGAGCGATCATGTCGCGTCGGTGCGCGGTGAAGGGCCGTCGCCTGATGATGAGGCCGTGAGCGCGGAATTGGAAGAGGTGGCGGAGCGTGCTGCCGCTGGCCTACCAATAGAAGAAATGACCTCTGATGATGTTGGCGCAGCATCTGTGACTGCGGCGGCAGATGAGGCATCGGCGGATGATTTCGGTCTTGATTTTGATCTTGATGATCTGATGGGGGAATTGTCCCTTGATGCGGGCGAGGCAGCCGCGATGGAGGCTGCCGCTGCTGAGGTAGAGCGGCGGCTGGAAGACGGTGAAGCGGTGGTGGCTGTTGCGTCTGCGCCCGTCACAGATGTCACGGATATGTCCTCCCTTCCCATAAGCGCTTCCCTCCATGGCTGGCATGTGGCGCTGAGTTTTGCCGATGGTGCATTAGCCAATGGTAATGAGCCGTTGTTGATGCTGCGGGAATTGGGGGAACTGGGCGGTTCCTGCCTGTCGGTTGATGCTAGCGCTTTGCCTTCGCTCGATCAGCTAACGGTTGAGAAAAGTTGGCTGAGCTGGGAATTCGCTCTTCCTGCATCCGTCACCCGCGCAGAAATTGAGGATGTGTTCGATTTCATCGGTGATGATTGCACGCTGAAGATTGAGGAAATGGAAGCGCTGCCCGGTTCCGGTCCGGTTTCTGTGACCCTTCCTGCATATCCGCCGGTTGCCGCCCCGGCCCCGGCTGCGGTTATGGCTTCGGTTCCTGCCCCTGCTCCTGCGCCGGTTATCGTTCAGCCAGCGGCAGAGGTGAAATCCGCGCCGGTTCCCGTTGCCCCGTTGAAGGAGGCAGCAGAACAAATCCCGGTTCCTGCTTCAGCCCCGCCCCCCTCCTCGGCCACCGTCCCCGCCACAGCTTCATCCGCCCCCCGCCCTGTCAGTAGTGTGGGCCAGACGGTGCGCGTTGATCTCGCCAAGCTCGATCGGCTCATCGACACGGTTGGCGAATTGGTGATCGCGCAGGCGATGATGGCGCAGCGCCTCGGCCATAACGGGGCTGCGGTTACCGATGAAATGGGGATGCTGGATCAACTGACCCGCGAAATTCAGGAAAGCGCGATGTCCATTCGTGCCCAGCCCATTGGCTCGGTCTTTTCCCGTGTGCCGCGTATTGTACGAGAGCTGGAATCATCGACCGGTAAGAAGGTGCAACTGACGATGAGCGGGGAAAGCACCGAGCTGGATAAGACGGTGGTGGAACGTCTGGGTGAGCCTTTGACGCATCTCATCCGTAATGCGGTCGATCATGGTATTGAAACGCCGGAGCAGCGCATCGCTAGCGGCAAGCCTGCCGAAGGGCAGTTGCATTTGTCGGCGGAGCAACGCGGCGGGCGTATCCTTATTTCCATTACCGATGATGGTGCAGGCATTAACCGCGAGGTTGTGCTGCGCAAGGCGCGGGAGCGGGGGCTGATCGCGCCGGATGCCCAGTTAACGAATGAAGAAATTGACAATCTCATCTTCGCTGCTGGTTTTTCAACCGCGCAGCAGGTTTCCAATATTTCTGGCCGTGGTGTTGGCATGGATGTGGTGCGCCAGAATGTGAAGGATCTGGGGGGGCGTATTTCTATCGAATCGCGCCCCGGTGAAGGCTGTACCTTCACTCTGGCATTACCGCTGACGCTGGCCATTGCCGATGGGATGATTGTCACCGTTGGCGATCAGACCGTTGTTATCCCGCTTACCCATGTGCTGGAAAGCCTGCGGCCAGAAGAGAAGGATATTGATGGTATCGGGCAGGATTTGATGGTTCTCAATAATCGTGGCCGCTTCCTGCCGATTGTACCGCTCAGTAATGCTACGGGTGCCAGAGGCGCGCTGACGAACCCCGGCGAAGGCGTGCTGATTGTCGTGGATACCGAGGGGCATGGGCAGGCGGTGTTGAAGGATGAGGTGCGTTCCCTTGTACGGGTGCGGCGGCTCAATTTGCTGGGTGTCTGGCCGATCAAGCGCCAGTTTGACGTTGTTTTCTGCCGTAATGTGATGATTTATTTCGATCAGCCGACGCGGGAAAAGCTGGTGGCGCGCTTTGCGGACCATCTGGCCCCCGGCGGTCACCTCTACATCGGTCATAGCGAGCGGGTGAGCGGTCCGGCCCAGCAGCGGCTGGAGCTGGTGGGCAACACGATTTACCGAAAGGTGGAGGCATGAAGACCCGTGTTCTGATCGTTGATGATAGCGCAACCATGCGGGCATTGCTGACGCGGCTATTATCTCAGGCCCCTGATCTGGAAGTGATTGGCACGGCGGCGGATGCGCGGCAGGCACGGGTGATGATTAGGGAAATGAACCCTGACGTTGTCACGCTGGACATTGAAATGCCGGGGATGAACGGGCTGGATTTTCTCGATAAGATCATGCGTCTGCGTCCTATGCCGGTGGTGATTGTATCGGGCGTTACCCAGCAGGGCTGTGACGTGACCGTGCGTGCGCTGGAACTGGGTGCAGTCGATTGTTATGCCAAGCCGGATGGGGCGATCAGTAATTTCCTCGATCATGATGGTGGTGCGCTCGCCGCAATGGTGAGCAGCGCGGCACGGGTGCGGCGCTGGCGCGGCATGTCGGCGGATATGACCGCTGGTGGGGCTGTGCCGCTTCGTAATGCGGCGTTGCGGGCGGTGGCTGGTACTGGACCTGTTGCACCCGGTATAGATTCCATTGGAACATCGGTAACAACCGACGTTCGCTTTGCTGGCGCATCTGCAACAACAGATGCTTTGTGCATCGTCATTGGCGCCTCAACAGGTGGGGTGGAAGCTCTGCACCACATCTTGCCCAGCTTCCCTGAAAATTGCCCGCCCACGGTGATTGTTCAGCATATCAGCGCGGCCTTCGCCCCCGCCATGGCGCAGCGGCTGGATGCGAAATGCGCGGCAAAGGTGCAACTGGTGGAACCGGGCCTGCCTTTGCGCCCCGGTCATATATATATTGCGCCGGGCAATGACCGTCATGCCATCATTGGTCGTTCCGGACAGCTTTCCGTAAATATGGTGCCGGGCGATCCGGTCTCGGGCCATCGGCCCAGTGTGGATCGCTTGTTTGAATCGGCGGCGCAGCGACTTGGCCCGGCGGCGGTTGGTATTTTGCTAACCGGCATGGGGCAGGACGGCGCAAAGGGGCTGTTAGCAATGCGGCAGGCGGGAGCCCGCACTATTGCGCAGGATCAGGCCAGCTCTACCGTTTATGGTATGCCGCGCGCGGCCGCCAGTCTGGGCGCGGCCATGAAAATTCTGCCCTTGCCCCATATTGCGGGTACGGCGCTGGGTATGGCGGGCTGGTGATGCAGGCGGCCCCTTCCCCTCATAGCCCGGATAGTACCCCGCCCGCGACGCATCATGACCATGTAACGATCATGCAGGGGCAGGCTTATGTCGGCACCGGCAAGCCTGAAATTGTGACGACCATATTGGGAAGCTGCATCGCCTGCTGTCTTTATGATCCCGTTGCCCGCATCGGCGGCATGAACCATTTCCTGCTGGCCGAACCTGCGCCTGATAGCGGGGTGGTCGCTGACGCAAACTACGGCGCCTATCTGATGGAATTGCTCATTAACCAGATGATGACAAGTGGTGCATTAAAGTCCCGCATGAAGGCGCATATTTACGGAGGGGCGGACATGCATCGGGGGATGACGCAAATAGGCTCCGCCAACGCGCGTTTCGCGCGGCAATTTCTGGCGACAGAAAATATTCCGCTGGTGCGCAGTGACACGGGTGGGGAGTGCGCGCGGCGTGTTGATTTTGATCCGGTGCGAGGGCGGGTGAGGGTCCGTATTGTCGGGCGCAGGGATGTTCCGGTGGAACGGCCTTCTGCCCCGCGTCCGGCCAGTGGTGAAGTGGAATTATTCTGATGATGGAAAGGGCCGTTTGATGGCGGAAGAACTGCATGTCCTGACGGTAGATGACAGTGCGAGCATGCGCGCTTTGCTGCGCGTGGCGCTTGGTTCTCGTGGGTATCGCGTCAGTCAGGCGGAAGATGGCGTTGCGGCGCTGGAGTGGCTGGCAGATAGCGGTGATGATGTCGATGTGATCGTCACCGACATTAACATGCCCCGGCTGGACGGTTTTGGTCTGATAGAGGCCCTGCGCGATCAGGTACGTTTCCGGGATTGCCCGATATTGGTGCTGTCCACTGAAAGTTCGGACGAGAAAAAGGCGCGGGCGCGCAGTGCCGGGGCAACGGGATGGATTGTAAAACCCTTTGACGCGGATCGGCTAGATAGCGCGCTGCGGCGCATCACCCATTAATCACGGCGTGACGGAATAGGAAAACGAGGCAGAATATGGCGCGGCAATTAATCACTTTTCGCTTGGGCGAACAGAGCTTTGGCCTTGATATCATGACCATCCGTGAAATTCGGGCATGGTCCCCGGCAACCCGTTTGCCGCATGTGCCTTCTTATGTTGCGGGCGTGGTTAATCTGCGCGGCACGGTGCTGCCGGTGATTGATCTTGCGGCGCGTCTGGGGTGGGAGGCTGCCGTGCCGACGGACCGCCATGTCATTATCGTCGTGCAGACGGGCGGCCAGCTTCGTGGGCTGATTGTCGATGCAGTCAGCGACATCGTCACCATACAGGAAGATGCGATACAGCCTCCGCCTACCACGGGCCATGATGCGGTGGTGCCGCATCTCGAAGGGCTGGTTGCGCTGGAGGACCGGATGGTGATGGTGTTGGATATGCCCAGCCTGACAAGCGACGTAACTTTGCCCGAAGCGGCGTGAAGGTGCAAAGCGGAGCGCTTTCCTGCCGTTATAGAATGAATAACCCCAATATGGTTGCTTAGAGCAGTTTCTAAATCTGAAATGCATAACTGATCTAAGCGCTTAACATAGTGCGGTTTCTTAACCATCGATTGTCTCAATCGATTAGAAATCGCCCCAGAGGACGTAAAAATGGCCGCTATCAAGGTTCTGGTTGTCGATGATTCCATTACGATGCGCGCCCTGTTTTCCAGTGCGTTGGAACAGGCTGGCAATCTGATGGTGGTGGGCGCGGCCGCGAATGCTGCCGAAGCCAGAGATATGATTACCGAGTTGCGCCCGGATGTAGTGACGCTGGATATTGAAATGCCGGGGATGAACGGCATCGATTTCCTTGAAGAGATTATGACGAGCCGCCCTATGCCGGTGGTGATGTTATCGACGCTGACGGAAAAAGGGGCGGAGGTAACATTGCGCGCATTGGAACTGGGGGCTGTTGCATGCTTTCACAAGCCTGCCCGTGCGACGACCGAGGAATTTGCCCAGATTGCTGATAAGCTCTGCAAGCTGGTGGCGACTGCGGCAAAGAGCAAGGTGAAGAAATATGATGTCGCGGCGGTTGAGGCAAAGGCGGAAGCGGCGGCCAACAGTGCCCCGGCAGCAGGCGATTATAGATGGAATGGGTCGATCGTAGCGATTTCAGCATCATTGGGCGGTGGCCCTGCTGTGACGGAACTGCTCTCTCACTGGCCGGTGGATTGTCCGCCGACTATCGTGCTTCAGCAATTGGAGGAAGGGCTGGCGGTTCCCTTCGCCTCTCGCCTCAATCAGGCCGTCCGGCCAGAGGTTAAGCTGGCGGAAGATGGCCAGCCACTCAAGCCCGGCCATGTTTATGTTCTTTCCCATCAGGACAGGCATGGGTTGCTGGATCGCTGGCCCGGTGGTTCCATCCGCCTGATGGCGCGGGATCCGGTCAACGGCGTGCGCCCATCGGCGGATTTATTGCTGACGACGGTGGCCAAGGCGGCACGGGATAAGGCCGTTGGCGTTATCCTTTCGGGTGCAGGCATTGATGGCGCGGCGGGCATGGGCGCGATAAAGCAAATGGGGGGGCTTACACTCTGTCAGGATAAAGACAGCGCGATGCTGTTTGAGGCATCGGCGGCGGCCATCGCCAAGGGTGCTGTGGAAGCGCAATTACCGTTGGATGCACTGGCCAGCGCCATATTGACGCGCTGTGAGGAGGGCGAAAATGTCTCATGATCCCCCACAGGGGCCCGATAGGACAGCGCCGGATATGTCGGCATGGCCGCCTTATCCGCTGGCGATGCGTGATAAAATTGCGCAGGAACTATATCAGCTCCGCGAGGATATGGAGAATCTGGGGGTACAGCTCTGCCTTGATGAGGCGGTAATGGTCCGTTGTATGCCGCATTTGCAACGGCTGGATGAAATGGGCCAGCGCACTATGTGGTTGGCGGAGTTGCTGCGCGCGGAAAATCCGGCAGCGATCATCCCGGAAATCACCCTACAGGCATTGGCTGACCGGTTGGAGGACTTACGCCGGGCGATTAGTTTTCCGCCTGTGATTGAAGAGCAGAAAAATACTTCATCTGCGGCTTAGAGTGGTTTCAGGTTAGGCTGGATCAGGGAAACCGCTCTAAGGTTTTTTAAGCGTTATCAAATTTTGCCTGATTAGAAATCGCCCTTAGAGTCAGGTCTCAGGGCCATCATAAGGCAGCCTTGCCTTCCTCATATTCGCGGATGAAACGGGCGACCAGATCGGCCACCGTTTCTATGTGGTCGATAGCGCCAACGCCCTGACCCGCGCCCCATATATCTTTCCAAGCCTTGGCTGCCTGATTGCCGCCAGAGCCGAAATTCATCTTCGTTGGGTCGCTTTGTGGTAAATTATCAGGGTCCAGCCCAGCGGCCTCAATTGAGGCGCGCAGATAATTGCCATGCACGCCGGTAAACAGGTTGCTGTATATAATATCGCTGGCGTGGCTGTCCGTGATGCATTGCTTATAGGCGGGGACGGCACGGCTTTCTTCTGTGGCGATGAAGGCGCTGCCAATATAGGCGACATCGGCACCCAGCGCACGGGCTGCGAGGATGGAGCGACCATTGGCAATCGCGCCCGATAAAGCGAGCGGCCCATCAAACCATTGGCGAATTTCCTGTACCAGTGCGAAGGGGGATACAGTCCCGGCATGGCCGCCAGCACCAGTGGCAACGGCGATGAGGCCGGTTGCGCCCTTTTCAATGGCCTTGCGTGCAAAACGATCATGGATGACATCATGCAAAGTGACGCCTCCCCAGCTATGGACGGTTGTGTTCACATCTTCCCGCGCGCCAAGGGAGGTGATAACGATCGGCACCTGATGCCGGGCGCACATGTCCATATCTTCCTCCAGCCGGTTATTGCTGGCGTGGACGATCAGGTTAACGGCAAAGGGCGCGGCTGGGGTGTCCGGGTGGCCTTGATCCCATGCGGAAAGCTCTTCGCGGATCTGGTGCAACCATTCGTCAAGCTGGCTGGTGGGGCGGGCGTTGAGGGATGGGAAGCTGCCGATGACACCGGCCTTGCACTGGGCGATGACCAGTTCCGGCCCGGAAAGCAGGAACATAGGCGCGCCAATGACGGGCAGGCGCAGCCTTTCAAATAGTGGAAAACGAGCATCCATCATCCCGAACCTCATCCTGTTATTTTATATGCTGAGGAGATCATAGATGAAGGCCCGGTTCAAGGGGCTTTGGCATGCAGGGTGTATTGCCTGCTGAGGGGGTATAGAAAAAGCGCGCCTAACCAGTAAGCGCGCTTTTTATTTACATCAGGGGGCCAGACACATGGTACGGCCTTTAGGTATATGCCTTATCCTGCGCGGGCGAGCAGCCCATTGGCGGCGGACAGCACGGCCTGAACCGATGCGGTTGCCACATCCTCGTCCATGCCCACGCCAAAGAAGGTGCGGCCATCGGGTGTCTTGCATTCCACATAAGCGGCGGCCTGCACATCCGTGCCGGAACCAATGGCATGTTCATTATAATCGACGACTTCCAGATCAATCTGGCTATGGTCCTGCAGGGCAGAGAGAATGCCGGAAATCAGCCCCTTGCCCTTGCCGGACACACCATGTTCCTCGCCATTGATTTCAAGGCGACCGATGAAGCTGCGATCCGCCCCGCCAATAGACCCGCTGCGCTCATAGGTGATGAGGTGAATCGGCTGACCGGATTTGAGGCGGTAATGCTCCTCAAAGGCTTCCCAAATATCGGTAGCATTCAGTTCGCGGCTGCTGCGGTCGGCATAGTCCTGCACAACCCGGCTGAAATCAGCCTGCATACGCTTAGGCAGTTTGAGGCCCTTATCCTGCTGCAACACCCATGCAACGCCGCCCTTACCCGATTGCGAGTTGACGCGGATAACGGCCTCATAATCGCGGCCCAGATCCTTGGGATCAATCGGCAAATAAGGGACGTTCCAATATTGGTCATTGCGTGCATCCTGTGCCGCGAAGCCTTTTTTGATGGCGTCCTGATGGCTGCCGGAGAAGGCCGTGAACACCAGTTCACCAGCATAAGGATGACGTGGGTGAACAGGAAGCTGATTGCAATATTGCACCGTCTGGACAATTTCATCGATGTCCGAGAAATCCAGACCCGGATTAACGCCCTGCGTGTACATATTCAGCGCAACCGTTAGCAGATCACAGTTCCCTGTACGCTCCCCATTGCCCAGCAAGCAGCCTTCGACACGGTCAGCCCCGGCCATCACGCCCAGTTCTGCGGCGGCAACGCCTGTGCCACGGTCATTATGGGTGTGGAGAGAGATAACCACGCTATCGCGGCGGGAAATATGGCGGCAAAACCATTCAATCTGATCCGCATAGACGTTGGGGGTTGCGGCCTCCACTGTAGCTGGCAAGTTAAGGATCAGCGGTTTTTCCGGGGTGGGCTGCAAAATTTCTATCACCGCTTCACAGCATTCGAGGCTGAAGTCCAGTTCTGCTGTAGAAAAGGTTTCCGGTGAATATTCGAAATACCAATCGGTATTGGGCTGGGCTGCCGCGTTGTCACGCAGCATTTTTGCAGCATTTGTGGCTATTTCCTTGATTTGTGGACGATCCATGCCGAACACAATCTGGCGCCATGCGGGGGATATCGCATTATACAAATGAACAATGGCCTGCTTTGCTCCGCGCAAGGATTCAAAGCTTTTATCGATGAGGTCTTGCCGTGCCTGTGTTAGCACCTGCACAAAAACATCGTCTGGGATTTTGTCCTGCTTGACGAGGCCAGAGATGAAATCAAATTCTGTCGCACCTGCTGATGGGAAACCTACCTCAATTTCCTTCAGGCCGACTTTGATTAGCAGTTCGAAAAAGCGCTGCTTCTTTTCCGCATTCATCGGGTCAATCAAGGCCTGATTGCCGTCGCGCATATCGGTGGAGAGCCAGCGCGGTGCCTTGGTAATCGTTTGGCTGGGCCATTGGCGATTGGGCAGATCAACCTGCGGAAAGGCGCGATATTTAACGGACGGATCAATGAGCATGGACATGGTGAAATCCCTGAAAATAATGGCCGGACCTCTTATTTCGTGGCCCGTAATAACGACTTTTTTGTGGATTTGCCCTTAGGCGAAGTGGGCGGCGCCAACGGGCCACACCAAAAGACACGCCTAAGGGCGTGTAAGTCGTAGAACCAGCAGAGACAAAGACTGTGCCATGGCCACGTCCTTAGCGACAGGGCGGGGTATTCGTCCAGCCTTTTTTCGCGCTTTTCACATGATTTTCGGGAAACAAAGCCAAATATAGAAAGAGCCCCCGCCAATATGAAATGACGGAGGCCCTCTTCATGGTATAAAACGCAATCAGCGTTACTTATTTCTCAAAAGCAGCGGTGATTTTGAGGTCAACCTTATCGCCAACGGCAGGAACATAAGCGCCTGCGTTAAATTCGCTGCGATTGATGCTGGTTTTCGCACTGAAACCAACGGTTTCCTTCTTGCTCATCGGGTTAGTGCCTGCGCCATAGAAGCTGGCGTCAAGGACAACCGGCTTGCTGACGCCCTTGATGGTGAGGGTGCCCGCGATCTTTGCCTTGGTCTTGTCCTTGGGATCCAGCGTCACAGCGGTAGACGTGAAGCTTGCCTGCGGGAACTGTGCCGCGTCAAAGAAATCAGCGCCGGTCAGATGTTCATCAAGAGCAGAAATGCCAGTGCGAATGTTGGCGATTGGGAAAGTGACGGAAACCTTCGCCTTGGCCGGTGACTTCGGGTCCAGCGTCAGAGAACCGGTCGGTTCTGCAATCACGCCCATATTTTTGGAAAAGCCCATATGGTCGTAAGAGAAAAGAACCTGTGTGTGGCCGCCATCAACTGCATAAGTGCCGCCGGTGATGCGGGATGCGTCAGCCTGACCGGGCAAAGCGGAAGGGGCGTTCTGGGCGTTAATGGCAACACCAGCGGAGAGGCCGATTGTTGCAACGGCAAGGGCAATAAGAGGGAGGCGCATGAGAAGAATCTCCATAAAAATAAGATGGCGCTAATTTAGGCACCCTCGTCTTAATGTCGAGCATTGAAATATGCAGAGTAGCTATAGGTTTCTGAATAGGCGGATTATAAGAATACTCCCTTCCTTCCAAATCCCTTCATTCGACCAGGCAAAGAAAAAGGGCGGCCCTTCCTGTCTGGAAACGGCCACCCTATATTCATAGATATTCGGCAGATTATATGCTGCCGATCAGGAAAAGATTAGTTCTTTTCCTTGTTCACCAGCTTGTTTGCACCGATCCACGGCATCATCGCACGAAGCTGAGCGCCGGTCTTTTCGATCTGGTGCGCAGCAGCCTGCTTGCGCGAAGCCTTCAGTTCCGGCTGGCCAGCACGGTTGTCGAGGATGAAGTCCTTCACGAAACGGCCAGACTGAATATCTTCCAGTACGCGCTTCATTTCCTTCTTGGTTTCTTCGGTGATGATGCGCGGGCCGGTCTTGATGTCGCCATATTCGGCGGTGTTCGAGATCGAATAGCGCATGTCGGCGATGCCGCCTTCATACATCAGGTCAACGATCAGCTTCAGTTCGTGCAGACATTCGAAATAGGCCATTTCCGGCGCATAGCCAGCTTCAACCAGCGTTTCGAACCCGGCCTGAACCAGCGCGGTTGCGCCGCCGCAAAGAACAGCCTGTTCACCGAACAGATCGGTTTCGCATTCTTCCTTGAAGTTGGTTTCGATGATGCCGCTACGGCCACCACCAACGCCAGAAGCATAAGACAGCGCGATGTCATGGGCGTTGCCGGTTGCGTCCTGCGCCACAGCGATCAGGCAGGGTACGCCGCCGCCGCGCTGATATTCACCGCGCACGGTGTGACCGGGGCCTTTAGGAGCGATCATGATGACGTCGATGTCAGCGGGGGCTTCGATCAGGCCGAAATGGATGTTGAGGCCATGGGCGAAGGCCAGTGCCGCACCGGGGCGCAGATTGCCCTTGATGTCATTTTCGTAGATTGCGGCCTGATGTTCATCAGGGGCGAGGATCATCAGAACGTCGGCCCATGCGGCCGCTTCGGCGTTCGGCATGACCTTGAAGCCTGCGCCTTCGGCCTTCTTCGCGCTGGGCGAACCGGGACGTAGGGCGATGGCAACTTCGGTTACGCCGCTGTCACGCAGATTCTGTGCGTGGGCGTGACCCTGACTGCCATAACCGAGGATGGCGACCTTCTTACCTTTGATGAGGCCGATGTCGGCATCATGATCATAATAGACTTTCATGGATATTTGCTCCCTTTCGGACAGGATGTATCAGGAATAAGCAGGCCCTTTCGGACCTGCCGGATGAGTGAAAATTGTGGGATCAGCCTTTGCCGCGAACCATGCCAACAATGCCGGTGCGGCCAATTTCTACCAGCCCCAATTCCCGCATCAGGGTGATGAAGGTGTTGATTTTGTCAGTGGGGCCGGTCAGTTCAAATATAAAGCTCTCCGTCGTGGTATCGACCACCTTGGCACGGAAAATATCAGCAATACGCAGCGCCTCTATCCGCGCCTCACCAATGCCATTTACCTTCACCAGTGCCAGTTCGCGTTCAACAAATGGCCCATTATCGGTAAGGTCTGTCACCTTATGCACCGGCACCAGCCGGTCAAGCTGAGCGATGATCTGGTCGATCATATGCGGCGCGCCATTGGTAACAATGGTGATGCGGCTCAGTTGATGATCCGGCGAAATGTCCGCCACCGTGAGGCTGTCAATATTATAGCCGCGCGCGGTGAACATACCTGCGACGCGTGCCAATATGCCGGCCTCATTGGTGACGGTGATCGACAGAACATGGCGTTCGTTCTGTTCCTCGGCGATATGCATCAATTGACTTCCTCTTGTTCCTCATCGCGGTGGAGGGACAGGGTGCCCGCCATCGCATAATGATAGTCGCCGTCAGCCTGATGGGCGATACGCACCGCCATGCCAACAATGGAATCAAAGACTTTTCCCAGCTTTTCCCCGACATAACGGGGGTTGATGAGGACACGGTCATGGACCACATCATTCATCTCATAAGGGGTATCGAGCATGACTTCCCATTCATCCTGCTGCTCGCCCTCATGTTCTACAGTCCAGCCGGTTAACGTCTCCATTCCGGTTTGCCGCTCAAAATCCCATGGTTCCGATATATGAATACGAAGCCTGAGATGCGCGGTCATATCCTACTCTCCTGTTATACCAGTGCTTTTGCCTCATCCGCCATAGTGCCGGAAACCTGGCTGGGGTCCAGCAGCATTTCGGTATGCGATGCACCTGATGGTATCATCGGGAAACAGTTAGACAGCTTCGCCACGCGGCAATCCACCAATACCGGGCCGGGCGTTGCGATCATTTTGGCAATGCCGGATTCCAGATCGTCCGGATTTTCGATACGAATTCCGGTCCATCCATAAGCCTCGGCCAGTTTCACAAAGTCCGGCAGGCTGTCAGAATAGCTGTTGGAATAGCGGCTTTCATAGGTCAGTTCCTGCCATTGGCGGACCATCCCCATATATTCATTGTTCAAAATGAACAGCTTAACCGGCAGACGATATTGGCTGGCGGTCCCCAGTTCCTGAATGTTCATTTGAACCGATGCGTCACCTGCGATGCAGACAACCAGACTATCGGGGTTGCCCATTTGCGCGCCAATAGCGGCGGGGAAACCATAGCCCATGGTGCCGAGGCCGCCAGAGGTCAGCCATTTATTTGGGTCATCAAAGTGGAAATGCTGTGCCGCCCACATCTGATGCTGGCCAACTTCGGTAGTGATGATGACGTCCTTGCCGCGTGTCGCGCCGAACAGCTCGGCAATGGCATGCTGCGGCATGATTTCGTCGGTATCAGCGGGATAAGCGAGGCTGTTGACCTTGCGCCAGTCCTCAATCTGTTTCCACCAGCCGGACAAATCCTGTGCCTGATGGCCCGCAGCCTTCCATGCAGCGATCAAATCCGCCAGCGCGCTTCCGGCATCGGCGATAATCGGCAGATCAACCAGCACGATTTTGTTGATCGAACTGCGGTCAATATCGATATGGATTTTCTTGCTGTTGGGGGCAAAGGCATTCAGCCTGCCGGTTACGCGATCATCAAAACGCGCCCCGACACAAATGACGAGGTCGGCCTGATTCATCGTCCAGTTGGCTTCATAGGTGCCATGCATCCCCAGCATCCCCAGCCATTTATCAGACGATGCCGGGAAAGCACCCAGACCCATGAGTGTCGATGTCACCGGCGCACCGGTTAGCTCAACCAGTTCACGCAGGGCCGCAGAAGCCTCTGGTCCGGCATTGATGACGCCCCCACCGGTATAGAAAACCGGCTGTTTCGCCTTGGCGATCATATCGATGGCGGCGGCAATATCTGCTGCCGGGGCCTTAACCTGCGGACGATAGCTGGCATGGGCGATAGCGCCGGGCTTTTCAAAGGGCGCGGAGGCGACCTGAACATCCTTGGGAATATCAATCACAACCGGGCCGGGGCGGCCCGTGGTGGCGATATGAAAGGCCTCATGAATGACATGAGCCAGCCGACCCGGAGACTTAACCAGATAATTATGCTTGGAACAATGCCGGGTAATGCCGACGGTATCGGCCTCCTGAAACGCATCAGAGCCAATGAGGCTGGTGCCTACCTGCCCGGTGATGACGATCATCGGGATGGAATCCATCAATGCATCGGTAATGCCGGTGACGGCATTGGTCGCACCGGGGCCGGATGTGACGAGGACCACGCCGGGCTTTCCCGTGGAACGGGCATAGCCTTCGGCCATATGGGTCGCGCCCTGTTCATGGCGGACCAGCACATGCTTGATGGTCGGGTGGTTATAGAGTGCGTCGTAAATTGGTAGCACTGCCCCGCCCGGATAGCCGAATACAACCTCGACCCCCAGATCAACCAGGCATTGAACCAAAATATCAGCGCCGCTCATTTCGGCCACAACTTGTCTCCTTACCATCACGCTCTGCCATTTTGCGGGAATTGAAAAACACCATCCCTGCATGGAAATGACAGAATCGGGAGTATCGCATGGGCGAACCCAACGGCATTCGCAACCCCAGAATCGCCATCCATCGGCGGGTCCGGCTCTATGAGACATAATAGTTTATGTCAATATCATTGATTGTAATTTTATTACAATATCGGCATTATTTTTGATATTGATTTCCTCTTCATGGCGGGGCCAGTGGCCGGGCGGCTGGCGAGAAAACCATGTATATTGCCGCTTTGCATATTGGCGGGTGGCAATCTGCCCGCGTTGGATCATTTCTTCGTGCGAAAGGTCGCCGTTCAGCCATGCCTGTATTTCCGGTACGCCAATGGCGCGCATTACTGGCAGTTCTGGCGCTAATTGACGGGCGAGCAGCGCCTGAACCTCCTCCACTGCGCCTTGTTCCAGCATATGCTCGAATCGTATGTCGCAACGGGTGATGAGCCACTCTCTTGGCGGCAGCAGGATGAGCGGGGCGAGGTGGACCTGATCCTCGATGCCGCCTTCTTTATGGGCGCGCCAGTCCCGGATGCTGCGCCCGGTGGAGCGGATAACCTCCAGCGCACGGGCGATTCGGGCGCTGTCTGCCGGGGCGAGGACGGCGGCGGAATCCGGGTCCTCGCGGGAAAGGGCGGCATAAGCGTCTGCCACGGCTAATCCGCGCACCGCTTCCCGAATATCGGCGTCTATCTCTGGCACCGGCGCGATGCCATCCAGCAGGGTGCGGATATAGAGGCCGGTGCCGCCGACCAATATCGGTAGTTTTCCTGCCTGATGGGCAGCGGCGATTTCCGCCTTGGCGAGGGTGGCCCAATGCGCGGCAGAGCAAGGCGTTGCGCCGTCCATCGCGCCGAACAGGCGATGCGGGGCGCGGGCTTCCTCCTCCGCCGAAGGGCGCGCCGACAATATCCGCAAATCGGCGTAAATCTGGCTGGCATCGGCATTGATGATGATGCCATTAGCCTTTTCCGCAAGGGCAATGGCCAGCGCGCTCTTGCCGCTGGCGGTTGGTCCGGCAATAAGCGCAAGCGGCGGGCGGCCTGAGTCGGTGGCCGGATCATATGCAAAGGAAGTGTTCATGTTCGTTGCCACCATAGTCGCAAGCGCCTCATTGGGGCAGGGGGATATTTCAGCCGCGCAGGATTGCATATCCGAGACAGGCGCGACTATCACAGGCATTGCTGAGCTGGAAGCTGGCAAAGCGACTGATATTTTCTTTGATGGTGATCGGGCGGCAGTGCGCGCTGCGCTTCAGGCCGTTCCCGGCACTCATGATGTGGTAGTGCAGGCGCAGACGACACGAGAGAAAAAGCTGCTCGTCGCCGATATGGATTCGACGATGATTACCATCGAATGCATTGATGAACTGGCCGACTATGCCGGTATCAAGGCGCAGATTGCCGACGTGACCGAGCGTGCCATGCGCGGCGAACTGGACTTTGCTGAGGCATTGCGGGCGCGGGTTGCTTTGCTGACCGATCTCGATGAGGCGAAAATTGATCTGTGCCGTGCGGAGCGTGTGAAGATCATGCCCGGTGCGAAGGCGCTGGTGCAGACCATGGTTGCGCGTGGTGCGAAAACGGTGCTGGTCTCAGGCGGCTTTACCCGCTTTGCTGACCCCGTAGGCGCGGAAATTGGGTTTCAGAAGGTTGTTGCCAATGTGCTGGGCCTTGCCAATGGCCGCCTTACCGGCACTGTTGCTGATCCGATTGTCGATTCTGCGCGCAAGCAGCAGGAATTAGAGGCCGCCATGGCCGTCCATGGCATTGCGGCGGACCGCACCATGGCCGTGGGTGATGGGGCAAATGATATTCCGATGATACAGGCCGCCAGCCTTGGCATTGCCTATCATGCCAAGGAAAAAGCGCGGGCGGCGGCGGATGCGGAAATTCGCCATGGCGACCTGTCAGTCCTCCTCTATGCGCAGGGCATTAAACGGCAGGATTGGGGGAATGCCTAGGTCCTGAACCTAAGCCTGAGGGCTAACCCATAAAGATGCCCATGGCGCGCACAAATATCTTCTTGTGCGCTGCAATGGTTGAAACTGGGTGGGTGCGTTAACATTTTGGGAGGGCTATTTTATCTCCTTTTCGGGAAGGCTCCTGCGATCATGACTGTTCCCTCTACCGATATTTTATTCCGCCCGTTTGAACTGGGCGCGTTGACGCTGCCCAATCGTATCGTCATGGCCCCCATGACCCGCAGCATGGCCCTGCAGGGTATACCCGGCGACGCCAATGCCGCTTATTATCGTCGTCGGGCAGAAGGCGGCGTAGGCCTTATCCTCTCCGAAGGGACGGTGATTGACCGGCCCGCATCGCGGAACACCCCCGGCATTCCCTTTTTCCATGGCGAACAGGCGCTGGCCGGATGGAAGAAGGTGATCGACGCTGTTCATGACGCGGGCGGCCATATGGGACCGCAGCTATGGCATACGGGTTCCACAATTGGGTCCAAAGATTGGGCGCCGGATGAGCCGGTGGAAAGCCCTTCTGGGCTGCTCGCCCCCGGTGAACCACGCGGTAAGGCGATGAGCGAGGAAGATATTGCTGATACTGTAGCGGCTTTTGCCCGCGCAGCGGCGGATGCAAAGCGTTTAGGTTTCGATGTCGCGGAAATCCACGGTGCCCATGGGTATCTGATCGATCAGTTCTTCTGGTCTGGCACCAATGAACGCGCAGATCGTTATAATGGCCCGACGATTAAGGAGCGGTCCCGTTTCGCGGCGGAAGTGGTTGCGGCCATTCGGGCGGCGGTTGGCCCTGATTTCCCGGTCATCCTGCGCGTCAGCCAGTGGAAGCAGCAGGATTATGCCGCCCGTCTTGCCACCAGCCCGGCGGAGATGGAAGACTGGTTGCAGCCTCTGGTCGATGCTGGCGTTGATATTCTCCATTGCTCGCAGCGCCGTTTCTGGGAACCGGAATTCCCCGAAATTGACGGTGAGAAGGGGCTGAATTTTGCAGGCTGGGCAAAGAAAATCACCGGCGTTCCAACCATCAGTGTCGGTTCGGTGGGGCTGTCGGATGAATTCCTCGGTGCTTTCCGGGGTAAAGCGTCGCAGGCTGCCGGTATTGAAAATCTGATCGAACGAATGGAAAAAGAAGAATTTGATCTGATTGCGGTGGGTCGCGTTCTGCTCAGCGATGCGCAATGGGTGAATAAGGTGCAGTCCGGTGACGTCGGGCATCTGGCTGGATTTGACCCGGCCTCGCTGGCCGAACTGGCCTGACCCTATATCAATATTGTGAATGGTGCGAGGAGGGGGCTGGTTCCCCTCCTTATTCTTATAATGATTTGGGGATACAGTCCCCGCCTGCTGCGCGAATTTGCCTGCATAGTTTTTCCGCATCATCGCGGCTGGCAAATGGTCCTGCCTGCAACCGGGTTACAGCTCCGGCCTTCACCATATAGCTTTGATAGCTGGCCAGCGGCTTCACCTTGGCGGAAAGGTTTTTCCACATGCGCTGTGCCCCGCCTGCCTCGCTAAAGGCACCAAGCTGAGCCCGCCATTTGCCGCCTGTGGTGGCTTTAGGAGCGGCTGGCTGTGGCGCGGTGCTGGCGATGGTGGGTGTTTTGGCCTTCGCGGCTGGCGTTTTGGGCATAGAGGATGGCGGGGGTGATGCATTCGCCGCACTCCGTACAGATGTGGGCTTTGGTGCAGGCTTTGTCCCTATGCCGCCAACGCTCGCGTCACCGACACCCCTGTTGCCAGCGCCCCCGCTTTCAACATCCATGCCTGACATTGCCGCGAGCCGCGCTGCATTTTCCTGTCGCGCTATATCTTCGGCAAGGGACAGGCCCTTTATCCTCTGGTCTTCCGGTATATGCTGGTTCATCTGTTGCAGACTAGCCGCCGCTTGTGGCACCCCGGCCTGCGATGCCCGCGTCATCATGGCATAGGCCGCTGGCCAGTCTTTACCCGTGAGGTCGCCATTAAACAGTGCAATGCCGTATAGATATTGTGCGCGCGCTTCCCCGCGTCTGGCAGAACGTTCCAGATATGGCATGGCCTCTACCCGGCGATTTTGCTGGAATAATAGCAGGCCATAATTATCCTCTGCCTGCATATGCCCCTTCGCTGCGGCCTGCCGATAATAATCCAGCGCACGGTTCATATCCACAGGAACGCCCCTGCCCAGCTTATAAGCCTGTCCAAGGTTAAACAGCGCATCAGCATCGCCCGCCTGCGCCAATGGTGTCCATTCCCGCAAAGCCTTAGCATAATCCCCCTGCGCCCACGCATCTACGCCTGCCTTCACATCAGCAAAAGCGGTGCCAGCGGGTAAACAGGTGCCGATCAGTCCGATGGTTATAAGGCTAAAGGCCGATCTGCGCAGGCTGCTTGTCATCATATCTATAATCCGTTTCGTGCCTGCCAGATTGGCAGGGGCAGGGTTTCATTATCATCCTGATTCGCCAGAAACCTATCATGCACGGCAATGATGGACAGCGCGTTAATCGTTAAAAACCGCAGAAATCCGCTAATTTCATAGATCGTTAACGCTATTTTAGGGCGGCTGTGCGACTCCTGACAACCGAATTTGGAATATTTTCTGATGGCAGGGGTGGCCTTTCCCAAATGGGGGATGCGCTGAATTGCAGGGAAGATGGGCGAGATGATAAAGAATAAGGCAGTTTTCCGCATGGCGGCTTCTTCGCTGATTATCGCGGCGACGATGGCCGGGTGCAGCGGTGCTTCTGTCAGTAACCGGGTTGATGCCCATGCCAGCAATATTGGTAAAATGGCAGAAGCACAGGCGCAGGAAGCTGAGAAGGCGTTGTCTCGCAAGGATGCTGCCCGTGCAGTTGCTGCCGCAGAGGCTGCCGTGGCCGCTGAGCCGAAGAATGCTGGCTATCGTTCTGTGTTAGGGCGGTCATATCTGGCGGATGGGCGCTATGCGTCGGCGCGCACAGCGTTTGAAGATGCGTTGACATTGGGTGGCGGGGATTCGCGCACTATTGTTAATCTGGCATTGGTACGGGCGGCGCAGGGGGATTTCACACAGGCACAGGATGTGCTGAGCGCGCATATGGATAAGCTGTCGGCGGCTGATTATGGTCTTGCTATGGCACTGTCTGGCAATGCGCATGAGGCTATTCGTCTGCTTTCTCAGGCTATTCATGATCCCGGCGCGACATCAAAGGAACGGCAGAATCTTGCTTATGCCCATGCGCTGGCAGGGGAGTGGGTAGAGGCGCGGCAAATGGCTTCGCTTGATCTTGCCCCGGCAGAAGCCGTGAAACGCGTCGCCTATTGGGCGCAAATGGCGCAGCCCGGTGCGGAAACAGCGCGGGTAGCCGCGATGATCGGCGTGCCAGTGCGCGAGGATGATGCTGGTTTGCCAGCGCGGTTGGCCTTGAATGCTGCTGGGCAGGATGCTGTGCGTTTAGCGGATGGTGATACTGCCGGGACAGGTGTTACGGACGGAGATAAAGCGCTACTCGCGGCTGTTGCGGATGAAAAGCATAGCGCCTCGCCGCTGCCCTCTTTGTACGGGCCATCCAGCGATGCGCCTGTGGTGATGCCTGCTGCTCTGCCAGCCCAAAAGGCTGGACCGAAGAAGGCGCCTGCGAAAATCACGAAACTGGCACTGCCAGAGCTGGACAGAGCGCAGGTGAAAGCCAGCAAGGCTGTTGTGACCAACCCCGCCGGGGCTGGGAAATCATCCAAATGGGTGGTGCAGCTTGGTGCTTTTTCCACGCAGCAAGCGGCGCAGATCAGCCACAAGCAGCAGATAAAGCGTAATTCCGCTCTGACGGCCTATCAGGCAGTTAATAGTAAGGTGCAGGTGGGTGGTAAGACCCATTATCGTCTGGCCCTTGCGGGATTTGGCAGTCAGGCCGAAGCACAAAAGCTATGCGCTTCCATTAAGGCGCAGCGGGGAAGTTGTTTCGTGCGCCAAAGCGGGGCGGAGGCACCTGCTGCGCAATGGGTCAATAAAGCCGGATCGGGTGGCGGAAAAGCATCTGCGAATAAGCAGCGCGTGGCGCTTCGTTGACGCATCTGCTCGTTCAGTAAAGATAGAAAAGGGGGCTTGACGGCCCCCTTTGTCGTTCTGATGGTGGGGTAAAGGAGTCAGTAAAAGACGCCGCCCTTCATCACACGGCGCACCCGACCCTGAACCGGCATTTTATCAAAGGGCGTGTTGCCCGCCGCCGCTGCCATTTTGCCGCTATCGACAATCCACGGTGCATCACGGTCAACAAAGATGATGTCGGCGGCGCTACCGGGGGTGAAGCCGCCTGCCTTTATTCCCAATATCTGTGCCGGATTGGCCGATAGCAACCGCATCAGGGCCGTGACAGACAAATGCCCTTCCCGCACCAGATTGAGCGACAGGGCGAGCAATGTCTCGGCCCCTGCCACGCCCGGTTCAGCATCGGCAAAAGGCAGGCGTTTGTCTTCTGGCCCGCGCGGGTCATGGCTGGATGTGATGACGTCTACCGTCCCATCCGCAATAGCCGCGATCGTGGCCTGACGGTCCTCTTCTGATCGCAGCGGAGGAGAAAGCCGCGCAAAGGTACGGTAATCCGTGACGGCATTATCAGCGAGCATGAAATAGGCCGGGGATACGCCGCAGGTGACGGCCAGTTTTTCTGCCTTGGCGGTGCGAACAAGATCAAATCCCGCCTTTGTTGTCACCAGCCGGAAATGGATGGCCCCACCGGTTTCTCGTAGCAGGGCAATGTCACGGGCAATTGCCATGGCTTCAGCGCAGGCGGGGGCGGATGCAAGGCCAAGGCGGGTTGCGGTTTCACCGCTGGTGGCGACAGCCTTTCCGGCGAGGCCGCTATCTTCCGCATGGGTGATGACGGTGAGGCCGAGGCTGCTGGCGTAAGATAGCACGCGCCACATCACGCCGGAATCGGCTATCCACTGTCGCCCGGTGGCAACGGCCTTTGCGCCAGCCGCCTGCATCAGGCCCATTTCGGCCATTTCCTTGCCCTCCAGCCCGCGCGTGGCGGCGGCCAGCGGGTGGACCCAGAAATCAGGCTTGCCATGGCGGGTCGCCTCACGGATCAGGCCAACATTATCGAGCGGCAAAGTCTGGTCAGGCATTAAAGCGGCACGGGTGATGCCGCCAAAATGAAAGGCGGGTTTGTCGGTGCGAAATACGCCTAAATCTACAAGGCCAGGGGCAACCGTGAGGCCCGCCGCATCAATCACCTGCGCGTCAGAGGGGATTTCCACCGCGCCGCTGGCAAGGATGCTGTCACCTTCGATCAGCAGTGCGCCGGGTGTCGGGGCATCCAGTGCAGGGTCCGCGAGCAGCCCGCCGGTAATTGCGATTTTCTGGCTCATGCCCATCCCATATGTCCTTCATGCCCCATCATGGCGATTCGGGGGTGTTTGATTTCCATCGGGATGTTCAAGTCCATCCCGGGTCTTTCGCTGGTCGGGATGTTCAAGACCATCCCACGTCTTTCGCTGGTCAGGATGTTCAAGTCCATCCTTCCACCCCCCTCGATGCTCGCGTCAAAACATCAAGGCAGGCCATACGCACAGCAACGCCCATTTCAACCTGCTCGGTAATGACAGAATGCGTCAGGTCATCCGCCACGGAACTGGTGATTTCTACGCCCCGGTTCATCGGGCCGGGGTGCATCACCAACGCATCGGGCTTGGCCAGTGACAGTCGTTCCGGCGTCAGGCCATAAAGCGCATGATATTCACGTGGAGAGGGGATAAACGCGCCGTCCATCCGTTCATTCTGGAGGCGCAGCATCATCACCACATCCGCGCCATCCAGCGCGGCATCGAAATTGTGATAGGGTGTGGCCCCCAGATAATCTACATGGCCGGGCATCAGCGTCGGCGGGGCGACAACCCGCACCTGTGCGCCCAATGCCGCGAGGCTCAGCATGTTAGACCGCGCCACCCGGCTGTGCAGCACATCACCGCAAATGGTGACGATCAGCCCTTCAAAAGACCCCTTATGGCGGCGGATGGTCAGCGCATCCAGCAAGGCCTGCGTTGGATGCTCATGCCAGCCATCACCAGCATTCAGCACGGGGCAATCCACCTTGTCCGCGATCAGTTGCACCGCGCCTGAACTGCCATGGCGGATGACGATAACGTCAGCGCGCATGGCGTTCAGCGTCATCGCCGTATCGATCAGCGTTTCGCCCTTTTTCACGCTGCTCTGCGCCGCGTGCATATTGACGACATCCGCGCCTAGGCGTTTTCCTGCAATCTCAAAAGACAGCAATGTACGCGTGCTGTTTTCGAAAAAAGCGTTGATCTGGGTCAGCCCCTTCAATCGGCCATCATGCTTGCTGGCGGCGGCGCGGTTCATCGTCGCCCAATGTTCTGCTTCATCCAGCAGGAAACGGATTTCCCATGGTTTTAGCGGGGCAATGCCCAGCAAATGGCGGTGCGGAAACAGGGCGCGACCCGTAAGGGACGCGGCGGTGGATTCTTGGGCTACGCTGGACATGAGGCCATGCTCTAGGCCAGTCATTTATGTGGCGCAAGGGGGGATTGGGGGTGATGCGGCCTGACTATGGTTAAGCGCGGATAATCCCCCTCAGCCCATCATCAGCGCGTCAATCGCCCCCTGCAAAATATAGCTGGCGGCGAGCTTATCGACCAGCTCATCCCGCCGTGCGCGGCTGGTATCCGCGTCTATCATCATCCGGGTGACGGCCTGCGTAGACCAGCGCTCATCCCATAATAATATCGGCAGGCCAAGATCCGCCATATTGCGGGCAAAGGCCGTGCTGGCCTGTGAGCGCGGACTGCCGGAACCATCAAGGTTGAGCGGCAGGCCGATGACGATGCCCTTTACCTGCTGCTCTTCCATGAAGCTGGTGATCTTCACCTTATCTTTGCTGAACTTGCCGCGCGTCACGGTATGGGCCGCGCTGGCGATCATCCATCCCGCATCACAGAGCGCGAGGCCCACCGTTTTGCTGCCCACGTCCATGCCGATCAGACGCCCGCCATGGGGAAGGGCATCGCGAAATTCTGCGCGGTCGGTCGTTATTATCGCTGTTGTAGAAATGATGTCAGCCTTCTCGTTGCGTCGGCACGGACATTGCCCCAGAACAGCGCATAATCATAGATATGATAATTATTGCCCGGCAAAACATAGGGGCCGAGCTGTGGCGGGGTGCCGACGAGCAGGAAGCCGGATTCTTTGTCCGATGCGCTGCCCCCCAGACCACCACATCGCGCACCCACCGCGCCGGGGATGAGGCGGGCATCCTTGCCATCGAGTTGCAGGGACGGGGCGAGAGTGCCCTTATTGGCGCTTGCCGGGGCGAAGCTGTCGGGCGTGCCGGTCAGCGGATTGATGCACAGCATAGGCGTATCATTACGCTTTTTCCCGGTCATACCGCGATACCAGCCATACGCATTGCGCACAGAGGATGTATCCGCCGGTTCGGCAAAGCTCTGCCAGCTCAGGATGCATCCTGCCTGATCGGCGTTCTGGCAGGCGGGCAGACCAAGGGCGGGAATATCTTCCGTCAGTGAAACCGGCCAGCCAACGACATAGGCTGCGACAATGCGTTTCGCGACATCCTTGCCCGCAACCTCATTTTTAAGGAGGCGAAGCAGGTGGAGCGACCCCTGACTATGCCCGGCCAATATGATCGGCCCGGCGGGATTTTCGATAAGGAATGCCTTAAACGCGGCCTCTATGTCTCGATAGGCGGCGTGGAGAGCTTTCACCGATTCTGACCTGTGCGCCATGAATGCGCCCATATGGGCCTGATGATAACGCGGCGCCCAGACTTTCCCGGCTTCTGTAAACACGCTGGCCTGCGTCATGATATAGCGCCGGGCAGCAGATTCGCTGTCCTTATCATCCAGCGGTGCGTTCCATTGGGCGAGGTTGAAGGGCGCGGTATAGCTGGTGGGGTGAATGAAAAATACTGCCGCCGGGCCGGGCTTGGCTGCCTTTGCGCCTTGTGGCAGCCACAGGCTATCATTGGTTGCGGGTTCGTCGGGCCGGGCGAGCCATAAATCATGCCGGGCATAATCCTGTGGTGTCAGGCGGTCAGGCTCATGAAAAGCCGCCGACGGCACCATGACCGCGCCCAGCATCTGCTGGCCCCAGAAACGATAGGACAAGGCGGACCCAAGGGTTAGCACGATAAGCCCCGCGATAATGTATAGGAATTTGCGGGCTGGCATAGCAATATTTGCTCCATATTGTGCAGTGCAGCATAAAAACCGCTGCGGCGCAACTGTCGCCCTTGCGGGGTAAAATGCGTTTTGTGCATCCTTTGGATGGTTCGCAAGGCTTGATGGATCATCGACCGGATGCTAGCGGATTTCCTGTTCTTTGTCTCTTTAACCTTTGGCGGCGCTTTTCTGGCCTATCTGGTACGTAATGTGGCGTGCTGGTTGCGGTGGGGATAAGCAAGGCCGTGGAAAAGTATCGGAAACCATGTCCGTAGATAGCAGCACCGTTAAAAAGGTTGCCAGCCTTGCCCGTATCGCCGTTACCGACGCCGATGCGGAAAAGCTGGTGCCGGAACTGAATTCCATCATCGGTTGGGTTGAGCAATTGGGGGAGGTCGATGTGACCGGCGTAGAGCCGATGACCGCCGTTATCCCCAACACGCTTCGCCTGCGTGATGATGTCGTCAACGCTGATCCGCAAACGGGTGGCGGCATTCGTGATAAGGTTCTGGCCAATGCGCCACAGGCGGAACATGGCTTTTTTGCCGTGCCGAAGGTGATTGAATAATGACAAATCTGACTGATTTAACGGTTGCGGAAATCCGTGACGGTGTGGCGGGTGGTGACTTTTCCGCCCGCGAAGTAGCGAGCGCCTTTAACGTAGCGGTCGCTGATGCTCGCGCCCTCAACGCCTATATCGTCGAAACGCCCGATCATGCGCTGGCGGCCGCCGATCAGGCCGATGCAGATCGCGCTTCCGGCACATTGAAGCCCCTTTCGGGTGTGCCGCTGGGCATGAAGGATTTGTTCGCAACGCAAGGTGTGCAGACCAGCGCGGCGAGCAAAATGCTCGAAGGGTTCAAACCCGAATATGAATCGACCGTTTCCGGGAAATTATGGGATGCGGGCGCGGGGATGCTGGGCAAGCTGAACCTTGACCAGTTCGCCATGGGGTCATCCAACGAATCGAGCTATTTCGGTAGCGTTATTTCCCCGTGGAAGGGCGCTGATGGCGCGCAATTAACCCCCGGCGGCTCCTCTGGTGGTTCTTCGGCGGCGCTGGCCGCACGGCTCTGCCCCGGTGCGACCGGTACCGACACGGGTGGCTCTATACGTCAGCCTGCCGCTTATACCGGCACAGCAGGCATTAAGCCGACTTATGGGCGCTGTTCCCGCTGGGGTGTGGTGGCGTTCGCGTCCTCGCTCGATCAGCCCGGCGCGATGGCCCGCACGGTGAAGGACAACGCCATCTTGCTGGAGGCCATGGCGGGTTTTGACGCCAAGGACGCGACCAGCCTCGATCTGCCTGTTCCCAACTGGGAAGCGGCGCTTTCGGGTGATCTGAAAGGCAAAAAGGTAGGCATTCCGAAGGAATATCGCCCGGATGGCCTGAATACTGAAATCGCGGCGCTGTGGGACAAAGGTGTCGCATGGCTAAAGGACGCGGGCGCGGAAGTGGTAGAGGTTTCCCTGCCGCATACCAAATATGCGCTGGCGACCTATTATATCATTGCTCCGGCTGAGGCATCCTCGAACCTCGCCCGTTATGATGGTGTGCGTTATGGTCTGCGCAACCTGCCCGATGGTGCAGGGTTGCAGGATATGTATGCCGCCACCCGCGCCGAAGGTTTTGGGGATGAGGTGAAGCGCCGTATCCTCATCGGCACTTATGTGCTGTCTGCGGGCTTTTATGACGCTTATTACACGCAGGCGGGCAAGGTCCGCACCCTCATCCAGCAGGATTTCATGAAGGCGTTTGAGCAATGCGATGTGCTGCTGACGCCGACGGCCCCCTCTGCGGCCTTCCCATTGGGCGGCAATAATGCCGATCCGCTGGAAATGTATCTGAACGATGTGTTCACCGTTCCCGCCAGCCTCGCGGGCCTTCCCGCCATGTCGGTGCCGGGCGGCCTGTCGGCGGATGGATTGCCGCTGGGGCTCCAGATTATCGGGCGACCGCTGGATGAACAGGGTGTGCTGAACGCAGCGCTGGCGCTGGAAGAACGGGCAGGCTTTACCGCCCGCGCTGAAAAATGGTGGTGAGTGAGACGATGACCGAATCAACCTATCGCATACAGGGCGCAACGGGTGAGTGGGAGGTCGTGATCGGCCTTGAGGTTCACGCCCAGATCACCACGGAATCAAAGCTGTTTTCCGGCGCGGCAACCGCCTTTGGGGCAGAACCCAACACGCAGGTTTCGTTGATCGATGCGGCCATGCCGGGGATGCTGCCCGTGCCGAACATGGAATGCATCCGTCAGGCGGTGCGCACCGGCATGGCGATTGAGGCGCAGATCAACAAATGGTCGCGCTTTGACCGCAAAAATTATTTTTATGCCGATTTGCCGCAGGGATACCAGATCAGTCAGCTTTACCACCCTCTGGTGGGTGAAGGGCAGATTGAGGTCATCCTTGATGAGAAAGACCCCAATAGCCCGCGCAAAACCATCGGCGTTGAGCGTATCCATGTGGAGCAGGATGCGGGCAAGCTGATGCACGACCAGCACCCCACAATGTCCTATGTTGACCTTAACCGTTCCGGCGTGGCGCTAATGGAAATCGTCAGCCGCCCGGATATGCGCTCTCCGGCTGAGGCTGGCGCGTATCTTTCCAAATTGCGGACGATCCTGCGTTATGTTGGGTCTTGCGATGGCAATATGGATCAGGGCAGCATGCGTGCGGACGTCAACGTGTCTGTGCGTCGTCCGGGTGAGGAGCTCGGCACCCGCACCGAAACCAAGAACGTCAACTCCGTTCGGTTCGTGATGCAGGCGATTGAGCATGAGGCGAATCGGCAGGTAGACGTGCTGGAGGCAGGCGGCAAAATCGTACAGGAAACCCGCCTGTTTGACCCGGATAGCGGTTCCACCCGTTCGATGCGGTCAAAGGAAAATGCGCATGATTATCGCTACTTCCCGGACCCGGATTTGCTGCCGCTGGAGCTGGATGATGCGTTTCTTGAGGAATGCCGTGCCTCCCTTCCTGAACTGCCCGGCGCGAAGCTGAAGCGTTATGAGGAAGAGCTCGGCCTTTCTGCTTATAATGCGGCGGTGCTGACGGCGGAGGCGGAAACGGCTCGCTGGTTCGAGGAACTGCTCAGCGAAGGCGCGAAGGCCCAGAAAAAGAGCGAGGCTGATGTTGCCAAGGCGTCTGCCAACTGGCTGATGTCGGAATTGTTTGGTGCGCTTAATCGTATAGGCCGCCATTTGGATGATTCGCCTGTTACCCCGGCGCAGGGCGCGGAATTGCTGGCGTTGGTGGCTGATGGCACGATTTCTGGCACCATCGCCAAGCAGGTTTTCGAAATCATGCTGGAAACCGGTGATGCGGCGGGTAAGATCGTCGAGGAAAAGGGTCTCAAGCAGACCAGCGATACCGGCGCGATTGAGGCGGTTATTAGCAAAATCCTTGCCGATAATGGCGATAAGGTAGAGCAGTATAAGGGCGGTAAAGAGGCGCTTTTTGGCTTTTTCGTCGGTCAGACGATGAAGGCGATGCAGGGCAAGGCCAATCCGCAAATTGTCAATGAACTGCTGAAAAAGGCACTGGCCTGATGTAATGATGGCAGCCCCGCATTTTCTTTGGAATATCGCGTGGCTGTCATGAATTGGTCGCGGTAGGCAAAGAAAAGAAAATGGGTGTAGTACCGGCTAATGTTGCTGGCCCCTTGCCCTTTTGTTTTCCTTGTTCTATGCCGCGCCGAACCGGCGACCGATGCGGGCGTGGCGAAACTGGTAGACGCGCCAGATTTAGGTTCTGGTATCGCAAGATGTGGGGGTTCGAGTCCCTTCGCCCGCACCAGTACGTCGGCTTTGATCGGGGAGGTTCCCGCGTTGCGGGCGCTGAAGCCACACGGAATTCCGAGAGATCTAGAAAGCGTTGAGTAGAAAAATGCAGACTGTCGAGACGTTGAACGAGGGCCTGAAGCGCGCCTACACACTGACGATCCCCGCCAAGGATATTGACGCACGCGTTGATGCCGAAGTGGCGAATATCGCCCCGCAGGTCCGCATGCCCGGCTTCCGCCCCGGCAAGGTGCCGGCTAATCTGGTTCGTAAAATGCACGGCGAACGGCTTCAGGCTGATGCGCTGAACAACAGCATTCAGGAAGGCGTGCAGAAGCTGCTGGCTGATAATAAGCTGCGCCCTGCGATGCAGCCGGCCATTGAGCTCAAGGAAGGCTTTGAATTTGGCCAAGATGCCGAAATCAAGGTTGAACTGGAAGTTCTGCCCGTCATCGAAACGCCGTCGGTCGAAGGGCTGAAGCTGGAACGCCTGACTGTCGAAGTCAGCGACGAAGCCGTTGATGAAGCCGCTGGCCGTATCGCTGCGCAGCAGAACGCTTATGAAGAATATGCCGACAGCCACAAGGCGAAGCAGGGCGACGTTGTCGTTCTCGATTTCGCTGGCAAGGTGGATGGCGTTGCCTTTGATGGCGGCACTGGCGAAGGCATGAAGGTGGAAATCGGATCGGGCAACTTGATCCCAGGTTTCGAAGAACAACTGATTGGCGCCAAAAAGGGCGACGAAAAGGTTGTGAACGTAACCTTCCCCGAAGATTATGGTGTTGAAACCCTGAAGGGCCAGCCTGCCACCTTCGACATCAAGGTGACGGCGATCCTCGACGGTTCCAAGCCGAAGCTGGACGAAGAATTTGCAAAGAGTCTGGGCCTTGAAGGTCTGGAACAGCTTCGTGAATTGCTGAAGGGCCAGATTGAGCAGGAACATAATGGTCTGACGCGCACCCACATGAAGCGCAAGCTGCTTGACCAGCTTGCTGCTGCCCATGATTTTGATGTGCCGCCGTCGATGGTTGAAGCTGAATTCCAGCAGATCTGGGCGCAGCTTGAGCATGAAGCTGGCCATGAAGAAAATAAGGACGCGGCTCTCGCTGAGCTGGAAGCGGAAAAGGAAGATTATCGCGCTATTGCTGTGCGCCGTGTTCGCCTTGGCCTGCTTCTTTCCGAAATCGGTCAGGCCAATGGCGTAGAAGTCAGCGGTCAGGAAATGCAGCGCCTCGTGATGCAGGCGGCGCAGCAATATCGTCCGCAGGATCGTGAACGCTTCGTACAATATGTCCAGAATGATCCGATGGCGGCTGCGCAGCTTCGCGCTCCGCTTTACGAAGATAAGGTTGTCGACTTCCTGTTTGATAAGGCGGAAATCACCGATCGCGCCGTCAGCAAGGAAGATCTGGAAGCTGCGATCGAAGCCGAAGATGGCGATGTAAAGCCGCACGTCCATGGCCCCGATTGCAACCATGACCATGATGACAAGCCTGCGAAGAAGGCCCCGGCGAAGAAGGCTGCCGCTAAGGCGGCTGATGCTGATGCAGACGGCGCGGTAGAAGACGCCCCTGCCAAGAAGCCTGCTGCGAAAAAGGCTCCGGCGAAGAAGGCTGCTGCTGAGGACGCGGCAGACGAAGCGGAAGCGGCCCCTGCCAAGAAGCCTGCTGCGAAGAAGGCTCCTGCCAAGAAGGCTGCACCTAAGGCTGAGGGCTGAGGCTCTCTGGCTGACCGGGAACCGTTACTATGACCAATGCCGGTCACTCTATTGCATCGGGGGCAGGGGAAACTCTGCCCCTTGGTGTTCGTATCGCGGTTTTGCTGCCTTGCTATAATGAAGCGGCGGCAATTGGCCTTACGGTGCGGGATTTTAAAACTGCGCTGCCGACGGCTGCCATCTATGTTTATGATAATAACAGTAGCGATGACAGCCGGAAGATAGCGGCGCAGGCCGGAGCTGTTGTTCGTTCGGTTCGCCAGCAAGGCAAGGGCCATGTTGTCCGCCGGATGTTCGCGGATATTGATGCTGACATCTATGTGATGGCGGATGGTGACGCGACCTATGAGGCTGCCGCCGCGCCGGATATGGTCCGTATGATGCTGGCCGATAATTATGACATGGTGGTTGGGTGCCGTCAGTCTGATGAACAGGCGGCGTATCGTTCTGGCCATCGGCTGGGCAATCGGGTGCTAACCGGCCTGCTACAGAGCCTTTTTGGCCGTAGCTTCACCGATATATTGTCGGGTTATCGCGTTTTTTCCCGCCGTTTCGTCAAAAGCTTTCCGGTGCTTTCTGCAGGTTTTGAGATTGAAACGGAAATCAGCGTTCATGCGCTTGAACTTGCGATGCCTGTGGCCGAAAAACAGACGGCCTATGCTGCTCGACTGGAAGGGTCCGTCAGCAAATTATCGACCTATAGCGATGGCTGGCGCATATTGCGGATGATTATGACGCTTTATCGGACAGAGCGGCCCATCTGGTTCTACGGTTTGCTTGCGCTGTTGCTGATGGGCGGCGCATTGGCATTGTCGGTGCCCTTGTTCCTGACCTATATGGAAACGGGCCTGGTCCCGCGGTTCCCGACCGCGATATTGGTGACAGGCATGATGATTATCGCGGTGCTGAGCTTTATGTGCGGACTGCTTCTCGATACGGTGGTGCGTGGGCGTAAAGAGATGAAGCGGCTCGCTTATCTGGCTTATCCTGCCCCGGCTGACGCCGGGTCACGCTGATACTGTGCTGGCCCAGGGAACGGTGGGTCAGATGCTATTTACGGGTGATGGCGTTGAAAAACCGTACGCTAAAGGCCTGTTAATTCTTGCAGGCTATGCCATATGACATATTCTCCCCTTGAACCTGCGCCGGTTTGCCCCGATGTAGTGTTTTGAATTATCCGGACGTCTGAAAGAAAATCATGCACAACAGCAATTTCGATCCCATGGCCGCGCTGGTCCCCGTTGTTATTGAACAGTCCAATCGGGGGGAACGTAGCTTTGATATTTATTCGCGCCTGCTGCGGGAGCGAATCATCTTTGTGACCGGCCAGATTGAAGACCATATGGCGTCGATCATCGTCGCGCAGTTGCTGTTTCTGGAAGCCGAAAATCCGAAAAAAGATATTTACATGTATATCAACTCGCCGGGCGGGGTGGTGACGGCTGGCCTCGCTATTTATGACACGATGCAATATATCCGCCCCAAGGTTGGCACGGTGTGCATTGGTCAGGCAGCCAGCATGGGCAGCTTCCTGCTCGCCGCCGGTGAACCGGGCATGCGTTTTGCGACAACCAACGCCCGTATCATGGTGCATCAGCCTTCCGGCGGCGCACAGGGTATGGCGGCTGATATTGAGATTCAGGCCAAGGAAATCCTGCGTATTCGTGCCCGGATGAATGACCTGTATTGCAAGTTCACCGGCCAGCCGTTGGAACGTATTGAATCCGCAATGGATCGCGATACATTTCTGGAAGCAGAAGAAGCCAAGGCCTTTGGTATTGTCGATCAGGTCTATAGCGCGCGGCCCGTCGCCGCGGAAACGACCGAGGCATAAGCAGTTGTTAATCGGGGGGAGGTATCTTCCCCCGATACGCAAGGCCTGATAAACAGGGCTTGTGAAATACGGAAAGCGCGGTCTAGGATGGCCGCTTGATGAGTCCGGCCGAAGAGGAAAGGCGTTATGCGTTCCGGGCCGGATGAGGAAAGAGCAGGAATGACCAAGCTGACAGGTTCCGATTCGAAGAGCACTCTCTACTGTTCCTTTTGCGGGAAATCACAGCATGAGGTGCGTAAGCTGATCGCCGGACCGACCGTGTTCATCTGCGACGAATGCGTTGAACTGTGCAATGACATCATCCGCGAAGAAACCAAGAGCGGTCTTGTCGGCAAGAAGGACGGCAGCGTTCCCACCCCGCAGGAAATCTGCGATGTGCTGGATGATTATGTCATCGGACAGGCACGGGCAAAGCGGGTGCTTTCTGTCGCGGTGCACAACCATTATAAGCGCCTCAACCATGGCCAGAAAACCGGTGATGTGGAACTGGCGAAATCCAACATTTTGTTGGTCGGTCCGACGGGTTGCGGCAAGACGCTGTTGGCGCAGACATTGGCGCGTACCTTTGACGTGCCTTTCACCATGGCGGATGCGACAACCCTTACCGAAGCAGGTTATGTGGGTGAGGATGTTGAAAACATCATCCTGAAACTGCTTCAGGCCAGCGACTATAATGTCGAAAAGGCCCAGCGCGGCATCGTTTATATCGACGAAATCGATAAAATCAGCCGAAAGGCGGAAAATCCTTCCATCACCCGTGACGTTTCGGGGGAGGGCGTTCAGCAGGCCTTGCTGAAGCTGATGGAAGGCACGACTGCCAGCGTTCCGCCGCAGGGCGGGCGCAAGCATCCGCAGCAGGAATTTTTGCAGGTCGATACCACCAACATCCTGTTTATCTGTGGCGGCGCTTTTGCTGGCCTCGAAAAGATCATCGGGGACCGTCTGGAAGCGAAATCCATCGGCTTTGGCGCCCATGTTTCTGCGCCTGAAGAACGCCGCACCGGCGTGCTATTGGCGCAGAGCGAGCCGGAAGATTTGCTGAAATTCGGCCTCATCCCCGAATTTGTTGGCCGTCTGCCGGTTATTGCGACGCTGGAGGATCTGGACGTTGCTGCACTCGTCAAAATTCTGGTCGAGCCGAAAAATGCGCTGGTAAAGCAATATGGCAAGCTGTTTGAGATGGAGGAAGTCGATCTCAGCTTTACTGAGGACGCGCTGACAGCGATTGCGAAAAAGGCGATTGAGCGCAAGACGGGTGCCCGTGGTTTGCGTTCCATCATCGAGGCGATATTGCTCGATACCATGTTTGATCTGCCGTCCATGAAGGGTGTCAGCGAAGTGGTGGTTGATAAGGACGTGGTCGATGGCCGCAAGGAGCCTGTTCGCGTATTCGCGGAGAAGGGTGAAAAGGCCGAAGACGCCGCTTAATTTTTATTTACGCGCGACCGGTCATGGCTGTGTTGCTATTAAAATGCCCGGATCAGCATGGTCCGGGCTTTTTTATTGAGTGATGTTTAGGGTAGTTTGCGATCAATCTGGATCAGAAGAAACAGCTCTAAATCTGGTTTTCCGCCTATTCTGAGCCATCAAGTGATTCTACCGAATTCGGGCACGGTCTTATATTAGGCGATCAGGCGGAACATTTGTGCTGAACAGTTTTGGCAATCAGCGGTCACCCTACGGCTGAAATCTGCCGAAGAATGTTGCAAATTCTTCAGGATGCCGTCCACGGTATTGAACCCCTGTTCCAGATCGTCAATCTGGGACGCGACGACCTCCGTATCCCGGCGGATGGTGGCGACGGTCCTCGACATAGAGGCCGCCGCGAGGGCGGTTTCATCAACCGCGGCGGTAATCATGGTAACGGTCTGGGCCTGTTGCTCCATCGCTTGACGGATGCGCTGCGAATTTTCCTGAACATCGCCAACCGTGTCCCGGATGCGCTGATTAGTATCGACGGATTGGCGCGTAGAACTCTGGATAGCGGCGATTTTTCCGGCAATATCGTCGGTTGCGCGGGATGTCTGGCTGGCGAGGGATTTGACCTCTTGCGCGACCACGGCAAAACCGCGCCCTGCGTCCCCTGCGCGGGCGGCCTCAATGGTGGCATTGAGGGCCAGCAAATTGGTTTGTCCGGCAATGTCACGAATGAGACTAAGGATGGATTCGATCGCCTGAGCATGTTCGAATAACGTAGCAGACATGGCAACTGCCTCGCTGCTTTGTGCGGAGGCACGTTGGGCAACCTCGGCAGAATTTTCTACCTGAGTGCGGGTTTCTTCTATCGCGCGGATCAGGCTGGCGGAAATATGGGCGGCTTCGCGCATGGCAAGGGCTGATTGTTCAGCCGCTGCGGCGACTTCTGATACCTGATCGAGCATTCCCCGTGTGGAACTGGACGCGCATTGTGCCTGATCCCGCAGATTTTCGCCCAAACGCGATGCATCAGCTACCTCGTCCGCAATTTTACGGTCAAACAACTCGCCATTGCGTTTGCGATCTTCAATGTCTTGCAGGGCATTTGCCTCGCTGACGACGGTATACATGATTTCCGCCTCTATCGCGGCGAGTCGCAATAAAGTGTGCATCAACTGGTGACGGCGCTTTCCATCATCCTGCAGATGGTTCCATATACGATCGGTAATGACTTCGTTGGCGGCGTTAACGGCAACCAGTACGCAGCGGGACGATATATTATGCTTATGCGCGTGGCGTATGCATTCGCTGACAGATTCTACCCATTCAGGAGAAGAGACAGAGGTGAATTTTAGCCGGAGATAACGCTCTATTTCAGCATGAATCGCCTGTAAATTATTAGGGGCGAGTTGATCGGCAAGCCCGCTCCGGCCGGTATAAGCCTTGAAAAAATGATCGGCAGGGGCGCTGTCATGTTCGATGATGCCCCATATCTGATGGGCGCAATCAATAATATTACCATCCACATCAAAATCAGCGAGTCGTTCCTGTAGGTCATCCTGCGTGTTGGTGGTTGGATTATTCGGCATAGCCGTTTTCCGCTTTCCTGATTTTGCATTGAAAATAGGCGTAAATCACGTCTTGGGCCGGATTTTAGGGGAATCTGGTTAATCATTGATTATGATTTTACCGATGATGGGGCATAAAATGGCCAGTAATGCCGTTAAAGCCGATCATAATTTGCGTGAAGGAAACCCACGCGCTAAAGGGGCTTGAATCAGGTTCAACCAGGGGATTGCAACCAGCATGGGTCATGCACAAAATAGGCCGAAGGGTCGGCCATTATCGCCACATCTTTCCATTTGGCGTTGGGGACCGCATATGGCGATCTCTATCATGCACCGCGTTACCGGTGATGGTCTGGCGATTGTCGGCGCGCTGGCGTTGGTGTGGTGGCTCGCCGCTGCCGCCGCCGGTCCGGATAGCTACGCCTATTTCCAGAGCTGGGCGACCAGCCCAATCGGTTATGTCATTATGATTGGCCTGACATGGGCCTTTTTCCAGCATTTGTTTTCGGGGCTTCGCCACCTCGTTCTGGATATGGGTGCTGGTTATGAACTGACCGTAAACCGCACATGGTCGCTCGTTGTGCCGGTTGCGGCGGTTGTCGTTACTGCGGCCATCTGGCTGTGGCTGCTGGCGGAGAAGCTGTAATGGGTAATGGAACACCGGTTGGTCGCGTACGCGGCCTTGGCTCTGCTAAAGCAGGGGCACATCACTGGATCATTCAGCGCTTTACCGCGGTTGGCAATATCCTGCTCGTCTTGTGGATGATTTTCTCTCTGCTGCAATTGCCGGGGCTGGATTATGCCAGCGTTACCAGTTGGCTCTCTCAGCCGCTGGTTGCTGTGCCGATGATGCTGATGCTCGTCAGCATTTTCTGGCATTTGAAGATCGGCTTTCAGGTATTGATCGAAGATTATATCCATGAAGACGGGTTGAAGTTCGCGGTTCTGATCTTGCTGAACTTCTATGCCATTGGCGGCGCGGCCATGGGCATTTTCTCTATCGCTAAAATCGCATTCACAGGGGGCGCTGCATAATGTCGGAAGCCTATAAAATTATCGACCACACTTATGATACCGTGGTCGTTGGTGCAGGTGGTTCCGGCCTTCGTGCAACCATGGGCAGCGCCGAAGCGGGCCTCAAAACGGCCTGCATCACCAAGCTGTTCCCGACGCGCAGCCATACGGTTGCGGCGCAGGGCGGTATTGCCGCATCGCTTCAGAATAACACGCCGGATCACTGGACTTGGCATATGTATGACACCGTTAAGGGGTCTGACTGGCTGGGCGACCAGGACGCCATTGAATATATGGTGCGTGAGGCCCCTGCGGCGGTTTATGAACTGGAACATGCAGGTGTGCCGTTCAGCCGCAATGCGGATGGCACCATCTATCAGCGTCCTTTTGGTGGCCATATGCAGAATATGGGCGAAGGCCCGCCGGTTCAGCGCACCTGTGCTGCCGCTGACCGTACCGGCCACGCAATGCTCCATGCGCTCTATCAGCAGTCGTTGAAATATGATGCGGATTTCTTCATCGAATATTTCGCGATTGACCTCATCATGGAGCCCGGCGCCAATGGCGTGCCGGAATGCCGTGGCGTAATCGCGCTGTGCCTTGAGGATGGTTCAATCCATCGTTTCCGCGCCCATGCCGTTGTGCTGGCGACGGGTGGCTATGGCCGCGCTTATTATTCCGCAACATCGGCCCATAGCTGCACCGGTGACGGTGGCGGCATGGTGCTGCGCGCTGGTTTGCCGCTTCAGGATCTGGAATTTGTTCAGTTCCACCCGACCGGCATTTATGGCGCGGGCGTATTGATTACCGAAGGCGCACGCGGCGAAGGCGGCTACCTCACCAACTCCGAAGGGGAGCGTTTCATGGAACGTTATGCCCCGTCCGCGAAGGATTTGGCGAGCCGTGACGTTGTGTCTCGTTCTATGGCGCTGGAAATGCGCGAAGGGCGCGGCATTGGCCCGAATAGTGACCATATTTACCTGCACCTCGACCATATCGATCCCAAGGTGCTGGCGGCGCGTCTGCCCGGCATTACCGAGAGCGGTAAGATTTTCGCGGGTGTTGACCTGACGCGTCAACCTCTGCCGGTCTGCCCGACGGTGCATTATAATATGGGCGGTATTCCGTGCAATTATCATGGTCAGGTCGTGACGAAAATTGGTGATGATCCCGAAGTGATCGTCAATGGCCTATATGCACTGGGCGAAGCGGCCTGTGTGTCGGTTCATGGTGCGAACCGCCTTGGTTCCAATTCCTTGATTGACCTTGTTGTGTTCGGTCGTGCAACCGGCCTGCACCTGAAGGAAACGATCAAGCCCAACAGCCCGCATAAGCCGTTGCCGCAAGATAGTGCAGACCTCGCCCTGTCCCGCGTCGATCATTATCGCAATGCAAAGGGCAGCACGCCGACGGCGGAAATCCGCCTCGATATGCAACGCACGATGCAGAAACATGCGGCCGTGTTCCGTGATAACCAGCTTCTCTCCGAAGGGGTGGAGCATATGGGTGTCGTGAATAAGCGGCTTCAAGATGTGTCCATCGCAGATCGCAGCCTGATCTGGAATACGGATCTCGTTGAAACGCTGGAACTGGACAATCTGATGGCGCAGGCCGTTTCAACGATGGTCAGCGCCGAAGCACGTAAGGAATCTCGTGGTGCGCATGCGCATGAAGACTTCCCGAACCGTGACGACACGAACTGGATGAAACACACTGTTTCCTGGTTCGAAGGTTGGGGCGGAACGGGCGGCAAGGTGACGCTCGATTATCGTCCGGTGCATGATTATACCCTCACCGATGAGGTGGAGTATATCAAGCCGAAGGCGCGCGTTTATTAATCATTGCGACGAATAATGCTATTGAGGGAGGCGGGCTTTCGGGTCCGCCTTTTTTCTTGCCGTCATCGGCGATGGTCAGTTGCCCTATACGGAGGAGAGGCTGGCGCAGTTCTCTATCCATCATGGCCGGGAGCAGCTCTCGGCTTTTGGCTTGCTGCGGTTTGCGAGCTGTCGGGTGCTGTCGCTTGATTGGAAAAGGTCCTAATCCTGTGCGGCAGGCACTAAAAAAGCGAGGCCGCAATGGCGACCCCGCTCTTTTTTATCCGTGCTGATATAAGATCAGAACTTGGCAACAACACCGGCCATCGGGCGAACGCTGTTGAAGTTGCCCAGCGTTTCAACCTGAAGGCGCAGACGCAGGTTGCTGCTGTCAGCGTTGCTCAGGCCCAGATCAACCGGGGAAACTTCCGCGCCGAAGCCATAGGTGGTGCCGTGGAAATCGCGGCTGTCCTTGCCGAGTGCGTCAAAGTTGATCCACTTGTAACCAACCGTACCGAAGATCATGCTGTCTTTACCGGCCTTAACGCCAGCGCGACCCTTTACGCCATAATCCCAGTCGATATCGCCACGGATACCCTTGGAAGCGCTGCCTTCAACGCCCAGAACGATCGGGCCAGCAACATTGACGTTGGCGCCAACAACGCCTTCAACCATCCAACCATCATAACCGAGCGGCGGAATGCCAGCCTTGGTTTCGGTCTTGTTGTGCTGGTCCCAGCCGCTCATCACGCCAACATAGGGTTCAAAACGACGTTCCTGAGCATGGGCAGCAGGAACCAGAGCGGTGGCAGCAACGGCTGCGAGAATCAGTTTCTTCATGTCTTTCGACCTCGTTCATTTATGCAGAATACGCACGGTTTGGAACCGGCGGAGAAGGATCGAACCAAGGCGTGTTCCCCTTTGGTGACCGTCTTCACGCACATAGAAATGCGCGAGCCCACCTTTCTGTTTCATGAATATGACATAAATGTGGAAAGAAGAGATGGTTTGTGACAATATTGTCACGTTTCCTGAACCTCAGATGACTGAAATATATCTAAGATGAATGATAGATAACAAAAAAGGCGAGATCATCGACCCCGCCTCTTTCGTCATAATTTATATTAAACAGCTATCAGGCTATGCTTTGATATAAAGCATATTATTATCCAATCAGGATATGGTCGCCTTGATAATCTTACCGGGGTTCGCTGGTGGCTCACCCTTAGGCAGCGCGTCCACATGTTCCATGCCGGATTCCACTACGCCCCAGACCGTATATTGGCGGTCAAGGAAGGTCGCGTCATCAAAGCAGATGAAGAACTGGCTGTTAGCGCTGTTGGGGTTCATCGCCCGCGCCATGGAACATACGCCGCGCACATGCGGTTCGGCGTTGAATTCTGCCTTGAGGTCAGGAAGTTCGGACCCGCCCATGCCGGTGCCGGTCGGATCGCCACCCTGCGCCATGAAGCCGGGGATGACGCGGTGGAACACGACGCCGTCGTAAAAGCCTTCTTTGGCAAGGGTGCTGATGCGTTCAACATGTCCCGGAGCGAGGTCCGGGCGGAGTTGGATAACGACATCGCCGCTATCGAGCGTGAGGGTCAGTTTCTGATCGGCCATATCTTTATCCTCTGAATGAGAAATCAGGTGGGTGTGCCGCCCATATAGGGGCTAATGCCAGTAATGAAAGGCACAAATGCAGCTTTTGCAATTATCCGCATGAGCAAATGGCATTGCATTTCCGCAGGCTATAGGCGAAAGCAGCGGCATGGAAAAGCAGGCGATCACAGAAGGAAGCGCGGATGAACGAGACCGATGTGTCCGCGCACAAGCAGGACAGGCTGTCGCCTGACGCTCTTTCCCCTGATGCACACTCTATTGCCGATCAGGCGATGGAAAGCCGTCATGATGAAGATGACCGTCTGAGGCCGGAATATGTTTCCGCCGTGCGGGATGCGGTGGATGCAGGCGATATTGAGCGGGCGCGGGAACTGGTTTCGCCGCTTCACCCGGCGGACGTTGCCGACCTTATCGAGCTGACCCCGGTTGAGGAGCGCGCCGATATTATCGCGGCGCTGGGTGATCTGGTTGGGGCAGAGGTTCTTTCCGAACTCAACGATTATGTCCGTGATGATTTGATTGACGCGCTGGAGCCGCAACAGCTTGCCGAACTGGCGTCGGAGCTGGATACGGATGACGCCGTTGCCATCATCGAGGATATGGAGGAGGCCGATCAGCAGGCCGTCCTTGATGCGATGGAGCCGGAAGACCGCGCCGCCATTGAAAGCGCGCTGTCCTATCCAGAGGAATCCGCTGGCCGTCTGATGCAGCGTGATCTTATCGCCGTGCCCCCGCATATGAGTGTGGGGCAGGTGATTGATTATTTGCGCGATAATCAGTCGCTCACGCGTGATTTTTGGGAAATTTTCGTTGTTGACGAGCTGCATCGGCCTATTGGCACCTGCCAGCTAAGCTGGGTGATGACCTGCCCGCGGCCCATTTCCATCGCGGATGTGATGAAACGGGAACAGACGCTCATCCCCGTCGATATGGATCAGGAAGAGGTCGCGCTCAGGTTCCAGAAATATGCGCTGATTTCGGCGGCGGTGGTTGACGGTGCGGGGCGTCTAGTTGGCATGATTACTGTCGATGACATTCTGCACATCGTTCAGGAAGAAGCAGGCGAGGATATATTGCGCCTGTCAGGGGCCGGGGATGGTGATATTAACGAGCCGGTGCTGGATAGCTATAAGGGCCGTGTGCGCTGGTTGCTTTCCAATCTTTTGACAGCGCTGCTGGCGTCTACCATCATTGGCATATTTCAGGGCACGATTGAGAAAATGGTCGCACTGGCCGCTTTGATGCCGATTGTCGCCGGTGTGGGCGGTAATGCGGGCAGCCAGACCATGGCGGTTACCGTACGGGCGCTTGCGACGAATCAGATTACCGCATCCAACCGGCTGCGCACCATATGGCGTGAAATTCGTGTGGCTCTGCTCAATGGCTCTACCGTTGCGGTGGTGACGGGTATGGGCGTTGCGCTGGTATTCCATAACCCCTTGCTAGGCGGGGTGATTGCATCGGCCATGCTGGTTAATATTGTGACGGCCGGTTTTGCGGGGGCCGCTGTGCCACTGATATTCGACCGATATGATATTGACCCGGCGGTGGCCTCGTCGATTTTTGTGACGATGATTACCGATTCCATGGGCTTTTTCGCCTTTTTGGGGCTGGCGACTGTGGCGGGCCTGACGGGATAATAGGGTGGGGCAATAGTCGCTTTGGGCTTGCATCTGGTGATCCTTCGCCCCATTTCTCACTAATGCCCCTTCATATCACCAAAATTGCCTTTGGCTGCGATAGCGTTGACGATTTGCGTGAGGCCCTCGAAGTGGAAAGCCAAGGGGGTGAAGTGCGCCTTACCACCCGCTATTGCCCGAAAAGGGTGGAGGAGATGGAGGGTGGATCGCTTTATTGGATTCATGCCAGTGCGATTGTTGGTCGCAGCCCGATATTGGGGTTTATGGAAAATGGGCAGGGGCGTTACTGGTTACGAATAGAACCGCGCCTTATTCCTGTCGTACCGCGCATGAAAAGGGCGCATCAGGGCTGGCGTTATCTGGCGGAAGCCGATGCGCCGCCTGATCTGACCGATGGAATGTCAACAGGGGGCGCGATGCCGCCGATGATGGCGCAGGAACTGGAGAAGCTGGGTCTGATCTGACCGTGCTTATCCCGGCATGCCAGTGTCCCCGTGCCTACCCATGTGAAAAGCCGCTTGTTAGATGCACTGCCAAGGGATAGCACCAAGCCGGATATGGGTGGGGGTGTGTAATGTCTCTTAATCTTTGGTGGTTGTTTATAACGGCGGTTTTCCTGTTATCGGCGACGCCCGGCCCCAATATGTTGCACATATTGTCGCGTAGTGTGGAGCTGGGGGTTCGGCGCACTATGTTTGCGATGGCGGGCTGTATGAGCGCGCTCCTCCTGATATTAAGCGGATCGGCGCTGGGGGTGACAACGCTGCTGTTCGCTATACCGGGGGCCTTTGATGCGCTGCGGTTGCTGGGCGTTGCCTATCTGCTCTATCTGGGTGTAAAGGCGTGGCGTAGCGATGTTGATGAAAATGGCCAGCAACCGGACAAGATACGCGCGAATACCTCTGCTATGGCGTTGTTTCGGGGTGGGTTTCTGATTGGTATCAGCAATCCTAAGGCATTGCTGTTTGCCGCGGCCTTTTTACCGCAATTTGTGAATCCTGCTCTGCCTAAAGTGCCTCAGTTTGCCATTCTGGTGCTGACTTTCGCAATGACAGAGACATTGTGGTATTTCATTTATGCGCTGGGTGGGCGGTCATTGGCGCATCATTTATCTCGCCCGGCGCTAAAACGCCTGTTTAACCGTATAACAGGCGGCGTTTTCATTGCTTTTGGTCTGGCGTTGCTGCGGATAAAGCCGTCCTGACCAGGCTAGGCTTGATGAACTAAGGCCGAATGCACTTATGGAACACCAGATGATTGCTGCATCCGCCTTTCGGCAAACCATTGGCGCAGCATCGCCTGAATGCAGCCGGTCTGGCCTGCACTGCCATTGACGGAGCAACTGCCGGGCATCAACGATCGCCCGGCTTCTTCCATATTGGCAACCTGACTAGCCCATCCGGGGCCGCCCACCGGGGCTGCCTGTTCACGCAGCTTCTTGGGAATGCGATAGCGTTCGCTCTCCGGGCGGCGGGCGCAAACGACGATTTCTTCGTCCTCTTTATTCTCAGTTTTTTGCGGGCAGGGATCATCACCATAAATTACCAGCACAAAAACCCGCTCTGGTGGCTCAGCCTGCGCTATGCCAACAGGGGGAACCGAGAGTGCGATCATGGCCATGGCCGTCATAAGGGGCGAAGGGAGCAGTCGGCGCATCATGGGCTGACTCTCTGCCTGCCATGCTGAACGGGGGCTGTATGGTTGGATAAAGCTGAGGCTGAGACGTGTGGGCCGGTTTTCTGTCACTCTGCCCTGCTAGAGCAATTTCGGGTCAGGCTAGGGCTATGATGAAGCCCAAAACACGTCAGAGTAAAAAGCGCGCAGATGCCACGCAGCACCATCTGCTGGTTAAGAAAAGCAGTTCAGCGCGGCTGGAGCAGTTTCCGATCAATCTGGATCGAGAAAACCGCTCTCAGTTTTGGTTTGCCGCGTTTTCCGAGTCATCAGGTGATGCCACCTGATTAGAAAACGCTCTAAACCACAGTAAACCCAATGATTGGGAACGGATCAGTTGATTCACACTGACCGAAAACTGCGCTGGAGCAAATTCCTACCCGATCACATCGGATAGGACTCTGCGTTGCTCTTTATTTCCCTGGATCGTTTTGATGATCGAGCGCCCGTGCGGCGGCTTCGGCTTCTTCTGCCTTGGCGCGTTCCTCAATAGCCTGCGAGTCGGCGTCTATAGTCGAAAGGCGGCGTTCTCGCTCTGCAGCGACCTGATCGGACCAGCTTTTCTCGCCAGTCATGCGGCGTTCTGCCTTCGCTTGCGCGGCGATTTTGGCGAAGCAGCCCGTCACCCCGCCAAGGCCGGATGGGGAGCAACTTTCGGTGCCAGAGCGTCCAACATATTCAATGGAACGGACGCGGTTTGCCCACGCCTCATTACGGGTAGAGCCGAAATCAGGCGCTTCTCGCAATTCCTTGGGGATGCGATATCGTTCTTTTTCTTCCTGACGGGCGCATACCACAATTTCGCCGCTATCACTCTGTGGGCAGGCGTCATCGCCATAAACGATGACCTGACGAATGCGTTCAGCCGAAGGGCCTGCACTTTCATTCTGCGCAAGTGCGGGGCTGGCCATCAGCAAAGCAGCAAAGGCACCGCTGGCGATAAGAGAGAGACGATGCTGCATGTCAGATCCTTTTTGCAAGTGCGATGACGGCTTTACAGCCCAGACTGATTGCGCCGAAGAGCAAGGGATAGGCCGGTGCCTCTTCTGCGCCATGGGCGATGGCAGCGTCACGATGTTCAACTTCTTCGGCCTGAAAATCTATGATGGCTTCGGATAGTTCCGGGTCACTGTCGCCCAATTGCTGAAGCTGTTCCTCATAATGTTTGTCGATTTCGGTTTCGACGGCGGCAGTGCAGGCCATGGCGGCCTTCGGGCCGATCGCGGCGGTAACGGCCCCCAGCGCATAGCCCGCAATGCCCCAAAATGGGGTGAGCAATGTGGGGCGCACGCCACGTTCCAATATCATCCGGTCAAAATGGGCGCGATGGCGTTCTTCCTGTGCGGCCATATGGGCGATATGACGGCTCATTGGGTGGCGATCCCCCATGACAGCAAGCTGACCCGCATAAATAACGGTTGCGCCAAATTCACCGGCCTGATCGACGCGTACCATAGAGGCGCGATCAACTTTCTTACGAACGGGCCGGGGAAAATCCGGGCCGGAAAGGGCGGAGGAAGATGATGCAGTCATGGCCGATCCTTTTTCCAACGAAGCAGGAGGATGAGGATAATCGCAGCACTCACCAGAGAAAATAGGGCATTATAGCCCGCCAGTGAAATGCCAAAAAGCGACCATGGGGCCACGTCACAGCGGGTGAGTGGGGCAGCCATGATGGCATCCAGCACATCCTGTGTTGATCCGCCAGCCATGGAGGTGGAGCAGGCCGTCAGACCTTCCCACCAGCCATATTCAACGCCCGCGTGAAAGCCGCCGATCACGCCGCTAATAGCTATGCCTAGCGCCGCCAGCCCAATGAATGTAGCGCTAAGGGGCGGGCGTTGCCTCAGCCCATAAGCCGCCAGCGCAAAGCCAATGGCAATCAAATGCGGCCAGCGTTGCCACATGCACATTTCGCAGGGGGCAAGACCGCCCGCATATTGTGAAATCAACGCCCCACCCAGCAACCCGGCAGGGACCAGCAGTGCAATCAACCGTGGAACAGAGAGGGAGTTGGCCATGGTTACTCCCCTATCAGCGCTTTGCTGCTTTTTTGAGAGCACTGGTCTGTGTCTGCGCGGTGGTGGCGGGCTGCTGGCGCAGGCGGGCGATGGTTTCCAGCGCATAATGAAGCTGGAAATCGTCTATGCCTTTTTCCTTCAATTGTTCTGCGGTCATAGAGAAGCGCGGATCATCCTTCGCATCTTCTTCAAACACCGGATCATCCGATTTGATTTCATTGATGAGGTGACGGCGCAGATCCGATTCCCGGAAACGAGGCCGGGTCTTATAGTCCGGGTCGGACAGTTGCGGCACGCGAATATCTGGCTTGATGCCGCCTTCCTGCACACTGCGGCCTGATGGTGTGTAATAGCGTGCGGTTGTCAGGCGCAGTGCGGTGCTGGGAGAGAGAGGGAGAAGCGTTTGTACGCTGCCCTTACCAAAGGTGGTTTCCCCCATGATGAGGCCGCGATGCTGATCCTGAAGTGCGCCCGCCACAATTTCAGAGGCCGAGGCAGAGCCAGCGTCCACCAGCACGATAATGGGCGCACCCTTGGTATCATCGCCGGGTTTCGCATAATAACGCTCTATATCGCTGCGCTGACGGCCGCGCTGCGAAACAATTTCCCCTTGCTCAAGAAACGCGTCTGAGACCGAAACGGCCTCATCCAGCAATCCGCCGGGGTTGGAACGCATATCAAGGATATAGCCGGTTGGGCGGTGGCCCAGTGATTTTTCGATACTGCGTATGGCGGAACGCACATCCGCGCCGGTATTGGCGGAAAAGCTGATGATCTGGATGACGCCAATGCCATTTTTGACTTCCCACTTCACCGGCTTAATGTCGATGATTTCACGGGTCAGTGTCAGTTCAATGGGTTTGTCCCGACCGGGCCTGACGATGGTGAGCTTGATGGAAGTGCCAGCCTCTCCGCGCATTTTCTCTACTGCTTCGTCAAGGGTGCTGCCGTAAATTAGTTCACCATCCAGATGGGTGATATAATCCCCCGCCTTGATACCGGCGCGCGCAGCAGGCGTATCCGCCGTTGGTGCGACCACTTTGACGGTGCCGTCTTCCATCGAAACGGTAAGACCAAGGCCGCCATAATTGCCCTCTGTCTGGGCCTTTAGATTATTGAAATCCCGCGCATCTAGAAAACCGCTATGGGGGTCAAGGCTGGATAACATGCCCGCAATTGCACCGCGAATCAGCTTCTCATCGTCGACTTTCTCGACATAGTCACTCCGCACGCGCTGGAATACGTCCATAAATTCATCCAGCGCAGCATAGTTGCTGCCCTCTGCTTCGGCCAGAGCGGCGGTGGTGGCTGGCACCAGCGCAAGAGCGGCGAGGGCGGCGGCATTACGAAACAGGGAAGAATTCATGTAGCGGTGCGTCCAGATTCCAGAAACACAACCTTATAGGACGGGGAGGGCGGCCCGCATAGTGGAGAATTTCATCTTGCATAAGAGGGGCTGATGCCGGGGCCTGCGCCTGCAGAATGGGGTTTAGGCGCGGGGGTTTCGGTATAGGTGCCTGAGGATAGGGCGCTATAGTGGGGTTGCGAGCGTTATGATGTCGATCGGCCTGCCCTGTCGCCGTAATTCGGTGGTGATGGCGGGGCTGTTCCCTTGCTGCGCGGTCCCCAGATCATCCCCCTGTTCGACCTTATCCCCTTTACGCACGGAAAGGCGGCTGAAATCGGTGATAAGTGTGGTCCAGCCCGCACCATGGTCGATGATGACGATTTGTTTGAACCCCTTATAGGGGCCGGAAAAGGCGATCTGTCCGGCGGCGGGGGCAATGATGCTGGCCCCCGGTTTGACCGCGATAGTGATACCGCGAGACCGCAGCCCGCTCTCCGATATTTCGCCTGTACCGGTGATAATGGTGCCGCTGGCGGGCAATATATAGGCTGGGGGAGGTGTGGGTTGTTTGATCGCTGCGCCCTGCTGTCCGGCGGGTTGTGGGCGTGGAGGAGGAGCGGGAAGGGCGCTCAACCGCGTGCGGATTTCGCCTGCCTGCCCGACCCGGCTCATCAGCTCATCAATGTCGCGGGCGCGCTCTTCCATGGCGGTGGCACGTTCAGATTCCAGCGAAGCCCCGGCGGTAAAGCCTTGTGCGGCCACGCGCTGTTCCTGTTCCAGCCGGTTAAACTCCGCCTTTCGATCTGCTAATTGGGTCCGGCTGGCGCGCAGGCCATCCCCGGCCTGAGTGGCGATGGCGCGAAGCTGGCGGCTATGGCCAAGCTCATTCCTCAGGCTGGCGGTCCGGCGGTGAACAGCGGGCCAGATATGGCCGAATGCGGCCCGGACATGCACCATATCAACGAGGCTGCCGGGCTGCATCAGCATGAAGGCAGGCGGGCGATGGCTCAGGCTTTGTAGCGCAGCGGTGAGGCGTACCAGCGGGCCTTGTTGCGCGGCAAGACGGGCGGATTGATCCGCCACAAGGCGATTGGCGATGGCGAGGCGGGCTTCGCTCGCGCGCAGTTCGGCTTCGCTTTCGGTGATGCGGGCGGCAAGGGCGGCGGCCTGCGCATTCAGCCGGTCGGCCTCTGCGGTGGCGCTTTTTGCTTTGACATCCATCTGGCGGGAAAGGGTGCGGGCGCGCTCTGCCTGTATTTTGGCCTCCCGCAGTGCCTTTCGCTCAGCAGCGAGGTCTGTCGCCTTGCCGGAAACAACCACTTGCTGCGCCGATGCGATCCACAGGCCGGAGGACAGCGCCGCACCACCAAGGGCAAAGGAGAGGAGTAGGGTTCTGCGCCCCATAGCCTATCCTTCCCGGTGATAGGGATGGCCCGCGAGGATGGAACTGGCGCGCCATAATTGCTCTGCCAGCATCGCCCGCGCCATCATATGCGGCCATGTCATCCGGCCAAAGGCGATGAGCAGGTCAGCGCCTGCTCGCTCTTCCTCATCAAACCCATCCGCAGCGCCAATCAGCAACCGGCATTCGCGTATGCCATTATCACGCCACTGGCCCAGCTTTTCAGCAAACTCCATCGAGCCAGACTGCTTGCCTTTTTCATCCAGCATCACCGTTACATAAGGGGTGGCGGTAGGTGGCGGCAGCTTCCCGCCCTTATCCGGCAGCTCTGTAACGCGGGTGGGCCAGCTAATGCGCTTTAGATAGCGATCAACCAGCTCTGCCTCTGGCGAGCGACCAATTTTCCCACGGGCAATGATATGCAGCAGCATGAATATGCGTTCCGTCCGCCATTAAAGGCCAGCATGGAGCTGGTCAGAAAGTGGCGGATGCGTCAGCAGCGGGGGCTGGCGGCGCGTCGGAAAAGCCCCACATGCGTTCCAGATTATAGAAGCTGCGCACTTCCGGGCGGAAGAGATGGACGATCACGTCACCTGCGTCAATCAGCACCCAATCGGCGGTGGGAAGGCCCTCTACCCGCGCAAGAATGCGATGTTCACGCTTCAGCTTCTCCGCCAGCTTCTGTGCCATGGAGGCAACCTGACGAGAGGAACGGCCACTGGCGATCACCATATAGTCGGCGATGCTGCTCTTGCCCGCGAGCGGGATAGAAATCATTTCCTGCGCCTGATCGTCATCCAGCGATTGCGTGATGATGGCGTGGAGTTCTGCCGGAGAGCCTGCCTCAGGGGCGGGGTCGTTGGCGTTGGGCTGCTGGTTCAAATTCACTCCTTTTCAAAGGGGGGTATAACAGGTTTAGAAGGGACGAGAGAATGAGTTACACTATCCCGCAGGGCAGGGCGTTGATATGCCCGGTGCCATAGCGGGTCTGCGCTGCGCAACGCAGTTGCAGAGCGTGTATCAGGGCGAAAGCGCAATTGCACGAGCGCCGGGACTCTCCACTCCGTCCAGTTTTTGCTCTGGCTTGCGGGGCGGACGAAGGGCCGCAGCCAGCTCATGATAGGGTCACCATGAACGCGGTCATCATAACCCGGCCTTGCGATAACGGCAATGGGCATGGTGCGGGCAATGCCCCGCGCCCTTTTCCACTGGCCGAATTGACGCAGATTATCCGCTCCCATCAGCCAGAGGAAGCGGTGGCGGGGATAACGATGCAGCAGAGCGCGCAGCGTGTCATAGGTATAACGCGTGCCCATTTCCGCCTCGATTGCGGTGGGGCGAATCCGTGCGCGCCGGGCGATATGCTGCGCACGGGCAAGGCGGGCCGAGAGTGGGGCCATGCCCTTCGCCGGTTTCAGGGGATTGCCGGGGCTGACCAGCCACCAGACCTCATCAAGACCCAATGCCTTCATCGCAAACAGGCTGATAGCGCGGTGGCCACCATGGGCCGGATTGAAGGAGCCGCCCAGCAGGCCGATTTTTCGGGGATAGCCTGATGGATGCGGCGATGGTCCCGATATATCGACGTGCTTATGGGGGGCGTCAGGCCCGGGCACCGGCTTCATCAACGCCTGCGCTGTTATGGCGCAACGCCTTCAGCACGCTATCCACTATGCCGTCGGCATCAAGGCCCGCATCGGCATATTGCTTTTCGGGCTTATCCTGATCCTGAAATATATCTGGCAGGCGCAGGGTACGCAGTTTGAGGCCCGCGTCGATCAGCCCCTCGTCACTGGCGAGGGTCAGCACATGCGCGCCAAAGCCACCAACCGCGCCTTCCTCAATCGTCACCGCAACTTCATGGGTGGCGAGAAGGCGACGGATCAGCGCTTCATCCAGCGGTTTGGCAAAGCGCAAATCGGCAACCGTGGTGGAAAGGCCGCGCGCATCCAATATATCAGCGGCCTTCAAGGCTTCGCCAAGACGGGTGCCGAGCGAGAGCAAGGCGATTTTCTTGCCTTCGCGTACGATGCGGCCTTTGCCGATTTCAAGGGCGATGGGCATATCGGGCAAAGGAACACCGGTGCCATTGCCACGCGGATAACGAAGGGCAACCGGCCCATCATCATAGAGCGCGCATGTATGCACCATATGGACGAGTTCCGCCTCATCCGCTGCTGCCATCACCACCATATTGGGGAGGGTGGCGAGATAAGCGATGTCGAAGCTGCCTGCATGGGTGCAGCCATCGGCCCCCACCAACCCGGCGCGGTCAATGGCGAAACGAACCGGCAGATTCTGAATCGCTACATCATGCACGACCTGATCGTAAGCGCGTTGCAGGAAGGTAGAATATATCGCGCAGAACGGGCGCATTCCTTCGGCGGCAAGGCCAGCGGCAAAGGTGACGGCATGTTGTTCGGCAATGCCCACATCAAAGCTGCGTTTGGGGAAGCTTTGCTGAAATTTATCCAGCCCGGTGCCGGATGGCATCGCCGCGGTGATGGCACAGATGGTATCATCGCGCTCTGCCTCGGCAACCAAAGCCTGCGCGAACACATTGGTATAGCTGGGCGGTCCGGGCGGGGCCTTGGCCTGCGCGCCTGTCACCACATCAAATTTCTGCACGCCGTGATATTTGTCAGCGGCGGCCTCGGCAGGCGCATAGCCCTTGCCCTTTTGCGTGATGACATGGACGAGGCACGGCCCCTCTGCCGCATCGCGCACATTTTCGAGAATCGGAATGAGCTGATCGAGATTATGCCCATCCACCGGACCGATATAATAAAAACCCAGTTCCTCAAACAATGTGCCGCCCATGGCCATGCCGCGCGCGAATTCATCGGTCTTGCGGGCAGCGCTATGAAGAGGTCTTGGCAGGCGCCGGGCGAATTTCTTGGCAAGATCCCGCAGGCCCAGAAACTCTCGGCTGGAAACGAGGCGCGCCAGATAGCTGGCGAGGCCACCAACGGGCGGCGCAATCGACATTTCATTGTCGTTCAATATAACGACGAGCCGGTTTCCAGCGGCCTCGGCATTATTCATGGCCTCATAGGCCATGCCCGCCGACATCGCGCCATCACCGATGACCGCAATGCCTTTGCCGGGTTTGTTGGCCAGCTTGTTGGCTATGGCAAAGCCAAGGGCTGCGCTGATGCTGGTGGAGCTATGGGCCGCGCCAAAGGGGTCATATTCGCTCTCTGCGCGCTTGGTGAAGCCTGATAGGCCACCGCCCTGCCGCAGGGTACGGATGCGGTCCCGCCTGCCGGTTAATATTTTGTGCGGATAGCATTGATGACCCACATCCCACACTAATTTGTCATCGGGGGTGTTGAACACATAATGGATAGCGGTGGTCAGTTCGACAACACCAAGGCCAGACCCCAGATGCCCGCCAGTCGACCCCACCGCGCTGATGGTTTCTTCGCGCAACTCATCAGCCAGTTGGCGCAATTGTTCTGGTTTCAGGCGACGCAGATCGTCGGGTATGTTGACCTGATCGAGCAAGGGTGTGACGGGGCGTTCAGTCATTCTGTAATAATCTCCAACCCACGCCCATAGACGCTGTTGGAGCGATTGTCGAACCTTCTGCCATCATTAACCGCGATGTTATGCCTGTGCGCAGGCATGGCACTGGCCTTGTACCTCTATAATAGGGCGACGGGCGACAAAGCCTGCATCCCCGGCGCGGTCACGCACAGCGCGGGTCAGCCTGTCATCATCGACATGGATGGCCTTGCCGCAATCGGTGCAAACCAGAAAAATACAGTCATGCATGCAGCCGGGATGCGCGTTGGCGATATAGGCATTGGCGCTTTCCACCCGAATCGCAAGGTTGGATGCCACGAACAAATCCAATATGCGATAAACGCTATTGGGCGCGACGCGCTTTCCCCGTGCCGTTGATACAGCATCGGCAATATCATAAGCCGAGGCGGGCTTATCCTGCCCGGCCAACGCATCAAAAATGGCCGCACGCATCGGTGTCCATTGTTCGCTGCGTTCTTCCATGACACGCTGCGCCGCATTGCGCAGGGAATGTCCGGTCAGTTCATGATGATGATGACTAGCCATGGATTGATAATAAGGATGCCGGGGGCAGGAAACAAGCGGTTAAGCGAAGGTTCCCCTGCCCATGGCGTCCCTTTGCCTTCAGAAGCTCTCTTCGGCATAGATGCGGGAGAGATCGCCGCCCCATTCGTTATGATAGCGATCCAGCAGGATTTCCGCCGGTGTTTTTCCGCGTGCTACTACTTCGTGAAGCGCGGAGAGATAGCCGGTTTCATTATTACCGCTGGCGTCAAGGCGATTGCGGGCGGTAAGGCCGGCCTGTGCGATATCCAGCACTTCTGCTGCAATATCCCGCAATTTGCGCCCGCCTGCTATGGGGGCGTCCAGCCCTAGTTTTGGCACGCTGTCGCGCAGAATTTGGCGCTCTTCCATGCTCCATCCCTTCACCACATCCCATGCGGCATCAAGGGCGCTATTGTCGTAAAGCAGGCCAACCCACAGGGCAGGCAGTGCGCAGATGCGGCCCCATGGCCCGCCATCGGCCCCGCGCATTTCAAGGAAGCTTTTGAGGCGCACCTCTGGGAAGGCCGTGGAAAGATGGTCGTTCCAGTCGCCTTCCGTCGGCAATTCGCCGGGCAGGGCGGGAAGTTCCCCCTTCAGAAAATCGCGAAAGCTCTGGCCCGCAGCATCAATATATTTGCCATCGCGATAGACGAAATACATCGGCACATCGAGGGCATAATCGGCATAGCGTTCATACCCAAAGCCATCCTCAAACACGAAGGGCAGCATGCCGGTGCGGGCCGGGTCGGTGTCTGACCAGATGTGGCTACGGAAGGAAAGGAAGCCATTAGGCTTGCCATCCGTAAAGGGGGAATTGGCAAACAGCGCCGTCGCCAGCGGTTGCAGCGCCAGCGATACACGGAATTTTTGGGCCATATCCGCTTCACTGCCATAATCCAGATTGGTCTGAATGGTGCAGGTACGCAGCATCATATCAAGTCCCAGTGACCCAACGCGGGGCATATGGCGCAGCATGATGCCATAGCGCCCCTTGGGCATGATGGGCAGTTCTTCGCGGCTTTTATCAGGCCACATACCAAGGCCGAGGAAACTAATATCCAGTTCCTCGCCGACGGCTTTCACTTGTTTAAGGTGGCGGCCTGTTTCGGCGCAGGTCTGGTGCAGATTTTCCAGTGGTGCGCCGGAAAGCTCCAACTGGCCTGCCGGTTCAAGGCTGACCGTGCCATCGCTGCCGGAAAGGGCGATGACTTTATCGCCTTCATATACCTCTTTCCAGCCAAAGCGTTTGAGGCCCATCAGCAGCGCATATATGCCCTTTTCCTCATCATAAGACGGGGCATGATGGTCAGAGCGGGCATAGACGAATTTCTCATGCTCCGTACCGATACGCCAGCGTTCCGGGGGTTTTTCGCCGCGTGCAAAAGCTGCGATTAACTGATCCCGCCCCGTGATGATGGGATCGTCCTCTCCGGTATCTGTTCTGGTGCTCATTCTGGGGCCTTAGCTGTTTTGCACAATCGTGGAAATAGGGAGTCGTTCACCTCGTATCAATCATTTCTACGCCGGAAAAAGAAATTCATTTGCGCCTTATGCGTGCCAGTCACCATTTATCGCCATCCAACATGCTGTTGCGGCGATGGCGGCAGTTTCAGCGCGTAATATGCGCGGCCCAAGTGCGATCGGAACTGCGGCAGGGTGGGCGCGAATGGCGTCCCGTTCCTGCGTTGTAAAGCCGCCCTCAGGCCCGATGAGCAGGGCCGCCGGGCCAGTGTGGGCGGCAAAGGCGCTGTGCATAGGCTGCCCGCCCAGTTCATCAGCGAAGAAAATATGGCGCTCTGCTGGCCAGTCCTTCAGCAACTGCGGGAGCTTTACCATGTCCTCCAGCATGGGAATAGCGGTGCGGCCACATTGTTCGGCAGCCTCAACCATATGAGCGCGCAGACGATCAAGGTTAAGCTTATCCACCACGGCCCGGCTGGTCAGCACGGGGTGAACCTGCGCTACGCCCAGTTCACAGGCCTTTTCCATCACCATATCAATGCGGCCCTTTTTAATGGGGGCAGCGCAGAGCCAGAAATCAGGCACGGGTTCCAGCGCTTTGGTCTGCTGTACGCATTCCAGCACCAGATCCCGCTTGCGGATGGAGGTGGCGCGTGCGGCCCATTCGCCATCCTGCCCGTTAAAGAGCAAGACCGCATCCCCTTCCTGCACGCGCATCACACTGATGAGATAATGAGCGGCGGGGCCATCCACCGGCAGGCGAATGTCGGGGCCGAGGGCCTGCGTTACATACAGGCGCGGGGCGCTACGCGGGGGCCATGCGGGGGTGGCGGGCATAAAGGGAACCTCTGTAAATGGCGAGAGGGCGGGAAAGCTGGTGGGTCGTCCCGCCCGTCTCATCAATATTCAGATCAATATTGTTCAGGCGACCTCGAAAATCGCCTCTACTTCGACCGCGCAATCCAGCGGCAGTTCGGCGACGCCTACGGTAGAGCGCGCATGGCGGCCTGCTTCGCCCATCACCTCAACCATCAGATCGGACGCGCCGTTCATAATGGGAGCGAGGGCGGCATAATCTGGCATGGAATTGATGAAACCACCGAGGCGGATGCAGCGCTTCACGTTGCTGAAATCACCGACGGCGGCCTTTAACTGGGCCAGAATATTGATAACACAGAGACGCGCGGCTTCCCGTCCTGCTTCGTCAGAAACGCTGCCGCCCAGCTTCCCCTTATGCGCATCGGCAATAGTGCCGCCTGCCCCGGCACAAATTTGCCCGGAAATATAGATGAGGTTGCCGCTCTGCACATAAGGCACATAATTGGCGACAGGGGCCAGCGGGGTAGGCAAGGTGATACCAAGCTGCGTTAGGTTATGCTCGATCATGCTCATATGATGAACCTTCCTCATGCTATTGGGAATGATGTCGGTGGTGGCGGATGCCTGATTATGAGCTTTGACCTATAACGGCGGAGGGGAAGGCGCGCAATTGCGGCGCATGACTTCGTTAACAGGCAAAGAGTTGCGCTGCTGTGAATCCTCCGCATTAATATATTGAGTAAAATACAGATAATCGATCAATCAGGCTGTATTGACCCTGAGTGCTTCATAGTCTTTGTTGCCTGTTAGAAAGATAATTGAGGAGAGAAAATATGAAGCGTACCCATATCCCTGCCTTGTCTTCTTTTGAAGAAAATATAGGATTTAGCCGTGCTTTGCGGGTGGGGGATCATATATTCGTATCTGGGCACACGGCTACATTGCCTGATGGGTCAGTTCCTGCCACGGCGAGTGAACAGGCGGACCATATTTTTGCTGAGATCATTCGGCATGTCGAAACTCTGGGCGGTAAGGCGGCCCATGTTGTGCGGGTGCGTATGTTTGTGACCGACATAGCGGATGCAGACGCCATCAGTTCGGCTTTTTCGCGTGCATTGGGCCATGCGCGCCCGGCGGCGACGCTGGTGGCGATTGCGGGCCTTTATCGGCCGGAATGGAAGGTGGAGATAGAAGCCGAAGCCGTCGTCACTGCTGACTGAGCAGGTGGAGGCCAGCGAGGCTTATTTCTGTGTAATGTCTAGAAATTGGATGCCCGACAAGGATTCGAACCTTGATTGACGGAGTCAGAGTCCGCTCTCTTACCATTAGAGGATCGGGCAACGTGTGGGGCCGTTTAGCATAGGATTTCCGCCAGTCAAGAAGAAAACAAATGTCGGTTATCCGACTCTTGCCCCATCATTGCCATTCGAATCGGCCTGATTTTCTGTTTATTCAGCATGAGAAAAGAGACTGGTCATGGGCTGTCATCATCGCCCACTTGCGTATTTCCCTCAGTCGTCATAGTTTAGGTGTCAAGTACCGGCCCGATTGGGACCCGGCAAACAGATTATATAGGTAATAACATTATGGCGCAGCGTGGCCGCCCAACGCCGCAGGATGGCTGTTCGTCATCCACGGGGGGCCGTAACCATCGTTTATCATCAGACGGCGGTGCAAAGACTATACATGCGACGTCATCTCGTTCGCGCTGGCCTGCCCGGAAAAGCTACGCCGCAATCGACCTTGGCACTAATAATTGCCGTCTTCTGATTGCGAAGCCCTCGGCTGATGGCTTCATCGTGGTTGATGCATTTTCCCGCATTGTGCGATTGGGCGAGGGATTATCGTCCTCTGGCGTGCTCAGTGATGCGGCAATCGACCGGGCTATCACCGCCCTTTCTGTCTGCGCTGATAAGCTCCGCCGCAGACAGGTGACACTGGCCCGCTCTGTCGCAACGGAGGCATGCAGGCGCGCCGCCAATGGTCCGGATTTTATCGACCGCGTTTACCGGGAAACGGGCATCGCGCTGGATGTAATTTCGGCGCAGGAGGAGGCAAGACTCGCTGTATTAGGATGTCACGCCTTGCTGGAACCGGGTGATGGCCCGGCGTTGATTTTTGATATTGGTGGGGGTTCGACCGAACTGGTTCTGGTTGATACCAGCGGCCCGCATCTGCGGATTGTCGACTGGCAGAGCGTCCCCTGGGGCGTGGTGTCGTTGACGGAGAGCGAGCCGCCGGAAATGGAGGATGAGAGCGAACGACATCGGGCCTATCTTCGTATGCGGGAAAGGGTGGCGGATAGTTTCGCGCCTTTCGCCCTGCGCCTCCCGGAGAATGTTCAGGGCGTGCGGTTGCTCGGCACATCTGGTACGGTCACGACTCTGGCGAGCATTCATCTCAACCTGCAACGCTATAACCGGCAGATGATTGATGGGCTGATTGTCCCTTCAGATGCGATGCGGGACATTGCCCGGCGGTTGTCGGTCATGACGCTGGATCAGCGCCGTGCCCTGCCAAGTGTCGGTGTGGAGCGGGCTGATCTCGTGGTTGCAGGCTGTGCTATATTAGAAGCTATACTGGATATCTGGCCTGCCGAACGTCTTGGCATAGCGGATAGAGGAATAAGGGAGGGTATTTTGCGCCTTTTGATGGAGCAGTCCCTGTGACGCGTGGCACTGGCGTTGGTCGTGTTCGGGTGAAAACGGCAAAAAGGCGAAGCGAGCAGTCAACGCGCTGGTTGCAGCGCCAGCTCAATGACCCTTATGTGAAAAAAGCGCGGGCCGAAGGATGGCGTAGCCGCGCCGCGTTCAAGCTCATCGAACTGGATGAGAAATATAGCCTTGTTAAAAAGGCGCGCCATGTGGTGGATCTTGGCATAGCGCCGGGTGGCTGGTCGCAGGTCGTGCGGAAAAAATCCCCGCAGGCGAAGGTCGTCGGTATTGACCTGTTGCCGGTGGACCCTATCGACGGCGTCACCATATTTGAAATGGATTTCATGGATGAAAGCGCCGATGCCAAGTTAGCTGAGGCATTGGGCGATGCGCCGGATCTGGTATTGTCGGACATGGCAGCCAACACGGTGGGTCATCCGCAGACGGACCATTTGCGCACAATGGCGCTGGTAGAGGCGGCGGCATGGTTTGCGATAGAGCATCTGAAACCGGGCGGGGCCTTTGTTGCAAAGGTATTTGCAGGCGGCACCGATGGCGATTTGCTGACGGTGCTGAAGAAGAATTTCACGACTGTTAAACATGCTAAGCCGCCATCGAGCCGCAAGGGCAGCGTTGAATGGTTTGTCGTCGCCCAAGGCTTTAAGGGGCGGCCTGATGCCAGCGCCGATGATAATAGCCATGAAGGTGGGGATTGGCGGCCTTAATATGCTTTGCCTGAGCGGTTCGTTATAAGGCCTGAAGGTTTTACAGACCTGAATTGTTCCTGCACAAGGAATGTAAATGGACAGCCCGATTATCCAGTCAGCCGATCATATGTTCGTCATTACTGGCGGGCCGGGTTCCGGTAAAACCAGCCTGATTGAGGCGCTGGCACAGGGCGCTTATATCAATGATAGGCAGTTCTCAGCCCCTCTGTTGACCATGCCGGAGACCGGGCGCGCTATCATTCAGGATCAGATAGCCATTGGCGGCACCGCCCTGCCATGGGCGGATCGCAATGCTTTTGCCGAATTAATGCTAAGCTGGGCATGTCGATCGTACAGGGAGGCCATGGCGTCGAAAGGTCCCGTTGTTCTGGACCGCGGCATAGCCGATATCATGGGGTATCTGATGCTCTGCAATTTGCCTGTTCCAGCCCATATGCGCCGCGCGGCAGAGCTATATCGCTATAATCCTCTGGTTTTTATCGCCCCTCACTGGCCGGATATTTATGTGCAGGATGCGGAACGTAAACAGGATGAAAGGTTGGCAGAGGCTACGTGCCGCATGATGGGGCAGGTTTACACTAATCTGGGATATGATGTGGTGCCATTGCCGCTGGTCAGTGTACAAGAAAGGGCGGATTTTGTGCGGGCGCATATCGCCGCTGCCTGAACAGGATGGGCTGGCCCGATAGGGGTGCGCATGAAAAAGGGCGGCCCTGAACAGAGCCGCCCCGTTTGAGTTCATCAATGTATAGCGTTTAGTTCGCGATACCGCTGGCCGCGAGAACCGCCAATGTCACCAGTTCACTGGCGGTGGAGGACATGGCGGCGATCTGCACCGGCTTATCCATGCCCACCAGCATCGGGCCGATCACCGCATCGCCGCCCAGTTCACGCAGCAGCTTGGCCGACAGATTGGCTGATTGCAGCCCCGGCATGATGAGGACGTTTGCCGGGCCGGAAAGGCGGCTGAACGGGTAATTTTTCATCACATTGGGGTTCAGGGCAACGTCAGGTGCCATTTCGCCCTCATATTCAAAATCGACACCGCGTTCATCAAGGATGGAAACCGCTTCGCGCAGGCTTTCCAGATAGGCACCCGGCGGGTTGCCGAAGGTGGAATAAGAGAGGAACGCAACGCGCGGCGTGTGGCCCATGCGGCGGGCAACCGCAGCGGTTCCCTGTGCAATATCCGCCAGTTCCGAAGCGGAAGGGCGCTCATGCAAAGTGGTATCGGCCATGAACACAGTATGGCTCTGCCCGACAAGAACGTGGATGCCAAAGCTGGTTTTGCCCGGTGCCGGGTCAATCACGCGGCGTACCTGACGCATGGTTTCGGCAAAGGTGCGGGTGACGCCGGTTATCATCGCATCTGCCTCGCCCATTTGCACCAGTAGCGAACCGAAAATATTACGATCACGATTGACCATACGCTGACAATCGCGCAGCAAATAGCCGCGCCGTTGCAGGCGTTCATACAGCATATCGACCATTTTCGGGACGAGAGGCGAATTGACGCTGTTGTACAGTTCAAAGCTTTCCGGGTCAGAAACGCCCAATTCGCGCAGCTTGTCATAAACATCATGGCGACCGACGAGAACGGGAATGCCATATCCCCCTTCGCGGAACTGGATGGCGGCGCGCAGCACGATTTCTTCTTCGGCTTCTGCAAAGACGACGCGTTTTGGTTCGGCTCTGGCTTGCTCATAGGTGCTGGTCAGCACCGATGTGGTGGGGTTGAGGCGCGCCTTTAACGACTGACGATAGGCGTCCATATCCTCAATTGGCTTTTGTGCGACGCCGCTGTCCATTGCCGCCTGGGCCACTGCTGCGGGCACGATTTCCATCAGACGGGGGTCAAACGGCGCGGGAATGATATATTCCGGGCCGAACTGGTGGCTCTGGCCATAAGCGAGGGCAACTTCCTCCGGCACCTGCTGGCGGGCGAGTTCCGCAATAGCGTTGGCCGCCGCAATCTTCATGTCCTCATTAATCGCGGTGGCATGAACATCCAACGCGCCGCGGAAGATGAAGGGGAAACCGAGGACGTTATTGACCTGATTGGGATAGTCCGACCGGCCCGTGGCGATGATGGCGTCCGGGCGCGCTTCCTTGGCGGCTGGCGGGGAAATTTCCGGGTCAGGGTTGGCCATGGCGAAGATAATAGGCTTGGGTGCCATGCCTTTCACCATATGGGGTTTCAGTGCATCAGCGGCGGAGAGGCCGAGGAATACGTCTGCCCCCACCAGCGCTTCTTCCAGCGTGCGGGCATCGGTTTTGGCGGCGTGGGCAGATTTCCACTGGTCCATACCCGATGTGCGGCCCTGATAAATGGGGCCTTCGCGGTCACACATGATAACCCGGTCAGCCGGGGCACCCATCGCCTTGATAAGTTCGGTACAGGCAATGGCGGCTGCGCCCGCACCGTTCACAACAATACTGATGTCCTTAATATCACGGCCGGTAATGTGCAGCGCGTTGATGAGGCCCGCCGCACAGATAATAGCAGTGCCGTGCTGGTCATCGTGCATGACGGGGATGTTCATGCGTTCTTTAAGGGCTTGCTCAATGATAAAGCATTCCGGAGCCTTGATATCCTCAAGGTTAATGCCGCCAAAGCTGGGTTCGAGGAGGGCGACCGCGTCAATAATGGCCTGCGGGTCTTCCGAATTGATTTCGATGTCAATAGCATCCACATCGGCAAAGCGCTTGAACAGCACCGCCTTGCCTTCCATCACTGGTTTCGATGCTAGCGCGCCCAGATTGCCAAGGCCCAGAATCGCCGTGCCGTTGGATATGACCGCAACCAAATTGCCTTTCGCAGTATATTCATAGGCCTTTGAGCTATCTTCTGCGATGGCCTTTACGGGAATGGCGACGCCGGGGGAATATGCAAGGGCGAGATCGCGCTGGGTCGCCATGGGCTTGGAAGCGATGATTTCAATTTTACCGGGGCGGCCCGTAGAGTGGAAAAACAGAGCTTCCCGTTCAGAAAACTCGATATTCGATTTGGCGGCCATTATGTCTCCCTCTCTCGCCAGCGCGGCGCAGTAATTACAACTTTGGTATAACGCACTAGCGCTTTTCACCCTTAACCCACAAGGGCGTTCCGTTCTATTTGTCGGATAATTTATATAATGCCGGGCCGGTCTTTCGCTGATACGCATCTGCGGCTATCGCTGTGCTGTTATGGATAGCCAATCACCCCAAGACGCACCCGCCGCTTCATCCGCCCGCAAAAAGTCCGCGAGAGGTGAAAAAGACACAACGGCACCCGCTTCTCCTGCGGTAACGCCAATGATGGCGCAATATATGGAATTAAAGGCGCAGGCGGATGATTGCCTGCTCTTTTACCGTATGGGCGATTTTTTTGAGTTGTTTTTTGATGACGCGAAGGCGGCTGCGGCGACGCTGGATATTGCGTTGACGTCGCGCGGTGCGCATGGCGGCGACCCGATACCGATGTGCGGCGTCCCCGTGCATAGCGCCGAGGCCTATCTTGCCCGCCTCATCCGTGCGGGCCACCGTGTTGCAATAGCAGAGCAGACGGAAACGCCAGCGGAGGCGAAGGCGCGGGGTGGTTCAAAGGCGCTCGTCGCGCGTGGTATTATCCGTTATGTAACGCCCGGCACACTTACCGAAGATACTTTGCTGGATGCCCGGCGGGATAATATGCTGGTTGCCGTGGGGGAGGCTGGCGGCGAGATTGGCATAGCGGCCGCCGATATTTCCACTGGCCGGTTTGAAACCATGACGGTTGAAGAGGCGTCTTTGCCTGCTGAACTGGCACGCCTTAATGCCAGCGAAATTGTGGTAGCGGAAGGCAGCGGGCTCGATATGCCTGATGGGCATAGTTTTGATAAAGGGGCTTTCTCCTCGGTCAAGGCGGACACGCGGCTAAAGGCGCTTTTCGGTGTTGCGACGCTGGATGGGTTTGGCAATTTTGGCCGGGCGGAACTGTCTGCTATTGGCGGGTTGCTCGCCTATCTCGACCATGCCGGAAAGGGCACGTTGCCGCATCTTGCGCCGCCGGTGCATATCGCGCCGGGCAGCCATATGGCGATTGATGCCGCCACCCGCGAAAGTCTGGAAATCACCGCTACCATGGCTGGGGCGCGTCAGGGGAGCCTGCTGCATGCGGTGGACCGTACAGTAACAGGCGCAGGGGCGCGGATGCTTTCGGCGGATTTATCGGCGCCTTTGCTGGATCAGCAGGGGATAGAAAGCCGTCTTGATCTGGTAGAGTGGCTGCATAACCATAGCGGGCAGCGAGACGCGCTGCGGGTTGCGCTGCGGGCGCTTCCTGATATTGGCCGGGCTTTGGGGCGCGTCGCCATGGGGCGCGGCACCCCGCGCGATCTGGGCCAGATACGCGATGGTTTGGGCGAGGCGAGGATGCTGCGCGAAAGGCTGGGGAAGGCTGATGGTCGCCCGGCTTTGCTGGACCGGTTGCTGCCTGCGCTGGATGGCCATGGCGCGTTGGTGGATGAACTATCCCGCGCATTGGTGCCATCACCCCCGACAGAAAGCGCGAGCGGCGGTTATATCGCCGAGGGTTATGACGCAGCATTAGATGATCTGCGCGCGCTTAGCAGTGATGGCAGGCGGGCCATTGCCTTGCTGGAGGCGAAATATCGCGATGAAACGGGCATCGCGGCGCTTAAAATCCGTCATAATGCGGTGCTGGGCTATCATGTTGAGGTGCCTTCACGCCATGGTGACGCGCTGATGAAGGAAGGCAGTGGTTTTTCCCACCGTCAGACTTTGGCGGGCGTGGTACGGTTCAACTCGGTGGATTTGCATGAGCAGGCGACACGGGTTGCTCAGGCAGGTGGCCATGCCTTGGCGGCGGAGGCGGCGCATCTTGAAACACTGATTGATATGGTGCTGGCGCGCAAGGAGGCGATCACCCATGCGGCCCATGCCCTTGCGCGCTTCGATGTTGCTGCGGCTCTGGCGGAGCGCGCCGCCGAAGGGGGCTGGGCACGGCCCCATTTTGTGGCGCAACAAAAACTGGAAATCATCGGTGGACGGCATCCGGTGGTGGAGGATGCGCTGCATAAGGCAGGACAGCCTTTTGTCGCTAATGATTGCGTATTGTCGGGTGCGGACCGGCTGTGGCTGGTGACTGGCCCGAATATGGGCGGTAAGTCCACCTTTTTGCGGCAAAATGCGCTGATCGTCTTGCTCGCCCAGGCGGGGGCCTTTGTCCCGGCGGACTCTGCGACTATGAGCCTGGTGGACCGGCTCTTCAGCCGGGTTGGCGCGTCAGATAATCTGGCGCGGGGTCGTTCTACCTTCATGGTGGAAATGGTGGAGACGGCGGCTATCCTTTCGCAGGCAACCCCGCATAGTTTTGTGATATTGGATGAGGTAGGACGCGGCACGTCCACTTATGATGGCCTCGCCCTTGCATGGGCGGTGGTGGAGGCCGTGCATGAGGTGAACCAGTGCCGCTGCCTGTTTGCCACCCATTATCATGAACTGACGCGCCTTGCCGAAACGCTGAAAGCCCTGTCGCTCCATCATGTTCGGGCGCGGGAATGGAAGGGAGATCTGGTTCTCCTTCATGAACTGGCAGAAGGACCGGCGGACCGCAGTTACGGCATTGCCGTTGCCCGGCTTGCGGGCCTGCCCCCCGCTGTATTGGCGCGCGCGAAGGATGTGCTGAAACGGCTGGAGGCGGGTAAGGAAAAGACCGGCGGCATTGCGGCGGGGTTGGATGATCTTCCCCTGTTTGCGGCCAGCATAACGGAGGAAGAGGCGCAGCCAGACCCGTTGCGGGAAACACTCTCGGCCCTTGATGTTGATGCCCTTAGCCCGCGGGATGCGCTGGAAATGATCTATCAGCTCAAGTTGCTGGCGGAAACCGCAACCGAGGAGTAAGCAGGACAATATGACCGACCTATTTGCCACTTTGCCTAATCGCCGTTCCATCATCAATCGCCGCATTGTGGCGGATCGTATCGAGACGCTGGTAGAGGAAATCGGCACTGGTGACAGTGGCAAATTGCGCCGCGAGATTGTGCGCATATTGGCTGATGCCTTGAAAGAAGGGCGGGCAGAGGCGAAAAGGCGGCTGGATGCACGGCCTACTTATGGGCGCGAGGCGGTGCAGGCGCTGGCGTTCCTGACGGATCAGGTGGTGCGTATCCTTTATGATGTGACCACCCATCATCTGTATATGCCGGGTAATCGCACCACGGCGGAGCAGATCGCCCTGCTGGCGGTAGGTGGCTATGGGCGCGGTGAGATGGCCCCCTATAGCGATGTCGATATCGCCTTTGTCACCCCCTATAAGCCAACGACATGGACCGAGCAGGTCATTGAATCCATGCTTTATTCCCTGTGGGACTTAGGGTTCAAAGTCGGCCATAGCAGCCGGTCGATTGATGAAATGGTCCGTATGTCTAAAGCAGACCTGACCATCAGAACCGCGATGCTGGAGGCCCGCTATGTGTGGGGTGACCGCGAGGTTTATGACGAGGCAATGGCCCGCTTTGATGCTGAGGTCGTGAAGGATAGCGCCCGCACTTTTGTCGCGGAGAAGCTGGCGGAGCGCGATGACAGGCACAAACGCATGGGTGACAGCCGCTATGTGGTAGAACCCAATGTGAAGGAAGGGAAAGGTGGCCTGCGCGACCTCCACACCCTGTTCTGGATTGGTAAATATGTAAACCGCGTTCGCAGCGTGTCGGAACTGGTAGATGCAGGGTTGCTCACGCCGCAAGAGCTGCGGCAGTTCCAAAAGGCTGAAAATTTCCTGTGGGCGGTGCGCTGTCATCTCCATTATATTACCCGCCGTGCTGAGGACAGGCTGACCTTTGACCTCCAACTGGAGGTGGCGGGCCACATGCATTTCACCGCCCGCACCGGCAGGGCAGGCGTTGAACGCTTCATGCATTATTATTTCCTCACCGCGAAAAAAGTGGGGGATTTGACCGCCGTATTTCTTGCTCACCTTGATGACCAATGGGCGCGCAAGGGGCGACGCTTCATTCCCTCCATCACCCGCCGTCCGCGTAAATTAAGCGGTTTTGTGCTGGACCGGGGACGTATTGCCCTTCCCCGTGATGATTATTTTGCAGAGGATCCGGTGCGCTTGCTGGAGATATTTGCGCTGGCTGATAAGCATGGGCTGGATGTTCACCCCAGTGCGATGATTGCCGCCAGCCGGGATATGGGCCTGATTGATAATCATATCCGCCGGGATGAACGCGCCAATGCCTTCTTTCTGGATGTGCTGACATCGCCGCGTGACCCGGAACGGGCGCTGCGGATGATGAATGAGGCCGGTGTTTTCGGGCGCTTCATACCCGATTTTGGCCGTGTCGTCGCGCAGATGCAATTCGATATGTATCATCACTATACCGTGGATGAGCATACTATCCGTGCCATCGGCCTGCTTTCACGGATTGAGCGTGGGGAGCTGTCGGAAGATCATCCGCTCGCTGCCGAAATATTTAGCCAGATATTATCGCGCCGGGTGCTGTATGTCGCGGTATTGCTGCATGATATTGCAAAGGGCCGCAATGGCGACCACAGCATATTGGGCGCAGAGGTCGCCGAACATCTTTGTCCGCGACTGGGGCTGAGTGCGGCGGAAACCGAAACGGTTGCATGGCTGGTGCGGCATCATCTGCTGATGAGTGCAACCGCATTTAAGCGTGATCTTGCCGATTATAAAACCATTCTTGATTTTACCGAAGTGGTGCAGAGCGTGGAATGGCTGCGCTTGTTGCTCGTGCTGACGGTGGTGGATATTCGCGCTGTTGGCCCCGGTGTGTGGAATGGCTGGAAGAGGCAGCTATTGTCTGATCTCTACCTCGCGGCGGAGGAAGTGTTGCGCCTTGGCCATAAGACCAAGGGCCGCGAAGATCGTATCATCGCACGTAAAGAGGCATTGCAGCAGGCACTGGGTCTCTCTGATGCGGATTTCTCTGCATATGCAGCGCGCCTGCCGGATAGCTATATATTGGCGGAACCAGCCGATATATTGGTGCAAAATGCGCGGCAGATATTGGCGGCGAAGGAAGAGCCTCTCTCTATCGTTACTCAACCAGATGCAGAGCGCGGGGCTACACTCGTCAGCATCTATGCTTCCGACCATCCGGGTCTGTTCTATCGTCTTGCTGGTGCCATTCACCTTGCCGGGGGTAGCATCATGGATGCGCGTATTCATACGCTGCGGGACGGACGGGCGATTGATAATTTTCTGGTGCAGGACCCGCTGGGCCGCCCCTTCGATCAGCCCGACCAGATGGAACGCATTGGCCGCGCGATTGAGGATGCGCTGGCGAACCGGCAGCGTTTGCAACCTCGGCTGGAGGCGCGTCCGTTACCCCGTATGCGCGCCGAGGCTTTTGAAATTGCGCCCAATGTTCTGATTGATAATAAGGCATCTAATCGTTTTACAGTTATCGAAATCCATGCGCGGGATAAGCCTGCGCTGCTTTTCAACCTTGCTTATGCCTTGTTCCAGCTCCGGGTGACAATCCATAGCGCCCATATCACCACTTATGGCGAACGAGCGGTCGATACTTTCTATGTAACCGACCTGATGGGGGGTAAAATAGAAAGCAAATCCCGCCTGCAAACGCTGGAACGGCGGTTATTGGTGGCGGCAGAGGCGATTGTAGAGAAAAATGAGAAAGAAACGGAGCCAGCATGACGGCTGGTGGGATGATCGCGGCTTCGTAGCGACAGGGCATCTATCTGGTTGCCGCGCGGTCTGTTTGACCTGTTAACTCTCCCTGCCCACTCAGTGGGGGGCATTTCTATGTTGGTCTTATCGCCCCCAATATCAGAGGGCCGGTGGGCAGTGCTATTCTATGCACATGGTCATGTCAGGACGTAAATTGGGGAAGATAATGTCCATATCCTCCCGCGCTATTGCAATGCAGCCTTCTGTTGCCTTGGGTGTGCCGTCATCGCCCGGCACCCATATATGCCAGAAAATCGCGCTGCCCATGCCGGGCACAGGCGGGGCGTCATTATGGCCCAGTACGATGATGATGTCATAGGCCGCATCATCGCGTTGCAGCCTTTCATGTGAAAAGGGATGAGGCAAGCTGACCGGGCGATTATAGGCGGGGTCATCCACGCCGTCGGACCAGCCATCATCCGCCCGAGTCCACCGCCATGGGATGAGGGGGCGGTGGGTCATTCCCACGCGAACGGGGCGTAGCATCACCCCGCGCACTGGCCATGTGCCAAGTGGAGTGCATCCATCACCCTCGCGCTTATCCTCAGCCGCACAGGCTCCGCCTTTACCGATGGCGCAGAGGTAGGAGCGGCCCGCAAAACTGAGCGTGCGGGTAGCTGTATCGACATGAATGGCCGCATCAATGTGGGCACGGGTATCGGCAGGCGCGCCTGTCATAGCTGATGCCCGGTGCGGTCCCTCTTGGTATCGAGATAGCGCGCATTATGAGGGTTAGCGGTAATGGCGAGCGGCAGGCGTTCGGCTACTGTGATCCCCTCCGCTTCTAATCGAGCAACCTTTGCGGGGTTGTTGGTGAGCAGCTTTACCTCCGGTATGGACAGCAGCTTAAGCATTTGCGAGGCGACCGAAAAATCCCGCGCATCAATGGAAAAGCCGAGCCGCACATTGGCATCGACCGTGTCAAAGCCCTGATCCTGCAATGCATAGGCGCGCAGCTTGTTAATGAGGCCGATGCCGCGCCCTTCCTGCCGCAAATAGAGCAGCACGCCCCAGTCTGCCTCCGTCATGCGGTGGAGGGCGGAATGAAGCTGCGGTCCGCAATCACATTTGAGGCTGCCTAGTACATCGCCGGTCAAGCATTCGCTATGCAGGCGCACTATGGGAGTGCTGCCATCGCGCTTGCCGATGATGAGGGCAATATGTTCGCGGGAGTCGCCGGGTGTACGAAATGCCACGATTTCGGCTTGTTCCGATACGCTAACCGGCAGCTTAGCCCGTGTGGCGATGTGCAGTAATGCGCCGCCGTCATAAGCGTCGATTGCGGAGGCATCAGCGCTGGCCTCATAGGGGGCAGTCTCATCCCCGATGAAGAAGGCGGGTAATATCCCTGCCTGCCGCGCGAGTTTCAGTGCTGCACTTGCTGCATGGGGCATAGCCAGCGGCAGGGCGCGATAGGGGCCTTTCAGCGGGGTCGCAAGGTCCGTTACTGGGTCCGCCAGCGCCATTGCGCCTGCCGCATCAATCCAGCTTTCCCGTTGCACCAATACGGGCGCTTCGGGGGCTGCTGCTTCGCGCTGATTGGCAAGGCGCAAAGTTTGCGCACGGGCCGCGGAAATGAGGATGGGAGCTTGCCCGTCCGGGTTAAAAGCGGGGAGGCTATCTTCGTCCGCGCTTTCCACCGCCAGCAGGCGTAGCTTTTCATCCCCGGCGCGCACCTCCACCGGCCAGCCACGGCGCAACGCGTCGATAGTGCGCGCAACAGACCGGCTGGCTTCGGCGTCTGTCATCAGAAGCTGAACTCGGTGATGAGCGGCGCATGATCGGACGGGCGCATCCAGCCGCGGCAAGGTTCCGCGACGCGGTGCGCGGTTGCCTTATCCGCCAGTTCCGGGCTGACCCACATATGGTCGAGGCGGCGGCCCCGGTCAGACGCCTGCCAATCGCGTGCGCGATAGCTCCACCATGTATAGAGGCGTTGCGGCGCGGGGTAAAATTTGCGGCCAATATCGACCCAGTTATGCGCGGCCTGAAGGCGGCCCAGCAAATCAACCTCAACCGGGGTGTGGCTGACGACATTGACCAGTTGTTTATGGCTCCACACATCTGATTCGAGCGGCGCAATATTGAAATCGCCGGTCAATATGGTGGGTTTGTCGAGCTTGGCGGCCCAATCGATCATCCGTTCCAGAAAATCGAGCTTCTGCCCGAATTTGGGGTTGATCGTGCGATCAGGTTCCTCACCCCCGGCGGGGATATAAACATTTTCCAGACGGATGCCGTTGTCCAGTCGCACACCGACATGGCGGGCCTCACCATTGGCTTGCCAGTCGAGCCGGTCATCTTCGCGAATCGGTACTTTGCTAAGGATGGCAACGCCATGGTGCATCGGCTGACCATGCAATATCTGATGATTATAACCCAGTTGACGGAATATCCCGCCGGGAAAGGTGTTATCTACCACTTTGGTTTCTTGCAGGCACAATATGTCGGGCGCTTCTTCTGTCAGGAAGCGGGTGACAATGTCGAGCCGGGCGCGGACGCTGTTGATATTCCAGGATGCGATTTTAAGATTTTGAGGCATGGCAGTTCCCCTAGAGCATTTTCAAGTCAGATGGAACCGTCTGACGTCTCGGAAAATGCGGTAAGCTAGGGCATGCATTTTCAAGTCAGATGGAACCGTCTGGCGCCTCGGAAAATGCGGTAAGCTAGGGCATGCATTTTCAAGTCAGATGGAACCGTCCGACGCCTCGGAAAATGCAGCAGGTAATAGAAACATTGTAATCCAGCCATCCCGATGATCTGGTACCCCTATTGGGTAACTTTCAGTAATGCAGGAATGCCGGAATCAAGCGGCCCTCACTCCTATGGGGGGCGTGGAGCGAGGGCCTTTGACATGCGCCGGAGCGCTATATGCAAGGACGGCCGGTACAGGGAAACAGGGGGAAGCCCGGTGAACCATCCTTGCCATGGCTAACTATCTAACTGATTCGCCCTGTCCACAGGATGAACAACTTTGTTCATTTTGATGAATATGTACTTTTTTGTTCTTATCCACTTAGGGGCAGAACCCTAAATTTTATCGACAGGGTAACTGGTAATTGTCAGCCGCCACCGGGTCGCGCTCTTGTGCGCGGGTCTTGCCAGCGGAATACCGAATCAGCGACTGGCACATTATATTGGTGGCTTGTCAGGCGGATGGAGGTGAGGTTGCCCTGCGCATCCTTCGCCACCCATCCATAAAGGTCGAGGCCAGCCGGGGCAGATGCCTTGCGCTGAAATACCAATGTGATGGTGCCATATTCGGGGCGTTTCGGGTCTCTTGCTTCAATCGACACTATATTCGGGTCGCCGGTGGGGATGACCTTGCTGAATTTGGTGAAATCCCGCGATGGGTCAATGAGCGCGCCGAGGGGCGAGTTTTTGATCGGCCAGCGCTGTACCTGCCGCACTTCATAGTCGATCATGGTGAGGGCGCTGCCATCGCCGACGATCAGCAACGGTACGCCCTTTTGATATTGGAACCGGATCTTACCGGGCTGTTTGAGGGTAAGCTGCCCTGTCAGCGTCTGGCCCTTATTATCAGTCTGCGCGAAATTGGCCGTCAGGCTTTTGACGGATCGAATATAATTGGCGACCTGAGACAGAGTGGCGGAACTGGAAGCCGCGGGGGCCGCAAGAGCCGGTGCAGGCGCACTCATCAGCGCCACGGACGGCGGGATTAAGGCTGTCGCGCCGATCAGAAAAATCATGGACCGAGGATCGGAAAAACGCATCATGAACTCCTTACCATTCGGTCCAGGGATAGTATTGCGGGATTGAACCCGGGCTGAATTATCAGGGTGCGATCAGGCGATGAGGGCTTAGGTCCTCTCCCTAGCGCGCGCGATAGCGCAGCCGCCCCACAAAACGGGCTAGGCTGGGGCGATGCTCTGCCCGTGCGCGCCACTGGGCCTTGGTTTTCTCGATCTTCATCACGGATTGAATGCGACGGACGAGAAAGGCACGGGTGTCGGCGAAATCCTCACTCTCATCATTCAAAAATGCCAGTAAGGTAGAGGAGTAGAGCGCGGTCAGCGTCATCCGCTTGCTGTAATAATTGAAATCGACCGATGTATCGCCGATGGCTCGCCACATCGCATCGGCGGAGCGCCAGCCAAGTTGTGCCGCGCGGGTGATATTGGTTGGCATAGCAAGGATAGATAGCGCACGCCGCAGCGCCTCACGGTTGCGATAAAGCTGCGTCAGCCGGTTGAGGACCAGCGCCTCTATCTTGCCGCGAATGGAAAGGTTGGAAAGGCGCTCTGGCGTACAATCGGCCTCCATTTGCGCATCAATATGGGCGAACCACGCATCGATCATGCTCATCGGATTGGTGAAGGCGAGGCGGGCGATATCCGGGTTCACCCCTGCCTGCTGCGCCGCCATGGTGACGGCATCCTTATTCCAGCCATCAAAGGCAGCATTACGCGCCACCAGAGGGGCGAGTACAGCGCGGATTTCATCAACGGTGGGGTCTGCGGGCAGGTCAGTCATTATATATCTCCGCCCGTTATTTTAGTCTTGTGGCGGGGGGAGGCAAGCAGCAAGTGACGAAAGGGGCATTTTGCCTAGGGGCGTGACCGCTGTAATGCCGTGCTGGGGTGAAATAGAAACCCTTCCCCCACAAAGCGGCGAGGGAAGGGGGGCAGGCAGGCTTGTTCAGCCCACGAAGGATGTGCGCAGTTCCAGCATACGGATAGCGGCCTTAGCTGCTTCCCCGCCCTTGTCCTTTTCATCAGGCCGGGCGCGGGTGAGGGCCTGCGCCTCATTCTCGACGGTCAAAATGCCATTGCCAATCGGGATACCATCCATGGTGAGGGCCATCAGACCGCGGGCGCTTTCGTTGGAAACCACCTCAAAATGATAGGTTTCACCGCGAATGATAACGCCGATGGCGACAAAACCATCATAGCGGCCACTTTCGGATGCCAGTGCCACCGCGCCGGGGATTTCCAATGCGCCGGGTACGGTGATGACTTCATGGCTATGGCCGGCGGCGTCCAGCGCGGCCTGTGCGCCCGCAATCAGCAGGTCATTGAGATGGTCGTAAAAACGGGCTTCGACGATAAGAAAATGAGCCATGGAATGAGGTCTTTTCTGAAAATATGGAGGCGATCAGAGCGCGCTGTATCTTGTCTGACACAGGCTGCGCGCTCCAACGAATGTAATGCCACATCACTTTCTTTGGAAAGCGATTTCGTCTGTTCCGTGCGATGCTTTGCAGGTCGATTGGGCTTTGCAGGTCGATTGAGCTTTACAGATCAATGGCGCGCTGGCCGACAACCGTCAGGCCATAGCCATCCAGTGCGACAAGGCTGTGCTGCGTATTAGACAGCAGGATCATGTCCTGCACGCCCAGATCGGCCAATATCTGTGCGCCAATGCCATAATTACGCAGTTCATCTGCCCCGTTTTCATCCTTTGCCTGTGGGCGGCCTGCTTGCTGGTTTAATGACCGGGTGATGAAATCGTCGCGAGAAGTGCTGGTCAGCACGACGATAATGCCTGCGCCTTCTTCGCCGATGATTTCCATCGAGCGGGAAAGAAGGTTGGCTCTTGTGCTGGTCTGGCCATAAACATCATCCAGCAGCGCAAGCTGATGCATACGCACCAATGTTGGCTGATCGGGGTCTACCTTGCCTTTTTGCAGCACAATTTGCTCGGTGCGGGATGCTTTATTGTAAAAGCTGATGGCGCTCCATTCCCCACCCCATTGGCTGGTGAAGCGGGTTTCAGTGCGGCGTTCCACCAGATGGTCATGACGACGGCGATAGGCGATAAGGTCCGCAATCGTGCCGATTTTCAGGCCATGTTTGCGGGCGAAGGGGATGAGGTCATCCAGCCGTGCCATCGTGCCATTATCATTCATAATTTCGCAGATAACGCCCGATGGGTTGAGGCCCGCCAGACGCGCTACGTCAACGGCGGCTTCGGTATGTCCGGTGCGAATGAGGACGCCCCCATCCTTTGCCACCAGAGGAAAGACATGGCCGGGCGTTACAATGTCGGCTTTGCCCTTAGAAGCGTCGATGGCGACGGAAACGGTGCGGGCGCGATCAGCGGCGGAAATGCCGGTGGTAACACCTTCCAGTGCCTCGATCGAAGTGGTGAAGGCTGTTTCGTGGCGGGTGCCGTTGTTGCGGCTCATCAGGTCGAGGCCCAGTTCATCCACACGGGCCTTGGTAAGGGCGAGGCAGATGAGGCCGCGTCCATGGGTCGCCATGAAGTTGATGGCATCCGGGGTTGCCATCTGGGCGGGAATGACGAGGTCGCCTTCATTTTCGCGGTCTTCGTCATCCACTAGGATGAACATGCGGCCATTGCGGGCTTCGTTGATGATTTCTTCGGGGCTGGCGAGGGCGGTGCCGCTTTCGCGTTTCAGCAGATAGGATTCCAGCTTGGAAAGCGTGTCGGCTGTGGGGTTCCAGTCGCTTTCGCCCAGCTTACGCAGGCTGTTGGCGTGGAGGCCTGCGGCGCGCGCGAGGCCGGAACGGGATATTTCACCCTGATGAACCAGATTTTCAATCTGCTGAAGAAGCTGTGTAGACATGCTGCGGTAGAAATCACATTAAAATGTGAATGTCAAATCCATTAATCACATTTCATGTCACATCGCTGCGCAGGCTCAGGCAAAGGCAGATCGTTCCTTCAGTCGCATTAAATAACGCGCCAGCACATCAATTTCGACATTCACGCTATCACCGGGGGCAAGGCGGCAGAGCGTCGTCATTTCCCATGTGTGGGGGATGATGTTGACGGTGAAATGGGCATCTTTCCCTTCATCCACTACGCTGTTAACCGTGAGGGATGTGCCGTCCAGCGTGACGGACCCCTTGGCCGCAATATAGGGCGCAATGGCGGCAGGGACCGAGAACAGGATGATGTGCGATTCGCCTTCTGGTGTGACGCTCAGCACCTTTGCAATGCCATCGACATGGCCGGTGACGATATGGCCGCCCAGTTCTTCGCCCAGTTTCAGGGCGCGTTCCAGATTGAGCTTACGTCCTGCATCCCACATGCCTGACGCGGTGCGGCTAATGGTTTCGGCGGAGGCGTCAATGGCAAACCAGTTCTGTCCGTCGGCGTCCCGCCCCTTATCCACTACGGTAAGGCAGGCCCCGGAACAGGCGATGGAAGCGCCCATATCCACCCCATCCACATCATAAGCACAGCTAATCACAAGGCGCAGGTCGCCGCGCATCTCGGCGGAGAGGATGGTGCCAATGTCGGATATGATGCCGGTGAACATAGGTGGGCTTTCTGCTGTTATGATGGGCTGCAATCAGGGTGGGCTTGTGACCCTAAGCATTTCTGACGCGCTGGTAAATCTCCATCGCGTCATCGCCCAGTTGCCGCCTGTCGGCAAGCCTCCACCGGCCATGGGCAAGGCCAAGGTCGGCAAGGCCAATGTCGGCCACCGCCCCGCGCCCGCCGCCAATGATGATGGGCGCGCGATAGAGAACCAGCCTGTCTACCAGATCAGCCGCCAGAAAGGCCGCTGCGGCCATGGCTCCGCCTTCTACCATCAGGCTGCCAACAGTATCGGGGAAGGATGCGATGTCGGTGGGGTCATGGATAATGCCCCATCCATCGGGTGCGTCGCCATGGCCCAGTAAATAACGGAGCGGGCTACGATCTTCCAGCCCCGGCAAACGTACATCAAGGCGGGGATTATCCGCCCACCATGTGCCGCGTCCCACCAATATGGCGTCATGGCGCGCGCGCTCCAGATGGGCATGGGCGCGGGCGGCGGGGCCGGTAATCCATTGGCTGCTGCCATCGGCCAGCGCGATGCAGCCATCCAGCGAAAGGCCGAGCTTCAGTGTAACAGAGGGACGGCGCAACAGCTGGCGCGTGAAAAAGGGAGCCATCGCCGTGCGGGCTTCATCGGCCATGATGCCGACCGCGACTTCCATCCCCTGTTCGCGCAGCCAGTCTATGCTCTGCCCATTGGTGCGGGGGTCCGGGTCTGTCGCGGCGATGACGAGGCGCGATATGCCCGCCTGATGCAATAATTCGGCACAGCGCGGCCCGCGTGAAGAAATGTGAAAGCAGGGTTCGAGCGTCACATAAGCGGTGGCACCATAGCTGCGCTCGCCTGCCTGATGCAGGGCGTGGGCCTCGGCATGGGGGCGTCCACCGGGCTGGGTCCAGCCCCGTCCCACAATCATCCCGTCGTTGACGATCAGACAGCCGACATTGGGGTTGGGGGCGGTGCGCCCTGCCCCGCGCTGTGACAGGGCAATGGCAGCGCGCATGAAGCGGGCATCATCGGGGTGGTTCATGGCTGGGTAGGGGATGCGGGCTTGTTAGCGGCGTGGGGTTTTTGACCGTCTTTCGTTGCCGGGGCCAATGTATCTGACGCAGGCGTTTCATGACGCGTAGCAGGCAGGCGAACGATCGGGGCAGGCAGGCCAGTGTGCGCCGCCGCCGCTCCTTCTTCTTTCTCGGCCTCTGCTAGCCTTTTATCGAGATCAGCCTTCAGCTTTTTTAGCGCGACTTCGCGGCGCGCGTCATTTTTTGCGGCTTCTTCGCGCCATTCGATACCGAATCTGTCCGCCAGCTTTTGCATTTCCTGCTGTTTTTTGCGCACGGAAATTTCATAATCCGCGACATCCAGCTTTTGCTGAAGAATCGCCTGAGCATCGGCCCGATCGGTGTTCCAACTCTTGAAATAAGTGATTTTGTTGCGCTGAGGCTGAGAAATATCTTTGGCATCCACGACAAATGCCCAGATAATCAGATAGGTCATCGCCGCAGAAACCCCCAGAAGCGGCCATTTATGCTGGCGCTTCTCGGCAAGATATTTCCACAGGTCGCTGCCTGCGCTGCGGGGGGATACGGGGCGAGGAATAAAAGCCATAGGGCCGATATAGGGATGTTTGTGGCAGGATGCAAAATTATGTCAGCATCCTGCCTGTCTAAAGGCCATTGTCGAAGGCTATCGGCTTCTTGGGTGAGATCCTTATCCTTATGCGGGGAGCAGCCTCTTATCCCCTGCGATGCTCATCATCGCCTTTTGCAGCTTTTCAAAGGCGCGCACCTCAATTTGCCGCACACGTTCACGCGATACGCCATAAACCTGAGAGAGTTCCTCCAGCGTTTTGGGTTCTTCGGCCAGACGGCGTTCGGTGAGGATATGGCGTTCGCGTTCATTGAGCGACTCCATTGCCTCGATGAGTAAGCTGTGGCGTAGGCCGCTTTCTTCGGCCTCTGCAACGCGCTCATCCTGCAATGGGCCGTCATCGGCCAGCCAGTCCTGCCACTGGCCATCGCCATCCTCACGCATGGGCACGTTGAGGGATGTATCCCCCCCCATCGCCATACGGCGGTTCATGCTGATGACTTCATCCTCGCTAACGCCCAGATCAGTAGCGATTTTCGTCACATCTTCGGGGCGCAGGTCGCCATCTTCGAATGCTTCGATATTATTCTTCATCCGGCGCAGGTTGAAGAACAGCTTTTTCTGCGCTGCTGTGGTCCCCATTTTAACGAGGGACCAGCTCCGCAGGATGAATTCCTGAATAGAGGCGCGTATCCACCACATTGCATAAGTGGCGAGGCGGAAGCCGCGATCGGGCTCAAATTTCTTAACGCCCTGCATCAGGCCGATATTGCCTTCGGAGATTAACTCGCTAACGGGCAGGCCATATCCGCGATAGCCCATGGCGATTTTCGCCACGAGTCGCAAATGGCTGGTGACAAGCTGCGCTGCGGCTTCAGGATCCTGATGCTCCTGATAACGCTTCGCCAGCATATATTCCTGTTCGGGCGCGAGAATCGGGAATTTACGAATTTCCGCCAGATAGCGGTTGAGACTCGCATCACTATTGAGGGACGGCACAAGCGCCTGTGTGGTCGGGTTTCTGGCCATAAAGCTACCTGCTATTCCTTTCCTGCCATCCCGTCACGGCGATGGCGACCTCAAAACACTCAGCCCCCTGATAGGCGAAGCTGGCTTAACAATTGCTGCATATCATCAGGCAAAGGCGCTTCAAATTCCAGCCTTTCCCCGCTGATGGGATGAATAAAACCCAGCGAGGCTGCGTGCAATGCCTGACGCTGAAACGCTAAGTCACGGATGATGGTTCCCAGCTTTTTGTCCGATGGCCCGCGCCCTTTGCGTGCGCCATAAGCCGGGTCGCCCAGCAATGGGTGGCCGATATGCGCCATATGGACGCGCACCTGATGGGTGCGGCCTGTTTCCAGCCGACATTCCACCAATGTGGCTTTATGCAGCGTTTCAATGGTGCGATAATGGGTGACGGCATGTTTGCCGCGTCCTTCATTCTGTACCGCCATTTTCTTGCGGTCACGGTCTGACCGACCGATCCATGTATCAACCGTGCCGGAAAGCGGGCGGGGATGGCCTGCGGTAATCGCCCTATAGCGGCGGGAAATGCTGTGATCTTTGAACTGTTTCGCCAGCCCCTCATGCGTGGCATCATTTTTGGCGATGACGAGAAGGCCCGATGTGTCCTTATCTATGCGGTGGACGATACCGGGGCGTGCCACCCCGCCAATGCCGGATAGCTGGCCCGCGCAGTGGTGAAGCAGGGCATTGACCAAAGTGCCATCAAAATTGCCCGCCGCAGGGTGGACCACCATGCCAGCAGGCTTGTCGATGACGATGAGGTCCTTATCCTCATAAGTGACGGAGAGGGGAATATCCTGTGCGATGGCCTCTGCCGGTGCGGCCTCTGGTACGGAAAGGCGGTAATTCTGCCCGGCCTCTACCTTACGCGCGGGGTCGCGCACGGGGGTGTTACCTTCGGTCACCTGCCCATCAAGGATCAGCGCTTTCACCCGTTCCCGCGATAAGGAAGGCCATAGGCCCGCCAGCGCCTTATCAAGCCGCGAACCTGCTATATCGCCTTCAATAGTGGCGGTTAATATGGAATCGTCTTCCCCCATGGGGTAGGCATGTGGGGATGAACGTGCGTATATCAAGGGACGATCTCAATCGCATAATGCAGGCGGCAGCGCAGCGGCCCGAAGAGGAGGTCTGCGGCCTGCTGCTGGGGCGTGGGAATTATGTGATGGATATCTTGCCGGTTACCAATGTCGCGGCGACCCCTGAAACGCATTTTGAACTGGACCCTGCCGCCCATATACAGGCGCAGCGGCAGGCGCGGGAACGAGATATGCGCATCATCGGCCATTATCATTCCCACCCTTCCGGGCTGGCGCGGCCATCCCCCACTGATGCCGCAAGGGCTTGTGGGGATGGGGCCATCTGGCTGATCTGCACGCCAGCGGGTGAGTATCATTTCTGGCGAGCGGTGGGCGAAGGATTGCATGGCCAGTTTCAGCCCATCGCGGCCGAGATCATCTGAACGCTCGCGGCTTGCAACAGGGCGGGGATGAGGGGTAAGAGCGCGCGGGTGAGAATTGATTGGCCCAGAAATGATGCAGCCATAGGGTTTGATAACCTTGTTTCTGCTATTGGCTATGTAAGAATCGGATAATCAGCCATCTTTGCAGGTGGCCAGTGACATGAAGGCAGGCATTATGAGCGGGCAGGACCATCAGAATCAGGACGACAGCACGCTGGAATTTGCAGCATTGCTGTGTTCCCGTCTGTGCCATGATTTGCTCAGCCCGGTGGGGGCGTTCAGTAATGGGCTGGAACTGATGGCGTCTGAAACAGACCCGGATATGCAGGCCCGCTGCCTTGATCTGCTGAATGAAAGCGCCCGGACATCGACCAATAAGCTGAAATTCTTCCGTTTGGCCTTTGGTGCCGCGGGCGGCTATGGCGATGAATTGCCGGTGGAGGAAGCGCGTCAGGCGATAGAAGGCATGTTTGCCGCCGCTGGCCGGGTTAGCGTGAACTGGATGCCCGGCGCGGATATGCTGAATAAAAGGGCGGTCAAAATCCTTCTCAATCTGGCACTGATCGCGGGGGATGCGCTGGTGCGCGGTGGTCAGCTCGATATTGGTGCGGAAACGGGCAGCAATGGCATAGAGCTTGCCGTGCGGGCGCAGGGACAGAAAATCATGCTGGATGGTGGATTGCGTGCGGCGCTGGATGGCAGCCTGAGCGCTGATGACCTTTCGGCGCGCAATGCCGCGGCGTGGATGGCCCGCCGCCTCGTGGTGCAGGCAGGCGGGCAAATCATGCTCTCTCCCGAAGGGGAAGCGGCATTGGTCTTTGGTGCCTTTCTGCCGCGCTGATGGCGGAGAGGTCCAATATTTATGTCTATGGTGGGAATGATGCAGGCAGAAAATAGATTTTCCTGCCGTTACGGTCCCTGTCGTTACAGATGTTAACCATCGTTTAATCATAATCGTCGATCATATAAGCCGGAGTAAAACCAACAGGTTGGTCGCGCGGCATAATATGGACGATTTATTATCGGAATTTATCGCGGAGACGCAGGAGTCTCTTGATGCGCTAACCAACGTAGTGGTCGCGCTGGAGGCGGACCCGTCTGACCTTAGCTTGCTCGATCAGCTTTGCCGATTTTTTCATACGGTGAAGGGAAGCTGCGGTTTCCTTAATCTGCCGAGGTTTGAACGGCTCAGCCATGCGGCAGAAGATGTGCTGTCGGATTTTCGGTCTGAGGGGCACATACCTGATGCTGCGACGATCAGCGCTGTTCTGGCGGTAATGGATAGAATTGCCGAACTGTGCGTCGCGGTTCATGCCGGGGAATCTTTGCCTGACCGCGATGATGACGAACTGATCGCGATATTGCGGCGCTGTCGTCAGCCCGGAATGCTGTGCGCGGGGGAGGATGTATCGCCCACCTTAGCAGCGCAGAAAACCATCGCTTTGCCATGGCCGGGGGATGATGACGGCACTTCCTCTCGTGCGTTACCAACAACCCGCACTGTGCGGCTGCCTTTACGCTTAATCGACCAGTTGATGAATGGCATGTCAGACATGGTGCTGACCCGCAATGAACTGGCGCGGCAATTGCGTAATGGCGATGCCACGCCAGAGAGCGTAGCCGCCTTTGAACGGCTTTCCTCCAGCATTGCCGACATGCGCGATATTATTTCTAAAACCCGGATGCAGCCGGTGGACCGTCTGTTTCAGGCGGCGCCGCGTATGGTGCGTGATCTCAGCCGCGAACTGGGTAAGGTGATACATCTGTCGCTGGATGGCGGCGGGGTGGATATGGACCGGGAAATGATTGAAATGGTCGTGGACCCGCTCACCCATATTGTGCGCAATAGCATCAGCCATGGCATCGAAACACCTGATGAACGCAGGATGATGGGCAAGACAGAGGCTGGGTTGCTCAGCCTGTCTGCTTATCAATCGGGCAGCCAGATCGTTATAGAGGTAACGGATGACGGGCGCGGTGTAGATGTTGACGCGGTGGCGAATAAGGTCGTCCGCGCTGGGTTGATGAGCGCGCATCAGATGGCGTTGCTCGATCATCAGGAAAAGCTCGATCTTATCTTCACCCCCGGCATTTCTACGGCGGAGAAGGTGACGCCAGTATCCGGGCGCGGCGTCGGCATGGATGTGGTGCGCGCGAATATTGAGCGGCTGGGCGGGACGATTTCCTTGTATAGTGAGCCGGGGCGGGGCCTCACCATCACTATGCGGGTGCCAATGACTTTGACGATTATTCCGGGTCTTACTCTGCGCGCTGGCGGACTGGGTTTTGCGATACCGCAGTCCGCAGTGATTGAAATAGCGCATGAGACAAACCCGATGGTGAGCGTGTGTGAACGGGACGGTGCGCTGACTGCGACCATCCGTGATACGCGGTATTCCATGGTCAATCTGGAAACGGTGCTGGGCCTGCCTGTTCTGTGTGAATCTGGCCCCCGCACGTTAATGCTGGTTCGCTCTGCGACAGGTGTCCCTTATATATTGGGCGTGTCGCTGGTGGATAATCACGAGGAACTGGTTATCCGCCCGGCGGCCCCGGTGGTGATGGCGTCGGGCCTGTATGCAGGTATGACCTTGCCGGATAATGGCCAGCCGATGCTGTTGCTGGATGCGGCGGGTGTCGCACAGGTTGTCGAATTGCCCCTGATAGTGGAAAATGTCTCTGCGGTTTCTGACGATGAGGCCGATCGAGCCAGAAAAATGGTCCATTATCAGGCGCTGCGTTTCACGGAACTGACCGGCGAGGAGCGGGTTATTCGCCTTTCACTGGTAGATCGCGTTGAAAAAATTCCTCTTGCGGCATTCAGTGTGACGGGAGGTCGGGGGCATGTGACGATTGGTGGGCAATCGTTATTATCAGTGCATCCGGTGCATGCAGAAACCCTGCCTACGGGTGTGAGCGAGGTGCATTGCATCCGCATTCGTGATGGGGTGGTTGATCTTTGCTACCCGGTGCGCGCGGTGCTGGATGTGCAGGATGTCCCGCAGGATATGGATCGCGCCGCCTCCGCTGGTCTGGTGGCTGGTGTGGTATTGCTGGATGGACAACCGGTTGAAGTGATTGATGATGTTGCCATATTAGCGCTTAACCCTGATTTTCAGAGGGAAGAGGTGCCTTCGCTGCGCTGCCTCATTGCCGATAGGGAGGATATATGGAACCGACAAATCCTCGCACCTTTGTTAATGCAGGCGGGCTATCAGGTGCTATGGGGCGAGGAAGCGGGCGCAGATACCCCATCCGACATTATCATGATTACCGGTTCCGCCGCCAATCAGGAAGATACGCCTGCCGGGTCTCTTCCGGCTCCTGTTTTACGCCTGCGCAGCAGCCATTCACCGGCTCATCCCGCCGATGATAGTATATATCGTTATGACCGTGCCGCCGTACTGAATGCGCTGGCCGCCGCTGCCGGACAGCGTTCCGCGGCATGAATATTCTCTATCTCATCGCCCATATAGGTGGCACGGCAGTGGCTATCGCGACTGATGAAATCGAAGCTGTCGTGCGTGTGGGAGAGATTACCCCTGCACCGGGAACGCCGCCCTATGTCGCTGGCCTTTTTGCCCTGCGTAGCCGGGTTCTGACGGTGATTGATGTTGCCATGCTTGTTTCGGGGCAGATGTCTGAGGCCTCTTCCACGCACCGCGACCATGCGATTATCTGTGAGGCTGGGGGGCATAGCTATGCCCTGCTGGTGGATGATCTGGAGGATATTATTCCGGTTGGGGATGAGCCTCAGACGGTTGACAGGCAGATTGATGAACGATGGAAACCCTATGTGAAAGGGGCGCTGGAGCAGGGTGGGCGAGCCTTCTTCATTTTTTCTATCGCTACCGTGCTGGAACGGTGCTGCGCCCCTGCCTCAGTGGTATGACAGCGTTAACATTATAATTAGTTATCCCTTTTAGGTCAGGCCGCGTTGGCACGTTCTGCTGGAGAATATAAAAATGAAAAACTGTCTGGTGGTCGATGATTCACGGGTCATCCGCAGGATTGCGCGGCATATATTGGAATCATTGGGCATCCGGGTGACAGAAGCCTGCGATGGCCTTGATGCGATTAATCAATGCCACAAGGCGCCGCATGATGTGGTGTTGCTTGACTGGAACATGCCCGTGATGAGCGGCATGGAATTTTTGCAGCAGTTACCCACGGTGGACTTCCCCCGGCCTAAGGTGATTTTCTGCACGACGGAAAGCAGCCCCGGCCATATTCGCGCAGCGATGGAGGCAGGGGCCGATGAATATGTGATGAAGCCTTTTGATCGGGATACGCTGGAAAGCAAATTGCAACTGGTCGGAATTATCTGATCTGATCCTGGATGATAGTTGTGGCGTGCGGTCATGAGGAATGGAATTGATGACATGACAGTGTTTCCTTGGCTTGCTGATAGAGGGGCCGCCCATCCGGGATCTGCGCGCCTTTTAATCGTCGATGATTCTGCGGTGATGCGGGCGATCATCGCGCAGATGTTTGAAGACAATCCCGCAGTTGAGGTCGCCGCTATGGTCGCCTCGGCAGATCAGGCCTTTGGCTGGCTGTCGACCAACCGTGCTGACTTCATTTTGCTGGATCATGAAATGCCGGGACAAAGCGGTCTGGCGGCGTTACCTCGTCTCGTAGACATGGCGCAGGGGGCGCACATCATCATGCTGTCTTCGCACTGTCAGCGGGGCAGTGATGTGATGATGAAGGCCCTTGCATCCGGCGTAAGCGAAGCCGTGCTGAAGCCTCAGCGAACAGGCGGAATTTCTCAGCTTGCTGAGGAACTGAGCCATCTGTTCCGCCGTCTGTCGTTGTCACGCCAGCCTGCCCGCATAGATTCCAGCCCCTATAAAATGAAGGCCATAGCTGATGATTTTCAGCCCCAGTGCATTGGCATTGGCGCGTCCACCGGGGGCATTCGCATATTGGCGGATTTATTCGCGGCGGTTCAGGGAAAGCCCGGCATTCCTGTTTTCATTACCCAGCATCTGCCTGATGCTTTTATCGACGGTTATGCCCAGCATGTCGGGCGCATGATTGATCTGCCGGTATCGGTGGCCAGCCATGGCCAGATTGTTGAGGCGGATCATATCTATATCGCGCCGGGGCGGGCCAGCCTCTGTTGCCGCAGGCATGAGGACGCAGTGCATATTGCGCTGGTAGAGGAACGGGACCCGGCCACGCTGACGCGGCCATCGGTCAATCGCATGTTTTCGGCCATGGCGGATTGCTATGGTGACGGGGCACTGGGCATCATTCTGTCCGGTATTGGGCGCGATGGCACCCTTGGTGCGCGACGGATTACGGATGCGGGCGGCGCTGTTCTGGCGCAGGATCGTATCAGTAGCGTGGTTTGGGGGATGCCGGGCGCGGTGGTGAAGGCGGGCCTCGCAAGTGCCATATTGCCTCCTGCGAAGCTGGCACCTTATGTCAGTATGCGGAGTCTATGCCATGTCTGAGGCGTCCATGCGCATCCTCTCTGGCTTGCTGGAGCAGCGGACCGGGCAAATATTGTCGGAAGGGCGGCGCTGGCGTGTGGATACGCTGTTAAGGCCGGTTATTCGCGCGCATGGCATAGAGGACATGGCGGATCTGGTGGATGTGGTCCGTTCTCAGCCAGACGGAGTGCTGGCACGGGCATCTGTTAATGCGTTGCTCAACAATGAAACGCGTTTTTTCCGGGATATGGCGGTATTCAAAATGCTCGGAGACTCGGTTCTGCCAGCTCTTTTGGCGGATGCCACCGCAAATAGAAAAAGCGATGTGCTGCGTTTTTGGTGCGCGGGCTGTTCTACCGGGCAAGAGGCCTATTCGCTGGCTATGATGCTGCATCCGTTGCTGAGGCACCTGCCTGACATACGCTTTGAAATAGTGGCGACGGATATTTCGACTGATGCGATTGATCGGGCGGTGGCGGGACAATTTTCTCAGGCCGAAGTACAACGGGGCCTGCCGATCAACCATTTGCTACGCTGGTTTGAGCCGGTGGGGGAACAATGGCGCGTCCATGATGAATTGCGTCAGATGATCCGGTTTGAGGCACGCAATTTATTTGCGAGCAGCCAGCCTGCGGGTCTGTATGACCTTATCCTTTGCCGCAATGTCCTGTTATATTTTACAGATGACCGCCAGAAACAGCTATTGGATAGTATTGCGCAGCGTTGCGCCGCAGGGGGCCATTTGTTGCTGGGTGCGGGGGAAACCGTTATCGGGCAAAATAGTAATTTCAGGCCCAGCCAGCAGTTTCGTGGCTTTTACCAACTTGCCTCACCGTCCTCTGTCTGATTGCCTCTTTTTGTTCGCCCTGCTTTGGTATATCTGCTGAAGACGTAGTTAAGCATATCCGTGCTGTACGCTGTGATATTAAGGATAATCGGTGATAGAAAGGCTGTCGCCCAATTTTGATGAACGTCGGTTGCCGGTTACTATGCTGGTGCTGCACTATACCGGGATGCCCGATGCGCAGAGCGCGATCGACTGGATGGCTAACCCCGAATCCAAAGTATCCGCCCATTATGTCGTGACGGAGGAAGGGCAGATCATCCGCATGGTGGATGAGGCCAAGCGGGCATGGCATGCGGGGCGCAGCTATTGGCGCGGCACGGATGATGTGAACAGCGCCAGCATCGGCATTGAGATTGTCAACCCCGGCCATGAATGGGGCTATCGGGATTTTCCAGAGGCGCAGATCGGTGCGCTTATTCCGCTGGTGCATGATATTGTTAGCCGCCATGGCATCACCCGCGGTAACATAGTGGGCCATAGCGATATTGCGCCGGACCGTAAGCAAGACCCCGGAGAGTTGTTCCCCTGGGCGCGTCTGGCGAAGCTGCGCCTTGCGCTCCCTCGGCCTACGAAAAACCTGCTTGATCCGCTATGGAGCGATAGCGCCTTCATGTTGGCGCTGGAGCGCTTTGGCTATGACATTAAGGAACCAGAAGCCGCCGTGCGTGCCTTTCAGCGCCGTTTCCGCCCGGAAATGATCGACGGCGTGATTGATGGCGAATGTCGGGCGATATTACTGGCGCTGCTCCTTCCCAAACCACAAGGGGACTGAAGCAGGCTCCGAATAGAAGCACTTTGCAAATGCAGTGAAACTCTATAGGGGCGTGGCTTGCCAGAGGGTCGGGCGACCGCGACCTGCGAAAGCAGGGCGAGGAAAGTCCGGGCTCCACGAAACAACGGTGCCGGATAACGTCCGGCGGGTCTTAGCCTTTCGGGGTGAGGGCCAAGGGACAGTGCAACAGAGAGCAGGTCGCCAAAGGCTATATGCCCTAAAGCTTCGGCGAGGCGACAGTGAAAGGGTGCGGTAAGAGCGCACCGCGCCCCCGGCAACGGCGGGCGGCATGGTAAACCCCACCGGGAGCAAGACCGAATAGGGATGGCGTTGCATATTTTCGGATATGCAGGGGCGGTTTCGGCCCCGACCGTCCGGGTTGGTTGCTAGAGGCCGCAAGTAATTGCGGCCCCAGAGGAATGGTCGCCTATCTGCCTCGCGTCCCTTATGGGATACGGTGGCGGTGGACAGAACCCGGCTTACAGACCCTCTGGCAAAAACAGGGTTTGCGGGTGCCGCGCGCGGATATGGCGCGGAAATGTTCTTTTCCATGCTCTTTTCATATCGGGTTGCTTCCTCTACATTAGGGGAATGGCAAGAACAGGGCGCAAAAATGATTGGGGCTTCCCCCGCTGGGGAGGCTATGGCGGAGAGCGCGCAGCCGAGCAGGTGCGTCTATGTGATCGGCATGGTTGCGAAGAGCGGGGGGATTGCCCCGCGCCTAAGTCCCCCAATAGCCGGGAACGCTGGTATTTTTGTCAGGCCCACGCCGCCGAATATAATAAGGGGTGGGATTATTTTCAGGGCCTCGACGAAGAAGAGCGCACCCGCCGCGAACAGGAAGATCAGCGCGACTCGAGCGGCTTTGCTGGTGGTGCCTTTTACGGCTGGGGCAGGCCGGGCGATGGCAGCCGGTCGCGCGATGAAATGCGTGCGCTGGAAATATTGGAATTGGAATCCGATGCGGATTTTGAAATGGTCCGCAAAAGCTGGCGTCGGCTGGCCAAAGAACATCACCCCGATGTGCGTCCCAATGACAAGGATGCCGCCCTTAAATTTCAGGCGATACAGGCGGCCTATGATGTGTTGAAGGTCGCAGAGGAACGCCGCAACTCGCCGGGGTGAGGCTGTGCCGGTTAGTCGGGCTGTGGTCTGTGGGGCTAGGGCTGTTCAGGCCCTGCATCCTGCGATAAGCCATTGGTGATAGTCCGTTATCTGCCGGGGGTGATTCGGTGATGTTGCGTTCTTCTTCATTGTACGGTCCTGTTGCCGCCATGGTTGCGCTTTCTATGATGGTGCCGGTAGTGGCGCAGGCGGCTAAGCCTAATGTCCAGTCCTTTGGTACATGGCGCAATCCCCAAAATAGTGTGCATGTTCGCGCCCAGCCCTGTGGCAAGCAGATGTGTGGGGTGGTCGTTTGGGCCAATGACAAGGCAAAGGCCGATGCCGCAAAAGGCGGTACGAATAGGCTGGTTGGCTCGGCCTTGTTTCAGGGCTTTGTGCGGGAAAGCGAAGGCGTGTGGCGGGGTAAGGTCTTTGTCCCGGATATTGGCAAGACGTTTTCCGGGACGATCAGCGTGCTTGATGCCGATCATATGGAAGGTAAAGGCTGTTTATTGGGCAAGGTTGGGTGCAAATCCCAAATATGGACCCGGATGAAATAATGCACATACTCTGTGGAATGAGGAGCTGAAGATGCTGCGTCTTGTCGCGATAGGGGGGATTGCCATGTTATCGGCTTGTGGGGCGGAAACCTCTTCCAAAGACGAACCAAAGCCTGTGGGCATGCCCAATCCGGCTTCTGTCCATTGCACGAAAATGGGTGGCAAGCTGGAAATCCGTAAGGAGGCCAATGGCGAGGTGGGCTATTGTCGGCTACCGGATGGGCGTGTTGTGGAAGAATGGGAATTATTTCGGGCCAGCCAGAAATAGGATGACACGATAGATAGTGCCTGTGGCAGTGTTCTCTGTCCTTTAAGGCGCGGGCAGCTCCTCTATTTGCTGCGCTGCTTCCATCGCAATGCTGAGGGAATGGCGGCGGGCAACGGGGTTATGAATCATCCCGCCGAGGATAATCTCATCCACCCTTGTGCGCCGGATGAAGGCCGCCAGATCACGCGCCACCACATCCTTTGTGCCGATGCTCCATGTTTGCATCATATGGGCGAGCATGGCCTGTAATTGCCCCGGAAGACTATCGAAATAACCGGGAACAGGCGGCTTGATCTTCCCCGGCTGGCCGGTGCGCAGCGCGACGAAGCTCTGCATCATGGAGGAGGCGAGTAGGTCGGCTTCCTCTTGCGTATCGGCAGCAAAGACGTTGTAGCCCGCCATCACATAGGGCGTGCGCAATTGCTCCGAAGGGCGGAAATCCCGGCGATAGATATGGAGGGCCTCATCCAGCGCATCCGGCGCGAAATGGGATGCAAAGCCATAAGGCAGGCCATAAGCCGCCGCGAGCTGTGCGCCATAAAGGCTGGACCCTAATATCCAGATCGGCACATTGCTACCCGCGCCGGGCGTTGCCAGAAAGCCGGGGCGCGCGTCGCCCGCGAGATAGGCCTGTAATTCCAGCACATCCTGCGGGAAACTCTCCGCCCCGCCGGAAAGGGTTCTGCGCAATGCCTTGACGATATGCTGGTCCGTTCCCGGTGCGCGGCCAAGGCCTAGATCGACCCGGCCCGGAAACAGAGCCTCCAGCGTGCCAAATTGCTCTGCAATGGCGAGCGGCGCATGATTGGGCAGCATGATACCGCCTGCGCCGATCCGGATCGTCTTGGTCGCCGCGCCAATATGGGCCAGCACCACTGATGTCGCGGCAGAGGCAATGCCGGGCATGCCATGATGCTCTGCCGTCCAATATCGGTGATAGCCCAAAGCCTCGGCATGGGACGCCAGCGCCGCCGCATGGGCGAGGGCTTCGGTTATCGTGCCACCTTCGGTTACAGGCACCAGATCAAGGACAGAAAGTTTTACCATGCCGCCAATATGGGGCGGCATTGGCAAATGTCATCCCCTTCGCCGTGCAATCTGGCGAACGGCAGATTGGGAGCGATAGGCTATGGCCCTAAGCGTAGCGGGCGGCTGTTTCGCGGATCAGGGTAATCATATTGGGGATGCCCTGTGTGCGATTGGAGGATAGCTGATTTTTGAGATCAAAAGGTTCCAGCGCCCCTTCAATATCAACCTTGCCTATTTCAGCGGGAAGCCGATCCTGCACGGTTTGCAGCACCAACGCGATAATGCCCTTGGTGATTGCGGCGTTGCTGTCTGCCAGAAAATGCAGCCGCCCGTCATCCAGCACGGTTGGGTAAACCCAGACCGCCGCCGAACAGCCGCGCACCAATGTGGCGTCTGTCTTGAGGGCGTCGGGCATTACCTCCAGCGCTTTACCAAGGTCGATCAGCAAGCGGTAGCGGTCATCCGCATCCAGAAATTCATAATCTTCGTATAGGTCATTAAGTGCGCTCATGGGATGAGCATATAGGTCGAAAATTCACAAGCGGAAGGCAAAATTATCGTTATTGCGGGCTGAAAGGACAGGGGAAGGCCGCAAATTGCCATGGTGGCGGACTTCCCTGCTTCTTGGCCTGCTCTCGGTTTGCTTCGGGTAGCGGGATCAGCGCAGGCTATCAATTTCCCGCGCTAATGCGGCGCTGTCATCTGTTGCTAGGCGTTCCAGTACGGCAACACGATCCTTCAGCTTGCGAATTTCGGTGCGCATATCTTCTACCTCAGTAACGGTTAGCGTGCTGTCGCCACTGTCGGTTCTGTTATATCGCGCTATTATCACCTTCGCGATCATGGCAAAGGCCACGATCAGCACCACCATCTCAAATGGTCCCATGTGTTCAGTCCCCCTGTTCTGTATTTCCCTTACCGCAACGAGTCGATTTCCCGCGCCAGCCGATTATTGGAACTGGTATAATGCAGTTCGATATCGGAAAGGCGGCGGTCAATGTCACGGAAGCTGGAGCGGACTTCTTTGGCACTGCGCGCCGGGTTGGTGCGCACCCCCTGCCAGAAACGGGCTTCCTCTGCATCTTCATACAGGCCCATGGGCTTCGCTTCGGCCAGCCATGCGGTGACGAAATAAGCGATGACTGTCCATGGGAAACCACCCATGATGGTGAGGACAATGACGCCAACGCGAACCCATAGCGCATCTATGCCGGTATAATCGGCAAGGCCGGAACAGACGCCCATCATCTTGGCGTTTTGTTTGTCGAGATAGAATTTTGTGCGACGAGCAGTCATGTCAGTTGCTCCTGTGATAAGGGGAGGTGCGGGCATCATGGTCGGTCAGGCCATGGCGGCCGACGCGGGGCTGGAAATTCGGATCTTCGGCGGCGATAATACGCTCTACCGTGATTAGCCTTTCTTCCAGTCGCCGGGCGGTGTCGCGCAGTTCATCCAGCATGACCTCATCTTCTTTGGTGAGGGTGGAGGATGTGCGCCATTTGGTGAGGTAATGCAGAATGACCCACGGCAAACCGATGAAGATCATCCCGACAACCATTACCGGAAGGAAAATATCTTCCATCGGGCTTAGCTTTCTGTCTTATCTGCTTCGGCCTGTGGTGCCAGCGCGGGGTTAGACGCGGGGCTAGGCGTGGGATTAGCCTTCGCCTTCAGTGCGGCCAGTTCTGCCTCCACCGCATCATTCATGCGCAACTCGGCAATTTCTTCCTCCAGCGTCTTGGGCTGTGCGCCCATGGCCAGCGCTTCGGCATGACCTTCGGCCAGATCAACCCGGCGTTCCAGCAGATCAAAACGGGCAAAGGCGTCGCGGGTGCGGGCACCATTGGTCATTTCACGGAGGCGAGCGCGGTTCTGTGCGCCTTCCATCCGCTTGATGAGGCTGCTCTGACGGGCGCGGGCTTCCTGCAATTTCTGTTGCAGCTTGTTGATGTCGTCCTCGGCTGCCATCAGCCCTTCGTCGAGGTCGGCAATGTCGCCTTCGAGCTGAGCGGCCATATCGGCGGCCTTTTGCTTTTCAACAAGGGCGGCTTTGGCAAGGTCCTCGCGGTCCTTGGACAAAGCGAGCTGTGCTTTTTCGGTCCATCCTGCCTGCGCAATTTCCAGCTTGGCGATGGCGCGGCGCAGTTCTTTCTGATCGGCAATGGTGCGTGCGGCCGACGCCCGCACCTCTACCAATGTTTCCTCCATCTCAACGATAATCATACGGATCATCTTCGCCGGGTCTTCGGCGCGGTCGAGCATGTCGGTCATGTTGGCGGCAATGATGTCGCGGGTACGGGAAAAAATGCCCATGTTGATGTTACTCCTTCAACCTTGAATATCTGTCGGGCCGGGGCAGAGCGCAAGGGACTGAATACACCCTGCCCCGGTATCGCGCTGCTTTTAGCTGTCGGGCTGATGTGCAGCGGATGTGGTGGCCAGCATCACGCGCTGGTCGCCGCGCCATGCAAGGACGAGGCGCTGTCCCTCCTGCTGGTTTTCAGCGGTCACGGGCTGGTTAAAGCCAAGGACCATGGCAACGGTGCGGGTTTTGCCGGTGGCGGGGTAAGAAACGGTTTGTGCTGTGCGCAGGGCTTCCCGATCAAACCGGGTGACGCCGGTTGTGCGCACCAGATGGGCGTTACGAACCGAGCCATCCGCCGCGATGGTCACCGCAACCGTGGCGATGGCCCGCTGGCGGCTGTTCTGCACGGCGGAGAGGCTAAGGGTTTTGTCGATATTGCGCTCTACCTGCTGGCGGAAGGCGGTTGTGTCTGTGGTGGTGCTTTCCTGCGCCATGGCGTTACCGGAAAAACCGAGGGTTGCGCCCATGCCCAGAATAAGGGCTGCGGTTGCGCTGGCCTTGAGGCTGCCGGTGGAAATTGTCTTAGCTTTGGTCATGTGTCTTCCCCTGTTTCTTCCAAATATGTCGGGGTCAGCGCGCTGCTCGCCAACCCATGCTCAATACAATGCAGGGGGCGTGCCAGTTTTGGGAAAGCACAGTTTTTCAATGATTTTTTGGTGTGTGGGGAAAAGTCGCCCAAGGTTTGTATGAATTATTTGCTATTATATGGTGAAATATACATAATATTGGCATTATGAACCGACATTCTCTTATGGGGCAGGCTCCGGCTTTTCTGGATGCGATTGAACAGGCCGGGCGGGCTGCCAATCTCGATCGACCTGTGCTGGTCATCGGTGAACGCGGAACGGGTAAGGAACTGATCGCGCAGCGTCTCCACCATCTCTCCGGGCGTTGGGATAAGCCGTTGGTGACGATGAATTGCGCGGCGCTCCCCGAAACATTGATTGAGGCGGAGCTGTTCGGGCATGAGGCAGGTGCTTTTACCGGCGCGGCCCGGGCGCGGGCGGGGCGGTTTGAGGAGGCTGACGGCGGTACGCTCTTTCTGGATGAGCTGGGCACCCTATCCATGGCGGCGCAGGAACGGCTGCTGCGTGTGGTGGAATATGGTGAGGTGACACGCATTGGTGCATCGCGGCCCGTAACGGTGGATGTGCGCATCGTCGGGGCGACGAATGAAAATTTGCCCCGTGCGGCGGCGGAGCATCGCTTCCGGGCTGATTTGCTCGATCGTCTGTCTTTTGAGGTTATCACTTTGCCGCCATTACGGGCGAGGGAGGGGGATGTCGCGGAACTGGCCGACCATTTCGGGCGGCGCATGGCATCGGAACTGGGCTGGGACGGCTGGCCAGGGTTTAGCGCGGAAGTGATGGCGGAGTTAGAGCGCCATGACTGGCCCGGCAACATCCGTGAATTGCGCAATGTAGCGGAACGTGCGGTCTATCGTTGGGCAGAGGATGATGGGCCGGTGGGGCGAATCATGCTGGACCCGTTCCAATCCCCATGGGCTCCGATGCAGGGGGAGGGGGCGCAGCCTTTGCCATCGCCATCATCTCTGCCTCATCTCGCATCCTCATCGCCATCGCCAAGGTCGTCCCCATCGGGGGAGCCGCCTGAGGACAATGTGGCTGCCGGGTCGATCGTGACGAGGGATCAACTGCCCGGCAATCTGCGCGAAGCCGTTGCCGCCTATGAACGCGGCCTCATTGAACAGGCGCTTTCCCACCATCGCCATAATCAGCGTGTGACGGCGCAGGCACTGGGCCTCAGCTACGATCAGCTCCGTCATAGCCTACGCAAATATGGCTTATTGTGATGGGTAATCGCCCGAAACGATCAGTGTAAATCAAATCTTTGGCCAAATCCGGCTTGCAAATCCGGTTTTGTCGGCCAATGACGCATCCTTATAAAGCAATGCTGAAACCTTATGGCGTTTTTCTTGTTGGTAAACTGACATAATAAAATGCGATAAGGGCCGAACAAGAGGAGAACGACGATGGCTTTTGAACTTCCTGCACTGCCTTATGCCAAGGACGCATTTGGTGATCTGATTTCTGCCGAAACTTTTGATTTCCACCATGGCAAGCACCACAACGCCTATGTGGTAAAGGCCAATGAACTGGTGGCGGCTGATCCTGCCCTGCAGGGCAAATCGCTGGTGGAATTGATCCGCTCCTCCAAGGGTGGTCTGTTCAATCAGGTTGGCCAGATTTGGAACCACACATTTTACTGGCTGGGTCTCTCGCCCGAACCCACCAAGCCCAGTGCAGAGCTTCAGGCGAAAATCGACGAAGCCTTTGGCAGCACCGATGAACTGATCGCTAAGCTTCAGGCCGAAGGCGTTGGCCATTTCGGTTCCGGCTGGGCCGCGCTCGTGCTGGAAAATGGCAAGCTGGCTGTGAAATCCTATCACGATGCTGATACCCCGGTTGCCTATGAAGGTGTGCAGCCGCTGTTCATCCTCGACGTGTGGGAACATGCTTATTATATCGATTATCGCAATGCGCGCCCGGTCTATGCCGAAAAGCTGCTGAAGAACGCGATCAACTGGGATTTCGTTTCGCAGAATCTGGATGGTGAAGGTGTTTCGCGCGCGGATCAGCCCGCCTGATTCTGGCCTGTTGCGCCGAACTATTTTATCGGGGGGCCGTCTCATCATGGGGCGGCCTTCCTCTTTCAACAGGCTTGGGCCAAAGGAACGGAAATGAGCGAAAGTTTCACGCTTAGCTTCACGCAGGACGAAGCAGAAATATTGATCGATGCGCTGGAGGCTGATGCCGAGGGCTATGAGGAATCAGTGAAGGATGCGAAGGCCAATGGCAATCGCGCCGATGTTGTGACTTTTTCCGAGGCTGCTGCGCGTATTCATGCTGTGCGGGATAAGATCCGTGCCGTCATCGGTGACGAATGACGCATCAAAACGTCATTGGTGACGAATGAAAAGAAAAAAGGGGCGGTCATCATCGCCCCTTCTTCCTATAGACATCAGGCGAATTATCCCTGTGGCGGGTCGCCCTGTGCGGCGGCTTCCTCGGCGCTTTCGCCTTTGTCCAGCACCAATCCGTGCTTCATCAGCATTGGTATATTGGCAGCGGCGAAGAGGAAGGAGATGATGGTGACGCCCCATACCTTGACGGCCAGCCATGTATCGAAACTCAGCGTTGCGCGCATGATTTCGTTAGCGATGGCCATGGCGACAAAGAACAACGCCCAACTCAGCGATAATTTGCGCCAGCCCTCTTCGGACAGGCCATCATAGGCCGCCTGCAACAGATATTTCAGCAGATATTTGCCGCGCATCAGCCCGCCCAAGAGTATCAGTGCGAAGAAACTATAAATGATGGTCGGCTTTATCTGGATGAAGCGCTGGTCATGGAAATAAATGGTAAGGCCGCCGAAAAACAGCACGAGAATGGCTGATAGCCACAGCATGGGGGAAACCTTGCCCAGCTTCACCTTAGACACAATCACCGCCACGGTGATCGCCGCCATGAATGCGCCGGTGCCGATGATGACGCCGTAGAATTTATAGGCGAGGAAGAAAACCAGCAGCGGCCCGAAATCAAGCGCGAGCGACAGGCTGCCGCTGTGGTTGCTCTTGGCGGAGGAGGCTGAAGTGGTTGCGGATTTCTCCGCGCTAGGGACGTTCTTAGGCATAAGCACTCCCGGCAATGGCCTTGGCCATGTCAGCCGCGTCAAAGGGGCGCAGGTCATCAATGGTTTCGCCCACGCCAATGGCATGGATGGGCAGGCCATATTTTTCCGCCGCTGCAACCAGCATACCGCCGCGTGCGGTGCCATCCAGCTTGGTCATCACAAGGCCGGTCACCTGCGCGACCTCCTTGAATACCTCAATCTGTGACAGGGCGTTATTGCCGGTGGTGGCGTCCAGCACCAGCACCACATCATGCGGGCTGGTTGGGTCCAGCCGCCCAAGAACACGGCGGATTTTCGCCAGCTCATCCATGAGTTCGGTGCGGTTCTGAAGGCGGCCTGCGGTGTCGACGATCAATATGTCTGTGCCAGCTTCGGTCGCCTGCTTCACGGCCTCAAAGGCGAGGCCTGCGGCGTCTCCGCCCTCCTTGCCGGCAACGATTGGCACGCCAATGCGGTCTGCCCACACCTTTAGCTGGCCAATGGCGGCAGCGCGGAACGTATCCCCCGCCGCCAGCATGACGGACTGGCCCTGTTCCTGAAAACGCTTTGCCAGCTTGGCGATGGTGGTCGTCTTGCCGGAACCGTTTACGCCAATGACGAGGATGACTTGCGGACGATTTGCCTTGAACGCCAGCGGCTTTGCCACGGGAATCAGCACCTTTTCGACCTCCTCCGCGATGATCTCACGGATATATTCCTCGGTCAGCATCTTGTTGAACTTGCCCTCGGCAAGGCGATCACGCACGCGCACGGCCATGGCGGGGCCAAGGTCGGAAACAATCAGCGCTTCCTCAATTTCGTCCAGCGTCTGGTCATCCAGCGCAGCCTTGGTGAAAACGCCGGTCAGATTGCCGCCCAGCTTTTCGGAGGTTTTCTTCAGGCCGCCGAACAGCTTTTCCCGCCAGCTTTTGGGTTGTATGTCACTCATAACACTATCTCTTGCGCGATCAGCACGTCATTCTCAACCCCGCTAATGGTGACGGAAGCGATTTCTCCCACTTTCATGGGCCGGGGCAGGCGAACAGGGGCGAAGTTTTCGGCATGGCCTTGCTTCTGGCTGCGTTCGACCAGCACATTTTGCGTTGTACCAATGAGGGAGGATAGCCAATGGGCGCGATTATCGGCGCAAGCCTGTCGTAAACGCGCGGCCCGGTCCTTAATGGCGGAGGGAGCGACCTGCGGCATCCGCGCGGCGGGCGTTCCTTCGCGCGGGCTATAGGGGAAGATATGACCGTGGACGATATGGCATTCCCGCACAAGGGCGAGGCTGTTTGTGAACATGTCCTCGGTCTCCGTCGGGAAGCCCGCTATGATGTCCGCGCCGATGCTGATGTCTGGCCGGGCGGAGAGGAGGCGGTCGACGATAGCGATGGCGTCTGCGCGGCCATGGCGGCGCTTCATACGTTTGAGGATCATGTCATCGCCCGCCTGCAAAGACAGGTGAAGATGCGGCATCACCCGTTTCTCTTGCGTGATGAGGGCAAATAGGCGGTCGTCAATCTCTACGCTGTCGAGCGAAGAGAGGCGCAGGCGTGGCAAGGCAGGCACATGGGTGAGGATGCGTTCGACAAGGCCCCCCAATGTCGGCGCGCCGGGCAGGTCAGGACCGTAACTGGTCACGTCCACGCCGGTAAGTACTATTTCCTGATAGCCTTCATCAACCAACGCCTTCACCCGGTCGATGACGGCGCCTGCGGGGACGGAGCGGCTGTTCCCCCGGCCATAAGGGATGATGCAGAAGGTGCAGCGATGGTCGCAGCCATTTTGCACCTCTACAAAGGCGCGTGCGCGGTCAGCAAAGGCGGTAATGAGGTGGGGCGCGGTTTCGCGCACGGCCATGATGTCAGACACGCGGACTTTGGCGGCATCAGGCGCGAAGGGGATGGCGTTGGATGATTCGGGCGCGGCATCGTGGATGGCTGCGGACGGGGCGGAAAGAGGCGCAGCGGACGGGATAAAGCTTTCCGCCTGCATTTTCTCCCGATTGCCGATGACCTCACTTACCTCCGGCATGGCCGCGAACATGGCCGGGTCAGTTTGTGCGCCACATCCGGTTACGACAATGCGCGCATCGGGGCGGTTGCGGCGGGCGCGGCGTATCGCTTGCCTTGCTTGCCGCATGGCCTCGCCCGTCACCGCGCAGCTATTGACGATGATGAGGTCATCCTGCCCCTGCGCGAGTGTGCGCATCGCCTCACTCTCTGCAATGTTGAGGCGGCATCCGAAGGTCAGTATTTCCGGGCCGGAGGATGTGGGTGTGGTATCAGCGGCCATAGGCCCTCAGAAGCTTTCCCAGTCCGCCTGTCCTTCAAACACGAAGGTGGCGGGGCCGGTCATCTGGATATGGCCGCCTTGCTTCCAGTCGATGACCAGATCCCCGCCGGGCAGGGTGACGGTGACGGGGCCGCTCGCAAGGCCGCGACGTATCGCGCCCACGGCGGTGGCGCATGCGCCGGTGCCGCACGCACGGGTGAGGCCTGCGCCCCTCTCCCAAACGATCAGGCGGATATGATGGGGGCTGAGGATTTGCGCGAAATTGACGTTCACGCGCTCTGGGAAGAGCGGATCATGTTCGATGATCGGGCCGAGGCGGGCGGTATCTACCGTGTCCAGATCATCGACGAAGAATATCACATGCGGGTTGCCGACATTTACGCAGGTCGGCGCGGGCAAATCCTCCCAGCTAACCGGCAGGGTCAGCGTTTCCATGGCGTAGGCAAGGGGAATTGCGTCCCAGTCAAAGCGCGGCGGCCCCATATCGACGCTGGCGCCGGTTGCACCATCAACTCTTTCCAATCGCGCATCGAGCAGCCCTGCCTGTGTTTCGATAAGGACATCGCGGCCCACGAACAAGGGGATGCAGCGCGTCGCATTGCCGCAGGCGGCAACCTCTGACCCATCAGCGTTGAAAATACGCATGGAAACATCGGCTTGTCCGGCCTCGCGCTCTGGCTGGCCGATGACGATCAATTGATCGCAGCCAATGCCGGTGTGGCGGTCTGATATGGCACGGGCGCGGGCCTCTGTCATCTCAAGGGGCGCTTCCCGCCCGTCGATCACCACAAAATCATTGCCGAGGCCGTGCATTTTCCTGAAAAGTCCCATGTGCGCCATGTAAGCGCGGGCGGGCGCATTGTCTATGTTTTGTGGCTCCTTCCCAGACCACATCTTGCCTTTCCCGGCCTTTTCGCGTAACAGCGCGGCTGCGTAAGGCGGCTCTTGTCTGTCTGATGCCCTATAGACATCCATCGGTTCGGCTATGAAATCATCATAGCAACATGGTCCATGGATCAACGCTGGCCGGCGAGGTTTCGCCCGCCGGCGTGTTTGTCGTTAGGCGGTATATGGTGTTTTTCTGCGGGTTTCCGCATGGTGTGAGGGTGATATGTTCGAGTCGCTGAGCGATCGTCTTACAGGCGTATTCGACAAGCTCCGTGGGCGCGGTGCGCTAACGGAGGAGGACGTCCGCACCGCCATGCGTGAGGTGCGAATCGCCTTGCTGGAGGCTGACGTCGCCCTTCCTGTTGTGCGGGAATTTGTGGAGCGCGCGACAGATCGTGCCGTGGGCGAAGATGTTCTGCGCTCCGTCACGCCGGGCCAGATGGTCGTTAAGATCGTTTCCGATACGCTTATTGAATTTCTGGGCGCTGATGGCAGCGACCTGATGCTGGATGTGAACCCGCCTGCCGTCATCATGATGGTGGGTTTGCAGGGTTCGGGTAAAACCACCAGCACCGCGAAAATCGCCAAGCGCCTGAAGGAAAAAGAGCGTAAAAAGGTGCTGATGGCGTCGCTGGACGTTAATCGCCCTGCCGCGCAGGAACAGCTCGCCGTGCTGGGGCAGCAGGCCGATGTCGCGACTCTGCCGATTATCGCGGGGCAGCAGCCGGTTGAGATAGCCAAACGCGCGATGCAGGCCGCAAAGCTTCAGGGCTTTGATGTGCTGATGCTCGATACCGCAGGGCGTCTCCATGTCGATCAGCCCTTGATGGACGAGATGAAGGCGGTATCGGCGGTTGCCAACCCGCAGGAAATCCTGCTGGTGGTCGACAGCCTGACCGGACAGGACGCCATCAATGTCGCGACCAGCTTTACCGAGCAGGTTCCGCTGACCGGTGTTGTCCTCACCCGTATGGATGGCGATGCGCGCGGTGGTGCGGCGCTGTCGATGCGTTTTGTTACCGGATCGCCGATCAAATTTGCTGGCACCGGCGAAAAGCTCGACGCGATTGAGCCTTTCCATCCCGAACGCGTTGCCAACCGTATATTGGGCATGGGCGATGTGGTCTCGCTGGTCGAAAAGGCTGCCGAAGTCATCAATGCCGAGGATGCTGACAAGCTCGCCAAGAAAATGGCGAAGGGTCAGTTTGATCTCAACGATCTGCGGATGCAGCTTCGCCAGATGCAGCAAATGGGCGGCCTTGGTGCGCTGGCCGGTATGTTGCCGGGGCTGAAAAAAGCGGCAGCGGCGATGCAGGCACAGACCGGCCCCAATGATAAAACTCTGGTGCATCTCGATGCCATTATCGGTTCGATGACGCCCAAGGAACGGGCGCGCCCGGCCCTCATCAACGCCAAGCGCAAAATCCGCATCGCCAAAGGCTCTGGCCGCACGGTGCAGGACGTCAATCGTCTCCTGAAAATGCATCAGGAAATGGAAACGGCGATGAAGAAGATCAAGAAGATGGGCGGTCTGGGCGGCCTCGCCAAGATGTTCATGGGCGGCAAAGGCGGCGGCCTTGGCGGTTTGCTCGGCGGCGGCGCGGCGGGGGGGCTTCCTCCCGGCCTTGGCGGCAAGGGTGGTTTGCCGGGTCTGGGTGGCGGCGATATGCCGCAGCTTCCCCCCGGCTTTGATAAGTTTATGAAGAAATAAGTTTTTGATTTTACAAGATATATTGAGTTCAGAAAGGTAAGGTTAGGTTATATGGCAACTTCTATTCGTCTGTCGCGTGGTGGCTCCAAGAAGCGCCCTTATTACCGCATCGTTGTGGCCGACAGCCGCGCACCGCGTGATGGTAAGTTCATCGAACGTATCGGCAGCTACAATCCGCAGCTTGCCAAGACCGACGAAAAGCGCGTTGTTCTCGACCTCGATCGTGCGAAATATTGGGTTGAAGCCGGTGCGCAGCCGACCGATCGCGTCGCTCGTTTCCTCGATGCTGCTGGCGTGAAGGAACGCGCTGCTCGCAATAACCCGAACAAGGCAGAGCCGGGCAAGAAGGCCAAGGAGCGCGCAGAAGAAAAGGCTGAAAAGCTGGCTGCTGCTGAAGAAGCCGCGAAGGAAGCTGCTGCGGCCGCTGCTGCTCCGGCTGAAGAAGCCCCGGCTGCTGAAGAAGCGGCTCCTGCTGAAGAACAGGCTGAAGGCTAAGTCTTGGCTGATACCCCCGCCTCGCCTGCGCCAGCATCTTCATCGACGGATGATCGTGTTGTCCTGCTGGCAGCCATCATTGGCGCGCATGGCGTGTCGGGGGAGGTGCGCCTGAAGCTGTTCGGTGATGGACCGGACAGCCTCAAGGTGTATCAGACTTTGCAAGTGGATGGACGCGCGCTGACGTTAAAATCGGTGCGCGCCGGTCCCAACGGTGCTGTGGCTCGTTTCGCCGAAATCAATGGCCGTAATGAGGCTGAGGCATTACGGGGCGCGCAGATCAGCGTGCCGCGCAGTGCTTTGCCAGCTTTGCCGGATGGCGAATATTATCATATCGACCTGATCGATCTTCCCTGCATTTCGGATGAGGGCGATGCGCTGGGGCGGATTGTCGCGGTTGAGAATTTCGGCGCGGGCGACATTATTGAAATTGAGCAGCCCGCCGAAGAAGGCAAGAAGCCCAAGCGTTTCATGGTGCCGATGCACGCTGCGCAGATAGAGGCCGATAAGGCGATTATCGCTGCTGCCTTTATACTATGAGCTTTACCGCACAAATTCTCACCCTTTACCCGGACATGTTTCCGGGGCCGCTGGGGCATAGCCTTGCGGGGCGTGCGCTGGAGGATGGGAAATGGGCGTGCGATCCTATTCAGATACGCGATTTCGCGGCCGATAAGCATCGCACCGTGGATGATACGCCTGCGGGTGGTGGTGCTGGCATGGTTCTGCGCTGTGATGTGCTGGGTGCGGCGGTTGACGCGGCAATTGCGCGTGGGCCGGATTTGCCCGTGCTGGCGATGACGCCGCGCGGCAAACCCATCACGCAGGCGCGAATCCGTGACCTTGCCGAAGGGCCGGGCATGACGATTCTCTGTGGCCGGTTCGAAGGATTTGACGAACGGATTTTCGATGCGCGCCCGATCGAACAGATCAGCATGGGCGACATCATCCTTTCCGGCGGAGAAATGGGCGCTTTGATGCTGCTGGATGCTTGCGTTCGCTTGCTTCCCGGTGTAATGGGCGCAGCTTCTAGCGGAGTCGAGGAGAGCTTTGAAAGCGGTATCCTCGAATATCCGCATTATACCCGGCCCAATGATTGGGAAGGGCGGATGATCCCCGAAGTGTTGCGATCGGGGGATCATGCGAAAATTGCTGCCTGGCGGAAACAAAGGGCGGAAGACGACACACGGTTACGCAGACCGGACCTTTGGGAACGCCATGGGGGCGTTCGGGACTGATCTGCCTCTGGCGCGCGACAAAAATGAAGGACAAGGTCAATGAACCTTATTCAACAGATCGAAGCTGAGAGCATTGCTGCCCTCGCAAAAGAAATTCCGACTTTCCGCGCTGGTGACACGCTGCGCGTTGGTGTGCGCGTTGTTGAAGGCGAGCGCACTCGCGTTCAGAACTTCGAAGGCGTTTGCATTGCTCGTTCCAACAAGGGCATGGGCAGCAACTTCACCGTGCGTAAAATCAGCTTTGGTGAAGGCGTAGAACGCGTATTCCCGCTCTATTCGCCGAACATCGACAGCATCACTGTTGTCCGTCGCGGTGTTGTCCGTCGTGCGAAGCTTTACTATCTGCGTGGCCGTACCGGTAAGCGCGCCCGTATCGCTGAACGCCGTGATGTGCGCCCCGGCGCATAAGCGTTTTCCAGTACTGATTAAAAGAGCGGGCACCTCATTGGGGGTGTCCGTTTTTTTTTGGTTAAATGGCTTAGACCTCTGCTTTCATGCTATTGTGATGGAACAGCGCAGCCATGTATGATCCTGATTCAGACACGTCAGATGACTCAGGCACGTCAGATAAAGCATTTGAGGCATGTATCGCCGGTAAAATATGCTGCTTTGCAGGCTATGTGATGTTCGGAGTAGCTCTCGCATTTGCCTGCGCGGTTTTTATTTTTGACGTCCCTGTTTATACAGGCGGCAGTCGTCATTCTCCTGCTGGCCCTCTTGCTACGACATCCGAGATTATATTCACTCTGTTCATTCTGGCGGCTGTCGGTTCTGTTTTCCTTATGATTGGAAAATATCTGTGCCGTCATTGTGATACTGACTCATAAGTTTTTGATTGAACCCCATCATAACAGAATTTGCGGTTCTGACCGGTTTCTGGCGGTGCTTTCTGAGGTGTATTGATCGCAACTAAACTGTCAGAAAAGCGCCATCCTGACGTCATGACTGCTTGCTATGCGTTCCCCGGCACAGGGGTGAAGGCACGCACATATGGCGACTATTCTGAAACGGAATGATCTGGCAAGCGCGGTTGAGGCCGCCACACGTATACCGGACTGGCTCAATGTGCCAGAACCCAAAAGCTACCGGCCAAAGCTGAAATATCGCACAATCTGGATTTCGGATCTGCATCTGGGCACGTCGGGCTGTAATGCCGTGATGCTGCTCGATTTTCTGCGCTCCATCGAATGTGAGACGCTCTATCTGGTTGGCGACATTGTGGATGGCTGGCGGCTGCGTAAGGGCTGGTACTGGCCCGATAGCCATAATGAAGTCATCCGCCGCATATTGAAGATGGCGCATAAGGGCACGCGTGTCATCTACATCACGGGCAATCATGATGAGATGCTGCGGGATTATGCGGGTATGGGCTTTGGCGGCATTCATCTGATGAATGAGGATGTCCACACCACGGTGGATGGGCGCCGTCTGCTCATCACCCATGGGGATGCCTTTGACGGCGTCGTGCTGTATGCCAAATGGCTCGCCTATCTGGGCGATCAAGCTTATTATGTGATGTTGAAGGCCAATCGCTGGTTCAACCGGGCGCGTAAGCTGCTCGGCATGCCTTATTGGTCTCTTTCCTCTTATCTGAAGCGCAGGGTGAAGAACGCGGTTCAGTTTATCTGCGATTTTGAGGAAGCCGTTGCGCATGAGGCGCAGGCGCGTGGGCTGGACGGGGTTGTTTGCGGCCATATTCACAGCGCGGAAATCCGTAAAATTGGTGATATTGAATATTATAATGATGGTGATTGGGTGGAGAGCTGCACGGCGCTGACCGAAGGTGCCAGCGGCCAGATGCAGATATTGGATTGGGCAGATTGGTTGAAGGAGGAAGCCCTTAGCGGGTCCGCAGAGCAACAGCTTGTGGCGGCGGAATGATGGCTGCGGCAGGGGCGGCGACACAAAAACGCCCTTTACGAATTGCTATCGCTACGGATGCATGGGAACCGCAGGTTAACGGCGTGGTCCGTACCCTGCGCATGACGATCAACCAGTTGCAGCAGCGTGGGCATATCGTTGCACTGGTGACGCCCGACCAGTTTTTAACCGTACCGATGCCGGGATATGCTGAGATTCGTCTGGCCGTGGCACCACGCGGCGGGGTTCGCCGGTCGCTCAGATCTTTTGCGCCGGATGTCGTCCATGTCGTGACAGAGGGGCCAATTGGCTGGGCGGCGCGGCGCTGGTGTATGGATCAGGGTATCGCCTTCACCACGGCCTTTCACACGCGTTTCCCCGATTATGCAGCCGTTCGCACGGGTATGTCAGCGGATTGGTTCTGGCCGGTCATGCGGCGGTTCCACAGGGCGTCTTCTGCTGTGTTCGTTTCCACCAAGAGCCTGCGTGATGAGCTGAGCTGGCGCGGTATTTCCAACGCGCGGCTATGGTCGCGGGGGATTGATACCGATATGTTTCGTCCTGACGGTCAGCTAGACGAAAAGCTGGCTCGCCTGCCTCGCCCGATCATGCTTTCCGTCGGACGCGTTGCGACGGAGAAGAATCTTGAGGCCTTTCTGGGTGCTGATGTGGCGGGAACGAAGATTGTGGTGGGGGACGGCCCTGCGCTGGCCAGCTTGCAAAAACGCTATCCCGATGTCCTGTTTATGGGTGCTTTGTCTGGTGAGCATTTGGCAGCGGCCTACAGGACGGCAGATGTGTTTGTGTTCCCTAGCATGACGGATACATTTGGGCTGGTGATGATTGAGGCGCTGGCCTGCGGAGTGCCGGTGGCGGCTTTCCCGGTGCCGGGGCCGCTGGATATTATCGGCGCTGGAGGATGCGGCGCGGATGCTGCCTTGTCATTGCCGATTGGCGTGCTGGACGATGATCTGGCACAGGCGATAAGACAGGCGTTGACACTGAGCCGTAGCGCTGCCGCAGCCTATGGGAGGACGTTCCAATGGTCCGCTTGCACAGACCAGTTCATGGCTGGGCTGGAATGTGCGATTTCTATGGGCCAACAGGCAGATCGCTTCGATCAGGGTGATGCTGTCATCCCGGATAGTCTGGCGGGCTGAACGGCCTTTCGTCGTTTAATTATATCGCAACCGACACAGAAAAAGCCCCCGCAAATAATGCAGGGGCTTTTTTGTTCAGCATTGGCCGATCAGCGAACGCGGGGGCCGCCAAAGGGCATTGGCGGGGGCGGGCGACGGGTGCCGCGCGGCAACTGGGCCTGATAGGCGCGCCCACAATGTTCCACACAATAAGGAAAACCGGGGTTCACCTTCTCTCCGCAAAAGTGGAAATCCGGCTCACCGGGGTGGCCCATCGGCCATTTGCAAATCTTTTCGGTCAGATCCAGCAGGCTAGTCTTATCCGCAATTTCCGGGCTGGGCTTGGACGGAACGAGTCGCCGTGGCGGTGCGGGAGGGATGGGGGCCTGCTGGTCGCCTGGTCCTTGACGCAAAAAGCCGCCGGGGCCGACGGACACAATGCGCGGATGCTGCGGTGCAGCGGGGGTTGCCTGTTGCTCGGTAACAGGGGGCTGCGGAGCGCGTGCGGGCCGGGGCGCAGGCGCTGCGGCAGGCTCTGCCACGGTGCGCGGTGGCGCTGCTGGGGCGCTTTGCGGTGCAGCGCTGCGGCTGACGGGCTTTTCAGCCTGAGTCTCAGGGCTTTTCGGGGCGGGGCTTGCAGCCTTTTTCGGCGCAGCCTTTTTACGCGTTCCATCGCCACTTTTGACCGGCGACGGGCGCGATTGCAGGCCAAGGCGATGCGCCTTGCCGATCACCGCATTGCGGCTGACACCGCCCAGTTCTTCGGCGATCTGGCTGGCAGTCATGCCTTTTTCCCACATCCCCTTGAGTTGATCTATCCGTTCATCGGTCCAGGACAAAATTCGCTCCCTATTCATGCGCAGGCCGCCGCAGTCATATGGGCGCAGCAGAAGGACAGATCAACCACCTATCCATCTTAATCGCACCATTTGCACTTGCCCGTATCAGAAACAGCAGATAGTCGATCTGCACATGAACGACCAGAGAAAATCCGCAGAATCTTCTGCTTCGCCCTTTCCGTTCCCCGAACCGGGGGTGCCGCGCATTCGTAATGTGAATTGGGCAGGCATGTGGGCGCTGTACCGCAAGGAGGTGCGCCGCTTCATGAAGGTGCAGTTGCAGACCGTCTGGGCGCCTGCACTGACGACTCTGTTATTTCTGGTGATTTTTACCGTGGCATTGGGCGGAGACAAGCGCACGATCATGGGGGTTCCCTTCGCCAGCTTCATTGCGCCGGGGCTGATTATGATGGGGATGCTGCAAAATGCCTTTGCGAACACCAGCTTTGCCATTTTGTCGGGAAAGATACAGGGGACGATTGTTGATTATCTGATGCCGCCTATTTCCAACGCTGAATTATTGGGGGCGCTGGTGGCCGGGGCAATGACGCGCGCCTTCATGGTAGGTGCAGCGATCAGTGCGGCTATGGCATTGTGGCCGGGGGTGTCGATCATGCCAGCGCATCCATGGGCGATTCTTGCCTTTGCGGCATTGGGGACGATGTTCGTGAGCCTGCTGGGTGTGTTAACCTCCATCTGGGCAGAGAAATTTGACCATGCGGCGGCCGTCAGCAATTTTGTGATCGCGCCATTATCGTTGCTGTCCGGCACATTTTATTCAGTAGAGAAGCTGTCTCCGTTGTTTCAGGGGATCAGCCATGTGAACCCGTTTTTCTACGCAATTTCGGGGTTTCGTTATGGATTTCTGTCCATTGCCGATACCGAAATAACGCGTGGACTGGTGATGCTGGTGGCGCTGAATATTGTGCTGGCGCTGACCTGCTATAGTTTGCTGCGGAAGGGATGGAAAATCCGTCCCTGATCTACTGCGTTTAAGGATGGGGCAGGGCGTTAACGCGCGCCTGCCCGTTTAGCTGGTTGCCCCCTTATTGACGATAATGAGGGCGCAGATCATATTTACCGTCACGATAATTGGCGAAGATACCAGAAATCGCAGGGTGATCGACCGGCTCATCACTGTCATCCGCCGCTAGATTTTGCTGGCTGACATAAGCGATATAGCTTTGTTCGCCATTTTCCGCGAGCAGATGGTAAAAGGGCTGGTCTTTGGAAGGGCGAATATCGACCGGAATGGATTCATACCATTCATCGCTGTTGGCAAAAGCTGGGTCTATATCAAAAATCACGCCGCGAAAATTGAACAAAGTGTGGCGTACCACATCCCCGATGCTGAAAAGCGCATGGGATATAATCGGTGCCTCAAAGGAAATGGACGGGGTGGTGCGTGATATATAAGGCAGATTGTTCATGTCCTTAATGTAGGACAGATGCAGATGTTTGCAAGCGAGCCTTTTGTGCATCCTGTTGCCGGGGCCGGGGTAGCTGGCGGGAAATAGGCGCATGCAGTAGAAAAATCGGTCAAGGCGTCTTGGCAAATGGAGGAAGGTCGGTTATGGGCGGCCCCTCGACCCCGGGGCTGCTGCCCCGTCGCATGGCCCGGAGAGGTGGCAGAGAGGTCGAATGCGCCGCACTCGAAATGCGGTGTACGGGCAACCGTACCGTGGGTTCGAATCCCACCCTCTCCGCCATCACCTTTTCTCGGTCGCAAACATCCTGTAACAGCCTGAACGGCAAGGATATTTCAGCGGTTCGAACGCCCTCATTCCAGTCGTATTCCAGATGAGTGGCGAGCGTCAGTTTCAGCACAATTCGCTTATCCTCGAATGTGCCATTCTCCCATAGATTCCAAGGGTTTCCGAGGAAGTCGAAAGCGGTTCGAAAAGTCTCGTCGTAGCTGTCTGCACGAGTACCGCAGCGGGCAGTCTTTTCCGCGATGACGAGCTTCTCGCGCTCCAGCTCTTCGACCTTGCGCTCATACGCGCCGATCACCGTCTGGCTTCCAGACTCGACGATGCGGTCGAGCAGCTGGGCGATCTTCTTTTCGATGGCAGCGCCTTCGAGCTTCAGCGCCGCACGTATCTCTTTCACCTTCGACTCCGCTTCGGCCCACCGCTTGCGGAACAGCTTGGAGAAAAGATTGAAGAGGTCAGCGCTTGGCACAAGCTGACGCAGGAGTTCTTCAAAGGCTCCTTCGACAACAGCCCGCTTCACGGATTTGCCGAAGCGCTCGCAACCGCGATGGCGGCAGACGTAGTAAGGGTATGTGTTGTTGCGGCCTTTGGTCCAGTTTGCAGTCATGGGATGGCTGCAATCACCGCAGACTACAAAGCCGCGCAGCGGGAAGTCAGCATGGATGTCTGCCCGTGCGGGCGCGACGGGCTTCCCGGCTAGCCGTTCCTGAACCCGCTGGAACGTCTCAAGCGAGATGACGCCTTCATGCTGCCCTTTGCGAAGGGACACGTCCCAGACTTTGCTCTCGACATATCCGGCATAAACCGGATTGGTCATGATCCGATTGGCTTGTTCGTTCGTCAGGTGGCCGTGGCGCGTCACGGGAAATTGCGGATGCGCTTCGAAGAAGCGTTTCACCTCAGCTTGTGAGTTGAAGCGTCCGCTGGCGTAGCCTTCCAGCCCTTCGCTAATGATGGAAGCGACGGGTTCTTCACGGATAAGAATGCTGCCGCCAGCCGCGCTTCGCTGATAGCGATAGCCGATAGGCGCGTTGAACACCCAGTACCCGCCGAGCATGCGCGCACGCATCCGGTTCTTGGCTTGCTCGCCATTCTTCTGACGCTGATGCTGGGACACGCTGGCGAGCAGATGCTCGATTAGGATGCTGTCTGAGTCTTCGCCGAACTCGATGGAAGGAGACTCGAGGGTAGCGCCTGCGCGGAAGATCAGCTCTTTGAGGTCGAAGTGATGGCGAACATCACGAGCCATCCGGCTGATATCGTCGATAACGACAACCAGCCCGAGCTTCCGGTTCTTGCGGACATAGGCGAGCATATCGTCGAAGCCGGGACGCTCAGCGAGGCTACCAGACACGTCATCCGTGAATACGGCTCGTACCTGATGGCCCCGGTGTTGGCAATATTCACGGCATCTTGTTTCCTGCGATGAAAGGCCGTTGCCCTCCTTAGCTTGCCGCTTTGTGCTGACGCGGCAGTAAATCAGAGCCTGTTGATTGGTTTTTCTTGTCATGGCGCTAAGTGCCTCGCCGCACTATCTGTTAGAGCCGCTTGATTGTTGTCGGCAGCTATTGCGCTGAATTTATCGGATGACTGGACTCTTCCGCAAGAGCCTTGGCAAGAAAAAGCGTAGTTTGCCCGCGCAGAAAGAGAGAGCTGGACGCTATCCAGACCGAAATTTTGATCGATGAAGGATATGGCGATGGCGTCGATGAGGCGGATCAGTTCGTCCGCGCGATCTTCCGGAATGGCAATGCCGGAAATATCCTGACGCAGTTCCAGCAACTCTTCGGGCGATAGCATCTTCATCGAAAGCCTGTCCCGCCGCATTTAGCAGCGCTCGAATGAGCAAGGTCAGTCCGATTTACAGATGCCTGTTTGGCAGTCGGGGGGAATTACTCTCCCCAAGCGCATTCGTTAAATCATAAGGGCCTGAGTTCCCCCCGATGGCCCCGCGCGCATCTCACGCGCATGTGATAATACTACCATAATGCTTGGTTTTGTTGCAACTTCTGCACCGAAGCGCCGCGACCTTGATCGCGGCGCTCCTCATCAGGCGACTGCCAGTTCAGCCTGCATGCGGTTGGTTATAGCCAGAGCCAGCCACAACAGCCGCAAGCGAGGAAGAACTCTTGCCTGCGCTTTTCGCCTTGGCATGGCGACGCCAGCACGGAGGAAATCCGAAATCCAGCGTTCGGAGGGATCGTCTTCTGTGCGGAAGGTATCGTCCACTTCGATGCCCGGAACATCAATGCGATTGCCGCGCGCATCGACGGCCACCCCATCAAATGAAACGAACGCATCGGTCAGATGATCGAGGATCGCGCGACGTGACAGGCCCTTGCCGCGATAGGCCATCGCCAGCCGATGAACGGCTGACTCGTTCGCGAGAACACCATCTGGCGGCAGCCGGATGAAGGTGGGATCGAACTGGCAGTTGTCGTTCGCGGCTGCGCCGCAGGTGCAGGCAAGGCCCGAAAGCTTGCAGATGCCGCAAATGTTCATTCGCCTTTCTCCTCCGCCAAACTCAAGGAGAAGATGCTGAGAAAATGGCGTTCCCCAAAGGGCTTAGGGAACGCGCCTCCGTCTCAGCGATGTCACAGGCTGGACCTAACTAAGAGTGGCACAAGACGTTGACAAAACTGCGACACGCCGCGACGTTCCTGCGACATGAGCGGGGAAGCGGAAGCGCCAACTTACGACGGTGCGCCTAGATCAATTGCGGTTCTGAAGGCCGCAGCGAAGGCGTTGCAGCCTTACATGTCGCTCGCCGCTCAGGCCGAGCGGATCACTGCATGGTCGCGCGAGAACGCTTCCCGCTGGCAGGGTGTTTATGCCGTGAGCATCGACCGCAGGAAGTGGCATCGCTTTGTCGCGCGTGATGCCACATACACTTCCAACGAACGTGACTTGCCCCTGCTTGCTTGGAACTGGTTCTTCGAACAGCACCGCTACGTAATCGAACCGCTTTGGCATACGACGCCAGATCAACATGTAAGCGTGCCGAACGCGGTCGCGCCTGCGCTTCACGCCTTTCTCTCACCCAGCCAGAAGGCGTTAGATCTTCCTGCGCTCGAACTGCTCAGAGGCGACTATGCGGTCTACCGCCCGTCATTCGTGAACCTAGATCACATCATGCTGATGTCCATGACGTGCGGCACCGATGCGGACCCTTCGCGCTTCAAGATTGAAATGGCATTTCTGGACGACGAGGACGAACCCTCCACCGAGCAGGTCGAGGGTTTCGCAATCCCTTATCAGGACTGCATTCTCTTTCAGGGACGCCTCAAAGAAACGGGCGCACCGTTCATCTTCGTCATGTCGAGTTTTCCCATCCACCCGAAATCGGGCGGTTATTCGCGCGGTGACGGAACGCTGCTGGTTGGCGCGCGGGGAACTTTATCGAGCGCCTATCCGATCACGATGCGCCGCGCTGCCAAGCCAATCGTTCCGCAGACTTTTGAACCGGATCGCTTCAAAGCCGAGATACGCGCTCACAAGGAGATTACACAGTTTCTCAGGCGCGGCGTGGTTGGCTGGCGTTGAACATGGCGTCCTCGTCCCAGTTTGTGCGCCAGAGAGCCACCGGGAGGCTGTTGATGAAGACAATCTGCCGCTTCGTCTGTCGGTCGAAGAGTCGCGCAATTTCATCCGGATTGAGCAGCGGGGTCCGGTGTAACCCCTGATTGATCGTGTCGGTCTCACTTGAACCGGACGAGCTGCTGTCACCCTGCTGGATGCTTTCACCGCCAGAGACGCCCTTCTGATTGGTAACGCCTTCGCTGTGACCAGTGCCGCTGGCGGAAGACCGGGCGATGAAGGGCAGAAGGCCCGATCCGCCATCACGCGCCGCGAGCCGCGACAGATCAGGCATCTCCGATAGCCCTTGAGACGTGCCATTCGATTCCGTCCAACCAGTGCTCTCCGTTCTGCTCTGACTCCTGGACATCTGGGTTGTCCTCGCGCTCGACGATCCGCGCGTCTCGCGCACCAGCTCAATCTGCCCCATGCGCTTGGACAGCCAGTCGAGCGTCGTCAGATCGGCATTCGCGAAAAACTGTAAAATTCCGGCGTTGCCGAGGAAGGTTTCCCAAGACTCCTTATAGTGGCGCTTGAGCTGACCCAAATCCTGCAAGATCGGCCACAGCTTGACGCCATAGCCCGCCATCAGGCCCGCTGCCTTTTCAATCACCTCTAGCCGCCCCAAGGCGGCGAACTCATCGAGTACGAAGAGAACGGGATAGCCACAGCGCGGCTGGTCCAGCCCCTGAGCCTCCATACGGTAGAGCATGAGGTTCAGCATCAGGCGGAGGAACCGCGCATGTGTCGGGACGAACCGCGCCGGGAGGCACAGGTACACGGAAAGCCCGCCAGCGGATTGCTTCAGATCGTCGATGTTCAGGCAGGCTCCTCTCGAACCATCGAGGCAGGATTGCAGCCATACGCTATCCAGAAATTTAGTGTTCCGCCGCGCGGTGGATAGAACGCTGCCCCGCTCGTTCTCGCCCATATCGCGGATGGAGTTGGCCGCTCCGGCGATCACATCGCGCACCGCCCCGTTGGATGCGATGGAGCTGGACATCTGAATCCACAGAGCATCGAGCGGAGAGACTTCGACCGCCTTGTCTCCCTTCTTTGCCACGCGCTCAGCATAGAGCTGATCGGCATAGTCAGGATCGCCTACGGTGAGGAGCTGGCGAATACGAATTAGGGACCGCCTCCGCCCCACCTCGCTTGTGGCAACGTGGAGCAGAACGGCTTCAAAAATCTGGCGGGCGCTTTCGACCCAATGAATGTCCTTACCGTCGCCACTGTCCACCATCACGGCATCGCCAATCGCAGCCGCCAGATCGATGGCATCGTCTGCATCACCGTCGATCAGGTCGAGCGGATTGAACCCCATGCGAAGGGCATCAGGGACATCGGACGCGCGACTGGGATCGATGACGGCGACGCGATGTCCGGCGCGCTTCGCACGAGCTACCGCCGTGCGAGAGGCGTTCTCGCCCTTCGGATCGGTGACGACGCAGCTTCCCGGCCAGAGCAGGACATTTGGGATTATGGCGGATCGCCCCTTGCCTGAGCGAGACCCGGCGAGCGTGATGACATGACGGTCATCGCCATGCCCAATGGCCGCACCATCGTCATTGCGTCCGAGCCAGAGCAAACCTTCTCGCCATCCCTCGCCAGCTTCTGCGATGCGATCCAGTGCAGGCCGTAGATGCGCCGTAGCTCATTGAGAAGGATGTCTCTGGGGCTGATCTTGCTGTCAGGATCAGTCGGCAGTTCGAGGAATACGCCGACCGTCTGCCAGTCGCCCGCGTGAATCTCCGCCGTGATCGGATCGTCCGGCCCGGTGGCATATCCGAGCACGTCGCCCTGCGCCGTCACGCCGAAAAACAGAACGCGACCTTCGTCGCGAACGGTCAGAAGACCAGACGGTGCGGCCTTACATCCTTTGAGGAAGCCCGACATCCGCACTTCCGGATAATCAGGATAAAGGATGAGCTGGGCATTTGGCGCATGATGACGTCCGTTCTCATCAAGCCAGTAGAACGCCACCGCCGCTTTCGGGCGATCCTGCTTGCTGCCCGCCAGATCCCGAGTGTCGGTATATATCTCGCCATGCGGGATGATATTGAGCGCGGCGAAACCGCCGCCAAGGTAAATCTGGTTCTTTGAATTGTCGTTTGGCGAAAGCTTCTTGGCGTAAATACGATCAGCGCCGTGGTCCCGCATCATCCGCAGAAGATTTGACAATGATGCGACCAACTAATCCCCCCTGATCGTAATTGTTTGCTCTTCAGATTTTATCCAGGATGCGAGCCGTTGCATAGTCTCAGGATGGTTCAGCCGGGTCCGCCCCTTGAGAGCGCATTCCCATATCACCCCTACACGCCATCCCTCCTTTTTCAGACTGGCGATAGCCCGCTCGTCGTTTGCCACGTTCCGGCCAATCTTCTCACGCCAGAAGTCTTCTCGTGAGGCAGGCCACCTGAAAAGGTGGCAGTCGTGCCGGTGCCAGAAGCAGCCATTGACGAAGAGGACCGCCTTATAGCGGGGAAAGACCAGATCGGGCTTACCCGGCAGGTCCTTCGCATGCAGCCGGTATCTCAGACCTGCCGCGTGCAGGGCTTTCCTGATCGCGAGTTCAGGTTTTGTATGGCTGCTTTTGATGGCAGCCATATTCCGGCTTCGGGTCTGGGCGTCATGAACGTCGGCCAGCGTCAGGCTGCCTTCCGGCGCTTAGAAGCTTCCACCAGCGCCTGAATATGCGGCTGCATGATGCGGGCAACCTCACAGAAGACAGGGACCGCAACCGAATTGCCGAACTGCTTATAAGCCTGCGTATCCGAGACAGGGATTTTAAAGTCGTCCGGGTATCCCATGAGCCTTGCACATTCGCGAGGTGTCAGGCGGCGCGGCGTCTTGCGCTTGCCACGGCTAACCAGAATCTCGGAACCGTCCTTGTAGTAGCGGGCAGAGAGCGTGCGCGCGATATCGGTCGGGGTTACGAGGCCATATCCGAACCCGTTGCCCGCAGCCTTATGCTTGGCGGCATAATCCTTGAGGTACTGCCAGAGCTTAGGCGTGAGGGTGTACTTCTCATTGACCGCTCCATCCGGACCCACCGTGTAAGGGGCTTCCGCTTTCTCGGACCCATCTTCCGGATGCAGGATATCGCGAAGGAGTGATGAGCCCTTTTCCGGCAGGCGGAGATCGTCCCAGCTGAACGGCACGTTGTCCCTGAAGCCGACGATAACAATCCGCTCGCGATGCTGAGGCAGGAAATGCTTCGCATCGATGACCTTCGTCCAGACATGGTAGCCCAGCTCCTCGCGAAGCGTCTTCATGATAACCGCGAAGGTATTACCCTTGTCGTGGCTCTGGAGATTTTTGACGTTCTCCAGAAGAAACGCGGCGGGCCGCTTTTCCTTCAGGATACGGGCGACATCGAAGAACAGGGTGCCCTGCGCTTCACAGGCAAACCCGTGACTGCGGCCCAGAGAATTCTTTTTGGAAACACCCGCAATCGAGAATGGCTGGCACGGGAAGCCCGCGACCAGCACATCATGATCGGGAATCTCATCCGTGCTGATGGTCGTGATATCGCCTTCGATGGGGCGGTTATCCCGAAAGTTGGCCGCGTATGTCTGCTGAGCAAACTTGTTCCACTCAGAGGTAAATACGCAGTGGCCTCCGATCGTGTCAAAGCCCCGACGCAAACCGCCTATCCCGGCGAAAAGATCAATGAAGGTAAAATGACCGCCACTGTGTGTTTCAACCTTACCTACTAATGTCCGGAGTTTTTGCAACGCCAGCGCACGCGGTGGTTCCTCTCCCCGATCCCAGCGATATATATTCGACAGGCTGTATCCAAGTTCTTTCGCCAACGCCTTTGCGCTCAGGCCTGACTGCTGTTTTAGGAGAGCAAACTCGTTCTGATACATACTGGGTCCCTTTTTGCCAGAATGGCAGAATCCGACCCAGCGAACAAGCGCCATCCGCTCTTTGCCCACAGATATGTTCCGATTCTGTTCCGACTGCAATAGCCTCGTTGCCGTGGCGTGAAGGCGAAGCAGTGGAACTTGCGATGACGGAGAAACTGCAACACAATCGAAGTCTAACAGAGGGGTAAAGGATGTCGTCCCACAGTCTGCCAAACCTCACGGCTCACATCGTGCCCCTATCAGTGGGAAATACGTTCGAGGTCGCACGGCAGGAATGGGACCTAGTAGGCATCGAGATCAGCGAGGAATGGGATAATTGCCCGTGCGGGCAGGACATCAAAGAGCATTGCTATATCCGGAACCGGCTGAACGGAAATTCAACCTATGTCGGCAATGTTTGCATTAACAAATTCATAAAGATCGACACCGGAAGCCTATTCGACGGCCTGAAACGCATTGCGCAGGATGATACCGCCAATGCCAATCACGACCTAATCGAGCATGCCTGGCGAATGGGCTATCTGTTCGATGAGAAGGAATACAACTTCCTCATGCAGACGGCCCGGAAACGGAATCTTTCACAGCGTCAGATCGAGTGGAAGAGGAAGATCAACCGTCGCATTCTGTCCCACACGATTGTTCAGCGTCGCACAAAACGCTGAGCGCCGGGAGAGAGCCCGTAGAAGCCGCCTGAGAATCGCTGCGCGACAAACCCTGAAGATGCGCTTCAAACCTTAAACTATAACAATATTCAGCATCATTTTCGATTGATGGAGCCCACCTCTGAGGGATTAGACATTATATCTATTGTGTAAGCAATCCGCTCTGTTAATATGCAGACAAGCACGTGTCGTGCTAGCCGGCGTCCGGCAGATTACTTTGCAGGTGAGCTCGCAAGGCCCATCGCCCTTCGCAAACGAATCCCTGACTCTCGGACGTCGGCGATCTTTGGAGGTTTGGGTGCAAGAGGCTATCGAGCAGGCTATAATTAGAAAATCAAAAGCAGTCCTTCGGGATCAGCAAATCGCCGCCGCAACCAAACGCAAACATGCGGATCGCTATGAGAAGCGTACCGGGCTCGCAGCCGGGACTCCAGCGGTTCAGGAGCCCCGATGGTGGAGTTTTCATCCGCACTTTGATCCCAGATACTGCATTAGCCACGCCCGGTTCTTAAGTAAGACAATATGGCGTAAGCTTCAGGCTAACGAATATAGCCCTGTCCCAGCAGTCCAGTTTGATGTGCCGAAGCCCGATGGTTCGACGCGAGAGATCATGGCCTTTGCGATCCCAGACTCCGCTGTAGCAAACGTCTTCCACAGATCTATAACACGTAGAAACCTTAATATATTCTCAAGTTACAGCTTTGCTTATCGAACCGATAAGAGTGTTTTCGATGCTATTCTTCATCTGAAGAGGTCTTTAAAACACCCTAAGTCGTATCTGATACAATACGACTTCGCTAAGTATTTCGATTCTATTGATCATGATTATCTTAGAAAGATTGTGAGCAATCGCGATTTATTCATTCTCACGTCAGCTGAGAGATCGGCGATCCTGTCGTTCCTTGAGCACCGTTTCTGCCATGTAAATAGCTATCAGGCATCCTCATTCTCTGAGCGCAGCCGAGGTGTACCGCAAGGTTGCTCATTGTCCCTGTTTCTATCCAACGCGGCTGCGCATGAGCTTGATTTAGCTCTAGAGCGACAGAATGGTACCTTTGTAAGATTTGCGGACGACGTCGTCGCAATCGCGCACTCCTATAGTGATGCGCGCGATATCGCGCAACAGTTCCGTTCACACTGTAAGATTGCTGGCACCTCGATTAATTACTCGAAATCGCCAGGAATTCAGTTGTTTGATAACGGAATTGAGCGCGACCAAAGATCATTCTTTTTAGATTCTGACGATGGTGGAGAAATAGAAACCATAGGTAGTTTTGATTATCTCGGGCACAATATCAGGTCGAGCGGAATATCATTATCCTCTAAAGCAGTGAAACGTATAAAGCGGCGAATATCTGAAGTGCTGTACAAGCATCTTCTATTGTATCGTCGCGATGTTGGCAGCTCAGTTAACGCGGGCAGAGTAGGTATTGGATTTTATGACTGGGACCTTGTTACGTGCCTTAATGAAATGAGGCGGTATCTATACGGAGGTCTACGGGAGGACCAAGTCATCGAGTTCATCGACGGAAACGCCGTTCTACCTTTCGTCAAGGGGTTAATGGCGTTTTATCCTCTTGTCACTGATCCAAAACCGCTAGTTGAATTAGATGGATGGCTCGAGAGTGTCATACGGAGAGCTCTTCGGGAACGGGTGCGAATATTGGCGGCACACGGCATCGCTCAGCCTACTCTCTCCAAAAGCGATTTAAGATCCGGTTCTTGGTATAACTATCCAGAGATTAACAATGATACACGCATGCCAAGCTTTGTGCGAGGTTGGCGAGCGGCAAGAAAGTACTACCTTCGCTATGGTCTCAGAAATATTGACCCACCATCATATTATAGCCTGTTATCTCTTTATTGATGAAGATTGACAATATTGCATCGAGCCAAAAAGCTAAATCGCTGTCGATAAGCAAGCGGCTGCATGATGAACGATAACGCGAACGAGAGAGGGCGTAGATCGCGCCCCTTTATCGCCGCTATGGGCATGGACCGCGTTTCGCGATTTCGGCACGGATCATCGCGAGAAGCGATTGTGCCAATGCGATATCAGAGTTGGTGGCGATCAGACCTTTGCTTGCCTCCTGAAAGAGAGCGGAAAGCTGAGCGTTCGTTTTCTTGGCAAGATCGCCTTTGGTCAATTTGAACATGGATTCCTCCTGTCTGTCTTGCGCCGCCCCCGTTGGGCCGCGTTGAGACGGAGAAATCAGGCCGGATGAATGAGGTGCATTGCCCGCCAATCGAAACGGATGTGGAGAAGGCTGTTCACACGCCTTGCACCCATCGGCATTCACCGGACGATAAAACGATCACAACGCGACCCGGCGGGGCGCGAAAGACTGCGGAGGAAAACTGGAGGGCCAAAGCGATTAGGCCGAAACGGACGACAGATGGAGTTTCAGGCTAAGCCCTATCGCCCCAATTCCGGGCCGCGCGGCGCAGGCCGAGCGCGTTCCGTGTCTTCGCGGTCAGACTGTCCATCCCGACTCATGCGGCGGTACTGGGCGGCATCTCGATAGAGGCCAAGCAACTGTCGTGCATGGCGATCACGCGCAATGCCAATCAGGGATTGGAGGTCCGCCCGCTCTTTAAGCTGGGCTGACACCAGATCGTGCCGCTGCGCCCGGTCCCGCTGGAGCCCGAAGAAGGCTTCCACTTCATTCTGCTTTCGAACCTTGAAATAGCGCCCTGTCAGAATGTCCCAAACGCCCTTCGCTCCTGTGCGGATGCGGGCCGCGCGCTCGCGCTGCTCACCTTCCCGGCGCTCGCGCTGCATCTGATCGAGCTTTTTCCGCTCTGCCTGATGCACCTCTATCATCGCGAGCTTCTGTTCATTGAGCGGCCTGATCGCGTTGTACGCTATGCGCTTTGCTTCCGAGATATAGCGAGACAGGCGCGGGCCGACCGTCTCGCCAATGTGGCGGACGGTATCGGCCACCGAGCGAAGCGCCTTGGGATCGCCGAGGCGCGCAGCAACTTCCTTCGACTTTTTGTCGATCATACGCGCGATGGCGAAGGCCTCGCCCTCTATCGACACTGCGACATGCCCGCGCCGATCACCTTGCGCGAGGAACAAGCCGCGCTCCTCCAACGCCTTGGCAAAGGCAGGGCCGTTGTCCGACAAGGCCCAGCATTCCTGAATGGTTGCCTTAATTTGCTTGGCATCGTGGCCCGCCCGCTTCGCCTGCTGCCATTCTTGAAGCGTGAAATTGCGCGGATCGCGCAGTTTCGAATCACGAAAGCCTTCCGGCATCTTCCAGCCATTTTCGAGATAGAGTTCCTTGGCGATGTCCCGCAGCTTCGATTTGAAGAAAGGCAGCGGCTTCGCCGTCATCGTTTCCGCGTCGATGCGCGACCATACGGCATGCGCATGGCGACGACCCTCCTTTTCGTGGAAGACGATCATGCGCGGCTGGCCTGTGAGGCCAAGCCGCTCCTCGATCTTATTGCAGGCGTTCTCAAACACCTCGATGCGGACGGATTTCTCAGCGGGCGGGTTGAGCGAAACAGAGAACAAATGCTGTTTGCATTTGGTGCCGAGTGACGTGGCGTGCGCTTCCTTCATCGCGCCCATCAGATCGTCCGACACGAAGCCGCTAACCTCATGCACCTCGACGTGCTCGTTCTCATCAGTCTTCATCAGGTGAAGCCCGAGTTGCTTCGCGCCGCTGCGCTGAGAGGCCTTGAGGATCATGGCTCGACCTCAAGGTTCAGGGCCTCCATCAACAGGCGGCGAATTTCATGGATTTCAGCAAGCGCGTCGAGCAACGCGGCTTCAGTATCCGGCGTTACGGGCAAGCTTCCCGTGTTCGCCGCGCGAGCGAGCTGGTTCAGGTTGGAAGATATTCGCGACTGGCCCAACAGCCCGAGCGCTTGTGCCAGCGCCTTATGGTCTTTAACCGGGTTTTTGCTCCGCCTGCGCACTGGCGGTTTGTCAGAATCAAACAGGCGGGACTGGATATAGCCGCCGAGCGACATATCCCCGGCTTCCTCCTCCAAGCGGGCGCGTTGCTCGAAACTGAGCCGGAGAGAGAATGGAGGCGGACGAATTCCCATCCGGCCCCCAACTATGCAATCTTGCGCCTCCGCCCGACAGCCGGACGGCTATCGCGCGGGGCGCGTCCATCCTTCCGTTCATTGGTGTTTGGGGCTTGTCCACAGCCGAGGCTCGAATGCCGGAGAACGTCATTCCATTCTCGCAACATTTCAGTAAGATGGTTCGAACCTGCTCCCAGCAGGTCCGCCATTACTCATTCATAACAGTTCGTTGATAGCCGCCAAAGGCCACGGTTTTTTAAGGAAAATTAGGGTGCCGTTGCCTGCTGGTGTTCGCTTCATTCACCTGCAACCACGTAAAAATGTGGGGGGAAGTGTGGTGGAGTTGAGGGAGTGTGGTAGAAACTACTCTCTACGAGGTGAAATATGGGAGGCGGAGAAGCATGTGAACATCAAAGCTCTCCAGAAGCTACGGCGGACTCCGAAGGCGCTGTCGAGGAAGTAGGACGCCATGTCTCCGCCTGCGAAGCGGTTGCGCGTCTGCGGATTCTGGTCGAAGATGATGCTCTGGTTGGTGACATGGACCGCCTGCGCCGCGAGGTCGAGTAGCACGACGCCGATCAATAGAGCGGGAAGAAGGGCGGTCAGTCCCCATGACGCCAGTAAAAGAGACAGTGAACGGCCTGTGGTCCACTGGGCGAGACCTTGATCTGCAAGCCGGCTCGTGCCTGTCGCCTTTACCTCCGATGACGATCACTAACGCGGGTTTAGGCCTTGCGCTAAAGTGCTTCGAAGGTTTACGCCCGCCTCTATGTGAGTAGCGGATTGGGTGCTGCAATCGCTTCGCACTCGGTTTGTGCGTCCAACTAATATTGGTGCGGCCATAACTTCGCTTTGCAGAAGGTCCGGCAGTTCGTCTAAAGGCATGCCGTCAGGATATTGAGTCACAATGAATTATCGCCATTCCTTCCATGCTGGCAATAGCGCCGATGTCGTCAAGCATAGCCTCCTAATCTCCTTGATACGGGCCTTGCAGCTCAAGCCGGGGGCGCTCACTCTGATCGACACCCATGCTGGTTGCGGGTTGTACGACCTTGGCGGCGACGAAGCTCAGCGCACCGGCGAGGCGACACAAGGCATATTGCGGGCCTATGCCGACACCAACCCCCTGCTGGACGATTACCGCGCCGCTGTGCAGGCGATGAATGTGGGTGGTGAACCGCGTCTTTATCCCGGATCGCCGCAATTTCTGGCGCAGCTTTTGCGCCCGCAGGATTTTCTGGTCCTCAACGAAAAGCACCCGGAAGACGCCTACACCCTGCGCGGCGTGATGCGCGGCACCAGCGCGGCCGTACATGAACGTGATGCCTATGAATTGTGGCTGGCTATGGTACCGCCCCGCACCGCGCGCGGCGTAGTGGTGGTTGACCCGCCCTATGAGCAGACGGACGAACGCGCGCGCATTACCGCGACCCTCGCCGCCGCTCATCGTAAATGGGCGCATGGCGTGACGGTGATCTGGTATCCGCTGAAAGAGCGCGCCACGCATCGGCAATGGAAGGCGCAGCTACGCAAGCTGGGCATCCCGAAATTTCTGGTGGTGGAGCATTGGCTTTACGATAGCGAGCAGCCCGGCATCTATAATGGCGCGGGCCTCTTTATCGTTAATCCGCCTTATGCTTTCACGCAGACACTGCCGCCATTGTTGGAAGCATTACGCGCGGCGTTGGCGCCCGAAGGGCATAAGGGCGAGATATTATGCGATTGGCTGGACAACTGAAATAGGCGTCTATCCTACTTCTGGAGTTGCTGGGCGTTAAAGGACGCTGTCTGCACAGATAATCAGGCTGCGTTCGCGCTGCATCTCAAGGAATTTAACGCGTATCTGGCGACGATCACGAGTGAAGGGTGGATTGCGGCTGCTGGCATGTTAAAGGCCTGTCATGATTCATAAAAATGGCCGTGGTGGCACCGTCGAAATCGATGGGTTCAAATATGACTGGGAACTCCTCAGTGATCCCCAATTATCCTCTTCCGATGGCTGGAAGGGCATGACGGTTTCCCTGCGTCAGCATGACATGCCGCGTGAAGCCGTGCTGGAATTTCCGGCACCAAAGCGCCTGATGAAAGGATTGCCGAAAGGGCGTTTGCATATCAACGACGCGATTGCTTCGCGAGGTGTGCGGGCCGCACTGTCGGCAGGATGGGATCCGGCTTCGCGAGGCAAACCCACGGTTTTCATGGTTGATGCGAACGGTGACTAAGGGGGCGTAAATCGTGCAGCCGCATTGGCTTTCAGATAGGCTAATCGGTTTGACTTGAGTGGAATACCGCATTTCGCCCTATCGGGCTAAGTTGGAACCAAATATAGTTCTATATAGCATGGCCAGCAAAAATGGGTGTTTCAATTCTCTGGTTATCCGAACAGCCTATGAATGAAAGGCGATTTTCAAAAATGCCGCCTGCATCTTCCAACGTCCGTTATGTTGGCGGAAGCGCTTCGAATGTCGGCGATGCCCTGACTTAGAGCGGTCGGTCGCGGATTCGGTCATATTTTGTCTCTAGCTTGCCGTCGATCCACCGCGAGCCGATGGGCGAAGGCACTGGCACCCCGAAGTGTTTAGCGATGAAGCCAAGCGGCGGCGGCGTCGAGAAGACGAAGCGCTTGTTCGCACGGTTTGAAGAGAGTGCTTCGCGCAAAGCTGTTTGGCGGGATGTTCCGCGAGAATTGAACGATTGTTGTGCTGCTTTAGCTGTCGTCACAAGATTTCGCCGCCAACTGCCATATTTGCACCGATAGATGCAGAGCAATGTCGCGGCTCCATTGGCGATGGGGCATTCCACTAGATACCCGAATGCCCCATCCGTCTATTCATCTGACAGCTTATAGTTTGTAGAATGTTGTAAGAAGGTTCAAAAATTCTTCAGCATTCTATCCCTGTCTGCAACATGGCCGGTGAACAGGTCAAAGGCTCGCGCTGCTTGGAAAACAGCCATTTCGCCGCCATGAGCGGTTTTGCATCCAATATCCCGCGCAGTTTTCAGCAGTTCCGTTTCCAGTGGGAAATACACGACATCCGCAACCCAGAGAGAGGGATGAAGCCATTCGGCTTGCACAGGCATTCCGTCATAGCCCTCCATGCCCAATGGCGTTGCGTTGATAAGGCCGGTTGCGCTCCCAAGTTCCAGTTCTGGCGAAATTTTCGCCAACCGCACATTAGTTTTGCAACCATCTATGTGGTTCAGCCTGTCCGCCAGCAGTTGCGCATGATCTTCATTTGTATCTACGATGACCAATTCTTCACAGCCCAGACGTAGCATTGCCATGGCTGTCGCCGCGCCTGCGCCGCCTGCGCCAAATTGCACAATCCGGCTCAGATCAGCATCGGGTAATTGGCGGCTCAGGCTTTCGGCAAAACCAGACCAATCAGTATTATGCCCGGTTCTATGGCCATTTTCAAAAATCACCGTATTTACCGCGCCGATTGCCCTTGCTTCATCACTAAGTGAATTGAGCAATGGAATGATTTTTTGCTTGAATGGGTGGGTGACATTTACCCCCGCAAAGCCGCATTTTTCTACTGCGTTTAATATCGCTGATAAATCATCCTGCTTCAGTGGCTCCTGTGCCAGATCGAACAGGCGGTAAATCAGGCGCAGCCCCAAGGCATCGGCTTCGGTCATGTGCATTGCGGGGGATCGGGAGGACTGAATGTCCATTCCGATCAGGCCACATAAATAGATATTGTCAGTCATGGTGGTCATCAATCATAAAAACTATGTTCCGGATGATCGGTTTTTTTATCATGGCTGTGTTATCTGATAATTCCGAATGAAGGGATGATGTCCGGCTCGAAGCCGTTTTCTGGGGTGGAAGAAGCGGCATAGGATCAGTCCAATTCCACTCGCTTAACGTCGCCAACGATGAAGACATAGGCTGCGGCACCAACCAGAGCGAGGACGCCGATAAAGGCGAGCGCGCCATAGAAAGAGCCAGTCTGTCCAACAATGATGCCCACCACAATTGGCGTAACAATACCTGCCAGATTGGCACAGAGGTTAAACACACCGCCAGTCAGCCCAATATATTGCTTGGGAGCGACATCAGAGATCAAAGTCCATCCCAGATTGACCATCCCTTGGCCAAAGAAAGCGATAGACATAATGGTGATGACTAATGTGTTGCTCTCAACAAAATTGGCCAGAATGATGGTGGAGGCCAATAGAAGGCCGATAACGATAGGGAGTTTACGTCCAATGTTGGCAGAACCTGTACGCCGGATCAGCGTGTCTGATATATAACCGCCTAATAACACTCCGACCGATGCGGCAATATAAGGCATTACGGCGAATGTGCCGGACTTTAACCAATCCATGCCACGTTCTGTTGCCAAATAGGTGGGGAACCAGGTCAGAAAGAAAACCAGCGTGGAATTACCGCAGAACTGACCTATGGAAGCGCCCAGAATCTGGCGCTGCGACATAAGCTTCCTAACATTGCTCCATGAGAAGGATGCCTTTTGCGCTGTCTGAGATTCTACTAGTCCGCCGCCAGCACGGATGTAATCCAGTTCGGCCTGATTTACGCGGCTACTCTGTTCCGGTTCCCGGTAGCGAGCATACATGAACAGGCCAAAAATCAGCCCAAGACCGCCAGCGATTATGAACAGGGCGCGCCAGCCCATGCTGCCCACAATCCAGAACAAAAGTGGGCTAAAAAAGGCCAGCCCCGCATATTGACCGACCGCATATACGGAGTTGGCGCGAGCGCGCTCTTGCTGTGGGAACCAGCTATTGAGGATCCGGCTGTTACTGGGATAGCAGGGCGCCTCTGCAGCGCCCAAGGCAAGGCGAAAGCCGAAGAGCATTGCAATGTTGGAGGCAAAGCCATGCAGCAGCGTGAAAAAAGACCAGAGGATGAGAGAGCCAGCATAAGTAATGCGTGTGCCAAGGCGATCCAGCACGATACCGCCCGGAATTTGAGATGCGGCATAAGTCCAGGAGAATGCAGAGAAAATAAAGCCCATCATCTCCGGCGATATTTTCAATTCTGCCGTTAATGATGGGGCCGCGACCCCCATTACCGCCCGATCAAGATAATTGAGCAAAGTTGCAACGCTGATTAGGCCTAGTACGCCCAATCGTGCATTGGTTTTACGGGTGGTGCTTTGGGTCATGATGTCACCTGCTGACGATTGCGTGCAACGAGATGTCGTACGGCCAGAGCATATCCATCTGTGCCAAGGCCTGACATTATTGCTGTGACGACCTGCGTCATGATGGAGCGCGATCGCCACTCTGCCTCGCGGCGGTGAATGTTGGAGATATGCACCTCAATCACCGGGCACTCGCACATTTTTAGGGCGTCTAATATGGGGTAGCTGGCATAGGAGAATGCCGCAGGGTTAATGACAATACCTGCTGCGCCAATGCGGGCCTCATGTAACCAACCGATCATTTCATGTTCGGCATTGGTCTGACGGAAAATCAGGCCCAGCCCGGTATCTGCCACCTCTTTGCGGCATGATATTTCTATATCATGCAGTGTTTCATGGCCGTAAATAGCAGGTTCTCGTTCCCCAAGAATGTTAAGATTGGGCCCATTGAGAACATGAATCAAAGGCTGACTCATTCCGGACAACTCCTCTCCATGCCTGAGTCTTGCCTCAGATCATTCATGACTGCCTATACCGCTCTTTTTCATTAGGCAAGGAAAATGTACGAACTAGTACATTCACATATGAAGACGCGAAAGAACGATGCCCCAACAGCATGTGGCTTACTCTGTCGGGGCACATATCCATCGGTTAATCTCTTACCTGTGGGCGCTGTGCCGGAGTAGCGGATACGGGCTTTGCTTTTTGTAAAAGCGGTAAGGCTTTGAAGTTAGGCCAACTGATTTTGCCGCTTGTCTCGCCCAGTTGCCGAACTTCAGGCGTAGAAGGGGAAAAGCGTGGCCATTCTTTTCCCGGTGCCCCGGTCCGGGCGAAGCTGAGCAATGCATCCATCATCTGCTGCGACAATTGCCGGTCTTGCGCAGTCCAGTTCCGCGTTGAGCGGAATCGGTTCAGGCTGTCCAATGTACCGAGCCAGTAAGGGACATCCGCACTATGGTAGGATCCTGCCGTTTCCGGGTTATGGTCTGTAAATCGTACGCCGGGGCTGTAGGGCTGAACCCTTGTAAAGAAATAGGGATAGACGGCTGCCTTGCCATATTTGAACTGAGCCTCGGCCCAATTGGCCATTTGCGACCCAAGGCTGGAATCGCGTTGAATGTCAGCTATGGCTCGTTTTGCTTCGGCTGTCGATCGCGCAGGATAGGCCTTTAATATGCGGGCGGCATTGTCGGGAAAGGCCCGACCTATGGCGGCTTCATAATCTGCCACGCTGTTTATCTGGCCGAAGGACAGGAAGCTTTCGTCCCGCGTAAAGCCAAGCATGACAGGTACATCTTGTTGTTGCTGATTTGCAAAGCTGTCTTGCGCGGTGTGCTGCAATATCTTGCCATCCAATATCACGGGCTGGCGCGGAACCGTGACGGCCACGTCAATTAACCGATCGGCTGGGATGTCGCGCATGTCCTCAATGGATTGTGCGCCTAGCGCTTTTTGCAGGGCGAGGCCGTCCTCTTCGCCTTTGCTTAATGGGGCAGGGGCCATTAATTCACCAAAGGGGGAGCCACTCATTCCCATTACGCGCTGAAACAGCCCTTTTGTCGCCGGGCTGGATTGTAGTAAAGCCACGGACATCGAGCCTGCGGACTGCCCTGCTATTGTGACATTGTTAGGATCGCCGCCAAAGCCTGCGATATTGTCCTTAACCCATTGCAGGCCTGCAATCTGATCTTTCAGGCCGTAATTGCCCGACCCGCCATTGCCTTCGCGGGTCAGATCAGGATGGGCCAGAAAGCCCAATGGGCCAACGCGATAGGATAATGCGACATAGACGACACCTTCGGTTGCGAGCTTTTCGCCCGAATAATTGGCCATAGACGCAGAGCCGACATTGAATGCGCCGCCATATATCCAGACAATGACGGGGTAGGGTTTCCCTGCCGGGGCAGGCTGTGGTGGTGCCCATATGTTGAGGTAGAGACAGTCTTCGCTGGTGGCTTCTTCGCCGAAATAATGATTGATGGAGCGACCACGCAGCGGCTGAATACATTCCGGTGCGACTCGGTCTGCGTTCCATATTCCTTGCCATTTTTGCCGAGGTTGCGGATCACGCCAGCGTAATTCACGGACGGGTGGCTCGGCAAAGGGGACGCCAAGCCAGGTGCGGATGCCAGAAGGCTGCGTTACCCCGCTAATCAGTCCAGACTGTGTTTTCACGGGTTCACCGGCAGATTTTTCAACAATCTGGGCCATGATGGTGGTGGGGGCCAGCATCATTGTGCTGGCGATTATTGGGGTGAGTATTTTCTTTCGCATCTCTTCTCTCCTCTTATTATGATGAACAGGCTTATGCAGTGAAAATAATATGTAACTAAATGGTGTGTTCATTTTCGAATATAAGCATGAATATCTGGCATGTGCGTCGCGGTTCAGGCCCGGCACCAGCTTTCAATAATATCAATCACACTATTATGGCGTCGCCCTAAGGCTTTTGTGGAGGACATGTCGCGGTCAAAACCATATGCAAAAGTATAACGATTGGAGACATTGTAAAAGCATAAAGCGCTAATCGTCATATGGAGTTCAATGGGATCAATACCTTCTCGAAATACACCTTCCGATACACCCTTGGATAAAACATCCCGCAAATTGTCAATTACTTTACGGTTTCTTTCCTTTATTCCAGGAATGTCGCCGATATGCGCCCCTCTTAATATATTTTCATTCATAACCAGCCTGACAAATTCAGGGTGCTGAATATGATAGTCAAATGTCGTGGTGATGATCGATCGTAAGGCGACCGCAGGCGAGAGGTCATATATGTTGATATTGGTATCAACCGACCTGACCCTGGTATAGGCGCGTTCTAAAACAGCTCTATAGAGGCTTTCTTTGCTGCCAAAATAATAATATATCATCCTTTTTGATGAATTTGTTCGTTCAGCAATTTCATCTATTCGGGCACCGCTTAGGCCTTTGTCAGAAAATTCCTCTGTTGCCACTTCGAGAATGTTAAGGCGAGTTTCTTCCGCATCTGTGGCGCGCACGGTATTTGCGTTTGTTGTCGCGGTTTGCGCCTCTTTTTTCACCTGTCGAGCCTCCTCTGATCTCGTTCTTAGATGGGCATATCATCCCTGAAGCGGGATTGCGCTGCCAATCTTATAGTTGCATTGCCCGCCCCATAGCCATCATAGCCGCGCCGTTCCACAAATTCGAAGAAGAAGCGCTTAGCAAATGCCCGGGTGTAAAATTGGAAATATTCATAGTCGTCGCTACGGTCATATAATATATTGCCAGCCGCCATCTGATCGATCAATTCCTGCGACAGTCCAAAGCGTGCGGCCAGATCATCATAATAATTAGCTGGTATTTCTAATATCTCCAGCCCACGCTCGGTCATGGACTTGTTGGTGGCAAAAATATCATCACAGGATAAGGCGATATGCTGCACGCCTGCCCCCATATAATGATGGATAAAGCGCGAAGACAGGGTCTGCGCGGCGGATGAGCCGTTGAGGGTGATGCGGAAATTCTTATCCGGTGATTCAACCGCCTGACTATGTACAATTCCTAATGGGTCGGCAATTTCCAGTTGGGGTGTTTTCACAACGTCAAACAGGGCGAAATAATAGAGCAACCAGGATAGAAACTCCTCATAACCCATGACTTGCGCAACATGATCGATGCGGTTCACATCATTGCCGGGGGCAGGTGCGTCGGGTAACGGGACAAATTCCTGCGCCCAGACATCTTCTTCTGTTCCGGCCTCTATGAAATAAATCAGGCTACCTCCGACACCGCGCACAGATGGAATGCGCATTTCACCGGGGTTGACCGCTTGTTCATAGCGGGTGATGTGCAGCGCACTGGCGCGTTCCAGAATTGCGGGTATGTTTTCTGCGCTGATACCGATGGCGCATACAGATGCGCCGTGGACAATATTATGGCTGCGGGCAAAGCCGTCATTGGCTTGATTTAGGACGAGGTTAACATTGCCTTGTTTCCAATGGGTTACGGCCTTGCTGACATGCTTGCCAATGGCCCGAAAGCCCGCACTGCTCAGCATCGTTTCAAATAAAGGCGCTTCTGTGTCGCTCAGTGCAAATTCTATAAACTCTACATGGCGAACTCGCGCTCGCGCAGGCATTGACACAGTGCGGCCGGATAGGCGTCGGGCCTCATCGTCTACCATCTTCAGCGACCGATAGCCATCCAAGGCAATGATATTGGCCGGGCTGGCGCGGAAACGATCGTTGAAAATCTCCAAGGATAGCGGGCCGGAATATCCTATATCCAATAATGCCCTGACATATTCGGCAATCGGCAAATCCCCCTGACCGGGCATATTACGGAAATGCCGACTCCAATATAAATAGTCCATGTCCAGTTTCGGTGCGTCAGCCAGTTGCACAATGAACAGTTTTTCGGGGTCAATAGTCGCAATGCTGTCGATTGGCACGTTGCGGGAGAGAGAGTGGAAGCTGTCGAGGATGAGGCCGACGGCGGGATGGTTTACCGCCCGGACAATTTCCCACGCATCTCGGTGGTCAAAAACATGCCGCCCCCAAGCGAGCGCTTCATAGCCAACGCGCAAACTCCGCGCGGCAGCGCGTTCGCCCAGTTCTGAGAAATCATCGATAATGCGTTGGCGATCGCCTAAGGCCTGAGGAGAAATATTGGAGCATATAAGGACCAGATCAGTCCCCAATTCCTGCATAATATCAAATTTACGTTCAGCCCTGTCCAAGGCGCTGGCCCGCATGTCGCCCGGCATTCCCTCAAAATCCCTGAACGGTTGGAATAACGTACAGGTCAGGCCGTGATCGCGGATCATTTGCCCGACTTCTCTTGGTGAGCCTGCAAAAGCTATCAGGTCATTTTCAAAAATCTCAACCCCGTCAAAACCCGCTGCGGCAATGGCTTGTAGCTTCTGATCCAGCGGTCCGCTGATCGAGACTGTTGCGATTGATGTTTGCATGAAACCTCTCCTATGGCTTCTAGTGTACAATATGGTACATTGAATCAGCAAAGAAAAAACGACATTTTTAGAATTAGCTGGATTTTACGCCGGGAAATCCGAATTTATCGAAATTCTGTTAGGCTATATTGGTGTTGAGGCATGTCGGACGGGATATGCAATTCTGATGATTGACACTATATGAACCATTTAGTACATGTCTCGCAATAAGAGTCGAAGTCGACCATATGCGGCACCGTTTAGATGCCGCTCAATCTAGGCGGGAAGGGGACTGTATGAGGCTGTTTTCTATTTTATCTGTGGCAGGCATAATGGCTCTGCCCTCGCTGGCTCTGGCATCCGGCCCATCGACATTGGGTGCGCAAGTTGCTGCGGATGTAAAAGTCGGTGCCACCGTTCAGGATGTCGGGGCAGATTCCTTCGCGGGAACACATGTTTCTTTTCCTGATGGGGTTACGGGCTATCCTGATGTTACCTATGCAACATTGTTGGGTTATCGACCGCTGAAGCTGGATCTGTTTGTGCCGGATAAGGCGCGGGAGAATAATGCAAAGCGGCCACTTGTTATCTATGTTCATGGTGGCGGGTGGTTTGCGGGTGGCCCGCGGCGTAGTGCGGCATATGCGGACTGGCCCAAGGTGCTGGCGACACTGGCTGCAAAAGGATATGTGGTGGCCTCCGTTGGCTATCGCTTCTCTGGCGAGGCACCGTTCCCAGCCGCTATTCAGGACGTTAAATCGGCCATCCGCTGGTTGCGTGTCAACGCGGCGGCTTATGGAATAGATCCCGATCGCGTGGCGATTTGGGGCCAGTCTGCTGGCGGTCACCTCGCGGCTCTTGCTGGGACGAGCTGTGGTGTCAAAGCGCTTGATCCCGATCCGCGCACCGTGCCCGCACGCGCCAATGTCGAAACGGTTGCATCCACTGCTGCCGGTTCAGACGAAACCTCTGATTGTGTGCAGGCGGTTGTGGCCTGGTTTGGGATCTATGACTTTGCACAGATGCCGCAAGTGAGCGCTGCAGGGAGGGACGCTGACGCCGGATCACGCTTCCTTGGTTGTGCTGCTGATAAGCCGTGTGAAGCAGATCGTCTCGCGGCGGCATCCCCCATCACTTATGTCGACCGCAAGGATCCCCCATTTTTGCTGATTCACGGAACAGATGATGAAGTCGTGCCAGACAGCCAGACGGATTTGTTTGAGCGCAAGCTGAAGGACAATAAGGTCCCCGTCACTAAGATCATGATTGACGGTGTCGGTCATAGTTGGATCGGTAAAACGCCAGAAGATACGAAAAAAGCAAGCATAGATTCTCTGGTCGCTTCGATCAATTTTATTGAGAAAAATATCGGTAAATAATCATAAATTAATCAAAATAAAAATAATCAATACAGAGAGGGTTTTATGAATAATTATAAAAAATATATTGTCACGACTCTGCTATCTGGCACGGCGATTGCTATGCCTGTATCCGCGCAGGCGCAAGATGAGAATAACGCAGGCTCGCAAGATATTATTGTAACTGGCTCGTTGATTGCACGCCCAAATAATGTGGCGGCTAGCCCCGTTGTTTCGATGTCCTCGGAGGCTATTCAGCAATCAGGGGCGATCAATCTGGAAACAGCTTTGAACCAGCTCCCAGGCTTTACGCCGGCTGGTAATGCGGGGGCTTTGGGGGCAGGGGGGCGTGCAACGCTGAACCTGCATGGTCTTGGGTCTAATCGAAATCTTGTCTTGCTTGATGGGCGCAGGCTGCCAGTTTCTGATATCAACGGCAATGTTGATATCAACATCATTCCGGAATCTATTATCGGTGATATTGATGTAATCACTGGTGGGGCATCAGCCGTTTATGGCTCCGATGCTATGTCTGGTGTGGTCAATTTCAAGACGATTAAGGCCTTTGACGGCATTAAGGCGGATGTTCAACTGGGCAACGCAACTCGTGGTGATCTGCGCCGGTTCAACGGATCCCTCGCCTTTGGTAGCAGCTTTGCCGAGGATCGCGGGCATCTCATGGTGGCGCTAAGCTATGCAGACCGTCAGGGGCTTCTTGGCTCGCAACGCTCATTCTTTGATAAGGTCACGCCTTCTTCTTTCATCGGTCAGGGAACCTATGTGCCGCAGGCCACAAACCTGCCGTCACAATCAGTACTCAATGCTATATTTGCTAATTATGGCGTGAATACGCCAGTGAACCCTACTTTTAATCTGGGTTTCAATGATAATGGATCGCTATTTGTACAAACTGGTGCGGTTAATTATCAGGGGCCGCAGGACAGTGTCTATTCTATAATCGGTGGCAATGTTCGTATGCCCGTGGGACCGCAAGTGCAGCCGCTATCCGGTATGCAGCGCAAATCCGCCTTTGCTAAATTTGATTATGAATTGACCGATACACTGACCACCTATGGCCAGTTCCTATATGTTGATACAACATCAAAAACGGCAACTGGTGGCAGCCTGACACAGTTTGGAACGTTGACGACTATTCCGGTTACGAACCCCTTCATTCCGGGGGATCTGCAGACATTGCTGGCCTCACGGCCCAACGCATCCGCAGCATTCACATGGAACGGCAGATATGTTGGCTTGCCAGCCAAGGCATGGGATGAAAACTATGTGGTTCAGCAATATCTCGGCGGGGTGAAGGGCGATATCGCCGGGGGCTGGAAGTTTGATGTTTTCGCCTCCTACGATCAGACCGTCCACCATTCCTACAACTATAACGCAGTCCTCAAGAGCCGGGTGCAAACCCTGCTCAATGCGCCTGATGGTGGCAATTCTATCTGTGCGGGTGGGTTCAATCCCTTTGGTCTGACAAATTCTTCGCAAATATCCGCTGCTTGCCGCGAATATATGACGAAAACATCGCAGAGCCGTGAAAAATTAGCGCAGACACAGGTTCAGGGGCTAATTTCCGGCCCGCTATTCACCCTCCCCGGCGGGGATGTGCAACTCGCGCTGCAAGCAGGGTATCGGAAAAACACATATAGCTATACCCCGGATTCAGACCTCGCCTCGCAGAATATCGAAGCCACAATTGCATCTGCTGGCGCAAAGGGTGAGATTACTGTGAAGGAATTTGCCGCACAGATTGATGTGCCACTTATAAAGGACACTCCGTTCATTCATGAATTGGGTATAGGCGGTGCTTTCCGTTATTCCGATTATTCTACATCGGGCAGTGTAACCAGCTATGAAGGGGATGTACGCTGGAGTCCGGTGCGCTCGTTAATGTTCCGTGGCAGCTATCAGCGTGCGGTTCGTGCGCCCAATATTGGGGAGCTTTTCTCACCGCGCACCGGTATTCAGATTCAGTTCGGCACACCACCAGCAGGCATTGGTGACCCATGCGATGTGCGTTCTATTGCCCGGACAGGGGCAAATGGTGCGCAAGTCCGTGACCTATGTCTGGCGCAAGGTGTACCGCTTGCCGCTATTGATAGTTATCAGTTCCCGACTACTGCGACGGGCGGCATCATCAGTGGCAATGGCAATCTGAAGCCAGAAAAAGCAGATACGTATAATATTGGCTTTATCTGGAATGCGCCTGCCACTTCACCTTGGTTGAGCGGTATTTCATTGTCGGTGGATTATTATAATATCAAAATCAATAATGTTATTTCTACCATTCCTGGCCTGACAACCTTATCCAGCTGTTATAATCTGGATGGAGCAAACCCAAGCTATTCTGCTTCCAACTCCTTCTGTCAGTTGCTGACCCGCGATAGTCAGGGATTGCTGGAAACCATTGGCCAGCCCTATATGAATCTGGGCGCGTTGCAGACGGATGGGGTTGAGATTCAGGCCGGATGGAGCCTGCGCCTGTCTGATGCCGGAATGGGTAGCGGCAGTGGCCGTGTCTACATTAACAGTGCGATCGGCTTTACTAATCATTATAAGATTAAAACCTTGCCGACATCTGTGTTTCAGGATTTCGCAGGGACCAACACGGTGGCATCGCCGCGTCCTTCATGGAAAGCTCTGACGACGGTAGGATATGGATCAGATGGCGTGAGTTTTGGTCTGCGTTGGCAATATATGGATGGTATGAAGGACATCACTTCTGTCACAACGCCGACAAACCCGGCACCGGGAGTGGGAGCCTATAATCTGTTCGATCTGTTCGGAACGGCCCGCGTTAATGACGCCATCACCCTGCGGGCAGGTATTAATAACTTGTTCGATAAGGGGCTGATGGTTGTATCCAGCTCGCAAAACTCAACCGATGTGGGCACTTATGATGCTGTTGGGCGCTCCTTCTATGTAGGTGCGCGAGTTAACTTCTAATCGAACTATGTATTCATATTTAGGAAGACACCTGAGGGGCCATGGAAGTGGCCCCTTTTTTCTCGCCGGTTGAGATTAATCAAAGGGCTTGGAGGCCGTATAAAACGCGGCATACAATTACGGGAACGCTTATTTGGTACGCGTCGGTTAGATCTGGATGGTACGAATATTGTCAAACAGAAACTGGGTCTGGTTCAGGGCTGCCCGTACCGTACTGCCTAGTATGAGGCTATTATCATAGTCATCCCTATGTTCGTCCAGTTTCTTCAGCGCAGCATCTTTGATGATGGAAATGGCCGCTTGTTGCCCCGTTTCATTGGAGCATCCCTGTTCTTCTGCAATGAGGGAAGGAACGCTGTCGCAGCCGGAGAGAGAGGCCAGCCAAGAATGAAAAGCCAAGTGAACGCATGATAAGCCCCCTGCGCCTATCCCCGAATATCAGGCGCTGCTTTGTGGAATGTCTGGATGGATGCTGCGGCGACAATCAATCAGAGCGATTGCCAGCACAGTCGGATTTCGGCGCCTTGTAGGAGCGGCGCATCGCAACCAGACCACGCACCATCACCCCACGAACCCCTCCCGCGAAGCGGGTTCGTACATGTTCACGGCAGTCCACAGCTTTTACCATCTGGAAATAAACCGCCGCCTCACATCATGGATGTGAGCGGGCGATAAGTCCGATGTTGCGTCAATTGCCGTAAACAGCTAGCCGTCCCATGCGAGTGAATCGCAATTATGCGCACTTCGGCGGAGTTTGAGGCAAGGTTCTGCAAAGGTGAATTCTGTAACCAGCGATGGCATGTTGTTCATGGCTCACCGACGAGAGCTGGTGAATTATGCCAATGGCATTGTCCGCGATCACGCCCTCGCCGAGGATGTGGTGCAGGAGGCCTATCTGCGTTTCAGTTCCGCGAGGCAGGGTAAGCCGTTGGAGGAACCAGCCGGTTATCTTTACCGCATAGTGCGCAACCTTGCGGTTGACAGTTTGCGCCGCATTCAACGGGAAAATCTTCGCCTGCCGGATGCTGACGCCGATGAACTGGCCGCCATCCCCACCGAAGCGCCATCACCAGAGGCGGTCGTAGCAGGGCGAGATGAACTACGTTTTCTTCAAGATGCCATGGCAGAATTGCCGGAGAGGACGCGAATTGCGCTGGAAATGCATCGTTTTGGTGGGATGACTTTCAAGGATATTGCTGAACATCTAGGTATTTCGGTCGGATTGGCTCATGCCATGGTCATCGATGGGCTGGAACATTGCCGTGCGCGGCTATGCAGATCAAAATGATGAACCACTTTGCCCCTTTTTCTGAAAATCCATCAACCTTGCAGCGTCATTATGCAGAGGGAGGACATATTTTCTTCATGTCAATCAGCCTGCATTCGATAATGCCTTTTGCCGATGATCCATGCGAAAGTGCGGGCTTATGACGGTTAGCGCTTATGATATGGATGAACCACGCCGGGCAAGCGAATGGCTCCTTGCCATGCAGGCAGCCCCTGATGACGAGAACCTGAGATTGCGGCACGCGGCATGGCTGGCGCAAGATGCAGCCCATGTCACGGACTGGCAGGAAATCTGCAAAACCTATGAACTACTTGGCCTGACGATCCCGCAATCCCGCGATAAATGGGAAGATTTCGCGGTAAATCGTAAGGCAGCATCAATGGACATGGCGGCTGAACAGGTGCCTGTTATTTCGGATGGCAAGATTATCCCTTTTACTCGGCCCGGTCGTGTGCGCCATCCCATTGCCACCATCCTTATGGGCGCAGTCGCAGCATCCTTGCTCTGGCTCGCCGCACCCACAGCATTATTATATATGCAGGCTGACCATGTGACGGGCACGGCCACCCCACAGAGCATCACGCTGGCCGATGGTAGTATCGTCCAACTCGCCCCGGAAAGCGCCATAGCCGTTGACGATATGGTCGGAGAGCGCCGTGTCAGGCTGCTAAAAGGAGAGGCTTTTTTCGATGTTCGCCATGACCCGAAAAGGCCATTCCGGGTGCGCACCCGGAATGCTGAAACAACGGTGCTGGGTACAGCATTCAATGTGACCATGAATGATAAAGGCACTGCGGTGGCGGTTAAGCGGGGCCGGGTCAGGGTCAATAGCCTATCGCCGCATCCTTCCTTTTCCCGCACTCTGTCGCCCGGTCAATGGGTTCAGGCCCAAGGGCAGGGGCGAGCGATTGATGGGCGCTCACCGCCAGATCTCGTCGCAGGGTGGACACAGGGCCATATTATCGCCCGTGACATGAGTGTGGCTGATTTCGTCGAGGCCATGCGGCCTTGGTTCAAAGGCCTCATCATCCTGCGAGGACAGAAGCTCGCGCATCAGCCGTTAACAGGGCTATACCGTCTGGATCAACCAGTGGAGGCCTTGCAGGCGGTGGCAGATACTCAGGGCGCAACGATGCGGCATATTACGCCCTGGATCATCGTTATTTCATAGCATTAAGCCCCCTTTTCCAAAAAATTCATCTTTAGCCAAAGTTTTTTTGAAGATTGGTTCCCCTGTCATCGTTGTTTCCATGAAGGGTAATTTGCGGTTGCGACGCGATTGCAGAAATTGCCAATTGCTGGTTCATGGAGATTTTGATTAATGGTGGGATTTAAAGTGAAGCGTAGCGCGTGGGCAGCCGCCCTGATGTCAACAGTGGCCCTAGGCACATCTCTGCCACAGGCGGCTTATGCACAAAATAACGGGACGCAGCAGAAAAGCTTTTCGGTAGCGGCGCAATCCCTTGCTGATGCTTTGGCCTTATTCGGTCAGCAAGCTGGTATACAGATTTCTGCGCATGGCGATTTAGTACGCGGCCTGCGTTCACCGGGGGTGAGCGGCACCTATACAAATGCGGAGGCCCTTTCCAGATTGTTAACGGGGACTGGCCTCATCTGGCGTTTCTCAGGTAACGCAGTGGTGCTGGAACGCGCGCCGCAGGCCGCGGACGGTTCGATTCAGCTCGGTCCGGTGCGGGTCGAAGGCGCAAGCGGTGCAGCGGGCAACGGTTCTGTTTATACCAGCGATCCGGCCGCGACCGAGGGCACTGGCACCTACGCCGCCCAAGCCGTAACAATGTTCAAAGGCGCGAAGTCTCTGCGTGAAATCCCGCAATCTGTATCCGTAATGACCCGCGAGCAGATGGACGATCAAGGGTTTGCCCGCACCGAAGACGCCCTGCGCCATATGCCCGGTGTGCGTCTGGACGGTTTTCCCGACACCAGAAACATTAATGTGCGGGGGTTCAAGGCTGGCGAGCAGCTCGATGGCGTCCCTATGCTTGCTACCGGCTTCAGCATGGACCCGGCCATTTACGACAGGATGGAACTGGTGCGCGGTCCGTCTGGCCTGCTTACCGGATCGGGAGAACCGGGCGGCTCGGTAAACTATGTCCGCAAAAGGCCGCTGGACCGCTTTGCTGTCGGGGCCAATTTAACAGGCGGTTCCTGGAAAGACTTGCGCGCGGAAGTGGATGTAAGCGGCCCGCTGACTGGCGATGGCGCGCTACGTGGGCGTGTCGTGGGCGTCTTACATGACCGGGATTTCTATTATGATGTCGCACATGAACGGCGCAAGCTTGTCTACGGCATTCTCGAATATGATCTTACCTCGCGCGACACGATTGCGGTTTCCGCATTGGGTATGGAAAACGTCAATAATCGCAACTGGGGATTGCCGCGCTATTCTGACGGCACGCTGCCGGGGCGTAAGGCATTTGTCGGTAGCAGCGCGTCCTCACCCGTCGAAACGCAGGAATATATCGCGGATTACCGGCATGATTTCGGCAACGACTGGAAAACGAAAATCACCTATACGCGTCGGAAAGTTGATTTTGTGCAGCGTTCGGTCTGGGGCGACGCTGCGGTTGACCTTGCTACCGGGCTTTCGGACGCTAACGCGCTTTATGCCCGTGACATCAATACCTATTCCGGCTGGGATGCGAATATCACCGGACCATTTGAATTGTTCGGGCGGTCGCACAATATCACGGTCGGCTATAACTGGTCGAAAAATTACCGCAACTATCGCGCCTACGATCTGAGCTTTTTCGAGGACGTGCCTCTTCTGGATCAACATAATTGGGGAAGCATTCTGGATGGCTCCAACCCCGGCAAACGATATGAGATAACCAAGCAAAGCGGCTTTTATGCATCGGGCAATTTCAAGCTGCTCGAACCGTTGACGCTGGTGCTTGGCGGCCGCTGGACCGATTATTCCTATAAGATACGCCAGATTGGATCATCGCTATGGGTGAAACAACCACAAACCGCCAATGGTAAGTTCACACCCTATGCAGGACTGATTGCAGAGTTGAACCGGCAATGGTCTCTCTATGGCAGCTATGCCAGCATCTTCGTCCCCCAAAGCGCCAAGGATTATAAAGGCGATATACTTGATCCGCGTACAGGTGAACAATTTGAACTGGGCATCAAGGGCGCAATCCTTGCAGATCAAATGAACGTATCGCTGGCCGCCTATCAGTTGCGTGACAAAAATCGTGCGATCACGGATGATGACCCAACCCACATCTGCGCTGAAAACTGGAATCTTCTCTGTTCAAAAGCTGCGGGCAAGATTCAAAGCCGTGGCATTGAGGCCGAGATTTCCGGCACGCCTGTGCCAGGGCTGAATATCTCCGCCAGCTATACCTATAATCACACCAAATATCTGGAAGACAGTAATCCGGCCAATGTCGGCAAGAGGCTTGAACCCTTTAAAAATCCGAAACATCTATTCAAGCTGTGGGCGCAATATCAGCCGGACGAAAATGTGCTGGACGGTGCCCTTGCCAAATGGACGTTCGGCACCGGCCTCATCGGGCAGAGCGGTATTTACACGGATAGCGGCGCACGCCGTTACCAGCAGGCGGCATATGTCATTGCCTCTGCCAAGCTGGGCTATCGCTTCAACGAACATTTCGATGCAGCGCTCGACGTCGAAAACTTGTTCGACCGCAAATATATCGATCTGTTGGGTTACGAAGGCTATTATAATTATTGGGGTGAGCCTCGCAGCTTCCGCCTGACTCTTCGCGCGAAATACTGACCGAAAGATTGACGAAAGCAGTAGCTGCTCTCCTATGAACACATCTTTTCGCCAGTCGATGGCATCGCTTCACACTTGGGCAGGTCTCCTGCCCGGGTGGCTGCTTTACATAGTCTTCCTGTTCGGAACGACCGCCTATTTTCAGCAGGAGATTTCGCGCTGGATGCGCCCGGAAATGTCCGGGCCATTATCGCTTGCTGCTGTGCTGCCCAAGGCTGATGCTCTTCTGCATGAGAAAGCGCTGGGGGCCAGTGAGTGGACTATCCTGTTCCCGGCACGCAGCGGGCAAGTCGTGCGCGTTTTATGGGAAGACGGTCAGGAAGGCTCCGCAAAGGGCAAGGTGACGCTTGATCCTGCAACAGGACAGGAAGTTTCTGTTCGCGGAACGCAGGGCGGCAGCTTCCTCTATAGCTTTCATTATAATCTCTACGCCATGCCGTATCTCTGGGCCCGCATCGCAATATGCATTGCCACTCTGGCCATGCTGGTGGCTATCTTGTCGGGTGTCATCACTCACAAGAAGATATTTGCTGATTTCTTCCTGCTGCGCTTTGGCAAGGGGCAAAGGTCATGGCTAGACGCACATAACGTTACGGCGGTGCTGGCCCTGCCTTTCCACATGATGATTACCTATACCGGCCTCGTCACGTTACTCTTCACAGTGATGCCATGGGCGATCTCTGCGAACTTTGCTGACAGGTCAGCCTTTTACGACGCCGCCTATCCGGATAGCCCGAAATTCCCTCCATCAGGGGAGGGGCACCCGACACTACCTCTTCCTCAACTGATCCATCGCGCGCAGAGCATATGGGCTGAGGCGGGCTGGACCGGCACCGTAGGCGGGATCACGATCATCAATCCGGGTGACGCCAATGCCACTGCATCTCTCTATGCTGGCAGGGATAGGTTGGCTCAGCCTGCCTCGCGCCTGATCCTATCTGCGACCGATGGGCGGTTGCTTTATGCTGCCCCGCCGGAAGGCAGTGCGCGACTTACGCAGAGCGTGATGATCCTGCTGCATCTGGGCACTTTCGCGGATATATCCCTTCGCTGGTTGTATTTTTTATCTGGCGTTGGTGGGACGGTGATGGTGGCGAGCGGGCTGGTGCTATGGACGGTGAAGCGCCGGGCGAAGCTGCCTGATCCGGCGCGGCCCTATTTGGGCTTTCGGTTGGTTGAACGGCTGAACATTGGCGTTATCACTGGGTCCATGGCCGGGATCGCGGTCTATTTCCTCGCGAACCGCTTGTTGCCGCTGGCCATGACCAACCGCGCCGATTGGGAAATCAACAGCCTGTTTATCGCATGGGGCGGTGTGTTTGTCTGGGCGATGGCCCGCCCCGCAAAGCGCGCATGGGTCGAAACACTGGCCGCCTGCGCGATGCTCTATGCGCTGGTGTCGATCATCAACGCAATTACCACGGAGCGCGGTCTGATCCCCAGCTTGATAGCGGGCAATTGGGTGTTCGCCGGGTTCGACCTTGTGATGCTGGCAACAGCCGCCGCCTGCGCTTTCACCGCATGGAAGGTCGCAGCCCATAAACCAAAGGCAGCCCCGCGCCGAAAAGCCCGCATATCTGCGCAGGGTGCGCTATGATAGATGCCTTAATCTTCCTCTTGTCGTTTGCTGGCTTCATCCTGCTCCTGCTCGCCATGACGCGGCATCAGCAGGACTGGCTTGGTCGTAAGCTCTCTCCGGCGGCTGGCCGCATAGTGCGCCTGTCTGGCTTTGCCATGCTGATACTGGCCTTTGCCGTCGCGGGAGCAGGGCTTGGCTGGGGCTATGGATCGGTGGTGTATTTCGGCTGGCTAACCATGTCGGCGGCCTGTGTTGTCACCATGAATATCAATCGTGAACGCATTGTACGAAAGATCCGGCTATGATCTCTCTCAGCCCGCGCGCACGGCATTGCTGGTCAGTACTGTCTCGCACTCTTGCGGTGACACTGGGCGCTTATGGGGTGACTTCGCTCGCGACTGTCGCCTTGTCTCTACTGCTCGTTCGGATCGGGATGGACCGCGTTGAAGCGGTAACGGCAGCTACCCTTGCCAGCTTCGCTGTCTTTTCCGTCATCGCCATGATGGCTTTCCATGCGCGCAGTCCCGCCTATGCATGGATGTGGTTGATTATCGCCAGTGTGCCGCCGGGGCTGATGCTAGTACTGATGTCAGGAGCGGTAGGATGATGCCGAACACTGCGCAATCTCAACAGGGCAGGATTGTCACGGATACCCCCGCCGCGTCACCGCCTCTGTTCACGGCAACGCCCCCTTCGCAGCGCTCCACGCGTTATTCCGATCAGCCGATGAGCCTGCAAACCCGGTTGTTCGGCATGGGAGGTGTCGCGCTGATCCCGCTGCTGATCCTTGGCGGCGCATTGTTTACATGGACGACATATCAGGCGGCGCAAGCCCCTGCGACGCTGAGCGTATTCGATGTGGCGCCACCTGCCGCGCCACCCAAGCCACCAAGCGAAATACCGCCCGGCCCTGAGCAGGTGCAGAAGGAAAAGCTGCAACCACCCATCGAAACGCCTCGGATCACCCCACCGGAGATACAGATTCCAACGGCCAATCCCACCCTGGTGCAGGTGGCAAAACCTGTTCCTGATCCCGGCCCGCCGGTGCAGGAAACCACTGCGCCGGAGACAAGACCCGCGCCTCCGGCCCCGCAGGTATCGACCGGTAAGCCAACATGGGAGGGACTGGTGCTGGGCGCACTCAACAAGGTGAAGCGCTATCCCCGTGAAGCCTCGTTCCGTCGACAGCAGGGGGTGCCCTATATTCGCTTTGTGATGGACCGGGGGGGCAAGGTGCTGTCGGTGCGGCTTGAACGATCCTCAGGGTTCCGCTCTTTGGATGATGAGGCGGTTGCGCTGCCTAAACGCGCGTCCCCGCTGCCTAAGCCCCCGGAGGATGTGAAAGGCGACACCATCGAACTGGTGGTCCCCGTCGAGTTCTTTATGAAAACACGCTGAAGGGGGGGCGGAGCAATCCATTCCGCAGCCTTCCATGCATAAATACCCCGCAATGTCAGAACTAGCCCGAAATCACGCGATTTCCATTGGAAACAATGCTTCCGGCCTCACAATCTTGACGGCCTGTGAACGCAACAAGACTACTCTATATTTGTATTGGATCAGCACCTATGAATGAATATCAGGAAAAAAGTAGATCAATTTATTTCTGAAATTTAACGATAAGATACGTTAGAGTGATGATATATTAATTGCGTATCATATTTCAAAATGAATTAATTAATATTAAATGTAATTAATTATTATTTTCTGTTTCAAATTTATTGAAAAACCAAAAAATATATTTGTACATTCAGAATTTTATGAAAAATGAGATAAACTATTATAGATTATTCATCGCCGGAAGCAGTCCGTCTCATGGTCGTTGATAACACCTGTTGCCTGTAACCATGCGTGGACGATGACCGGCCCGACAAAGCTGAACCCTCGTTTCTTCAGTTCCTTTGCGAGGAAATCTCCTTGTGGGGATCGGGTAGAACTGCCCGAGCCATCCCCCGGCACGGGGTCGTGCCCTCCTGCCACATTCCATACAAAGGCAGAAAAATCCTCGCCCGCCCTCTGCATATCCAGATAGGCCCGCGCGTTGCGAATTGTGGCCGAGATTTTCATGCGGGACCGAATGATGCCGGGGTTGGCGAGCAGGCGTTCAATATCCGCCTCGCCATAGGTGGCGACCCGTGCAGGGGCAAACCCTTCAAATGCTTCACGGAAAGCATCGCGTTTCAGCAAGATGGTGCGCCATGACAATCCTGCCTGAAACCCGTCAAGGATCAGTTTTTCCCACAAGGCGCGGCTATCGCGGACCGGGACGCCCCATTCCGCATCATGATAGGCGCGCATGGCCGGATCGGTCAGCGCCCATCGGCAACGGGTCATGCTGTCGGTCATCGCGCTTTCCTGAAGGTAAGATTGTAACGCAGCGCACCTGTGGCCGGATGGTCGCCATTTTTCAGTTCATCAACGCCGTGGAATATCATACGCGATGGCCCGCCCCACACCACCACATCACCGTGAACAAGCCGATAGCGTGATGGCCGGATGCTGCGTTCAAGGCCGCCCCATAAAAATGTTGCGGGAAGGCCCAGCGACACCGAAACAATCGGGGCACCATGGTCCTGCTCGTCCATATCCTGATGCAGCGATAGGCGCGAACCGGGAATATAGCGGTTCACCAGACAGGCATCGGGGACAAAATCATCATATCCCAGTGCGTCTGCGGCCCTTGCTGCAAGGTCTAGGAACAAGGGCGACAAAGCAGGCCACGGCGTGCCGGTTTCCGGATCAATCGCATCATAACGATAACCGGATCTGTCCGACACCCAACCCAGCGACCCACAATTGAACATGGCGACAGACATGCGTTTGCCGCCGCGTGTTTCCATATTCCGAAAGGAGGAAAAGGCGGACATAGCCCGTACCTGCGCAATCAGATCATCAGTCACATCCAGCGCGAAACCACCCAATATGGCCGCGCCCGGACCCAGCACCTCGTTACGGCTTTCATCAGAAAACAGATCAGGCAGCATCGTGGAAAATCACCCCCAGCGTATGACGTTTGCCGGACCGCAGCATACTGACCCCATGGCGCAGGGTGACGCGATAATCACCGCGTGTGCCGCGATGCGGACGGATATTCACAGCGAATAAAACGCCATCCCCTTTGCCTAAGGGGACAACTACCGCGCGCGATTGCATGCGGGGGCGTTGTTCGGTCAGCACAAATTCGCCGCCGGTAAAATCCTCCCCCGGTTCTGACAGCAGCACGGCCACCTGAAGCGGGAATATATGGTCGCCATAAAGGTCCTGATGCAGACAGTTATAATCGCCCTGCTTATATTCCAGCAGCAACGGCGTCGGACGCATCTGCCCCGCCGCATGACATCTTTCAAGGAAGCTCGCATGGTCTTGGGGGAAACGAACATCAATACCCATACGATCATACCAGCCATTGGCGATGGGAGCGATGTACGGATATAAATGCGTGCGCACCGTTTCGACCAGCGATGGCAAGGGATAGGAGAAATAGCGATATTCCCCCTGACCAAAACCATGACGCGCCATGTGAACATGACTGCGGAATGCATCGGTTGGCTCATATAATCCGGCCATTTCATCGCATTCCGACGCATCCAGCAAGCCGGGCAATATCGCCCAGCCTTCCTTGTCGAGGCTGACGGCAATGGCTTCCCAATCATAGGCAGCGATGCGCCGTTCCCATATGGTCATGCAACACCTTCCATATTAATCAGCTTCTGTTTTCTTTGCACGCCCCAACGATAACCGGAAATGCCGCCATCGGCTTTGACTACCCGATGACAGGGGATGGCAACCGCGATGCGATTAGCCGCGCAGGCCGCGCCGACCTCTTGTGCGGTGGTCGGTATTGTGATTGTCTTCGCCAGTTCGCCATAGCTACGCGTTTCACCGGATGGAATAGCACGCAATGCATCCCACACCGCCATTTCCTGCGCATTTCCTCGCAGGTCGAGTGGCAACGGAAACTGGTTTTGTGGCGCATTGATGAGGGCAATTGCGGCACGAAGCGCATCGCCTGCTTTGGTTTCGTCCGCAATCAGTTGAGCATCGGGGAACGCGGTGCTCAAATCTCGCTTTGCCCGCGCAGCATCATCCGCGATCAGGATGGCGGCCACTCCTTTGGCGCTGATGGCGGTAATGACCGTGCCAATTTGTGCTTCACCGATGGCGTAATATAGTGTCTCTCGGGTGTTCATTTTCTCATATCCTTCGGCTGATGATGCCGGGATAGGACGAGGGATGTTTTTATACGCTCCGGTCCTTGCTTTCAAATTCTGATTCAGCGCGCATCGTGGAAAATAATACCCAATGTGCCGCGATGATGGGACCGAATTTCACAGACCTTATGGCGCATTTTGGCGCGAACATAGCCGCGTTGCCCGCGTACGGGATGTTTGCTCACCACAAAAACCACCATATCCCCACGGCGCAGCGGCACAACCTCTGCGCAAGCGGGGGTATCGCGCTCCTGTTCGCTCAGCACCAGTTCGCCGCCGGTGCAATCATCATGCAGTAAAGCCAACGCCTGAAGGTGAATGGCTACTTCTGGTAGCAGGCCAATAAACAGTCTGGCAGCACGGAATGCGTTATAAGTTCCTTATTGATGGCCAAAACTATGACTGTTGCTGCAAGGCTAGCTTTGAAGAGGAAGCCTTGCCAGACCTGCGTGTCGGTCCCGGAGAACCATCTCCGAAACCAGAATCCGCTGATGTAGTGTGGCAATCATGGCTCCTTCCTCAGGGGCGCAGCAGAACCTTGCCGATCTTGCCGGGCGCCAGAGATGCGTGCACAGCGTCCGCAATCTGATCCAGCCCGAAAACTGCTTCGACCGGCAATTTCAGGTCGCCGCTGGCGACGAGTTGCAGCAGTTCCCCAATCAACTGACGCTTTTTCTCGCCCGGCATCGCGGCGCTTATTTTGGCTCCCCAGAAGCCCTTGACCACGGCTTGCTTGAAGATCAGCTCACCTGACGGGATCTGCATCGGTTCACCGGCCATCGTGCCGAACGAAATGAGGGTGCCGTTTTCGCCCAGTAATCCGACCAGATCTTTGCTGGCCTGACCACCGATGGAATCCACCGCCGCCCGGATTGAGGCATCACCAGTGATCGCGCGGACCTTGTCCTGCCAGCCGTCAGAGGCGGTCGAGACTGCATTGGCGATGCCAAGGGCTTCCAGTTCCTGCACGCCGGCGTCACGACGCACGAGATTAACGACATGGACGCCCCGCGCTTTGGCCAACATCCCCAGCGTCTTGCCGACGGCACCATTGGCGGTGTTCTGGATGATCCAGTCGCCGGCCCGGACATCCAGAAAATCCAGCAATGAAATCGCGCTGAACGGCATGGCGATCAACTGCGCCGCTGCCTCATCGGAAATGGCATCGGGCACGGGAACCAGCCCGCCCGCAGGTGCGAGGAAATATTCGGCCCATGAACCATGAACCGAAGCGACGGAAACGCGCTGGCCGACATTGATGCCGGTAACGCCGTCTCCAAGCGCATCGACAATGCCGACAGCCTCTGAACCGCCGATAGCAGGTAATTCGGGTTTGTAGCCGTAGCTGCCGCGTACGGTCCAGAGATCATGATTGTGAATAGGCGACAGGATCGTCCTGATTCGCACCTCGTTCGCTTCAGGCTGGGGCACCGGGCTTTCCCCAAGGGCAAGGACTTTGGCCGGATCGCCGAAACTGTGATGAAGTGCTGCACGCATGGAAATATCCTTCAAAGGGCGGTGATGTGCAGGCGCACATCGATGTTGTCGCGTGTGGCGTTGGAATAGGGGCAGACCTGATGGGTAGCCTCGATCAGGTTACGCGCTTCGGCCTCGGTGATGCCTTGCGTCTCGATATAGATGTCGATGTCCAGCGCATATCCGCCTTCGGCGCGCTGGCCGATCCCGACCTCGACAGAGGTTTTTGCCGTGACGGTCAGCTTCTTCTGCTCGGCGACCATCGAAAGGGCACTGTCAAAGCAGGCAGCATAGCCGAGCGCGAAAAGCTGCTCTGGATTGACCCCGGCCTGACCCGATCCGGGCCGCACCAGATCGAAGGCGAGGCTGCCATCATCCAGTTCGGTATGGCCGGAACGACCACCGGTCGCGGTGGCACGGGTCTTGTAGAAAATCTTCATGGTCTTTTCCTTTCAGGCCGTGGCTTTGCATGCCAGCAGCACTTCTGTTGCGAAGAGCGCATTTTGCATTGGCAGAGCGGTACGGGTAAGCTTCGCCAGCAGGGCCGCACCGAGCCACATCTGATAAAGTACCTGTGCTAATGCGGCAGGATCAGCGCCCTTTGGCAGTGATCCGTCAGATCGCGCCTCTTCAATCAATCCTGCAATACGGGCCATCAATCGAGTGACGCCGGTTTCCAGAACCTGACGCATATCCTCGGACAGGTCCGCAACTTCGGCCGCGAGCTTAACGACAAGGCACTCTTCCGACCAGCCTGACGCCGAAGGATCATCCGGCGAAGCGATCCATGCGTTCCAGTAGCGCAGCAACCGATCGCGCCCGCTGCCGGGCTGCGCCAGCAGTGCATCCAGCCGGGCGGCATAATCTTCGACATAATGCTGTAGCAGCGCGGTGCCGAATGCCTCCTTTGAGGGGAAATAGTGATAGAAAGACCCCTTGGGCACAGCCGCCGCCGTCAGTAGTTCCTGCAATCCAAGCGCCGCGAAACCCTTGCTTAACACCAGCGCGTGCCCGGTTTCGAGCAGCTTCAGTCTCGTTGCTTCCGCTTTTGGGGTGAGTTGTTCTCGTGCCATTTACATAAAATAGACCAGTCGTTTATTATTTCAAGTGGGTCGTTGCTAATATACTTCACAGTCCAATCCCCGACAGTGGGGCATCACCAGATTGATGCCCGATTCCCGACATTTCGGCTGCTCAAAATAAATGTTAACAGAGACTTGCCTGTCTTTTGATTCATATCAATTGATATTCAAATATCGTTTGATACTTCTATCGTTGAACATGACACGACTCCGATCACCACATCAGAAAAGAGGCTGACCATGACCGACCATGAAACCAATCAACGCCCATTTTCGTCATCTGCAATCCCTGTCGAAGCCAATGTGGGTGAAGCCTTCTGGCGAAAAGGACCCCATGACACGCTTCCTCCGCCGGATTTAATGGGGCCGTATATGCGCAATCGTCCCCTGCCGGTTACGCCGGTCGAAGGGCGCAAGGCGTGGGTCATCGGCAGCGGCATCGCTGGCCTTGCTGCCGCTTATTACATGATTCGCGATGGCGGCATGAAGGGAGAGGACATCACCATCATCGACACGATGGATGTCGCTGGCGGCTCGCTCGATGGTGCGGGAAACCCGGAGGATGGCTACATCATTCGCGGCGGACGCGAGATGAACTGGAACTATGATAATTTCTGGGACATTTTTCAGGATGTACCTGCGCTTGAGCTGCCCAAGGGCTACAGCGTTCTTGATGAATACCGGCTGGTGAACGACAATGACCCCAATTGGTCGAAGGCGCGCCTGATGCACAATCAGGGCGAGATTCGCGATTTCTCGACCCTCGGCCTTAGTAAGTCCCAGCAATGGGAGATCATCAAGCTGCTACTGATGCGCAAGGAAGACCTCAACGATACCACCATTGAGGATTATTTCAGCAAAGGCTTTCTCGAAACTAATTTCTGGTATTTGTGGCGGTCAATGTTTGCTTTCGAGAATTGGCAGAGTCTGCTCGAAGTGAAGCTCTATATGCACCGCTTTCTCGATGCCATCGACGGGCTGACGGACATGTCAGCGCTCGTGTTCCCCAAATATAACCAGTATGACAGTTTCGTCGTTCCACTGACCCGGCTCCTCAAGGAAAAGGGCGTGAAGGTGCGGTTCAATACCCGCGCCTACGACCTCACCCTGACAGAGGAGGGCGGGAAGCGAACCGTTACCGAAATCCTGTGCAAGGTGGGCGATACGGATGACAGCATCCCAGTCGGGCCTGATGATGTCGTATTCGCGCTGACCGGGTCGATGACCGAAGGCACCTCTTATGGTGATATGGATACCGCGCCGGACCTGCAACGCAGCCTCACCCCGCCGGGCGAAGGCAGCGACTGGGCGCTGTGGCAAAACCTTGCGAAAAAGTCGCCGGTATTCGGCAAGCCGGAAAAATTCTGCGGCAATCCCGCCGGGTCGATGTGGGAATCGGCGACGCTGACCTGCAAACCATCTCCTCTGGTGGACCGGCTGAAGGAATTGTCCGTCAACGATCCTTACTCAGGTAAGACGGTCACCGGCGGCATCATCACCTTCACCGACAGCAACTGGGTGATGAGCTTCACCTGCAACCGCCAGCCGCATTTCCCGACCCAGCCTGACGATGTGCTGGTGCTGTGGGTCTATGCCCTGTTGATGGACAAGGATGGCAACTACGTCAAAAAGCCGATGCCAGCCTGCACCGGCAGCGAGGTGTTGACCGAGCTTTGCTATCATCTGGGTATTGTCGATCAGATCGACGACATCGTTGCGAACACCAAGGTTCGTCTGGCGCTGATGCCCTATGTCACCGCACAGTTCATGCCGCGCGCCGTAGGCGACCGCCCCCGCGTAGTGCCGGAAGGCTGCACCAACCTCGCCCTGCTGGGCCAGTTTGTGGAAACCAGCAATGATATCATCTTTACGATGGAAAGCTCCGTCCGCACCGCGCGCATCGGCGTCTATACGCTCCTCGGCCTACCTAAGCAGGTCGCCGATATCAGCCCGACGCAATATGATATTCGCAATATCCTGAAGGGCGCACGGGCGCTTAACAACAACGAGCCTTTCCCGGGTGAGCGGTTGCTACACCGTCTGCTCGACAAGACATATTATGCCCATATCCTGCCGCCGCTGCCGGAAAAAGAAAGCGCGGCAGCCCATGCAGAGACCGAGTTGTCCGGCTTGCTGGGCAAGGGCAGTCAGGCGGTAACGACCGTTCTGGGCTGGCTGGAACAGGTCCGCAACACATTGAAGAAATAATTGAACACAGGCGTGGTGCCGGGAATGGGCCTTTGGTCGTCCCCGGCATCATAGCCAACGAACAGGAATGCCATTAATGCGCAAGACACGGGAACAAAGCCGGCAGGAGACACGACAGCGCCTGATCGCCTCTGCACAGGCGGCCATCGTGCGCGATGGAGTCGGAGCGCTCTCACTTCGGGGGATATGCGAAGAAGCCGGTTATTCGCAGGGCGCCTTCTATTCGAATTTTGCCAGCCGAGATGAACTACTGCTGAGCTTGATGGAACACTATATTCATGCCGAGGTCGAAGCTCTGCGCGATCTCGTGCAGTTCACACAACAGGGCACGCTGGACGACACACTTTCGGCTGTTGCCGGGCGTCTCGCCAGCGCGGCCAGAGATACCCAGTGGTCGCTTCTGGCGATCGAGCTGCAACTTCATGCGCAGCGCGACACTCAATTCGCCGACGCCTATAATGCCGCGAAGACGAATTATCATACAGAATTCGCACTGCTGGTAGACGATGTCGTTAGGCATTTTGGCCTGACACCTGCACTGCCGTCGCTCCAGATCGCGATCGGCCTTTATGCGCTCTGGTCAGGTCTGGTGGTGCAGGGAACCGTTGCCGGAGCCTTTCCGCGCGACCAGCTCTTCCTGGCATTTCTGCGCGCAATAGCAGGTGCGCCCCATGTCGGGTGAGGGGGCCGCCTCTCTCGCATGCCGGTGGCGTCAGGGGAACAACCTGAGCAGTCCTCGGTGGGCATGTTTCAAGTGACCGGCGATCGGGTCGCAATGAACAGGGAATGCCCCTTGCGGATCAGCAAACTGGATGGCCGCGACGTGCCCGCCGACGCCGACGCCGACGGCAAAGCCGCCGACGCGATGAGGCGCATCACCCTGTTCACCGGTCTCGCCGCTGGCGGCTATGTTGATTCCCTTACGTTGATCTTACCCTGCTCATTACTTAACAATCATATATGACGTCGGATCTGCTGAAGTTGCGAACTCTTCCATCTTGCTGATGAGGCCGCCAGTGATTGTGTAGACCTGCACCCATTTGTTGGAAAGCGGGCCATCGATACCATCCATCTCATAGCTCTCTTCGCCAATCACTACGATTTTGTCGCCTTGCTCAATGAAAGTCAGCGGACGGAAATAATCAATTTTCATCGCCGTAAAGCTGGTGCCAAAAAATTGTTCTGCACCGCTCTTACCTTCAAATCGTACCGAAGGCATTTTTTGCGATCCATGGTGAATCCAGAGAGTATCATCGGAAACAGTGGTAAGGGCTGCGGGCAGGTCTTTGGCGTTGAAAGCCGTGAACATCCGGTCAACGACAGCGCGATTTGAACTTTTTATCATATAATCCTCTTATTTATCAAATATTTAAAATGTGGCTGGTTTCCAGATCACCAAGGCTGTCAGCCTGTAATCTGCCCCTGTCTGGATTGGAAACCTGCTGTAAAAATGTCAGGCGAAGATCGCGCTGAGCATCTGGTCAAGCGATTTTGGAGCCCTGCCCAGCAGCATCTCCAGATCATGTGATGTGATTTCATACTGGCCGTTGCGGATGTCGCGGATTGTTCCGAGTGTCAGCCAGATCGGGAAATCAGGCATTCCGCTGGCACGCAGGGTTGCCGCCAGCGCCTCCTCGGAAATTTCCTTATAAGGGATATTCCTCCCGGTCATCCGCGACAAACTCGCTGCAATATCAGTATAGCTCCATGCGCTATTCCCGGTAATCTGATAGATTTTGCCCTCATGCCCCTCTTGCAACAACAGGTTGGCCGTTGCCTCCCCCATTTCGGTACGCAAAGCATAAGGTACGCGTCCTATCCCTCCGGGTAGGAATATTCCGTCACTCAGGGCCTGTGGTCCGATGATCTGGGCAATGGCCTCAGCGTACATCGTATTGCGCAAAAAGGTCCATTTCATGCCAGATTCGCGGATTCTGTCCTCAGTTTCGAAATGGCTCGCCATTAAGTCGCGGACGCCTGATCGTTCGATGTCGCGGATTGCCAACCCGGTGTAGACAATATGCCGGACACCGGCCGCTCTGGCGGCATCCACGACGAGGCCCTGCTGTTCTCCGCGATTAGTTGACATCGTCGAAATAAAGAGAAAACGGTCAATGCCATCGAAGACCGCCGTCAATTTGCCCGGATCATCAAAGTCGCCGTAACGCACCTCAATGCCCTGATCGATATAGATTTTCGCTTTATCAGGATCACGAGCCAGCGCTACGAAACGTTCCTTCGCGTTGTGACGCAATAGTTGTGCGACAACCTCTTTACCAAGCTGCCCAGTTGAACCGCCAATCAGGATCATGTTATTCTCCACTCGATATTGATCGGGTGTAGCAACGTCGGGGGGATGAATAACTATCAACTTGTATAGTGTGATTTCCGCCAGTCAGGAGGCCAAAGTTGAACAAATTTGTCCATCAGATGGAAATGGAACCCGAAGATCATGACTTGTGCAAGAAAGCGTTTGTCATGGCTATCCGCGATGCACTGAATGTAGTCAGCGGCAAATGGAAACTGGCAATCATTTGCACTTTGCTAAGTGGACCGAAGGGTTTCGCTGACATTGAACGCCTGCTTGCAACAATTTCTCCGCGGATGCTTTCGCGGGAGTTGCGTGAGCTTGAGGTTAACGGAGCAATCACTCGATCTGGGTTAGACCCACAGGACAAAAGCAGAAAATATATGCTGACGCCTTCAGGGCAGGCTTTGGAAAAAATTGTGTTTATGCTGGCGGATTGGGGAAAGGAGCATCGCTCTCAGTTGGTTGCGCCATCGCAGGCCCACATTTGATGTTTAAGGGATTTCGTTACTGAGATTATTCGGAGCCGTCCCAACCGTGCATGTGCGATCTGAACGCAAACTCAATCCAATTGTTGAGTTCGCGCTTTAACATTTTGCCAGGAGGTAGCAGTCCGTCATATGGCCATTTGAGAGCTGTAATTAGAATAGGGGCTTAATACACGGGCATCAAAGTTGCTCTCTGAATGGCAAAGAGAATTATTTACGCAAATGGTCGGACAGGGGGGGGCGGGCCATGCGTGACGATGTCAGTGTTGTTGGCTTGATTTTGATACCTGCCGCTTTGATGCCAATGCCGGAGCAGTGCGCTTGTTGGCTTTGTCGCCCTTCGAGGCTTATCGCTTGGGCGTAAAGACTATTGGGCGTTGGGCTTGCAAAAATTCGTGAGGAAGCTCGATAGGATGTGTTTGATAATAACGGAAGGTTCTATAATCTGGTTCGCAAACACGGTAGAAACGGGACGGTGTTGCCAGTCGAGTTCGAGCAGTGATAAATCTCGAAGGTGTAATTCGCATAGAAACCTAATGATTTTTCAGTATTCATAAAATACTTTGCCAGTGCGGCCTTGTTTGTTTTATGAAATTAATAGTAGAAATGAAGTATTTTTTATTCTGGGAAGGTCTGGATTGTGATTCTAAAGAGCAATCGTCTAGCCCGGCTTATTCACCGGCGGGGGTCTGAAGGTTGGCGGGAGTGGCATAAGCCTCTGATCTGAATTAGGAACTGGGTGTCAAAGCCGAACCTGCCGCAGGGCAGAAAATGCCACAGGCCACACCCGCCATGAACGATGATATCGCAAGCTCATTCCGATTCCCAGCAGTCGGCGGGAAGAAAGTCACAGCCGCGTTCGACGGTGGTCGGCTGACCTCTGATGGAGGGGTTTTGCTGCTGACGCAGGCCGAACGCACGATGGGGATTTGCCGGAGGCTTGCGGCTTGCATCGCCGATCCGCGTGACCCGACACGGGTGATCCATCGCCTTGATGACATCCTGCGTGCCCGCGTGTTCGCGATCGCCTGCGGCTACGAGGATGCCGACGATCTCGACACCCTGCGCGACGATCCAGGCTTCCGCCTGGCGCTGGGCAAGTTGCCCGGATCGGGCGCCGGGCTGGCCAGTCAGCCGACGATGAGCCGCTGGGAGAATGCGCCGACCACGCGCGAGTTGGCGAAGATGCTGGCCGCGATGATCGACATCTACTGCGCCAGCTATCCCGCCCCACCGGCGGCGGTGACGCTGGACATCGATGATACCTGCGATGTCGTGCATGGCTACCAGCAGCTCTCGTTCTGGAACGGGCATCACGGCGAGCGCTGTTTCCTGCCGATCCACGTCTACGACACCGCGACCGGCCGCCCGGTGGCCATGCTGCTGCGCACCGGCAAGACACCGTCAGGCGCTGAAGCGACCGGCCATATCCGGCGCCTGGTGCGCCATATCCGCCGGCACTGGCCCAATACCCACATCACCATGCGCGGCGACGGACACTATGGCCGGCCCGAGGTCATGGCGTTCTGCGATGTGCACGGCGTTGATTACGTGTTCGGCTTGCCGATCAACGCCGCGCTGCGAGCCGATCCGGTCATCGTCACGGCCGCCGATGCCTGTGCGGTCAAGCGGGCCGAGGAAGGCCGTGTGATCCTGCGCAGCTATGCCGGGACCCGCTACGGTGCGAAGAGCTGGAACTGCCAGCGCCGCGTCGTCGCCCGGATCGAGGCCAGCACGCTGGGCATGGATATCCGCTATGTCGTCACCTCGCTGGCCGAAGGCTCGGCCGAGTATATCTACGACACGCTCTACTGCGCACGGGGACAGGCCGAGAACCTGATCAAGATGCACAAGACACAGCTGGCCAGCGACCGCACCTCGTGCCGCTCGGCCAACGCCAACCAGATGCGCCTCATCCTGCACACCGCCGCCTACTGGCTGCTATGGCGCATCCGACAGAAAATCCCCAAGGCCGCCGCGATGGCCGCTGCCGAGTTCGCGACACTGCGACTGCGGCTCATCAAGGTCGCTGCCCGCGTCATCGAGACGACTACACGCATCCGTATCGCCTTCGCCTCAGCCTGCCCGGATGCCGACACGTTCAAGGCCGTCGCCACCGGTCTTCGGCCAGTACCAACATAGCTGGCGCGGCCGTGCCGCCGAACCCCGAGACCCCCTCCATCAACCCTTAAAAGCCTCTCGATCCTGCTGCGGTGAAACACCGCCAGACGCGCTCGTCCAGATCACATGGCTGACAACGCATCACCACTCAAAAAGCCCGGAGCCTCAGTCTCGTGAATAAGCCGGGCTAGATAGTATATTGCAACACCATCCCATCGATGCGATCGCTGCAATAGATGACAGTGGTTCTGTAATTAATTATGGCGAATTGGTCAGTCGGGCCTCTGCGCTGGCTCATGATATCGGGGAACAGCGTCGCCTGATTTTATTGGAGGGCGGGCAAACAATCGACTGGCTGGTAGCTTACGTCGCTTGCTTGATTGGGCGCCACCCTTGTTTGATTTTCCCTGCGGGCAATATCCACCCTCAACAGGTTCTGGACGAAACATTTTTGCCATCTGTCTGGCTTACCAGCCGAGACGCGTACCGAGCCGTACATAGAAATGACCGTGAGCCCATTTCTCTACACGAAGATTTGGCAGTGCTGCTTTCGACGTCAGGTTCGACAGGCAGCGCAAAATGCGTAAGATTGTCACAGCAAAACATTACCGCAAATGCAGCCGCTATCGCAGAATATCTCGGGCTATCTTCAAAAGATCATGGGGTAGTTAACTTACCCACTCATTATTCTTATGGTCTTTCTATCGTAAACAGCCACTTATACACTGGAGGGCGGCTGCTTTTAACATCGCGCTCAGTTAGCGAACCCGCTTTCTGGGATTTTTGTACTGAACATAGCGCAACCAGCTTTGCGGGTGTTCCCCATATATATGAATTGCTGCAACGGGTGGATCTGGCAGCCAGAGCACCCAAAACACTTCGTTATTTCACGCAGGCGGGGGGGCGACTGAAACCCGAATTGGTGAAGCATTTCGAAGAGATCGCCCGAAAAAATGGCTGGTCTCTCGTTGTGATGTACGGGCAGACCGAGGCTACAGCACGTATGGCTTATATGCCATCAGCCCAACTGCGCGATCACCCTGATTGCATAGGCATTGCAGTTCCGGGTGGTCGATTCAGTCTGGTAGGTGATGATGACGCTGTCATATCAGCCGATGAAACCGATGGCGAACTCATTTATGAAGGGCCCAATGTCATGATGGGCTATGCGCTAAGCCCTGCTGACATGGCCCTGCCAGCAGGACCCGCACGCTTGCCAACGGGTGATATTGCCAGACGCACAGCTGATGGTTTTTATCGTATCACAGGCCGCAAAAGCCGCTTTGTAAAGATATTCGGCAATCGCATCGGGCTGGATGATGTGGAGCACATTCTGACCCAGCAAGGTCATGACTCTATTGCTACAGGAATTGATGACCAATTGCTGATCGTTACCAGAGATGCTGATGCATCTAAGGCGATAGAAGGCATCATTCGCGCTGAACTCAAGTTACCTAAAGAATATTTCCAGATACAATTGGTTGACGATTATCCGCGGCTTGCATCCGGTAAAACCGATTATGCCAGCCTGAAGAAAGGGTTACAACCGCCCGGGGTCGACCTGCCGAATCCCTCAGCAAAGCGCAGATGGTTTTCCCGCGCGCAGCCTGCCAACAAAACAGAAACCGTCGTTGACATATACCGATCTGTCTTTGGCGAAAAAGCGGATGATGAAGGAGCGAATTTCCGTTCTTTAGGTGGGGATTCTCTCAATTATGTTGTGACAGCACTAGCGCTGGAGCGTTTAATTGCGAAACTTCCCGAAGAATGGGATACGCTATCCATCGCTACACTGACGGAAATGGCTTCGGAGCCGGATAATGTTCCGAATGTTTCCTATAAAACCAGCCCGATTATGAAAATTGACACAGTCAGAGGGCTTGCCTGCCTGTTAATCGTGGCCTTTCACTTTGTTGGAGCCTCCCCTAAAGACGGAATGCGTCTACCAGATAATTCAATCTGGCGTTATGTTATTGATAGTACAGTGATGTTGCGTTTGCCGATATTTACCGTGATTGCGGGCTATCTCTATGGAGCGATGCCGGTTGTTCGCGGGCGATATGGCGAGTTTTTGCTTCGAAAAGCGCGGCAGTTACTTATTCCCATGCTTTTCGTTATGTTCGTATATATTGCATTGCGTTATATGAAGGATGGCCGACAAGAAGATATTTTATGGGCAATATTGGGTGGATATAGGCATTTATGGTATCTTGAAATATTGTTCATTATGTTCGTAATTGTTGGTGTTGCGGATATTGTATTCAAGAATAAGAATTTCATGTTAATTGCAATGACAATGATGAGTGTTGTTTTAACGACTGCAATATCAACAGATGATGTATTTCACTTTGATAGTACATTCTTTCTTTTTCCATTTTTCTTATTTGGTCTTGCGTTATACAGAAACCAAAATCTCCTGAAAGAACCCAGGGTGCTTATTTTGGCTCTATTGACGACTTTGGGCACTCTTGCTTTTCAGCAAGCCTCTATGCTGGGCTATCTGCCAGAAATAAACTGGCGCATATTGCGTCCGTCCGAAATGACACCTTTGGTTTCATTGGTCGCATGGCTATGTGGATGCGCTGCCACCGTTGCTTTGTTGCATATGCTTCCTAGAATTAGTTTGCTGGAAAAAATCGCTGCCTACTCTTTCACCATATATTTATGGCACCCTGCCGCTAGCGATGTTGTCCGTAAGGCGTTTAACATTCTGTCGATTAAGAATGACTGGATTGTTCTTTTTGGTGGAGTTGCTATCGCCGTCATAATACCAATTTGCATGCACATTGCGGTTGCGCGTTACCCCAAAATCAGCTGGCTAGTAACAGGACGATAAATGACAAATAACATTGAACAATTCTCGTCTACACAAAAGAAGATGATATACAGCTTGCAGATTTTGCGTGGTCTTGCTGCATTAATGGTATTGGTGCGTCACTCTTCAAAAATCGCCTTTGAGGGATCTGGCATAGCGCAATTTCCTATGGGGCAATCTGGCGTAGATATTTTCTTTGTTATTAGCGGCATAGTTATTTTTATTACAGGTCGCCATCTGGATTGGTATGTTTTTGCTCGTCGTCGTATTGCGCGTATTGTTCCTCTCTATTGGTTGATGACTACAATTTCCGTGTCTGTCGCCATTCTGTCCGTTTATTTCAGCATGGGGGGGTATAAATCCCATGGTGGGTTCTCCGTTGTAAATGCTATTGCATCTTATCTTTTCATTCCATCTTTTGACGAGAATGGTGGGATTTACCCAGCAATTGTTCTGGGGTGGACCCTTAACTTTGAGATGTATTTCTATATGATATGCACTTTGGTGCTATTATTGGCTCCTAAGCGCTGGTTTCTGCAAATTACCTCTGTCATCATAGTAATCGGTATAGCATTAGGTAGCGCGCTTTATTGGATTCCCGGCAATAAGATAGAGCTTCCTCTCGCTATATGGTTGCTGCCTATCACCGCCGAATTTGTCGCAGGTCTATGGCTCGCTCGCCTTTGGGTGCAGGGATTCCGTACTCCACTCTGGCTGAATGCTATCCTGATAATAGCTGCGGTCGCCGCTCTGATTATCTCCCCCATATCGGGGCCATATTCGATTTTGCGCCCCCTTTACTGGGGTATACCGGCCATCATGATCGTCTGGGCTGCCCTTTCCTCAGAAGAGGCGATTGACTTTTCGCGCTGGCGGGTCGGCCAGTTAATTGGTGACGCCTCTTATGCAATTTACCTGACCCACCCATTGGTTCTTAACCTTGCTGGTATCATCCTGCGCAAACTGAAGCTGGATATTCCGATATGGGCAGAATTGGCGGCACTGGTTGCCGGATGTACGATAACCGGCATATTTGTTCATAAATTCATTGAATTGCCGATGGTGGCTCATGTCAGTAAGTGGTTGGGCTTGTCGAAGCGGAAAGAGGCCGTACCGAAATTAGCTCCAACCTCCTGATATTTGTATGAGCTCGTGTTGACAGATGCGGTTCCCATTGGGCGTCGTTCCTGCGCTATGCTGTTATCGATGACACATGCGCGAACGAGTTGATTTGGCTGTATCGGGTCGCTCTAGCTAAGTTCCAGCTTGCTGATCGCCAGCCTCAGGTTTCAGATAGCGGCTATAGAGCCATCCGATCCCGATGAGGCTAAAGCCCAGCGCGAGGAACGAAGCAATGCGCAGCAACCCATCAAGGCCCGCAGCGTCGAACAGGAAAACCTTGCCCACCGCCAGCAGCATAAGCACCAGCGAAGCGATGCGCCAGTCACGCAGGCCCTTCATTATGCCCCAGACGAGGAAGCCGATGGCAAGAACAATCGCCAATACCGACCAGCCAATATTCTCTGCCGGGCCTACCGGGTTAGCCGTCAACAGGCTCCCCGTGAAGATCTGGCGCAGGCTGGCATAAGCAAACAGTAGAATCACCAGCATGTGGAGGATGTCTATCGGGCGGCGCAGACGAAGGACATGCTCCTCCGGCACGAGGCGTGTGATGAGCAGTGGTGCACCGAATGCGATGCCAAAAGCAGGCAGCAACAGGTTGGCCAGCGGCAGCGCACCCACGGCTTGCGCGCTCCAGAGCGGATTGTGCAGCACAATTGAATAGAGGAGATTATGGGCGAGAGCGGCACAGGCAAAGGCGAGTCCGGCGACGCGTTCTCCTGACAATCGCCATAGGATGAACCCGGTTGCGAGCAGGGCGGCCTCCCATAATGTCCGTTCGGCGAGGCCCAGACGGATGAAAGCCTCCATCGAACCGATATCGAAGACTTGTTTGTAGAGCAGGTGCATACCGATCAGCGCGAGCATGCCGATCTGCCCCATAGCAAGCATCCACGGGCGGCTCGGCAACCGCTCTCGCAATGACCAGAGCGCAAAGCCAGCCATTAGCATCGGCGCGAGCAACAGCCTGATTGTCACGCTCGGCTCGGTCAATTCGTTCGCCAGCATCGGCTCACCCGCAAGCGAGGCGAGTGCGGGCAGGAGCCATCGGGTGAACGGGCCCATTGCCCACAGAATAATGATAGCGGCAATCGTCCCCATTGCTGGCAACAGCAGGAGGTTTTCCTTACGCTTACTCCACTTCGTCAGGATAAGCAGAACCGCCGCCGCCGTCAGCGCCAGCCAGGGTGCGGGAATGATCTGCGCTGCAAGGCCATAGCCGGTCACCACGGTTACGCCCTGAAGAACTGACCCACGCACAGAGCCTGCATGGTGCCATGCGAAGAAGCCAACCGATAGCATCACGATGCCCCAGCGCAATATTGCCTGAGCCATCAGCCCATGCGGCTCGGCCATTATGAAGCGGATAAACTCGATGTCATGCGCTCGGTTTGCGCATAAAGAGACCAGTGCAAATATGAGAAACACCAGCGCACTGTCCGGCAAGCGTATGTCGCGCGCGCAAATAGCGATGGCCAGCAACGCCGTAGCGATAAGGGCGATGCTCACCGGCAAGACCCAGCCCGGCAATCCCAGCTGGGCAGCAATGACGAGCAGCAGACCAGCGGCAGAGGTGAGCAGGGTGAAGCGAAAATCTTCGCGATGCTGTTCTTTGGCCCAGCCCAGACCTGCTGCCAGCATCGGCACCAGCGCAAACCCGATGGAGAGGAGCGCAAAACGCCCGCCTTGCCCCGGCGCACCAATGTGGAAATGCCACAGGCTCAGCAACTGGCCGCCCAGTGCGGTGATGGTAATCAATCCAGCCTCGATTATGCCTCCACCGGGCCGCCACAGGCGCCAGAAAGCTGCGCCTCCATATATGAGCAGGATGCCAGCGATGACGGCGCTGAACAGCGTCAAATCCGGCTCCGGCCAAAAGCCTGCCAATAATAAGGCTGCGATTAGGGGGACCGCCATCATGCGCCGCAATGCTGGCACCTGACCGGTTAACCAGACAAACGCGATAGACAGCAGCCCATAAAGGCCCCAACTCAGTGGTGCGAAATCGCCCGTCGCTACCAGCAGGGCAAGCTGGCCTGCGGCTATTATGGCTGCAATTCCGCGCACAGCAAATGTCTTGCTGCCGTCTGGGGCCAGCACAGGCAGGCCGATGCCCAGTACCAGAATGAGCAGGCCGACCGACAGCATTGATAGCTGCTCCAGCCCGCCCATCACAATCATGAGCAGGCTCCAGCCTGCGCCCCCAATCAGGGCACTTATGCCCAGCCACATCCAGCGCTGGTGGCGAGAGAGTAGGGTCAGGCCGCCGATGACCACGGCTATATAGCCTGCCAGTAACGGCACATTGGGTGCGTTGCTCTGGATAACGGCTGGCGTCACGAGGCCACCTATCAGCCCAAGAACCGCACTGGGCGCGCCAAAGCGGAGGGCCAGCGCCATGGCAAGGCCGGTTATTACGGCAAGGCCCGCGAAGGCGGTGCCCGGGCCGATCAGCCCATAGAGGTTGGATGCTGCGAGCGTCGCGGCATAGAGGCTACCTAGCCCTGCGCCAGCAAGCGACTGGCTAATCCGTGGATCTTGTACAATCTCCGCGCGTCGCCGCGCGAGTTCCGCCCCGCCGATGAGCGCCCCGCCGAATAGCAGGCCAAGCACGACCCTTACCGTAGGCGAAAGCAGGCCCGCATCAATGGAATATTTGACCAGAAGCACCGCCGCGACCAGCAGGGTAATCCCGCCTGCCCAGATGGGCAGCTTGCGACCAAATAAATCCTCAAAGCTGAATGCAAGGCGGGCCGGTTTGCCTGTTTCCTCTGGCGTAGAGGTTGCGTGAAGCGCAGGGGCAGGGGCAGGCACCTCCTCTGGCGGCACTGATGCGGATGCTGCCGGTTCAGGCGCTGCATCTGTTGCCCGCGCAAATTGCTCTGTCGCTGGAGTGAAGGATGGCTGAGGCGCCGATGTGTGGGGGGGAGTGCTCGCTGTCGCAGGCGCGGTATTTTCGGCATCCTCCTCAGGCTGTGCCCATGGTGATTGTTGCGGACTATCCATGATTACCGCGCTGCGGCGTGTCTGGGCGAGGACGGTTGGGGTTTCTTCACGCAATTGCCGTTCCAACGCCGACAGGCGTTTACGGGTATCATGGAGAAGTGCGGCCAGAATCATTAGGCCCAGAAACAAAATCATCATCGCGCCGCGCCCTTTCCGGTCAGCCTGATGGCACAGGTACAGAATAATTGAACGTTGTGCAATTTATAATTAGACACTGTTCAATAATGGCACTAGAAATGCCATATGGGTAGACGATCCGACCATAGCAGGGAAGAACTGGAAGCCCTGATCCTTGATGCCGGGCAGAATTTGATGGCGCAGGTTGGCTTTGCCCACTTCTCTGCCCGGGAGGTGGCTAAACGCATCGGCTATTCCGTCGGCACCATCATGCATCTGTTCAGCAGTGTGGACCATCTTGTGCTGGCAATTAACAGCCGGACCTTCCTCCTCTGGACAGCATGGCTGGAAGAGCGCCTGTCGGGTGTGTCAGGCAACGATCGAATCTACGCGCTCGTTCAGGGGTATTTTGATTTCGCCGCGCATCATCATAATCTTTGGTCCGCCATTTATGAGCATCGCTTGCCTGCGGATATGGCTATGCCCGATGCCCATAACGAGCTGCGTGGTTGCCTCATGACTTTGGTGGAGCAGGAAATTGCGGCGGTTCTGCCTCATGTTGAGCAGGATGAGGTTGCACGGCTGGCCCGATCATTGGTGGCGAGCGTTCATGGCCATTGCGCCTTTGCGCTCAGCGGCAGCTTCGCCTTACTGGGGGAGGACGCGCCGCTGGATCTGGCAATGCAGCGGGTCATAGACACGCTGCGGGCGCAGGGCGCACCGAGTTTCTAATGTATCGACGGCGCTGGAGGCTGGTCTGTTACCCGCTTATGAATGATGGTCAGGCCGACGAAAAGATAGCCTGACCATGGCATTCAGGGCCGCATAATCAGGGCCGTATAATCAGGATCGCGTAGTGCGCTCAATCCATTCGGCAAAGGCCTTCATGAAGCCGGTGAGGAAGTCACGCGTGCCATCATTGGTCAGATGACCTTTATCGTCAAAATAATCCGCCGACCGGGAAAGGTAAACTTCCGGCTGCTGCATCATGGGCATGTTCAGGAACACCATCGGCTGGCGCAGATGATGGTTGGCCCCAAAGCCACCGGTCGCACCGGGTGACTGGCTGGCAATAGCCGCCGGTTTGCCGTCCCACACGCTGCTGCCATAAGGGCGGGAGCCGACATCCAGCGCATTTTTAATAACCGCCGGGAAAGTACGATTATATTCAGGGGTTACAAAGAGAACGGCCTGCGCGGCACCCACTTCCTTACGCAGGCGGGTCCATGGTTCAGGCGGGGTGTCGGTATCAAGATCGGGATTGTAGAAGGGGAGATCGCCAATAGTGATTTGCTGAAGATCAAGCTCAGGACCGGCGACTTCGGCCAGCGCATGGGCCAACGCCCCGCTGAGAGAGTCTTTGCGCAGGCTTCCGACCAGAACGGCAACTTTGACGGTCATAGCTATGTCCTTTTCTGAAAATCATTCTGCCCTGATGATGGCCAATCAGGGTGCTGTAGGAAGATCATACCTTCGGCCTGAATAGTCCAGCCCATAATCATCATCGGCGGGTATCGAATATGGATACGCGCGTTGGGTGGCGCAATTCCACGGGCTTGCCCAGTTCACGGCGCAGCATCATCAGCATCCAGTCCCGGTGGCGGGTCATGAACTCGGCAAAGCCATCGGGTTTGGCCGGGTTGAATGTCGGCACCTGCCAGTCGGCGGCTTGTTCTTTATAGGCGATGGTGGGTTTTCCGGCCCCGTCCTCTGGCAGGTCAATATGCTGTCCGGCATAGATATTGTCTCTGAACCGGATTTGCGGAGTATATGCAAAGCCCGGCTTAATCAGATAATCCGGGCCGCGGCGTCCTGCTTCGCTGCCATAGCGGGCGGTGCCTGCGACGTTGAACATATTGGCATTGATCCTGACGTCCTTTGCCCAGCCATCCCATTGGGTGGCGATGACCATCTGCACATCCATAGCCTTGCCGACATGGATGACATTTTTCTCAATCAGCACATCCGATATATTACCCGCGAGCTGGAAAATGCGGGAGCCATCATTGCGGCTGACATTATAACGGGCGACTGTGCCGCGATTGCCGAGATTGTCCTGATCGTTATGCTTAGGGGAGCAGATCAGTAGGAACCCGCCTGCATTATCATGGCTGTAATTATAGAGCAGGGTGGTGCGCCGAGAGTTAAAATCAGAATCAAACCCCTGCCCGTCATAACGGGTGCGGGTAAAGGCTGATTCATTAAGTTGAATCAAGCTATTATCGGTACTCCATTGCCATATGCCTGCATTATATCCGGGGGCGCGACTGCCTGCATAACGCACGATGTTATGCTCGATCAGCGCGCCATCGGTGCCGCGTGGCACGATGCCATCACCGCCAATATCCTCCAGATAATTATCACGGATGACCACATAATCACTGGGGAACCAGTTTGTGGCCGTTACCCGATCACTGATGCCCGCAATGCCAGAGCGATCGACCCGCCATATGATGTTGCGTTCAATGACCAGATCGCGAAATCGGGTCGCCACGCGTTGCCCGGTTGCACGAAAAACAAGGCCGCCATTATCCTTGCGATCATTATTGCCCCGCACATCATGAATGTACATATCGCTAATGCGGATACTGCGGGTGACGCCCATATTCTCGGCTGAAACAAGCACGCCAAAACGTTGCGCCGGGGTAGGGGCGTCGTTCGTAACCTCCAGCCCGCTGACGCTGACATATTCGGCATTCATCACCGCCACGGCGTAAGAGGATACACCCCCGGCATCTATGCGTGGTCTGGGGCCGGTGCCGGTCGCGGCGATGATGATTGGGGCGCTGGCCTTGCCGGACCGGGTGATGGTCAGTGGTTCTTTCCAGACAGACCCCGCCATCAGGAGGACCCGGTCGCCCGCCTTTAACGGGAAATCCTTAATGCGGGCTACAGAACGCCATGGGCGGTCTTCCGATGTTCCCGCAGCACGGTCATCACCGGTTACGGAGTTGATATAATAGGTTTCTGCCTGTGCTGTGGTGGTGAAAGCGACGGATATAAGAAGAGGCAGCAAGTATGATTTTACGGGCAGGACAGGCAATTTCGATGACCTCAGCGGTTTTATAGTGGCTTTGGATCATCCGTAATGGGGGCGCCTTGTGATGGAAAGCATATATTATGCGTCAGCCTGCGGCCTTGCCCGCGCAAGATGCGACGAGTGGATTTGACGAACATTTCGTGAACATATATGCGGAACGGCATGGCTGCACTCTCTCTTCAGGAAAAGCTCGCGATTCTATCGGATGCTGCAAAATATGATGCGTCCTGCGCATCGAGCGGTGGCGAAAAGCGCGATTCCCGGAAAGGCGGTGTAGGGTCTTCCGGCGGAAACGGCATCTGCCATGCTTATACGCCGGATGGTCGCTGCATTTCTCTGCTCAAAATCCTGATGACGAATTTCTGCATTTTCGACTGCGCATATTGCATCAATCGGGTGTCCTCCAATGTTGAACGGGCGCGCTTTTCGGTGGAGGAGGTCGTCACGCTGACGCTGGAATTTTACCGGCGTAATTATATTGAGGGCTTGTTCCTGTCCTCTGGCATTATCCGCTCGCCCGATCAGACGATGGGGGATATGGTACGCATAGTGCGCAGCCTACGGCAAGACCATGGGTTTCGGGGCTATATCCACCTCAAAACTATTCCTGATGCTTCCCCGGAATTGTTGCAGGAGGCGGGGTTGTGGGCCGATCGGCTCTCCATCAATGTCGAATTACCGCAGGATGCAAGCGTGCGAAAGCTGGCACCGGAAAAGCAACCGGAAACTATTCGTCAGGCCATGGCGCAGGTGCGGTTGGGCGGAGAAGCGGCGAAGGATAAAAGCCATGGTGGTAAGAAGCCAAAGCGTTTTGCTCCGGCTGGTCAAAGCACCCAGATGATTATCGGCGCGGATGACGCCAATGATGTTACCATATTGGGAAGCGCATCGCGCCTTTATACCGGTTATAAGTTGCGCCGGGTCTATTATTCGGCCTTTTCGCCCATTCCTGATGCGTCTTCGGCCCTGCCGCTCATAAAACCGCCATTGCTGCGGGAACATCGGCTGTATCAGGCGGATTGGCTGTTGCGTTTTTACGGTTTCAGCGTGGAGGAAATCGCAGCCGGTGCGCAGGCCGGGCATCTTGATCTGGAAGTGGACCCGAAACTCGCATGGGCGTTGCAGCATCGTGAGTTTTTTCCGCTCGATATACATCGCGCCAGCCGTGAAATGCTGCTGCGTGTTCCGGGCTTTGGCACGCGGACGGTGGACCGTATTATCGCGGCGCGGCGGCATGGCACCATGCGTTATGAGGATTTGCTGCGCATCGGCGCGTTAATGAAAAAAGCCAGCCCCTTCATTACCATGCCCGGCTGGTCTCCCGGTCATCTTACGGATAGCAGCCAGTTGCGCCTGCGTTTTACGCCCCCGCCGCAGCAGCTTTCCTTGCTATGATATACGCTGTCTCCCTGCCGGATCGCGGCGTGTTTGAGGCATGGCGACAGGCAGCGCGCAACGCCATCAGCCATGATATTGCGCCGGACCAGATTGACTGGGCAGGGAAGGAAGGACTGTTTCCGGCATGTCCATTGCCGGATGCCGGTTCTGCGCCTGCGGCGGTGTTCACTGTACCGCAGGCGTTTCTGAGGCTCGCGGGGTCTGTCATCTGGCACAATGCGCCAGAGCGATTTGCTTTGCTTTATCAGGCTCTGTGGCGGTTGAGCAGGCGAGAAGGCAACCCAATTTCCCCCGCTGATGCGCTGGGCCGCAGGCTCAATCTGATGGCCAAGGCTGTGGGGCGGGACATTCATAAAATGCATGCTTTTGTTCGCTTTCGGGAGGTGCCCGGCCATGGCGACCGGCGTAGCTTCGCTGCATGGTTTGAGCCAGAGCATCACACGCTGGAACCGGGCAGCCGCTTCTTCGTCAAACGCTTTGCGGATATGGATTGGATGATCGCGACGCCCCGGCTGACAGCCTGTTATGAGGCAGGAAAGCTGCGTTTCGGCCCCGGTGGGCCACAACCGGATTTGCCAGAGGATGCATCAGAAGCATTATGGGCCACCTATTTCGCCAATATTTTCAACCCGGCGCGGGTCAAGCTGAACGCTATGCAATCCGAAATGCCGAAGAAATACTGGAAAAATCTGCCTGAAACACGGCTCATCCCGGACATGCTCAAAGATGCGGAAGCGCGGGTGGAAAGAATGCGCGCTGCGGGAACCAGTATTGCCCGACCTGGAGCTGCGGCTATATCCACCCGATATCGGGCGACCATGCCAAAGCCGGTTGAGAGGCCCGCCACTATGGAGGAAGCCCGTCTTGCTGTGCGGCATTGCCACCAATGCGGCCTGTGTGAGGCCGCGACACAGGCTATATGGGGTGAGGGGAATAGCAAAGCGGCACTGATGATTGTGGCCGGGCAGCCGGAAGACAAGGATGATCTGTCCGGACGCCCCTTCACTGGCCCGGATGGACAGATGGTACGCGATATGCTGACTGAGGCCGCGATTGATCCGGCGCAGATATGGATGACCCATGCGGTTAAGCATTATAAATTCACGCCGCAGGGTAAGAATCGCGTGCCGGTTGCGCCTGATCGTGATGAAATCCTTGCCTGTCGGCAATGGCTGGCGCTGGAACTGGCCTTTGTGCAGCCGCGGATCATTCTGGCGCTTGGCGAGGGGGCGGCTTTTTCACTGACGGGGGATGATGGGCCGCTCTCTCTTCGGCGGGGTAGAACCGAGAAAGGGTTACTCGGTACGCCTGTGCTGCTGTCATGGCACCCGGCTGATATTGCACAGATGGCGGGGGCAGCGCGACAGAAGCAGGCCCGGCAGGAGTTGCTGGCTGATCTGCTTCAGTGCATTTCCTTCTATCAGGCTAGCCTTCCCGCCTAAACCGGTCTTATGGCTTATCAGCGTAGAGCAGGCATCCGGGGCCAAGCTGGCTAATCACCACCGGCACCATATGCCGGGCCAGCGCAAAGCACCCTTCGCTGCGCCCCAGCTTACCCCAGCGAACGAGAAAATCCTCACTCACATAATCCGCTCCGTGAATTACAATGGCGCGGGCAGCGGCATTATTATTGCACGGATCAAGACCGGCCAGACGCATGGACTGGCCATGTTGCCCATAATAAATGTCGCCCGTGACATAGGCCCCGTCTGATGTGGCGAGGGAACCAATGCCGTTGGAAAAATTGCGCAGCCATCCTGAATGGCCGGGGTCTGACCCCCTCCCATGGGCGACCAGATAGGAAGACGAACGCCCTCCTTCCAGATCGACAATGTGAAAACGCAGCGCATGGGATGCTGCGCCAAAGTCAGCCAGTGCAACACGGTCGCGCCGTATGATACGCCCTTTATGGGTGTTGAGCGCCGCCTTCGCCCGTTCTAGCAACATGGTATAAGAGGGGGTGTGCGAACGGGTGAATATATCCGTACCGGCGCGCGCTATATCATCGGGGATCGGTGTGCCGGGGAGCATTTTCTGCCCCTCGAATATATAATTTGCCGCGCGGGCGGTGGAGCCTCCAAATAGAGCTGCCCCCAGTCCCGTCATAGCTAGTCGCGTGAAATCTCTTCTATCCATCACGGACGATATAAGGTTGCAGCGTTCCTAACCCAAGCCTGTACTCTGTTTTGTCAGACAAAGAGTGTTTTCACCGCGATGAAACAGGGAAATAAGAGGGAACCCGACGGTCTTCACCTCATTCTGTCGGCGCAGACAAGGCGAAGACCATCGGGGGAACATCGGGTGATTCGGATGTTATGCATCAGTAAATTTGGTTGAGCGCCTGATCGTCTTTGTCTGCCGTTTTGTCTGCGACGGCGCTTTTACGCTCCGCAGGCTTGTCTTCGGTGGGCACAATGTCCTCTGCCCGTGGAATGCGCGCAGTCATACCAACCGCGGCAGCATCATCCAATATCTGCTGCTCATCCGGTATGACGGGTGGCGGCGCGTGTTTTACTTCTGCCTGCACATTTTCCGGCGCGGCTTCAGGGGCAGCCGTTAAATTTTCCGGCATGACCTGTTCTTCGATGACGTTGGTGTCATTTTCAAACTCTGGCTGTTCCGGCTCGCGGTCGCGGCACGCGCCAAGGGCGATGACAGCCGCCAGTGGCAGGGTCAGGGCAAGGCGGCGATGGGGGAAAGACATGCTATTATTCCTTAGGAGGCGGTAATATTGGATCGGGCGCTCTGGCTCGATTTTTCTATTTTGGTCGCGAGCAGCCTGTCCCAGCCATAAGGATCGCTGCGGAAATTCATGACCCCGTCATTGCCGGCAAAGGCTGTCCAGTAGAGCAGATAGACCGATACCTTTTGGGACAGAGAGACGCGCTGTGTTTTGTCCGCATCAATCAGTGTCTGGACAGATCCGTTGAAATCCGGGTTATTCCCTAGCATCAAATCGGCCAGATCAACCGGCTTTTCCAGCCGAATACAGCCATGGCTGGCCAGCCGGTCATAGCTGGCGAATTTACCGCGCGCCGGGGTGTCATGCAGATAAACGGCGAAGGGATTGTCAAAGTCGAACTTCAGCCGCCCCAGCGAATTATTCGGCCCCGGTGCCTGTTGCAGCCGTTCGCCGCCGCCTTCTGTCTTGATGAAGCGATAGCCACGGTTGATAAGGGTCTGACGGCCCTGTGGCAGCAATTCTTTTTTGGCGATGGATGTCGGCACATTCCATGGTGGATTGACGACGATGGAGTGAATGGTGCTGACCAGCATGGGTGTTTCATTGCCCGGTCGCCCGGTGACGGCACGCATGGAATTAACGGGCTGGTCGCCTTCGAACACAGTCAGGACCGCAGCGGCGATATTAACCTGCACACGGTTGACCGGCATTTCACGGGGCATCCAGCGCCAGCGTTCCATATTCGCCATGATGGAATTAATGCGACTTTCAACCGGAACATTAAGAGCTTCAATCGTTGCGGTGTCGAGCGTGCCGGTGGGGCGCAGGCCATAGCGGCGCTGTGCCTGTTGCAGGGCAGCAGTCAGGCTTTGCCCGGTGCTGCTCTTATCCTCCACCGCGAGGCGCTTGCGAATGGCGCTTTCGCTGGCACCCGCGGCCAGCTTTGGCCAGCCGCCTTCACTGGCGATGCGGCGATAATTCTGCAGGCCCAGACGCAGCCCTTCATAACCGGCATATGGAGGGGACTGGTTTTCGGCCCATGCCTGCACTTTGTCATCGGCGACGGCCTTGGCAAAGCCGGGGCGCGGGTCATAAGCCGAGGGGCGCAAAGCCCATATGTCGAGGAAATCAGATGGGGCCACCCGACCGTTATGCAGCGCATGGGCGCGGTCAAGCGCCGCCTTAATCAGCGCAGAATCAGAAAGAGCCTGATCGTCAAGCTGTGCGGCCCCAAGGCCCTGTGCGCTTCCACCCTTCACCCATTTGGCCAGAAATGCCTTTTGCGCGGCGGAAAGCGGAGGGATGGGCACCTCTGGCGCAGGCAATTGGGGGGGCGCTGCTGTGGGCTGGACGGTGGGCGACGTATCCTGCGCAAATGCAGGTGTCAGGCCGGGAGCGATGGCCGACAACAAGGTTGCGGCGGCGGATATAGTTTTGAACATAGGACGCATAACGCGTGAATAGCCTATCAGTGCCCGATGAGCAAAGCGCAGATGTCATTATTTATGAACTGGCCCCGATACTAGACTGGATACTGGCCCAGAAGCTGGTGCCGGGGCTGTCATGATTGTGCATGATTTAGGATATGGTCCCGACCTGATTATCAGTGCGCAGGGGGAAGGGTTGCTGGGTCCCAATGTTCATCGGCCTTACCATCTTTGAAACGCCACATGTCAAACCACGTTGTCGTATATTTCCGTGATGGATCTTTCGGGTCGGGTAATTCGCGTACGAAGCTGACGGTTACATAATCGCCCTCTGCCTGAACGGCGACAACCTTGGTTTGCATTTTGTCTGCTATTGGTTTGGGCTGTACTTTGGCGACATTGACGAAATAATGCACCACTGCATCCAGCCCCGATGCGGCAAGCGGATTATGCTGAATATACTCCTTGGTCAGATAGAGGTGTGCCCGGTCCCAATGGCCAGCCTCAAGCAACTCCTTCACAATCTTCAGGGCGACCTGCTTATTGGCGTGTAATTTGGGGTCTGGGCTGGTGAACAGGGATTCCGGGTCGCTATGGGCGATAACCGGCGCGCTCAGCGCCTGTGCGTGGGCTGATCCTGCAAATGACATGCCTGAAAACAGCAATGCTGTAGCCAGAATCGGCTTTGGAATAGTCATGTTTCCTCCTTCTCCTGCTTCTCTGTTCTGTCCATTAAACCAAGAAGGATATGCATTATTTCCTGATGGTCCAGCGTCAAATATCAGATAACTGCGTGCAAATACTGATGCGCAGGTGAATATAGTTGGAAGTGCCTTGGTAAAATAATGATGATGACGTTGAAATAGCGCGCAATTCCATTCAAGACAGGGGCATGTCCGTCACTGCTTCATTCGCTCTTTATCCGGTTGCTCGTCCTCTGATTGCTGCCCGTGGTATTCGGGGCCTCGCCATGCGCTCGCTCGCGCAGGCGGCGGGAACTTCGGTTGGGTCGATAAATTATCATATTGGCGATAAAAATGCGCTGATTGCTCAATTGATTAGCGAAGAGGCCGCGCAACGACAGATAGTGCATGGCAGGTGGAAAAGGCGCGCCAACATTCTGATGACAGGGCAGGCACCTGTATTGGCCATGTTGGTTCTTGCTTATCTGGATGAAGCCATCGCATCGCGGGAAGCCGCAATTACCTTGTGCGAGCTTTCCCTTGAGGCGGGGCTGAACCCGGCAGCGTTTCCCGGCATGGGGGTGTTGCTGGATGGGGAAGCGATTTTCTGGCAGGAGCTGCTCTCACCCTTCTACGGCGAACAGGCGGGGGCTTTGGGTTATGCCGTTGCCAGCTATTGCCATGATGAGTTGCCCTTCTCCCTCGCCCTTGGGATGAATGCCGATTATCGGTTGCTGCGCGCGGCGACTATTCAACGGTTGAGTGAGGGGCTGGCTGGCCCCGCGACGGGCCTTGCTGTTTCATTCGATCATCTGGTTGCGGCCTGCGGTACAAAAAGCACCGATGCGCTCTACCCCCTCGTGGTTGATTTACCGGTTGGGTCCAAAAAAGCGGAACTGGCGGCGCATGTGGCCACGGTCATCAGCCGCCTTGGTGCCAGCGCAGTGACCCATCGGGCGGTCGCGGCTGAGGCCGGTATTTCCAATTCCTCCGTCGCGCATCATTTTCGTACTCATGAGGATTTGCTTCACGCGGGCATGGGGGCGCTCATCCTGCAAATGCGGCGGCATATTACATCCGAAACATCAGAAAGTCGTGAGGAGCGGCGCCGTATGGCCGCCATTCGCGCAACCCACTCCATTGCGCTGGCGGCTTGTAGAAATCCGCAGCTTTTGCCTTTTGCGCTGGATATGCGTCGTCGCCGGGCTGAAAATGTGTGGGATGCGGTGGGGCAGGGTTTATCCGGCAGGGCTGATGAGCAACCGGATAAGGCCGCGATACAGGCGGCGGTGATGGTTACAATCGGCGCTACGCTGGCGGCGCAGGCCCATGAAAAACAAGCAGAGAAAGAGGTGTCGGTCACTGCACTGGATATGCTCGCCCAAATGCGGCAGGCTTTCTTTAGGGCAGGATCTTAGGAATAGGGGTGAGGTGAAGGCACTGCACTGACGCTGAATTTGCCCGATAGGAGGATGAGCAAGGCTGCGATCAGGGTGATGACCGGTATAGCAATGGTCAGCAAGGATAGACTGTCATTCATCATGAACTGAACGGGCTGCCGGGCGGAAAGCCACCAGCCCACCAACAGCGCGGACAGGCCCAGCCCGATCTTCATGCTCATAGTGAACAGGCCAAATCCCGCCGCATGTCGGCTAACATTGGTGCTATTTCCTAATGTTTCCGTCAGTACGGCCCATGAAAGATAGGCAATGCCGCCGCCCAGGATGCCGCAGGTAATTAACGAGAAGAATAAGGGCAGATCCTGCATTCCGGCCATTATCGGCATGCACAGCACAGAGCCTCCACCTAGCACATAGGATAGGGCGAGCGCCTGACGGCTGCCAATTTTGCGCGCCAGCGGTGTCCAGAACCAGATGGCGGCGATCCTGCCAACAGTCATTAACAACAGGGCGGCGGCACCAATAGTTTCTGCGCGAAAGTCCATATGTAATATTGCTTTGGCGAACGCCGCCAGCCCCGACAGGCCAATCAGGCTGGCGAGGCAATATATCCATAAACCTTTGTTGAGAGGGGCGTTGGCATCCGAAGCAGAAGAATGGGAGGCGGGGGATTCTGGGGGGCTGTGCTTTAGCAGGAAAGGAATAGGGAGCATCAGCAGGCAGGCGCTGACGCCGATAGAAAATATCAACATTTCCAATATAGTATGCGTTGATTCCCCGGTATGAATAATCTGAAACCCTACGAAACCAATGATGAGCGCAGCAATGCCCGCGCTGAGGGAACGAAGGCGCGCCATTGGTAAATGGCCGAATTGCATGGCCAGGCCGTGGGTTAGCGCATTATGGGGTATATCGAGCAGACAGAAACAGGTGCGAAACAGGAAAAGCAGGGCGATACTAGCAAAAAGGCTGCCTTTGGCGACCATCGGTAAAATGGCGAAACCAATACCCGCACCGATGATTGCCGGAACAGTGACTACTGGCAAATATCGCCAGACGCCGGGCCACCGCAATAATATCATCGCGAACAGACCGTCGCACAGGGCGTTCCATAACGCGCTGGATAAAAACACCATGCCAGCCATTGCGGGGGGCAGGTCGAGGGTGCGGATCAGTATATAGAGGGTCAGCGCATCTTCGCCGGACCATAGCAGGCTCTTGCCAAAATGGGCGCTGGTATAACCAATCAGCATATGGCGATGGTCTGCGGAATAAGGCAGGCAGATTGACACGCTTCCTCTCTACCCTATGCCTATGACAAATCCGGGACAGTTTCCTGCCCCGGATAGTCAGCACCCGTTTTGATGGGTGTTATTTTCGTGGGGCTGGCATGGCGCGGGCTACGCCGCCGCCCGGCAGGGTAACGACATAGGATGTGCCATAGGCATTGCCCGGTTTGATGAAGTCGCTCGACACAATTTGTGCGCCGCTATCAAAGGCGGCTTTGGCGCGGCTAAGGTCATTGACCTTTGCCTCATAGGTTTCAATGTCTGCGCGGGACCGTACCAGATAGCCTTTGCCAACCAGATCACGGATTTCCTTGCCACGCACTAGGGCGTTATCATCCAATATGAAGGCTGCATAATCCTGCCCCGGCGTGGAATCGAGGAATGCCATGCGTCCTTTCAAACCGGCATGATTGTTGAGATAGGCCGATGCCCCATCCTTGCCGGTTGCAGTGCTGAGCATGAAGATAAACTTACCGCGCGCATCGCCCAGCTTGGGCCAGTTCCCGGCCAGTACGGCTTTCTCCAGCGTGGGATAGCGGCCCAGTACGTCATCTGGGGTGATGACATTGTCACGGCCCATTATGTCAATGATGGTCTGGTCCATTTCATCATAAGTGGCGTCGGTAAAGGAGGGAACCGGCTTCTCCCGTGGGAACATTCCGCCAGAAACCTTTGCCTCTACCATGATGAACAGTGGAACGTGGCGTGGATTGGCGTCTGACCATGCTTTCATTTCGGTAAGGCAGGCACGGAACGTCTGGCAGGATGCCCGAAAATCAATATCCGCCATGTGCAGAACCTTGAGGCCCGGTGCATGCATGGCAGAGGCATCATAAGGCAGCAGGTTGGTTACACCCTTTGCGCGCAGCATCTTATAAGCGCCCGGGTCGGCATAAGCGCCGCCTTCGGGGTCGGCGTTAATATCAATTTCCAGCCCGCGTACACCGTGATTGAGCTGATCGGTAAGCGACGTATAGCTATAATTCAGTGCTTCGCTCATTGTTACATCATTGGGATGGGCGAGGAGAAAATCCTTGCGGGCTTCTTCGTTCATCGTGCCAATCATGGCGTGCATGGATGGGGCGTTAGCATCCATCATGGCCTTGATGTTGGGGTCAACGCCCTGAGAATAGCTGTTATGCGTCCCTAATATCTGTATGCGGTTCAGGGGTAGAGTGTCGGGCAGATTGGCGGCTTCCTGTTTCGCCTTTTGCCCGGCGGTAGCAGCCTGCTGAGCATGTGTCGGGGCCACCACCACCGGGGTGAGGGACAGGGCGCTGACCGCGCCCATATAGGCCATTATTGTGCGTTTCATCATCATGGTCCTCATGCCCGATCAGAAGTTGAAATTTGCGAACACACCAGCGGTGCGGCGCGCATTAGGGGATGTATAGTGCAGGAGGCCCAGCGCCCCATATTGCTGCCAGCCGGTTGAGAAATAGGTGTCGAACAGGTTGCGGGCATACGCGCCAAATTCCAGACGATCATCTGCTGTGACGATGCTGATCCGCGCATTGGCAAGGCCGTAAGATGGCACATAAGACCAACTCGGCTGGCCCACGACGGTCCAGTACTTATCGCGCCATGCATAATCGGCATGGGCCTTAATCTTCAGCGAGGAGGAGACGGGATGCTCATAATCCACCGCCGCTGTTGCTGACCATTTCGGGGAGTTGGGAAGCTGCGTGTCGGTATAATCGGTGGTGGCGTTATATTTATAATCAGTGAATTTCGCGTCAGTATAGGTGCCAGCAACGCTGACGGACAGCGAAGGCGTGGGCTTTACCGCGATGCTTGCTTCTACACCTTGCGTGCGCAGACCGCCTGCGTTGCCGATGGCGCTGGCAAGTATAGTTCCCCCGACACCATCCGGGATGTTAGTCAGGATGGTTGCCTGAAAATCCTTAAAGTCTGACCGGAACACGTCGATGTTAAACCGCAGACGACGACCAAACCATTCTGATTTCAGGCCGATCTCCCATGCTTCGACCGTTTCATCTTCATAAGGCGCATATTTATTGCCAACAAAGGCGATACCAGCGGGCTTATAACCGGTGGAGAAGCTGGCATAAAGCATCGCATTGGGCGTAATCTGATATTCCGGCGCGATGCGGTAAGAGAAATTATTGCCCTTCACCCGGCCAGAGCGATAAACTGGCGGAGCAGCCGTTGCGATGAAGGTAGGCGTGAAGCCGGTAATTGGCTTGGGATCGACATAAATATAGGTCAGCCCCTGTGAATTGTTATCATGGGTATAGCGCCCACCCACGGAGACGCTGAACTGATCGTTCAATTTGAACTGAATCTGGCCAAATGCCGCGATGCTTTCGTTAACCGCATCAAATTGTGAAGCATTACCCGCCTCACCGATCGCGCCTGTGGTCGTTATCAGGGCGGAAACCGGCGTGCCATTTACAAATATTGGCGACGCACCCATGGTGCCCCACTGATATTGCACCTGCCGTGCCTTCAGGCGGTTGTAAAACGCACCGAGAATATACGATACAGGCTTGTCAGCATCCGATGCCAGATGCACTTCCTGACTGACTTTATCCGTTTCTAACTGCCCCAGATTATAGGCGATGAACGCATATTTATCGAGCGGCAGCAGGCTGGCAGGGGTGGAGTTATCATAGCGTGTGTGACGATAAGCGGAGATAGAGCGCAGCTCATGATCGCCTAGTTTCAGCGCCATGCGGATGGAGCTGCCCCATTCTTCGGTCGTGATTTCGCCAAACATGCCGTCGGCAGTATCGGCGCTTTTCGGGCCGGGAAATACGCCCAGCTCATTGAGCATTTTTGTGACGGCTTCGGACTGGCCTGATACAGGTGTACGGACGCTGCTGTCCCAATGATAGGCGTAATCGCCGGACACTGTGATGTTGAAGCCGTCATTGGGTTCGACATAAAGTTTGGCGCGACCGCCATATTCATGCTTGTCGCCAACGGTCTTGTTCAGCGTGACGTTGCGGCCAAAGCCATCCTGCGCCTGATCGAAGCCGGAAATGCGCAGGGCTGCATATTCGCCGAGCGGCAGGTTGACCGTGGCATTCAAAATACGCTCATCATGCTCACCATAGCTGGCGCTGCCGCGAACAGAGGTGATGCCCAGTTTCGGTTTGGTGGTGGTAACGGATATCACGCCAGAGGTTGAATTTTTACCAAAAAGCGTGCCTTGCGGGCCCATCAGTACGTCGACCGTGGCAATATCCACCATGCCGATAAGGCCGTTGGCACGCTGACCGTCCATCACGACATCGTCGACGACGACATTGACAGATTTGGCATTGGAAAAGTCGAAGGATGTCGTGCCTACGCCGCGAATCTGGAATGCCGCGCCCTGTGTTGGGTCATATTGCACGCCTGGCGTTAAATATTGCAGGTCGGTCACATCGGTATAGCCTGCTTTTTCAATGGCTTCCCCGGTGACGGTCTGAATGGCAACAGCAACTTTCTGGCTGTTTTCAGCGCGGCGTTGTGCTGTTACGACGATTTCATCTAGCGCCGCAGAGCGGTGGATGGCTGTATCCGCCGCCGGAGCTTCCTCTCCAGCCAGAGCCACGGTAGGTGCGGCCAGTAATGCCAGCCCGCTGGCAGCAGATAGCCAAGATGCGCGATACATGATTCGATTAGAAAGCACGGTTTTCCCCATTTTTCGATTTTGCATGATGGGCGTGCTATTCTAATGCTGTTACCCTTTTAAGACGGTTGTGCGGTTTTGTGGTTGCGTGTGTGGTACTGTAAATATGTTGCCCCGGAGTGGCGATATTGTGAAAGTGAGCGCGGGGATCGTCCTCCCGACCAGAGAGAAGCGGCCATGAGAGGCGGGCATTCCATGCCGCCCATTAGAGCAGTTTTGGTTTGCCGCGTTTTCCGAGTCATCAGGTGATGCCACCTGATTAGAAAACGCTCTAACTGGGCGACAGTGGGAATGATGGGCTGGCGATGATCGCTCAACATTGGCCGCGCAATAACTGGGGCAGAAAGTTTGAAAAAAAAGCGGGCTGGGTCGGGTGACCAGATGTAACAAAGGCGGGACTGTGTGGAGGCCCGCCCTGTATGAATGTGTCAGCTTATGGCGGATCAGACCATCAGGCCACCCAATACGCCGCCATCGGCCGCCCAACTCTGGCCGGTGACATGACTTGCCTGATCGGACAGTAGGAAGGCCGCCACTTGTGCTGTTTCATGGGCGGAACCCATACGGCCCTGCGGAATCTTGCTGCATAATTGTGCGGCGATGGCATCATCAATATTGCCCATCAGCGGTGTTTCAATGAAGCCGGGGATGAGGCAATTCGCCCGCACACCATGGGGGGCGGCCTCTATCGCGGTTGCCCGTGAAAGGCCCAATATCGCATGTTTTGATGCGACATAGCCCGCATTATTGGCCATGCCCCTCTCGCTGGCGAGGCTGCCTGTTACCAATATCGCACCTTGTTTCCGCTCAATCATCGTGGGTAGAACATGCTTGATGGCCCAAAATGGGCTGATGAGGTTAGTCCGCAACACATCCTCGAACAAGGCATCATCATAGCTGCCTAAGGGGGCAAAGGCACCTGATGTGCCAGCATTGACGAACAGGCCGTCAATCGGCCCTTGTGTCAGTGCGGCCTTATCCAGTGAGTCGATCAAGGCGGCTTTATCCGAAATATCCACGGCAAAGCTGGTGGCGATGCCGCCTGCGGTCTGAATTTTTTCAACGGCCTGCGTCAATATTTCGGGCCGGCGCGCCAATAATGTGACCTTGCCACCTTCGCTGGCGATGAGATCAGCCGTGGCGCGGCCAATGCCTGTTGATGCCCCAGTAATGACGATATGCTTATCTTTGAAACGAGTCACGCATCCACCTCTTTTTCATGTCTATTTTTGTTTAGTATAAGAAATGGCGACGCACACAGGCCGCTATTTCTATTCATTAACGCTCTTAACTCGGTCCTGACCCTAAATCATCACCTTCAGCTTTTCCAACATTTGCTTGCCACGGTGTAGTGGAATTGAAAGGGCGGATCTGCCGGATGTCATCTCCCTTGATACATCTGTATAACAAGCGGGGGGTGGCGCCCACAAAGTATATGTGCATTTATCATATGGTAGCATCGCTTGTGCTATCTTTCCGCTCAATCTGCCCTACAAAAGTGTGGATAAGCAAGATAATGGCCGATTTATATGACACAAACACCATCTCCTTCTCGCCGTAGCAAGAAGCAGGCCCCGATGCAGGCCCCGCCGCAAGCCAAAGTGCATCCGGCGGCTCTATCTACTAATGTTCAGGCGTTGCTCCACCTACTTAAATTTGCATCGCTGATAAACCGGCCAATGCAATCAGATCTGGCCGAGAAGCATCAACTGACCATTCACGAAGTGCGGGTGATGATGTGCGTGTCTGGTGAGGGACCAATTGGTGGGCAGTCCATTGCCGATATGATGGCAATGCCGCCGATGAACGTCAGCCGTGCGCTGGCCTCGCTTAGCCAGCGGGGCTGGACGGAGCCTGTGCCAGAGGCTGGCAATCGTCGGCTGCGTCCCGTGCGCCTGAGTGCCGCCGGGTGGGAGGTGTATCGACATATGGTGCCGGACATGGCCGATATTGCTGATCGTTTGCTGCAGGGGATGGATGTCGCCGCTGAGGACGGGCTGGCACCAACGATTGCCGTGCTAGTGAAACGGCTGGAGCAATGGCGTGAGGTTGACCGGGCGTAGAGGTAATGCCTGATAAAGGCTTTCAGGCAAATGGCATTGTTTGATTAGAGCGGTTTTCGATCATTTTGAATCGGATGAACCGCTCTAAGATTTTGTTTTACCGCAATTTCTAAACCAGCAGATGATGTCATCTGCTTGGAAATTGCTCTATAAAGAAATTATCCTGTTGCTATGAATAACAGTTATAATTTCTGCCATGATTTTACTTAATAGATTGAATGTCAAAGTTCACTTATATTGAACTTGATGCTTGCTGCTTTCCGTTTGTTGGCAATATACTCCTTCCATAAATGAAGCATTACGGAAATGGAGAGGTCGTTATGAAGGATTTTAAGGGGCAGCTTGCGTTCATTACCGGCGGGGCATCAGGTGCGGGCTTTGGGCAGGCAAAGCTGTTTGGGCGGGCCGGTGCAAAGATTGTCATCGCCGATGTGCGTCCCGAAGCCATTGAAAAGGCTCTGGCTGAGCTAAAGGCCGAAGGTATCGAAGCTCATGGCATCACGCTGGATATTATGGATAGGGACGCCTATGCCAAGGCGGCGGATGAGGTGGAGGCTGTTTTTGGGCAGGCTCCTACTATTTTGTCGAACACGGCGGGGGTCAACAGTTTCGGCCCGATTGAAAAAACCACTTATGATGATTTTGACTGGATCATCGGCGTTAACCTGAACGGTGTTATCAATGGCTGTGTCACCTTCATTCCGCGCATGATTGCCAGCGGGAAGCCCGGCCATATCGTTACTGTTACCTCTATGGGTGGGTTTCAGGGCAGCGCGCTGGCAGGCCCTTATTCGGCTGCCAAGGCCGGTGCGATCAACCTGATGGAGGGCTATCGTCAGGGGCTGGCGAAATATAATATCGGTGTATCGGTGGTTGCCCCCGCCAATATCAAATCGAACATCGCGGAAGCATCCAAGCTGCGCCCGGCCCAGTTCGGGACGAGCGGCTATGTAGAAAATGCCGATTCGATTGCTTCCCTCCAGTCTATCCATCAGCATGGGATGGAGCCGGAGCAGCTCGCCGCAGCAATATTAAAGGGGATAGAGGATGATGCGATGTATATCATCCCTTACCCTGAGTGCCGGGACATGCTGGAGCAGCATTTTGCCGATATTGTGAACTCTGTTCCTGCGGTTGACACAGACCCGGAAGGGGTGCGCATTCGCACAGAGGCGCTGGCGAATTGGGCGGCTGGTCGTGCCAAAGTTTTTGCAGACGGTAATAAGCAGTAATAGCCCCTCGCGCAGGAGGGTGGTTGTTGGTGCCGCACTGCTCGTTATTACTTAAAATGTCGAAGGCGTGTCAGGATGTTTCCGGCACGCCTTTGGCGTTTATGAGAGGGCCTGACAGTATCATGATGCCAGAGGTTTCATGGCCAATGGCTACAGGATGGTTGAGCTAGAGGAAGGCTGAGCCAAAGGATGGTCTGGCAAAGCTGATTCGAGGTACTGGAACTGATACGTCAATAGCGGGTCGCAAGGGGTAGGTATCAGGAGGGGAGAATGCACATGGGCTGATCGGCTGGCGGCGAGGCCATGGCCAATATTCCTAATCATGCAGCATGAGGGAGAAATGGTGCTGCCGGTGAGGATTGAACTCACGACCTCAGCCTTACCAAGGATGCGCTCTACCACTGAGCTACGGCAGCACGGTCATTTCTCTTCACGGCCCTGCGCTTCACATGACCGGAGCCGGGCCTATGGCCTCGACTTGGGGGGGTTGTCAAGTCGCGCTTGAGCATTTCGCTGTATTTTGCTTATGAGTGCGGAATGAGTGAGACAGAAAATGAACGAAAAAAGCGGCTGGCAGAGGCTTTGCGCACCAATTTGCGACGCAGAAAAGCCCAGTCACGCGAGGCAGATGCGCAAGGGGGTAATGCCGATGCGGCCTCTGGTCCGGAACTGCCGAATCCGGAAATCAGGGGGGCAGATTAACTATTGTGCCCTCGAATCGCGGGGTGGGCTTCGTCGTCTGTGTCAGGGGATGACATTAATTTCGGAGGCCCACCGCATTAGCGAATCAAATGAGGGCGCAGGCGGACTGGAGCCAGTCCTGCATGTCTTGGGGTACGCGCGGACTGACGCGGCGTAGCGTTTCACTATGATATGCGTTGAGCCATTCCCGCTCCTGCGGTGATAGCATTTCTGCGACGATTAGCGCCCGGTCAATTGGCACATGGCTTAATGTGCGGAAACCGAGCATGGCTCGCTCTGCCCCCGGCACAGCGCGGTCCTCGACCAGCACAAGATTTTCGATGCGAATCCCGTATTCGCCGGTCTTATAATAGCCCGGTTCGTTAGAGCAGATCATGCCAGCGCGCAGCGGCTCATCCCCGCCGCCAAAAGTCGCGATACGCTGCGGCCCTTCATGCACGGCGAGGAAACTGCCGACACCGTGCCCGGTGCCATGGGCGTAATCGAGCCCTTGTTCCCACAATGCCCGCCGCGCCAGCACATCAAGCTGCCCACCGCGTGTTCCTGCAGGGAACAGGGCGCACGCCAGCGCAATATGCCCTTTCAGCACCAGCGTGAAGCGTTCCCGCATTTCCTGTGAGGGTGTGCCGATTGCAATGGTGCGGGTAATATCGGTGGTACCGCCGGGATATTGGCCGCCAGAATCGATGAGGTAGAGCATGTCGGGTTCGATGCGCCGGTCCGTTTCGGTGCTGACGCGATAGTGTACGACCGCCCCATTGGGGCCAGCGCCGCTGATCGAATCAAAGCTGAGGCCCCGCAAGGAAGGATTTTCTGCACGAAAGGCATGGAGGCGCTCGGCGGCGGATAGTTCCGTTTGAGTGCCTTTGGGGCCTTCGATGCTCATCCAATGCAGGAACCGAGTGAGGGCGGCCCCGTCCAGTAATTGGGCCTCGTCATGGCCGGATATTTCCACCGGGTTCTTGATGGCTTTGGCCAGCACAACCGGGTCACGCACCACGTCCAGTACCGCGCCTCCTTGCTCCAGCCCCTCAAAAATGGCGGCGACGGCGCGTTGTGGGTCTATCGTAACACGCTGTCTCTGATAATCATTGGCCAGCGCTTTCGCGAATTCATCCCGCCCGCGCAGGGATACCCGATTGCCCAAATGGTTGCGCAGATCATCCGTCACCTTTTCCGGCGCGATGAAGAGGTCCGCCGTACCATCGGCCTTTGCAATGGCATAAGACAGCGCAACCGGCGTATTATCCACATCTGCCCCACGAATATTGAGCACCCATGCAACAGAATCGAGCGCGGAGATGATGGTGGCGTCATCGCCCCGTTCTTTCAGCCAGACGGCAATGTCATCCAGCTTTTCCTCATGGGGCTTGCCCGCATAGGTAACGGGATGCGGATAGGCAGGGGACAGGCCCGGTACGGGTTGATCGGCCCAGATGGCGTCAATCGGATTATCGCTTTGCGCGACCAGTTCTGCCCCTTTGGCGGCCAGCAAGGCAGTGGCTGCCCGCGCCCAGTCCCGTGTATGCAGCCATGGGTCATAGCCGATACGGTCCCCGGCCTTCACCCGTGCCGCCAGCCAGCTTTCGGGCTGATCGGCGGGGAGGGAGGCATACTCATACAGCGCGTCATCAACCTGATCGCGCACCTGAAGCGTATAGCGGCCATCAACGAAAATCGCGGCTCCTTTCGCCTCCGGGCCCGTATCTCCATCCGTCTTATGGGTCATTACCGCTGCGCTGCCTGCTGATCCGCCGAAGCCGGTTATCCAGTGCAGCCGCTGGGCATAATCGCCGACATATTCGCTCATATATTCATCGGTCAGCGGTATGATGAAGCCCTGTAGGTTCCGCCGTCTTAGTTCCTCCCGCAACGCCGCAAGGCGATCGGTAATCTTGGCAAGAACAGGAGCAGAGGAGAGAGTAGAGGTAGACATTCGATATTCCTTGCAGCATTGCAATATGTTCCCAACATAGGAGCGCGCGCGCCGTTGCGCCATGGCTCAATCGCTGGATATAAAATGACCGATAGTGTGACCTCCGCTTCCCCTCTTCTGTCTGCCCCTGTTGCTGCCCGTCGGCCCCATAAGATAGAGCATCATGGGCGGTGCGTGGAGGACCCCTATTTCTGGCTGCGTGATCCCGGCTATCCTGATGTGCAGGATAAGGATGTGCTGGACTATCTGAATCAGGAAAATCACTGGTTCGAACAGGCCATGGCCCCGCATCAGGGCATGATGGATGTGCTGTTTGAGGAAATGAAGGGGCGCATCAAGGAAGATGACCAGTCCGTGCCGCAAAAGGATGGCGATTATCTCTATTGGCGGGCCTTTGAAGTCGGCGCGCAATATCGCAAATGGTATCGCAAACCGGTTGCGGGCGGCGAGGATCAACTCATCCTCGATGAAACCGCTTTGGCTGAAGGGCATGAGTATTTTCGCCTTGGTGTGGCATCGGTTAGCCCTTGCGGGCGTTATATCGCCTTTGCCGCCGATACCGATGGCAGCGAACGCTTTGAAGCGCGCATCCGTGACCTGACAACCGGCGAAATGCTGGAAGATGTCATCCCCGGCACCCTTTCGGCATTGGTATGGACCAGCGATAGCAAGGCGATTCTCTACAGCCTCGCCAATGAAAACTGGCGCACCGATAATGCGCGGGTACATGTTCTGGGCAGCCCGATCAGTGATGACCGCGAGATTTTTCACGAAGATGATGAAGGCTTTCGGGTTTCCATCGGCCTCTCCTCGTCCGAAAAATGGATCATCCTTAGCACGGGTGACCATGTGACGAGCGAGGCATGGCTCATTCCGGCGGATGATCCCTTCGCCACCCCGCGCCTTGTCTCAGCACGCAGGCAAGGGCGTGAATATGATGTGGATGAGCATGAAGGCGCGCTCTACATTCGTACCAATGATACGGACCCGAATTTCCGTCTGGTGAAGGCGGCGCTGGAAACACCGGATGACTGGGAAGAAATCATCGCGGCAGATCAGCATTTCTACCTGACGGATTTCACGCTGTTCAAGAATTTTTACGTGACCGAAGGGCGGCTGGATGGCCTCGATCAGATTGAGCTGCGCGATTACACCACCCATAGCGCCAAAAGGCTGAGCTTCCCGGAGGCGAGCTATTCGGCGTCGCTAGATGATAACCCGGAATATGATGTGACGAAGCTGCGCATCGGTTATGAATCGATGGTCACGCCCGACACTATTTATGATTATCATCTGGAAAGCGGCGAATGGGAGCTGCTGAAGGTGCAGGAAATCCCGTCGGGCTATGATGCATCGCTTTATGGTACGCAGCGCCTGATGGTGACGGCGCGGGACGGGACGCAGGTGCCGGTATCCGTGGTCTATCCCAAGGACTTCCCGATGGATGGAACGGGCCGCCTGCATCTTTATGGCTATGGCGCTTATGGTCAGGCGATGGAGCCGGGCTTCTCAATCGACCGGCTTTCCTTGCTGGACCGGGGCTTTGCCTATGCCATTGCGCATATTCGGGGCGGTGATGATCTGGGCCAGAGATGGTATCTGGATGGTAAGCTCGATAAGCGCACCAACACCTTCACCGATTTTGTTGATGTGGCAAAGGGCCTGATTGAACGCGGCTTCGCGTCTAAGGGGCGGATCAGCATTTCCGGCGCGTCTGCAGGCGGGGAGTTAATGGGTGCGGTCCTCAATAGTGACCCGGATTTATGGGGCGCGGCGGTGGCGCATGTGCCGTTTGTTGACGTGCTGAACACCATGCTGGATGCGACTCTGCCGCTGACGCCGGGGGAATGGCCGGAATGGGGTAACCCGATTGAGGACGCGCAGGCATTTGATTTTATTGCCTCTTATTGCCCTTATCAGAATGTTCGGGCGCAGGCTTATCCGCCATTATTGGTGACGGCTGGCCTGAATGATCCGCGCGTAACCTATTGGGAACCGGCGAAATGGACGGCGAAGCTGCGGGCAACCAAGACCGACAGCAATATTTTGCTGCTCAAGACCAATATGGGGGCGGGCCATGGTGGCAAATCGGGCCGGTTTGAAAGCCTGCGGGAAACGGCAGAGGAATTTGCCTTCGTCCTCTGGCAGATGCCCGAATAAAGAAAGGTAGGTCGCTGCCAGCCCTGTTTATTAATGATGTCAGCGCGCAGGGCTGAGCGGGGATGTCCCAACACCGGCTGCTGCGGGTGAGGTGGCAGGGACCGCATTGCTGGCGGCATTGCTTTCCTCTTCCTCTGGCGTCGGGGCGACCTGCAGGGACGGATTACCGAGGCGCGGTGCGGCGTGCGCAGGGATGTTGCGCGGTTCGAGGATGGCGGCGGCCTCTATCACGTCGAGCGCGCGGCGCGCCTCATTATATTGCCGCGCCATTTGCAGCCAGTTTTCGGCTTTTTCCCGCCCGGGCAGGCGCTCAATTTCCTGAAGGGCGGATGTGACGCGCCCAACGGACAGCAGGAGCCGTGCTCGCTCGATCACCTTTTGCGGAACAGGGGAGGGCGTGTCGGCCTTGCGGATGATGATGAGATTAGAGAGTTCCCGCTTGGTGGCTGTCCACCAATCGGTTTTTGCTCCACCGGTGCCGAGGAGTTGCGGCGCGACTTCCTCCAGCCCGGCCTGAAGATCAGCAATGGTCACGGGGGCATGTGCGGCGTTAATGATAGTGGCGACGGCGCGGGGCTGGGCATCGGCAAAGCGTAAGCGCAGTTCCCCCTCCAGATAGCCAAGCGGCGCGCCGCGGTCTAGCGCACGGCGGGCGGCAAAGGCGATCATCAACCCCTCTGCGCGGGCTGCATTACCGCCAGCCTGATTGGCTTGTTCGGTAATGCCATCCAGTCGTGCGGCGACGGCGGCCAGACGGGCCTCCAGCGCGGCAATGCCAAGGGAACTATCCATGCTGCCCGCAATAGCGCCGATAGCTGGCGGGGCTGATGGCCTCGTGGCGGGGGTATCTGCCGAACCGTTCATAAGGGGGTCGGTATTTTCATCAGGGATGGCTGCAAGGGGGGCTTTGTCCCCGGCCCACCATGCCTGTATCTTTGGCCCGCCCCATAAGGTTGCGGCGATACCGCCCGCGAAAGCGAGTAACAGCAGCAGCAGCACCCACCCGCCCCGTGACCGCTTTTTTGCTGTTCCCGACGGCACAGCATAAGGCGATGCCCCATATCCAGCCGAGTTGGCGGCATCATGGGCGAAAGTATCGGTCTGACCGGGGGTTTCGCTACTCATCAAAATCCTTGGGGTTATTTAAGTCCTGACCCTTATCATAGAGCCACACGTCATATTTGGCATATTTGTCGCGCTATATCCAGCATCAGCGCATCATCCGGCGTTGAGGCGGACAGAGCCTGCCGCCATCCCTCTCCCGCAGCGGCCAGTGCAGCCGGGGAAATGGTGATAATCGATAATCGCTCGCGCTGCTCCGCCGGGATCAGTGCTGCCACCCGCCGCCCTGCGCGAGGGGAGTGGATCAGCAGCACGGGGTTTTGGGCCAGATAGGGGGCAAGGCCAGCTTCGTCCCCTGCTTCTGCGGCATGATAGACGGCGCGGCGCGTGATGTGGAAGGGGCCTGCATCATAGGGGCGGAAATCTTTGCCGCCGGGGTGAAACAGGCGGCGATGGGGTGTTTCACCGATAGCGGCGAGCATGGCCGGTGCATCTGGCCCGGCGGTGATGACGGAGGAAAATCCATGGTCTCTGGCGGCGGTTGCCGTGGTGGCTCCCACGGCAAATACTGGCAGATGGTGATATAGGGCGATGGCATCGCCGCCATGACGCAGGCTGTTGGCGCTGGTCAGCATCAGTGCATCGAAATTGGCAGGGTCTGGTGCATCCCATGATAGGGGGCGGACAGCGAACAGGGGGTAAAGCAATGATGTCAGCCCTCTTTCCTGCGCCCGCTTTTCTGTGGCCTCTGCCCCCGGTTCCGGGCGGAGGATCAGCACCGGGCGCATCAGGGGTGCGGTATTGCTCATGGAGTGAACAGGGCGCGCAGGGTTGGGCTGGCGAGGGATAATAATTCCAGCCCCAGTTCATGGGCTGCTCTTTCATCCCTCCGGTGCAGCACCCGGTCGATCCGGTGATATTCTGCGCCATCGGGCGAGAGTATCTCTGCGCGCAATTCTACTGTGTTATTCGCCTGTATGGTCGCCAGCGCGGCAATGGGGGAATGGCAGGTGCCGCCTAGGCCCGCCAGCACGGCGCGTTCCATGCGCACGCAATCACTGGTGTTCGCATCATCAATGGTGGCGATCAAAGCGCGAACGGCGGCATTACTGGTCAGTGTTTCAATGCCAATCGCCCCCTGCGCCGGGGCAGGGAGCATCACATCAACGGGCACCGCTATGCCGATTTCCTGCTGCCCCAGCCGCATAAGGCCTGCGGTTGCCAGCAAAGTGGCATCTGCCTCCATATCCGCTAATCGTTGCAGGCGGCGGGCGACATTGCCGCGAAACAGCACCGTTTCCACATCAGGACGCAGGCGTTTTACCTGCGCGGCGCGGCGTGGTGAGCTGGTGCCGAGGCGCGCGCCCTGCGGCAATTCCGCCAGTGATGCCGCCCCCACCAGAGTATCGCGTACATCCGCGCGGGGCAGCATAGCGCCGATTATCAGGCTTTCCGGGCGGATCGTCTCCACATCTTTCATGGAATGTACGGCTATATCTATGGTGCCATCATGCAACCAGTGGTCCAGCTCCTTGGTCCAGAGCGCCTTGCCCCCCATATCAGCAAGAGGACGGTCCAGAACCTTGTCTCCGCTGGCGGTGACGGGGATGATTTCAATCTGGCTTTCGTCCCATTGATGGGCGGAGCAAAGAGCCTGTGCGGTCAGCCTTGCCTGCGCCATCGCAAGCGGAGATGCTCGTGTGCCGAGGCGCAGTGGACGGGCGAGTGAAGAAGTGGTGGAATGATGGCTTTGCATATCGCCCCTTGCTCTAATCGCCACGGGGGTTAGAGGAAAGGCGGAAATGACAATCATATTAGGCCTTGAATCAAGTTGTGATGAAACTGCCGCCGCCCTTGTGACGGATGACGGGCGGATTCTCGCGCATAAGCTGGCAACGCAGGAGGCGCAGCACCGCCCTTATGGCGGTGTCGTGCCGGAAATTGCCGCCCGCGCCCATGCCGAGGCATTGATGCCGCTGGTCGATGGCGCGCTGCATGAGGCGGGGCTGACCCTGAATGATGTAGATGCCATCGCCGCGACCGCCGGGCCGGGCCTGATTGGTGGGGTGATGGTGGGGCTGGTCACGGGTAAGGCGCTGGCCCATGCGGCAGGAAAGCCGTTGATTGCCGTCAATCATCTGGAGGGACATGCATTGTCCCCGCGTCTGGCGGACCAATCCCTGCAATTTCCCTATATGCTGCTGTTGGTATCGGGCGGTCATTGCCAGATATTGCGGGTGGATGGCGTTGGCCAATATCGCCGCCTTGCCACCACCATTGACGATGCAGCGGGTGAGGCATTTGATAAAACCGCGAAATTACTGGGCCTCGGCTATCCTGGCGGGCCGCTGGTGGAACAGGCGGCGTTGGCGGGCAATGCGAAGGCCGTGCCGTTGCCCCGCCCGCTGGTTGGCACGGCAGACCCGCATTTTTCCTTTGCGGGCCTGAAAAGCGCGGTGATGCGCGCCTATCAATCCGGACAATATTCGGTTGAGGATATAGCGGCGAGCTTCACGCAGGCAGTGGTTGATTGCCTGATTGATCGTACGAAGCGGGCACTGGAAGGCAACCCCGGCGTGACTGCGCTGGTTGTCGCGGGCGGTGTTGCGGCCAACGGTGCGGTGCGCGATGCATTGACGCAGCTTGCCGCCAGCCATGACCTGCCCTTTGTCGCGCCTCCCTTGTGGCTCTGCACCGATAATGGCGCGATGATCGCATGGGCCGGGGCGGAACGTTTCCGTCTGGGTATGACCGACCCGATGGATGTGGCGGCGCGCCCGCGCTGGCCGCTTGATCCGACCGCAGAAAAAGCACGCGGCGCCGGGGTAAAGGCGTGATGAATATACAAGAGGAACCGTCTATGAAAATCGGTGTCGTGGGCGCAGGTGCATGGGGCAGTGCCCTGGCGCAGGTCGCCGCTGCCAGTGGGGATGAGGTGCCGGTCTGGGCCTATGAGGCAGAGGTCGTGGACGCCATCAACAGCGCCCATGAAAACAGCCTCTATCTGCCCGGTGTGGTGCTGTCCCCCACCATCCATGCCAGCACCGATATGGCGGTTCTGGCGGACTGCGATGCCTTGCTGGTGGTGGTTCCGGCGCAGCATTTGCGCGGCGTCGTCGCGCAGCTTCCCCGGCGGGATGTGCCGCTGGTCCTCTGTGCCAAGGGGATAGAGGCGGGGACGGGTATGCTGATGTCGCAGGTGGTGGAAGATGCGCTGCCTGATGCCCCGGTCGCGGTCTTATCTGGCCCCACATTCGCGCATGAAGTGGCCGCCGGTCTGCCGACGGCTGTTACCCTTGCCTGCGCTGATGATGCACTGGGGCAGAGGCTGGTGGAGCGCATCGCCCAGCCGGAATTTCGGCCTTATTGTTCCGATGATGTGATTGGGGCAGAGGTTGGTGGTGCGGTCAAAAATGTGCTGGCCATTGCCTGCGGTGTCGCGGATGGCGCGGGGTTGGGCCTTAATGCGCGGGCGTCCCTCATCAGCCGGGGCTTTGCCGAGATGACCCGCTTTGGTCGGGCATTGGGCGCGAAAAGGGAAACATTATCCGGCCTTTCTGGCCTTGGTGATTTGGTACTGACTTGTTCCTCGACCAGTTCACGGAATTTTTCGCTGGGCAAAGGATTAGGGGAAGGACGCAGTGCGGCGGATTTGCTTTCCAATCGTCGTACCGTGGCCGAAGGTGCCTTTACCGCGCCGGTTTTGCGTGATGCTGCCCACCGTGTTGCGGTTGAAATGCCGATTGTTGAGGGAGTTTGTGCGTTGCTGGAGGGGAATATGAATGTGCAGGCGATGGTGGATGCGCTGCTCTCCCGGCCACTCCGATGCGAATGACGATATACTTGGGGGGCGCTCTGGCCTATGATTGCACAGGTTTAAAGAGGACAGCCGCTTGACCATCGAAACAGCGCCGGACCCAAAAGCGCGCGAAGATCAGGATATAGCTGCCCTCGCTAAAGGTGGGCGGACCAATGTTTTCGGCTTTTTGCTGCGTCTGGCCGCGCGCCTGCCGTTTCTGTTCATTGCCGGGCGTATATATGGGCCGGAGGTACTGGGACGCTTTGCCTATGCGATCTTGGTGATCGAATTCGCCGCGCAAATCGCAACTCTTGGGCTGAAACGTGGTCTTGCCGGGGCGCTGGCGCAGACGAAGCGGCCAGAAAATCATGTTGTGGCCGACGCAATGGTGCTGACTGTGCTGTTCTCTTTGATGGCGGCTGGGCTGCTGATGCTGTTTCCGCACGCGATGTTCCCCAATAGCGGCCTAAACGGGTTGGATCACTGGCTACCGCTGATTATATTGGCGGTGGCAGGGTCGGATGTTGCCTTGGCGGCTTGCGCATGGCGCTATGACATATCTGCTACCGTGCGGGCACGGGCGATCATTGAACCGTGGACCATCAGTATCGCTGCATGGGTGCTGTCTTATTATTCGCTGCGCGATGGCCTCATCCTTTCTTATTTATTGTCGATGATTGCGGCCATGCTGGCGTCGCTCTGGCCTATGTTTCGTCATTTTGGCTTGCCACGCGGCTGGCAGCCCGATCTGATGCGTCTGTGGCGGATGACCCGCATCAATATGCCGCTAGCGGCGGCAGATGCAGTGGAATGGGGATCACGCAGGCTGGATCTTGCGATTCTGGGCCTGTTCGTTAGCCCAGCGGTGGTTGGCATTTATTATGTGGCGCAGCAGGTCGCGTCCCTGCCGCAAAAGCTCAAGACCAGCTTTGAACCGATATTGGGACCGGTTATCACCCGTAATCTCAACGAAAATAACTATGCGGCCATCGCCCGGCAGGTCAGCCAGGTTGGCTTTTGGATCATTGCCGCTCAGGCTGGCATCGCGCTGGCGCTGGGCATACCGGGGCAGGCGGTGATGGGGCTGGTTGGTCCGCAATTTGTCGATGGCACGTTAGCGCTGGGCTTCCTGTTACTGGCCGAAGTCGTGGCGGCGACTGCGGTGGTAAGCGAAAGCGCGCTGGTTTATCTCGCCCGGCATCGGAATTTGATGATTTCGCTAGGGATGATCGGGCTACAGGCGGGTCTGAGCTTTGTGCTGATCCTGATGGTGCGTCAGGCAGGTTATAGCGATGAAGTCATGGCCGCTGCCCCTGCGCTGGCGCTGGCGCTGGCGCTGGCGTTCAGTTCGATCGTTAAATCCAATCTGCTACAATATCTGTTGAAGCATCGCATTGCTACATGGCGGCCAGCATTGCTTGCGGCATCGAGTGTTGCGGTGATTGTGGGCATGGTGTTCGTCAGCCTGCCGCGCAGTTATGAGTGGGTTGAACTGGTGATTGGTGTGCCGGTTATCCTGTTTGTTTACGGTATTATCATCTGGCGCTTTGGTTTTGGGCCTGATGACCGTGAGTTGTTCACCCGGTCTCGGCGGGGAAATCTGACGAGCTAGGGTCCTGACTCTGGGGTAATTCCCCATGCTGTTGGCTCTCTGCTGGTGACAAACCGCAGTTCGGCGCCGTTCAATTGCGGTAAAATAAAGCCTTATATTGATTCGGATAATCCCGAATGAGCGAAAATGGCTTTAAGGGTCGTGCCTGATTATGCTGAAGGATTATCCAGTCACGCCACATTGGGCATGAAAAAAGAGACCCGGCCATGGGGCGAACGGGTCTCTCCTTTTTCAGGGCAAGGCTACGTCAGAACGCAGCTGTCACCGAAAATAACACTGTGCCATCGGCCCCGGCGGCTTCCTTCACCGCCTGATTGCCGTAACCCGTCGTATTGATGTAGGAAACACCGAAGGTCAGGGCCTTCCAGCTCGCCTCTGCGCCTATGGAATAATCGGCATAGTTGCCGCCCGCGCCATAAATGCCGTCGCTATAGCCATAATGGCCCTTCAGCGTGAGGGGGGTGTTGGGGATCGCTGCGGCGAGATCGGTATAGACATATATATTATCTTTACCGCCCAGAGCGTTCTGCCCATCAATCATATAGGCCGCGCCCACCTTCGCCGTGACCGGGCCAACCGCACCGGAAAGCGAGAGATAAGGTTCAAAATAATCGGTCGCGGCGTTGGTGCCGCCCGGATACATATAATAAGTGACGCCGCCATCAATAGTGAGGCCGGGCGAAACCTCGGTAGAATAGCCGACAATCGCGTCTATTTCAGATGACTGATTGGAAGGGCTACCGTCCTTGTTGGTGGAGCTGAAATCAACGCTGGACCCCCAGAAACCGACGTAAAAGCCGCTATCATGGCTGATGGTTGCCCCGCCTTGAATGGCTGCTTCTTCGCCATTCTGGGAAAGGCCGCGGAAACGATAATCGGAAACAATGGCGGCACTGCCGCTAACGGAGAAACCGTCTGAAACCTCTTCCTGTGCATGAGCTGGCGCAATCATGGTCGCCAGCAAGCATGCTGACGTGCCCAGAAACAATTTGCGCATAGATATTTCCCTTCGTTGGTTCGATCAAACAAGATCGTCCCACCTGCATTCGGGTCGGTGCCTCTCTGTTTTCGGGACCAGCGGGCTGGTCTGTCCTATCTGGGGCCTGTCACCACGAACAATGGAAGGATGGCGCGATATAGTGCGCCGCACAAGAGGGAAAATGTGCAGCGAATTCATGATAAGAATGTGATTGTTGCGTTAATGTCACAATCGTTAAGATCGCGCAGGTGCTTGATGCCGCGATAGCAACAGCGGGCAAGGGGCGGGATAGCGGCTTTTTCTATCGAATATTGATAGCAGCCCGGCCTTACCCGCCTCTTTTACCCGGCCTTACCCGCCTCTTTTATCTGTCGGTTTCAGCTCATCCCTGAAAAGCGGCCGCAAATGCTTGTTCGAGATCGGCAATCAGGTCTTCGGTTTTTTCCAGGCCGATATTTAGCCGGATCAGCGGCCCGTCCGGTGCCCATTGGGTCGCCGTGCGGATATTGACGGGGTCCACCGGCAAAGCCAGACTTTCATAGCCGCCCCAGCTATATCCAATGGCGAAATGCTGCAGGCTGTCAATCAGGCGAGCGCGCACGGTCTCATCAACGCCCTTCAATGTGAAGCTGAACAGGCCGGATGATCCGGTGAAATCGCGCTGCCATATGGCGTGGCCTGGGCAATCGGGCAGAGCCGGATGGCGTACAATACCAACCTCTGGCCGTGCTTTGAGCCAGCGAGCGATAGTAAGCGCGCTTTCTTCCTGTTGTTTCAGGCGAACGCCAAGGGTGCGCAGGCCGCGTAGCGCCAGCCAGCAATCATCCGGGCTACTCATCTGCCCAAACAGCCACGCCATGGATTGAATAGCCTCCCAATATTGAGAGGTTGCGGTGACGCTGCCCATCATAACATCGCTGTGGCCGGTAATATATTTTGTGCAGGCAATGATGGAAATGTCTACGCCCTGCGCCAGTGCCTGAAAAAACAGGGGTGTCGCCCATGTGTTATCGATGAGCGTCGTGATACCGCGTGCCTTGGCCACAGCGACAATGGCGGGCACATCCTGTACCTCCATCGTCAGGCTGCCGGGGCTTTCCATGAAGATCGCACGGGTGTTGTCGGTGATGAGGCTGGCAATGTCTGCACCGATCATCGGATCATAATAAATGGTCTCAATACCCATAGGGCGCAGCACTTTTTCACAGAAAATGCGGGTAGGATCATAAGCGCTATCGACCATCAGCAAATGATCGCCGGGTTTTAGCACCGCCATCAGCGCGCAACTAATCGCCGCAAGGCCTGAAGGATAGAGCATCGTGCCTTCCGCGCCGGGTTCCAGCTCGGTTAAGGCTTCGGCCAGTGCCCAACTGGTCGGCGTGCCTTTGCGGCCATAGAACCAGCGGCCCCGGCTGTCTTCTTGTGATATACGGGCGGACATCATGTGCGCGACATCTTCATATATGATGGTGGAGGCGCGCCATACACCCGGATTGACGATGCCGCCGGGCTGACCGGGGATGCCTGTCCATTCCGGGCGGCGTCCTGCCTGCGTCAGTTTTGTTTCGATGCTGCGGCCATCGGGCTGCTGCCCGTTTTTATGCGAGTTCGCCATGCTTTAATGATACCTTCTGAGGCCCTGAGGACCATGTGTGATGATGTGTTTACGGGCGCGTTACTTACTGGCCGGTTGCCTTGGGCGTGTCGGGGCGGGCGCCCCATTCGCTCCAACTGCCGTCATAGAGGGCGACATCTGTTTTCCCCAGAAGACGGGCACCCAGCACAATGTCAGCGGCGGTGACCCCGCTGCCGCAGGTGGCAATGATCGGGCTGGAGAGATCAATCCCTGCATTCTCAAAGGCTGTGCGCAGATCTTCGCCGCGCTTCCATGTGCCATCAGCATTGAGCAGCCGGGAATAAGGCAGATTGCGTGCGCCGGGGATGTGGCCGGATGCCATATCGGGCCGGGGCTCCTTTTCTTCGCCGGTGAAACGGCCCGGGCCGCGTGCATCGACAAGCTGTTTTTCGCCGCTCCCGATATTGGCCAGCACATCGTCCAGCGTAGCAATGCCGGGCCGACCATCGCGGCGGATGGTGAACTCACCGGGGCGGGGTGTCACTGCGCCGCTTTCTATGGGGCGTCCTTCGGCCAGCCATTTGGCAAGGCCGCCGTCCAATATTGCTACATCGGTGATGCCATAAAGCTCAAACATCCACCATGCGCGGGCGGAGCTGTAAAAAGGGCTGTTGTCATACAGAATGATTCGGCACCCATCGCTCAGTCCCAGCGCCGCCATGCTGCTGGCGAATTTTTCCGGCGGGGCAGCCATATTGGGGCGGGGGTCTTTGTCGTCCGCTATATCCGGCGCGTTCAGGAAAACAGCACCGGGGATGTGTTGTCCTGCATATTCGGCGGCGGCATCTCGGCCCATGCCGGGAATGAAGGCGGTCGCGTCAACGATGCGAACATCGCTGGCGCTCATATTGTCCGCCAGCCACTGCGTGCTTACCAGCAAATCCATCACTATGCCTTTCTTGCGGGGCCTCGGCGAAGGTCACTGGGACCGTCGAAGCGAAAATCTGGGCATGACATTAGGCCTTATGGGTGCAGCTTTCCACCCTCCTTTGATAAAGATTATACGATTTTGCGGAGGCAGGCTTCTGCTTTGCATGGGGCGTGTGATTCGCTTATAGGCAAGCCATGCAACCATTACATCTTGGCCAGACCAGCGCGCTGCCCGCCTCTCCTGATGAGGCGGTGCTTGATTATGTCCCCAACCCGCGCAAGGGCGTGCGCTATATGGTGCGCTTTGCCGCGCCGGAGTTTACATCGCTTTGCCCCGTGACCGGCCAGCCGGATTTCGCGCATCTGGTGATTGATTATGTGCCGGATGAAACCATCGTCGAATCGAAATCTCTAAAGCTGTTTTTGGGTTCATTCCGCAATCATGCGGGCTTTCACGAAGATTGTACCGTTGGAATCGGCCAGCGCTTATTTGATGAGATGAAGCCGATCTGGCTGCGCATTGGCGGTTATTGGTATCCGCGTGGCGGCATTCCCATTGACGTGTTCTGGCAATCAGGCGCGGCCCCGGCAGATGTGTGGGTGCCGGAACAGGGCGTTGCGGGATATCGTGGCCGGGGGTGAGCAAGGCTTAGGTACAGACCTTAACGTCCGGCCTGCTTCCTGACTGGCCGATATAGAAAAAGGGGCGCGGAATTTGTTTCCTGCGCCCCTCTCTTTACCCATTCAGCTATGCTGATCGCTTATTTCTTGGTCGCTTCGTAGCGTTCAATCGCTTCGATGGTCAGGCGGCGTGCTTCGGTTGCATCACCCCATTTGCCAACGCGAACCCATTTTTCGGTTTCCAGATCCTTATAATGGGTGAAGAAATGTTCGATCTGCGCAAAGATGATGTCGGGCAGATGGTCTTTTTCAAACACTTCGCTGTAATAAGGCGAGGTAGACTTTACGGGTACGCACACCAGCTTCTCATCGCCGCCTTTTTCATCTTCCAGATGCAGCACGGCAATTGGGCGGGCCTGTACGACGGAGCCGGGGATAAACGGCACGCGGGCAATGACCAGTGCGTCAATCGGGTCGCCATCGTCAGATAAAGTGTGCGGTACGAAACCATAATTGGCGGGATAGCGCATCGGGGTGTGCAGGATGCGATCCACGAACAGAGCGCCCGATGCCTTGTCAAATTCATATTTAACCGGCTCACCGCCAACGGGAACTTCGATGATGACGTTAAGGCTTTCGGGCGGATTATCACCAACCGGGATAAGGGAAATATCCATGAATGACCTGACTTTGTTGTGTTGAATATTCGTGGTTCAGCCTCTGGGGGCCAGCAGCTTGTCTAGGCTGCCTTCCCCTTCGACCGTTTTTCGTAGGTGCGGATAGCGCAACCCGCCCGAATAATCGAGCATAATGTTGCGATATACTTTGCCTTGCTTGACGATCATTTCGATGGGTTTGCGCGATGACTTTGCTTGGGTTAGCGCGGAACGGAACTGGTCGACGGAAAATTCCCCGCCATTTACCGCAACGATAGTCATGCCGGTGGCAAGGCCTGCGTTAAAGGCTGGGCTGTCCCATATGACGGAGAGAATTTCGCCATTATTTTGCACTGCAAGGCCAATGCCATAGGTCTGGTCCACGCCGCGCAGAGATTTTTCTACCTCTTTGGTGGTGCTATTCGGGGTGTCCCGATATTCCAGCATATAGCCGCCAAGGGTAAAGCCGCCTTTGGGGGTTTCGGTGGTGGTGCGTTCCACATAAGTGTCGAAGAAACTGGCCCAGTCATAAGGCTGAAGCGCCTGCAGAGTATTGAGGACGTCCTGACGGGTGTAGGTGAGCTGCCCCCAGTCATTCGGGCGGGCGCCGAAAAAGGCGCGGGCGAAATCATCAAGGCCCTGCTTACCCTTGCTTTCCCGGCGGAGGATGGCGTCCGCCTCCAGCCAGATCATCAGCCCTTCATTATAATAATCTTCTGATCGTTGCCAGTTGCTCCACCCCTTTGGGCGTCGGGCGGAGATGATCGGGTCCAGCGTGGTATCAACCATTGGCCGCCACTCACGCCCTTTTGCGGTGTCGAGGCGTGCTGCGATAGACGCCAGCGCATCGAGCGTTTGCTCCTTGCTGTAGAGGCCGGAGCGCGCGCCCAGAACATAGCCCCAGAACTGGGTCTGACCTTCATAAACCCACAGCAATTCGCCCTGCATTTTTGTGCGGAAATCGGGGGTCCACAATGCCTCAGGACGGCGGAATTTGCCGTTCCAGCTATGCACAAATTCATGGGGCAACAGGTTGCGGCGCCCCGGCCCCTCATGCCAGCGGGTAAAATAACCGGTTTCCACGGCATTTTCGCTGCTGCGGTGATGTTCGAGACCAATGCCGCCCATGTCGTTGGTGATGGCGAACAGGAAATCATAATGATCGAAATGCTTGCCACCGAACAGGGCGAGCGATTCGCGCACCAGCTTGCGGTGCATTTCCAGTTGTTCGTCCGTAGCGGCCAGTTCTGTTGGCGCGTCCGCAACGATGTTGAGCTTCACATCATTGCCCAGATCGACCGAGCGGGCATAGCGACCGGCGAACACCGGCGAATCGATCAGCGTTTCATAATCGGTCACGTCATAACGGATGGTGGCCCCGCTCTGTTTGCCGCGCAGGGCGGTATAGGCGGTCCAGCCTTGTGGGTAGGTGACTGTAGCCTGCACCGGGATGCGGCGGGTATAATAGCCCGCCGGGTAGAGCGAAACGGCCTCAAACTGAAGGTTCAGCATCGCATCGGTAACGGCGATACGGCCCTGATTCGCGACCGTGGGGTTAAGGAATTGAAACTCCGCGACGATTTCGCGTGCGCCCTGCGGCACATCCACATGAAAGGCGAAGACATCCAGCGGATCCCGTTTCCAGCCCAGCTTTTTTCCGCCAGCAGTGAAGCTGATGCCAGCGAGCTTATCCATTTGTCCGCGCGGGGCATGCTTCCCCGGTAACCATTCCGGATAGAGCAAGGTCATCCGACCGGCAGAGACCACCGGGATGACCTGCTTCGCCCGCCAGATGCGCTGGTTGATATCCGTTGCATCAACCGTCAATTGCATGGTGCCGGGATAGGCAATGTCCTGTGGCGCGGCGATGCTATCGACGATCGGCATGGCCGTCGGGGCGCTGTTTCCGGGCGCACCGGGGCCGCTTGCTGCCTGCGATGCGCCCTGTGCGATCGCTGGCGACGCGATGACGGCGGTGGAAAGAAGGACGGATAGAATGAGGGGGCGACGCATAATCCTGCCTTGATTAATATGGTGTCGGTCGTCTGGCGACTGACCAGACGGCGTAAGGATGAAAGAAAACATCATGACCTTTTGGCGTCATTCCGTCCACCCCTGATGGCGCACAACTGATCGTGCGTGTCCTCTGTTCCCTTGCGCGCGAAATAAGGTTAGAGGGGCGCGCATGGCAAAGATTCAAACCCCACGCCCGGTTCGGGGCACGCAGGATATGCTGGGCGGCACGCCCGATAATATGGCTGATCGCTTTTCCCATGTGGTCAGCACTTTTGACCGGGTGCGGAAACTTTATGGTTTTCGTCGGGCAGAGGTTCCCGTGTTTGAGGCAACGGCGGTTTTCGCGCGGTCCCTTGGGGAAAGCACCGATGTCGTTTCCAAGGAAATGTATAGTTTCGAGGATCGCGGCGGAGACAGCCTGACGCTGCGCCCGGAATTTACCGCTGGCCTCGCCCGCGCCTATATTACTGAAGGGTGGCAGCAATATGCGCCGGTTCGCCTTGCGACTCACGGCCCGTTATTCCGCTACGAACGCCCGCAAAAGGGACGTTACCGTCAGTTTCACCAGATTGACGCCGAGATTATTGGCGCGGCTGAACCGCTGGCTGACGTGGAATTATTGTGCTTTGCCGATCATCTTCTGCGCGAACTGGGCGTTAATGAAGGGGTTACGCTGACCCTCAATACGCTGGGCGATGCGCAGAGCCGCGATGCATGGCGCGATGCGCTGGTTGCGCATTTTGAAGGGCACCGGGATCAGCTATCAGAGGATAGCCTTGATCGCCTTGGCCGTAATCCGCTGCGTATCCTTGATAGTAAGGATGCCGGAGATCAGGCCGTGGTGGCTAATGCGCCGGGCATAGATGCGTATCTGAGTGACGAAGCCGCCGCGTTTTTCGAGAAGGTGACAGATGGGCTGAAGGCGGCTGGCGTCGCATGGCAGCGTAATGACCGGCTGGTGCGCGGCCTTGATTATTATCGCCACACCGCCTTTGAATTTATTACCGATCGTCTGGGTGCGCAGGGCACCGTATTGGGCGGCGGACGCTATGATGGCCTCATCGAGAATATGGGCGGCCTCGCAACCCCGGCAGTCGGCTGGGCGGCGGGGATTGAGCGCTTGGCGATGCTGCTCGATGAAACGGGTGTGCAGCCGATAGATGTGGTCATCGCGCTGGAGGATGACGCGCTGCTTTCTACTGCGCTTTCCGGTTTGCGGGCGCTGCGGGAACAGGGGCTGTCGGCGGAACTGGTCGCCAGCGGGTCTCCGCGTAAACGCTATGACAAGGCCGCGAAGATTCCGGCGGGGGCGTTGGTGTCTCTGTCGGTACGGGACGGTGCGCCGCATTTGGGTGTGCGGGGCGAAGGGGTGATCCCGGCGCAGGCCGAATCGGTGCTGAAACCTCTCCTCTGATGCGTATTTCGCCAGACCGTATTGCGCAGATAGAGCGTCGCTATGAGGAGGCAGAGGCCGCCATGGCGCGCCCTGACCTTGCGCCCGAAGAGTTTGTGAAGCTGTCCCGCGAATATGCCGAGCTGGAGCCGGTAGTGAAGGCGGCGCGGGCGGTCTCTGCGCTCACCAATGAGGGCGCTGAGTTGGAGGCGATGCTTTCCGGCGGGGAGGCTGACGCGGAAATGCGGGCCTTTGCGCAGGAGGAATTGCAGGCCGTTAAGGCGCAGATTCCTGATGCTCAACACGCCCTTGCGCTGCAATTGCTGCCCAAAGACGCGGCGGATGCCCGCCCCGCCATGCTGGAAATTCGTGCCGGAACAGGCGGGGATGAAGCGGCGCTGTTCGCGGGCGATCTGCTGCGCATGTATCAACGCTATGCCGATACGCAGGGCTGGAAGATTGAGGTCATCTCCGCCAGCGCGTCGGAGGCGGGCGGCTTTAAGGAAGTCATCGCCGGCATTAACGGCGTTGGCGTGTTTGCCCGGTTGAAGTTTGAGAGCGGGGTCCACCGGGTTCAGCGTGTTCCGGCAACGGAGAGCGGCGGGCGCATCCATACCAGCGCAGCGACCGTTGCGGTCCTGCCAGAGGCAGAGGATGTGGATGTTGAGATCAACGATAATGACCTCAAGATCGACATTTACCGTGCATCCGGTGCGGGTGGTCAGCATGTGAACACCACCGACAGCGCGGTGCGCATCACTCACTTGCCCAGCGGCCTTGTCGTGACGCAGCAGGATGAACGATCACAGCACAAAAATAAGGCCAAGGCGATGAAGGTTCTACGCACCCGCCTGTATGAGCTGGAACGCGAACGCGCCCATAGCCAGCAGGCTGGTGCGCGTAAGGCCATGGTGGGCAGCGGTGACCGCAGCGAACGCATCCGTACCTATAATTTCCCGCAAGGGCGCGTGACGGACCATCGCATTGGCCTCACTCTCCATCGCTTGCCGGAAATATTGGAAGGGGCCGGGCTGGATGAGATTATCTCTGCCCTGATCGCCGAAGATCAGGCGGCCCGCCTTGCGCAACTGGATGGCGTGAACTGACTATGGCCGACATAGGCATGAATGCGGCTAATCTGGCTGAAGGGGTGTCTCCTTCAGCCGCGCAGGCTTTGCGTGATGCGGCGCAGCGCCTTTCCGCTGTCAGCGATACGGCACGGCTGGATGCGGAGCTGTTGATGGCCCATGCGGCAGGCCTCAGCCGTGAGGAGCTGATTCTGCGGCTTCGTGATTTGCCGGTGCCCGATGGTTTTGCGGGCCTTGTTGACCGGCGGATGCAGCAGGAACCTGTTTCCCATATCACCGGCACGCGCGATTTCTGGACGCTGACGCTGCGGGTTTCTTCCCATGTCCTCACCCCGCGCCCCGACAGTGAAACGCTGATAGAGGCAGCCGTTGAGCATTATGCCGGAACTGCTGGCCCGCACAGGGTGCTGGACCTTGGCACGGGATCTGGCGCGCTATTGCTTGCGTCGCTGGATGAATGGCGTGGGGCCACTGGCCTTGGTGTGGATATCAGCGCTCAGGCCCTGATTGTCGCCCGGAACAATGCCCGATTATGTGGTATGGAGGAGCGCGCCCAGTTCCGCCCCGGCAACTGGTGCGATGGCATAGCGGAGCGTTTTGACCTTATTCTGGCGAATCCTCCCTATATCACCCCCCATGCGTTGTTGCCGCGCGATGTGATGGAGTATGAACCGCATGTTGCTCTGTTTGGCGGGGAGGATGGGCTGGATGCCTATCGAGACATAGCGGCCAGCCTTGCGAACGTTATGACGGATAGCAGCATTGCTTTGATGGAAATTGGTTTCGATCAGGGGCAAAGTGCGGCTGATCTGTTCACGGCCCACGGTTTTTCCGCCACGCTGCGGCGCGATATGGCCGGGCGGGCGCGCTGCCTTATTCTGCGCCGTTGAGTTTTTTAGCACTGGTGATCGGGCGAGTGCGATCAGGCATGAAAAATCGCTGGCCAGTCTGAACGAATTTTCTTGGTTTCTTGTCGCAGGCGAGCTAACAGGGGGACGCTATCGCATGGTAAGCGTCCATGTGGTATCGGCTCCCCATCTGGTCAGGTGATGGTTTGAAACCCGCCTTGCACAAGACAGGAAGCCCGGATCAGTGAACTGGTCCGAGCCGGTGAGATATTTGCTCGCCGGTTGCAGTGCATTAAGGATGGCATTGAAGGCAAGGATCCACCATTGATAAATAACCGTCAGGCCGGTCGCCGCAATAATAGGGGCCGGAACAATGGTCGCCAGAACGGTGGAAACCGTGGCGGCGGCGACAATGGCAACCGCGTTGATAGTCGCGCACGGGGCAATGCCCCTCAGCTGCTGGAAAAATATCGCAATCTGGCACGGGATGCGCAGCTTGCGGGGGATCGCGTCAATACCGAATATTATCTGCAATTTGCAGATCATTATTTCCGTATCATCGCCGATAACCGCGCCCGTCAGGAAGAACATCAGGCCCGGTTCCGTCGCAATGACGAACCGTTGGATGATATGGGTGATCCGGCTGGTGAAAGCACTGAGGAAACCGGCGCAGCCTTTGCCGCAGAAGGCGGGGATGGTCAGCTTAATCGTGATGAGCGTTATAGCAGGGATGACCGCTATAACCGGGACAGCTATAATCGGGACAGCCGGGACAATCGCGACGACCGCCGGGATGATCGTCAATCGCGTCAAGACCCGCGTCAGAGCCGTGGTCGTCAGCCACGTCCTATGGCCGTGCAGGAAACTGCCGATGGTGATGGCGCTGAGCCGGTAACGGAAGAAAGCAGCATCCGCCGTCAGGCCCGTCGCGCTGAAAAAATCGTCGTGACCCGGCGGGATCAGCCATCTGATGACGCTGCGAATGATGTTTCTGTTCCTGTAGCTGCTGCCGCTGATGTTGACTTTTCTGGTCAGGAAGATGCGGCCCCTGCAAAGCGGGCCCCTCGCGGACGTAAGCCGCGCCGAGTAGAGGTGGATGAGGCTGGTGAAGGTGGCCTTGATCTTGCAGCTCTGCCCCCAGCCATATCCCGTGCAGAAAGTGAACCGGCAGATATGGTGGAAGCGGCAGAAGAAAAGCCAGCACCGCGTCGCCGCGGGCGTCGCCCCAAGGCAGAGATAGAGGCCGAAGCGGCGGCTGAATGAAGCAGCCCCATACGCGGTCCTGCATAGCGCGCAGGTAATTTTACATTAGCAAGAAGGCGGGCATGGTCCCGCCTTTTTCTTTGATTTGGCCTATTGGTTTGGATGGTCCTGAACAGATCAAAAGAGAAGGCCATTTCCCGTTCATCTTGCAATCATCTCGGTTCGGCGATGACAGGGGCATAGGAAATATATCCCGTCACTTTGGAGGGGCAGGGACGATCATAGCGGGATTGCTATCGTGGAAATATCAATCCCGTCTTGTAACTGTCCGCACTATGCCGCATCCCTGTTATCAGGAGTGGTGCGGTGAAAAGGAGCATATAATGGCCGTTCGTTTATCATTGTCAGGCGTTTCTCTGGCGGCGTCGTTGCTGGCGCTGATAGCAGGCGGGGCCTCTGTCTCCGCACAGGCGCAGGATGTCAGCGCGCAGGGCGACGTCTCCGTTACCATCTATAATGATAATCTGGCGCTGGTGCAGGATGTGCGTCAGCTCAATATTGCGCGCGGTATCAGCCGGATTGAATTTGCCGATGTATCGGCGCAGATTCGCCCGGAAACACTCTCCTTCGCGGCAGATGGTGCGGCGATAATCGAACAGAATTTCGATTATGATCTGCTTAGCCCTGCTAAGATGATGGAAAAATCGGTGGGCCAGATTGTCACCATCGTTCGCACCAACCCCGCAACGGGTAGCGAAACGCGGGAGCAAGCAAAAATCCTCGCGGTCAATGGCGGCGTAGTCATGCAGATTGGTAACCGCATTGAGGTGCTGCGCGATGATAAGCTGCCGGTCCGGGTGGTGTTCGACAAGGTGCCGAATAATCTGCGCGCGCGTCCGACCTTGTCCGTGCGGGTCGATAGCGACCGTGCCGGAACGCGTCCGGCCTCTATTCGCTATCTGACGCCAGGCCTTGGCTGGTCGAGCGATTATGTCGCCCTTTTTGATGCAAAGGCAGGCAAGGTCGATGTGCAGGGGTGGGTGACGCTTACCAATAATAGCGGCACGACGTACACGAACGCCAATACAGTTCTGGTCGCGGGGAGCGTGAATCAGGGTAATTCTTCTTATACGGGCCGCCCGTCCCGGCCCGGTGTGATGGCCAGCCCCATTCGCACCCCCGGCGTTGAAACGGCGAACCGTGAGCAGCTTGGCGATTTCTATCTCTACCCCATAGCGGGGCGTACGACGATCGCGACCAACCAGACCAAGCAGGTCAGCTTCCTTGATGTGCAGAATGTGCCAGCGCAGGCGGGCTATGAATATGTGAATGACTGGCTGAACTCCAGCGATGAGGCCCAGAGCGCCAACAGCGTCGTGCGCTTTTCCTCCTCGCGAACCGGGGGGCTGGGCGATGCTTTGCCTGCCGGGACGGTGCGTTTCTATATGAAGGACGCCAGCGGTGCGCCCCAGTTCATTGGTGAGAATCAGCTTGGCCATACGCCCATGGGTAGCGAGCTTTCTCTGGCGACCGGGCAGGCCTTTGACGTGAAGGTAAAGCCGGTGGTTGAACAGCGCCAGCGCCTGTCTGACACCAAATGGCGCACAACCATGCGGTATGAGCTTTCCAATGCGAAGGCGGAACCTGTGACGATTGATCTGGTGCAGAGCGGGCTGGATTTTGGCTGGGCAGACACGCGAATCACCGCTGAGTCGATCAAAAGCGAGCGGAAAAATTCTAATGCGGCGCTGTGGAAAGTTTCGGTTCCCGCCAATGGTAATGCGGTCGTCACGGCCACCTTTGAAACCCGTTACTGACGGGAAAGAGGGAGGGGTGCATGACACGCCTTTATAAGAAAACCAACTGGCTCGCACTGGCCTCTGCCACGCTTATTGGGTGCTATGGCTTCGCTGCGGCCTCCGCCTGTGCGCAGCCCGGACTGGCTGCCGTTACGCAGGCGGGCAGGGGGCAGATTGTTGTTTCCCCTGCGCCGTCTTCGACATCCGTCACCATCTACCGAGAGGGGGAGCGCGGCGAAGGTGGGTTTAATCTGCGTTGGTTGCGCGGTTATGCGCTGATTACAGAAACCCGACGAATTACTTTGCCTGCGGGCGAATCGACCGTGCGGTTCGAAGGTGTGGCTGATGGCATGATTTCGGTTAGCGCCGTGGTCACGGGCCTGCCCGGCGGCGTGGACGAGAAAAACCGCGATGCGCGGTTGCTGTCCCCTGCGGCTTTGCTGGATGGGCGGCTTGGTAACCGGGTGCTGGTCCGACGGACGAACCCCGCAACCGGGCGGGTCAGCGAAACAGAAGCGATCATCCGTTCCGGCCCTGAAAATGCGGTGGTGCTGGAAACGCCAGAAGGCATAGAGGCCTATCAATGCAGCGGCCTTCCCGAAACGCTGATATATGATAGCGTGCCAGAGGGTCTGTCCGCAAAACCGACCTTCTCGGTCAATACAGTCAGTCCCCAGGGCGGTGAGGCAGAGGTGACGCTGACGTATCTCGCCACTGGCTTTGACTGGGGCGCGAGCTATGTTGCAACAGTGGCCGAAGATGGCAAAACGTTGGACCTGTTTTCATGGCTGACGGTCGCCAACGGCAACGGCGCCTCTTATGACCAGACGCAGCTTCTCGCCATTGCGGGCAAGCCCAATCGCACCAGCGATTTTGGTAGTTTGGTGCAGGGGCAGGAATCGCCTGTCCTCAACCTCTCCTGCTGGCCAATGGGCGATACCACTACTGGTCTGACTGCTCCGCCGCCACCCCCGCCCCCTCCGCCCCCTCCTGCGCCTATGGCGGAGAGAATGGATATGATTGTGATGGCTTCTGCGCCGATGGCCCGCATGTCTAAAGCCGCCGTGATGGCGCAGCAGGAAGATCTGGGCGATCTGAAGCTATATCGTGTGCCGGTGCGGGTGGATGTCGTGCCTAACGGGCAGAAGCAGGTTGCCCTGTTTCAACGCGAAGCAGTGCCCGTGACCCGGCTCTATTCGGTGAGCGCACAGCCATGGAATGAAGGCGAAATCACTTTGCCTGTTACCAACATGCTGCGGTTGCAAAACCGGGAGAAGGAAGGGCTAGGGCTGCCTTTGCCTGCCGGTTCGGTAATGGTGATGCAAAGAAACGGGCAGCAGGAACTCCTCCTTTCCGATAGCAGCATGGCTGATCGCGCCATTGGTGAGAAAGTGGAAATCAACGCCGGAACCAGCGACCAGATTCTGCTGATACAAGAAAGCCTGCCCGGTAAGGCGAAGGAAAAGCTCCTGCGCCTGACCCTCAGCAATGCGCGGCCTGATAAGGCTCTGGTCGAGGTGCTCATTCCCCGGATGGATGAGTATCGGCTGAAGCTTCCTGCGGGGGTGAGCGAAAAGGATGGCAATTATCTATGGGCGGTCACGGTTCCGGCGGGTGGCCGTGCCAGTGTTGATTTGCGACTGAGGGAGCAATGACCCGGTAAGAGGGCATGGAATCGCGGGTATTGCACTGAACCGGATAGACAGTGAGGCCGGAACGTGGGAACATCCTCTGGCTGGCATAGACCGGCTATAAGAGGGAGAGATGTGCCATGACCATCGCCGCCATATTAAATGTGAAAGGACAGGAAGTTACCTATATTGCCCCTTCTGCATTGATGCGGGAGGCTGCCGCCCTGTTGACGCAGCATCGCATTGGCTGTGTGCCGGTAATAGAGGATGGCCGGGTTATCGGAATATTATCGGAACGGGATGTGGTCCGTTCCATAGGGGAGGGCGGAGCTGAGGCGCTTGATCGCCCGGTTGGGGAATGGATGACCAGCCCCGCAGTGACGGTGTCACCTGATGTTGCGGTTATTACGGCCCTGTCCCTGATGACCCGTCGGCGTATCCGCCATCTGCCGGTGATAGAGCAGGAACAAATGACGGGCTTTGTTTCTATCGGCGATCTTGTCAAATATCGTATCGACCGCATTGAGGCAGATGCCGCCGCGATGAGAGACTATATACAGGGTGCCTGATACGGGTGCCTTACATTAGGGTCAGGACCCTAGGGTACTGGTTGATAGACAGGGCTGGTTCTGGTTGGTCAAACACTGGTTCCGGCCCTGATGATGACATATTAGAAAATTAACATTGGTGCGGCATGATGCTGCGTTGATCTGCAACGGTAAAGATATGGGCGTGATTGAGACGATAGCCGAACATGTAATGGAACGGGTACACACGCCGCTGTGCCGTGGGATACTCTCTACGCCGCCGCTTCAGCCGAAGGATGATGGCGTGGTGTTGTTTTCGATGATCGGCACGGCTGTCGTCATTCCTTATCTGGTTGCTGTGAAATCCCTTCATCGCCATCTGGGCCGTGGCCGGGTCATATTGCTGGATGACGGCACGTTGACGCCAGAGGATAAGGCCGTGCTGGCCCGGCATCTGGGCAACCCCCGCATCATATCCATCCATGATGTCGATGTCGGCCCCTGCCCAAAGGGGGGGACATGGGAAAGGCTGCTGACTTTGCTGGATTTGCGGCGGGATGATTATGTCATTCAGCTTGATTCGGATACGGTGACCGTGGGACCAGTGCCGGATGTCGCGCTGGCGATTGATGATAATGTCAGCTTCACCTTATTGGGGGCGGATGGTGACATTACAGAGAGCCTGCCGGTGGCGGAGTTCGCCCGCCGATATTTTACGAAGGGTGTGCCAGACACCGGCGCGTATCAGGGCCATGTACAGGGGCTGATCGAGGCATCGCTGACGCAGCTTTCTATCAATGGCTGCCTGGACCCACACTATATCCGCGGTTGTTCGGGCTTTACCGGCTTTGCCAGTGGCGGGAATGGCCGGGCGCTGGCAGAGTCTTTTTCGCAGGCTGCAAGCGCTTTGCTGGGCAATAAGCGGTGGGCTGAATGGGGGACGGAGCAGGTCACATCCAGCTTTGTGATCGCTAATGATCCCGGCGCTCGGGTGTTACCGCCGGAATATTACACGAATTTCTGGGATATGCCTTTGCCTGCTGATCCGCGGATGATCCATTTCATCGGTTCATTCCGCCATCGCGGGCTGGAATATGTTCGCCGGTCATGGGCGGAGATTAAGGCGCTGCGTCAGGCATAGGGTGCGTTTTATCGCACCCCAACAGCCTTATTTACGCAGCATGTCCCTAAAATCGCGAATCACTGCGGGAAAGGCTAGCAAAACCACGCCTGTATATACCGCTGCGCCGGTCGCCACCAATGCGCCCAGATGCAATGGTGTTGCCCATGTCCTAGGCAATAGCTGATCCACAGCCCACACACACAGGGCCATGATTGCAGCGGCGGAGAAACCGGGAATCATCGCCTTCAGCAAGTCGGCCATATCCATATCCATTGCGCTGGTGGCGATTCGCGTGGCGACCAGTGCCAAAATAGGTATGCCCACGGCCCATGCCCATGCGAGGCCGATGGCACCAATCTGGATACCGACAAAATAGGCCAGCGGCATAACCACCGCACCAATGGCGGCGATTCGCATCAATAAGCCGGGACGGCCAATGGCGTTCATCGCCGGGTTCAGTAATTGTTGCAGCGTATAAAAGGGCATGGAGGCGGCGATGATGGCCACAAAGGGCACCATCGCCGCCCACTTCGGTCCAAATAATGTCAGCACCAGCGGCTGTGCCGTGACGGCCATGCCCAGATAGACCGGGCAGGCCAGCATCATGATAAGGCGTGTCGCCCGGCAAAAGGCATGATTCAGCGCCGCTCTGTCTTCCTGCATGCGTGCATAAGCCGGAAAGGCCACGTCATTCAGCGGCGGTAAAACGCGTGCGACGAATATCTGCGTCAGGAATAGGGCCTCGGCATAGAGGCCCAGCTCATGCGCGGGCAGCATCCGTCCGCCGATTATTATATCGGTTTGTGTCTGCACCATGATGAGGAACTGGCTGCCGAGCAAAGGCGCGCCAAAGGCGATCATCCATCCGGTTCCCCGGAAATTGAAGCTGGGAATAGGAACAAAGCCACTGATGATGAGGTAACCGATTCCCCGCACATAAAATCCAGCAATCGGTGCGAACACCAGTGTCCACACGCCCCAACCCAGAAAAGCACCGGTCAGGGCGACCAGTGCGGCCACCATCGAAGAGATCAGCCCCACTATTGCGGGCCTTCTGAAATCCAGCTTGCGGGCCATCAGCACTTCGGGAATCGCGATAAAGGGCGTGGAAAGATAAATGAGTGCCTGCACCCTCAACAAATCGGCAATCAGCGGCTGGTCATAATAATCAGCAGCGAAAGGTGCTATTATCAATTGAAGCGCCGCCAGCGTTCCGTTGAGCAGCAGCATGATGCCAAAGGCCTGACGCACCTGATGACTCGTTAGCGACTTCGTCTGCACCAATGCGCTGACCAGACCATAGCCGTTCAGGAACTGCATGAAGTTCAACAGCACCTGAGTCATAGCGAACAGACCATAGTCGCCAGGCGTGAGCAGGCGCATGACCAGCAGAGTCGAGGTCCAACTGACCATCTGGGCGATGATTTGCCCGCCTGATCGCCAGAATATGGCGGTGCGAACCTTGGCCGCAAAGCCTTTGTCCTGTGCGCTGGCATCCTGCGCGCTGATGTCATTATGGTCGAAACTCATGGAAAACTGCCATTTTTGCTATGTTGGGAACGTTCATAGACCGAGAAAGCGAAAAAATATGAAATAAAAATGCAAAAAGTGTTTGACGGAATCAGGAGGCACGCCTAGAGGGGTGTCACCGCAGCGGTGAGCGACACTGTTTCTCACCACGGCGGTTTGCCTCTAGCGGGAATGAGATTTTCCCCTGGTATGATTATCAGGGTAGGATAGCTTTTCTGTTTTGAGGGTG
>SPEL01000007.1 GCA_009360885.1 Sphingobium sp. | reverse complement strand
ATCGGAAGTTTCTAGCGCACCGGACATGCCGCCGATGAGCGCCAATATAGCCTTCAGGGCATCGCGTATTTCTTCCAGATGCTCCTGCCGTCCGATACGCGACACACGGCCATGTCGGGCAACCGCATCCGATTGCTCGCAAAGATCAGTGTCGCCATGGTCACGGATCAGCCGGCGCAGATGATGGATTTCTGTGCGGCATATTTCCATTGCCTGCCGGTGCAGCATTCGCGCTTCCAGAGACGCCGAGAGATCATCATAGCATCCAATAAGCGGCGCAAGGCTGACACCCGCCATCGACACAATCGCACCGCCCTGACGGCGACCATAGCGCGCGCCATTGCCGCCGGTGGTCCGCTGGACATAACCCGCAGCCTCCAGTTCGCGTTCAGCCCCGTTGATAGCGCGCGGGGAAAGGTCGAGATGCATTGCCACATCGCAGACCTTCTCCCACAGCCCGCATATCCGACCAGCGTGATAATCCTCCTTGCGCGAACGCCAGACATAATAGCGCAGCAGCTTGAAGGCCGTCGCGGAAACCGACAGCCCTTGCTTGCCCAGGCCATCGAGCAGGCGAAGCAAATCACTCTTGTCGCATCCCTCCGGCAAACCCTGATGAGAAAGGTTCAGGCCCATAGCCCACCTCCCATCCAATACATGCTTGCACCGGATTCGGGGATGCCGTAAAAAGATCGGGTAGCTGCTAGGCTATTCTCATAACCGCTGCGGAGGGCTCCACCCCTCCCAGCGGTTTTTGTTTGCCTTAAAGATCCAGAAAAGGGGCTAGAAACGTTAGCCAAACGTCGCGGGACGGCCAGCATTTGCGTGCCCCTGATCGGGCAGGTTATCCAAACTAAGTATCTGAAATTAAAAAATTGGTGAACTCCAGCAGGGCTCACCACATATTTCAAAATGTGGTGTATCTTCAGCAATATCTAAATTGGTTAGGCAGAACTAATCAAATCAAGCTGCTTTATTGTGTGAGCATCCATGTGCTTCCAGCTTTGCTGCCACAGTGTCGCGCGCGAGTTCAATATCATCAGGTATATGACACAGTAATTTCATGGCCGTGATTTGAGCCGCAGTGGCTCGTGTGTTCAAACAAGCGACACAGTCAGGGGGACCAATCCGATGAGGCCCGCAGGTGGCCATATAGTGGAATGCGAGGAAAAGCCCAACTGCTGGGGCCGACCCAGATACGTGTCTTACCGACGCAGTTCGGCTGCAAACAGCCACCCATGTGTAGACGACTTTATCTGTCCATATATCATAAGGCAGGGTTAGCGGGACGATTGTTACCGCAACATCTGCGGGTTCATGCTCTATAATGGCGGTGTTAACCTGTGCCGTCGGGCGTTCTGCAACGAAAGTTAAACTGTTACATAGCCCGGCAGTAACCATGAAATTTACGCTTTCTCCTGCCCCAATAATCGAAGAGAAACTCGCCAGTCCACCGACCTGTGCAATCCTGTCTTTGCGACGTCAGTTTCTCTCCGTATCAACACTATGAATCATTGAATCATAATCATGTAATTTATTACGTCACATTAGCGGACCACACAGCGAAACCCGATATGAGAGGTTGAGCTGTCGATTGTCTGGGCATAGCGGGCCGCGGGACGGTAACGCTGGCAATAATTGGGCGCACAGAGATGGGAACCGCCCTTCAATACCTTACGCCCGAATTGCGCGCCCGGGGCGCTGGCATCCCGGCTGGCTTCCTCACTCACCCCACGTGGGTTCCGGGGAACGCAGCAATTCTTCACCGCAGAGGCATGATCTCCATACCAATCCTGCGTCCATTCCCACATATTGCCGATCATATCATAGAGGCCATAGCCATTGGCCGGATAAGTCCCCACCGGGGACGTCCGCAAATAGCCATCCGTCATGTCATTGCTGACCGGGAAATTACCCTGCCATGTGTTCGCCATCATCCGCCCATCAGGGTGGAGTTCATCGCCCCATGCATAGGCCGCGCCATCCAGCCCACCGCGCGCGGCATATTCCCACTCAGCCTCCGTCGGCAGAGACTTCCCGGCCCATGCCGCATAAGCCGCAGCATCCTCATAAGCGATATGAACAACGGGATGCTCCATAAGATCATCAATGCCACTGTCAGGCCCGTAAGGGTGGCGCCAGTCCGCCCCAAAGGTAAAGCTCCACCATGCAAAGGGGTCCGACAAAGGCACCGGCACAGCAGGCGGCACGAACAGCGATGATCCCGCACGCAGCATCGCAGGGTCAGCGTCCGGGTAATCCGCCAGCGTGGGCGCCGTTTCCGCAACGGTGACATGCCCCGTTGCCGCAACAAAGGCCGCATAATCGCGGTTCGTCACCGGGAATATATCTATGCTGAAACCATCAACCTCTACTTCTTTGCAGGGGCCTTCTTCGGGATAGTGATCCTCTGACCCCATACGGAAACGCCCGCCAGGCAGAGCAATCATCCCATCAGAAACCAGTTTTGCACTCATATACGCCCCTTAATTTTCATATCACCCTGCACAATGGCCCGTTTATCCAGATCGACGAGGCCAATAACGCATCTTTCATAGAATAATTCTGCATAGGCAGAGTCTATACTGGTGCATTAAACTAGCTGAGCATATGGAGTGAAACAACATGGTCAAGCACCAGGACAGGGAAAAATGGGGCGCGCACCGCGCACCCCTGAGGCCCCACTGACGTTCTATGGTGTAGGCGTGGTACTAATCGTAACTTGACCGATGTCACAATCGCATAGTCGTGGCCCGGTACGGTCATCCAAGGCCGGACGCCCGACCATCGCTTCACCTGCCAAAATGCGAATTACCCTGTCAACTGACGCCGTTTCTGTCACTTTGCCATCGACTTCCATAATCAGGGTAAACCCTTTGTCTGCAGGGGCAAATCGAACTGTCACATCATGCTCACCGGGGGTGAGTGGCGCAGATCCTCTCACAATGCGACGTTCCTGAACCCGGCCAGAGGGATTGTAGGTAAATACCGGAACCCCTTTCTCGATAGAAAACGCATAGCCGGATGATTGGCCACCCTGGTTCAATATCGGGCCACTATCAGCGCCTTTTACACCAATTTTCGCATTGACCCGCCAGTTCGGTGTCAGTTCCGGAAAGGCGACAGCAGGGTATCGGATATCACTGGCATAATAGACGCGTTCCAGCGTCTGATCGATAGCCGACGGACGAAATTTAGAATCGATCCGGGCGAAAAAATCAGCAGATAACGGATACACATTATATTTTGCGGCGGCCTTATCAAAATCCGCCTTCAGTTCGGTCAACTTCTCAGGATATTTCGCCGCAACGTCCACAATCTGTGAATAATCGCTATTTAGATTATAGAGCTGCCAGCCCGCCTTATAAGGATCGGTCTTATTCGCCCCCCAAGGCTTCCATCTTACATCCGTTCCGGCAAGCCAGCCGTCCTTATAATAAGCGCGACTGCCAAGCATTTCGAAATATTGTTCACGCCTGCGGCTGGGTGCTTTTCCATCATCAAAAGTGTAATTGAGCGCAATACCGTCAATCGGTTGCTGTTTAACGCCATCAACCATTTCCGGCGGGGTGATACCAATTGCCTGATATATGGTGGGGGCAATATCAATCACATGGCTAAACTGGTGGCGGATCCCCCCCTTATCGGCAATTCCTTTGGGCCAGGAAATAACCATGCCATCGCGTAAACCGCCCAGCTTGGACGCCACGGTCTTTCCCCATGGGAATGGCGTGTTGGTGGCATAGCCCCAGCCTACGGGGTAATTACTCAGGACATTCTCACTGCCGAGCCGGTCATAATCCTTCATCAAATCTTCATCTGTTGGCTCGATACCGGCAAACTGAGAATAGATATTGTTGCTACCCCGCATATTGTGCAGAGCCGCGCCGTTATCCCCCTGAATAAAGATAATCAGAGTATTATCGAATTGCCCCGTTTCCTTCAGACGTTCAATTATGCGCCCAAATTGATAATCCGTATAGGCCAACTGGGCAGCGGCGACTTCCATCAGGCGCGCATATAATTTCTTCTGGTCGGCAGACAGGCTACTCCACTCCGGCACATCAGGCAACGCAGGGGCCATTTTGGTGTTGGACGGTACAACACCCAGCTTCTTTTGCCGCGCCAATATTTCGGGGCGGATTGCATCCCACCCCATATCGAACTTACCCTTAAATTTCTCAATCCATTCTTTGGGGGCCTGTTGCGGGCCATGCATCGCGCCGGGCGCATAATAAGCAAAAAATGGCTTGTCGGGATTTGACCCATGCTGCGCACTCATCCACGCCAGCATGCGGTCGGCCATGTCACGTTCAAAGAAATAATTGGGGTCTGTGGGATCGCGGCGGATACCAATATGATTTTCCAATATTGGCGGATTCACCTGATCCGTTCCGGCAGCATTAAACCCGTAAAAATAATTGAAACCCATGCCGCTGGGCCAATGCTTAAACGGCCCCATTGGTCCCAATTCCCAGTCGGGCGTGTTATGGTTTTTGCCGAACCATGCGGTATCATAGCCATTGTCACGCAGAACGCGGCCCAATGTTGCGGCGCTATCCGGGATAACGGACGTATAGCCCGGCTCATCGACAGATACGTTACTGATAGAGCCAGCGCCAACCGCATGATGGTTACGCCCGGTCAACAGCGATGCCCGCGTGGGTGAGCACATGGATGTGGTATGAAACTGAGTATATTTCAGGCCTTTTTTGGCCAACATGTCAAAATAAGGCGTCGGTATGGGGCCACCAAAAGTACTGGTTGCGCCAAAACCGACATCATCAGTCAGCACAAGGATGACATTGGGCGCACCCTTTGGCGCTTTGGGGGAGTTAGGGTAATTGAGCCACCCGCCGTCAGCCTGCGTCCGAATAGGCTTTTGGGCTGATGCTGCGGGGGCACCGGCCTGCGCCAACGCCTGATTACCCGCCAGGGCCATCAAGCCAAGCCCAACAGCCGGCCCGACATTTTTCATAAGCCGCAAACGAATTATACACCACGTCTGACCCGAATTTCCCTGTCGCATTATGAATTATCCTCTGCTATTTTTTTGACGTCGTTTTGCGGGCTGCAACACTATCAATGGACTATTTGCCCCGCTTGTCCCTGTGCGCCACCATATGGGTGTACAGCGCCTTTTTCTGGTCAGCGCTTAGCGCCACTGATTGCTCTTTGCAGGGCCCGTAAATTTGCATCATGCCGCGCGGAGGAACGCATCAGCATGCGCACCTGCACTGCCGGAATATCTTTCGCCAGATTCACCCGCTTTAATCCGGGCAACATATCATCGACAGAATCCTGAAACAGGCATATCCATGCCCTGTTCTTTCTTACGTTACTGAGCATCAATGCCAGTGCGTCGGTTTCCATTAATATATTCGCCGGACTGGCACCGATCAGCCCCAGCGCCCTGTCCGTCAATCGGCGCTGCGGGTTGGTGCTGGTCAGCATAATCGCGGGATGGGCCTGCAATTGATCCCCCGTGACATTCATGACATTGGCCAGTGGATGGTCAGGCCCCACATAAATGGCCAGTTTTTCTTCGCTAAATATTGTGCTTTCCGGCACTTCATTATCGGCCATTGAGAAAAAGCAGCCGATGTCCACGTCACCGCGGTTTACCTGCAAAGCCAGCTTCATATTATCTGGCGGATCAAGATCTATATGAAGGTTTACATGCGGACGCATATCACGAAATGCATCCAGCCTGTCCTGTAGTTTCAGCATGATAAAGCTATAGGTTGTGATCTTTATCTGGCGCTGTTCATGCTCCCCCGCCAGTTCCTGTCGCAGGTCAGCAATGTCGGTAAGTATGGCCGAAATCCGGTTAAAAGCATGCTGCCCCTGATCTGTCAGTTCTGCGGCATGCCCGGGATGGCGGTTAAACAACGCCACCCCAAGCCTGCTTTCCAGTTCACGAATATGGGCACTGACGACCACCTGAGAAACGCCAATATTTTCAGCGCAGGCCCGGAAACTACCATGCCGGACCACTGCCGAAAAAATCATCATTTGCCGGATGGTCAGCACTTTTCAACCGCCCCTTTCGTTTCTTATTTTCGCCCGCTTACCGGATTTGCATAATGATAGGGAGGCACAAATATCTCTGGATAAACAGGATAGGCCTCTGTTGGTTCATCAGGTGGGAAATCGTCAAAATCCGTCATTAATGGCAAGGCTTCCTGCGCCCAGCCCTTATCATAAGGGACATAGAATGACTGATAGGCACGAAGAGATGCAATTTTCCATACACCATCTTCCTTGACGTAGCGATTTTCATAGATCGCGTCCCCCCATAGTCCTTCCCCGCCCATGCGGCCAACCTGCATCAACGCACGGAAACGACCACTCGCCGTCATGCCATCCGGCGCAATATTGATGACCGGCTGTATCTGAATATGGTTCATCAGCACGCCGGGTTCTGCCGGACCAAAATGGTGCATATATTCGCGGATACGGTCCTGCCCGAAAAATTTACCGCGCGCGTTAATTTCCAGCACGCCATCCCGCGCGAATAAATCCGCTACCTGATCCCATTGGGATTTATCGACATAATATCCATAAGTGCGCTGCAAATTGGATATTGCTACATAATCCTCCGCTGCCTGAGCGCGACGCTCCGCCAGCGTCAGCCTTTCTTTCAGTTCCTGAATTTCGGTTTCGATATTCACGAATATTCCTTCCTTCATTTCTATTAAAGCAGAGTCAACGCTGTGATGAAGGCAACATCATTGCCTTATCACGATTGGCGCGATGGATGAGATAAGCACGGATGGCAGCGACATCTCTGGCGTCCAGCACCCCTTTGAAGGAGGGCATCCCCATGGACGACAGCGCCCCATCAACAACGATCTGGTCAAAGTTGCTGTCAGCAAGATAACCGCTGCGTCGCAAATCCGGGACCATACTGGCGCTAACCGCTCCGATACCATGACAACGGAGGCAATATTGACCATAGAGGCTATCCCCCCGCGCAACCACGGCAGCAGGCGCTGTGTCCGCCGGAGGATCAAACGGCAAATACGCGCTTCCTTCCGGGGCAGGCAGGCGGGCCTTGCCATCCAGCTTAAAAACCAGCAGTCTGTTATTCCCGACACCATTGGCCGGTTGCTCGGCAAATTGTCCGCCCAGCATCGGCCATGCACCACCCCATCCGGCCATCACGGCGATATATTGAACGCCATCTATGGCATAGGTGATAGGCGGGGCAACAATTCCGGTCTGGGCATCAAATGACCAAAGCAAGGTGCCATCTTTGGCATTGTAAGCCGCAAGTTTCCGGGCACCATTGCCCTGAAAAACAATGCCACCGCCAGTTGCCAGCACACCGCCATTAAAGGTTGCCGCCAGTTCTTTGCGCCACGCGACTTTGCGCCGCACCGGGTCCCATGCCAGCAGATACCCCTTCATCTGCTTCATGGCTTCTTTGAGGTCGGCATCATTCATGGCCGCGCCGCCTGTCATGATCGTGCCGCTATTATACACCCCCGCCTGACGGGCAATATCTGCCTCTCCCGCGAAGGGAAGGCCCATATCCTGCACCGGAATATAAACCAGCCCGGTTTCGGGGCTATAGGACATGGGTTGCCAGTTATGCGCCCCGCCGGAACTGGGGAATACCAGAGCAGGCTGGTTTGTCAGATAATAGCGGGCCTCCGGGTTTTCGACAGGTCGCCCGGTTTTAAGATCAATATGGCTGGCCCATGTGGTGCGGGCTATTGGGTCCGCCGCCAGTAATTTACCCGTGGCACGGTCTAATATATAGAAAAACCCGTTTTTCGGCGCCTGCATCAGTACCTTATGCTTTGCCCCATTCATTTCAATATCGGCAAAGATAATGGGCTGTGTCGCGGTATAATCCCACGCCTCGCCGGGGGTTTCCTGATAATGCCAGACATATTTCCCGGTATCCGGCTTCAACGCGACGATAGAGGAAAGGAAAAGATTGTCGCCCTTCCCCGCGCTACGGATGCCATGATTGGTTGGGCTACCATTGCCTACCCCGATATAAAGCAGGTCCAGCTCAGGATCATATTCAATAGAATCCCAAACGGTGCCCCCGCCGCCCCAGCGCCAATATTCGCCATGCCAGGTTGAGGCCGCAATATCCTTGAGCGGCTGATCGGAAATCTCTCCATCCTGCGTTCCCGGTTTTCCCGGCACAGTATAAAAACGCCAGACCCGTTTGCCTGTCGCCATGTCATAAGCACTGACATAGCCGCGCGCGCCAAATTCCGCGCCGCCATTGCCAATTATCACCTTGCCCTTAACAATGCGCGGTGCGCCCGTGATGGTATAATTCACGGCTGGCGGATGGTCCTGATCCAGCGTCTGGACCTCCCAGACGGGCTTCCCGGTTTTTGCATCCAGCGCAATCAGGCGACCATCCAGCGCGCCGACAAAAACGCGGCCATTTTCGACTGCTACCCCGCGGGAAACCGGCCCGCAACATGACCGGGCCGATGCCTCCCGAACGTCCGGGTCATAGACCCAGAGGGTTTTACCGCTTCTCGCGTCCACCGCCCGGACAATATTATAGGCGCTGGCGATATAGAGGATGCCATCCCGCATAATGGGGGTAGCCTCCTGCCCGGCATTGGTCTCCAGATCGACTGACCACGCCAGACCAAGCCGATTGATATTCGACAGGTTAATTGAGGAGAGAGGACTGAAACGCTGTGCCTCTGGTGTCCGCCCATGCGTCGGCCAGTCAGCGGATTGAACAACCCCGGTTTCTTTTTGTCCTGCGGTATCACCATTACCACCGCATGCAGAAAGCATACCCGCAAACCCGGCCAATAACCATGATTTAACAGCGACCTTCATCCTCTCATCCCCATTATTCATTGTTATTTTCTGATTGTGAACTGAATACCGACAGTACGCGGCGGATCAATCAGCGCACCGACACTGCCCGGCGCGCCAACGACTGCCTGACGGAACATTGCGGTTTTGCGGTTGCTCAGATTTTTACCGACGATCGCCAGTTCCCAACGGCCAGTGTCCGGACCGATACCAACACGCAGATCATATTTGGTATAGCTCTTCTGTTCCAGCAGTGGATCAGCCGTGGCGGACAAATAGGTTGCCGAACTGAAATACATCAGCGGATCAATCGTCAGGCGATTGCCACCCCCCAGTGGTGCAACGATATGGGCGCTGACATTACCGCTCCATTTCGGTGCATAGCTGCGCCGCTTGCCCGACATATCCTGAACGCAGGTGGAGGAGAGATACAGCCCGTAAATCGTACATGCCGCATCGGTATAATCGGTATATTTGGAATCGGTGTAGGCAACATCCGCTGCCAAAGTGAACCAGGGCGCAAAACGAAAACTGGTCGATAGTTCCACACCTTGCGCGCGCGAGCCAGCCGCGTTTCCGACAACCGATGTAACCGCGCCTGATGTTAATATTTGCAGTGCGGTTTCCTGCAAATCGGTATAATCACTGCGATATAATGCCAGATCGAATGTCAGGCGACGATCAAGAAAACGGCCTTTCAAGCCAATTTCATAAGCATCCACACTTTCCGGGCCAAATTCATTATTATTGGCCCCGGTCGAATAGCCACCCGCTTTAAAACCATTGGCATAGCTTGCATATACCATGACATCAGGGGTGACATCATATTGCACACTGACCGAAGGCATGAATTTATCATCTGTGCGGCGCGGATTAACAAAGGGCGCAATATTAGCCCCCAATATCCCCGCAATAATCGTCTGCGTTGCCGGATCGAATACAACGTAAGAACCCGGCGTAACATATGGGTCGGCTGATCCCATGGACGCAAAACGGGTCACCGTTTTACGCACGTTGGAATAGCGCGCACCCAGATTAATCCGCATTCCTGTAACCGGACGAATGGTGGCCGCTGCGAAGGTGGAGAGCGTGCGGTCTTTCTGGTCCACTCCAATCTCGCTGGAAATGGGCGTGGCGGCATTGGTTGTTCCTGTAGGGTTAAAACCACCAAATGGCGCGAAGCGGAACCCTACCAGTCCCTGAAAATCGAGCTTACCCCATGCAGCATAAGCGCCGACCATATATTCAAAGGCACCCCCGGTTTCAGATTGAAAACGTATTTCCTGACTGAACTGTCGGTATTTTTCGTTCTGATAGGTCGGAAACCCTACATCCCCGCCACCAACGGCTGGCATAGGAAAGGGCATGGAACCACCCTGCGTCGTGAAATCCTGCCATTGATAGCCGGTGATGGAATTCAGAGTCCCTCCGCCCAGATCAAGGCTGTTGGACCATGCCGTTTCTACATAATCGAAATTAGAAAAATTCTTCCCTGTGCTGGTGTGATAATCCAGCCGATCATCAACCACCCCGCCACTGCGGTTGAGATACCCCCGGCACGTATTAGTCGGGGCCATAGTGAACGCGGCATCCGGCGCACAATTTAACAACTGCAAGGGCATTGCGTTTTGGGTTCGCGAACGGCTTCCTTCTACGCGCAGGTCCGAGCGGAAGGAGGCAGATGGTTCCCACCGCAAGGACAACCGACCTTGCACGCTGCGGTCATGCGGGCCGTCTTCACCCGTTACATCATTATGAACATAGCCCTCGCTGCCGGATACACGGGCAGCGACACGCGCAGCAAAAGTTTCTCCTGCGGGGACATCAACACCTGCTTCAAGATTATATTCGCCGGTCGCCGGAGTATAAAAGGCGCTGGCGTTGTAATCGAAATCATCCCCCGGTTTACGGGTGGAGATATTGAGCGCTCCTGCAATAGCATTGGCCCCAAAGAATGTCGTTTGCGGGCCTTTCAGCACTTCCACCCGTTCAATATCAAACATAGCACCACGGGTAGAGCGGGACCGGTTGCGATAAACCCCATCCACAAATGTCGCTACAGACTGTTCAAAACCACCATTGGCACCAGAGGCAACACCACGAATGGCAATAGAGTTGGTGATAGTGCCGGATGTCACACGAACGGACGGCATACGGGCCGCCATATCCTCCAGCGACTTGATATTGGCCTGATCCAGCATTTCACCGGACACAACCGATACCGCAACTGGAACATCCTTGAGCGACTGAGCGCGTCGCTGTGCGGTCACAATGATATCGCCATCGGCCACCCGGCCTATTTCGCTACCCCGCTCCTCTGCATGAGTCGGGCTGATGGCCGCCAATGATATGGCCATCACCGCCGCACCAGTGAAACGCCATTTTTTGCTGCGCACAATAGCCCCGCCCTCAGACATAACCGGGGCGTTAATTTCCTGAATTTCGTTCATATTCCTCTCCCTCCCGGGTTCCAAAACTGCTCGATGCATCTTCTGTTTCGAAGTTTTTCCACTCGGCAGCAGGCATAAGCTGCGCTATTGGCTACAGGTTGAGAAGGTCGAAAATGACGGGGTAGTGATAATAAAAACATTATCGCTATTGCTTGAATTTTTCCATTCCCTGCACTCGTCGGAATAGCCGGTTCCGGCTTATACTGGCCCACAGGCAATGCCCCTACGCAAAAGGATTAGGGAACATCATAAGCCGGGGATGAGGATGACCAATTTTCAAAAGCAACCGGCGCAGACCGGCCCGCTATCTGTGCGTAGCATCATCATATTGTGCTTTTGCGCAGCCTTCATGCTGGTAGAAGGGCTTGATCTTGCGGCCATGCCCCTCACCATTCCACGCGTCAGCGCGCAATGGGGATTACCCGCCGCCGATTTTTCTATCAGCCTGTCAATTGTCGTGATTGGTATCGGAATTGCTGCAATTGCCATTGCGCCATTTGGAGAAAAAATAGGCCGGCGGCGGATGATTTTCTGGTCCGGTCTTTTTACGGCGGTTGTTACTGTCGCTACCGCTTATTCGACAAGCGTTACAGCCTTCACAGTGTGGCGCTTCTTAACCGGGCTGGGTCTGGGGGCCTGCCTCCCTAATATTACGGCGAGTGTCGCGCAAATGGCCCCGGACCATATGCGCGCCCGCATTCTGGCGGTCGTCAATACGGCCATTCCTGCTGGCTCCGTATTGGCGGGATTCATAGCAGTCCCCCTTATTAAAATCGGCAACTGGCCTGCTTTATTCCTTTTCGCAGGCATACTGACATTACTGGTTACCGTTGCTCTGCGATCCCTCATGCCAGCGCCAGTGCCAGTGCCAGCGTCAACCGACCATGAGACGGCCAGAACCGAACTCCCCCCCCCATCTCAATCCCCCCTTACTGAGCTTATCAAAGGCCGCTACCGCAGTATAACATTGCTGCTATTGGGGCTGGCGACCACCAATACTTTTCTGATGTATATGGTGGTGAACTGGCTTCCGACCTTGCTGCCACGCGGCGGCGTATCGGTAGACAGCGCCGCACAGCTCAGCAGTATATTTCAGTTTGGCGGCATCATGGGTGGTTTTCTCTTCGCCTATCTGATGGATAAAGGACATGCCATCATCACCTTTATGGCTGGCTATATAGCGGCAGCACTCGCCTTTATCTTGCTCGGTTTCGTGCCTTATAATGGCGTGATATGGACGATTTTGCTGTTGATAGCAGGAATCGGCATATCGGGCGCCCATGTTGCCATCACCATTTTCGGCATAGGCTTTTATCCGAACTACATGATCTCCAGCTTCATCGGATTATCAATCGCTATCACACGGATCGGAGCCATTAGCGGACCTATGGCAGGAGGCTGGCTGATCGGCAACAGCCACGGCATGTCGCCTTTCATGCTGGCAGCGCTGGCCCCTACCAGCCTGTGCCTGGGCTGGATCATATTAATCTGTAAAATCAATAAAAAATCATGAAATGAGAGGAACTGGATATGGCAAAAAGTAAATTGAGACTATTAGCCTCTGCCATTGCAATGTCAGCAGCTATGGCATCTGTTCAGGCAACCGGACAGCAGACAAACCCAGCACCGCAGGCGTTTAAAACATTTCCTGTTCGCCCCGAAGCACCCGCACATGCCCCCAATATCATCGTCATTATGACGGACGACGTTGGCTTTGCGGCCAGCAGCACTTTTGGTGGGCCCGTCCCCATGCCCACTTATGATGCGCTGGCTAAACAGGGGCTGCGCTATAATAATTTTCATACAACCGCCATGTGTAGCCCAACGCGGGCGGCCCTACTGACGGGGCGCAACCATCACCGGGTCGGCTTTGGTGCAATATCGGAAGTATCGCTCGACCTGCCCGGTTATAATGCGACGATTCCGGCATCAGCAGCGACCATCGGGCAGGTATTGAAGGCCAATGGTTATGACACATCATGGTTCGGCAAAAACCATAATACCCCGCCTTGGGAAACCAGCCCCTTCGGACCATTTGATCGTTGGCCGCTGGGGCTGGGCTTTGATTATTTCTATGGTTTCAACGGCCCCGCAACCAGCCAGTTTGACCCCATATTGACCGAAAATCTAAACTCTATCCGGCCTTCAGTGGGTAAGCCCGATTATGTGCTGGATAAAGACCTCGCCGATCAGGCCATTGCATGGCTTGGCCGCCAGAAAAGCCTGCGTCCTGATGCTCCCTTTCTGCTATATTATGCGCCGGGTACAGCCCATGGCCCCCATCAGGCCCCAAAGGAATGGATTGAGAAATTCCATGGCCAGTTTGACATGGGCTGGGACAAGCTGCGCGCCGACATTTTCCGCCGGCAAAAGGCCATGGGTGTCATCCCCAAAGATGCCAAGCTGAACCCACGCGCCGACACTCTGGCTGCGTGGGACACGCTGACCCCGGAACAGCAGAAAGTCTCCGCCCGCATGATGGAGGTTTACGCTGCCCAGCTCGCCTATTTTGATGCGCAGCTTGGCCGCGTGGTGGACGAACTAAAGCGGCTGGGCGAATATGATAATACGCTGATCCTCTATGTTCAGGGGGATAATGGTGCATCACAGGAAGCAGGCCCACGCGGCACCAATAATGAATATGCATCCATGAATAATAATGATCCCCAATGGGCCGATATGATCGGGAAAGAGGATAGTTTTGGTGGCCGCGAGAGCGCCGGCGTTTATCAGGCAGGCTGGGGCTATGCCCTCAATACGCCCTTTCAATGGTCGAAACAGGTCGCTTCTCATCTGGGCGGCACAATGAACGCGATGGTCGTGTCGTGGCCTGCCAAAATTAAGGATGGCGGCACCATCAGGCCACAATTCACCCATGTGATTGATGTCGCCCCGACAATCTACGAGGCCATCGGCATCACTCCACCCGCCCGGCTGAACAACAGCGATCAAATGCCATTCGATGGCATCAGCTTCGCCTATAGTTTCAAGGATGCCCGCGCACCTTCACGCCATCGCGAGCAATATTTCGAACTGATGGGCAATCGCGGTTTTTACCGTGATGGCTGGTTCGCCAACACTGTTCCCCCGCGCCCGACATGGGACCATAGCCCAACCCGCAGCGACCCGGAAAATTACAAATGGGAACTCTATAATCTCAACATTGACTATTCCCAGTCAAAGGACCTTGCCGCCAGCAACCCGCAAAAGCTGGAGGAACTGAAAGCCGCCTTTACAGAAGCAGCACAGCAGAACAACGTCTTTCCTTTGCAGGCTGATTTCTTCAGCAGGCTGGATTCCCGCTTACGGCCCTCCATCCTCAAAGGACGAAAATCTGTCACTTATTATCCGGGTGACACACGTTATGCCCCCGGCAGCTTCCCCAGTCTGGCAGGTACAGGATGGCAGGCATCCGCCGATATCGAAGTACCCAACGCACCCGCAGATGGCACACTGATAGCACAGGGAAGCTGGGGCAACGGCTGGGGCCTGTTTATAACAGATGGCAAACCAGTATTTTTCTATCGCGCATCTGACCATAACCCGGATGCCAAACTGGTTGGAACGAACAAGTTAACCCCCGGCAAGCATGTTATAACCGCCCGTTTTGTCCCGGATGCAAAACCAAAGCGCGGCGGCACATTATCACTGAGCATAGACGGCAAAGAAGTTGCGACGCAGCCCATTGAAATGTCGTCCACCTTCCTCGGCCAGTCAGCGACAGTCGGTATGCTGGGCGAAGAAGCCATAATGAAGGGACTGGAGCCTCCCTTCGTGTATCAGGGAAAGCTGAATTCCGTCACGGTATCGACGGATAAGTGATGCTGGCCCCGGCTCGTTACCCTGACGAGCCGGGGCACCAGATGCCGCACGATCTGGCGCACAGGGCAGAGCCGGATGGGCCTTACTTCCGTCAGTTTCACCTGCCCCAAAGCCTTGTTGCAGCCCGTCCCTATCCGGTGCAGGGCCGCTTACGGATGAGATCTGCGGCTTTTTCCGCAACCATGATCGTCGGCAAATTGGTGTTACCACCGGGCAGACGCGGGAATATGGACGCATCCACCACCCGCAATTTTTCAACGCCGCGAACCTTCAACTCGCCATCGACGACCGATGCTTCATCCCCACCCATTCGGCAGGTACCTGAAGGGTGATAGGCCGTCATCGTGGCATCCCGCACATAGGCAAGAATATCACCGTCACTTTGCGGATCATGCGCGGGGCGCGTCATCGCGCCGGTTACTTTGGAAAGGGCAGGCTGCCCCATCAAATCACGCAGCACGCGATAACCATGGACCATCGCATCACGGTCTCGCTGGTCAGACAAGAGGTTGAACTGAATGGACGGATGAGCCGATGGATCCGCGCTGGCCAACGACAACCGCCCACGGCTGTGCGGATAATTTAGCGACCACATCGCCCCCAGCCTCGCGCCATGACGCGGCTTCACACCGGGGAACCATATATGGGTTTCCATCGCCAGCGGCACCAGCAAGAAATGCAGGTCAACCTCTGAATTGCCCGGCTGCGTCGCTACATTGGCGGAAATAGCCAGCGGCGGCGCACCCATTATCCCTTGCCCGCTGGCCATCCAGCGCAGGAAGGAGCCGGCCACCCGGTCAAAGCGTACCTGTTCCTCAAACGCCCAGCGCCGGTCCAGTTCAAACTCCATCCCCGCACCGGGGTGATCCTGAAGATTAGCACCGACCTCCGGCCTGTCGGCTATCACCTCTATCCCCATAGCCTGCAAATGATCTGCCGGGCCAATGCCCGACAGCATCAAAAGCTGCGGCGAATTGATCGCCCCGCCGCAGAGCAACACCTCTGCCCCCGCATAAGCGATGTGGTTTTGTCCCGCCCGCCGGTAAACAACGGCTTTAGCCTCACCCTGTTCGATCAGGATTTTTTGTACTTCTGCCTCGGTTATGATCGTCAGATTGGGACGCCCCATGGCCGGGCGCAGATAGGCTTGCTCGGTGCTGGCCCTTCGCCCTTTTGCCGTTATGGTGAAATCAGGCATGCCGAAACCATCGGTACGCTCTCCATTGAAATCATCGGTCAATGGGAAACCCATGGAGGATGCGGCCACTTGCGCAACACTAAAAAGCGGACTGGGTGATGGGTGGGGCTGAACCGAAACCGGCCCCCTGCCCCCATGCAAATCGCTATCACCCCGCCAATGATTTTCCAGACGGCGGAAATAAGGCAGCACATCCTCATATCCCCACCCCGGCAGGCCCATGTCACGCCAGCCATCATAATCGCTGGCATGGCCGCGTATGGCCATCATCCCATTCAGCGATGATGTGCCACCCAGCATTTTCCCACGCGCGACAGGCAAGCGGCGGCCATTCAGTTCCGGCTCCGGTTCAGAGACAAACCCCCATGTAATATCAGGATTGGGCCATAATTTTGAAACCGCAAGTGGCAGGGAAACGTCAAGGCGACGCCCCTTCCCACCGGCCTCCAACAGCAAAACCTGCTTATCACTATCTTCGCTCAGACGGTTGGCAAGGGCGCAACCAGCCGATCCAGCCCCAATGATGACATAATCAAAATGATCGCCTGCCTGCTTCATACGACTTTCCAGAATCTGAAGGTGGAACCTGTGGGATTACGTCGCCCAACCCCAATAAAAATGGAACGATTGAGCCAGTCATAAGGACCCGCCGGGGCCTCGAAACGTGGGGTCATCCGCATATAATAGCTATGCGGATCAACCTGCTCGCCAGCCAAAAGTTTCTGCACGACCTCTGGCGGCGCGTGGCGCACCCCCGCGCTACGCTTCAGTATGACGGCCCCGTCATCTGTACGTAGCAAATATTGCGATTCAAACCGACCGCCGCCGTCAGCCCGAACCATGGGCATATCCCCGCCACTGGCAGGCACAACCGTACCCGACAGGCCGTTCGGCCCGGAGAAACTACCGCTTTCAATCAGCACCGCCCCGCGCACATAATCATCCGCAACATTGATATGCATACGCGCGCCAAGCGAAATGCGAAGTTCCAGAGCAAATTCCAGTTTCATGAAATGCCCCCCTTATATAATCTGAACAATGATGAGCGTGTCGGAACCTCTTGCCCGTTCCGCAATGAAGGCGCGCGTCGCCAACCAGCTATGGGGCGATGCGTCATCCACCTCGAAAACTATGCTCATCCGCACACCATCATAGCCCCCTTCACGCACATCCATGCCAGTGCCAATGATGCGAATGAGAGAGGCATTTTCCGCTGCAATCAGATAAACTGCCTCTATCGTCGTGACGCCATCAAGGCGGGTAAGCCGGGTTTCACTGCCGCTCAGCACATTAGCGCTGAGCCTCTCGCCATTCAGTTGCCCACCGGTTACCGGTGCAACAGCGCGTCGTCCGCCGGTTGCCAGTTTCCCAACCTGCATCATATCGGCAAAGGTCAAATTTAACCGAAACGCCTCTTCCAATCCCGGAGAGGGCATATCCTGATCCTGCTCGTTCATTTTTCTTTCCTCCCCCCCCTCAGTTGCGCCCGAAGGTCTGGTGCCAGACATCACAAAGCAATGGTTACGGCCTTTAATTCTGTATAGGCTTCCACACCGGCCCGGCCATTTTCACGACCATTGCCCGATTGTTTCATTCCGCCTGCGGGCAATACGAAATCATTCCCGCCACTGGTGTTGACGCGCACAGTCCCCGCCCGCAATCGTTTTACCAGCCCCAGCCCATGGCTGACACTATTGGTCCAGACATAAGCGGCCAGACCATAATCATTATCATTGGCAAGATCGGCAATGGCGTCGAGATCCGTCGTATCGAATGTCAGTACGGATAGCACAGGCCCGAAAATCTCCTCCCGGACGGCTTCCATATCGGCATGCATATCCGTCAGAACAGTCGGGGGAACAAAGAAGCCTGCGCCAGATGGACGCTGCCCCCCTACTACGCAGCGCGCTCCTTCGGCCACCGCTCGGTCCACATAAGCAAAAATTCGGTCTTGCTGCGCCTGTGAAATCACTGGCCCCAACGCCGTTGCCGGATCGGAAGGCGCGCCCATCGCCATGGAGGATGCTATTTCAGCGACCCGTGCGACCACATCCTTCACGACTGATGCATGAACCAGCAAGCGTGAACCGGCAGAACAAGTCTGCCCGGAATTGAAGAAAATACCCATGGCGATTGCACGGGCGGCTTCCTCAATATTGGCGTCAGGCATGACGATGACAGGTGATTTCCCGCCTAGTTCAACCGTCACTCGTTTCAAATGCGCAGAAGCATCGCGCAATATGACCCGCCCTGTCGCGGTTGAGCCGGTGAACGCAATTTTTGCGACATCGGGATGCGCCACAAGTGCGGCCCCGGCATCGGCCCCATAGCCGGGCAGAATATTGACCATGCCAGCCGGAAAGCCGCATTGCCGGATCAACTCCGCTAACCGTAACGCCGAGAGAGAGGTTTGTTCCGCTGGCTTCAATATCACTGCGCAGCCTGCCGCCAATGCCGGGCCAATTTTCATGGCGGCCCCCATTAGAGGGTAATTCCATGGGATAATCTGCCCGACAACGCCAACAGGCTCTCGCACGGTGCAGGCGTGCCAGTCACCCGGCACAGACAACTCCATAGTCTCGCCCGATAATTTAGTCGCCCAGCCCGCAAAATAGCGCAGGCCAGCGGCTGATTGCGGCACATCAAGAAAACGTACATTACGGATTGGCTTACCAGCATCAATCATTTCGAGCTGAGCCAGTTCCTCGGCATTATCATCAATCGCCCGCGCCAAAGAAAGCAGTGCATCCTGCCGCATTGCCGGGGTCCAGCCACCGGAAGACGCCCTGCGCATTGCCGCTGCTGCGGCCTCAACCGCATCATTTACATCATCAGCGCCAGAGGCAGCCACTTCGCCAATACACTCACCGTCAGAGGGGTTGATGACATCTATGGCCTTGCCGCTTTTCGCCTGCCGCCATTCCCCATCGATGAAAACCTCTCCGGCATGCGCAGAGAGCAGCTTGTCATATTGTGTCATCTTATCAGGCCCTGTTCCTTAACCATTTAGGAAAGCCTTCTAAGGAAGAGCCTGCAAACAAAACTTGCCCCGGCGTGCCGCAATTCAGTGCGACAGAGCATCTGATGCCATATCTATGGTATATTATCGGCCTTCAATCTGGACATCACCGTAACAGGCAATTAGCCTGCAGCCTTTCCTTCGACAAAAGAAGGACAAACAAAAACAGGCGTTCCGGCAAAAAATAAAATGGAGCGCAGGGCGAGGGACATTGGATGGACTATTTAAGTTTTGCGACCAAAGCCGCAAACCGTCACGAACGCAGCATGCAATGGCAAAATGTTACCCGCGCACCATATGCTGTACTGGGCGATGACAGAGAAGCCTCCATTCGCGGCTGTGATCTGGGGGAACTGCGCCTGTGTTCCGTCATATTAGGCGAACATCGTCTGGAAAATGATAGCCCCACCCGTAATGATGATGGCTCCATCAAATTTCTGTTTCAGGAAGAAGGAGAGTGCCATCTGGAGCAATGCGGCAAAACCATCACGCTAACCGCTGGTCAATGGTGTGCAATTGACAAAAATCAGCCATATTGCACGGATTCTGCGGGAACAACACGACAGCTCGCTTTGTCCCTGCCCAAAAGACGGATAAACGGGTGGCATTGCACCAGCCACGCCCTCATCCTGCCTCAGGGGTTTCTTCAGGGCGCGGGTAATGTGCTGCACGAAAGCGCCAATGCCGCCATCAGCGCCGCCACCCTATTAGGCCGCCGCGATCGCGCACGTCTGGGTGACGTTCTGGTTCACATGATTAACATGGCCTGGCAGGCAGATCCTCTTACAGCGGGATCGCGAACATCGCGCGCGCGGCGTATAGCCGTCATGAATTTTGTGGAACGCAATCTGGCCAATCCTGATCTGGATATCAGCTATATTGCCGATGCGTTGGGTTATTCCAAACGAACATTGCACAAATTATTTGCGGATGACACGGCCACCCTCAGTCGCCAGATATGGAACAGGCGTCTGGAACATTGTCGTCAGCAATTGCTCGATCCGGCGCAGGCCGGGCGTTCCATCACAGAAATTGCCCATAGCTGGGGCTTTAGCGACAGCCAGCATTTCAGTCGCGCCTTCAAGGCACGATTTGGCACGCCGCCACGGGATTTTCGCAACAGCAATCTGCCCCATTGATCCATCCTTTCCAACGCCGGCATCGCACACAGGACGGCACATCCAGCCACAATGAGGCACTCCCGTCCAAGCGATGTTTCATATTTTTGTTAGGTCAGGGGGAATCATAAAAACACAGGCAGAGGATTTTCGGGCTATGTCGTCCCATGCATTTTGCGGTGCTGAAATCAGTACCCCCACCCCTCTCTGTACCGCAGCATCATAATGACAATGACGCCACCCACCCGCAGGGCCACCTTATTACTGCTGACCACCATATATGGTTTTGGTTTCATAGACCGTATCATCATTGCGCTGGTGGCGCAGCAGATAAAGGCCGATTTTGGCATTAGCGATTTTGAAATCGGCCTGCTGGGCGGCACTGCTTTTGCAGTGGTCAATACCCTCGCCTCATTGCCTCTGGCCTGGCTGGCCGATCGTTACCCCCGCAAATGGGTATCCGCAGGCTCTCTGCTAGTTGCCTCTGCTTTCACCGCTATATGCGGCGCAGCGTCAGGGTTTATGCAAATGCTGATTGCCCGCGTTGGCATGGCCGCAGGAAGCGCCGGAACGGAGGCCCCGCCCCATTCCATGATCTCTGACATGTATGGCCCGGAAAAACGCGCTTCCGCTATATCCCTGTTCATGCTGGGCGTACCCGTGGCGGCTTTGCTCGGCTCTTTCATCGGCGGCTCTATCGCTGCAACCCACGGGTGGCGCGCCACCTTTTACGTTATCGGCGGTCTGGGTATCATCGTTGCGATTTTGTCCCTTATCGTGATGAAAGAACCTGCCCGCCAGACGGTGAGCGACCACCAGCCAACCGCCAGCATGAAAGAAGTGTTCCTGATATTATTCCGGGACAAATCCATGCGCCATGTGCTGGCGGGCGTCTCCCTTATCAGCCTTGGCGCCTTCGGGATGAATACATTCTTGCCCGCCTTTTTCTCTCGCAACTACGGGCTGGATGTTGCGCAATCAGGCCTGATTTTTGGCCTGCTCACTGGCATTGCATCGGCCATTGGTACAATTGCCGGAGGATATGGCAGCGAATGGCTGGCCCGACGCGATCCCCGCTGGTTGATAGCCGTACCAGGCATTGGGGCCATTATTGGTGCGCCGCTTTTCATTATCGGCCTGATGCAAAATGATCTGAAACTGGCTTTCACGCTCATGCTGCTGGGCTCTTTATTCTTTTACATGGCGATGGGGCCGGCGATTGCCGCCCTGCACGGGTTGCTGGATTCCCGCAGCCGAGCCACAGGATCTGCTATTTTCCTGTTGATTATGCATCTGATTGGTCAGGGATTTGGCCCGCCCATTGCCGGACTTATCAGTGATGTCATTTCGGCATGGAGCTATGGAACATCTGACTTTGCGACCCAATGCGCAGGCGCTGCCGGGCAAATAACCGGGTCCGCCTGTGCGAATGCCACGGCGACCGGCATACGCTATGCCATCGCCTGTTTCGGTGTCGCCTATATATGGAGCGGACTGCACATGATCTGGGCTGCGCGCTACCGCAAAGCCGCGTTGTCATAACCCGTCATCCACCCCACCAGCAACGAATATATGCGCCCCGGCAAAGGCGCAGGGAGTCCCTAAACGGACACTTTGGTACAAGCCCATGAACAATCACCCGATTAGGGAATATCTCTGCCCCGATTATCGCGGGTAGCATCCGGTTCAGTCGTGGCCATCGTCCATCTTCAGCGAAAAGGCATGGCCGGGCCGTTTTCATAAGAACAAAGCCAGCATCCGCCAGACAAGGCGAAATGCACGCCAATAAGAGCAGGTGAAGGGAGAGAAACCATGAAGAATTTTAGATCAGCTTTGATGGGCTGTGCCGCAATGACATCCGCAATAGCGGTTTGCTCGCTGGCACCTGTGGCCCTCGCGCAGACTGAGAATAGCGAAAGCAGCCACGCAGGCGTCGAAGACATTGTCGTGACCGCTCAGTTCCGCGCACAAAATCTGCAGGATACGCCGATCGCAATCACCGCCATGTCCGCCGACATGATGAACGCGCGCAGCCAGACCAATATTTCACAAGTCGCCGCACAGGCACCGGGTATCAACCTACAGCCTAATAATGCCAATTTCGGCCCCTCAATGGCCGCATCCATTCGCGGCGTTGGTCAATATGACCCCAGCCCGGCGGTAGAACCCGGCGTAGGTTTTTATGTCGATGATGTTTATTACCCATCGCTGACAGGCGCGATATTTGATCTTCTCGATCTTGATCGGGTTGAAATATTGCGCGGCCCGCAAGGTACTCTGGCTGGCAGAAATTCCATCGGTGGCGCGGTAAAGCTGTATTCCAAGCGTCCTGTTGGCAGCAATGACGGCATGGTCCAGATCGCTTATGGCAGCCGCGATCGCATTGACATGCGCGGCAGCTTTGACTTCCATCTGACAGGCGACCTCAATGCCCGCATAGCAGTCGTTTCCAAAAAACAGGATGGCTATGTCGATGTCTATGATTATGGCTGCGTCAATCCGCAGGGCTCGGCGAATAACCCTGCAGTTGGTGGCGTCCCGGCAACCCGACTACAAGGCGATTGCCGAACTGACCGTAATGGTGACGTCAACTATCAGGCCATTCGCGGGCAGTTACGGTATAATCCCAGTGATGTTATAGATGTTCTGGTATCAGGCGATTATGTTTATGATAGCAGGTCACAATCCGCGTCTGTTTTATTATCGGCGAATAACAACGCAACAGGCGCAATGCGTGGGCCTTATTTCAACGTGCCTTTCGATTCCCGGTTTATCTGCGGTCGTTATTGTAATTACTCAACAGGCGTAATGGCAGCAGACCCTGCAAACGGTATCCCTTATGCATCAACACGTCCTCTGCGTTCTAAATATGAAGGCTTTGGCCTTTCCGGGCAGGTGGATATTAAGCTGAGCGATGAGGTTCAGTTTACTTCAATCACCGGATACCGCGAATTCCAAAGCAGCTATGCCGCAGATGCTGACCTCTCTCCCCTGCCTGTTAACGGCTCCTCCACTGATATAGATATGAACTTTTTCAGTCAGGAACTGCGCCTTAATGGCTCTTTTGCGGATGGACGCATTAATACCACCATCGGCGGCTACTACAGCCATATGAAGAGCGTCTTCGCCAATATTCAGGATATTCGATATGCTGGCCTGCAATTCGCCAGCCTCGGTGACGAAGTTCCATCGGAATCCCTTGCAATGTTTGGCCATATTGCCTGGGAACTGACCGACGGCCTGACAATTACCGGTGGCATTCGCCGCACCAGAGAGGAAAAAGATTACACCTTCTCTCGTCGCTTCGCTGACGGGTCTGTTGGTCAACCAATTGTCGGCTCGCTGGACGGCGTAACCGGGTTCTACCGCGAAACCCGCTGGGATTATCGCGCGAATCTTCAGTATGAATGGGCGCCTAATGTCATGACATACGCCCAGTTTTCGACTGGTTATAAGGGTGGCGGCATTAACCCTCGTCCCTATTTCCCATCTCAGGTGCGGTCCTTTGGATCGGAATCCATCAAGGCATATGAGATTGGGATGAAGAGCGATCTCTTTGATCGTAAAATGCGTCTTAATCTGTCGGCTTATTTGAATAAATATCAGGACATTCAGCTCGTCCTGACATCCTGCCCGCAGTTCACACCCAATAACATGGTCGCGCCTTGCTCAATGACCGCCAATGCCGGGGATGCAGATGTAAAGGGCTTTGAAGTCGAAACCACGTTGCGCCCGGTTGATGGCCTGCTGATTGACGCATCGGCAAGCTATATTGACTTTGAATATAAGAGGATCGCGGCAGCAGCCAGCGGCCCCACCGGCGTGCGCCTGACTGACGTTGCCCCGTTTATGAGCAAGTGGAAATGGGCCATCGGCGCACAATATGAGGCAAAGTTCGCCAACGGTTCATCCATCACCCCTCGCATTGATGCAACCTATCAGTCTGGCTTATATGCGGCCGCACGTAATGATCCAACGAGTTACGTGCCCTCTTATACGCTGGTCAATGGCCGCATCACATGGCGCAATGCAGACCGCGATCTGGAGCTATCCGCAGAAGTTACCAACGTTATGGATAAATATTATCTGCAAACGCTTTTCGATCAGACGCTGGGTCAGGGATCAGCAATGGGCCAGCCGGGGCGTCCACGGGAATGGGCTTTAACTGTAACAAAGCGGTTCTGATTGCACCGCTCATGGCAAAATAGCGATTGGGCATGGCGCATGCACTCCCTCTGGCACGCATGATTGCCCAACCCATGCCCCTATATTCTGATGATCGGCGCAGGTCCAATCTGCGTCGATCATGATGTTTCCTACTCGTCCTGAGTCCGGTTAAACAGGAGTTGCGCTTCATTATGAACAGCCACACCGCATCCACCGCCCTGATTCCCGCAGCCAAAGTTCCGGAAGGGCAAACCCCGCCCATGATCGCTGCCGATCAGGCCTCTCTGCTACTGAGTGATGATCCGACAATCGCCGCGAATAAACGGCTATGTTATGATATGTACCGCACCGTTTTACAGGCCGGACGCGCCGACAAAGTGCGGGACTATATCGGTCCGCATTATATTCAGCACAACCCGAATGTCATCAGCGGGGTTGAGGCGCTGGAAACTTTCATCCGCAACAGTCGCCCAGAGCGCCCTATCGCCCCGACAATTGAACTGCCCCTCATTGCCATCGTAGCCGAGCGGGATATGGTCCAGTTCACATTTGTTCGGTCTGAACAGGATGAAAATGGCCAGACCTATTACACCAGTTGGTTTGACCTCTTCCGTATCGAAAATGGTAAAATTGTCGAGCATTGGGACCCAGCCCTGAAAAGCCCGGACATGCTGAAGCTCGACCCTAATAAGAAGCGTATTCCCCAATAACTTTCCTCAAATGATAATATTTGGAAGGAGAGGAGAAAGAGATGAGCAAATATCCATCGACTGTTCACTTTACGGGGTTGAACACTCCGGTTGGCATTGAGTGGTCTGCGCGCAATCTTGATGTTGTGGGTGAGATACCATCGGAAATTGACGGGGCCTTTTTCCGTGCGGTGCCAGACCCTGCGCAGGCACCGATGTTTGCCGATGACATTGCTTTGTCGGGCGATGGCATGGTGGCGAAGTTCAGGATCCATAATGGGGTGGTGGATTATGCCATTCGCTATGTTGAAACAGAGCGCTATCGGCTGGAGAAGGAAGCGCGTCACGCGCTCTTTGGTGCCTATCGCAACCCCTTCACCGATGATCCATCCGTAAAGGGCAAGGACCGCACCGTCGCCAATACCACGCCGGTCTGGCATGGCGGGCGGCTGTTCATGACCAAGGAAGATGGTCTGGGCTATGAGGTGAACCCGGACACCCTCGAAACCATTGGCCGGTGGGATTATTATGGCGCGCTGAAATCAGAAACCTTCACCGCCCATCCGCGCATTGACCCGGTAACGGGGGAGATGTTTTTCTTTGGCTATGAGGCTGGTGGATTGGCGAGCCTCGATGTCGCTTATTGCATTGCGGATAAGGACGGTACTCTGGTGTCGGAACAATGGTTCCAGCAACCTTATTGCTCTACCATTCATGATTTCGCGATTACCGAACATTATGCGGTATTCCCGATTTTTCCGACCACGGCTGATCTGGACCGGTTAAAGGCTGGCGGGCCGCACTGGGCACATCAGCAGGATCTGGAAAGCTGGGTTGGCATCATGCCGCGCTATGGCAAGGTTGAGGAAATGCGCTGGTTCAAAGGACCAAAGGGCGTATCGGCCTTTCACTTCGTCAACGCCTATGAAGATGGTGATCTTGTCCATCTGGATATCTGCCTCAGTGACACCAATGCCTTTGGCTTCATGCGTGAGGCTGGTGGGGTGCAGCGGGATCAGCGCGATATTGGTGGCGGCCTGACGCGCTGGACCTTTGATATGGCCAAAGAAGGGGATGGTTTTGAATCCCGCGTGATTGGCCCTCCCGGTGATATGCCGCGCCTGCGCGATGAAGATCAGGGCCGTAACCATCGCGCGGCATGGTATCTTTCGATGAACCCGCAAGGTGGCCCGCCGCTGCCCGGTGGGCCGGTGGGCATAGCGTTTAACGCCATGTTTCGCATTGAACCGGGTAATGGCAGGCTTGATATGATGCCGCTGGGGCCGAATATGGCGATTAATGAGCCGGTGCATGTTCCCTCTACGCAAGAAGGACATGAAGGCTGGTTGCTCGCTGTGGTAGACAGGCAGACGGGCGAGAATAGCTTCGCGTCGGAGCTGTGGGTGGTGGAGGCCGCCGACATCGCAAAAGGGCCAATAGCCCGCGTCCCCATGCCTGTACCGATGCGGGCGCAGGTCCATGGCACATGGGTGCCTGCGGATAAGCTGGCACAGGCCCGCGCCACCGCAGGCGAAAACGCGAACGAAGACGCATAATAGCAGGCCGCAAAACGTCTGACGCAATCGATGGCTTTCTATAAAGCCCAGACAGCGTAACATCCTACCCATCGGCAATCAGTGTATCTCTTTGCCGATGGGTGTCGGCTAACATCTCCGCAAAGAGAATATGCCCCGGTTGCGGCAAATGCTGCACCCGGTCTTTGTCGCTAACGGTGATATGATACCAGCCCCCCACGCATGATCATGCTGCAATGTCGATAACAATATGTGGTTGCCAGTACTCCCCCATGGTCCGGCCATGTAAGGGAACTGAACCGGCCCCAGCATTTTTTCAAATTCCTGCAAAATATTTGTGGTTTTATAACGATTGCAGGCCCGCTATGCAGGCCGGAGCGGAACAGGCATGGGGATGTCTGGCTGGTCTGATTTTTAAACTGGGGCAAAAATGAAATATCGCAGCGATATTGATGGCTTACGCAGCATTGCCGTTATTCCCATTGTGCTGTTCCATGCTGGCATTTCGGCAATGTCAGGCGGATTTATCGGGGTAGATATTTTCTTCGTTATTTCCGGTTACCTAATCACCTCTATCATTGTTCGCGAAATGAATGAGGATCGGTTTTCGATCGTTGAATTTTATCGCCGCCGCGTCGTGCGCATATTCCCGGCCTTAATTTTCATGCTGCTCGCTGTCTTACTGGCGGGAACATTCATCATGCTCCCGCAAGAGTTAAGCGGGTTGGGCCACAGTGCAATCGCCGCGATGCTGTTTGCGGCGAATATCTATTTCTGGTTTACGGCAGATTATTTCGACAGCTCAGCGGAAACCAAACCCCTGCTGCACACATGGTCGCTCGGTGTAGAAGAACAATTTTATCTGCTCTTCCCGCTACTTCTCTTGCTGGTTATCCGATACGCGCCGTCGCGCATGCGGACCATTCTTGCGGCGATGACTTTTATTTCATTCCTCATTGGTGGCTATGCAACGCTGAAACATCCGCAGGCTGCCTTTTACCTTATTCCGGCGCGCGCATGGGAACTGGGTATCGGCGCAATGATAGCGGTAGGGTGCTACCCCTCTCTGCGCTCAGAAAAGGTGCGTAATGGCATCGCCATATTTGCCATCTTGCTAATCCTTTTCGGTCTATTCTGGATCACGCCTTCATCGCTCTTTCCAGCTCCATGGGCGGTTATCCCATGTATGGGCGCAGCAGTGCTGATTATCTATGGTGAAAACACGCTGATCGGAAATATACTCAGCACCAGTCCCGTTCGCTGGATCGGCAAAATATCCTATTCGCTCTATCTCTGGCATTGGCCGATCATCACATTCTACCGGTTACGCACTGGCGTTGATCTGCAAATGGGTGAAACTATCCTGCTGCTGGCGCTATCGTTTGTTGCCGCGGCGCTTTCATATTATTTCGTAGAGCAACCGGTTATGGCCAGATTGCGTTCCAGCAAAAAATCCGGCCCAATCCTTATCGGTGGATTTGCCGGTCTGGGCGCAGTCGTCCTTGCCGGGATATTTGTAGTGGTCAATGCCAAAAGCTTTAACCAACTGAGCCCGGTAGCCGCAAAGGTTGCATCCTATTCGGACTATCGGAGCCTCCCGGATTATAAAGTGCAATTCCGCCGCGGACCCTGTTTCGCGGGACAGAATGACGCAGCACAATTCGACCCCGCATTATGTCTAAAGACAAGCCCAGACAGGAGAAATATCCTTGTCGTAGGAGACAGCCACGCCGCACAATATTGGCGCGCTATATCACTACGTTATCCCAATGATAATGTGATGCAGGCAACAGCATCGGGATGTCGCCCAACAATAGATGCTGACGGGGCAGAACGCTGCACGGACGTTATGGATTATGTCTTCGAAAAATATGTACCAACCGGAGTTGTTGACGAGATTGTCATCGCCGGACGCTGGAAAGAAAAAGACGTAGACAAGCTGGTCAAGACCGTTCGTTATCTGGACAAATATCATGTGGATGTAACGGTAATTGGCCCTACGGTTGAATATCAGGGCGAAACGCCTTTGCTGCTTGCCCGTTCACTGGCGGATGGCAACCCTGATGAGATGCCTGATTATATTGATCCGACCCGTCTCACTCTGGACCATCTTATCAAAGATAAGATGCGGCATGAAGATTTGACCTATGTATCGGCTTATGACCTTATATGCCCCAATAATGGATGCACATTATTCGCTCCGGATGGCGGCCCCATGCAATTTGATTATGGGCATTTGACTCTGTCGGCATCACGCTGGGTGGTTAAACAAATGCCGAAATTATGATGCGGCGGGCTAGTGACCCTGATGAATCTGAAGTTCGCCCTAGGATTGGGTAAGCGCGCTGCGAACTTCCGAAATTATCCGGTCGTCTCCTTGAGGAAGCCGTCCTCATCGACAACTGACCACCCCACCCCGCAGTGATGATGCTATCCCCCTGCGGACAATATAAAGGCCCCTGTTACCAGAGGCCTTTATATTTATAAGAACCTTGCTCAATTTCAGAAATGAGCGTCGATATCGACCACACCAATCAGCTTGTGATTGACGAACTCCTTCAGCCCCAGACCGATCAGTTCACGGCCATAGCCTGAGCGCTTAATGCCCCCAAATGGCAGGTCTGCTTCCACCTTGGTCGGATGATTAACGAACACCATGCCGGTTTCGATCTGCCGGGCAATGTCTGCACCATGCGCCGGGTCAGAGGTAAACACCGAACCACCCAGACCAAAGGGAGAGTCATTGGCGATACGCACTGCGTCCGCCTCATCCTTTGCCCGAAAGAGCATAGAAACCGGGCCAAAAAACTCCCAGTAACGGGCGGGATTATCCTCTGCCAGATCCGTCAGAATTGTTGGTTGAACAAAGGCCCCCTGATTGGGAACCGGCGGGCCGACTTCTTCGGCCTTAGCACCCAGCTTCACCGCCTCGCGAATTTTATCCTTCACCTCATCGGCGGCCCCCTGTGACGACAAAGGCGCAAGTGTAGTGTTCGGATCAAACGGATCACCGGCCACCAGACCGGCCACGCCTTCACGATATTTTGTGAGGAAAGCATCATATACTTCATCAACGACGATCATCCGCTTTGACGATACGCAGACCTGACCACCATTCCAGTGACGACCGAATACGCCCCAGTTTACGGTCTTGTTAAGGTCCGCATCCGCCAGCACCACAAAGGCATCTGCCCCACCCAGTTCCAGCGTCGATTTCTTCAGCGCTTTACCCGCCTGCGCAGCGACGACAGAGCCCGCCCCTTCTGATCCGGTCAACGCCACACCATGGACCCGGCTGTCATTGAGGATCAGCTCAATCTGTGAACGTGTTGCATAAAGGTTGCGGAAGGCGCCATCCGGCAGGCCAGCGTCACGCATCAGCTTCTCGAAAGCGGCGGCACTCTGCGGTACATTCGAAGCATGCTTCAGCAGCACCGTATTCCCCGCTGAAAGTTGCGGAGCGATAATGCGGGCGATCTGGTAATAAGGGAAATTCCACGGTTCAATGGCCAACAGAACACCGAGCGGTTCGTGAACAATAATATTCTCACCTTCGGCAGCATCCAGAACAGGAAGCTTTTCAGGCTTGAGAAGTTCTTCGGCATTGCGAACATAATATTCGAATATCTTTGCCGACAGTTCAACCTCGGCCTTTGCCTCAGAAAACAGCTTACCCATTTCCAGCGTCAGGAGCTTTGCATAGGCGTCACTATTGGCACGCAGCAGATCCGCAGCTTTCTGAAGAATATGTCCGCGTTCCGCAAAAGACACATTTCTCCAGAACAGGAAGGCATTGTGCGCCTTACCAATCGCGTCACGAACTTCATCGTCCGTAGCATCCGGAAATGTCTGGAGCGTTTCACCTGTATAGGGATTGATCGTAGCATAAGCCATAGAAGGTCCTTTCTTCAACACTCGGCGCGGTACTCAGGCAGCGTCAAGAAACAAACTGGCGGTGGCCACAAACGATCCCTGAATATGGAATATCAATCCATGGCCTGAATCCGGGGTGAAAATCCGCTGAGCATTAGGGATAGTGTGCCGCAACGTAATCGCATTCATATGCGCCCATCATCTTGGTGAAAATATGATGTTCGTCATCTGAATGTTAAAGGTGCGCGCCACGCTTTTTTTTCGGCCTGCCCGAACCATCCTGACCCCAATAATCCTGAAAACAGAGACGTCCTCTGTCACGGCCTGAGCCATAATGGATCACCCCCTCTCCTGCCGATTGTCATACAATCCACAAAACTGTCACATAGAGAGCCTAACGGGCGAGTATGTGAACCCAAGGCAGGCTCTATCCTGAAATAAGGAGGTGCCGCCCCTATACTAATCCAGCTAACGAGGATTGCGTCGGTGTCGGCTATAGAAATCCCAGCGCGCCATGTCTCATCTGTCGGATGAACGCGCACTTTGGCTGGGGCAGTATATTTTGCCACATGAGCCTGCGTTGCGGTCATGGCTCTCGCGCCGGACCGTGGGCGGGCTGGATGTCGATGATATTATTCAGGAAAGCTACGCCAAGCTCATCATGGCACCGAACATAGAGGGCGTCAGAAACCCAAAGGCCTATTTGTTTCAGGTCGCCCGATCCGTGATTGCCAGCCATGTGAGAGGGCTAAAGGTCGTCACCATCACCGTATCAGACCCGGAAGTGCTGGATCTGGCAGCGGATGAACCATCCGCCGATGTACAACTTTCCGACCGAGAGGAGCTGCAGCGCCTGATGGATGCAATATCTGCCCTGCCAGACCCGACGAGAACGATTTTTCGCCTGCGCCGCATTGAACAAATGCCTCAGCGCGACATAGCCAGACGGTTGCGTATGCCGGAAAGCACAATCGAAAAACATATAAGCCGCGCCTTGTTACAAATATCTAATATGTTCGGGCGTGGAGGAACACGGAGGATTTTTGCGTCTAAGGATGCAGGAATCAATAGACGGGTTGAGAATGAAGCAGGATAAAGCAAATAAAATTGACCAGGAAGCAGCCGAATGGGCCGCTAAGGTTGATCGTGCGCTATCCAGCGACGAGCAATCCGATCTCGATCTTTGGCTGAGCGGCGACATTCGCCATATAGGGGCCTTTGGACGGATGCGCGCGCTGGCCCTGCAGACAGAACGCGTTGCCGCATCAGGCCCCCTTCACAGTTCATATAACGCCTCACCAGAAGAAGAAACGACACAGCCATCCCGCAGGCGTTTCCTGCTGTCTGGCGGGGCAATGGCCGCCAGTCTGGCTGGCATGGCAACCGCAGGCTGGTGGTGGATGAAGCCAGAGCATATTCTGACGCACAAGGGAGAAATGCGGCAAATCGCTCTTCAGGACGGATCTGTCGTCACCCTGAATACAGCCTCGGAAATGAAAGTCAGAATGACAGAAAAAGGCCGCCATATCGAATTGATAAGCGGTGAGGCACTATTCGATGTTGCCCCGGATAAAACCCGCCCCTTCATCGTCAGTTCCGGCGATACCGCCGCCATGGCGGTGGGAACCAGTTTCATCGTACAGGCGCTACCGGGGGAACCCGTGAAGGTTCTGGTCCGCGAAGGCATTGTTGAAGTGAGCCGGAAGAGGGACGAAGGAAAACGCCCTTATCGGCTGAAGGCGAATATGAGCGCAGTAAGCCTTCCGGCGGAAACAGATGCCATATCTGACGCGGTCCTTGTGAACAACATATCCCCCATATCCATTGACCGCGCGCTGGCGTGGCGAGATGGCCAGATTGATTTTCAGGGGGAGACACTACAGGAAGCTGCCCGCGAATTTGCACGCTATAGCGACACCCGAATATTGGTGGCACCGGGCCTTGCTGGTGAACAAATTGCCGGCCTCTATCAAACCAGTGATCCCATTGGTTTTGCAAAAGCCGTTGCAGAATCATTACGCGCAAGAACAGAAATATCCAGCGGAGAAATCCACATCACAAAGTAATTGTAATAAAAATGTCATTAAAAAAATAATAAATATTTTGGAGGAACAGTTTAGTTTCTTGCGTCTAGCCCCGAAACCGCGATCAAACATCGCGGATGCTTTATATTGAACAAGGGGTAATTTGAAAATGATTAGAGATTTTCAGGCAACAGCAATATCTGTTGTAGCCTTTGCCGCCATGTCTGTCACATCGACAGCACAGGCGCAGGTCCGTGGTTTCAATGTGTCGTCCGGCGAAGCAGCCAGAACCATTCCTGAATTTGCGCGTCAGGCCGGAATTCGGATTTCAGCGCCGGTTTCCGGGCTGAACGGCAAACAAACCCCCGCCATCAAAGGCGACTATGACGTCCGCACGGCATTAGCCCGGCTCATCACTGGCCTGAACCTCGAAATTGCAAGCGATGATGGCAAAACCATCATATTGCGCAAGGTCGGCGCCACCCGCCAGGCGATATCCGCACAGAATGACGACCGGGCCGCATCCAATAGCGCGCCGAGCGATATCGTCGTGATCGGCAGCGGCCTTACCCGCTCCGTATCAACGCTGGTGCCAGCCAATCTTGAAACCCTTCCCCCCGGCACCAGCGTGCAAAAGGCGCTGAACTTCCTCCCCGGTGTCAGCGCGCATTCCATTGACGCGCTGGGCGTGAATGAACAGTCCCTCTCCCTTCAGGTGCGCGGTTTCAGCACCACCCATCTCGGCTATACTCTGGATGGCATGCCGCTGGGCGATGGCGCCTATAATAACTATAACGGCCTCACGATCAGCCGTGCATTGATTTCCGAAAATCTGGGCCGCGCTGATCTGGCAACGGGCATTGCGGGGCTAGGCATTCCTTCCACCAGCAATCTTGGCGGCGCGCTTACCTATGTCAGCAGCGACCCGAAGAAGGAAATGGGTTTGTCCGTCAGCCAGACATTCGGCAGCGAAGATACGCTGCGCACCTTCGTGCGTTTCGACACCGGTGAACATGGCGGCTTCTCGGCTTATTTCTCTGGCCACTACAGCGAACAAGACCTGTTCGTTAATCAGCCCGCATGGAATAAATCCACCGGGAAGCAGTTTAACGGTAAGCTGAAATATGAATTTACCGGCGGCACCATTACCGCCTTTGGCGACCTTTCCCGCACTAATCAGGCCGATGACGCCTATATTTCAAAGGACATGCAGCGTCGTCTCGGCTGGGACTGGGGCGGTTATGCGCCGGACTGGGATGCCTATGTCAGCCGCGCTTATTGCGCTGTCACCGGGCCTGCTGCTGTGGGCAAATGCGTTCCGCCAACAGGCGCAGAAAAGCAATCTGACATAACCTATACCAATGGCCAGATTCTGCGTAAGGATAATCTGTTCTATCTCGCTGGCGATTTTAACATCACCAATAGCCTCAGCACTCGGGTTCAGGTCTATCACCACACCAATAAGGGCGCGGGCAATAACTGGATTACGGGCTGGTCCACGCAGGGCACCACCTCCACCGCCGACGACATCCCCGTTCGCATTCGCGACACACGCTATACCATCAACCGCACGGGCTTACTCGGCAGCGTGAACTGGGAAATTGGTTTTAACCAGTTTCAGGCAGGCTTTTGGGTGGAAGATAATACCAGCAGCGCCGCACGTTATCTCTGGACCAATGTTACCCAGCCGTTCAATCTGGGCCAATATCTGAAGGGCCAGCCAGACCTCGCCCAGTGGGTGCAGGAAACCAAATGGAAAACGCGCCAGTTCTATGTTCAGGACACGGTGAAACTGTTCAACGAAGCGCTCAGCATCGATTTCGGTTTCAAGGGCACCTATTCCCGTTCGGATGCGGAGGCCCAGCGCGGAATTGCCAAGGCACCGGTAACAGCAACCAGCCAGTTCGCATCCGGCTCATTAACGGCCAAAGACTATTTCCTGCCGCAAATTGGTGCCCATTGGCAGGTCGCGCCGCAGCATGAACTGTTCGCCAGCTATTCTGAAAATATGGCGATGTTTCAGGGGGGCTTCAAACTTGGCCCACAGTCCGTATCGCAGGCCGTATGGGACGCACAGGGCCATACGCTGAAGCCTGAAACGTCCAAAAGCTTCGAGGGCGGCTATCGTTATGTCAGTGGCCCGTTACAAATCGCCCTTTCCGGCTATTGGGTGAATTTTGACGATCGCCTGCTGCAATATAACCCCTGCCCAACCAATCAGCAGCAGAATCCGGGCTGTGGCAACTCCTTCCACAATGCTGGCGGCGTCACCAGCAAGGGCGTCGAACTGGGCATATTGTGGAAGCCCCTGCCCTGGCTGAGCTGGTATAATTCGGCATCATACAATAAATCGACCTATAATGAAGATCTTGATTGGTGCTCTGGCAATAGCTGCGTAGTGAAGCCCACAAAAGACAAGCAGCAGGTAGACACGCCAAAAGAAATGTTTGCCAGTGTCGTCACACTGAAGGAAGGCGGATTTTCTGCTTCAGTTCAGGGGAAATATACTGGCCGCCGCTATTATACTTATACAAACGACCAGAGCTTTGGCGGATATGTCACATTCGACCTTGGCGTGGGGTATGACTTTGGCAATATTGGCGCGCTAAAGGGAGCAAAACTGTCCCTCAATGTCACCAACCTTACCAATAAGCGGTATGCATCTAATTTCGATAATAGCGTGTTCGCACCAGATGATACGGCAGGCACTATTCAGGTGTTCCATTCCTCTGCACCGCGACAGTTTTTCGGGACATTAGGCTTTACCTTCTAAGCCATCGCCTATTTCTGGCCTTCCCCTGCCTTAATCGGCGGGGAAGGTTGGGAAGTAAAGACACCCAATGTTGATGACCTGATAAGAATGGGGCTTTCGGTGTCCCGAACAGATTAATCAGCCTGCAATCACATTCTGGTACGGCCTGCTTCAGGAATTCTAGCGGTGCCTCCATCGCTAGGAAAATCCCGCGTCGGATTTAAAACAGCCTGCGCCACAAGCCGATCACCAAGGATATGATAAAATCCACCGATCGCATATATGGTAACCGGGCAAAGCATCAGCGGCTCTGATATAAGAGGTGGCATCACCTTATAGCCCGCCTCCGCGCGCGCGCTTATCATCGTAACATCCTGCAAAAGGCCTGCATCATGGATTTTCCCGCCGCAATGATGAAGGCAGGCGCATATCCGGCCAATGGCAGCTAGCCATTTTGCATCCCCCGTCGTTGTGCGCAGAATTTGTTCAACCTTAGCCAGTTTTCGGGCAGTGTTCCGCCAGCGGGAAAAGGTCAAAGCATCCTGCCCGGAAATAGCAGACATCAGCACAATTTCATCCAGCACCACAGAAAGAAAGCGATCCAGTTCCCGGAGGCGATTGCCCATCAGCCGATGGAACGCATAGCGCGCCTGCGGCCCCAAAGATTGTGGCTGATCCTCCGCAGACCGAATGAAAAACGCGCATCCGGAATTAAGCGTTTCATATGCATGCAGCAAACCGGGGGAAGCCTGCCCCTTCGCGCACAAGGCTTTACCCATGGTTTGCTGGACAGGCTGATGGGGCGAATATTGTACTATTTCCTGATCTTTCTGCAATATCTCACAGCCCATATCTTCCAACGCAGGGGGAGCTATAGCCCCTCTCCGCCTACCCAATGACTATTGGAAAGAGACCGCGCCATGTCCCACACCTGCCGCCGAATATCAGGGACGGCGGTAATTTCCCATGCCTCCCCCTTTGTCAGCGGACCAAGAGCGCGCAAATCAGGCTGAACATGACCAACCACGTTCCGTACCCCGCCAAAACGATCCACATCCAGCCCCAGATGATGCACATCATTACGGATCAGCCCTTGCTGCGCTAAATAGCCCAGTAAAGGGTCGGTACTGCGGCGAATATCCCCATGCGGTCCCGTACAGTTGATGATGCGGCTTACCGCAATGGCGCGTTTTTCTTCGCTGCCACGCACCCGCCACCGGATAGTGGCGAGCGGCGGCTCACCCTCTTGCACGGCGGCAACATCGGTAATTTTACCCGCCGCAAATTCCAGCCTGCCCTCATTGCTCCATCTCTCCAATATAGCCGCGACGGAGGGCGCTATGCGGTGCCGATGCACATCCCAATAAGGCCGCGCATGACGCAGGAAGCGCCCCTGCCCAGCCCGGTCCATCCGGCGCCATAAATCCTGCACATGCGGCCTTAATTCATCGACCGCCATATGCCAGCCGACCGTTGCAGCGCGATTTCTGATATGTGCAATAGCATGGGAACCATCGCCTTCGGGCCGATCCACCAATTGTACAACCGGCCCCTTTTCCAGATGCGCCTGCGGCTTCAGCCCTCGGCGGGAAAGAGCCGTCACCTTGCCGCGAAAGCCTGCCTCATCCAGCGTCAGAATGACATCAACCGATGTCAGCCCGGTTCCTATCAGCACGATATGATCCTGCGCGGAAAGACCGGAAAGCCAATCGCTGCCCCAGCTATCCGCATGATAAAGCGGTGGCTTAAGGCCTGCAAAGACCGGCATATCCCCCGGCGGCAAATTCCCCTGCGCAAGGATGAGCGTATCATAAGCCAAAGACGAGCCATCCGCCAGCGTGACAGAAAAGCCCGGCTCCGCAATTTTCCGATCAGCGGCGATGACCTCTCCCACGATCAGTTGGAACCGCTCCCCCTCGGTGCGTACCATCTCGGCCAGTTGATCGCCGATATACTGGCCGTAGATTTTTCTGGGGATGAACTGATCTGCGGCCTCACCCCGCTTTTCTATCCAGCGCAGGAAATGGGAGGGGTCATCCGGATAAGCGCTCATATTACCCGCACGAACATTCAGAAGATGTTCGGACCGGCGTGTGCCATAGGCCGTACCACGCGCAATTTTTGCGGCATCCCGTTCAATCAGTGTTACTCTGCCGCCTTGCTGACGCAGCAGATTGATCGCCATTAATGAGCCACTAAACCCCGCCCCCACGATGACGATATGCTTTTCATCTGCCATGGCTGCCTTTGTCCCTCATCATCAGCAGGTCCAGCCGCTTTGCCCCGGCCTGCCCGATTAACACCCCGGCTGAAATGAATAATCAACCTGTCCCGATACCATGTAGAGCCTGCACCAGCACCACCAGCAGCGCAACCGCCACGATCATCACGCCCGTCCGGAACCGCTGTTAGCTATCTGGAACCGCTGATAACCAAAACGAATGACCAGATCACCCCCTTTAACGCCCCCGGCATAGCTATATAAGAAACCAGCCTGATTACAGTCGCCGTCGCGCCGCCTCTAATGGTGGCACGCTCAACCGGGCGAGGCAATATGCCCTGATCTAATCATTGCAAGACGGATGACACCCTGCGCCATAATGGCTATGAACCCTATATCATGCATCGCCTGCGCCGCCAGATACAGTATTCCCACGGCCTTGCCAGCATCATGCTGGCCTGCGCCTTTGCGTTGCACCTGCTGATACCCGCTGGCTTTATGCCGGTGCAAACCTATCAAGGCATAGTCATCACCCTCTGCACCGGTGATGGGGCGAAAGCTACCGCCCTTCAATTTCCTCTGGAACACAGAAAGCAAGGGCCGGAAACCCCCGCCCCTGCGCATATATTGCCCTGCCTGTTTTCGGCACTATCCGTTCCATTCATGACGGGCGGTGGCGCGGCTATCCTCCCTCTGCCGCTCATGGTGCCGGGGCAGACAGCGCCGCCCCATATAGCACCGATATTGCCAGACATCTCTGCCTATTGGATGCCTCCATCCAGAGGGCCACCCACAGCGCGCTAAGCGCACCCTCTCATCGTAGGATCGATGCTGTGCCTATATTCATCAAAGGCCGCGTCATATTATCCATTGCAGCATTATTTTCCATTTCATCCGAAAGGATATTCGCCGTGAAACATCAATTTCTGGCCCTTATCATATCAGCGACCGCCCTCATCACCCACGCCGCCCATGCCCATGATTATAAACAGGGCGCGATTTCCATCGCCCACCCATGGGCCCGACAAACAGCCCCGTCACAAAAGGTCGGCGGCAGCTTCATGACTATCAGCAACAGCGCAAAAAGCGGAGACAAATTGCTCTCTGCCACCTCCTCCATCGCTGAAAAGGTCGAAATTCACACTATGACCATGGAAAATGGGGTGATGAAAATGCGCCCTGTTTCCGGCGGCCTTGATGTTCCCGCTGGCGGCAGGCTGGAGCTAAAACCCGGCAGCTATCACATCATGTTCATCGGCCTCAAGGCACCGCTCAAACTAGGTGAGATGCTGCCACTGACGCTCCATTTTCAGCACGCAGGCAAGGCCCAGGTGAAAATAAAGGTCGAACCCATCAATTATGGCAGCGAGGGCGGCCATGACCATCATTGACCCGAATGCTAAACCAGACGCAGAGGGCCAGCCCGGCACCACAATAGGCAAAACGCACCGGTGGATTTTCGGTCTGGTCGCTTTGCTATTACTGGCGGTGGGTGCGCTCATCATTGTGCAACCCAATATTTCGGGCGACAAAGCAGCGCAAAAAGATGCGACCTCTGGCTTTGGCAGCGGCTTTACGATGACCGACCAGAACGGTCACACCGTCACCGACCAGACCCTTAGCGGCAAGCCTTATGCGATATTCTTTGGCTTTACCCGCTGCCCCGATGTCTGCCCAACGACCCTCAGCCATATGGCGCAACTACGCAAACAACTGGGCGCGGATGGCAGCAAAATGAACATCGTCTTTGTGTCGGTTGACCCCAAATATGACACAAAGGAAAGCATCAGGGATTATCTCACCCTGTTTAACACGCCGATTATCGGCCTTACCGGAACGGACGAGCAAATTGCCCGGATAGTAAAGGCCTTTGGCGTTTATTATCAGAAGGTTCCGGTGGATGGCGGCGATTATACCATTGACCATACGGCATCCATTTTCCTGATGGACCGCCACGGAAAATTTGTAACAACCATCGACCATCAGGAAACACAGGAAAGCGCCCTTGGTAAAATGCGGGATCTGATTGGCCGCAGTTAACAGCGCGCCCCCTCAGATCACACACATCCGCATCGGGGGAAGGCAGATACGCCCTCCCCCGTTTACCCGTCCATCCGATCAGGTCAGGTCATTCAGGCTGACGGCCATACCCGCTTCTGCGGCCTTCATCGCGTCGCGGCGGAGCTGCTCTATCTTCAGGCGTCCGGCGGGAGCTTCCTCAACCGGCAAGGCCGCCATACTGGCTTCATAAATCTCGGTGAAATCCGGGCCATGTTCCGGGTGAGTGAGGATCAGGCCGCGCTGCTCCGTCATGCCGCGCACTATTTTCGTGCCGACCTCATAAGGCTCCATCCCTTCCTCAAAGGCGGTGCCGAATTGCTCAAGTTCCGCCTTGCTGGTTTCAGGAAAGCCACTGCCGGCGAAATTATCGGGCCTTTTGGTGGCGGACGCCCATGCATTGGTTTTCGTGAGCGCCGGACAGCAGAGTGAGCAACCGATTCCATGCGGGGCCAGATTATAGCGCAGCGATTCTGTAAGGCCGCGTACCGCAAATTTACTAGCAGTATAAATGCCCGCCTGCGGCCCCGGCAAAAAGGCCGCCATGGACGCAACATTCACCACATGGCGGCGGCCCTGCGATGCCTTAATCTTTGGCAAGAAACTGACGAGGCCATTCACCACCCCGCCGAAATTCACCCCCATAATCCAATCATAATCATCATAGCTGGCTTCATCCGTCGGCCCGAAAACCGACACCCCAGCATTATTGACCAGCACATGCACCTCACCAAAATAGCGGGTCACTTCGTCCGCCAATTCGGCAAAGCGGGCACGGTCCGTCACATCCAGCTTGACGAATAAAGGCTGCTCCCGCCCTTTTTCCGCAAACCATTGCGCTGTGCGGGCGCGGTCATCCTCATTCCGATAGGATAGTGCAAGGCGCATTCCTGCATCAGAAAAGGCCTGCGCCACACCAAGGCCAATGCCCGTCACCGCGCCAGTTATGAAGGCCACGCGCCCCTGCCATGGCTGATTCAGGGTCTGATTATCGCCGCTCATGCCTGAAATTCCTCTCGCTTTATTATTACCATTTGTTATGGTTCGATACTATAAAAACGAGGAGAGTGTAAATGAGTGATGTCGAGAAACGCCTGAGCCAATTGGAACATCGTATCGGCGAACTGGAGGATATAAACGCTATTCGCCGTCTGCATTGGGCCTATGGTTATTATATTGATTTCAACCTGCCCGATGAAGTGGCCGATCTGTTTTCAGAAGATGGCTCCGTGGTGTTTCTCTCCGGTGAATATGTCGGCAAAGCAGGCGTAAAACGCCTTTATGGGGATTGGATTCAGCAACGCTTTACCGGCGGTAAGCCCGGCCCAGTGAACGGCCTTTTGCTCGATCATTTCCAGATGCAGGATGTCATCACAGTCGCGCCTGATCGCCAGAGCGCTAAAGGGCGTTTTCGCGGCATGTTGCTGGGCGGATGGCATGATGATTTCACCGAAACCAAAGAAGAAATGATGCCCCAGCAATTTATGGAGGCAGGCATTTATGAAAATGACTATGTCGTGGAAAATGGCGTGTGGAAGATTAAACGCCTGAATTATATGATGCAGTGGCAGGGCGACTATGAAAATGGTTGGGCGCATACTACGGCCCATCTTCAGCCTGCCGAGAAGACCTTCCCGGAAGACCCGATTGGCCCGGATTTCCTGCTGCCAAAGGAAGAACATCGCCAGACATGGCCCTATCGTCAGGATGTGCCAATGCATTTCGCCCATCCGAAATTCGGCGCATTGCTTGCCGGGCAGGAGAAATAAACCGGGCAGCCGCCCCATTGATTATGCGCTGATCTTCTCTTACTCCGCCCTGTTCTCTGATGATGGACAGGGCGGAAATTCAAAAGGCAGGGAACCTTTCCCCTGCCTTTTCCGCGCCTTCCTGCTTAGGGTCAGGACCCTAAACCTTACTCATCACGATAACGGCCAAAATCCGGCATGGCCTCTATCCTGTCTGGCGTTGCATCCAGTACGGCGTTGCTCCGCATCCGCATGGCTTCCTTAAACATGCCATGGGTGACGATATAAGTAGTGTTGGCGATGATGCCATCCGCCACCAGCGCGCCCGCGTCGACAGCATCCATCCAGTCATCCCCGACAATCCGGCGGGATAGTTTCGCTTCGCTATCCTTGAACCCGCTGCCTTCGCGCAAATGGGCCGGGCGGTTATCAATGGTTTCATGGATATTGGATTTGACCGGCCCCGGCAGCAATATCGAAACGCCGATATCATGCTCGGCCAGTTCGGCCTTCGCGGCTTCGCAATAATGGCACACGGCTGCCTTGCTGGCGGCGTAAATCGCCATGGCAGACGGCATCACCACTTCGGCGGCAAGGCTGGCGGTGGACACAATATGCCCACCACGACCATGGGCAATCATCTGCGGCAAAAATTCGGTAAAGCCATTGATGACCCCGCCCAGATTGACGCCAAAGCCAAAGTCATAATCGGCATAAGTGGCCTCCAGCAGCGGCCCTTCCAGCCCCACGCCCGCATTATTGACCAATATATCAATGCCGCCAAATTCATCCTGCATCCGGCGGGCAGCATCGCGATATTTCTCGCGGCTGGTGACATCCAGTTGCAATGCAGAAACGGCGTTAGATTGCCCGCCTCCTGCAAATTCCGCCAATGCCTTGTCGATATGGTCCTGCCGCAGATCAGCCATGATGACCTGCGCGCCCCGCGCCACCAGAACCTTAGATATTCCAAGGCCAATGCCGCTGGCACCGCCCGTTACAAACGCAATTTTCCCTTCAAAGGACTCTATCGGCATGTCTCTCTCCGCATGGTTATTGACCGCATGATTTGCAGAGATTCGCCTGCCCGTCCATGCCAGCCAGAGTCATAGTGTTATGAGTGCCACCCTATCAGAGGTAGGGGCAGGAACAGGCCTCATCCATAAATATGCCCCCTGCCATATAGGCAGAGGGCATCCCCACTAACTGGTCTGACAGGGCAGAGTTTCCCCTGCCCCGATCAGTATTTAGAATTTGAAGCCAAAGCGCGCATACCATTCACGCGGGCGGCTATAGGTGCCGAAAATTGCGCCTGCCGCCACATTTGGCCCGCCCGATGTCACATAACGATCATCAGTGAGGTTCGTCCCGCCCAGCGTCAGCGTCCAATGCCCGCTTGGTTCCTGATACATCACGCTGGCGTTGATGATGTCCGTTGAAGCACGCTTCAACGCATAGGTGCGCTGCGCATCATTCCACACGCTGCTGGCGTGGCTCCAGTCCGCGAGGAACACCAATGCCCCGCCATTGCCCAGCGGCGCTTCAAACCGGGGGCTGATATTGGTTTTCCAATTCGGCGTTTTGGGGAGTGCCGCCCCAGCCATCGTGCCGGCCTGAATGGCATTTGCCCCGCCAACAGCCGCCACAGCCGCCGAAACATCGGTATATTTGGCATCTATATAGCCCACAGATGCGTTGATCGTCAGGCCATCTGCCGGGGCGACCACCGCCTCCAGTTCAAAGCCCTTGATGCGTGCATCACCCGCATTGGCGATGGTGGGCGATGTGCCGACCTGCACATTGAGCTGAATATCGCGATAACCCGTGGTGAACGCAGCCGCATTCAGTTGCAGTCGCCGGTCAAGCCATGTCGATTTAACGCCAACTTCCCATGTGGTGGCCTTTTCCTCGTTGAAATCAGGCGCAACATCCCCCTGCGGGTTAGTGAGGCGTGTGGTCCAGCCGCCCGTCTTATAGCCCTTTGACCAACTACCATAGAGCATCACATCCTGATTTGGGTGGATCTGAACACCCAGCTTTGGCGCAAAATTGCTGAACTTTTTGCGGTTCTCACCGGGGCGATAGACCTGAACCGGGTTCGCCGGGTTGGGATATTCAAGGCCCGTCTGGCATCCGACAACCGGCGCAAGCGGGAATGGCGCATTGGGATAGACATTCCCATTGGCATCGCCGCATCCGAACAGCTTATAGTTAAAGCCATTCAGTTCCTGCTGCCCCCCGGTGAACCATTTTTTCTCGCGGGTATAGCGCCCGCCAACGGTAAAGCCGATCAGGTCAGACGGACGGAAATCAACCTGCCCGAATATCGCATAATTTTCGGTCTTTAGGTCATTAGGACCATCCACCTGCGCCAGACCTTCGCCAAAGGTCACATAATCATGCAGATCGCCCGCTTCCTTAAAATAATAAGCGCCCAGAACATAATTCAGCTTATTATCCAGCGCATTACCCAATAGCTGCAATTCCTGACTGAACTGCCATTGGTTCATGGTGAAACCCAGTTGCAGGATATTGAGCGGCGATCCGTCAATATCCAGCGCCGCATTCCACGCTAGTTTACGATATGCCGTGATGGATTTGATGGCCACATCATCAGACAGATCATAATCAATCACACCCGAAAGGCCCCATGCCTTCAGGCGGGAATAGCTGTTGCCGGTCGCATAGCTGCGGTCAGGATTGTCGATCAGATAACGGCCATCCCACGGCAGGCGGTCATTCGCCGGGTTACCATCCACATTAACGCTGGCATAGCTAGGCAACTGAAACTGCGGATTATATTGGGTGCCGGTGACACCGCACAGTGCTTGCGCGTTACGTGCGGCGATTTCCGCACCTGTGGAGCCGATGCAAAAATTATAAAGGCCCGCGAACAGGAAGCCAGTTGTGCCGGTGGGGTCAAAAGACGTGCCCGGCAGGTTGCTGGTGCCTGCAAAATTGCCCGGAACATTTTCGGTCGTCGCCAGCAATTTATTGGCAGTCGTGCCATTATCGCGGGTATAATCACCCGACACAGTGAGGCGCAGAGGGCCGCCATCATCCCATTTCAGCTTACCACGCAGATTCCAGTTATCGCTCTTACCCTCACGGCTGTCATTGCCGAAACCGGGGGATGAAAAGGCAGTATATGGCGTCGCATTATGGGCGCGCTGATCGGGGTAAGCCACACGTTTCAGGAAGCCATCACGGCTCTTAATGCCGAAACTAATGACGGAACCAAGGCTTTCGGTAATCGGCACATCAACCGAGCCACGCGCCTGCAGCAGATTATAGCGGCCCGTGGTAAGATCACCGATGACCCGGAATTCCTTGCCGGGGTCCCGCGTTACGATGGAGATCGCACCGCCAATGGTGTTGCGGCCAAACAGCGTCCCCTGCGGCCCCTTCAGCACCTCCACCCGTTCAACATCCATCAAATCCTGATTGGCGCCAACAGTGCGGGCCAGATAAACACCGTCGAGGTAGATACCCACGCCCGGATCAATGTTGAACGCAAAATCATCTGACCCGATACCACGAATATAGGCGGCCAATACGGAGGGAGAACCAGAAAAAGGCGCACCTGCATCAAGGTTAACGTTGGGCGCTATGGCAGAAAGCTGAGAGATGCTGCCAACGGCCCGCTCCTGCAGCGCGCTGGCGGTGAAGGCAGATATGGCGATCGGCACATCCTGCACATTTTCGGCGCGTTTCTGGGCCGTCACCACGATTTCAGCGATACCTCCGCCACTTGTACCTTCGGAAGTATTGCTTTCCTGCGCCTGCACAGGTGCTGCGGCCAATAGTGTTCCGGCCATCACGGTCGAAGCCAGCAACCCATAACTCATCTGCTTATGCATCAGTCATCATCCCCATTATATTCATTATGTGATAGCTATTATAAGATTTACCCAGCGCAGGTCTTGAACGGAAACGAACCCGCCATCAGGACTGGCGCGAACGCCCGGAGCCGCTTTCCATCACTTTGGATACGCTGCACCGAACGAGGGCCATCAGCTTCTGGCGCCTTTAGGACAATGAGGTTTCAGCACCAGAACTGCGCCATTCCCGCGGGGCAGCGCCAAAGCGTTTGCGGAAGCATCTGCTGAAGAAACCAGCATCACTAAACCCCACCTGAAACGCGATATCGGTGATGCTGCGCTCATCAGACAAGCGCAGCAAATCTGCAGCCCGCAACAAGCGACGTTCCGCGATAAAACTGGTCGGCGTCATCGCTGTATGGCGCAAAAATGCCTTCTGCACCGCACGGGATGACAGGCCTGTTACCTCACATAATAACGCCGTCCCCATCGCAGGGTCAGTCAAATGCCCCAACGCATATTCAATCAGGGAAGGCTCGGCTGCTGTCTGCACTTCGGCCTTCATATCCGCGCCCCGCCCGCGACAGGCAATTCTGATGGCGTCCGTCAGCACAGCGCCATAATCTTCATCAATGGCACCACCATCGGCGTGCTGATCCCATAAATTACGCACCAAGGCACCAAGCAACGCGATATTGGGCGCTTTGCCGGACAAATGTCGCCCATGCAAATGCCCTCCCCGCATTTCATCGGGCAGCGCCGACACCGGCACCTGAATGACCATGCAGTCATTTTTTCCTAAAATTTCAATTGCATAAGGATGATTATCATCTGCAATGATTATATCACCTATATTGGCCGTTATGGTCTGGTCACCATATGCCATGGTAGACCGCCCCTGCTGTTGCAGGTGCAGGATGATATTATGCCCCTCCTTATTCTGCATTCGGCTGACACGGGCCTGATCGCTGCGCGCCCGTGCAAAACGCACTTCACCTAGTGACCATAAAGCTATGTCGGCCTTAATCCCCTCACTGGGATAGGCCGTCATACCGGGAAATATCCCTGCGATCACGTCTCGCCAGAACAAATGCCGCCGCTGATGGGCAAGATAATGCGTAGAAAAACGCTCTGCATCGCCTAACATCCAGTCATCCCCTTTATATAGCCACGATGACTCCGGTTTTCCGGCTATCATCTTGCCCGTTATTCATGGGCAGGCCATATTCTGTGGTGACTATTGCAATAGGATTCGGAATTTACAAGTAAAACATAATGATCCCTCACCTGCCCCAGAGAATGTTATTCTCGGCGCATATTTAGGGGCATATGTAATGAAGCTCTGAAATATTCACATTATCAGCAATGACATTTACTCCATCGCTGCGGCCATTTTCCTAAGACCTTCTATCAGCCCTGCTTTATCCTCTGCCGTCATGTAGCGGCATATATCATCCATCAATTCATGGCGCAGAGGCTCTGTCGCGGAAATAGCACGATACCCCTCATCAGTTATCGTCAACCTCTTGACGCGTCTGTCATTAGGGTCAGCCTGACGAGTGATAAGGCCATCCCGTTCCAACGCATCCAGCGCCTCCGTCACGGTGCGCGGGGCGAGATCAAATAATTCCGCTATGCCAGCCGCATGGGCATGACCTTCATGACGCGCAATATAAATCAGAAATTTGGTGCGGGCGAGAGACGCCCCACAAGCCGTCATCGCCCGATCAATCCGCCGATGCGCCATCAGGAACACCCGGCCAAGCTCCCTCATCAAATCTTCGGTTTCTGTTATATTCATGAGGAACCTCATTATATGGCATTGCATTATTGTGCAAGTGCGCGCATATGCTCCCCTGATGTGATGATAATGAGTGTCAGCTATGAATGCCGAAGCCACCAGCCCCGACCAACCCGAAAACGAAACTACTGCGGACACCCCGCCCCGTGACAACAAACGCGCCCGCACAATTTTTTTTGGGATAATCGGGGTTGCCGTCCTTGCCGGGGCGGCATGGTATGGCGAACACAGCCTTTACGGCAAATATCAGCAAAGCACCAATGACGCCTATATTCAGGCCGACAGCGTGATCGTTTCGCCCAAGGTTTCAGGCTATGTCGAAAAGGTTTTCGTCGAGGACAATCAACTCGTCAAGGCCGGACAGCCGCTGGTAGAGATTGATCCGCGCGATTACCGCGCACAAACCGCACAAAGCGAAGCCCAGATCAACATAGCGCTCGCCAGCGCCAGCGGTGTTCAGGCCCAGATACAAGAACAACGCTCCGCCATTGTTCAGGCTCAGGCACAGCTTGCCGCCGCACAGGCCGATGCAGAGTTTGCCGCCAACGAAGTCGCACGCTATCAGCCCCTCGCCCAGAGCGGCGCGGAGACAAAAGAACGCCTTTCGCAATTGCGAAATCAGGCCGCACAGACACGCGCTAAACTGGCCTCCGCCCGCGCCGCCCTTAGCAGCGCGCAGGACCGCATCGGCACGCTGCAATCCCAATATAAACAGGCACAAGCACAGGGCGAAGCCGCCCGCGCCCAGCTTTCCGCCGCCGACACCAACTTGCAGTCCACAGTGCTGCGCGCCGCTATTGATGGCAAAATTGGTAATAAAACGGTGCGTCAGGGGCAATTTGTGCAGGCCGCTACCCGGCTGATGACGCTGGTTCCCACCGGCCAGCTATATATCACCGCCAATTTCAAGGAAACACAGCTTGGCCTGATGCGGGTAGGCCAGCCAGTGAAAGTCAGCGTAGACGCCCTGCCCGGCGTAGATTTGCATGGCAAGGTTGCCAGCTTCTCCCCCGGCACCGGCGCGCAATTTTCAATCCTGCCCCCGCAAAATGCGACCGGCAACTTCACCAAGATCGTTCAGCGCGTACCTGTTCGCATCGCTATCACGCCCGGCCCTGGAACCGAAAAGCTGCTCGTTCCGGGCATGTCGGTCGAGGTAAGCGTGGACACCCGCGCCGCTAAGGGGGAAGCCGACACCATCCGTCAGGAGCAGGAACAGCATAACCAGCGGGCAGGAAAATGAGCGCCACTGTTGGGGAGGCTGGCTCCGGCCACACCCCTAAATCTATGGACAACAGCCTGAATAGCGTTGCAGAAACCGGCACGCCCCAACGCGCAGACCTGACCGCATGGCTTGCTGTTATTGCAGGCAGCCTCGGCGCGTTGATGGCGACACTGGATATTTCCATCGTCAACTCTTCCCTACCTACCATACAGGGGGAAATTGGCGCTAGTGGCACCGAAGGCACATGGATTGCGACATCCTATCTGGTGGCGGAAATCGTCATCATTCCGCTGACGGCATGGCTGGAGCGCATGTTGGGCCTGCGCACGTTATTGCTAACCGCAACTGTACTTTTCATCGGCTTTTCGATGCTCTGCGGCGTTGCAACGGATCTCACGACCATGATTATCGGTCGTGTCGGGCAAGGTTTTACCGGCGGTGCGATGATCCCTACGGCGATGACCATTATTGCTACCCGGCTCCCACGATCACAGCAACCCATAGGCACCGCTTTATTCGGCACAACTGCTATTTTAGGCCCGGTAATGGGCCCGTTACTGGGCGGCTGGCTAACAGAAAACCTGAGCTGGCATTATTCTTTCTTCATCAATATCCCGCTAGGGGCCATTCTTCTTGTCTTGCTTCTCACCAGCCTTCCCCACCAAAAGGCTCGGCTCGACGAGCTGTTTCAGGCAGATTGGCTAGGCATATTGGGTATGGCACTGGGCCTTGGTGGCCTGACCGTTGTACTGGAAGAAGGACAACGCGAGCAATGGTTTGAAAGCAGTACCATTGTTACCCTCAGCATCATTACGGCTATTGGCTTTGCCTTTCTGATCGCCGGTCAACTTTTCGCTAAAAAACCAGTCATTGCCCTGAAATTATTATTCCAGCGGCAATTCGGCGCAACGGCCATTCTGGCCTTTGTTGTCGGGATCATGATGTACGGGACGGCCTATGTCATTCCGCAATTTCTGGCCGCCATTGCCGATTATAACGCCTTGCAATCGGGCAAGATCGTGATGCTGTCGGGCATACCCAGCCTGATGATGATGCCGCTTATTCCGCTTATGGTCAGATATATTGATATTCGCCTTGCGGTTGGTTTTGGTTTTCTCGTGATGGCCCTTAGCTGCTGGGTCGACATCAGCCTGACAGCAGATTCCATCGGGTCCGATTTCGTGGATTCTCAGTTTTTACGGGGCATTGGCACTGTATTGGGGATGATTTTTCTTAATCAGGCGGCCATTTCATCGGTGCCCCCGCGTTATGCAGCAGATGCATCAGGCCTGTTTAACGCCATGCGTAATCTGGGCGGTTCCATTGCAATTGCGGTTATCGCCATCGCGCAGGATCAACGCCTGTGGCTGCATAGCAGACGACTGGAGGAAGGCATGAATGCCAGCGACCCCGAAGTTCAGAGCTATGTCACCGGCCTTTCTCACTCCTTTGGCAGCGCAGAGGCCGCCATGCGCACCATTTCCGGCACCATCCAGCGTGAAGCACTGGTGATGACCTATAATGATATTTTCTGGCTGATGATGGTCGGTATCCTCATCGTCATGCCGCTTGTTCTGTTTCTGCGTCCCCTGCCCAAAGGGCAGCTGGCCGCCATGCATTGAGGGCCAACGCCATGCACATCGCCTTCCGCTTTCTTCCGCTTTCTTCCATGATGGTGTTGGCCGCTTGCACTTTGGGGCCGGATTATCAGGGGCCAGCCTCCGCTGGCGCGCCTGTGCCGGGACAAAATTTTGTCCGCGCCGACGGCGAAACCCGCACCACCGCACCCGCAGTAGCCCAATGGTGGACCACATTGGGCGACCCTATCCTCAATGAACTGCAAAGCCGCGCCCTTGCGGGCAACCCCAGCCTTGCAGCGACGCAGGCAAGAATGCAGCAGGCCCGTGCCGCATTACGACAGGAAAAACGCAACAGCCTGCCCTCTATTGGTGCCAGCGGAACCTATGCCCATGCCCAGTTGCCCGGCATTGATCTTAGCGAGATCACCAACGGGGAAACGGAAGGCAAGATTGACGAAATGAACCTCTTCAATCTCGGCCTTGATGCAAGCTGGGAGATTGATTTGTTCGGCGGTCAGCGCCGCACGGTGGAGGCAAGCCGCGCACAGCTAGACGCCGCTATAGCTACAATCGCCGATGCGCAGGTCAGCCTGACCGCCGATGTCGCACAAAGCTATGTAACTTTGCGTGATGTGCAGCAGCGCCTCAGCCTCGCCCGGCAGATTATCGACGATCAGCAGGCCATTATGAAGCTGGTGGAACAGCGCTTTGCACAGGGGGCAGCTTCTGCCTCCATGGTAGAAATGCAGCGCCAGTTGCTGGAACAGAAAAAAGCGGCCATTCACCCGTTACAGGCAGAGCAGGACGCACAGCGTAATGCGCTTGCGGTGCTGACCGGGCAGGCCCCCGGCGCACTTGACGATATGCTGGGCACTGGCGGGGCCATCCCCCTGCCCCCGGCCAATGTTGATATTGGCGACCCCGCCGCTCTCATTCAACGCCGCCCGGATATTCGCGCTGCTGAGAGGAAATATGCCGCCGCCACCGCGAAAATCGGCGTCGCAGAGGCTGCCCGTTTTCCACGCCTCAGCTTCATGGGGATAATTGGCATGGGCGGTTCCCAGATTGACAATGTGATCGACCCAGACAATCTTTCCGCCATTGCTCTTCCCCGTCTGACATGGAATTTCCTTGATTTCGGGCGCAGCGCTGCCCGCGTACGGCAGGCCGAGGGAGCGCGAGATGAGGCAGCCGCCCAATATAATCAGGCCGTACTAGGCGCACTGCGTGATACCGAGGACAGCCTCACCCGCTATGGCGCCTATCGACAGGCACTGATTAATGTCGCCCGTACCGAAGCATCGGCGGAACGTACTGTTGCCATTGCCCAACAGAGATTCAATGCTGGCACCGTAAATAGAATTACGTTCTTAGAGCAAGAACGGGATTTACGAACCGCTCGTCAATCTCTATCAGAAGCGACTGCACGGATGACGGCTGGGTATATCGCGCTGCAAAAGGCCCTTGGTCTGGGCTGGCAGTAAGAATATTCAGCTTTCATCAATTTACACATTTGTATAAAAATGGCGTGGAATTGATTCAGCTCTGCTTAATATTGCGCGACTAAAACGATAACGATCGTTATAATACGCCTGTATGAAGCAGACTGCGAAGGTCTCCATGACCAGACAAAGAACGAAGAGAAGAGGACAGAGAGAATGAAGTGGGATAAAGTCCTGCCCGGGGCGATGCTGGTATCCAGCCTGTTTTTGATTGCTACACCCCCGGCACTGGCGGCAGGGGATGCTAATAAAGGCAAAAGCCTTTATGCGCGATGTGCTACCTGCCACAGCCTGAAGCCCGGCGTGAACATGATCGGCCCATCTCTCTCTAAAATGTGGGGCCGCACAGCGGGCACATCCGCCAAATTCAACTATTCCCCCGCGATGAAGAAATATGCGAAGGCATGGAATGTCGCCTTGCTGGATGCCTATATTCGCGCACCCAGCAAAACCGTGCCGGGAACCCGCATGGTCTTTGCTGGCATGCCCAATGCCAAGGACCGTGAAGACCTGATTGCCTATCTGCAACAGGCGGCAAAATAAGGGCAATTTTCACCCTTGTATAAGAACGAAACATGCCGGTCTTTCCTGATAGGAAAGGCCGGTTTATGCATTCAGGGGCAGCCCAGAATCATAAAATTACCAGTGACCCTGATGAATCTGAGGCTCGCTGCGCGCCTGCCCAATAATGATACGAACTTCAGATTCGGGTTACGAACCTGACCCCCATCCCTATCATTCAGGGCATAGTTCCGCTGCGCGCCGGGCCACCATATCCGTCATCACATCCATGACCGCCCGCATCCTGGGCGTATCCCTCATATCCCGATGTATGCCCAGCCATATATCCCGCCGCAACAAGGGCAGTTCAGGCTGCACCCGGACGAGGTCGGGTTCCTGATCCGCCCGATAACATACCAGACAGGCGACCCCCATTCCATGGCGCGCCGCCCATAATTGGGCCTCCCTAGTATTAGATTGCAAAGCCACCGGAGCATCAGGGTAATGCTGCCGCAACCAGTGCGCTTCGGGCAGGTGAGCCATATCATCCATCACGGTTATTATCCGCGCCGCAGGGGAAGCTGCATCATATCCACGCGCCGCATAAAAGGCCATGCCGAGCGTTCCGAGTTTGCGCGTGATAACCTCATGCCCTTCAAAGCGGGTCATGCGAATGGCAATATCGGCCTCCCTGCGCGCAAGGCTCAGTTGCCGTGTGTCGGGCATCAATTCGACCACAATGCCGGGGTGATCCTGCTGCAACCGGGCGAGAGCGGGCACCACAACGCGGGCCGCCAGCGTATCAACGGTGGTGAGCCGTACCTTCCCTTCCAGCGCGCAATCATGGCCGGAAATAATGCGTTCTGCCGTTAGAAATTCTGTTTCGATTCGTTCCGCATGTTGCATCACCGACTCGCCCAGAGGCGTAAGAATATAGCGCTCCGGCGTGCGGTGCAGCAAACGGGCCCCCATTTGCGCTTCCATCGCATTGAGGCGGCGCCCTATTGTGGGCTGGGTCAACCCCAGCGAACGCCCCGCTGCTGACAAGGAACCATGCCGGGCAACGGCCAGAAAAACGCGCAGATCATCCCAATTCATGGCACAGCCATACAAAAATGCATGGCAATTAGGCAATAGTAATGAATTGCATTCAATATTCTTTAGTCGCACAGCATAGGTCGATGGCTCAATAACCAATTTCTTTTCACATCCTCCCCTAATGACAGGAGCGTTTTTCCATGACCAATCTTCTGGTAATCCGCAGCAGCGCAACCGGCGCAGCCTCCGTTTCCAACGCGCTAATTGATGGCTTTCTCGCTGATGCGAAGGCCGCTGCGGCTGATATTTCGGTCAATGATCGTAACCTCGACACCAACCCGATCGACCACATCCGCGCTGAAACGCTGGCAGGCATTGGCCGCCCGGCCCCCGAAACCGAAGCCGCCAAGCCGATCCGCGAACTGTCCGATGCCCTGATCGCCGAAGTAAAGGCCGCAGACGTCATCGTTATTGGCGCGCCTATGTATAATTTCAGCCTCGCCACCACGCTGCGTAGCTGGTTTGACCATGTGCTGCGCGCTGGTGCAACCTTCCAATATACCGAAAACGGCCCGGAAGGCTTCCTTGGTGATAAGCGCGTTATCATCGTTGCTACCCGCGCTGGTGCCTATAGCGAAGGCGAAGCTGCCGCGATGGATTTCCAGATTCCTTATCTGCGCCAGCTTCTGGCCTTTGTCGGCATCACCAATGTCGATGTCGTGCTGGTCGAAAAGCTGGCCTTTGGCGAAGAAGCCGCCAGCGCCTCTATCGCCGCTGGTAAGAATGAACTGAGCAAGCTCGCTACATCTCTCTGAGCTGTTCTCTAAGTTGTGGCTGATACCGGATCAGCCCGGTAAATATACGCCCCGCATGCCCCAAACGGCCTGCGGGGCTTTTCTTATCCGTCAATCACCCTTGTGCGGGCTATTCTCCCTCATCATCAGGCGCGTCCCCAACCACAGCAGCATAAGACGTCAGCCAGTCATTCAGTGCCTTATGGTGGGGCGGCTCCACAAAGAGTAGCGATAGCGCCTCCCCTTCCTCCATCATCATCTGTTCCCCAACCCGTGCCTTGAATGTATCGAGCCCCCGAATATGCACGGTATAGACAGTCTCACCCGGCCATAGCGGCGGATCCGCCACGATAATTCCGGCTGGGGACACCATCAGCAACGGCACTGTTGCATGGCCACGTCCACTATCAAGCCGGACCGGGCCATGACGTTCAAATAAAGGATAGCCAATGGGCGAAACCACGTCGGTCATCAGCTTTTGCGGTGTTCCGGTGAAGAGTAGCGCATCCGCCGGATCATGAAAGGCAATACCCGCGCGATTTCCCAGAACCCAGCGTACACGCCCTCTGACCTGATGGCCGGAACGAAGCTGCAACCTTATGTCGTCATCCTGCATCAGCGGTAAATTGCTTTCCAGCATCACCCCGCCAGAGGAAAGATTGCGTATACGGCATAGCCCATCCTTCCCTCCGTGCGCGATCCCGGCATGGAGTAGCACCGACACCTGACGTTCGCCTGACCGACGCTCACCCTGTTCCTGTGACTGGCCCTCATTCATAACCCGCCCCCTAAACTCGGTTCATCTGCTATGCTGATATTCCCCAGCAACAGATAAGGGATAATGACAAAAACATAATGAACAGCAAAAAATTGCTCAAGCCATGAAACGAGCTGAAATGGCGGCAAATTTATGAGAGAAACAGGCCATAACGCGATGCACCCGGCATAGGATGCAGAATGCGACATTGCACTGTCACACCGGGGCACTATATCGCGCCTTTCTGGTTTGCGTGGACAGGAGCGTCAAGTGAGCAAAGTTCTGGTTATCGGTGCAGGCGGCGTAGGCTCCGTCGCGGTACATAAAATGGCGATGAACGCCGATATTTTCAGCGACATCACGCTCGCCAGCCGCACGGTTTCCAAATGTGATGCGATTGCAGAATCGGTGAAACAGCGCACCGGCGTCACCATCAAAACCGCACAGATTGACGCGGATGATGTCGCAGCCACCACGGCCCTCATTCAAGAAGTCGGCCCGAAGCTGGTAGTGAACCTCGCCCTCCCGTATCAGGATCTGGCGATCATGGATGCCTGCCTTGCTGCTGGCGTGCATTATCTCGATACCGCCAATTATGAACCGCGTGATGAGGCGCATTTCGAATATTCATGGCAGTGGGCCTATCAGGATAAGTTCAAAGAAGCTGGCCTGATGGCCGTTCTCGGCTCCGGCTTTGACCCCGGCGTCACAAGCGTTTTCGCCACTTACCTCAAAAAGCATCATTTCGACCGCATCGACACGCTCGATATTCTCGATTGCAATGGCGGCGACCATGGCCAGCATTTCGCCACCAACTTCAACCCGGAAATCAATATCCGCGAAGTGACCGCCCCTGCGCGCCACTGGGAAAATGGGGAATGGGTGACGACACCCGCCCTTTCCCACAAGCAGGAGTTTGATTTCGAGCAGGTTGGCCCCAAGAATATGTACCTCATGTATCATGAGGAACTGGAAAGCCTCGCCAAGCATTTCCCGGAAATGAAGCGCATCCGTTTCTGGATGACATTCGGCGATGCCTATCTCAAGCATCTGGAAGTGCTGCAAAATGTTGGCATGACCCGTATTGATCCGGTGATCTATAATGGTCAGGAAATCATTCCGCTGCAATTCCTGAAGGCCGTTCTGCCTGAACCATCCACCCTCGGTTCCACCACCAAGGGCAAGACCAATATTGGCGACATCGCCACCGGCCTTGGCAAAGATGGCAAGGAAAAGACGCTCTACATCTATAATATTTGCGACCATGAAGAAGCCTATGCCGAAACCGGTAATCAGGCCGTCAGCTATACCACCGGCGTTCCGGCGATGATCGGTGCTGCGATGGTGCTGACCGGCGAATGGGCGGGAGAAGGTGTGTTCAATATCGAACAGCTTAACCCCGATCCGTTCATGGATATGCTGAACAAACATGGCCTGCCGTGGCAGATCAAAGAACTCAGCGGTCCGCTGACTTTCTGATTTAGCACTGTAAATATAAGGCCGGGTCGCTGCCATTTTTCGGCTGGGCGGCCCGGTTTTTATATAGAATTTCATTTGCCACCACATCGGTGCGCCGCAAGGAAAGGGACGTTCATGGAAACCAAGGCTGGCGATCCGGGCGCATTTGCGCATTTTGATCTCTCCCGTGTGCCCTCCCCCGCCTTTGTGGTGGATGAGGCCGCCGTGCGGCGCAACCTTGCCATCCTCGCCGATGTGCGTGACCGGGCGGGGATCAAGATACTCGCCGCGCTAAAGGCCTTTTCCATGTGGTCATTGGGGCCGGTGGTAGCGGAATATCTTGATGGCGTGTGTGCATCCGGCCTTTATGAGGCGAAACTGGGCCGTGAGGAATATAGCGGCGCGGATGGGAAACGCGAAGTCGCCACCTATTGCGCGGGCTATAAGGCCGAGGATTTGTCGGAAATCTGCGCGCTGTCTGACCACATCATTTTCAATTCGCCTTATCAGCACGCCCGTTTCCGTGCCATATTGGACGCCGCCCGCGCCGATGGCCATGAATTTCATGTTGGCCTGCGCATCAACCCGCTCCATGCCGAAGGGGAAGTCGCGAAATATGACCCCTGCCAACCCCATAGCCGCCTTGGCTTTCCGGTCGATCAACTGACGGCAGAACATCTCGATGGCGTAGACGGCCTGCATTTTCATAGCCTGTGCGAACAGGATTTTGAACCTTTGAAGCGCACATGGGCGGCTCTGTCCGCGACCATCGCGCCCTTTTTCCCGCGCCTCAAATGGCTGAATTTCGGGGGCGGCCACCATATCACCCGTGCCGATTATCAACGCGATGACCTTGTTGCATTTCTGAAAGACGTAAAGGCGCAGACCGGCCTAACCCTCTATATGGAACCGGGCGAGGCTGTTGCGCTGGACGCGGGCATATTGGTGGGCGAGGTACTGGACGTGATCGACAATGGGATGCCGGTCGCCATTGTCGATATTTCCGCCACCTGCCACATGCCCGATGTGATTGAGGCCCCATATCGCCCCGCCATGATGGGCGAGGCGGAGCATGGCCTAGCCACCCGCATTGGCGGCCCGTCCTGCCTCGCTGGGGATATTATCGGTGATTATCGATTCGGCGGACCATCAAATGGGCTACCGACAGTCGGCCAACGATTCGCTTTTCTGGATCAGGCCCATTATTCGATGGTGAAAACCAACACATTCAACGGTGTCCCCCTGCCCTCCATATGGCTGTGGAACAGCGAGACGGATGAATTACGCGCCATAAGGTGCTTTGATTACGACGAATTCAAACGCCGCCTTTCCTGATTAACCTTGTTGTAACCCTGCGATTTTTTTTCGCAGGACATACTTTACACCCCCCTCAGTTGCTCATATATCGAGCTTCCGCTGCCCCATGGGACTTCCACCGCAAGGCAGCTTGTTTCGCCAAAATGTGTTCCACTGGAGGTCCCTTGAATTGCACAAGCACCATAGCGCGCTGGGGGTAGCAACCACCCTCAATCCGGTAGCCCCGGTAACGCTCATTCGCCCGCAGGCAGCAGCCCGCGCAGCCCGTTTCTTCGTTGAGAAGTTTCCGGGCAAGTCGCTTTATGCGGTAAAGGCGAACCCGTCACCCGGCCTCATTCGCACCCTGTGGGATAGCGGCATCACCCATTTCGATGTTGCATCCATTGCCGAAGTGCGTCTGGTCGCCAGCACCGTGCCCGATGCGAAGCTTTGCTTCATGCACCCGGTAAAGGCCGAAGAAGCCATTGCCGAAGCCTATCACACATATGGCGTGCGCACCTTCTCACTCGACACGATGGAAGAGTTGGAAAAGATCATGCGCGCAACCAATCGCGCCGATGATCTGGAGCTGTGCGTTCGACTGCGCGTCTCCTCTGACCATAGCGAACTCAGCCTCGCGTCGAAATTTGGCGCAGAACTGGGTGAGGTCAAGGAATTGCTGATGGCCACCCGTCAGGCAGCAGACGCCCTTGGCATTTGCTTTCATGTCGGCAGCCAGGCCATGTCACCCCACGCCTATACCGAGGCATTGGAACGCGTGCGCGCCGCCATTGTGGACGCGGCCGTTACGGTCGACATTATCGATGTAGGGGGCGGCTTTCCGTCGATCTACCCCGGTATGGAGCCACCCGCGCTGGAACTTTATTTCGACGCAATCTACCGTGCGGCGGAAAGCCTTCCGGTCAGCTACTCATCCGAACTCTGGTGCGAACCGGGTCGGGCGTTGTCTGCGGAATATAGCTCGCTCGTCGTGCGGGTGGAACGCCGCCGTGGTGACGAACTCTACATCAATGATGGTGCCTATGGCGCGCTCTTTGATGCCGCGCATATTGGCTGGCGCTTCCCGGTTGAACTGCTGCGTAACGAAGACAGCACAGCCGATATGAAGCCCTTCAGCTTTTATGGCCCGACCTGCGATGATATGGACCATATGGCTGGCCCGTTCATGCTGCCCGCCGATGTGCAGGTTGGTGATTATATCGAAATCGGCATGCTGGGGGCTTATGGTTGCGCCATGCGTACCGGCTTCAACGGCTTCACGGCGGAAACGCTGGTTGAAGTAGACGATGTGCCGATGGCCAGCATGTATGATGATATTGCCGCCAATGATCCGCAGGAAATACGGACAGCGACCATTATCCCGATCAGCAAAAGCAAATAAGATTAGCTGAAATAACCAGTAAAAGCGCCGGGCGAGATCAATCTCCCCGGCGTTTTATTTTGCACATGATGGTGCTGGTATGCGTGAAAGCATGAAGCAGGCCCGCGATGGCGATACTCGCATAGCGACGCTACTATCATAACGGGCTGCCCATCATAACGGAGCGCCATAGCACCGCTGGCATGAAGCCCTATTGCTATGGCGATATGCTGGCCTGTGGTAATGATGATGACAATGCGCAGGCATGACGAGGTGCCTTATCTCACCCCCAGATACATCAGGCCATATAACATCGAGATCCCGCAACAGGCCTCCCGACTGCCACACGGCATCCAATGCTTCACACGCCCCGCAATTCCTCCTCGCCCCGCACCGCCTTTATCGCATCATCCCCACAACCATGCCGCCCACGCCCTTTCAAAGAGCGCTATCCCTCGGGTGGCTCTATCTGTCAGACCGCCGGACTGTGGGCCACGCCTTCCTTCAGACGGCTCCATCTCCCCTACCGCAATCCGAGGATAGGGCATAAAACATCCCAAACTCGCCCCCATCCTCACCGCACCCGTTTAATATACATCGCCCCGCCATCACGGCGCTCTGTCACAAAGTTCGGCAAGGATTCCACCAGCTCCGACAAGCGCGAAAAACCATAGCTACGCGCATCGAAGGAGGAACGGTTACCCGCCCGTTGCCCAACCTCCGACAAGCGCGCAAAGCCCTTCTCATCGCGTTTGGATGCCTTCCACGCATCACCCAATAATGTGACGAGGGCCTCATCCACCGGAGGCGAAGGAGCAATAACAGCGTCCTGCCCCGCAGGAGCAACAACGGCATCCCCATCAGCGCCCTTCCCTGCCTCAACACCCTCGTCCGCCGACGCCTCAGCCTGCACCAGCTTGCCCACATCAATGAAGCGCGTGCAGGCCTCGCGGAAACCCTCTGGCGTCCTTTCAGTACCGAAACCATAAACCGGCAGGCCATTTTGCCTTATCCGCATCGCAACCGGCATAAAATCGCTATCACTCGACATAATGCCAAAGCCATCGATATGGCCGCGATACAGCAAATCCATCGCATCAATAGCGATCTTCATATCTGTCGCATTTTTGCCCTTGGTAATGTCAAATTGCTGCTGAGGCTCTATCGCATAGCGCAGCACCAGGTTAGCCCAGCCCTTCAGCGCAGGCTTGCTCCAGTTACCATAAGCGCGGCGGATATTCACCGTCCCCAATTCCGCCAATATAGTCAGCACCGGGTCAAGGCTGTCGGGCGAGGCATTATCCGCATCTATCAGCAACGCAATATTATGGCCGGGGCTATCCACCGGCTTACCGCCATTTATAAGGTCCATTCATTCCTCACCCGACCAGAAACATCATTGCAAAGTAGCGGCACCATCATCACCGGCGCAGCGAGCAAATTGCAGCAATTGGATAGTGCGCTCAGCCAGTTCCTCAAAACTGCCCGCCTCCAACAAGGCCTGCTTTGCCGCGACATCAAAGGGCGCAATCTGCGCAATACCGTGCAGCAACGCCCTGTCATCCAACTGTGACACGGCCGACCAATCAATCACATAGCCCAGATGATCGGCCAGTTGCCGCGCCTCCATCTCTATCGCGGCGCGTTGCCCCAGAGGCAAAACCGGGGCCTCATCCTGCACTTCCGGTTCCACATCGCCTTCCACCTGACGAAAAGCCGTGGTCACATCCAATTCACGCAGCAAATGGAAGCGGGACACCCCCAGAAGCACAATATCAAACCGGCCATCGTCCAGCGCCTCGCACTCTACAATCCGGCCCAGACAACCGACAGAATAAAGATCAGGCCTCACCTTGTCATTGCGCGGCTGTATCATGCCGATCAACCTGTCGCGCGCCAGTGCATCACGCATCAACGCCCGATAGCGCGGCTCAAAGATATGGAGAGGCAGGTGCGCGCCGGGGAACAGCAAAGCCCCCGCCAATGGAAAGATTGAGATTCTCTGCTTGCTCACCCCGCTCTCCCTGCTCTGCTGTCTGGTTTTTCCCTAACCTGTCAGGTAAATAAAATCGCTGACAGGCGACGGCGCTGCGTTGACACCCATGGGTCCTCCAGACCGACCACTTCAAACAGCTTCAGGAGCTGCGTGCGGGCTGCACCATCATTCCACCCCCGGTCACGGGCAATGATCTCCAGCAAGGCATCAGCCGCGCCTTGCCGGTCACCACTGGCCATCAGACCACCGGCCAGCTCAAAGCGTGCCTCATGGTCATCCGCATTCGCTGCCAGACGCCCTTCCAGCCCGGAGAAATCCTGCACTGGCTTGGCGTCGCGCGCAAGGGAAAGGGCCGCACGAGCGCGCTCTATCGCCTGATCTTTCGCAATATCCTCTGGCACCTGCGTCAATGCCGCCTCCGCCTCATCCAGATGCCCCAGCATGACCAATGCCCGAACTTGTCCAGCAAGGACCACAGCATTATCCGGTGCCATTGTTGCAAGCTGAGCGAAGATAGAGAGGGCGCGTTCGCCATCCCCTTCATCCAGAACCTGCTCACCCATGGCGATTAGGGGGGCGAGCTCTTCGGCCTGATGCTTTTCATCCGACTCGATTGGCAATTGCGCCAATATCTGGTCGAGCATCTGCTTCAATTGCCCTTCTGTACGGGCCTGGCTGAGGTCGGCCACGGGCTGCCCCTGAAACACAGCATAAACGGTGGGAATCGACTGCACGCGAAATTGCGACGCGATGAAGCCATTTTCATCCACGTTCACCTTGACGAGCTTCACGCCCTTAGCGGCATAATCTTCACAAACCTTTTCGATCACCGGGGCCAGTTGCTTGCATGGCCCGCACCATTCCGCCCAAAAATCAACAATCACAAGTGATGTGCGGGATGGGTCAACAACATCACGGCGAAATTCATCAACCGCTTTTTTGTCCGCTTCACTAAGCCCCAAGGTCGCCACACTTAATCTCCCGAAGTTTGCATTCATCCGCTGTCACAGGCAGCGAGTCCGTAATTATGTGGGGAGAAAGCTGGCTTTGCGCAACCATCAACGAGCCATCTTCAAAATAAGTTGAAAAAGGGCTTGCCCAGTGGCCGACCTGCTGCTAGTTCGCCGCAACCCACTGGGGGCAAGAGCTTACGCTTTTGCAGCCAGTCGCCAGAGCGGGCGTAGCTCAGGGGTAGAGCACAACCTTGCCAAGGTTGGGGTCGAGGGTTCGAATCCCTTCGCCCGCTCCAGTTTCTCCTCCTGACTGAGGAGATGGATTATGCAGTCAAACGCACAATCGTCCATGAACATGATACTATCATAGTTCAGCGCCAGAGCGGGCGTAGCTCAGGGGTAGAGCACAACCTTGCCAAGGTTGGGGTCGAGGGTTCGAATCCCTTCGCCCGCTCCAGATTTTCTAAGAAAAATCAACATAATAGCGATTAACGGGTTGCTTTTTTGTTGGAGACAAAGCGGCTGATAAAAGCCGTTATCTCCACATTGTTTCCAGATAATCGGCAACAACCGGCCATTGTGGTGTGGACATCTCTGCGGCAGCATCAGCACGCGGCCGCATAGACAGTTACCTTCACAGTATAAGGGGAAACGTGAAGAATTGCGCACCGTTCCACTTTACTCTAGAGGAGCTGTTGCGAGGCGATTGCAAGAAAAGTTCTTCATCGCGGTGCCCTTGCATATATGCTCGCCGAACAGGAGATTATCGCGCCCCGTGACGCCAGAACGCGCCTCTACTTTGCTTTACCGGGTGCATCGTCGTGCCTTGGTGGATTATGCCAACGGCATAGTCCGTGACCGGGCACGGGCGGAAGACGTGGTGCAGGAAGCATGGGAACGAATCGAAGCGGTCGAGCGCAGCCGCTCTTTGACCGAGCCTCTGCGCTATTTCTATCGGGTCGTACGAAATCTCGCATTGGATGGGCGTCGCTCACTTCTCCGTGAGGGGCAACGCCATGGGGCAGACATCGCAGATATATCCGAAGTCCTCGCCGATGACATGCCTGCGCCAGATACGGAGGTCGCCGCACGGGACGAACTTCGCATCGTTCTGGAGAGTATGGACGAATTACCCGACCGGACCCGCTCTGCCCTTCTGCTTCACACTGTTGAGGGGATGAAACTTCGGGAAGTTGCCGAGCGACTGGGCCTCTCGATAACATATACCCACCAATTAATTGCAGAGGGTAAGCTGCATTGCATCAAACGGCTTTCGCGTCGACCTTGAACCAATTAGTTTCAAATAATAGCGAAAAATCTTTGCGGCAGATCGTTATGGAATACGAGGCGAGTTTTCGCATTCTTGCAACCTACGCTGCTAGTAGGGAGACAGCATGACATTACCACCGGCCCCAGATGCAGAGCCCGCCGAATCTGGCGAAGGCGCGGCATGGGATCGGGCTATGCGCGAAGCGATCGATTGGACCATCTATCTTGATGACGATCCAGACGATACCGATTTGCGCGCCCGTTTTGAAATATGGCGGATACAGGACCCGCTGCACAATCGGGTTTGGACGGAGGCATCCCACGCATCTGGCCTGATAGCGCAGACCCGGAACATGGCTCTTTTTCCTTCTACCTATCGCCAATCGGAGCCTGTCGAAGCCTTGCGCCAAGTCAAAGCGGCTTTTCGTCCCACGCAAAAAGCTATTATGGCCGGAGCGGTTGCTGCGGCGGTAGCATGGTTTGCGGTGCCGCACGTCCTGTTGCACATCAGGGCAGATCATATCACCGGCGTAGGTCAGCAACAGACCTTTACTCTGGATGACGGTAGCATCGTTCGCCTTGCGCCAGATAGCGCAGTCAAAATTGCCTATGCAGCCGACCTCCGAAGTGTAGAACTTCTGGCGGGAGAAGCCTATTTTGAGGTTGCCCACAACCCTGCGAGACCTTTCAATGTCCGTTCGGATAATGTCTCTGTCACCGTCCTTGGTACAGGCTTTGACGTTCGGCGAGGCGACAAAGGCACCGATGTCGCCGTTAAGCATGGGCGTGTCCGTGTTGCATCCTTGCGGGAAACATCTGGTCCGGTCATCCTGACGGCAGGCCAATGGACACATATGTCGCCTGAAGGCAAGGCCACAAATGGCAGCCGATCCACGGAGTTGGTGGGATCATGGTCCGACAAGCGTATTACTGCCGTGGATCGTCCCTTGTCAGAAGTCCTCGCCGATCTGCGTCGCTATTATCGCGGAGCTATCGTCGTAACGGACAACAAGTTGGCAAGCCGCAGTGTCACTGGCACGTTCGATACGGCTAATCCTTTTGAGGCTGCGAGCCTTATTGTTAAGCCACATGGGGGAACGGTACGCCGGACAACCCCTTGGCTGATGATCGTATCTGGCTCTTAAGGATCAGATAATAAAAGATAATTTAAAAAAATTCAGCTAAAATGCAATTTTTACCGAAAAGCCTGTCGTCCATATCGTTGAGCCTATGAACGCTAATAATGCGAAGCATTGTCATATAGCTATTGTTCGATGATTGGAGACTTTTTGGTGTTAAAAAAAATGAGGGGTGGGCGCACCCATCAGTTGATGAGCGTGGCATTGATGGCGACGGCGGCGATTGGCCCAATGGTGCTGGCTCCGGCCGCATCGGCGCAGGCAACTGGTGAACGCAATTTCAATATTCCGGCGCAATCGCTCGGCGATGCGCTGGTGACATTCGGTATCCAGTCCGGCATGCAGGTCACCACCAATGGCGTTCCATTGCGCGGCGTGCAGACAGGCGGCGTCAAGGGAAACCTTGCTCCCGCGCAAGCCCTCAGCCAGTTGTTGGCAGGTAGCGGCTTCACCTTCCGCATCAACGGCAATGTCGTGACGCTGGAACGCGCGCCGCAGACGGCTGACGGTTCGATCCAGCTCGGTCCGGTCCGGGTCGAAGGCGCGACGGGAACATCGGGAAACGGTTATGGCGATAGCCTGACGAGCGACCGGCTCGCCACCGAAGGCACGCGGTCTTATGCTCCTGCTGGCGCCAGCATCATGAAGGGCGGTAAGTCGTTGCTGGACATTCCCCAGTCAGTGACGGTCGTAACGCGTCAACGGATCGACGACCAGAACCTCATTACCCTTACCGATGTCATGTCCAATGTCACCGGCGTGGCGGTTGACCCGCGCGTAGGTGGCGGTGCCGACTTCTACTCTCGTGGTTTTCAGATGAGCAGCGTCCAGTTCGATGGGGTTCCGACCTATCGCAGCACAATGCCGTCGGGCAACACCTTCTCGGCAAGCACTGCCTATGTCGACCGCGTAGAGGTGTTGCGCGGCTCACAAGGCCTGTTGGAAGGACAGGGAACACCGGGCGGTGCGGTCAATCTCGTGCGTAAGCGCGGTACGTTTGAACCGCAAATTTCCTATACTGCGCGCGCAGGATCGTGGAATCATTTTGGCGGCATCATCGATGTTGGCGCTCCCCTGAATGATGCAAAGACCTTGCGCGTTCGCGCCGTGGCGGAATATGACCGGCAGGACAGCTTTATTGATATTGTGAATAGTAAGCGTTTCACGGGATATCTGGCACTCGACTATGATTTCGATCCCGACACCCGTTTCGGGATGGCAGCTTCTATCGGGCGTAAGCGCAGTGTGCTGGATGAGGGCCTGCCCCATTTCAGCGACGGTTCTAACCCTCACCTCCCCCGTTCAACCTTTTATGGTGCGGAATGGAGCTATAATGATGTCGATGAGGAACAATATTGGGCTGATCTGGAACACAGCTTCAACAGCAACTGGAGCTTGAAAATCGCGGGCAACTACAGCAAGTCTCGCGCCCACGAACTCTATCTCACGCCGGATAATAGCGTCAGCCCAACGGCGACTACAGTAGCGAGAGATGTTTGGAAAACCTACGACGGAACGCGCACTTTTGGCATTGATGCCCATGTCGATGGTCAGTTCAATCTGGGCCAGCTACAAAATGAAATCATGGTCGGGGGCAGCATATCACGGCTGCATTCCATAGAGCATCTGGCTGCAAACTTTGGGGCATATCCGACCGACCTGTATAACCCCGAAGCCAATATTCCCGAACCGACAAGTTACAGTTGGTCTACAACCTATTTGTTTCAGCCCATCATCCAGAAGGGCGTCTATGGCATGGTTCGCAGCACGCTGGGGCCAGCAACCCTTATTCTCGGCACCAGGGTCAACTGGTACAAGGCTGTTCGCGCCACCAGCACGTTCAGTCAGGATGGCGTTGTCGTGCCCTATGCGGGGCTGGTGTACAAGCTGACCCCCCAATGGTCAGCCTATGCAAGCTATACGGACGTTTTCAACCCACAGCGATCCTTACAGGCCAATGGCGATGTTCTTCCCCCCGTTCGGGGCAAGAGCTATGAAGCTGGCATTAAGGGGGAACTGGCCGATGGTCGTCTGACCACCTCTCTGGCACTGTTCCGCACAGATCAGGTCAATCTGGCTGTCACGGATGTTGCATCCGGCGAGATTTGCGGTGGGAACTACTGCTATCTGCCATCAGGTAAAGTCCGCAGTCAGGGCATCGAAGTCGAAGTGAACGGTGAAGTTCTACCCGGTCTTCAGCTATCCGGTGGCTATACGTACAACCATATGGAGCATATCGAGGACTTCGCCAGCTTCATCTCGCCTAAGCACATGCTGCGTCTATGGGCTGATTATCGTCTGCCTTCCTCGCTTTCGGCATGGTCGCTGGGTGCAGGTGTTCGATATCAGAGCGCACAAGAACGCAATGGCTTCCGCAATTCGCCTTACACGGTTGTCAGCGCAAAAATCGGATATGCTTTAAATGAGCAATTCGATCTCTCGCTCAATGTCGACAACCTGCTGGATGAGACCTATTTTACTACGGTAGGGCGCGATTACTATGGCTCCCCGCGCAATTTCATGCTGACGCTGCGCGGCAAAATTTAAGCTGGCACGGTGAACACATCTTTGCGCCAGTCGATGGCATCGCTTCACACCTGGGCAGGTCTCCTGCCCGGGTGGTTACTTTATGTGGTATTCCTGTTCGGAACCATCGCCTTTTTCCAACAGGAAATCTCCGCGTGGATGCGCCCCGAGCTACAAACTGGCAGCGTGAGCAACGCCACTCTCGACCGGATCGTTCAGCGCCTGTCCGAAACAGCTCCGGACTCCAAGAACTGGAGGGTATCCCTTCCTGACGAGCGAGGCGGCGACCCCATTACAGCCTCGTGGGAATCTCCGACGGGGGTAAGCGAAGAACGGAATTTCGACCCTGTCATAGGCCGCGAACTCATAATACGCGCGACCGAAGGCGGATATTTCCTGTACCGTTTCCATTTCGACCTTCATTATATGCCTTCTATGTGGGCGCGTATGCTCATCAGCATTGCCACTCTGGCCATGCTGGTGGCTATCTTGTCGGGTGTCATCACTCATAAGAAAATATTTGCTGACTTTTTCATGCTCCGCTTTGGCAAGGGGCAAAGGTCATGGCTGGACGCACATAATATTACGGCGGTACTGGCGCTGCCCTTCCACGTGATGATTACCTATACGGGCCTCGTCACATTATTGTTTACGTTGATGCCATGGCCGCTCGATACCGTGTTCCCCAATCGTAGTGAATATTACAAAGCAGCGTTTCCGGCCGCGCCAAAACCACAGGTTTTTGGGGCATCCGACATGCTGGCGCCATCCACACTCGTTGCCCGTGCCGGATATACTCCCAATGATATTCGCGCGATTACTCTTCACAATTGGGGAAAAGCAGGGGGCATCGCAGCGATCTGGCCAAGAGGAAATCGGATCGGGGGCACGCATCTCGCGACCTATCTTGATGCTGAAACCGGCAATGTCGTACAGGCACCTCCGCATCACGGCCCTGCGTTTACAACACAAAATGTCATGATCGACCTGCATGCCGGGCGTTTTTCCGCTCCGGTGCTTCGCTGGTTGTATTTTTTATCTGGCGTTGGTGGGACGGTGATGGTGGCGAGCGGGCTGGTGCTGTGGACGGTGAAGCGCCGGGCGAAGCTGCCTGATCCGGCGCGGCCCTATTTGGGCTTTCGGTTGGTTGAACGGCTGAACATTGGCGTTATCGTCGGGA
>SPEL01000006.1 GCA_009360885.1 Sphingobium sp. | reverse complement strand
AATCTCGTTATCATCAACCATCAGCCACCCCGTCCAAAAGGCGACAATCAAACCCGCATAACAACTATCCGCAAGGCGGCCTGCAGACCCCGCTTACACGCATTTGATGGCTGATGCGATCATCGCCTCAGGGGTGGTATCATTATCGGTTGGCTGGAATAGCTGATCTATGCTTGTCATCTATTGCATATAGCTGCGCCTATGGCGTCAGGCCAGTGGCAGGGCTATTCCTTATAGCGCCTCGAATAAGGGTAAGACGCAATCACGGGTGAGGGGGGCCAGTGGCAGGGCCAGCGCCTCCTCCTCATCCACCCAGACGGCTTCCTCAATCTCCGCGCCAGTTTCCGGCATATCCCGCAGACGTAGATGAAACAGTTCTGCCACCACCATCATGTTCGGTTCGTTCGCTGCCGGGGCGATATGCTGACCCAGATAGGGGAGGGCGATATTGGGCAACGACAGGCCCAATTCTTCCTTTAGTTCCCGCAACAGGGCAGCCAGCACGGTCTCACCAGCCTCGATTTTACCGCCGGGCTGCATGAACCAACGCGCCCCGGCCTTACGCAACAATAGCAGCCGACCAGCGCCGTCTTCTATCAGGGCAGCGGCTATGCGGATGGAGCGGGCAGCATCTGTCGGCACAAAATTAGCCTCCGCACTGGGCGCGGTGCATCAGCTTCTGATCCGCCAGCACGAGGGCCATCATGGCCTCTACCACGGGAACGCCGCGTATGCCGACGCAAGGATCATGACGGCCCTTGGTGATGATTTCCATGCTTTCCCGCTGGCCCTGTTCATCCGGGCGTGTGACTGTTTCGACGGGGATCAGGATGGAACTGGTGGGTTTGAATGCTACGCGCACCAGCACAGGCTGGCCAGTGGCGATGCCGCCTGCAATGCCGCCTGCATGATTGGCAAGGAATTGTGGTTTGCCGTCATTGCTTCCCTGTTCAGCAGGCCGCATCGGGTCGGCATTTTCTTCCCCGCGCAGGGCCGCAGCGGCAAAACCATCGCCAATTTCAACGCCCTTCACCGCGTTGATGGACATCATTGCGCTGGCCAGCTCCGCATCCAGCTTGGCATAAAGCGGTGCGCCCCAACCAGCAGGAACGCCAGTAGCGATGCATTCCACAACGGCACCGACGGAGGAACCCGCGAGCCGCGCATCATCAACAATCTTCTCCCAGCGCTTTGCGGCGTCCGGGTCAGGGCAGAAAAAGGGGTTATTCCCTATTTCGGCGACATCGAATTTCGCGCGGTCAATCTCATCCCCGCCAATCGCGCTGACATAAGCGAGAATCTCGACCTCTGGCACCACAAGGCGGGCGACGGCACCGGCGGCCACTCGGCTCGCGGTTTCGCGGGCGGAGGAACGCCCGCCGCCGCGATAATCCCGAAAGCCATATTTAGCGTCATAGGCGTAATCCGCATGGCCGGGGCGGTAGGATTTGGCGACATCGCTATAATCTTTTGACCGCTGATCGGTATTTTCGATCATCAGGCTGATGGGGGTGCCGGTGGTACGCCCTTCAAACACGCCTGATAAAATGCGGACCTGATCCGGTTCGCGGCGCTGTGTGGTGAATTTCGATGTGCCAGGGCGGCGCTTATCCAAAAACGGCTGAATAAACTCTTCACTGATTTCGAGACCAGGAGGGCACCCATCGACCAGCGCGCCAATGGCAGGGCCGTGGCTTTCCCCCCAGGTAGAGAAACGGAAAATATGCCCGAAGCTGTTGAAACTCACCTGTTGCCCTCACCTAATGTTGACGAAAAGAGGGGCAGGGCCTTTCATGGCTCACCCCTCCCTCCAGCTTATTTTTCTATGCTGATGTCCGGTGCGTCTTCGGCCTTCATGCCAATGACGTTATAGCCCGCGTCAACATGATGGATTTCGCCGGTAACGCCCGATGCCAGATCAGACAGCAGATAGAGCGCGGAGCCGCCCACATCGTCAATGGTTACATTGCGGCGCAGCGGCGAATTATATTCATTCCACTTCATGATGTAGCGGAAATCACCAATGCCGCTGGCGGCCAGCGTCTTGATGGGGCCAGCAGAAATGGCGTTCACCCGGATATTTTCGGGGCCAAGGTCCATCGCCAGATATTTGACGCTGGTTTCCAACGCCGATTTAGCAACGCCCATGACGTTATAATGGGGGATCACCTTCTCTGCGCCATAATAAGTCAGCGTCAATATGCTGCCGCCTTCCGTCATTAGCGGACGCGCGCGTTTTGTTACCGCAACAAGGCTGTAGACGGAAATATTCATCGTCATCAGGAAATTGTCGAGGCTGGTGTCGGCATAGAGGCCGCGCAGTTCAGTTTTATCGGAAAAACCAATGGCATGAACCACAAAATCAAGCGTTCCCCAGCGTTTTTCAATCTCGCCAAAGGCCGCATCCAGATTGGCCATGTCGGTGACATCGCATTCAATCAGAAAATCAGACCCTAATTCGCTGGCAAGTGGCCGAACACGCTTTTCCAGCGCTTCTCCCTGATAAGAGAAAGCCAGTTCTGCACCTTGTGCATGGAGGGCCTTGGCTATGCCCCAGGCCAGCGACTTGTCATTGGCCAGCCCCATGATGAGGCCCCTTTTCCCCGTCATCAAACCCGTCATCCGTTTTCATTCCCTTGCATTGCGTTTTCTATTTCTGGCAGCTCTTGCATATCCTCAGGCGGGAATTCCGCAAGTGCAGCATTTAATTCCGCGCCAATTACCACGCCTAGCCCAACGAGAAAGAAAAAAATTAAAGTTATCATTACACCGGCGAGGCTGCCATAGGTCATGTCGTAACTGGCAAAGTGCGCCAGCACCCATGGCAGCAGTAATAAAGTGCCGTACCACCACAGGGCGGTAAGGACCGCGCCGGGTAGTTTAGGGAACTGTTTTGTGCGGTATCCATGCGGTGTCAGTGAACGGTAGAGGATGAATAAAGTGAGCGTCAGCAAGACGAGGGGAACCATTTTTGTGGTGCTGACGATATTGATCGCGTCATCGGCAAAGGGCAGCAGGCGGGTCAGAAATTCGCTGGCCCCGGCCAGTACAATCTGCGCTGAGAAGGCCAGCATCGTCAAAAACACGCTGGCGACGATCAGGCCGATGGACCGCAGCCGATATTGCCAAAAGGGGAGGCCGCCTGTGGTGCCATAAGCGCGGCGCAATATATCACGGATGGTTTCAATGAGGCTGGCGGTGGTCCATAGCGCAACCAATACGCCCAGCCAGACAATGCCGCTGCTGGAGCGTGCAGCGATGACGGATTCTATGGGACCACGCAGCACATTGGCGACATCATGCGGCACGGTTTGTAAAAAGGCGTGGACGGCCGCCACGCCATCTTCGGTGCGGCCCAGTGCGCTGGCGATTGTCGCGGCGACGATGAAGAAGGGAAAAAGCGACACCAGCGATAGATAAGCGAGATTGCCAGCATGGATGAATCCATCATCATAAACGCCTAATAACACGCGTTTGGCGATTTCCTTCACATAGGCAAGGCGCAGTGTCTGGCCATTGGCATCTTGCCATGGAAGGCGCTTACCGCCGCTAAAACGCTCTCGGCGGGCTTCGGGGGAATGGGGGGAGCGGTCGAGCAACTCTCTCTCCTCATGGGTTGCCAGCGTGTCTGGCCCTATAATGATGGCCGGGCGGGGCAGGCCAATGATGATCCTACCTCGCCTTGTCTTTTCGTCAAACGCCTAGATCGGCCCTTGGGTTGCGATCATCCTGCCAGCTTTCGGCAAATTCACGCAGGGCTGCATCATCTTTCGGTAAATCGACCATCAATGTAATGAACTGATCGCCGCGTTCGCCGCTTTTCCCGTCTGCCTTGGTGGAAAAACCCCGGCCCTTTATACGCAGTGTCTTCCCCGATGTGCTGCCTGCGGGGATGGAGAGCATGACCGGGCCATCAACCGTTGGGACCTTCACCTTGCCGCCTAATATGGCTTCTTTGAGGGTGATGGGCAGGTTGATGCGGATATTATCGCCATCTCGCGTATAAAAAGCGTGACTGCGGATGGAGATGGTGAGGATCGCATCGCCCGCCCCGCCGGGGCCAGCCTGCCCCTTGCCTGCGAGGCGCATTTGCGTTCCGTCTTCCACCCCGGCGGGCAGCTTTACGTCGATCGTTTTGCCATCCTGCAGGGTGATACGCTGCGGTGCGCGGGTTGCGGCATCCACAAAATCCACCGCGAGGCGATAATTCACATTCGCGCCGCGTGGGGCCTGACCGCCCCCCCGTCCGCGACCAAAACCACCAAAGCCGCCGCTGGAAAAGCCGCCTGCGCTTTGTCGTCCGCCACCGAACAGCCCTTCAAATATATCACCAAAGCCCGCGCCCCCCATATCCGGGCCGCCACCATGGCTTTGCTGGCCATAGCCCCCGCCGCCATAGCCAAAGGGGCTGGTCGGGTTGCCGTCACCGTCAATCTCGCCCCGGTCATATTGGCCGCGCTTGCTTTTGTCAGACAGCAAATCATAAGCCGATGTTACCTGCGCAAAGCGTTCTGACGCCTTGGGGTTATCCTTATTATGGTCAGGGTGCAGTTCCTTCGCCAGTTTGCGATAGGCGGATTTAATCTCCTTCTCGCTGGCGCTGCGGGCTACGCCTAAAATGCTATAGGGGTCAGCCATTATGCTCTCACTATCCCTGTTAAAATACGAAATGTCAAAACTGTCACCCATGTGGACCGGACGACGACTGGCTTCAAGATGCTGGGCAGAGAAAAGAGCGCTTTTTATGAAGGACATATTGACTGCCCGGTCGGCTTGTCCTCGACAGGCGAGGGGGAGCGCATTAGGAAAGGGGTATGAAAAACGATCCCTTCCTTCTCTTCGATGAATGGGCGAACGAAGCCCGCAAAACCGAAATTAATGATGGTAATGCCATGGCGCTGGCCACAGCGGATGCCGAAGGCAGGCCATCGGTACGCATGGTATTGCTGAAGGGCTATGGGCCGGACGGCTTTATTTTCTATACCAATTTCGAAGGACGCAAGGCCGGTGAGCTGCTGGAAAATCCCCATGCGGCATTGCTGTTCCACTGGAAAAGCCTGAGGCGGCAAATTCGTATTGAGGGCGATGTGGAGCGCGTGGATGACGCCACCGCTGATGCGTATTTCGCGACGCGTCACCGGGACAGCCAGCTTGGCGCGTGGGCGTCGGATCAGTCCCGCCCGCTCGATAGCCGCGAGACGTTCATGACGCGCTATGAAGAAGTGCGCGCGCGTTATGAAGGGCAGGATGTGCCGCGTCCGCCGCATTGGTCTGGCTTTCGCGTGGTGCCGCGGCGCATAGAGTTCTGGCAGGACCGGGAATATCGCCTGCATGAACGCAATGTCTATACGCGCAATGCGGATGGTGGCTGGGATTGCGGGATGCTCTATCCGTGATGGTGTCGGCCCTGATGATGGGGGCCGTTGGCGCATGAGTTGCGGGGCGTGATGGCACAGGACAGAGCGGAAACCAGCGATGCGCAGGACCGTGGGCGTCTGACCCAGAGGGCCGCCGCCGCCAGCATGACGGTTGCGCTGATCTTGTTGGTGTTGAAGGCCGTTGCGGCGGTGGAAACGGGTTCCGTCGCGGTGCTGGGGTCTCTGGCTGATTCGGCGCTGGATCTCTTTGCCAGCTTCATCACCTTATTGGGGGTCCGCTGGGCGGCGATGCCTGCTGATGAAGAGCATCGTTTCGGACATGGTAAGGCCGAGGCCCTGTCTGCCCTGTTCCAGGGTATGATTATCATGGCTGCGGCAGGCGGTATCGCGTGGGAGGCTGCCCGCCGCGTGCTGGGGGAGGGAGCAGAAGCGACCCCTTCGGCTGGTGGCACGGAATTAGGTATTGCGGTTTCCGTACTGGCGATGGGGCTGAGCCTGTTGCTCATCGCTTATCAGAAGCGGGTGATTGCGCGCACCGGCTCCATCGCGATTAGCACCGATAATCTGCATTATATGTCGGATATGCTACTCAATATGTCGGTCATCATTGCGCTGGTGCTGGACCGGTATTTCGGCCTTGCCGGTGCAGATGCGCTGTTTGGGCTGGTGATCGCATTATGGCTGGCGCGTGGGGCGTGGGTGTCGGCATCGCGCGCGGTCGATAATCTGATGGACAAGGAATGGTCGGTTGAGGACCGTCGGCATTTCCTTGATATTGCGCTGTCTCACCCGGAATTGCGCGGCATTCATGATATGCGCACCCGCACCAGCGGGCCGGAGCGTTTCGTCCAGTTCCATGTTTCTGTGGACCCGGAAATGACGGTACGGCGCGCGCATGAAGTGATGGATCAGGTAGAGGATGATTTGCACCGGGCTTTTCCGGATGTTGAAATACTCATCCATCCCGATCCATATGGATATGACCAGCGAGAGAAGATGGATGATCCGCTGCGCGCCGCAGAGGCCCGCACTCTGTTGGATGCCGAGGTGAAAGCGGAGAAGGCAAAGCCCGGTTTTTCGGTTTTATAACCCCCTTAAGTGGAGGGGAATAGCTGTATCAGCCGGATAAGCGCGCTCCGCAGAGTGTCGCTCTGCTCCCCGTCTTCACTCAGGCCGATGCGCAGAATGACCAGTCTTTGCGCGGGCGAAACCAGCAAATATTGCCCTTGATGGCCAACAGCCGCGAATATGCGTTTTGATGCCTTGCCGGGGAATAATGGGCCGGGGAGCGATGGTGATATCCCCGCGCCTTCGCGGTTCAGCCATATATGGCCACCAAAGGCCGGGTTCCGTTCCGATGCGGTCGTCATAAACTCTACCCAGCGGGCCGATAGCACCTGATGGCCGTTAATACGTCCCTTACGCCGCAAAAAGTCGCCGAAACGTGCATAATCCCGCGCTGTCATATGCATCATCGCGCCGCCAATCATCGTCCCATGGGCATCAAATTCCGGCGTGAGACTGGGGAGGCCCACCGGGTCCATCAACCGCCCCTTCACAAATTCCATCATTGCATCGCGGCGGGTATTGGGGCGCTGGCTATCTGTCAGCATCCTTGTCATCAGGTCTGCGATAATCAGCGTATCGCCAGTCGAATATGTAAAGCTGCTACCCGGCGGGTTAGCAATCGGCTTAGCCTCAGCAAAGGCCGCCATATCCTGCACGCCATCGGTAAACAGCATCCGTACCCTGTCGCTATTATAAGCGGGGGTGGTTATTTCCTGATGATCCAAACCAGATGTCATCTGAAGCAAATGGCGCAGCGTGATGGTGCCGCGCGGGTCGCCCGGCTGGTTCCATGCCCTGACCGGCACCGGCATATCGAGAGAAAGGCGGCCATCCGATACCATCAGGCCGACAAGAGAGGCCGTCACCGCCTTGGCAATGGCGTGCGACGGTAATTTTATAGTGGGGCCTATGCCATCGCCATAGCGTTCCAGAATGATTTCGCCATCGCGCATCACAATGAGTGCCTGAGTCGTGCCGACGGCGCTCTGCTGAAACAGAGGTTCGGCGGCGTCGTTGAGGGCAATGCGGCTAACCCCCTCGGTACGTTTCAGCACCATATAGGTGCCCACAGGCCGCGTATCGGTGCGATTCAGCAGCATCCACAGACCAACTGACAAAATGGCAATGGCCAGTGCCAGCACGGTCATGGTTGCGCCCGATCGGATTTTGCTGTTGATGCGTTCAAACATTGCAGGGCATTTAGAAGGAAACCACCTGAAAGGGAATATCTGCAAGGGTTTCTGATGGTGGTAAGGACTGGCTTTTTCATGATTGAGAATGAGCAGACGGGCAGGGACAGGGCATCGGGCTATGGTAATAGCTCCGTTCGGCCTGCTGCATCGCAGGATTGGGCGCAACTGGGCGGTAAAAGGATCAGCGCTGGCCGGGTCCTTCTGATAAAGGCCGGGCTGGTTTTGCTGATATGCGCGGCGATGGCTCTGCTGGTGTGGAAATGGAGTGAGTGGCGCGCAGAAGCACAAGCGGGCAGCGCTTATGCGGCGCATAGCATCTGTTCCTGCCGATATGTGGCAGGGCGCGGTCTGGAGAGTTGTAAGCAGGACGCCGCGCTGGAGGCCGATTATGTTTATATCAGCGACGAACCTGAACAGAAGCGCGTTACCGGCACTGCTTTTTTATTAGGGAGTGCCTCCGCCCGGTTGAAACCGGGCTATGGATGCTTGATCGAAAAATAATATAGTATGAAGGGGCGGTGCGGTTTCCCCTTCACGGTACACCAATTCAGCCTGTTACGGTTTCGCCGATATTCTGCATCATGGTATCGGCAACGCTGGTTGTTTCCGCCAGCCATCCGCCGCCCAGTACCCGATCGCCATCATAAAGAACGGCTGCCTGCCCCGGCGCAACGCCATATTCATTCTGTTCAAAAATCAGGCGGTCCCCTTCCAGATGCGCAGGTACGGGCTTGGCTAGGGAGCGCACCTTGGCCTGCAGAGGGCCGGAAAAATCGCCGCCTAGCCAGTTAATATCAGAAAGGCGCGCTGCGCTGACGGCCAGCGCTTCCCTTGATCCAACGATTACCCGGCGGGATGGTGCGTCAATGCGCACCACATAGAGTGGCTCTGGTTGGCCCCCAATTTCAAGACCTTTGCGCTGGCCGACGGTATAATGGATGAGGCCTTTATGCTGCCCCAGAACCCGGCCATCCAGATGCACGATATCGCCGCTATCCTCGGCGTCTGGGTGCAGCTTGCGGACGATTTTGGCATAATCGCCATCTGGCACGAAGCAAATATCCTGACTGTCGGGCTTCATGGCGACGGCAAGGCCCAGTTCAGCGGCGATTTCGCGGACCATTGGCTTAGGCAGACCGCCCAATGGGAAGCGCAGATAATCAAGCTGTTCCTGCGTTGTAGCAAAGAGGAAATAGCTCTGATCCCGCGCAGGGTCAGCGGCGCGATGAAGCTGAGCATGACCATCGGCCCCCACTACACGGCGCACATAATGGCCGGTGGCGAGGCAATCCGCGCCTAAATCCCGCGCGAGGGTGAAAAGATCGGTGAATTTCACACCCATATTACATTTAACACAGGGTATGGGGGTGCGCCCGGCCATATATTCGCTGGCGAAATCCTCTATCACCGATTCGCGAAAACGACTCTCATAATCAAAAACATAATGGGCAATGCCGATGCGGTCGGCCACAGCACGGGCGTCGCGTATATCCTGCCCGGCGCAGCAACTGCCGGTGCGGCCAACGGCTGCGCCATGATCGTAAAGCTGCAGCGTTACGCCGATAACCTCCGCCCCGGTGCGGACGGCGAGGGCGGCGACCACGCTTGAATCCACGCCGCCGGACATGGCGACAACGATTTTCCGGGCGCTGACCGGCTCGGCCAGCTGGAAATCGGCCATTGCATAATCTGGGCGAGTGATGGGCGTATTCATGCCCCTGCATATAGGGCGGCTTTGTCCCAGATGCACCCCCACATTTCATGGTCTCGGTTCGTCGCAAAATAGGGACTAGTTAGTATTTTTATTTCTGTTGGTAAAAATAGGAAAGAAGGGCGGAAAAATGCGCCTTTCGCATTTGGGAAAGCGGTAAACCGTGCCGCATCGGCGGTGATTGATGCACAGGGTGAGGGATAATTTTTCACGAGTTTACTTTGCCTTAGCCATTTTTGGGTAGCTTGCTTTTCATGGATTTGAGCTTCTCTCTGAAACCGCGTGGGCGGGCCGGGCATTATGCCGCCAACCTTGCGGATATAAAGGCCGAGGCGGATCGACGGCGCATGGACAACGTCGGACAAAGATTCGCTTCTGGCCCGCTTCGGGGGGAAAAGATCGGTCGTAATACCGATCTGGTTCATATTCTGGCGTGCTGCATCATATTGAATCGTTCAGATTCAGGCGATGCGGCCATGTTGGGCGGCAGCTTTAACCCGCATGTCGCCCTTCAATTAATGGTGGGGAACAAAGGTGAATGTGACGTTCACCCTGCTGCTTTGGCCGATGTCAACGGCCAGGGCTGTATGGGGGGCAGCACACAATACTTTAAGGACAGGCACCGCGCCGTTGATTGAGGTAGGAATGATCGAGAACCAGAAAATCCGTCCAGCTCAGGTCGTTGGCCCATTGGGTGAACCGTTGACATTGGACAGTCTGCCATCCCCACGTACGACACGTTGGGTTGTCCGTCGCAAGGCGGAGGTGGTGGCTGCTGTCAATGGCGGTTTGCTGACGGTTGATGAGGCGTGTGAACGCTATTCCCTGACGCTTGAGGAATTTGCAAGCTGGCAGCGTGCGGTTGACCGTTCCGGCATGCCGGGTTTGCGGGTGACGCGCATCCAGCATTATAAATCGCTTTATGAAAGACAGCAGCGCTTCTGATCTGTTGCCTTATATCAGGTGGGGTGTCCGCCTGATGGAGGGCGAGAGTATAGATATTGCCTGTCAAAATGCCGTCCATCTGCGTGATGGGCGGCTTTTTTGTTCGATGCACCTGCATTCGTGACATAAATATGGCACAGAGGGAACCTGAGGAGAGCACAGACGTTTGTTTCAATGTGTCTGGCCCTAAATAATAACCGGGCAGGCTATAGGAACAACCGTAGGAGAAAGCCGTCATGGGACTCATTATCTGGTTGGTTATGGGCGGAATTATAGGCTGGCTGGCCAGCATCGTCATGCGGACGGACGCTCAGCAAGGAATTATCGCGAATATCGTTGTCGGTATTGTAGGGGCGATGATTGGCGGATTAATATTTTCGGGCGGGACTATTAATCAGACTATCACGCTATCCAGTTTTCTGGTTTCCCTTGTTGGCGCTATTATTTTGCTGGCGATCGTCAATCTGGTTCGCAGGGGATCTGTTCGGTAACCTGATACCAACAGGCCGAAACATAGAAAAGGGCTCGGTTTACCGGGCCCTTTTTTGCTGGCGGGGTGGCCGTTGAAGGGGAATTCACCGTTATCGATGCATCATAACCAGAAGAGAGCAAATGCAGGCTTGATTTACGATGGCACCGCTATCATGGTGCCCGCCGCTATCACCTGTTCGCGGGGCCGTGTCTGGCATCCGATGTGCCTGATGGCGAAAGGTTAGGCGGGTGCGCCCCGTACAGGAAAGGCATATATGACGATCAATTCCGGCTATGAGCAGGGCAGCCAGATGGCGGACCCGGCCCTTTTGCGGAAACGCCGCAAGACGATAGGGCTGGTGTCAGTGGCCTTGCTGGCGTTGATTCTCGTGCTTTTTCTGTGGAAAGGCAGCGGAGATGATGCTGTCCCTGCGGATGGAGATGTTTCTGTCGCGCATGTGACGGTTATAGTGCCGCAAACGACATCGGTATCCTCTGTTATCAACGCAGTAGGCTCTCTTGCGGCTCGACGGGAAATGCCGGTTGGGGCTGTGGGCGAAGGTGGTCAGGTCAGCGCTGTTCTGGTTGAAGCGGGTGATTGGGTGAAGGCTGGACAGGTTCTGGCAGTTGTAGAACGCTCCGTTCAGACGCAGCAGCAGGCATCTCTGGTCGCCAATATTCGTGTGGCCGAGGCGGATGCCCGTCTGGCGCAGAGTGAATTAGAACGGGCGCAGGCGCTGGTTGCCCGTGGCTTCATCAGCAAGGCGGATATTGAGCGCAAGACGGCGACTCGTGATGCTGCCGCTGCGCGGGTGCAGGTTGCGCGCGCTCAGGCACAGGAAAACAGGGCGCTGATTGGGCGGCTGGATATTCGGGCGCCTGCTGATGGGTTGGTTCTCTCCCGCGCGGTAGAGCCGGGGCAGGTGGTCAGCGCAGGCAGTGCTGTTCTCTTCCGTATTGCAAAAGGCGGCCAGATGGAAATGCTGGCACGGGTGAGCGAGGCAGATATGATGCGTCTATCGGTCGGCGCCCGCGCTACTGTGACGCCAGTCGGCAGCACGCAAAGCTATGGCGGCGAAATATGGCAGCTCTCGCCCATTATTGATGCTCAATCCCGTCAGGGTGATGCTCGCATCGCGCTCAGCTATCACAAAGATATTCGCCCCGGCGGCTTTGCGGCGGCGCAGATTGTCAGTTCGATGGCAACGACGCCGGTCCTGCCGGAATCCGCTGTTCAAAATGATGATAAGGGCAGCTATGTCTATATCGTCAACGCCAAAGATGTGGTTGAGCGGCGCAATGTGAAAGTTGGTCAGGTTTCGTCGGCAGGCGTATCTGTAACTGACGGGCTGACCGGGCAGGAAAAAGTCGTGGTTCTGGCCGGTGGTTTCTTAAATCCGGGGCAGAAGGTTAAGCCGGAAATACAGAAGCCGGATAAGCCCGTAAATGGTGCTGCGTCCTCCAGCCCGGCGGATGGTACTGGTAAATAAGATGAATGCGGCACCGGTTTGCTTTACCCCTCTCATTAACATGAGGCGAAGGTGAGGGCCGGGGCGATCAGGAATGGGACGGCGTAATAGTCGGTCTGGCAGGAAGGCGTCAGAATGAGTTTTCGGAATATTTCCAGCTGGTCGATTTATAATCCCATCCCGCCGCTCGTATTGTTTGCGGGGCTGATGCTGGCGGGGTTGGTGTCCTTTACGCGAATGGACATCAATAATAACCCTGACATCAGTTTCCCTATGGTGAACGTTACGGTGTCCCAGCCGGGCGCCGCGCCTTCTGAGCTTGAAACGCAGATTACCCAGCGCATAGAAGCTGCTGTGCGCGGCATTAATGGTGTGGATGAGATTAGTTCCTACGCCAGTGAAGGCGTTAGCATCAGCAATGTGCAATTCACCATTGGTACGCCGGTTGACCGGGCCGTTAATGACGTCCGCAATGCGGTGGCGCAAATTCGCAGTGACCTTCCTGATGGCATATTAGAGCCGCAGATCACCCGTGTTGATGTCGATGGCGGCCCGATTGCTTATTTCAGCGTCGAGGCCACCGATATGACGCTGGAGCAGTTGAGCTGGTTTGTTGATAACACCGTAGCGAAGCGCTTGCTGAGTGTTAACGGCATGGCTGCAGTCAGCCGCAGCGGCGGTGTTACCCGCGAAATTCGCGTCATTCTGAAACCTGATCGGATGCAGGCCCTTGGGGTCAGCGCGGCGCAGGTCAATCAGCAATTGCGGCAGGTCAATATCAACGCCGCCGGTGGACGTACAGAAATTGCCGGGGCGGAACAGTCTATCCGGGTGCTGGGCAATGCGCAGACCGCACACAGCCTTGGCCAGACGCAAATTACGCTGCCTAATGGTCGCACGGCTCGCCTCAGTGAACTGGCGGATGTGCGGGATATGTATGCCGAACAGCGTTCCATTTCGCTGATGGATGGACGGCAGGTGACCAGCATTTCTCTCGAAAAGGCCAAGGGCAAGTCTGACGTTGGCGTTTATGATGAGGCGATGAAGGAACTGGACGCTATCGCCAAGGAATATCCTAAGGTGAAGTTCAAACAGCTTTTCACCAGCGTGGATTACACCCGTTCCCAATATCATTCGGCGCTGATGGCGATGATCGAAGGCGCGGTGCTGGCTGTCCTTATTGTGTTCCTGTTCCTGCGGGACTGGCGCGCCACGGTGATTTCCGCGCTGGCTATTCCTCTCTCTGCTATTCCGGCCTTTTGGTTCATGGATATGATGGGCTTTACGCTCAACACCCTCTCGTTGCTGGCGCTCAGCCTCGTTGCGGGCGTGCTGGTCGATGACGCCATTGTGGAGATTGAGAATATCGTCCGCCACATGCGTATGGGGAAATCTGCCTATCAGGCATCGCTGGATGCTGCCGATGAGATCGGCCTTGCGGTTCTGGCGACGACGATGTCCATTGTTGCGGTATTCTTCCCCGTGGCCTTGATGCCGGGCATATCCGGGCAGTTTTTCATTCAGTTCGGTATGACCGTGGTGATTGCGGTGCTGCTGAGCCTCGCTGTGGCGCGTATGATAACGCCAATGGCCGCGGCCTATTTCCTGAAGGCGCATGGGCAGGCTGAACATGGCGAAGGCCGGATGATGGATGTCTATATGGCCGTGTTGCGCTGGTCATTGGGGCATCGCTGGGTCATTGTGGTGTTGGGCGGCGGCGGCGCGCTGGTGGCAACTTTTTTTGCCTTTGCGACCCTGCCCTTTACTTTCCAGCCGACCATCAACACCGATTATAGTCAGGTGAAGATTGAACTGGTTCCCGGCACCACATTGGAACAGGCGCGCAAGGTAACGCAGCGCGTATCCGATCTGCTGACGCAGGATAAGGATGTGGTCGATACAGCGTTTAGTAATATTCAGCCGACCGAGGCCGATATTTTCCTGACGCTTAAAAAAGACCGTAGCATGAGCAGCGTTGAATGGGAGCGCTCTGTCGCCCCGCGTCTGGCGAAAGTCGCTGATGCGCGGGTTAATTTCCAGTCTCAGGCTGGTGGCGGAGGCAGTGGCCGCGACATCACCATCATGCTGGGGGGGGATGACCCGGAATTACTGACGCAGACGGCTAATAAGCTGGTGGCGGAAATGGGAACCGTGCGTGAAATTCGTGATGCGCGTGTCAGTGGGGACATTCAGCGTCCTGAAATCATCATCAAGCCCCGCATGGACATCGCCGCTGAGCTGGGCGTAACCACTGTGGCGCTGAGTGAGGCGGTGCGCATCGCAACATTGGGCGATATTGACCAGAATAGCGCGAAATTCTCTCTGTCTGATCGTCAGGTGCCTATCCGCGTATCGGTAGAGGAAGATTCTCGCCGCGATATTTCTACCATCCAGAACATGCCGGTGCCGACCAGCACGGGTGGTTCGGTGCCGCTGCAACTGGTTGCAGACATCAGTTTTGGTGCGGGGCCGACAGAAATTCGTCGCTATAATCAGGTCCGCCGTATCGTAATTGGTGCAGACCTTGTTCCCGGTGTTGTGACGAGCGATGCGATGAAGAAGATCGAAGCATTGCCGATATACAAAAACCTGCCCCATGGTGTGCGCAAGCTGGATGTGGGCGATGCGAAATGGCAGCGCGAGCTTATCCTCAATTTCGTGATTGCGGTTGTTTCTGGAATATTGATGGTGCTGGCGGTGCTGGTGCTGCTGTATAAGCGGGTAATGCCGCCGTTTATCAACCTTGGGTCATTGGTGCTGGCCCCGCTCGGCGGGGCGCTGGCGCTCCATCTCACCGGTATGCCGGTATCCATGCCAGTGATGATTGGCGTTTTGATGTTGCTCGGTATTGTGGCGAAAAACTCGATTCTGCTGATCGATTTCGCGCTGGAGGAAATGCAGAAAGGCATTCCCATCAGGGAGGCGATATTGGATGCAGGGCATAAGCGCGCCCAGCCTATCATTATGACAACCGTGGCAATGGTTGCGGGTATGGTGCCTACGGCTCTGTCGTTAACTGGCGATTCCGCATGGCGCGCGCCTATGGGGGTGACGGTGATCGGTGGCCTGTTGCTTTCTACCCTGTTGACGCTGGTGATTGTTCCTTCGGCGTTCAGCCTTGCTGTCGGGTTTGAGCAGAAGATTGGCCCGAAATTGGGGCGGTTACTCACCTACCGGCCAGAGGAAGAAGCCACGCGGCGTAAACAGGCAGAGGCGGAACAGAAACCTGCGGAATAACCCGCACAGGAAACAACAATATTGTTGGCAGATAAAGCGTTGATGTCGGCCCGGATATGAGGTGAAGAATGGCGCAGATGGCTGAGCAGGCGGAGGTGAACCGGCGCATTTATGCGGTGGCTACCGGTTTGCTTATCTTCATGGCGGCATTGTTTCTGGTGGCGCGCTATTTCGCTGAAATTCACCCGGCAATGGGTTTTGTGCAGGCCTTTGCCGAGGCGGCTATGGTGGGCGGTCTGGCAGATTGGTTTGCTGTGACGGCGTTGTTTCGGCACCCTTTACGTCTGCCCATTCCCCATACGGCCATCATCCCCCATAATAAGGACCGTATCGGGGATGCGCTGGCCAACTTCCTCCGCAATAATTTCCTGACGCCCGCCGTGGTTGCCCGGCGCATGCGTGGCTTTGATCTGGCGGGGGCGGCGGGGCGCTTCCTCGTTCAGCCCAACGCGGGGATGGAAGGACGCTTGCGGCAAGGGGCATCCCGTCTTGCTGCAGATATGTTGGAGGCGATGGACCAGCAGCGCCTTGGTGGCATGTTGAAGGGAATGCTGGTGCAGCGCCTTTCCGCACTGAACCTTGCGCCGCTTTTGGGGCAGGCGCTAGAGGCTGCGATGCGGGAGGGGCGGCATGAGCCTCTGATCGATGGTGCCTTGCGGTGGGCTAGCCGCACATTAGACGCTCAGGCGGATACGATTCGCGCAATGGTGCATGAACGGGCTGGGTCGATTTTGCGCTGGACAGGCCTCGATGAAACACTCTCCAACGCGATATTGGATGGTCTGATGAAGCTGCTGGTGGAGATGCAGGATGACCGGGCGCATCCGGTGCGTCTGCGGGCCTTTGCCGCACTGGAAAAGCTGAGCTGGCGATTGCAGCATGAGCCAGAGATGCAGGCGAAGATAGAGCGGATACGCGATGAGATCATTGCTAACCCGGCCATGCAGCGCTGGATTGATGGCCTGTGGGAACAGGCGAGAGAGGCCATGCTGCGCGCCGCGCGAGACCCGCAAGCCGTTCTGGCGGGCCGCTTTGGTGAGATTGTGAAACAATTGGGTAGCGGTCTGAACGAAGATGCCGAGTTAAGGCGAGTGGTTAACCGTTTTGCCCGGCGCGGGGTGGTGGGCCTGACGGCCAACTATGGCGATAAGATCGTTTCGCTCGTTAGTGAAACGGTCCATGGCTGGGATGCCCGCACGGTGACGGACAGGCTGGAACATACGGTTGGGCGTGACCTTCAGTATATCCGCATCAATGGCACATTGGTGGGTGGTCTGGTGGGGCTGGCCATTCATACCGCCGACGTGCTGTTGCACTGAGGCGCGTGAAATAAATGTTGTGTCGCTCTCACGCGCTACTTGCCGGGTTCATACCATAGACGCATGCGGCGATGCTGAAATCTCACAGTGATATAGGGGGTGCGGTTTGCCGCTACCGAGGCGCTCTAAGAGTTTGTTCTACTGCGATCCAGCAGTTCCTAATCGCATTTCTTGACCAGACAGCCATCTGCCTGAAAATGCTTTAATGGTGCCCCTCTGCTCGCTGACGAATAACCGCCAGCACATTATTCTCAAGGTCGCCCAATATCAGTTCCCCCCACAGGCTGGCATAGCCGTTGAGGTGAGTCCGCATTCTATACTGCGTTTCCAGCGTCACTTCGGTGCGATTGGGGCCAATGGGGCGGAGCCGATAACCGCCGCTCTCCACGCGAAAATAGGGGCTGTCGGGCATCAAATGGCGGTCCGTAATGTCCCAACCGGTCATGTCATCGAATAGGAAATCCCAGCCAATATGCCGGTGCATGTCCCACTGGGTGATGCGTTCACGAAAAGCAATGCCCTGCTGCCAGCGGGCAAAGCGGTCCGCGCCGATGCCATTACCGACCAGCGAGGCCCCCACCGGGCGAGGAATACCGATGACATCTTGCGATATGTTCCAGCGCCCTTCATCGCTGCGTACATTAGGCACGCCCTCCAATAGCGGCCAGATTTCCGCTGGCTTGGCATGGATGATGACGGAGCGGGAAACGCTCGCTGTCTCCACCGGCACCGGTAGGCGGGGTTCTACCTGCATCGCCATTATCGGCAGCAATAGCAATGCGGCGCAATAAGTTCGTCCCTTATTGGCGATACGTTTGCGCACCCAATAAGTGAGGCTGGCACCCATCATCCCGCTGCCCAGCCAGAGCGGGGAGAGCATCACTATGCAAATCGTGCCTTCTTTCAGGAAAGGTACCGACACCAATATGACGATGATGAGGAGTATCACCGGCACCATCAGATAGGATGTCAGCTTTTTGTCCGCCCATGGGTCCGCCACATAGGCGATGAAGGCGCACAGGGCGGCGGGCAGAAATAATAGGAAGCTAAAGCCGATCACCCCTTCGCTGGGGCGGGTTACTTCCAGCAATGTATAAACGCTCAGCGCAAAAGCCAACGCAACGCCGAAGGCTGCCGCTATGCGATAAGCAGCGGTCGCCCGATCACGCGGCATAGGTGGCCTGTCATCAGGAGCAGGTGGTGCCTGTGGAATGGGTGCATCTGGGGCCTCTGCGCCGATGATGTGGGCGCGCTGACGCGGTAGAGGTGATGGAACGACAGGGAGGCTTGCCGGAGGAGGGGAGGAGGCATCGGATGAACCCGCACCTTCCCCCGTTTCCGGTTCATCCCCTGTCATCATGATGCGGATATCCTGCTTTTATGAGGGGGAAAGATCAGCCGTCGCTATTGCGTTCAATATCCGCGCCGACAGCAGAGAGCTTCTCTTCCAGCCGCTCATAACCGCGATCGAGATGATAGATGCGGTTGACCTGCGTTTCGCCCTCTGCCGCCAACCCGGCCAGGATGAGGCTCATCGAGGCGCGAAGGTCGGTCGCCATAACGGGTGCGCCGGTCAGCTTTTCAACGCCGCGCACCACGGCGGTGCGACCATTAACGCTGATGTCCGCGCCCATGCGGGCCAGTTCCGGCACATGCATGTAGCGATTTTCGAAAATCGTTTCTGTCAGCACACTCGCCCCATCCGCTAGGCAGAGCATCGACATGAACTGCGCCTGCATATCGGTGGGGAAGGCTGGGAATGGTGCGGTGGAAAGGGTGAGGGGCTTGAGCCGGCCATGGGCCGCGACGCGAATGGCATCCGCGCGTACATCAACCTCAACGCCGCAATCACGCAGGGCCGACAGCACGGCCTGCATATCATTGGCCTGTGCGCCCACCAGCTCTAGATCACCGCCGGTAATGGCCGCTGCGCAGGCGTAGCTGCCTGCCTCAATACGGTCGGGCATGACAGCATAGGTCGCACCGTGCAGACGGGGCTTGCCGGTAATGACAAGGCGACCGGTGCCGATGCCCTCAATCTCCGCACCCATAGCAACGAGCAGATTGCAGAGATCGACGATTTCTGGCTCTTGTGCGGCATTGTCGAGGATGCAGGTGCCATTGGCGAGCGATGCCGCCATCAGCGCATTTTCGGTTGCGCCCACGGACACGACCGGGAAGGTGAACTCGCCGCCGGGCAGGCCGCCATCGGGCGCGCTGGCCTTTACATAGCCTGCGGTAATTTCGATGATCGCGCCGAATGCTTCCAAAGCCTTAAGGTGAAGGTCAATCGGGCGGTTGCCAATGGCGCAGCCGCCGGGCAGGGATACGGTTGCTTCCCCCGCACGGGCGAGCAACGGACCAAGCACGAGGATGGACGCGCGCATTTTGCGTACAATGTCATAAGGCGCAATGGTCGATGTGATACGGCTGGCGCGCATCGTCATAACGCGGCCAAATTCATGGGGATGTGCGCCCTCCACCATGGTGGACGCGCCAAGTTGGTTCAGCAGATGGCCGAAGCTGTCCACATCCGCAAGGCGCGGTAGGTTGCGCAGCGTCAACGGCTCATCCGTCAACAGCGCACAAGGCAGCAAGGTCAGCGCGCTATTCTTCGCACCGGAGATGGGAAGGCGGCCAGAAAGGCGGTTGCCGCCGCGAATGATGATACGATCCATCTCTTGGCTATTAATGGCTCTTGCGAACCGCGCAAGGGGGAATGAATCTTATCAGGCTTAGCGGACCTTATCCCTGCAATTCCACATCCCAGTAAAGCCAGTCATGCCAGCTTTCATGCAGGTGATTGGGCGGAAAGGCCCGACCATTTTCCTGCAAACACCATGTGGTGGGGCGAATGGGGGCGAGGCGTAGCCGCATATGGGCCTGCGCGGGGGTGCGTCCGCCCTTTTTAATATTGCAGGTCACACAGGCGGTGGCGATGTTTTCCCATGTGGTGCGCCCTCCGGCGCGGCGCGGAACGACATGGTCGAACGTCAGATCATGCGAACTGCCGCAATATTGGCAGGAAAATTTATCGCGCAGGAACAGGTTGAAACGGGTGAAGGCGGGATATTCGCTGGGCCGGACATATTGTTTTAGCGCGATGACGGAGGGAATTTTCATTTCCAGACGAGGGGACCGTACCTCTCGCTCATAAGTGGAAACGATGTTCACGCGATCGAGAAATACCGCCTTTATTGCTGTCTGCCATGGCCAGAGGCTGAGGGGGTAATAGCTGAGGGGGGTATAATCCGCATTCAGGACCAATGCGGGGCAATTATCGATATGGCGTGTTTCGTCAGTTCTAATCAGATTGGGATGATACATCTACTGTCTCTCCCTACTTGGTGTATTCTGCACATCGCCGATATGCGTGACAACAGCATGACACCATTATAAGGAAGGTGCCGTCAAGAGATACTATGCATTTGCTAATCGATAATATTCTCCCCACATTGCGTTTCGCGCCCAGCCCCACCGGACGGCTACATATCGGCCATGGCTGGTCTGCGCTGATGGCGATGGACCGGGCGGCCCAATTAGGTGGTGTGCTGCGTTTGCGGATTGAGGATATTGATGGCACCCGCAGCCGCGCGGAGCATGTGGATGGCATCATCGAGGATTTGCGCTGGCTGGGCGTTGAGTGGTCGGGTGAGGTGGTGTTTCAGTCCCGCCGTTTGGCTTTGTATAAGGAAGCGCTGGGAAGGTTGCAGGCGCGGGGGCTGGTCTATCCCTGTTTTTGCACGCGGGCCGAGATCGCCGCTGAAATCGCCGCCAGTGGTTCGGCCCCGCATGGCAGTGATGGAGCCATCTATCCCGGAATTTGCCGGGACATAAGGGAAGACATACGGGCGCTGCGTCTGGAGCGGGGGGATGCGCATTGCTGGCGGCTGGATATGGCCAGAGCGTTGGATGAGGCGAAGGGAGTGCCGCTCCTTTGGCAGGAGGATAGACCGGATGGCGTGCGGGACATAGAGGCCCGTCCAGAAACGGCAGGCGATGCAGTGCTGGCGCGCAAGGATGCACCCACCAGCTATCATCTCGCCGCGACGGTCGATGATGCGGCGATGGGCATTAGCCATATATTGCGCGGGGATGACCTGCGCGCTGCCACCGACATTCACCGGCTGTTGCAGGCGTTATTGGGCCTGCCAACGCCTTTGTATAGGCATCATCCTCTCCTTCTGGACGCTAATGGCAAGCGGCTCGCGAAACGCACGCAGGGGCTTTCGCTCCTTGAATTACGAGAAAAGGGTGTGGATCCGACACAGTTGCGTGCGGATTTGCGTGCGGGGCGTTTCCCGCTTGGCATCCATCTGGCGAAGGCATAGAATAGCGGCCACAGAAATATAAGACGGGAAGGGTGAAGCGATGGATATTTTCCTTACCATCTTGCTGATCGGGGCGATGGCGGCGACTGTGTTCATGCTTGTTCGCGGGATTATTGCCTTCCTGCGCGCCAGTGAGGCGGATTTGAAATCCGGCACGTCTGGCCCCAGCCCATCCAGCCTGAAACAGAATAAGGCAATGATGGGCCGCATATTGTTTCAGGGGCTGGCCGTCATCATTGTTGTGTTGCTATTGATTGCGCATGGCGGCGGATGACGGCATTTTCACCCTTGTCTAGAATTTATTTAGCAGATTTCTTGCTACTCTTTTCCATGGGCTTTGCTTGCGCGGTCCATAGCCTGATCCAGTCCCACGCGCCGCGGCATTCCTTCATTTCCCGCTTTTCGATCATATGGAAAACGGCACCATCCCACACATAGCTCTCGGTTGATCCGCAATCACCGATGCCGCGTCCTTTGGAGTAGCTGGAGAGGATTGCCCCTTGCGCATCCCACACGGCATTCACTAGGCTCGAAATCTTGCCCGCTTCGCTCCACCCCGGCAGATAATCAAACCGCGCTGGTTTGAAATTGCGCCGCCCCGCAGCGCCCGTGGCGATAAGCGGCACATAGCTGAAATTATACGCCCCGTGGCCGCAGGGGATGAGGACCAATTCCTCCTTATCCGACAGCCAGGTGATCTCAGCCTCGGATTCTGGTGTTTGCTCGGCTGCGCAACCACTGATGGCAAGGGCTTGCCCTCTTTCCCCCTGCCACAGGCGGGCAGAGGTTGCCTTTTTCTGCTTTTCGGGAAGGAGATGCTGGACGACGGGGGGCAATGGTGCGGCTTTGACGCTGGTGGCGACCAGTTTTCCGGTGGCGACCAGTGCTGTTACGGTGCCCGCGCGGCCTTGCTGCGCATCCATATAGCGCAGGGCGGCGGACAAGCCATTTAAGGAAATGCTGCCGATGATCTTGCCATCCGCCTGCACCTGCATGGCCTTGCCGCGCAGCATTGCGGGGAGGAGGCTGGCCCTGCCATCATCGCTAATGGTGATGAGGGTGTCACTAATATCCGAAGCGGTGTATTTTACGCCATCCACCAACAGATCGGCCTTCCCTGCATGATTGTCGCTCAGCCGGATTTCCATACGGATAGCGCCATAGGGGCCGGCATCGCGGCGGATATAGAGGGTCGCGAATGTTTCGGCGATGCTGCCATCGGGGGCAAGGAGCGATGCAGCCGTGCAATCGGCGATATTATCACAGCCAATCACCCAGTCCTTGTATGTTTCCAACGGGCCGGGGCGCTGCGCCGATTGGGCAGATGCAGGTGCGGTGGACGCCGTGAAGAGGGCGGTTGTGCCAATCAGTAGCGCACCGATGCAGGCCTTCAATCTCTGTCCCTGATGATTGATTGCGATGATATGCGCCATAGACTTTGTCCCCCCTTTTACAACACAGCGCATTGCGCCACTATGTTGCCTTGCCCCCTTCTGTAATAGGGGTTTCGTGATATTGTGCAATCGAAAGGCCATCAGGATTTACAGCATATTGCATCTCGGCAGGTGCTGATGACTGGTGGTTATCCCATTGGGAAAGGGCAGAAATATGGATGTAGCGGCGATCATTGGTGCAGGGCAGATGGGCAGCGGAATCGCGCAGGTCGCGGCGCAGGCCGGGTTTCATGTGCTGCTTGCGGACGTAGACATAGCGCGGGCTGAGGCAGGCAAGGCGAGCATTGCCAAAATATTTGGCAAGCTGGTTGGCAAAGGCAAAATGGAACAGGGCGTTGCCGATGATGTGTTGGCCCGCATAACCCCGGTGGGGGATTATGCGCCGCTTTCTGATGCGGCCTTCATCATTGAGGCTGCGACCGAGCGGGAAGAGATAAAACACAGCATTTTCGAAGCCGCAGGCAAGGTCTTGCACGCTGATGCGGTGCTGGCCAGCAACACTTCGTCCATTTCCATCACCCGTCTGGCGGCGCAAGTGGCTGATCCTTCGCGCTTCATTGGTCTGCATTTCTTCAACCCGGTAGCATTAATGCCGCTGCTCGAAATCATCCGTGGTTTCGCAACCAGTGATGCGACGGCGGATAAAGCGCGGGCCTTTGCCGAAAAATTGGGCAAGCAGGTGGTTATGGCGGCGGACAGCCCCGGCTTTGTCGTCAACCGTATGTTGCTGCCGTTCCTGAATGAAGCATTTTTCGCAGTGAGCGAACGCCTTGCCTCTATCCCTGATATTGATCTGGGCGCGAAGCTGGGCCTGAACCACCCAATGGGGCCGTTGAGGCTGGCGGATTTGATCGGCCTTGATACCTGCCTTGAAATCACCAAGGTGCTTCAGGATGATACTGGTGATCCGAAATATCGCCCGGCCCCGATACTGGTAAAGCTGGTGGAGGCTGGTTGGCTGGGCCGCAAGACTGGCAAGGGCTTTTATGATTATTCGGGTGAGGAACCCGTTCCAAGCTTCTGAAAACAGATATTAAAGAGGGGAGGGTTGCTCCCTCCCTTCATTGCAGGTGGAGCATCAACCCGGCCAATGCTGCGCTCATTAAATTGGCGAGGCTCCCTGCGATTAGCGCCTTGATGCCCAGACGCGCGATAACCGGGCGCTGATTGGGGGCGAGATTGCCCGCGACGGCCATCTGGATAGCGATGGACGTGAAATTGGCGAACCCACAGAGCGCAAAGGTGATCGTCGCCACGGTGGTGGGGGATAATGTCGCCGCGATGGAACTCAGCTCGATATAGGCCACAAATTCATTGAGGACGATTTTCGTGCCGAACAGGCCGCCTGCCTGATAGGCTTCTGACCATGGAATATTGAGAAGCAGCATGACCGGCGCGAATACCGTGCCGACAATCTGCTGGAACGACAGGTCGGGGTAACCGAACAGAGCGCCAATACTGCCTAATATGCCATTGGCCATCGCAATCAGCGCCACGAAGGACAGCACCATCGCCCCTACCGCCACTGCTAGTTTGACACCGGTTTGCGCGCCTTGGGACGCCGCCATGATGATGTTGACGGGGGCTTCATCCTCATGCCCTTCGGGGAGTTCTATGGCTTCATCCTGCGCCATATCTTCTGGCGTATCAGGCATGATGATCTTTGCCATCAGCAATCCGCCCGGTGCGGCCATGAAGCTGGCGGCGAGCAGATAATCAATGCGGATGCCCATGGCGGCATAAGCGGCCAGAATCGTCCCCGCAACGCCTGCCATTCCCGATGTCATAACCGCGAACATACGGGCCTGTGACAATCCCGCCAGATAGGGACGGATCACCAGCGGGCTTTCACTTTGCCCGACGAAAATATTGGCAGCAGCGCAGAGCGATTCCACCCGTGATGTGCCGATTATCTTTTGCAGCGCCCCACCAACCCAGCGTACGATTGTGGGCATGATTCGCAGATAATAGAGGATGGAAACAAGGCTGGCGAAGAAGATGATGACGGGCAGGGCCGATATGGCAAAGCTGGTGCCGCCTAGTTCCTGTTTCGCCAGCGGGCCAAAGATGAAATTCGTGCCGACCTGCGAATAGCCCAGCAAATTTGATACACCGCGCGACAGCCAGCCAATCGCGGCGCGCCCTGCCGGGGCATAAAGGACCAGCACCGCAATGGCTGCCTGCATCGCAAAGGCTGCGCCGACAATGCGCCAGTTAATCGCACGGCGATTGGATGAAAACAGCACGGCAATAGCAAGGATGATGCATATGCCGGCTAAGCCAGTCAAAATCTTCATTCAATATCTTCGGGCGCGATACAGGTTCAGATAGGGAACTATCAGTCTGGACCTGTTCATGATGGCGTTGGTGCCGCCCGCCTGTTTCTGACAGATATATGTCAATAATATGACGGTTAAGTATAAGGGCAGCTTGCCGCCGGTGTGGGAGGCGCTGGCCACAGAAAATGCTGATCGTTTTGCCCGATATTGACGGTTATGTCGCCTAATAGGGCTGCTTTCGGCTTTATTTGCAAGCTTATCGCAAATGCGATGTTCAGCACATCTTTCCCTTTGTGCAAAAACCGCTTAAAGGCGCGTCATTATGACCACAGAATATGCAACGGATACCGCCTCTCTGGCGAAGGCAGAAACGCTGGTGGAGGCTTTGCCTTATATGCAGCGCTATGCCGGGGAAACCTTCGTCGTTAAATATGGCGGCCATGCTATGGGCGATCCTGAGGCTGCGCGGGACTTTGCCGAAGATGTTGTGCTGATGAAGGCGGTGGGCATTAATGTCATCGTTGTTCATGGCGGCGGCCCGCAAATTGGTGCGATGCTGAAACGTCTGGGCGTTGAGTCGCAATTTGTCGGCGGGCTGCGCGTTACCGATAAGGAAACGGCGCAAATTGCCGAAATGGTTCTGGCAGGCTCGATCAATAAGGAAATAGTTAGCTGGATTGCGGGGGCCGGTGGCCGCGCTGTCGGTATTTCCGGTAAGGATGGCGGTCTGGTTGTCTGCGAAAAAGTAGGCGACAAGCGTATGCCTGACCCAAATAGCGGCATCGAACGCCATGTCGATCTCGGTTTTGTGGGGGATCCCGTCTCGGTGGATCGCCGTATTCTCGATAGCCTGTCGGGTGATGGCATCATCCCGGTGGTGGCGCCGGTTGGCATTGGCGCGGATGGCCATACCTATAATATCAATGCGGATACCATGGCAGGCGCCATCGCAGCGGAACTAAAGGCATCGCGCTTTTTCCTGCTTACGGATGTGCCGGGCGTCCTTGACAAGGATAAGCAGTTGCTGACCGATCTTGATCCCGCGAAGATCAAGGCATTACAGGAAGATGGCACTATTTCCGGCGGGATGATCCCCAAGCTGGAAACTTGCCTTCATGCGGTGGAAAATGGGGTTGATGCGGCGGTCATATTGGATGGCCGGGTGCCTCATGCGATGTTGCTGGAAATATTCACCCGGAGTGGGGCGGGCACGCTGGTGCACGCTTAAACGGCAGAGGAGGAGGGGAGGCAGAAAATGCCGTGCCCCCTGTTCCACCCGGCCTGAAAATGGTCTAAGGCCCCATTGCGCCGGGCCTTTTCAGGATCGGCCTGCTATTTGCGCCCATTATCTGCGCTTGGTATTTGCGCTCGTTATTTGCCTACGGAGAGTTCATGGCCTTCGCTTTGTATCAGATTATCTCCATCCTGCTGAATGTGCTGTGGTGGATCATCATCGTTCAGGCAATTATGAGCTGGTTAATGGCGTTTAACGTCATCAATACCCATAATGATTTCGTGCGGTCGATCTGGATTGCGCTGGATCGGCTGACCCAGCCCATTTACCGCCCTATACGTCGTGTCATGCCTGATCTGGGCGCGCTGGATCTTTCCCCCATGGTGGTGTTGCTGGGCATCATCATATTGCAGCAGGCGATATTGCCAGCGGTTTTCGGCCCTTTACTCTCGGTCGGATAATGGCGGCGTGATAATGGCGGCGGGGTAATGACGCCAACTTTCTGGCGAACAGATGGCGAAGATGCGCTGCTGGCCATTCGCCTGACCCCGCGCAGCGCAAAGGAACAGATAAGCGGGCTGTGGCAGGATGAAAAAGGCGCGGTCTGGCTTCAGGTGCAGGTGCGCGCTGTGCCGGAAAAGGGGCGGGCCAATGATGCTTTGCTGCGCCTGCTTGCCAAAGCCCTGCATATTCCGGCAAAGACCATGAAATTGGATTCAGGAGATACCAGCCGCCTCAAGCGGGTGCGTCTTATTGGTAAGGCGCAGGAGGTGGCTGATTTAACGAAGGAGTGGATGAAGGATGACAATGGGCAAGCTGATTGATGGCACCGCTTTTGCAGCGAGACTGCGCGGGCAGGTGGCTGAGAAAGTAACGGATTTCGTTGCATCTCAGGGCCGCAAGCCGGGTCTGGCGGTAGTGCTGGTGGGAGAAGATCCCGCAAGTTCCGTCTATGTGCGCAGCAAGGGCAAGATGACCGTTGCGGTCGGTATGGAAAGTCTGGAATATAAGCGCCCGGCTGATATCAGCCAGGATGAATTGCTGGCCCTTATCGACGATCTCAATAAGAATGATGCGGTTGATGGCATTCTTGTTCAGCTTCCCCTGCCGAAGCATCTCGATGAAAATGCGGTCATCGCTGCGATTGACCCGGCCAAGGATGTGGATGGGTTCCATGTGGTGAATAGTGGCCGCCTTGCGGTAGGCCTGCCTGCGCTGGTCCCCTGCACGCCGCTGGGCTGTCTGATGCTGCTGAAGGATGAACTGGGCGATCTTTCCGGCATGGAGGCCGTGGTCATTGGTCGTTCCAACATTGTGGGTAAGCCGATGGCGGCGCTGCTGCTGGCAGAAAGCTGCACCGTTACTATCGCGCATAGCCGTACACGAGACCTTGCATCGGTTGTTCACCGGGCGGATATTGTTGTTGCGGCTGTTGGTCGCCCGGAAATGGTGAAGGGTGAATGGATTAAGCCCGGCGCGACGGTGATTGACGTGGGTATCAACCGCGTTCCCGGAGACGAAGAAGGTAAGAGCCGCCTAGTGGGCGATGTCGCTACTGCGGAATGCCTTGGTCATGTGCGCGCCATAACCCCGGTTCCCGGCGGCGTGGGGCCGATGACGATTGCGGTGCTGCTGCGCAATACGCTGGTCGCGGCGCATATGCGTGCAGGACTCCCGGCACCCGAAGGTCTGTGATGCGTTGGCTGGTTCTTTCTGTGACCAGTGCAGTACTGGCAAGCTCTGTTCTGTCGGTTGCACAGGCGCGCAGTAAAGGACCAGCCCGCTTCTTTCCCGACCCCAGCAGCATTTTTGCGGCGGATATTGCCTTCAGTCGTATGGCGCGGGAACAGGGGCAATGGACTGCGTTTCGCAAGACTGCGGCTGATGATGCAGTGATTGCGGTTCAGCGGCCGGAATTGGCGGCGAACTGGCTGAAAGGCAAGCAGGACCCCCCGCAAGCTGTGAAGTGGCAGGCGCACCGTGCTTATGTATCCTGCGACGGACGACTGGGGGCGACTACTGGCGCGTGGCAGGGGCCAGATGGCGCGCAGGGCTATTTCACGACCGTTTGGCGGCGCGATAAAAAGGGCGAATGGAAATGGGTGTTTGACCATTGGGACAGGCTGATGACGCCGCGTGACAGTGTCGAAGCCCTTGAAGGCCATGTCGCCAATTGTAAAAATCTGCCCGGTCGTCGCGGACCGGGTGCCGATATAATGCCTTCGCCGGATGATCGTAAAAGCAGCAAGGACCATAAGGCTGAAGCGCCACCGCTGGATGAAAGCTTGCGATGGAGCTATGACATAGGCACTGATGGTAGCCGTCATGTCCGTATCAGCCTGTGGAATGGCAGCGGTTATGATATGGTTATAGAGGATAAGGTGGGTGCGGTGCGATGATTGAGCTGTTCATATCCGCTTTCGTCATGCTGTTCGTGGTGATTGATCCGCCTGGGGCTGCGCCGATCTATGCCAGCATGACGCGTGATGCATCGGCGCACCAGCGCAAGGCGATGGCTTTTCGCGCTATCAGCGTATCTGCTGCAATATTGTTGGTCTTTGCCCTGTGGGGAAAGCAGCTTCTGGGGCAGCTTGGTATTGAGCTATATAGCTTTCGCATCGCTGGCGGCATTATGCTGTTCATGATTGCGCTCGAAATGGTGTTTGAAAAACGCACGCAGCGGCGTGAGGACCGGGCGCAGAAAATCATCGAAACACCAGAAGTAGAGGATGTCTCTATCTTCCCGATGGCGATGCCGATGATTGCCGGACCGGGGACGATCACCACCGTGATGCTGTTGATGGCGCGGGCCGATGGTTTGCAGGAACGGATGATCGTTCTGGCGGCAATTGGCTCAGTGCTGCTGCTGGTGTTGGCGGCATTGCTGGCGGCTGGACCGTTAATGGCGATACTGGGACAGAAAATTGAGACGGTCGTAACGCGCTTGCTGGGGGTTTTGCTCGCCGCGCTGGCAGTGCAATTCGTCATTGACGGGATTAGCGAACGCTTCTGACCATCATGAAGATGGTATAAGTGGGTGTTTGATAGGGCAGGGGAGTTGCACTGCTAATGCGCCCTTGTCGAATAAAAGGCGGACCCAAATAAAAAGGCGGACAGTGCTGCCCGCCTTCTTCATAATATGGGATAGTGAATTAAGAGGCTGTGTCCTGCTGTGTGACAGGCACAATCTTAATCTCTACGCGGCGGTTTGCCGCTTTACCCGCTTCGGTTGCGTTGCTGGCGATGGGCTGCGTTTCGCCAAAGCCGCGGGTCGCGAGACGGGCAGATTGCACACCGTGCATGGACAGATAATTGGCCACCGACTGGGCGCGGCGTTCTGACAGGCCCTGATTATAGGCGTCGGAACCGTCGCTATCGGTGTGGCCATAAATGTCGATATAGGTTTGCGGGAACTGGGTGAGGGTGGATGCAACCTCATTCAGTGTAGGCTGAAACTGGGGCTGAACCTCTGAACTGTCAAAGCCAAAGGTGATGCCCGATGGCATACGCAGCAACAGATTATCGCCATCACGAATCACGTCAACTCCGGTGCCGGCGGTCTGTTCGCGCAGTTTCTTTTCCTGCCGGTCCATATAAGAGCCGATGCCCGCACCCGCGAGCGCGCCAATGCCTGCGCCAACGATTTTCTCGGTGCGGTCGCGTTTACCGCCGACCAGATCGCCCAGCAAATATCCACCCAGCGCGCCACCAATGCCGCCTACGGCTGCTTTGGAAACGGAACGCTGTCCGGTTTCCGGGTCGGTAACGCAGGCCGTAGTGGTCATCAGGGCAGCAAGAGCAAGGCCCATACCGATTTTTCCGCTTTTATTCATCATTGCATCCTTTCGATGTCTGGCAGAAATCATGAAAAAGAAGATGTTGGTTGGAGGATTTTGTTTCTGTTTCTCTATTCTCACTCAGTTCATGAACAATGTCTGATCTGCCTGTTGTAGATTCGCAATATTTCGGGCATGAATGCAAGCACATCATGGACCATATACAGACATTATCGCCGTTCCCCTGGGGGGATGTATTCATCATTCTTGCGCTTGTTGCATTAAACGGTGTTTTCGCCATGTCGGAACTGGCCCTTGTTTCCTCCCGGAAACCACGGTTACAGGCGGCGTATAAGGGTGGAAAGAGCGCGGCGGGGGTTGCTCTGCGGCTTGCTGAAAATCCCGGTAAATTTTTGTCAACGGTGCAGATTGGCATCACCCTTATCGGCATTATCGCAGGCGCTTATTCTGGCGCGAGCCTTGGCCAGCCCGTTGGCCAGCGGCTGGAGAGGCTGGGCGTTGATGATGATATCGCCCTCAGCCTCGGTTTTGCGCTGGTCATTGGCTTGACCACTTATGCCTCCCTCATCATCGGTGAATTGGTGCCAAAGCAGATTGCGCTGCGTTCGCCAGAAGCCGTGGCGATGATTGTCGCGCCGCCTATGTCGGTGCTGGCACGGGTGACGGCGCCTTTGGTGTGGTTGCTGGATGGTTCATCCGCGCTGGTGTTTCGTATGCTACGCCTGAACCGTGAAAATGAAGCTGCCGTCACGGCCGAAGAATTGCAGATGATCGTTGCTGAGGCTAGCAAATCAGGCCTGATCGAGGAAAGCGAACGCGCCATCATCTCCGGCGTGGTGCGTCTGGCCGATCGCCCTGTGCGCGAGGTAATGACCCCGCGGATAGAAGTGGACTGGATTGACGCGGATGCCGACAGCCGCACGATCCGGGCGCAGCTCTTAAAGACGCCCCATACCCGTTTGCCGGTGGGGCAGGGCAGCGTAGAGGATATTATTGGCGTGGTACAGGCACGCGATATCATGTCCACCTTGTTGCGCCGTGAGAAAATTGACGTGCGCGCCCTGATGCGCCCGGTTGAGGTTGTACCCGATCAGGTTGATGCCATGGATGCGCTGGAGGTATTACGCCGCTCTGACGTGCCGATGGTGATGGTGCATGATGAATATGGCCATTTCGAAGGGATTGTAACGCCGTCTGACCTGCTGTCCGCCATTGCCGGTAATTTTGCGTCAGACGCGGATCTCTATGATGAGCCTGATCTGGTCGAGCGTGAGAATGGCAGCCTGATTGTTTCGGGGCAGATGGCGATAGATCAGCTTGCAGATCGTATTGGCCTGTCGCTGGATGAAGACCGCGATTATGCGACCGTTGCGGGCCATGTCCTGTGGCATTTGAAACATCTCCCCGCTGTTGGGGAGAGTTTCGAAGATCAGGAGTGGATATTCGAGGTAATCGACATGGATGGCCGCAAGATTGATAAATTGCTGGTTACACCTGTTGGGGTGTAAAGGTCTGGGATAGTGAATGCACTATCCCGGCCTCTCATGATTGCCTTATGCCAGTGTAGTGGATTTGAAATACGCTCCGATCCGAGCGGCTACAATGAGGCGTATTTCAAATCCACCACACTAGATTCATATGGTTGCTAGTGACCCTAATGAATCTGAAGGTCGTTCAGAGCCTGCCCAACAATGAGACGAACTTCAGATTCGGGTCACTAGGGCGGCGTTCTCATCCGGTATAAAAGGCATGATGACGCCCAATGCCCGGTCCACATATTCCGACTTTTCACCGACGGGCGCGACATAATGCATGGCATTGCGCGCGTCTGTGACAGATGCCCCACGCGCGATCATCCATGAGGCGAGATATTGCGAGGCAAGGCACCCGCCTGCTGTTGCTACATTGCCATGGGCGATGAAGGGGGCGTCTATTACTTTAACCCCGGCCTCTATCACCCATGGTTTCGTGGTGAGATCGGTGCAGGCAGGAAGGTTACCAATTAGTCCCAGTTTCGCCAGCAATAGCGTGCCTGAACATTGCGCACCGATAAGCTGCCGCGCCGGGTCGAGCCTGATCTGCGATACTATATCTGCATCATTGGCAATATCGCGGGTCCTGATGCCGGAACCAATCAGCACAGCATCGGCATCCGCCGCGAATTCCAGCGGTTGCTGACGTTTGATTGTAACGCCGTTCATGGATGTTACTTCGGCGGTGGGGCAGGTGATATGCGCCATCCAGCCCTTTGGACGCAGGCGGTTTAATATGGATGAGGCAATGAACGAATCCAACTCATTAAACCCATCGAACGTCAAAATGGCAATGTGCATAACGGCTTCCTTTGCTATGGTCCGGACGCTAAGTGCTATGGTCAGGACGCTAAGGGGCCAATGAACTGCCAGCCCGGTTCGATGGGGCAGCAGATAATGGCCCCATCATGATGATGTGGCTTGTTCTAGCTTGCGGCGGCGGCCTCACGCGCGACTTCGCGCCAGCCAATGTCGCGGCGGCAAAAACCGGTGGGGAAGGCGATGCCATCCACGGCGGCATAGGCGCGGCCCTGCGCCTCGGCGATGCTGCTGCCCGTTGCGGTGACGTTCAACACGCGGCCCCCATTGGCAACCAGTTGCCCGTCTTTTTCCGCCGTGCCAGCATGAAAGACCTTGAGGTGATCGCCCGAAACGGCATCAATACCGTCAATTGCTCCGCCTTTTTCCGGTGTTGCCGGATAGCCCTTTGCCGCCATCACAACGGTAAGCGCGCATTCGTCGGACAGTTTGACCGGGCCATAGTCTGCCAGCGTACCATTGGCGACTGCCAGCAGTAGTTCAGCTAAATCCCCCTGAAAGCGGGTCATCAATACCTGACATTCCGGGTCACCAAAACGGGCATTATATTCGATCAGCTTTGGCCCTTCGTCGGTCAGCATCAGCCCCGCAAACAACACGCCGCTATAGGGTATGCCTTCTGCCGCCAGAGTATCAACCGTTGGGCGGATGATGCGCTCCATCACTTGCGCTTGTAGTTCCGCCGTCAGGACGCGGGCGGGGGAATAAGCGCCCATGCCGCCGGTATTGGGGCCGGTGTCGCCATCGCCCACGCGCTTATGATCCTGCGCACTGCCAAAGGCGAGGATATCCTTACCATCGGTCAGGGCAAAGAAGCTGGCTTCTTCGCCGGTCATAAATTCTTCCAGCACGACTTCCGCGCCCGCCGCGCCAAAGCCGCCGCCATACATATCCATCAATGCAGCGTCGGCTTCCTCGGCCGTGGTCGGGATGATGACGCCCTTGCCCGCGGCCAGACCATCGGCCTTGATAACCACAGGAAGGCCGAATTTCGCTATTTCAGCGCGGGCCTGTTCCAGCGATGTGGTGCGCACATAGCCAGCGGTGGGGATATTCGCGCGGGCGCACAAATCCTTGGTAAAACCCTTGGAGCCTTCAAGCTGTGCAGGCGCTTTATCCGGCCCGAATACCGCTATGCCCTTGGCGCGCAGGCTGTTGCCCAGACCATCGACCAGCGGAGCCTCCGGCCCCACAACAACCAGATCAATGCCCTTTTCCGTGCAAAAGGCCGCGACGGCATCATGATCGGTCGCATCAAGGGTGACGATCGTCGCACTCTGCGCTATGCCGGGGTTGCCGGGCGCAGCATATAGTACATCCACGCGAGGGGATTGAGCCAGCTTCCACGCCAGTGCATGTTCGCGCCCGCCAGAACCCAGTAACAGGATATTCATGCCCAATATGTCCCCAGAATATGATGCCGATTTTGATGTTTCGGGCCGTCTGTTAGCCCATGAACGCAGCGGGGACAACGCACCAGCGCTATCGGTGAGCGAATTATCGGCTGATTTGAAGCGCGCGGTGGAGGATCGTTTCGGTCATGTACGCCTGCGGGGCGAGATTTCCGGGTTTAAGCGTGCGGCATCCGGCCATGTCTATCTGGCGTTAAAGGATGAAAATGCGGTGCTGGATGGCGTGATGTGGAAGGGGACGGCGCAGCGCCTCGCTTTCCAGCCGCAGGATGGGGTGGAGGTTGTCGCGACCGGCAAAATCACCACCTATCCCGGTCGGTCGAAATATCAGATCGTCATTGAGCGCATGGAACTGGCCGGTGAAGGCGCGCTGATGCAATTGCTGGAGCGATTGAAGAAGCAACTGGCGAGCGAAGGGCTGTTTGATCGCGAACGGAAAAAGCCGCTTCCCGTTCTGCCGCGCACCATCGGTGTGGTGACATCGCCCACGGGTGCGGTGATTCGCGACATATTGCATCGTCTGGCGGATCGATGTCCTACCCATGTTATCGTCTGGCCGGTGCTGGTGCAGGGAGATGGGGCGGCGGCGCAGATTGCCAATGCGGTGCGGGGGTTTTCCGCGCTTCCTGAAAATGGTGGCCCAAATAGCGGAGGGGGGCTTCCCCGGCCTGATCTGGTCATTGTGGCGCGTGGGGGCGGGTCGATAGAGGACCTTTGGGCGTTCAATGAAGAGGTTGTCGTGCGGGCGGTGGCGGATTGCACCATCCCGATTATTTCTGCCGTTGGCCATGAAACCGATACGACATTATGTGATTATGCGGCGGACATGCGCGCGCCCACGCCCACGGCTGCTGCGGAAATGGCGGTTCCGGTGCGGTCAGAATTGCTGGCGACCATCAGTGAACTGGGCCTGCGCGGGGGCAGGGCGGTGCATCGCGCCTTTGACCTGCGGCGGGAACGTCTCGCCATGACATCGCGTTTGCTGCCTACGCCTGAAAGCTTACTCGCGCCGCAGCGGCAACGCGCCGATGATCTGGGTGAACGGCTGGGCCGGGGTCTGCGGCAGCGGGTGACGATAGCATGGCGGCACCTGTCGGATGCAGGAGGGGCGCTGCGGCCTTCCTTACTGCGTCAGAGAGTGAATGCTGGCCGTGCAGGGTTGGAGGCGGTGCGATTGCGCCCGGACCTCGTTGCACGCGGCATAGCCCAGCGGCGCGAAAGGCTGGACGCGACATGGCGGCTTGCATTATCGCTGGACCCGCGTCGTCCGCTTTCCAAGGGTTTTGCGCTGGTGACGGCGGGCGATACGGTGCTGACCAGCGCAGAGGCTGCGCGGCAGGCTGGCTCTATGACGCTGACCTTTCAGGATGGCGCACTTTCCGTTTCTACGGGGGGCGCTTTTGGGGGCGAGGGGGTTGAGCCTCGCGTGGAAAAGGCGCTATCATCTGCGCCGAAACCGGCACGGCGTGCGCCTCGCCTTCAGGCGGATGGGGCGAGCCAAACCGATTTATTCGCAGCATTGCCTGCAGCGCCAAAACAGGAAGAAGAATGATGTTGATGTCCAGCAAGGATCAGCCCGCAAAGCTGCATTATATGGCGTATAGCTTTCGGGTGCTGAGTGCCGGGGACCATGTTTTATGTGCGGTAACGGGGCGGAGAGTCCCGCTTGAGGATTTGCGTTACTGGTCGATCGCGCGGCAGGAACCTTATGCTGACGCCACGGCTGCGACATCAGCGGAAGTGCGTGCGCGTAAGGAGCAGGGGCTTTTGGCGTAAAGCGTAATGATGCTGCGTGTTTCCTTTGTTTCTGCATTGATGTTGGCGCTAGGTGGCTGCGGGGCAGGCGGTTCCGCAGGGCGTCCAGAAGGCGTGCCTCCCGCTCTTCGCCCGGAGGCCGTGGCCACGCCGCCAATATCCCCCACTTGTGCTGATCGATCCCGCCCGGAAGGGGATATTGCGCTTGATGGTGTAGCGGTTCAGGGCGGTGTGGTGCGGGGTATTGCCCCGCGCTGTGCAACGCGTTTGATGCTGGATGGGGCAGATGTTCCGGTGGCGAAGGATGGACATTTCCTGATCGCTTTTGATCGTGATGCGGCCTCTGGTGCGATATTACGGGCGGAATTGGACGATGGCCGGGTGGTAGAGCGGTCGCTGTCGATTGCGCCAGGAAACTGGCGGATAGAACGCGTCAATGCCTCCAGAACCGCTGGTGTTTCCAGCGAGGCTTTCATGCAGCGCCGCCTGCCGGAGCTGGAGCGTATTAAGGCAGCCCGTTCGGTTAATGCGTTGTCAGATGGCTGGAGGCAGGCTTTTGAATGGCCGGTGAAGGGGAGAATCTCCGGCCTCTTCGGGGCACAGCGCATTTATCGCGGGGAACCGGGTAGTTATCATAGCGGAGTGGACGTCGCTGTACCAACTGGCACGCCCTTTTCTGCGCCCGCCGATGGGGTTGTGGTGCTGGCGGCGGACACACCCTTCACGCTTGAGGGATATTTGCTGATTATCGATCATGGTATGGGATTGAACAGCGCTTTCCTTCATTGTTCCAGCCTCTCGGTGAAGCAAGGGGATGTCGTGCGGAGGGGGCAGATATTGGGTGCCGTTGGCGCAACTGGACGGACGAGCGGCCCACATATGCACTGGGGTATGATGTGGAATGGGGTGCGGATTGATCCGCTGCTGCTAGCCGGAACGATGAAAAGTGATTGATAAAAATGGTGCCCCAATAAGTAAATAATAATATATTTATCAATATCTTATGCCTGTATTGGGTGGGCTTATGCTGTGCTAATTTAGGGCGCTATAATATGTGACACATTTGTTGCTTTTATATCACAAAGGCCGCCGAAAAAGTCAGTCCGACGTTCATGCTTACTTTACAGATTGGCAATATGAACTGCAAATGAACCTTAGCGGTGCAGGGAATCTTGCTGTCGGGCTTTGCTGTCTACCACCTTCCGGTGAAAGGCGCATTACAGATTTTCTGCATCCTTGTAACAAATGGGGACGGGTTTTCTGTCCCTTCCAGAACGAGGGACTGGATAGTGAAAAAAACTGATATTGCAGCACGGCTGCGTTGTGGCGCTGCGCCCTTTATTGTGGCAGCTGCGCTTCTTTCTCCTTCTGTTTCGGTGGCTCAGGAAGCTGCCGATGGCGCAGACGATAACGTGATTGTTGTTACAGGTTCTCTTATTCGTGACCCGAATCTGGTACAATCCAGCCCGGTTATCGGCGTATCATCTGACGAAGTGAAACTGCGTCAATCCAATGTCGCAGAAGAGTTCCTGCGCAGCATCCCGGGTATTGTTCCTGATGGCGGTAGCGCGGTCAACAACGGTAGCACCGGTGCCGCCTTCGTGAACCTGCGTGGCCTTGGTTCTAACCGCAACCTTGTGCTGCTTGATGGTACACGCATCGTTCCTGCTGACCTGACTGGCGCTGTCGATCTTAACAATATTCCGCTCGCTCTGGTTGAACGTACGGACGTGCTGACCGGCGGTGCGACCACCACTTATGGTGCGGATGCTGTTTCGGGTGTTGTCAACTTCATCACCAAGCGCGATTTTGCTGGCATGGATTTGAACGTTGGCAACTCTATTACCGAGGAAGGTGATGGTCGTGCTTTCCGTGCTGACCTTACCGTAGGTGCTAATTTTGATGATGGTCGCGGTAATGCCGTTTTCAGCATCGGTTATCAGAAAACCAACCCGGTTTATCAGGGGAATCGCAGCTTTTCGCGTTTCGCGATTAATCAGGTCTCTGGTGGGCAGGGCGGTTCAGCCACAACCGTACCGGCTTACATTGATATGGGTGAAAATCTGGCCGAAGGGATTGTCGGGATCAGTGGTCAGATCAACCCCGCAACAGGGTTGATAGACGAAGATTATTACGCTCCGTATAACTATAACCCGGTAAATCTGTATCAGACTCCGTTCCAGCGTTTCAATATGTATGGTGCTGCTCATTATGAGCTGAACGACGCGATTGAGGTCTACGGTCAGGGAATGTTCTCTAAGAATAAGATTTCCACGATCTCTGCTTCATCGGGAACGTTCTTCAACGATTACGCTATTCCTGTCAGCAACCCCTTCCTGTCTGATGCCCTGCGCACACAGCTTTGCAATGCGGGCGGCGTCAGCGCAGCGGATTGCACAACTGCAGCGGGAATTACTAATCCGAATGACCCGAATTATCGTACTATCAATGCGGCAATCGGGCGTCGTTTTACAGAAGCTGGTTCTCGTTATTCTGAATATACAACCACCATGTTCAATTATCGCATGGGGTTCCGTGGGAATTTGACATCAACGCTGCGGTGGGATGTCTATGGTTCTTATGGCGAATCTGAAAATATTCAGCGTCAGACGGGTAATGGTCTGGATTCTCGCGTGCGTCAGGCTCTGCAGGCAGTTGATACTTCTACCTGTGTGAATAGCGCTGGTGGTTGCGTTCCTTTGAACCTTTTCGGCCCTGAAGGTTCGATCACGCCGGAAATGCTCAAATTCCTTGATATTGCTGTATCTTCGGGCACCAAGACCACGCTTGCGCAGGTCCATGGTCAGGTATCTGGTGATTTTGGAGTCGCGAGCCCGCTGGCTTCAACACCGATCAATTTTGCGGTGGCCAGCGAATATCGCAAATACAAGGCATCAACTTTCTCTGATCTGGCAAGCCAGACTGCAGGTGAAGTTCTTGGCAATGGTGCTGCTACGCCAGATAGAAGCGGCTCCTATGATGTCTATGAAGTATTTGGCGAAATGGTCGCGCCTTTGATTGAGGATCGTCCTTTCTTCCATAGCCTGACTTTGGAAGCTGGGGTGCGTTATTCGAATTATTCGACGACCGGTAGCAACTTTACATGGAAAGCTGGCGGTAGCTGGGCACCTGTAAGCAGCCTGCGTCTGCGTGGTAACTATCAGAAGGCCGTGCGCGCACCTAATATTGACGAGCTATACTCGCCAATCGTCGTAGGTCTTGATAACCTCTCTAACGATCCCTGCGCTGGTGCAGCACCGTTAGGGAATGCTAATTTGACCGCGATTTGTCTTGCTCAGGGTGCGCCTTCTGTTGGTGGCATTCAGCAGCCTTCCTCTGGGCAGCCCAATGTTAGGACCGGTGGCAATCCAGATCTGGATGTTGAAAAAGCCACTACTTATACTTTTGGTGGTGTGTTCCAGCCTGAATTCGTACCTGGTCTGACAGTTACAGCTGACTACTATAACATCAAAATTAAGGATGCGATTACTTCACCGACAATCGGTGACGTGATTGGTGCATGCTTTGATAATATTACGGCTGCTAGTGCTCAAAGTGCAGCCTGTCAGGCTATTCAACGTAACCCGTTGACCGGTCGTCTGAGCGGTGGCGCGGCTACTACGCCAGGTATTGCAATGCCTTTGTCGAATCTCGGCAATATGATGACAGATGGTATTGATCTGTCGGTCAATTACAGTCGGGATATTGGCTTTGCAAAGCTGGGCCTGAATTTGTCTGGTAACTGGACAAACCGTTCGCGTCTGCAGGCGACACCTACATCTGTGAACCGCGATTGTGTTGGTTTCTACAGTGTTAACTGCTTGTCCATTCAGCCGGAGTTCCAGTGGAATGTCCGTACGACCCTCGGTTTTGAAAAGGTTGATGTGTCCTTGCTGTGGCGTCATATTGATGGCGTGAAGTATGAGCCGTTGCAGTTGGCTGCTGACCTTGCACATGACGCAGACCCTGTACTTGTTGCATCTGATGGTCGGGTAGCGCCGCTTGAGCGGTACCGTAACATCAAGTCGATGGATTATTTTGATCTGACGGCTCGTTTCACGCCAACAGAAAATATCTCGGTTACTGCATCGGTTATGAACCTGTTCGATAAGAAGCCGCCGATCGTTGGTTCAACCATTGGTAACACTTCTTTCAACAACGGTAACACCTATCCGTCTACCTATGACGCTCTGGGTCGTCGTTTTGCGGTTACCGTAGGATTGAATTTCTAATTCATTCGGTATGTATTGTAATTCAGGAAGGGCGGCCTGCGGGTCGCCCTTTTGCTATGGGGGGCGGGGCGGGTGTCAGCCATGGTCGCCGACAGCCCGCGCCCGGAAACCTGCCCATAGAAAAAAGGCCGGAGCGTTAACCCCGGCCTTTGCGGTATATTTAAGAACCGGAGGGTCTCACTCCACGCTCAGGTTCAGCGCGCCATCGCCTTCGTCAACCTTAACCGTTGAACCATCCGCCACCTTTCCAGATAGGATCAGCTCTGCCAGCGGGTCCTGCAGATATTTCTGCACTGCGCGTTTCAGCGGCCTTGCCCCGTAAACAGGGTCATAGCCCACACGGCCCAGCCAGTTCCTTGCGCCCTCAGTCAGGTCCAGCGTAACCTTGCGGTCCTTCAGCAACTTGCCGACCCGACCAACCTGAATATCCACAATCGGCGCCATATGCTCCGCGCCGAGGCGGTGGAACAGGATGATCTCATCCAGACGATTGAGGAATTCCGGCCGGAAATGGGCGCGGACAACCTCCATCACCTGCGGCTCAACATTCTCTACCTTCTGGCCATCGGTCATATTGGCGAGATATTGGCTGCCAAGGTTAGACGTCAGCACAATGATGGTGTTGCTGAAATCAACAGTGCGGCCCTGGCCATCCGTCAGACGGCCATCATCCAGCACCTGCAACAACACGTTGAACACGTCGCCATGGGCTTTTTCCACCTCATCGAACAGCACGACCTGATAGGGCCTGCGCCGCACGGCTTCGGTCAGCACGCCGCCTTCCTCATAGCCGACATAGCCCGGAGGCGCGCCGATGAGCCGCGCAACGCTGTGCTTTTCCATGAATTCGCTCATGTCGATGCGCACCATCGCATTGCTGTCGTCGAACAGGAACTCCGCTAATGCCTTGGTGAGTTCCGTCTTGCCGACACCCGTGGGGCCAAGGAACAGGAACGACCCTAAGGGGCGGTTTGGATCCTGTAACCCTGCGCGGCTACGGCGCACGGCGGTGGACACGGCGTGGACGGCAGCTTGCTGGCCGATGACGCGCTTGCCCAGTTCTTCCTCCATATGGAGGAGTTTCTCACGCTCACCTTCCAGCATTTTGTCGACTGGAATGCCTGTCCAGCGTGAAACGATAGAGGCGATATCCTCGCTCGTCACTTCTTCACGCAGCATCGCGCCTTCGCCTGCTTTTTGGGCGTCTTCCAACTGGCGTTCAAGCTGTGGGATGCGGCCATAAGCCAGTTCCCCAGCCTTGCCGAGATCACCCGCACGCTGGGCTTGTTCCAACTCAAGACGCGCATGATCGAGTGCTTCCTTGAGTTTGGCTTGCCCTGCGATCTTATCCTTATCGGCCTGCCATTTGGCGGTGAGTTCGGATGATTGCTGTTCCAGATTGGCGAGGTCTTCTTCCAGCGTAACTAGACGATCCTGAGACGCAGCGTCTGTTTCTTTCTTCAGCGCCTCCCGCTCGATCTTCATCTGGATGATGCGCCGGTCAAGATTTTCGATTTCCTCCGGCTTGCTTTCTACCTCCATCCGCAACCGGCTGGCGGCTTCGTCCATCAGGTCGATGGCTTTGTCCGGCAGGAAACGGTCAGTGATATAGCGGTTGGAAAGCGTCGCGGCGGATACAATGGCCCCGTCGGTGATGCGCACACCGTGGTGGAGTTCATATTTCTCCTTAATACCACGCAGGATGGAGATAGTGTCCTCAACCGTCGGTTCGCCCACGAAAACGGGCTGGAACCGCCGCTGCAATGCGGGGTCTTTCTCGACATATTTGCGATATTCGTCGAGGGTCGTCGCGCCAATGCAGTGCAGTTCACCACGGGCGAGGGCAGGTTTCAGCAGATTGCCTGCGTCCATCGCGCCTTCGCTCTTGCCCGCGCCGATGAGGGTGTGCATTTCGTCGATGAACAGGATGATCTGCCCTTCGGCGCCCTTTACCTCGTCGAGAACACCCTTCAGGCGTTCCTCAAACTCGCCGCGATATTTCGCACCAGCGATGAGGCTGCCCATGTCGAGCGCCATCAAGGTGCGGTCCTTCAGCGTATCTGGCACGTCGCCATTGGCGATACGCAGGGCAAGCCCTTCGGCAATGGCGGTTTTACCAACGCCGGGTTCCCCGATGAGGACAGGGTTATTCTTGGTACGCCGGGCGAGTATCTGGATGGTACGGCGAATTTCTTCGTCGCGGCCAATGACCGGGTCGAGCTTGCCTGCATGGGCATCCGCCGTCAGATCGCGCGCGAATTTCTTTAGCGCATCATAGCGGTCCTCCGCCGTTGCGGTGTCGGCACTGCGTCCGCCGCGCATCTGGTTGATGGCGGCGTTTAAGGCTTCTGCATGGACGCCCGCACCCGCCAGCGCCTTACCCGCGCTAGTGGTGGAAGCCAGCGTTAATGCCAGCAAAAGCCGCTCTACCGTAACGTAGCTGTCCCCGGCCTTTTGTGCGATTTGCTCTGCCTGATCCAGCACGCGCACGGCATCATTGTCGAGGCCGGGTGAGGTTTGCGCGCCAGAACCAGAGACAGCCGGGATTTTCGCCAGAGCGGCATCATTTTCCCGCACGGCTGCCGCTGCATCGCCGCCAGCAGCCTTAATGAGTCCAGCAGCCATGCCTTGCTCATCTTCCAGCAAGGCCTTTAATATATGGTCTGGGCTGATCCGCTGATGGTTCATGCGGATGGCCACGGTATGCGCCGAATTGAGGAAGCCCTTGGCGCGATCAGTGAATTTTTCTAGGTTCATGAGATTGCCCTGTTCCTTTCGTCAACCAAGGTAATGTGGCAATTTTACAACACAAGGGGCGATCGAGAGTTTTTCTGCTATTTGCTGGAGCGTTTTTTAGAGATTGGCACTGGCTTGTTGTCCGCCACGTTCGCCAATCTTTATAAAAATTGGTAGAAATGGCGGCTTTTTCCCTTAACCAAGTGCCAATCTGTATGATGCTTAGTTTCTCACTTGAGATTAACGGAAATGCGTTAACTTGGTGAGGTGAGAAACTATGGAATTTCGCGATTACGGATTTTCTTGATTAACTGTGGACATGTACTGGTTTGTGCAGGTCACCTATCTCATTATGACACCTTGGCTTCGAACGCGAGAGGGTTGATGCCGCCCAGATATGAATGCCGGCGCCATGTATAGACCTGGCCATTCCCAAGCATATGTCGTCCGTAGGCCCCACGAACAGAGCTATCCGGACCAAGGCATCCCGCAAGATCACCAGCTTCTGTTCCACCGTCCAGCGACGATGGCCATCAACAATCTCTATACGAGTGGTCATATGGCCACTCCTATGACTACTCGCTCCGCTAATCATTGAAATCTCGTTATCGTCAGGCATCAGCCACCCCATCCAAAAAGCGACAATCAAACCCGCAAAACAACTATCCGCAAGGTGCCCTGCAGAACATGCTTACGTTATACCATTGATGTTGCACGAAGCAGGTCCGATGGCTGTGCGGCGGACCTGCTATCCAACGATGTCATTCGCTAATCACTCATGTTTAAATAATTTAGCCGCAACGGTTCAAATTACCTGCCCCACAGATGCTATGCCTTCCACATCGGACGTAGGCAGAGTTGGTAACATTTTTCCTTACGTTGCGCCGGTTATGACCGATATCATGCCCCGCCTCTTTCGCAGCAAGAGAAACTGGATCAGCACATGGCAGCAGGCGTGGATAATATGATGGTCAAAGGAGATGTGGTAGTGAAAAATTCACGCAATTTACGGCATTGCGTTTTAGATTATCCACAAAAATAAAAATAATTTGCAAAATATATTGCATAAAATGATATTTTTGTGAATGTTTCCGTTATCGGGTTTTAATAAGCAGACAGATTCGTAATAAAACCATATTAAATCGCCTTTCCCCTAGGTGATTTTTGATAATTATGTCGTTGGATACGATTAAAAGTGCCAATCGTATCAATGTTCTGAATTAATATATTGTCATTCAGGCATAAAGGGGTTGAATATGATGTATTATATTAAAATAATGATAAATAAAAACGATATATTCGACCATGATATTCAAATTATAAAAATAAAATCGATATAATTATAATTATTTATCGTAATGGGGTGATGTCAAAACAATAGACAAATGGGGCAATTCACATTTGTATGCCCTGATTAAAATACCCCACGAACGTATATCGGGAAGGGTGCCTTTGGCCTGGTAAACCAAGACCAAAGGGGAATAAAATGATGACGCTTGCACATTTTCTTTCGCGCCATCGTATGGGCGGGGCCTATCGTGCTGCATTGTTAAATACGTCCGGGCTGGCATTGCTGGCGGCGGGTGGGGCGCCGACAATGGCGCAAACAAATGCCGAAAGAGACCCTTTAGCTGCAGAAATTATCGTTACCGGCAGCCGCATCGTACGCGATGGTTACAGTGCCCCAACACCAGTGGCCGTCATGGGGCAAGCCGAAATCGCGGCACAGGCACCAGCCAATATTTCTGATTTCGTTAACCAAATGCCTGCCATTGCGGGTAGCGGAACGTCCGGCACACAGTCAGGCGGCCTTTCCAATGCGGCGGCAGGAATCAATTCCATTGGTCTGCGTGGTTTAGGGGCCGGGCGCACATTGGTCCTTGTCAACGGTCAGCGTTCTGTGGCTTCATCCGTGGAAGGACTGGTAGATATCAACACCATCCCGCAGGATCTAGTGGAGCGCGTTGAGGTTGTGACCGGCGGTGCATCTGCCGCTTATGGGTCAGATGCTGTTGGCGGCGTTGTCAACTTCATCCTTAAGAACGACTATAAAGGCCTTAAAATATCCGCAGATCAGGGCCTTTCAACTTATGGTGATGCCCGCAATTATCGCATTGGGGTAACGGCCGGTTTGTCGCTGCTCGATGATCGTTTGCACATGTTGTTCAATGGGGAATATTTCCATCAGACGCCGGTAAACAGCATTGACCGTAGCTGGAATGAACAAGGCTATTTCCAGATCAACAACCCCAATTATACGGCCACAAATGGCGAACCTCAGCGCCTTGTCGGTGCAGGCTTTGGCCCCAATGGATATACCTCGGGCGGCCTCATTACATCAGGGCCACTGCGGGGGACTTATTTTCTGGGCGATGGTCAGACCGGGCAACTGAATTATGGCATCAACAATCCCAGTTTTGGTTACATGATCGGCGGAGATTATCAGACAACTTTGGCCGGGCATCTTGGTACCAATTCTCTGGTGCCGATGGATGATCGTCTCGGTTTCTTCAACCGTACATCCTTTGACGTCACCCCTGACATTCAGATTTTTGCTCAATTCTCTTACAATCGTTCCAAGAGTCGCAGCTATTATCAGCAGACACCCAGCACCGGCGTAACCATCGGTGCCAACAATGCATTTCTGCAAACGCAATATCCCGATATCGCGGCGCAGATGGTCGCGAATAATCTGAGCAGCATCACCATTGGCACCAGCAATGCCGGTTTCCCGGTTCCCGGCTCCAGCATCAAGCGTGAAGTTTACCGCTTCGTCGGTGGGGCATCAGGCAAGCTGGACTTGTTTGGTAATGACTGGTCATGGGACGTTTATTATCAGAAGGGCGTCACCAAGGCGCGTGAACAGCTGATAAATACGTGGAATAATGCGCGCATGACGCTCGCGCAGGATGCAGTATTTGGAATCGGTGGGTCCATTGTCTGCCGGTCTACCCAGACCAATCCGACAAATGGTTGTGTGCCTATTGACCGTCTGGGCACTGCCGGACCATCGCAAGAGGCGCTCGATTATATTTATGGCGACCAGCCATTGCGCAACCAGACATTAAAGCAGGATGTGGCGTCTGCCACAGTCAGCGGCGGTTTGTTTGACTTGCCTGCCGGGACCGTTTCCATCGCCGCCGGGGGGGAATGGAGACGGGAGCAGATTAACGGCCGTGTGGAGGATGAATTCCGCTCTGGCTGGCTGTATGGCAATTATCAGGTCAACCGCGGTAAATATGATGTTGCCGAAGGTTTTGTTGAACTCGATGTCCCGGTATTCAAAGGGTTTAACCTGAACGCTGCGGGCCGTGCCACCCATTATTCTGTATCAGGATGGGCAAAGACATGGAAGGTTGGCGCTCAATATCAAATGATCCCCGATATTCGCCTGCGTGGTAATATTAGCCGCGATATCCGTGCGCCTAATCTTAACGAGCTTTTTGCGGCGGGTACGGCTCGTACCAATACGGTCAACATTCCGTTAGGGGCCAATTCGCCCGTCACAGGGGATCGTATCCAGTTCGTTCAGAACCAGATGGGTAACATGAACCTGAAGCCTGAGGTAGCCGACAGCTGGACCATCGGTACGGTTCTGACCCCGACGTTCCTGCCGGGTTTCATGGCGTCATTTGATTATTATAATATCAAAATCGATAAAGCCATCGGGACACCCACGGCGCAGCAAACCGTTGACCTCTGCTATGGCGAGGGCATCCAATCCTACTGCAACAACATCAATTTCAACGGCAATAGCCTGTCCACCATTGATCTTTATCCGGTCAACTTCGCTAAACAATCCACCAAAGGATTTGATATTGAGGCGAGCTATCAGTTTGAACTGTCCAGCATAGCTGAAAAACTGCCGGGCAATTTCCGCATTCAGGGGCAAACCACCCATTATATCAAGAATGTGGTGGATGACGGTATCAGCTTCCCGATCGATTATGCGGGTGTGAATGCCGGTGGTACTTATGCTGTGCCAGATTGGGTCTATCGCATCAGCGCATTTTACACTTTGGAACCTGTCACCTTAAATCTGGTGGCGCGTGGGTTCAGCAGCGGGGTGTACAATAATGCATGGGTTGAATGCACTAGCGGCTGCCCGGTATCAACAACCCAATATCGCACCATCAATGATAACAGCATCAAGGGCATCACTTATTTCGATGCATCGGCATCCGTCAAATTTGCTGCTGGTGGTGGTGATGGCAAGCTGACCTTCATTGTCAGCAACATGTTCAACAAAAAGCCGGTTGCTATCGGTAATGGCCCGGATGGTAACAATGTACCAGCATATGCCCAGACGAACCGGGGGCGGTATGACGTAGTGGGCCGCGTGTTCCGCCTGTCTGCGACATTGGAATTCTGACAGAGAAGGGGGAGTGAAAAGATGAAGTACGTCCGCAAATTAGTCACGACAGCCTTGTTGGTATCGACATTCTGCACGCCTTTCGCAGCCATGGCAGAGGCCCCAAAAGCCCTAAAAACAGAGGCTGCCTCCGCCGTCGATGCACAGGCAAAACAGATACAGGTGATGGTCGATCAGATATTCAGCTATGCCGAGCCGGGGTTTCAGGAAGTAAAAACCAGTGAATATCTGACGGATATTCTGGAGAAAAACGGGTTTAAGGTGACGCGGGGCGTTGCCGGTATTCCCACCGCTTTCACTGCAACATGGGGGGAGGGCGGTCCTCTCCTTGCCTTGGGCAGTGACATTGATGACGTCCTTGGGGTTTCCCAGATACCGGGCATCCCCAATATTAAACCCATTATTGAGGGCGCTCCGGGCCATGGCGAAGGGCATAATGCTGGCATGCCTTTGGTCGTTGCCGCTGCCATTGCCGCGAAAAAGGTAATGGAAGAAAAGAAAATCCCCGGCCGCCTGATGATATGGCCGGGTGTGGCCGAGGAATTGCTGGCGACCAAGGCCTATTATGTGCGGGATGGCCTGTTTAACGGCGTTGACGCTTGTATCTTCACCCATGTCAGCAGCGATTTTTCAACCGGCTATGGTGAAATGGGCGGTAATGGCATGGTATCGGTGGAATATACTTTTCACGGCAAAACAGCCCATAGTGCGGGTATGCCGTGGGAAGGGCGCAGCGCGCTGGATGCTGTAGAGATCATGGATACGGCATGGAATTTCCGCCGCGAACATCTGCCCCTGACACAGCGGTCCCATTATATCATCAGCAATGGGGGCGGCCAGCCCAACGTTGTACCGGATAAAGCATCTGTATGGTATTATTTCCGGGATAGGACATTCAAATCTATCCGCGACCTCTATAATATAGGCAATGAGTTGTCAGAGGCGGCCGCGAAGGCAACCGGAACAACGGTCACCCGTCAGACACTGGGCTATGCTGCGCCGAATTTCGGCAATAAACCACTGGCAGAGGCCGCCTACGCTAATATCCAGACAGTCGGCATGCCCAAATGGTCAGCGGACGATCAGGCCTTCACAAAGGCGGTGCAGCAGGCCAATGGCCGCAAGGTTGAACCATTGCGGACAGCAGTTGCGCCTTTGTCCACGCCAGAAAGTCGCAAACCCTCCATGGGGGGCGGCTCGGATGATATTGGCGATATCATGTGGACGGTGCCAACTATCACCATTCGTTTTCCGTCCAACATTCCCAATATGATTGGCCATAACGTCACATCCGCCATCGCTATGGCAACCCCTATTGCGCACAAAGGGGTAACTGCCGGGGCAAAGGCACTGGCCATGACGATCCTTGATGTGATGATGACACCAAAGCTGGTGAGCGATGCCAAGGCCTATTTCAATGATGTGCAGTTAAAGACGGATAAATATGATCCGATCATCACAAAAGACGACAAGCCGGCAATATGGCTGAACGAGAAAACCATGCGGTTAATGCGCCCGGAAATGGAGAAATTTTATTATGATCCGGCGAAATATAACACCTATCTCGACCAGTTAGGTGTGAAATATCCGACATTAACCCCGCAATAAAGTTCACCCCTGCCCGGACCCGCCCCATATACAGGCGGGTCCCGGTTTCCAGTGGATATGCTATTAAATCACCGGAGCTTTCTCATGCGTTTTTTTCCTTCGGGTTGTACCGCACTTGCCTTGTTAGCCGCCATCAGCACCACTATTGCAGCCCCCGTTCCAGCGGCTCATGCCTCTGCCAGTCCAGCTCTCAAGAAAGAGGTTGAAGCTGCGATTGATGCACAGGCAAAACAGATACAGGTGATGGTCGATCAGATATTCAGCTATGCTGAACCGGGCTTTCAGGAAATCAAAACCAGCGAATATCTGATTGGTATATTAGAAAAAGAAGGCTTTACCGTAACACGCGGTGTTGCCGGTATCCCAACTGCTTTTACGGCGACATGGGGAAAAGGCGGGCCTAAAATCGCTCTGGGCAGTGATATTGATAACCTACCCGGCGTATCGCAAGTGCCCGGCGTGACAACACCCAAAGCGTTGGTGGAAGGCGCCCCCGGTCATGGTGAAGGCCATAATTCCGGGATGCCGCTGGTGGTGGCGTCTGCCATTGCCACCAAGCAAGTGATGGAGAAACATAGGCTGTCCGGTCAGTTGATGGTCTGGCCCGGAGTGGCCGAAGAATTGCTGGCGACCAAGGCCTATTATGTGCGGGCCGGGATGTTCAAAGATGTGGATGTTAGTATCTTCACCCATGTCAGCAATAGTTTCGGTGTGGCTTATGGCGATGTCGGGCTGAACGGGATGGTGTCGGTCGAATATACGTTTAAGGGTAAAACCGCCCATAGCGCCGCCATGCCATGGGATGGCCGCAGCGCGCTGGACGCAGTTGAACTGATGGATGTGGCGTGGAATTATCGTCGGGAACATCTTCCCCTGACGCAAAGATCCCACAATGTCATTTCCAATGGAGGCGGCCAGCCCAATGTTGTGCCGGGAACAGCCACTAACTGGTATTATTTCCGTGAGAAAAACTTCGCTTCGCTTCGTAACCTGTATGAAACCGGGAATGAAATTGCCGAAGCCGCCGCACAGGCGACAGGCACCACCGTTACGCGTAAAATTCTAGGCTATGCCGCCCCTAATTATGGCAACAAACCTTTGGCAGAGGCACTTTATGCCAATGTTAAGGTCGTTGGGATGCCCAAATGGTCGGCAGAAGATCAGGCTTTTGCCCACGCGGTTCAAGTGAATAATGGCCTGAAGGTACAGCCCCTTGCAACAGTCGTCCCTCCAATCTCTACACCGGAAAGCCGGGCAGGGGCCAATATCGGCGCATCTGATGATATTGGTGACGTCATGTGGACTGTTCCAACGGTCACTCTGTTCTATCCGGCGAACGTTCCCAATGCGATTGGCCATCATGTTACCTCTGCCATGGCAATGGCAACACCGATTGCGCATAAAGGCGTTGTGACCGGTGCCAAGGCATTGGCAATGACAGTGCTGGACATTGTCACCACACCAAAGTTGGTCAGCGACGCCAAGGCCTATTTCAACAATGTGCAGTTGAAAGAACAGAAATATGATCCGCTTATTTCTGCCGAAGATATGCCGACCATCGAACGAAATGCTAATTTGATGAAGGAAATGCGTCCGGCGATGGAGAAATATTATTATGATCCATCGAAATATGACAGCTATCTTGAGCAGTTGGGTATTGATTATAAGGCCGCTGGCAAAGCTGATAAATAAATAACGCCCGGACGGCGTCGCCATCCATCCTCTGGCATGACCATGTCAGAGGATGGTATCGGTATAAGGGGAGAGATAGTCTACGCGGGCGAGCGTCAAACACCCGCTTTAATCATGGCTTCAACGAAATGGCTTTGACATATGTGCCGAAAAGCTACGCTGCTTTCGGACCGCCTCTGTCGTGTGGGCGCTCCTATGTAAAATCTGTCCATAGCGAAGCCTTCCATTCCTGACTGATTAATGCACCATCAAATGCCGGGACCAAACATCTAGAGTTCGATCGCATACGCTATTGTTAAGGTGGGTGGACCGGACAATCCCACTTAATACCGGTTGTTCCCGCTCTCCCATTGCCACCGGGGCAGGGTCAGTGCCAATCTCTATGACCCTATCTACTATTCTGCTGCTTTCTCTTGTGCAAAACCATGCATACGCCGCGCCCATTGCAGGGCAATAACCGCGCCCTTTACCGGTTGGATTAGCGCCACAGCGATGACCGTAGCGGCTAAGGGCCAGATGATGATTTGCCAGTGTAATGGCACGTTGAAGATGTGGTTGATCTCTATCATCAGCGCCACCAATATATGCCCGACCAGCAATATGACGATATAGGCAGGAAGATCGTCCGCCTGATGCCCCGTGAATTTCTGGCCGCAATTTTGACAATGATCGGCTGACTTCAGGAAGCGAGCGAATATCCGCCCTTCACCGCAGGCCGGGCATTTGCCGCATAGCCCCAGCATCAGCGCGGGGCGCAGCGGGCGAACGGCCTGTTCCTGTGGTTCTCTCATCCTTATCATCCTCCTGCTTTTTCTTTTTCCCGAATGGGTTAAGGGGCCGTGGGGCGGTATGCAATGCGTTTCATAGCCGACTAAGGTGGGCAAATAGTCCAGCCACCCAACAGCATCCCATATTACAAATAGGGCAAAAGCTGGCAAAAGACCGAATATAAGAATTGGCACCGGGGGTGGCTTGCGGCAATAGGGCAGGCCATGAGCATGACGCCTGATTCCTCTCCTTTCCTTCTGCTTGATGATGCGCGTGTGCAAGGCGCTGGTCCAGCGAAGCTCTATCAGCGCCCGGTGGAGGTTATCACCGCGCAGCAGCTTCATGAAGTCACACCGGCGCTTGAACGCATAAAGGCGGCGCAGAGCAGGGGGCTGCATGCAGCGGGGTTCCTGTCTTATGAGGCAGGCATAGCGCTGGAGCCAAAGCTGGCCTCTTTGCCCGACAGGCGCGGGGAAGGGGACGCGCCTCTGCTCTGGTTCGGCTTGTTTGATGAAGTGCGCGAACTGGACGGCCTGACGCTGGATGCATGGCTAAAGGCGCAGCAGACCGGGCGGGATGTGCTTGCCCCTGCCGGAGCAGTGCCGCGTATCAGCGCTAGCGATTATGAACTGGCTTTTGATGCTGTGCGCGCTGCCATCATTGCGGGGGATATATATCAGGCGAACCTTACCTTCCCCTGCCATGTATCAGTGGGGCCTGACCCGGTTGCTTATTACCGGGCGGTACGTCCCCATGCGGCGGCTGGCCACGGCGCGCTGGCCTTTACGGGCGATCATTGGTTGCTCAGTTTTTCGCCAGAGCTGTTTTTTGCGTTGGAGGGGCAGGAACTGACAACGCGGCCTATGAAGGGGACGGCGCTGCGCAGTGATGATCCTGCGCAGGATGCGGCGAATGCGGCGGAATTACGTGCAGACCCCAAGCAACGCGCCGAAAATCTGATGATTGTTGACCTGCTGCGCAATGATCTTTCGCGCGTGGCGGAGGCGGGTAGCGTGCATGTGCCGGACCTGTTCACTGTGGAAAGCTATCCCACGGTGCATCAGATGGTTTCGACGGTGAAGGGGCGGCTTCGTGCTGGCCTGAGCGCGGTGGATGCGCTGGCCCATCTGTTCCCCTGTGGTTCCATTACCGGCGCGCCCAAAATCAGGGCGATGGAGATTATTCATCAGGTTGAACCTTATGCGCGCGGGCCTTATACCGGCTCCATCGGCGTGATAGAGGCAAATGGTAACGCGCTGTTCAATGTTGCTATTCGCACGATTACTGTCAAAAAGGGGGATGTGCAGGGCGTGATTGGCCTTGGGTCCGGTTTGGTGGTGGACTCGGCGGCGATGAGCGAGTGGCAGGAATGTCTGGATAAAGGCCTTTTTCTGTCATCCTGCGGGCAGGGGGCAAGAGATGAACGCGGCGGCGCATAAGGTTGACCTGATAGAGACCATTACCTTTGACCCGATCGAAGGCATGCCTTTGCTGGAACTGCACCTTGAACGGCTCAAGAATAGTTGCACGCAGTTGGGCTTCTCTTTTGATCGGCATAATGCCCGAAATGAGCTGCAGGCGGCGACATTTCATTTGCGGGAAAAATCACGGGTACGGATGCTCGCTTCTTCCGCTGGCGCACTGGCTATTGAACTACGCGATGCGGTTACATGGCCGGAGGCTGTGGTGAAGGTGCGGGCTGTGCGTCGGCCTGCGGAGGCAGCGGACTGGCGCCTTCATCATAAAACGACCGATCGGCGCATTTACCGCGACGCTATGATGGCGGGCGGTACTTATGAAGTGCTGATGGTGGATGAGGACGGTTATCTGACCGAGGGGTGTTTTTCTAACATATTTGTGGAACGTGGGGATCGGCTGGTTACACCTCCCTTGTCGCGTGGGATTTTGCCCGGTGTGCTGCGGGCCAGCCTGATTGCCTGCGGGGAAGCAGTCGAAGAAGATTTGCGGTTGTTCGATCTGGAAAAGGGCTTTTTCATCGGAAATGCGTCGCGTGGCATGGCGGCGGCACACCTCGTCGATTGAAACCGAGGGGCGTGTAGGCTGTATTTGCGAATGAATTGCAAATAAACCATTATAAAGCCGTGGAGATGGTTGCTCTCCCCGCATGGCTGGAGTAAGGGGGCTGCGCATTTACAACCTTGCTCGTAAGGAAAGCACCGCATGACCAAGACTTCTGCTGCACTGGGCCGTATTCAGCCGTCCGCGACTCTGGCAATGACAGGCCGGGTGATCGAACTGAAACGTCAGGGCGTGGACGTGATTGGTCTCTCCGCTGGCGAACCGGATTTTGACACGCCTGATTTTGTGAAAGAGGCAGGCATTGCTGCCATTCGCGCAGGGCAAACCAAATATACCGATGTTGATGGCACGGCTGAACTGAAGGAAGCCGTCGCGGCTAAGTTTAAGCGCGACAATGGGCTGGACTATAAGCGCAGCCAGATCAGCGTGAATAGCGGCGGTAAGCATACTTTATTCAACGCCTTACTGGCAACAGTTGAGGACGGTGATGAGGTTATCATCCCCGCGCCTTATTGGGTCAGCTACCCGGATATTGTGAACTTTGCGGGCGGTACGCCGGTGTTTGTAGAAGGTCCGGCCAGCCAGGGCTATAAGATCACCCCGGCGCAGCTTGAAGCGGCCATCACGCCAAAAACCAAATGGGTGCTGATTAACTCTCCCTCCAACCCATCCGGCGCGGCCTACAGCGCTGATGAGTTGAAGGCATTGGGTGAGGTGCTGGCAAAGCACCCGCATGTGTTGATCCTGACCGATGATATGTATGAGCATGTCTGGTATGCGGCGACGCCGTTCGCCACCATCGCGCAGGTGTGCCCGGATCTTTATGACCGCACATTGACCGTCAATGGTTGCTCCAAGGCCTTTTCAATGACCGGCTGGCGCATTGGTTTTGCCGGTGGTCCGGAATGGATCATCAATGCGATGCGCAAGCTGCAATCACAGTCTACCTCTAACCCATGCTCGATCAGTCAGGCTGCTGCTGTTGCGGCGCTGACGGGGGACCAGAGCTTCCTCGAAGAACGCAACGCGGCCTTCAAAAAGCGCCGCGATATGGTCGTCGCGATGCTCAATGATGCGCCGGGTCTCGATTGCCCGACACCGGAAGGGGCATTCTATGTCTATCCTGACGCGAGCGGCGTGATTGGCAAGACCACGCCCAAAGGTAAAAAAATCGAAACCGATGAAGACTTGATTAACTATTTCCTTGATGATTATGGCGTTGCGGCTGTTCATGGCGGGGCCTTTGGTCTTAGCCCGGCGTTTCGCATCAGCTATGCGACGTCAGAAGAAATATTGAAGAAGGCCTGCACCCGTATTCAGGAAGCTTGTGCTGCCCTTAAGTAATCAGTTCGTCTGATTACATTGCTTTTCTATCGCGGCTCTGGCGCAGATCATTGCGTCAGGGCCCTTTTATTCATATTTTAGTCATATTGTTTGTCCGATAAGCGGACCTCCTTATTATGATATGCTGCCATTATATTGTGCAGGCTATCTGAAACGAAAGCAGTAGTAGAAATGAGATGGTTGTCGTCAGGCGGGTTTCAGCGCTTTCTGGCTGGGTTTGCAATCGGGTTAGCGGCGACGTTCATGCTGTCTTCTGGTGGGGGCCACGCCGCGAATATGGCCCAGAATGATATGGCACCGCCTGCTTATATCAGCCGCTGAGTCCCCATATGAAAACTGGCGGAGCATACCCCGCCAGCCTTCCGAGCAAATTATGGCCTTAGAGCGATTCTCGATCCTTTTAGATCAGTTGAACGGCTCTGAGATTTCGGTGTTACCGCAATTTATCTGCGCTCAACTGTGCTTCTTGACCTAATGACCCGAATCCGAAGTTCGTCACATTATTGTGCAGGCGCGCAGCGAACTTCTGCTTCATCAGGGGAACAAGTAGCCGAATGCTTCTAGTGTGGTTTACGGATCTGAAATATGCACCGAACCTAGCCGTTATACTGAGGCATGTTTCAAATCCACAGCACTAGGTGATGATACCATCTGCGCTGAAATTGTTCTGATAGACTGGCATTAGGATTCCGGCTTTAGCCATAACGATAGGCGGAAACCGTCCAACCTATCACTTCATCCTGAAAATCATGCACGCCACGGTCATCACCGGCAGCACCTGCGATCATCATCAATGGAATGAGATGCTCTTCACCGCGCGGAGGATGCGCAATACGAGCATGAGGAAGCTGTGTCCAATTGGCCAGCCCTTCATTGCGCCGGGCGGAATCCGGATCGGTTGCAACAGCCGTCAGGGCTGCATCAAATTCCGCTGCATGTGCTGCGGCTGAACCATCGCGAATGCGCAGATTGTGAAAGCTCATCCCTGTGCCGATAATCAGCACGCCTTCGTCCCGCAGCGAAGCGAGCGCCTGCCCTGCACGAATATGAAGGGCTGCATCATAATCCCTGCCTTCTGGCGCGACCAGTGATAGCTGGGCGAGGGGGATGTCTGCATCGGGCAGCGCAACCTTCATGGGTACGAATACGCCATGGTCCCAGCCCCGTTCATTCTCTTCTGCGGTGGCAAAGCCTGCCTGTGCCAGCAATTCATTGGCGTGGCGGGCAAGGCCGGGTGCGCCCGGTGCATCCCATCTCAGATCATAAGTGTGGGCGGGGAAACCATAATAATCGAATAGCAGGCCCGGCTTTTCGCTGACCAATGTAGTGAATTGCGGCTCTATCCAATGGGCGGAGATCAGCAATATGGCGCGTGGGCGCTCTGGCAGGTGGGAGATAATCCCGGCCAGATAATCGCGCATGGCCATCCACATAGGCGGACAACTGCCATCAGGGTTTAGGAAAAAGCAGGGGCCACCGCCATGCGGTATATATAGGACAGGTTGTTTCATGCTCATCAAGATAGGAAGCATGGACCCGTTGGTCTAGGGGGCGCGATTGCATGATGACTATGCATTTTTGAAGAGGGCGATGATGGTGCGGCGGGGCGATGAGGGGGGACGATGATGGTGATGGTGCGGCGGGGCGGTGAGGGGAGCGAACAAAAAAGCGGGCAGACCATCGGCCAACCCGCTTCTATGGAATTATCCCGTAAAGGGGATTATTTAGGTGACACCACCATCAGCATCTGACGGCCTTCCATGCGGGGGTAGGCCTCTACCTTGGCGACTTCGGCTATTTCTTCGGCCACGCGCTGCAAGAGCTGCATGCCAAGTTGCTGGTGAGAAAGTTCACGACCGCGGAAGCGCAGTGTTACCTTCACCTTGTCACCTTCGCCGATGAACTTGTTAATTGACCGCAATTTGACGTCATAATCATGATCGTCAATATTGGGACGCATCTTAATCTCTTTGATTTCCTGCGTTCTCTGGGTCTTGCGGGCAACATTGGCCTTTTTCTGGGCCTCATATTTATACCGGCCAATGTCGAGGAATTTGCAGACTGGCGGGTCGGCATTGGGGGACACCTCAACGAGATCAAGGCCGACATCGGCGGCCTGCTCAATCGCTTCACGGGTGTATAATACCCCTAGATTCTCTCCCTCTTCGTCGATCACGCGCACCTTAGGTACGGTGATAAACTCATTATAACGAGGGCCTGATTTCGGCATTGGCGCCATTGGGCGGCGCATCATTGGCGGACGTATAGTGGTTTCTCCTGTAATTACTCTCGCGCGTATTTAGCGACTTTCAGTCGTCACGAAAAGGGGCAATGATAAAGAAGCATCAACTGAGGCCTCGTATCGGTTTTATCATTGCCCATTTTACGTAGGTCTTGATTGTTCCCTTATCGCAAATCCGGTGCCAGTGCTTGCTGGCTGAGCAGGGTGATCGCTTCATCCACGCCGAGGATTTGCTGAGGCTGATCCGCCCCTAATACGCGGAGCGCTACCTTGCCTTCTTCGGCCTCACGCTTGCCAACCACCAGCAAATTCGGCACTTTTGCAAGGCTATGCTCGCGGACTTTATAGTTGATCTTCTCGTTGCGAAGGTCAATTTCGGTACGAATGCCAGCAGCCTTCAGCTTCTCGACCACATCACGTGCGTAATCATCGGCCTCGGAAACGATGGTGGCGACAACGGCCTGAACTGGGGCGAGCCATAGTGGCAATTTCCCGGCATAATGTTCGATCAAAATGCCGATGAAGCGCTCATAAGAACCGAAAATCGCCCGGTGGAGCATGATAGGGCGGTGGCGTCCGCCGTCTTCGGCCACATAGCTGGCGTCGAGTCGTTCCGGCAATACGCGGTCGGACTGAATGGTGCCTACCTGCCATGTGCGGCCAATGGCGTCGGTCAAATGCCATTCCAGCTTAGGTGCATAAAATGCGCCTTCGCCGGGCAGCTCTTCCAGCTCCCCTTCAATCTGGCCGGATGCCTGCCCAATCTTTACCGCCTCGCGCAGTTCAGATTCCGCCATGTCCCACATTTCTTCGGTGCCAAAGCGCTTTTCAGGGCGCAGTGCCAGCTTGATGGCATAGCCCGCAAAGCCGAGATCTTTGTATACCCGGTCTGCCAGCGCGCAGAAGGCCTGAACCTCACCGACGATCTGATCCTCACGGCAGAAGATATGCGCGTCATCCTGCGTGAACTGGCGCACGCGCATCAGGCCATGAAGCGCGCCATGCGGTTCATTCCGGTGGCAGCAGCCATTTTCATACAGGCGCATTGGCAGATCACGATAGCTTTTGATGCCCTGTTTGAAGATCAGAACATGCGCGGGGCAGTTCATCGGTTTGAGCGCCATCCATTCGGCATCATCCGAAACGATCGGGCCTTCATCTTCGGTATTGGGCGCTTCGTCCGGGATGACGAACATATTTTCGCGATATTTGCCCCAGTGGCCGGACTGCTCCCACTGGCGCGCATCCATCACCTGCGGGGTTTTGACCTCACGATAGGCGGCCCCGTCAATGGCGCGGCGCATATAAGCCTCCAGTTCCCGCCAGATGACATAGCCCTTGGGGTGCCAGAACACGCTGCCATGCGCTTCCTGTTGCAGGTGGAACAGATCCATTTCCTGGCCCAGCTTGCGGTGGTCGCGCTTTGCCGCTTCCTCCAGACGGGTGAGATGGGCGTTAAGCTGCTTCTTGTTGAGCCAGCCCGTGCCGTAAATGCGCGTTAGCATCGCATTTTTCTGGTCGCCGCGCCAATAAGCGCCCGATACGCGCATCAGCTTGAAGGCGTCCGGGTCCAGCTTGCCGGTGGAGGCAAGATGCGGCCCACGGCACATATCAAGCCAGTCGTCGCCCGACCAGTAAACGCTGATCTCATCGCCTTCGGGCAGCTCAGCGGCCCATTCCGCCTTGAACGTCTCGCCCTGTTCCTGCCACCGGGCGATCAGGTCATTGCGGTTCCATACCTCACGCCGCAGCGGTTTATTGGCGCGGATGATGGCGCGCATCTGTTCCTCAATGGCGGGCAGGTCTTCATCGGTGAAGGCTCCGCGCCCCGGTGCGGGCGCGAAATCATAATAAAAGCCATCATCGGTCGACGGGCCGAAGGTGATCTGCGTACCGGGGAAGAGCGTCTGCACGGCCTCCGCCAATATGTGGGCGAAGTCATGGCGGGCGAGTTCCAGTGCCTCTGCTTCGTCCTTGGCCGTGACGAGGGCAAGCTGCGCATCCTGTTCCAGCGGGCGCATGATGTCGCGTAGTTCACCGTCGACCTTCGCCGCAATGGCTGCCTTTGCAAGGCCGGGGCCAATCGCTGCCGCGATATCCGCCGGGGTAGTGCCGGGCGCAACTTCACGCACGGAACCATCGGGCAGGGTAATTTTCAATATCGCGGACATGATAAAAGACTTCTTTACAAAATGGCGAGGATATGCGGCCAGCCGCATGATGTGGTCCATAAACCGGGGACAGGCGCTGTCAATATAAAGCTATCGCCTGTGTTCTGCTTGTATTTGCGATTGATTTGCAGCTTGACGCGGCGGGCCATAGCGGCTTCTACCCATTTCAGCATATTTGTGGGGATTTTATGAACGACCAACAGGGTGAGAGCCAAAGAAACGAATGGCAGCAAGATGTCCCGCAACGAGACGGGCCGCAATATAGTGCTTTTGGATTTGATGGCAGTTGGAAGGAATATGCGCCGATTGCTTTTACCAATTTGCTGCTGACTATAGTGACGCTGGGCATTTATCGTTTCTGGGCGACAACACGCAGCCGCCGTTATTTCTGGTCTCGCACGCGCTTCGTTGATGAGCGATTGGAATGGACCGGTACCGGCAAGGAGCTGTTTCTGGGCTTCATCATGGCGGTATTGCTATTGGGCGCGCCGCTTCTGTTCATCCAATTTGGTGCGCAGGCGATGATATTGCGCGGGATGGCGGACATTGCTGCTTTGCTGAGTATGCTCTCCTTTCTGGCGATTTTCTATCTGATGGGCGTCGCGCGTTTCCGGGCGCTGCGGTATAGGCTGGGGCGCACCTATTGGCGCGGCATTAGGGGCGGCAGTGATGATGCAGGCTTTGGCTATGGCTGGTCCTATATGTGGAAGACCACCGTTGGGATGCTGCCCGCATCGTTGCTGGTTCCATGGTCGATGACGGAATTATGGAATAATCGCTGGAACAAGATGAGCTTTGGTTCACAAAACTTCACAGCTGATGCACGGGCGATGTCGGTTTTCTGGCGGTTTTTGCTCTTTTATCTGCTGCCTTTCATCATGGTGGCACTGATTACTTTCGTATCCATGACGAGTGGCGGGATGGTCGAAATGATGCGGGGCGGTGCCGGTGGGCCGCCGCCGGTTGCCTTCATCCTGACGATCATAGGTGCGATTTTCGGCTTTTACATATTATTGGGGCTGATCGCACTGGCATATTATGCAGCATTCCTGCGTGAGGCGATTGGCAGTCTGTCACTGGGGCAGCTCGATTTCGGTTTTGAGGCCAAGACGATTGATTGGCTGAAGCTGTTTTTTGGTGACGTGCTGTTGGTGGTGTGCACCCTCGGCATAGGCTGGATTTTCCTGCAATATCGCCACTGGAAATTCTTCATCACCCACATGGAAAGCTATGGCGTTGTTGATCCTGAAGCATTGACCCAATCGACGACGCAGCTTTCCCGTCATGGTGAAGGCTTGCTGGATGCGCTTGATGTGGGGGCGTTTTAAGCGATGACAGTCGAGGCGAGGCTCTGGCATTTTGATGGGCGCAATGCCCGCCGCTGGCAGGTGAGGCTGGTGGGGGATGCACAGGGCTTTCGCCTGATTGCCGATGATTGGGAAAGCGGGCCGTGGCATTGGGATGATCTGGTCGCGCTGGATATGGCCGGGCCGGATGCGGTTTTTGGCCATCGCACTGAAGAAGGCTGGCGCATTGGCTTTGCGGGCGATGCGCCGAGCGATATTGCGCCTTTGCTGCCCGGAAAACAGCGCTATGGCGGTGTGGTTGATCGTTTCGGTCTGGGCAAGGCCAGCATTGCCTTCGCGGCGATTGCGGCGGCGGTTATCTTCGTGGGGGTGAAGGCCCCCGCATGGCTGGCCCCCCTCGTGCCGCAAAGCTGGGAGGATAAGCTCGGTGATACGATGGTTGGCGATTTCGGTGGGCGCTATTGCCACACGCCGCAGGGGGATGCCGCGTTAAAGGCCCTCGTCGCGCAGATGGACCCGAAGGGCAGCGCGCGCTCAATAGAGGTCGCCAATATTCCGATGATTAACGCCATCGCCCTGCCGGGGCGGCGCATCATCCTGTTCGATGGTTTCGTTCAAAGCGCCGAGTCGCCCGATGAAATTGCCGGGGTGTTGGGCCATGAACTGGGCCATGTGCAGCACCGCCACACCCTGACCGCATTGATGCGGCAATTGGGTCTCTCCGTCATATTGGGCGGGGTAGATGGCAATCTGGGCGCGAATATCAGTTCCTTGATGGGCCTTAGCTTCAGCCGCGATGCCGAGCATCAGGCGGATGAAACGGCGATAGCGGGGCTGGGCCGTGCCAATATATCCCCGCAAGGGACCGCACAATTCTTTGAACGCATGGGCGGCGAACGGAATGAGAAGCCCGGCAAAGGCAAGAAGAAAGCGCCCCAAAAGCCGGATAATCAAAATGTGGCAGAAAAGAAGGCTGATACCAGCATCGACACTGCGACCAACTGGTTCGCCAGCCACCCGACATCCGGCAGCCGCCAACAGCTTTTCACGCAGGCGGTGAAAAAGGACCATGAATATCAAGTTGCGCTTTCCCCAGCGCAGTGGAAAGCGCTGCGGTCTATGTGCGCGCAGGATAAGGATGTGAAATCCGGTTGGGGCTTCTAAGCTTATCCATATTGACCCTATGCGGGCCTACGAATAGCGCTTTCCCGTGCTTCCGGTGCTCATGTATCTTGAATACACTGCGCTCCGGCTCACGGCAAAGCACTATTCTCGGCTGCACCTATGCCCAATATGAATGAACCTTGTGTGCGTTCTTGCTTGCTTGCTATGACCATGAGGGTGTGGGCATAAGGCAGGCATGACTGATATTTCTGCTGATATTTCCGCCTCGCAAATGTTCACCCGCGCTGATGGTGTGCGTCTCGCTTATCGTTTCGCGCCGGGGCAGGGGCCGCTGCTGGTGTTCCTGCCCGGCTATATGTCCGATATGGAAGGCGGCAAGGCGCAGGCGGTGTTTGCCCATGCGCAGGCGAGGGGGCAGGCCTGTTTACTCCTCGATTATTCTGGCTGCGGGAGCAGCGAAGGTGCGTTCGCGGATGGGACGCTGACGATATGGTGCGATGATGTGCTGGCGATTATTGACCATGTCTGGCCGGAGGGTGGGGTCATTCCCATCGGTTCCTCCATGGGTGGGTGGATTGCCCTGCTGATCGGGCTGGCCCTGCGAGAACGGGCGGCTGGCCTCATCGGTATTGCCGCCGCGCCGGACTTCACCGCATGGGGTTTTAGCGATGAGCAGAAGGCCGCTTTGCAGCGGGACGGGCGCATAGAGGAACCATCTGACTATGGTGATCCTTATCTGACGACATTGGCCTTTTGGGAATCGGGGCAGAGGAATTTGCTGCTGGAGGGCGAAGTTGCGCTCACCTGCCCAGTGCGCTTGCTGCATGGGCAAGCCGATGATGTGGTGCCATGGGACATCGCGGTGCGCACAGCGGAAAGGCTGCGTTCAGCCGATGTGCAGCTAATGCTGGTAAAGGATGGCGATCACCGTTTGTCGCGTGATGGTGATATTGCCTTGCTGCTGGGGCTGGTGGATGGCCTGATACCCAATAGCTGATTTTGGAGACTCCATGATAATTGCCGCCTTGCTGTTGATGCAGACCAGCTATTCGCCCGAAACCGAGGCAGTGATGAACCGTAGCCGGAAACAGGCGGCGGAGCGGCGTGTAGAGGAAGGCCGGGCGAAGGCGGCGCAGGCGCAGGGTCCGAAGGATGCAAATGGTGATGCGGCCTCTTTCGCTCAGGCGGTGAAGCTGCCTGCCGCAGTGGCGGCGCGGTTGCAGGCCTGCCTCGATAAAGCAACGGATGACCCTGTAGCTGGCGTGAAATTTGCTCAGGACTGGGCGCTGGAAGGCGGCGGTTTCCCAGCTGCGCAGTGCAATGGCTTTGCCGAGGCGCAGGCAGAGAATTGGGACGACGCGGCAAAGGCCTTTGATGCTGCCGCCACCGCGGCACAAAAGGAGGGTGCGCTGCATGACGCGGCGCGGCTATGGACGCAGGCGGGGAATGCCATGCTGGCCGGAGGCAAGCCGGATAAAGCGCGGGACTATTTCGATGCAGCGCTGGGTCATGGTCTGCCCGATGGTCTTGCCAAGGGGGAAGTGTATCTCGACCGGGCGCGGACTTTGGTAATGCTGAATGACATGGCAGGCGCGCGCAAAGACCTTGATATGGCGTTGGTGCAAGCGAAGGATGATCCGCTGGCATGGCTGCTTTCCGCGACTTTGGCCCGGCGCCAGGATGATTTTACCCGCGCCCGCCATGATATAGAGGAGGCGAAAAAGCGTGCCCCTGATGACGCCTCTGTCGCTCTGGAGGATGGGAATATCGCCATTGTATCAGGCGATGAGAAGGCCGCCCGCATGGCATGGGAGCAGGTGCTGAAACTATCACCGGATGGTGACGCATCGAAATTTGCAAAGGATGCTCTCGCCCAACTGGATGCGCAGGCCCAACTAGGTGCGCAGGCAAAGGGCGCGGTGCAGGGAGGCGAGGCTGCGGCGCACTCTTCCTCGGCACCGCCATCACGCTAACCCTTATTTCAGGTAAAAATCCACCGTGGTGACGACGCGCACCTTTTTATAGGGGGTATCGCTTGCGCCATAGCCGCCGCTGGCTTGTTCACCATCACGCGGCTCGATGGAGAAATAGCCCTGAGTCGCGCTCTTGATACCGCCAACACCGGTGCCGCTATCCTTGGCGAATTGCCCAGCGGATTTGCGGGCGTCCTTTGTCGCCTCCGCTACCATGCCCGGCTTCAATTCGTTCAATTTGGTGAAGCTGTAAGACATGTTTGACCCTTCCTGCAGGGTCACGCCCCGGCGAACAAGGTCAAATTGCTGGGCCACAGCCTTTTGCGCGCGGGCAATGTCGGTGGTGCGCAGCAGCATTTTTTGCGTGATAGTGATGCTGTTGACACCATTATTCATGAACTGGTTGACGCCTGCGCCAATAGGGGTGAGTTCCTCTGCCTTGAAGCCAAGGCCACGAAAATACTCGGTCAGTGCCTTGGTGCTGGCGTCTATATCGGCGCGTACAGTGGGCAGGTCCGTGCCATTGGCGCTATAGCTGATCGTCCATGTGGCAAGGTCCGCCGTCACATCTTTTTCCGCAAGGCCGCGCACGGTTACGGAGCGATCCGCCTCATGGGCACGGGTAAGGCCGTCCCCCAGCAGATAGCCGCCCGCAATCATCCCTATGGCCAATATTCCGGCACCGGTGAGGGTGATGATGTTGCGGTTATCAGTCCAGGCCATGACAGATTTCCTTCCTATGTGTTGAAATTATATTTCAAAATAAATGATAAAAATGTAATTTTTATACTTGAAAAATGTAAAGACTCATTCCATAGCCTGTTCCGTCATAGCATAGACCAGCCCCGGCCTATCGGCAGATATGTGAAGGTATATGATGCAGTTCGAAATAGCAAAAAATCCCGCCGCGCTCAGTGATGCGGCGCGGGCGGAGGCAATGGCCAATCCAGCTTTCGGGCGGGTGTTTACAGACCATATGGTTACGATCCGCTGGACAGCGGAAAATGGATGGGATGAGGCGCAGGTGCGCGCCCGCGCGCCGTTCCAGCTCGATCCCGCAGCCGCCGTGCTGCATTATGCGCAGGAAATTTTTGAAGGTCTAAAGGCCTATAATGCTGATGATGGCGGCGTTACCATGTTCCGCCCGGAACAAAATGCCCGTCGGTTTAATGCATCAGCCCGCCGGATGGCGATGCCAGAGGTGCCGGAGGAAATCTTCCTGCAGGCGTGCGAAGAACTGATCCGTATTGACCGTGCATGGGTGCCGGACGGTGATGGTAGCCTCTATCTACGTCCGTTCATGTTCGCGAATGAGGCATTTTTGGGCGTTAAACCGGCGTCAGAATTTATCTTCTGCGTCATTGCCTGCCCGGTAGGGTCTTATTTCAAGGGCGGAGCGAAGCCGGTTTCGGTCTGGCTGTCGGAAGATTATGCTCGCTCTGGCCCCGGCGGCACGGGTGCAGCCAAATGCGGCGGCAACTACGCTGCCAGCCTTGTTGCGCAGGCGCAGGCGATCGAAAAGGGGTGCGATCAGGTCGTGTTCCTTGACGCTGCAGAGCATCGCTGGGTCGAGGAACTGGGCGGCATGAACTTGTTCTTCGTCTTTGATGACGGTTCAATGCTTACCCCGCCGCTGGGTGGAACGATCTTGCCGGGCATTACCCGTAATTCGGTGATCGAACTGGCACGGCAGCATGGTCGTACCGTCGAAGAAAAGCCTTATTCCATTGATGATTGGCGCGCGGATGCCGCCAGCGGTAAGCTGCGTGAGGTCTTTGCCTGCGGCACGGCGGCGGTAATTGTGGCGGTTGGTGAAATCCGGTCCAGCCATGGCGATTTTGCTATTGGTGGCAGCCAGACTGGCCCGGTCACGGCGCAGCTTCGCGATGAACTGACCGCTATACAGCGTAATAAGGCTCCTGCGCCTGATGGCTGGGTGCACCCGGTTACGCTGTAATCAGCGGACGAGAATTTTATATTGAAGGGGCGCGGTTTGCAGCAGATGCAGGCCGCGCTTTGCTTTTAATCAGCTTAGACTGTCAACAACTGATCTTGCCCGGTCACCCCGGCCATGAAGGACACCAGTCCGCTGATGATGATATGCGGGTCAATGGATGCCGCGTTAATCTCGGCTATTTCCAAACCGCTCTGGCAGGCGAATATTGGTAATCCACCGTCCAGTGCCTCCTCTATCAAGGCGACCAATGACGGCAGGCCAGCCTGCTGATACCGCGCATCTTTGGGTGCGGAAATGGGGGGAGCGAGCAGCGCGGCCGCATCCATTTGTAGGAAAATCCTGACTTCCCGGCCCAAAGCCTGCTGCGCCAATGCCAGCATCAACCCGGCGCGTAACCTTTCTGCATCATCGCTGATGATGATAATGTGGGTGGCATTGTGGTGCTCGTTCAGGCCGGGCATGTTTCAGCGGATGCCGGTTGTTTGTGCGCGGCGCAGGCCGTGCAGGCCGGGTCAGCCGCCACACGGGCGCGGTGGAAGCGCATCGCCAGAAAATCATTGATGAGCAAATGCCCGGTGCTTTCTGCGCCAAAAGGCGTGATGAGGCGAATGGCTTCTAATGCTGCCATGCTGCCAATTATGCCGGGGACTGCGCCCAATATGCCCTGATCGGCGCAATTCACTTCGGCCCGCGCCGGATCATCGCCGACGAGGCAGCGATAGCAGGGCTGGCCCGCTTCCCAGCCCCGGAAAACCCCGACCTGACCTTCAAACGGACCAACAGCGGCGGAAACCAGCGGGATATGGAGGCGCGTCGCCATATCACTGACGATCAGCCGGGTGGCGAAATTATCGCATCCATCAATGATGACATCACTATCATGCAGCAAGGTTTCGGCATTATCTGCGTTCAGTCGCTGCAATATGGGAATGACCTTCACATCCGGGTTCAGCCGGGAAATGGCGCGCATAGTGGCCTCGGCCTTGGGTGCGCCAATGTCATCGGTGCCGAATAAGGTCTGGCGTTGCAGGTTGGAAAGCTCCACCACATCATCATCAATGATACGGAGCGAACCAACGCCAGCCCCCGCCAGATATTGGAGGGCCGGACTGCCGATGCCGCCCGCACCGATGATGGTGACATGCCCGCCGAGCAAACGGCGCTGGCCCATTCCGCCAATTTCTTTGAGGACAATATGGCGGGCATAACGGTCAAGCTGGTCGTCACTGAGCGTATGAACGCTCATGCGCTTTTCACCCCGGTGGAGCCAAAACCGCCTGTACCGCGTGCGGTATCATCCAGCTCTTCTGCCTCGGCAAAGGTCGCGATTTGCACCGGTGCAACCACGAGCTGCGCAATGCGGTCGCCGCGCGCTATGGCGAAATCCGCGTCGTCCAGATTAATCATGATGACTTTGAGTTCCCCGCGATAATCGCTGTCGATCGTGCCGGGGGTATTGGGCAGGGAAATGCCATGCTTTAGCGCGAGGCCAGAGCGGGGGCGCACCTGCACCTCATATCCATCCGGGATGGCGATGGCAAAGCCTGTGGCGACGGCATAGCGCCCCATTGGGGGGATCGTCACATTTTCGGCGGCGACAATATCCATACCTGCCGCGCCTGCGGTGGCGTAGGCGGGCAGGGGAAGTCCTTCTCCATGGGGAAGGCGCTTGATGCGAATCTCTATCGGGCTATTCATGCCTGCCCTGATAGACGATCAATGATATGATCGACCAGCCTTTGTGCGACATCTTCCTTAGGCAGATCATCCCAGCTTTCGACTGTATCCGCCGTGACGATGTGAACGCGGTTGCGCTCCCCGCCCATCACGCTTTCTCCTAGCGCGCCGGATACATCATTGGCGACGATGATGTCGCACCCTTTGCGGGCGAGCTTCGCCTGCGCATGGGCAATGACATTTTCGGTTTCGGCGGCAAAGCCCACCAGCAGGGTGGGACGATTGGCGCTGATGGCAATGGTCGCCAATATATCGGGGTTCTCGGTGAGGGGGAGCGGAGCCGGTGCGCCGCTACCATCTTTCTTGATCTTTTGTCCGGCTTCCTCCGCCACGCGCCAATCCGCCACAGCGGCGACCATGATGCCGACATCCGCGGGCAGCGCATTTTCGGTGGCGGAGAGCATTTCACGCGCCGTCACCACATCAATGCGTGTGACGCCTTGCGGGGTGGGCAGGTCCACCGGCCCCGCAACCAATGTTACCCGCGCTCCAGCACGCGCGGCGGCGGCGGCAATGGCAAAGCCCTGCTTGCCGGATGAGCGGTTGGCGATGTAACGGACGGGGTCAATCGGCTCATGGGTTGGGCCGGCTGTCACCAGCACATGCTTGCCCGCGAGTGGGTGCTTTTCCTCGGTGATAAGGGGCGGCATGCCAATGCGTTGCGGCGTCGCACCCGTTCCCAGTAAACGGCGGATTTCACCCAATATGGCGGCGGGGTCAGGCAGGCGACCCGGCCCCCATTCGCCGCAGGCCATCGCGCCCTCATCAGGCTGCATGATGTGGATGCCATCGGCCTCCAACTGCGCGACATTGCGGCGGGTCGCGGCGTGGCCCCACATGCGCATATTCATCGCCGGGACCGCCAGCACCGGCTTGTCAGTGGCAAGGAGGAGGGTGGTCGCCAGATCATCGGCGATACCATTTGCCATTTTCGCAAGGATATTGGCGGTCGCCGGGCAGACAACCAGTAAATCGGCCTGCCGTGATAGCTGAATATGGCCGATTTCCCGCTCATCCTTCAGGTCAAACAGGTCACTATAGACATGATCTTCGGTCAGGGTGCTAAGCGATAGCGGCGTCACAAATTCATGGGCGCTTTGCGTCATCACCGCCCGCGCTGCAAAGCCATCAGCGCGGAGCAGCCGTACCAGCTCCAGCGATTTATAGGCGGCGATCCCACCCGACACGATCAGCAATATGCGCTTTTCCATGACTGGATCCTTCGTGGGGCCTTAATATTGGTTTCACCCTAGCAGGTGCATCGCCGCTGCGCCAGCCGCCGCTGCTAATGCCGCAACCGTTCCATAACGCAGAAACCCGCCGCCCTTAAACTCCATCAGCTTCACTTCTGGCAGAGGCGGGGCGGGGGGCGCGCCACCGGGGGCAGGGAATTTCTCCTCTATCCGTCGGACAAGATCAGGGATGCGCTGCAATGTTTGCAGATTTTCGATGAGCGCGTCTGCGATCTTGGCCTCTGGCCCCAGTTCATCGCGCAACCAGCTCTGTACATAAGGGCCGCTGGTTTCCCACAGGTTGATGTCCGGGTCCAGCATTGTCGCCACGCCTTCCACCATCACCATCGTCTTTTGCAGGAGGAGGAGATGCGGCTGGGTTTGCATATCAAAGTCACGGGTGATGGCGAACAGGCCATCGAGCATCTGCCCAACGGAGAGATCCCGCACGGATTTACCGCGCATCGGTTCCCCCACGGCGCGCAGGGCGGTGGTGAATTCCGCGACATTATGGTGCGAAGGCACATATTGCGCCTCAAAATGGATTTCTGCGACGCGGCGATAATTGCCGGTAATCAGCCCATAGAGAATTTCCGCCAGCCACAGGCGCGCCTGACGGTTGATGCGGCCCATAATGCCAAAATCAATCGCGGCGATATTCCCCTCTGGCGTGACGAATAAATTGCCCTGATGCATATCCGCATGGAAAAACCCATCGGCAATGGCCTGTCGCAAGAAGGTGTTGACGAGGCGCTCTGCCAGCAATTTCGTATCATGCCCGGCCGCGATAATGGCCGCGCGATCCGATATTTTGATGCCGTTTATCCATTCCATCGTCATCACGCGGCCCGATGTGCGGTCCCAGTCGATGGCGGGAACGACATAGCCCGGTTCAGACTGCATAGCCTCGGCGAGTTCGGAGGAAGAGGCGGCCTCTCGCCGCAAATCCAGTTCCCGCGCGGTCCAGCGCTTGAAATTGGCGATGACAAGGCGCGGGCGTAGGCGGGAAACTTCTCCGCCCAGCTTTTCCAGATGCGCGGCGGCCCATTCATAGGTCTGAATATCGCGGTTAAACTGGTTTGCGACACCGGGGCGCTGCACCTTGACGGCGACATCGCGGCCATCGGTAGTGACGGCGCGGTGTACTTGCGCGATGGAGGCTGCGCCCACCGGCACCTCATCAAAGCTGCTGAATAGTTCCTCAATCGGGCGGCCCAGCGTGCTTTCTATTTGGGCGCGAATACCGGCAAAGGGAACCGGCGGTAGCGCATCCTGCAATTTCAGCAGATCATCGGCGGCTTCTTCCCCTACCAGATCAGGCCGGGTGGCGAGGGTTTGCCCCAGCTTGATGGCGGCAGGGCCAATGGCCTGAAATGCCTCGGCATAATGGGGCTGTTTCGGCACACGCACCCCGAAACGCGCAATACGCGCAAGGCGGCGCACCGGTGCGGGGGCGAGCGGATCGCGCTCTATCCCCATTAATGCACCATGCCGTGCAAGGGTGCGCCCCCATGTGAGGAGCCGCCAGAGATGCGTGATATGGGCCGTCATGATGCTGGTATCAGGCCTTCCAGCCGCTATGGATAGCGACGAGACCGCCCAAAATGGGTTCCACCTTTGTTTGGGTGAAGCCAGCCTCTTTTATCATCCGTTCAAATTCCGGCATGGGCGGAAAGCGGCGAATGGATTCGATGAGGTAGCGATAGCTTTCTTCATCATTGGCGAGCATTTTGCCTAGCTTCGGCACCAGCTTATGCGAATATTTATCGTAAATATCCGAAAAGCCCGGCCATGTGGTCGTCGAAAATTCCAGGCAATAAAAACGCCCGCCATATTTCAATACACGGTGGGCCTCACGCAGCGCTTTATCAATGAAGGTGACGTTACGAATGCCAAAGGCGATGGTGTAGGCGTTAAAGCTGCGATCATCGAAGGTCAGTTCTTCGGCATTTTGTTCAGACCATTTCAGATCTTCAATGCCGCGCTTTTTCGCACGCTCCTGCCCTACGGCGAGCATTTCCGGGTTGATGTCGGAAACGGTGATCTGTGCGCCATATTTGTGCATGCGAAAGGCAATGTCGCCGGTGCCGCCCGCCATATCGAGAATCGCTTCATCTTTGCGTGGTTTGACGCGGGAAACGAACTGATCTTTCCACAGGCGATGCATACCGCCCGACATGGCATCATTCATCAGGTCATAGCTGCTGGCTACGCCGGAAAAGACGGACCGGACCATGCCGGCTTTCTCACTGGCATCGACATCGCGATAGCCGAAGGATACTGTTTCGCTCATGCGGGTTTCTCTAACCCCTGTTCGCCAAGGATGGAAGCGGTTAAGCACAGATATGCCTGAATTACCTGAAGTAGAAACGACGGTGGCCGGTTTACGGTCTGTGCTGGATGGCCGGGTGCTGACATTGGTGGAGCCAAGACGCGCCAATTTACGGGTGCCTTTCCCGGTGGATTTACGACAGAGAATGACGGGCGCGCGGGTGACGGGCCTTAGCCGCCGGGCCAAATATGGGCTGGTGGAAACGGATCGCGGCGATGTGATGATTTTCCACCTCGGTATGTCGGGGAGATGGCGGATCGATCCGGAGGAAATCGGCAAGCATGACCATTTATTGCTGGAGACAGACGAAGGGCGACGGCTGGCCTTATGTGACCCGCGGCGTTTCGGTTTTGTTGAACTGGCACGGGCAGAGGCTGTGACGTCCTATCTTCCTTTCACGAAAATGGGCCCGGAGCCTTTGGGCGATGATTTTACCGGGGCGGTGTTGAAGGCTGCACTGACAGGTAAAGGGACGGCGATTAAGCTTGCCCTGCTGGATCAGCGCGTGGTGGCGGGCCTTGGGAATATCTATGTGTGTGAAGCGCTTAACATGGCGGGCATAGCGCCATGGACGGTCGCTGGGCAGATTAGTGCGCCGAGGCTCAAGCGGCTGGTGGAGGCGATACAACAGGTGCTGACCAGTGCCATCGCGGCGGGTGGTTCGACCTTGAAGGATTATGCGCGCCCGGATGGGGAACTGGGATATTTCTCAAAAGAGTGGCGGGTTTATGGGCGAGAGGGCGAAAAATGCCCTTCCTGCGGCGGGGAAGTGCTGCGGCGGGTAGATGGCGGGCGCAGCACATTTTACTGCGGGAAATGCCAGAAATAGGCGCAAGCAGTTAAAGGGGCGGGAATGTCCTCCCGCCCGCCGTTATTTATACGCCATTAGCGGCAGCGCACATTGCCCCGGTCAATCGCGCGTCCCGCAACTGCGCCACCTGCGGCCCCAAGGATGGTGCCAAGCGTCTTGCTGCCACCCGGTGCGATGACATTGCCCAGTACGCCGCCTGCAAGGCCGCCAACGATCGTGCCGGTCGTGCCATCGGGTTTTTTGCAATAATAGCTGCCGTCCCGATTGCGATAAATATGGTCATTATCACCGATGTAATAGCCATTATTGTCGCGGTCGCGTCCACGATTGCGGTCGCGTCCACGGTTCCCCCGATCATAATTGCCGCCATCATTATTGTAGCCGGGGCGGCCGCCATAGCCATCGCCATAATCACTACAAGCCGCCAGTGGCAGAACCGCCAAAGCGCAGGCCCCTAATAATATGCGTGGGGGTAAGAATGAATGTGGCATAGCCAATCTCCTTGCTGGCCTGTTCTACGGAGCAGGCGTCATCCATTTAACGAAAAAGGGCGTGAGGGGTTCCGTTAGGCGTCTGACAAAGCCTGATAAAATAGCATGTCGGAAATGGTGCGAATTGTCCGATGATGGGCGTTATTCTGGACCAGATAGCGACTTTGGAAGGGTGAATTTCCTTTATGCTGCGCCTCTTTGCTGGGGGTATGAAGGGGCAGGCAATGGAGGAAAGAGGTGGTTGCTGGAGCGGGACCATGTTGATGGCCTGTGTCATTTTGTTGCTTTTCGGTTGTGGGCCTGCGGGGCAATCTGCTGCGGGTGATGGCGGGGCGAAGGAAACCCTTTATGTGCAGGCGTCCGTGCTAAAGGCGCGGGTGGAACCATCCGATAGCGCGATGGTGATAGGCAGGCTGCCAGAGGGGAGCGCATTGCAACTGGTGGAGCGGAAAGGCGACTGGGCCAAGGTAGAGCAGGGGGATCGTAGCTTCTGGGTGGCGAGTCGTTATATCGGGGCGTCGCGCCCGGCACGGATAATGTCCGGAGAAGGGCACGGCCTGTCCGGGAGGAAGGGCGCCAGCGCCGGGGGGCAGAGCTATGGCACGCCTCCGAGTGGCAAGGGTAATAGAGATAGGGGTGGGGACGTTGTTAATGTCGACAGGCCCGACACCAATATGCGTGATGCTACAGAGGTTTCTTCTGCCTTTGCCGTGGGGACGGCTGGTGCCGGAAATATGTCCACCAACCGACAATCCTTCGCTGCGCTATCGCCCGCGAAGAAAAGCAAAAAATCGACTTCCCGCAAAAAGGCGAAGAAAAAGAAACGGCAGAGTTTTCGTTCTGAAAGCTATAGTGGTTCGTGCCCGTGCAGGGGTGGCACTGTGTGCATAGGCCCGCGCGGTGGCCGCTATTGCATCACATCAGGCGGGAATAAACGCTATGGAGTATGATGGAGCGGGTTCGGGCTTTATGGATTGATAGTGATTAAGTGATAAGGCGAGAGGAGGGAGCTAGCATTTCAATGCCGGGTTTAATGCCGGGCTGCATCGGTGCCGGAGTGGCGCCTCATCCTTGTTCGCCATTCATGGAGAAAATAAGTGCTGGCGGCGGACGGCCCGCTGATTGAGATTGGCCATGTTTCCATCCCCGTTACATGGGGGTGTTGTGGAACAGGCACATGGTCAACCCTTGTAACGGAGACTGGCGTCCTCTCGTGTTGCGGTCATGCTGGCTACCCCACTAACCAGCATTGAGTGAACCTCAAGATTTTATGAGCGGGGGAAGAGCGCAGAGATTCCCTTATTTCTTGAGGAGTGGTGCCAGATATTTGCCGGTATAGCTGCGGCCGCCTGCGGTCCCATCAATGGCCTGTTTTGCAACCTGCTCTGGTGTGCCGGTGGCGATGACCTCGCCGCCCTTAACGCCGCCTTCGGGGCCAAGATCAATCAGCCAGTCCGCCGTTTTGATAACATCGAGATTATGCTCAATCACCACAACGCTGTTGCCCTGATCGACAAGGGCGTGGAGAACCTCCAGCAATTTGCGCACATCCTCAAAATGCAGGCCAGTGGTGGGTTCATCAAGGATATAGAGCGTTTTGCCGGTTGCGCGGCGGGAGAGTTCCTTGGCCAGCTTAACCCGCTGGGCCTCGCCACCAGATAATGTGGTGGCCTGCTGCCCGACCTTAATATAGCCAAGGCCGACCTCCGCCAGCATCGCCATTTTATCACGGATGGAAGGGACAGCCTTGAAGAACTCAACCGCATCCTCAACCGTCATGTCAAGGACATCAGCGATGCTATGCCCTTTGAACTTCACCTCCAGCGTTTCACGGTTATAGCGTTTGCCGCCACATTCTTCGCAGGTGACATAGACATCGGGCAGGAAGTGCATTTCAATCTTGATGACGCCATCGCCCTGACACGCCTCACATCGACCGCCCTTGACGTTGAAGCTGAAACGGCCTGGTTTATAGCCCCGCGCCTGCGCCTCTGGCAGGCCCGCAAACCAGTCACGAATATTGGTGAACGCGCCGGTATAAGTGGCGGGGTTGGAACGCGGGGTACGGCCAATGGGCGACTGGTCAATGTCAATCACCTTATCGCAATGTTCCAGCCCGGTGATTTTATCATGCGCACCAGCAACCACGCGTGCGCCGTTCAGGGTGCGGGCCGCAGAGGCGTAGAGCGTGTCGAGTGTGAAGCTGGATTTGCCGGACCCGGAAACGCCGGTGATGCAGGTGAAGGTGCCAAGCGGGATGCTAGCGCTCACGCCCTTCAGATTATTGGCGCGGGCATTATGGACGGTCAGCTTCTTGCCATTGCCCTTGCGACGTTTCTTCGGCACTTCAATGGCGCGCGTGCCGTTGAGGTAATCGGCGGTGAGAGAGCCTTCCGTCTGTAAAATCGCGTCCAGCGTTCCTTCGGCGACGATTTGCCCGCCGCGCACACCCGCGCCCGGCCCCATATCGACGATATAGTCGGCGGAGCGGATGGCGTCTTCGTCATGTTCCACCACGATCACTGTATTGCCGAGATCACGCAGGCGTTGCAGCGTCGCGAGCAGCATATCATTATCGCGCTGATGCAGGCCGATGCTGGGTTCATCCAGAACATAGAGAACACCGGACAGGCCGGACCCAATCTGGCTGGCGAGGCGAATACGCTGACTCTCCCCGCCAGAGAGGGTGCCGCTGGTGCGGTTGAGGTTCAGATAATCCAGACCGACATTGTTGAGGAAACCGAGGCGCTCGACAATTTCCTTCAAAATGGCTTTCGCTATTTGATTTTGCTGGTCCGTTAGTTGTTCAGGAAGGGCGGTGAACCACGCCAGCGCATCCACTACCGACAGGCGCGTGCTGGCACTGATGGTGCCACCAGCGACTTTAACTGCCAATGCCTCTGGTTTGAGGCGCGCGCCGTCGCACACTTCGCAGGGCTGAGCGGTCTGATATTTGCTCAGTTCTTCGCGCATCCAGGCGCTGTCGGTTTGAAGCATCCGGCGATTGAGGTTGCCCATCACCCCTTCAAAGGGTTTTTCTACCTCATAGCTTTTTTTGCCGTCGATGAAGCGTAATTTAACTGCCTTGCCGCCGGTGCCATGCAAGATGATGAGGCGCACCTCGCCCGGTAAATCCTTCCATGGCGTGTCGAGGCTGAAGCCAAATTCTTTCGCCAGACTGCCCAATACCTGCATATAATAAGGGCTGGGTGGGTTGGATTTCGCCCAAGGAACAATCGCCCCTTTTTTGAGGGATAAATCCTCATTGGGAACAACAAGCTGATCGTCGAATAGCAATTTTTCGCCCAGACCATCGCACGCCGGGCAAGCCCCTTGCGGCGCGTTGAAGCTGAACAATCGCGGTTCAATATCGGGAATGGTGAAGCCGGAAACCGGGCAGGCAAATTTCTCTGAAAAGACGATGCGATTGGCCGGAATACCTGCGTTCTTCATCGCGCCACCGGCCTGTGTTTCGCTTTCACGCCCCGGCACAACGCCTTCGGCGAGATCAACATAAGTCAGCCCATCGGCCAGCCGCAGCGCGGTTTCAAAGCTGTCGGCAAGGCGTGTGCGGTTTGATCCGTCATCATCGTGGCGCACAGCAAGGCGGTCTACCACCACTTCTATGTCATGCTTATATTTCTTATCGAGCGCGGGGGCTTCCTCAATCGAATATAGCTCACCATCTATGCGGACACGGGTAAAACCAGCCTTTTGCCATTCGGCCAGTTCCTTTTTATATTCGCCCTTGCGGCCCCGCACCACCGGCGCGAGCAGATAAAAGCGCGTCCCATCCGGCAGCTCCTGTACCCGATCAACCATCTGGCTGATCGTCTGCGCAGAAATGGGAAGGCCCGTTGCGGGGGAATAAGGTATGCCCACACGCGCCCAGAGGAGACGCATATAATCATAAATCTCCGTCACGGTGGCGACGGTAGAGCGCGGATTGCGGCTGGTGGTTTTCTGTTCAATGCTGATGGCAGGAGAAAGGCCATCAATATGTTCGACATTCGGCTTTTGCATCATTTCCAGAAACTGGCGTGCATAAGCCGAGAGCGACTCGACATAGCGGCGCTGCCCCTCGGCATAGATGGTATCAAAGGCAAGGGAGGATTTACCTGACCCGGAAAGACCCGTAATGACGATCAGCTTGTCTCGTGGCAGATCGACATTCACGCCCTTGAGATTATGTTCGCGGGCGCCGCGCACCTTGATATGGGTTAACATTGAGGGGGGATTTCCTGCGCTGTCTTTCATGGCCAGAATCGGGCCGCATAATTACGGATTCGCCTCTGTTCGTTCCATATATGTTCTATGGGGGATTTGTGCAATCATCCGTTTTATGTGGATGGCTGCAATTGATGAAGGAAGCCGTGCGGCTTTTACCTCGTTATGTAACGTTATTTTACATTTCCCCTCGCGTCGATATATGGTTTACGCTACGGTAACAACGATTCGATGGGATAAAGAACCGATTAAAACCGGTCAGGCCCGAAGAACGGAGGAGAGAGTGTATGATCTGCCCAAACAGGCATGATGTACCGTCATGCGGCGCTGTTTTCCTCTCGTTTTTCTGTTGCTGCTGATTTCGTATTGGTTTCGTTATGAATTATATCCTGAAGTGCCCGACAGCATGAAAGGATGACGCCTCCGAATGTTCCCTTGCATTCGGGGGCGTCCTGCGTTCAAGATAGGGCAAACATGAACATGTGGGATTGCAATCGGGTTTAAATCCATATTAAGCCCAAAACATGCTTAACCATTTGCTAATGGTTCAAATTGTATATGCTATCATCCCGCGGTTTCTATATTGAGAAGGCAGGGTTATGAGTTCCAGCAGCAAAGCGCCAGATGGTTCGATCACACTGGCCGAAATGCGTGAGTTCGCAAGTTTTCCTGCGGCAACGCAGCGCTATATCCGCCGCTCATTGGATGTAGCATTGCGCCGGGTAGATGCGATGGAATTATGGTCCCGTGACATGACCGAGGCGGCCAGTATCAAGGCGCAGGCCGGTATTTATGAACGGCTGGCGCAAATTCGTCCGATCATCCCTGATGATAGTAAGATGGATAAGGTGGAGCCATTTCTGGCGCCGCTCATTACCATAGCTGCCTTTGATCTGGGGCAGGACCGGCTGAGCACTTTCTCTGCCTTTCGGTTTTTATATGAACGACTGCTGGGGGCGTCATCGCGGCCATGGCTCCCCGCGGCCTTTTGCGCGGCGGCAAGCTTGCCCAATCTGCACCCTGACCGCAGGCGCGCTTTGCTGCAATCCATCAGCGAGGCAGCGGCAACGGCTATTGGCTGGTCCAACCGGGAACCGAGCTTCTACCCGGAATGGGTGGAGAAGGTGGATGGCAGCACAGCGGAGAATGGGTCCTGATAGTATCGGTCGGGCAGCCATTGATTCTGCCCGAGCCGGTTAGTGGATCAGGCCATTTTTCTGTTGCGCTCACCTGCAGTAACAGCTTCCTCACCACACAAAAGGGCGATGGCGGGTGTTCCGCTCATCGCCCCTGTTGTTTGTAGGAACAGGACGTTTTTCAGCGCTTATTGATGCAGATAGACAGCGCGTTCATGCGAGAACGCCTTGAAGCCAAAATGGCCGTGATAGCTGCCTAATCCGCTCTGGTTGACGCCGCCGAAAGGAAGCTGATTTTCCAGATAGTGAGAGAATACGCCGTTGACAGTCACGCCGCCCGAAGAAGTCCTGTTCAGGATTTTCTCAACATTGGCTTCATCATTGCTGTAGATATAGAGCGCCAGCGGCTTATCCCGCGCTTCGATATAGGATATGGCCTGATCGAGGTTGTCATACGTCATGACAGGGAGGAGCGGGGCGAATATTTCCTCCTGCAAAATCTTCATCTGAGGCGTTACATCGGTCAGCATTGTGGGGTGAATAGTGAGGTCTTCTTCCTCCAATACTCCGCCCACGGATATGGTAGCGCCCTTGGCGACAGCATCGTCGAACAAGGTTTTAACGCGGGCAAAATTGCCTGCATTCACTATCTGCGCGATGCTTTCTTTTTTGATTTTGCCATCTTCCGAATAAAGATTTTTGGCGACATTAGCCCGGAATCCTTCGACCAGACGATCTTTTTGATCTTCCTTCACGAAAACATAATCAGGGCAGATACAGGCCTGCCCGCCGTTAAATTGTTTGGCGGCGGCGAGATCGGCCGCGATTTTTTCAACATCCGCGCCTTCATCAATAATGACCGGAGATTTGCCGCCCAGTTCCAGCGTTACACTGGCCAGATGCTTTGCGGCGGCTGCCATCACAATCTTCCCGACGCGGGTGCTGCCGGTGAAGAAGATATGGTTGAATGGCAGGTCAAGCAATGCGGTGGCAATGCTGACGTCTCCTTCGAACAGGGCGATTTCATTTTCATCAAAAGCATCGCGAATAATCTGGCCTGCGACGCGGGCCGTGGCCGGGCACAAATCCGTTAATTTCACCATGCAGCAATTGCCGGCAGCAATGGCGGCGGCAACCGGCCCCAGAGTGAGCCCCAGCGGGAAATTCCATGGGCCTAATATCAGGCACACGCCGCGCGCCTCATAATGGATCTGGGCTTTGTCATTGGGGTTTAGCGAGGGGGTTATTTGTGTGGGGGCCATCCACGCATCAAGATTATCAATATTGCGCTGAATATTGGAAAGGACGTTCAGCACTTCAGTAACACGGATTTCACCTTCGGGTTTACGGGTGTCTTCCTGCACCGCCGCAATGATGGCGTCTGTATGGGCCTCTACTGCGGATTTCAGCTTTTCCAGCTTTGCTTTGCGCTGTTCCGCGGTTGAGGCTTTGACATTCCACTGATGTTCTTGCTGCAGGGCGAAGATCCGGGATATGTCGGTAGACAGAGTGGCAGCATCGGGGGCGGGGCTGGTCATATAATTATCATCCATAATCGTAACGAATGGATGATTTATATGTTGTATTTTGTTTATAAGGCAAGGATTTGCGAAGTATTTATCAAATATGTTTTTGGTTCCGAGGGTTGATGATAATATTATAAAAAATAATAATTAACGATTATTGCTATGGTGCTTATATTATTTGTTCTGGATACCAATCATGCCGGGTTAAATCTATCGATCTTTATGATTTGCAGTCTCTGGGAAAATAGGACTGAATTTACTATCGCTCGCAGATATTCATTATCGAAGGCGAGGTGTTTCCCTCGTCATTGGGGACGGAGCCCATATTCTTTCCAGTCGATATAGACGGGTTCATCATGTGGGCGCCATGGCGGGAGGCGCATCATGATGGCTGTAAATATGTTTGAGGTTGTCAAATCAGACAGCCATTGTTTCAGTCGGGGCAGGTCCTGCATTTCAAACCAGCCTGAATCAACCGCAGAAAATTGCCGCACAAAGGGCATGATGGCGGCATCTGTCAGCCCGCGTTGGTTGCCGGAAAGATAGGGTGTATTTGCCAGCTTGTTCTCCAATATCTGAAGAAAGACGAGGCCCTCCGCCCTATGGGCTGTTGCATCTGATCCGTGCCGATCTGGATATTTATACCGGTCCAGATTGCGTTTAAAGGGGCCGTCATTGTCGGCGATCAGGGACTTATCATCTCGCGCTAGCCAGCCTTCCGGATCATGCCGGTCTAAGGCCCACCGCATGATATGGATGCTTTCGTCAATGACGCCGCCATCGGGCAGCACGAGAACAGGGACAGTGCCTTTAGGGGAGGCAAGCAGCATCGCCTCTGGTTTCGCCGCCAGCTTTACTTCTCTTAACTCGATCTGTGTTGCACTAACCGCAAGGGCCAGCCTTGCCCGCATTGCATAGGGGCAGCGGCGAAAGCTATAGACTATCGGGCGTGTCATGACGCCGCGTTTGCCCGCTTTTCATCCAGTAACTGATAGGCGGCGGAAAGAAGCGGGGATATATCGTCCTCGCTCAGCACATAAAGCGGGTTATATTCCAGCCCGATCCGGCGGGAACGACGCCACTGGTCGACGTACACGGCTTTGTCAGGCCCGAATAAGGAGTGGACATGACGAGCCAGCACGGGTGGACAATCAGGTGAGTTTGCCAGACGGAAAATCGCTGCATCAACGACGTGAGGACCGATCATTATCCATAAATGGCCCTGCCAATCTGGGGCGTTGGCGGAAAAGGGGCTGGTTCCGTCGGCTGGCAGGCGATCGCCCAGAACAAGGGCCCCTTCAACGCTGAGCGTTCCTGCTACCAGATGAACCGGGACAGAATGCGTTGGGCGTTGTAAATGACGCTGGAGCTGAAAGGCCAATGTTGCCGTCAGTAAATCATGCTTTCCTTCGGTAGCAGGGAAACGGCGCAATATTTGCGATGTGCAGGAGGCGATTCCTGCCTGATCCTGCTCAGTCCAGCTATAGGCCTTGAAGGCTTTGGCGCTGGGCCATCCGTGCGTTTTGGCGACGAGCTGGCCAAGATGGAGAAGGTCAGGGGCGACGGGCATCGTAATAATCCGGTTATGCTATTTCGTTCCTGCTCATACAGCATGGCTTCATCATATGGAATCGGATCATGCCCTGATAGTTCAGGTACCAGATAACCCGACTTATTTACGACGAAATCGGAAGTACCAGACCTCATGGCCTTGCCGACGTGCCTTTGCCTCATAGCGGGTTTCGGGCCAGCCGCCGGGGCGTTTGAGGAAATCTTGTGGTTTCTCGCACAGCCATTCAAAATCGCTGCGGCCATTCATCACCATCAGCGCCCAGCGTAGGTAAATGGGGTGGTCGGTGCCGAAACGGAATTCACCGCCCGGTTTCAGCTTGGCGGCGATCATATCCAACGGGCCCTTATTCATCATCCGGCGTTTCGCATGGCGCGCTTTGGGCCATGGGTCGGGGTGCAGCAGATAAGCGAAGCTGAGCGCCCCATCGGGAATGCGCGAAAGCACCTCTAGCGCATCACCATGGTGGATTCGCACATTAGGAATGCCTACCTTCTCCGCATCTCCATGAACATGGGTGAGGGCCTGCGCCACGCCATTCAAAAACGGCTCGCAGCCGATAAAGCCATGATCCGGCAGCATATCCGCGCGCCCTGCCATATGCTCCCCGCCGCCAAAGCCGATTTCAAAATGCAGCGGGCGGTCATCACCAAATAGCGATCTGGACGTAACCGGACCTTCCAGCGGCACGGCGATTTCCGGCAACAAGGTCTCCGTCAGCGATTGCTGAAAGCTGCGCAGGGGTTTGCCCTTAGAGCGCCCATAGAGGCGGTTGAGGGTCGTGGGATCGCCGGGTTTATATGCTGTGGTCATAATGGCACGCGCTTAGCTTTCTGTCGCGGTGCTTGCAAGCATTGCAGTGCGATGACGGGAAGGCCGTTCAGGTCGCGCGTGGCCCCCACAGGATGAGCGCCGCGCCGGCAAGGCAGATGATGCCGCCGATACTGTCCCAGCGATCCGGCCTCGCGCCTTCAACGGCCCATAGCCATGCGATGGCCGAAGCAATATAAACCCCGCCATAGGCCGCATAAGCGCGGCCTGCCTGATCGGATTCCACCAAAGTTAGCAGCCATGCAAACAGGCAGAGAGAGGCAATGCCGGGGATGAGCCAGAGCGGGGATTTATCCATCCGTAGCCATGCCCAAAAGGCAAAACATCCGGCGATTTCGGCGAGAGCTGCGCATATATAAGCGAGGATGGTCATATGGTGGTGATGGCGGATAGAATGTAAAGGTGCAATGGGGCAGGCGGTAATAAGCGAACAGGTGATTTTTGAAGAAGAAACGGCGATATCTGACGGCGACTATGCCGGATGGTTATGTGAAAACCATCGGCCCCACGACGGATACCTTCACCCATTATTGGCGGATCGTGGCGGTGCTGGAAAATGGCAAGACGGAGGTGTTCTGGGGCCATACGCGCTCTTTGGGGGAAGCGAAGAAGAAGCGTGCCCCGCTGGCCGAGGCTGCGAAAATGCGGGGGTGGACCAGCTATGCTTTTGAAATAGCTGAATTGGTGGAGAGTGCGGCCTGAATTAGGGCCAATCTGGCCACGCCAGTGGGTAATCCTAGGAGGCCAGTCTATGAGGGAAGCGTTTGTAAGCGGACTGCATTGCCAAAGCACTTATCAGGGGAGGCGGTCCCAGCATCGCGGGCTTTTCCTGATCTCGACAGACCAGAAATCCCCTCAGGCATTGATCGGGGGCTGAACGCAAAACCGCCGCCTCTTCCCGGAGAAAAAAGCGGCGGTGTTTACCAATATTGGCGGCAAGTGCCGTCAGAAAATCAAAGTGCGGCCTTCAGCGCATCAGCAAGGTCGGTGCGTTCCCACGGGAAGAAATCGCCCTCTGCGGTGCGACCAAAATGGCCATAGGCCGCGCTCTTGCGGTAGATTGGCTTGTTCAGCCCAAGGCCTGTACGGATGCCGCGCGGGGTAAGACCGCCCAGCTTTTCACCTGCAACCTTGGCAATTGCGGCTTCCAGAACATCATCAGCAACGGTGCCGGTGCCATGGGTGTCAACATAGAGCGATAGCGGCTTGGATACGCCAATGGCATAGGCAATCTGAATAGTGCAGCGCTTGGCAAGGCCAGCGGCAACCACATTCTTCGCCAGATAGCGGGTGACATAGGCCGCCGAACGGTCAACCTTCGTCGGGTCCTTACCGCTGAACGCGCCGCCGCCATGGGGGGCCGCGCCGCCATAAGTATCCACGATGATCTTGCGGCCGGTGAGGCCAGCATCGCCATCAGGCCCGCCAATTTCAAAGCTGCCGGTAGGGTTGATGTGATAGACGGTTTCGTCGGAGAGCAAGGCAGCGGGAATGACATCCGCCACGACCTGCTTCACATAAGCTTTCAGTTCGGCTTCCTTGTCGCCCGTGTCATAGCCCGGTGCGTGCTGGGTGGACACAACGATGGCGGTGCAGGCTGCCGGTACGCCATTTTCAAAACGCAGCGTTACCTGGCTCTTGGTATCGGGTTCCAGAAAGGGTGCTGCGCCGCTGTGGCGGTCTGCGGCCATTTTTTCGAGGATTTTATGGCTGTAGTACAAGGTGGCAGGCATGAGGTCCGGCGTTTCATCGCAAGCGAAGCCAAACATGATGCCCTGATCGCCCGCGCCTTCATCCTTATTGCCGGACGCGTCAACGCCCTGTGCAATATGTTCGGACTGACCATGCAGGTTATTTTCAAAGCGCAGAGTTTCCCAGTGGAAACCATCCTGTTCGTAACCGATTTCCTTGACGGTGTTACGGACGGTGCGTTCAATTTCTTCCAGCGCGCCATCGGCCCACTGACCATTTTCATACACGCCCTTGCAGCGGATTTCACCAGCCAGAACAACGAGTTGGGTGGTGGTCAGGGTTTCGCAGGCGATGCGTGCTTCCGGGTCTTTGGACAGGAAAAGATCGACAATGGCGTCGGAAATCTGGTCGGAAACCTTATCGGGATGCCCCTCCGACACGCTTTCGGAGGTGAAGAGATAATTTTGGCGCATGATGCTCCTGTCCGCTAAAATGACGGTATAAAGAAATGTTTATATGCAGGCTTCTTTAACCTCTGCGCCGGGCGGTTGCAACGGCCAATACAACAAGAAAAATTGCCAGCGCTAAAGAGATGCTAATGCCCAACCGGGCGTAAAGTGTCGCGGGCAGTGCGGCGGGCAGGGCGCTATTAATCGCGCCTTCCTGATGATGGGGGATGGAGGCTATCACCCGGCCATGGCCATCAATCACCGCCGAAATGCCGGTGGGGGTGGAGCGGATGATCGGCATGCCTTCCTCAATCGCCCGCATCCGCGCCTGTGCCAGATGTTGGGGCGGTCCCCATGCGCCAAACCATGCGTCATTGGATGGGTTGTAGATGAAGCCGGGGCGGTTAGTCCGGTCAATCACCTTCCCCGAAAAGATGATTTCATAGCATATCTGTACGCCCATGGAGAGTGCGTCCCACCCTTTGCCAGCGGGGAGCAAGAGGGATTGCGGACCGGGGCCGGGAATGAAATCCACCGCGCCCGGCACAAGGCGGGAAAGGCCGATGGGTTCTAATATTTCCCGCATCGGCAGATATTCACCATAGGGCACCAGATGCGCCTTATCATAACGGCGGATGAGGCGGGCATCCGGCGTTACCACCCAGACGCTGTTGTGTGCGCCCGTCAGCTTCGTGCCATAAGGTATTGCTTTTTCGTCAATATAGACCTTTACCCCGCCGGTCATCAGCAGATCATTGGGGCCGAGCAAGTGGGCGAGCCGTTCCCGCCATTCCGGCTCCATATCCAGCCAAGCCTCTATCGCGGCCTCTGGCCAGAAAATCAGGCGCGGGCGGTCAGGGGAGGAGGAGCCGGTCAGCCGAACCAGCTTAGCGAAATTATCCATTTCCATCGTCGCGTCATATTTTTCGACCTGACCGACATTGGGCTGAACCACGGTGATGGCGGGGGTGCTGCGCGATGGCGTGGGCATGGGTGCGCGGGCGGTGGTGAATAGGCCTGCTGCCGCCAGAATCACACCTGCCGCCAAAACCGGCGCGCCGCCTTTCCAGTCTTTGCGGAGAAGCGCCAGCAACCCGCCCGCCATCAGCACCACCAATGCGGAAAGGCCGTAACTGCCCACCCATGTTGCGGTCTGATCTACCCCGGTGCCGAGCCAGATCAGCCCCAGCGGATTCCATGCAAAGCCGGTGAATAGCCAGCCTCGTGCCATTTCCGTCAGTACCCAAAGTCCGGCGAATAAAGGCGTGATCGGCGCTGCGGGAAAGCGCATCCGCACTGCATGGGTCGCCAAAGCTGTGACCCCCGGCCAGATTGCGAGATAGAGCGAAAGCAGCACGACCGAGCCATAGCCGAACCAGTGCGGCATCGCCTCCTGATAGGTGAAGGCATGGGCAATCCAGTTGAGCATCACGGTGAAATGGCCAAGGCCAAAAAACCAGCCGACGGAGAAGGCTTGCTTGCGGTTCTGCGCCTGCTGCGTCAGGGCCATTAATAGCGTGATGGCGATCAGGCATATCGGCCACAGGGATAATGGCGCAAAGCCGGTGGCGGAAGCCGCGCCTGCGATAAAGGCGCTGAGGCGCGGGCGGTGCAGGAGCGGGGTTAGAATTGAAGGCAGAATCGGAGGAAACAAGGCAGCATCAGCGAATAAGGCCGGTTGCTTTTGTTCGCCTGCCATCTCGCCTGCTCCTTCATTCTGGCTTATACTGTGTCCCCGATCTCGCCGAGTGAATGTATCAGCGCGTCGCCATGGTTGCCATAGTAGCGTTGCTGCACATATCGCTCGTGCCATCATTGCCGCCGGTCAGCATGCTCGCCGCGATGAACCCACCAGCCACCAATATGACAAAGGCCGCTGACAGCCAGCCGAGATATTTCTCGATAAAGGGCTTAATCGCTGCGCCATATTTCCAGAACAGCACACCTACCAGCATGAACTGGAACCCACGGGACAAGATGCTCGCCCACAGGAAGGTGAAAAGCGACAGGCCGATAAAGCCCGCAGTTATGGTAATGAGCTTAAAGGGGATGGGGGTGGCCCCCTTCAGCAAGATGATTTCTGCCCCATAAGCCCGCAAATAGCAGGCCGCTGCCGGGAATTTATCGGCCAGACCTAGGGCAGAAAGCAGGCTCGCGCCGATGCTTTCATAAAGGAAATGACCAATGGCATAGCCCAGCAAACCCCCAAATACCGATGCAAGGGTGCAGATAATGCCATAACGCAGCGCCTTTTCGGGGCGAGCGAGGCACATCAACCCCAATAATGGGTGCGGCGGAATGGGGAAAAAGCTCGATTCCATGAAGGAAATCGCGGCGAGCCAGCGATCAGCATGGCGATGGGCGGCTTTCGCCAGCATCCATTGATAAAGACGGGTCAGCATCGTGCGGTCCCCCTAGCCTATATGGCCGGGGGTGACCAGCAGAGAATATTGCGATGCAATGAATAAGCATCAGTTTTCGTCTTATGATTGAAATGAAAAGGATGGTTGCCGGGGCAATAGCGAATAGCAGAAACCATCAGGCGCAAATTGACTTAGCGGCAATTGAATGACATCCTCGCAATCATGGCACAGCATATCCGCCTTTTTCATATTCGACACCATGGGGGTCAGCTTCTCGCGGGCATATAGCCCCGGGTCGGTGCTGCACATGCCCCGAACCGGGGCGTGATTTCTGCTTTTTCATAGCATTTTTGTCGTTCGGCTTTGTGCGGTCAGCGGCCTTATCATCCCCATTGGACAAAGAAGTTAAAACCCCATGAGCAATACCGAATCTACCGCTACAGGCGGCGCTAAGGCTTCCTCCGTGGCTGGCGGTGCGAAAGCGACGCGCCGTCCGCCCATTCATATGATCGACAATGAGGCGGATTCCCTGACGGGCCTTGCCATCGGTGCGGAAGAGCGCTTGCCGCAGGTGAGCGAACTGCTGATGACGGAAATCGCCCGCGCCCATATTCATAGCGCCGATAAGATGCCGGTTGATGTGGTGCGGATGCAGTCCACCGTCGAATTTACCGATGGCACCACAGGCGCGCGGCGGCAGGTGAAGCTGGTTTACCCCAGAGAAGCCGATATTGAGGCGGGCCGTATTTCTATCCTGACGCCCATCGGCGCGGGTTTAATCGGTCTGCGGGAAGGGCAGTCGATCATCTGGCCGGATAGGGGCGGTAAAGAGAGGACGTTGACCATCGAGAAAGTGTCGCACGAAGATTAAAATAACCTATTTGGTAAAAATATATTGACATCGTCACGCTATTATGGCACATATCGCCATATTGGAAAATAGCGGGTCGCGGTGATGCGGCGATGAAGAAAAAAGGGGCTGGCGCCAGATGGGGCCGGCCCCTTTTTCTTTGTGCTGCACAGGCGCCATGCGGAGGTAGCATGACAGGGCGGGATAAGGCAGGCGATCAGAAAATACAGCAGAAAGGCACGACGCGGGATGCTTTGGTCGTGCGGCGAGGGGGGCGGGCCAGTGGCCATGCTGCCATTGCGCAAAAACGCCGGGTTAACGCCAAAGGCTGGACAGCGAAAAAGCGGGCGGCTTTTCTGGGAGTGCTCAAAAATAGCTGTAATGTGCGGGAAGCAGCACGCAGTGTGAACATGTCAGAATGTGGCGCTTATGATTTGCGCCGACGTGATCCGGCCTTTGCCGCCGAATGGAAGGAAGCGCTGGAGCAAGGCTATGCCGAGCTGGAGATGCTGCTGCTCCGCCAATCCATCTATGGCAGCGAGACGACGGAAACCGTTGATGATGGAAAAGAGGATGGTGCTGTTAAAACCAAAAAGGTTCATAGCTACCCCCATGGCATCGCGTTTCGCTTGTTGATGATGCATAAGGCCACGGTGGATGAATATCGCCAGCAAAAGGGCATAGAACGACCCGGCAGCGATGCAGTGAAGGCAGAGATACAGGAACGGCTTGCCATTATCAGGGAGAGAAAACGCCCCGGCAGCAAAATCGCTCAATCTGATGATGAAGATGGCTGTGACGCATGAGCCAGTCTTTATGGGAAGAGCTGGCTGAGTGGCCAGAAGAGAAAGTCAGCCTTTTTCTCGATCAAATTGGCGAGGTGGGGCGGGAAACCTTGCTCCATGACTGGTCGGTTCATGCCCGGCCAGAACAATTGCCGCCGCCGGGGGACTGGCGCATCTGGCTGATTGTTGCGGGGCGCGGCTTTGGCAAAACACGCGCCGGGGCGGAATGGGTGCGCTCTGTCGCTGAAAATGACGGTCATGCCCGGATTGCTCTGGTTGGTGCGACCATCCATGAGGCGCGTAGTGTGATGGTGGAGGGGGAGAGCGGTCTTCTCTCTATTGCGCCTTATTGGGACAGGCCTGTCTGGCACCCGGCGCTGCGGAGGTTGATCTGGAGGTCTGGCGCACAGGCTATGGTCTTTGGCGCGGGGGAGCCGGATAGTTTGCGCGGACCGCAATTCACCCATATTTGGGCCGATGAAATCGCTAAATGGGCGGAAGGCGACGCGGCGTGGGATAATCTGATGATGGGGCTGCGTCTTGGTCGTCATCCGCGTGTGCTGGCGACGACGACGCCGCGCCCGGTGTCGCTGATGCTGCGGTTGATGGGGCAGGCAAATGTACAGGGGAGTGAGTTGGAGGGCGAGCAAGCCAGAGCAGATGCTGTCCCCGCCGCCTCTGCTGTTCAGGCCACCCCGGCGGAGCGCGCCGCCATTGTTATTACCGGCGGGGCGACACAGGATAATCAGGCGCATTTATCGGCGGATTTTATCGCGGCGATGGAGCGTGATTATGGCGGAACAGCATTGGGGCGGCAGGAATTACTGGGCGAACTGATTGAGGAACCGGAAGGGGCGCTCTGGACGCGTGCTTTGCTGGAACGATGCCGGTTAACCGCCAAAGCTCGACAGGAAATGATGGAGGCCGCATCGCCCTTTGCCCGTATTGTGGTGGCCGTTGATCCGCCCGCAAGCAGCCATGGTGATGCTTGCGGCATCATTGTTGCGGCGCTGGGCCATGATGGCCGCGGCTATGTGCTGGAGGATGGATCGGTCGAGGGGGCGAGGCCGGAGCGTTGGGCATCACGCGTGTCGGCTCTGGCGGTTCGTCATGGGGCGGATCGCGTGGTAGCCGAGGCGAATAATGGCGGGGAAATGGTGGGCAGCGTATTACGCGCGGCGCAGGCGGATATTCCCCTTAAACTCGTGCACGCCAGCCGGGGCAAAGCGGCGCGGGCGGAACCCGTCGCGGCCCTCTATGAACGAGGCCGGTTGGCGCATATAGCGGCCTTTCCGGCGTTGGAGGATCAGATGTGCGGTATCATGGCTGGTGGTGAGTATGTTGGGCCGGGGCGTTCGCCAGACCGGGCGGATGCGCTTGTCTGGGCGATGACGGAACTGGTTCTGGGGAAGGCGGGTTCTTTTCGTATAAGAAATATATGGTAAAAATTTTCTTCCCGCTTTGATTATGTCTGGAAGCGGGAACAACATTATTTTATAATCAACTAATAAACGGGTCGGGTTACTAAATGTAGGAAAGCATCGTGCGCAAAATCAGGAATAGATTTTGTACAAAATTCGATGTGGCAACAGCAACTTAGAGCGAATCGCTGGCATCTTATCTCTCGCGACATGCTCTGGTAAGGATGCAGTGATTGGACACCGGGATTGTTCCTGAACTTGATATTATCGGCAGTGCCGCAACCCGTGCGGCGCTGTGGCGTCATTTGCGGCGTTATTATCAGGGGAAAGGGTTTCGCGGTCTGGCCTATTTTCTGGTCAATCGTACCGGGAAGGAAACTGTGCGTGGCTTTACCGTGATAAATCGCGGTTTTCCTCCACAAGTTAAGCAAAAATATATTGATGAGGAGTGGGGGCAGAAAGATCCCGGTCCTGCTTATTCCCTGCTCAGGGGACAGGCCGCACGCTGGCGGGATGTCTGGGCGAAGATAGAGCCTGATACAGAACAGCAGCGTTTTTTAGAGGTGATGAGCGAGGCCGGTCTGGGGGATGGATATAATTTCCCGGTATTCGGGCCGCGCGGGCGCCATGGTATGCTTGCTGTGGGATATGCGGTTAATGAACAGGTGCTGGAAGACGCCCCTGTCGATGAAATGCATCTGATTGCGCAGGCGGCGCATATGCGCCTGTGCCAATTGTTGCCGGATAAAATTGCAATAGAACGGCCCCTTTCCGAAAGGGAGCTGGAAATATTAGAATGGGTGGCGCGGGGCAAAAGTAACAGTGTGATCGCCGATATATTGCATTTGTCAGGCGGCACAGTGGATACATATTTGCGCCGCATTTATAATAAGCTGGACGTATCTGACCGCACATCAGCGGCGGTGCGGGGTGTGGGCATGGGCCTCATTGCGGCTTAGGGTGACATCCAGCCCTGAAGGCCTGCAAATGTCGGGTTTCCATGCTTCCGGTACTCCAGTACCTAAAAATACGCTGCGTTCCGGGTCATGAAAACCCAATATTCTCGTCACTTCATCATCTGGATGTTGGCTTGCTCTGAAAGCTGAAGATTCATCCAGTGCGTAACCCCATATAGCGGACAATAAATATATTGGGCGGGTGGAATATCCCCGCGCCGGATAAGGAGCAGCCATATATGAGATTATTTGGATGGAAGGGTACGGCATCGCCGCGCCCGGTCTTGTCGCGCGTCCATGGTATAAGCGGGGCGGTCGGCGGAATGTCATTATTGGGCGGGCCAATGGCCGAGGGGATGGCCGGATATGAAAGCCATATTCGCAGTTCTGTCCTCTCTAACCCCATTGCCCAGCGTGCCATGCGTCTGGTGACAGAGGCGGCAGGCGGCGCGGCCATCATGGCGCAAGGGGCGAGCGCCGCAGAAAATGCGCGGGCGAAGGAACTGGTGCGGCATATCTCTGCCGGTCAGGGGCTGGTGGAAATGCTGGCGATGCATCTGATGCTGCATGGCAATGCCTATGTGCAGATTATTTCTGATGATGCGGGTAATCCTGCGGAACTCTTTGCCCTTAGGCCGGAACGGGTGAGTGTTGATCTTGATGCCCAAGGGTGGCCGGTCGCTTATATCTACCGCGTAGGGGAAAGGCGTAACCGGCTGGAGGCGGAGGATGGTGGCGGGCGTCCGGCCATTCTACACCTGAAGGCAGGACATCCGCTGGACGATCATTATGGCCTTGGTTGTCTGGGTGTCGCCACTGGCCCGGTTGCCATTCATAATGCGGCGACGCGTTGGAACCGGGCGCTGCTGGATAATGCGGCGCGGCCATCGGGTGCGCTGATTTATGATGGCAAAGACGGCATGGCCCTTTCCGCAGATCAGTTTGCCCGGCTCAAATCAGAACTGGAATCGGCCTTTCAGGGGGCATCCAATGCCGGGCGGCCCATGTTACTGGAAGGGGGGCTGAGCTGGCAGACCCTTTCCATGTCGCCATCGGAAATGGATTTTGTCGCGCTGAAAGAAGGCGCGGCGCGGGAAATTGCGCTGGCTTTTGGTGTGCCACCGCTGCTTCTCGGTTTGCCCGGTGATAATAGTTACGCCAATTATCGTGAGGCCAACAAGGCCTTGTGGCGGCAGACGGTACTGCCCTTGCTTTCCAAAATATTGGGCGGGCTGGCGCAGGGGCTGCGCGGCTGGATGCCGGGGCTGGTGCTGAGCGCCGACACCGACAGCGTGCCGGAACTGGCCGAGGAACGCTCCGTTCATTGGGACCGCATCAGCGCAGCAGATTTCCTGAGCGCAGAAGAGAAGCGTAGCCTGCTGGGGCTGGATGAGGCGGGCGCTATTTCACGCCGGGGGGAGCAGCCATGATGGGACGTGACGGCACGGCCGAAGATATGCTCGCCGGGTTGGTGGCGCAGGCAGAGGGGGATGGCGGCGATCTGGTGATGATCCGCGCTATCATCGAGGAAGCCAGCGAAATGGGCGCGGCCCGGGCGCTGGAACGGCTCGGCCTGTCGGATCACGCAGCGGCGGCGGACATGCAGCAGCTTCGTGAATTATTGCGGGCATGGCGTGATGCCAAGGGGACTCTGCGCGATGCAATCATCGGCTGGCTGGTGCGCGGGGTGCTGGCGCTGGTGCTGATTGGCCTCGCCGTGAAACTGGGGATGCTGGATATGGTGCGGCAATGAACGGGGGCGACAATGAAATATATAGTGCGTTGGATAAGGCGGCAGATATGGCGGGTGCGATGGGCGGTCAACTGGTATCCGGGCCAGACGGAACCCGCTTTGCCAGCCCAATACGCTTTGCGGGCTATGCTGCGCTGTTTGATCGGGAAGATCGTGGCGGCGATATTATTCGCTATGGCGCGTTTGCGCGGGCGGTTCGTTACTGGCGTGCGGGTGGCCTGCCGCTTTTGTGGCAGCATCGCCCGGCGCATTGCATCGGCCATATTGACAGCCTTGCGGAGGACCAGCGGGGCCTGCGTGTCATTGGCCGCCTGCATGAGGATGCGCATGAGGCGGTTGCTGCGCTGAAGGAGCGGCGCATTAGCGGGCTGTCCTTTGGTTATCGCGTTTTACGCGCCGATGGCCTTGGGCCCCGCGTGCTGAAAGATCTCGATCTGATGGAGGTCAGCCTCGTCACCCGGCCTATGCAGCCGGGGGCGCAGGTTCATGCGCTGGCGTGAAGCAGGCTGACGCTGCGCCCATTCTCTCACCCGGCTACCAAGATTCTATTACACTCTGGGTTGCCGGGTGGGGGAGCGGGCCGGTGCCGCCTCTATCAAAATCCCCCGCTGCGGCGGGGGTTTTCATTTTCACCAACAGGAGCAGCCTATGTATGAAGTGAAAGCTGATAGCCTTGAACAGAGTTTTGACGTTCTGGCGACCAATGACCGTATCACGACCCTCGAAACCGATGTCAGCGCCCTGAAAGGACAGGTGGCTGCGGTGCGCAAGGCATGGGCAGAGCGTCCTGCACTCGATGGCGTCAAGGGCATGGGGGATGACGCGGCGCGTATCGCCTTTACCGATCATTATCTGCGCCGGGGGCAGGAAATGGGCGTTGAGTTAAAGAGCCTGTCTGGTGCGACCGGGGCCAGCGGTGGTTACGCCGTTCCGCGGGAAATCGACGCGGTGATCGATACTATGCTGAAGGCGTCGTCGCCCATTCGCACCATCGCCAATGTGGTGCGCACGGGTAGTGCGGGCTATCGTAAGCTCGTGGCATCGGGCGGTACACCCTCTGGCTGGGCCAGCGAAACCGGCGCGCGAGTGGAAACCGCTACGCCCAGCTTTACCGAAATCGCCCCGCCATGGGGTGAGCTTTACGCAAATCCGGCTGCGTCTCAGGCTATGTTGGATGATACGGCCTTTGATGTAGAAGGCTGGCTTGCGGGTGAAATTGCACAGGAATTTGCGCGGGCCGAAGGGGCGGCCTTTGTAAATGGCACTGGCACCAATCAGCCCAAGGGTTTCCTCACTTACACGACCAGCGCGGCGACGGATGCCACACGCGCCGTCGGCACGTTGCAACATCTGGCGACCGGCGTCAGCGCCAATTTTGCCGCCAGCAACCCGCAGGATGCGCTGATTGATCTGGTGCAGGCGCTGAAGGCACCTTATCGTCAGGGTGCTGCCTTTGTAATGAACAGCACGACTTTGGCCCGTATTCGCAAGTTCAAAACATCGGATGGTGCGTTCCTGTGGCAGCCGGCACTGGGTGAGGGGCAGCCCGCGACGCTGCTCGGCTATCCGGTGGTGGAGGCCGAGGATATGCCGGATATTTCGGCGGGCAGTCTCTCCATCGCCTTTGGCAACTTCCACCTCGGTTATGTGATTGCCGAGCGCGCTGAAACCAGCATTTTGCGCGATCCCTATAGCAACAAGCCGTTCGTCCATTTCTATGCCGTTAAGCGCATTGGCGGTGCGGTGACGAACAGCGAGGCGATCAAGCTGATGAAGTTCGCGGCATCCTGACCCCAAGGCTAATCATGATGGGGCCTCCTTTCGCGTAGAAAGGGGGCCTTTTCTTTGTCAGGCAGGAAGGAAGGCGTCGCAAATATGACGGTGCAAATGGAAGCAATAGGCCAGCCCATCATCGATGCGGCGTTGGCAGAGGTAAAATCGTGGTTGCGGATCAGCCTGAGCGATGATGATGAAGGGCTGATGGCTTTATGTCGGTCGGCCATTGCGATGGCAGAGGATTTTTGCGCGCAGCGTCTGTTTGTGCGGGGCGGCACGGAGATTATTGCGGCCAGCCTTTATTGGGAAAGGATGCGTGCCTGCCCGGTGCGGTCGGTAGGGGCCGCGCAGGCGCTGAAGGCAGATGGTAGCACCGTTCCCTTGCCCGTGACAGAGTATGCGGCGGATATTGATGCGGCGGGGGATGGCTGGGTTCGGGTGGTCGCACCGATGGTGGGGGACGCTTTTCCCCGCATGGAACTATTCTTTGTCGCGGGACTGGCGGAAAGCTGGACGGATATTCCTGATGCCTTGCGGCAGGGGGTGGTTCGGCTCGCCGCGCATTTATTCGTGAACCCCGATGGAGGCGCTGCCCCACCCGCTATTGTAACGGCGTTGTGGCGGCCCTGGCGCAGGATGCGCCTAGCATGACGCCGCGTATGAATGGGCGAACAGAGGCGGCGGAGCGTGCAGGTGCGGCGCAGGCGATGCAGGTGAGAGAGAGCCTCGCGGAGCGTGCGCGGACTTTTGGAGGCATCAGCGCGACGGTTGATGGCGATGCCGTAGTGCTGGAGGGGCGCGGTCTGCTGGAGCGCTGGCTAAAGGATGCGGATTTGCGAGCCATTGGGCGGACAGGCCGATAATGAGCGGGGAATTACATGAACGCCGAAGTTGATATTCGCGCCGCCCTGTTGGCGCTGTTGCGCGGGGACGGCGCTTTGATGGCGCAGGTCAACCGTATATATGATGAGGCACCGGTCAAGGCCACGCCGCCCATGGTGGTAGTGGGGCAATGCACCGGGGATGACTGGGGCACCAAGGACAGGCCGGGGCGCGAATTGCGCATCGGCATCACCGCCGAGGATGACAAAGAGAGCGCAACGCGGCTTTCCAATATCATGGGGAATATAGACCAGATAATCGCCCAATTACCCGCCAGCATAGCCGGATGGCAATTGGGCAGCATTCGCCTCATTCGTTCGCGTTTGCTGCGCACAAATGCGCTACGCTGGAATGGGGTGATGGATTATCGTATCCGCGTACTTGCGGGGCCATAAGGATAGCGCGCCTATTGGCCCCGCATTTTAGGAACGCTTATTTCGCGCTGTCGAAATCGCGGGTCATCTTATCAACATATTCCGCGACCTGATCTTCGGCATCCTGCTTGCTATCGGCATCATTCATGCCATCGGCCTTGTTGCTGGCAATGAGGGCACCGCGAAAAGCAGTTTCCTTATCTCCGCATTTGCTCTTGAGCGTATTCAGAAACTCCTCACGCGGCTGTTTCTTATCAATTGCCTCGGTCGTTACGGAACTGAGGCAGGATGCATAATCTTTCCGCGCCTTGGGCACATCAACCGGGGTGGTGGAAGCGGCGGCGGCCAAAATCAATGCAGTAAACATCGTCAAACTCTCCAATCCGAAGATGGGCCAGTCCGAAGACGAGTCGGGCGGCTATTTTAATGCCTGTCCGGCCATCTGAGCCTGTTTTGAACCGGTTTTTGATCGGCCCAGTTCCACCATGATGGTGGACCCATTTCATGAAGGATTATTGCGCCATGAGCATCGAAAAAGGAAGCGCCTTTTTGTTGAAAGTGGGGGGCGGGGATACGCCTGTCACCTATACGACCATTGCGGGCCTGCGTACCACCCAGTTGCAGGTGAGCGGCGAGGCCGTCAACGTCACCAATAAGGATAGCGGTGGCTGGAGAGAGCTGTTGTCAGGCGCGGGGGTGCGCTCCGTCAGTGTATCGGCAGCGGGGATTTTCACTGGCTCTGCCGGGGAGGTGCGCATTCGCAACCATGCCCTTGCGGGGACGATCGACAATTATGAGCTGAGTTTTGAAAGCGGGGAGCGGATGCGCGGGCGTTTCCTTGTGACGCGCCTTGAATATGCCGGTGATTATAATGGGGAACGGCAATATGTTATCGCGCTGGAAAGCTCCGGCCCGGTGGTGAGCCTGTGAGCGTGCCTGATATGCCGGGACGCCCGGCCAATGCCGCGCGGGGTGAGGCGGAATTGCTGATCCGGGGCGAGCGACTGATGCTGCGCCCGTCTTTTGCTGCATTGGTGGCGGCAGAGGAGGAACTGGGGCCGCTTTTTGCGCTGGTTGAGCGGGCTAGCAACGGGGAGCTGCGTCTGTCTGAAATGGTCGCCTTGTTCTGGCATTGTCGCCATGGCTGGCCGGACGCGATTAGCCGTAATGACGTGGGAGAGGTGGTCGCGGAGCTAGGGTTGAGCGCGACTACACCGATATTACGCGTCATATTGCGGCAGATACTGGCGGGCGGCGCGGCGTGAGTTCAACCGCTGAAGAAGGCGGGCCTAGACATTTTTCGTCAGTGGCGGCGCGCCTTGCCGGGTTGGCAGGCGTGTATCTCGGCTGGGGGCCGGATGCGTTCTGGGCCGCCACACCAGCGGAGATGGAGGCAATCATGCGGGTGATGCTGGGCATGGATGTGGAAGGTCATGGTACCGTTCCGCCGAGCCGAAATGATATTGCCCGTTTGCAGGAGATATTCCCCGATGGATGAAGAAATTGATCGGCTGGTCATCGCTGTGCGGGCCGATACGCAGGGCTTTACCCGCGATGTTGCCGATATGCGGCAAGGGCTGGAAGGGCCGCTGGGGCAGGGGGCGCAGCGTGCCGGGAAAATGATCGAGGATTCCCTCAGTCGCGCCCTGCGCACAGGTAAGCTGGGCTTTGAGGATTTGCGCACAATCGCCCTGTCGGTGATGAGCAGCATTGCCCAAAATGCACTGTCTGCGGGGCTGTCGGCACTGGGCGGTGGGCGTGCGGGCAGCGGTGGCGGGGGTCTGCTTGGTAGCCTTGCAGGGATTGCCATGGCGGCTATCGGCGCGCCGGGGAGGGCGACGGGCGGGCCGGTGTCGCCGGGGCGGGCCTATCGCGTGGGTGAAAACGGACCAGAGCTTTTTGTGCCATCGAGCAGCGGTTCGGTGGTGGCCAATGGGGGAGGCGGAGCATCTGGTGGCCGGGATGTTCGTGTTTCCATCAATATCAACGCCCCGCAAAATAATGGCCCACAGGCATTGGCGAAGAGCAGCCGCCAGATCGCCCGGAGCGTGCGCAGTGCGCTTTCTCAATAAGCGTACAGAAGCCCTATCGTTACAGGAATATCAGGAGGACGGCCCATGGCCTATTGGCTGGCGAGTGCATCGCTCAATCAGGATTCGCACGTCCGTGAAACCAATTTTATCAAGCGTTTCTCCCCCGTTTATTGGACGGTGAATTTCCCGCGCCCCATGATGGCAAGCGTTATCACTACCGCGCCCGATGCCTTGCGGGTGGATGCAGTATTTTATGGGTCGGGCGATCTGGCTGGCCTGATCTGGGATGCGCAGGACAATTGGACGCACCCGTTGCTGGCCTATGAAACATCGCGCGATTTTCGCCATTCAACGCTGCGCTTTCGGTGGCGCAGTGATGGGATTCGCGCCCTTGATGCCGTCAATGGTCCGACGCTGACAATTGAAGGGCGTGACGCAGCGGGCCAGCCCCGTAACTGGTATATCCGTTTGTGGAATTACGCGGCTGGTTCCCCCGAAGATGCCATCATTACGCTGGATTTTGATGCGCTGGTGGGCGGCTTTACATGGCCGGATGAGGCGGACCCGGTGTGGGCGGGGGATGTGGACCGCATGTTCCTCTCCATCATTCCCACTGACTATGACCGCGGTGATACGCCCTTTGATGAGGCGCAGACTGGCTGGGTAGAGCTGAGTGATATGGAATGCACTGGCTCTGGCTCGGTGCTGGCCATTGGTGATGCTATGGTGCCGGAAAATGGCCTGTCGATGGCGACTGGCTATGATGATGGCTATAACCAGACGCCGGAACGATTGCTGCGGCAAATCCATGCTTTGGGCTATCGCGGCGATATTCTCCATTATGTGGGGATGAGCCATTATTTCCGGTTGAGGCGGGAAGGGGGCGATTATCCCGTTACTCTGGCGGGGGGGGCGTTGAATGAACCTTGCATAAGATGGCACCGTGATTTTGCGCAGCGGGCGCTGGAGTTGGGGTTTGGCGTCATCTGGTCGCTTTCCTATGAACTGTTGAACGCCCATTGCCCGGAAGGATGGAAACAACGCGCCCATGATGGCGCGCCTGCTTTGACCGGCTGGGACCCGCCCTCGGCCTTGTTGTCGCCCGCAAATGAAATGGCGATGGCTTATTTGCAGGCCGTGGGGCGGGCGTTTATCGCTATTGGGCGTGATGCAGGCTTGGACCCCAAATTTCAGGTGGGGGAACCATGGTGGTGGGTCATCCCGCAGGATGGGCGAATATGCCTGTATGATGATGCAGCGCGGGTGGTGTTAGGGGCTGTGCTGGGAAATGAGCCGCCCATTATCAGCGATGTGGGTGGTGAAATGACGTCGGCGCAACTGGCCTTGCTGGATGCTGCGGGGGAGATACTGGCGGCATCTACGGCGCGATTATGTGATGCGGTGCGGGATGAGGCACCCGATACTATCACCCATCTCCTTAGCTATCTGCCCACTGTGCTGGACCCGGCAGCACCAGAGGCAAAACGCGCTAATCTGCCCATTGGTTGGGCAAAGCCAGCGTTCGATGTGCTGCAACTGGAAGATTATGACTGGGTGACGGAGGGACGCACGGCCCTGACGGCAAAGGGGATTGATGCGGCCACCGCCCGATTGGGATATCCGCTGGCTGAGCAGCATTATCTTTCAGGCTTTGTACTGAGGGCGGAGGATGCTGCTGCGCATTGGCCGCGTATCGAGGGCGCGGCGCGGGCGAGTGAAGCGCGTGGCAGTGCTGTCACCTTCATCTGGGCGCTGCCGCAGGTGGCCCGCGACGGATTTACGACATTTGGACAGACGCAGGAGGATGATATGAAGGCCTTTGACGATGTGTTGTTCCCCCTCAGTATCGGGCGTGAAGCCGGCATCGCCCCGGCCTTTTCGACTCAGGTGGTGGAAAGCCTTTCTGGCCACGAACGGCGCAGCAGTGACTGGGCCGATGCGCGGATGAGCTTTGACGCCGGGCCGGGTGTTCGGTCGGAAGCTGATATGGTGACGCTGGTTGATTTTTTCCGGGCGCGGCGCGGCGCGGCAAGGGGATTTCGTTTTACCGATCCTTATGACCATCAAAGCGCTCCTTTGGGCGAAGTGGTCAGTGCCATCGATCAGCGCCTTGGGATTGGCGACGGGGTGAATAGTCGGTTTCAGATCATCAAATATTATGGCGCGGGGCAGGGCGATGGGGAGGCCCAGCAGCGGTATATCACTCGTCCGGTTGCGGGTAGTATCCGCGTGGCCGTTAACGGTGTTGAGCAAATGGCTGGCTGGACCCATGCGGGTCTCGGCGTCATTATGTTCGACGAAGCTCCCGTGGCAGGCGCAATACTGACCTGTGGTTATCATTTCGATGTTCCCGTGCGTTTCGCCGAGGACAGGCTGGAGATTAACCGCGCCACTTTCGCGGCAGGCTCTGCGCCATCCGTGCCTCTGGTGGAATTGCGGGCATGAGTGGGGCGGTTGGTAACGGACAGGTGAATTTTCTGGATCAGCCACTCTCGACGCTGGCTTTTTGCTGGCGGCTGGAACGGCGGGATGGTGTGGCGCTGGGCCTCACCAGTCATGACCGGGATATGGTTGTCGCAGGCTTCCCCTATCGCGCCGCGCCGGGGCTTGTCCCTTCGGCTTTCTCCCGTGGCATAGGGATGGAGGTCGAAAGCATGGACCTTCAGGGGGCACTCAGCAGCGATGCGATTAGCGAAGAGGATATGCGTGCCGGGCGGTGGGATGGTGCGATGCTTTGGCTGCACCTCACCCAGTGGGAGATGCCGGGTGAACTCTGGTTGGAATTGATGCGCGGCACTCTTGGTTCGGTAGAGCAAAAGGGGGATGCCTTTTCGGTCGAATTGCGTGGCCCCAATGCGGTGCTGGGTCAGCCGGTCATCCCTGAAACATCGCCGGGTTGCCGGGCGCGTTTGGGGGATAATGCCTGCCGGGTTGACCTCGCCGGGCGTCAATATGTTGTGCGCGTTGCGGCGATGGAGGAAGAAGTGGTGCGTGTCGAGGGTGGCGGCCTTAGCGCGGGCGATTATGCCTTTGGCACTTTGCGCTGGATGGAGGGAAGAAATTGCGGGCTGACCCAATCTATCCTCGCCAATGACACATCATCGGTCACCTTGGCGGATATACCGATATTCGCGGTTGAAGTCGGTACACGGGCCTTATTAACGCAAGGGTGCGATAAACGGCTGGAAAGTTGCCGGGCGCGTTTTGCTAATGCCGTTAATTTTCGGGGGGAGCCTTATCTGCCCGGCAGTGATCTGCTCACTCGTTATCCGGGAGCCTTTTAGTGGCGGAGGACAGGGATGTCGGGCAGGCCATAGTTGATGCGGCACGGACGTGCGTGGGGGGGGCTTTTCGTTTGCATGGCCGGGACCCGGCAACCGGGCTGGATTGTGTAGGGCTGGTGGTTTGCGCTCTTGAGGGGGCGGGCTGCAGGAGGGCAGCGCACGTCGTTCCCACTGGCTATCATATGCGTGGTGGAAATCTGGCGCAGCAGCAGGCGGCCCTGATCGCCGCCGGATTACAGCGCGCATCGAATCATCAGCCCGGCGACATTGTCATGGTGCGCCCCGGCCCGGCGCAGCATCATCTGATGGTGGCGACAGGTGAAGGCTTTATCCATGCCCATGCCGGGCTGCGTCGGGTGGTGGAAATGCCGGGTCTATCACCGTGGCCAGTGATAAGCGTCTGGCGCTCCTTCCCTTAATTTTTCATCCTGAAAAGGAATATAAGCATGGCAACAATGGTGCTGACCGTTGTGGGGACGGCGCTGGGCGGGCCGATTGGTGCTGCAATCGGTGCGACTCTGGGGCAGGTGATTGATAATCAGATACTCTTTGCGCCTAAGGGGCGGCAGGGCGCGCGCCTCTCTGATTTGCGCGTGCAGACTTCGCGCTATGGGGATGGTCTGCCACGCCTCTATGGGGCAATGCGAGTGGCAGGCAGCGTCATCTGGGCGACGGACCTTATAGAGCATCGCCAGCGTCAGGGCGGAGGTAAAGGACAGCCCAAAGTCACGACCTATAGCTATAGCGCCAGCTTCGCAGTGGCGTTATCTTCGCGGCCGATAAAGGCTGTACGGCGCATATGGGCTGATGGCAATTTACTGCGTGGCGCGGGCCGAGATTTTAAAACCTCGTTGGGCGCCTTTCGCGTGCATCTTGGTGGGGAAGATCAGCCGGTTGATCCGCTGATAGCCGCGCATAAGGGGGCGGGGGCAACGCCTGCCCATCGTGGCATTGCCTATGGTGTGTTTGAGGATATGCAACTCGGCGATTACGGCAATCGTATCCCCTCGCTGACCTTTGAAGTGATCGCTGATGATGGCGCGGTCGCTATCACGACTATTGCACATGATCTTAGCCGGGGCGTTATTACTGATCGGGCGGGGACAGATCAGGCGGGGCAAGATACACCATCGGTCATCGGCTATGCGGCAACGGGTGCGACTATGGCGGATGCCCTCGCTCCGCTTTCTGATGCACTGGATATGGCGCTGGTGAGCGGCGAACAGCACCTGCAACTAGTGCAGGAGTTTGGAGAAATTCTCATCCCGGCATCATGGATGGGTGCGCGATTCAATGGCGCGGAGGAACGAGGCATCAGCCTTTCTCGTGGCCGCGTTGAGGATGTGCCGCAGAGCCTGACTGTTCGTTATTATGATCCTGCGCGGGATTATCAGGCCGGGGCGCAGGGCGCACAGAGGCCGGGGGCCGGATGGCAGGGGGGGGCGCTGGATCTGCCTGCATCATTAGAGGCTTCTGCGGCGAGGTCGCTCGCGGAAATGCGGTTGCGACGGCATTGGGCTGGACGCAGCATCATGGAATTGCGCTGTGACTGGCGAGCATTATCGCTAACCCCTGCCATGAAAGTTCAGGTTGAGGGGCATTCCGGCCTGTGGCGCGTTGAGGAATGCGAGTGGGAAGCCATGGCCGTGCGGTTACGGCTGAAGCGTCTGAGTGGGGGTGTTCCCATAACGTTACCCGCCAGCTCTGGCGATGGGGTGCAGCAAAACGATTCGTTGCATGGTCCCACCAGCCTGATTGTTGCTGATTTACCGCCAGCAGGGGGTGAATTGGCAACTGCGCCGCTGGTTGTGGTTGCTGCTGCTGGGCGAGAACAAGGCTGGCGGATGGCGGAGCTGTTTATTGAGGACATAGCGACTGGCGGGCTGACTTCTTTGGGGGCCAGCGCTCCTCCGGCTGTGATGGGGCAGGTGCATAGCCTGCCGGATGAAGGGGGCTGCTCTGCGCTGTTTGATGACAAATCAGTGATCGAAATCGAACTGCTGCACGATCATATGGAACTGACCGGCGCAGACGACGCTGCGCTGTTGGCAGGCGCGAATCGAGCCTTGGTGGGGCAAGAGGTCATTCAGTTCGGGCGGGCTATCCCCATCGGTTCGGCTCGTTGGCGGTTGGGACATTTGCTGCGCGGTCGGCGTGGCACCGAATGGGCGATGACGGAGCATCTTCCGGGAGAACGCTTCGTGATGCTGGAGGAGCAAAGCCTGTTCCCGATACCGGCTAATATGTTTCAAGCAGGTATGAACCTTTCCATTAATGCGATCGGGGTCGGGGATACTATCCCTGTCCAATCGCGTGAAACTATCATGGGGCAGGCGATAATACCGCTCTCTCCTGTGCATTTACAGGCTATTTTCCAAGGTGAGGAGTGGCAGCTTAGCTGGACCCGGCGCAGCCGTAATGGCTGGCATTGGGCGGATCATGTAGATGCTCCTTTGGGGGAAGAGCAGGAGCGATATCTGATTACGTTAACCGGTGCGGGGGGCGTGATTCGGCAGGCGGAAGTAATTGCGCCGGAATGGCGTTATGATTCCGCCGCAATGGACGAAGATCGGGCGCAGTGGGCTGCAGGAGGGATAACCTTCAGTGTTCAGCAGATCGGCACTTATGGAATCGGCAGGTCAGCGGTTCTTCCTTTGGTGCTTTGATTCTATTCATATCAGACGGAGATTATTCATGGCCGTAGCGCTGAGTAGTGATCGCTTCGCATTGCCCTTTCTGGCGGCAGGACAGGCGCAAAAAGAAATCACCCATAATGAAGCATTAACGCTGATTGATGTGCTTTTGCATATGCGAGCAGAGGAGGTGGGGCGCTCTGTTCCGCCTGAACATCCTGTTGTCGGTCAATGCTGGGTTATTGCTGAGGATTCCAGCGGAGAATGGAACGGGAAAGGAAACTGGCTGGCCTGTTACACATCGGGTGGGTGGCGCTTTGTTGCGCCGCAACCGGGAATGCGGATTACGTCGGTCGATGCATCAGAAAGTACCGGTCGTTTCTGGATATATGATGGTGCGCAATGGGTTTTATGTCCGGCCCAGATGGACGGGCTTTATATTGGCGGTAAACATATTCTGGGCGGACAGGGTGCGCATATTTCAGTACCGGCTGGTGGTACGGTCATTGATGTCGAAGCGCGCAGTAAATTGACGCAGATACTTGCCTTATTGGAAGGGCATGGCCTTATCGAAGCGGAATGAACGATTTACGCATGCAGAAAAAGCGATTTTGCAATAAAAAATAGCTTTTGGTTGTATTTTATTTACATTTGAGAGCTAAACTGTTGCCTGCCCGCATCTACCAACTTTGTATCTGGTGTGTTCATCCTCTGGCAAGAAAACTTGGCTTGCCATGCAACTTTGGACAGAGTAGTGGGTTTACGCAGTCTTAGTGACCATTTTGAAAGGGGAAAGATATGCGGAAGCTTGCTCTTGTAGCAGCTCTTGCGACGACCGCGATGGCTTCGCCCGCTCTCGCCCGCGATGATGCCTGGTATATTGGCGTCGATGGCGGTGCGATGATCGTGGAAGACGTGGACGTAAATGCACGTGCAGTGGCTCCGGCTACTGGTAACTCCAGCAGCACTGTCGACTATAACACCGGCTATGATGTAGACGGCGTTATCGGTTATGACTTTGGCGGTTTCCGTCTCGAAACCGAAGTTGGTTTTCGTCGTGCATGGACTGACGTCAACAACTATGCCAACGGCCTGACGGGTAGCACCCGCGGCAATGTTCGTTCGCTTAGCTTCATGCTGAACGGCCTGCTTGACTTCGGTCCTGACGATGGCCTGCAGGGCTTTGTTGGCGGTGGTGCTGGTGTTGCCCGTACCCACCTCTACACTCTGACCACCGACGATTCCGACACAGGTTTCGCATGGCAGGTTCTGGCGGGCATTCGTTTCCCGCTGTCTGACCGGATCGACGCTTCGCTGAAGTATCGTTTCTATAACCACCAGAACATTGATCTGGTAACCAGCACCCGTCCGACTGCTGCTTTCGCACCGGTTGGCACGGCGGTTGATACCGATGTGCGTACGCACAGCTTGTTGGTTGGCCTGACCTACAACTTCGGCTCCGCGCCGGAAGCTGCTCCTCCGCCGCCTCCGCCGCCACCGCCGCCACCCCCACCGCCTCCGCCGCCGCCGCCGCCGGTTGTGGAATGCACACCTGGGCCGTACATCGTGTTCTTCGACTTCGACTCGTCGAACGTTTCGCCTGATGCCGCAACTGTTCTTGATAACGCTGTTTCGGCTTATGCGAACTGCGGTAGCGCACAGGTTATGCTTGCTGGTCACGCTGACCGTGCAGGTAGCGCGAAGTACAACGTCGGCCTGTCCGAACGTCGTAACGCTTCGGTTCGTGGTTATCTGGTTTCCCGTGGCATTTCGGAAGGCGTTATTTCTTCCGAAGCATTCGGTGAAAGCAAGCCACGCGTTGAAACCGCTGATGGCGTACGTGAACCGCAGAACCGTCGTGTGGAAATCACCTACGGTCCGGGTTCGGGTAACTGATCCAAATAGGAGTGAAGAGTGTGAAAGCGCTCTTCACTTTACGAAAAACGAAAGGGCTGGCCTTATGGCTGGCCCTTTTTTGTTCATTATTTCTCTTGCAGAAATCGCGAAATGTGGCTGCCGTAGATGATCTTTGCGGTTGAGGGAGAGCGCCATCATTGCAGAGAATGGTGATACCTTGCTTGGCGGAAATCAGAGATGCTCTGATATTGGCAGTCTGTGTTGGCGTTTCTGAAAGTCAGGTATAAACCGCATAGTGCGGCGTAGAAAACTAGCGACCTACAGCTTATATAGCTTCGTTTTTTAAGTAGGGGCTAAATGCCTTCTGCCCTATCAAATTATGATCGCGCCAATAGCCGATATCAAGAAAGGGCGAGCTTTACAGGATCGCTAGCCTTCGGGAAAAAGGAGATGCCTCGGTGCTGCCTGATACTCATGCATGTGAGATACTGTGATTCTGAGCGAGGCGCTCAAGAGTGATAATATATAATCAAAATATAATGTGACATGATGAAGGCGGCCATCCATCAAGGATAACCGCCTTAACCATGCCCTCTATATCGGATTATTTTTCTAAGCGATCTATCGCCTGCGCCAATGCGACATAGAGCTTACCCATATCTGATGAGAGCAGGGTAACGCCAAGGGCACTACCATCCCGTGCGCTCAGCACGTTACGCAGCATTGCCTCAAAATCATGAATATAGCGATTTACATAGCTATGGAACGCATCATCACTGTCATATAGCTGGCTGATGGAGCGGGCTTCTCCACTATCGATAAGGCGCACGGCATGGCGTGTGAAGACGCCTCTGTCTCCTTTAAGATAGGTCGTCCAGTTGGAATCACTGACATCCTGCCCCAGCAATTTGGCGACATCAATGGATATGCTGTTCAGGGATTCAATCAGCAATGCTGAGCGATTAGAAATATTTTCCTTATCACGTTGCGCATTGGCTTCCTCTGCTTCGCTGATGCGCGCTTCGATGTTGGCAGTGGTATCGGCAATCGTCAGCAATTGCCGCATCAGGCGATCTGATGCAGCATGGGCAGCCTTAACGGCTTGATCAGCAACGGTGCTGATTTCTTCCATCCGTGCCTGAAATTTCTGGCCCAGCCGCTCTGTGAGGGCCTGTTCACTCAATGTGCCAAGTTCATCCGTTGCAGCGCTAATAGCTTGCGATAAGGCATGGCGCGCCCGTTCTCCGGCTTGATCCGCAGTTTCCCTAATACGCAGCAGCGTTGCGACAAGCTGTGGCCCTGAACTGTCGCTGAGGCGGCGAGCCTCGACATCTGCTGCCTCCATAGCATTATGCAGAGCGGTGACATGTTCAATATTGCTGGCGAGGGATTGCTCTCCATTTTCCAGCCATGTTGCAAGTTGCTGAGATTGCCCGGTTAGCAACTCGCCAGATTCCTTCGCTTGCCCCAATATGGCAGATGCGACTGCTTCCAGACGTTCAATTTCGGGTGTCAGCGCCACTAGCAGACGGCGGCTCTGATCGATTCTATCATCCAGACGGGCTAGGGCGGATGGATGACTCTCATCCAGTTCGCGCGCACTGGCATCCAGCGCAAGCAGCAGAGATTCGGAGCGGGTAATCACCGCCTCTATGGTGCGGTTGCCAGTCTGTAATGCCCCGTCGAGCTGGTTGGTGCGCTGGGTGAGACCATCCAATATATTGGCGAGCTTTTCAGCGCCTGATACGCCTTGCGCTTCAAATTCTTTGAATCTTATGCTGGCGCGATCAACCCGGCCGGTCAGCTCATCACCGATGCCAGAGAGTAAATCGCTTTGCTCACCGACGATCTGATCCAGCGACCGTAGGCGTTGTTCGATGCGGTCAATGCTTTCACCATAAGCGGCAATAGCCCTCCCGCCAATATCGCCCAGTGCATTATGGGACCGTTCTACAAGATGGCTGAGATCGGCCATTTGTGTATCGATCACCGTACCTGTACGGTCCAGTGCTTGCCGGACCTGATCGATGGTGGTGCCAATGCGGTGGGCGCTTAGTTCGGCGAGGCCGCTGACTTCATCCCCGGCAGAGCGAGAGGCGTCCTGAATCTGGGTCAGTTGCGCCGTTAGGCTCTGTGTTGCGTTCAGGGTGCGTGAGCGGGCTTCATCCATCAGGTTGACGAGCGAATCGAGCCGGGCTTCTAGCCTGTCTACCTTTTCAGCGAGGGTGTTGCTGCCATCGGTCAATATGCCAGCCATTTGCGCGGTACGTTCCTGCAAATGAGGCAGAGCCTCGGTCAGTTGGCCAAATTGCCGGGCAAGGGTGGCACCAGTCTGTTCAATCTGGGTCGCCTGCTGCGCTGAGTCCACCGCATATTGTGCCAGTTTTTTAGCGGATGATTCGAGGTTGATGCTGGCGGCTGCACCATAATTTTCTAGCAAGCCAGCCTGTTCCCGCATGGCGTCGCGAGCGGTATCGAGCTGTTGGTTGACGATAGCAAGGCGCATATCCAGCGCTTCACTTTCTTGCCGCAAGCGGGATGCAATGCGGGTAAAACGATTTGCTTCGCCCATGCTGCTGCGTACCAGAAGCTGATAAAAGACGAGGATAAGGATGAGAGGGATGGCAACATAGGCCAGGGTGGCAGGAATTTGTTCGGGCGTAGGTAATGCGAAATTGCGTCGGGCAAGCAGCCATATGCAGAAGCCAACCCAACTCATTGCCAATAACGCAGAAATTATGCCGCCAAATGTGGTCCAGGAGGAGCTTTTGCGAACAGGGTCTTCCTGAAGATGAACATCCTCAGACCAAAAAGCGTTATGAAGAGCGGTATCCTCATCATTTCGAGACATGGATTCCTGTTCTTCCGTCAATGAGAAATGCTCTTCTATTGCATGATTATGTGCCATTGGTCCCCCATATTGCAGACCCACCACATTTTGTTCCCTATTCATGCGTCGTTTTGTAACAGCTTTTTGATAAGCGCCAATCTGATTTTTCAATCGCCTTTTAACCTTCTGGCCTATACAATGGTATTTATGGCTTATGAAGGGTTCAATCTGGATGCCGCGCTGGCAGTTGCTGTGGGTGATGATCCTGCACTAACTTATGAATTGCGTCGCGCTTTTCTGGAAAGTGCTGATCGGCAGATCGCTCTGCTGGAACGAGCAACGGATAGTGATAGCTGGCAGCAGGCCTTGTGGCGGCTGAAGGGGTTGTGCGGTAGCTTCGGTATTATATCTGTACTGGCGTTGATTGACGAGGTGGAGCAAAGCAGGGCCTGTGATGCCTTGCAGGTTGATCGCCTGCGACAGATGGTAATTTCTCTCTCTGCTGATTGATTTATAGAGGTCGAATTCTGGCCTCATACAGATGCTTTGCTGCTTCTGCGGCTTGCGTGCTGAGCGCCTTGGTGCGAATAAAGGGCGCTGTTTTCCATCATTACGGGTAATTTCATGCCGCTGGCCGCCATATTATGCGCAACTGCACCTTCATCTGATCATCCGGATATCATCCGTGGCCAGATCATTTTTGCGGCCCAGACATTGATTGAGTATCAGGCGAGGCAGGCCTCTGCGGCTGGTGCCAGTGAATTATTCATCGTTGTAGATGCGGTCACGCCGCAATTGTCGCGCATTGTCGATCATCTGATCGGTGATGGCATAGAGGTGCATCTTATCCGCGATATGACGAGCCTAATGCGATTGCTGCCGCGAGATGCAGATGTACTGCTCTTTGCCGATGGTATGGTGGTGAATCAGTCCCATGTCGCGAGGCTTGCCGACGTGCAGGGGGATGCATTGCTGGTGGTAGAGGATGGCGCGGAAACCAGCCATCTGGAACGCATTGATACATTGCACCGCTGGGCCGGGGTAGCGCGCCTCTCACCCCAAACCCTTTTCAGCACGCTGGATCTTATTGGTGACTGGGATTTTGTCCTGACGCTTTTTCGTGCGACTGTGCAATCCGCCCCGCAGCGTATATTGGCACCGCGTAGCGATGTTACAGAAGGTCGGATCGCCCTTATAGACCGGCAGGATACAGCGGATCTCGTATCTCGTTCCCTTGTCGCTGATACCACAATACAGGCGCAGCGAGCAGGTGTGGAGCGCTATTTGCTGGAACCGGTCGCTCGCTTCATTGCGCCGCGTATATTGCGTTTGCAGATACCCTCCCGCCATATTTCCCTTGCGGCTATTGCTATGGCCGCGTTGGGGCTGGCGCTGATGGTGCCGGGATGGACAACTGCAGGGCTATTGCTGTTTCTGCTGTCCTTATTGACGGCGATTGTGGCCGATCAGGTGGCGGCTGTTGGGCGCATTGCAGGTGCGCAGGATGGCAGGCTGCGACTGGGTAGCGAATTATTAGTGGCGGGCGGAATTGCGCTTATGGGGCAGCAAAGAGGACTGTCCTCCGATGGGCTGCATATGGCGATTGCGGTCGCGATCATCACGGTTGCGTTATACCAAAAACGTCCTTTTTCTGTTCCTGCGTGGGCCATTTTCACACCGGGCAGCGCGGTGCTGCTTTTATTGCTGGCCAATGGGGTTGGGCTGATCGCAGGGCCGGTTATCGCGCTGGCATCACTGGCTGCGATGCTGTTGCTGGGGCGCGCCCAACCGACAGTGTCCTAATATTGGTAATGCGCTGGTTTATGTTTCATTTACCCTGATCCCTTATAAGATGGGCTATGTGCGCTATTTCGCTCAGCCTGTGTGATGGTCGTAACCGGCCTTTGCTGCGATATACCGATTTTTCGCCTTCTGTGGAATGCGCGGAACAGCGGGCTTTTCGGCCTGCCTTGCCGATGTTGCGCTATGTCTATTTCATGCGTGAAGTCATCACATGCTTCATGGTAGATTACCGAATTCTGGCGCATGGATTCGAGAGAAAATTGCTGATTGATTGTCATACCTCTTCTGAAGTCTCCATATGCGCTGGGGGTGTAGGTGTATGGCGCGGGAATTGTGCGGTCCGTCTTCTGGCTTTGCTAAGGTGGGGCAAATATGGCGGCTGAAGCAGGGCAGGCAGCAATTATCAGCGCTCGTCTGGATAGATGGGATAAGATCATCACCGCAGATGATCTCATTTTGCGTTTGCAGCGCGCAGCGGGCGGGGAAGATGATGGCCGCATTGCCATTCCCCGCGTGGCGGCGGTAGCGCGCCTGACCCGACGATTGAAAATAGCTGTCACTCGTCCTTTGCTGATAGGCGGGCGCGATTATGATATTCGCCTGTGGGTGAGGGCATATCCGGTAGAGGATGGTGTCGCACTGGATTTTTCCGAGTGGCAGCAAGCCCCCCATGAGGATGACACCGGCTTTACCGCGCTGCGTATGGCGCAGGTTGCATTGTCGACAGGCGGGCAGCAGTGGCGGACGAACGCCGATATGCGCTGGCTTAGCGATGCTATGGATGGGGGCTTTGCGCCGGCGGATGAAATTTTCTTTGATAGCTTCGTTGCTGGTCGGGGTGATTATGATGAGCTGCGCAAGGCAGTAAGTGATGAGCAGCCTTTTTTCGGGGTCTCGCTCTATATGACCGCTACGGGGCAGGGGGCCTGCCTGTCCGGTTATCCGCTCTATGATATTGACGGTTCGCTGATCGGTTATCATGGGGTGTGTTTGCTGCAGAATGAGAAAGCAGTTCTATCTGCCGATCAGGGTGAAGAAGCCGTCGGTGATGATCTCTCTGCTGGTTTGCCGGATTTTGGCAAACGGCTCGATATCGCACTGCGTCAGCCATTGGCGCGCATCATTGCCAATGCCGAAACGATGAAAGTGCAGGGGGCAGGGCCGCTGCGGAGTGATTATGCCGATTATGCATCAGATATCGCCCATGCAGGGCGGCATTTGCTGGAACTGGTCGATGATCTGGCTGATTTACAGGCGATTGACCGTGCCGGTTTTGATGTAGCGCGCGAAGATATTGATCTTGCTGATCTGGGGCGTCGGGCCGCTGGATTGCTGGGTATGAAGGCGGCTGACCGGCATATTCATATTGAGTTGCCGGATGGTGATGCCACGGCCCCGGCTATTGGGGAATTCCGCCGGGCGTTGCAGATCATCGTTAATCTGCTCAATAATGCCATTCGCTATTCGCCTGAGCATTCCACTATCACTATTCATGTCGCCCGCACCGAAAATAGCGCCCAGATTGTCGTTGCAGATGAAGGTCCAGGCATCGCGCCGGAGGATCAGGAACGGGTGTTCGAGAAATTTGAACGTCTGGGCCGCAGTGATGTCGTAGGTAGCGGTCTTGGCCTCTATATATCTCGTCGCCTTGCGCGGGCGATGAAGGGCGACATTGAGATAGATAGCCTGCCGGGGCAGGGTGCTCGTTTTACCTTGTGGCTACCCGTCGAATAAGCCAGCAAACATCCGCACATAAAGGAAAGGCGGACCATCTGGCCCGCCTCCTTTTTATATGTACTGATTAAAAAAATCAGCGCTTTTCAACCGGGGTGTAATCGCGCTGCGTCGGGCCGGTATAGAGCTGACGCGGGCGACCAATCTTCTGGGCCGGATCGGTTATCATCTCGTTCCACTGTGCAACCCAGCCAACGGTGCGGGCGAGGGCGAAGAGGACGGTGAACATCGTGGTCGGGAAACCAATGGCCGACAGGATGATGCCGGAATAGAAGTCCACATTCGGATAGAGCTTCTTTTCGACGAAATAAGGATCGTTAAGAGCGATATGCTCCAGTTCCTTAGCCACATCGAAAATCGGGTCACTGACGCCCATTTTCTCCAGAACGTCCTTGGCGACCTTCTGCATTACAGTCGCGCGCGGATCGTAATTTTTATAGACGCGGTGGCCAAAGCCCATCAGACGGAATGGATCGTCCTTATTCTTCGCACGGGCGATAAATTCGGGGATACGGTCAACCGTGCCGATTTCGCGCAGCATGTTAAGGCACGCTTCGTTTGCGCCGCCATGGGCCGGGCCCCACAGGCAGGCAATGCCGGCAGCAACGCAGGCAAATGGGTTTGCGCCCGAAGAACCGGCGAGACGCACTGTGGAGGTGGATGCATTCTGTTCATGGTCAGCATGCAGGATGAAAATCTTGTCCATCGCGTCTTCGATGACGGGATCAACAACATATTCCTCTGCCGGGACGGCGAAGGTCATCTTCAGGAAATTGCCAGCATAAGACAGGTTGTTGTCAGGATAGACAAAAGGCTGACCTACGGAATATTTATACGCCATTGCCGCAATCGTCGGAATTTTGGCGATCAGGCGGTGGCTGGCGATGCGGCGCTGTTCTGGCGAGCTGATATCGGTGGAGTCATGATAGAAAGCTGACAAGGCACCCACAACACCAACGAGAATGGCCATCGGGTGTGCATCGCGGCGGAAACCGCGGAAGAAGGTGGTCAGCTGTTCATGCACCATGGTGTGGCGAGTGATTGTGGTTTTGAATTCCGCCAGTTCGTCTTTGCCGGGGAGTTCACCGCGCAGCAGCAAATAGGCGACTTCCATGAAGCTGGACTGTTCTGCAAGCTGGTCAATCGGATAACCGCGATGCAACAAAACGCCCTTGTCGCCATCAATATAAGTGATGCCGGATTCGCAGCTCGCGGTAGAGGTAAAGCCGGGATCATATGTGAAGGCGCCGGTATCGGCATAAAGTTTGCGAATGTCGATGACCTGAGGTCCGACAGAGCCGTCCTTTACCGCATAATCATGGGTGTTACCCCCGATTTCAAGCTTGGCTGAACTATCCGCCATAATATACTCCCTTAAGTTTACTGCCCGACATCAGATGCAGCGGCATCCGAAAGTCTGGCCATAGTCTCGCCCTTGCCGAGCAGAACAAGAACATCGAATATTCCGGGGGAGGTGGTGCGCCCGGTCAGGGCGGCGCGCAGCGGCTGTGCTACTTTTCCTAACCCCAGACCGGCAGTTTCCGCAACCCCCCGGATTTTTTCTTCAATGGTCGATGTTGACCATGTTTCGAGGCCGTCCAGTGCCTCTATGCAGGCGGCGATCAACGTGATGCCTGCGTCGTCCAGTAGTGCCCGTGCCTTATCGTCATAAGCCAGAGGCCGCTGAGCAACAAGAAAAAGAGCGCCATCGGCGATTTCATTAAGCGTCTTTGCCCGCGGTTTGAGTGCGGGCATGGCCTCTGTTAAAACGGCCTTTTCCGCATCGCTAAGGTCACGACCAATCAGGGTGACGATATGCGGGATGACAAGCCTTGCAAGGCGCGCATCGTCCGCCTCACGAATATAATGGCCGTTCAGATTTTCCAGCTTTTTAAGGTCAAAGCGGGCCGGGGAGCGGCCAACACCTGCCAGATCAAACAGCTCAATCGCGCGGTCCCGGGTGATGATTTCTTCATCGCCATGGCCCCAGCCCAGACGCAGAAGATAGTTGATGATAGCCTCAGGCAGCATGCCCATTTCATCGCGATAAGCGTCCACGCCCAGCGCGCCATGACGCTTGGAGAGTTTAGCGCCATCAGCCCCGTGGATGAGCGGGATATGGGCATAAACCGGTTCTTCCCAGCCCATTGAACGATAGATGCCGAGCTGCCGGAAGGCGTTATTAAGATGATCGTCCCCGCGGATAACATGGGTGACGCCCATATCATGATCGTCCACCACAACCGCCAGCATGTAAGTTGGGGTGCCGTCAGAACGCAGCAGGATCATATCATCCAGCTCGGCATTGCGTACGACAACCCGGCCCTGAACAGAGTCTTCAATCACCGTCTCGCCTTCGCGCTCTGCCTTCAGGCGAATCACATAAGGCGCACCTTCCGGGGCCTCGGCAGGGTCGCGATCGCGCCAGCGGCCATCATAGCGCATGGGCTGTTTTGCCGCGCGTTGGGCTTCGCGTAATTCAGCCAGCTCTTCGGGTGTAGCAAAGCATTTATAGGCATGGCCATTGGCCAGCATTTCGCGGGCGACCTCAGCATGGCGCTCTGCGCGTGCGAACTGGTAGACTGGTTCTTCGTCGCTCGTGAGGCCAAGCCAGCCAAGGCCATCCAATATGGCGTCGATAGCGGGCTGAGTCGAACGGACGCGGTCAGTATCTTCAATGCGCAGCAGATAACGGCCACCATGATGTTGGGCGAACAACCAGTTGAACAAGGCGGTACGAGCGCCGCCAATATGCAGGAATCCGGTCGGTGAAGGAGCAAAACGCGTTACGACTGCTTTTTTTTCACCGCTACCGCTCACCCTGAATATCTCCAGTCAGTTTATAATGGTTCGCAAATGCACGAACCCATTGGAAATGATGCTGCTTGCCCCCTAGCATGGCTTTTTCTCTATCACAAATATATGTTGCGTTGCATCGAAAAAGCATGAGGAGGACTATCTGAATCCCATTGAAATATGGCTGGAAAAAGAACGGGACAGGCTGCCCTTGTGGTTGCCGGTCATGCTGTCGCTCGGCATCGGCGCATGGTTTGTCTTGTCCGGTCCGTTGCTATGGGTGGGATGGATAAGCGGATGTGCTTTGCTGGCTCTGTTTGGCCTTCTTTTGCCGGGAGAAGGTCGTTTGCGTCATGGGGTGATTGTGGCGGCCCTGCTGGCGGCAACCGGGTGCGTGTTGATATGGGGGAAGGCGCTACTTCGGGGTGAAGCGCCGCTCGCTCACCCGGTTTTTACCGAAATCCGGGGGGAGGTCGTGTCGGTAGAGGCGCAGCCTGCGCTGAAACAGATGCGCCTCATCATCGCGCCGGGGGCGGGAAGGCTGGATTTGCCGCGCCATATTCGCGTGACCATTGTCCAGCGGGACTGGAAGGAAACGATGCAACAGGGGGCTGTTCTTTCCTTTCGTGTTCGTCTGATGCCGCCTGCGCCGCCTGCAGTGCCGGGCGCTTATGATTTTGCGAGCCGTGCTTATTTCATGGGTATCGGGGCGACAGGCAGGGCGCTGGCACCGATAGAAGTGATCCGGCCTGCTGAGAGCAAGAGCGGCGGGGTAAGGCAGCGGTTGAGCGACCATATTCGCCGTCAGTTGCCCGGTAGCGAAGGTGCCATTGCGGCAACTTTGGCGACGGGGGACAGGGGGGCGATCACGATGGAGGATGCGCAGGCTATGCGTCGCAGTGGCCTTGCGCATTTACTGTCGATCAGCGGGCTTCATGTGTCGGCGCTCATTGGTGCGGTAATTTTCCTGACCTATCGTTTGCTGGCGCTGAACCGTCGATTGGCTTTGCAATGGCCTCTCATGTTGATTGCAGCGCTGATGGGGGCGATTGCGGGGACAGCTTATACCTTTTTGACGGGCGCCGAGGTGCCGACCATTCGATCTTGTCTGGCCGCCTTGCTGGTGCTGGGTGGGCTGGCGCTTGGGAGGGAGGCTATTAGTTTGCGGTTGGTGGCGGCCGGATGTCTGATTGTACTGATTTTCTGGCCTGATGCGCTGGTCGGACCGAGTTTTCAAATGAGCTTCATGGCGGTTACGGTCATCGTGGCCCTGATGGAAAGTGCGTGGTTCCGCCGGTTAACTTTGGCACGAGATGAAATATGGTTGAAAAAGGCGGGCCGCGTGGGTGTGTCTCTGTTCGTGACAGGGGTTGCGATTGAGTTCGCTTTAATGCCTATCGCGTTGCATCATTTCCATCAGGCCGGGTTGTTGGGGGCCTTCGCCAATTTAATCGTCATTCCCTTGACCACCTTTGTGATTATGCCCGCCGAGGCGCTGGCATTGTTGGCCGACATCGTTGGGCTGGGTGCGCCTTTTTGGTGGATTACCGGCAAGGCAATGGGGCTGATGCTGTGGGTGGCGCATGGGGTGGCAGAACACCCATGGGCGATGTGGGCTTTGCCTGTGACCTCGGCTGCTCACTTCGTGATTGCGGTGTTGGGAATGCTGTGGCTGATAATATGGCAAAGTCCGGCGCGGTTCTGGGGAGCTATAGTGGTGGGCGCGGCAATTGGGGCGATGATGCTGACACCTGTGCCAGATGTGGTGGTGAGTGGTGATGGGCGGCATATGACTGTGCGGCAAGGGGATGGAAGGATTGCGTTATTACGCTCCGGTGCTGGGGATTATGTACATTCGATGATGGGGGGAGCGATTGGTGAAGCTGACGAACTGAACCTTGATGAGAGAATGATTGCTCTGGCGGATGTGCCGGGCGCGCGGTGCAGCGCGGAATTTTGTGTGGTGTCCGTTCCTGTACCTCAGGGAGAAGGGCGATGGAATGGAAAGCAGCACTCTCGCCAGTGGACGATAATGGCCGCCCGCAACGATATGTGGGTGAACTGGCAATCGCTGGTGGATGCCTGTCGTCGGGTGGACATCGTGGTGAGCGGCAGGTCTTTACCCATGGCATGTAAGCCCAGATGGATGAAGCTCGATAAAGCAGCGTTAAGTAACACCGGCGGTGTAGGGCTATATTTGGGTAATCAACGGATGCAAACCGTGCGTAAGGCCGGAGATGAGCATCCGTGGATCAGTCACTGAATATCTATGAGAGCAGCGAACAATCGCAGCTATGCATAGAACAGATATACATGGAATTGCGTAGGCCCAAAAACAACGAAGGGCCGGAATGTTACGGCCCTTTGAAGCTATTGTGATGATGGCCTAATGATAGCGCCGCAGCAGGCCTGCTAATTTACCCTGAATACGAACTTGCTCAGGGTTATAGACCTGCGGTTCATAAGCAGGATTGGCCGGGTCAAGGCGAACGCGACCATTTTCACGACGGAAATATTTTAGCGTCGCTTCATTATCATCAATAAGAGCAACGATAATCTGGCCCTCCCGCGCTACATCAGTGCGCTGGATGAGGGCATAATCGCCATCCAATATGCCTGCGTCGACCATGGAATCTCCGGATACCTCCAAAGCATAATGATCGCCCGACCCCAACAGGGCGGCTGGCACAGAGAGCATCGCTTGCCCTTCCAATGCTTCGACAGGAATACCAGCAGCAATTCGTCCATGCAGCGGAATTTCAATCACGTCATTGGCGGCAACAGGCAATGCCTTACTGACGGTGTTGGGGGCAGCAGGAAGATGTGCCGATGGTGCAGATGTGCGGAGTGTAACTTCTGCCGGGGCATTTATTACTTCTGTCGTGAGATCTGCCGCCGTCAACCCATCCGGCAACTTCAACACTTCCAATGCGCGGGCGCGATTAGGCAAGCGACGAATGAAGCCGCGCTCTTCGAGAGCGCTGACAAGGCGATGAATGCCAGATTTTGAACGTAAATCCAGCGCATCCTTCATTTCATCAAAGGATGGCGACACGCCGCCTTCTTCCAGCCTTCTGGCAATGAAAACCAGCAGTTCCTGTTGCTTTGCCGTCAGCATTGCTTACCTCATCCTGTGGAACGGATGGGGAACGTATAAGAACTAACCGGGAACAAGTCAAGCGCCGGTTAACAATTGCCGTGTTGCGATTTCCAGATTTTGTTGCCGCATCAATGCTTCGCCCACAAGGAAACAGCGGACATCATGCTGCGCCATGTCAACAAGGTCGGTATGAGAGGACAGGCCGCTTTCTGCAACAAAGGTGCAGCCTTCGGGGGCGTTGCCAATCAGTTCATAGGTGCGTTTAAAATCGACGGTAAAGTCGCGTAAATCCCGGTTGTTAACACCAATGAGGCGTGATTTAAGGCGGCTCGCCCGCTCCATTTCCTCTGCATCATGCACCTCGATCAGCACATCCATGCCGAGGTCGAGTGCAGTTTGTTCGATTTCCTGCATCTGCCCATCATCAAGCGCGGCGACGATGATGAGGATGGCATCCGCCCCGATGGAGCGCGCCTCCATCACCTGCCACGGGTCTACCATGAAATCCTTGCGTAATATCGGCAAGTTACAGGTGGAACGGGCCGCAATCAGATAGTCCTCATGCCCTTGGAAATAAGGTGCGTCGGTCAATACCGAAAGGCAGGTCGCTCCGCCAGCCTGATAAGCGGCGGCATGGGCAGGCGGATCAAAATCCGCGCGGATGAGGCCCTTGGAGGGGCTAGCTTTCTTAATCTCTGCAATCAGGCCAAAGCCATCCTTCGCGGCTTTATCAAGCGCCCGGCGAAAACCGCGCGGAGGGGTTTGCGAGGCGGCGCGCTCCTGCAAGGTTGCAATGCTGATGTCGGCCTTACGCGTGGCGACTTCGGCATATTTGCTATTACAGATTTCAATCAGTTTATTCGTCATTTCCACGCCGTCCAGCATTGGAGGAGGGCATGGGCCAGCCCTTTATCAATCGCCTCTGCGGCTTCTTCGATACCAGCCGCCCAGCCATCTACTTCGCCAGCAACAATCAGCGCGCCTGCCGCATTCATCAGCACAGCATCACGATAAGCGCCGGTTTCCCCAAGCAGCAGACGGCGCAAAGCATCGGCGTTATAGGCCGCATCGCCGCCGCGTATCGCCTCATGCGGATGATTGGAGAGCCCAACATCGGTGGCATTGAGGCGGTAAGTGCTGATGGCCCCATCTTTCAGCTCAGCCACATGATTGGGCGTGCTGAGGGAAAGCTCATCCATATTATCTTCGCCCGCGACCAGCATAGCGTGGGTCATACCCAGCTTCTGCATGGCCTCAGCGCAGATGGTCACATAATCCGGGCGTGCAATACCGACAATCTGGCGCTTTACCTGTGCGGGGTTAGCGAGTGGCCCGGTTAGGTTGAAGATGGTGCGCCGCCCTATCGCCTTACGAATGGGCGCAAGACGGCCCAGAGCCGGGTGATGGCGCTGGGCAAAGAGGAAGCAAATCCCCAGATCAGCGAGCTGCCGTTCAGCTTCTTCCGGTGAAATCTCTAACCGGACGCCCAGTGCTTCCAGCGTATCCGCGCCCCCCGCCTTGGAGGATGCAGCGCGATTGCCATGTTTGGCGACAGGAACGCCGCAAGCCGCAACGACTATCGCAACGGCAGTGGATACGTTGAGGGTATGCAGCCCGTCCCCGCCGGTGCCACATACATCAATTGCGCCTTCGGGGGCGGTGATGGTAATCATCCTCTGCCGCATGGCGGCGGCGGCGGCGGCAATTTCCGTTGCGGTTTCGCCGCGTTCACTGAGATTCAGCAGGAAATCATGCACCTGACTGTCAGACGGGCCACCATCCAATATCGCGGTAAAGGCCGCAGCGGCATCCTCGGCCGTTAACGGGGCACTGGTGTCCGGCAGGCCTGTCATAGAGCAGCCTTCACAGGCAGTGGCTTTGGTGTCATTCCGGCGAGCTTCATGAAATTCGCCAGCATGTCATGGCCATATTCTGTTGCGATACTTTCCGGGTGGAACTGAACGCTGTGGATCGGCAGGCTGGCGTGGCGGAATCCCATGACGGAATCATCGTCGCTCTGGGCGTTGACGATCAGGCAGTCTGGAATGTCTTCGACGATCAGCGAATGATAGCGCGTCGCGGTAAAGGGCGAAGGCAGGCCGGTGAACAAGCCTGTGCCATCATGGGTGACGGGCGATGTCTTGCCGTGCATCAGGCCGCCGCGCACTACCTTACCACCAAAATATTGGCCAATCGACTGATGGCCCAGACATACGCCCAACAATGGTTTGCCGCTATCCGCGCAGGCTCCTACCAGATCGAGGCTGATTCCTGCCTCGTTCGGGGTGCAGGGGCCAGGGGAGAGCAGAAAAGCCTCTGCCCCGGTTCCAATGGCCTGCGTGGCCGAAAGTGCATCATTGCGCACCACTTCTACCTCAGCGCCCAATTCCATCAGATAATGGACGAGGTTCCATGTGAAGCTGTCATAATTGTCGATAACGAGGATCATGCAGGTCTCTTAATCAGAATGTCGCTAATTATCCAGAGCATCGCGATGAAGCCGCCCTTCACTGGCCGAATTGCCCTTCACGTGATAATCTGACGGCTTCCTTGGCCGCCGCCATCAGCGCGCCTGATTTTGCCTCACACTCACGCTGTTCATAGGCCGGGTCGCTGTCGGCAACGATGCCCGCGCCCGCTTGAGCATGGAGTATGCCATCCTTGAGGACGGCAGTGCGCAGGACAATACAGCTATCCATGTCGCCATTAGGCGAGAAATAGCCGACACCGCCAGCATAAGCGCCCCGCGTTTCCGGTTCCAGCTCCGCAATAATCTCACAGGCACGAACCTTTGGCGCGCCGGAAACAGTGCCCGCTGGGAAGCCTGCGAACAGAGCGTCTAGCGCATCCTTTTTCGGGTCCAGAGCGCCAACGACATTGGAAACAATGTGCATGACATGGCTGTAATATTCGGTGGTGTAGCTATCTGTCACGGTTACGGAACCGGCGCTGGCGACGCGGCCTACATCATTGCGGCCAAGGTCCAGCAACATCAGATGCTCGGCGCGTTCCTTGGGGTCTGCCAGCAAGCTATCACGGTTGGCGGCGTCTTCAGCGGCCGTTTTGCCGCGCGGGCGGGTGCCAGCAATCGGGCGGATGGTAACTTCGCCATCACGCACGCGCACCAATATTTCCGGGCTGGAACCGATGAGGGAAAAGCCTGGCATATCAAGGCAATAGAGGAAAGGCGAAGGATTGATCCGTCGCAACGCCCGATAGAGTGCGATAGGCGGCAATGGAAAAGGAGCCGTAAACCGCTGTGCCAGCACGACCTGAAAAATATCGCCAGCCATGATATATTCTTTGGCCTTGTTCACCATATCGGCATAGCGGCCCGGTTCCAGCACCGGGGTGAAGGCAATGTCATCACCAGCCTGATCGTGAGGTTGCATGGGTAGGGGGCCAGCGAGGCGAGCCGAAACAGCATCTAGCCGGTCCTGTGCATCGGCAATATCACGGTCACTGTCAGTGGTTTTTTCCTTCCACAGGGGCGCGACGAGATAAAGCGCATCCTCCAGCCGATCAAAAATCAGGATGACCGTGGGCCGGGTGAACAGCATATCCGGCATGGATATCGGGTTGGGCGCAGGGCGTGGCAATTTCTCGACGAGGCCAATGGTTTCATAGCCGAAATTACCGACCAGACAGGCCAGTGCCGGGGGCAGGGCAGGGTCTACATCCGCCCGGCATTGCTGCACCAGTGCGCGCAGGGCAGTGAGAGTATCGTCTGTCAGCGGCGTGAACGCATCCCGGTTTGTCTGCCACTGTCGATTGATTTCCGCCTGCTGTCCATTGGCGCGGAAAACAAGATCAGGGTCCAACCCAAGCAGGCTGAAGCGGCCACGGACAGAGCCACCCTCAACCGATTCTAGCAGAAAGTCGCCGCGTCCTGCCTGCATCAGCTTGAGTGCGGCAGAAATCGGCGTTTCGGTGTCGGCAATCTGTTTGCGCCACAACAGGGCGGAGCGCCCCGCGGCCAGAGTTGCCTTCACATCTGCGATATCAGAACCCCCGGTTATTGCCATTAGACGCGCCTTATTCCGGAGCCGCGCCATTCACGCGGCGCAATTCCTGCGTCACGCGGGCGATGGTCGCGGGGTTAGACTTCACGCCCAGAGAACGCTCAATGGCCCGTTCAAACTGGTCGGCATATTCGTTGGCAACGACATTGGTGATGTCACCCCGAACCTGATCTACCAGCCCCGGAACCTTGGCGGCATCGCCCTGCTGAATTTTATCCAGCATGATGAGGAAATAGCCATTGTCATTGGGGATGGGCATGATTTTCATCGTGCCGCTGGCCATTGCGAACAAAATCGAGATTTCTGCAGGCGGACGACGGTCCTGACGCAGCAGATCAGCGCGCCGTCCTGCGACCTTTTGCGGGGCAGGCAATGTTACGCCAGCGCCAGCCAGAGCTTTGTCAAAGGACGTGCCTTTATCAATCTGTGCCTTCAGCCTGTCGGCGAGAGCCTTCGCCTTGGTCGCGCTCTGGTGCAACTTATATTGCTGCACGATCACGCTCTTCACCTTGGCGATTGGCGGCGGAGCAGCGGCGGTAATGTCCGACACAGAGAGCAGAGCATAACGCTGTTGGTCCGCGATGGTCACGAACTGGGCGTCATCTTCCGGTGCCATGTCAAATGCGGGACGCAGCATCGCGCCGATTTCCGCAGGTGGGGTATAGTCCGCAACCTCAACACTTTGGCCGGTGGCGATCAGCAAGGGCGTGCTTTCCACCTTCAGGCCATTGTCACGGGTGGCCTCTTCAAAGGTTGCACCATTGGCGATTTCATTTTCGACCTTGGCCGTGAAATTGCTGAGGAGAGATTTGCTCTTTTCGGCTTTCAGCGCAGTGGTGATCTCGCCTTTCACGCTATCGAGCGGCTTGGCGGCAATATTCTGAACCCCGGTCACCTGAAGAACAGCCCAGCCCAACGCGACCTTCACCGGGCCAACCATCTTACCCTGAGCCGCCGCGAAAACGGCATCAGCAGTTTGCGCAGAGGTTTGTTTGGCCAGAGCGGATTTCTCCATTTCCTTCATAGTGGAAACAGAAAGACCGTCTTTTTTCGCAGCGGCGCTGAGTGATCCCGCAGCGAGGGCAGCCTTTGCGGCGGCTTCATTGGGCAGTATCAGCTGTTCTACCGTGCGGGTTTCGCGCGCGGCATATTTCGCCTTGTTATCATTATAATATTTGCTGATTTCGCTGTCTGTTGGTGTGGCAGCCGTTGCAAAACGATCTGCATCAACCAGAGCATAACGCAGGCGGCGCTGCTCTGGTACGGTATAACGATCAGCATTTTTCTTGTAGAAATCATTGAGTTGCTGGTCAGTAGGATTGCCTTCCACCGGAAAAGCAGAGGATGGGATTGCAGCGATACGTCCTTCGCGGGCTTCCAGCAGCAATGATGCATAGGGCAGCACCAGACTGTCAGAAAGGCGTGCGCCAAGGCCTGCTGGCGTCAGCATCAGCTTGCCGGTCAGTTCCTGCGTAATGTCATCGCGCAATTCCTTTTCGCTGATGCGCTGGGCGGCCAGCATCTGGCGGAACAGGGCCTGATCGAATTTACCGGCGGCATCATGAAAAGCAGGAATCGCGGCAATTTGCGCATCGACCATGCGCTTGCTGACATAAACACCCTGTTCATGAGCAAATTCGCTGAGGGCAACAGCGGCCACCAATTGATCGAAAATCTGCGGTACAGCGCCCATTTCCAGAAATTGCGCTATCTGCATGCCGGGATTATCGCGGCGCTGCTGTTCAAAAACGCGCTGCACACGGGCCTGCACATCCGAATCAGCGAGCTTCTGGCTACCGACTTTGGTGGAGGTGCCGCCAAAGAGACCACGCAGTGGATTGCCCCCATCCATTGACGAAATATCGCCCGCTGCAAAGGCAAAAGCGACGAGAGCCAGAAAGGCTGCGCCAATGCCAGCCCCCCATTTTGATTTGATGATGCGACGAAAGAAACTGATCATGAAATGGTCCTGAGCATCCCGAAAGGCAGCAAAATATGTGCTGCTTTAGGATGTGTCTGTCTTCCCTTCAAGCGGGGACTGGACATTGTTGCCCAGAACGCTATCGCCCGGCATGAGCAAAATCACTCATCAGGCAGCAGGAGGATAACATCATGGGCCGTCGGAAACTGGTTGTTGGCAACTGGAAAATGAATGGCCTGCGGGCGCAATTGGGCGCGGCTTACGCGATTGATGCCATTGCGACGCAGCACCCCGATGCAGAGGTTGGGCTGTGTATTCCTGCAACCTTGCTGAGCGAGGCAAAGGCTGGGGTGAAGGCCATTTTTATCGGCGCGCAGGATTGCCATATGAATGAAAATGGTGCGCATACCGGCTGTCTTTCTGCCGCGATGGTGAAAGAAGCAGGGGCGAGCTGGGTGATTGTCGGCCATAGTGAACGCCGAGGCGATCAGCATGAAAGCAGCGCAGATGTTGCGGCCAAGGCGCTGGCTGCGCGGGCGGCGGGTTTGAAGGTCATCCTCTGCCTTGGGGAAAGCCTTGAAACGCGCGATAGTGGCAAGGCAAGCGAATTTGTTCTGGGCCAACTTAGTGATTCGCTGCCTGATGGTGCGTCGGCTGACTGGCTCTCTATTGCTTATGAACCGATCTGGGCGATTGGCACCGGGCGCATCCCGACGATGGAGCAAATTGCCGAAATTCACGGTGATATTCGCGGGGCATTGCGTCAGGCTTTGGGCGCGGAGCAGGCCGATGCGATGCGGCTCCTTTATGGTGGATCGGTTAATGCTGCGAATGCGCGGGAGATTTTCGCGCTGGAGGATGTGGACGGCGGCCTTGTCGGCGGGGCGAGCCTGAAGGCAGATAGTTTCGGCCCGATTATTGAGGCTGCTGCGTAAGGGGGCGGCTATGGCGTCACCATGGTTGAATTGGGGGCGGTGATTAAAAACTACGCCGTCTCCATTCCATGGTTGAAACACTATGGTTGAACCTGAGGGCCTATCCGGTTAAGGGCCGTTGTAATCACATTTTGTGCAATCACATTTTGCTTTTGCGGATAGCCATTTCATGTTCACCTTTCTGCTTGTCGTGCAGGCCATTATTGCGACCTGCCTTGTTACCGTAATTCTGATGCAGAGGTCCGAAGGGGGTGGGCTTGGTGTTGGCGGCAGCCCATCCGGGTTTATGTCTGCACGTGGTGCGGCCGATTTCCTGACGCGCGCTACATCCATCCTGGCGGGTCTGTTTGTATTGCTCAGCATCACTTTGGCGGTGATTGCATCCATCAAGCACGCGCCTTCGGACATTGATACGTCACTGGTAAAGCAGGCCCCGGCCTCTAATGTGCCGACTCAGGCACCGGTTACCGGTGATCCGCTCTCTGGCGCGGCACAATCCGTTGGTCAGGCGGGTGCTCAGGATGCTTCCAACGGTGCGGTTCCGCTCGCTCAATAAGCGGTTGAACGTAATTAATGATAAAATTGCAGGCGCATAATATTTGTGCGCTTGCTCTTTCCTATGAAATAAGGGTAGGCCTCTTCTCCCATGGCGCGGTATATTTTCATCACCGGCGGCGTGGTCTCCTCGCTTGGCAAAGGCCTTATGGCTGCCAGCCTTGCAGCATTGCTGCAAGCGCGGGGATATCGTGTGCGCATTCGTAAGTTTGACCCCTATCTCAATGTCGATCCGGGCACGATGTCGCCCTATCAGCATGGGGAAGTCTATGTGACCGATGACGGGGCCGAAACCGACCTCGACCTTGGCCATTATGAGCGGTTTACTGGCGTTTCTGCGCGGCAGGCCGACAATGTGACACAGGGGCGTATTTACCAGACAATCATCACCAAGGAACGACGTGGTGATTATCTGGGCGCGACCGTGCAGGTCATCCCGCATGTGACGGACGAGATTAAGGCATTCGCCATGGCGGATACCGATGATCTTGATTTCGTCTTATGCGAAATTGGCGGCACAGTGGGCGATATTGAAAGCCTGCCTTTCATGGAGGCGATTCGCCAGCTCCATAATGATCTGGGCCGGGCGCAGTCGATCTTTGTTCATGTGACGCTGGTGCCCTATATCGCGGCGGCCGGGGAACTGAAAACCAAGCCCACGCAGCATAGCGTGCGGGAACTCACCAGCCTTGGCATACAGCCCAATATCCTGCTTTGCCGCTGTGAGCAGCCCCTGCCAGAGAGTGAGCGCCGCAAAATCGCGCTATTCTGTAATGTGCGGCCAGAGGCGGTTATTCCGGCGCTGGACGCCAGCACCATTTATGCCGTGCCTCAGCAATATCATGCCGAAGGGCTGGATGATGAAGTCCTCCATGCTTTTGGTATAGAAGGTGCGCCGCAACCCACAATGGATCGCTGGATCGATATCATGGACCGCCATAGCAACCCCGAAGGCGAAGTGACCATCGGTGTTGTTGGTAAATATGTTGGCCTTCCTGATGCGTATAAATCCCTGCACGAAGCATTGGTGCATGGCGGGCTTGCCAATCGGGTGAAGGTCCGCCTTCAGTGGATTGATGCAGAGCTGTTTGAGCAGGCCGATAACGATATCGCGGCGGAGCTGGAACCAATGCATGGCATTCTTGTGCCGGGTGGCTTCGGTGTGCGTGGCAGCGAAGGTAAAATTGCGGCGGTACGCTTTGCCCGTGAACGGAATGTCCCGTTCCTTGGTATTTGTCTCGGTATGCAGATGGCCTGCATCGAAGGCGCGCGGAATACGGCGGGTATCACCGATGCCTCCACCACTGAATTTGGTGCGACGAGTGAGCCTGTAGTGGGTCTTATCACCGAATGGGCAACAAAGGATGGGACGCAGCAGCGCAGCGCCGATGGCGATCTGGGCGGCACTATGCGTCTGGGGGCTTATCCTGCGCATCTGTCGGCCAATAGCAAGGTTGCCAGCATTTATGGCGCTCAGGACATCAGCGAACGCCATCGCCACCGCTATGAGGTGAACATTGGCTATCAGGAAGCGCTGGAAAAAGGCGGGCTGATTTTCTCTGGCCTGTCGCCCGATGGCCGCCTGCCGGAGATTGTAGAGCGCCCGGATCACCCATGGTTTATTGGGGTTCAGTTCCACCCGGAACTCAAATCCAAACCTTTTGATCCGCATCCGCTGTTCGCTAGCTTTATCGAGGCGGCGGTTAAGCAGAGCCGGCTGGTCTAAAACAGGTCGGCATGATGGAATAGAGAAAGGGGCGGTCCGTAAAGGATCACCCCTTTTTTGTAATCAGCGAAAGGAGACGATGGTTGCCTCCTTTCATTCATATTGGCGGCGTCTATTTACGCGGCGTTACTGTCATCCGTTTTGACGATGTCCACAAGCTGCCCGCCATTAATGGCGATTTTCTTGGGCTTCATCGCTTCAGGGATTTCGCGGACAAGCTCAATCGTCAGCAGACCATCCGCCAGCACCGCATTTTCTACGCGCACGAAATCAGCGAGTTCAAAGCGGCGTTCAAAACTGCGGTTGGCAATGCCGACATGCAGGAATTTGGCGCGTTCATCATTGCCGATTTCTGCTTTTCGCCCGGATACCTGTAACAGATTTTGCTGGGCGATGATGTCCAGCTCATCCTCACGGAAGCCTGCAACGGCGAGCGTCACGCGGTAACGGTCTTCCGACAGGCGCTCAATATTGAACGGGGGGTAATTATCGCTCTGTGCGACGCGGCTGTTTTCGATAAGATCAAACAGACGGTCAAAGCCAACGGTAGAACGACGATAAGGGGTGAGATCAAAATTACGCATAATCAAATCCTCATAGTGAGCGGTTTGAACACAGTGCGGACCCATGATGGCGTCCGTTTCGTCTGTCCTTCGCCGGACCAGACAAAGCAGATGTATGTGGGGTGGGCGGGCTTTCAAGAGGGATGAATATTCATTTCATCGCATAGCCTTCACCCATTGACAGATAGGATGCGGGCGATAGGCAGGGGGCTATGACTGAAACTCTATCGAATGACACCATCCCTGCCTCAGGGTTGATTTTGCATGAATATAGCGATGATCTGGCCCATCATTTTCGTGAGATTAATGAGGAATGGATCAGCGCCATGTTCCATCTGGAACAGACGGATAAGGACGTTCTGAACGCCCCTTATGAGCGGATTATTGCCCCGGGCGGCGTGATTTTATGTGTGGAGATGCCGGGGCGGGGTATCATTGGCACCTGTGCGTTGCAAAAAACCGGGGAAAGCAGTTTTGAACTCACTAAAATGGGGGTGAGGTCGTCGGCTCGCGGTCTGAAGGTGGGGGAATTTCTGCTGGAGGCAATGATTGATCGCGCCCGGACTATTGGCGCAGATCCGCTTTATCTCCTCACCAACTCCCGCTGTGAGGCGGCTATTCATCTTTATGAGAAGCTGGGTTTCCACCATGACGCGGATATTATGGCGCACTATGGCAGCCGGTATGAACGGGTGGACGTCGCGATGCGCTATCACCCGCTCTAGTGTGGTGAATTTGAAATACGCCACAATATAGCGGCTAAGCCCAGAGCGTATTTCAAATCCATAAACCACACTAGAATCATATATTTGCTAGTGACCTTCATGAATCTGAAGTTCGTTCAACCCCTGCCTAATAATGTGACGAACTTCAGATTCAGGTCACTAGGGTCTGATTGGTTAATTGGTGATGTGCTGATGCAGGGCGGTATAGGGCGGCTGGAAATAGTCCAGCACCTCTCCTGCGGCCCTGCCAACGCGGCTGCTGCTGTTTTTGAAGAATAGTTCCCGCAGGTTGAGGCCGAAGCCGACAAAGATGCGGCGTTTGGGTTCTACGCCCAATGCGCGGTCTTGCAGCGTGAAATCCTTGGCATAATAACCAAGGTGGAATTCCAGAAACCGCAGTGGCCCTTTGTTCAGTCCCTCGAAGCCGGCGAATTTCAGCGCAAAGAAATGGCGCTGCTGTTCAAAATGGCGCTTGCCCTGCGTGTTAATGAAGCTGGAATTCGGGATTATCATCAACCGGAAATCCAGCTTCTCATCAAGGCCGGGGACGGAATTGCGCAAGACAGAAAACCCCGCACCCATCGTGTTGAACGCTACATCTTCCCATGACCAGCCAGCGGTGGGTTCAATGCTGTCCCATAATTCGGTATAGAGCATGGTGGCAGAGGCAAGAGCCGCTGCGGTGAATTGAATACCGGGGGCGTCGCCGGTTTTACGGCGCAGGCGGGCGTGCAATATTTCCGATAATATATAGCTGCTATAGCTATGGGCGAGCTTATCTACGCCGATATTATTGGTGGATTTGCCAAACCAGCCCTCTTTGTGGAAATGGGGCCATTCCGGTTCCTTGAATAATTTGCTCCCGTTAATAGCGGTATAATAAGCGAGGATGGCCGCCAGTTCCCATTTCACAGCTCCTGCCTGTTGGCCGAAATTGCGGTAACGGTTGGGGTTGGTTTCCGGCGAATGTGGTGGCCGATACCGAATATCTGCCGGACCAGCGACGGAGGAGGGCGGTGGCGGGGTTTCCTCTTGCCTAACTGAGAAATGCCCATCTGGCAGCATATAATTGAACGGATCGGAGAGGGTGTTGGTGGATGTGTTTCTGACCCATGATGCCGTTGCAGCATAAGGGGAGGTTGCTGCCTGCGTCGATGATGCGGGTATAATAATCTGCTGATGAGTGAAATCTTCACTGAGAGCAGGCGATAAATCCCGGTCGGTAAGAGGAGCATCCTCACCTGCTTCTTCTGCCATCAAGGCGGTTGGGGAAGTCGTCATCAGGCAGGCCAGAAGAATAGACAGGGATTGGTGGGCCCCGCCTTTCTTCTTAAAGGCAGAAAATAATGTCATCTGGTGACGATAGATAAGTTGATGCAGCGATACAATATTCGCAATACTCGTTTTATACCATCTCGCCACTGAGTAGTCGGGGCAGTGCGCCGGATTCCCCGCGTGCCTCAGCCATGAAACGGTTTTTGAGCGGCCCCATACGCTGCACTGCCGCCAAACCCAGTCGCCGCACCGCTGAAACCGTCTTGCCGGGAATGTCGAACAGGCGCACCAGACCATCCATCGCGATGGTAACAGACAGCGTATCAAGGCTGCGCCAGCGTTGATAGCGAGCCATAAGCTGAGCATCGCCGGGTTCCAGCCCCAGCCTCATGCCATCAACAATCACCTCGATCAGCGCGGCTGCATCGCGGAAGCCAAGGTTTACGCCCTGTCCGGCAATAGGGTGAATGCCATGGGCTGCATCCCCCACCAGCGCGAGGCGGGTATCGGTGATGCGGGCGGCGCGATGATAGCCCAGCGGATAGGAGGAGCGCGGCGCGGCAACCTCTATCTCACCTAGAAAGCGGCCCATGCGTTTTTGAGCTTCCTCTGCCCAGCCGCGCTGGCCCAGCGCCATCATGCCCGGTGCCTGTTCCTTTGGCACGGTCCAGACAACGGCACTGCGGTTGCCCGGCTGCATCGGCAGCAGAGCAAAGGGGCCATCGGGATAGAAAATTTCATAGGCGGTATTCTGGTGCGGCACCTCATGGGTGATGGCGCTTACCATTGCGATATGGTTGTAACTCCACCGCGCCACAGGAATGCGTGCTGCCTCCCGCAACGGGCTGGCACGGCCTTCTGCGCCCACCAGCAGAGAGGATTGCAGTTCTTCGCCACTTTCGAGACGGACAGTGACGCTATCCAGATTGCGGTCAATATGCGCGGCCTTATCCGGTTGGAATATCGTCAGATTTTCGGCTTCCAGCGCGGCATCACGCAGGGCAATACGGGTGACCGTATTTTCAAACATGATGCCCATGGGCACGCCATCATCGCCAGAAGGCGCGAAATCCAGCGTGCCGGGTTGCAGGCCGTCCGATACCCAGATGCGATCAATCGGGCAGCCCTTGCCCTCCAGCTTATCGGCGATGCCAATGGCCTGAAACAGCCGCCAGCTTGCGCTGGAAATGGAGGAAACCCGGCCATCAAAATCGGGGGCGAGGGTGGTCACAGGATTCGCCGGGTCCACCACTGCACAAGTAACGCCATGGCGGGAAAGGCCAATGCCCAAGGTGAGGCCCACAAGGCCGCCGCCCATGATGATGACATCGAAACGCCGGGTCATATCCGCTAATCCCTTACTCTATGCCGTTCAATTATGGGCTGGTTACGCCGCTGTGCCGCCGATGGTAATGCCGTCAATCAATAAGGTGGGCTGACCAACACCGGCAGGAACGCTCTGTCCGCCCTTGCCGCACATGCCAATGCCTTCGTCCAGCGCCATGTCATTGCCGATGCCGATGATCTTGTTCATCGTTGTAGGGCCATCGCCAATCAACGTCGCGCCCTTAATGGGGTCGCCAATTTTACCGTCTTTGACCAGATATGCCTCTGTGCAGGAAAAGACGAATTTCCCCGACACAATATCGACCTGCCCGCCGCCAAAGCTCTTGGCGAAAACGCCATTTTTGACGCGGGAGAGCAGTTCTGCCGGATCATCCTCACCGCCGCGCATGAAGGTGTTGGTCATACGCGGCATCGGTGCATGGCCATAGCTTTCGCGCCGACCATTGCCGGTGGGCTCCACGCCCATCAGCCGCGCGTTCAAGCGATCCTGCATATAGGATTTTAAAATGCCATCTTCGATCAGGATATTTTCCTGAGTCGGCGTGCCTTCATCATCAATGGAGAGGGAGCCGCGGCGGTTCATGATGCTGCCATCATCGACAACCGTCACGCCCTTTGCCGCGACCTGCTGACCGATACGCCCGGAAAAGGCGGATGTGCCCTTGCGGTTGAAATCCCCCTCCAGCCCATGGCCCACGGCCTCATGCAGCAATACGCCGGGCCAGCCGGGGCCGAGCAATACGGTCATCTCGCCCGCTGGTGCCGCGACCGATCGTAAATTGGTACGAGCCTGTGCCAGCGCCTCATCAATGGCGCGGTTCCAAACGCCTTCCTCCATCACACCATCATACAGATAGCGTCCGCCAATGCCGAAGCTGCCCGTTTCTCGCCTGCCATTTTCCTCTACGATGATCGAGACATTGAGGCGCACGAGGGGACGAATATCGGTGGCGGTAAAGCCATCGGCGCGGACGATTTCCACGACCGACCAGCTACCCGACAGGCTGACGGAAACCTGCGACACCAGTGGGTCCCGCGCGCGGGCGGCGGCGTCTACCTTGGCGCAGAGAGCAACTTTTTCCGCAAAAGGTACCAGTTCCAGCGGATTGACGTCGGTGTACAGATGCCGGTTGGTCTGGCGTGGCGGCGGGGCCGGGGCTTGCTTCGCCGGATCGAGCAGCGCGAGGGTTTGCGCGGCGCGGGCGATGGCAGCCTCTGATATTTCATTGGCATGGGCAAAGCCGGTGGTTTCCCCGGAAACGCCGCGCAGGCCAAAGCCTTTATCCGTCGAATAATCGGCGGTTTTCAGCCGCCCATCATCAAAACCGAAACTTTCCGATGCACGATATTGCAGGAATAATTCACCATCATCACAGCCGGAAAGGGCCGAGGCGGTGAGGCGGCGCGCACCATCAGGGTCCAACTGGCCATCACGGTAAATCAGGCCGCGTGCATCGGTAAAGGCGGAGGAGCTAAAAGGATCAGTCATGAATCTGATATAGACGCTTCGGCGCGCTGCGCCACCCCCTTATAGGCGGCAGACGGGCTTTCAGTAGCGCGGCTTTGGTTGTCCCTTGCCGGGTTCAAAGCGAAGTTGCCCGATGGTGGCAGGTGTGGGGGCCTGACTGTCTTTCGGATGATTTTGCCCGTCATAAACCGGCACAACCGCGAAATCGAGCGGGCTGACGCCATCAAGACATGCGACGTTCACGCCATATTGATGTGGGTTAGAGCGGCGCTGATGGTGGGTGTAGATACCGCAACGAGAACAAAAATGATGTTTCGCCGTGCCGGTGTTGAACTGATAGAGGGACAAAATGTCCTGCCCGCTGATGATCTCTATATCATCAAGGTTCGCGGAAACCGCAACTGCGCCGCGCATAGAGCAATAAGAGCAGGAGCATCGCCGCGCGGTGTTCATTCCATCCGTCAGACGCACGGTAAACTGCACAGCGCCGCAATGGCAGGCGCCTTTCCATAGGGTGCGATTATCCCGATTATTCATCTACCCCTCCACGCATAAGACAAACCCCCGATATTGGAGTGACGTCTAGCATGAAAGGTGGGCTTTGCCCTGATGAAAAATCAGGCGGTCGCAGCGTTCTGTTCAGAGGACTGATCTGGCACGACATCCGCCGGGCCACCGATTAGTACAAAGCGCCGGTCGCAATAACCGCAATCGGCATAGCCTTTGTCATCAATTTCCAGAAAGACGCGTGGATGGCCAAGGGCGGCGGGAATATCCCCGGAACCGTCACAGGCAACGCGGGTCTTATTCGTGCGGATGGTTTCAGGTGCTTGAATCATGGCAATGGCCTTTATCACCCTGCGTCGGGGACGGCAATATGTACAGGACCCAGAGAATGAATCGCAATAATCATCCGGCGCTGGCTGGCGATTTACCTGAAATCTCTGTGTTATGCGGGGCGAAACATATGCATAGCTGCTTTACGTGGGACAGGGGAAGGCGCTATGGGTGCGGCAATGACTGGAAATATCACCCCATCGCCCGTTGTGAGCCATCAGGCTGCATCTGATTATACCACGCAATCAGCCATCGAGATAAAGGGGCTGAGCAAAGTGTACGCAGGTGGTAAGCGGGCGCTTGATGACGTTAGCCTTTCGGTGCCACGTGGCCAGATTTTGGGCCTGCTAGGCCCTAATGGTGCTGGTAAATCGACGATGATTAACATTCTCGCCGGGCTGGTCACGAAAACATCTGGCCGTGCGAGCATCTGGGGCTTTGATATAGACGAACATCCCCGCAATGCGAAAAACAGCATTGGCATCGTCAATCAGGAAATTACTTTCGATCCCTTCTTTACCCCATTGGAAACGCTTGAAAATCAGGCGGGCTATTATGGCGTGCCCAAGGCGCAGCGGCATTCGATGGACCTGCTGCGTGCTGTGCATCTGGAGGATAAAGCGAACGCTTATGCCCGTACTTTGTCGGGCGGGATGAAGCGGCGGCTCATGGTGGCGAAGGCGATGGTTCATTCGCCGCCAATTCTTGTGCTGGATGAGCCAACCGCGGGCGTTGATATCATGCTGCGCCAGCAATTATGGGATTATGTGCGACACCTTAATGAAATGGGTGTCACCATTGTACTGACCACCCATTATCTGGAAGAGGCCGAGGAACTGTGTGACCGCATTGCGATTATCAACCATGGCCGGGTGATCGCCAACAAGCCCACGCCGGAATTACTGGCAATGGCGCAGGAAAAAATTGTACGCGTGACGGTTGACCGCCCGATAGAGCAAGTAATCGATGATATGCCAAACCACCCCAGTTTTGACCGGGTAGAACGTGTGGGCGAACAGATGCTCTCCATCAGCTATCAGAAAAACCGCACCAACGCGGGGGAGGTTCTGGCGGCCGTCAATGAACTGGGGTTTCAGATTGTCGATGTGGCGACGCAGGAACCTGATCTGGAAGATGTATTTCTTAACCTGACCGCTCCGGCAGAATGAGCGGCGGACGGAAAATGAAAGGATAAACCTCAAGACCATGCCGATCACCCAATATGATGTCATCATCATCGGTTCCGGTGCGGCGGGGCTGACCGCCGCCATCCATCTGGCACAGGATAAAAAGGTGCTGGTAATTGCCAAAGGCGCGCTGGATGGCGGGTCTACCGCTTGGGCGCAGGGCGGCATTGCGGCGGTACTGGATGCGGGCGATAGTTTTGAAAAACATATCGAAGATACGATGGTTGCAGGTGCTGGCCTCAATGACCGCTCCACGGTGGAATTTGTCGTGTCGAGCGCCCCGGCGGCGATTGAGGAGCTGGCGCGGCTGGGGGTTCCCTTTAACGAGGGGGAAGAATTTGGCGAACGCTGGCATCTAACGCGGGAAGGCGGGCATAGCCATCGCCGTATCGTCCATGTGGATGACGCGACCGGGGCCGCCGTGCAAAAAGCGCTGATGGCTGCCGCGCAGGCCAGCCCCAATATCACGCTGATGCCGGATATGGTGGCGATTGACCTTATCACCAGCCGCCATGGCGAACGCTATTCCGGCGATGGCCATGTCTGGGGCGTTTATGCGTTTAATCGCCGGACAAAGCGGGTGGATGCCTTTGTTGGTCGGGCGACCATATTGGCGTCGGGGGGGGCTGGCCGTGCCTATCTCTTCTCTACCGCGCCGCGTGGTGCAACCGGCGACGGCATTGCGATGGCGTGGCGTGCGGGGTGCCGCGTTTCCAATATGGAAATGAACCAGTTTCATCCCACCTGCCTTTATAATCTGGAGGTCAAAAATTTCCTGATTACCGAGGCCGTGCGCGGTGAAGGCGGTGAATTGAAGCTGCCCCCCGGTGTGCCGGGCGGCGGGGAACGATTTATGGATCGTTTCGATAAACGCGGGGAACTTGCCCCTCGTGATATTGTGGCACGGGCAATTGACCATGAAATCAAGCGGTTGGGGCTGGATTATGTTCACCTCGACATCAGCCATAAGGGGCCTGCTTTCATTAAGGAGCATTTTCCGACCATTTATGCCCGTTTGCTGGACCTCGACATCGACATCACAAAGGAACCGATTCCTGTCGTTCCCGCGCAACATTATACCTGCGGCGGAGTGATTATTGATCTGGATGGCCGCACGGATTTACCGGGCCTCTATGCGGCGGGTGAGGTGACGGAAAGCGGCCTGCACGGTGCCAATCGCCTTGCGTCCAATAGCCTGCTGGAATGTTTTGTTTTTGGCGAGGCAGCGGCCCGGCATATTACAGAACATTGGGATGAATTGCCCACACCGCCCGCTATTCGTCCATGGGATGAAAGCCGCGTGACGGATAGTGATGAAGAAGTCATCGTTCAGCATAACTGGAAGGAAATCCGCCGGTTTATGTGGGATTATGTCGGCATCGTTCGCACCACCAAAAGGCTGGAACGCGCCAAGCACCGCATTGACCTTCTTTCTCAGGAAGTCAGCGAATATTATGGTAATTTCCGCGTTTCGCCTGATCTTATCGAATTGCGCAATCTGGTGGATGTGGCGCAGCTTATCATCTGGTCGGCACTCAAGCGTAAGGAAAGCCGCGGCCTCCATTATACGCTGAATTATCCTGAAACTCTGCCTGATGCAGTGGATACGGTGCTGACACCATGAAGCGCTGTCACGAGAAATGACTCAGACTGAAATGACGCGGGCTGAAGCGAACATCATCCTTTTCTCCTATGGCACATTGCAACTGGAGAGCGTACAGCGTGCATCCTTCGGGCGGTTGCTGGAAGGTTGGGCGGATGTGATGCCCGGTTACTCCAGAATGATGCTGGAAATAACTGACCCGGATGTTGTGCGCACCAGTGGGGAGCGGTTTCACCCCGTCGTTTCGCCGTCTGATAATCCGGCGGATCAGGTTGAAGGCATGGCCTTTCGCATCACGCCTGACGAACTGGCTGCGGCGGATCGCTATGAGGTATCCGATTATAAGCGGGTGGAAGTGGTTTTAGGGTCTGGCACCCGCGCATGGGTTTATGTTGCGGCCTGAGGGCGGATGGCAAGAACGACGATGAGGCCCCGTGATATAGAAATTGCATGTGGTGTCACCGTCTGTCGTATAAGAAGCCCGGCATTTGCAAACCGTATCGGATAAAATTCCGGCGCCTCTAATGCTATCGGAATAAAAATTCCGATAGGGCCAACACAGCCGGGTCATGCGCAAGGTCGCCGCGTACTGCCTGTCGCACCTGTACCTGTGGCAAACCCTGCGCATAGGCAATGCGGCTGATGCCACGCATCTTACCAAAATCCCGTGCCATCGGTCCGAAGGCCGCGAAATAGCAGGGCTTTTCCTGAACCTGCCGCATGATGTCGTAAAGATCATCGGTTTCAATGATCGCTGGCCCTGTGGTCAGCCCATTTCTTGCCAGCGCTTCTTCTGCCAATATCCGCGCCGGATTGCCCGGTGCCAGCGCTATATAGGGGAAGGCAGTGAGGTCATCAGCCATCGCCGCCTGAATCTTCGTCAATGGGTGGCCATCCCCGACGAAAAGGGAAATACGCTCGCTCCATGCATAGCGGCTATCCAGCCCTTTCACATCTTCCAGCGCGTGGAAATAGGCGATGTCTGCAAGGCCTTGGGCAAATAAATGACGAATATCTGCTGCGCTAATGGGTTCGAGCCGCAGGGTGATGCTTATATCCGGGCTGGCCTGTTCAAAGGCGAGGAGGGCTTCCTGAAAATGGCTGAAAATAGCGGGGTGGGAAGCCAGTGTAATGGTGCGCGTCGCAGGGCGAGGGCGCTGGAAAGAGGGGGGTAAATCTCCTTCTTCCTCATCCTCTACCGAGGTAGATGTGGGGGATGTCTGTGCTGCTGGCGCTGGAAATGGTAATATCGTACGGATGACAGGTGGCTGAGATTTGCTTCGGGCTGCAATGGGCTGGTCAGGCTGTTTTGCCGGATATTCCACCTGTGATGATTGATCGGCCTCCTCATTCAAAGGCGGTGCTGGTTCTGTTAACAGCAACAGATCGTCATGGTCATCATCCATGGGGTGGAGCGATTTCGGCTGTTCCTCCCCCAGCATCGTGCTGATCCAGCGTTCCTGCTCAGCCAGACTTAGGCGGCCTAGCGCCTGCACCAGTTTTTGTCCGGTTGGGGTAAGGGCGACCTGCTCTCCATCCATCTGAAACAGGCCGTACCCTATACGGCTTTCCAGTTCATCCATCGCGAGGAGAACATCTGCGGGGTTAATGCCCAGAGCCTTCGCACTGGCGGATATGGCGCCAGTGGCAACAAGCTGGGCAAATATATCAAATTGCTGGATTATCGGTGACCGCATGTCAGGCAGGATAGGGCAAGCCGCAGCGGGAAGTAAGGGGGAAAATGTTCTGGCAGTGCGCGCCCGTACCTCCTGATGGAGAAGGGCGGACGCGCTGTAGCTTGCCCCTAAATGAAGGCGGGCCTTTATTTCATGATTTGCGGTGGGAAGGGGAGTTCAAAGTCGGAGAGCTTAGGATCAACCCCGAAGGTTTTCTCACCATTTTTCCCGGCATAACGGTTAAGCACCGGGGAATAAGTGGTGAATTTGATCTTCTTGCTGTCCGTGTCAAACTCCATG
>SPEL01000002.1:810000-857605 GCA_009360885.1 Sphingobium sp. | reverse complement strand
AATCTCGTTATCATCAACCATCAGCCACCCCGTCCAAAAGGCGACAATCAAACCCGCATAACAACTATCCGCAAGGCGGCCTGCAGACCCCGCTTACTATTGCTGCTCGTGTTGTGCGATAGCGATCTTTGCGCTCGCCGACCACAGTTCGATATTGACCTGCTGCTGCAATTCCGACGCCTTCACAGCGGCGGTCACGCGAGCGTCATACGTTCCCATAATGGTGCTGGGTCGATATTGCGGCGGTGCATAGGCTTCTGCTGCGAAGAACACGCCACCAGCCATAAGGAACGCAGCGCTCGTCTTGACGATAGAAGGAATTGCGAAGCCGCGACGCGGAATCTCGATATATCTGATGGCCTGTGGTGGATAATCCTCACTCGCGATATTCGTCTGCTCGGGATGCTCACCTGAATAATCGACTGTATAGGACATGATAATCTCCTTGATGGTTTGGAGATTTCCCCATTGCAAAGTTACGGGCCACTATCGGGGGGATAGTCAAACACACCGTCGAGCATGACTTTTCGTCGTTTCGGCCTCTTTTTCGCCGTTCAGGCTGACCGCGACCTATGCCCTCAATGAGGGGATTTATCGCACAACGCTGACAAATACGGGTAAGATTGCGCGGATGTCTGGCCGCTCGACGGAGCGACAGATCGCCGTCATCGTCAATGCGTCAGTGGCGCTCAAGCAGTTGATCTGGAATGCATCAGCCGAGGCATGTCATCAGTAAGGCATGACGATCCGACCATTTGCATCCCGTGGGTATTGCCGGTCGAATATCTTTGACGCCACGTCTCGCATATCCTGCGCAATCGCGTGATCCATCGCGGTCCGCCCGTTGGCATCACGCTGATGTGGATTGAAATCCTCGCGCAAGGCCGCTTCAAGAAAATCTCTCGACTTCTTGAGGCAGGCGATATGCATTGGCGTCATACGGTAGAATTCACGATTAACATCGTTCAAGGTTTGACCTTCGAGTAAGGCCGCCCGAAGTTCGTCAATGTCATTGTTTGACGCCGCCCTGAATATATCAACTACTTCTTTGTCATTATTATCTTCTGTCATTGTATTTAAGTTTACCATATCAAATACCTATTTTTCAAATTTTTTATGTATTCTTTTATTTTTGATGTCCCATCTTCCTGTTTATGGAATTTGAGATTACCCAACGCTCCGGCAAACCCATCCGATTGCTCCAGATTAAGAGCGGGCGTTTCGAGATGGTGAAAGCCTGTCAGGTTTTGGGAGCCTACCTGCGGAAACCACGTGGTGTGCAGCTTGTCATCGCCGGGATATAGCGTGAATTGCGATACGGAGGTGCCAGACGGGTGATGTCCCGGGAAGGCATCCCGGAACATGTGCAGGACGCCATGGGAACAGGGCAGAAATTCATCATCCCCCTCGATGGTCACATAGCCAAAGGATATGGGCCATTGCCGCATGTCCGGTTCCTTTCGGAGATCGGAGAGCGGCGCGTCGAGATAGGCAGCCGTGACCGAGATGCTGCCTTCGTGGAACCGGTCGAAGTAGAGCGCGATCTGGCGATAATCCGACAGCATTGAATATCGGGAATATGCGGCGGCTTTCGACGCCTCCGGCGCTTTCAGTATGTCGGACAGGAACAAATGTCCGGCAAGACTGTCATGCCACATGGAGTTTTGTTCATATGGGTATTTTGCATGGCGGGAATATAGCCCAGTCAGGGCCGCCATGTTGAATTCCTGCTTATATTCTATGACGGTATCGAAGATATGGTCGTATTTGCATTCCAGATATATCTTCCTGATCCAGCGGTCGACATACTGGAATTTAGTCGTTGAAAGATAGTTCTCATTCTTGATCCAATGATCAAGCTCTTCTCGTCCCAGAGACCTGTCCATCACCCGCTTGCCGTTTTCGAACGTGTCAAAATCTTCCATGATTTCATGGCGCAGAAGAGTCATTTTCATCGGCTCGCCCCGGCGCCGTTTCTCCGGGAGGTTACAATAGAACATGATCACAAAACGGCAGGCGTCCTGCCATCGTCGTGAAAAGACATCCAGAGTGGACGCAGCGCGAATCTCGCCTGTTGTCATACAGCCTCACTGAAAACGTAAATTCTGTTTGCTACCACGGCTTCACGGCCCCTGCCATCAACTGATCAGGCCTCCCCGACGCCAATGCGCATGAAGGTTCGGAGAGGTCCAGACAAGGACAGGCCTGTCCTCCAGATCGGAGGGCGAAATGAACAAAACAGTGATGGTTGCTACACGTCAGCAGCTCTTAAGCCTCGATGCGATTGAAGGGCTGGCGGATAGCCTCAACGAACTACCGATAGGTCGGCGGGAAGTTCTCAACTGGTTGGCAGATGTCCTGCATAACTGGATCGAGGATGGCGGTACCGTCCTGACCGAGGAAGGCAAGGAACTCATCATCTATTCCGGCATCGTGGATGATGCTCATGGAGAAGATGGCAGCGGAAGCTGGATTTCCGTGCAGAGAAGGCGAAAAGAACATAGCCCGCCACAGCGCAGGCCCCGCCAGTCGATGCTTCTACGACTGCAACTTTACGATGCTGCATTCAGGATTGCACATGGGAGGTCGATCTTTCGGGATACCCATGGCGCGTCATGCACGGCAGCGGCTCTAATGACGTAGAGTCACAGGCCCATCCGCTTCGCTGCGGGTGGGCTTTGCCTGTAACCCCCCCCCGGCCATGGTGACGCCATATCCGATACAGTGTTGCAAAGCCATGCAGACACCGGATACCATCATCACCGTCGATCTGACGGAAAGTCACCTTCCCGGCGAACCTCTCGCCGTGACGCTGGTCCTGCCTCACGCAACATGGGAAGCGTTGACCGCACATTTGCGGGATTTTCTGCGCATCGGGTTTGATGATGACAGCAAACCTGATTTGGGCCTTTCAGCACGGATCGAAACCATGCTGGAAGATGCGGTTGATGAATGGGCCAGATGTAGAGGCGTGTTACCTCTGTCATCTTCTGCAAATGAGGATGACGAAGTACCGTTCTGAATTCAGCACGGGCGAGCGGCTATATCGCATCCGTCTCCAGTTCTATTTTTGAATATTGTCACCATTATCTGCACGGGTATGGATTCTTCAAAATGCTTAGTTTTTTAGTAGAGTCACATGGGATGCTTATCAGGTAATGATTTATAATAATCGAGAACATAACGAACATGTTTCGGGATAGCGGAACGCACCTGACCACTCATCCAACCCTTTATTATGCTGCTGGAAAGAGATGCTGGCTTATTGTCGGCTTCACGCCACAGCTTGTCTATCCCAACCCCTGTTCTTTTATACTGAAAACGCAGCTCTGCCAGCGTGCGGTCAGAGATAGGGCGATGTTCCGGCCTGCCACCTGTATAGGCTTTTTTCTTATGTTCGATGGAAACAGGTTGGCTAACCGAAGGGAGTGATGCCAGAAAATTCATAACATAGCACCAATGGACTTCATGGATCGTAGTAAGGGAAGCATCGTTACGCCATTTGCCAATGATCGTGATTGTCAGCCCTTGCGGCAAGTCAGTCATGCGTTTGAGTAACAGATGGGTCCCATTCCCTGTTCGCGCACATTCCGCCAGAAAAGCAGACTTCATTTCATGGGTATAAGGGATTGACCTATTATCCGGCATGCTCTCCCATCGTGTCAGGACATAGGCGATTTCCTCGGGTCTGGCGCTTTTCGCGCCTCCAGACAACCAGCCTGTAATGATTGCACTATTCAGGTATTTGGGTCTGTCATGAGCGCCCCGCAACAGGCGAGTTGCGCCCATATTGGTTCTCTCTCTGTGATAATGCATTAAAGCCAGTTGTTCATCGGTGAGTTGAACCTGTCCTTTTCTGGGCCTGAATGGCTTGGGGGACGTATCCTTGCAACATAGCCTCTGGTATGGCCGGGAGTCTCCCACATCTCTCTTACTTGTTCCTGTCAAATGGCAGTTATCATCAATCATAAGGAATAATTAAAATATACCGTGGTTAACAGTATATTAAATTAAGATATAATTTGATGAAAACACTCATAAAATACAATCGTAAATAAAATATGCTTTTACCGTGTCCCTATATGATCTGAGCAACGGCAGAGATATTCTGTTCAATTTTATGTTGAGATCATATTTTGGATATAGCTGAACAATCAAATACCCGATCCAATCTTTCAGAGATGGTATCTCTTCGCATCGAGATGCAAACGATGCCACCGCAGCACTGGACGCGGGAGATGCGCGCCCTGGATGCCAGATTGAAGGGCGATCAACAATTAAACAAGCGCATCGAGCATGGCGTGAAGGCCGCCGCAGAACTGTTTCGTGCTGATAAATCTCCATCCCGGTCTATGGAACTGGATGGCGCAGCTCAACCTATAAGTCTCAATGATATTCTGACAAACGACAAGCTTTCCATCATGGATAAGATAACAGCGCTTTTTAAAGAGGCGTTCTCCATGATTAAGGATGCCCTGTCAGGCTTTTCACTTGCGAAAATGACAGATGCCCAAAAATCTGCTCCAGCGAGAGAAAGCTTGAAATCAGGCAATGCCATGCCGCGAAATGTGGATCAGGACATATCGTCCAAGCCGTCTTCCACTCTGTCCTCTTCATTCAATACGCAGTCTGACCTGCCGGACGAGAGCAAAACGCTCGCTAAAAGCATGGACAGTAAAATCACCACTGCTGTTTCCAATACAGAAAAAGAGCCATCCCCGATCACCGTATCGGCAGAGAATTATGCGTTTAATGAAACAGGATTGAGTGACGCGAGCGATGCCGATTACGCAAAAATCAATAAAATCAAAGCAGATGCGGCATTTACGGAACGTCTGCCCGGCGACCTTACTATCGGCAGCGGCGTCGGCATTATCGACGAAGTGAATGGTGTTAAATACGAAAACGGCCAACTGATCGAAGACGAAGAAGAAAAATCCCGTGATAATGCCACCGCAGTAGCCGAAGCCATCGAACAGGCAGACGAGGTTCAAAAGAAAGAACGTGAGCGTGCCACAATGATGTCGCAGCGCGATCTTGATGCCATGGAGTGGACAGGTGACGTCGCAGAAATCTGGCAATTTGGTTCCAATTCAGGCTCCCGTCAAAGCTGGTATGAAGCGGCAAGGGCAACACGAGCCAAACTGGCAAAACTTGCTGAGGAAAATGATTGGACTGAAGATGCCCGAACCAAACAGGAAAAGGCACTTTCCGATTATATGAAGGCGACCAAAGAAGGCAATGAGAAGGAAGCGCAGCAGGCTTGGGTTCTGATGTCGCCTGAAACACGCCGCGAGGTCATGGCCCAAAAAGACAACATGATTCAGTTAGAAGATACCTTATCAAAAGAGACTGTGACTGCCATTAGCAATGCAAATGATTTGACAGCAAACCAATCCGCCTCAGCAAATGCAAGAGCGGACATGCTAGCGACAGCATCCCTGTCGGAAATCACTTCCGTGCCTGCACCTATCAACGTTATCGCAAAGGAATCTGCCCTTAGTAATCCGCCAGAAATCGCGTTGCGGGATGAGTTTTCTTTAGCGGCATCCGATGATGTACCTACGCTAACAACGGAACAGCAGGTTCAATTGTCCGCAGCATCAACAGCTCCGAAAGCAGTAAGCCCGGTATTAAATCAGGAATTCAGTATTTGATATATCACGGGAACGTGACGGATGCGGTCTGCACACGGCGATTGGCCAATGCATAAAAATTTGCCGTAGGCTCGATGTTTCGCATGACCATCATTGTGCTGAGGCCGCCAGAGGTGCGCATAAATGCACTACCACTACTGGTATCGGTTTCCACAACCGATGTGCCTCGCGTAACCATTATGAATACGCCACGGCGTTCCTGACCATCAGCACCACGTACAAGTGCGGTGGCCCCCATGAGGACTTTATCGCCTTTCCTTTTTTCCAGTTCATCAAGATAGGCATCGCTTTTGGGTGAGGCATTCCCAGAATTTGCCCATGCAGGGCGTGGTCCATCAGGTTCAGCATTTAGCCGAATATCTGTATATTTTGCGCCGACACATAAAGTTCCTGCTTCAGGACCTACGCCTGCACCAATATCATATCCCAAAGAACCATCGGCGTTGCTGGTGAATATATTACGTGGGCTGCCGAGAGCTGCACGATTGCCGCCGATAATCTCGACCTGTCCTTCATTTTTAAGAGCCGTCAAAATCTCTGCACGTGTGCCACATTGCTTGGGTTCAAGAGCATTAGCCGGAGAAGAAATGCTGATTGCAGCGGCAAAAGCCGCGCCGATTGCAGTAGAAACAAAAGCTTTACGTGCCATTTAGGCCTCCTAATTTGAGATCAATACACCCAGTATTGTCCAAACCACTTGTCCGAAGGCCCATGGACCGTTATCCAGTCTCAATAACCGTCATTATAGAGACTCGTTTTTCTTTCATTTCGAAACGCAACGTGCTATTCCTTTTTCTAAGGAAATGGCGGCCTGATGCCGTTGCACGTGATCTGCAAACCCCAGATGGGGCCGAGTCTCACAAGCGACCGTTTACGAGACTCCCGCCATACACGAACGCATGAAACGAAATTCCCATAAGGCTGGTTCCCGGCCTCTTCACCTGTGGCCGGACGGCTCAAAGCTCGTCGGCTATGCCCGCGTCAGCACGGATGAGCAGAAAACCGACCTCCAGCTTGATGCGTTGCGAGCCGTCAAATGCCGCCGCATCTTTGAGGATAAGGCATCGGGAGCCAACTGGACCGACCGCGACGGCCTCGACCGGGCGCTGGCCGCGATCCGTCCCGGTGACAGGCTGGCTGTCTGGAGGCTGGACCGTATAGGACGTTCAATCCGTCAAATACTGGCAATCATCGAAGAACTGGATGAACGTGGCGCAAGCCTTATCGGCCTGAGCGAAGGGTTCGACACCAGCACCGAGGCCGGGGAATTACATTCCACCATGCTGGCGATGATCGCGCATATTGAACGGCGTATGATCGTCTCCCGCACAAAGGCAGGATTGCAGGCGGCAAAGGCGCGTGGTCAGCGTCTGGGCCGTCCGCCGAAGATGACACAGGAACAGGTTGCGGAAGCCCGGCGACTGGTGGCGTCGGGTCAGATGAAGGCCGAAGCCGTCGCGGCGCGTTATGGCGTCGGACGGGCGACGATGTTCCGCTATTTCCAGTCACTGCGCCTCGCGGCATGACCGCACTGCTTTGCATGCCCATGCCTGCCAAATGGGCAGAGGCTTTGGCCGATCCGGCGCAACTGGGACAGCTTGCAGCGAATGCCGGGGTGCTACTTGGCGGTATTGCGGCCTTGGCGACGCTGACCCTCGTCGCGATACGGACTTACAACAATCAGGTCGATCAGCAGTTTGACGCCATTTTCAACGATTTCTGGAAGTCCGACAAAGCCGCATTAGCCCGCGATCTGGTCACATATGACGACCAGTATCAGAAGGTCCGTGCCGCACTGCGTCATATGGCACATGAGGACAGAGAAACTGAGGCATATGACGAGCACATGCGCGGGGATATCGAGGCAATAAACTATTTTTGCGCCCAGATTGCCCGTGTCGATATTCTCGGATCGAAGCGCCTGTCGAAACGCCGCAAGGCCATGTTCGACCGCGTTTTCGGTTATTGGGTTGCGGAAATCAAACGCCGGGATGCGCTCAACGCCTACTATCGGCGCTATTGGACTCCGCCTATTGGTGTCCAGAAAGCCAACACGCCCTGTCCGATATGGGGGAATAGTGGCGGCAGCTGAACATTGAAGCTAATGCGGAGATTACATACCATATTCTCCGCATTATAAGCGGAGAATAACCTTGCACTATGCGGAGATACCCCGCTATAATATCCGCAAGAGGTGCGGAGATTATGACCTATATCCATGAACGGCCCGAATGGCCAAAGTTTGAATGGCAGTCTGATGCGCTGGCTACGCCGTTGGCGAATGTTCGTCATCGGCAGGGCCGATTGATAGGCCGGATGGAAGGGCTGGGTTTCACGCTCCGCAAGGAAGCCGTCCTCCATACTCTTACCGAAGATGTTCTGAAATCCAGCGAGATTGAAGGCGAGCAACTGGACAAGGATCAGGTGCGATCCTCCATCGCCCGCCGCCTTGGCATGGATATCGCCGGGCTGGTTCCAGCCGAACGTAATGTTGAGGGCGTGGTTGAGATGATGCTCGACGCCACACAGAATTACAGCGCCCCCCTTACAGCGGACAGGCTCTTCGCATGGCACGCATCCCTCTTCCCGACTGGTCGCAGTGGTATGACCAAGATCATCGTTGGCGGATGGCGCGATGATGCTACCGGGCCGATGCAGGTTGTGTCCGGCCCTATCGGGCGTGAGCGGGTCCATTACGAAGCTCCAGCCGCGCCGCGTTTGCCCGAAGAAATGGCCGCTCTGCTCAACTGGATGGCTAACGAAAGCAGCCTTGATCCCGTTATCAAGGCGGGTATCGCGCATCTGTGGTTTGTTACCATACACCCGTTCGAAGACGGAAACGGACGGATAGCCCGCGCCATAGCCGACCTCTATCTGGCCCGTTCCGAGCAAAGCCAGCAGCGCTTTTACAGCATGTCGTCCCAGATCAGGGCCGAGCGCAACCGCTACTATGACATGTTGGAATCTACGCAAAAAGGCAGCCTCGACGTGACCAGATGGCTGCGCTGGTTTCTGGACTGCCTCGAACGCGCCATTGACCGGGCAGAGGAAACGCTCGCGTCCGTAATGGAAAAAGCACGGCTATGGGATGCCATCAAGGACCAACCAATCAGTGAAAGACAGCGCCTTGTCATCAATCGATTGCTGGACGGCTTCGAAGGCAAGCTCACCTCTTCCAAATGGGCCAAGCTCGCAAAATGCTCGCAGGACACAGCCGCCCGCGACATCGACGATCTGGTGAAACGCGGCATATTGGTCCGCAGTGAAGCAGGAGGCCGAAGCACCAGCTACACGTTGGCAATGCCCGTTGGGGACGCCGAAGCCCAATAAGGCAGGAAGCAAAAAGCGCAGTTCAGAAGGAAGAAAGAGCGGGCTTACGCTGACCGCAAGCTGTCCTGGTACTACCAGGCATCTTGGCAAGGGAGACGCTGCGCTCTCCCGTTGCATCCCTCTGGCCATTGGCGCGTCATCAGCATTGAGCCGGATGACACGCCATCGGGGAGACTTCCGCTCTCCCCAAACAGAGGCGCTGTTGCCCCTCTTCCCCCATCGACCCAGCATACATCCGTATACAGCGGCAGAGCCGAAGGAGCGTGCCTGCCCCTTGGAACCCAGCCGCCTCCGGCGCCGCAAGGGAGCGTTCCTGCTCCCTTGACCCATGACCATGGCGTATGCCGCCCGTGGACCCTGCACGATGGTTCGTCCATCGAGGCGACCAATCCCGCGCCGATTGGATGGCGGGAACTCGGGGCTTGTGGATCGCCACTTTCAACACCTTCGCTTACGAACATGTTCGTGCTAGCGTAGCCCGGTAAGGGGAAATCAAACCGTGTATATCCAACGTGTTGTCATTAAGAACTATCGGTGCCTTAAAGAAGCCGATGTCGCCTTAAATCAGAATCTCAATGTCATCGTTGGTAATAATGAGTGCGGAAAATCTACCCTGCTCGAAGCGATCCATCTGGCGCTAAGCGGGCAGCTAAATGGTCGCCCTCTTCAAATGGAGCTGCACCCTTACCTCTTCAACGCCGAACTGGTCCTCGAATATTTCGTAAGGCTCACGCGGGGGGAAACCCCTGAACCGCCCAGCATCTTAATTGAGCTTTACCTCGCAGATGATCCCGCACTCTCGAAGCTCAAGGGCACCAACAACACACTCGGCTTAGACCTGCCGGGCGTGTCACTCACCATCAAGTTAAACCCCGCGTTATCTGATGAGTTTGCGCAGTACGTTTCTGATCCGTCCGAAATTCGGACAGTTCCAATCGAATATTATATGCATGAGTGGATGGGATTTCACGAAACCCCTATCCTAAATGCTCGTGAGATACCGCTAAATTCCAGCTTGATTGATGCTAGCAATATCAAAAATAACGCGGCTGCAAGCCGTTATATAGTTGATATAGTAAAGGAGAGTTTGAGCGCGAAGGAAAAGGTAGATTTAGCTCTAACTTATCGACTGATGAAGCATCGCTTCCTCGAACAGCCTAAAGTACAAACAATCAATGATGCCCTTGCAGCGAAGAGAGGTATGGTCAGCGAAAAGGCGATCTCGCTGTCCCTAGATACATCCGCCCGCGCAACATGGGAGGCCGGGATCATGCCGCATCTGGACGATATTCCGCTTCCGCTCGTTGGCAAGGGAGAGCAGAACGCAGTCAAGATCAAGCTGGCAATGGAGACATCTGCTAAATCTCACATCATTCTGATAGAGGAGGCAGAAAACCATTTATCCTATTCAAGCCTGAACGAATTAATAGGCCATATTTCCGAAAACGCAGGAGATCGGCAGATTTTCATTACCACCCATAGCAGTTTTGTTCTTAACAAACTCGGCGTTGAATCCGTTCTTTTATTCCAACGAGGTGCAAGTGTGCGCCTCAATGAGTTGCAAGATGGCACGACGCGCGACTATTTTATGAAATTGCCCGGCCACGACACGCTTCGCCTCATCCTCTCAAAACGAACTATTCTGGTGGAAGGCCCATCCGACGAATTGATCGTTCAAAGGGCATATCAAAAGAAACACGGGAAAATGCCACTTCAGGATGGAATTGACGTCATTTCCGTCAATTCACTAGCCTTCAAACGCTTCCTTGCAATTGCGGTGCTTCTCAAGAAGGAAACGGATGTCGTGACAGATAACGACGGTAGTGTTGACGCCCTTAAGAAGAAATATGCCGATTACCTCCAAGCCCAAGGGGTATCAATCCAGTATGACGATGATGAGAAGGCAAACACCCTAGAGCCTCAGTTAATGAAAAAGAATGGACTCAAGATCATCAATGATGTGCTTGAAAAAGCATTTGAGACTGAGGAAGATGCTATTGATTTTATGATAAAAAATAAAGCGGACACCGGATTGCGTTTCTTTGAAACGCCCATCGCATGGGACGCGCCGGATTATATTGCCCGTGCCGTCCGCTAGCCGTGTCCTCATATCGGCGGCAGGTGGAGGCAAAACGACCCGCGTGGTCGATCAGGCACTTGCCTCCGACAAGGGTGTTACCGCGCTTGTAACGTACACGCGCAACAATGTCCGCGAGATCCAGATCAAAGCCTCTGCCCGCACGCGTGCTATCCCGCCAAATATCGAGGTTATCTCGTGGTACACTTTCCTGCTGCGCGAATTAGCGAGACCCTATCGCTCCGCTGTGCACAAGCGCAGGATAGAAGGTATCCATTGGGTTGAGGGAAAATCGGTTCCTTTCATTCCCGAGTTCAAAACTAACGCTCACTATTTTCTTGATGGCGGACGTATCTATTCCGACAAAATCGCCAAATTTGTCTGCGAGTGTAACCGGAAGTCGAATGGCGCAGTCATGCGGCGACTTAAGCAGCGCTTCAATCATATTATCATAGACGAAGTGCAAGACATGGCAGCCTATGACCTCGATGTGTTGGAAATGATTCTGCAAGCCGATATTCCGATGACGCTCGTTGGCGATCATCGCCAAGCCATCCTATCGACCAACAATTCTCCAAAAAACAAGAAATTCTCCGGACCTGCGATCCTTCAAAAATTCGAGCTATGGAAGAAGAAAGGTCTTCTGGAGGTGGATTATGAAACCCATACTCACCGCTGCAATCAAGAGATTGCAGATTTGGGTGACAGCTTTTTTCCTAACGATAAAAAAACTGTTTCCAAGAACAAGATCATCACTGGACACGATGGAATTTTTCTTGTCGCGAGTTCCGATGTTGATGAGTATATGCAGAGATTTTCCCCGCAGGTTCTCCGTTTCAGCGTAAAGACTTCATGCGGAGAGCATGATGCGATGAACTTCGGAGAAGCAAAGGGCCTTACGTTTCCCCGCGTCCTTATCTTCCCTCATGTCAGCGCGAAATCATGGTTGGCATCTGGCAAGCTCAGTCATGTCGAGAAATCGGCGGCAAAAATGTATGTCGGCGTAACACGCGCACGATACAGCGTAGCGTTCGTTTACGATGGCAAAACCTGCGGAATCTCCGCTGAGCGGTGGGTCAAATCATGAGTGGTATCGTCTGCCTCGGTTGGGGTTCGTTAGTCTGGGATGCCCGCGATCTTCCGATTGAAGGTGGCTGGAATTCCGATGGCCCCGGCCTGCCGCTCGAATTCGCGCGACAATCTGGCGACGATCGCATGACACTCGTGATTGTGAATATTGAACACCACGTTCCAACACTTTGGGCCGAGATGAATGTGAACTCTCTTGCTCACGCCATCAATGCGCTTGCCGCGCGGGAAGGTGTGCAAAACCCTAATGCAATCGGTCGCTGGCCGAACACTACAGACAGGCAGTATCCGCTCGGTCAGTCGATTGCTGAATGGGCGGGGAGAATGGGATTCTCCGGTGTAGTCTGGACAGCGTTGCAGCCGGGCATGAAGGAAACCCGCGGGACTGTTCCGACGCTCGATGAGCTAACGGCTTATATTGCAAAGCTCGACAATGACACGCGACTAAGAGCGAAGGCATATATCGACAATGCGCCTGTGCAAATCGCAACGCCATACCGAGAGGTGTTGGCCCGCGCCTGCGAAGCCTCATGGAAAGAGCCTTCATGACGGGTAACTCGTTGAAATTTTCCGATCTGAAGCCTGAATTGCTCGATCCCCAAGGCGATCAGTTTGAAGTGCCGCTCACCTTCGCCGCAACCCTTGCGGCGCACGGCTCATACGAAACTACGCGCTTCGTGTTGCGTCTTAGCCCCCGAAATCATGAGTTAATGGATAAGATTGAAGCCAACGCCTACGGCGATGGCCCTGTACCGTGGGAGGCAGTTCAAGCTTATTCCACATATATCTATGAAACCGTTCACTGGTGGCAGCATGTTGGGTCTACGTTCGGCCTGCTCTTGAGTCTCAGCTATTTCTCACAATGTCATTCCACGATGGGAGAGCTTAGAGAAGTTCTGGAAACATTTGGTCCAATAAAATCACTGAAGCGTTGGACGGACGATGTTTTGTTAGAAGAAGGCTGGGCGGCTCAGGAAAAACTGGCTGCCGCGAATTTCGCTGTCAACAATGCGCTCGATGTTTTTTACTATAAATCATACGCGCTGCGCCCACGGCAGGCCATAAAATGGATGATAGAGCAAAATCACTTTGAAGATATTGGTTACATGTACAGCATCGTATATGGCCAACTTATCGGCTTGGTATCGGATGTCATCGACCCGGATTTTCAGTTCATCCAAAGCATGGAGCGCTTGAACAACGAAACCCTGAGGCTTCATACGGAAGGCTTTGAAGGGTTTGTGAAGGGCTCCAATGTCCACCTCCCCTATGTCGGACTTCACGCGATATACGAGGGGCAAGCACGTTTCATCCAGCTTGATTTCCTGAACCGTGCCCGAAGTGAACCGCTCTCCTTTGAGGAGTGGCGGGCTGAGGGCTATTTGTCGGGCATATACGTCGAGGCGTTTGAAAGCTTCTTGAAGCTGACCGAAACGGAATGGCCTTCCTCACTGTTCGATCCTATCGTGCCGCTCTTCCTGCTAGTGTGCGATTTGGCGATCAATCCGACACGCGGGCTGCCGTTCGAGGTAGGCCATTTTGAAAACCTGATCCACCAAGTCGATGTAGGGATAAGATTTGCAGAATTCTGTTTTGCAATCAAGGACGCGCCGCATCTCAAGGCAGCCATCAACGACCTGTCCCTAGAGGAATATGCCGAGGTTTCGGGTGAGCTGTGCAAAGCACGTCACTACGATCATCCTATGGCCGCACTGGAAGAGGTTGTAAGATGGACAGAGGAATATCCGACCGTACAGCAGCTTATGGAAGAGCACAGGACATTTGACTTCAAGCCGGAAAACATGAACGTTCGTGTTTTCCTATCGCATTACATTGCCATGTGCGTGGATAAGTACGAGTATCCTCATTTTTTCTGCTGGCCCGGCGCATTTATGGCTGGCCATTCAATCGACGTTGATTTTCGGGAAGTATGGCTCCGCCATCTATCACTTTTTAGCGATAAGGCGGACAAGGATGGTGTTTATCCGCGAAAATGGCCTCACAGATCAGAAAAATCAGTAAAAGTGACATTTGATCGTTTCTATGGAACCATGGCGCTATATGAACTGACTGAACAATGGATTTTGCACGATGGGCCATTTAACTGTGATTTTAGCTGGATGTCCGACAACTATAATCATGAAATTTTCGCAAACTGGGCAAATGAGACTTTCAAAAAAGTCTATGGCGTGAACCTATCTGATTTCACGATAGTAAGCTCCAAGCCTTAAGGCGGCCCCATGACCGAACCCAAACCGATACATACTCTCAATGCGCGCGGCAATATCATGCTGGAGGTAATGCGAGATTATTTCAAGCTCAAGCCACATCATATGCAGCGTGAGATTCAGGGTATGCGCCGGACTCTGGAAGCTACCCTTTCAAAGAAGGGTATTTCGTACTCCGATTTGAGAAGCGCGCTTGTTCCCGACAGAAAACGCAGGGAAATTGCGCTCGTTTTCGACACAACGGCCATTGAATCGGATTGGTACGGGCTAGACGTTTTTGAGCGGATAATCCCCCTTCTAGAGAAAAAGAGCAATCACAGTATCCTAGTTGGAGACTACCTTGACCGTCCGGGAAAGATAGAAGAGCTGTTCTCGGCATTTGAGGAATCGGTTCAGTTGCGTCGAAGCGTGGAATTTCATCATCCAACACAATTCTATATCGTTTATATAAACAACCTGACTGACGCCATGGTTCGTCGGATTTGGAAGGGGTGTTGCTCACCTACAAGGTCGAGCGCCCGGTATTTCCCGGTTTTGAAGTCGATACAGAATTTGCGTTGAACGCAATAAGCCTTCTGCCTTTGCCGCTGGATGATTTTACGGTGGAAGTGGAAGAAGCGAAGCTTGCCTACGTGAAGACCATTAAGGAAGGATCGGTGGAACGAGCTGGCCTTGAAGCGATAACCAGCGACGAGCTAGGAAGGCTGATAAAAACAAAAATTTCCGCCAGTTACATCTATAGCCTTGTATTTCTTGAGGAGCATAATGTTGCAAAGTTCAACATAATTATTGAGTTGCCTTCTCGTGCTTCGCAACAGCCCACGCGCCTTTTAGCGGCAATGGAATATAAGCCAGAGCAGAAAATCCTTAGACTTCTGACATTATTTTGAACCATTGGACCTAATCCACGGCCTTGATGATAATCTACCTGTGAGTAGCAGGACCATTCCATCGGTTCTGCACATGGGGTTTTTCCGCGAACGCGCCGCCGTTCAAGGCCGCTCGCTTCCTTCGTGCAGCTCCGCGCCGCTGGTGGCTGGGCCAGCCTTTGATCGTCGGCTTCTCCGTCCGCTCATCCTCTCCCCATGAACCGAGGGAATGGTCCTTCGGACAACGTGAAGGAGAATATCATGCCCGACACCAACCAGAACCGCCCCGGCAATCAACCAAGCCACCGGCTGTACACCGTCAACGGCGATGGCGAGAATGCTCGCTGGACCGACATAGGCGTTGCCTTTGAAACCCGCGACCGCAAGGGCTTCACGCTTTGCCTCAACGCCTTCCCATTGAATGGCCGCGTGGTGATGCGGATTGCCGATACCAAGGACGACAAAAAGGGGCGCGCATAGCGCCCCTTTCACCGTCATCGCGGAGACGGGCCGCGACTGGCGATTTCAGCGCGGATCATCGCGAGATGCGATTGCGCCGATGCGACGTTCGATTGAGCGGCGCTGAAGCCGAGGCTTGCCTGCTGGAAAAGGGCTGCAAGCTGCGCATCGGTTTTCTTTGCCAGATCGTCTTTGGTCATTTTGAACATGGATTCCTCCTGTTGTTTGCGCCGCCCCTGATGGGCCGCGTTGAGGAGGCAGGAATCCGTGCGCTGAATGAGGTGCATTGCCCGCAATCGAAATGGATATGGAGAAGGCTGACCAACGCCTTGCACCAAAGCCGTTCACCGACACGGATATAACGACATCAATGAAAGACCCGGCGAGGCGGTCCAACGACAGGCAGTGACATGGAAGACCGAAGCGTCTGGCAAACCGCAAGCGGCTTGCCGTTTTTTCAGTGAGCAAAAGCATAAGACAGGATAAACAAATCCGGCGTTTCCCTTCGGGCCGCGCCCTACGCGCTGACCGCGCACCGAGCCTGTAGTCTCGGCCAGAGGGTGACGGTCGCTAACGCAAGAGCTTGGGGCTTTGCCCCTGGCGCACTTCGGAATGGCTTCCGCCCAGCTTCCTCCACTGGCGTTCCGTGCAGCAGGTTCCCCGCGAAGCCACTCGCTCCGTTTGCACCCCCATTCTCGCCGAAGGGCAGAGGTTCATGAGCCAGCCGAGGCTCAGCAAACCTCAAGCCCGATGGAGATTACAATGGGAGAAACCACACCAAGAATATATGTCGCGTGCCTTGCCGCCTATAACAATGGCTATCTGCATGGCGAATGGATCGACGCCGATCAGGATGCGGATCAGATTCACGAAGCGATTGCCGCGATGCTGAAAACCTCACCCATGGCCGATGCGGAAGAATGGGCCATCCATGATTATGAAGGTTTCGAGGGAATCCACCTGCCCGAATACGCAGGGATAGAAACAGTTTCACAGCTTGCGGCTTTCATCGCCGAGCACGGAAAGCTGGGCGCGGAAGTTTACAACCATTTCGGATCAATCGAAGAGGCGGAAACCGCGCTGACCGATCAATATGCGGGCGAATATGCCAGCCTCGCGGATTTCGCGCAGGAATTGACCGAGCAAAGCACGACCATTCCCGAAAGCCTGCGCCACTATATCGACTATGACCGCATGGCGCGGGACATGGCGATTTCCGATGTCCTCACCATCGAAATGGCCCATGACGAAGTGCATGTTTTTTGGAGCCGCTGACAGAGGGCCAGCAGTTAACCCAGTTCAGGGCCGCGCGGCTGCTGGCTTCTCTCCCGTCCGCGATCCGCGCTGTCGCGCTCATATCCGCTATCGCGCACCATGCGGCGATATTGTGCAGCATCACGATACAGATCGAGAATCTGCGCAGCGTGACGCTCGCGCACCTGAGCGATTTGCTGCTGAAGGTTCTGGCGGTCCTTCATCTGGGCGGTGACAAGATCATGCTGTTGCGCCCGGTCGCGTTGCAAACCGAAGAAGGCTTCCATCTCGTTCCGCTTCCGCGTTTTGAAATAGCGCCCCGTCATAATGTCCCACACGCCAGCAACGCCCTTGCGGACGCGCGCCGAGCGCGCCTGCTGTTCAGCCATATTCCGCTCGCGCTGTTTGTCAGCCAGAGCTTTGCGCTCCTGCTGGTGCTGCGCCTTCATCTCAGCCTTCTGCTCATTGAGCGGCTTCATGGCATTATGGGCGATGCGCTTGGCTTCCGATATGTAGCGCGACAGGCGCGGCGCAACGGTTTCGCCGATTTCGCGCACGGCATCGGCAACGCCGCGAAGCTTCGTCGGATCACCGAGGCGCGCGCGAACGTCTTTGGATTTTTCGCCCGTGACGCGGGCAATGGCGAATACGCGCCCGTCAATCGTGACGGCGACATGGTTTTTCCGCTCTCCCTGCGCCAGAAACATGCCGCGCTCTTCGAGCGCACGGGCAAAGGTCGGGCCGTTGTCGGCTGATTTCCAGCATTCCATGATGGCGGCTTTGACCTCACGCGGGTCGAGGTCTTTGCGCTTGGATTCTTGCCACTGGTCCAGCGTGAAATTACGCGGATCGCGCAGCCGCGCATCCCGGAAACCATCCGGCATCTGCCAGCCATGTTCGAGATAGAGCTGTTTCGACACGTCACGCAGCCGCATCTTGAAATACGGCATAGGGATCGCGGTCATTTTCTCGCTGTCGATGCGCGACCATACTGCATGGGCATGGCGACGGCCTTCCTTTTCATGGAAGACAATCATGCGCGGCTGACCGGAAAGGCCCAGCCGCTGTTCGATCAGATTACACGCCTGCTCGAATGTTTCGACATGCACGGACTCCCCCGCAGGTGGATTGAGCGACACCGAAAAGAGATGCTGCTGGCATTTCGTGCCGAGCGACAGCGCATAGGATTCCTTCATCGCCCCCATGAGATTGTCGGAGATGAAGCCGCTGACCTCATGCACTTCGACATGCTCATTCTGTTCCCCGTTCAGGAGATGCCGACCAAGCTGCATCGCGCCGCCGCGCTTGGATGCCTGAATAATCATGGCTCCATCTCCAGATTGAGCGCTTCGATCAGCAGGCGGCGCATATCGCGCACATCGGAAACCGCCTCATTCAAGGCCGCTTCCGTGTCCGCTGTAACGGGCAGGCTTCCCGTGTTGGCGGCTTTGGCAAGCTGGTTCAGATTGGAAGGAAGATTGGACCGCGCCAGAACCCCTATCAGGTGCGCAATCGCCTTTTCATCAGCCTTGGGCTTGCGCGGACGGCGGCGACGGTCAGCCATACCGTCATCTTCCTCACCGAACAGGCGGGAATGGATATAAGCCGCAATCGACTTTTCGCCCGCAGCAGCTTCCAGCCGGGCGCGCTGCTCAAATGTCAGGCGAAGCGAATACGGGGCCGGGCGCTTTGCCATCCCGCCCCCGCTCAACCAGTTTTGCGCCTCCGCACGACAGCCGGACGGCTGACGCACGGGGCGTCTCCATCCTTGCCGTCATTCTCATTGCTGGGTTGTCCACAACCGAGGCTGGAATGCTGAAGAACCTCGTTCCATTCCTTCAGCATTTCAGTAAGATGGTTTGAACCTACTCCCTGTAGGTCCGCCAAAAATCCATTCATAGCAGTTCGTTGATAGCCGCCTAAGGCCACGGTTTCCTGAGGAAAATTAGGTTGCCGTTGCCTGCTGGCGTCCGCTTCATTCACCTGCAACCACGTAAAAATGTGGGGGAAAGTGTGGTGGAGTTGAGGGAGTGTGGTAGAAACTACTCTCTACGAGGTGAAACATGGGAAAATTAACAGTCAGCGGTCAAAACAGCCAGACCCACAGGGTGGCCATTTGCAGGTGAACTGCGGTGGCAAAGCCCTTATCCGGGTTGCAGGCTCCGTATGGTGCGCGCGCCTGCGCTGCCATGCCCCCTAGATGGTATGCTCGTTGCGTCCTCGCATTTCATCCCGCAAACAGGACATCACGGTCCGTGGAATTAATAAGTTCTGACCCTAAGTAAAATTGCGGGGTTCGCACAGTTTAAGATCAATCCATCCGGCATTGGCCAGCCGTTTTCGATATAAAGTTCCGCCGCATTGACAGCAGGCATTGTCATGACCGGCGGTGCGACGGGGGGTAACCTGAGCATGTCAGATCAACCTTCTGGAAAGGAGAGCCGACCGCGAGCATCGAAGCAGGGCGAGTCATTGATTCCAATATGGAAGGAGTGAAGTCCCTCCAGCCGGGATTATCAGAGGAAGGCAAAGGGAGCATATCTGTTGGCGTAACAACAGTTTATTGAAAGCTACCGCCATGATTGATACTCGTACCGCTCCTTATGCAGCCCTTCTCCTTCGCGTGACTTTGGGTGCCTTGTTTCTGGCCCATGCGGGTCTTAAAATCTTTATATTCACCCCGGCAGGTACTGCAGCATTTTTTGCGTCGCTAGGCCTTCCTGAATGGCTTGCTTATGTCACCATTGCCTGGGAAGTTCTGGGCGGGCTTGCCCTCATCTTCGGTTTCATGCCGCGCCTTGCCGCACTTATCATGATCCCGGATTTGCTCGGTGCCATTGCAACCGTCCACCTGAAGGCTGGTTTCTTCTTCAATAATGCCAATGGCGGCTGGGAATATCCCGCTTTCTGGATCGTCGGCCTGCTCGTGCTCGCTCTGCTCGGTGATGGTGCCAAGGCGATCGTCTCTACGCCCGTCATAAACTCTGCGCGCTGAACTGGCCGACTCTGGCTCCCCCGCACGATATCCTAAAGGAAGCGCCATGACAGACACCCGTCCGTCCGACATCGTTAGCCCGATCACTGATGAGGCATTGCCTAATCGCGTCACCGCCGCCGAAGCGCGTGTGGCAGGTCGCTACGGTCATGATAAGCCGACTGCCCGGAACAGCATCCTCCTACTCGTAGATCATCAGATCGGGCTGATGGCGGGGATGCGCGATACGACCTCTCTCGCGGAGCTTAAAAGTAATGTGATTGGCCTCGCCCGTACGGCCAAAGCGCTGGACATACCGGTTCTCATCACCTCATCCAATGCGCAGTGGCAGAACGGTGACAATCTGCCGGAGATTAAGGAAATTTTCGCAGATCAGCCGATATATCGCCGTACTGGCATTATTAACTGCTATGAGGATCCTAGCTTTCGTAAGGCGATTGAGGATATGGTCGAGCAGACTGGCCGCCGTCACATCATCATTGCTGGTGTTACCATCGGCACATGCTGTGCGCTGCCGACGCTTTCGATGCTCAACGATGGCTATGCGGTCTATCCGGTGGTGGATGCCTGCGGGGCATGGAACCGTTATGAAGCGGACGCGGCCATGGCGCGGATGAGTAACGCCGGAGCTGAACTGGTGACGACTTTCGCGCTGGCCTGCGAATTACAGGCTGACTGGAAGTCGCCGACAGCAAGTGCGATGCTTGAGCCATTTACGCAGAATCTTTCGGAATATGGCTTCGTACTTCAGAATTTTTGGAACAACGCCAATGGTCATATCGTGCCCGACCCGTTCGGCATGGTGAAGTAAGGGAAGAACAAATCCATGCTCGTTGATGGAAAATGGACCGAAGACTGGCAGCCAGTTCAGGCGACCGATGCCAAGGGTGGCTTTGTCCGCCAGATTTCAGGCTTTCGTAACTGGGTGACTCCTGACGGATCAGCCGGGCCGACGGGCGAGGCTGGTTTCAAGGCCGAAGCAGGGCGCTATCATCTTTATGTTGCGCTTATCTGCCCCTGGGCCTCGCGCACGCTGATCGCCCGCAAGCTCAAGGGGCTGGAAGAGTTCGTCTCCGTGTCCGTGGTCGAGCCGATGCTAACCGATCAGGGATGGCGCTTTGGCGATTATCCCGGTGCCGATCAGGATATACTGAACGGCGCGACCTATATGCATGAAATATATACCCGGGCCGATCCTCACTATACTGGCCGCGCGACGGTGCCGGTGTTGTGGGACAAGCAACGCGGTACGATCGTCAATAATGAGTCCGCCGACATTCTGCGCATGTTCAACAGCGGCTTTGGTGACTTCGCTCGGCAAGATATCGATCTCTATCCGGCGGACCTTCGAGACGAGATCGATAGCCTCAGCGACGAAATCTATCCTGTGCTTAATAATGGCGTCTACAGGGCGGGGTTTGCCACAACGCAGATCGCTTATGACGAGGCGTTCCATGACGTGTTCACGACGCTGGATTCGCTTGAGGGCCGGCTGGCGCAACGCGGTCCGTTCCTGTTTGGTGATCGCCTAACCGAAACTGACATTCGCCTGTTCGTTACGCTGGTGCGTTTCGATGCGGCCTATCACGGCCTGTTCAAATGCAATCTGCGCCGCCTTGCCGATTATCCGCATCTCAGCGCGTATTTGCGCGATATGCTTGCCGTACCGGGCATTCGTGAGACGGTGAATATCGACCACATCAAGCGCGGCTATTACTCGATTAAGTCGCTCAACCCCAATGGCATCGTGCCGCTTGGCCCTGATCTTCCTGATCTTGCCCCGGTTCGGATCAAACGCGCGGAAGAACTGGTATGAGCGACGCGCTGGTCATTTTCCTGCATGGCGTCGGGAGTCGTGGTGCCGATTTTTCGGGTCTTGGTGAGTTGTGGCAGGAAGCCCTGCCTGATGCACAATTCGTTGCGCCCGATGCCCCTCAACCCTTCGATTTCGGAGGCAATGGGCGGCAATGGTTCAGTGTATCGGGCGTTACGGAAATCAATCGGCCAGAACGGGTGCGCGAAGCCCGCGCTGCTTTCAATCGTGTGATCGCGGGCGTCATCACGGAATATGGCTTTGCTGACCGCCTTGATCGCGTGGCACTGGTCGGTTTCTCGCAAGGTTCGATCATGGCGCTCGATGCCGTTGTGTCCGGCCGCTGGCCTGTCGGTGCAGTCGTTGCTTTTTCGGGGCGTCTGGCTTCACCCCCGCCGCTGTCCCATACAGATGCTACACCTATTCTACTGCTGCATGGGACAGACGATGCCACCATGCCGATCACGCTGTGCCGGGAAGCACAGATTGCCCTTACCGGCCTTGGCATGGCTGTGGCGGCTAAAGAACTTCCCGGTGTGGGGCATGAGATCAGTGCAGAAGGCGCGCGGATAGCAATCCAGTTTCTGCAAGACCAATTCGAAAGAAAGGTAGCCACCCATGACTGAAGGAAAGACGCAGCCTAACCTGATTACGAAGATATGGCTTCTTTTGCTGGGTTTGGTGCTGACGGCCGCCGCGCTCTTTTTCATAATTGGTGGTGGCAAGCTCATCCTTCTGGGCGGTAGTGTCTATTTTCTGTTGGCGGGTATCGCTCTGCTGGCCTCCGGTCTGTTGATCCTCCGTCGTAACCCTGCGGGCGCGCTGATCTTTGGCGCGACCTGGGTGGCGACGCTATTCTGGGCAATTTGGGATGTGGGATTCAGCTTCTGGCCGCTGATCTCGCGCCTGCTGGCGATCAGCGTTGGCGCGACGGTCATCGCGCTCAGCACTCCGTTGTTGCGGCGCAGCGCGGGATATAGCCCTGCTTATGTGCCTTCTTTCGTGGTTGCAGCTGTGCTTGCGTTGGGGTCGGTTGCTGGCTTCGCGGGCATGTTCGTGCCACATCCCCCTGTTGCCTTTGCGGGTGCTGAACCAGCATTTCTTGCTGCCGCTTCCGGCCCCTCCAACGCCGATTGGTCTGCCTATGGCCATGGTGCTGACAATAACCGCTTCGTCGCGCTGGACCAGATCAATCGCGACAATGTGGGTAAGCTTCAGGTCGCTTGGACCTATCGCACCGGCGACATCGCGCTGAGCGACGGCAATGGCGCAGAAGACCAAAACACGCCGCTCCAGATTGGCGACACCCTATATGTCTGCACCCCGCATAATGACGTGATCGCATTGGATACTGACACTGGCCGCCAGAAATGGAAGGCGATGGTGAATGCCAAAAGCCAGATATGGCAGCGTTGCCGGGGTCTTGCTTATTTCGACGCCCGTGCGCCTTTGACGCAGCCTGCTATTCCCGGATCGACGGCGGTGACGGCAATTTCGTTGCCCGCGAACGCTCCGTGCCAGCGCCGCCTCTTCGTTAACACGATTGATGCGCGGCTGATCGCCATCGATGCTGATACTGGCAAGCTGTGCCCGGATTTCGGTATCAGGGGTATGGTCGATCTGAAGGCCGGAATGGGCGCCGCGCCCGATCCGCAATATCAGCTCACCTCTGCCCCGACGCTGGCCGGTACGACAGTGGTTGTCGGAGGCCGTATCGCCGATAATGTTCAGGTCGATATGCCCGGCGGTGTGCTGCGGGGCTTTGACGTCATCACCGGTAAGATGCGTTGGGCGTTTGACCCCGGCAACCCGGAAGATAAGGCCGCGCCCGCGGCGGGCCGGACCTATGTGCGGTCCACGCCCAACAGCTGGGCCGGTATGACCTATGACGCCGCATCGAACACGGTGTTCGCGCCAATGGGCAGTTCGTCGGTCGATGTTTATGGCGTGTCGCGCACACCGCTCGATCATCGTTATGGTGCGTCGATGCTGGCCATCGATGCGACGACCGGCCGCGAAAAATGGCATTTCCAGACCGTTCACAATGACCTGTGGGATTTCGACATTCCCATGGCCCCGTCACTGGTTGATTTCCCAGTGGATGGGAAGGCCGTGCCTGCGCTGGTTTTCGGCACCAAGGCGGGGCAGATTTATGTACTTGATCGCCGTACCGGGAGACCGCTGACGAAGGTTGTTGAACAACCGGTCAGGCCCGCCAATATCCCCGGCGAACCCTATTCGAAGACCCAGCCTCGTTCGGTTGGCATGCCGCAGATTGGTGCGCAGACGCTGACGGAAGCGGACATGTGGGGGGCGACACCGTTCGACCAGCTTTTGTGCCGCATCGCCTTCAAATCGATGCGCTATGACGGCCTTTACACCGCGCCGGGCACCGACTTGTCGCTGAGCTTTCCCGGATCGCTGGGCGGCATGAATTGGGGCGGCCTGTCGGTCGATCCTAACAGTCAGACGCTTTATGCCAACGACATGCGCCTCGGCCTTTGGTCGCAGATGATCCCGCAGACCAAGGAAGCGCAGAGCCAGAAGAACAATGGCGGCGAAGCGGTGAACGCAGGCATGGGCGCCGTCCCGATGGCCGGGACGCCTTATGCGGTGAACAAGAACCGTTTCCTGTCCGCGCTGGGCATTCCCTGTCAGGCTCCGCCCTATGGCACGCTGACCGCGATCGACATGAAGACCCGCGCAATCAAGTGGCAAGTGCCGGTGGGCACGGTGAGGGATACCGGGCCGATGGGCATCCGCATGGGCCTGCCCATCCCGATCGGTATGCCGACATTGGGCGGGACGCTGACGACGCAGGGAGGCCTTGTCTTTATCGCGGGGACGCAGGATTTCTACCTGCGCGCATTTGACAGCGGCACTGGCAAGGAATTGTGGAAAGGCCGCTTGCCGGTCGGCAGTCAGGGCGGACCAATGACGTACCGCTCACCCAGAACGGGCAAGCAATATGTGGTTATCACCGCAGGCGGGGCTCGTCAGTCGCCCGATCGCGGGGATTATGTGATCGCCTATCGGCTTCCCTGACAGAAGCCACATTTTTCAACTCCAATAGTGCCGGGGCGTGGCCCGCTCCGGCAAGTGGGTTTCCTTATGCTCAAGATTCTCAATATGGCCATCGGTACGCCCTCGTTTAGCGTTCTGGCCTGCCTTTTCGCCATAACACAGCCTGCTCTGGCCGATGCTGCTGCTTCGTCCGGCACGGCGAATAAGCAGCTTGAAGGTGCGGAGCGCACCACGCTGACTGGTGACTGGGGAGGGCTGCGCCCGCAGCTCGCCGATGATGGCATCACTTTCAGAGGCGACTATGTTTCGGAAAGCTTCACCATTGCCCAAGGTGGCATGCGTAAGGGCACGGCCTATACCCAGCAGGTCCGCGCCGGTTTCGACCTCGACATGGACAGGATCATGGGATGGAAGGGTGCGAAGCTACACTTCACTGTTAACGACCGGCGCGGCGATGGTATTTCCTCAGATTTTGTGGGCAACCGTCTGCCGATTCAGGAGGCCTATGGCGGCCAGTATACTCGCCTTAGCGAAGTGAGCTGGGAACAGGATTTCGCTGGCGGGGTCGTCAATATGCGGCTGGGTTATTTCGCCATGGGCAATGATCTGGGCGGTATCTCGGCTGGTTGTGCTTTCGTTAATGCCGCCTTTTGCGCGCATCCGCTGTCATTGTCGGGCGATAGCGACTGGTACAATTATCCCAATGCGCGCTGGGGTGCGGCCTTTCGCATCCGCGCGTGGCATGACCTGCTGATCCGTACCGGCGTTTATCAGGTCAACCCGGCGTTAAGTGAGGAAGGTAACGCCTTCAAACCCTTTGCGGGCCATACCACAGGTGTCATCCTGCCGGTCGAACTGGAATATACGCCCGACCAGCGTGCGGGCGACAGGGTGCTGCCCGGCAGTTACAAATTCGGTTTCTATTATGACACGGCAAATGCGGTCCGCACGCCCGGACCCGGCGCCGTCAGCGGTCGCATGGGTTTTTACGCGCTGGCTAGCCAGATGATCCTGCGCGAAGGCGACGGTAAGCGTGGCCTGTCTGTTATGGGTGCTTTCACCGTCAACCCACGCGCTGCCGCGCAGATTACCCGCTGGTACACGATTGGCCTGATCCAGACAGGCACCTTTGCGGGGCGGGATGCCGACACGCTGGGGTTGGGCATTGTGCGTGCGAAACTCAATCCGCGGATTCATGCTGCATATAACGGGGCAACAGACCTCGCAGTGATGGCATCTCTGCCATCGGGCGAGACCGCAATCGAGCTAAGCTATGGGGTACAGGTCAACCGCTGGCTGCTGATTCGCCCGGATGCCCAGTACATCGTTAATCCCGGGGCGTTCAGCAATCGACCCATCAGGGATGCCCTGGCGCTGGGCGGCCAGGTCAAGATGCAGTTCTGACAAATTGAGCACAGGAGACACAAGCATGGACATGAAGAGACGCGATTTTCTGGGAAGCGCCGGTATCGGCGCGGCAGGAATGATGGCGCTGGCCGCCACGAAGGCAGAAGCCGCAGCAGCGCAGGTCGGTAAAGGGCAACCCCAGCCTTCCACCCTCGGCATCGCTGGCAAGGATTATCCCAAGGTTGGCGGCAATCTTGCCAATCATAATCACTCGGTGCTCAGCCGCATCAACCGCGACAATGTCGGCCGTCTGGGCGGCGCATGGCATGTGTCGCTGGAAGGCGGCGACACGACGAAGAACCAGCAATCTTCGGTCGTTGCTGTCGATGGTGTGCTCTATGTCCAGACGACGCAGCAAAATGTTTTTGCTGTAGACGGTAAGACCGGCGCGGTACTCTGGAAAACCAAAGTCGGCAAGCGCACCACCAATATGCGCGGTGTGGCGGTCGCGGGCGACAAGGTCTTCACCACCTCTGGCGACAATTTCGTTTATGCGCTCGACCGGAAGACCGGAAAGACGCTGTGGAAGACGCCGCTGCTGACGCCGGAGGAGGAGGGCGCGAACCTTGTTGCCGCTCGGCCCGGTGATGATCTGTTCAAAGGGCTGCCTAATGCAACTCTGGCAGGCGCAATCGTCCATTGGGATGGTCTGATCTATGTGGGTATGGAAGGGTCCACCAACGGCGTGCGCGGACGCGCTTATGCGCTGGATGCTGCGACCGGCAAGGTTGTCTGGACATTCTGGACCGTGCCCGGCCCCGGCGAGTTCGGGCATGAAAGCTGGGAGGAAGGAGATGCATGGAAAACCGGTGGCGCAGTGCCATGGATTCACCCATCAATCGACCCGGAACTGGGGCTGGTTTACTGGACCCTAGGCAATCCTTATTCGCGCACCGATGGCTCGGCGCGGCCGGGCGACAATCTGTTCGCCAATTGCATCATCGCTCTTGATGCGAAGACCGGCAAGCGCCGCTGGCATTTCCAGTCCGTCCATCATGACATATGGGACTATGACAATGTGATGGCACCGCCGCTGGTCGACATTGAGGTCGGCGGCAAGCTGCGCAAGGCGGTGATCTATGGCAGCAAGGTTGGCCATTATTTCGTGCTGGACCGCGTTACGGGCGAGCCGATCCACGCTGTCGAGGAACGGCCTGTGCCGCAGGAACCGCGCCAGAAGACCGCACCGACTCAGCCCTTCCCGAAAGATGGCGGTGTGCTTGTTCATCAGGCACCTGATTATGCCACTTCGACGCGGCCAGTGCCCTTTTATCAGGCCGGTGGCATCTTCACTCCATTCTGGGATCGCCCGACCTCAATCTTCCCCGGCGCGGCGGGTGGTATGGACTGGGCCTACCCCTCGTTCAACCCGGATACAGGCTGGATCACGGTCGGCTATGCGATGATCTCGTCGAGCTATACCAATGTTCGGGGCGGCGGGGTCAACACCTCGCGTCCTTATGGTGAAGCCTTTTCCGGCGGCATCGTCACCTTCGATCCGCGCACCAATCAGGTAGTGTGGCGCAAGGAAAGCGAATGGGCGCTGGCCCATGGCAACAATATCGTCACCACGGCGGGCGGCCTGATGATGCAGGGGCACCCCGACGGGTTACTGCACATCATGGATGCGCGCGACGGTCGCACGCTCTGGACCTTCCAGACGGGCGCGGGCGTGCATACCAGCCCGATCACCTATGAAGTGGACGGCGAACAATATGTCGCGGTCCTCGCAGGTGGCCAATATTACCCATATGCTGATAGCCCCAAGGGCGATCATCTCTGGGCGTTCAAACTGGGTGGAAGCGTGCCTCCAGCCAAGGCTCCTAAGCTGCCTTCAAAGCGTCGGGACATTCTCGTTGCTTCGGTGGATGGTACGACGGTGCAGAACCGCATCATATTGGGCCGGCAGTGGGATGCGAAGACCAATGCGCCTGCGGGCAAGGAGAATTTCACGGCCGAAAATGCGATGGCACCTCAGGTGCTGCGCGTGCCTGCGGGCACGACCGTGACTTTCCTGAACCCTGCGGACAGCACGTCGGCGCATGGTGCTGTCGCCTTTTTCGATCCGGTCTTTGACACAGGCATATTAATGCCGGGCCAGTCCTCCTCTCACCGGCTCGACAGCTCGGGCGAATATTTCTTCAACGATCCGCTCTATCCGCAGAACACCGGCAAGATCATCGTCACCTGATTGCCGTAAAGGGTGGCGATCTGCTATGGATTATCCATGGTGGCTCGTCACCCTGATCTCGCCCCGCCGGAAGGAGCACGGATGAACAGACTGGAATGCGACCGTGCTTTTCTGACCGTTGTTGAGGCTGGTAGTTTTGCGGGGGCCGCGCAAATCCTCGGTATTAGCAGCGGACAGGCCTCCAAACTGGTGCAAAAGCTTGAGCAAAATCTGGGTGTTCAGCTTTTGCGCCGTACTACCCGCGCTTTGTCACTGACCGAAATCGGCATGGCCTATCATGCGCGGATGAAATCTCTGATCGAAGACATCGACGAACTCGACACCTCCGTGCGTACCTCATCGGGAACGCCGCGCGGCCGACTAAGAGTGACGATCCCCTCGTCCTTTGGTAAGTTGCGGCTGATGCCACTGCTGACGGATTTCGCCCGGACTTATAGCGAGATCGAACTCGATATTGATTTTTCCGACCGATCTCGTGATCTCATCGGCGAAGGCTTTGATCTGGCCGTGCGGGTCGGACGCCCTGAGGATAGCAGCCTGATTGCCCGCAAGCTGCACGAGTCCCGCAATCTGCTGGTTGCTACGCCTGCCTATCTCGAAACCCGCGAACCATTATTGCAGCCCAAAGACCTTCATCATCACGCCTGCATCGTCGACACCAATTTCCGCGAGCCGCTCAACTGGCGGTTTCGCGAGCCGGATAGCGGCAAAACGCAGGTCACCGTCGTGGCACCTGTGATGCGGGTGTCCGACGGCGAAGCCTGCCTGACCGCGATTGAGGCCGGTCTTGGTGTCGGTATTGTGCCGGATTTCATTGCACAGAGCAGTCTGGAAGAAGGGCGCGTCATAAGGCTGCTTTCGGAATGGGAAGATACCACCTTTAGCATTTACGCCATCTATCCGCCCGCCCGGCAACTGGCGCTTAAGGTGCGTGTGCTGATCGATTTCCTTGTTTCCTTCTTCAGCAGTCCGGCAACGCCATGAAATGCGGTGCCCCTCTTCCGAGAGAATACCATGCCTCTTCTGCTTCATCCTGAGGCGCCCGCCGAGCCAAAGCTCATTTCCCCGCGCTGGCCTGCGATTGCTCAGGCTGTCCGTGTCATGGCGGCTTGTCTCGTAACCTATGGCATCGTCCAGTGTTTCGATATGCGGCAGGGCGCATGGGCGATCTTCACCGTGCTGATTGTGATGCAGGGATCAGCGGGTGCGACTGCTGGGGCCGCCATTGATCGTCTGGGCGCGACTGTCGCTGGCGCGATATTGGGCGGCGCTGTGGTGCTGGTCACGCCGCACACACCGCTGGCGATGGGGGCCTCGCTCGTCATCGTGGCAGGGGCCCTGACCTTCGGGGCCGTTCTTAAGCCACGTATGCGTGGGGCCGCGCTAACCGCAGCGATCGTATTGCTGACCCGAACGCCGGACTTTCCGGTGGGCGTCTTTGTGATGGATCGTATTATCGAGATCACGCTGGGCGGTTTTGTTGGCGTGCTGGCGAGCCGCTTTGTCCTGCCCGTTCGCTCGCGCAGCAGGATGATCGAACAGTTCGAAAAACTACTCGGCACCATGGCTGATCTGTTAGATAAGCAGGCAACGGCCCTTGAGAATGGAGAGGTGCTGTCGATGTCTGATGCTAATATCGCCCTGCGGAAATCGCTGATGGCGGTCGATGCAACCTTCGTCGATGCCCGGCGCGAGAAGCGACTGGGGCTGGTCCGTGATGATGTTTCTGATGCTGTGCCGCGCACCTTATGGCGCCTGCGCAATGGTATTTCGCAGATGGGCGGTTTGCTCGAAATTCCCTTTTCGGAACCGGTACGGGATGCGGTGGGCATAGCCGCTGCGCAGATGTTGCAGTCGCAAGCGCGTTTTGCACGCGCCTGCGCCGTCGCCATCGCGGACGACAGCATTATATCGTCAGATCATGAAGCAGAAGCTGCCGAAGCCTTTGAGACCGCCTTTGTGAAGCTGCAACAATCCGAGACGGCCCGCAGCATGTCCTTTGATGCGGCTGGCCGTGTTTTCGGCCTTGCTTTTACGTTGCGTAAGATGCGGCAGGATTTCCACGAACTCGCCGCCCGCCTTCATGAAGGCCGGGAAGCATAATCAGTTTCCCCTTATGGACAGGACCCGTTAATTTCGTGGCCCTGACCCTAGCTTATCGCTGCCTGCGTTTTTTCTATCAGCGCCATAATATCTGCCCCTGATTGGGAGGGAGTGCGGGTTCTGTTCCCTAATTCCCGAACGGTGGCGCTGGCCATAGCGCTATAATCGGGCAGAATTTCGGGGCAATACTGGTATAGTGCGGCAAGGTGCCCGGCGATAGTATCCACATCCCCGCGCAGAATTGGACCGGATAGCGCATCAAATCCGCTGGAAATGCTATTTTCTACCGCGGCGCGTATAAGGGGGGCCATGACAGCATAGGGATTGGCCACGCCAGCCATGTGCAGGGCTTCGGCTGCGCCAGCCAGCACTGTCACGAGGTGATTGGCCGCATGGCTGAGTGCTGCATGATAAAGTGGGCGCATGGCATCATCCAGAGTGAAGCCATTGCCGCCCAGTGCCTGTACCAATGCCATGGCGTGTTGTTGGGTGTCGGCAGAGGAGGAGACCGCGAAAGAGCACCCGGCCATGCGTCGCGCTTCCTCCGCCGGATGACCGGTGAAGGTCATCACGGGGTGGATAGCGGCGGTTTGCGCCCCGGCAGCCTGCCAAGGGGCCAGCACATCCAGACCGCACCGTCCGCTGGGATGGAAGGTGAGGGGGGAGTGGTTCAATGGGCCATGTTCCGCCATTTGCCGCGCCACATCCTCAATGGCATCATCGGATACCGCAATCAGGATGAGGTCGCATTGCTGCAGCATCTCCTGCAATGAACCAGCCATACAGGGCGCGGGGGCATTTTGCGGCAGACCTTCTGTAACACGCTCGATGGCTTGCGCGCATTTGTCGGCTGATCGGCCAGATAAAGAGAGAGGCGCGCTGGATAAAGGAGACAAAGCGACCGCGAAAGCCTGCGCCACTCTGCCTGTGCCGATGATGCCGATATGCTGATAATGGCTTTGTGCGATGGTCATGACATAGGGGTATAAAAGGAAGGGGGCGGTCTGACCAGTCGCGCCCCCTTGCCCTGATGTCAGGTGCGGCTCAGCCTTGGGGTTTCGCCTGCCTTCAGCACGAAACGGGCCAGCGGCTTTTCGTTATAGTCCGGGGAATAGATGGTGGACATTGCGATATAATCCGCCACCGCTTGATGCGGGGTGAGCGTTAGCACTATATACCCCTTGGCCCGCTGGTCGCACAGCACGACCTCCGAGCTGGATTTCTCCAGCAAATCGCCCAGTGGCACCTGTGGCAGCATATCCCCGATGGAGGGGCTGCTGATTGACGATGTGCCGAACTCTACCGCGACCGGGCGGTTTTCCGCGTCATTCAAATTATTCGCCCAGAATGCATGGCTGTCTCCTGCCAGCACGAGAGGCTTTGCCCCGGCCTTGCGGAAGCTGGCGTAAAGCCGTTCGCGCGCGGCGGGGTAGCCGTCCCATGCATCAAGGTTGAACGGCAGACCCGCACGATACCCCATTTGCGCGGCCTCTATCTGCGGGCGCAATTCGGGGGATAGCGTGTCCAGCATGGCTTTTGCCTGCTGCTCACCGAACAGCTTTGCCATGTCCGGGCCGTTGACCCGCGCCATCACCACCTGATTGCCGATAATCTGCCATGGCGTTCCGGCCTTAACCGATGTGCTAAGCTGCGTTTCCAGCCAGTCTTGCTGCGGCTTGCCGAGTAATTCCCGGTCGGGCCGGTTGGTTTCAGCGAGAACATCCCGCACTTCATCTGCGCTAGGGACAGCCCCCTTAAACCCGGCCTGAAGGCTGCGGGCGAGCAGACGCGTTTCCACCATTAGTAACGAGGCGATGGAGCCAAAATCGAAACTGCGGTTAATACCTTCCCATGGCTGGCCGGGCTTTGGGTCTCTGATCGGCAGCCATTCAAAATAGGCCTGCATCGCGGCGGCTTTGCGCTTGCCCCAGTCGCCTTCGGTTTCGCTTTGGTGGTTTTCCGCGCCATGCAGCCATGCGTCATTGGCGGTTTCATGGTCATCCCACACGCAGATGAACGCGGCGCGAGCATGGGCGGCCTGTAGCATCGGGTCGAGCTTGTAACAGGCATGACGTTCACGATAATCGGCGAGCGTCACGATTTCATGCGGCGGAGTGACGGTGCGGCCAATTTTCTTGCCAATTTCCGCGCCATAGCCATCAGGGCCATATTCATAGATATAATCGCCCAGATGGATGACTGCATCGAGCCTATCCCGCTTTGCGATGGAATCATAAGCGTTGAAGAAGCCGCCGGGAAGAAGCTGGCAGGTCACAACGGCCAACACCAGATCTTTGCTGGTCTCACCAACCGGCAAAGTGCGGAAACGCCCGGTGGGGGAACGGGTGCCGTCCGCCAGTTCAAACCAGTAATGATACTCCTGCCCGGCCTTCAGCTGTGTGGGTTCCACCTTCACGGTGAAATCCCGCGCCGGGCGGGCCTCCGCCGTGCCGCTTTCCACTGGTTTACCGTCAGCGGATAGCGCCACATGCCAGCGCACGTTTATGGGGGACGCAAAGGCAGCATCCGATGGTGTTACACGGGTCCATAATATTGCCCCGCGCGGTGTGGGATCACCGCTGGCAATTCCGTGACGGAAACTGGCGGAGGCAGGGGTGGCGGCCTGCGCACCCACAGCCGGGACCACCGCCCCTGAACCGATAAGGCCAAGGGCGGCGCGACGATCAAGCTGTATCGTCATTATTTGCCTCCGATACGGAAGCTGGCGGAAATACCATAGAAACGGGGCGCGCCGGCGATGAAGGTGGGGAGGCCGAGGCTGTCGCCGGTATTCCCGGCATCCATGATGTATTTCTTGTCGAAAATATTATCGACATAGGCCTCTATGCGCCATGCGCCGCCCGGTGCCTCATAGCCCAGACGGGCGTTGGCGAGGGCATAGCCGCCCTGCCATTCATCCTGAATATTATCGGCCACCAGCGCGGCAGGCGGCTGTTGCAGATCAGGCCGGTCATTATCATCGTCAAAGAAGATTTTGGACTGCCATGTCAGGCTGGGCGTGAGGGTGATGCTGCCCGCACCAAGTGGCGCGGAAAGCAGCGCACCAACGGAGGCGCTATGATCGGGCGACAGGCGGAAACGATTGCCATCGCGCGCGCCGGTCGCAAAGCGGCTATGGTTGAACGCATAAGTGGCAAACAGGCTGATGTTCTGGCTGGGGACCCAGCGAGCCTGTCCTTCAAAACCATAGGCCTCTGCCTTGCCTGCATTGGTGATGATGAACTGGGTGCCGCTCTGCACTGTCGTCTGGAAGTTGTTATAGTCGTAATAAAAGGCAGCGCCGTCGAGGAAGAAGGTGCGATCTGCCAACGCCGATTTGAAGCCGATTTCATAGCTGTCTACCCGTTCGGACGGCAGCACGGCAAAGCGGGTTGCGCCAAAGGGGGCGGATGGTCCGCTGGGTGAGAGGATTTCCGGGCGGCGGCCACGGGCATAAGTGGCGTAGAGGCTGAGATCCTGATTCGGAATATAGCGGGCCGTGGCACGCCATGAGAAACCACCCTTTTTATGCGACGCGCTTTCTTCGGTGCCATTGCCGATGGTGGGCTGTGACCCAAGGCCGAAAAGCGGCATGGCTGAGGTAGGGAAGGCAACCGCGCCCGGTGTCGCCAGCCCCATCAACAGCGCATTACGCTGGGCCGCAGGCAGGCTGAGGGAGCCGATGATACCGCCAAGGATAGACCGGCCATTTTGCACCGATGCAGTATAACGGCTGACCTTATCATCATGCGAATAACGCAGGCCACCGCCCAGTTCAAACTGGTCAGACAAGCGGATGGTTACATCACCGAACAGGTCATAGCCGCGGGTGCGTGACGCGTTGGTATAGGTTTCCTGATGCGAGGATTTGAGGTTGGCCGCCAGCCCCTGCGCCAATGTAGTGGGGAGGACCAGACCAGATGCCCCCGCGACGCCTTGCAATAATTGCGCGGTAAAGGCCGGATTGGCGAATAGCGCCGCAGGTGCGGGGTCGGTTGCTGCGCGGCCCGGAATCGCCCCGGCCCCGTTCAATGCCCCGGCAAGGCGGGCCAAAACCATGCGTTCATCAAACTGGCTGGGTGCGCGCTGTGACCCATTTTCGTAGAAATAGCTGCCGCCGAAGAAAGCCGTAATTGGGCCTTCGTCATAAGTGAGGCGCAGTTCCTGACTGAATTGTTTGCCGCGCGCTTCTTCCCCTGCTGTCAGAATCGGTAAAGACAGGCCATCGGCGTCAAAAATCTCCAGCGATTTGAACCGGCGGTAGGCGGTAATGCTGTTGAGGGCGAGGTTGCTTGATAATTCCATCTTCGTAAGGCCGGTGATGCCCCAAACCTCACGATCAAGGCCAAGCTGCTTGCCGCCTTCAAAGCCATTGGATGCCACCAGTGCCGCGCCGCTATTGCGGCCCCGGTCTCCAATGACGGCACCCGTCAGCGGATTGGTGGGGGTATAAGCAATGGATTTGAACGCCGTGCCAGCAGGCTTGTCATTCTGATAATTGCCGATGATATCGAACGTCAGGCCGCCTGTTTCCGCGTGCAGCGATCCGCGAACAGCGCGGGTGTCGGCGGAGTTGAAATCCTCACCGCCCAGCAGATTTTCAACATAGCCATCACGCTGACGCACCCGGCCTGCGATACGGAGCGCAACATTGTCACCAATGGGGGCATTGCCCATGGCCTCAACCGACCGTTGGTTGTAATTGCCGTAGCTGATCTTGCCAGCGGCTTCTGATACGCCCGGCTTTGCCTTATTCTGGATGACGTTGACTGCACCGATGAGGGCGCCACGGCCATAAAGGGTCGATTGCGGCCCCTTGGCGATTTCAACGCGATCTACGTCGAACAGTTCGACATAAGAACCACGGGATTTGGAAATGGAAACACCGTCCTGAAACACCGAAACGCGCGGTTCATTGGTGGCCGCGCCGCTGTCAGACGTGATACCGCGCATCACGAAGCCGGGGTTATTGGGCGATTGATTCTGTACCACAAAGCCCGGCACGAAACGCGATAGCTCGTCAAATTCATCAAGGCCAAGGCGCTCCATATCCTCTGCGCCCATGACGGACAGGGTCATGGGAACGTCGATTGGGTCCTGTTCGCGCATCTGGGCGGTGACGATGATGGCATTGTCGGCGCTTGCTTCATCGGGCGCATCGGCGGCATAGGCTGTTGTGGTGGCTGTCGCGGTAGCCAGCGCGAGCAGGCTGGTGACGGTAAGAGATGTGGCAGACTGTTTCATAAATTTCCCCTTCGTATCGCGTGCGCCTACGCCCTGAGGATGAAATTGATATGACAGCCTAGTGTGGTGGATTTGAAATACGCTTCATTACAGCGGCCAGGTGAAGAGCGTATTTCAAATCTATAAACCACACTAACATCCTATATTGGCTAGTGGCCTTCAGGAATCTGAAGTTCGTTCAACCCCTGCCTAACAATGTGACGAACTTCAGATTCGGGGCACTAGTCCGCAGTGCCCTAAATCACGATTTTACTTTGCTTTTCAACGGGTTGGATGAACCTGCCCCAACAAATCCACCGCGCCGCTGACGAAGCTGTCGGTAATATCGCGCGCATAAGGGTTCATCGTCTGAATAGCGGTGAACAGCTCAAAGCTGTCTTTGCCGATCAGTTGCGTCAGGTCGAGCAGATGCTGATAGGTCTGGGTTTTCATTTGCTTGTCGGGAATGTCCATCCCCGATAATGTGCGCCCAATTAAATGGGTAAGCGCCTGTACATAGGCCATTTCCCGATCATGCTCCTCTGCCGTGGTGATGCGCACGACGAGGCCCAGTTCCCGGCCCAGCGCCGCGACCGGAAGATGGGCATTACCGCGCACCGGACAGAGGACGAACTGCCGCCCGGCAAGGCCATCGCGGGCAACGCTCTGCGGCCCGAACAGCGGATGGGTTGGCACAATCTGCACGCTATCGGGCATATATTGGCTGAGCCATTGGCCGGGCAATGTCTTGACGGATGCGACATCCAGCACGAGAGCGCCGGGGCGTACCAGCGGGGCGATGCGGGCGATGGTTTCCTCCATCACCTGTACGGGAACGGCCAGCACGACGACATCGCACCGGGCGGCTTCTTCCAGTGATAAAGAGCGATAGCCCGCCGCTGTGATCTTATCCGGGGACAGGAAGGCGTCATGCACGCTTATGTCGAACCGCCCGGCGAGGCTATCCGCCGCCAGCCGTCCAAAATCACCAAAGCCGATGATAGCAAGGCTTTTCCCAAGATGCGTCATTTCACCGCGCCTATCAGGATGGCGGCGAATGTCTACCCCGCTTTGCCAACATTCCGCCCTGAAGATGGAAGGGGTAGCGGGCGCATGGTGGCTATTCCGGCTGGTTCAGCGCATTTATGGCGGTGTGGACGCGCTCCTCTGCCTCTGCCCGCGCAAGGCCGGGCGGTACGATTTCCCCCACCTGATAGGTGATAATGCCGGGACGCTTCAAAAAACTGTTCCGGGGGGAGAGCCGTCCGCTATCGACCGCAATTGGCACGACAGGCAGGTTGAGCAGTTTATAGATAGCCGCAAAACCGGCCTTAATAGGCGGGCGTTCTCCATGGGGTACGCGGGTCCCTTCGGGAAACAGGCAGATCGGGCGGCCTGTTTCAAGGGCGGCTTTTGTGCCACGCTGTAAATGCCGCAGGGCGCTGGCCCCGCTTTCCCGGCGCAGGCCGATCATCCCATAATGTTTTGCTACATTGCCCCATCCGGGAATATCGAGCAGTTCCTGCTTCGCCGCGATAACAGGGTTCTTTAACAGGCCGGGCATATCAATGGTTTCAAACATAGATTCATGCTTGCAGATGAACAGATATTGCCCGGATGGCAAAGTACCGATGATGCGTATTTTCTGCCCCAATATCACCTGACATAGCAGCCTATGGGTGCGGGACCACAGGCGCACCACGGGGTGCATGGCCTTTTCCCCCATTGGCATGCAGGCAAAGCAAAGCAGCACATATAATGCCGTTAACGGATAGAATGTCAGCGCGAAGAAAAAAGAGCGCAGGAAAAGAACAGGCTTTGTCAGCATTGTTGGTCAGATACCAATGAGGGCAGCGATACGGCGCAGCCCATATTTATTATATTCCCTGAATAGCGTCGACAGGCTGGGCCGGGTGGGCACGGCATCATAAACCAGCACAACCTCCCTTGGTAGTGTCTGACGCAGTTCAAAGGCCGCGCGGCGCATATGCCAGTCGCTGGTAATCAGACGGACTGTGTCATAGCCCCTTCTTTCCAGCCAATGGGCGGTTTCAATGGCGTTGGATCGGGTGTCGATTGCCTCTCGCCCCAATGTGATGCAACATTCAAACAGCTTTTCTGGCGCTTTGTAACGGAGGGCCAGCTCATGCGGGCGAACGGAGCGGTCTACCCCGGAAATCAACATTTTCTTGGCCGCGCCTTCCTGTAATAATGCAAGGCCCCGGTCGATGCGCCCCGCCCCGCCCGTCAGCACCACTATGGCATCGGTAGAGCGCAAATCCAGCGGCTGCGGCAGCCAGATGGAAAACCACGCAAAGCCTAAGGCATAGAGCAATAGGATAAAGCCGATGAGGCGCGAGATCATAAGGTGCGTTCCAATGTGCGGCGTACCGTAATACGCGCAGTCACCATCGCCAGCAAGACGGCGGATAGCGGAATAACCAGCAGCGCTATGGCGAGGGTTGGCGGCAGAGTCATCATATATGCGAGCTCAGCCTCTGTCGCCAGAACAGAGCGGTGGAGCAGCCACAGCACGCCGCCCGCCGCTACGGAGCCTAGCAGGCTGCCGAATATCGCATCCAGCGCCATGCGTCGCTGGAACAGGCGTGCAATTTGCAAATCCGTTGCGCCCAGCAGGTGCATGATGTCGATGGTCGCACGGTGGGTCGCATGGGCGCTGCGGGCGGCCAATACCACCACCGCCCACGTGACCAGCACCATTAACGCCACCGCACCGGCGGCGACCCACATTAATATGCGCATCAGTCGCTCTATTGGCCCCATATAAGCCTCATGCGCATCCGTCCGGGCAGAGGGAGCGATGGCGGTGATTCTCTGCTGTATGCTCTTCATTTGCGCAGCATCAGTGCCGGGCGTTACCTCTATGTCGATTAATGCCGGAACGGGCAGTTCATCGGGGCGAATATCGGTGCCGATCCATGGCTCTAATTGTTCCAGAAGCTCGCTTTCCGGTATGACTCTTACGGCCTGAATATTGTTGTCCTCGCGCAGCATATTGGCAACTCTGCTTACTTGCCGTGCGCGTAACTCTGCATTGGCCTCGACAATCTGGACCGTATGCCCCCCGGCAAGCGTGCCGTGCAACTGGGTGAGGGCATGGCCTAGTGACAGGCCAATGGCCCCCGCCAATATGGTAAGGAACATCATGATGGCGATGATCCATGGCATTGGGCCGCGCCGTCCTTCGGGTAGCCAGCGGTTGCGCGCGGCCTGCGCGCCTCGATCCCGAAAAGCCAGATGCCGAAAGGGCCACCAAAAGCCTGGGCGGCTTTTTATTCCGGCAGCAGAGGTGGCTGGCGTGGAGGGATCAGGCTCCGGCTGGTCCTGCTGCGCTGTATCGCCCGGCTCCGATGGTTCAGAGGACAGGGGAGGGGTAATATCCAGCACCGCATCAGGAAGCTGGGTGTTGAGGCTCAGTTCTGGCCGGTCATCCGTTCCCTGCGCCTCGTTCTTATCATCCATCATAGCGGCCTGCCCAACGCCCGGCCATCGGCTGGGCTGTTATCGGGCGGTATAGTTGTACTCGTCCGGTTGCGGGCTTGCCCCGGCGGAAAGCGTAGCGCGCCGGTCGGGTCCATCAAGCGTCCTTTTTCCAGCCGCATCATCTGCCCATGGGGCACCATGGAAATGAGCGGAAGGTCATGGGTAGCGATGACAATGGTGGTGCCAAGGCGATTGAGGGCCTCAAACAGGCTAAGCAACCGCCGCGCCATATCAGGGTCAACGTTGCCAGTTGGCTCGTCCGCTACCAATATGTCCGGGCGGGCAATGACGGCACGGGCGATGGCAATGCGTTGCTGTTCCCCGCCGGAAAGGGCGGCGGGCAGAGCATGGGCGCGCTCACCAAGGCCAACCCATGTCAGCATTTCTTCAACAGGCGGGGCGACGGCGCTTTCCTCCAGCCCCGAAAGACGCAGCGGCAGGGCAATATTATCATAGGCCGACAGATGCGGCACTAGCCGGAAATCCTGAAACACTACGCCAATGCGCCGCCGGAAACCCGGTAAGCGGTCCCGGTGCATCATGACCACATCCTCGCCGAACAACCGTAATACGCCCCGGCTGGGTCGCTGGGCCAGATACAGCAGGCGAAGCAAGGATGTTTTCCCGGCCCCTGATGCGCCGGTCAAAAAGTAGAAACCGCCAGTGGTCAGCGCAAAGTTTACGTCGCTCAGCACTTCCTTATCCGTGCCATAGCGCAGGCCGATATTCTCGAATTCGATAATGGCGTTCATATTCGTGAATGATCCGGTTGCTGTATCTTGGCTTTTGGTAATGGAACGGGCGGCTTGCTATCGCTTCCTCTGTCCATCGCATAAGGTTGCGTGTCCGTAAAGCATCAGTCGGTTCACCCTATTGTCACGAGAAATGCTGTCCTGACTTGCGCCGGAGTCGGGTGCAGGCTTATTACAGCGAGATGATCCTCGTCTGCCCCAATTGCGCAACGCGCTATATCGTTCCGGATGAAGCCATTGGTGTGAATGGCCGCCAGGTGCGGTGCGCTTCCTGTAAACATAGCTGGTTTCAGCCGGGGGCTGATCCGCTGCCGGTTACAGGCAGGCAGGCGCAGGCTGGAAATGCGGTGGAAAGTCGTGACGGAGGGCAGGGCAGAGCGCAGTATCAGCGCGCCGAAGGGCGACAGGCAGAGGGGGCGGTACCTCCTTCTGCATCTCCGTCGGTATCGTCTTCTGATGGCTATGGTGATTCGGGGTATAACCCGGTTACGCCTCCCTCTGCACAGTCACCGTCATCGCCTTCTGCGGAAGGTGTGCGCCCGATTGCCGCACCGGAGCCAACATTCGCCTCTGCGCCATCACGATCTGCGCCTCTGGCTGCTGGTCATGGGTATGCGCCTGCCCCTTCGATTGCCGCGCCTGCCTCTTATGCGCAGGCCGATACCGATCAGGATTATCGCAGGGAAAGCGGAATAGGACCGGGCGAGGATGACAGCCTGATTTCCGGTAAACTCCCGGCGATTCGCCGCCCGCGTCGTAACCCGGCCCGCCTCTGGACAGGGGCGGCCGTGGTTTTTTGCCTTTTGGTTGCAGGTGCGGGGATTGCCCTTCAATATTTTGGCCCGCCGCAATGGGCGGTGCGTGCTGGTTTGCTGGCCGATAGTCAGGAGCCGGATTTGCTGTTTTATCTGGCGAAGCCAGCGGAACGGCGCAGTCTTGCCAATGGGTCGGAATATTTTGCGTTCAGCGCCCGGATTGTGAATAGTGGTTCGCATACTCTACCCGTGCCGCCGGTAGAGGTGCAATTGCGGGATGCGCAGGATCGACTGGTCTTTAGCTGGACGACTAAGGCAGATAAGGCGGAATTGAAGCCGGGTGAAGAGGCCAGCATTAATGAAAGCAGGCTGGATATTCCCAAAAAGGCCGAGAATCTCTCCCTTACTTTTGTGGATAAGCGCTAGGGCCTGACCCTAAGCATCTCTTCCCTGACGGCGCATTGGGGGCGATGTTCTGGGCGATGTGGTTGGTTGCGGCCATGTTTTTGCGGAATATTACGAATATTGTAACAGGGCGCTTGCATGGGGTGAATGGCTTTGCTAAGGGCCACCGCCTACCAGATGCCGGTGTGACCGGTTTTCAGTTGTGATGTGCGGTCGTGGCGGAATTGGTAGACGCGCAACGTTGAGGTCGTTGTGGGCGAAAGCCCGTGGAAGTTCGAGTCTTCTCGACCGCACCACATAGCCCGGTAAGTACCAGGCAGTGTTTTCAAGATAAGCATATAATCTTGCTTGTCCCCTGCTGGGCACCAGATATCGAATGGCGGCAGCTTTCCGGCGGGATCATCTCACCGCATTACGCTTACTTCCCGCCACTGCCCTTGTGGTAGAGTATCAAGCGTCCAGTCACCAATGCTCCAGCGCACCAGCCGCAATGTCGGATGGCCCACCGCTGCCGTCATGCGTCGCACCTGTCGGTTGCGGCCTTCGCGGATGGTCAGCTTTATCCAGCAATCTGTGACAGTCTTGCGGAACCTGACCGGGGGATCACGCGGCCACAGGGCAGGGGCATCAATGCGTTCTGCCTCGGCAGGCAATGTTGGCCCGTCTTTCAATGTCACGCTGCGGCGCAATGCTGCCAATGCGGCCTCATCTGGTTCCCCTTCAACCTGCACGAGGTAGGTTTTGGGTGTTTTGAAACGGGGGGAGGCAATGCGGGCCTGTAACCGTCCATCATCGGTGAGCAGGAGTAGACCTTCGCTATCGAGATCAAGCCGCCCGGCGGGGTAAACACCGGGCCTGTCGATATAATCTGCGAGGGTCGGGCGGGGTGGGCCATTTCTCTCATCGGTGAACTGACAGAGGACCCCATAAGGCTTGTTAAAGAGAATCAGCGTCATCCCTCTTCCCCTTCAAAGGCAAGGCTGCCCTGATTGATAAGGGAGGTGATAAGGGCAATGGCCGTTTCCGATGTGCTGAGGGCTTCATCCACCACCACTAAGGGGCGTGCGCAGATTTCCATGGCCAGTGCGGCGATTTCTCTCGAACATTCGAAACAGGCGCCATCCACGAACAGCAGCACGGCCCCTTCCTGCCGGATGAAGGAGAAACGGCTGGCGGGGTTACGCACCAATGGCACGCCTTCGGTCAGCATGGCCTGAGCTTCGTCGCTCTCGATGCTTTCCTCTGGCTGCCAGTCCGCATCGGCATATTTGGGAAGGCTGTTATGGAGGCCAAACCAACGGGCAAAGGCGGTGCGGTCCGATAGTGCCTCCATCACCATATGATGCAGTCGATCAATCGCGGTTTCGCTGATTTCGCCGGGATTGTCCTGCGTTTTCAGGTCCGGATCGGCATAGCGATCTTCCTCCGTCATCGCGTCGGCCTGATGGTCGCACCAGCTTTCGACCAGTTCCGCACGTGACGGGGCGCGAAAACCGACGGAATAGGTCATGCAATCATCGCCTACCGCAACGCCATCATGGGCGAAGCAAGGCGGGAGATAGAGAATATCGCCCGGTTCCAATATCCATTCATCGCTTGCGTCGAAATCGGCAATCAGGCGGAGGTCCTCATGCGGCAGCAATGGGGTATTCGCATCGCATATTGGCCCTACGCGCCAGCGCCTTTTGCCCAGCCCTTGCACCAGAAACACATCATATTGGTCATAATGAGACCCGACCCCGCTGCCATCCGTCGCATAGCTGACCATCACATCATCAATCCGCCAGTTGGGGATGAAGCGGAATGCCTCGATCAGTTCTGCAACCTCCGGCACATGATGATCGACCGCCTGAACCAATAGGGTCCATGGGGAATCGCCTAATGTCGCGAAGCGGTCCTCGGGCAGAGGACCGCTTTCCATGGCTAATGTGTCGGGGCCGCAGGTGATGAGGCGTGATTCCACCCCTTCCTCACAGGAGAGGCCGGCAAGCTCATCTGGCTCCAGCGGGTTATGCCACTCCTTCCACGGATTGCGGATGAGGAGAGGGCGTTTCTGCCAATAATCGCGCAGGAATAGCTCGGCATCGAAATGGGTCATGTGCATGGCGCACCCATGCGCTGAACCGGGGGCGCTGTCAAAAAGCGATTGTTCTTCGCTTTGCTATGGCCTTGCCTGCTCGCTCGCGGCATGACATATATGCGAATGTTTCGCAATAATGAGGATTATATGACCGTTCAGCATCAACAGCAGGTCAAGGATTGGAACGGAGAAAGCGGTGAGCGTTGGGTTGTTCACCAGCTATGGCTCGATCAGATGCTGGGTGCTTTTGGGGCTGCCGCCATTGATGCTGCGCAGCCTGCAGTGGGCGAGACGATATTGGATATAGGCTGCGGCGCGGGGACGACCAGCTTTGCGCTGGCGGAGCGAGTGGCGGAAGGGCATGTGACGGGGGTAGATATTTCCGCGCAACTGATTGAGCGGGCGAAGGAACGTGCGGGCGATCAGTCCAATGTACGCTTCTTATTGGCGGATGCCAGCAATGCTGATGTACCGCCTGCGCAGTTTGATCTGCTCTATTCCCGTTTCGGGGTGATGTTTTTTGATGATGCGGCGGGGGCCTTCACCCATTTGCGGCGGGCACTGAAGCCGTCGGGGCGGCTGGCGTTCATATGCTGGCGCGGGGCGAACGAAAATGATTGGGTGCGCCTGCCGATGAAGGCGATTAAGGGGCTTATCCCGCCTGTCGTGCCATTGCCTGCTGATGCGCCCGGTCCATTCTCTTTCGGGGATAAAGGCCGTGTTCAGAAAATCCTTGAGGATGCAGGCTTTGTTGATGTTACCTTCACGCCCTTTGACCATGACATTATCTATGGGCGGGGGGAAACGAATGAGGCCGCTATTGAAGATGCCCTTGCCATGGCGTTTGAGCTTGGTCCGCTCTCCCGCGCGCTTGCGTCGGAAAGTGAGGAGGTGCGCGAGCGCGCCTGTGATGCAGTGCGGGCCGCTTATGCGCAGCAAGTTCAGGACGGGCGCGTCACCATCAATGGCGCTGCATGGATTGTGACGGCCCTAAATCCGGCTGACTAATCGGCTATATGACAGAAAAAGCGGTATCCTTCCTTCATTGGATGGGTGCCGTTTCCGTCGCGACTTCTGTGGCCGCCTGTTCCAGCGCGGCGTGAAAGCTGCCGACATGATCTGCCCCGGCGAAGACAGGCCGCGCCCGCGCCAATTCACTGGCGACAGCGGGGCGCACCTCGCACAGTAACGTGCGTGCGCCCGCTTTTTCGGCCTGTTTTACAAAGCTGGAGAGGGCGCTAATCCCCGATGAATCAATATAAGGAACACGGCTGAGCCTTAATATCACGACCTTCGGTGTCCGCCCGATACGGGTGAGCGCATCGAGCATTTCCCCCGCAACGCCGAAAAACAATGGCCCGGCGAGGCGAAACACCTCAACCCCTTCGGGCAGATCAGCACGCTGCGTCAGATCCTCTTCCTGTACCTCATCCCCGATAATACCGGCAGATTCGCTCATCCGTGCCATGAAGAGCAAGGAGGCGAGCGTTACTCCAACCCCGATGGCGACAGTCAGATCAACCACCACTGTCAGCCCGAATGTAAGGAGGAGAAGCAGGCGTTCTCCGGCATTCTGACGCAGCAAGGCGTGGAAGCGATCAATTTCGCTCATCCCCCATGCGACGATCAGCAGCACGGCGGCCAAAGCGGCCATCGGAATATAAGCGATGAGCGGCCCGGCGATCAGCAGCATCAGCAGCAGGAAAAAGGCATGGAATATGCCCGACATAGGTGTCTTTCCGCCCGCCCGAATATTGGTGGCGGTGCGCGCGATGGCCCCGGTGGCGGGCAGCCCACCAAAAAGCGCCGAAGCGATATTGGCCGCGCCTTGCCCGACAAGCTCCTGACCGGGGCGATGGCGCTGGCCCGTCATCCCATCGGCAACGGTGGCGGAGAGCAAGGCCTCAATCCCTGCGAGGAATGCAATGGTGAAGGCCGGACCGGATACATCCACCAGCATTTGCCATGTGAAGGCCGGTATATGCGGTGCGGGCAGGGCCGTGGGCATGTCAGGGAAACGCAGCCCAACGGTTTCCACCGGCAGCTTCAGGGCAAGCGCAGCCACTGCCGCTGCCGTCAATGCGATCAAATAGCCGGGCCAGCGAGGCGCGACCTTTTTCAGGATAAGAATGATTGCCAGCGCGCCCAGCCCAATGGCCATCGCCGCGATATTGGTGGTGCCGATTGCATTTATATAGGCCGCCCATTTACCGAAAAATTCGGCAGGGACATGCTCTGTCTTCAACCCCAGAAAATCGGCAATCTGGCTGGATGCGATAATAACGGCGATGCCAGTGGTAAAACCGATGACGACAGGCGTGGGGATATATTTCATCAACCGCCCGACGCCGGCATAGCCCGCGATAATCAGTATGACGCCTGCCATGGCGGTTGCCAGCACCAGCCCGGAATAGCCATGCTGTGCGATAATCCCGGAGATAACGACAACAAAGGCGCCGGTCGGTCCACCTATCTGCACGCGGGAGCCGCCAAGCGCGGAAATCAAAAAGCCCGCGACAATGGCTGTCACCAATCCTTTATCCGGCGATGCGCCGCTGGCAATCCCCAATGCCATGGCCAGCGGCAGGGCCACGATGGCCACGGTCAACCCGGCGATGGCGTCATCTCTGAATTGGGAAAGACTATAACCATTGCGCAAAGAGCTGAGTAGCGCCGGGGTGAAGGCTTCCTTCATCGCTTATTTCCTTTCATCACCAGCGGGGGAGGAAGCCGGGCGGTCATAAAGGATGGAACCACTGGCCAGCGGAGAATGCCCCTCAGAAGAAGTGCGATACCGAACCCCACGGCCAAGGCCACTGGAGGGGGCATGTTCCCCGATCAGCTCAATTCCGGCTTTTTCCAGTGCCGACACTATCTTCACCAGCGTATCGACCATGCCGCGTACCTGACCAGAGGACGATTCCATCCTTTGTATCGTCGGAAGGGATAAGCCAGCCAGTTCGGCCAGTTGCTTCTGGTCAATCCCCAATAGCGCGCGTGCGGCGCGCATTTGCTGCGCTGTAATCATTATGCGACCTCATGATGGATAATATATCAACTGATAATATCATACATCACAAAGGCAATTTTATCCATATCTGTGCCCGACAAAGCATGGGCCAGATATTCGTGGCAGGTAAAATCGGGGTTTAGCTATCATCCCGGCGGTTAAAAACTGTGCCAGAGGCTCGATCCGGCCCGCCTGCGTTATCTTCCTCTGCGCCCAGCCCATAAGGTGGCAGGTTCACCCCTGCCATTTTCTCCGATATTGCCATCATGGCTCTATAAAGCGGTGGGATAACCTCTTCTTCTACTAATAAGGTCAGGGTTTCCTGTGCAGAGTCCGTCAGGCCAGCGGTCATATCTCGCCACAGCGCCAGCAAAATGGCCTCGTCCTCTAATATATGGCGGCAGGGCATGGGGGCGACCGCAATATTCTCCAAACTGTTCCGATTGAGCAGAGCCATGACCTGGTTGAAATGCGGCAGGGCAGGCAACAGGCCAGCGCAGGAGAAACCTGGGCCCAATGCAGCGGGGGGGCATTTCTGCTTTTCCATCGCATGTATCCAGCCCCGCATGGCCCACAACAGGAAATGACTGCCTCTGCAAAGCTTTTGGGTGGGCTGGTCGATAAGGCTATACATGGTGTCTCCTCATTATCCCTGTGATGCGCGCCTGATGGAATGAATCGGCCAGCAACCAGAACATCACAATATAGGTTAATGAGAGTCATTTGCAATTAAAAGAAGTGATCTATAGGATGAAAAACGATGCGCCGCCCATGAACATGCTGGGCGGTGAAATTGGTTGTCTGGATGGAGGTGATATGAAGCGCTCTATAGATATAGAAGCATTATGCGCGGCAAAAGGATTGCGCATCACGGAGCCACGGCGGATCATCGCGCGCATATTGTCTGATTCTGACGATCACCCCCATGTGGAACAGCTGCATATAAGGGCTACGCAAATAGATCCCGGCATATCCATCGCTACCGTCTATCGGACGGTTCGATTATTCGAAGAGGCCGGTATATTAGAGCGGCACGAATTTGGGGACGGCCGCTCCCGTTATGAACCAGCGCCCGACACGCATCATGACCATCTGATAGATGTAGAGACCGGACAGGTTATCGAGTTTGTCGATCCGGAGATTGAGCTGCTTCAGAAACTCGTGGCGGAACGACTGGGGTATCGGCTCGTAGATCATCGGCTGGAGCTTTATGGCGTGCGGGCGCAAAGTGGAGAGGCCTGATTCTGGTTGCGTGACATTTGGGAATCAGATTCGGGAATCACAAATCACCTGATTCTGACAAAGAAATGGCAGTTTTCCGTGGGTCGGCAGATTAGTAGCGTCATGGTGCGTTTATTAGGTGACGCTGGTGTGGCCGGG
>SPEL01000002.1:0-807500 GCA_009360885.1 Sphingobium sp. | reverse complement strand
CATTTCGATGTTGTCATTGGTGGTGTGGACTCTCAAGCGTGAGGTAAGGGCATCTGGTGAATGCCTTGGCATATACAGGCGATGAAGGACGTGGCACGCTGCGATAAGCGTGGGGGAGCTGTGAGCAAGCTTTGATCCCGCGATTTCCGAATGGGACAACCCACCTTCACCATTTAATTTCGCTGCTGAGTAATCAGTGTCGGAGTTAAATGGAAAAGGTATCACTAAGCTGAATAAAATAGGCTTTGGTGAGGCGAACCCGGAGAACTGAAACATCTCAGTACCCGGAGGAAAAGACATCAACCGAGATTCCGTTAGTAGTGGCGAGCGAACGCGGACCAGGCCAGTGCCTCTCTCTAAATTAGCAGAACATTCTGGAAAGTTTGACCATAGCGGGTGACAGTCCCGTATGCGAAAATGAGGAGAGAGGACTTGAGTAGGGCGGGGCACGTGAAACCCTGTCTGAACATGGGGGGACCACCCTCCAAGCCTAAATACTCGTATATGACCGATAGTGAACCAGTACCGTGAGGGAAAGGTGAAAAGCACCCCGATGAGGGGAGTGAAACAGTACCTGAAACCGGATGCCTACAAGCAGTTGGAGGGCCTTTATGGCCTGACAGCGTACCTCTTGCATAATGGGTCTGTGACTTAGTGTATCAAGCGAGCTTAAGCCGATAGGTGTAGGCGCAGCGAAAGCGAGTCTGAATAGGGCGACAGAGTTTGATGCATTAGACCCGAAACCCGGCGATCTATGCATGACCAGGTTGAAGGTGCGGTAACACGCACTGGAGGACCGAACCGTTTAATGTTGAAAAATTATCGGATGAGTTGTGCTTAGGGGTGAAAGGCCAATCAAGCCGGGAAATAGCTGGTTCTCCGCGAAATCTATTGAGGTAGAGCGTCGAATGATTGCCGTTGGGGGTAGAGCACTGGATGGATGCGGGGGTCGCGAGATCTACCAATTCTAACCAAACTCCGAATACCAACGAGTCTAGTTCGGCAGACAGACGGCGGGTGCTAAGGTCCGTCGTCAAAAGGGAAACAGCCCTAACCTACAGCTAAGGTCCCCAAGTCACGTCTAAGTGGGAAAGCATGTGGAACTTCCAAAACAACCAGGAGGTTGGCTTAGAAGCAGCCATCCTTTAAAGAAAGCGTAACAGCTCACTGGTCTAAATAAGAGGTTCTGCGGCGAAGATGTATCGGGGCTCAAGACGTGCACCGAAGCTTAGGGTGTGATCGTTTACGATCACGCGGTAGCGGAGCGTTCCGTAGGCCGATGAAGCCATCTGGTAATGGGTGGTGGAGGTATCGGAAGTGCGAATGCAGACATGAGTAGCGATTAACAGTGTGAGATGCACTGTCGCCGAAATTCCAAGGGTTCCTGCTTAAAGCTAATCTGAGCAGGGTAAGCCGGCCCCTAAGACGAGCCCGAAGGGGGTAGTCGATGGGAACCACGTTAATATTCGTGGGCCTGGAGGTGTGTGACGGATGGCGTAAATTGTCAGGGCTTATTGGATTGCTCCTGGCAGTGAAGTTGTCCCAGGAAATAGCCCCTCCGTATAGACCGTACCCTAAACCGACACAGGTGGAATGGTAGAGTATACCAAGGCGTTTGAGAGAAGTATCCTGAAGGAACTCGGCAAATTGCCTCCGTACCTTCGGAAGAAGGAGGCCCCACATTAAGGCAACTTTTTGTGGGGGGCACAGGCCAGGGGGTAGCGACTGTTTAGCAAAAACACAGGGCTCTGCTAAGTCGGCTTCAAGACGACGTATAGGGCCTGACGCCTGCCCGGTGCCTGAAGGTTAAGAGGAGGAGTGCAAGCTCTGAATTGAAGCCCAGGTAAACGGCGGCCGTAACTATAACGGTCCTAAGGTAGCGAAATTCCTTGTCGGGTAAGTTCCGACCTGCACGAATGGCGTAACGACTTCCCCACTGTCTCCAGGATATGCTCAGCGAAATTGAATTCTCCGTGAAGATGCGGAGTACCCGCGGTTAGACGGAAAGACCCCGTGCACCTTTACTGCAACTTCAGAGTGGCATTAGGAAAGAGCTGTGTAGCATAGGTGGGAGGCTTTGAAGCATTGACGCCAGTTGATGTGGAGCCATAGGTGAAATACCACCCTGCTGTTTTCTGATGTCTAACCTCGTACCGTTATCCGGTACAGGGACCCTCTGTGGTGGGTAGTTTGACTGGGGCGGTCGCCTCCTAAAGAGTAACGGAGGCGCGCGATGGTGGGCTCAGGCCGGTTGGAAACCGGCTGTTAGAGTGCAATGGCATAAGCCCGCCTGACTGCGAGACTGACAAGTCGAGCAGAGACGAAAGTCGGTCATAGTGATCCGGTGGTCCCTCGTGGAAGGGCCATCGCTCAACGGATAAAAGGTACGCCGGGGATAACAGGCTGATGATTCCCAAGAGCTCATATCGACGGAATCGTTTGGCACCTCGATGTCGGCTCATCACATCCTGGGGCTGGAGCAGGTCCCAAGGGTTTGGCTGTTCGCCAATTAAAGTGGTACGTGAGCTGGGTTCAGAACGTCGCGAGACAGTTTGGTCCCTATCTGCCGTGGGCGTCGAAATTTGAGAGGAGTTGACCCTAGTACGAGAGGACCGGGTTGAACATACCTCTGGTGTACCTGTCGTTTCGCCAGAAGCGCAGCAGGGTAGCTATGTATGGACGGGATAACCGCTGAAAGCATCTAAGCGGGAAGCCTCCCTCAAGATAAGATTTCATCGAGCCGTGGAAGACCACCACGTTGATAGGCTGGGTGTGGAAGTGCGGTAACGCATGAAGCTAACCAGTCCTAATTGCTCTGTTCGCGCTTAGAGTCCCACCATCAATGACAGCACCGACTGTCTGATGGCTGATAACTAAGCCTCATCCAGATTGTGCGCGATTAAAAACCCCTTATGCGCTTGCTCCATTGCTTGGTGACCATAGCGTCAGTGACCCACTCGATCCCATCCCGAACTCGACCGTGAAACCTGACTGCGCCGATGGTACTGTTGCTTAAGCACCGGAAGAGTAGGGCGTCGCCAGGCATTGAAGCCAGCGCATGAGAGTGTAAAACCCATTCACAACAACAAGAGCGGCCCCAAAAGGGCCGCTCTTTGTGTTTCTAGCGCATGTCATGCGCCGTCGCGGGGTGGAGCAGCCCGGTAGCTCGTCAGGCTCATAACCTGAAGGTCGTAGGTTCAAATCCTACCCCCGCAACCAACGATTCTAACAAACCCGTAGCTTCCGCTGCGGGTTTTGTTGTTTTACCCGCCTTTCCAACGGCTTGCCGCTCCGTCCAGTCGAGGATCGTGCCCAGTTCGCCGTGCAGCGTTGCGTAAATCTCGCCGCGTTCCGGCCCCGGTCGGCCGAGAAATCTTCTCGCTGAGGAGGAAGCCGCGCGTCTTAGCACCGTGTCTTCCAGTCGGGGCAGCGAACGGAAGGTAGCCGCAGGCGAACTAGGCTGCGGCTTTTTTAGTATGTCACGCTCCGCCTTGAGCTTCGCAACTTTGCGCTTTAATCGTTGGATTTCCCGCTGTTCCGTCTTCATCTGACCATGGCTGAAGACGCTTCTCCCGGTGATCCAGAAAATGGCTTCATCCATTTTCGCGACATCGTTCGACGAACACCAAGATATCTGGACGTTTGGGCGAGGCTCATCCCATGAGCGCTGATCATCTTCGCCACTTCAATCTTGAACGCACGGCCATACTTCCTTCGCGCTATTCATGTCCGCCAGCCTGATAAACACCTTATCTCAGTTCCCACCAAACCGGTAGTAGGCTAAAGCGATAGGCCATCGCGGTGGATGTAAAATACGCTTCATTATAGCAACCAGCAGCGGAACCATTGGCTGAATCTTGCTTTACTCCGACAGGCGGTCTAGCCCTCCATTAATGTTCCAGAGGAGATCAGTTTGGCAGAAATAGTGGAAAGAGAAAGCCGAGGTAAGCTGAGCCGCTGGTGGGGCATATGGGTTGTCGGCGGGGTCGATCATGCCGCTGTTCTGAAGCAAATAGCAGAGGATAGCGGTTGGTCCGGGCGCTATGCCTTCCTCATCCTGATCTCCGCCTCGATATCGCTTCTTGGTCTGCTGATGCCGTCGGTCGCGGTGCTAATTGGTGCAATGCTGTTATCCCCCCTGATGATGCCCATCATCGGTCTGGGTTTCGGTATCGCAACACTGGATTTTCAGGAGATAAGGCGCGCCGCCACGGCATTAGGGCTGGGTTCGGCAATTGCGGTGCTATTGTCGGTTGTCCTTGTTTCCATATCACCGGTACAGACGATCACCAGCGAGATCGCAGGCCGCACGCAGCCGACTTTGTTCGATCTATTAGTTGCGCTTCTCTCTGCTATTGCAGGGGCATATGCGCTCATTCGCAGGCAAAGCGGTACGGTTGTGGGGGTCGCTATCGCCATTGCTCTCATGCCGCCATTGGTCGTGGTGGGCTTTGGTATTGCAACATGGAACTGGACGGTATTCGCCGGATCGCTGCTGCTGTTTCTCACCAATGCGGTCACCATTTCCCTGACGGCGGCGCTGATGGCGCGGGTTTATGGCTTTGGCCATCATCTCTCACCCCATCATACCGGTTGGCAGCTTGTTCTGTTTGTGGTGGCGCTGGGCATGCTGTCCATTCCCTTAGGTACCGCACTGCGCCAGATCGCGTTCGAAGCGGTGGCACAACGGCAGGTGAGGGATACGGTGCGTGCGTATTTTCCGCAGGGATCGCGTCTCAGTCAGGTCGACATCGATTTCAGCCATAAGCCGATACAGGTGCGCGCAGTGATGCTGACGCCAGATCTTATCACAAAGGCAGATGAGCTTCTTGCGGTCGATCTGCATAAACGCCTAGGGCGGCCCGTGGATATACATGTCGATCAACTTCGTACTTCTTCGGATGTCGGAGCGGCCGAGGCAGCGCAGATTGCACGGGCCAATGAAGGTGCCAACAGTGCATCGCGTGGGCGCGAACAGGCGGTTAACACGCTCGCGTTGATTGCAGGGCAGAATGCCACAGCCGTGCGCACGGCGGTCGAAGAGCACCGCCTTTCTGTGTCGGCATCGCCGCTACCCGGACTGGAGATGGAGGGCTATCGTGCGTTAGAAAGCAGAGCTGCCCGTGCTTTGCCCGGATGGTCGGTGGCTTTGGCCCCGCCTGCGGATACCGAGCTTCCGGCACTGTCCATCACCGAAGGCGTGGTTGACGGCAAAGCGCTGGACCTTGCGGGTTGGGCTTCGGCGCGTTTGAGTAGAGCTATATTGGTCGAGGGCGGTACGATCGCGCAGCGCAGGGCCGTTGCGGAAGGCATCGTGACGCGCGGTGGGCGGGCGGTAGCGGGGGAGAAATCCGGACGCCTTGGCCTTGAGTGGCTGAATAATGATAATCAAACAGAGCAGGAAGAATTTCAGGGTAGGGCGGTTTCAAGCCGGTAAAGGAGGTCATGGTGCAGTGTGACCGCCTTGGTCGCCATCATTCGGCCTCTTCTTGGTAAGAAAATGCGCAATGTTACCACCGCCCCGGCTCGCCGCCGGAAAAAAGGGGGGGACAGGGAAACAGGTGAAATTGCCTCCTTTTACCCCTTTTCCCTGTTTTGTTCATCACGGCGGTGTGGTTCGGTTTTCGGGCGTTACTTGTAGGCGTAGTTACGAAAAGATAGATTAGCGGAATGTCCCGCCCTGTGTATGCCGGAGGCTCAAACTCTTGAGTAAAAAGAGTCAGGCTGAGCAAGGGAGGCGAAAGAAGTTTGCACCTCATGTGCGGGGAGGGTTATCCGCAGGGTGCTGGTTCTCGATTGGATTTACCAGTCTCGCTGGGCGAGGGTAATTTGAAGAGCAAGGAAGTTGGTTGCTGACCGTCTTTGCTAAATTAGTGGGTAAAAAGGCGGAAGTTGAGGCTTTCCTGTATCCATGTGGAACAGACATTGCCCGTTGATTGCATTCCCCTCAAATTTACCATCTCGTTGGCTATGATGGCAGCGAGTTGATTGATGTTGGTTGAAGCGGAATGAATCCAATGGTTCAACAACAGCCGGTTGCTGGAACCGGCCTGTAATATCCCGCCGAATGGAGCCGAAAATATCATTATTATATGGAATATGCAGAAAGGAGTTTATATTATCATTCTGATATTATGATCATTATATGATCAGAACATGTATTTATGAGAATATAAATGACAAAATCAAAAAGAAAAAAAGAATCAGAAGATAAAAATGGAATTAATCTTCCTCCTGAACTTCAAAATGCGGTAGGGTTTTATATCAGAAGATCAATATCTGTTGCGGATACCATATTCTCTGATGTTTTTGGACCATTTGAAATTACAACGCAATATTATGCGATATTGTTAACGATGCGTAGTAATCCGGGGTGCCAGCCATCCCATCTTTCGGCTTTATTGGGCATGACACCCAATAATCTTGTGCCGCGCATCGCTCATCTGGTGGATCAGGGCTTCGTCAAACGTACGGAAAGCAAGAATGATCGACGGATAAAGCATTTACACCTCACCCCGGCGGGGGAGGAATATGCCGCCAAGCTGGCAAAAATGCATGATGAAGTACACGCCCGTGTGGTTGCACGGATGGGGCAAGAAAATGCCCGCGAATTTCTGCGTCTGTTATATCTCTATTGCGGGGAAGACTATAAAAAAGAAGGGGAATAATCCCCTTTCTCTTCCTGATATTTTATAGGCTGTCGGGCAATTTTATGCAATTAGATGACCCAGAACGGCCTTATTAAAGGCATCTGTATTTTCGATATGCGATAAATGCGCCGCCCCATCGATGATGTAGCTTGTGCCATTTTGCACGGCGGCGGTCATAATGGGCAAGGCTGCGCCACGCGGGCCATCCTCCGCACCGCCAATAACCAGAACCGGCATAGCTATTTTCGGTAGTTCCTCGCGCATATCAACATCGCGTAGAACGCACACATTGCCCGCAAAACCGGCAACCGGCATATCCGCCATCACACCGATCATCTGCTTCAGCTTTTCGGGATGTGTTTCGCGGAAAGCTTCACTCACCCAGCTTGTGATCGTTTCGCTGGCCAGCCTGTCCATACCCTCAGCGCGGGCACGGGCTGCCTGTTCATCCCATATGGGTTTGTTGGGGATGAAGGGGGTGGTGTTCGCCAGAACCAGTTTACGGATTCTGTCCGGGGCATGGACGGCCAACCACATGCCGGTCATGCCGCCCTGTGAAACGCCAACATAGTCCACTTGTTCAATGCCAAGGGCATCCAAAATCGCCAGAGCATCGCGCCCCAGATCGTCCAGCGCATAGGGCTTATCCGGTGCGTCGCTCTGACCATGACCGCGCGTGTCAAAACGAATAACGCGATAGTCCTTTTTAAAGGCTTCGGCCTGACCATCAAAACCATGCAAGTCCCCACCCAGATTATGGGAAAACAGGATTGCAGGGGCGTTTTCATCCCCTTCTACGCTTACATGGAGGCGGGTGCCATCGTGCGAGGTCACAAACATCATATCACTCCTGAATCTAGAGCATTTTCGAAGCAGAAGGGATCATCTGCTGGCTCGGAAAATGCGGAAAACAAAAGATAACGCGAGCATGATCCGGTTCAGTAGATCCGGTCATGCTCCAGATTACGCCATCCAGCGCTGCGTCGGCGTCCATGGGGAAGGCATGTAATAAGGCACCGCTATGAAGGTCGCCTCAATCGCCGTGATGATGCCTGATTTTATCTTGAACAGCTCAAGCACGCTCCAGCTATGGGGTTCACGGAAGATCGAATCCACAATCGTTCCGTCGGTCAGCTCATATTGATCCAGCACCCCCTTATGATCGATGAAGGCGCGGCTCATCACCAATCCACGCGGTTCATCCACCAGCATGAAATCCCGGTCACGTACCCGCTCATTGAAACGATAGCGCCCCAATGTGAACAGTCGTTCCACATCTGGGAAAGCCATGCCATTTTCAAATCGGGTGCAATCCGCGCTAAATGCCACACCGCGCAGTTCGCCGGTGTTATTTTCCAGCGTATCCCAATATCCATTGGCAATACGGATGAGGTCATCCCGCGCCATTGTTTCGTGGGGGGCGACGTCCCGTATCAGATCAGGATCGTGGGTGAAATCTTCGACCGCACCAATGGGGGTGGGCGGCCCGGAGAGGTTTCGGCGCGTCGAGACTATATGTTCAATCTCGATAATCTGCCCATCATTAACCTTTAACCGTATGGCGAGGAAGCCCGGAACATCCAGCGTGCGAATGGCGGTATAAATACCAATGCCGCCGCTTTTTTCATCCACCAGCGTTAATGCCGGGCCGACTTCCTCGCCAACCGTATCCCATGTCCCATCGGGAAAGGATAAGGCGACGTTATTCTCGCTAAAGCGCACATTGGCAGCAATCGGGGCTATTTCCGGCTGATGGGCAACATAGGCCTTGCGGTATAAATCCGCGATTTTATGCAGTTCTTCCCGCGTTGACTGGTTGGGCGTCATGCCTCATTTCCTTTCAGTTCACCCTGTTCCTGCGCTTTGATATCCGCGCCGATATGCCGCGATGCCAGTACCAATATGATGGATGCGATAAAGGCGCATATCCCGCCGATAATCATCGAATAGCGTATCGCATCATCGCCGAAATGGACTGCCCACACATCATTGAGCCAGCCAATGACCAGCGGCCCCACAATTTGCCCGACTATGTTGACGCAGAACAGGAAAATGGCGGCGGTGGTTGCCCGCATTGTGCCCGGAACAATGGCGGCAATGGCTGCATAAGTCGGGCCGAAATGGATGACGCCAGCAAAGGAGGCAATTGCGAGGCCGATAAACGCCGATGGCATATGATCGGACAGCAGGAACAGCAATTCCGCAGGCATAGCCACCGCCGCGCCAATGGCCGGGACCAGCAATAGCCAGCGCGGATTACGCCGGGCCGCCCAGGTGGTGATAGCCCCGCCGAAAATCACCCCGACAATATTGGAAAAGCCCTTTATGGGGCCAAAGCTCGCCCCGGCTTCTGCCGGTGAAAAGCCATGGACACGCATCAGGAAGGTCGGTGTCCATGTCAGCATGGCATAAGCGTTAATCGCCAGAAACGCCCCCGCAACACAGATGAGTGGAAAGCTGCGGCGCTTCATCAACTGACGCAAAACTACCTTAAACGGAAGGGCTTCGGGGGCTTTGCCATCGGGTGATTTCCGCCGGGCCGGTTCCGGCACAGTCAGGAACAACAATATAGCCATCAATATGCCGGTTATGCCGGCCACATAATAGGCCATGCGCCAGCCATGATTTTGGGCAATGACGCCAATGATCGGCAGCATCACCAGTGCGGCAATACCCGAACCTGATGTCATAATGGACATCGCAAGCGGGCGGGCCTTGGCACTGAAACGATCAGACAGCAGCGCCGTTGAAGGGGCAATTCCGGCTGCCTCCCCCGCGCCCATCAGAAACCGTGTGAGGGCAAGCTGAAACACGCTGGTGACAGCGCCCGTGGCAACAGTCATCACGCTCCACGCGCCGCACCCAATCGCCAAAATGTTACGACGATTGCTGCGGTCGGCAAGGCGCGCAATCGGTACACCAAGGCCGGAATATAGCAACACAAAGGCAAAGCCAGTAATGATACCCAGCATTGTATCCGACAGTTCCAGATCCTGCTTAATCAGCGGCAGAACGAGGCTGAGGATCGTGCGGTCAAGAAAGCTGAGCGCATAGATGATGGTGATGACTGCCAATGTATAAATGGACATTGGCGTCCAGTCTTTTTCCTGCTGCGTTTGCGGGGCAGCTCCGCCTTCTGCGCTGTTCATATGATTCACCCAAAATCGACCTGATCGTCATTATACCAGCGGCCATGAACCTGCGCGCTGGCCCGGAATGGCAGGATGATACGGGCAACGGTCCCTTCTTCGGGCCGGGTTGCATCCGCAATCACCATTTCCGTGTTCATATTGGCATAGTTGCTGGCCGTCCCGATCAACCAGCCATCCCCTTCTTCGGCATCCGCACTTCGCGGAACAAAGCTAACCTCCTGAAGGCTGTGGGTGGTGCCGGCGAAGAATGACCGCATAGTCTGGTCCTTCATGTCGAATATGCCATAGCTGTTGGTGATGCGGCGGGCACCAGTTCCCACCCTGTCGCGGTCCAGCGGCTTTGTCGGATCGTTGAAGGATGTATAGGCATAGCGGTTATCCTTGCCCATAAAGCGTTCATCCACCCGCCCCAGATCAACCACAGGTACATCAGGGAACAGCGTGTCCTCGACATAGCCATCATCCTTTGACCCAAGATCAAAAGTGATCCGGCGAATGAAGGAACGGCTTTCTGCCGCATTCCATTTGGAACCATCCAGATAAGGGAAAAAAGGAAAGGGGTTGGAATCAAAAATCGGGGCTTCCAATATCACCTTATCGCCTTCCGTGCGGGCGTTGAAGGTGTGGACAATGCCACGATTAGGCCCCTTGAACCATCTTATGTCCTTTGCATCCCCGTCACGCGGCAAGATACCATAATAAGTGGGGGCGTTGCGGTCCCATGCCCAGTGGATTTTACCTGCCTTCAGCCGGTCCATATCCGTCACATAGCCAAAGACTGGGAAAATAACGTGCTTATCGGTGATCGCCCAGTCATGAACCATACTGACATAGGGCACCTTGATGCGGGTTTCGCGGGTGACATTGCCATTGCGATCAATAACATAAAACCACAGATCATCGCTGACCAGCCCGGTTGCTTCATATCCAAAGGTCAGTAACTCGCCCGTAACCGGATCAATTTTCGGGTGGGCGGTGAAGGTCTGGCTTTTATACTTTCCGCCAAAATCACAGGCCCCCTTTGTTTCTAGCGTAATAGGATTAATTTCCGTTGGCAGAGCATCTTCCTTGAGCGCAAAAACGCGTCCGGCATTCACCTCTACCGCTGTGTTCGCAACGGTGTTACGCCATGGCTGGTCAACATGGGCGACCTCTGGTTCGGCATCGAAAGGATTGCGATAATAGCCATATAACTGCCGTCCGGCCGCCCGGTTATTTTTATAGCGCTCCGTCTGTATCCAGCGGCCCTTATAATCCACCCGGCCATTTTTAATGCGGAAACGGCTGACATATCCATCCTGATTGAAGATGGAATCATCCTTATGTTTGGGGGGAAATGCCCAATCGCCCCCAACGCGGACAAAGGCACCATTGAGGCCATCCGGGATTGTCCCTTCCACCTGACAATCCGCGACATCGGCTTCAAACGCCATCGGGGCAAAATAATCTGTTTGTTGTGACATTTCATACACTCTCTGGAGAGGGCCGCATTAGAAAGGCAGGCCGGGTAATGGGGGCTGCCTTATATTCAGCCGCGCTGGTCCCACCCGGTTCCTGCGCGATAGACATTGGCGTTCAGGAACACGCCCTGAACCCGCGTAATTCCGCCATTGCGGAACTTGAACGCCTGCAACAGCAGGTTTTCGTTGGGGAATTGGGTGCGCTCCATATGGGGGTAATATTTACCGCGGAATGTGACGCCTTTTACTGTGCCCTTGCGGCGGAAATTCCAGACGCCGAACACAATCTGGCGTTCCACATCAATGATCGGGAAACGCGCATTGTCATAGCTGGTGATGAAGGAATACAGGCCCGTGCTCAGTTGCTCATCCGCTGGCATGCCGAGGCTGGACCGCACAGCAAAAAACCAGCTATCTTCGTCCGCAATGGGCTTTAAGGGATAGGGCCAGTAATCATTGGGGCCGATTGCCATCAACGTACCATTTTCCAGACGCAGTGCGGAGTCCGGGTTAAACTTAACCTTGGTGCCATCGCTGGATGCCACCGCATCAAGGTAGTTTTCGGTCTCCCGCGCCAGTGTTTCACGGTCGAGCCGGGTTTCCGGGGCCTCTGCCTCAAACCATAAACCTTCGCACGGCGGCATAGACAGGGCGAGGGGCGCCCCCCGGTTCAAAATGGTTTCTATCTCAGAAATCAGGCCATCTTCTATTTTCAGGCGAATGGCGAGCAAACCGGCAAGGTCGTTTTCCACGATGGAAACATGACACCCAATCTGGCCGGAATCTGGGTCGGTATAATCCACACGATAGCTGTCCAGACGATCAATCGTTTGCCACAAAGCCTCACCTAGCGGGACTTCCGCGCCATTTTCGGTGAACCGGCATGTCGCAGCGAGTGGCAACCGTGAAGGATCGTGCGCCACCAGCGCATCAAGATAGGTCGTCATGACCGCCGAAAGGGCGTCTCGGCGGGCCTGAACGGAGGAAGGGCTGGTCGTCATAATTTAGCGTCCTTTGGGAAAACGGGTTGCCTGCGCCAGAAGCGCAACAAAGCTGGCCATGTCTTTTTCCTGTTCAATGACAGCAACACGGCGCACAATCTGATCGGCAAGGGTGGTTGGAACATTGCCTGCAAAGGCCACCTGCTGGCGGAACTTGGCTTCAACCTCTGCTGATGTGGTGCCATCAACATCGGCGTAATGGCGGGGGCGGCCAGGCAGGGCTTCGCGTGAAATCTGCCCATTTTTGTGCGTTACCTCAACGATAACGCCCTTCTGCCCGGTGGGCAGGGCCAGCAATTCTGTCCGCGCCATCAGGTCATGGAGGGCAGGATCAGCCATAGCCTGCGGTTCATAATCATCCTGCCGCAAATTGCCGCGAAGGAGGGCGGTTGCGCAGGCAAATTTCAGGTTGAAGTTTGCCTGAGAATGCGGCGAAGGGCCGGGGCGCAATGGTTTTGCGATAAAGAGTTTCAGTACATGGGGCTGAACATATATGCGGACCTTCTCAATATCGGCGGGCGCAATGCCGGTGCGCTGACGCAGGGCAATGGCGCTTTCGATTGTCGGATGGTTGGCCGCACAAGATGGCCATGGCTTGAAATAGGTCTCCCCATACCAGATTTTGCCCAAATCGGCTGTTAGTAATTCGGGGCGCGCACAGCCCGGCGTATATTGGCGGTAAAAACCACAGGGAGCCAGCAGAGCATCCGACATCCCGCTCCATCCCGCCTTCGCAAGTTCGGCGGAATATATGCCGTTACGCGCAGCGGTGCCTTGCTGCACCTTCCACGCGCCGCCGCCGTCCCAAAGGCTTTGAACCGTACCACTTAGCTGATCCGCCGCCATACCGAGGGCTTGGCGTGTTTGTTCGGTGTCGAGGCCCAGAAAACGGGCGGCGATGGCGGCGGCGGCCATGGTGGAATGCAGCGGTGCGCCATCCCATCCATCGTTAAAATCAATTCCCGATGCCGCAAGTGTGCGGGCGGCAAGGTCATCCCCCACCGACAAGGCAGTGACAAAGGCGCGACCATCGGCGTGGGTCTGTTCCGCCAGCCCAAGGGCGCTCATCACTGTGGTGGGGCTATGATGCGATGGCACCTGTGCATCTTGCACGACCACATGCATAACCTCAAAATCATAGGCCCGCGCCAGAACAGCATTAGCCATGGCCGCCTCTCGCACAGAGGCTGTGCGCCCTGTGCCCAGCACGCTTGCGCCTTCTTTGCCGCTGTCTGCGACAGTTGCTGCCAGGGCGGCCATTCCTTCTCCCCGCGTGCCACCAATCGCGCAACCGATCAGATCAAGCAGGCGGAGCTTCAGGCTGGCGAGGATTTTCGCGTCAATCTGCGTATAATCTACGCGGACGATATGTGATGACAGAAGGCCGGTAACACCACCATCTTCCGGTCCGACACCGGGTGCCTGCCGCGCTTTAATGGCTGACCCACCATTGGTATTTTGCGTCGAAAACTGGGCCATGGCGGGAAGGGCGGGGGCCGAAGCCCCCAACACCGCGCCCGTTACAAAGCCCCGCCGGTTAACGGCCAATGCGCTTTTAGCGGACTTCATGGCGCCCTCAGAACTTCACGTTCGCGCCGATGGTGAAGGCGCGGCCAATCGTGTCATAATATACACCATTGGTGACGTTGAAGAGCGTTGCCGAAGGAAGCGGCGGCGGATCTTTGTCAAACAGGTTATTGATACCGGCAAATAGACGGAAATTGTCCATCACATCCACGCTTGCCTGTAAATTGGCATAGGCAACGGCGGGAACATGATTGGTGTTGATGGATGTCGCCGGGTTAAGATTGGCGGTATTATCAATATTGCCGGATGAGATGGTCAGTACCTGTCCGGTAAGGGAGAAGCCGCCATTTGCATAAGTAAGTGACGTATTGGAACGGAACCGGGCAATCCCTGCGGCGCTATTATCCCTCGCATAATCAATAGTCCGAGAACCATTGCCAAGGTTGCTGTCATATTGGAAAATATAAGTCCCGCTGAAGGACAGGGTCAGGCTGCCATTCCATCCATCACTCAGGCGATTAAGCGGCAGACGATAGCTGCCCGCAATATCCAGACCGCGCGGGTTGATGGTCGCCGCATTAATGTAACCGGAATTATATGCCACCGGCACCCCGCCTGCATATGTAAACAACGAACAGAAATAGGTCTGGCCTGCGGAACAAAGCGGTCCTGCGGTGGAACCGGGCACGGTTGTAATCGCATCCTTCAGGTTGATGTCATAGTAGTCAACGCTGAGAGTAAAGCCCGGAACAGCAGCAGGCTGCACCACCACGCCAACGGTGAAGGTATCGGCCCGTTCTGGCCGCAAGTTGGGGTTACCGATCGTTGCATTTTGGGCAATTGGCCCCGTGGACACGCCATTCACAACCGCTGGCAGATAGGCAACCGCACCATTGCTTGCCAGTTCGAAAATCGCAGGTGCGCGAATGTCGCGGGACCGCGTGGCGCGGAAACGCAGGCCTGATACAGGCTCCCATGTTCCGCCGAGCTTCCATGTGGTTTGCGTGCCAGCGCTGCTATAATCCGCCACGCGAATGGCACCGTTTACATCAAGCTTGCGCAGGAAAGGCGTATCTGCTGCCAGCGGCACCACGACTTCTGCATAGGCTTCTTTCACGTCAAATTTGCCGGAATAGGGGGCCGCATTGGACGTTTCCATAATGCCTGCCGCAGATCCGGCATCTGCCGTCACGACCTGTTCTTCCTTGCGGTATTCAGCGCCGATGGCAAAGGCAACCGGCCCGGCCCATGTCGAAAATGGTTCCCCGCGCAGGTTAAGCGCCGCCGTTTTCTGGGTGTATTTCGCGCCGAAATGCGATGTGCGCGATACATAATCAATGGCATCCTGATCGGGCGTGCCATTACCAAACAGGTTGATAGGAACGCATCCTGCCGCCGCAGGATTATACGCCGCATCTCCTGCTATGGTTGCCCGGCATACTATTTCCCCATTATGTTCGACAGCATCTGTTGCGAAGGCAAAATTGTTTTTGTGACGGTTATTGGACGCCGATCCCTTATAGGTGTTACGACCCCAGCCCAGATGACCATCCCATGACCATCCACCGCCCAGATCGCCAGACGCCCCAATGGTAATACGCGGCGTTTTGTTGACGATTTCAATCATCGCAAGGCCGAGGTCATAATTGAGGCGCGACATGGTAAAGCTGGGTGCCGTGCCAAGTGCATCCTTCACGACCTGCGGCAAATAGGCATTGTCGTTATAAATGGTGATGCTGCTGTCGCGGGACGGCAGAACCGTTACATTACCCTTGGAATAGGAATAAGATCCTTCGACAGATAGTGTGAACGCATCACTAAATTCATATTCCGCGCGCACATAGGGGTTAAAACGTTCTACCCCCGGTGCCAGCGAAATCCCTTTGGAAAGGGACTGCCCCTGTCCCCCAATTTGCATGGAAGCATTGCGAATGCCGCCCATATCAAATGGTGCGACACTGTTGGCAGATGTGAATTCATAATTACGCAGCGAAAAACCAACCGGGCCAAGGATCAAACCGCCAGGCGATGAAGAAGCATGGACGTTTTCGGTGATGATATTGGCCGCCTGCCCATTGGTGGCATATCCTGCATTGGCAACGCGTCCATATTCCTTGCGGCCCCATGACCGGGTGTAAAGATCGCCAACCTCGTTCTGTTTCACATAATCTGCACCAGCAACAATGTGGCCGCCTTCACCAAAGCTGGTGCCTGCCAGCACGCCAATGCGATATTGGCCGGCATCACCCTGACCGCTGATACCGCCTTGAATGCGGGCCTCCAGCCCTTCGAATTTATTTTTCAGGATGATGTTTACAACACCGGCAACGGCATCAGAACCCCATTGGGCCGATGCGCCGCCGGTTACAACTTCCATACGCTCAACCATCAGGGCTGGAACAGTATTAAGGTCCGGCGCAACGGGAATGGTGCCCGTGCCATTGCTGGCCGGGGCGAGCGGAGGAACCCGCACACCATTGACCAGCACCAGCGTACGAGCCGCGCCAAGTCCACGCAAATCTGCGGTAGACGCGCCGGGCGTCTGCGTACGAACGGCATTGGCCGCCGGGGTTGTGCTGGCCTTAAAGGCTGGAATTTCATTCAATATCTGGGCGACGTTGGCGGATTGGCGCTGGTTAATCAGGTCCGCCCCGACGACGGTGGTGGGGGTGGGGGCCTGCATACCCGAACTCGCCGCACGAGATGCGGTGACGATGATGTCTCCCTGTGGGGTATTTGCCTCCTGCGAGGCGCTGTCATCGGCTGTGTTTGCATGGCCCACCCCGATGGAGATGGCCAGCGCCAGCAAAGATCCACCTACAAGGCGACCTACGCCGGACGCAATTATCCTGTCTTTATTTCCCATGTTTTTTTCCTCTCCCCTACGGCAAGGGTTTTTTGATATTTTTTAATTCTTCAAAAGAACTATTCTTATAAAGATATTATGTCAAGGGGATGGAGTTTTTAATTTTAACATTTATTTTCAATATGTTGAATATTTATCAAGCGATGTTTAGTGAGGGGGAGGCGCTGGTTAAACCGATGAATCTGGCCTTTCCAATGGCCGCCATCAACCATTGCAGAATCTACATTCTTCCCTGCTGAACCGGCCGTCTCTTTCGGTTTCTAAAGACGGAAGCCCGCAAAAATTGTCGTGGGAGGCACCAAATACGATTCCTGTACCGGAACGTAACTATGACAAAGTTGGCGTCACGCGATTTGTGGATATAGAAAATGGATTGAAACTCGCAGCGTGATGGTACAGCGGCACAACCCGGCCCATCGCTAACCAGAAATAGTTGGGGTAACAGGCGGCGATCATATCAGGATGTGTCATGACAGAAGAAGCAGAAGATCAAGCACTGAGTCGACCGCAACGGCGTTTGCTACGCCGGGTTTTCAATGGACGGACGGTGCCTGTCTCCGCCGCTGGACTGCTGTTCCTTACCTATAAGGAGGCGGCCCGCTATCTCTTATCTCTCACGCCTGATGCGCGGGAGGCCGCCTATCGCGAAATCAAGGAGAATGCAGAACGGTAAGGCAGGCGACAGGCTGGCACTATCATCGGAAAAGTCTGGCCATCATATAGGAAAGCAAATCGGAGCATCCTCTGGCTGCCATGGGTCGAGGCGAACCATGATCGTACGGAACAGCTCTGACCGAAGATGGCGGCATAGCCATGCCTGCAATCTGGGAATTGGCTTCGATCAGCGCCCGGTCTTCACGTTCCAGCCATCCTTCCGGGGCGTTGCGCTCTAACGCCCGGCGCATGATGTCGATGCTTTCCTCAATTACCGTGCCGTCAGGTTCCACTAACACCGGGACCGTCGCCTCAGGAGAAACCGCAATCAGTTCTTTGGGCCTATGGGAGAGTTTCACCTCGCGAATAGTGCAGGCGCTGGCGCTTACGGAATTAATGGGTCAGGATCTTGATTCAGTAAGAGGGGCTACCGAACGCTATTTTGCATTTTTGCGCCATAATGATCGGCGAGCTGGTCTGCGGTAAAGCCATGACTGGACGTGTCCGGGCTCAATGGCAGCATCTGTGCGTCCCACGCATCATAAGCAGCCTTCACCTGCGCATATTTTTCCGGGAAGCGGTCCTTCAGATTGGCTCGTTCCATCGGGTCATCCACCACATTAAACAGGAACGTGTTTTCCAATATCTTGAGATATTTCCAATCTCCCTGACGGCAAGCCTGCTGATCCAGATTCTTATACCGCCAGCTTAATGTTCTTTCGATGGAGGGCGCGCCATCAACAATATGTGGTATTAAATTCATGCCGTCCGATGGATAATCTGCGGCTGGTGCCCCGCCTGCTGCTGCCAATAATGTTGGTAGCCAGTCCATGGAAATAACGACCTGATCGCTGGTTTTGCCCCCCGTTATTCGGCGTGGCCATTGCACTATGGTCGGTATGCGCAGTCCGCCCTCCAGCAACTCTGTCTTGCGTCCGGTAAAGGGCCATGTGTTGGAAAAACGCTCTCCGCCATTATCACTGGTGAAGATGATGATAGTATTATCCAGCAAATTCAGATTGCTCAGATGCTCAATGATCCGGCCCACCTGCATATCCATGCGCGTGACCATCTGAGAATAAATCTCCATCGACCCGCCATCATAATGGAAAATCGCGGTGGGTTTTCCGCTTTCATCCAGCCTTCTGGCTTCGGCTGCATCGCCGGGGCCTTCCCATGGCCAATGCGGGGCGCTGAAATGCAGGGATATGAAGAAGGGCTTTGTCCCTTTGGCGCTGTTGGAAATGCTATCGATGGTCCGCTGGCCCAGCAGATCGGTCATATAGCCTTCGGCGTTGATAGGGTCATCACCATCCCATAAATCTGGCCCTGCAAAACCTTTGTGGGTGAAATAATCGACCCCGCCGCCGCGAAAGCCCCAGAAATGGTCATAGCCGCTTTGCAGTGGCCCATATTTAGGAAGCGATCCTAAATGCCATTTTCCGATCAGGCTGGTTTCATAGCCCTGCTTCTTCAGCAGAGAGGGCAGGGTGGGATGCTCTGGTGGCAGGCCCACATCCCTTACCCCCAAAGGCTCTTCCAGCCCGACAGGCAAGCGGTTCTGATACCGACCCGTAATCAGCCCCGTGCGGGTTGCCGAGCATACCGCCGAATTGGCATAGCCCTGCAGGAAACGTACTCCATTTGCTGCAAGGCTATCAATAGCGGGGGTTTCATATTCCCGCCTGCCATAACAGGATAAATCAGCATAACCGAGATCATCCGCCATAATGAACAGGATATTGGGACGAGACGTTCCGGCCTGACTGGTCGGCCCGGCCTTTTTCGCTGAAACAGGATTGGCGACCACGCCGGATAGCATCACCGCGCCCGTTGCGCTGGCGACCGAGGTCAGTAAAGATCGGCGGGATAACGGAATATTTGTCAAAATATCCTCCTGTTTCATAAGGATGGAAGAGGGAAGGCATATCTTGCCTTCCCCATACTCGTTAGAAATTACGCCGTAGCGTTACCGATATTTCACGCGGTGGTGCGGGCTGGGCAGAGCTAAGGCCCACATTGAAAAATCTGTTGTTATAATAATATTTGTCAAACAGATTCTTTGCGGCAATCGATAGCCTCCAGTCCTTATCCAGAGAATCGAATGTTATTCGGGCATTAAATATACCACGGCGCGGCACCATCGAGAGTGGATCATTATTAATGTTGGTATAGAAAGAAGATTGGTAATTATAGTCAAGCCGTGGGGTGATTGTACCAATTTCAGTTTCTACGGCATATTGCACGCCAGCCGCAAATTTCCATTTAGATACAAATGGTGCCTTACTATCCAGTGTTACCCCTATAATTGTCACGCCTGTGGCCGTGAAGGATTTTAGCTGGAAGTCGAGATAACTAATACTCCCGTCAATCAATAAACCATCAACGGGTCGTGTGGTGATTTCCAGTTCAGCACCCTTAAATTTAGCTGTGCCGACATTGGTGGGTGTGGCGTTATTCTGGCTATTGGGTGTGGGGGAGAGGTTCGTGAAAATAATATCCTGATAATCATTGATGAAAAATGATCCGTTCACCCGCAACCGCCTATCAAGCAAATCGCTTTTGAAACCAACCTCATAGGCCGTCATGGTTTCAGGATAAAAAGGAACCGCTTGCTCTGGCACGAACGGGCGGGAATTTGTACCGCCACCACGGAAACCCGTGGAAACCTGCGCATAAGTCATGAGTTCACTGGACCAGCGATAGTCAACACTTAGTCGATAATCGACCTTGTTCGCTTCATAGTCACTGGTCACGCCCGTCAATATACCAGCCGGTGTATATGTCGGGACGCCCGGCATGAACGGGTTAAAACGACGATAGATATAATCTTTGCTATCGTTGGTATAGCGGATGCCGCCAGTGACGTTAAACCTGTCTGTAGGGTGTAAAATAAGCTGCGCAAAGAGCGACTTATTCTTTGAGGTTATATCGTCATCCGGCCCGTTCAAATTCTGAAATGGCTTTCCGGGATATAATATATTGGACCCGGAAAAATTATTATCTGCATGATAATAATAACCCCCGACGGTCCAGTCGATCAGATCATCAAAGGCAGCCCCGGACAAACGAATTTCCTGACTGAACTGCTTACTGCGCGCCTTAAACAAAGCTGTTTGTGACCCGATGGTTGCGCTTGGCCTGCGATTTCTGAACTGCTAAGCCTGCGCGCCATCTGGCACAGCGTCACCGGCGGTTGCGCTTGGCCTGCGATTTCTGAACTGCTAAGCCTTCCGGGGCGGTGGTAGCTCTGAGGGAACCGTTGCGCTTGGCCTGCGATTTCTGAACTGCTAAGCCCTCTTGGCAAAATGGGACCCCAAAAGATATGTTGCGCTTGGCCTGCGATTTCTGAACTGCTAAGCCACTTCGCGTCACGTTGCCCCGCGCAAGTCAGTTGCGCTTGGCCTGCGATTTCTGAACTGCTAAGCCGCCCCGCGCCGGTCCTTGACCGTTAAATCTGTTGCGCTTGGCCTGCGATTTCTGAACTGCTAAGCCGCGCCGGTCGCATCATCAATCAGAGGATGCGTTGCGCTTGGCCTGCGATTTCTGAACTGCTAAGCCAGACAAAATACCTACGCCATTATACTGTGAGTTGCGCTTGGCCTGCGATTTCTGAACTGCTAAGCCGAGGCGGGTTGAAGGCTTATGCGGAGCGCAGTTGCGCTTGGCCTGCGATTTCTGAACTGCTAAGCCTTCTACCAGCTTGGGCAGGACGCGCGAAACGTTGCGCTTGGCCTGCGATTTCTGAACTGCTAAGCCCTAAGCTCCGACACGCGCGCGTTGCCACTGTTGCGCTTGGCCTGCGATTTCTGAACTGCTAAGCCCTCGGTCCCCAACACCCAGTTAATCGTGGTGTTGCGCTTGGCCTGCGATTTCTGAACTGCTAAGCCGCAGGTTCTGGTCGATCATGGCGCTATCGCGTTGCGCTTGGCCTGCGATTTCTGAACTGCTAAGCCGCCATTGTTCATCGACGACGGGTGTTCGTCGTTGCGCTTGGCCTGCGATTTCTGAACTGCTAAGCCCATGTTAACATCAGACGCCAGCTTTTGCTTGTTGCGCTTGGCCTGCGATTTCTGAACTGCTAAGCCAGTGTGGCAAAATCACCGAGCGCGGGCGGTGTTGCGCTTGGCCTGCGATTTCTGAACTGCTAAGCCTGTTTTGCTGTTGGCTATATCTGATTCATTGTTGCGCTTGGCCTGCGATTTCTGAACTGCTAAGCCCTCCAAGCAGACGCAGCCTGACTGCGACCAGTTGCGCTTGGCCTGCGATTTCTGAACTGCTAAGCCTGAGGTAGCCCTTGCTCAATATGGCGTTATGTTGCGCTTGGCCTGCGATTTCTGAACTGCTAAGCCGGTAATCAACGAGGCTACCGCAGCAACGATGTTGCGCTTGGCCTGCGATTTCTGAACTGCTAAGCCCGCTACGATCCGCGCATCGGGGCGGCTCATGTTGCGCTTGGCCTGCGATTTCTGAACTGCTAAGCCGCGCGATGTCGACGCGTCCCCACAGCTCCTGTTGCGCTTGGCCTGCGATTTCTGAACTGCTAAGCCCAGGCGGTATGGGACGCCCAATGCTTCGATGTTGCGCTTGGCCTGCGATTTCTGAACTGCTAAGCCTCGCGCTAAGAACGGCAGTATTGCCGGCTAGTTGCGCTTGGCCTGCGATTTCTGAACTGCTAAGCCGGGTGCAGTCTCCTTATGGCGCTCTTTTCTGTTGCGCTTGGCCTGCGATTTCTGAACTGCTAAGCCGGTTGGCTGAAGGTCATCGACCTGAAGTATGTTGCGCTTGGCCTGCGATTTCTGAACTGCTAAGCCAACTTCCTGATGGACACTATCGTGTCCTTGGTTGCGCTTGGCCTGCGATTTCTGAACTGCTAAGCCTGCGCTAGAAGCTATAACCTTTGGCAGCGTGTTGCGCTTGGCCTGCGATTTCTGAACTGCTAAGCCAGATGTGGTGTTAAATTTTTGTTTTTAAATGAAAAAACACTGCATCTGGCTTTGGCTTTTTGGGCCGGATTATCAGAATAACGCCAGTTGATCTGGGTTTTTTCGTTGTTTCTGGCGACGTTGACTCGAAAATCGTATGATATTTTCATATTGCTTGTCCGTGAAGGTCAGTACGTGGATGTCGCCTTTCTCTGGCAGATTGCGTTCAATCTTTCGGAGATGCGACTCATAGCTGTCTTTACCGTTGCAGAAACGAGCGTAGACCGAAAACTGGCTCATCTCAAACCCCTGATCGAGTAAGAATTCTCTGAATTTGGTTGCCTCGCGCGATTGCTGTTTGGTCCCCACGGGCAGATCGAACATCACAAAAATCCACATTAGCCGATACCCACTTAGATATGTAATGTCGGTCGTCATTTTGCGGCGTTCATCAGGCCGCCCCACTCAATCGGGGTGGGAATATCAAAAAGGGAAAGTTCGGCTTTGCCACTTTCGAAACTACGCGCGAGCGACTGGGCCAGCTTTTGTGCGGCAACGGACACTGGAGAGGTTTCCGCGCCTATCCTCAGATCATATGCTATGAGTTGGGCAAAGTGGCGTTTTGTGGTGGGGTTCAGTGTTGCTGCGCCCTGCGCGATCATGCCAATCACCATCGCATCCACGATCGCACGGAAAGGCTCAACCAAGTCATCTGCCAGGGCAAAAGCGTTACCACGATTGGCATGATGTATGCCAATAGTTGGATGTAGGCCCGCTGCGATGATGGCGCGGGCAACAGTGGCGCGCATGACTGTATAGCCATAGTTGAGCAGTGCATTTGCGCCTTCGGCGTCGCGATCTCGCCTAAAATCGCTCCCCATTAGCGCAGGCCAGTATCGCCGTGCTGCCTGAGCCTCGATATTGTCAGGATCGCCTGATCGGACTTTGCGGGCGAGTAAATCAAACGCCTCGGCACCGGGATGCGCCCGTGCCGCAAGAAGGGCGCCTTGCATAGCGATTTTAAGGACGATGATCTGCCGCCATAGCTGCTTTGCGAGGGGGCGTCCGGCCTCCCACTGTGCGCGAATGCGTGCGCCTTGTGCGTGGTGCCCCTCCAGCGGCAGGGTGACGGCGACCGGGCTATGGTTCGCGGCGCAATAGACAATGGGCGCGCCGCGCTCAGCCAAAGCGGATACAATATTGCCCGACCATGTGCAGCCATGTGCGTGAACAATGACGGCATGCACATCATCCAATGCGATGCGCCCGATTTCTTCCTTATCCTTGGCCACGATCAGGAAGCCCCGATACAGGGAAAGGTGCATACCGTCCGTTGCTATATCGACAATACGCTCCATGGGTTGTGCCTTATTCTCTTGGGCCGGGATCGAAAACGCGGCCTAGCGGATCAATGCGGACTTGCCGGGCTTGTGATTTTTTGAGGGAACTCGCTGATAAATAAGTATATTTAAAGGGGTCAATTTCATTGGCGGTTGAGTTGCGCGCTTTTAGCGGGCCTGCTTCATTTAAAGGGCTTAAAGTTAGACTCCCTTGTTGATTAAATCCGGTAACCAAAAGCAATTGCGTTTCGGAATCGCGCTCAACCGCAATGACGTCGTTTTGACGCAGGCTCAGGACTTTTTTGGCCGCCGGATGCGGACGGCGATCTTGACCGTCTGCCTGATGTGCATCAAATGTGGATAGTACATCGGCCACCCATTTGCCGTCGGGCATTCTCCATACATCGAACCGGGCATTGGAATCGCCCTTATATCCTTTGTAAACCCGGCCCGTCTTGTCCCTGATGGGAATGAGGTTGAGTGGTTCTCTTATGCGGACATGGCGCAGTCCCTTGAACAATGGGCGGCCATTTTTATCGCTGCCTGCCCCGGAGCGTGAAAATTCAGCCAGTGCTTTCTCGAAATCCTTGCCACTCGTGCCTTGGGTCGCCCGATATAGTGCTTCGCGCAGCGTTGGGTCCGGGATGCGGTCCGGATCAGTGATGGTGGCGGGTTTCAGGCTGCTCAGCGGCACCCGGTGTACGACGATAGGTACGCCTTTTTCATTGGTTTCGCCTGTAAAACCATAAGCCGTGTCGTTATGAAGCCTGCCTGTGGTGGCATCCTTGCCCGGTGCGGGTTTGCCCTTTCGTCCATGATTTGGCTTGTGACTGACCGTTATGGCTTTTAGTTTTTCGTATAAGTCCTCGCGGAATCCATCCCATGGTTGATCCAGATCCTCAAATAAGCGGTCCAGATTTTTGTCCTCGGCGAGACCAGCGGTGCGGGCGATCCGCATGAGCAAACTGCGCGACGTTACGGCAACGACCGCAGCATCAATTGCGTGATGGCGGTGATCGAGCCGGTTCTTTGGCGCATCGCTATGTTTATTTTCGACGATGTTATGATCTGGCAGCAGGCTGTTAAGTCCCCAGAGCCGCCGCAACATGGCAGTCATTCTGCCGGGGATAACATAAACACTTCCATCTGACTTATCGGCATACAGGCTTTGCAGATAGCGCCCGGCCATCCGGGAGAGATATTGTGTGTCAGTAAGCTGGCGCGCGATGAAGCCGCCATCCTTATCCACCCGCTCCATCGCATCCGGTCCGAAACGCCATTGTTTTGAACGGTGAAGGCGCGCCACCTGAACGCGGATAATCGTCCATGCGTCTTCGTCATGGCCCCATTTTTCATAAGGGGTCTTGTTGCCCTTGATGCGGTTGCACCGGCGATGGCTGACTACCTTGTTGGCGGCGCTATCATCCAGCGAGCGCGAATAGGGAATGATATGGTCGATGTCGGCCTCTCCGCTAAAGAGCGCCCGTATTCCAATTTGCTCACCGCAATAGGGGCAACGCCTGTCCAGCGGGTTGGCGGGGTTCAGCTCTTCCCACATGCGCAACATCATGCGGTTGGCGCCGGTGTCGGGGATATTGGCTTCGGTCAGCTTTTCCGATCGCGCCTGTGCGGCCTGTGTGTCACGCCGTATTCGCCGATTATGCTCTTCCTTCTCTTTCTCGTTGAGTTTCAGTTCGCGTGCCAGTTCCACCACGATCTGGTCAGGGCGACCATGCACCTGAATGAGCGCGTTGACGAGCTTTTCGAGCTGACGCAGCCCAATATGCACTGTGGGATTGGTGATTTTACCCCAGCGTTTTTCAAGGGGATCTGCAGGGTTTTGGGTTCCCGGCGGAATTTCGCGGTTCAGCAGTTCACCATAATAAGGGAGTTGGTGTAGTATCTCGCCTGTCCGGTTATCCGAATGATGCCAGCCGCAGTTTCTCACCGCGACATCATAGGTTATGACGCCTTTCCGCAGCTCATCCAGAATGCGCGTGGTAGCGGTGAGGCCAAGCCTGCCATATCCTTCGGGCAAGGCTGTGCGCGCGGTCAGTATGGCGGCTTCCTCATTGAGGCCACAGTCCTTTGTCAGGAAATCATGGAGCGTATCTGGGTTTTCTTCCTCGATCAGCGTTTCGATGATTTCCCATTGTCGGCTGAGACTGAAATTGGGCCAGGCCTTGCCAAACCGCTTCTTGTCAGAAAGTGTTGCGAAGATTTCGTTTCCCGCCAGAGAGGTGCGCGTCTCGCTTGCCTTATTAAAGCTTTGGCCCGGCTGGAGCTTGATCTCTTTGGCCAGACTTTCAAACGTCACGTTTTTCTTACCGCGCAATTTGAGGATCAGATGGTCACGTTCGTCCAGAGTGAGCTTGCGATCGGGGGCACCCGGCGTCGTTATTTCGAGATGATTGACCTCTTCATAAAGTCGTCGTTCCTGAAAAAGCGGATGCGCTTTTGCAAGGCGGCGTTCATTCGGGCAGAAAGTGCAGATGCCGACTTCCTGCTCCTTCAATGGGCGCTGAAAAAACAGAATGCGATGAAGGGCGTCATGCGCCTCTTTGGTGAGGATTTCAGGGTGATGTTTCGCTTGTTCACCCCATATGCGTTCATATTCATATTCTATATGTCGACGTTGCGGATAGAAGTCATAGCTCTGGCTTTCGCTATTCATCCGCACGCGGGCAGACTGTCCTTGCGCAAGACGCATCGCTAAAAACTGGCCCAGCGTGTCCGCGCCAGCCTCCGTCATTGCGTGGTCCAGCGCCTGTGCGCCGGTTGCGATTTTTCCGTCCTCATTGTCAGCAGATTTACGCTCTGCCTTGCGATTGGATATGAATCCGCGTCGCTGATTGAGATGGAACAGAGCGCGGCCAATCTCGTGGGGGGTGAGTTTTTCGTTCAGGGCGCGGGCGCGCACATCATAAGGGTCCTTAGCGGCGATCAATCTGGCTTCGTCGGTATCCGCGGGCATTAAACCATGCGCGACGAGTGTATCGAAAAATGCGGAGCGTCTGCCAAGATAGCGGTCCCTCCTGCGTCGGGCCGATCGTGCTTCCCTACGATCAACAGCCAGAGAAGTGCCGGATTGCGGGTCACGTCCATTTGGAAAAATGCGCACACCAATATCAACGATATTGCCTTCTTTGTCATCTATAAGGCACCACCCGATACTGTTGGAGCCGATGTCGAGGCCTAATCTGCGCATATTTAATTCTCCGTTGCTTGAAAACATCGTCGGTACTTGGGGGATTGTCAATCACTTAAGACGGGCTATACAGTAAGCGTGACGGGAAATATGATCCAAATTGGAGTATATGTTTATCTGGTTAAAATATAGGCCAGAGAACGAAGCCCAGATTTGCACCCCAATTATGAAATTAGGTTGAAAAATCACGTTTAAAATATGGCAGCATAATCAATGGTACTTGGTTGTATTTGGTCCTTGACGATGGAGAATATCTGGAATATCCTCAGGTCTTCAGAAATCGCAGGGCCAACTGTTAACAAGCAGTTTGACTGCACCAAATAAGGGCAAGGCTACGGCCTTGCCTTTTCTGTTTCAGCGCAATGTAAGATTAGAGCAATTTCCAGGCAGATGGCATCATCTGCTGGTTAAGAAATTGCGGTAAAACAAAACCTTAGAGCGGTTCAGCCGATGCAAAATGATCGGAAACCGCTCTAGTACCCAACCTTTCCCGCGAACCGTTCAGGCGTTCCTGGCACTGGCATTTTTGCCCCCGTAAGGAGTTGAGGCCAGAGGGATATAGATTCATGGCTGCGTGCTATGATCGCGGTATCCCTTCGCGCCAATTTATCTCATGCTTCCCCCTGATTTTAAATATGTGTCCACTGGATAGGGGGAGGGGCGATTGGAATTGCCTTGCTGATGTCATGTTTTTGTCACAGCATCACGTCAGTGCGCCGCACAAAATGATGCAGATGCCGCTTCATTATGTATGTCTCCATGAAGGAAGGCTGGCATGATGGGGAGATTTCATAGATGAAGTTAGCCCGACATGGGGGGGAACGGAAATTGACAACGTTGTCTTTAATGTCTAGATAATGAAGTTGAGGGGTCAGGCATGAGTGGAATGAATAAGGTAGAGGATATTGCCGGGCATTCATTATCGTCTGTTGGCGGGGGTGGCCAGTCGGCAGGGGGAGTGACGAAATCCGGCGCTATATTGCTGTTTGGTGCGACGGGTGATCTGTCGCAACGCATGTTGTTACCGTCATTATTTGGGCTGGATAGTGATGGCCTGCTGCCCCCTGATTTCCAGATTATCGGCACTGCCCGCAGCGCGAAGGATGATGAGGGTTTTCGCGCCGTCGCCGCCGATGCGCTGTCTCGTTTCATAGAGGTAGAGCGCCGCCCTGATGATGTGGTGCAGCGGTTTCTGGGCCGCCTCAGCTATGTATCGCTGGACGCGAGCAACCCCGATAATTTTGCGCCATTGGCGCAGCATGTAGGGGCAAAGGCGCAGAACCTCTCCATCTTCCTCTCAACCGCCCCTTCCTTGTTTGAAAGTACGATTACCGGCCTTGCTGCATCGGGCCTTGCAGGGCCGCAGAGCCGCCTCGCGCTCGAAAAGCCATTGGGGCATGATCTGGCCTCTTCGCGGGCGATTAATGATGCGGTGCAGGCCGCTTTTCCGGAACAGCGCATTTTCCGCATAGATCATTATCTGGGCAAGGAAACGGTGCAGAACCTGCTCGCCCTGCGCTTTGGCAATATGTTGTTTGAGCCTTTGTGGAATGCGTCTGGCATTGACCATGTAGAGATCACGGTTGCGGAAACCGTCGGTCTGGAGGGGCGGACCTCTTATTATGAGGATCTGGGGGCTTTGCGGGATATGGTGCAGAACCATATGCTGCAACTTCTCGCGCTTGTGGCGATGGAGCCGCCTGCGCGCTTTGATGCTACATCGGTGCGTGATGAGAAGGTGAAGGTGCTGCGTTCCTTGCGTGCGATTGACCGGGCGAGCGTCGCGACCCACAGCGTCATTGGCCAATATGAGGCCGGGGCGGTCGCGGGACAGCCGGTGCCGGGCTATACCGATGAGTTGGGGCGCAGTTCTGCCACCGAAACCTTTGTCGCGTTAAAGGCCCATGTCGACAATTGGCGGTGGAAGGGTGTTCCCTTCTACATGCGCACGGGTAAGCGGTTGCCCAAGCGGTGTTCAGAAATAATCATTCAGTTCAAGGCGGTGCCTCATAGCATCTTTGGTGCCGGGGCGACCTTGCAAGCTAACCGGCTGATTATCCGCCTTCAGCCGGAGGAGAATATTCGCCTGTTGATGATGGCGAAGCAGCCGGGGTTGGATCGTGACGGTATACGCCTGCGCGAAGTGCCGCTGGACATTGATATGCCCAATGCCTTTGCCGATACACGCCGCCGTATCGCTTATGAGCGCCTGATGCTGGACCTGATTGAGGGCGATCCGACATTGTTCGTCCGCCGGGATGAGGTGGAGGCGCAATGGGCATGGATTGATGCGATCCGCGATGGCTGGCAGGCGACGGATATGGCGCTGCGCTCTTATACTGCTGGTACATGGGGGCCATCAGCGGCGATTGCGCTGGTGGAACGCGATGGGGTGAGTTGGCATGAATAAGCCCCGAAACGCGCCCCAATTGCATGAATATGGCCGCGCCGATGATATGGCGCGGGATGTCGCGACGTTTGTGGCGGATGTTATCCATGCTGCCATTGCGGATAGGGGGCGTGCGGTGCTGGCGCTGCCGGGCGGACGATCCCCGGTGGCGGTGTTTGAGGCACTGGCGCGGGTAGATGCAGGCGAGGCCGATATTGACTGGGGCAAGGTCACGCTTTTTCCGGCAGATGATCGTATTGTGGCAGAGGATAGCCCGCTTTCCAATGTTGCGCTGTTGCGGCGTCACTTTGGTGGGACAGGCGCGCAGATTATAACATTGGTCGATAGCGTTTCGGAGGATCGCACCGCCGTTGCGGCCAGCGCAGAGGCGCGTCTTTCCGCGCTCAACTGGCCGCTTGATCTGGTCTGGCTGGGCATGGGAACGGATGGTCACACTGCCTCCATCTTTCCGGGGCCGGACTATGATGCTGCGCTTGCCGATACTGGTCCTCGCGCCGTTTCCGTGCTGCCTGATCCTTTACCGCCAGAGGCGCCGGTAGCGCGCATCACCCTGACGCGCGGCGCAATCATAACGGCAAAGCATATCCTCCTCACCCTCTCTGGCAATGAAAAGCGCGAGGTGCTGGACCGCGCCCTTGCGGAAGGATCTGCCTCCACCTTTCCCGTTGGCCGCGTTCTTTCCTCCGCCCATAATACCCCCCATATTTATTGGAGTCAGTCATGACGGCCCTCCACCCTGTCATATCTGCGGTAACGGACCGTATCATCAGCCGCAGCGCATCATCGCGCACGGTCTATCTCGACCTTATCCGGCGAGAGCGCGAAAATGGCGTTCACCGTCCCAGCCTCTCCTGCGGCAATCTCGCCCATGGTTTTGCAGCCGCTGAGGGGGATAAACCTGTCATCCAAAGCGGGCGGGCGATGAATATCGGCATCGTCACTGCCTATAATGATATGCTGTCTGCGCATCAGCCTTATGGCCGTTACCCGGAACAGATAAAGATATTCGCGCGCGAAGTCGGTGCCACTGCACAGGTTGCCGGCGGCGTGCCTGCGATGTGCGATGGTGTCACACAGGGGCAGAGCGGCATGGAACTGTCGCTTTTCTCTCGTGATACCATCGCACTATCCACTGCCGTTGCGCTGAGCCATGCGATGTTTGAGGGTGCGGCGCTCCTCGGTATTTGCGACAAGATCGTGCCCGGATTGCTGATGGGGGCACTGCGTTTCGGTCATTTGCCGATGCTGCTGATCCCCTCCGGCCCGATGCCATCGGGTATCCCCAATAAGCAGAAGGTGGAGGTCCGCCAACGCTATGCCGAGGGCAAGGCGAGCCGCGATGAGTTGCTGGCGTCGGAAAGCGCGAGCTATCATGCGCCGGGCACCTGCACCTTTTACGGCACTGCCAATAGCAATCAGATGATGATGGAGATGATGGGCCTCCATATGCCGGGCAGTGCCTTTGTGATGCCCGGCACGAAATTGCGGCAGGAACTGACCCGCGCTGCCGTGCATCGTCTTGCTGCCATTGGGGATCGCGGTGATGATTATCGCCCCATCGGCCACTGTGTTGATGAAAAGGCGATTGTGAACGCTGCCATTGGCCTGCTGGCCACCGGTGGCTCTACCAATCATGCCATTCATTTGCCCGCCATAGCGCGTGCGGCGGGGATCATCATTGATTGGGAAGATCTCGACCGGCTGTCCTCCGCCGTGCCGCTCATCGCCAATGTCTATCCCAATGGCCCCGGTGATGTGAATGAGTTTGAGGCCGCAGGCGGCATGGCCTTTACCATATCGGCATTACTGGACGCCGGATTGCTGCACCGGGATATTATAACCGTAGGTGGCAGGGATATGGGCGATTATGCCCGCGCCCCGCAATTGATCGACGATGAATTACGGTGGAGTGAGCCGGTTACGCAGTCCCGCAATGAGGATATGCTGCGGCCTGTTTCCCGCCCGTTTCAGCCCAATGGCGGCATGCGTCTGGTGCAGGGCAATCTGGGGCGGGCGACCTTTAAAAACAGTGCGGTTGCGCCAGATCGCTGGACGATCGAGGCGCCCGTGCGCGTCTTTGCCGATCAGAATGAGGTGCTGGCCGCGTTCAAGGCAGGGGAGCTGGACCGCGACGTCATTGTCGTGGTGCGGTTTCAGGGGCCGCGCGCTAATGGCATGCCGGAACTCCACAAACTAACGCCGCCTTTGGGTGTGCTTCAGGACAAGGGTTTCCGCGTTGCGCTTGTTACCGATGGGCGTATGTCCGGCGCATCCGGCAAGGTTCCTGCCGCCATCCATGTCAGCCCGGAGGCCGCCAATGACGGCCCGATTGCCCGGCTGCGCGATGGCGATATGGTTCGCCTATGCGCTGAGCATGGCAGCCTTGATGTGCTGGTGGACGATGCCATATGGCAGGCGCGGGAACCCGCTACGCCACCTGCACCGGCCTTTGGTATGGGCCGTGAATTATTCGCATTAATGCGCAAATCCGCCGATAGCGCGGAACAAGGGGCCAGTCCCCTGCTGGCAGAGGCCCATTTATGACAGAAATCGTTGCCGTCGATATTGGCGGAACTCATACTCGTTTTGCTATTGCTACAATTGAAGGCGGTCAGATTCTCTCCCTCAGTCCTGAAGTCACGCTGAAGACGGCGGGACATGCCAGCTTTCAACTGGCGTGGGAGCATTTTGGCGAGGAAGCCGGACGGCCTTTGCCACGGGCTGCGGCAATCTGCGTTGCCTGCCCGATCAGCGGAGATGTGCTGAAGCTCACTAACAACCCGTGGGTCATTCACCCCGCCCGCCTGCCTGAACAACTGGGCGTGGACCGCCTCAGCCTCGTTAATGATTTTGCGGCCGTGGCCCATGCCGTTGCGCAGGTGGAGGAGGGCCATTTGCATCATATCTGCGGGCCGGATGTGCCTTTGCCAGATAAAGGGGTGATTGGCATTGTCGGTCCCGGAACGGGCCTTGGTGTTGGTGGTCTCCTGCGCACCGGGGCGGGGGCTGGCGGGGCGGATTATCATGTGCTGCCCAGTGAAGGCGGGCATATCGAATTTGCGCCGCTCGATAGTATCGAAGATGCCATTGCCCGACGGCTGCGCCCGCGTTTCCGGCGCGTATCGGTGGAACGTATCCTCTCCGGCCCCGGCCTCGTGAATATTTATGAAACGCTGGCGGCGATAGAAGGCCGTGCCATCACGCTGCCGGATGATAAGGCATTGTGGGCGGCGGCGCTGGATGGCAGTGACGCATTGGCGGTGGCGGCTCTGGATCGTTTCTGCCTTAGCCTTGGTTCAGTTGCGGGGGATGTCGCATTGGTTCAGGGCGCGTCTGCCATGGTCATCGCGGGTGGTTTGGGCTATCGACTGGCGAACCATCTTCCCCATTCCGGTTTTCAGGAACGTTTTACCGCCAAGGGCCGCTTTGAAGCAATGATGAACCGTCTGCCGGTTCGGCTCATTACCCATCCGCAACCCGGCCTGTTGGGCGCGGCGGCGGCTTTTGCACAGGAGCATCTTCATGAGCATTGAAACTATCATGCGTCTGGCACCGGTCGTTCCGGTGATTGTGATAGAAGATGCGGCCCATGCCCGCCCGGTGGCGGAGGCCCTCGTAGCGGGCGGCTTGTTCGCGCTGGAGGTGACATTGCGTACCCCGGCGGCGCTGGAGGCGATTGCCGAGATGGCAAAGGTTGAAGGGGCGGTTGTCGGCGCAGGGACTGTGTTGAATGAGGCGCAGCTCGATCAGGCAATGGAAGCCGGGGCGCGGTTCATCGTTTCACCGGGGCTGACCGACGGGTTGGGCCGGGCAGCGATAGAGCGTAAAGTGCCATTCCTGCCCGGTGTCGCCAATGCGGGTGACATCATGCGCGGGCTGGACCTTGGCCTTGGGCATTTCAAATTCTTCCCGGCAGCCACCAGCGGTGGCGTTCCCGCGCTAAAGGCGCTGACCGGTCCTTTTGCTGATATTAAACTCTGTCCCACCGGTGGGATTACGCAGGATAACGCACCGGAATGGCTGGCATTAAAGCAGGTGCTGTGCGTGGGCGGAAGCTGGCTCGTACCTAAGGGGCAGCCCGATGTTGCTGCGATCACCGATATGGCACACAAGGCTGCTGCTCTGGTGGCCTGACGGCTCATCCTGATTGACAGAGGCATATATTGGAAAAGGGGGCGTTAAGTCCCCTTTTTGCGGCGTCCCTCTGATGCTTTGGTGGCTGCTGACGCTCTGGTGATCTTTGGCGCTCTGGTGGAATGGCTGCGCCCTCATTTCAGGGCGCAGCCTATATTCCGTCAGTAACGGACCGGATCACCCGCCGCCCAGCCACGCGGGAATAACGGGTTTTTCGTGTCATCGGGCATGCCAGGTTTTTGTAGTTTCACTTCCTGCATGGAGGAGGGAAGTTCGAAGGGCAGTCTGCCCTGCGCCTGCGCCTTGCCAAGGACGACGTCCAGCACCGCGTCATCACTCGCGCCGAAATTGGCAATAATGCCATCCACTTTGCCAATGATGTTGGTGAGGATGGCGGGCCGGTCAAGGAAGATCGATACGACGACCGGCACATGCTTTGCGGCTTTCAGCATTTCATCATAAGGGGCGTCACCCTTGCGATAATCCAGCCTTCCTTCCTTCTGGCGCTGGCCAAAGAAATGATGGGGGTGCAGCATTTCAGACGCGGTTTCGGTGCGGATAATGGCGAAATCGGCTTGTTTGGGGGAGGATACAACCGTCAGGCCAGCAGCTTCCGCCGCCTTTGCATCAACACCGTAAAGATAAACCTTTTTGCCTGTCAGGTTACTGGCAGATACTTTGGCAGAACGCTTTAGCTCAATCTGTGATCGGCGTTGTGTATCTGCTGCAACCCGTGCAAAATCGGCATTGCCCAATATGGTTGCGGCCTTTGCCGGATCGACATAGGGATTATCAAACAGGCCCAGTTCAAATTTGCTGGTCATTATTCGCGCGACAGAGGCGTTGATACGATCTTCGGTCAGCTTGCCAGCGGCTACGGCGTCTAAAATCGGTTTGGGGTCGTCTACACCGCCAAACTGATCCATGCCCGCATCCATTGCCAGCGCATAGCGCTCCGTTTCGCTCAGATGTTCAACGCCCCAGGATGTTGCGATATATTGCGGTAATTGCGGTTTTTCCGCCGTTGGGTTGATGCATTCTTCGGTGCAGTCGCGGGTAATGGCCCAGTCAGAAAGGATAATTCCCTTATAGCCAAGCTGACCGCGCAGCACATCCGTCAGCAACAGCTTGCTATAGCCTGCCCCAACCGGCTCCAGCGGTTTTCCGTTTACAGTGACGCCGCGCAATATCGGGTAAGCGGGCATTACCCCCGCCACCTTCACCTTGAACGCACCGTCAAAGGCCGCCACATGATTGGCAAAGGATGTGTTATCGAGATCAGCAAAGCGGCCATAATGATTATGCCCGTCCCAACCATCTGGCTGAGCGCCATAGCCCGCGAAATGCTTAATGACGCTGATAACGCCATTGGGGGTCAGGCCATTGGCTCCGCCCTGAAACCCTTCCACATAGCCCCCGGCCAGTGCGCTGGTGAGGGCGGAATCACTACCAAAAGTACCCGCCTGACGCGGCCATTGTGGTTCTGTGGCAAGGTCTGCCTGCGGTGACAGGGTCATGTGAATACCCACGGCGCGATATTCCTGCCGCGCCATATCGGCAAAGCGGCGTACCAGATCACGATCGCCAATAGCTGCAAACCCCAGCAATTCCGGCCATTGCGAGAAACCACCGCCCACTTCGCTCGCACCCAGAACATATTGAAAATGGTTGCGCGGGTCGGTGCTGATGGTGACGGGAATAGAAAGGCGGCTTTTTTCCGCAACTTCCTGCACTGCATTATTTTGCTCGGCTAGCAATTGTGGGGCAATGTTCAGGCGGCTGATATAGCTGGTGACATGCTGACTATTTAAGCTTTTATCGACAGCAGCAAGATCATAAGCGGTATCCGTCCCGTTAAAACGACCGACATTGCCCGGCAATGTGCCATGCAGCAGCGCGCCTGCTTTTTCCTCCAGCGTCATCCGTGTGACAAGATCCGCTGAACGGCGATTGGCAGGGAGGCGCCAGTCCTCAAAAGGGGAGAGTTTGCCGTCGCCATCCAGATCACGAAAGGACAGACCATCCTGTTTAATGACAGGTTTATGTTTGCTGCCTAATATGATCTGCTGTGTCGGAGCATCAGAGGATGCCTGAGCATTTTCTGCGACCATTGTTGCCCCCAATGATGTTGCAATAAACAGCGCTGTCATTTTTGCTTTTGATGGCTTTCTGGCTGGTGACGTATCGGGCATCCTGTTTCTCCTGTGGGAATGGTTGGGGCAGGGTGCTATCGCCCTGTCTCTGCTATGTTATGGCTGCGATGATATGCTATTACTGTTTTCGCCGGGCGCGGCGACGGAATCACGCTCTACCATATGATAATCAATATGACGTAGGCTGGGTTCTTTATCAGCCCAGTCAATCAACATCTGAACGGCAACCTCGGCCATTTCGGCAATAGGCTGATGAATGGTGGTAAGATAAGGCCAGACGGTCATGGCGATGATACCATCATCGAAACCGCAAACAGAAACATCCTCTGGCACACGAAGGCCCATTTGCTGCGCAGCATTGAGCGCACCTGCCGCCATGTCATCATTAGTCGCAAATATCGCAATCGGCCCATTGGAGCGGCTAAGAATTTTCTTTCCCGCGATCATCCCACTGTAAAAAGTGAAATCGCCCGGCTCTTCCATTATTTCGGCATCGGGACATAAAGACCGGAAGGTTTCGACAAAGCCGTTGCGGCGATAGCCTGCCCGGCCATGATAAAGCGGGCCGTTAATGACCGCGAAATGGCGATGCCCCAAGGCATGGAGCATCCGCGCAACATCACAGCCCGCCTGATAATCATCCATTTCTACGGCTTTTGACCGCCCGGGGGCCAGCACCGGGGCGATGCGAACATATGGAATTTGGCTGCGTTCCAATATATCCAATATTTGCAGATTATCGGTCAGGGGCGGTGTCAGTACCAGCCCGTCGCATCGATTCTGGCGCACAACAGCGGCGATTTGCTGTTCCAAATCGGCTCCTTCGGCCTGTGCGCTCAGGCTGTCTATCCGTAGATGATAGCCTGCATTACGGCATGCTTCATAAGCGCCCGCCTGTATTTTCATCCGATAATTGGCAGATGGGTTATCAAACAGCAAGCCAATAGTGAAATTGCGATTCCCTGCCAAAGACCGGGCGGCCACATCCGGCACATAGCCCATCGCCTCTATCGCTGTTTTCACTTTGTCCCGTAATTTTTGCGAGACATGATCTTCACCATTGATGACGCGGGAAACGCTTTTGAGCGAAACGCCGGCCTTTCGGGCGACATCCATCATGGTTGCGCGCGGGGTCCCGTTCCCGTTCATATCAATCCTACTCCCCACAGGCCAATGGATGCTTGTCGCCGCATATACCGTTCATTGCAATCTTGACAGCGCAAGTCAATATCCGCATTGTCTGGTAATCGGCTCGTTTATAATGGCGGCCCAATTTGCTCATCATGATGCTTGTTTGAATAGCAATTTAATAAAAACAGACCAATAAATTCAGGAGAGGCCCATTTATGGATCATATGACAAGCCCACCGCAAGGGGCGCATCCGGCATTGGATGTGGATGATCGGGCACAGGGCACTATTGCGGGTTTACAACCCTTTGTGTTTGGTTTGTTTTTCATTTTTGGCGGCATTACATCCCTGAATGATGTGATTATCCCCAAGCTGAAGGAACTGTTCACCCTCAGTTATTTTCAGGCAATGTTGGTGCAAAGCGCCTTTTTCGCCGCCTATTTCTTTATCGCTCTGCCCGGTGCGGCGTTGGTGAAGAAGCTGGGCTATATGCGCGGTGCGGTGGTCGGCCTGCTCCTGATGATGGCAGGGTGCCTGTTGTTCATTCCGGCATCCCAGACCGCGATATACGGCGTGTTTTTATTGGCGTTATTTGTGCTGGCGAGCGGCGTGACAATCGTTCAGGTGGTTGCCAATCCGCTTATTTCCCTGCTGGGGCCGGTTCGCACCGCGCATAGCCGCCTTACCTTCGCGCAGGCGTTTAATGCATTGGGGACGACGCTGTTCCCCTATTTTGGGTCTATCCTGATATTGGGTAGCCTTGCGACCGTGACAGCAACAGAGCTTTCCGGCCCGGCGCTGGATGCATATCGGGCTGAAGAAAGCCGAGTGATTGTTCATGCCTATATTGGTTTGGCTGTAGCACTGGCGATTGTAGCCGCGATTGTCTGGCTATTTCGGAACCGGCTGAAAAATGAACAGCATGAGCCCAGCTATGGTCTTGGCGGGCTTGATCTGCTGAAACGTCCGCGCTTTGGCTTGGGGGCGATGGCGATTTTCCTGTATGTGGGGGCTGAGGTCGCCATTGGTTCGCTGATCGTCAATTATCTGATGCAGTCGAATGTAATGAATATTGGCGAACAAGCCGCGGGCAAGCTCATCCCGCTTTATTGGGCCGGGGCGCTCATTGGTCGTTTCATTGGTTCGGCGGTGCTGCGTCTGGCCAGCCCCGGCAAGATATTGGCGACCGTCGCCTGCGGTGCGATTGGTCTTATCCTGCTGTCCACTAATAGCAGCGGTATGCTGGCCGGATACAGCCTGTTGGCGATTGGCCTGATGAATAGCATCATGTTCCCGACGATTTTTTCTCTGGCCTGTGAGGGGTTGGGGAAGCGAGCAGCAGATGGTTCTGGCGTGATTTGCATGGCGATTGTTGGTGGGGCAATCATTCCGCCGCTGACCGGTGCTGTGGCGGATGCAAGCGGCAGCCTGTCCTTTGCGCTGGTGCTGCCTGCGGCTTGTTACGCGATCATCGGGGGCTTTGGTATATTTGCGCGCAAGCCCGCGCAATAAATGATGTTTAATCAGGGGGGCTTGCTTACCCTGCTTCCTTTTCCTTTTGAAATCTGAGGTGTAGAAATGGCGCATTCAATTTGTCGGATGATGGTGACTTCTGCTCTGCTGGCCTCTGTGGCGATAGCGATGCCGATACAGGCAAAAGAGAAAGATAATGCCCGCATCGGTGATGTAAATATTACCGTTGATGGTGGGGCCATAAAGGGCAGCGCCGAAAATGGTGTGCTGAGCTGGAAGGGCATTCCCTTTGCGGCGCCCCCTGTTGGCCCGCTGCGCTGGCGTGCGCCGCAACCGGTAAAGCCATGGAATGGTATCAGGGAAACGACTGCTTATGGTAGCGATTGTATGCAGGTGCCTTTCCCCAGCGATGCTGCGCCCTTAGGCACACCTCCGGCCGAAGATTGTCTGTATGCCAATGTCTGGCGGCCTGCGAAAGCCAGCGGTAAGCTGCCTGTGATGGTGTGGATTTATGGGGGTGGCTTCGTTAACGGAGGGGCGTCACCGCCGACTTATTCCGGTGCAGAGCTTGCGCAGCAGGGCATATTGGTGATGAGCTTCAACTATCGGGTGGGACGTTTCGGCACCTTTGCCCACCCGGCGTTGACTGCGGAAAATGCCGATAATGGTCTCGTCGGCAATTATGGGTTTATGGATCAACTCGCCGCCCTTCAATGGGTGAAGCGTAATATTGCGGCCTTTGGCGGCGACCCGGATAATGTGACAATTGCTGGTGAGAGTGCGGGCGGAATGTCGGTGAACACGCTGGTGACATCCCCGATGGCACGCGGCTTGTTCGCCCGCGCGGTGGTAATGTCTGGCGGGGATGGTTCTTCCATGGGCGAAGGGGCGCTGGCTGCGGCAGAGAAAATTGGCGTGGATTTTGCTTCATCGAAAGATATCGCCGTCGATGATCCTCAGGCTCTGGTAAAATTGCGCGGGCTTTCGGCTGATCAGGTGACGGATGGCCTTAACATGATGGCGCTATTCAGGCCATCACAGGGGCCGCGCACTTTCGCTAGTCCTTTTGCCGATGGAAAGCTGGCCGTAGATAGCGGGAAAGCCTATCGTAGCGGTGATTTTGCGAAGGTGCCGGTGATGATTGGGGCGACCAGCGCCGATCTGGGCGGCAAGACTGGCTTCATGGTCGCAGGGGCGCGGTCTCTCGCTGGCAGTATCGCGGATAAAGGCGTGCCGGTATATTCCTATCGCTTTTCTTATGTGGCATCGTCGCTGAAGGATGAAGGCGCGGGCCATGCGACTGAAATCCCGTATTTTTTCGACACGACCAGAATTAAATATGGCACGGCGACAACCCCGCGTGACATTAATATGGGCAAGGCGGCCAGCGCCTATCTGGTCAATTTCGTGAAAAAGGGTGATCCCAATGGGGTCGGTTTGCCTCAATGGCCGCGCTATGACCGTGGTAAAGACGAGATGATGGATTTTGCGCCCACTGGCAAAGCGGTCCCCGGCAAAGACCCATGGGGGGCTGATCTGGACGCTGCCAATGCTGCTCCCCGGCCCTGATTCTGATGGGCTGCCCCTATATGGAACAGGGCAAGGCGGCACAGGGGGCAGGATGGTTGGCGCTTTGCCTGTAAATGATGTGGGCGGAGCCTGTTAAGCGGATAAAGGCGGCATGCCTGATGAAATAATGGGGCTGCCCTATAATCTGGGGCGGCCTTTTTTGTGTTTGTCTTGCGGCAGGCCGGGGGATAGGTCGGGCGAGGAGCTAATGGCGTAGTGAAACGACATCATCGGCTAGTGACTCTTATGAATCTCCAGTTCGTCACATTGTTCGGCAGGGGTTGAACGAACTTCAGATTCATGAAGGTCACTAGCAATATCATGATTCTGACGTTGTGGGTTTGAAATATGCTCGGCATCTGCCCCAATAATGAGGCGTATTTCAAATCCACCACACCGGCTGATATTATTTCCTATAGGGCTGATAGAAAATGCAGTTGGCCCATTCTGGTTGCTATGGGCTATCGCCGTCCCATATCAGAAAACATCGATGCAACGATGAAGATATACCCACGCCATCCCCCCCATGGCGCAAAATAAAGCAAGAAAGGGACCAGTATGAGAAAACAATATCGTTTTGCCGCAGTGTCTTCGCTGGCACTGGCTGTTAGCAGCCCGGCTTTTGCGCAAGATAGCGCGCCTGAAGATGGCGCCTCTTCCGCCGAAGACATCGTCGTTACCGGTAGCCGCGCTGCTGGCCGTTCACGGCTCGACACAATTTCCCCGGTAGACGTTCTGAGCGCTGAAACATTGCAGCGTCAGGGCACAACCGAGCTGGCGAGTGCGCTGGCGACGGTTGCTCCGTCCATCACCTTCCCCCGTGCATCGGCGACGGATGGCACGGACAGTATCCGTCCGGCAACCCTGCGTGGTCTCTCCCCCGACCAGACGCTGGTGCTGATTAACGGCGTGCGCGGCCATGCTTCGGCGCAGGTCAATGTTAACGGCTCTGTGGGGCGTGGTTCTGCCGCGGTTGACCTCAACACCATTCCGGCGGCTGCCATTGGCCAGATTGAAGTGCTGCGTGACGGTGCATCGGCGCAATATGGCTCCGACGCTATTGCTGGCGTTGTAAACCTGCGCCTGCGTGAGGCGCGCTCTGGGGGCGGCCTGACGGTCAGCTACGGCGAATATGTTACGAAGGTGGACCCGGCCCTCGCGCCGTCCCGTAATGTCAGCGATGGCGGCACATGGACTGTTTCTGGCTGGCAGGGCTTTGCGCTGGGCAGCGAAGGTTTCCTGACCTTATCCGGTGAGTATCTCAACCGTAACCCCACCAGCCGCGGTGATTATGACACCCGCTCGACGCCGTTCAAGATCCGGTCTCGCTTTGGTGACCCGGACGTGGAACAATATAGCATCTACGCCAATGCCGCGACGCCGATTGGTGACCGGGGCTGGGAACTTTACGGCCATGGTGGATATCAGCGTCGTGACAGCGATGGTGCTGCTTTCCCGCGTTATCCGGGGCAGAGTGGTAACCCGGCGGTTGATGCCGTATACCCCGATGGCTATCTGCCGATCATCTCTGTGCGGTCGGACGATATTAACTCGGCCATCGGTTTGCGCGGTGAACTGGGCGGGTGGAATACCGACATTAACGTCAGCTATGGCCGTAATGCGCTGACCTATCGCACCCTGAACTCCATAAATGCTACCTATGTTTCTGGTTCTCCTACTGATTTTGATGCTGGTAAAGCGATCTACGATCAGTGGATTGGCGGTATTGATCTCAACAAGGAACTGACATTGGGCGGTGATAACACCGTGAACGTCGCCTTTGGTGCTGAATATCGCAATGAAAGCTATAAGATACGCCCCGGTGATATTGATAGCTGGGCGCGCGGTCCCCTTAGCGGCAGCAGTGGTGCGCAGGGCTTCCCCGGCTTCCAGCCATCCAATAAGGTCAGCGCGCATCGCGATAATGTGAGCGGCTATCTTGATCTTGAATTCCGCTTTGCTGATCGGTTCAGCCTTGGCGTTGCCGCACGCGGCGAACATTATTCCGATTTCGGCAGCACCGGCACCGGCAAGGTTTCTGCGCGTTATGACCTGACTGACGGGCTTGCCCTGCGCGGTGCGGTGTCCACCGGTTTCCGCGCGCCGTCGCTTCAGCAGTCTTATTATACCTCGACCACGTCGGTTATCGGTACGGGTAGCGATGGTTTGCCCGCCATTATCGAAACGGGCACATTCCCATCCATCAGTCCGGTGGCTCAGGCATTAGGCGGGGTTCCGCTGAAGGCCGAAAAATCGTGGAATTATTCGGCTGGCTTTGTCTTCCGTTCTGGTGGGTTTAATCTGACGGTGGACGGCTATTATATTCGCATTCGTGACCAGATTGGCCTGTCGGAAAATATTCAGGCCGGTTTCAGCCCGCAGGTCGCAGCGATCTTAGAGCCTTATGGGGTCAGCGCAGCGCGTTTCTTCCTCAATGGTATCAAGACCGCGACCAAGGGCATTGATGTCGTCGCCAACTATCGCATCCCAACGGAAAGCGCAGGCACATTTGACCTGAGCCTCGCCGGTAATTTCAGCGATATTGATGTGAAGAAGGTTCCGGCATCGACTGCGGTAGCCCTCAACCCGACGCCGACTTTGTTTGCTCGTCAGCGTGTCCTCAGCATTGAGGAAGGCACGCCGCGCACCAAGATTGTGGGTGCGGTTGACTGGAAACTGGGTGGTTTCTCCAGCACGCTTCGCGGCACTTATTATGGTGACGTGACGCAGCCTTTTGCTACTCCGGCAGCAGACTGGCACACGGGTAAGAAGACGCTGGTTGATCTGGAAGGACGCTATCAGTTCAACAAGAATTTCCAGATTGCTCTCGGCGCGGATAACCTGTTTGACGTATATCCTGACCGGGTTCCCTTAACCGCGACGGGCGGTACGCAAAATGGCGGCGTAACGGCATTCCCGTTCTATTCGCCTTTTGGCTTTAATGGTCGGAGACTTTATGCCCGCATCGGCATCAACTGGTAAGGGAGGGGCGCGCAAGCCCGCGCCTTTCTATCATAGCTTTGGTTTCAGAATCCTCATTGCGACGATTCTGGCACTGGTTCTGGGTCTCATCGCAAAAGCGATGGGGCCTTTGGCCGATGGCGGAGCCAATGGTCTGACGGTGACGCTGGAAACCGTCGGCTCCATCTTCGTGCAATTGCTGAAGGTGATTGTGCCTCCGCTGGTTTTCACCGCGATTGTTGCCAGTATTGCGACCATCGGGGAAATGCGTAATGCAGCCCGGCTGGTGTGGCAGAGCCTCCTTTGGTTCGCGATTACCGCGCTGATTGCGGTTTCCATCGGCATTGTTCTGGGCCTGTTGTTGCAGCCCGGCATTCATGCCGGTGCGGGTGATGTGGCCCATAGCCGGCCATCGACATCCGGTGGCTGGTTTGATTTCCTGAAAGGGCTGGTCCCGGCTAATATTTTTGCGCTGGAGATAAAATCCCGTCTGACGGATGGTTCTGTTAGCTCCGTCCCCGGTTTTAACACGCTGCAACTGGTCATCCTGTCGATCACCATCGGCATAGCAGCCCTGAAAACAGGCGAGGCGGCACAGCCTTTTCTGGCGTTTAATAAATCCCTGCTGGCGATTGTGCGGCGGGTGCTGCGCTGGCTCATTGCGCTTACACCCATTGGCACGGTTGGTCTGCTGGGTAATGCAGTGGCGCAATATGGCTGGGACACTCTGGGGCAACTGGGCGGTTTTGCGCTGACGGTTTATCTAGGGCTGGCACTGGTGTTACTGGTGGTTTACCCGGTGTTGCTGGCGGCGCATGGGCTGAACCCGGTGAGCTTTTTCCGCCATGCATGGCCCGCGATGCAGGTGGGCTTTGTTACGCGTTCCTCTATCGGCACTTTGCCGGTGACGGAGGAAGTGACAGAGAGGCTGGGCGTCCCGCGCAGCTATGCGGCCTTCATTGTGCCATTGGGAGCGACCACAAAAATGGATGGCTGCGCGGCGATCTATCCCGCCGTGGCGGCGCTGTTCATCGCACAATTTTACCAGATCCCCCTTGGCCTTGCCGATTATGGGCTGATCGCCTTTGTGTCGGTGCTGGGGTCTGCGGCGACAGCGGGCCTGACAGGCGCGATTGTGATGTTGACGCTTACCCTATCGACCCTCGGCCTGCCGCTTGAGGGGGTGGGGCTATTGCTGGCGATCGATCCGATCATTGATATGGGCCGTACTGCCATTAATGTTACGGGGCAGGCGCTGGTGCCGACCATCGTGTCCAAGCGCGAAGGTATATTGGATGAAGCCGCCTATTCCGGCTCCGGTGAAGTCGTCACGGAAGTATGAGGGGGCAGGCGGGGTATCGATGCCCCGCCTATGCTGTTCTCGCCTAGTGTGGTGGATTTGAAATACGTCACATTATAACGGCTAAGCCAAGAGCGTATTTCAAATCCATAAACCACACTAGAATCATATATTTGCTAGTGACCTTCATGAATTTAAAGTTCGTTCAACCTTTGCCTAACAATATGACGAACTTCAGATTCAGGTCACTAGTCGCGCTTAGAGCGGTTTTCGATCATTTTGAATCGGATGAACCGCTCTAAGATTTTGTTTTACCGCAATTTCTTAACCAGCAGATGATGCCATCTGCTTGGAAATTGCTCTAACGCAGCTATAGTGGGCGGGGTCGTTCACATCCCCTTTGCCCTGATAGCGCGCAATCAATGGCCATACGCATAATGGCCTCGTCATTTTGCCATCGGCGCGAGTGGCGACCAGCGTTTCGGGCGCGGTGCCACTGCTCACCCAATGATCGAGCGCGCTAAGAACGTCAATCTGGTCGGTTCCCGGTCCGCCCCGGCAATGTTCCACGCCGGGGGCGAGGAACATGCGCAGATTACCGGAGGCGGCAGGGGTGTTTTTATGCACGGCCTCAACATAATCGATCGTGCCAATGGGGGCGGGGCCGGGGTCTGATTCCCCATGCCACATCAGCAATTTCCCGCCGCGTGCGAAAAAGGGTGAGAGGTCGGGATTTATCGCCTCATATGTTTTTGCAAAGGCGCTGGAACGGGCGCGCAGCACATCTTTTGCCGGGTCGAGTTTGCCATAATCAAACCCATCGACACCAAATAATGGCCGCGAAAGGCCGGGCATCCCGCCTCCTTTACTGACGTCTGCCCCGCTGCCCTGCACCGCGATAAAGACCGGCCAGCCCAATTCTCCGCCTCGGCTAAGGGGCGTTTGCGCCCAGCTACCATCCGGCGCACGAATGCCATCATAAGCGATACGCAGCGCCTTTATCTGAGGGGCGGAAAGGCAGCCGTCAGTCTGTCCGGCCTTGCAACTCAGTACGGACGGGTCCCATGCGCATTGGCGCGGGCTGGCGATAATGCCATCGGTGACGCCGTCCTTCGCGTCACAAGCCGCCAGCACGGCATTGTTGACCAGCTTGAGATGGCTGGCGTCAAGGCCAGCCCCTGGCACGGCAAAGGCGTTGTTACGCAGGACCGCGCTTGTCTGCACCTGAAGGCTGTACACCGGCGCGGCAGAGATAATGGCGTCATAGTCATCAGGGAAACGCTGGGCCTCCATCAAGGCCATACGGCCACCGGTGGAACAGCCGTGGAAATAGGCCTTGTCCTGCGCTTTGCCATAATAAGCTGTGACCAGCTTCTTACCCGCTTGCGTCATTTCGTGAATGGCGCGCCATGAAAAATCCGTGGCGGCAATGGGGTTGGCGGTCCATTCATTCTGCCATGGGCTGGTGTCCGCATGGCCGCCATCCGTTTGCGCCGTGGCATAACCGGCGCGCAGGCCAGCGCTCGCTGCCTCTATCGTGACATTGCCGGCCCATCCACCCCCGCCAAGGCCTAGCATTTTGCCGTTCCAGTCATTGGGCAGGCGATAGACGACGCCAATGGCCGAGCCTTCCACCGGGGATAGCGTGGCGCTGATCTCGCAATAAGCGGGCGGGGCAGATGGGCCATCCGTTGCCGCAACAGTGCGTGCGCGGGCGGTATCCACGCCCAGTTGTGTACGGGCCGCATCATCATTGCACGCCACAGGCGCGGAAGCCGAATGCGCCGCCACATTTTGCGCCGAGAGCGGATGCGACGCCCCCATCATGATTATCATCATTCCTGCATTCATGACGGCGCCGTGGGCAAGAAAGGCTTGTTTCTTTCGCATCTTCTCTCCGCTTCTATGATTATTTTGGATGACTGGGAAAGAAGGTGCGGGATAAAGTCGTTGCCCGTCAAGAGAAGTTCATCGGAGGATATGCCACGCCTTGTTTTACATAATGATACAGCCAATAAGGCGCGGTGCTGATTGTACGCTTGCGCGATAATGAAATAATGGGCAGTCCCGCATAATATGAAAGATCAGGACTCGGCCATTATGTACGGCACCATAGATCAGCACAGGGATGACTGGACTTATATTGCAGATGCCGGGCCTGTCAGCAGGGCATATTTGCGCCCGACATGGTATGATGCATGGGCAAAGGCCTATAGCGCGCAGGGGAACTGGTCTCCGCCGGTCCGCACGATCACGGTTGATGATGGTAATGGTAATGGCAGCGCTTTTCCTTATGCGGTGCAGAAAATAGGTCCGTTTCGTTTTGCCTCCCTGTGCGGTGGATATTTCCCGTCACGCGGCATTCCCTTCTGTGGGGACGCGCAAAAGGTTGCGGTGCTATTGGGCCGTGCCTTTAGTGGCATAAAGGGGGTGTCAGGCATTCGATTGGGGCCGGTGCAGGATGATGATATTTTGCTGCGGGCGCTGGAACCGGCGCTTCGGCAAATGGGCTGGAAATGGCTGACGGAAGAGGTTGGCACGGAACATGTGCTGGATAATCCCGGCGGGCTGGAGGCTTTTGAGGCGGTCCGCAGTAAAAGCCGCCTCAAAAAGATAGAGCAGCTCTGGCGCGGCCTGTGTCGTAACGGGCCGACGGAGTTGCGGCATTATAATGGGGTGGACACTGACTGGCCGCAGGTATTTAGCGATGCCGCTGCGGTGGAAAATGCGGCATGGGTTTCCCAAAGGGGCGAGACGCGCTTTCTGGGCGCGGAGAATCAGCTCTATTGGAACAGTCTGGCTCAGGACCCATGGTTTGCCAAGGCTCTGCATATGTGGCTGGTGTATCATGAAGAAAAACCGGTTAGTTTCGTTTTGGCGATCGATTCTGTTGATACGCGCTATCTATATGCCAATAGCTATGATGAGGCGGTGGCTAAATATAGCACCGGGGCGAAGATTTATTCCGAAATCATGCGGGATGCCTTTGGCAATGATATTGGCCGGGTGAACATAGGTCTTGGCGATTCCGGCTATAAAGCAAGCTGGGGCGCGGTAATGGGCGCCAATCTGGTAGATATAATCGTGTTCCCGCCGACTATTGGGGGAAGGCTGGCCTATTGGGTCGGGCGTGGGCATCGCGCTTATAGCCTGTGGCGCAAAAACCGGGCGCAACGCTGAAGATAGGTATGTCCGGTTATATGTCTGGACGCATAGGGGCCTGATATAAAGTCGTTATTCTCAAATGACCGGGTGGTGCCGCACTATAGTATGCATCGGCAGATATGCTCATCATGCTGATTAAAGCAGCTACTTGAGGTAAGGAAATATTCATTTCGAACGAATAGCGTGTTTCTATCCATGAATTAATATGCTTACTGTCAGATACCCGATAATAAGCTGAGGGGGAAATGTGCATACGGGCGGTCACCCGGACCATCCAATAACTGTAGATGTGCAACATCATTATCCTGCGGTGATAGATGATGTTGCGGATGGTTCGCCATCCTGCCGTAATTTCCTGCGCTCTGCCTGGTATGCCGGGGATGTCGCTGATGGAGCGGCGACGCTGGTCGCCCGAATGAGAGACGGAACCCCCTTTGCTGCTTTACCTACGCGCATGATGCGGCCTTTCCTGCCCGGAGTGCGTGCGGTTGCGGGAAGCTACTGGCCCTTCCGGACCTTGGTGGTAAAGGCCAATACCTGTCCTAAGGCGATACGCGCGATGGTTGCGCATCCCCATTTTCGGCGGATGTTCTCGCCCATGTGGCGTTTAGGGCCGGTTTATGCAGATGACCCTTCTGCTGCGCTGGTTTTGCAGGGAATGCGCGATGATGGGTGGCATGTGCTGGCCCGTAATATGGGCGCGACATGGCGGCTCAGTCTCGCGGGTTTACACGGGGAAGGGAAGTGGCCGCGTAAATCCACCTTAAAGCGTTTGCGTGGATATGAGCGCCAGCTAATCGCTCGCCATGGTGCGATACGATATGAGGTAATTAACGGCGCAGATTGGAATGATAATGTCTGCGGGGTACTGGCGGATATTGAACGCCGTAGTTGGGTCGGCAAGCAGGAAAATGGCGGGGATACCAAATTTCTGAACAGGAAAGCCCGGTGCTATTGGACCAAAGCGGTCAGGGATACTGCCATAGCAAAGGCCCTGTCGGCGACCATATTGTTTGCGGGGGAGCGCGCCATTGCATTCAGTTTTGATCTGCGCTCTGGCGATGGGCAATATAGCATAGCCAGCAGCTATGATGAGGATTATGCCCCCTTTCGACCGGGGAAAATTGTAACTTATCATCAATTTCAGCATGCTCTGGCACAAGGGGTGCAGTGGATTGATCTGGGCGCAGGTGACAGCGGGTATAAAAAAGAGATCGGCGCAGAAAAAGGCGCGGAAATCCACGATTATATGTTGGTTCGTTATGGTTGGCTGGCCGGAGTGATTGCACGTTTCTGGCAGAGGGGTGAAGTGTAGGTTTTTTGTGGAGAAAGTGTCAGGACGACTACCGCAAATAGGGAAGAATGTCTGATCTGTAGAATTTTTACTTGCCATTTGCGTTCGTCAGGCCTTGGGGTAGGAACCCCTTGGGATAGTCAAGCATTCCACATGGCGGCATCAAAGAAAGACCGACGATTTGAGCATTTCGACTTTTGCCCTTGCCTTATTACTGTCTGGTACGCCGGGGCCTGCTGAAGCGGTTGCTATTGGTAGCGTTAACCTGACGCAATCGGCGCCTGTGGTGGCCGCTCCGCTGCAGGAAAGGGGTGCTGTAACTGCGCTGGCACCGGCGGCGGAATCTCCGCTTCAATCGTCCTCTGATAATGTCGGGCTTACGCCTGATCAGCCCAAATCAGATCAGCTCACATCGGAAGTGCCCGCCAATCCTGCGCCTGTGGGTGCTGCTGCGGTGACGTCTGATACCACTGTCGTAGCCCCATCATCAGGCGATTCGGGTGAATCCGCTGTTTCGGATGGTCCTGTTGGTACGGATGTGACCGTCGCTGAGGCTCCATCGGCTGATGAAGAGATCAACGAAATTATCGTGGTGGCGCGTAAGCGTTCTCCGATTGATCCGCTGGAGGGGCTGAACGTCAAATCTTATGAGGTTGTGCAGTCGCTCGATCGTGCCTTTGTCGGCCCGATGGCGATGACCTATAAGGAAAACGTCCCCCGCCCAATCCGTAGCGGTCTGCGTAATTTTTTGCGTAACCTGACGGAGCCGGTCGTGTTTCTGAACTATCTGCTGCAGTTCAAGCTGGGCAAGGCGGCGGAAACGGCTGGGCGCTTTGCGATTAACTCTACCCTTGGGGTGGCTGGTCTTTTTGATACGGCTAAGAAAGAACCGTTCAACCTTCCCTATCGTAATAATGGCTTTGGTTACACGCTGGGCTTTTACGGTGTGAAATCAGGTCCGTTTCTCTATCTACCTTTCATTGGTCCCACCACGTTGCGCGATGTTTCAGGCAGTATATTGGACATGATGGTGATGCCCTTTGCCATTGGCGCGCCCTTTAATGATCCCTTCTACGCTCTTCCGACGACAACTCTTCGCTTGCTGGATGAGCGGGCAGAGAGCGATGTGGAAGAAGATGAACGGATTGCAAATTCGGGTGATCCTTATGGCGCGATGCGCGATGCGTATCTGAAACGGCGTCAGGCAGAGATTGATGCATTGCGTGGGAAGAAGCCCGCCGCGCAGGATGGGCTGGAGGATAAACCTATGCCCGCGATAGAGCCTGTGGTGCTGCCTGATCTTTATGAAATTGTACCGGTGGATGTGACGGAGGAGGCGATGCTACCGCCGCCTTCGATCGTCCTACCTGATGTCATGGCACCTGCCATGTAATGATGGAGCGGTATGTTTCTGTGGGGCGCTGGCTATGATGGCTGGACGCTGCTGCGCGCTTCTGACACAATAGAGAGATGCAAAATTCTCTGTCTCCCGCTCTGCTTCATTATGATGCATCGGATTTTGATATTCTTCGCCCCGGTTCCTATGTGCTGTGCGCCGTCACAGGCCAGCGCATAGAGTTGGAAGACCTTTTGTACTGGAGCGCCGAACATCAGGAAGCCTATGTTAATGCAGAGGCGTCGGTACGTGCCTATCAGGCAGGTGGGGCGGCTAAGCTGCGTGAGCAGAAAAGCTAGGCCTTTACTCTGAGGTCCTGATCTTAAGCTCCTACTCTTGCTGCCAGATTGTGCGATCAATGCGGCAGATTTTGCTGCAACGCGCTATCTCTTTCTCTGAAATAGGGCTAAGGAAATCCGCCTGCTGAACCGGCGGGGTTTCTATCCGTCGGTTTGGGCGGGTAGAGCAATTGGGCTAATAAGGAGTGCTGCGTGAGCGAGGCAGGAACATGGCTTGAGGCCGCCTTTCTGGGGGTCGTGCAGGGTTTAACAGAATTTCTGCCCATATCGTCCAGCGCGCATTTGCGTATCGCGGGCGAATTTTTGCCATCAGCGACAGACCCCGGCGCGGCCTTTACCGCCATCACGCAAATCGGCACAGAAGCTGCTGTGCTGCTCTATTTCCGCAAGGATATATGGCGTATCGCCAGCGCATGGTTGCGCGCGCCCATGGGTGGCAAGCCAGACCTTGCCAATGATGTGCGGCTGGGCTGGCTGGTTATCATCGGTACGCTGCCGATTGTTGTTCTGGGGCTGCTGTTCAAGGACATGATCGAAACATCGGTGCGCAGCCTGTATATCACGGCCTCTATGCTCATCATCTTCGGTATCATATTGGGGCTGGCGGATCATTTTGGCCGCCGGGTTAAGGATATGTCGTCCATGTCGGTGAAGGATGGCATATTATTGGGTTTTGCGCAGGCCATGGCCCTCATCCCCGGTGTGTCCCGCTCTGGCGGAACAATCAGCATCGGTTTGCTGCTGGGCTTCACGCGGGAGGCCGCTGCGCGCTATTCCTTCCTGCTCGCTATTCCGGCAGTGCTGGCGTCGGGCTTTTATCAGCTTGTCAAAAGCTGGGGTGAATTTGGCCCTTATGGCGTTGGGCCGACGTTATTGGCGACGGCTATTGCCTTTTTCGTTGGCTATGGCGTGATTGTGCTGTTCCTGAAGATCGTTTCGACCCGCAGCTTCATGCCCTTCGTCTGGTATCGTCTTGCGCTGGGCGTGGTCATTCTCGGCCTGTTATGGGGTGGTGTGTTGCAACCTTATTGATCCCACCGGATCACACTATCCCCTATAAAAACGCCCGGCATCCGCATAGGACACCGGGCGTTTTCTTTAATATTGCACGAAAGGCTTAGCGCGCCTGTGGGGCCGCCGCTGATGCATTGGCGGGGAGGCCGCCCAGTTCGCTCACCAGCTTGGTATAGGCATCGAGATACGCCAGCACGATGACCTGACCAATTTCGGTGTTCTGGTAACCGCCGCCGCCAGCAGCGCCGAAACCGCCCCACCAGCCAGCGCCGCCCGATGCGCCAAAGCCAAGGTCAGACTTGCGGGCATAGCCTTCGGTCAGCGCTTCTTCTTCGGTCGTGCGGGCGTTCACGATGGAAAGTGTGACGTTCGCTTCTTTCTTCTTTATCGAAATGCCGCCAGCCAGCGCGCCAAAGGTGCGCCCGCCCAACAGGCCGCCGACAAGGCCGCCAAGGGCGTTGCCACCGCTGTTACGATTTGCGGATACAATATCAGGCTGGAGGAAATAATCGGCCGCCTTCACCTGACCGCGACCAATGTTGGAACCAGCCTGCAATTCGCCGCTATCGGCAAGGGCGCGTTCCATATTACGGTTGGCCATCGAACGGCCACGGTTCACCATGGTGAAGCAACCAGATTGCTGCACGAACACGCGCAGGATGGCTTCGGGGCTACCAAGGTTGAGTTCACGCCACCACTGGGTTTCCGGTTCCACGATCGCAACAGTGCCCAGCTTCTTGGTGCAGCGGGGGATTTCCTGCGTGCCTTTGGCCTGCTGCTGTTGCGCGGAGGAACCTTTGCTCTTGCTCTGAGCCAAAGCGGGGGTTGCGATCAGAGCGGTGGCGGATAAAGCCCCTGCCAGCAAAAAGGCTTTCTTCATTGTGTCACCCTTCGACAAAAAGTTGAAAAACAATATATTAATAGCGGTTTTACTATGGATAAGACTCTGATTTTCAGATTTGATCCTTAGCCGTCTGTGCTTTCAATCTCAACCCGCTTTGGGATGGGCGGTTTATTCAACATTTATAGGGATAAAGCCCTATAGTAAAAGCCGGTGGTGACAGGGGCATTTCCCCCTGCTATCGGCGCTAATATGACCGACCTTGACTCTATTCGTAACTTTTCGATTATCGCCCATATCGACCATGGTAAATCTACTCTGGCCGATCGGTTGATTCAGCGCTGTGGCGGCCTTTCCGACAGGGAAATGACCGCGCAGGTGCTGGACAATATGGATATTGAAAAAGAACGCGGCATCACCATCAAGGCGCAGACCGTCCGGCTGGATTATACCGCGAAGGACGGCAAGACCTATAAGCTCAACCTGATGGACACGCCGGGCCATGTGGACTTTGCTTATGAGGTATCACGCAGCCTTGCCGCGTGCGAGGGCGCGCTGCTTGTGGTGGACGCCGCGCAAGGGGTAGAGGCGCAGACGCTCGCCAACGTCTACCAATCCATTGAGCATGACCATGAGATTGTGCCGGTCATCAACAAGATTGACCTGCCTGCCGCCGAACCGGAAAAGGTGAAGGCCGAGATTGAGGAAGTTATCGGCCTTGATGCGTCAGAGGCCGTTCTGGCCAGCGCGAAATCGGGCATTGGCATTGATGAGATATTAGAAGCGATCGTCGCCAAAATCCCAGCGCCTAAGGGCGACCGTGATGCCCCGCTGGAGGCTATGTTGGTCGATAGCTGGTATGATCCTTATCTGGGTGTGGTTATATTGGTGCGTGTGATGAACGGCGTCATCAAAAAGGGCCAGCAGATCAAGTTCATGATCGGTGGCACCGAGCATCTGATCGATCGCGTCGGTTGTATGCGGCCCAAGATTGAGCAACTTCCTGAACTGGGGCCGGGCGATATTGGCTTCATCACCGCGCAGATCAAGGAAATCGCCCAGACCCGCGTGGGTGACACCATCACCACGGTGAAGAACCCGGCGGCCAAGCCTTTGCCGGGCTTTAAGGAAGTGCAGCCGGTGGTGTTCTGCGGCCTCTTCCCGGTGGATGCCAATGATTTTGAAAAGCTGCGGGATTCCATCTCGAAGCTGCGGTTGAACGACGCCAGTTTCAGCTTTGAAATGGAAACATCGGCGGCCTTGGGCTTTGGTTTTCGGTGCGGTTTCCTTGGTCTCCTCCATCTGGAGATTATTCAGGAACGCCTTAGCCGCGAATATGATCTGGACCTTATCACGACCGCGCCATCGGTTGTTTACGACATCCACATGAATAATGGCGAGGTGCAACAGCTCCATAACCCCGCCGACATGCCGGATGCCAATTATATCGACCGCATTGAGGAACCATGGATTGAGGCAACCATCTATGTGCCTGATGAATATCTGGGTTCATTGCTGAAGCTCTGTCAGGATCGGCGCGGTATTCAGAAAGACCTCACCTATGTGGGGGGGCGTGCGCAGATCACCTATGAGCTTCCCCTCAACGAAGTGGTGTTCGATTTCTATGATCGGTTGAAATCGATCTCGCGTGGCTATGCCAGCTTTGATTATCATCAGATTGGTCTGCGCGAAGGGGATCTCGTGAAGATGAGCATCCTCGTCAATAATGAGCCGGTTGATGCCCTGTCGATGATCGTTCACCGCAGTGCAGCAGAGGCGCGCGGACGCCATATGTGTGAGCGGCTGAAGGACCTCATCCCCCGCCATATGTTCAAAATTCCGATTCAGGCGGCCATTGGTGGCAAGGTGATTGCGCGTGAAACCATTGGTGCGCTGCGTAAGGATGTGACCGCCAAATGCTATGGCGGCGATATTACCCGTAAGAAAAAGCTGCTGGAGAAGCAGAAAGAGGGTAAGAAGCGCATGCGTGAATATGGCAATGTGCAAATTCCGCAGGAGGCCTTCATTGCGGCCCTGCGTATGGGAGATGAAAATTGAGCGACAGCGAGGATTATGTATTCGATGAGGAATCCGGTGAATGGATGCCCGCGTCGGAACTGGCTGCAAAGCAGGCTGCTGCTGATAATGTCGAAGTGCGCGATGCCGTTGGTAATCTCCTCGCCGATGGCGATCAGGTGACGCTGATTAAGGATTTGGACGTGAAAGGCGCAGGCCAGACGCTGAAGCGTGGCACGCTCATTAAATCCATCCGCCTGACCGGCGATCCGCAGGAAATTGATTGCCGCTTTGATGGTATCAAGGGCCTCGTCCTCCGTGCGGAATTTGTGAAGAAGCGGTAAGGACAGGATGATGGCGGACAAGGACATGGAAATATTGGTGCTGACGACCGGTGGCACCTTTGACAAAGTTTATTTCGATGCCTTGTCTGATTATAAAATCGGGGAACCGAGGGCGCCGCATATATTGAAAACGGCGCGGGTAAATTGCCCGTACCGGGTGCAGGAATTGCTGCGTAAGGACAGCCTTGACCTGACCGATGAAGATCGTGCAGTCATTGTGCAGGCCGTTGCGGAATCCTCCGCCCGCCATATCGTCATTACCCATGGCAGCGATACGATGACGAAAACGGCGCAGGCCCTTGCCGATGCTAATGTTCTGGAAGGCAGGACGATCATTTTCGTGGGCGCGATGCAGCCCGCCCGCTTCGCTGAAACGGACGCGCCCTTTAATTTGGGTATGGCCTTTGCTGCGGCCCAGATTGCCGCACCTGGTATTTATATTGCGATGAGCGGCACTATATTCCCGGCTGATAAGGTAGTGAAAAACCGCGAGAAGGGCGTTTTTGTCGCGAGCTAAGCCCTCGTCGCGTTAATCCTGATTATTGGGATGAGGGCAGGATTCTCTTGCCCATATATACTGCATCATGCGTCAGTCTCTCAGCTGGCATAAGCTGCGATGCTGCCTGTCGGTTTTTACCAGAGGTGCGTGATTTCCCTCGTCAGTGATTGTTGGAGTCCTCTTTGAACAAGGGCATAGGGGCGTTGACTCGAGACTGCGCCAACTCGGTCTAGGATTTGTTATATAATTAATGAAAGATGTTGCTCATTTTACTGAGTGCCATTGTTGATCCATATTTAGAGTAATGCGCATTATCAATCATTAGTAGATTGCCATTGTCATAAGCGAGGCATTTTTTGTTTAAGCAAAAATCTTTTAGAGGATCGTAGAAATTGTCATTCCCGACCAGTGGCGCTAACTGGGCATTGAATGAAAAATCATTGCGTACACTGGAGTAGAAGGGGGCATTGGGATTGTCTCTTTTGGACAGTCTAACTCCGAGATAATTAGGGTTGGCAAAGGGGAAATCTGGGTTATCCCCAATAAGTAATACCTGAGTTCCCATATCTCGTAATTGTTGGATCGTTCTGATCAGATCGTCGCGTCCGAACCAATCGCTTTCCATGTAGCGTTGCCAATAGGCCGATAATACGACCCTTTTAACGCCAAAGTCACGAATGATTGAAGCAATATGTTTGTTATTGCGGTTGCAGTCGGCAGCTTTGAAATTCACACCTAATATAGGCGGGCATCCTGCACTTCCGTAAAATAATACGGGCTGGCGGTATCGATCAGAGGTGTCCCTGAGGGCGTTTATATAATGATTGGCATGAGAGTCGCCCCATAGCAAGGTAACCGGTTCATTTTTTACCCCAGAGACTAAAAAGCAGTTTTTGCCAGCCCATTGTTCCCATTTCATATTGTCTCGAAGAAAGCAGATATCTTTTTGTTTTGTCTGTGTTGTATCACGAACTGCTAAAGCTATCTGGCCTTTGAAACGTTGAGGTATGCCATCCATACGGAATATGATCAGCCCAGCAAACGCACATAAAAGGGAGGGCGCGAGGGCCATTGCGAAAATTTGTTTCCGGGAAAACCCTTTCGGGTTGCGAAACGGGCGTTCAATCCAACGCCAGGAAGCCCATGCCAGCACAAAAGCAACACCGAGAAGTAGGATTTTCTCGCTGGCATAAAGGTCTCGTAACAATGCATATTTTGCAAAAACAATCAGCGGCCAGTGAACCAGATAAAGCGAGTAGCTGATGAGGCCAATGCCAACCATCGGCTTATTGGAAAGCAGCCTACCCGCAAGAGACGGATGCTCTTGCCCTGCTGTTATCAAGAGTGCGGTGCCAAGACATGTTGGGATAGCATTCCATGCTGGGAATATGCTGGATTTTGATAACAGGAAGACAGGTAGCAGCAGTAGCAGCAAGCCGATGACTGACAAGGCATCGCGACAGCGTTTGCTGGCTATGGGAGGGGTAATTCTCAGGGCGACTAAAGAGCCAACAAGCAATTCCCACGCACGAGTGTGGGGCAAATAATAATTGCCTGATGGATCGATCCACACCCACGCGCAACTGGCAACGAACGAAATCAGAGTGAGCGCTGCGAGTATTGGAAGTACATATTTGGGGAGCCAGCGATGCAATGCTACCATAAGGGGCGGGATGAAGATGTAGAATTGTTCTTCAACGGCCAGAGACCATGTGTGCAGTAGAGGCTTGAAGTCGGTGGGGCCGGAAAAATAATCCGTTTGCATCCAGAACAGGATATTGGACGAAAAGGTGATGGCCGCCGCCATGCTAGCGCCAAGGTCGCGTAACTCATCTGGCATAAACAAGAGCCAAGCGACAAAAAAGGTTAATACCATGACCGTTAGTAAGGCGGGGAAAATGCGCCGGACTCGCCGTTCATAAAATTGTACGATGGTGAAACGCTGTTCGTGAATGTCGCGCTGTATCACGCTGGTGATGAGATATCCGGATATAACGAAAAAGATATCAACGCCTGTAAAGCCCCCTGAGAATGGGGGGATGTTAAGATGAAAGAGAAATACGGCGAGAACGGCGATAGTTCGCAAGCCATCAATATCGGGCCGGTATGCACCTGAGCCTTTTGCAGAAGCATCTTCTGTAGACATGGATCGATTCTCTTTTGTGTCAGCCCTGTTTGCCTGCCTTGCGACATGCCCGCTCAGTTCCGGTGATTCCTGCTCCTACGCATAGGCAAGCGTTTTTTGTATGCCAATATGATATTAAGCATCACAATTGAATATATTCCTATATTCCGGCTTTCCATCGTGATCTGCCTTCCCCCGCTAAGTAGCCCAGAGACTATGATGGGGGGGGGTGTATTGAAGCGCATTAACCCGCTTCCAGCAGTAAGCGGTAATGCCATTGAAGCTAACGGCCTTTATCGTGGGTCAGACCGGGTCATTGGGCAAAGCACCACCCAGACATTACCCAAAGCGCGTCCTACGCAAAGGTAAGTGTTTGAGTTTTTCCCAAAGAAGAAAGTGTTAGAACGCTTCAGGTGACGGACAAGCAGTATCGAAGGATGGAATGGATGTTCGGAGAGGCATCAAAAACCGATATGTTGGGCATCATTCAGATGGTTGTGTTGTAATTCTGGTAGCTTCTTCTCCGCCGAAATCGAAACAGTTTCAATCCTGTAATTCCGATCGATCCTGCCATAGGCAAATCGGCAGGGAAGCCCCGGCCCTCGACGCTGATTTATCGAACCTGATGACCATCTGGTTAACCCGATATAGAAGTTTCTGCTTCAATGAAAAATGAATTAGGCTGGCTCCAAATCCTCCAGCATTGCTACACATGAATATGACGACACAATGGCAGACCACTAAGGGAATATTTGGTCATTATAAGGCAGATTGGTGTGAACAAACTCAAGGTTTCCAACGATACGTTCATGTTTGAAGTGTCCGCTGTCTTAGATGAAAAAGGCCAGCTTACGGATGATTGCGTCAGACAGGCCCGGACGATGATGGACACCCATGGTCTGGTTATTTTGACTAACCTCCTGTCGGATGAGGAAGCGAATGTTGGCTTGGAGCTTATACGTCAAACCATCGACGATCCGGATCGAAACCGGGGCTCCTTCGCCAGCGAGACGGATAATCTTTATGTGCGTCGCGACTTTTGCTCCCTTCCTTCAACACCACGTGTCACAAGCTTTGCTGCAAAATTGTGTCAACGTCTCGAAGGCGTTCTCTCAGAATATTGTGGTCGGTCACGTCCGCTTCTCGAAGTCACCACATTGACTAGCTATCTCGGTTCATCACATCAATATATTCATCGGGATCCAGGTGGCGTTATCAGCCTTTTTGTTGCCGTGGAGGATGTGTCAGAGCAACAGGGAGGGACAGTGTTTGTTCCCGGAACACACATATACGGCGGTGCTGAAAACAAGCATGGCGGCAAGGCTCATGCGTTGATGAACCTGTTTCGGATACAATGCAATTATCGCATTTTTCTTCATAACCTGAAAAAACTATGGAGTATGCGCAAGGGTAAAAGCGCCCCTCTGGCATCCGGTGAATTTCTTGACCGGGTGTTTTCGACCAAGTGGGATCAGCACCAGCCAAATTTGTTGCGTTTTCTATTGGGGAAAAATTCCCAGTTCGATATTCATATACTTAGCCCGAATATATTGTGGAAGCTTTATCGCCACCGGGATGATCTTCGTAATCAGTTCCAATTGATAAAGACGGCGCCTCGGAAAGGTACGGTCATTCTCTATCGGAGTGATTTGCTCCATGCTGGACCTGACAATCTATCGCCACATCCTCGGAGATTCTTCGGCATAAGCATAGCAAGGGACATCGTTGATCCTAAATTCTGGCATGATGGGTACTCCCCGCACCCCACATTGATTGATAATCCTATGAGCTTTGGTGACCTTTTGGATTACCCCCAACGACCGCAATGATGGTCAGATTTCGGCGCGTTCCGCGAGAATGAGCGCATCCTTTATGGCCGTCCCCAGATAGCAGGCAATGCTCTCGATTTCCGTGTGATGTAGTGACCCCAATGATTTTGGGCTGTGGTGGATTTGGAACAGGCTTGATAGGATCGACCCGGCGGTAGTGGCAGCGGTGGCGACGAGCGCGATGGCGGAGAGAGTCGCTGGCGTGGTGATCGTAGCGGGTACTATGTAAGATACCCCGCTTTGTAAGATAGGTGACTCGAACACCTGGCCCCATCATTACGAAGGAGAGGTGATTATGGGACTATATCGTTTATTATCAATGGACTGATGCTATAATGGGCAGGCATTTCTGCATTGACCCACGAACCGCCCAAACTGCGCCAACATCCAGTTAGAAGCGTTTCCTATCTAAAGTGCGTCAGCTCAATAAAATCGGAAAAAACGACCCGGTCCCCGCCCGGATAGCATAGTCATGCACCTCCAAAATCGGCGTCAGGAAGGTTGTTATAAAGAGCCAGCGCCCATGCACGGTCTTGATGATAGATTTTGGTTATTTCACCGCGCTCTGTCCTGAACTGGAGCTGGGCAGCTTGGTCGTCGATAGAATTGTCATAGACATAGGCTCGATCGACTTCCGCGATCACCTCTGCGAGATTGGCAATGGATTTAGAATATCGTGAGATAATTTTGGAAATAGGCACATCATGCCCACCTTCCATGACACGCCGTGCCACCCGTGCAGCATTGATTTCGGGGGTTTCGGTGCCAACGAAGAAAATTCTGACAAAATATCCCGCTGTTATAGCCTGCCGAACAAAATCAACTTTCTCAGATGTGGAGAACACTGTTTCAAAGGCGATAGACTGCCTTTCGGCAAGTAGCTGATAGCGCCTTGCTGTCGCATATTCTGCGGCGCTGCGTACGGCTTCGGGTGAGTTCCAGTCCCCGAACTTATCGCGAGCAATGAAATCTGGGTTGATATATTCGCAACCCTCCGCCCAGTTATGCTCCAATATATTGGTGGTCAGTTCCGTCTTACCTGAGCCATTGGGGCCTGCCACGATAAGCAGAACGGGCCGATGCTTATTGTCCGTCATGTGCTGTGCGGGAAATGACCATATGATTGCGAGAGCGATTGAGAGACATAGAGATCATTTTCTGTAAATTGGCCTGAAACTCGGACCGGACGATGTTCCGGCGCTCAATCGCACGGATGTGGGTCTTTTCCATCAAGTCCATCAGATCCAATTCGGTAGGCTCGGTCTGAGGGTCCATAAGCCTGACGGTACGCATTGTGAATCTCCTTTAAAGAGAGACTAATATGCCGACTGGATGTTTACAATCGCTTTACCGGCATTTTGAATGATAAGCACGGACGCTGGCAAAGACATCGTCAATAGATATGGCACGGCTAGGATCAGCCTGCATCGCGTCATAGCTCATGGCGATTTTACCACGCAGCCAGCGTTCAACAGCCTCATCGCGCTCTTTCAATGCACGCAGCCCCGCCCGGACGACTTCACTGGCAGAGGCATAGTCACCAGACTGCACCTTGGCATCAATGAAAGCGGCCTGATCGCTTGGCAGGCTGACGGTCCTTTTTGCAACAGCGGACATATGAATTACCTCCCGTCCGGTTGTACATCATGCGGTATGAAAAATTCATACCAAGATTATGGTTGCAGGTGCTGTTGATCACGAATGTTGAATTCTTATCAGCTGATTAAAGGTGCCTGCTTTTGAGATTTGACGAAAATATCTCTCGTCGTGAGATATAATACTCATCGGAATATTGAAGATTCATTTATTTGGTTTGGTAATATCAATCTTGACTCATCTGCATATTACTTCATTTATTGATAGCATGAGCGAAGAAAATGATTCAAATTTGCCAGTGACCTCAAATTCGGTGCAAGCTGGTGGCGTAATTGAGAAAATTGATGCCATTGCCCCAAAAGGGTGGCGCATGAAGTTAGCTAAAGTCGCAGCACAGTTGATTGTGGGGAGTGAAAAAGGTGCTGTGGCCTATGGTGAAGTTCGTGACCGTCTGGATACCATCGAAGGAAGAACTACGGTTAGTAAGGCGCTGGCCGAGGCTGTAGCGCAACAATCCGTGAACGATCCTGAATTGATGGAGAGAGCAAAGGCTCGCTTCCTTGGTACTGCGTTTCAAAAACAACAGAACCTTGAAGCTGTTATCGAGGGTGCGAGTGAGCAACTTATAGCCTTACCTCCTCCCGATCTGGATAGCTCTGTTGCGAATTTTGCGTCGGAAAGTGAAAATGCAGCCAAGGTAGACGAGGGGAGTCCAGAGCCATTAAATCCTGATTGGGCTGCTACATTTTCTAACTTTGCAGAGAATGCGACTACGAATGACTTGCGCGATCGTTTGTCTCGTATTTTGGCAGGTGAACTTATGTCGCCAGGGACCTACTCGCGGGCCACAGTGCGGCAGATTGTTGAGCTGGAAAAGGCTGACCTTGATGCAATGAGGCGAGTAATTCCATATGTTTTGGGTGATGAAATTCTTTCTTGTTCACATATAGAGGAACCTGCGGTTACTTATCTTATTCCTCTTCTTGATGCAGGTCTTGTTCTTGATTCCACATATTCATTAAATCGTAGCTGGCCACGAGCTTCCCTAGATAAAGAAATGGTCTGGTTGCCCGGACGTAAGAAGGTTGTGGGTTTCTCAATGAAGGTGGGGCAGCAGTTGTCATTCAAAATGATAAAGTTGACACGAGCTGGTGAGGCAGTTGTTGATTTATTAGGTCGAGAAGATGAGGATACAGTTCTTCGGAACTTGGCAAGGAAAGTTTCGAAAGACATTTACCATAATGTGAGTGTTGGTGATGTTAGTGGAAATAACGTGATAAACATTGTAAAAATATTGCCAATTTTGTCGCCTTTAAATGTTAGTAATTCTGGGCTTTCTAGCAATAATTATTTTAATTTTGATTTTCGCTCACAGAAAAAATAATGCCCCTTTACCCCGACCCATCCATTGTGGATGAGCCGGGGGTGGGGTGATGTGTTAAGCGGCCTTTACAGAGGCATTCATGCGTGATGCGCCTGCTTCGACGGCTGCGAGCAGTGTATCATTGGCAAGGTGCGAATAGCGCATGGTGGATTTATGATCCGCATGACCGAGGATGCGGCCAACGGCGTATAGATCGACCCCGGCGTTAATCATGAACGATGCCGCACTATGGCGAAGGTCATGCACCCGTACATCTGGCAACCCCGCTGCCTTTCTTGCCGTCTCCCATGCCCGTTTGATGCCTGTATAGGGCTTGTGCGTGTCCGGATTGGGCAATAGCCACGGACAGTCCTTAAACCGTGGCAAGGCAGTGATGATGTCAACGGCTGGTTGCGATAGCGGCACATAGCGATGCTTGCCGGTTTTGCTGGTGGGAATGAGCCATGAGCGCCGTTCCATGTCGATATGTTCCCACCGGGCGGTTAGCAGCTCCGTCTTGCGTGCGCCGGTTAGCAGCAACAGCGGCACAATGAACCGGAGTTGTGTATTCCCCGATGCCTCCAGCGCCCCTTTTAATCGCTCGACCTCTTTAGCGGTGAGGAACCGTTCCCGTGCATTGCTATAGCGTTTACGGGGAACAGCCTTGACCGGGTTTACCTCGGACCCTGCCATCCCCCATTTAGCCGCCAACTCGAACGAACGGTTGAACGTAATGCGTATCTTTTCGATGGTGGCCGGGGCCATATCCTTTTCTGCCAGCCACAGGGCAATGTCCTGTGTCTTAATGTCGGTCAGCCTCATCCGTCCCCAACGGGGCAGCAGATGCAGGCGGAGGATGCTTTCGGTATTGGCCGGGGTCTTCTGATAGGTCCGTGCATGAGCCAGATGCTGTTCTGCAAGCTGACTGTAGAGCGGCACGGCCTTCTTCTCCTGCTTCACCGCTACAGGATCACCGCCAAGGGTGACGGAGGACCGCAATTCCTTAGCCTTCCGTTTGGCCTGATCGAACGTCACATCAGTATAGTTCCCAATTTTAGTCTGTCGTTGCCGTCCCGTTTCATCATGGTAACGGAAGGTGTAGGACTTATGACCTGATTGGTGGCACTCCAGCACAAAGCCAGTGATGCCTGTGTCGTAAAAATCAGTGCGTTTCCGGTCTGCATCGCAATCGGCAATGGTGCAGAAGGGTGCGGTAAGTTTCATCTTAGGCATGACTATATCTCCTCAATGGGGTGGAGCGGGCGCAGAGCCACGCATTACAAAAATGGATTTTGACTAAGGCAGCAGGCACGAAGCCGCCGCCGGTGGGGGATGGGGATGCCCCGGTGCCGAAATGGGCGTGTGGGGCGCTGTGGGGAGATGGGCCAGATGCAGTGGCTGCGGGGCCGTGCATCGCCCCGGCGAGGGGCCGGATAAAAGGGGTAAAAGAGGGAAACAGGTAAAATCCCCCTTTCCCCCTTTTCCCCCTTTTGTTCGGGTCGGTGACGGCAGAGCTTCGAGGCAGTTGCCCGCCCCGAAGGTGAGAGTGTCAGTTTGCCGCTGGTTTTGGCTCAACTTTCACAACGCGCCATGCGTTGCGTTCAGAGTGGTCAGCCTTTTCCAGCTTGTACCCGTTGACCTGTTGGCCTGCCCGCCTTCTGAACAACCAACCCAGCTTATGGTGGTTAATATTGCCGCGCTCCATCACGGGTAAGTCGGATATGGCATATTCCAGCTCATTGGCTTGGTTGCTCATGTCGAACTCCAGCAATTTGCGAAGAAGCATAGGCTTGTCACCATGAAGGTCGTGCCAGCGTGCAAGCACAACCCCAAAGTCTTCCTTGTCGGGGTCCGACTTCAACTGCGAGATCAGGCTGGATGCCGGGTCAGCAAGGCCCAGCCACAGCAGCGGCTGTCTGCACATGTCGCTCCATTGCCCATAAGTGGCGATGGATGGCGCGTTGGCTTTAGGTGAACCGGCTTTGCGATAGGCCATGATGATAGTGAGGGCCAGAGTCACAAAGTGATTGCGCTTCTCTCTCACCACATCTTCGGGATTGCCTTTAAATGTCCGCAGGGCAGGGTTCGCACAATCCGCTGACAGGCGGCAAGTGACAACCCTTCGGCACATATCAGCAATAGGCGCACTATTGTTGCCCGTGCCGATTACCAGTCGCTTTGTACTGACGCTGACCGTTTTGCTTTGCCCCAGAATACGTCCGCTGATCCATTCGCTGGTCAGTATCTTATTCATCGTGCCAAAAGGATACCAGTCACCCTGCATATCGTCGAATATGATGGGTGCGTTTGAATCCAGACCGTGAGCCAGCATGGACTTTTCGGCCTCCTCCTTATTCGCCGGATATGTTGCCATTATGGGATGCATAGGGGTGTTGAACCGGGCAATGATGCTAGCCAGATAGCTTTTCCCACTGCCTGCATCCGATGCTGTCAGGTTGAAGGCTGGTGCCAGCGATAAGGTAGAGCGAACGGCGGCTGTAAGCATCGCAGCAAGGGCAGCGCTTTTATCCTCGGCTGATGCAAAGGGAAATTCCTCCAATAAGCCAATAAGTTCCACCAAGGCTTTTTCAGCATCCTCACGCGATGGATTGGCCTCTATCGGGAAGTCATTGCCATCAAAATCGGCATAGATACCAGTCTTCTGATCGTAACCGGGATTGGTTACAATGCTTCCATCTGAACGGAAAAAGGGCTGATGTGCCACGCCATTGAGCAAACGAATGTTCGCATAATTAGGGCTTTTCATTATGGCGCGTACAATACGTTCGGGTGGATTGGTTAATCGCCGTTCCTTTTGTTTTCCATCGAAGGTGATCCAACTGGCGGCTTCAGATAACAGGCTGCCGAGTGCTGTCTCATCAATTACGGTGGGTGTCAGCTTGCTAGAGATTGTGTCGGTGCGGAGTGAAGTGAGCGCTCCGCCCGTTTGGTAAACATTCTCATTCCGTGCCAGCGCCTTCACGCCTGCCTCTACTATCAGATATTGCAGTCCGGGGACCAAGGCGATCTGGGGTGTGCAGCGAGCATCAATGGGATGGACATCCAGAAAATTCAATAGTTTCATGATGCTGAAATCCCTACCATGCTTGTGAAAGCATTTTGCCCCACCCATGGGGAAGGCACGGCTAGGCTCGAAGTAGACGGTCCCATCATCCAATTGGTCTGTGTGATCTTCAACTTTTGGGCAGCTTATGTCATGCCGCCCTTCACCAAGTGCCTTTTTGTACATGCTTTTTGCCATTAACGCTGCGATGACCGGGTTTGTAACCGGGGCAGGGGCATAAACGCTGGAGCCTTCCTCGGCTGGTGCAAGGTGCGTGGTGACCGCTTGGTTTGCAATGGTGAGTGGACGTGGCGCAAGGTTGAGGTCGAGAGCCTTAACCAGTTCATCCATACTCATCCGCACATCAGGGTTCCACGCCGTCAGCTTGCAGCGAAATGGCTGGCCATTGGTGCGATATTTCTCCTTACCATTGATGGCATTGGGAAGCCTTGCCCAACGTGCAGCGCCATTGGCACCGGGGTCGCACAGATCCTTTGCGATAATAGCATCCTGCAATGCCTTCACCTGTGCGGCGTCCGTCAACGGCGGGTCGAGTATAATACCAACCTGATGATTGCCGGGGCTTGTCTCAATATCCCACGACGCTTTCAGTCCTCCTAATGCCTCACGCGACACCTTGGTGCCAACATCGTCAAGGAGGATGGCGTGATAGGCATGGAAATTCTCTTTCCGCGCCTGTACGTCTTCGTTCCCTCCCACCCGGAAGCTGGAGCAGTTGAAGTAATTATTATTTTGGGGCAGGCACTTCGTCGTAACATTATTGCCATTTTGAGCAAACCAGCCGCCGTTTCCGGGGTCTCCGGGTTTGGTGCAAATAGCTGTGCTTATTCCTTCTGGTAAGCCGTTAAAGATAGTATTGATGAAATCTTCATTGGATACAATGACCCCATCAAGTTTGTTGTTGTCGTTCTGTGAATGATTATAAAATGTTTCCGTTAGAGCAGTTGCCGGATCCATCCTGTATGCGCCTCCATTTTGCAGTAAGCCCTGAACAATCATGCTGGTTCAAGGGCGGGGAGGCGTCTCTAGTTAAGAAATAAATAGACGCAACAGATAAATTATTATTTTGTTAACTTTGATATATTTTCAATTTCAAGGCCTTGATAGAATTTTTTCGATACCTATATTAAACCTTGTCAAAAAAACGGTCAAGAACCGACTAGAAGACATGCCTGAAATCGATTCATTTCATAAAATAATCGTTTAATAACAGTGTATTACTGTTTCCTTGTGATTTTGCCTCGCGGTTTGTGGTGGGTGATGTAGCGTTTGGTCACTTCGACTCCCCAGCGGACCGCACCTGAGCTGATTCGCCCCCGCCGAGGGGCCGAACAAAAGGGGTAAAAGAGGGAAGCAGGTAAAATCCCCCTTTCCCCCTTTTGTTCGGGCCGGTGACGGCGCGATGGCGTGGCGCTGCGACCGGGGCGGTTAAATTAACGGATGCCGCCCCCCTGTATTTCATGGGTGGGGTGAGCGTGGCTAGGTCTGATGCTCGTTCAGCATATCCGAGAGAACATGATTGCCTTTGGCCACCAGCATAATGACCCCGGAACCATCATCAGCGGTAACGTAGATCAGCTCTGTCCAGCTATGATGTTGTTCGATGACCTCCCATGAAGGGACGAACTCTGGGGACGGATAGGCAATGTCATCCACCCTATTGACTAGAGGCGAAAAGCCAATGGCGTTGATGATGTCGGCCTCCGTGTCGTCTGCCTCGACAATGACAATGGGTGCAAGGTCCAGCAGGGGGATGCGTTCGTTGACCAGTGCCATCAGTATCGGGTCCGTAATGGCCTCCGCATCGGCTGGCTGTGTGATGATGTGCATGGATGGTGTCTCCATAAAGAAAAACCCCGCAGCCTTTTGGGCTACGGGGCATAAAATTGATGATGGTGGTGGGACTATTCATCCCGTCTGGCTTTGGGATAGCCCTTGATATGGGGGTGGAAAGGGCTGTCGTTTGTCTTGGGGGAGAGGATCAGCCATAGCACCACCCCGGCAAAGAGTAGCAGCGGCACGATCAGCATAATCGCCACGATGATGAGCCAGAGCATATGTTATGAACGAAGCATTATGCAGCTACATTTATCTTTTGCCTCACTGATGATGCAAGTGGGTGTCTGGGTGATGATATTACCGAGCCTATCTTCGGATCGGACACGCAGCGAGTAGTATGGGCTGGTGCCTATTTTAGCAAAGTCGTAAAATTTGGCGGTTTCGGGATTTATTAGCTTTGTTTTGGCATCCGCTTCACAGAGCTTCTGGACATAGGTGTCGCAGCCCGAAGTCATCAGGGCGAGTGGGAGTAAGCCCACCAGTGCGAGAGATTTCTTCATGTGTCTTGTCCTTGATCGGTTAGCTGTAATGGTTCTTTGGGTTCGGTGGGTTTCGGTGCATCCACTGATTTGATGAGGACGATGAACGCCCCCACGATCAGGAGGCCGAAGCCCAGAAGGGGGGAGAGATAGAGCATCGCCAGAAGGGCTATGATGCCTCCCGCATAAAGGGTGGGTCGCATGGCATGCATCAGGCCGTAAATGACAAGGGCGAGGACGCCTGCCCCCACGGCAACGGCAATGGCCAGCAGGAAAAGGCCGACGACGATCTTGGCAATGGTGAGAATGACACCAATGACGGTGACGACGATAACGGCCCCAAGCATGTCTTTCATGCCTGATCCTCCAACGGGTCAGGGCCAAAGCGATTGTCACCCTTGGTCCCTTCGAGCATCATGAAGATGAGGACGATGATCCAGCCCAGATAGGGGATGAGGTTGAGCAGCACGAACCAGCCGCTTTTGTCCTGATCGTGAAAGCGTCTGACCTGAACCGCGATGTTTGGCACGATAGTGGCGGCGACTGCCAGCACCAGCAAGGTCATCCAGATTGCGCTGAAGAAGGGGGAATCAATGAAGGATAGTCCCATCAGGGCAAAGCTGACCATGACGATCAGAAATTGCATCATGAAATAGGCCCAGAACTCCTGACGGCAGGACCGGCCTTCAAAGTCTGCATAGCGTTGCAGGGGGAGTATCGCCCATGCAGCTTCATTGTCGGGATCAGGTTTTGTCGTGGATGGGGAGAGCGGTGTAAAGCTGCGCTGCTTTGGCCTGAACAGCAGATCTTGTTTTGCCTTCTCGAAGTCCTCAGCGGTGATAACGCCCGCTTCCATGAGCTTGTGCAGGTCTTCAATGCGCCTGACTGCATTTTCGTCGATCATAGTTGATCTCCATATGATGTTGGGAAAATGGCAGGCACGCAGCGACCAGCCGCAAAAGCGGATGTGATGATGTGGATGCTGTGCATATTGCCCCCCTGCCGTAATGCGGGGAGCGTTTTGGCTGATGACCTCTGGCTACCCCTATGTCCTCTTGGGGCAGCGGCCTGAGCCGGATGTTCGAAACCTGACACACAGACAGGCGCACGTATCTTTATCGACCGAAGCCGACTGGACATACATACGTGCCACCCGGCCCCAGAAACTGGAACCGAGCCTGTGTGTTTGAGGTTTCGACGCCCCACCCTGCGACTTTCACGCAAGGCCAGAGCTATTTGCCGTCTATCGCACCACTTCGCAAGGGTGCTTTGCGCCTACCATATAAGATACCCCGCTTTGCGCAGGGCATGTGCGTTGATTTTAGAATGATGCTTAACAAGGTAGCATGACAGGAAATGATCATTCATATTATAATCGATCATTTTATGATGTGATAGAAAAGGCGTTTTAATAGATGAGTATATTGAATTTCCTTAGTCAGGATGAATTAGATGATCTGGATGAAGATCCTCGTTTAGCATTCATGCAGCTAGTTAATATTGCTCAACGCAGTTTGGCAGATAAGGTAAAAAACTACGACTCAGATATTGAGTCAGAGTGGCGTGAAATTGAAGATTTACGATATAGTTTTATGAATGTTGTTCTTGCTGCTGCAAAGCGGTTTGAAATCGAGCCATTCCTCTCCATGGAAGTTCCGAAGCAGTCACGGTTTGGTAATTCGGATCATCTCCAGTTCAAAGCTGATCTTGATCACTATGTAACACAGCTCATTTTGGACAATAGTCTACGCTCTAAGCGGGACACTGTGGAGGTGCTACCAAAGACTAAAGAGCAAATTCGAGCGTATATCAGTGGATTGAGGCAATGTGTCGAAACGGGCAATATGTCCGAAGAAAAACGCGCAGCGCTTTTGAAAAAGTTAGATGCTCTTGAAGCTGAACTTGAGAAGCGTCGTCTTAATATGATGACAGTAGCGCGTTTTGCATATTTTGTTCTTAGCGTTCCCGGAACTATGTGGGCGTCTGTGGATATAACCCAAAAGCTGACAGCCAATATAATGCAGACCGTTGCAGAAGCAAAAGTTGAAGAAGATCAAGCGAAGAAACTGCCTTCCAACACAATTCCTAAGGCGTTAAGTGCGCCTAGGGCAAATCCGCGCAGCCTGTTTGATCAAGAGTTCGACGACGAGGTGCCGTTCTGAAGTGAGGTTTTAAGCTACAAGAAACTTTGATGCGGTTTTGTCGTCACTACTGCCCCACTCGACGCCGAATAAAGGGGTAAAACAGGGAAACAGGTGAAATTACCCCTTTTACCTGTTTTGTTCGGCACGGTGGGGTGGCGACGGGTGCTGCATGGAAGCGCATTAACCCACTTCCAGCAGGATGCCGCAACGCCATTGAAGCTAACGGCCTTTATCGTGGGTCAGGCCGGGTCATTGGGCGGAAGCATCACCCAGACGTTACCCAGAGTGCGTCCCATGCAAAGGCACTTCCACAGCTAAGCCCGCGCATTTCCTTGCTAATGTATCTCTAGGAAGGTGGTGCCGCTTACAGGACTCGAACCTGTGGCCCCATCATTACGAAGGAGAGGCTATGATGCGGATATGGCAAGCAATATCAATGGGTTGTTGTATTATGGGCGATGCAATTCCGGCTTGACCCACGATCCGCCCAAACTGCGCCAACATACAGTCAGTGGTGTTTCCTATCTAAAGCGCGTTAGCTTGGTAATTTCCGAAAATCCGGCCCGCGCTTGGCCCGCTTTGCACTTCCATCATAGGGATATGGCACCGAGAACTGTGCTGTGCTATATAGCACTAACTATGTAACACATGCGGATATAATGCGATGACAGAAGCAACCTTTACCTTCCGGGTTGATGAGCAGTTGAAAAGTGCCTTTGCGACGGCAGCTAAATCAAAGGACCGGACCGGGGCGCAGTTGTTGCGCGATTTCATGCGGGAATATGTGCAGCGTCAGCAGCAGATGGAAGACCATGATATATGGTTCCGTCAGCAGGTTCAGCGTGGTGTGGATGCTGCCAATGTGGGGCAGTTAATTTCGGGTGCTGATGTTGAAGCGCAATTTGCCCATCGTCGTGCGGCGACCCAGCGCAGACTCGATACTGAATGATGCAGCTATCTTGGACGGCACTTGCCCTTGCGGACCGAGAGGCCATTTATGACTATATCGAGGCTGACAATCCTCATGCAGCCTTGGCGTTGGATGAACTCTTCACCGAAAAGGTCAGCCGCCTTGCCGATCATCCCTCTATAGGCCGAGTGGGTAGAGTGCCGGGGACCCGTGAACTGGTTGCACATCAGAATTACATCATCGTTTATGATGTGATGGCTGACAGCATCCGAATATTGCGTATCCTCCATGCTGCCCGCCAATGGCCAGCCGAGAGAATGAATTGATAGCTGTTATCGTTTCATGTGTTGAGCGCGAACACTGGCGAAGGCATCATCAACCGAAATAGCCCGTGAAGGATCTGCCTTCATCGCGTCATAGCTCATTGCCACTTCACCGCTCAGCCAGCGTTCGACAGCCTCATCTCGTTCCTTCAATGCCCGCAGTCCAGCCCGAACGACTTCACTGGCCGATGCATAGTCACCTGACTGAACCTTGGCATCAATGAAAGCGGCCTGATCGCTTGGTAAGCTGACGGTTCTTTTCGCAACAGCAGACATATAAACTACCTCCTGCCAGCAGATATAACATGGGGTATGAAAAATTCATACCAAAATGATGGCAGTCAATGGATGGCAACGAGTTGCCTTCGGGTCACTTTGTAACAATATGAACTTAACTGTCTTTCCGTAATCGTCGTCCGGTCACCATTGTCTGGATGATAAATAATGTGATTAGAATGGCACCGGCTATGCCCACAAAGAGATCGAAGCCCGATAAAGAGCCGAAAATGCCTGGACCTGCTCCAAGCATGATCATCAGCAGAGTGAGGGCAATTAATATCAGGCGCAATTCCGTGGGGCCAGCTGCAAGGTAAGAAAGCTTGAACTCACCCAGCACGCGTGCGGACAGATAGGCGTGAATGGAAAGGAGCAAATATCCCGCTAAAGCGATTAATGCGACATCCATTGTTACAAAAGGACTCAGTCCGATGCCAGCAAGGATGAGCAATGTGGCAAGGCCATCACAGCTATGATCGATGAAATAACCATAGGAAGGGCGCTCAATATGGCGGTATCGAGCCAAACTCCCGTCCATTGAATCGCCGAACCATTGAACAAAATAGCCCAATATGGCCAGAAGCAGCCAAGATGATCCCAGATTACTGGCCACATAGCCCGTAAAAATCATGACTGCACCGAGCATTCCGAGAGATGTCAGTCGATCAGGTGTGACCCAAGCGGGCATCTGGCTGCATAGCCATGTGAGTAATTTACGCTCTCCTGCCGCAAGCCAATTCTGTTGGATTCTTGAAAGAGAAGGCGGAGTCTGTCGCTGATTTGTCATAATGCCTTATGAGCGTCATAAAATCATCGGGCAATATGAGAAGTTAATGTCGAACCGGTTGTTCATGATATTTGCTTTGCTATTTTTTCAGCTAATTGAGCTTCTCTCGTGGTTTCGCTTATGAGTACCCGATCTGCCAGAGCCTGCCATACTGCCTGCGAATGCAAGTACCTGTCCCGTACATTAGCAAGATTGCATTCTCGCGCTTCATAGGCGTTCTGTTCGGCGCGAGCGAGATAAAAGTCACTGGTAGCAGACATAGGATTTGATCCTTAATAATGTTGAGGTGATCACCCCACCATTTCAGCAACAATGCGACTGAGATCCTGCTGAGAAAGGATGCCTTTTTCGCTTCTGCGCTTTGAAAAAAGAAACCGGCGCAGCGGATGGAGCGGAGATGAGATGGAATAGATTCTGTTATTCATATTAGTCCTGAACGCTTGATGCGCGTTTTCAAATATATTAATCTTCTGATGCGACTTGCTCTGAAAGTCGATTGCTCAGCGTCACCTGACGTGAGATTCGGAGTGTCTCTAAAAGATACGTCTGGACGAAACCGATAGCGCATAATGAAACGTTATTGAGGAGCGGCTACTCATTTTTGCAGCTACTATATGCATGTGCATATTAACTGGATGGGTTTCCAGATGAATGTAGATCACCCATCTGGAAAAGTGTAATTATAGCGAGGTTCGCCGCCCTCCTGCCTCTAATTTCAAAGAGCTTCGAGGTTGACTGCTGATGGTTTGCCGCGCCGGTCTGTTTCAATTTCATAGCTCAGGCGCTGATCTTGATGAAGTGTCGCCATTCCCGAACGTTCTACCGCGCTGATGTGAACAAAGCTATCATTGCTGCCATCCTCGGGAGCGATGAATCCATAGCCTTTATCTGTATTGAAGAACTTGACTGTACCGATAGGCATAAGCCGTTTCCTTTCACGAAAAATAGGTTACCCGCCCGTAAAAACACGAGCGGAGCTAATAGCGCGAGAAAGGAAGAAGATTACTGCTAACATGCATTTTCAAATTCCGTCGCAAGCGACGTTAACAATAACCTATATAGGTGGAATTATCTGTATAGTCAATCTATGCATTTTCATAAGGATTATTGTCATATTTTTCATGATATTTTAGACATGAAAACGCTTTCTGCATGTAGAAATTATTAAAACATTATTTCTTTATATATCTGAACGAATTGTTTAATTTTTCAGAATAATAAAGCCCTTGTTCCCCGACCCATCCGTAAGGACAGGCCGGGGCGGGATGCGGTGATTATGCTGCGTTCATGCGGGATGCCCCTGCCTCGACTGCAGCGCGCAGCGTATCGTTGGCTAGGTGGCTATAGCGCATAGTAGATTTGTGGTCTGCATGGCCGAGGATGCGGCCAACGGCATAAAGGTCTACCCCTGCGTTAATCATGAAGGATGCTGCGCTGTGGCGAAGATCATGGACCCTTACATCAGGAAGGCCTGCCGCTTTCCGTGCCGTATCCCAAGCGCGCTTGATTCCGGTATAGGGTTTCAGCGTATCGGGATTGGGCAACAGCCACGGGCAGCCATCGAACCGGGGCAGGGCAGCAATGATGTCCATAGCTGGTTGTGATAGCGGCACATAGCGATGTTTGCCGGTCTTGCTGGTGGGGATAAGCCATGACCGTCGCTCCATGTCTATATGCTCCCACCGGGCGGTAAGGAGTTCGGTCTTCCGTGCGCCCGTCAGCAGCAACAGCGGCACAATATGCTTCAGTTGCTTGTTGGCCGAGGCATCCACCGCGACCTTTAACCGTTCGACATCCTTGGCCGTGAGGAACCGTTCACGGGCGTTACTGAACCGTTTGCGGGGAACAGCCTTGACCGGATTAACATCGGCCCCCGCCATGCCCCACTTTGCGGCCAGCTCGAATGACCGATTGAAGGTGATACGGATCTTCTCGATGGTTGCCGGAGCCATATCTTTCTCGGCCAGCCATAGGGCAATGTCCTGCGTCTTGATGTCCGTCAGCCGCATCCGGCCCCACCGTGGCAGCAGATGGATGCGGATGATACGTTCCACATTGGCGGGCGTCTTCTGATATGTCCGCGCATGGGCAAGGTGTTGCTCTGCCAACTGCGAATAGAGCGGGACCGCCTTCTTCTCTTGCTTTACGGCCACCGGATCACCGCCAAGGGTGACGGATGAGCGTAATTCTTTCGCCTTTCGCTTGGCCTGATCGAACGTCACATCAGCATAGTTCCCGATTTTAATCTGACGTTGGCGTTTCGTTTCATCATGATAGCGGAAGGTATAGCTTTTATGGCCGGATTGATGGCATTCCAGCACAAAACCGGTGATACCTGTGTCGTAAAAATCAGTGCGTTTCCGGTCAGAATCGCAATCGGCAATGGCGCAGAAGGATGCGGTGAGTTTCATTTTGGGCATGGGTGCTCTCCGGGCGCGGGCCATGGCCTCACGCATTACAAAAATGGGTTTTGACTAAGGCAGCAGGCAGGAAGTCGCCGCCGGTGGGGGTATGGTGACGCCGAGGGCGCAAATGGCCCTCTGGCGGACTGTGGGGGCCAGCCGGACATGCTGCGTCCTGAAACTGGCCCGCCGGTCATATTCACTGTTTTCGCAAAACCCGCGAAACAGGGCGGTGAAGGCGGCGAAGGTGGTGCCACCCTGACCGCCCTGACCGCCTTCATTCGGCCCATTTCAGGAAACTAGAAAATGCCCACCGGGACCGCTCATGCCCCGGTGGACGAAGGCGCTTAGTTTTCGTTAGCGATTTCAATGACCCGCCATGCAGTGCGACCTTTGCCTGCATTAACCTGCTCAATCTTTAGACCGTGCATGACTTGCCCCCTATGCCTGCCGAGCATTTGGCCGAACTTTGTGCGATTAATCTCATTGAGATTGGTGCCCATCAGGTCTTCCAATGCATTGGAGAGTGCATCGTTGCTGAGATAATTGTGGCTTGGCTCCAATATTTCCCGCACAGTCTTCGTGCTGCTACCATGCTGTTCATGCCAGTGTTGCATTACCAGACCAAATAGCTGCCTTTCGGGGTCTTCCTTCAACTGATTGAAAAGGCTTTGTGCTGGGTCCGGTTTGCCAAGCCAGATCAGCGAATGACGGCACAACATATTCCAATCGTCATAAGTGGCGATTGAGGAAACATCAGCCTGTGGAGTGCCCGCTGCTATGTAGGCCCGGACAATCGTTAAGGCTGCTGACACGTATTTTTCCCGGTTCTGCTTTGTGGTTTTCAAAGGCGTGCCTTGATAAACCAGCGTAGAAGGGGTCTCGCTGGCTGGCTCAATCCTAATCGTCACAACGCGGCGTGCCATATCATCAATGGGGGCTATGTTGTTCCCCGTTCCGATGATTAATGCGCGGGTGTTAACGGTTACGTTGCGGCTGGACCCCAGCAATCTGTCGGAAACAGTTTCACTGGTGAGCATTTTGTTGAGGGGGCCATAGGGGATCCAGTCCCTTTTCATATCATCAAAAATGATGGAATGCGGCTGATCCCGAAAGGCTGATGTGGTCAGCTTACGGGCTTCATCCTGACTGGTGGGATAGGTCCCCATGAAAGGAGGGGCTGCACCAGCAAAGAGTGCAGCAATTTGTGCCAATAGGCTTTTCCCGGTCCCCATGTTCGATGCCGTAATATTAAAGGCAGGGGCCACAGGAAGTCCGGAGCGGATTGCGCCCGTTAAAAGCATCGAATATGCTGCCGCTTTATCCTCTTGCGATGCGAAATGAAATTCGCAGAGGAGGCGTTCCAATACGCCCATGGCCTGCATCGCGTCATCACGGGTTGGCGCATCAGGAACGGGAAACAATGCCGGGTCGAAATCGGCATAAATGCCCGTCTGCACATCATAGCCGGGGGCCATTACAAGTGAACGATCAGGCCGCAAAAAGGGCTGATGGGCAAGGCAATTGAGCTGAGGAAGATAAGGATAATTCCCAGCCTGCATAACCATCCTTATCAGGCGGTCATCCAGTCCACAGCTTTTATAGCCTTTGCTGCGGGCGTCATATTTCAGCCAAACCGCATGCTCAGAAAGAATGTCCAGAACCTCAATCTGTGCTAGTGGTTTGACGGATGCTGCCTTACCGAAGGCGGACTTTGTGACCCGTACTAACTGGCCTTCGGCGTGATAAATATCACCCGGCGCTGCCAGAATGCGCTGCATCGCGTCATTCACAAGATACTGATCGCCTGTGTCCATTTTGACCATAGCCTTGCACCGGGCCGCAGCGGAACTGATCTTCAATTCAGCTAGAAGCTGGCGCAGCTTATATTTATCACCATGCGAATGATGGCATTTGAAGCCGCCTTCGGGAAAATCGAAGCTCGGCTCAAAATAGGTAGAGCCATTGTCGATTTGATCCGTATGCTCGCTGACCCACGGGCAGCTTATATCATGCCTCCCTTCGCCAGCATGGCCTTTATACCAACCTTTTTCCATCAGTGCGGCAATGACGGGATTGACGACTGGTTTGGGCGAGTAAACAGCATTGCCCTCAAATGCCGTGGTTGCTTTTTGTGCTGCAGGGGCGAGGGTGCGTTTAGGGGCTGGAGCAAGGTTGAGGTCGAGAGCCTTAGCCAGCGCCTCCATGCTCATCCGCACATCAGGATTCCAAGCCGTTAACTTACAGCGGAATGGCTGATTGTCCTTCATATATTTAGGCTTGCCGTTAATGGCTTCGGGGAGCCTTGCCCAACGTGCAACGCCATTGGCACCGGGGTCGCATAGACCCTTTGCGATAATAGCGTCCTGCAATGCCTTTACCTGTGCGGCGTCCGTCAACGGTGGGTCGAGTATAATGCCAACCTGATAATTGCCGGTGCTTGTTTCAAGCTCCCAAGACGGTTTCAGCTCTCCCAGTGCCCCACGCGGCACTTTGGTGCCCACATCGTCAAAGACGACCGTATGATAGGCGTGGAAATTCTCTTTACGCGCGTATACGCCCCCGCCTTCTCCGGCCCGGAAGCTGGAGCAGTTGAAGTAATTATTATTTTTGGGCAGGCACTTCGTCGCAATATCATCGCCATTTTGAGCAAACCAGCCGCCGTTTCCGGGGTCTCCGGGCTTGGTGCAAATAGTTGATATAACGCCTTCGGGTAATTCAGTAAATATATTGTTGATGAAATTAGCATTACTCAATTTTATGGCTTCAGTATTAAGTAATTTTGAGAAGTCAATTTCAGGTAAATTATGTGCGGCAGACATAATAAATATCCTCATTATATGGGTGATGAGGAAGGCGAAAATAATATGATTGAAAACCGCTGGTTCAATTATGAACGGGTAATAAAATCATATATTTCCAGCCCTCGGCTGGTGTTGCTAAAATGCAACGTACGGCAGCTAAAAACAGTGCGATGACATGCTTTTCTCGGTTGCCGTTCTTACCCTTGACAGGGTTAAACCAACCATGTTTCAAGTTATTGAAAACATTGAATATTATTATATTCCAGACTTTCTTGTAAGCGGTCTATTGCATATTTTCATTCTATGAATTAACAATCAAAATTGGATATTTATTAACTTAGCTTTTTTGTATTGATTTGTTCGTTTCAGTCACCCCTCGCTGTTGGAGGAATTTCTCCCCGCTGAGGGTGATTTCAGGGCGGCGAAGGCGGCGAGGGCGGTGTGTAATTCCGACGAAGCTGCCCCAACCAAGGCGGCGAAGGCGGTGCCGCCCTGACCGCCCTGACCGCCTTCATTCGGCCCATCCCAGAAAACATGCACACACCCGGTTAAATTAACGGATGCCGCCCCCTGTATTTCATGGGTGGGGTGAGTGTGGCTAAGTCTGATGCTCTTTCAGCATCTGCGAAAGATCATGATTGCCTTTGGCTATCAGCATAATGACCCCGGAGCCATCATCAGCGGTAACGTAGATAAGCTCTGTCCAGCCCTGATGTTGTTCGATGACATCCCAAGAAGGGACGAACTCCGGGGACGGATAGGCAATGCCATCCACGCGATTGACCAGTGGCGAGAAGCCAATGGCGTTGATGATGTCGGCCTCCGTGTCGTCTGCCTTGACAATGACGATGGGTGCAAGGTCCAGCAGGGGGATGCGTTCGTTGACCAGTGCCAGCAATGCCGGGTCCGTAATGGCCTCTGCATCGGCTGGCTGTGTGATGATGTGCATGGATGGTTCTCCATAAAAGAAAACCCCCGGCGAACCGAGGGTGTGTGAGGATGGATTAGCGGTGCTGCTTGACGACCAGCAGGCCGATACCGAGGGATAAGAGCAGCAGCAGTATCGGGAAGCGATAGAGAGCCAGCCCGATGACCAGCATGGCTGTCGTTCCCAGCACGAATTGCGGATTGACGATCAGCGCATAGATTATCCCGCCGCATAGGATGAGGGGCAGGAGGGCATGAAGCGTCTGTGCTGCCAGGACGATGAGGCCAAGTATGAGGGCATAGAAAAGCAATCGTTTCCACATGGCGTTTCTCCAAAATGAAAAACCCCCGGAACCTGTTGGCTCCGAGGGTCTGTGATGGGATGATGATGGGGCTATTTATCCCCTTGTCGGGGTTCTTCCCTTTGATGCGGCATTATGAGGCGGTCATAGGAGACAGTGCGATATTGCACCTCCGGTGCCTTCTCCTGCTTTCGTGCATGGTTGAACGCCAGCACCACCAGCAACAGCGGTATGCCGATGAGGGGCTTTGCAATGACGAAGCCGGTGAACAATAAGGCTATAATGGCCACCACCGTATCGAGCGGTCTGATGATGAAGGAAATCAGCGCCAGCACAATCGCTGCGATGACCAGCAGCTTGACGGCCCATGCAATCACTCCAAGGATCAGGAAGCACAGGAATATCCTGGCGATCATTCGGGATCAAAGCCGCTGGTGGAAATGATGGTGCAATCCTCTGTAGCGATTCTGGCCCTGATTGTTGCAGTCTGGGTAGCTCCAAAGCCATTCTGCGCCTGAAACGTCACCTGCATATTATAGCCATCAGGATATGAACCTACCTGCGTTTCAATATGTTTGAAGGCATCAGGGTTATGCACCCTGCTTTTTACTTCCTGTTCCAGCGCTGAAAAACGCCCATCCGATGACAGACAGGATCTAACATCCTCTAATTCTTTCTCTCTCGCGGCGCGGTATTCCTTGGTTCCGCCGATACTTTCAAATAGCTCATCCATTTCGTCTATTTCTTGTTGCCTTTCATGCTTTCGCGTTTCGATTTGAGCCGCTGATTCCGCTCCCTCCGGAGTTTTTGCATAGGCGTCATCTATATATTTCACAGCGAGGGTGAGAAGGGCTGGAGGTAAAATCAGGGCTGGGTACAGTATGAATCTAACAATTCGAGATAATTTGAAATAGACCAGTGGTAAGTGCAGTACTGCTAATAATATGGCGATTGTGATCGAAAGGAGTGAGAGAGGAAGCTCTAAGCCTGAACCTGCTATCTTCGATATGCCTTTTATGTAGAAGTGAATGAAAGTGGGATAGTGATGATAAATCATCATGAGGCACCATGCGAATATGCACCATTGCAAAACCTCATGTAAAGTTGATGGTTTTGGAGGGATGTTTATGTTGTCGTCGCTCATGTGGCGATCCTTTGATCAGAGAGAATTGCTGCCGATCATGCCCGGCCCTTGGGGTCAGGGCCGTAACGGTTGTCGCCTTCAGTGCCGTCAATCAGCATGAAAATGATGCCAATGATCCAGCCGACATACGGGATGATGTTGAACAGCACGAACCAGCCGCTCTTGTCCTGATCGTGCATCCGTCGTACCTGTACGGCGACTGTCGGAATAAATACCGCAAGGATGAATAGGGACATCAATGTCATGCCTAGTTCAACCGAAGCAATGGAAAACACGCCGCCGATAAAGAGTGCTGCTATGTAGAGTAGTGCAAACATCCAATATTCTTTGCGGCAGGAGCGTCCATCAAAGTCCGCATATTTCCGTAGGGGCAAAAACATCCAGCCGATGAAATCATCATCACCGGGCAGTTCATTGGCACCGCCAGAAAAGACTTGCATCTTCTGGCTGGCGGTCTTGGCTGGACGAGGACGAAACAGTAATTCCTGCTTGGCTTTATCAAATTCTTCTTCGGTGATGACACCTGCTTCCTTGAGCTTGTGCAGGTCTTCAATGCGATTGACTGCATTTTCGTCGATCATAGCTGATCTCCATATGATGTTTGGAAAATGGCAGGCACGCAGCGATCAGCCGCAAAAGCGGATGTGATGATATGGATGCTGTGCATATTGCCCCCCTGCCGTATTGCGGGGAGCGTTTGGCTGATGACCTCTGGCTACCCCTATGTCCTCTTGGGGCAGCGGCCTGAGCCGGATGTTGAGAACCTGACGAATTACAGGCGCATGCGCCTTTATCGACCGAAGCCGACTGGACATGCGCGCATGCCACCCGGCCCCAGATAACTGGAACCGAGTTCATTCGTTGAGGTTCTCACGCCCCACCTTGCGACTTTCACGCAAGGCCAGAGCTATTTGCCGCCTATCGCACCACTTCGCAAGGGTGCTTTGCGCCTACCATATAAGATACCCCGCTTTGCGCAGGGCATTTGCGACTTTTCATGGCAGGGTGATTTCAGGGCGGTGAAGGCGGTGAGGGTGCAGTTCGACCGCCTTGACCGCCTTCATTCAGTGCATTTCGTGAATGTTGAAATGGGTGGCTAGGCGACTGTCAGGTATTAGCGTCCGCTGGCCAAAAGCGGTTGAGACGCATGAGAGTGTCAGTGAAATGCGGCTATGCTGCTTAACTATATCGTTCCGTTACCATTCATGATGAAAAAGACTGACGGCTTGTTGCGAGAGCTGAAAGTTCTACTGCTGCATCACTACATCGATTGACAAACTAAAACATGTAGGCTTTTATTCCACGGAATAAATAGAACGTGGTTCTTGTAGAAAGAATGATTCCGCTAGAGGATATGTTAATCGGGCGCGGAACATCCGTGGAAGGGAGAGGGGAATACAAATGACAGGCAATGACTTGGGAGCATTATATGCAGCACGGGAGCGTTTCACGTCGTTGCTGGGTGCCGGAGCAGTGTTGGCTGATGGGGTGATTTTTGATGAGTTTCGGGACCCCTTTGAAGGGCCTGAAGCGCAATCGCATCGCGCCGCACTAGTGATACAGCCGGAGACTGTTGATCAAGTGCAGGCCGCGCTTGCCGTGGCAAATGAGTTAAAAGTCCATTTGTGGACTTCGTCTATGGGACGGAATTACGGTTATGGTGGTTCTGCGCCAGTCAAGAACGGTGCAATTGTTCTAAATTTGCGAAGAATGAATCGCATTCTTGAGATTAATGCGCAGCAAGGATATGCATTGATCGAGCCGGGTGTTAGTTTCCACCAGCTTTATCAGGCTCTACGCGACGAGAAAATACCGTTGATGATGTCTGTCCCCGATCTGGGCTGGGGCAGCATAATTGGTAATGCGCTTGAGCATGGCTACGGCTATAATATATTGGGGGATCATAGTTCTGCCTTGTGCGGGCTGGAAACGGTACTGGCAGATGGCACATTGTTACGGACTGGGCAGGGAGCAATCCCTAATAGCCCACTCTGGTCTTGTCATCGTAGGGGTTTCGGCCCTTCACTTGATGACCTTTTTAAGCAATCCAATTTTGGAGTGGTGACGAAGGCTGGACTGTGGCTGATGCCGCAACCAGAGGTGAAAGCCGTCGGCACAATTTTGTGCCAGCAAGAACATGATATCGTTCCACTTATTGAGGCCATGCGACCTTTGTTGCAAGAGGGCATATTGCAGGGGATACCGATGATTGTTGGTACCCCGGTGGGCGACGACGTGGCCAATATCGGGCAAGGGCGCTTTACTGTGGCGAACCTCAGAACGGTATTGCGTCCAGGACGGTGGAATGTTCGCTTTGGCTTTTATGGTCGTGCCGATATGGTTTCGCAACGTCAATCCATTCTCCAGAAGGCGATCCATGCGGTTTTGCCGAATGCGGAGATTGAGCTACGGACTTATGCTGGAGATGCTGGGCCGGATGAGGTTGAACCTCGCGATTATATCTCGGCAGGTATTCCCAATCAGGTGCTGCTTGATCGGCTTCGTTCCGTTTTCGGTGAAACATTTGGTCATATGGATGTGTCGCCTGTTATCCCTTTCACGGGTGAAGCTGCGTTGCGGCTTGATCAGGCCATGCGTGAGATAGCGGGTCGTCATGGGGTGCTGGGGCCTGTTGGCATGCTGTGTAATCCGCGAAGTATGGTTGCTGCATGTATGTTGATGTTTGATGCATCTGATCCTGATCAGGTGAAAGCCGCTCGCAATGCTGCACGCGATTTATATGCGCAGGCCCGTGATTGGGGGTGTGCGCCTTATCGTTCACATGTTGCATTAGTAGATGAGGTGGCTGAAACGTTCTCGTTCAATGATGATGCTCTCGGACGGATGTACTCCAAGATCAAGAATGCTATTGATCCGGTTGGGATTCTTTCTCCGGGTAATCATGGTATATGGCCTGACCGCAGCATCTAGAGGCGCGATAAACAGACTGAGCCACAAGATGAGGTGGCACGATGGCAATGGAGCATCTCTGAGGCGGTAGCCCTAAAGTGCTGACGGTGGGTGCGGACCCGTTGTTGCCCCGCCCCGACGCCAAGCAAAAGGGGTAAAACAGGGAAACAGGTGAAATCACCCCTTTTACCCCTTTTCCCTGTTTTGTTCGGCACGGTGGGGTGATGGCGTTCTGCATTGAAGCGCATTAACCCACTTCCAGCAGTAAGCCGCAATGCTATTGAAGCTAACGGCCTTTATCGTGGGTCAGACCGGGCCATTGGGCGGAAGCATCACCCAGACATTACCCAGAGAGCGTCCCACGCAAAGGCACTTCCGCAGCTAAGTCCGCCTATTTCCTTGCTAATGTATCTCTAGGAAGGTGGTGCCGCTTACAGGACTCGAACCTGTGGCCCCATCATTACGAATGATGTGCTCTACCAACTGAGCTAAAGCGGCATATCGCGCCGTTTATACGGCAACAACGGCGCTGCGCATAACAGCACTCTGCAATGCTGGCAAGTCGCATCATCACTCTGTGACGCAGAAAAATGTAACATCTCATCCTGTCAGGGCGTCAGGCGTACACATTCCTTCTGCTTATCATGTTAGGCTCATCCGTTCTTTCATGGCAGAGTAGTATATTATTAACCATGGCCTGCCATGATTATTGCTTAAGGCAAAGAGAAGCCCATTATTGATGGATAATGTTCGATGACGAGGAAGCGGAAACAGGCAAATGATGCTGATCCTGACATCAGCAATGCAGAATATCCCGACGCTATCGAACTGCCGCCCATTGTTACGGTGCAGGAACGCCGCATGCAGGTGCGTGCGCGTAATTACTGGCTGTCCCTGCGGGGAGGGCAGGAAATACCGGAACTCTCTGCGCTGGATCCACATCATGCCGGTGAATTTGCGCCTTATAGCCTTTTGTTAGAGCCCGCAGATAAGGCCGAAGAAGGCCGGATTTTATATCTGGGCACAGCCATACAGCAGGAGTGCGGTATCGAGGTGGTGCCGGAGCATCTGGGGCAGGTGCCGCAGCATTCTCTGCTAAGCCAGATTGCAGATCATTGTCAGACTGCATCTGACATCAGGGAACCGGTAGCCTTTGAGGCGGAATTCATCAATCAACGCGGCGCGGAAATCCTGTCTCGTGGAATGATGATGCCTTTTACCGGGCCTGCGGGTCTGCCCGGTTTTCTCTATATCGTCGTGAACTGGAAAGAAGTGGCGAGTGATAGCCTGCTCGCGGGGCTGGATGCAGAACTACGCATGGTCATGGAGCAGGAGCAGTCCTCTGGGGTACGCGGCCTCTCCGCCGAGGGGCAGGACAGCGAAAAAGGCATTAAGAGCAACTGAACGCTGTGTTGTGATCTGGCATTTCTCGGCGGGTTCCCCGCGCATCGCAATAAATCTGTGCGATAAACATGCAATAAATCCGATGGGTGGCGGTTGCCTTCCTTTGCTTTCGCGTCATGATGTACGGCAGGGAATGGCGTATCTTGCTCTGCTATAGGGAGATGCGCTGATCTGCAAAGGACTGCTTTGTTACATGCAGGGAGATAATGATGATCAGTGACGATATGGAAGAGAGTTCACCGCTCCTCAGTGCATTGCTGGAGGAACTTGCTCAGGGCGTTTTGCCCGGTGAGCAAGAAGGGCTTGATGAGAGCGATGCACGGCATATTGCCCTGTTCATGGCGCGGGCTGCGGCGGTACGTCACCCCGGCACGCCTACCATCGTTATAGAGACATTGACGCAAGCCTCAGACGATAGTGCCTCTGTGCTGGCCTCTGCTTCGGCAACGCCCCTGCGGATTGCGGTCATTAATGATGACATGCCGTTTCTGGTAGATAGCATGGCCCATTGCCTGACCCAGCATGGGCTGGTGATTCAGCGCCTGTTGCACCCGGTGGTGAGTGTTGAGCGCGATGCAAATGGGGCGCTGCTGGCTCTATTACCAGATGACAGCCCCGGTGCGCGGCGCGAATCTTTTGTGTATATCGCGGTAGATCGTGCCTCTGCCCGGCAGCGGGAAGGGATTGAGGAAGAGCTTTCGGCCACGCTGGCCGATGTTCGCGCTGCTGTTGCAGACTGGCCGCATATGCGGGAGGCGATGGTCGCCGATGCGGACCGGCTGGTAGAGGATGAAGGCGCCGCATTGCTGCGCTGGCTGCTTAATCGCAACATGACGCAAACCGGCTATCAGATATGCGGGCGAGATGGCCAGTGCAGTGAGGCGCTGGGTATTTGCACGGTAAAGGGAAATGCGTCGCTGCTCGCCCCGGCGACTATTGATGCTGCCTTTGCATGGTTTGAAGAAGGCAATCGTGCGCCGCTCATCATCAAGAGCAACAGTGCGTCCCGTGTGCATCGCGGGGGGCTGCTCGACCTGTTCATCGTGCCGATACGCGAAGGGCGGGAGATCACAGCTCTTTCCATTCATGCAGGTATGTGGACCAGCGCCGCGCTGGCTGCTGCGCCGGATAAGGTGCCGATGCTGCGTTCGATGCTGTCGATGCTGCTGGAAAAACATGGCTTTGATATGTCCGGCCATGCGGGCAAGGCGCTCTATCATGCGCTGACGCTGTTGCCGCATGATGTGCTGATTGGCTTTGACCGGGATACGGTGGAGAAGCTGGCACTCACATTGATGTCTCTGTCTGACCGGCCCCGTGCGCGCCTTGTGCTGGCGACTTCGGCACTGGCGCGGCATCTTTATGCCTTTGCATGGGTGCCGAGGGATGATGTGTCCACCGCCCGCCGGGTTGCTATACAGGATATGCTGGTGAAGGCCGCAAATGCGCCATTGCTGAGCTGGTCCATGGCGCTGGAAGAAGACGGTCTGGCGTTGCTGCGTTTCACGCTGGATCTGCGCGAAGGAGGAACACCGCCGGATGAGGCCGCGCTGGATCATATGCTGCGGCAGATGGTGCGGGGTTGGGCACCGGGTGTAGAGGATGCTCTGGCGGCGCTGGTTGGCGCGGAGAAAGCTGCTGCACTGGCGGATCGTTATGCCGATGGCTTTCCGCCCAATTACCGCCTTGGCGCGAGTGTGGGTGATGCCGCCATTGATATTGTGGAACTGGCGGCGCTGACCGGTGAAAAAGACCGTCGCGCCCGTATCTATCGGCAGGATAGCGATAGTGACAATCGTCTGCGGCTGAAATTATACAGCCAGACTGCCATTGCCCTTTCCGACGCTGTCCCCGCCTTTGAAAATTTTGGTTTCCGGGTGATAGAGGAAAAGGCGACCCCGCTGCATCAGGGGCAGGCGGGCTATGTGCATCGTTTCAAGCTGGAGCTGCATGATGGTGGCGCAGCGCAGCCGGTATTGGCGCGCGCTGATGTAGTACAGGCCAGTCTGGCACAGGTGCTGACAGGGGCCGCAGAGGACGATCGTTTCAATGAACTGATTGTCTCGGTGGAACTGGCCCCCTCTGCTGCATTATTGCTGCGGGCGGCATATCGTTATTTGCGGCAAACGGGCATGTTATATTCCGTCCCCACTTTCGTCGATACGCTGCGGCGGCAGTCGGATATTACGCATAAGCTGGTGGCCCTGTTTCATATCGTCCATGATCCTGCCTTTGCAGGGGGCAGGGATAATGCTGCGCAGGAAGCCGATGAAGACATCATCGCTGCCCTTGCCAATGTGACGGCCATTGATGAGGATCGGATTATCCGCCTCATCCATGCCTTCATCCATGCTTGTTTGCGGACCAATTTCTTCGCCGAAAGCGGGCGGCTTGCGCTGGCGTTCAAGCTGGATAGTGCGCAGGTTCCGGGCCTGCCTCGTCCATTGCCATGGCGGGAAATATGGGTCTATTCACAGCGGTTGGAAGGCATTCATCTGCGTTCTGGCCCGGTGGCGCGCGGAGGGCTGCGCTGGTCCGACCGGCGAGATGATTTCCGCACCGAGATATTGGGGCTGATGAAGGCGCAGCGCGTCAAAAATGCGGTGATTGTGCCTGCGGGGGCGAAGGGAGGCTTTTACCCCAAATGCCTGCCTAACCCTGCGCAGGATCGTGATGGCTGGCTGGCTGAAGGCAAGGAAAGCTATCGTATTTTCATCCGCACATTGCTGTCGGTCACCGATAATATCGTTGCCGATGCGGTGGTGCATCCGGCCAATATCATCATTCGGGACGGGGATGACCCCTATTTCGTTGTCGCAGCGGACAAGGGGACCGCGACTTTCTCTGACGTTGCCAATGCCATCGCACTGGAACAGCAATTCTGGCTGGGGGATGCCTTCGCCAGCGGCGGTTCCAATGGGTATGACCATAAGGCGATGGGCATTACCGCCAAGGGAGCGTGGATCTCGGTTCAGCGTCACTTTGCCGAAATGGGCATTGATGTGCAGAGCGAACCCGTGCGCGTGATCGGCGTGGGGGATATGTCGGGCGATGTGTTCGGTAATGGCATGTTGCTCAGCAAGGCTATTAAGCTGATTGCGGCCTTTGACCATCGCCATATCTTCATTGATCCAAATCCCGCCGATGCAGAGAAAAGCTGGGCCGAGCGGGAAAGGCTGTTCAACCTGCCCCGTTCAAGCTGGGATGATTATGACCGGGCGCTGATTTCGCAGGGCGGCGGCATTTTCCCGCGTAGCCTGAAAAGCATCCCGCTCAGCCCGGAAATGCAGGAATTGCTGGGGGTCAGTGAAACAGCACTGGACCCGGTGACGCTGATCTCAACCTTGCTGAAGGCGCAGGCGGATCTGTTGTGGTTTGGCGGTATCGGCACTTACATCAAGGCCGCGAGCCAGAGCAATGCAGAAGCGGGTGATACCGCCAATGATGCCTTGCGCGTTAATGGCGAGGAATTGCGGGTGAAGGTGATTGGTGAAGGTGCCAATCTGGGCGTGACACAGGCCGGACGTATCGCCTTTGCCCTCAACGGTGGGCGCATCAATGCCGACTTTATCGACAATAGCGCGGGCGTTGATTGTTCCGATAATGAGGTCAATATCAAGATCGCGCTTAATCGTGAAATGCGCGAAGGGCGTTTGCCGCTGGAAGAGCGCAACCAATTGCTCGTCGAGATGACCGATGCTGTGTCTGATCTGGTGTTGGAGGATAACCGCCTTCAGGCGCTCGGCCTGTCCATTGCGCAGCAGGGCGGCGTGGGTGCGCTGCCCGGCTATGTGCGCCTTATCGAGAATTTCGAGGAGAGCGGTACGCTCGACCGTAAGGTGGAAGGGCTGGCCCCTAATGACCAGCTTTTGCGCCGTGCGCAGGAGGATAAGGGCCTCACCCGGCCTGAACTGGCGGTGCTGCTCTCTACGGCCAAGCTGACCCTGCAGGATGCGATTGAGGGCGGCGCGCTGGTCAATGATCCCGGCATGGGGGGCGACCTTGCCACTGCTTTCCCCCCGCAAATGCAGGAAAAGGAAGCAGATGCCATTGCCCAGCATCAGTTGCGGCGAGAAATCATCGCGACGAAACTGGCCAACCGCATCATCAACCGGCTGGGCCTGATACACCCGTTTGAACTGGTGGAGGAAGAAGGCTGTTCCCTTGCAGATATGGCCAGTGCCTTTGTCGTCGCGGACCGGATTTATGATGTTCGTGCGCTCTGGACAATGGTGGATGAGAGCGCCATGCCGGAAAAGGCGCGGCTGGAGGTGCTGCGTTTGATTGCCATTGCACTGCGGGGCCAGATGGCCTCTGTCATCCGGGTAATGGCTCCGGGCTTCACGCCTTCTGCTGGCGTTGAGGCGCTGCTTTCCGGGGTGGCCCCTGTCGCTGCGCGGGTAGATAATCTGCTGAGCGAAGCAATGCTTGCCCGCACTGTTGCGGTAGAGGATGAACTGGAAACTATCGGTGTTCCCGGCCATCTGGCACAGCGCACCGTGCAACTGTTCAAAATGAGCGGGGCAGTGGGTATCGCCCATCTCAGCGGACGTCTGGGCGGTGATGTTGTCGCCCTTGCCAGTGCCTTTGTACGGCTCAGTGATGCATTGGGGCTGGACTGGTTGCAGGCCGCTGCCGGACGCCTTGCGCCCACCGACCCATGGGAACGACAGCTTCTTTCTGGCGTGGCACGCGATATAGAGCAGGTGCGGTTTGAGCTGTTAGGGCGTCTGGGAACCGACGCGCCGGTGGAAAAGGTAGAGGCGTGGCTGGGGCAAGAGCAGGAGCGCGTAGCGCGCTTCCGGCATCAGCTTGATCGGGCAAAGGCTGCGCCCGTCCCCCATGTGGCGATGCTGGCGGAGCTGGCGGGGCATATTCGTACCCTGACACGATAATGTGATGTGAGAGCGTTTTCCGATCCCGGTTGATTGGAAATCGCTCTAGTGACCTGGATCTGAAGTTCGTCACATTGTTAGGCAGGGGTTGAACGAACTTCAGATTCATGAAGGTCACTAGCAAATATATGATTCTAGTGTGGTTTATGGATTTGAAATACGCTCTGGGCTTAGCCGCTATAATGTGGCGTATTTCAAATCCACCACACTAGTATTCCGGCGCGGCGGTGGAAAGGGGGCCTCCCTATTTGCCGCCGCGTTTCTTTTATCGTGGCATGATTTCAATCAACGCTTGTGATATTCCGTGCCCATAGCCAGCAGCGTATCGCGCTGGCGAGATTGGCGAGCTGATAATCCTGTTTCATTGCATCAGGTAGGCTGGCGATGCGTTCTTCATCAATGCGGGCGACCAGCGCGTTAATAGCAATGCCTTCTTGCTGCGCAGCGCGACGCAATGCTGCCCAGAAAACAGGTTCCAGACTGATGGAGGTTTGGTGCCGGGCAATGGTGATGCTGCGCTTAATCGGTCCGGCAAATAGCGGCCCAGCAAACAGTTGGTCGTCAGGCTGAGGCTTGTCGGACTGAGCCGCGGCTGAGGATAGATTCTGCGCGGCGACACCGGGGTCAGAAGCGGGATGTTCTATGTCATTCACCATCGCGCCCTCCCATTTTTGCTGCGCACATAATAGAAAAAGCGGGCCGTTGTTGCGGTACAAAGCGGCCCGCCTGATCGAAGGAACCAGCATAGCGAGGATAAGCCTCTGCGGCATCTGTTTATCAGGAAACTGCCCCTAGTGACCCGAATCTGAAGTTCGTCTTATTATTGGGCAGGCATAGAACGAACTTCAAATTCATAAGGGTCACTAACAACTCTCTGTTTCCAGTGCGGTTTATGAATTTGAAATAGGCTCTGCGCCTCGCCACTATAATGAGGCGTATTTCAAATCCACCGCACTAGGGTCACTAGTAACTTTATGACCCCAGAGGCTATCCCTATTAATACATATGCTGCCCGCCATTGATGGAAAGGGTTGCGCCGGTCACAAAGCCAGCATCCTCACCGCATAGGAAGGCAACTCCGCGCGCGATTTCCGGCGCGTGACCAAGGCGGCCCACGGGGATTTTCGCAACGATTTTTTCCAATACCGGTGCAGGCACAGCGGCAACCATGTCGGTATCAATATAGCCGGGCGCGAGGGCGTTTACGGTAACGCCATATTTCGCGCCTTCCTGCGCCAGCGCCTTGGTAAAGCCATGAATGCCGGATTTTGCCGCAGCATAATTGACCTGCCCATATTGGCCAGCCTGCCCGTTGATGGAACCGATATTGACGATGCGGCCCCATTTGCGGTCCCGCATGCCGGGGAAAACGGCCTTTGCCATGTTGAAGCACCCGCCCAGATTAACGCGGATAACCTCATTCCAGTCATCAAAGCTCATTTTCTGGAGAACGCCATCGCGAGTGATACCAGCATTATTGACCAGCACGTCCACGGGGCCAAATTCTGCTTCCACAGCGGCGCAGCCATCAAGGCAGGCCTGATGATCGCCCACATCCCATTTACGGGCAGCGATGCCAGTGCGCTCGGTAAATTCCTGCGCTTTCTGGTCATTGCCGGCATAGATAGCAATCACCGTCATGCCCTGTTCCTTCAGGGCGAGGCTGATTGCTTCCCCAATGCCGCGTGTTCCGCCGGTGACGATGGCGACTCTGCTCATTTCAGTCTCTCCCACATGCAATAATGCACAGGGTCAGACCCAGCCAGCCAGTTCCCGGCGGATCAGCCCTGTATAAAGAATGATAGCCGCAGATTCGGCGTTCAAACAAGGAAAATAGTCGAGTTTTTCGCCCCCTTTTTCGCAAAAAAATTCCTTGCCGCGCAGAGCGATTTCCTCCAGTGTCTCAAGGCAGTCCGCCGAAAATCCTGGCGTCATTACAGCAACATGACGTACCCCTTTTTTCGCCAGTTCCTCCAGCACGTCCTCGGTCGATGGGCCTATCCATTTGGCGGGGCCAAAACGGGATTGGAAACTGATTCTGATGGTTCCTGCATAATCCGGCGCAAGGGCTTGGGACAGCAACCGCGCAGTTTCCATGCAATGGTCATAATAAGGATCGCCCAGTTCCTTTGTGCGCAGCGGCATGCCGTGGAAAGAGAGCAGCAAAGCCTCTGGCGCGGCGGGGAGGGCGCGCAAATGCTGCCGGGCGCTGTTGGCCAGAGCATCTATATAGGCTGGCTCGTCATAATATGGCGGTAAAGTGCGCACCGCCGGTTGCCAGCGCATTTTGGCCAGCGCCGCGAATAATGCGTCATTGGCGGTGGCGGTGGTCGCGCCGCTATATTGCGGATAGAGAGGGGCGAAGAGGATGCGCTCGCAGCCTGCCTTCTTCATCGCCTCCAGCCGTGATGCGATGGAGGGATTGCCATAGCGCATGGCCCAATCAACAATGATCCCTTGTTGCGCAAACTCATGGCTCAGCGCTTGGGCTGTATCCTGCGTATGAAAGGCGAGGGGGGAGCCTCTGTCGGTCCACACCATCTGATAGGCATGGGCTGATTTTTTCGGGCGGGTATTGAGGATGATGCCGCGCAATATCGGTTGCCACAGCAGAGGGGGGATTTCCACCACGCGCCGGTCCGAAAGAAATTCGCCTAAATAGCGTTTCACCGCTGCCTTGGTGGGCGCATCTGGCGTGCCCAGATTGGCGATAAGGACGCCGGTTTTAGGGTCGGACATCATATTAACATTGGGGGCATTGGCGGCGGGGGTGCTGGTCATCGGATCGGGCCTTCACGCAAAGGAAGCAGGCGGGAGGAGAGGCAAGGCGCGGTGTCTGCGCCCGGTCAGGGTATAGAGCGCCCCTGCGAGCGCCGGGGCAACTGGCGGCACCCCGATCTGGCCGACGCCAGCCGGATCACGGTCACTTTCAATAAACTCCACCCGCACATCCCCGATGGAGGCAAGGCGGGGCAGGCCAAGGCGGCCCAATATGGCGCGGGTTGGCATTCCCTTGTCATAATAAGTGGCACCGCCCAATGCGGCGGACAGGCCGAAGCAAATTCCGCCTTCTATCTGTTGTCGTGCAATATCGGGGTGGGGCTGATTGCCGACATCGACAACCGCTATGATGGATTTGATGCGCAGGCCGCCACCATCCAGCGCGGCTTCCACCAGCAGCGCGATGGAGGCTTCGTCCATCTGGTGACAGGCTATGCCTTGTCCACTGCCCGCTATACCACCTTTCCACCCGCCCATGCTGGTCACGGTGGTCAGGCATTGGGCGATGCGCGGCGCGTTCCCCAGATGCTGCATGCGGAAGGAGAAAGGCTCAATCTCTGCATCCGCCGCCAGTTCATCCATAAAGGCTTCGGTGAAGAAGCAGGTGTAGCTGTCGGCCTGACCGCGCCATCGCCCGGTGGGGATGGGCAGGGTGGCGGGGTAATGATCCACCGCCTGATGCAGGATGGCATAAGGGCCGGGCAGGCCCGAAGCAGCGCGTGGGTCGGCGTGGCTATTCGCCTTTTGCGCAGCCTCTGTTGCGGGCAGGTGATGGGCGATGCGCGCCCATGTTTCCGCGTCAGCATTGGGGGCGGATATTTTTGCGGACAAAGCCTCTATCATCCCGCGCGGCGTCAGCTTTGCCACCATGCGTGCATGGGCAGGCGGGCGGGGGTGGTCGCTGATAATATCCTCGGCGCGGGAGTAGATAAGCTGCACCGGACGCTTAACCTTCTGTGCGATAAGCGCGGCCTGCACGGCAACGTCATGGTCCATGCGTCGGTCAAAGGAGCCTCCGGCGGGCAGCGGATAGAGGATGACATTGCCCTCACTGATGCCCAGCGCTCTGGCCACAGCGCGGCGGCAGAAGGATGGGGCCTGACTGGCGACCCATATTTCAGCGCGATCATTGGTGACCCGCGCGGTGGCACAGGGCGGCTCCAGCGTCAGGTGCAGCGCCGGGGCAACGCGATAATCCCCGCGCATCAGCCCCGCGCCGGAAAAGCTGGCGGCTAGATCCCCCTGCGAGAAAATACGGCGGCCAGTATCGGCGGTGAAGGCGTTTTCCAGTGCCTGCTCAATCGCGTCGCTATTTGCCGGGTTGGCGACATCGAACGCCGGGTCCAGCATATCGAGCGCCTTATTGGCCGCCCACCAGTTGGTGCCGGTGGTGGCAACCCAGCTTTCTTCCTTCACTATTTCCAATAAGCCAGTGACGGATTTTGCGGCCTTTTCATCAACCGATTTTAGGCGGAGCGCGCCGGGCGGCCCCTGCCGGATGGAGGCGAACACCATATTGGGCAGGCGCACATCCCCTGCATAGACGTGGGTGCCATCAACCTTCGAGGGGAGGTCGAGCCGTGGCACATCTTGCCCGATCAGGCGATTATCGCTGCGGTCCGTGCTGCGTAATGGTAACACATCGGGGAGGGCAAATGTCGCGGCGGAGGCGGCCAGCTCCCCTATCTTCAGCTTGCGCTGACCGTCGGTGACCAGCCCGTCAATGATGTCGCAATTCTCCCACGCGACATCCCAGCGCGCAGCGGCGGCCTTGCATAATAAGGCGCGGGCCGCTGCCCCGGCATCACGATAGGCCTGCGCGAACATGCGGACAGAGGTTGAACCGCCCGTCAGCATCATCGCATCACGGATGGCGATCTGCTCCAGCGTCCAGTCACCCACGCCGCCTGCTAAATCGGCCCAGTCATTCGCCAGAAACTGCTTTGCCAGCAGGGTGTTGGCGTAAATCGGGCTGATGGATGCACCCTGCACCGCAACAGTGCGCCAGTCAGCTCCCAGCTCATCGGCCAGTATCTGCGGCAGAACGGTGGTAACGCCCTGCCCCATTTCCAGTTGCGGCACGATGACGATGATCTGTCCGCTGGTGTCGATTTTCAGGAAGGCGTTGATGAGGGTTTCATTCTCCCCCACGGCAAGATTCGGGCGATAGCTGCGGGGCCATGCCCCCCATGCGATGAGTAGACCCGCCGTCGCCCCGCCGCCGACCAATAGGGTGCGGCGACTTACTCCGCCCCTGCGGTTGCCGCTGTGTTTTCCATTCTGCTGTGATGATTGCCGCATAGAGCCTGTGTGATAGAGGGGAGGGAAGATAAAGGCAAAGCGGAAACGGTGCCATGATGGCAGAGAATGAAGGAGGGAAGTTTAAGACACCGGATTAGGGTGCCAGATTTGGGAGAGGGCATAGGCGCCGGCACTGGTGTGGGCTGGCCCTAATGAACCGGGTTGATACCCAGGCGAGGAATTTCTATCGCGGGGCATCGGTCCATCACAACGCCAAGGCCCGCGTCATGGGCGGCGCGGGCGGCATGTTCATTCACCACGCCAAGCTGCATCCATACAGCCCCTGCTGCGACCTCTATTGCCTGATTAACGGCATCAGCAGCATCCTTGCTGTTGCGGAAAATATCAACAATATCGATGGGGCCTTTTATATCGGCAAGGGTAGCCACGACTGTCTGGCCGTGGATTTCCTGCCCCGCAAGGACGGGGTTGACCGGAATGACATGATAGCCCTGCGATAGCAGAAACCCCATCACCCCATGGCTGGGCCGGGTTGGTTTATCGGACGCGCCTACCAGCGCAATCACCCTTGCGGATGCCAGTATATCGGCAATTTCACTATCGCTGGATTCATATTCGGGGCGGGAAATATCAGTCACAGGCGTTGTCCTCTGTCCATAGGCCGGTTCTTACGCCGCAACAGGCATGTCATCCCCGCCGTTTGTCTTATCCGGTACGATTATTCAGCCATGCTTTAACCTGCGCGGCTATTTGCATAAACGGCTCTGCCTCTGCGCTGGTTCCCGCCGCTGGTGGGGTGCCGCTATCAGATGCTATTCTGATGGCGATGGAAAGGGGAATGCGGCCCAGAAATGGCATTTTCATAACGCCTGCCGCGCTTTCTGCCCCGCCCGCACCAAAGGGATCAGATATTTCGCCGCAATGGGGGCAGACATAGCCTGCCATATTTTCAATGAGGCCAATAATCGGCACATGAGCCTGCTCAAACAGGTTCACCGCGCGCGCCGCATCTATCAGCGCAAGGTCCTGCGGCGTTGATACGACGACCACACCGGCGGGTTTATGCTTTTGTATCATCGTTAGCTGAATGTCGCCGGTGCCAGGCGGCATATCGACCACCAAGACGTCAACGCCCCGCCATTTTGCCTCCAGCAACTGGCCCAGTGCACCCGCCGCCATTGGCCCGCGCCATGCGATGGCCTGCCCCGGTTTCGCAAGATGCCCCATGGATAGCATGGGCAGGCCGATGCTGCTGATGATCGGGATAAGCTGCTTCTCTTCGGCTTGCGGACGTTCCCCTTCGCTGGCGAGCAGGCGCGGCTGAGAGGGGCCGTATATGTCGGCATCGACTATGCCAACTTTCACGCCCTGACGCGACAAAGCAACGGCCAGATTGGTCGATACGGTGGATTTGCCGACGCCCCCCTTGCCGGATGCAACAGCGATGATGAGGGGTTCATGCTTTTCGGCGGTCTGGGCGATTCGCACTTGTTCTACATCGGGGTGAGTGAGTGCCTCGCGCTCAATTTCGGCGCTGAGGGCGTCGCGTTTTTCGGCGGAAAGGTCGCTAACGTCCAGAACCAGCGTCAGCACCCCGTCACGCAGGCGTGACATGCTGATCCGGCCATCGGAAAGGGTCGAAAGGCGATCGGAAAGGGTATTAATATCGGTCATAATCGCTTTCTTATGCGATTATCATGGCAAAGGCACTGTTTTTCCGGGAAAGCTGTTCCTATAGAAAGGGAATGATGAGAAAAAGACGTTCGCTTAGAGAGATCGCCGCATCCCTTCTGCCTGTGCCAGTTGTTGCGCCCCTATCTGCCATGGTGCAGGGGCCGTGGGGCGGAAAAGGCAATGACGACCAGTCCGGCAACGGGCCTGTGGGTGGGGGTAGCAATGGCCCCGGCTCAGATGGTGGCCGGGGGCAGGATGGCAATGACGGGCCACGCAACCCATGGACACGTCCCGGCAGTCGCCCGGACACCGGGCGGGATGGCGCGGGGGATCGTCCTTCGCTGATTGATGATTTATTGCGTCGTGGCCGTGATGGGCTTGGCGGCAATGGTGGTCGTGGCAGTGGTGGACCCGGTGGACAAGGGCCGCGTGGAGGCGGTTTTGGTGGCCTTCCTGGTGGCGGTGAAATGCGTTCTCTCTGGCCAATCGGCCTTGCGATTATGGCGGTGCTGTGGGTTGGCCTTACCAGCGTTCATCGCATAGGGCCGCAGGAACGCGGTGTTGTGTTGATGCTTGGTAAATATAGCCGCAGCATGGGGCCGGGTATTGGCCTTACTTTGCCTGCGCCCTTTGAAACGGTGGAACGGGTGGATGTCGAAGAAATTCGCACGATCGACATTGGTTCTGTTGCTGGTGATGCTGAAAATCTGATGATTACCGGCGACCAGAATATTATCGATCTTGCTTATTCTGTGCGCTGGAACATTCAGGATGCGCAGCTCTATAAATTCCAGATTGCTGACCCGGACAACACCATCAAGGAAGTAGCCGAATCGGCTATGCGCTCGGTTGTTGCCACGGTTTCGCTCACCGATTCCCTCGGCGCGGGCCGTACATTGATCGAGCAGCAGGTTGAGCAACGCATGCAGCAAATCCTCGATAGCTATCGCGCCGGGGTGAAGGTGCAGGGCGTTGCCATCAAGCAGGCCGATCCGCCAGCCGCCGTTAATGATGCGTTTAAGGAAGTGTCAGCCTCTCAGCAGGCCGCGCAGACCTATATTAACGAGGCGCGTGCTTATGCGCAGCAATTGAGCGCCCGCGCACAGGGCGAAGCCGCAGCCTTTGATAAGGTCTATGAGGAATATCGTCTGGCACCGGAAGTAACACGCCGCCGTATGTATTATGAAACGATGGAGGCCGTGCTGGCTGATGTTGATAAGACAGTGGTGGAGGCAGGCAATGTCACCCCATATCTGCCTTTGCCTGAAATAAAACGCCGCGCCCGCAAGGTGGATGAAGCGGCAGCAAATGCGCCGGTAACCGCCGAAGCCCCGGCGAAAGAGCAGCCCCGGCAGGGAGGCAGCAAATGAGCGGCGCGTTTCGTAACCCCGTCACGCTGATGTTGGTGGCGCTTGGTGTGCTTATCCTTCTGGGTAGTACAATTTCCATTGTGCCGGAAACGCGGCAGGCGGTCATCGTTCGCTTTGGTGAACCAGTACGAATCCTGAACCCCTATAAGCCGGGTGAAATTTTTGGCCGTACCGGTGCCGGTGTTGCTGTGCGCATTCCCTTTGCCGAGCAGATTGTCTGGATCGACAAGCGCATTCAGTCGGTTGAGATGGAGCGCCAGCAGGTGCTTTCGACCGATCAGCTTCGGTTACAGGTTGATGCCTTTGCCCGTTATCGCATCGTCAATCCGCTGCGCATGTATATTTCAGCAGGCAGCGAGGAACGGGTTTCTGAGGCTCTGCGGCCCATATTAGGGTCTGCGCTGCGTAACGAGCTGGGCAAGCGGCCTTTTGCTGCGCTGCTCAGCCCCGAACGCGGGCAGGTGATGAGCAACATTGAGGCGGGCCTTAACAGGGTTGCGCGCCAATATGGTGCAGAGGTCATTGACGTACGAATCAAGCGCGCAGATCTTCCCGATGGTACGCCGCTTCAGAGCGCGTTTGAGCGGATGCGCACGGCGCGTCAGCAAGAGGCGCTGACCATCCGCGCACAGGGCCAGAAACAGGCGCAGATCATCCGGGCGGAGGCAGATGCCGCTGCGGCCAAGGTCTATGCCACCAGCTTTGGCAAAGACGCGAATTTCTATGATTTTTATCGCGCTATGCAGGCCTATCGCCGGACGTTCAACAGCCAGAATGACAGTGAAACCAGCATCATATTGTCACCGGATAATGAATTTTTGCGGGAATTCCGGGGGCGCTAACGTCCCCCTTCCTTTCTTCATTCAATTTCCGTTCAGCCAGCGACCGGCATGAAATGCATGGAATTCCGGGGTCTTATGACCCCGCCGAGGACAGAAGAGGAATAAGAACAGTGCGTTATGCTTATGCCATTACCGGCGCTCTCCTGTTGAGCGGGACTGCGCTAGCCGTCAGCTCTCATCAGCCTCTGGGTGCGCAGACTGCGCAGAATGAAGGGTTGCAGGCTGCGGCCCCACAAGGGGCGCCTGCCAGCCTTGCGGATATGGTCGAAAAGCTGCAACCGGCGGTCGTCAATATCTCCACTAAACAGCGCGTACAGGTGCAGTCTCAGAACCCTTTCGCGGGCACACCTTTTGGTGATTTATTTGGCGGTGGGGGTGGCGGTCGCCCACAGACGCGGCAGGCCCAGTCGCTTGGTTCGGGCTTCCTGATTTCGTCTGATGGTTACATCGTCACCAATAATCATGTGGTCTCTCCCGGCGCGCGCGGCGCGAGTGTGGACAGCATCACCGTGACGCTGACCAATCGCGAGGAATATGAAGCTAAGCTGGTAGGGCGTGATCCCGCGACCGACCTTGCTGTCCTCAAAATCGTAGGAAAAAAGCCGTTTCCCTTTGTGAAATTCGGGGACAGCACCAAGGCCCGCGTAGGGGATTGGGTGGTTGCCATTGGTAATCCTTATGCGCTTTCCGGCACAGTGACGGCGGGTATTATCTCTGCCGTGCATCGCAGCACCGGCGGCAATTATGACCGCTTCATCCAGACGGATGCTTCGATCAATCAGGGCAATAGTGGTGGCCCGATGTTCGATATGCGCGGCAATGTGATCGGCATTAACAGCCAGATTTTGTCGCCTTCGGGCGGTAATGTCGGCATTGGCTTTGCTATTCCATCCGAGCAGGCCATGCCGATTATCGAAACGCTGCGTAAGGGCGAGACGGTGAAGCGCGGCTATCTGGGCGTACAGATCAGCCCACTGGGTGAAGACATTGCCGATTCGCTGGGCCTGCCAAAGAATAGCGGTGAGTTTATTCAGGGCGTTGAGCCGGGTGAAGGCGCAGATAAGGCCGGTATCAAGCCGGGTGACGTGATCGTAAAGGTGAACGGGCGCGGGGTTAACCCTGACGAAACCCTCTCCTTCATCGTCAGCAACCTGCCTATTGGTTCGCGCGTACCGATTGAGCTGATCCGTAATGGCAAACGCATGACGGTAACAGCGACCGTGGGTGAGCGTCCGTCCGAAGAGCAGCTTTCGCAGTTCAGCGGGCAGGATCAGGAAGAGGATTTCTCTCAGCCGGGCCAGCAGCAGGATGCTCCTGCCGCAACCGATGATCTGGGTGTTGCCGTGCAGGCATTAACCCCTACCATATTGCGTCAGTTGGGTCTTCCTGCCACAACGAAGGGCGTGGTGATTGCTGGTGTTGACCGTGACACCGATGCAGGGGCCAAGGGGCTGCGCCGGGGTGATGTGATCCTGTCGGCCAATAACCGCCCGACAACGAGCGAAGCCGAACTATCCTCCATCATTGCTGAGGCGAAGAAGTCTGGGCGCAGTGCCGTGCTGTTGCAGGTGCTGCGTCGCGGCCAGTCTCCGGCTTTCCTGCCGGTTCGCCTGCGCGAGAAGTAAGAAATTCCGGGCTTTCGGATATGAGGTTGAACAGGCCGTCATACCATCTGGTGTGGCGGCCTTTTCTATGCGGCGTCCTATACGACGGGTGCAACGGTGCGATGTGTGCGAGGGTAGACGCGTTGGCAGGCGTAGGCCAGCATTAGGGGCCTGACCATCGGGTGAAGCCAGATTGTAAAACCAGTGCTGCCGGGCTTTAGTGGGCTTTCCATCTGCATCGCCGGGCAGTATCGCTATAAGAAGATTGATACCGGCCCGCAGTAGGGAGAAGACAATGACGGCAGATGCACTTTTTCTGGGGGCCGCAAATGGTCAGCCACAATTGCTCACCCTGAAGCGCGCGAACCGGCATGGGCTGATCGCGGGGGCAACCGGCACCGGCAAGACGGTGACACTTCAGGGGATTGCCGAAAATTTCTCTCGCGCCGGGGTGCCGGTGTTTCTGGCGGATGTGAAGGGCGATCTGGCCGGCATTTCCATGGCCGGTTCACCCACATTCAAAAATGCGGCATCACTGGAAAGTCGCGCACAGGAGATCGGCCTTACCCCTTATGAATATGCCGATAATCCGGCGATATTCTGGGATTTATATGGGCAGCAAGGCCATCCTATTCGCACCACCATCAGCGAAATGGGGCCGCTGTTACTGGCGCGATTGCTGAACCTCAATGATACGCAGGAAGGCGTTCTCAACATCGCCTTTCGTTATGCCGATGAAGAAGGACTGTTGCTGCTGGACCTTGCCGATTTACAGGCGATGCTGGTCTATTGCGCAGAAAATGCAGGCGATTTGTCCGTGCGTTATGGCAATGTCACCAAGGCCAGCGTCGGGGCAATTCAGCGCCAGTTGTTGACCCTCGATAGTCAGGGCGGCCATGCCTTTTTTGGGGAGCCAGCGCTGGATATCAATGATTTCATCCGCACGGATGAGCGGGGGCGCGGCTATATCAATGTGCTGGCCGCCGATAAGCTGATGCAAAGCCCCAAGCTCTATTCGACTTTCCTGTTGTGGTTGTTGTCTGAACTGTTTGAAACTCTGCCCGAAGTGGGTGACCCGGAAAAACCGAAACTGGTGTTCTTCTTTGACGAAGCCCATTTGCTGTTCGACGATGCGCCAAAGGCGCTGACGGATAAGATTGAGCAGGTGGTGCGCCTCATCCGGTCCAAGGGCGTGGGCGTTTATTTCGTCACGCAAAACCCGATTGATATTCCCGAGGATGTCGCGGGGCAACTGGGCAACCGAGTGCAGCATGCATTGCGGGCTTTCACGCCGCGCGACCAGAAGGCCGTTAAATCTGCGGCTGAGACCTTCCGTGTCAACCCTGATCTGGATGTCGCCACCGCCATTACCGAATTGAAGGTGGGCGAGGCACTGGTTTCCCTGCTTCTGCCAGATGGATCGCCCTCTATTGTGCAGCGCACATTGATTGCGCCGCCGCGCTCTCGTCTTGGCCCTGTGACGGATAAGGAGCGGGCGATTATTCAGTCGATCTCGCCGGTCGATGGCAAATATGATACGCCCATTAACCGGGAGAGCGCGGAGGAAATCCTCGCGGCGCGGGGGCAGGCTGCAACTGCCGCAGCGCAGGCCAGCCGCGCTCAGGCTGAGGAAGATAAGGCCGCAGCGGAGCAAGCCAAGGTCGAAGCGAAGCGGCGCGCCGAAGAATTACGCGAACAGAAACGGGCTGAGGCTGCTGCTGCAAAAGAGGCCGCCAAACCTTCTGCCATGGAAAAGGCGGTTCAATCCGCGACTCGTTCGGCGGCGTCATCGGTCGGGCGGCAGGTCGCAAATGAACTGGGCAAGGCGGTGTTCGGTTCCGGCCGTGGTAAGGCGAAAAGCGGCGGCCTTGTAGGAGGTCTGGTGCGTGGTTTATTAGGCGGCCTGTTCAAATAATGTCGTGACGCACAGCAGAAAGCTGATGGACCGGAAGCTAAAATTTGCCGAGTGAACAGATAACAACGGGCCGGGCCAGAGCCGGCTTCGATCAATCCAGATCGAAAACGCTCTAAAGCTTTTGCTCTATCGCGTTTTCCGATTCATCAGGTGATTTCACCTGATTAGTAAACGCTCCGGATTGTTCATGGCTTTGTCACTCGCTTGAATAATGGCTCCAATATTCTGCTGCGCTCTTTCTTGGCGATCATCCAGCCTGTTTCAGATTACTATCCCAAATTTAAGTAGTTCTACCCCTGCTAACTTTATAATCCTATGCGTTTCATTCTATTGATGAGGCAGATTGGAACTGGAGTAGCTTTACCTCCATTTCTTTTCGGTAAATATCATATCCGATATGGATGGAAGGTAGGTCCATTCTGAAAAGATAGGAAATTCCCCATATTGATATGAAAATGGGGCCATGTCGTTCCATTTCCCTTATCCATCTGTGTAAAAATATGAGATTTTTCCTCCGATCCGGATTAAAGATAACGTAGATTTTCAATATTTTCGCCATATTGGAGATGGTAGGGCCTAAGGGCTGACGCTGTGACTCTGGTTTGATGAAACCGGGTTATGGCGAAGGGGAAATGGGTGACGGTTTGCTTGGTCGGGCCGTTACTTGCTGCTGTGGGGTGGAATAGGGCGTATGAATGGCGATGCCAGAACAGGGACAATGTCAGATCAGGCCGGGGCCATGGGAAACCATGCCGGGGATGATTATTGGGCCAATATTGACTGGCAGGGAACGCAGCCTAGCCTGCTGCTGCTAGAGGATGGATCAACGGCTGCGCAGTCCCCTTGCGGGCCAGATGTGCGCCGGATAGCCACGGCATTGGGGTATCGGATGCTGGGGCAAACCTCTCTGGCTGATGCACCCGACCGGCTGAGCCATATTGTTGATGTCGATATGTTGGTGCTGCGCTGTGATGGGCATGAGCGGGGGCTGGATTTGCTGCTGACGCGGCTGGATAGTATGGCCATGATACAGGGGACTGATCTGGTCGTCATTACGTCGTTGGGAGGTCTGGATATTGTTCATGCGTTGGTCCGGTCTGATCGGGCCGTGATATTGTGTGAACCGGATGTTGTGGATCTGGTATCGGTGATGGCAGCCCACAGCGCTACCTCTGCGCCACAAGATTATCATTTGAATGATATCGGGCGGGAAGCAGGGGAAAACCGACTGGAACGCATGAGCGAGGAACTGGGCCGCCTTAGCCGGACGATCGAGGCGCTTGTTCAGGGGCGCTCCCCCAGCCAGCCCCCTGCCTTGGCATGGAGTGATGGATATAATGGTGAAAATGGTGATGGTCCTACCCTGCATTCTCCGGGGAGGGATTTTAAGGCATTTCCGAAGGATATAGCGCTCTCTGATGCGCAGGTGACGGCGGCGCAGGTCCGTTCTGTGCTGCGTGTGCGGCGTCTGAGAGAGCAGATTTTTCCTGAAGGTCTGTTTGCCGATCCGGCATGGGATATATTGCTGGATTTGATGGCGGCGCGAATGGAGAAGAACCGTGTTTCTGTTTCCAGCCTGTGCATCGCTGCGGCGGTTCCCCCGACAACTGCGCTGCGCTGGATACGCCATTTGACGGATTGCAACCTGCTGGAACGTCAGGCGGACCCCGAAGATGGCAGGCGCATTTTCATTGCCCTGTCAGATAAAGGTACATCCCTCGTTCTGCGCTGGTTTCAGGAAAGCGCCAGCCATATGGGCTATGCCAGCGGTTTGGCGGCTAGCGGACAGGGGGAAGGCCGGAAAGCAAATGGCAGATGGTAGGGTAGGCGTTTACCCATCTGCCCTGAGATAAGCTTGTTACAGATGGGTACGCTCTGATGTTACATGTGCTGGATACTAAGCCGTCATCCATTCAGAATCATTATAGTTTTCTGGATTAGTTCATCTGTTGTAAGATTATGTTTTAAGGAGTTATTTCATTGCAACCCTTTTGCGTTGTGAAATAATCCGCATCAAGTCACGGATACAAAATTAATGAGTCCTGACCTCAAGACGAGTAAAGAGTGTGTAGGCTCTGTTATTATGCGCTTCTAATAGGATGATTGAAAACATATCCGTGATTATTCAATACTTAATTAAGTATGATGCAATATATTTTTAGCCATAACGATGGAGACCAATCGGAGACAGACGCGTTGAAAGTTTCGGGCATGAACCATGAAGGCGTGCTTTTCTTTTATGGCCTGCTTCTCGGCCTCGGCGTCTTTGTGCTCTGTCTGCTTGGTATCATCAGCCGACCTCATCTCGATCTAGCGGCATTTTGGCCCGCCAATGCATTCATGCTGGGTATGATGATACGTTTCCCATGTCTGGCACGGGGGGCCGCGTGGGTTAGTTGCGCTGCAGGGTTCTTTCTGGCCGACGCCTTGACGGGGTCTGATCTCCTGAAAAACCTCGTGTTAAATGGAGGCAATCTTGCTGGCATTGCCACGGGTTATGCACTGCTTGCCGGTTTGCCACTCCCAGACCAGAGATTGCAAAAAACCAGATCAATTCTCTATTTTCTTCGCGCTATTATGATGGCCTCACTTGTGGCGGGGTTAACCGGAATTATCGCCAATCCGCTGTTATTTGGTGGAGGCTGGAAACAAGGTTTTATTTTTTGGTCTGCGACGGAAATGACCAACTATATGGCCGTTTTACCCGTATTGCTGACATTGCCCCGGCTGGATTTCCGCTGGCAGCCAATCAGACAAAAGCTGGGTCAGATAAGTCTGAACAAGGCTGTGCCTTTGCTTGCCCTTATGGCATCGGCAATGGGAAGTGTCTTAATCGGTGGCCCCGGCGCCGTTGCCTTTCCTGTTCCTGCGTTATTGTGGTGCGCGCTGAGTTACAATCTTTTCACCATATCCTGTCTCGCTTTTGCTTTTAGTACATGGACGCTGCTTACTATTCACATTGGCCTTATGCCGGTGGGGGATGTGCTTGATCCGCGGGAGTTGCTGATCTCTACCCGGGTTGGCGTTACTCTGATCGCGCTGGCTCCGCTGGTTGTGGGAAGTGTGATGGCGGCGAGGGATGAACTGGTGGAGCGATTAAGCTTTTTGGCTAGTCGTGATGCATTGACAGGATTGAGGAACCGCCGTGCTTTCTTCGAGGATGGATCGTCTGCAATCGAAATGATTGACGGTGACCGGGGGGATGTTGCTGTGATGATGCTCGATATTGATCACTTCAAATCAATCAACGATACTTTTGGGCACGAAGCCGGGGATAAGGTGCTGTCGGACTTTGCTGGAATATTGCAAAAGACCGTTCGGGAAGGGGATATTGTGGGGCGCATAGGGGGCGAAGAATTTGCAGTTGTGCTGCCCGAATGTGATGTAACCGAGGCCGTTGCGGTTGCGCATCGGATTGGCGATGTTTTACGATCAACCGACATAATGCCCATAAGTGGTGCGTCGATACGCGCTACGGTCAGTATTGGTCTGATCCTCAATAAGAATGTGAAAAACCTTGATCGTCTGCTGGCTCATGCTGACGAAGCATTATATCGCGCGAAAACCTCTGGGCGCGACAGATGTGAGCTCTCATACGCATAAGGCTATGGAGGTCGCCAATGGGTAGAACGCTGATCTCATAGCTCTCAAGGCCAGAACCCATTATTGCATTAATCATGATGATTATGGAAAGCCCGCACCCCATGGCTGTATATCATGGAGTACGGGCATGGATTATATTCTAGGGCGGTTTTCGATCATTTTGAATTAGATGAACCGCTCTAAGATTTTGTTTGATCGCAATTTGTTAACCAGCAGATGATGCCATCTGCTTGGAAATTGCTCTGATGGGAATTATGCTTCGACCTTCACCGTCGGTTTGGTATTAATGAATATCTGTTCGACGGGCGGCTGGCCCGGCGCGGGCTTCTTCATGTTATAGGCATTAACCGGCTGGGCGCGGTTAACCCACAGAGCATAATAAAGATGGTCTGCGCGTGGGTCTTCGGTATTCGGGTGCAGCAAAATGGTGAGGCCCAGACTATTGAGTTGTAACCACGGAATAACGACTGGCGCGATGTCATTTTCGAAACCGAAATAGAAAGATGGCGTTACATGCGGGCCGACCGGCTCATAGTTCCAGTGACCTAATTCCACCGGAAAGCGTTCTACCGTCCATTTCCGCAGTAATTCTGCTTTATGATAGCTGTCCTCATCAAAATAGACATGCGCGTGATAGCTTTTAATATCAGTATATTTGCGCGGTTGGGTAGGCAAAATCTGTTCCCCCGGGCGCACCGATACAGGGCGCTTTGCGGGTTCCTTATAGGTTTCATATCCCCATGGGCTTTTTCCCGGTTCCCTCTTAATGTCGGGCCAGAAATCTGGGCGTATAATTCCGCCATCTTGCTGCTGTGCAAAGGCGTTCCCTGCCAGCCCGACCCCTGCCAGCGCGGCCACCCCGCCGCCGAGCAGCATGTTGCGTCTGCTGGGGGAGAGAATGTCGGCCCATGCCTGATCGTCATGCTCGTCAAAAGGCTGATTATGATCTGTCATTTTCGTTCTCCCTCTTAGAAATTCACATTGAAACGGGCGTAATAATAACCACCCAGCACACCCAGCGGCCCGCTATTGTCGTAGGCGCCGGTATATTGGGCGCGGCTAGAGGCGCTGCGCGCTTCCAGCGGCAGTTGATGGGGTTTGGCATTGAACAGATTGTTGACGCCCAGCGTGATGCTGCTTTTCTCAGTGAAGCGATAATCGATGCTGGCATCCGTGGTGTAGGACGCCTTGATGCTATACCGTTCATTGTTGAGTGTGTTCAGCCGGATCAGCTTGCCATAGCGAATTTGCCGCAGGTTGAGGCTCCATGGGCCATTATCATAGCCCAGAGAGAGGATTTGCTTATCCGTTGGCGCACGATAGCGCAGGGCGTACTGCGCCGATGCCGTCAGGGTGTTGATGTTAGGCAGCCCTTGTAATGCTGCCGGAACCTCAGCGACATTGGTGATTTTCGTGCGGTTCACATTGGCCGCTATGCCCCAGCGTATCCTGCCATTGCCAGCATTGGTGACACCATCAAGGGTGACATCGATCCCCCGCGTGCGGGTGTCGCCGACATTGGTGAAATAATGGGCGACGACACCCTGGCCGATGGTAAGGCCCGCATTGGTGAGGAGTTGGCGGACCTGTGCCTCCTGCACTGCGGTTAATGTACGGCCTGATCCATCCACCGCGTAGCCCGGCGTATAATCAATGCCGATATTAGAGGATACGCCCAGACGATTATCTATCTCAATCTGATAGGCATCCACTGCGAAACGCACTGAGCTTGTCGGATTGAATGTCAACCCGATAGTATAGTTGATCGCTTTTTCCGCCTTCAGCGCTGTTGCCCCCAATGCCCGCGCCGTTGCGGATGTAGGCTGTGCCAGCGTATAAGGCACGCCAGCATGGTCAGATGTGTTGGAATAGCTTTGCGTAATCAGGGCAGGCGCATGGAAGCCATTGGATACCGTGCCGCGCAGAGCAAATGTCGGGGTGAAGTCATAACGGGCCGAAAGACGACCGGACCAGTTGGAACCGAAATCTGAATAATCTTCATATCGACCCGCCAGATCAAGCAACAGCTTTGCTACTGGACGGAAGCTGAAGCTGGCATAAGCGGCTTTGCTATGCCGATGGGTGTCAGAGGCGTCGATAGGATTATACCCCACCAGTGCCGATGAGCCGCCGCCATAATAGGAATTGGGCTCGCCGGGGTTCAGCTCCTGATCTTCACGGGAATACTCTACGCCAAAGCTCAGTTCCGCGGGTTCTGCAAAGGGGCCTTCAATCAGGCGGCTAATGTCGAAATTACTGGTAAAGCGCGAGTAATTGCGGTTTCCAATATAAAAATCCGTCTGCGCCCCCGGATAAGTTAGGGAATAATTGGCCGAGTTTTCAACGCCGACATCAATATCATCCCGGCCATAGCTGGCGCTCAGGTCCCAGTTCCAGCCGGAGATTTGCCCTTTAAGGCCACCGGTGAGCGAGAAGTCATTTTCTTTGATGGTCTCATAGGGGGTGAAACCATCAGGATACACATTCAGCAATCCGGGGTTGCTGGTGAAGATGGTATTGGGCAGGCGGAAATTCTGCGGTGATGCGCCCGTCCGGTGGGCATAGGTGCCGAAGCCATATAGCGTCACGGCGTCGCTCAGTTCATAGCTGGCGTTGAGGGACGCGGACCATGTCTCTGTGCGGGGAACGCCGAGATTCTTCCATGGGTTGGGATTGCGCGTGGCCTCTTTCGGGTTGGGGGAAGCACCCGCAGGCAGGGAGTTGTTGCTGCCCAGCCGGACGGGCTGTCCATCGTTGTTGCGGATGGCGGGATAGGATAAATAGTCGGGCTGTAATGCGAAATTCCGCACGGCAAGGCCCTGTTTCTGATATTCGCCGTCCACGCGAATGAAACCGCGGTCCCCCAGCTTTACGCCAGCGCCAAGGCGCAGATAGCCATTTTTCCCATCTCTTTCATAGGTCTGGCCATATTGGCCGGATGCGCTGAAGCCTGCCTCCTGATTGAGGATGATGTTGATAACGCCTGCAATCGCATCAGATCCATAGAGCGCCGAGGCACCATCGCGCAGCACTTCAACCCGCCCGATGGAGCCGGAGGGGATAAGCGAAAGATCAGCCGCGACCGAACCGGGAAAGCCATCCTCATTCACAACGGCGGTGGTATGGCGGCGCTTCCCGTTGACCAGTACCAGAGTATAGGCCGGGTCCAGATTGCGAAGCTGTCCTGCGCGCACCAGACTGCCGAGGTCAGGCTGAACACGCGCGGGGAGGTTGAAGGACGGCAGGGCCGTATTCAAAGATTCCAGCAGGTTGATTTGCCCCGTCCCGGCCAGTGCTTTGGCGTCAATAACGTCGATTGGGGAAGCGGAGTTTGCAACTGTGCGGTTGGTTGCGCGCGTGCCAGTGACAATGATCTGATTGCTATTGTCTGCATCAGGGCTATCGGCCTGCGCTGCTATGGGGAAGAATGCCAAGCCTAGTGCTGTACTGGTTAGAAACAGGCGCTGCGCCGCCGTGGGGGGCGGCCCAAAAGAACGAATGAATTTCATGGAAAATATGGTCCCTGAGCATAATTTATCGAATTTTTATTGGGGGATGATCCGGCCTTGATGCGGCAGACCTTGTTTGTCCTTTCCCATCAACCGTCCTCATTCATGCAATGGGCAAGGGGCGACGCTCTCCCGCGCCAAAGGCGCAGGAGGGGCATGACAATTGGACATTGCCTTGCTGGAAGGGATCAGAAGAAAGCCGGTGTCAGATTATAGCCGTATAGAGGGCTATGGGGACGATCTGTGATTAGGCATCGTTTTCACTCCGATTTATATGGAAGGAACACGAACCTGGCGTTGTCGCCCTGGCGTCGTGCGCTTTAGCTGTTTTTCACGCGGAGCAAGCTGCATCCTGATCAAAAGCCGCGATTTCTACCTGATTATGTAATCTAATGATGGGGTGATTACACCATAGCAGATGAATGTCTACTTAAATTATAGACATAATCCTGTAAAGATAGTTTTTCTTTCGGAAACGGAATGCAATGTACCTCATATCAACTTGTGCAGGGTGTAGTCCACGCAGCGCATCATGAGGACTGCCAAGAAATTCGCATTATATTCAACATGTTCATAGATTTTAATTTCGCTATTAAGAATCAGTTGCATAAATGGATGTAAGGCCTTAATGCCCGCGCGATAACAGGGATTATTATTGGGGCCGTACAATGAACAAACTTTCTCTCTCTCGTCTGTTGCTTGTGAATTCTCACATATCTTTGCCGACTTTGGCCATGCTTCTGGCCTCCGCTTCGGCACAGACCGGTTATGCACAGAGCGGTGCCTCGGCCCAATCTGATGACGCGGCCGTAAAATCATCGATCATCGTAGTGGGTATGAGCGAGAAAGACCCCGGCAAGGGCTATGTTGGTTATAAAGAGGCCAATGTGACGCGTAATGGCCAGAGCGTGAAGGACACGCCGCAAACGATCGATACCATCGACGTTTCCAAATATAAGCTTTACGGCATGAACGATCTCAGCGTCATGTTGTCGGGAACACCGGGCGTTACCACATCATATGATATGCGCGGCGACGGCATCATGATACGCGGTTTCAGCGCCGATGGCGGCGATATTTATCGTGATGGCATTCGTGAAAGCGGGCAGGTGCGTCGCAGTACCGCGAATATTGAGCGGATCGAAATATTGAAGGGGCCAGCCTCCTTACTATATGGCCGCAGCGCGGGTGGCGGCGTGGTTAACATGGTTAGCAAATCAGCCAATTTTGTGTCGCCCAGCACGGTCGGTGCTTATGCTGGCAGCTATGACAATTATGGCGCGACCGTCGACATTAACGAAGCTGTCACCAAAAATGTCGCCATCCGTCTGACCGGGGAATGGGCCGATAGTGACAGTTTCCGCGCCAATGTGACCAATAAGATCCTGATGCTGTCCCCCAGCATCACCTATAGCAACCACAGCAACTTCACATGGACGGCGCAATATACCTATGACAAGCTGGAGCGCAGTCCCGATCGCGGCCCCAGCTATAGCGCTTTGCCCGCAGATACATCGATCCGCGCCAGCTTTGTACAGGATGGCGACTATGTGGATGACATATTGCATGTCGTTCGTTCCGAAGCGAGCTGGACCTTCGCGCCGAAATGGACTGCGCGCTGGGCGATCAGCCATCGATCAGCCGAACAGAATTTTGACCATTTCTATGGCGGCACTTATTGCGACGCCAATGGCCGGACATTGACCAATGCGGCCTGTACATGGAATGGCTATGTCCGTCAGACATCTTATGCCTGGCAGGAAACAATGAATAAAACGCTGTCCAATGTGCTGGAGTTGAAGGGCGAATTCAACACCGGCACCGTGCAGCATAATGTTCTGATTGCGGCTGATTCCGTATGGGAAGATCGCAAACCAAAGCTATTCAGTAATGGTAACAGCAATTGCACGGGTACATCGCTGTGTGGATATGTTGATCCGTTTGATTATTCTGACCGCTATAATGACCGGGGTACCAAGCCTCGCCCGGCGGCCTCTCAGCATAATCATCATAAAGCCGAATCGCAGAGCGTGTTCATTCAGGATGTCATTACGCTCATTCCCGAAGTGAAGGTCGTTCTGGGCCTACGGTACGATTGGTATAAGTTCCGGTCAACCAACCGGCTACTGGCCGAAGGCGCGCCTAATAGCACGCGTGCCTATAGCGATTCCACATGGAACCCAAGCGTGGGTGTCGTTTGGAAACCGGTGGAAGAACACAGCATTTACGCCTCTTATAATAAGAGTTTCGCGCCTTATGGTGGCCGTGGTTTGCTGTCGGTTTCAACATCCAGCACCGCCATTTATGACGATGAACCACAATATCAGGAACAGGTTGAAATCGGCATCAAGAGCGACTGGTTCAACAAGCGCCTGAACACGCAGCTTTCCCTGTTCAATCTGGAGCGCAATAATATTCGGTATCGTCCTGACCCGGATAATGACCCATATAACTGGGCTGTGCAGGGCAAGCAGCGGTCTATTGGTGTTGAATTCAGCATGATTGGCAGAGTCAGTGATATGCTGTTCGTTCGTGGCGGCGCGAGCTATACGGAATCGACCGTGCGCAAGGATGTCTCGACGCCAACCAATGTGGGGCAGTATCTGGCGGGCACCTCCAAGGAAACAGGCAACTTATTCGTCCGATATGTTCCGGCGGAATGGCTCTATGTCGAAGGCGGGGTGACCCATGTTGGCGACCAGTGGACTAATCTGCCTAATACGACGCTGCTCAAGGGCTATGAACGGCTGGATGCCGCAATTGGTTACAGCATCGGCCATGTTAATCTGACGCTGGCGATATCTAACCTTGCCAACAAAAAATATTGGCGGTCTGGCGCTATGCCGGGGATGCCGCGCAATGTTCTGCTGCGGGCTAATTATCAGTTCTGAAGGTGATTAGTTGATTCTTCCCCGGCCTGTTCATGGTGAATGAGCCGGGGAGTTGTTGTTTGGATTGCCTGTAGAGGCATTGGCCATTCGGGCTGCTTTAAGGTTTTAGCGGTACGAGAGATTCTGGCCTCAGAAGCCCGCGCTTCTCCCGTGTCAGCGGCCAAAACATATCCAGTCTAATGGGTTCTGATCCTATAAGAACTAGTGACACGAATCTTATTGGGCCGGCTCTGAACGAACTTCAGGTTCATCAGGGCACTAGTAACTGAATGATTCTAGTGTGGTTTACGGATCTGAAATATGCACCGAACCTAGCCGTTGCAATGAGGCATATTTCAAATCCACCACACTAGAGCCTCAATGCTCAGGAGGGCTGGGCCTCTGCTTTGGCTTCCAGCGTTGGGAACCTCAGAATAAGCGGGTCAGCAAATAGAATAAAGCGCCAACTGTCGCCGATGCTGGTATGGTGATTATCCACGCCATCACAACGCTCTGCGCAATGCCCCATCGCACAGCAGAAGCCCGGCGCGCTGTGCCCGCACCGATAACGCTTCCGGTGATAGTATGGGTGGTTGAGACCGGAATGCCCAGCAAAGAAGCCCCGAAAACGACGATTGACCCGCCCAGAGAAGCGCTGAAACCCTGATGCTGCGATAATTTGGTGATGCGGGTTCCCATGGTTTCGATAATTTTCCACCCGCCGGTCATCGTTCCCATCGCAATGGCAATATAGCACGCAATTGCTACCCAATGCGGTACATGAAATTCCCCGCTCAGATAGCCGGTGGAATAGAGCAACACCGTGATGATGCCCATGGTTTTCTGCGCATCATTAAGGCCGTGGCTGAGTGAATAGGTTGCCGACGACAATAAATGCAAATAGCGGAAGCTACTATCTGCCCCCCGTGCGCTTGCCCTGCGGCATAGCCAGCTGGTGATGAGCATGATGAGCATCGCCAGCAACATGCCCAGCATCGGGGAGATGATGATAGCCAGCAATGTCATGTTGAGGCCGCGCCATTCAATGCCGCTAATGCCTGCATGGGCGACCCCTGCACCAATAAGGCCCCCGACCAGCGCATGGCTGCTGGAGGATGGAATCCCCTTCATCCATGTAACGACATTCCAGAACATAGCGCCTACCAGTGCGCCAAATATGACCGATGGCGTCACCAGTTCCTTGGAAATGAGGCCAGATCCAATGGTTTCTGCCACCTTGTGCAAGGCGGGGAAGGCCAGCGTCAGAAAATAAGCGGCGAAGTTGAAAAAGGCTGCAAACAGCACCGCAGGTACGGGGCGCAGCAGCCGGGTGGCAACCACCGTTGCAATGCTATTGGCCGCATCATGCAGGCCGTTGAGATAGTCAAAGGCCAGCGCGATAAAAATCAGCGCGATCAGCAACGGCAGGGCAAGATCATGCATGGGTCAAAAAAGCCTCAGGCGCAGTTCGGACGGGGAAAAGGCTGGCGATCAGGCGTGATCGATCACGATGCCGTCAATTTCATTGGCGACATCTTCCAGCGCATCAACAATGCGTTCGAGATGTTTGAAGATTTCGCGGCGAACGATGAAGCCCATCGTGTCGGTAGCGCCATGTTTCTGGAACACCTGCTTAACGCCAGCATCATGAATGGCATCAGCATGTCCTTCCATGCGTACCATACGCTCGGTCAGCTCATGCAGCCGTTTTGCATTTGCCCCAACATCGCGCAGCAAAGGCAATGCTTCGGCGAGGACACGGGTGCAATCGACGATAATGCCGCCCATATCCTTCATTTCCTGACAGAAATCATCGAAATCATACAGGTCTATGGCTGATGTTGCGGCATCCATTTCATCAATCGCATTGTCCATTGAACTGATGAGGCTGGTGATTGCGCTACGGTCAAACGGGGTGAGGAAGGTTTTGCGCACAAGGTGCAGCACATCACGGATAATTTCATCCGCATCATTTTCCCGCTCATGAACCTCACGGATATGATCTGCCCGGTGCGTATCATCATGGAGCAACCGGCCTAATGCATCGGCACCCGCAATCACGGTGGCGGCATGGGCCTCAAATAATTCGAAAAAATTACCTTGTTTGGGCAGTAATTTTTGGAACCAGCCGAACATTCTGTTTATCCCTGATTTTTCTGCAACGGCATCCATAATGCCGTTTCGCTGCCCTGCGGCCTTTAATTCCGATGATGCGAAGGACCGGATGAGTTCACCCAGATCTTCTTCTTCTACTACACTGGCGGCTTCGGCCAGACTGAACCAGCGGCGTTCCCGCTCATCCTGCTCCTTCCACTGGCTGAGTTCCTGATTGACCGCCAGTGGGAAGACCTCGACATCTATCATCACGGAAGCGCCATTGCTCCGCCTTTTGCGGTAACGATAGGAGCCGAGTGGTGTTGGGCACACCGCGCCCAGAACGCCTGCTTCTTCCTTTGCCTCTGCTGCTGCGCCCAGATGGGCAGGGCCAGTTTTCAGTGGGTTTCCTTTGGGAATCACCCATCGTTTCGTTTCCCGCGAGGTCACGAGGAGAATACGAATGGGCGCATCGAGCGCGTCTCCATCGGCACGATAGGGCAAAGCCGCAATCTGCCGGATAGGTTTGAGAGCCAAAGCCATGGCTGTGCCGAATGTTACAGTTTTATTTCATATGCAACCGTCAAGACGTAAAAATAACAAAGAATTCGTACCATTCTGCCTGTGTACGGGCAAAAATGGCCGTTTCTATGGGATGTATCTGCATAAGCTGAAGCTGCAAGGCAGCTTTGCTGGCGCTATGGCGCGTGGATTATCTCATTTTTATCGGCGGAGTCATTGCTCTCGCTATGCTGAATATGGCCTATTTGGTTGAGCGCCGTCTGGCGCTTTGTGCGATTTGTTCAATTTTCCGCCAATAATGTGCGCCGATTTTTTCCAGTGTGAAATCCTCTGCCCGGAGCAGAGATTGGGCGCGGTAATGCTGGTTGAGATCAGCTTTGCATATTTGAGTGATGGCACTCGTCAGGGCATCTTGCCGGTCCATCGGAACGATGATCGCATAGGGCGCCAATGTTACAGGCGCAGTGGGATCAGCGCTTTCAACTCCGGCAATTTCAGCCGGGCCGCTGGGGCAATCGGTTGCTATGACTGGAATGCCTAATATCATCGCCTCCATCATTGCATTGGGGAAGCCCTCGTTACGGGATGCTGATATGTAAAACTGCGCCTTAGCGAGCGTTGCGAAGGGATTATCCTGATAAGAGGCAAGGATGATCCGGTCCTGCGCCTGCTGTTGTTCTATATAATGCTGTAATGCTGGGCGTAAGGAGCCTTCCCCCAATATCATCAGAGGAAAATCAAGCTTGGCTGCCAGAAAGGCATCAATAGCGAGCTTCATGTTCTTGGCGGGTTCAAGACGCCCTATGGCGATAGCAAATCGGGCAGGAATATTGGGAACGCTACTTGCCGCCGCTCCATCAGCCCGAATTCTCGCCAGATCAAATGGGTTATTGATGATGGACAGTTTTGACGGGTTGGCGCTATGCTGCTCAACCATGTCATCGGCCACGCCGCGTGATACAGCCAGAATATGGGTACTGAAAGAGTAGCCGATGCGTGGCAGGCGAGAGAAAAGCCGGCGCCTCACTCCGCGATATTTTTGCGCCAGATGAGAGGAAACATGCATTCTCTCGCATATGATGGTGGGGATATGTAACATGCGCCCGACAATCGCAGTGGCGAGGTTGGCCCGCAGCAATAAGGCAATCATGATAGCAGGCCTGATCTTTGCGGTGATCTGGCGGAGTTGAAGCATACTCCTTATCAGGCTGCCTCTGCCGTTTAGTCGATGGAGTATAACATCAGGTGGCACAGGCCGCGCATCGGGCAGTGTATCCAGCAGGACAAGATGAATTTCATCACTGGTGCCGTCTGTATGCTTAGGCCGGGTTGCCAGAATATTGGTGAGGGCGCGCTCGGCCCCTCCATAGCCAAGGGAATTAATGACAAACATGACACGTCTGGGCGTGTTTTCGGTCTTCATCTCGTTGTTGGGGTCAGTATCGCACTGTTCGGCAGCAGGTTTCGGTAGATGCGCATATGCTCTTTCCCGGCGCGGTGCCAATGGTCATTTTTCTGGGCACTAATTGCGACCGGATGTAGGAAATAACTATAATCTGGCCGTTTCAACATACTGACCAGTTCGTTTATAGTATCGGGATCGAACAGGCATTTTTCTGGCAACAAAAATTCACGATGAACCGGCAAATTAGAGGCAATAACCGGCAAACCGGCTGCGAGGGCCTCAGCAATGACCAGCCCATATCCTTCCATATGGGATGGATGCACAAATAATGCTGCATTTTTGTATAGTTGCGTCAACTTCTCTGATTGCTGATAACCGGGAAGGATGATGTTTTCTGAAACCTGTTTTTTCAGTTTTTCTTCATAATCAGGGCGGCTGTCGACAAAGGTGCCTGCAATGACCAGTTTCATATCATCAAGGCCAGCCCGTTTGAAAGCATCCATCAGAAACAGATAATTTTTCGTCGCCTCCAGCCTGCCTGCAGCAAGGATATAACGGCCCGGAGTTAAATTCAGGCGTTTCAGCACATCATTATCCGGCTTTTGTCTGCCGGCAATGGAGGAAGGAGCGTTGCGAATGATATGAGTTTTACGTGCGGCGCTGGGATAGATTTTGAGAAAGTCGCGTTCCAGCGCGGCGCTCACGCATATGATGTGGTTAGCGAAAAGGGCGGCCATTCTTTCTCCCCATCTTAGGAAAAGACGGCCTTTCCAGCCCCATTTAGGGCGCAAATAATCCTGTGCATGATGGGTTATAATTGTTTTCAGGCCGAGCATCCGGGCCAAAGGGGTGAAGAAGGCGGGGCCAATGCCGTGAATGTGAACTATGTCAGGTCGGGTAGAAAAAGCGCAGATGAGCAGACACCACAGGCTATGTAGCAAGGCATCGACCCCAAAAATCTGCGGGGCGGCAACAGCCCGTATTTTCACGCCCTTATATTCGTTGGTAATGGTAACGGTATGAGATTTGCGAACAAATATTGTGATATCGAGATCAGGATTGTCTCGTATCAATGCTGGATATAAATTCTCGCAATGCGTCTCTATTCCGCCCAGAACATCAGGTATTCCGCGCAGGCCTATAACAGATATTCTGGCTGAACGCCTGGTGTTGATGGGCATGATAGTATTAACGCCCCCATGAGACAAAGACTATGGAAACGTTACTCTCGTAAAATGGTGAACATCTCATTAACATATGAAAATTAGGGGGAAATACACCCTTTTTTATGTTGTGGGCTGCCAGAAAGAGCATGCCGATCCCCTTTATCATTTCCCCGGAAATACTATTTTGCTTGAATCCGGGCAAGCCAAATCGGGGCATGCCATACAGAAAAAGCGCCGCTGCCCTATTAACAGGCAACGGCACCTTAATTTTATCATGCTCTAAATTAGGGCAGAGTTGTATATTATTATTGTACCAGAAATGCTCCAATGCCAAAAACGGTGGCCCATGAAACAATCGCAATAGCGCTGATAATTAGAATTTGCCGCATGTTGAGCCTGCGGGGGGAGGTGTCTTCCTTGGCATCAAACATAGATGCCAGAACGGCTCGTTCCAGACGTGCCTGATATTCCTGCGCTGGCGACGGAACCGGGGTGGGGTCGCCTTCTTGCGCTGCCTTTATGCGGGCGATTTCTGCCTGAATTTGCGGTATACCGTCCATGCCTGATGGTTTGGTCGGCGTCTGTATCTGTTTTGCAATCGCTGCCACGATCAACTCCCTATCTGGCTATAAGGACCTTTTAGGAGGGGGGCGATTAAGGGAGTTTCACATGACAGGATTAACGCAAAAATAACCAAATCATGGGTTGACCATGTTTGTTGGCAGGTCGGGTGGCTGCGGTGCTAAGTGAACTGCACCGCCAGAGCACCTACCCCCCGTGAAGGCCCTGCATTGTGCATTTCATCCGGCAAACGGGACATCATGGTTCATGTCATTAAGTGGTTGGATCGTTCTGGTTATGACTTCAAGTAGTTTAAGCCATTCTGATTGCTATGGGTCACTCCAATGAACATCAGGTTATGACAGGTTAAGTAGTGGTGAGATGAAGTGGATGGCACTTGTGGGCTTTTTTGTTGAGGCGGAGCGTTCAGAGCAAAGCTGCGAGAAGATTTGTTTACGATTATTGACCATAGCTTATCGGGCCTAAAATGCCGCTTTGGACCTTTCGTTATGCGGTGGCAATGCCTGCCTGTCTCAGTGCATTAATGTTGAATTTCCGTTATTAATTCAAAATGATAGCATCAAAATCGCCGTAGATTTGTGTCGGCCAATTTGGGTGCATTTGTGGGAGTTTTGGCCTTATCTATAGGTCAGCACTTGTGCAGTTTTGAGACGGATATGGCGGAAATATCATTTGCCGAATCTTGAAATGGTATATATAAAATTAACTATATCAGGTCGCTCGTAATATTAGATGGTGCAAGGTGGCGGTTAAAGCTGCTCCTTAATCCTGTGTTTTCAATGTGTGTTTAGGGAGTTTTATTTATGGCATTCGGAGACAATTCGACGCTGACCACTACTGGTAGCCGTACCAACGTTGATGTTAGCGAAGGTGATATTTTCGCTGGCACCGTAGGCGCCAACCAGTTCGTAATTGATCAGTATGACGCAACGCTGACGGGAAATCTGACCATCGAAAACTTCGGTAAGAATGACAGCATTCTGACCACCAAGAAGATTTTTGATGGCAACAACGACGGCATCATCAATTTTGGTGATAACGCTGTGCTCGACGTTGAGCGTACCGGCAGCGGTAGCAAGCGCGCTGGCGACACCCAGATCGGCATTTCCGGTGAAGACGGTGCAGTAACCGGTCTTCGTTACCTCGGTGAGAAAGACGGTCTGCATGCTTATGCTCAGCTGAGCGTTCGTCAGGCAGGCTGGACAGAAGGTAAGGTAAGCAACGATACCTTTAACGCTGGTACTGGTTCTTACACCTATCTTTATGACACAGCTCTTGGCCTGAATCTCGGTGCTGACGTCATCAACAATTTCGGTTCTGATGACCGCATCGTGACGACCTCGGCTCTGTTTGATGCAGACATCAACAGCACCGTTACCTTTGGTAAGAATGGCGTGCTGGATCTTCCTGGTGCGGACGGCCCTGCTGCAAGCGATCCTGCAGGTGGCCCGGGCGGCCAGATTCAGTTCACTGGCCTTTCTGCTATCTCATTCGCCGGTCATGAAAATATCGGTGGTGTAGATTATTATTACTACACTGCTGCCTAATATTAGGCTTGCATGTAAATGTTAGGAAAGGGGAAGGCTTGCCTTCCCCTTTTTGTATTTGGCATAAGTGCGAGACTATTTGATTTCTTTGTAATTTTTAGAAGCCTGTGATTGGTATTAAGTGCTCATGCATCCTGTAAGATTGGGTGCCGCAAGAGTTTGAATTGATTGTGCAACGCAGCCTGATCTGTTTATAAGGCTGGCGGTATAATGATTTGGCTGCAATCCTACGAGAGGGGTGATCCTTGAAGAATCTGAGTTCCCGCATTGGGAAGGGCAGTCTTTGGATTTCTCTGACACGTGCCACGGTTAATCTTCTTGGCTTGGTCTCTACGGTCGTACTTGCGCGACTGCTCGTCCCGGAAGATTTTGGCCTTGTTGCAGTCGGCTTGACGTTATTGGCGATTGTGACGGCGGTCACCGATGTTGCTATGGCGCAGGCCTTAATTCATCATCCAGATCCTACCCTCGAGCATATGCATACCGCGTGGACATTGAATGTGGCACGCGGTTTTCTGGTAGGCGGAGTATTCGCGGCGAGTGGTCCATTGGTGGTCGCTATATATGATGACCCCCGAATGCTTGGAGTAATGTTGACGCTGGGATTGGGAATTATACTGAGTGGATTTGCCAATCCTCGAAGAGTTTTATTGCAGCGGCAACTTATTTTTTGGCAAGACTTTGTATTGGTTGCTTCTCATAAGCTGGTAACTGTGGTTGCTTCTATCATTATTGCGTTTATTTATCATAGTTATTGGGCATTACTGCTGGGGACGCTTATAGGTCAGATTGCCCAAGTGATAGTTTCCTATACTGTTCTACCTTTTGTGCCGCGTTTCTCCTTGAAACACGGGCGACAGATGTGGTCTTTTTCAATGTGGCTTACATTGGCTAATATATTGAAAACAGTGAATATGCGGATTGACCAGCTTCTGATCGGTAAAATATTTGGCCCTACGCAGCTCGGGCATTTTACGATGGGAGAGAATCTCGCCATCATGCCTTCACGCGAAACAACGCAGCCACTCATTGGGACATTATTTCCGGCTTTTTCGCAGTTACGAGGGGATTTTCCACGACTGAGGCGGGCGTATCAACGGGCGCAGGCTCTGATAACCGCTGTTGCCTTGCCGCTGGGGGTCGGATTTGCGTTGGTGGCTGAGCCGCTGGTGCATATGGCAATGGGAGAGGTGTGGCTCCCTGCTGTTCCAATCATTCAGACGTTGGCGGTTGTTTTTGCACTACAGACACTTGCTTCGATAGCTTATTCGCTGGCAATGTCATTCGGTAAAACCGAGCTTTTATTTCGCCGTGAGTGGCAGATGCTCCTTATTCGCTTACCAATATTGTTTGTTTTGATGTATTTTTATGGTCTTGTTGGCGTTTTAATTGCACGGGCTACTACAATATTTGTAACTATTTTCTTTAATATGCAAATAGTAAAAAATTTAATTAATATTTCCTATTGGGATCAATTCTCTAGTAATATTAGGTCGCTATTGGGTGTGCTAATAATGTCTGGGGTTGTTTTATCGATTAGCCCGATTTTACATAGAATTGGTCTGGTCGGTGACCTTTGGAAAATAGTTATATATGTGGTGGTTGGTGCCATTGCCTATATTGCCACAAACTTCATTCTTTGGCTTTTAGCAGGGCGTCCAGATGGGCCTGAGCAAGATATTATGCGCTTATCACATAAAATTATAAGTAAGATATCCAGCTAAAGTATATTTCGGTCGCTTCGGGTCAGCTAAACCGCGATCAATGTCATTTACCGCTTAAGCGATCAATGTCATTTTCATCATTACCTTTTGTCAATTTCCTTACGACAGGAAGGAGCGGTTTTCTCATCGCATCTATACCTATGGTAGAAATAATGAGGGCTGCTGCAGCTTTCGAGGTAAGTTTTTCGGCTATAGCGAGGCGCGCCAAGCGTAGGGCTTGCTGTCTATTATTCCCATACCAGCTTTTAATGGAAGCTGATGCCAATGTCTGAGCCATATTTCGGCTAGGTGAAGATAGATATGGATATAGTATTCCATATTTATCTAAGGAATCCTTTGAGTAATTATTGTTTCCGTTACTTTCTATAGCCGCGATATGGGCATCTTTGCTGATTGCACTTAGTATTTCGCGTTGAATTATGTTGTTGATGTTTGAGTTGACGCCATCCAACGCCAGATAACGGCGATATAATATGTCGCTAACATATCCGAAATCGCCAATTCTGCTCATCCTACGGAAGAGATCGGAAGCCTGTCCAACCCTGAAATGGCTGCGATATCCACCGGCTTTACGATAGGCGTCTGCCCTGAACATGACTTCCCCATGCGAGATAGAGAAATCGCCGTTAATCGGGCCTTTGCGTATGGTCTGTTGCGGAATGACGTCCCAGGTTTTTCCTGTTATTTCGTCTATATTCTGAATACCGCAACCAACAGCAACAACATTTGGATTTTTCTTGAGGAATTCATATTGCATTTGCAGGCGTAAGGGAAGGCTTTCGTCGCCAGAGCCATGAACAGCAATGAATTCTGACTGTACAGAATTGCATGCAGAAATCATGGTTTGTGTAAATCCACGATTTTCTTGCTTTATTACTTCTATCTTATCATTAGCATGAGATAGAGCTACCTCGTAGCTATTATCAGATGACCCATCATCAATGATAATCGCCTTGAAGCTATCAAAAGTTTGCGATTTTAAGGAATCAAGGGAGCGCTGAATGCGATCTGCGCGATTAAAGAACGGGCTGATCACCGTGATTTCAGGCGGCATGTCGGAACTCCGATTGAATATTGTAAAGTAATTGAGAATTATTTTTTGATATTTACTCGGTAGAATTCCAATGCCATTCCGATGGCAGAGAATGCTGACAGTTTTGCTAGATTTTTTAATCCTGCATCATATTGATATATTTTGAAAAATTGAGGATTTACCCTGAATTTTGCTCCAGCAGTATGTCGTGCATATTGCGCAATTTCGCAATTAATCAATTTTTTGAGAAGCAGTTTGGTTGCTTCATTAGCTGTCGGCAGCAGCTTGTTAATACTTTGGATGATGATAGGAACATCGGTGTGACTGGTCGATCGCGTTACACGATTGACGGTATCCTGATGAAATTCGGCAGTTTCCTTGCCGCTATAGGCGGTGTCGCAGCGCGCAATAGCGCGGAACCACATGTCTTTGTCACCTCCCCGGCGCGCCTTGTTGGCAGGGAATGGGCCAGCCTCCGTCAGCACGGAACGGCGGAACATAGAGGCCCCTGTCCAGATGGGACACTGTCCGGTTCTCAGCCATATTTTCAGTATATCATCAAGGGTGAGGGGGGTTGCGACGGGGATGCTGGTGTTTGTGCCGACATAGCTTGTTCGGCTTTTACCTTCGACGATTTGAACACCAGAAAAACCGCAGCCGACGGTGGTACCTGCTTTTTCTATTGCTGCCATAATTCCGTCAAGATGGTCGGGGTGCCAAATATCGTCGGCATCAAGAAAGGCAATCCACTCGCAACTGGCATTTTCAATACCGAAATTTCGGGCGGCATAGCCCCCCGGTCCGGGTTGAGTGCGATGCAGAAATTTGATCCTGTCGTCTTTTGCAGCCATAGATTTCACAATCTCAGGACCATTATCACTGGATGCATCATCCACCACGATAATTTCTTTGGGAGGATAGCTCTGCATGAATACGCTGGTCAGTGTGTCCTCTATATGAGGGCCTTTATTGTATAGCGGTATAATGACGGCGATATCATGCATGTATAAATTCCTGCTAAATCGGTGAAAATTCAAAAATAATAATGAATTTTATGCTTCGCCGATTGCTACACCTTCATCATTATTCATGATAATGGTGAAATTTTATTACAAAAATATTTAATGTTTCACCATTGCGAATGCTGGTTGAAACGCAATGGAGGCTGCTTATTAACCCGGTTGAATATGTTATGCGCCGTTATGCATTGCCTTTTGCGCTGCCGCAAGGGGCGCTTTCATAACATTCCTGAGTGTAGGCGGAATAAAAAAGGGCCGGAAGGTATAGCCCCCCGACCCAATCATCACCATTCGATCAATCAGACCTTACCAGCCAACGGTGCTGAGGCCTGCATCTGAATCCAGCAAGCTGTATACGTAGAAGGTCTGGCCATTATGCTGGACGGAGCCGTCATATTCCAGGCTGTTAATCGCTGCGCCCTTGATGTTGTTAATGGCCAATGTGCCGCTGCTGATGCCTTCCTGCGTGCCGGGCAGGGTGAGGGTGCCGCCGGATGCCCAGCTGATAATGCCATCGCGGTCCTCATCAACCAATTGGGTGGTCGTGAGCAATACATCTTTGCTGCCGAAATTGTTGATCTGGTCTTTGCCCAGATTAAGTTCCAGCGCTGTGTCGAAGAAGAAGGTTTGCGATTTTTTATCGCCCGCGTCACCGCTGAGTATTTCGTCGCCGATAATGCCTTCGATAGCGTTTTTGGCGCGGACTGCTTTGTCGCCATAGACGAACAGGCCGTCTTCTGTGCCGAGATACCGCAGCGAGTTAACGCCTTCAATTTTTACGGTGTCGCTGGTTTTTGTCGATCCGTCGATGCGCACAGTATTCTTGGTTGAGAAAGTGATGATGCCGTCATTATTGCTGTCATATATTTGGGCATCCAGAACCAGAATATCGTTTTTGCCAAATTGACTGATTGTGTCTGCCCCGGTTTTGGCATCGGCGCTGGCAAAGTAGAAAGCATCGCTTTGGTTCGTGCCGACCAGCTTGTCGTTGCTCTGTGCCGAGCCGTTAATCACGCTGGCCTTTTCGAGCAAGGAGGAGAATATAGGCAAAGTAGGCTTATTGCCGGGGGCAGCCTGATCGGGGATGTTGGGTTCCGGCTGTACGACCTTGATTGCCTCCTCCACCTTGATGGTGACGGTTGCGGTGTCGGTCAGCTTGCCGTCGGATGTTTTGTAGGTGAAGCTGTCGGTACCGAAGAAGCCTGCCTTCGGAGTGTAGACGAAGCTGCCATCCTTGGAGAAGCTGATGGTGCCATTGGCGGGGCCCGTGGCGAGAGCCGCCGTCAGCGCGTCGCCATTGGCGTCGGTGTCGTTGGCGAGCACATTGCCGCTGATCTTGCTGTCTTGCTTCAGCGAGAAGTTGTCATCGACGGCATTGGGGGCTTTGTTCACCTCCTCCACCTTGATGGTGACGGTTGCTGTGTCGGTCAGCTTACCGTCCGATGTTTTGTAGGTGAAGCTGTCGGTACCGAAGAAGCCTGCCTTCGGAGTGTAGACGAAGCTGCCATCCTTGGAGAAGCTGATGGTGCCATTGGCCGGGCCCGTGGCGAGAGCCGCCGTCAGTGCGTCGCCATTGGCGTCGGTGTCGTTGGCGAGCACATTGCCGCTGATCTTGCTGTCTTGCTTCAGCGAGAAGCTGTCATCGACGGCGTTGGGGGCGGCATTTACCGGCGGTTTTGGTGTTACAGGTTCAGCCGTCTGGGACGCGTCAATCGCCTTGATCGTTCCCTTGATGTCATTGGTAACGCCCATATAGAAGGTCAGCGTCGTGGATTTACCGGCCGCTAATGTGCCAATGTCAAAGGTGATGTTCAGGGATTGATCGGCATAGGTGGAATAGCCTGCTGCCTGTGTGCTGGCCAGCGCATAGGGGTCTTTGTTATATACGTTGGCGATGGAAACCGTGGCGCGGTCATCTGTGGAATAGATGAATAGCGGGTTTGTGCCGTCTTTGGCCGCGCCAGTCACCAGTGCAGAGCCATTGCCCTGTTCAACAATAGTGTTGCGCGTTGCGAAATCGACATGATCGGGATCAATGGTGCGCATATAATGCACATCGCCCATTGCCGTAGAAGATGTGTTGGTGAGGGTGACGGTGATGCTATAATATTGGGCATCTTCCGTCAGAGAAATGGTCTGATCGACGACCAGCTTTTCTGCGGTGGTGCCGACCCATTTGGCGGCGGCTGCGGTGCTGGTGGAAATATCGGTGGTTACACCGTCTATATTATGCGTCGAGTTACGGTCTTGATTGGTTTTGATGTAGCTCTTCGCGCCGATCTGATACCCAATGCTGAAACCCTCGACCGGTGTGCCGGGAAGGACGGCATCCCTGAAATGACTCTTTCCAACGCCGAAGCCGTCTGTGTCAGCCACAAGGCCGGTGCGCTGGAACTCACCAGTGTAAAAAGAACTGGGTGTCTTGGAGACAGTGCCCAGCGATCCGCCAGCATTGATGCCAAGACTTAGATAATCATTTTGAAGAAAAATCTCGTTCGATACTTGTGAACTGGAGAGAGTCATTTCTTCGTCCTTTAGAAGATGAGGTTATTGTTAATGATTGTTAACTATTAATTCTTGTTTTGTAAAAATTCATGTTGAATATGAATGTGGCATATCCAAAAATTGCTTTAATATAATCTTTTTCGGCATTATGATGATTTCGTTAATAATATTTTCGATTGAAAAGTCCGGCTTTAATTTTGCTACCCAATGCACTTTTCTAATCTTTGTTCCTGCGTTTTATTGAAAATAAGATGAGTGGAGGAAATGGCGCGCGCCATGGGAGGCCATTGTTTGTTTTCTGGTGGATATGGGTGGACCGGCATGATGCTGTGGCCCTATAAAGCTGTTCTTAGCGCGGCTGTCGTTCACTTTGAAACGACTGAACTGCTTTAACGTTTTGTTTTATTGCAATTTCTCAGTCGGCGGATGATGTCCTCTGCTTTGAAATTGTCCTAGGGTCAGGACCACTTAATTCCATGGCCGAGACTTGATCTGTTTTGGCCGCTGATACGGAAGGAGCGCAGGAAAATAGTGGTGCTAATCACCAAGCGGGTGACACAGTCAGCGGCCAAAGCAGCCAAGCCCACAGGATGGCTTGTTTGCAGGTAAACTGCGGTGTCAAAGCCCTTATCCGGAAGGCAAACCCCGCATTGCGCGCGTGTCTGCGCTTTGCCATGCCCCCGGCATGGCATGCTTATTACGTCCTTGCATTTTATCCCGCAAACAGGCCATCACGGTTCATGAAATTAATGGGTCCTGACCCTAGTTTGCGAAGGGAAACGCATGGCCGCCAGCCAGCATTATGAGCAGCAATATCTCGACTTGATGCGCCGCATCTGGGAGGAAGGCGATGAAAGAATCGACCGGACCGGGGTTGGTACGCGCTCGCTTTTTGGTGCGCAAATGCGGTTTTCATTGCGTGATGACGCGATTCCGCTGCTAACGACCAAGCGTGTCTATTGGAAAGTAGCAGTTCGCGAAATGCTCTGGTTTCTGACCGGCAACACCAATATTCGTCCATTGGTAGAGCAAGGCGTCCATATATGGACCGACTGGCCGCTGGATGCCTATCGTCGCGCTACGGGCGAGGGGATTGATCGCGACGCGTTTGAAGCGCGGATTATCGCTGATGATGATTTTGCACGGCAGTGGGGCGATTTAGGGCCGGTTTATGGTGCCCAATGGGTGAACTGGCCACGTTATGAGCCGGTCGGTGACGGGCTGTATCGTCGGGCGGAGCAAGGGCATAACCAGATTGCCACGCTGGTTGAGCAGATAAGAAGTAACCCCGGCTCCCGCCGTTTGCTGTTTACCGGATGGAATGTGGCGGAAATAGCGGGCATGGCCTTGCCGCCCTGCCATATGACCTATCAATTCCATGTGTCAGACGGACGGCTTTCCGGCCTGCTATTCCAACGCAGCGCTGATCTGGCGCTGGGGGTGCCGTTCAACATATTCGGTCTGGCGCTTATCACCCGTATGCTGGCACAGCAATGTGATCTCGATGTTGGGGATATTGTCTGGCACGGCGCGGATGTGCATCTCTACCTCAACCATGCCGATCTGGTGCGTGAACAATTATCGCGTACGCCAGCAGGTGCGCCGCGGTTCCGCATCAACCGCAGGCCGGAAACGATCTTTGATTATCGGGTCGAGGATTTTGAAGTGGTCGATTATGCGCCGCAAACCCATATTGCCGGGGCGGTGGCGGTTTGAGGCGATTATGATATGGAGAAGGCTGGCCGGGCAGGATTGCAGGCTATGCCAAAGCAAAAGGCAGTGAAACGGTGATATTCGGTAAGTTGACGAGAGCATTATTGCCGCGCTCAGCGCCTGCTGCGCCTTTGCCGCGTACCGCCGATGGTGAAAGATTCTATGTTATCGGCGATGTGCATGGCCGGTTTGATCTCCTCTGTACCTTGATCCAGAATATTGAGGATCATGAGGCGGCATTGTCTGCTGCGGGTTCTGTATCCGGCGGTGTGCAGCTTGTCCTGCTGGGTGACTTGATCGACCGTGGGAATGATTCTGCGCGGGTTATTGAATGCCTTTATAATATTCAGCGATCCACCGACCGTTTAACGGTCCTCATGGGTAATCATGAGGAGATGATGTTGCGGGCGCTGAGCGGGGAAGCTGGCGTTTACCGCGCATGGATGCGTTTTGGTGGCGATGCCACAGTGCGCAGCTTTGGTCTGGAGCCGCCCGGCCCGGATGATGATTATGAGGCCCATGCCCGGCTATTTGCGGAGCGTATCCCGCAGGAATGGGTGGAATGGGTGGCGGACCTTCCCTGGTTTCTGGCCTCTGGCGATTATTTCTTTTGTCATGCAGGTGTCCGGCCCGGAATAGCCTTGCAGCATCAGAGTAAAGAGGATTTGCTGTGGATCAGGGATGAATTTCTGAACGACCAGAGCGACCATGGCGCTATCATCGTGCATGGGCATAGCATTGTGCAGGATGTCGAAGTGCGCCGTAACCGAATCGCTATTGATACAGGGGCTTATCGTTCCGATGTACTGACGGCTTTATATCTGGATGGGGACAGGTGTGAGTTTCTCTCGACTGGGGCGTCTTCTGCCCCCTGATTGCCAGACGTAGCGAAACCGCATCGGCGTGCTGGTATATGATCGGTATGCCCCTTGAGGGGATGATCTCTACATCAACGATTTCTGAGAGTTTTTTCCACAAAATGTGGCGCGAGTGACGGGACTTGAACCCGCGACCTCCGGCGTGACAGGCCGGCGCTCTAACCAACTGAGCTACACCCGCGTTCTGGTGTGGAGGGGCGTCTATGGGAGAGTGGCGCGACTGTCAACACCCTGTTTGAATTTTTCGTGATCTTAATGTCATTTATTGTACTACGCGCTGCGAGGTCTGGCAAAATTTGCTAGTTTTCCGTCGTTTACAGCATGCGGTTAGAGCGGAAGCTGAAATAACGATTGTGGGTGAGGATGATATGATCGGTCAGCCTCTGCCGCTGTTGCCTCAACCGGGCGGCGAGCAAACGCGTCATCGTAACGTCCTGCGGACTAGGATTGGGGTTGCCAGAAGGGTGGGTGTGAATGACCATGATCTGGCAGGCCCGTAAATGCCGGCTTTTTTGCACAATATCCTTCACAGGCAGGGATACGCTGTGTTTCGTGCCTTCTATCATCCATATATCGATGATGGCGGCGCGATGATTGGCAAAGAAGATCGCGGCCCTTTCGGGGCTTTCCTCATTGCATTGTAAATATTTCGTCCAGGAAGGGCTTTGCGGTCTCATACCGCCAGATGTCAGACGGCAAGCCGCGTTCGGCCAGCTCAGCTTGGTCCATATCGGGGTGCTATTGTGACGATATTAATCCGAAATGGATGGTGTTCAGATGCTGGGCATTAGCGCCCGGTTTCCATCCAGCGCAACAAGGGCTTTAGCGGGAATATCCATATTATACCGCTGATGAGATATATGGGGATTTGCGCCCATCCGGGCAGGCGACCAATCGGGCCAGAGAGGCTACCAATGACAAACGCCCATAAAGCAATCAGCGCGAGTATCAGGAACATGCCAAAGGGTTTGCGCCAACTGGGCTGATGGGGTGGTGTCATGATTCTGGTTCGATGATGCTGCGTTCGGTCATTACGCGGTGCAATGGCATGTCCCATGGGTCAGCCGGCACCTCATCTATCTGCTGCACGGACCAGCCAAGCCCGATACGCAGTGCCTGTTCATAACGTGCGAAGGCGCGGTCATAATATCCGCCGCCTTGCCCCAGACGCATCAGGCGCGCATCAAAGGCGACAAGTGGCGCGAAAATCGCATCAGGGTGCAGCACAGGCGCGAAGCGCGGCGGCTGAACGGTGCCAAAGGCTCCCTCTTCCAGCGTGTCACCGGGTGCCCATGCACGAAACTCCATCGTACCCATGCGATCAACCACATAGGGCAGGCAGAGCGTTTTGCCTTCTGCCACAAGGGCTTCGGCAAGGCGCAGGGCGGGGGCTTCGTCCCCCACGGGGGCATAAAGGGCGACGATCTGGCAATTGGCTATCAAAGTCCGGATCGGACTGGGCAGGGCATGAAATGCGAGGCGATGGGCCATTTGGTCCAGCCCTGCGACGAAAGCCTTGCGCGCTGCGCGGGCATCACGCCGCACTTTGTCTTTATCCTCCCCGTGGAAACCTGTGCTGTCGGTCATGGGGGAGGGGTGTCCTTATGGATGAAAGGGGAACGGCGGGTGGCGGGACCGCCGTGGTCGTTTGCCGGAATATCCTCTGACGCCTAACGTCAGGTGGGAACCATATGCACCGGGCCAGGACCCGGGCAGGGACAGTCCCCTTGGATGTGTTTATCGCCTCAGGGATGTTCGCTTCAGCTCGTGCCGGGCAGTACCCGCCGCCTTCTATTTAGGCGGGAGCAATGCTTCCTGCAAGCCTGTCTGTGAGTGCATCGATACGATTTGTCAGATGATTAATCTGCTCGGCCATCGCCTGCTCTGTTTCGGCCTGTATCCGGGCGCGCTCTTCCAGTTCAGCTATTTCTGCGCTGATGCGGGCGCGGGCACTTTCCTCTGCCTGTGCGGTCAGCGCCGCGATGATATCCGCCGAAGGACGGGAAGGGGTAGTATCAACGCTTTTCTGTGGCTGTGTACGCAAATCATGAAGCTCATCCGCCAGAAAAAGGGCGGCGAACAGCAATTGGCGCACTTCGGTCAGGCCGGGGGTGGCATTCCGCGCCATGGCCGCTTTTTCTTCGACCAGTTCCGCAAGGTGGAAAAGATGATTTTCATCACCATCTCCGCAATGCAGATTATACTGGCGTCCGCTTATGGTCAGCGTGACTTCAGCCATGCCCTTCTTCCTGTTTCTGTTCGGCCTGTTGTGCCGGGGATTCGTCTGTCTCATCTGGCTTTAGCGCAGAAAACAGATCATCAATTTCGGTCATCACCTCAGTCAGCAGCGTATCACGCTGTTTGCGGTTTGATTTCGCACGCTTTTCGGCGGCGTCTAAGGTGGTTTCCGCGCGACTAATCGCCTGATCCAGACGATTAACGGCGTTCAACAAATTGGGCAACAAAGCGGGGCTAGGCATGGGGGCTGCATAGCAAGTTCGGTTCGGGCCGTATAGATGGGAGGGGGGATGATGCCCTCTGCAACAGGAATATGTGACAGTTTTACGCCATAATATTCAGAATATGTGATGACAGGGCCCTCCCCGCGGTTGACGCCGCGTGCATGGCACGACAAATGGACTGCACATATATCGACTCATGCATGTGCTTGGGTTTCGTGCGGATCAATTTGAAAGAATGGAAGTCTCTGCCCCATGACTGTCGCCGAACAAACACTGGCTAATGCGATTCGGGCGCTGGCCATGGATGCGGTTCAGGCCGCTAATAGCGGCCACCCCGGTATGCCGATGGGCATGGCCGATGTGGCAACCGTGCTGTTCAGGGATTATCTGAAATTTGATGCTAGCGCGCCGGATTGGGCCGATCGTGACCGTTTCGTGCTGTCGGCGGGCCATGGTTCGATGCTGATTTATGCGCTGCTGCACCTGACGGGCTATGAGCAGCCGACCATCGACGACATTCGTAATTTCCGCCAATTGCATAGCGTATGCGCAGGCCACCCGGAGAATTTTGAACTTCCCGGCGTGGAATGCACCACCGGCCCATTGGGGCAGGGCTTTGCGATGGCAGTCGGTATGGCGATGGCCGAACGGCACCTCAATGGCGTTTATGGTGACGATCTGGTCGATCACCGCACATGGGTGATCGCAGGCGATGGCTGCCTGATGGAAGGCATCAACCATGAAGCCGTTGGCCTTGCTGGTACGCTGGGCCTTGGCCGCCTCAATGTGCTGTGGGACAATAACAACATCACCATTGATGGCGATGTGTCGCTTTCTTCCGTAGAGGATATTCCTGCGCGTTACCGGGCATCCGGCTGGCATATCGTGGAATGCGATGGGCATGACTTTGCTGATATTCGTCGGGCATTGGGCGAAGCGGCGGCTGACCCACGCCCGTCGCTGGTCTCCTGCCGCACCATCATCGGCAAGGGTTCGCCCAATAAGCAAGGCACCCATAATGTGCATGGCGCGCCTTTGGGGGCAGACGAAATCACCGCCGCCCGCGCTGTTTTGGGCTGGGACCATGCGCCGTTTGAAATTCCTGCCGATATCAGGGCCGAATGGGAAAAGGCCGGTGCGCGCGGCGCCTCCGTTCGTGCAGAGTGGGAAGCGCGTCTCGGTGCCTCCCCGCGCAAGGGTGAATTTGAGGCGCAGATGGCGGGCAAAATTGATGCCGCCACGCCCACAAAGGCATTTATCGATGGGTTGATTGCCAACCCGCAAAAGGTCGCCACCCGCAAGGCCAGCGAAATGGCGTTGGGGCCACTCACCGAAACCATCCCGGCGATGGTAGGTGGTTCGGCTGACCTGACCGGCTCTAACAACACCAAGACGAAGGCGACCACGCCCTTTACCAAGGACGATTATGCGGGGCGCTATGTCTATTATGGCATTCGCGAATTCGGCATGGCTGCTGCGATGAACGGCATGGCGCTGCATGGTGGCGTGGTGCCTTATGGCGGCACCTTCCTCGTATTCAGCGATTATTGCCGCAATGCCATTCGTATGTCGGCTTTGCAGCGCCAGCGCGTCATCTATGTATTGACGCATGACAGCATCGGTCTTGGCGAAGATGGCCCGACCCATCAGCCGATCGAGCATATCATGTCGATGCGGATGATCCCGAATCTGGAGGTGTTCCGCCCTGCCGATGTGGTGGAAACCGCCGAATGCTGGCAGCTCGCGCTGGAAAATGCGGAAACGCCGTCGGTGCTGGCCCTGACGCGCCAGAATCTGCCGCAATTGCGGTTGGAGGCCACCGACAACCTCAGTGCTAAGGGCGGTTATCGCCTGCGCGCTGCGACGGCAGACCGCAAGGTTGTGCTGGTTGCGACTGGGTCTGAGGTCGAAATCGCGGTTGCGACGGCAGAAAAGCTGGAGGCCGCTGGCATTGGCGCGGACGTTGTTTCCATGCCCAGCATGTCGCGCTTCCTTGCGCAGGATGCGGCCTATCGCGCCGATATTCTGCCTGCCGATGCGCTGATCGCTTCGGTTGAGGCGGGCGTCACTTTCGGTTGGGAACGCATTACCGGCACAGACGGTCTGCGTTTCGGTATCGACCATTTCGGCGCGTCTGCCCCAATAGATGCGCTTTATGATGCTTTCGGCCTGACGGCTGAAAAAATTGCGCCGCAAATCATCGCGGCATTGAAGTAAAACAGGAGGCTAGTGCAGTGGCTGTCAAAGTAGCAATTAACGGTTTTGGGCGTATTGGCCGCATGGTTGCGCGCGCGATTCTTCAGCGCACCGATCATGATCTTGAACTGGTAGCGATTAACGATCTGGGTGATGTGAACAGCAACGCTCTGCTGTTCAAGCGGGACAGCGTGCATGGCAATTTCGCTGGTGAAGTTAGCGTTGATGGCGATGCAATCATCATCAATGGCAAGCGCATTGCCGTTACTGCGGAACGTGACCCGGCCAATCTTCCCCATGCAAAACATGGTGTTGATATTGCCCTTGAATGCACCGGCATTTTCGCCAGTAAGGAAAAGGCCAGCGCGCATCTGACGGCTGGTGCAAAGCGCGTTATCATTTCCGCGCCCGGCACCAATGTTGACCGCACTGTTGTGTTCGGCGTCAACCATGACCAGCTCACCAAGGATGACATTGTCATTTCCAACGCGAGCTGCACCACCAACTGCCTTGCCCCGCTGGCGAAGGTGCTGAACGATGCCATCGGTATCGACAGCGGTTTCATGACCACGGTGCATAGCTACACCAACGACCAGAACACGCTGGATCAGATTCACAAGGATATGCGCCGCGCCCGCGCTGCTGCGCTTTCGATGATCCCGACGACCACCGGCGCTGCCCGCGCTGTGGGTGAGGTTCTGCCGGAACTGAAGGGTAAGCTCGATGGTTCCTCCATCCGCGTACCTACCCCGAATGTGTCGGTCGTTGACCTGAAGTTCCTGCCGAAGCGCCCGACGACGGTGGAAGAAGTCAACAGCCTGTTGAAGGCAGCGTCTGAATCCGGTCCGCTCAAGGGTGTTCTTGGCTACTCGGATGAGCCTTTGGTATCCATTGATTATAATGGTGATCCGCGCAGCTCTACCATCGACAGCCTCGAAACCGCAGTGATCGATGGCAAGCTGGTTCGTGTGCTGAGCTGGTATGACAATGAATGGGGCTTCTCCAACCGCATGGTCGATACGACCGGTGTGGTTGCAGGCCTGCTCTGATAGACGGAACTGAGCGCCGCCCGCCTGTCTTCGGACTGGCGGGCGGTTTTGCGTGAATGGCAGAGTGAGGGAATAGCGATATGAAGGCATTCAAAACGCTGGATGACATGGGCGACATCAGCGGCAAAGCCGTGCTGGTACGCGAAGATCTGAATGTGCCGATGCAAAATGGCATAGTCAGTGATGATACCCGGCTGCGTGCTGCTATGCCGACCGTTAATGAATTGTCTGATCGCGGGGCAAAGGTGTTGATCCTCGCACATTTCGGTCGTCCCAAAGGACAGCCGAGCGCAGAGTTGTCCTTGCAGCAGATTGCAGAGCCATTGTCTGGCGTGTTGGGCCGTCCGGTCCGTTATATTGACTGGGAGGGCGATGCGCAGGCTGTTGCCTCCCTCCGGCCCGGTGATATCGCTCTCCTTGAAAATACCCGTTTCTTTGGCGGTGAAGAAAAAAATGATCCGGCAGTGGTCGATCGTTTCGCTGCTCTGGGTGATCTTTATGTGAATGACGCCTTTTCTGCGGCGCACCGGGCCCATGCCTCCACCGAAGGGCTGGCACATAAGCTGCCTTCTTTCGCTGGCCGTTCGATGGAAAAGGAGCTGGATGCGTTGCAAGCCGCCCTTGGCGCGCCGGTCAAGCCAGTGGCAGCCGTCGTTGGCGGGGCGAAAGTCTCTACCAAGCTAGATGTTCTCAATAATCTGGTAACGAAGGTGGATCACCTCATCATCGGTGGCGGCATGGCCAATACTTTCCTTGCTGCGCGGGGCGTCGATGTTGGCAAATCGCTGTGTGAGCATGATCTCGCGGATACCGCTGAAAAGATCATGGATCGCGCAGACGAGGCCGGTTGCACCATTCATCTGCCTTATGATGTGGTGGTGGCGAAGGAATTTGCCGCCAATCCGGCATCGCTGCGGACCTGTAATGTGCATGAAGTCGCGGCCGATGAGATGATTTTAGATGTTGGCCCGGCTGCGGTCGAAGCACTGGCGGATGCTCTCAAGACTTGCCGCACATTGGTGTGGAACGGCCCGCTGGGTGCCTTTGAAATCGCGCCTTTTGATGCGGCAACGGTTGCCCTCGCCAAAACCGCGGCGGCGCTGACGAAGGAAGGCTCGCTTGTTTCTGTCGCTGGCGGCGGGGATACGGTGGCGGCCCTCAACCATGCTGGCGCGGCGGCGGATTTCAGCTTTGTCTCAACCGCTGGCGGCGCGTTTCTGGAATGGATGGAGGGCAAGGCCCTGCCCGGTGTTGCCGCCTTAATGGCATAAGAAAGAGGAGGAGCTGGAACCAAAAGCCAGCTCCTTCTTTTATGCACGGGTGCGCTGTTAACCTTCTTTGTTGCATTGCGGCATTGAGTGATGCCGCAGCATGGGCTAGGTCGCTCCATGTTGCTTCCAGAAGTGGCTTCATATGAAACGACTTCTCCCGTTGCTTGTTAACCGTGATTTCCAGATGGACAGAAGGTCATCTGATTGAAATCACAACGGATCATTATCCTTTGGTGCAGAAAAGGACGATTTCATGAATTTTGCTGAAATGAACGAGAAGATTGCCAGCGGTAACGGCTTTATCGCGGCGCTGGACCAGAGTGGCGGTTCCACGCCCAAGGCGCTCAAAGGCTATGGCGTTGAAGATGATGCATGGTCTACCGAAGAAGAAATGTTCGGCCTGATCCACCAGATGCGCAGCCGTATCATCACATCGCCTGCTTTCACCGGCGACAAGGTGATTGGCGCAATATTGTTCGAACGCACGATGGATGGTCTGGTTGATGGTAAGCCGACCCCGCAGGCGCTGATTGAGCGCGGCGTAGTGCCCTTTATCAAGGTTGATAAGGGCCTTGAGGACGAGGCCAATGGCGTGCAACTGATGAAGCCCATGCCGGAACTCGACGCTCTGCTTGCCCGCGCTAAGGGGCTCGGCGTATTCGGCACTAAGGAGCGTTCGGTTGTCAACCTTGCCAACCGCGAAGGCATCGCTGCTGTTGTGAAGCAGCAGTTTGAAGTGGGTAAGCAGATCATCGCCGCTGGCCTGATGCCGATTATCGAGCCGGAAGTGAACATCAAGAGCGCCGAGCGCGCTGAAGCCGACCAGATTCTGATGGAAGAAATCCTCAAGGAACTGGACGCGATGACCGGCGATGACAAGGTGATGCTGAAGCTCTCCCTGCCTGCTAAATCTGGCCTGTTCGCACCTTTGATTGCACATCCGCGCGTATTGCGCGTTGTTGCGCTGTCGGGCGGTTTCAAGCGTCCCGAAGCCTGCGTTGAACTCGCGAAAAATGAAGGCATTATCGCCAGCTTCAGCCGCGCTTTGCTCGAAGATTTGCGTTATGGCATGAGCGATGAAGAATTTGACGCCTCTCTGGCCAGCGCAATTGACGCCATCTATCAGGCATCGACGACGAAGGCCTGATTTGTCTGCATGAATGATTAGAAAGGGGCGGGGTGGCATGAGTTGCCCCGCCTTTTTTGTGCCTGCTCATCGGCCATTTCTGTGCTAGCCTATTATTGGCGCACGGATTATGAAGGCGCATGACCGATTTTACCGATGACGAACTGAAACTAGACCCTGATTTTGCGACCCGCTTTGAACGGGATGTAAGGCGCCCGCCTTGCCAGCTTTATCTGATCTCGCCTGCATCCGTTGATGCGACCTTTACGGACAGGTTGAAGGCCGCCTTTGACGGCGGATCGGTCGCAGCATTTCAATTGCGGTTAAAGGGCATTGATGAGGATGCCATTGCGCGCGCGGCTGAGCCTATGCAGCGTATTTGCGCCGACCATGATGTCGCCTTCATCATCAACGATAGCATGGAACTGGCGAAGCGTCTGGATGCTGATGGCGTACATCTAGGGCAGGGGGATGGTGATGCGCGGGCGGCAAGAGCTTTGCTTGGCCCGACGGCGCAAATCGGCATTACCTGTCATGACAGCCGCCATCTTGCGATGGAGGCCGGAGAGGCGGGTGCTGATTATGTGGCTTTTGGCGCTTTTTACCCGACGGCGACAAAGGAAACCCAGCATCAGCCAGAGCCATCCATATTAAGCTGGTGGACGACTTTGTTTGAGCTTCCCTGTGTCGCGATTGGTGGCATCACGGTGGATAATGCGCAGCCGCTTATTGATGCAGGGGCGGATTTTCTGGCAGTGAGTGGGGCGGTCTGGGGCCACCCTCAGGGGCCTGATGCTGCTGTTCAGGAATTTGCCAGACTGCTTGCCCGCCCTAAGGAGTAAGCCAGAAAAAAGATAAGCGGCACCGTGTCCTTATGACCTTGGTGCCGCCTTCATTTCTTAGAGCAGTTTCCGATAAATCTAGATCAGGAAAACCGCTCTCAGTTTTGGTTTGCCGCGTTTTCCGAGTCATTAGGTGATGCCACCTGATTAGAAAACGCCTTAGCCTTTGCGATAGAAATCCTTATACCAAGCAGCAAAGCGTTCCAGCCCTTCGCTCAGCATGACTTTGGGCTTATAGCCGCAAATGGCGTGCAGTTTCGAAACATCCGCATAGGTTGCGGTAACGTCCCCCGGCTGCATCGGGCGCATGATCTTTTCGGCCTTATGCCCGATGGCGGTTTCCAGCGTTTCAATCATCTCCATCAGGCCGACGGGATGGCTATCGCCTATGTTCAGCACGCGATGCTCACCCTGCGCCGGAACATTGTCGAGCGAGCCGATAATGCCATCGACAATATCATCGATATAAGTGAAATCGCGGGCCATTTTGCCTTCACCATAGACCTCAATTGGCTTCCCTTCCATGATCTTATTGGTGAAGCTGAAATAGGCCATGTCAGGGCGACCCCAAGGGCCGTAGACGGTGAAGAAACGCAGGCCAGTCTGCGGAAAGCCATAAAGCTTTGCATAGCTCTGGCTCATCAGTTCGCAACTGCGCTTGGTCGCGGCATAAAGGGATACCGGGCTGGTGGCTGGTTCGTCCTCGGTAAAGCCTTCTCCGCCCATCGGCTTTTCGCCATAGACGGAGGAGGAGGAGGCATAAACCAAATGTTCAAAGCCCGGTGCATGGCGGCAGGCTTCCATAATGGAGAGATGGCCTGCCAGATTGCTATGCTCATAGGCGAAAGGGTTGTCGATGCTGTACCGCACCCCTGCCTGCGCGGCGAGGTGGATAACCCGCTGCACCCCATTATCCTTTACCAGCGCGGCAATAGCTTGCGCATCCGCGACATCGAGCCGATGGAAGGAGAAAGAATGCCTGCCGTTAAAGGTCGACAGGCGGGCTTCCTTCAGCGCAGGGTCGTAATAGTCATTGACGATATCGACGCCAATGACCGTTTCCCCTCGTTCCAGCAGACGATGAGCCGTAGCGTGGCCGATAAAACCGGCCACACCCGTCACCAATATGGGGGAACGCTGCGGTTCCGCCATGTTCAGCGTCCGACGGCAGAGTAAGAGAAGCCAGCCTGCTCTACCATGTCGCGGGGATAGATGTTCCGCAGATCGACCAGGATCGGCTGAGACAGCAGGGACTTTACCTTGCCGAGGTCAAGGGCGCGGAATGCATCCCATTCGGTAACAATAGCGAGGGCATCGGCCCCTTCCATTGCTTCATAGGCGTTGGAGCAATAGATGACGTTGTCCAGAACCTTCTTTGCCTGTTCCGTGCCTTCCGGGTCATAAGCGCGGATGGTTGCGCCAGCATCCTGCAAGGTCTGGATGACGGAGATTGCAGGGCTGTCGCGCATGTCATCGGTATTGGGCTTGAAGGTCAGGCCCAATATAGCGATGGTCTTGTCGCGCACATCGCCGCCACAGGCCGCGATGACCTTGCGGCCCATGGCGCGCTTGCGCTGATCGTTGATGGAAACGACCGATTCGACAATGCGCTGCGGGGCTTCGTAATCCTGTGCGGTCTTGAGGAGCGCGAGCGTATCTTTGGGGAAGCAGGAGCCGCCATAGCCGGGACCAGCATGGAGGAACTTGCTGCCGATACGGTTGTCCAGCCCGATACCGCGCGCAACATCCTGCACATCCGCGCCAACTTTTTCGCACAGATCAGCGATTTCGTTGATGAAGGTGATTTTGACCGCAAGAAAGGCGTTGGCCGCATATTTGGTCAGCTCTGCGCCGCGGCGGCTCATTTCCACAATTGGCGATTTGTTGATGTGCAGCGGGCGATAAACCTGACGCATCACTTCCAGAGCGCGTTCATCGTCGCCGCCAATCACGATGCGATCAGGGCGCTTGAAATCGTCAATGGCTGCGCCTTCGCGCAGAAATTCTGGGTTGGAGACAACGGCGAAATCAGCGTTCGGGTTTGCCTCACGGATGATGCGCTCTACTTCATCACCAGTGCCGACCGGAACGGTCGACTTGTCGACGATGACGGTGAAGCCGGAAATTGCATGGGCGATTTCTTCGGCCGCTGCATAAACGTAGCTGAGATCCGCATGGCCATCGCCCCGGCGGGAAGGCGTGCCAACCGCGATGAACACGGCGTCGGCATCCTTTACGCCTTCGGACAGATTCGTTGTGAAGCTGAGGCGCCCGGCGGCGACATTGCTGGCGACAAGATGATCGAGGCCGGGTTCGAAAATAGGAATGCGACCGTCGAGCAAAGCCTCGATCTTGCTTTCATCCTTATCGACACAGATAACGTCATGACCAAAATCCGCGAAACAGGCGCCGGAGACCAAACCGACATAACCGGAACCTATCATGGTGATTTTCATTCAACGATCCTTTTAGATGGCCCTGCCCATCAGAACGACGTTCCGGCAGGGTGATTCAATGCGAATGCCTTTGCACAATCACTATAGAGGTGAAATATCTAATAAGCGTTTTCGTGCTTAATAACCTTTGCGGTTGCAAATAATATGACAATATCCAGCCAGAGGCTCCAGTTGCTGACATATTCCAGATCAGAACGAAGCCGGTTTTCTAAATCCTCATGCTGCACGGTCGCGCCGCGATAACCGCGTATTTGCGCGAGACCAGTAATGCCGGGCTTTAGTGCGTGACGTACCCAATATCTCTCGTTCACTTCCCAGAACAGCTTGCCGCCAGCGAGAGAGCCAAGCGCATGGGGGCGCGGGCCGACCAGACTCATGTCTCCCCTCAGGACATTGATGAGCTGGGGTAACTCATCAATACTGGTCCGGCGGATAAAGGCGCCAACGCGGGTGATGCGATCATCATCACGGCTGGCAGAACGCTGGCCTGTAGCATCTGATGTTTCAACGCGCATGCTGCGGAATTTCAAAATGCTGAAGACGGAATTGGAACGTCCTATCCGGCTCTGTTTGAAGAATATCGGGCCGGGTGTTTCCAGACGAATAGCGATTCCCACAATGACTAGAAGGGGGGTCAGGAAAAGCAGCGCAGGCACGGTAATGGCCAGATCGAGCATCCGCTTGCGGGCGCGAGAACGTAAGCTGAGCGGCCCGTGAGACACAACTAATGTCTCCGTTTCGCCATATTTGCCCCAGCCTATTGCGCCAACCACATTGGCCTGCGGCAGCATGAGTTCGCCCCGGATGTTGGATCCTTTTAAGAGCAATGACCATGCCTGCTGCCGTTCTGGCGGACAGGCGACAACAACCCGGTCAACACCGCTGAGGTGGGCTGCAAGCTGGTTAATCATCGCTGGATTCTGCAAATCCGGTTCAATATCGGCAAGCCGTGCGTCTAATATCTGGTCGCCTGCTTTGGGTTGGTAGCTGACGGTGTCAACAATGATAAGTTCATTGGTCAGCTGGCCGATGTGGCGTCGCACGACGATATAGTAAAAAATGACACGAAATGCCAATAATAGCAAGCCAGTTGCACTAACGCCTGCGATCATCGCCCCTTGAGATAACATGGGCCGGGAGTACATGAAGAAGCCAGCAAACAGCAGAAAAGCAACGGTTATGATAAGGGCATTGAATGTGCGATGAAGGCTCTTACCCAGATGATTAAGGGAGCCGAGGCTATAGGCGCTTTGATTGGCCGCGACGAATATATAGATTGGTATGACAAGAAACAGGAAGTTAATGCCATTGCTGGATATCCAGCTATGTTCACCAATATATTCGGCCAGGACAAATCCTGTCGCTAGTGCCAGAATATCGGTAAGCATCAGTTGCAAATATAGGAAGAGACGAACTGTCTGTCTGGACAAGGCGTGTTTTGCCTTTGATCGGGCGTGCCTAACAGGAATAGAGTTGTCAGTCACTGATACTCTTCCATCCCTTTGCTAACGAACCTCTATTAATTAAGTCTATATAAGGCTCGTCGATACATGGTTCACATGTAAATAAGTAAATCCTTGGTGGCAACCGGGGTCAGGATGAAATCTGATCCATGTTGCCATGCAGCATTATGTTGCGAACTTTTCCTGATTGCAAGTGCCGTTTCGGTGAACTGAAGTAAGGAAGTGTCGCTTTTGCGGTGAATGCAATGACTTTATAGCCGAAGAATCGTGGATTCTCGTCATATTGCTCGAAAAGAGGGAGTATGACCTGTGCAACTGGCTTGTCAGTAAACTGCGGTGTGCAGTGTAGAATGCGGGGTTGGGGGTGACCCATTTTGAAACAAAAGGGCCATATTTCTTTAAATTAAGAAGATTGGCCCTTCATGTGAATATCTTGTGAAAGACATTCTGTATAAATTTATATTTATTTCGTTAAATTATACATTGTATATGTTTATAGCAATAGAGACAATTGTTAACATTCCGGCTGCGAAAGAAATATATCCCGCAACTTTTGATGATGATGATATTGTTGTTTCAATTAAATTCGACAGTTTATTATCATTGTTCGAATTTTGAGAAACGTCAAAAATCTCTGAATATACTCTCTCCATTTTACGACCTTTTTTGTAATAAGTTTATTTTTTAATAAGAATTTTTTAGTGTTTAGGTAGTTCATTCAATGTGTTCGATCATTGTCTTATAACTATCACATAAAATCAAATAAAATTTTGAAAAATGATATTTGCATTGCAAAATATCTGTTTTGCATTGCGGTATTATTTGAGTTGATGATAGAAATTCGCAAAATCATCTGACTGAATGTCGCGTTTTAATATTATGTTTTATTCCTTGCATGGTCGCGTGATGGGTGACTATGCCTCGAACATGCGGCAGCATTGGGTAATACGGGAATTGCTGATACATATGTTCGCTACGGAAAATAGGATAAAAAGTGCAGTGATATGACGGGGTTATTTTTCTTTCTGGCAGCAGTTGCTCTTCTTCTTTTCCTTCATCCCTACAGCAGTTATCCGTTCTCGCTCCGTTATTTCCGTCCTCGCCCTCTGGCTATTCGCGCCGACGCGCCTCTACCATCTGCCACTATGGTGTTTTCGGCCTATAACGAGGAGCAATCTCTTCCGGCGAAGATTGATAATTTGCGCCAGATAAAGCAGAAATATCCATGGATAGAGATAATCGCTTATTCAGATAAAAGCAGCGATGCTACGTTGCAGTTGCTGAATGCTGCATCTGATATCCTGCATGTTATTGCTGCTCAGGAGCGTACAGGCAAGGCCATTGGTATGCGTAAAATGGTGGCGAGGGCGAGTGGAGAAATAGTAATTTTCACTGATGCCAATGTCATTCTGGATGTTGATTCTATTGAACCGTTGCTGCGTTATTTCTCTGACCCGAATATTGGCGGCGTGGCAGGAACATTGCGTTATATTAATGAGGATGCCAGCGCGACAGCGAAAGTGGGTGGTCTGTACTGGAGGCTTGAAGAAAAGCTGAAGCAGAAAGAAGCTCGTATAGGGTCAATCATGGGGGCGGATGGTTCAATTTTCGCTACCCGGCGGGAATTATATCCTGAAGTTCCTGCGCATCTGTTAGATGATATGACAGCATCTATGACCGTGACATTCCGGGGTAAGCGATTGATCCATGCAACCGATGTGGTCGCGTATGAGAAAAATGCCACGTCTGATGCTGATGAGTTCCGGCGTAAACGTCGTATTGCGTGCCGGGCCTTTAATACGCATCGCTATCTTTGGCCCACTATTCGCCAGCATTATAATGCGGTGGATCAGTATAAATATATATCGCACAAATTATTGCGGTGGTTTGGATTGATGCCTTTGTTGGGCGCAATATTATGCTTCAGCATTGCTTTGATATTGGCGGATTGTCTGTGGTTGCTCGGTGTATGCGTAGCTGTGGGGGTGATGGCTCTGATATTTGGTAAAATAGGGCTTCCCCTATTTTCAGGCCTGTATCAGATATTGGTATCGATCATCGCCACATTTCTGGGGGTGATGGATTCGCTGCGTGGTAAGACATATCAGACATGGACACCGGCAGCGTCCCGAAATTGACCCCATGCCTGATTTCAGATGAACATCAGAACCGCCATGCAATACCCTGCGATGAGCAAAAGTGGCCCAACCCCACGTGATAGAGGGCGGACGAAGCGTTCTGCCCAATATACTTCCTCCAGCGCAGCAACGGGTGCGGTCAGGGTGAGGCGCTGAGTAATGATGTCATGCACCGATGCAACCGTGCCTCCTGCATCATAAGAGCAAGAGGATATGCTATTTTCTGCCATCTCATGTGATGGGCTGGAAGGGTGGTAGGGCGGCATTATTGGGACTCCGTAAAGGGGCGTTAGTGCTATAACGCCCCATGTCCCGGCATATTTACCGCGCCGGAGTTAAAGAGCCGGTGCGTACCCATGATTAATGCAAAATTACCCGTAAAATACTAATGCTAGGGTCGTGAGCCTAGCTGTCAGCGTTGGGTTGGGCCTGCTGTAGGAACAGTTTGCACGGTTGCTGTCTGCGGAGTGGTGTCTCTTGTTCCGGGGGCTTGTTGCTGCGGGGGGGAGCCAAAATCAAAATCAAAGAATTTGTTCTTCACCTCATCATAATGGGCAACCGCATCATAAAGGGGGCCGGTGTCTTCCAGATTGAGATAGGGCGCTTCTGCCCGCCCCATAGCGGCCAGCAAGGTGAAACCTGCGACATAGGCATCACGCTGGGCGGTCACATGCTGAACCTGCGCGTTGAGTAAGTCGCGCTGTGTATCCAGCAAATCTAATATGGTGCGCGTACCAACGCTGTTTTCGGCCTGCACCCCTTCAAGGGACAGTTCACCGGCGCTGACGGCCTGTTTGGTTGATGCGATATTCTGCAGGGAGGCCTGCCATGTTGCATAAGCGGCGCGGGTCTGTGCGATGACGCTGCGTTCTACCGCGACCTGTTGTTCTATTGCCTGCGCTTCAAGGGCGACATTCTGTCGGCTCAATGCGCCGGGTTGCCCTCCCTGATAGAGCGGAATGGTCAGTTGCACACCCGCCGACGCAGCTTTTACTGATCCGTCGATGCCAAGGGCCGGGGAAAGATTTTTTTCCGAATTGAGATAGTCGGCATAGGTTCCGTTGGTGAAGGCCGAGAGGCGCGGGCTGACCTGCCCTCTGGCTGCGCGGACATTATAGCGTGCAGCTTCACGATCATGACGCGCGGCAAGAATGTCGGGATTTTGTTCCAGCGCCAGAGCAACGGCTGCTTCCGTTGACGCTGGAAGCCCCGGCAGAGCAGGGGGATTTTCCAGATTGTCTGGCTCCACGCCTACGAGAGCGATGTAATTCTCCTTGGAGGAGATAAGCTGCGCCTCTGCCGCCTGAAGGCTGGCCTGTGCCAGCGCCAGACGAGAGCGGGATTGCGCGACGTCGGTCAGGGTCAGATCGCCGCCTTCAAACCGATCCTGACTGGCTTGCAGGTTGATGTCGAGCGAGGTGACGTTCTGGCGGTTATACTGAACGATAAAGCTATCGCTGATTACATCAAGATACGCCGCCACAACCGCAGAATAAACCGATGCTTCGGTTGCGCGTAGGTCTTGCTGGCCTGCTTTCACGGTTTCTTTCGCGGATTTAATCTGGTTACGAACAACCCCGCCCTGATAAATAGGTACAGTGAGTGATGCTTGCCCGTTAATATTGCGGCGAGGCGTCGTCAGCGGGTTAGCGCGCTGTAATTCTTCAGTATAAGTGCCGATTACCGATGCATTTGGGCGGCCTGCAGCTTTGGCAAGGGGAACGCGTTCATCGGTGGCGCGCTGCCCGGCGCGTGCGGCGGTAAGGGTCGGGTTGGTGCGATAAGCGCGCGAAAGGGCCTGCTTCAATGTTTCTGCTGATGCAGTGGAGGGCATCATGCACAGACAGGACGCGCTGAGTAACAGGCCATGGATAAAGCGAAAATCTGACATATGCCCCGACACCCCTGATTCTATTCGATTTGATTTCAATGGCCTGAATATAATGGACGATTCTATACTATCCTTTAATCTCAGTAACCATAATGATAAATTAATAGTGGTTCAATAATCCTTGTTGAAGCCATTGCAAACAGCTTTGATCCCGTTATGTCCGGTTCCAGCGCTTTATTTTGATCGAAAGAGGCTATGATGTCCGGCAAGGCAGCAATATTGGTAACGGGTGGGGCAGGGTATATAGGCAGTCACGCCGTATTGGCACTGCGGGATGCGGGCTGGCCCGTGGTGGTGATTGATAATCTGGTGACCGGGTTCCGTTGGGCTGTGCCGGATGGCGTTACCTTTGTTGAGGGCGATATCGAAGATCAGCCCCTTGTCGAAGCAACCCTGCGTGCGCATGACGTTAAAGGTATCATGCATTTTGCCGGGTCGGTGGTGGTGCCGGAATCCGTCGAAAACCCGTTGAAATATTACCATAACAACAGCGCCAAAACCCGTAGCCTGATTGAAAGCGCGGTGCGGTGCGGCGTTCCGCATTTCATCTTTTCCTCCACGGCGGCGACTTATGGTGTGCCGGAAACCAGCCCCGTGCGGGAGGATAGCCCGCAGCGCCCGATTAACCCTTATGGCATGTCGAAGCTGATGACCGAGATCATGCTGCAGGATGTGTCAAAGGCCCATCCAATGAATTTCTGTGCGCTACGCTATTTCAATGTGGCGGGCGCGGACCCGCAGGGGCGTAGCGGTCAATCCACCGCTGGCGCGACCCATCTTATCAAGGTCGCGGTGGAAGCGGCGCTGGGTAAGCGCAGCCATGTGTCGGTGTTCGGTACGGATTTTGATACGCCTGATGGTACCGGTGTGCGGGATTATATTCATGTGAGCGATCTTGCCGCCGCCCATGTTCTGGCGCTGGAAGCGCTGATGGCGGAGCCGGGCCGTAATTATCAGCTCAACTGTGGCTATGGGCGCGGTTTCTCTGTGCTGGAGGTGCTGGACGCCGTTGACCGTGTCACTAACATGAAAATTGAGAGGAAGATGGAAGGGCGCCGCGCAGGTGACCCGCCAGCGCTTATTTCCGACAATCAGGCGATATTAAAGGCCTTTCCGTGGGAGCCTCGTCATGCCGATCTGGATCAGATTGTGACGGACGCCTTGTCATGGGAGCGCAGGTTGAGCGAAATTCGCGGCGAGTAACCTGCGGTGCGTTGGGGATGGGCGAGTTATCATCCCCCCTTGCGGCGGGGCGCTGGTCCCGCTAAAGCGCAGCGCACAAACAATGGGTTCAGACCCTAGCTCCTTGAACACTTGCAGAACAGGCAGAAACGCGATGGCGAAGATCAGCGGCGTCGAAATCCGTCCCGGTAATAATATCGAATATGAAGGCGGCCTGTGGCGCGCCGTAAAGATTCAGCACACCCAGCCCGGCAAGGGCGGCGCATATATGCAGGTGGAACTGAAAAACCTGATTGACGGGCGCAAGAATAACGTTCGTTTCCGTTCTGCTGAAACAGTGGAACGCATCCGCCTTGATACCAAGGATTTCCAGTATCTCTACGCCGAAGGCGACATGCTGGTGTTCATGGATACCGAAACCTATGACCAGATCAATCTGCCACAGGATTTGGTCGGTGATGCCTCTGCTTTCCTTCAGGATGGCATGATGGTTCTCCTCGAAATGTATGAGGAGCGTCCTATTTCGGTTCAGCTTCCTGAACAGGTCGAAGCAACCGTGGTTGAGGCTGATGCCGTGGTGAAGGGGCAGACTGCCTCGGCCAGCTATAAGCCTGCGATTCTCGACAATGGTGTGCGCGTCATGGTGCCACCGCATATTGTTACTGGAACGCGTATCATTGTCGATGTGTATGAACGCGAATATGTGAAGCGCGCCGACTAAACATGATGAAGGACCGGCCCTCTCGTCGGTATGACTATGAATGGTTTGATGCTGTTCAGGATGTCATGATGGAGGGGCCGGTTTTTCGTTTGAAGACGCGCAGGTACTCGCCTTGCGCGAAGGGATATGAAGATAGTTTCATATCAGGTCTGCCTACCATATGGGGCAGGTCGCGCGCTATGAAGTGCTTTCAGGAAAAGTGGGAACCGGTTTTCCGCCTGAAAGCACGCAGATAATCGCCTTGCGCGAAGGAGTATAAAGATGGTTTCGCATTCAGGTTTGCTCACCGTTATGGAACGTGCCGCGCGCAAGGCCGCGCCGCGTTTGCGCCGTGATTTTGGCGAGGTTGAGCATTTGCAGGTTAGCCGTAAGGGGCCTGCAGATTTCGTTTCCATGGCTGATAAGCGTTGTGAGCAGACTTTGGTTGAGGAATTGCGGAAAGCACGTCCTGACTGGGGCTTTTTGCTGGAAGAAGGCGGTGAAATCCCCGGTGACCCGACCAAGCCACGCTGGATTATTGATCCGCTGGATGGCACGACCAATTTCCTCCACGGCATTCCGCATTTTGCTATCTCTATTGCGGTTGAGGAACCGCTGCCTAATGGTAAGCGGGATATTTCGACCGGCCTGATTTATCAGCCGATTACTGATGAGAGCTATTGGGCGGAGCGATCCCGCGGTGCATGGCGTCATGATCAGCGCTTGCGTGTTTCTGCCCGGCGTGACCTTGCAGATTGTCTGGTTGCCACCGGCATTCCATTCATGGGCCATGGTGATTTTGCGCAGTGGACGCGCATTTTTGGTGCTGTAGCACCCAGCATTGCCGGTATTCGCCGTTTTGGTGCTGCTTCGCTTGATCTCGCCCATGTTGCATCCGGGCGCTATGATGGCTTCTGGGAAAGCGGTCTGGCCCCATGGGATGTTTCGGCGGGTATTTTGCTGGTGCGCGAGGCAGGCGGCTTCGTGACGGATTTCCGTGGCGGCGATCAGGCCATTGAGCGGCAGGAAGTTATCGCGGCCAATGATGTCATCCATTCTAAGCTGCATAAGCTGGTTGCTGGTGCTTTGCGGTAAATAATCGCAGTAGCTGCCTATAGAAAAAGCGCCTCGGTCATTCCTGACTGAGGCGCTTTTTCTATGTCATATTTTATGAAATTAATGCGCTTCTTCAATTGAGCTGGAATTAAGCTGAATATAATTCTGGATACCGATACGCTCAATCAGTTCAAACTGCGTTTCGATCATGTCAATATGATCTTCTTCGTTCTGAAGGATCGAGGCAAACAGATCGCGGGTCACATAATCGCGGATACTTTCGCAATAAGCGACGCCTTCGCGCAGGGGCGGCAGGGCTTCCATTTCCAGTTCAAGATCGGCCTTCAATATTTCTTCGACCGTTTCACCGATTTTCAGGCGGCCCAGCAACTGGAAATTGGGAATGCCATCGAGGAACAATATGCGCTCTGCCAGCTTATCGGCATGCTTCATTTCATCGATCGATTCGCCATATTCAAATTTAGCGAGCTTCAGGACACCCCAATGGTTGAGCATACGGTAATGCAGAAAATACTGGTTGATGGCGGTGAGTTCATTCTTGAGTGCCTCATTCAGCAACTCAATGACTTTGGAATCGCCCTTCATAATCAATGCTCCGGGGTGTTGTCGTAAAACCCCGTTATAGGCGCATGTTTCGGAAATGTTAAGAGGGTCCTCCGCAAGAAAAAATGCGTGGACAACTGTGATAATATTTCGCAATATTTGCGATATTGTTGTTTCAGTTACTCATTTGCTCATTTTCAATGATGGTTTTTGCAAATGGTACGCATTGTCCACATTTGGCGCGATGGCCAATACGGGCATAAGCGGTGCAGGGGGTGGGGGCACCTTCACGCACGGCTGCGCGAAAGTCTTTTTCCCTTATTCCATTGCAAACGCAAACCAACATCTTTGCTAAACCCTCAATGCCTAGTGCAAATATGTACTTCTGATAATTAATTGCAATAGCATGTCATCATGGGCCTGTGAAGATTTTTTAACGCATGGGTGAAAAATTTTTCTCCCATCCTCCCTGCAAATAGTTTGTTGCCTGAGAATCGGAGGAAAGGCAGTTAGCGTGCGCAAATTACACGGGAAGGCAGCGAAAAATATGGCGTCGGTTCGGCAACTCACGCATCTGGAGCGTCTGGAGGCGGAGAGTATCACTATTTTCCGTGAGGTTATCGCTGAGGCAGAGCGTCCGGTGCTGCTGTATTCTGTGGGTAAGGATTCGGCTGTGCTGCTGCATCTGGCGCGTAAGGCTTTTTACCCTTCGCCGCCGCCTTTTCCTTTGCTTCATGTCGATACGACATGGAAATTCCGTGCCATGTATGATCTGCGGGACCGGATGGCGCAGGAAAGCGGTATGGAATTGCTCGTCTATCAAAACCCTGAAGCGAAAGAGCGCGGCATCAATCCGTTCGACCATGGCGCACTCCATACCGATATGTGGAAAACCGAAGGGTTGAAGCAGGCGCTGGACCTTTATGGTTTTGACGCGGCCTTTGGTGGGGCACGCCGTGACGAAGAAAAAAGCCGGGCTAAGGAACGTATTTTCTCCTTCCGTTCAGCGAATCATCGCTGGGACCCAAAAAATCAGCGCCCCGAACTCTGGCATCTCTATAATGCGCGCAAGAATAAGGGTGAGAGTGTCCGAATATTCCCGATCAGTAATTGGACGGAGCTAGACATCTGGCAGTATATTCACCTCAATAATATTCCGATTGTGCCGCTATATTTTGCGGAGCCGCGTCCGACGGTAGAGCGCGATGGTATGATATTGATGGTCGATGATGACCGCTTCCCGCTGCAACCGGGGGAAGAGCCAGTGATGCGCTCTATCCGCTTTCGCACTCTGGGCTGCTATCCGCTGACCGGCGCGGTGGAGAGTAGCGCCACCACCTTGCCAGAGGTGATTCAGGAAACCTTGCTCACCACCACATCAGAACGGCAGGGCCGCGCCATTGATAAGGATGCTGGCGGGGCTGGTATGGAAAAGAAGAAGCAGGAGGGCTATTTCTGATGTCCGAAACATCCCTCAACGAACCCATCTACAAAACCGATGCGCTGATTGCGGAGGATATCGACGCCTATCTGGATGTGCATCAGCATAAGACGATGCTGCGCTTCATCACTTGCGGTAGTGTGGATGATGGGAAATCGACCCTGATCGGGCGGCTTCTCTATGATAGTAAGATGATCTTTGAGGATCAGCTTGCTGCGCTGGAGGCCGACAGCAAGCGCGTTGGCACGCAGGGGCAGGAGATTGACTTCGCGCTTCTTGTTGACGGCCTTGCGGCGGAGCGGGAGCAGGGCATCACCATCGACGTTGCTTATCGCTTCTTCGCTACGGAAAAGCGTAAGTTCATTGTCGCAGATACGCCGGGGCATGAGCAATATACCCGCAACATGGTGACGGGTGCGTCTACTGCCGATCTCGCTGTTATCCTGATCGACGCGCGCAAAGGCGTGCTGACCCAGACGCGACGGCATACATATCTATGCCATTTGCTGGGCATTAAAAATATCGTGCTGGCGGTCAATAAAATGGATCTGGTCGATTACGACCAGAGCATTTTCAATCGCATTTTGATGAGCTATCGCGCCTTTGCCAGCGAACTGGGTATTACCCATTTTACGGCTATTCCGATTTCCGGTTTCAAGGGCGATAATATCACGACCCTATCGGAAAATACTCCCTGGTATCATGGTGTTTCGCTGATGGAGCATCTGGAGACGGTTGAGGTCGCCGATAGTGCCGCCGCGCAAAAGCCTTTCCGCATGGCGGTGCAATGGGTCAACCGGCCTAATCTCGATTTCCGCGGTTTTTCCGGCCAGATTTCTTCGGGTGTGATTCGTCCCGGTGATGCGGTGCGGGTGCTGCCCAGCGGTAAAACCAGCACCGTCAGCCGTATCGTGACCATGGACGGTGATCTGGATGAGGCGCTTGCCGGACAATCTGTTACCCTGTGTTTTGCGGATGAGATTGATTGTTCGCGTGGTGACGTGATTACCATCGCGGATGATCCGGTTGAATGTGCCGATCAGTTTGAAGCGACGCTCGTCTGGATGGACGAGGCGGAGATGCTGCCCGGTCGGGCATATTGGCTGAAAATTGGCACCCAGACGGTTTCGGCCACTCTGTCCGTGCCTAAATATCAGGTCAATGTGAACAGCATGGAGCAGCTTGCGGCCCGGACGCTGGACCTGAACGCCATTGGCGTCCTGACTGTTACCACGGACCGGCACATTCCTTTCACGCCTTATGCGGATAATCATGATCTGGGCGGGTTCATTCTGATTGATAAGATCAGCAATGCGACCGTCGCTGCGGGGATGATACGTTTCTCGCTGCGTCGGGCGGATAATGTCCATTGGCAGGCGACGGATATAGGGCGGGCGCATCATGCGACGCTCAAGAATCAGAAGCCGGCAGTATTATGGCTGACGGGCCTGTCGGGCGCAGGGAAATCGACCATTGCCAATAAGGTGGAGCAGCGCCTTGCACGTATGAACCGCCACACCTTCCTGCTAGATGGCGATAATGTGCGTCATGGCCTCAATAAGGATTTGGGCTTTACCGATGCCGACCGGGTAGAAAATATCCGCCGTGTGGGTGAAGTGGCAAAGCTGATGACAGATGCTGGCCTCATTGTGATAACCGCTTTCATCTCGCCTTTCCGGGCGGAGCGGGATATGGTGCGCCAGATGATGCAGCCGGGCGAATTTATCGAAATTCATGTCAACACACCGCTGGATGAGGCGGAGAAGCGCGACGTGAAGGGCCTTTATAAAAAGGCGCGTTCTGGTCAGCTTAAGAACTTCACCGGCATTGATTCTCCTTATGAAGCGCCGGAAAGCCCGGAAATTCATATCGATACCACGGCGCTTACGGCTGATGAAGCTGCGGATGCCATAGTGGCGCATTTGATTCCTTGATGGAGCAAGTGGTTGCAGAGCAGATGCAAGAGCCGCGCATGATGGATGATGCCGCATTAGCGGCGCATCTTGCATATCATGCGGGGCGACTGTTGCTCGCGGTGCGTGCGTCGGGGGTGTTTCCGGCCAAAGAACTGGGAAAGGCGGGGGATCAGACCGCCAACCAGTTTCTATGCCATGCGATTCGCGCGCTGCGGCCTGATGACGGTCTGCTCTCTGAAGAAAGTCGGGACACGGCAGAGCGCCTCGGTAAATCGAGGGTTTGGATTATCGACCCGGTTGATGGTTCGCGTGAATATGGTGAAGAGCGCCCGGATTGGGCCGTTCATGTCGGGCTGGCGGTGGATGGCGTGCCGGTGGTGGGCGCTGTTGCGTTGCCGGGGCTGGGTGATGGTGGGATGGTGCTGCGGACGGACAGGGCGAAGCCTGTACCTCCGCCCCGATCATCTGAACGGTTGCGCATGGTTGTATCTCGTAGTCGGCCTTCCCCTCAGGCGCAGATAGTGGCCAAAAAACTGGGCGCTGAGCTGATTCCCATGGGGTCTGCCGGGGCCAAGGCGATGGCGGTGGTGCGCGGGGAGGCTGATATTTACCTCCATAGTGGCGGGCAGTATGAATGGGATAGCTGTGCCCCGGTGGCCGTTGCTCTGGCCCATGGTCTGCATGCTTCACGCATCAACGGTGCGCCGCTGCGTTATAATCAGCCCGAGGCGTGGTTGCCGGATGTTTTGATTTGCCATCGGGCGCTGGCACCTGAAATTCTCTCTGCGATAAAAGAATCGGGAGCAGATTAGAGCATAGATAGTGTGGGAAGGGGGCGAGGGGGAGATTTCTTCCCCTTTTTTTGTGCCTCTGCGAGGGGAGTGTTTATGGCCTTGGCGCGCTGTGAACCGCAGTAACCGGGGGGTTGGCGAGAAGCGCATAAAAGTGCCAAATTTGTTGCGAATCATTCTCATGGGTTACCCCCCTTGCTTCGCACATGCAGCGGGCTTAAAGCGCCCCGTAGAGATCACATTTGCACCGCAGGGGATGAACTTGGTCGACCTCGTCCAATATCTGCCGATCCTTATTTTTCTGTTCGTCGCGCTGGCGCTTTCCAGTGCGTTCGTGTTCTTGCCGATGTTGGTCGGCAAGCTTACGGGCACGCAGAAACCAACACCGGCAAAGCTTAGCGAATATGAATGCGGCTTTCCGGCTTTTGAGGATCCTCGTAACCAGTTTGACGTTCGCTTCTATCTGGTCGCAATTCTGTTCATTATTTTCGATCTGGAGGCTGCGTTCCTCTTCCCATGGTCTGTCAGCCTCGAACATATCGGCTGGGCTGGTTGGGCGACGATGATGATCTTTATCGCTGAGCTTGTTCTCGGCCTCATTTATGCGTGGAAGAAGGGAGCGCTGGATTGGGAGTAGAGCTAGAACGGCCCGCGACCGGCCGGGTGCCCGCGCCGGGATCGCAGCCTGATCCTGAATTTTTCAAGTCCCTCACGGATGAGGTGAATGACAAGGGTTTCCTTGTTACCTCCAGTGAGGAACTGGTCCAATGGGCGCGCACCGGCTCGCTCTGGTGGATGACCTTCGGCCTTGCCTGCTGTGCGGTTGAGATGATCCACGTCAGCATGCCGCGCTATGACATGGAACGCTTTGGCGCCGCGCCGCGCGCGTCCCCGCGTCAGAGCGACGTGATGATCGTGGCTGGCACGCTCTGCAACAAAATGGCGCCTGCGCTGCGTCGGGTCTATGACCAGATGAGTGAGCCTAAATATGTAATTTCCATGGGTAGCTGTGCCAATGGTGGTGGTTACTATCACTACAGCTATAGCGTGGTTCGTGGGTGTGATCGGGTTGTGCCGGTGGATATTTATGTTCCCGGCTGTCCTCCGACGGCTGAAGCGTTGCTCTATGGCGTGATGCAGTTGCAGCGGAAAATCCGCCGCATCGGCACGGTTGAGCGGTAAGGGGGGCTGTATGGGACATAGTGCACCTCTGATACAGCCGATTGGCGGCCTTGCGGATGAACTGCGGACGCTGCTTGGGTCTGATCTTCTTGATATCGTCGAAGCGCATGATGAAGTGACGCTGGTGGTGGCGCGTGATGCCCTGCTGTCTGTCGCGACGAAGCTGCGTGATGAAGCGCAGTATCAGCAGCTAATGGAAATTGCCGGTGTAGATTATCTCGACCGCGCGGAGCGGTTTGAGGTGGTTTATCATCTGCTTTCTGTAACGCGGAACCACCGGCTTCGCGTAAAGGTTTCTGCGACTGAGGCGACGCCCGTTCCATCTGTGACGGGTTTGTGGCCGGTCGCTGGCTGGCTGGAGCGTGAAGTATATGACATGTATGGTGTTGTATTCTCGGGCAATTCTGACCTGCGCCGTATTCTCACGGATTATGGCTTCTCCGGCCATCCGCAGCGCAAGGATTTCCCGCTGACTGGCTATGTTGAAGTGCGCTATTCCGAAGAAGATAAGCGCGTTATTTATGAGCCGGTTAAGCTGGCACAGGATTTCCGCAATTTCGATTTTATGAGTCCCTGGGAAGGTGCAGAATATGTGCTGCCGGGTGATGAAAAGGCGGATGATAAGAACGGGGGTAAGGCATGAGCGCCGAAGCACTCGAGCAAACCGAAGGACAAGTGCCGGATAAGCGCACTGTCATTGTCGGCAATGGTGCCGGGTCTGACCCGGACGGTATTGGTAACTACACCGTCAACTTCGGTCCTCAGCACCCTGCGGCCCATGGCGTTCTTCGTCTCGTCATGGAAATGGACGGTGAAATCGTTGAGCGCTGCGATCCGCATATCGGCCTGCTGCATCGCGGCACCGAAAAGCTGATTGAGCATAAGACCTATTTGCAGGCGCTCCCTTATTTCGACCGGCTGGATTATTGCTCCCCGCTGGGAATGGAGCATAGCTATGTTCTGGCGGTTGAAAAGCTACTGAACCTTGAGGTTCCTGAGCGGGCGCAGTATCTGCGCGTGTTCTTTGCGGAGCTGACTCGCATCTGTAATCATATGCTCAACCTCGGTTCGCATGTGATGGACGTAGGCGCGATGACGCCCAATCTCTGGCTGTTCGAAATTCGCGAAGACTGCCTTAACTTCTTCGAGCGTGCATCTGGTGCGCGTATGCACAGTGCGTGGTTCCGTCCCGGTGGCGTCCATCAGGATGTGCCGCTGAAGCTGCTCACAGATATTGCGGATTGGCTCGATACTCGCTTGCCGCGTTTGTTCGAGGATGCAATCAGCCTTGTTGCTGATAACCGTATCTTTAAGCAGCGTAATGTTGATATCGCTATCGTACCGAAGGCAGACGCGCTGAAATGGGGCTTTTCCGGTCCGATGATCCGTGGTTCCGGTATCGCGTGGGATATTCGCAAATCGCAGCCTTATGATGTCTATGACCGGATGGAATTTGATGTTCCGGTTGGCACCAATTATGACTGCTATGACCGTTTCATGGTCCGGGTGGAGGAAGTTCGCCAGTCCGCCCGCATTATGAAGCAGTGCCTCCAGCAAATGCCGGAAGGCCCGATCATGACGCTGGATCGCAAGGTAGGACCGCCTAAGCGCGGAGAGATGAAGAGCAGCATGGAATCGCTTATTCATCACTTCAAGCTCTACACCGAGGGCTTTCATGTTCCGGCTGGCGAAGTCTATGTGGCGACCGAAAGCCCCAAGGGGGAATTTGGCGTTTATCTGGTCAGCGATGGGACCAATAAACCCTATCGCTGCAAGATTCGCCCAACTGCCTTTTCGCACTTGCAGGCAATGGATCATCTGATGAAGGGCCATATGCTGGCTGATGTCACCGCCGTTCTGGGCGCGATGGACATCGTGTTTGGAGAATGTGACCGCTAATGGCTGACGCACCTCAAATCCCTAATGAAGCAGAAGTCCGCGCCCGTTGGGGCGGTTTCCAGTGGACGCCGGAAAATGCTGCGCAGACGCAGAAGGTTATCGCCCGTTATCCTGAGGGGCGTCAGGCCAGTGCTGTGATGGCTTTGCTTGATCTGGCTCAGCGTCAGGTTGGCGAAGAAACGCGCACGCAGGGCTGGTTGCCGGTGCCGGTGATGGAAGCGATCGCGGATCAACTCGAAATGCCGTATATGCGCGTTTACGAGGTCGCGACCTTCTACACCATGTATAATCTCGCGCCTGTTGGCCGCTATCATGTGCAGGTATGCGGAACGACGCCATGCATGTTGCGTGGATCTGATGACGTGTTTGCTGCGTGCAAGAATAAAGGGCTGGTCAAGGGGCATACGACGCCTGATGGTCTATTCACGCTCACTGAGGTGGAATGCCTGGGGGCTTGCACCAATGCACCAATGGTTCAGATTAACGATGATAATTTCGAAGATCTGACCTATGACAGCATGAGCGCAATTCTTGATGATCTCGCTGCTGGCCGTCAGCCGAAAATTGGCCCGCAGATTGAGCGCCAGACAAGCTGTCCCGAAGGCGGGCCGACTTCCTTGAAGGAAATGGTCTCTGAAAACCATGATTATCGCGGAGAATGGGCATGACCGACGCAGCTACGCCAGTATCGGCACCGGCTCCGTTCGTTGGGCCGCTTGCTGACAAAGATCGTATCTTCACCAATCTCTATGGTTTTCAGGATTGGGGCGTAGACGCCGCGATGAAGCGTGGCGACTGGGATAACACCAAGAAGCTGCTCGAAATGGGGCAGGATGCCATTATCGACACGATGAAGGCTTCCGGCCTTCGTGGTCGTGGTGGTGCTGGCTTCCCGACCGGTATGAAGTGGAGCTTCATGCCCAAGGAAAGCAAAGATGGCCGTCCCAGCTTTCTTGTTATCAACGCCGATGAATCTGAACCGGGTTCATGCAAGGACCGTGAAATTGTACGCCATGATCCGCATAAGCTGATTGAAGGCGCGCTGGTCGCTGGTTTTGCAATGCGCGCACGGGCTGCCTATATCTATATTCGCGGTGAGTTCATATACGAAGCTAAGGTGCTGATGGCGGCTGTCGAACAAGCCTATGAGAAGGGCTTTGTCGGCAAGAATGCTTGTGGCTCTGGCTATGATTTTGATGTGTTCGTGCATCGCGGGGCAGGGGCTTATATCTGCGGCGAGGAAACCGCGCAGATCGAAAGCATTGAGGGCAAGAAGGGGCAGCCGCGCCTCAAGCCGCCTTTCCCGGCAGGTGCTGGCCTTTATGGTTGCCCGACCACCGTTAATAATGTGGAATCTATCGCTGTTGCGCCGACCATTTTGCGGCGCGGAGCAGCATGGTTTTCCAGCTTCGGTCGGGACAATAATAAGGGCACAAAGCTATTCCAGATCAGCGGGCATGTGAATAAGCCTTGCGTGGTCGAAGAAAGCATGGGCATTTCTTTCCGTGAATTGATTGATCGGCATTGCGGTGGCATCCGTGGTGGATGGGATAATTTGCTAGCGGTTATTCCCGGCGGGTCTTCGGTTCCGTTGGTTCCGGCAGCCCAGATCATGGACGCGCCGATGGACTTTGACGGGCTGCGGGCATTAGGTTCCGGCCTTGGAACGGCGGCGGTCATCGTGATGGATAAATCCACCGATATTGTCCGCGCCATCAGCCGCCTCAGCTATTTTTATAAGCATGAGAGCTGCGGCCAGTGTACGCCGTGCCGTGAAGGCACGGGCTGGATGTGGCGCGTGATGGAACGCCTGCGTAGCGGTGAAGCGGAAATCGAAGAAATCGACATGCTGTTTCAGGTCACGAAACAGGTTGAAGGTCACACCATCTGTGCATTGGGTGATGCGGCTGCATGGCCGATTCAAGGGCTTATCCGTCATTTCCGCCCGGAAATTGAACGGCGCATCAATGAGAATAAGGGCAGCGCACCGATGATGGAGGCGGCGGAATAATATGCCTAAAGTCACAGTCGATGGCGTAGAGATAGAGGTTCCGGCGGGGGCTACGGTTTTGCAGGCGTGTGAGCTTGCAGGAAAGGAAATCCCGCGCTTCTGTTATCATGAACGCCTTTCCATCGCGGGCAATTGCCGCATGTGTCTGGTCGAGGTGAAGCCTGGGCCGCCCAAGCCGCAAGCAAGCTGTGCGCTTCCTGCTGCTGATGGGCAGGAAATCCGTACGGACAGCGAGATGGTGAAGAAAGCACGCGAAGGGGTGATGGAATTTCTTCTCATCAATCACCCGCTGGATTGCCCGATTTGCGATCAGGGCGGTGAATGCGACCTTCAGGATCAGTCCGTCGCTTATGGTAAGGGCAATAGCCGTTATCATGAGAATAAACGGGCCGTTACCGAGAAATATATGGGGCCGATCGTCAAGACGGTGATGACACGCTGCATTCAGTGCACGCGCTGTGTTCGTTTTGCCGAAGAAGTCGCGGGTGTGCCGGAAATCGGCGCTATTTATCGCGGCGAAAATATGCAGATCACTACGTATCTGGAACATGCCGCACAGAGCGAGTTGTCCGGCAATGTCGTGGATCTTTGCCCGGTTGGTGCGCTGACATCGCGGCCTTATGCGTTTGAAGCGCGTCCGTGGGAACTGAAGAAAACCTTCGCTATTGACGTGATGGATGCATTGGGCACCAACATTCGTCTTGATAGCCGTGGCCGTCAGGTTTTGCGTGCCCTCCCTCGCGTTAATGATGATGTGAACGAAGAATGGGCGACTGACAAAACCCGCCATCATGTTGATGCGCTGGTGCGTAAGCGGCTTGATCGCCCTTATGCCCGTCGTGATGGTAAGCTGATTCCGGTAAGCTGGGATGAAGCCTTCGCAGTTGTCGCTGATGTAGCGAAGCAGGCTGGCAATTCGGTCGCAGCGCTGGCCGGTGACATGTTGGACTGTGAAACCATGTATGCGGCGCGCGAACTGGTGCGTTCATTGGGTGGCACATTGTTTGAAGGTCGCCAGACGGGTCTTGATTACGACGTGTCGAATCTCGCAGCGGTTAATTTCAACAGCACAATAGCGGGCGTAGAGACTGCGGATGTCATTTTGCTGATCGGCAGCAATTTGCGCTGGGAAGCGCCGCTCATCAATACGCGTATTCGTAAGGCGATTAAAAAGGGCGCGAAGGTTTTCGCCATCGGTCCGGAAACAGACCTTACCTATAAAGTGGAATGGCTCGGCAATGACGCGGCCTTGCTGAATAATCTGTCTGATGCTGTGATTGATGCTTTTGCTAAGGCTGAGCGGCCTTTGCTGCTTGTTGGTGGCGGCGCGCTCGCTAAGGATGGCGTGCATGGCGCAACATTGGCGCTGGTTCAGAAACTCGGCCTCATCAAAGATGGCTGGAACGGCTATAATGTGCTGCATTTCGCCGCAGCGCGTATGGGCGGTCTGATGCTCGGCTATGCGGTGCAGGGCGGTGTTAAGGCTGTTGCGGCGGCTACACCGAAACTTCTTTTCTCGCTGGGTGCGGATGAAGTTGATTATTCCGCTTTCCCGAACAGCTTTAAGGTCTATGTCGGTCACCATGGTGATAAGGGTGCACATGCGGCGGATATCATTCTGCCGGGTGCGACTTATGCCGAAAAGGCTGGTACTTATGTGAACCTTGAAGGGCGTGTTCAGCGAAGCGATAAGGCAGTGTTTGCGCCGGGTGACGCACGTGAGGACTGGTCTATTTTCCGGGCGCTCAGCCAATTGCTTGGTAAAACATTGCCGTTCGACAGCTTTGAGCAGCTTCGTGCAAAGATGATTGCCGATGTGCCTGCGTTGGGTGAAGAAGGACTCGTCGCTTATGAATGGGCGCCTCCTTCTTTGGCCGCTGCCGCATCGGGCGAGTTTACATACCCGATTAAGGATTTTTACCTCACCAACAGTATTTGCCGTGCCAGCCCAACAATGCAGCGTTGCTCGGCGGAACTGGTTCATGGTGAAGAATTTGCGGAGGCCGCGGAATGACCGCTTTCTTCCAGTCCCTTGGACTGCCCTATGAATGGGCATGGTTTGTCGCAACAATTGCAGGCATTTTGTTAATCGCTTTGCCGGTGATGATCTCGGTTGCGATGATCATCTATGCTGACCGTAAAATTTGGGCAGCAATGGCGCTGCGCCGTGGCCCGAACGTTGTCGGCCCGCTTGGTCTCCTTCAGTCCTTTGCCGATGGTCTCAAGGTTTTCCTTCAGGAAACCATTGTGCCGTCTGCGGCAAATAAAGGCCTGTTCCTCCTCGCGCCGATTATCACTTTTACTGTGGCGCTACTGGCCTGGGCGGTGATTCCCTTCGATGTTGGTGTAGTGCTGGCGGATATTAATGTCGGCTTGCTCTATATATTGGCGGTGAGTTCGCTGGGCGTTTATGGCGTGGTTCTGGCTGGTTGGGCATCGAACTCTAAATATCCGTTTTTCTCCGCAATGCGCGCCAGTGCGCAGATGATTTCATACGAAGTTTCCATCGGCTTCACATTGATAACAGTTGTGCTGTGGGCGGGAAGCTTCAACCTCACCGAGATTGTACAGAGTCAACAGGGCTATTATGGCTTCCTCAACGGCCATGGGTTTAACCCGCTATTGTTCCCGATGGCCGTCGTGTTCCTGATTTCGGCACTGGCGGAAACAGCGCGTGCACCTTTTGACCTTACGGAAGCAGAGGCGGAACTGGTCGCCGGTTATCAAACCGAATATTCTTCGATGGCCTTTGCTCTGTTCTGGCTTGGGGAATATGCGAACGTCATTCTGATGTGCATGCTCAACGCCCTGCTGTTCTGGGGTGGGTATCTGCCGCCGTTCGATTGGGCGCCGCTTTATATGGTACCGGGTATCATTTGGTTGCTTGCCAAAACTTTGTTCTTCTTCTTTGTGTTCAGCTGGGTGAAGGCAACGGTCCCGCGCTATCGCTATGATCAGCTGATGCGTCTGGGCTGGAAAATCTTTCTGCCGCTGTCGTTGTTCTTCGTATTCATCGTGTCCGGCTTCCTGATGCTGACGCGCTATGGAGGCGCTGCATGATCGCCCATTATATCAAGTCCTTCACCCTTTGGGAGTTTGTGAAAGCACATGCTCTGACCTTGAAATATTTTTTCAAGCCAAAGGCTACGATCAACTATCCCTATGAAAAGAACCCGCTATCTCCGCGGTTTCGAGGGGAGCATGTGTTGCGCCGTTACCCGAATGGGGAAGAACGTTGCATCGCGTGCAAATTGTGCGAAGCGATCTGCCCTGCGCAGGCGATAACCATCGAAGCGCAGCCGCGTGAAGATGGCAGCCGCCGGACGACGCGTTACGATATTGATATGACCAAGTGCATCTATTGCGGCTTCTGTCAGGAAGCCTGCCCAGTGGATGCAGTGGTCGAAGGGCCTAATTTTGAATTTGCCACTGAAACGCGCGAGGAGCTGATCTATGATAAGGCAAAGCTTCTTGAAAATGGCGATAAGTGGGAGCGGGCGATCGCGGCAAATATTGCCGCTGATGCGCCTTATCGTTAAGGCGACGCCGGCAAGGGGGATGGAAATCCAGTGATACAGCTTTTCGCCTTTTATCTTTTCGCCAGCATCATGATTGCGTCTGGCGCGTTAACCATTTTTGCGCGTAATCCGGTGCATAGTGTGCTGTGGCTTATTCTCGCATTCTTCAATGCTGCGGGCTTGATGGTGCTGCTTGGCGCTGAGTTTATCGCCATGTTGCTAGTCATCGTCTATGTGGGGGCGGTTGCCGTTCTGTTCCTCTTCGTCGTGATGATGCTGAATATCGATTATGCCGAACTTCGCGCCGGTTTCGTCAGCTATTTGCCTTTTGGTTTGCTAATTGCGGTTATTCTTGCCGCGGAAATATTGCTGGGTGTTGGTATCTGGCAGGCGGGCCCGGTTGAACTGGCACAGCGCGCCGCGCCAGTGCCGCAGGATCTGCCGAATATCGAAGCTATCGGTACCTTGCTTTATACGCGCTATATCTTCCTGTTTGAGGTCGCTGGCCTCGTTCTGCTGGTGGCCATGATCGGAGCCATTGTGTTGACGCATCGTTCGCGTGATGGGGTACGAGGGCAGAATATCGATCGTCAGAATAGGCGCCGCCCGCAGGATGCCACTGTCAATGTCAATCAACCCGTCGGTAAAGGGGTGGAGCTGTGATCGGCCTGCAACATTATCTGGTGGTCAGCACCATATTGTTCGTGATGGGGGTGCTTGGCATTTTCATCAACCGCAAAAACATCATCGTCATATTAATGGCAGTGGAGTTGATCTTGCTGAGCGTGAATCTCAATCTGGTCGCTTTCAGCGCCTATCTGGGGGATCTTGTTGGGCAAGTGTTCAGCATGTTTGTGTTGACGGTCGCGGCGGGTGAGGCTGCAATTGGTCTTGCCATTCTTGTCATTTACTTCCGTTCGCGCGGCACTATTGCCGTTGACGACGCCAATCGCATGAAGGGCTGAGCGAAGGCATGATACAGCTTATCGTTTTCCTGCCGCTGCTGGCCGCGCTTATTGCCGGTCTGGGAAATAAGGCGCTTGGTAATGTTCCTGCCAGGATCATTACCACTGGCGGCCTGTTTATTTCCTGTGCGCTTAGCTGGCCGATTTTCATTGGTTTTCTGACAGGCGCGACCAGTGAAGCCACTGTGGTCCCTGTACTCACCTGGCTGAACTCTGATACATTTAATGCGATGTGGGAGTTTCGCGTTGATACGCTGACAGCCACCATGCTGGTAGTTATCACCAGCGTGTCGGCATTGGTTCACCTCTATAGCTGGGGCTATATGAGTGATGAGCCAGATCAGCCGCGTTTCTTTGCCTATCTCTCGCTCTTCACATTCGCGATGTTGATGCTGGTGACTGCCAACAATCTGTTGCAGATGTTCTTTGGCTGGGAAGGTGTGGGCCTCGCTTCTTATCTGCTTATTGGTTTCTGGTTTCGTAAACCCAGTGCTAATGCGGCGGCGATTAAGGCTTTCGTTGTAAACCGCGTTGGCGATCTCGGCTTTATGATGGGGATTTTTGCGACCTATCTGGTGTTTGACACCATCGCGATCCCGGAAATTCTGGAAGCCGCTCCCTCGATGGCGGGATCCACCATTGGGTTCCTTGGCTTCCGCTTTGAAACGATGACAGTGATCTGTCTCCTGCTGTTTGTAGGTGCAATGGGTAAGTCAGCGCAGCTTGGCCTGCATACATGGCTGCCTGACGCGATGGAGGGGCCAACCCCGGTGTCCGCTCTTATCCACGCGGCTACAATGGTTACCGCAGGCGTGTTCATGGTGTGCCGCCTGTCACCAATGTTCGAAGTCAGTCCGACGGCGATGACGGTTATCACTTATGTGGGCGCCGCAACCTGCCTGTTCGCAGCGACTGTCGGCACGGTGCAGACTGATATCAAGCGGGTTATTGCATATTCGACTTGTTCGCAGCTCGGCTATATGTTCTTCGCGGCAGGTGTTGGCGCTTATGGCGCGGCCATGTTCCATCTGTTCACGCACGCATTCTTTAAGGCTTTGCTGTTCTTGGGCGCGGGTTCGGTCATCCATGCGATGCACCACGAGCAGGATATGCGCTATTATGGCGCGCTGCGTAAAGAAATCCCGATCACCTTCTGGGCAATGACGGCGGGTACGCTGGCTATTACCGGTGTTGGCGTGCTGGGTGTATTCGGTTTTGCAGGCTTCTATTCAAAGGATGCAATCCTCGAAGCGGCCTTTGCAGCGGGTGGCGCTGGTACGGCGGCATTTTATGTCGGTATCTTTGCCGCTCTGCTTACCAGCTTCTATAGCTGGCGTCTGGTGTTCCTCACCTTCTTTGGTGAAGCACGCTGGGCCGGTAGCGAGCATATTCAGCATGCAGTTCATGATGCGCATGGCCACGGCCATGATGAACATCACGATGATGCCCATGCTGCGCACGCTCATGATAATCATGCCCATCATGGCCCGGTCACTGGCACTGCTGGCTATAAGCCGCATGAAAGCCCGTGGGTGATGTTGCTGCCGCTGGTGGTACTGAGCTTCGGTGCGGTGTTCGCTGGTTATATCTTCCATCATGCCTTTGTGGATGCAGAGGGTGGCGCTCATTTCTGGAACGGAAGCCTCTATTTCGATGAGCATTTGATGCATGAGATGCACGAGGTTCCGCTTTGGGTGAAGCTTGCTCCTGCTGGCGTGATGCTGACTGGCTTGCTGATTGCATGGCTGGCCTATATCAAGAACACCGATTGGCCCGCGAAGTTCACGGCGCAGTTCCATGTGCTCTATGACTTTCTGCTCCATAAATGGTATTTTGATGAGCTTTATAATGCGATCTTCGTAAAGCCTGCTTTTGCTATCGGTCGCTTCCTCTGGAAGGTGGGTGACGAAGGCATTGTGGATCGTTTCGGTCCCAACGGCATGGCTGCGCTGGTTGTTGCCGGTGGTCGCGTGACCCGTAAGCTTCAATCCGGTTATCTCTACACATACGCATTGGTGATGCTGCTTGGCCTCGCCGCGGCGGTAACATGGGCGATTACACGATAATGAATCAGCTCGACTTTCCCATACTTTCGCTGATGATGGCATTGCCGCTGGCGGGGGCGCTCGCGGCACTCTACAGCAACGCGGCTACAGCGCGCATGATCGCGCTGATGGTGACTTTGGTCAATTTTGTGCTTGGCATAGTGCTGTGGCTCAATTTCGATCAGGGGCCGAGTGCGCCGCAGTGGCAGTTCACCGAATATGCGCCGCTGTTTAGTCGGTTCGCATGGGCGATGGGCATAGACGGTATCGCCTTGTTGCTGATCGTGTTGACCGTTTTCCTTATGCCAATCTGTATATTGGCGAGCTGGGAAGCGATTCAAAAGCGCGTCAGTGAATATATGGCTGCTTTCCTGCTGATGGAAACGATGATGATTGGCGTGTTTACTGCGCAGGACATCTTTCTTTTCTATATCTTCTTCGAAGCAGGCCTCATCCCGATGTATCTGATTATCGGTATATGGGGCGGTGTTAACCGGATTTACGCCAGCTATAAATTCTTCCTCTACACATTGCTGGGTTCGGTATTGATGCTGATCGCGATGCTGTGGATGGTGAATGAGGCGGGGACGACCGAAATTCCGGCACTGATGGCCTATAATTTCGATCCCAAGGCTCAGACCTGGCTCTGGCTTGCGTTCTTCGCCAGCTTTGCGGTGAAGATGCCGATGTGGCCAGTGCATACCTGGCTTCCTGATGCCCACGTTCAGGCACCGACTGCCGGTTCGGTTATTCTGGCTGGCGTCATGCTGAAAATGGGTGGCTATGGTTTCATCCGTTTCTCTTTGCCGATGTTCCCTGATGCTTCTGCGCAGTTCGCGTGGCTGGTTTATGGCCTGTCGATCGTGGCCGTTGTCTACACCAGCCTTGTCGCGCTGGTGCAGGAGGACATGAAGAAGCTGATTGCTTATTCATCGGTTGCGCATATGGCGATTGTGACGGTGGGCTTGTTCGCGTTCAATCAGGCGGGCCTTGAAGGCGCGATGATGGTAATGTTGGGCCATGGTCTGGTCGCCAGCGCGCTCTTCCTGTGTGTCGGTGTAATCTATGACCGCCTGCACACCCGTGAGATCAGCCGCTATGGTGGCCTCAGCATCAATATGCCGAAATATGCGTTGCTCTTCTTGCTCTTTACGATGGCTTCCATTGGTCTGCCGGGGACCAGCAATTTCGTTGGCGAATTTCTCGCGCTGATGGGCGTGTATCAGGCATCAAGCTTTGTCGCCCTGATTGCAACCACCGGTATTATCTTCGGTGCAGCCTATATGCTCTATCTCTATCGGCGGGTTTGCTATGGGGATCTCGTCCATGACGATGCGCGTGCGATGAAAGACTTGAGCCCGCGTGAACTTGCGATTTTGCTCCCTGTCGCTGCCGCGACCTTATGGATGGGCGTCTATCCCGAGAGTTTCCTTGCCCCGATGCGGGCTGATATTCGCGCGGTGGTGGAGCGGGTTGCTCCTGCAAAGCCCGAGGGGGATGCCAAATTGACGCCCGGTACGCCTCAGCCAGCGTCTCACGATGCTCATGGCGAAGGCCATGCTGCTTCTGCAACATCTGAACATGCCGGGGAGGCGCACTGATTATGGATATGCTGACTTCCCTGTTAATGACAACGCCGGAGCTGGTGCTGACCGGTGCAGGGCTGATATTATTGATGATTTCTGCATTTGGCGGAGATTCTACGGCTCGTATTGTTAGCTGGCTGGCAATTGCGGCCCTACTCTCCGCCGGGTTGACCCTTTGCGGTTTACCCGGAACGGGTGGGCAGGCTTTTGATGGTCTTTATCAGGCTGATGCCTTTGGTGTTTTTGCCAAGGTGCTGATTTACGCTGCTGCTGCTGTTTCGATATTGGTTGCTCCGCGCTTCTTTGCGACGACGCAAGGCGGAATGCGGGCAGAATATCCGATATTGATTCTGTTTGCGACGGTTGGCATGGGCCTGATGGTTTCTGCCGGTGATATGTTGACGCTCTATGTTGGTCTGGAACTCAACAGCCTTGCCTCTTATGTGCTGGCGAGCTTCATGCGCAAAGATGGTCGTTCAGCCGAAGCAGGTTTGAAATATTTCGTTCTTGGTGCATTGGCCAGCGGCATATTACTCTATGGTACGTCGCTGCTTTATGGTTTCACCGGTTCGACCAGCTATGATGGCATCGCAACTGCGATGGCTGATGGTCTGTCTAACGGTGAACTATTCGGGCTGGTCTTCGTGCTGGCAGGCCTTGCGTTCAAGATCAGTGCCGTGCCGTTTCATATGTGGACGCCTGACGTTTATGAAGGTTCGCCAACACCAGTTACGGCCTTTTTCGCCAGTGCGCCTAAGGTTGCGGCAATAACACTGCTGATCCGTGTTGTAACCGAAGCCATGGGCAGCGCGCTCGATGCGTGGCAGCAGATCATTATATTCATTGCACTTGCCTCCATCGTTTTCGGTGCGGTTGCTGCTATCGGTCAGACCAATATTAAGCGCCTGATGGCGTATTCCTCGATCAACAATGTCGGTTTTGCGTTGATTGGCCTTGCTGCGGGAACCCCCGAAGGCGTGGCGGCGGTGCTGAGCTATATGGCTATTTATACGATCATGACGATCGGTAGCTTCCTGTGTATCATGCAGATGCGCGATGCAGAAGGCCGCCCGGTTGAGGATATTGCAAGCCTTGCTGGTCTGTCGCAGAGCCGTAAAGGTTTGGCTGCTGCCTTCGCCATCTTCATGTTCAGCCTGGCCGGTATCCCGCCGATGATGGGCTTCTGGGCGAAGTTCCTTGTTTTTGATGCGGCGGTTGGTGCAGGCCTCACGGTTCTGGCGGTTATTGGTATTGCCGCTTCCGTCATCGGTGCCTTTTACTATCTGAAAATCATCAAGACCGTCTATTTTGATGAGCCAGCCGCTGCTTATGCACCAGCGGGGAGCCGTATCGAAAATGCGATTATGGCGGTGGCTGCGACAGTAATTGTGCTGGGCTATTTGCTGAATCCGTTTCTTGACCGGGTCACTGCGACGGCTGCGGCTTCGCTGTTCTGATAACAGGTGACAGCTAGCACCGTATCGGATGAATTGGGGGAGGTCCGTTTCGTTTCTGAAACGGGCTCCACCAATGCCGATATGTTGGAATTGGCTCGTTTGGGCACTCCTGACGGGTTTTGGCTTTGCGCAGAGCGACAAACCGCTGGACGGGGGCGCATGGGGCGCCGCTGGCAAGGAGGTGCTGGCAATTTATATGCGTCGGCCTTGCTTAGGCTGAAGCAAGGTGATCCGCCAGCGTCTACCCTTGCCCTAGTCGCCGGGGTGGCGCTTCATAAGGCGCTCTGTGAATATATAACGACGTCGATGCTGCGTATAAAATGGCCCAATGACATCATGGCGGGGCCCGCGAAAGTATCGGGATTGCTGTTGGAGCGCGTTGATGATGCGATTATCATTGGCGTAGGTGTTAATATCACCCATGCGCCCGCAGTAGAGGGACGTAAAACCACCTCTTTGCACGATATAGGGGCGGACCAATGCGATGCCACGATGCTGCTGCATGTTTTGCGGCGGCATTTGTTGACGGAACGGGCTGATTGGCGAGAGAGGGGCGTCGCACATAGTATAAAGCTATGGCTGGAGCGCGCGCATGCCCCTGGAACGGCTCTTTCGGTCATTGCGCCAGATGGAGAGAAGCTGGAAGGCTGCTTTCACGGGCTTACAGAGGATGGTGCGCTCATCCTGAGGAACGTACAAAATAAGGACCACATCATCCATGCCGGGGATGTGTTTCTGATCTAACGACGGCAGATTCCGGAGAGAGAAGATGCTTTTGGCCATTGATGCCGGAAATACCAATGTGGTGTTTGCTCTGGTTGATCCGGGGACGGGGGACGAGCGCCCGAAAATTCTCACTCGCTGGCGTATCGCTACCGAAGCGCGACGTACGGCGGATGAATATGCCGTCTGGCTCAATCAGTTGCTGATGCTCGAAGGCTATCAGATGGCGGATGTGTCGGCGGTCATCATTGCGACGGTGGTGCCGCGTGCGCTTCATAATCTCCAGATGCTGGCGACCAAATATTTCAAGGTCACGCCCCTGATTGCGGGGCAGGGCGCTGCAGGCTGGGGCATCGAACTGGATGTGGTGGAGCCGGAATCTGTGGGTGCGGACCGGGTGGTTAATGCGATTGCTGCCCATGCGCTGCACGAGGGAGACCTCATCGTCATAGATTTCGGTACGGCGACGACCTTTGATGTGGTGGATTATCGCGGCAGCTATAAGGGGGGCATCATCGCGCCGGGCATCAACCTGTCGCTGGATGCGCTTGTTTCCGCCGCTGCTAAGCTTCCCCGTATCGCGATAGAGGCACCACCGGGGGATAGCGTCATCGGGCGTACCACCGCCGAACAAATGCATATTGGTGTATTTTGGGGCTATGTTGCGATGATGGAAGGGCTGGTCCGTCGGATGCGTGAACAAATAGGCCGCCCTGTTAAAGTAATTTCAACGGGTGGTCTTGCGGTCCTATTCGATCAGCATACAGAATTATTTGATATTATTGCGCCGGAACTCACCATAGAAGGGCTGGCGATGATTTATGTGCGGAGTGTGCAAAACAAATGACCCCCGGTGATGAGCTGCTCTTCCTGGCCCTTGGTGGGTCGGGCGAGATTGGCATGAATGTGAACCTTTATGGTTGTCGTGGTAAATGGGTGATGCTGGATCTGGGCCTGACCTTTGCCGATCCGCAATATCCGGGGGTGGAACTGGTTTTACCTGACCTTTCCTTTATCGAGGAAAGGCGGGATGATCTTCTTGGTATTGTGCTTACCCATGGGCATGAGGATCATATTGGCGCGGTGCCCTATCTGGCAGCGGATCTCGGTGTCCCGCTGTATGCGACGCCGTTCACCGCCGGTTTGATTGCCGGCAAGCTGGAGGAAGAAGGTCTGCTCGATCAGGTAGAGCTTAACGTCATTGATAATGGTGGTAGTTTCTCTCTGGGCGAATTTTCATTCCGTTATGTCCCTCTCGCCCATAGCATAGCCGAAGGCAATGCTGTCCTCATCGACACGCCGTTCGGACGGATTTTCCATACGGGCGACTGGAAGCTGGACGTTGCCCCACAAATTGGGACCCCCGCGAGTGAGGCTGAGTTGCGCGCCATTGGCGATGAAGGGGTGCTGGCGCTGGTGTGTGACAGCACTAATGTGTTTAACCCGTCCTCCAGCGGTTCCGAAGGGGATGTGAAGGATGGGCTATTAGAGGTCGTTAAGGAGGCAACCGGGCGGGTTGTCGTGACGACCTTTGCCTCTAATGTTGCACGGATTCATACTCTGGGTGAGGTTGCGCGGGCGACAGGGCGTAAATTATGTGTGGCGGGGCGCTCTTTTGATCGAATCGTATCGGTTGCCAAGGCCAATGGTTATCTGACCGACCTGCCGCCGCTGATTGATTGGGATGAGGCGATGGATCTCCCCGGTCGGGACGTGCTGATCGTCGCGACCGGAGGGCAGGGCGAATCGCGGGCTGCGCTGGCGCGAATCGCGTTTGACATGCATCCGATCAAGCTGGGCGCTGGCGACACTGTCGTTTTCTCGTCCAAGGAAATTCCCGGCAATGAAATGGCGATTGGCCGGGTACAAAACGCGTTTGCCGCTAAGGGCGTGCGGATGGTGACGGAACGGCAGGCGCATGTGCATGTGTCAGGCCACCCCGGTCGCCCAGAACTCAAAACCATGTACGACTGGATCAGGCCGCAGATATTGCTGCCGGTGCATGGTGAATTGCGGCATATGACGGAACAGGCCCGTCTGGGCCTTGCCCATGGTGTGCCACAAGTGATCGTCCAGAAAAATGGTGACATGCTCCGTCTCGCACCGGATGGGCCGGAAATGATTGGCCATGAACAGACCGGGCGTTTGGTGCTGGATGGGGACGTGATTCTGCCTGCTGATGGCGGCACGATGAATGAGCGGCGCAAAATCTCGCTGCATGGGCAGATTAGCGTGGCCGTTGTTCGGAATGCGGCGGGGCGTTTGATGGGGCGGCCCGCGCTGCGGATGCAGGGCGTTCCGCTAGAGGAAGACCGTGAGGATTTCTTTGAAGAGGCTGCTCAGGCTGCCGCAGAGGCGATCAATAGCCGGGACGGTGAGATTGAGACTGTGCGTGAGCGTGTGCGTCTTGCGGTAAGGCGCGTGGCGACCCGCTGGACTGGCAAGAAGCCGGTTGTGGATGTGCTGATCGTTGACATTTGATGCGTCAGGGGCTTCACTGCCCCTGATGAAAATGACATCCATCATTGCTATTTATGCTTTATTCTGGGTGATGAGCGCCTTTCTGGTACTGCCCTTTGGGCTGCGCACGCCCAATGAAACGGGGGAAAGGCTGGTTCCGGGGCAGGCAACAAGTGCGCCGGGTAATTTCCGGCCTCGCCGTGTCATTTTGCGGGCGACGGGCCTTTCTCTCCTGTTATTTGCGCTCTTCTGGGCTAATTATGTTGAAGGCTGGGTAACGCCTGAAGACATCAATATCATGGCCGGGCGATAATAAGGCAAAATGTTACAGAATGTGTCTGCGGTGCTTTCTGTAGGGTTTCACTTGAAAATTGACGTATTTCACCCGATATTGGCGGAAGGCGGCAAATGTGCCGTTCAATAATTTTGGAGTGATTTTACAATGGCGAACTGGTCTGACCCCCGGACGGATAGCGTCGGTTTCGATCGAGCCGCCCCTGCGGCCGGTCAAGTAGCCTTTGATGCGGGGCTGCGGTCCTATATGCTGTCGGTCTATAACTATATGGCCAGCGGCGTGTTGCTGACGGGCATTGTCGCAATGCTGTTTGCCCAAAGCGGCATGGCAGAGCAGATTTTAATGGGTCCGGGCATCCTGAAATATGTGCTGATGTTCTCTCCGCTCGCTTTCGTGATGGTGCTGAGTTTTGGCATTAACAAGCTGTCTACTCAGGCGGCTCAGATGATTTATTGGGCCTATGCGGTGGTGATGGGGCTTAGCCTGTCGTCCATCTTCCTCGTTTATACGGGTGAATCGATCGCGCAGACCTTCTTTGCGACGGCTGCTGCTTTCGCGGGTCTTAGCCTGTTCGGCTATACGACGAAGAAGGACCTGTCCGGCTTCGGTACTTTCCTCATCATGGGCGTGGTTGGTCTGCTGGTGGCCTCTGTCATCAACATTTTCCTGCAGTCCAGCGCGATGGCCTTCGTCATCAGCGCGCTTGGTGTGCTGATCTTTGCGGGTCTGACGGCTTATGATACGCAGCGTATCAAGAGCATGTATGCTTATGTTGCCGGGACCGACATGGTTGGTAAGACGGTTATTATGGGGGCGCTCAGCCTCTATCTCGACTTTATCAACATGTTCATGTTCCTGCTGAACTTCATGGGTAACCGCGAATGATAGGCTGATGGAGAACGCTGACATTAAGGGCATCCCTTGTTTCAGCAAAGCGGATACAGACCCGGTCGGCAAAGTGCTGGCCGGGTTTTGTTTTATGTCGGAAAGGTTGTTTTCTGATGCGCGTTAGAAAGCGCGAATCGCCTTTATGAAGGGAAGAAAATGCTTCATTCGGACAAGATGATTCGGCCTTTATCGAAGTAAGGTTGGGAATTATTATGGCTCTCACCCTGATATTAAGCGGAAATCATGCCAGCTTTCTCTGTTCTTTCCGCCTTTTGGTTGACGTTAGTTCGGTAAGGGTTTAAGGGCGACGGCTTCACGAGTCAGTTGCAGAGTGCAGCAGGCTTGTCTCTGGTTTTAGATAGATTTTTTGAGGACGATATGGCCAATACGCCGCAGGCAAAAAAGCGCATCCGTCGTAACGAACGCCGGGCTGCAATCAACGGGGCTCGCATCAGCCGCATTCGTACGCTGGTGAAGAAGGTAGAAGGCGCCATTGCCGCCGGTGATAAGGCCGCTGCTGCTACTGCCCTGCAGAGCGTTCAGCCGGAATTGGATCGCGGTGTTGCTCGCGGCGTTCTGCATAAGAACACGGCTTCGCGGAAGTTCAGCCGTCTGACCAAGGCTGTCAGCGCTCTCGCCTGATTTGCATTGGCATATAAAATTAGGGAAGGCCTGCCGAAGAAATTCGGTGGGCCTTTTTGTTATGCGGAACGCGTCTTCACCGAATCGCAGAGACATAATCCTCAGCTCTGATTTCGAAACCGAGCTGTCTGGCTTGGATTGAACATAGCAGGTGGCCAATATTTTGCGACTGCAAGAGAAATGTCACAAAAGGCAGGACTTGCGCTGATTCGCCCGATGTGCGTTATTAATATTTGTTAAAATGTCCATAAATAACAATATATTATGGTTGGTGACGCATTTCTGCGGCCCTGCTGCTGTCAAACCATTTATTTGTTTTTTTTGGAACCACCGCTCTTGATAAGACCCACCTGCCTTGCCTAATCCATCTGAACGGGCGGACTGATTCCTGTCCGCCGCCAGCATGAGCGACAAGAGAGTAAGCTGTTTTCTGACTAAGAAAACAGGATGGCTTTTTGCGCTGTGCTGGAATTGAAATTAGCCAGGCCATTGGGGCGGGAAAGGGTTTGAGTGTCGGACAGAGGTGACTTCGCTGCGCATACGCATCAGTCCGTGGGGGACGGCAGCGATTCTTCCGACATGCAGGGCGCTGCGTCTCTGAAACAAGCATGGGAACGTCTTCGGGTGGGGCTACGCCAGGATGTTGGTGCGCGCCTGTTCGATCAATGGCTGAAGCCGTTGGCGCTGGGGGATTATTGCGAACTCAGTGGTACGCTTGATCTGCATGCTCCGACGGAGTTCTCCGCCAATTTCGTTGCTGGTCAGTTTGGCGATCGTTTGCGTCTTGTATGGCGCATGCAGAATCTGGGTGTCGAGGATGTTCGCATCATCCGGGGCGAGGGGCGGATGCAGTCCAACCCGCTTGGCCATACAGGCGGACCGATAGCGTCTGGACAGGATGAGGTTGCATCGGCATCTTCTGGACGTCTCCGTTCGAAAGCGCCTTTTGTTTCACATCGGGGGGATATTCAGTCTTCCATTGCTGTTGATGAAGACGTGCAGGCGAATAGCGCGCAGGCTGATGCCATGCGGGCCTCGCTCCAGTTGCGGCACAGCTTTGCTGAGTTCGTTGTAGGCGAGAGTAATCAGCTTGCCTTCTCTGCTGCCGGGGCAATGGCAGGGGGTGATGCGCCGCTGTTTAACCCGCTCTATATCCATGGCGGGACCGGGCAGGGCAAAACCCACTTACTGCATTCCATTGCCAATGCCTATCTTGGTCATTTTCCCGATCATATTGTGATTTATATGTCAGCGGAAAAGTTCATGATGGAATTTGTCGCTGCGATGCGCGCTAACGAAAGCATGGCGTTCAAGGCCCGGCTGCGTACAGCAAAGCTGCTGCTGATTGATGATATTCAGTTTATCGCAGGCAAGGGATCGACGCAGGAGGAGTTCCTCCACACCATCAACGAACTGGCGGGCAGTGGCGCGCGCATAGTCATCAGCGCGGACCGGGCACCGCATTATCTTGATGCGGTTGACCCTCGTATTCTCTCGCGCCTTGCTGGTGGGCTGGTCGCGGATATTCAGCCTGCGGGGCTGGAACTGCGTCTTGCCATATTGCAGGCCCGGCGGGCGGCTGTGGCAACGGACGCGATTCCTGATGATGTGCTGGATTTTCTTGCGCGCTCGATTCGAACCAATGTTCGCGAGTTAGAAGGCGCGTTTAACAAGCTGATCGCTTATGGTCAGCTAACGGGCCGTCCGGTCGATATGGAATTCGCGCAAACGATGCTGGCGGATTCGGTGCGGGCCAATGCCCGCCGTATTACGGTGGATGAGATCCAGAAGGCTTGCGCCGCCCATTATCATATTGAGCCGTCTGAAATGCGCTCCAAGCGTCGTGCGCGGGCCGTGGCGCGTCCCCGGCAGGTGGCAATGTATCTGGCGAAAAAGATGACCCCGCGGTCTCTTCCGGAAATTGGCCGTATCTTCGGTGGGCGGGACCACAGCACCGTTATTCATGCGGTGCGCACGATCGAACAATTACGCCAGACCAATCCGGATATCGATCAGGATGTGCGCGCGCTTCAGCGCCAGTTGGAAGCCTGACGCGGGCATTGTCCGAGCCTTGAGCATTAAAAAAGGGAGGCCATGCTGCCTCCCTTTTTCTATTCATGCTTGTGGGTGATGCCCGGCTTTATTTCTTTTCCGGGGCAACCGTGATTTTTACGGTTTCACCAGATTTGCCGGGGAAATTGACGAACATCGCGTCCACCAGATTCGGCACCAGATAAGTCGGCTTATTGCTGAGCGATTGTGCCTCTGCCTTGCCTTCGAACAGGCGACGATTATCGGCGGCACGGTCAATCTTCAGGTCGAGATTGGCGGTATAGACGGTATAGCTTTGAATGTCCTGATAGCCGCGTGGGCCAAAGAGGAACGGATCGTAAAAGCCCCAATAATAAGGGTTACGCCAATATCCATAGCCATATCCGCGATAGAAAGGATCTGGCCCGAAATTGGTGGAACGCACTTTTTCACGGCCTTCATCAACGCTGTAGCTCATCCGTACGATCAGCTTAGCGGTGGCGGGGTCTTCGGCGGGTACATAGCCAACACCGCCCAGCTTATGGGCCACAAGGCCGGCATATTGCTGAAATTCCAGCCCACCGGCGAGGCGTGGATCATCCGCAACGATGGTGAAGCTCTCACCCTGCGGCGCGGGAAGCTGCTGAAAACGGGCGACATCCGCCTTGAAAGACTGTGCGCAACCACCAACCATCAACAGGGTAGCGGAAGCGAGTGCGATCGCTATGGTTTTGCGGGCAATCATGGTTCTTATGTCCTGCCTTATGCCGCGGAACAGCGGCTGTCTCCATCAATATGGAGGCAAAGATGCCATGATGCAACTGAACAGCGATTGAACGACCTGTCTTATATCGGGCGCATTTTGTCGTGGGGAGGCTGGGCGGTTTTTTGTATCACCGCCCGCCCTTTCGATGGTCTTAGCGTAGCAGGCCCATGGCGTCATAGGCAGCCTTCAGCGTCGGCTCTGCAGCGGCGGCGGCCTTTTCTGCGCCCTTTATCAATATCGCGTCCAGCGCCGCCTCGTCATTTTTCAGCGCGACATAACGCTGACGAATGGGGGAGAGGTGGGCCACCAGCACATCGGCCAGTGCAGGTTTGAACGCGCCAAAGCCCTGCCCGGCAAATTCCGCGCAAACGGCGTCCGGCGTGGTGCCAGCGAGGGTCGCATAGATGCTGACGAGGTTAAGGGCCTCGGCGCGGCCTTCAAGGCCCTCTGCCGTCTCTGGTAAAGGCTCTGCGTCCGTTTTGGCCTTACGGACCTTCTGCACCAGCAGGTCATCATCATCGGTGAGGTTGATGCGGCTCATGTCGCTGGGGTCAGATTTCGACATTTTTGATGTACCATCCCGCAGAGACATAATGCGGGCCGTTTGTTTGGAAATGATCGGGTCCGGCATGGTGAAGAGGTCTACGCCAAAATCGGTGTTGAACTTGGTGGCGACATCACGGGTCAACTCCAGATGTTGCTTCTGGTCCTCACCCACCGGCACATGGGTCGCCTGATAGAGCAGTACATCGGCGGCCATCAGCACTGGATAGACATAGAGGCCGACGCTGGCGCTGTCGCGATTTTTGCCAGCCTTGTCCTTGAACTGGGTCATACGGTTCATCCAGCCAATGCGCGCCGTGCCGCACAGCAGCCAGCACAGTTCCGCATGGGCAGGAACGCGGGCCTGATTAAACAGGACGCTCTTATCCGGGTCGAGGCCGCAGGCAACCAATGCCGCCGTCATATCCCGCACATTGGCAAGGCGCGTCGCCCGGTCCTCATGCACGGTGATAGAGTGCATATCGGCGAGGAAGAAGAAGCACTCCGTCTCGGCGTTTTGCTCATCCTGCATCTTCACCCAGTTACGGATCGCGCCCAGATAATTGCCCAGATGCAGATTGCCGGTTGGCTGAATGCCGGAAAGGATACGCATGACAGTCTTTCTTATGATGAACGCCGGGAAACCAGCGATTTGAGTTCAGACAGGCGATAAGCGCCCACCGCGAATATGGCGAGGGCATAGACCAATGCGCCCCCGCCGCACAACAGGGCAAGCGCGATGATACGCGTCAGGAAACTGCCCGCCATATAAGGGTCGGCCAGTGGCCCCATGAACCAGAGCGCCGCGCCCATGGCTGCGCTGGCGATGATGATACGGGTACCGCAGGAAAGGAGGCGCAGGTCTGCCCGCAACTGATCCCGCCGATGGAGCAGCCAATAGAGGATGAGGACATTCACCCATGCGGAAAAGGCGGTAGAGGCCGCAACGCCAATATGACCCAATGGCCAGATCAGGATGAGATTACCCACCAGATTGAACAGCATGGAAATCAGCGCCACTCGCACCGGGGTTTTGGTGTCTTGCCGCGCGTAGAAGCCGGGCGTCAGCACCTTGATAAGCACATAGGCAGGAACGCCCAGCGCAAAAACCGCGAGGGCAGACGCGGCACCAATAGTATCTGCGCCGGTGAAGGCCCCATGCTGGAGCAGCCCGCGAATCAGCGGCGTAGCAATAATGCAGAGCGCAACAGCCGCCGGAAGGCTGAGAAACAGCGCTAGTTCAATCGCGCGATTTTGGGTGTGCTTGGCGGCATCGACATTGCCGCCGCCAATTTGCCGCGAGAGGGCAGGGAGGATGGCGGTCCCGACGCCAATACCGATAAGGCCGAGAGGGAGCTGGTTCAGCCGGTCGGCATAATAAAGATAGCTGACAGCGCCTTGTTTTAGGAAACGGGCCGCCAATGAAGTGGAAATCAGCAGATTAAACTGAATCGCGCCTTGTCCCAAGGCTGCGGGCAGGATGAGCAGCAGCATATGCTTTACCCGTGGGGTGAGGCGCGGGACACCGATGCGTAGCCTGACGCCCGCCCGGCGGCAGGCCCACATCAGCCACAAAAGCTGCATCACGCCGGAAACGGTGACGGCGATGGCCTGCGTATAGCTGGTCTCCACGGGGGTATCGCCCCGGAAAAACACCACGGCGGCGATCATGCAAATATTCAGCAAAATCGGCGCGGCGGCATTCACCCAAAATTTATCGAGCGAATTCAAAATCCCGCCGAGTAGAGAAACAATGGAAATCAGCGCGAGATAAGGGAAGGTGATGCGGGTGAGATTAACCGCTAGTGTGAATTTTTCCGGTCCGCCATCAGGGAATCCGCCCGTCATCGCCCAGACGACAGGGGCCGCCAGCGCCATCATCACCCCGGTGAAAATCACCAAAAAGGGGAAGAGGATGGAAAGTACCTGCCCGGCAAAGATCATTGCGGCGGTTTTGCCGCTGCCGGGGTTCTCTTTATCCGCTTCGGCCATGGTTCTGTTGAACATTGGCACGAATACAGCGGAAAATGCCCCTTCGGCAAAGAGAGCGCGAAAGAGATTAGGGAGACGCCATGCGATTAAAAAGGCGTCAGAGGCAAGGCCCGCCCCCAAAAAACGGGCCACGGCCATATCCCGCACCATGCCCAATATACGGCTGATGAGGGTAAGGCCGCCAATAGTGCCTGTGGCGCGGATCAGCCCCATATTTTCGTCCTTCCGCGCCACATAGGCTTTATAGTGTCAGATTAGGAATCAGCTCAGGATAATCAGGCGTGCCCAACGGGCTGGTCGCCCTGCTGTTCGGCCTCTGCCTGTGCCTGAAGCTGCTGAAGATAAAGGCCGTTGAAATCAATCGGGTCCAGAATCAGGGGCGGGAAGCCGCCATCACGTACTGCATCGGCCAGCACCCGGCGGGCGAAGGGAAAGAGCAGGCGCGGGGCCTCAGCAAAGAGGAAGGGGTGAATCTGTTCATCCGCGACATTGCGAATGCCGAACAGGCCCGCATAGCTGAGGTCCGCGGCAAAGGCGGTGCCTGCTGGCGTTGTAGCGTTGACTTCGATCCGCAACACGATTTCAAATACGTCATCTGCGGGGCGTTCCGTGCCGATGTTGAACTGAACGTCGATATTGGGCTGTTCCGTCCACTGGTAAACCGCAGGCGAATTGGGGTTTTCGAAGGACAAATCCTTCACATATTGGGTTATCAGGCCGATTGTTGGCTGCGTATCGGCGCCATTGGCAAGTGGCTCAGTATTGGCGACGTCTTCGGCCATGTATATATTCCCTGTCATGATAAGGTGCGTGTCTGTAACCAGACCAGCGATGAAGTTGATGGTCCGCGCATTTAGCAGCCTCCGCCGTTCAGAGCAATATTTTGCGCAGCACGGCGTCTCAGGACAGTGAAATGGGCCTGTGGGCAGCAACAAGAAAGCATTTTACGGGGGTATGACGTTTATTTTCGGTCGCTTTGTTTGAAAAACTGCAACAATATGCCTATGGTAGGCGTTAAGGCTTTTCAGGCATAAGGGTATTTTCGCGCGTGTATATGATCGTCATTCTTGCTCTGGTCGCGGTTTTTCTGGCGCTGCGGCTTTATTCGGTGCTGGGACGGCGGACCGGGCATGAACAGCAGCCTGCGCCATTACAGCAGAGCGAAGAGCGTGCAAAAGCGAAAATTCTGCACCCGCAGATGAATACGCCTGCCGGTAATGACGCGGTTATTGCCGATGAAGCTCTGGTTATACCCGGCGCTGAAAATGGTGTGCGTGCGGTTATGGCGGCGGATCGCCAATTTAACGCGGTTCAGTTTTCCGAAGGCGCACGTAGTGCCTATGGCATGATTCTCACTGCCTTTTGGGAAGGTAAGCGGGATGACCTGCGTTGGCTGTGCGATGCGGATGTCGCCGAATCTTTCGAGCAGGCAATTAATGAGCGAGAAGAACAGGGCCATGTTCTGGAAAACAGGCTGGTTCGTATTGATCGCATACAGATTGTTGAGGCAGCGGTGCGGGGTAATCTGGCATCTGTGACGGTGCAGTTCGATGCCGATATTGCCGCAGTTACGCGGGATAAGGATGGCAATGTCATCGCCGGTTCGATGAGCGATGCTGTGACCACCCATGATGTCTGGACCTTCACCCGTCAGCTTGGTCAGAATGATCCGAACTGGAAACTTAGTGAAACTGACGAGGCGGCCTGATGACGCTTTTGTCTGCCGGGGCGGGTTCTAAGACCGCAACCGGAACGAAATCTGGAAACGGGGTGCATCCATTGGATGCGCCCTTTGTTTTTGGAGGAATGTCATGGGGGACCTGTTCGGTACTATGGCGCGCTATGATCGGGGTGGGGGCCGCCTTATTGCTGTCGGCTTGCTCTAGTACGCTAATACCGCCGTCGGCGGGGCCATCTGCCCCTGCGCCTTCTCAGAACGGCCAGAAATCCCCTCCTGCGCCTGTTGCTCCACCGCCAGTATTGCGCCCGGAACCGGGGACACCTCCTGCGGTAGTGCCGGGGGATAATGCGCTGGGGGCTGGCTTTGTACAGGGGCCACCGCTTGCTGATTTTCTGCGCTATGATGCGCGCACCCGCGCGGCTCTGGCGGCTTTTCGCATTTCCTGCCCCTCGCTCGTGCGCCGGGCGGACTCATCGGGGCTGACGCGCGGGCAAGACTGGGCGAATGCCTGCGCCGTGGCGACAAGCTGGCCGGATGATAATGCAGCGGAATTTTTCGTCCGCTATTTTGAGGCTGTGCAGATTGGCGATGGCAAGGCCTTTGCCACGGGTTATTATGAGCCGGAAATTAGTGGGTCCAGAACGCAGCAGGGGCGGTATCAGGTGCCGGTCTATCGCCGCCCAAATGACCTGATTGATGTCGATCTTGGGCTATTTACCGATAGTCTGAAGGGCCGGACGGTTCGAGGGCAGGTCAATGGGCAAAAGCTGGTGCCTTATGCGGATCGCGCTGCGATAGAAAATGGCGCATTGGCTGGGCGTGGGCTGGAAATCGCCTGGGCGGCGGATGTGGTTGAGTTTTTCTTCCTGCAAATTCAGGGTAGCGGACGCCTGCGTCTGCCTGATGGCTCGGTTATGCGTATCGGCTATGATGGTCAGAATGGCCGTGATTATACCGGCATTGGCAAGCTGATGAAGGACCGGGGGCTGATACAAGCCGGTTCGATGCAGGATATTATGGGCTATTTGCGCGCTAACCCGGTGGAGGGGCGCGCCATCATGAACGAGAATAAGAGCTTTATTTTCTTTAAGGAGCTGACCGGCCCCGGCCCGCTTGGTGCACTGGGCCTGCCGGTTACGGCGGAGGCCAGCGTTGCGGCGGACCCACGCTATATACCGCTGGGCGCGCCGATTTTCCTGTCGCTTGATCGTGCAGAGGCATCGGGCCTGTGGATTGCCCAGGATACAGGAGGTGCCATTAAGGGAGCGAACCGGGTAGACACATTTTGGGGCGCGGGTGATCGGGCACGGCAGATAGCTGGCGGAATGTCCGGGCGTGGCAGTGCTTATTTGCTGCTACCCATAGGAAGTTATGCGCGATTGACGGCGGATTATGGCCGGACGACGACGCCTTAGCCCCGAAGAGCAGCAGATGTGGGACAGGTTGTCACAGACCGTGCGACCTATTCCGGGGCGGCGCAGTGCGTCCGTCAAAAAGGCTGTGCCTGTTCCGCAGGTGCTGATGCTGCCGGATGAGCCTTCGGAAGCCGTCAGCAAGGCGCTTCGGGCCTCAGCCAGTCTGCGGAAGGTTGAAACGCCGCTGTCTTCGCCGCGTTCCCGCCCGGTCGCGAAGCTGGATGATGGGTGGGAGAAGCGGATCACCAGCGGCAATATCGCCCCTGAAATGAGCATCGATCTGCATGGTTATACGCTGTCTGCGGCGCATCAGCGGCTGGACCAGATGCTTGGCTCTGCGGTTATGCGGGGGGTGAGGGTGTTATTGGTCGTCACCGGTAATCCACGCCCTGCGCCGACCGCTTTGCACGAGGAAAGAACGCGAGGGGCAATTCGCGCAGAAATTGGGCATTGGCTGGCTCTTAGCCCCCATGCGGATGCCATAGCGAGTGTGCGCACTGCCCACCCAAGGCATGGCGGGCGCGGTGCACTTTACATAATTTTGCGTCGTAATCGCTGAACCATATAGCCATTGCGTGCATCTCACCCCTATATTTTTGTTAACATTTGAACATTAGGGTGTGGCCTTACGGATCATGCATCTTATCGTCGGGGCATCGGGTTGATATAAAGTTGAATTGGGATAGGTTCATCTTTCGGCATGGCAAGGCATTTGCCGCGGGCGCTGGTGGTATATCCGGTCTTATGTTCTTTGCCGTGATGCTATGGGCGCATTATGCCGCGGTGGGCGTGGCCACCATCATTGCCGGTGCCGTGCTGCTATCTGCCATCGTTTTCCTGATTGTCTATAATCTGGTGGACCGTTTTGCGGGGGCTATCAGGCATATTACACGGCGGATGCTGGCGGCGTCTCATGGTGATTTTCTGACGCCTTTGCCTGCGCAGGTTCATGCGGTTATGCCGGAATTATCGGGTGCGCTGGAAAAATTATTCCGCAAAACCTATGATAATATCGAAAATGTTCAGACATTGGCGATGGTGGATTCCCTGACGGGGCTTGCTAACCGCGTCAGCTTTTGCCGACAGGTTGATCGCTGGCTTGCCGAAGCCGAGGGCACCAACCGAATCGGTGCGATGATTTTCATCGATCTGGATGGCTTCAAAACCGTCAATGATACGCTGGGCCATGCGGCAGGCGATCATGTGCTAACTTATGTGGCAGGGCGTCTGCGCGAAGTTATCATGCATGAAGCGCGGGATGACGCAGGCGATGCATCGCTGGGGCGGTTTGCGGGGGATGAATTTACCCTGTTCCTGCCGGATATTGCGGATGTGGAAACCGCGATGCGGGTTGGGCGCGCCATTCAATATACGCTGGATGGCCCTTTTGATGTTGGGGGGGCTCAGGCGAAAATAGGCGCGTCTGTCGGCATATCGTCTTACCCGGCACATGGCATGACCTTAACGGCTTTGCTGCGTAGCGCCGATCAGGCCATGTATGATGCAAAACATGGGGGGCGTGGGCAGGTGCGCCTCTATTCCGAAGAACTAGAAAAACGTCTTTCGGGACGTGCGCAGCGTGAGCAGGAACTCAGGCAGGCCATTGAACGCAATGAATTTTTGCTGCGGTTTCAGCCGCAAGTAGATATCGTCACCCGGCATGTTGTCTGTGCGGAGGCTCTGGTGCGGTGGGATCATCCTTTTCGGGAAGGGTTGGTAACGCCAGACGGGTTTGTTTCTCTGGCCGAAGAAACAGGTCTGATCGTCGAGCTGGGCGATTGGGTGATGAACGAGGTTTGCCTGACCGCACGGCGATGGGCGGCAATGGGCGTTAAACAACGTATCTCGATGAATATATCGGCACGGGAACTGATGCAGCCGGATTTTTTTGATCGTTTCCATGCGGCGATGATACGCCATGATGTGCCGCCCGGTCGTCTGGAACTGGAACTCAGTGAAACGCTGATGATGAGCCTGCGGCCAGATATAGTGGAGAAGCTGGCGCAGGTGCGCACGGGGGGAGTGACCATCGCAGTTGATGATTTTGGCACAGGGTTTTCCAACCTGCCGCGCTTGCGGGGCCTGCCAATTGATGTGGTAAAAATCGACCGTAAAGTGGTGCGTGATATTGCTGTATCTACTGAGGCCAGAACGATCTGTGCCGCGATTATCGGGCTGGTAAAGGGTCTGGAACTACCGATTGTGGCTGAAGGCGTGGAAAAGACAGAGCAGATCGCCCTGTTGCAAGCCATGGGGTGCAATGTCTTTCAGGGATATGCGCTCTCTCGCCCAATTCGGGAAAGAGCGTATCTGGCACGGTTCAGCGATATGCCTGCCGCCTATGTGCAGGCATGAAGGCGCTGTTTTTTCCCACTTGTCAGCTTTGCAGGGCGCGGTTGATAATGTCCGCATAAATGCTGCTCAGGCGGCGCAGATCATCCACGGCGACGGCTTCATCCAGCTTATGCATGGTCGCGTTACAGAGGCCAAATTCCACAACCGGACATAAGGCGGAGAGGAAACGCGCATCGGATGTGCCGCCGGTGGTGGAAAGCTCAGGCGTGATGCCGGTCACATGTTCTATGGCTTCGCTTATCAGCGTAGACAGCGCACCGGGAGGGGTGAGAAATGCCTCGCCGCTAATTTGTGCGCTGAGCTCGCCGCCTTCTGCCTCTACCAGCGCACGGATGCGCTGGGTCAATCCTTCACCGCTATGCATATCATTAAAGCGGATGGAAATGCGCGCACGAGCCTGCGCCGGTATGACGTTGGTCGCCTGATTACCCACGGAAATATCGGTAATTTCGATGTTGCTGGGTTGAAACCAGTCATTGCCTTCATCCAGAGTGATTGCCTCTATAGCGGAGAGGATACGGACAAGGCGTGGAATGGGATTGTCCGCCAGATGCGGATAGGCGACATGCCCCTGCGTGCCATTCACTGTGATCCACATATTGACCGAGCCTCGCCGGCCGATTTTCACCATGTCGCCCAGTTGATTGACCGATGTAGGTTCACCCACCACGCATAAATCCGGTGCTATGCCGCGTTCCTTCATGCGGGTGATGATGGAACGGGTGCCATGGAGGGCAACGCCTTCTTCGTCGCCTGTGATGAGCAGGCTGATGGTTCCTGCCGGGCGTTCCGCTAGATCATCCACCTGCGCCAATGCAGCGACGAAACTAGCGATGCTGCCCTTCATATCGACAGCGCCCCGGCCATAGAGCAAATCACCGCGCACTTCCGGCGCGAAGGCTTCGCTGGTCCAGCCATCACCCGGAGGCACAACATCAAGATGCCCGGCAAAGGCGAGATGGGGGCCGTCGCCATTGCGACGCAGGGCGATCATATTTTCAACCGGGCCATCGGGGGCTTCCCCGCTCAGGAAACGATCTACCTCAAACCCCAAAGGCGTCAGCATAGCCTCTAGGGCATCGAACACAGCGCCAGTCGCCGGTGTGACGGATGGGCAAGCCATGAGCGTGATTGCAAGGGGAAGCGGGTCATGCTGAGAAAGGGCAGGATGTGTCATGCCCGGTGGGATAACCGATGATGGCAAAGCGCGCCAGAGGAGAGGAGTAAGAAAAGCGGGCAATAAAGAGGCGGCGCGCGGGATTAGCAGGTTGCCGCCATGGCGCCGGATATTCTATGAGCATTATCTGGTAATGCCCCTTTGCAGGAAATAGCACCGATGCTGGATATGACGCTTTCGCCCGAAAAACCGGGGCGCAGTGATAATGCGGATCTGGCTGCGTTGGTGCGCACCATTGCCGATTATCCCAAGGCAGGGGTGATGTTCCGGGATGTGTCGACATTGCTGCTCGATGGGCCGGGTTTTCATAGTGCGATCGACCGGCTGGCCGATAGTTTTGATGCCGATGGGGTTGATAAGATTGCGGGCATAGAGGCGCGCGGTTTCATTATCGCCTCGGCGCTGGCTTATAAGCTGGGCAAAGGCGTGGTGATGCTCCGCAAATCCGGGAAGCTGCCAGGCGAAGCTGTCGGTGTTGATTATGCGCTGGAATATGGAACGGACCGGATAGAGATGCATATCGGCGCGGTAGACCAGCATATGAGGGTGCTGCTGGTCGATGATCTTATCGCCACTGGCGGTACGGCGCTCGCTGGTGTTGAGTTGCTACGCGGGCAGGGGGCGCATGTGGTTGAGGCGCGTTTCCTGATTGATCTTCCCGATCTGGGCGGCGCTAAGGCATTGGCGCAGGCGGGGGTCCAAAGTCGCGCACTCATCTCCTTTGAGGGGGATTGAGCCGCCATGCGTATCGGCATCATCACCGGTGTAGAGGAAGAAGCGGCGGCCTTTTTGCCGGGGGAAGGGACAGAGCGGCGCGTTGGCCCTTATAATTTTCGGCTTCTCAACCATGCCGGTCATGACATTGCCATTGCTTGTTGTGGTGTGGGTAAGGTCAACGCCGCATTGGCCGGTACGCTGATGATGCAGGAACATCAGGCCGATATACTGATGATTATCGGCACGGCAGGCAAATTATCGGATAAGGTCGGCGATTGTTTCCGGATTACCGAGGCTTTGCAAGGCGATTTTGGGGCGCATCGCCCGACTGGATTTACCCATTACACCGCGGGAAGCTGGCCTATTGGGCCAGCAGAAGTGGAAGCTTTTACCGCTTTTGCTCTGCCCGATATTGGCTTGCCGGTTGCGCGGATCATCACCGGAGACAGCTTTGTTGAGTGCCCGGACCATAGCCTGCGGCTGCGTAATGCGCTGGAAGGGGATCTGGTCGATATGGAAACCGGCGCGTTGGCACAGGTAGCAGCGCTTTATGATGTGCCGTGGGCGGCGATCAAGGCAACGACCGATGATGCCAATGGGGAGAGCGTTGGGGATTTCCAGACCAATTTGCTGCTAGCGGCACGGCGGGCGGCGCAAGCAGCGGAGCAAAGCATTCGCTTGCTATAGCGACCGAACAAGCTCAATCTGTTTCCTTGCGCTGGTCATACAGAATTTGTGCGGCGCTGACAGCATTCATACGCGTTTCGGCCCAGTTGATAAGGGCTTGCAGGGTTGAAAGAAGCTCTGCGCCTAATGGAGTGATGCCGTAGCTGACGGCAACGGGCATAGTTTGCTCAACTGTGCGGATGACCAGCCCATCGCGTTCCAATGAACGCAATGTCTGGCTGAGCATTTTTTGTGATATGCCGTTAATGTTCCTCTTCAGCTCATTGAACCGAATTGATTTCTCGCCAATCAGGGTGAGGATGAGGACGCTCCATTTATCGCCCACACGGTCCAGCAACTGGCGGGTGGGGCATTGGGCGGCATAAACGTCGCCGCGCAGGATGATGGTTTCTTCGAAGTTACCGGGTGAGTGTAAAGTGCCGTCTTGCATGATCGGTTTCTATAGTTAACTTGGTTCCCAATGGAAACCAGTAAAAGGATGGTATGATGAAAGTAGCTGTTTTGGGTGCAAGTGGCCGGGCTGGCAGTGAAATAACAAAGGAACTGGCGAGCCGGGGCCATCAGGTACAGGCTATCGCGCGTAAGCCAGAAGCGATTCCTGTGTTCGATGGTGTCACCGCGGTTGCGGGCGATGCGTCGAGTCCGTCCGCTCTGGCTGAACTCATTCGCGGCAATGACGCAGTGATTAGCGCTCTGCATTTCGATGTTACGGCAGGTCAGCTTTTGTCGGCGGTTAAACAAGCGGGCGTTAAGCGGCTTCTTATCACGGGTGGCGCCGCTAGCCTTGAGGTTGCGCCGGGTGTACGCCTGATTGACTCACCCGATTTCCCGGCTGAGTGGAAGGAAATGGCCATGGGTGGGATTAATTTCCTTGAGGCCCTGCGCGGTGAAAAAGAGGTGGAATGGACTTTCTTCTCGCCCGCTGCGTTCATTTTCGAAGGGCCGCGTGTGGGCACCTTCCGCACCGGGACCGATCAACTCATTTCCGATGATGCCGGTGATAGCAAGATCAGCTTTGCCGATTTCGCCATTGCGATGGTGGATGAACTGGAACAGGGCAAACATATCCGCAGCCGTTTCACGGCAGCTTATTAAACTATAAGGCTATCCCGCCGCTGCTTCCCTCGGCTGGCGGCGGGCTGGCACCATATTCAGCTATAATCCGGGCCGCCTTCATATTGGTCCAGAACCCAGCTTTCTTCTTTCGCGCCTTCCACCCATTCCATCATCCATGGGTGGGCGAGCATGGCTTCGACATAGTCTTTGCTGATACCCGATACCGGCAGACTATAGCCAGCGATGCGGAAAATGACGGGCGCGAACATGATGTCTGCCGCGCCAAATGCGCCAAATAAATAAGGGCCATCCGCCCCGAACCGGGTGCGGGCCTGTTCCCAAAGGGAAGTGATACGGCTGAGATTGTCCAGAACCGCTTCGCTGGGGGTGTCAGTAAACACGCGGCGTACATTCATTGAGCAGGACTTGCGCAGTGGCACATAGCTGCTGTGCATTTCTGCGGCCATAGAGCGGGCGAGGGCGCGGGCAGCTTTATCCTGCGGCCAAAAGAGGCGATCACCAGTACTATCATTGAGATAATCGACTATGGCGATGCTGTCCCACACCGCAATATCACCATCCCATAAAGTCGGGATTTTGCCCGCCGAAACAGCGAGATCGCTTTGCTGTTTCCGCTCTGGCCACGCATCGTCATACATCGGGACGACACGTTCTTCATAAGGCAGGCCGGACTGACGCACCGCCAGCCAGCCCCGTATTGACCAGCTAGAATAAGCCTTGTTACCGATGATGATGGTCAGCATGGGCGATCCTTTAATCCAAAGGCCCATCCCATCGGGAACAGAATGGGCGGTTGCTCAGTTTAGCGCTTCTATAACCGCCGCGCGTAATTCGGCTATGCCCATGCCCTTTTCCGAGGATGTGGCGATAATTTCCGGATGGGCGGCAGGATGCTTGCGGGCCTCTGCGATGGTTCGTTGGGTAACGGCTTCCAGTTCGCTGGCCTTTATCTTATCTGCCTTGGTGAGGACAAGGCGATAGCTGACCGCCGCCTCATCCAGCATTTTCATCATTTCATAGTCAACGTCTTTGATGCCATGGCGGCTATCAATCAGCACCAATGTGCGTTTCAGAACGGCGCGTCCCCGCAGATAATCATTCACCAGAAACCGCCACTGGCGCACCATATCCTTGGGTGCTTTGGCATAGCCATAGCCGGGCATATCCACGAGACGGAAAATCGGCGGTGTTTCATCAACCGCGCCAATATCGAAGAAATTGAGTTCCTGTGTACGCCCCGGTGTGTTGGATGTACGCGCCAGACCATTGCGGTTGGTGAGCGCATTGAGCAGCGACGACTTACCAACATTGGATCGGCCCGCAAAGGCCACCTCCTTTACAATCGGGTCAGGCAGGAACTTGAGCGACGGGGCAGAGCGTAAAAAGGCAACCGGCCCGGCGAAAACACGTCGGGCTGCCTCTAGCTGTTCTACGGAAAAGCCCGCTTCTTCCTGTTCCTGCCCCTGCGCAGGCACTGGCACATCACTCACTTTGCGACTGCCTGTTTTAGCTGCGGATGGCGGCTATAGAGCCAGCTTTGCTGTGCGATAGTGAGGATATTGGACGTGATCCAGTAAATGAGCAGGCCTGCCGCAAAAGGTGCCATGACGAACATCATCATCCACGGCATGATAGCGAAGATCTGCTTCTGCATGTCGTCCATCGGCGCCGGGTTCAGGCGGAACTGCAACCACATGGTGATGCCCAATATGATGGCGAGTATACCAATGCCGAGGAATGATGGAGGAGTGAAAGGCAGCAGGCCAAACAGATTCAGCACGTGCAGCGGATCTGGCGCGGACAAATCCTTAATCCACAGAATGAAAGGCTGATGACGCATTTCGATAGTCAGCATCAGCACTTTATAAAGCGCGAAGAAGATCGGGATTTGCAGGAAGATCGGCATACAGCCCGCAAACGGATTAACCTTTTCCGTTTTATAGAGGGCCATTAACTCGGCCTGCATCTTGGGCTTGTCGTCTTTATACCGCTCCTGCAGCGTCTTCATCTTGGGCTGAATGGCACGCATTGCGGCCATCGAGGCAAATTGCTTTTGCGCAATCGGGAACATCACAGCGCGCACAACGAAGGTGAGCAAAATGATGGCGACGCCGAAATTGCCGACCATGCGGAACAACCAGTCCAGCAGCGCAAAAATCGGCTTTTCAAACCAGTAGAACCAACCCCAGTCGATCGCCCGATCAAATAGCGGAACGGCCTGCTGGCCACTAACGCCATCCTGATAGGCTTCCAGCGTCTTCACTTCCTTCGCGCCGACAAACAAGCGGCTCGTCTGCGTGACGGATTTGCCAGTGGCCAGCAAAGTCGGGCTGGCGCTGAAATCGGCCTGATAGCCTTGCCCGGCGCCCTTGCGGAACTGGCCGTCGAAACGGGAAGCCTGATCGGGAATGAGGGCAGAGAGCCAGTATTTATCGGTAAAGCCGATCCACCCGCCGGTGCTGGTGATGGCGGCAGGCGCGCTGCCATCATCAATGTCGTTATAATCAATGTCATAATTGGCAGCGCCGTTAAACACTCCCATCGGGCCGATATGGATGGTCCATGTATCCGGCTCTGTCGGGCGCTTGGCACGGCTGATAAACCCATAAGGCTGAACGCCTACTGTGGCTTGCCCGATGTTGGACACCTTCTGCGTCGCGCTAATCATGTAATTATCATCAATACGCAGCGCGATTTCAAAGAGCTGGCCCTGTCCGTTATTCCAACGGAGTGTCACCGGGGTAGCGGGGGTGAGCTTGTTACCGCTTGCCTGCCAGATGGTGTTGGCATCGGGGGCTTTCAGGCCCTCGCCAGACCAGCCAAAGCCCGCAAACTGGGCATTGGTTGTGCCAGCGGGCGAGAAAAGCGTGACGTCGGGAGATTTCTTGTCCAGCGTTTCCTTATAGGTCGCGAGTACGATATCATCGATCCGCGCGCCTTTCAGGGCAATGGAACCACGCAATTTTGGGGTTTCAATGGCGATGCGGGCACTGTCCTGCAATACAATATCACGAGACCGAATCACGGTCGCTGTTGGTGCAGCGGGTGCGCCGGGGGCGACATTGACGGTGTTCGTTCCGCTTTGTGATTGCGCCTCTTGCTTGCTGGCTGCCGTGGTGGAGCCGGGGAACAGAGTCTCGGCAATATAAGGCCAACCGAACAATATTGCTGCGGTCAGCACCATTGCCAACAGGATATTCCGCTTATCGTCCACTGTGGAAATGCTCCCTAAAATTCATAACGCCCGGTCCATGGTGGGGACCATATGTCGGGCCGGGCTATTCTCAATATCGTTCATCATGGAACCGGATCATGGCCTGATCCTCCCCATGGGTGACAGCGCAATAGCCGTTTCAGCGTTAGCCAGCTACCCCGAAGTGCGCCATATTTTTTAAGCGCTTCAATTCCATATTGAGAGCAACTGGGGTGATAACGGCAACTGGGCGGTAATATACGCGATGGCCCCCATTGCCAGCCCCGCGCCAGCAGAATGAGCAGGCGCGCTATCATGGTTGGCTAGTCTTGTTGTCGGGGGAAAGCGTGGCATTGTCTGCCGAATGTGGTTTCGCTGGCTGGCCAGCCTGAAAGCCGGCTCCGCGTCCCTTGCCTCTGCCTTTGTGGGCGTGGCTTTTACGCGGGGGGGGCTGGTCGCCGGATGGGGGGCGATGGCTGCGTTTTGCGCCAGAGCTGGTATGATTCTCGCCTGTCTCGGGTGCTTGTAGCCGACGGAGCGCTTTTTCTAGCTCCTTTACCAGACTGGAATATTCGCGCTCCACCCCACCGGCACGACCGATCAGCACATAATCTGTGCCGCTGATGCCCTGATGCGGTAATATCGCCCGTGCAAGCGCACGAAAACGGCGCTTCATCCGGTTACGGACGACAGCGCCGCCAATCTTCTTGGTTACCGTAATACCTAATCGAGTCGCAGGATTATCATCCTTGCGCTCCCGCATCAGTAGAACGAAGCCAGGCATAGGCTGACGACGCCCCCGGTTGCAGGCCAGAAAATCAGCGCGCTTGCGCAAGGTTTCTAACATCATAGCCGGTGGAGGCGGAAGCGGTTCCGCCTCGGTCAACTTTGTGCCCGACCAGTCGCCTGATCGGCCTGCGCTCAGGCGCTCAGGCTCTTGCGGCCACGCGCGCGGCGGGCACGCAGGATGTTACGGCCACCCGGAGTTGCGCTACGGGTGCGGAAACCGTGACGCCGCTTGCGGACGAGGTTGCTCGGCTGAAAGGTGCGCTTCATCGCTCATTCCTTAAAAAATCGAATCATTCATGACAAAAAGGGGCCGCCAAGCCGGGTTTTCCCGCCAGCAGCCGCCAATCACGAACAGGCCGATACGGATTCGGGCAGGAAAAGTCAATGCGCAGGGTGTCAGGCTGTAAAGGAAAAGTCACAAAACCGGCTGATGTGGAATATCTTTACCACATTGTCGGGGCTGTTTTTAGTAATTTCAGCTTTCATCGCCGGTCGGTTAGTTTGATGCCACCTGCCAACTGATTATTGCTGATCGTTACTTTGTCATCCGTCCAGTTGGCGACAAAGGTGCTGCCCCATGAAACGCCGGGAGCGAAACTGGCGCGATTATTGCGGATGACGAGGCCGCTGCTGTCAAACTCACGGCCTTCCGGGGCGATGGTGATGAAAGCGCTGTGATTTTCCTTATCTTTCCCCTGCACCATGATATTCCCGGCGATTAACCCAGCGGAGCCATTGGGAAGGTCGATCGTATAGTTGGTGGTGTGGCCCTGACTGTCATCAAAGCTATTATCGGTTATTTCCACCTGCGGCGCGCGAACCTTGATATAATGGCCGCCGCTCCCTGCCTCGAAGCGGGAACGGGTGACGATGAGCCGCCCATAATCGCCTACATAAATGCTATGCGCGCACGAAAGACCCCGATCACACCGGCCCAGACGGCTAAACGTCGAGCGGTCAACCGTGATGGTTCCTTGCGGGTCGCTGGCCGTTAATATGCCTTCTTCGCTATTGCGGAAAATGCTGTTGGTAACGCTGAGGTCGCCCTTTTCCAGCCTGATCCCTGCACCATTACCATCGGGTACGCGGAGGTTCTGGAATATTAACCCCTCTACAATGGCGGCACGTCCGCGTAATACCAGTGAGGCTTTGCCCTCGCATGTTTCGGCGTCGAAGATGACCGTGCCGGGCGTGGCTGCGCGATAGACGATGGCACCCCGTTCCTGCACTGCGCACTGACGATAAGTACCGGGGGCGATGGTGATGGCTCCGTCCCTGTCGCCAATGGCGTCAACGGCTGCGCTTAATGTCGCATAGCCTCGGCCATCTGCTACAAAGGATGCAGAGCCGCTCTGTGCCGAGGCCCCTTGTGGTGTCATGCTATGGGCGATCATTATGCCGCCGGTCAGCAGCGCGGAGAGGATGAGGCGGGTCTGTTTCATAAGCGACCTTTTATCCTGATTTTTCCGAGCAGGCGAGCAGATTAACTTTTTGCTGTTTTGCGGCCTAGCCATAATTGCACGGTTAGTTCTGTGCCGGGCAGGGTGCGCGTGGTTTCAGGCAAGAGGTTGGCCGCGCGGAACCAGCTCTCTATCTGTTCATTGGAAAAGCCCAGCCTCTCATGCTGATCCCGCGTGCGCAGTTCTTCACGGTCATGCGGGGCGAAATCCACCAGCAGAATGCGGCCATCAGGGGCCAGAACGCGGGCGGCCTCGCGAATAATTTGTTCGGGAGCAGGGCTGTAATGCAATATCTGGTGTGCGGTGATGAGGTCTACACTGGCATCTTCCAGCGGTAATGCGCCAAAATCCCCTAATATGAGGGTGACACTATCCTCTTTTCCTTCCGGCACTTTGGCGCGGGCGAAACGGAGCATGTCAGGGCTGCGGTCTATAGCGCTGGTTTGTGCGGCATAAGGGGCGAATAATTCGATCATCCGCCCGGTGCCGGTGCCCAGATCAAGCAAATGGCCGATTGCGGATGGGGCGGGCTGATCGGTGCCCAGAATATCGGCCATCGCCTGTTCCACCTCTGCCTCTGGCACATGAAGTGACCGAAGGGCGTCCCAATGTTCAGCATGGCGGGCGAAATATTCATCAGCCGCGCGGACACGGTCTGCGCGCACAGCGGCAAGGCGGGCGAGATCCGCCTTCAGCCACAGGCCTTCGCTCTCTGTATCAGAAATGGTATCGAACAGGGCGAGAATGGTCTGGCTGGCAGCTATCGTCGTTGTGCGCAGAAATACGCGGTTCCCTTCCTTGCGGCGGTCGATCAGCCCGGCTTCGCTAAGAATTTTTACATGTCTGGATACGCGCGGCTGGCTCTGCGCCACCACCTGCGCCAGTTCGCCGACAGCCAGCTCCATTGCGCCCAAAAGGTGCATGATGCGGATGCGCGTAGGGTCAGCCAGCGCCCGGAAAATATCAAGAAGATCTGTCATTATGTGAAAACTCTATGGGGGCATGGGGTCTGATGGTCAACATCAGCTTGCGTTCGCACTCGCAACGCAGTAGATACCCGCCTTGCAGGCTTAGATGGGGTCAGCGTTTCTCCGGGATTAAGCCTGCGCTGATTATATCTCAGAGACAGGGGATACCCAATGACCAAGACTATCGCTCTTTCGCTCGTTCTCGCCGCTTCGCTCGGCCTTGCTGCTTGCTCCAAGGAAGAAGCGCACAACGCCGTCAATGCTGTTGATAACGCAGCAGACAACGCCGCTAATGCTGCTGATAACGCTATGAACGCTGCCGTAAATGCCAGCAGCAACGTTGCTAATCACGTTGATAACGTGGTTGATAACGCTGCAAACGCGCTCTGATTTTTCGCGTTTTCTATTTCCAGCCTGTTCCTGCCGGGGCGGATGAAGCAGGCTGAGATTGTAGGATGAAGGGGGATGTGCCATAATGGCTGTTCCCCTTTTTCGTTATGCTCTTCACTCTTTGTCGGAGGGCGTAAAACAGGTGCGGCATGAAAATTTGTTCCTCCAGTGTTTATGCTCTTCTCGCTCCGCTGACTGCGATTACGTTGGTGTCTGCTTTGTCAGCTTGCGGCGCATCAGATGAAGGTGCGGGCGTTGGCGGTGTGACAGCGGGTGAAGCGAAAGCGCTTAATGAAGCGGCCGCAATGCTGGATGCGCGAGCCGATAATGCTGCGGCTGCGTTGCAGGGGGATGACAGCGCTAATCAGAATGCCAATGAGGTTGCCCGCTGATCTGTTGTGGCCCGAACCTTGGGTAAAAGGCTGATTTTCCGCATCCTTGAAGCATAGCTCCGTTTTCCAAAATAGTGACACATTAAAGAATCTATGAGGGGGTTATGCGCGTTGGTGCGGAGGCCCTCAATATAGTTAACGGGCAGGGGAGTTGCGCCTGCTTGTTTTTTGGTCATCAGCGCTTCTGATAGTTGCCTAAAAAATAAGCAACGCCACTATTCCTGCCTGATTTTGCGGCGAGACACGATATTATTGCTCGCTCAAACCATATAATCTCCGCCATTTTTAAAACTGGCACGCTGTTTGCTTATCTATCCTTGCATACCGCAAAGGGCAGGAAAGAGAGCAGCATGAAACTAATCATGGCAATCATAAAGCCGTTCAAGCTGGACGATGTGCGCGAGGCTTTGTCCGCTACCGGGGTGGCTGGTCTGACCGTTAGTGAGGTCAAGGGCTTTGGCCGTCAAAAGGGGCAGACCGAAATCTACCGTGGTGCCGAATATAGCACCAACATGGTCCCAAAGCTGAAGATTGAGGTCGTCTGCGATGATGATCTTGCCCCCCGCGTGGTGGAAGCCGTGCAACAGGCCGCCAATAGCGGTGCCATTGGCGATGGCAAAATCTTCGTTCTCGATGTCGGTCAGGCTGTGCGTATCCGCACCGGCGAAACCGGCGAAACCGCTCTGTAACGAAAGGGCCCTGTTATGGAAATGGGCGTGATGAAGATGAGCATGATGAAGGGGAGCAGCATGAGCGTTTCCAGAAAGATATTGGGGGCAGCCGGGGCCTTTGGCGGGGCGTTAATGGCCTCTGTTCCGGCTTGGGCACAGGAGGCCGCCGCTGAGGTGCCGACTGTCAATTCGGGCGATAATGCGTGGATGATGACCTCCACCATTTTAGTATTTCTGATGATCCTGCCCGGTCTGGCGTTGTTTTACGGTGGTCTTACCCGGTCGAAAAACATGTTGTCTACCATGACGCAGGTCGGTGCAGCAGCGGCGCTTGCGATGCTGATCTGGGTAATGTGGGGATACAGCACAACCTTCGGTCCGCAAGGCAATAGCTTCTTTGCATGGGGCAACTACTTCCTTTCCGGTATCACGCCTGACAGTGTTTCTGGCAGTATTTCCGAATATGTGTTCGTTTGCTTCCAGATGACCTTCGCCGCCATTACCGCTGCGCTGGTATTGGGCGGGGTGGTAGAACGCCTCAAATTTTCGGCAATGATGGTATTTACCGCCGTCTGGTTGACGATCGTTTATTTCCCCATCGCTCATATGGTCTGGGCATCGGGCGGCCTGTTCTTTGACATGGGCGCGCTGGACTTCGCCGGTGGTACGGTTGTGCATATCAATGCGGGTGTATCTGCGCTGGTTGCCTGCATTCTGCTCGGTAAGCGTCTTGGCTATCCCAAGGAACCCATGCCGCCGCACAGCCTGACGCTGACAATGGTGGGCACTGGCCTGCTGTGGGTTGGTTGGTTCGGCTTCAACGCAGGCTCGGCTCTTGCGGCCAATGGCACTGCGGCTCTGGCGATGATTAACACCTTTGTTGCGACGGCTGCTGGTGCGCTGGCATGGATGGTTGTCGAGAAAATCTCCGGGCACAAGCCATCTTCCCTCGGTTACTGCTCTGGCGTGATTGCGGGTCTGGTTGCGATCACCCCGGCAGCGGGCAATAGCGGACCGTTTGGTGCGATTGTTCTGGGCGCTGTAACCTCTCTGGTTTGCTTCATCGCGGTTGCCAAGATCAAGCCTGCGCTGGGTTATGATGACTCGCTCGATGCCTTTGGTATTCACGGTGTAGGCGGCATGGTTGGCGCGATCGGTACTGCCATTGTCTACTCGCCTTCGCTGGGTGGTCCGGGCGCTGCTGATTATGTGATCCTGCCGCAGCTTATCACCCAGATTTCGGCGACGGTAACGACGATCATCTGGGCCAGCATTGGCACGGCTGTTGCGATCTTTGTTGCCAAGGCACTCACCGGCCTGCGTGTCACCCCAGAGGTGGAACAGTCTGGGCTTGACCTCGGCGAGCATGGTGAGCGCGCCTATAACAACTGAGTTTCGGGGCGGGGCCGCCCGGCTGGCAAAGAGTTCAGCACACGGCCCCCTCCCATCCGATGTTCCTCCTGCGAACGCACCTAAGGCCGGCACAGAAATGTGCTGGCCCTTTTTTGTTGGGTGGAAGGCAGGCATAAAAACAGGCGCCCGAAAGCGCCTGCGTGGTTTTTCGCTAGGGTCCTGATCTTAGGTCAGGCTGGTGGCTGGATCAGCCCTGCTGTTCAGACGCCAATGCGTCCATGATCTGTCGTATCGGGCTAAGATCATATCCGGCGGCGGCGGCCTTTTCGGCAAGGGCATCGGGTGCATCCCCCGCCCGTGACCGCGATAATGCCCAGAGCAAAGTGGAACGCGTGCCGGAGCGGCAATAAGCGAGCAGCTTGCCGCCTTTTGCGGCCTCCAGCGCCTGATCCATGCCGTCAAGCTGCCATGGCGCGAAGCCTCCATGGGATACGGGTACTGCCGCATAGCCTATGCCTGCGGCCTGTGCAGCGGCTTCTACCTCTGCACCATTGAGCTGGCCCGGTTCTTCGTCATCCGGGCGATTGTTGATGATGAAGGTGACGCCTTGTGCTTTTGCATCAGCGACATCGGCGAGGCTGATCTGCGGTGAAGCCAGCAGGGTGTCGGTCAGGGGACGAAACATGGGCCATGTCCTTCGGATGAGGTATCAAATGAGCTTTGCATAGACCTGTGTATCAGTCAGGCGCAAGAGAGAGCGAGATTACCCTTCCACCAACAGGGGCTGCATAACTGCATTTTCATCGGTGTCGGCAACCTGTTGTGCCCACATATGGGCATAGAGACCCTCTTTCGCCAGCAAGACGCTATGGCTGCCTTGCTCGGCAATGCGCCCTGCTTCCAGCACGATAATCTCATCGGCATCTACTACAGTTGAGAGACGATGCGCGACGATAATAGTGGTGCGGCGCTGTGTCATTTCATTGAGAACAGACTGAATGGAGGCTTCTGTTCGGCTATCAAGCGCAGAAGTGGCTTCATCCAATATCAGTATTGGCGGATTTTTAAGGAGGGTGCGGGCAATCGCGACGCGCTGTTTTTCTCCGCCCGATAATTTGAGGCCGCGTTCGCCCACTCGTGTCTCATATCCCAGAGGAAGCGACATGATGAAATCATGGATGGAGGCGGCCTTGGCGGCGGCTTCTATCTCTGCCTGTGCTGCGCCTTCACGGCCATAAGCGATGTTATAGCCAATGGTGTCGTTAAACAGCACCATATCCTGCGGCACAATGCCCATGGCCGCGCGCAGGCTATCCTGCGTCACTTGTGCGCAATCTTGCCCGTCGATGAGGATATGGCCGCTATTCACATCGTAAAAACGGAACATCAGCCGCGCGATGGTGGATTTCCCCGCACCGGTCGGGCCAACAATCGCCAGCGTTCGTCCCGTTGGTATCGTAAAGCTGATGCCGTGCAATATTTCCCGATCAGCATCATAGCCGAAGTGGACATCTTTAAACTTCACTTCGCCTGCGCTGACATGCAGGGCAGGGGCGTTGTCCGCGTCTTTTACCTCGGTTTCGGTATCAATCAGGCGGAACATGGCCTCCATGTCGATAATGCCCTGGCGGATGGTGCGATACACCATGCCGAGCAGATCGAGAGGACGGAAAAGCTGTGCAAGCAAGGTGTTGACCAGCACAACGTCGCCCGTGGTGAAGCTGCCCTTGCTCCATCCCCACACGGTATAGCCCATCGCGCCGGCCATCATCGCATTGGTGATGAGCGCCTGCCCGATATTGAGGAGGCCAAGGCTGTTTTCCGATTTTATCGCCGCCTGCGCATAAGCATTGGTGGCTTTGCTGAACCGACGGGCCTCGCGGTCCTCTGCACCGAAATATTTGACGGTTTCGAAATTGAGCAGGCTATCGACTGCTTGCGCCGTAGCATGGGTATCAAGGTCCACCATATCGCGGCGGAGCTGATCGCGCCATTGGGTGATGGTGCGGGTGAACCATATATAGAGAACTACCATCAACAGCGTTACGGCCACCATGCCAAAGCCGAATTTGACATAGAAAATGATGCAAACGGCCAGTAGTTCGATGATCGTCGGCGCGATATTGAACAGCAGGAAATAGAGCATGGTGTCGATGCTCTTGGTGCCGCGTTCAATGACCTTGGTGACGCCGCCGGTCTTGCGGTTGAGGTGGAAGCGCAGCGAAAGCCGGTGCAAATGGACGAATACATGTTCCGACAGACGATAGGCGGCCTCTTGCCCGACCCGTTCAAAGATCATGTTGCGAAGATTATCGAACAAGACCCCGCCGAAGCGCGCGCCTGCATAAGCGACGATCAGCGCAATGGCGAGGCCAGCCTGCGCCTCCAGCCCCGGTGCCATGCGATCAACCGCACCCTTATAGGCAAAGGGCATGACGAGGGTGATAGCCTTGGCGAGCAGGACGAGTAGCATCGCGCCGACCACTCTGGCACGCAGCGCAGGGGCATCGGCGGGCCATAAATAGGGCAGGAACCGCCGCATCGTCATGGAAAAAGAGAGTGTGGGCTGATCGTCTGAGGGGGCGGAAGGAGGCATGGTCGCTGATGTAGGGATGGCGAGGGCCAATGCCAAGGGAAAGCGTATGGGCGCACATCCATATCGTGCCCCTGATGCTGCTGCCAGCAGAGGCTGAGTTAATGCAGGTCTGAATTAATAGAGCCTGCGCCGCAGATGTAAGAGGAGTGAAGGGGGTGGCCATCGGGGCCGAAATTCATTCGCCCGGACCGGACATGGCTGCTGTGGGGTTCACCATATTCGGCCCGGGCAGGCATACTCATTCATAGAAGGAATAGCCATGCGACTCGCGGTCCGAGTGGGGCCGGACCGTCATGCCGCGGGCGAATGGTTGTCATGTCCTGCACTTGGTTTCAAGCGATAATCATATAAAAAGAGACGAGATTTTGGTTAACGGGTTATTAATAAAAAAAGAGTTGCTTTTTTTTGGATATGACCATTGCTGATTTTAATGGGGTACATAAAAGAAGTGGCGAGCCATATAAATAGCCCGCCACTATATAATAAATTCACACCCCTACAGGGGCGACAACAATGCGATGTTTTTGTTTAATCGCGTAGTAAATCGTTAATGGCGGTCTTGGCACGGGTTTGTGCATCGACACGTTTTACGATAACGGCGCAGCCCAGATTCGGGCCGGGGGTGCCATCGGGAAGCGGTTTGCCAGGCAGAGTGCCGGGAACAACAACCGAATAAGGCGGCACTTCGCCGGTGAAAATTTCGCCGGTGGTGCGGTCGATTATCTTCGATGTTTTGGAGATGAACACGCCCATGGAGAGGACAGCGCCTTTGCCGATGCGGACGCCCTCAACCACTTCGGATCGCGCACCGATGAAGCAATCATCCTCGATAATGACTGGGTCCGCCTGAAGCGGTTCCAGAACGCCGCCAATGCCTACGCCGCCCGACAGATGCACATTCTTACCGATTTGCGCACAGCTACCCACGGTGGCCCATGTATCGACCATACTGCCTTCGTCCACAAAGGCACCGATGTTAATGAAGCTGGGCATCAGGACGACATTTTTGGCAACATAGGAGCCTGCGCGGGCAAAGGCCCCCGGAACGGCGCGAAAACCGGCATTGCGGAACCAGTCAGCATCGCGCCCTTCAAACTTGCTGGGCACCTTGTCCCACCACTGGCCACCGGCTGGCGCGCCCGCGATCAGCCCATTGTCATTCAGGCGGAAGGACAGGAGAACGGCTTTTTTCAGCCATTGGTTGACCTGCCAGTCACGGCCTTCGCCCTCACCAATGGGTTGGGCGACACGGGCGGCGCCGCTATCGAGCAGGGCGAGGGCCTCATTCACGCCGTCACGCACTTCGCCTTGTGTGGAAATGCCTATATCAGCGCGGCTTTCCCACGCGGCATCAATGGTGGCGATCAGGCTGCTATGGTCGGTCGTCATATTTTTTCTCCATTTATGCCCGCAGGCAGTGTCCTGCAAATCATTCACCGCAGAGTATATTTTGCAGGAAGGGCGTCAGATGATGAGTCTCAAAGTCGATGAAATCTTCGTGGGCGTCCACATGCCCGCTTTCTGACCCATTGTTAAGCCAGATTGTCGTCATGCCCAGCGCCTTGGCCGGCTTAAGATTACGGGCCATATCCTCAAAAAAGGCGGCGTGGTTGAGGTTTACTCCATATTCGTCGCGCAGCAGGGCATAGCCGTGCGGGTCCGGCTTTGGACGATAGCCTGTTGTATGAATATCGTGGATCAGCTCAAAAATATGAGAAAGTCCAAGGCGATCCAGCACACGTCGAGCATAAGGGGCGTCGCCATTGGTGAAAATCAACTTTCGCCCCGGTAGTGCCTCTATATGGCCGATCAGGGCCGGGTCAGCCTGTAGCCGGTCAAGGTCGATATCATGCACGAAATCGAGGAAATGATGAGGGTCTACCCCATGATAGCGCATCAGCCCGGAAAGGGTGGTGCCATGGTCGATGAAATAGCGTTTTTGCACGATGCGGGCCTGCGCTGCGTCAACATCCAGCAGGCGGCTGATATAATCGCCCATGCGCATGTCGATGAGGCCGAAAAGGTCTGTTTCCGCTGGGTAGAGCGTGTTGTCGAGGTCAAACACCCAGCAATCGACATGGTCGAGCGTGGAGGAAGGCGCGGCGCTAGCAAGCGGGGCGGATATTTGGGGGGAATCCGGCATAGAGGGGCTGTAGTCCTTATGTCACAGGGGCATATTCCGGGTTGCCTTATGCAGGGTGCCATGAATTGAGGTCACCTTATTGTAGGGGAGGCTCAATTGTAAGGCAGTCTCATTTCAGGCAGGCAGAGAGGCCCTGATTGCGTACGATGGCAATACGCCGGGCGATGGTGTTGCCATAGCGCCGGGTAAAGCCAGATGGCGTAACTGCCTCACGCTTTTTGGGAAGGGGGAGAACAGCCGCGATGCGCGCAGCCTCTGCCGGGCTTAACTTGCTGGCGTCATGGTTGAAATAGCGCATCGCGCCCGCATTGGCCCCATAAGTGCCGATGCCGGTTTCCGCGACATTCAAATAAACCTCCATAATGCGTCTTTTGCCCCAGATCGCCTCTATAAGGATGGTGAAATAGGCCTCCATCCCCTTGCGCACATAGCCCCCGCCTTGCCACAAAAACACGTTTTTCGCGGTTTGCTGGCTGATGGTAGAACCGCCCCGGATACGCCCGCCGCGTTCATTATAATCCATCGCCTTGCGGATCGCCTCTGAATCAAATCCATGATGGGTGCAGAACTTGCTGTCCTCCGCCGCTATGGCCGCGCGGGCCATATTGGGGGACATATCATCAAGGCTCATCCAGTCTTTCGTGATGCCATTTTTGTCAAATACCATCGTCAGCGTGACCGGGGGCGGCACGAACCGATAGACCACCACCATAAAGACAGAGAGGGCGAAGGCCCCGACAACAATGCGCACCGGCCATCGCCACCAGCGGCCAGAGCTACCTCTCATTCCCTTACGTGCGGGAGAGGCTTTGCTTTTCTGCTTGCCCTTTTGGGGGGAGCGGGCGGGCGTATCTGATGGTTCGGTAACGGACATGAGCGCAGGAATAACCATGTCCGCGCAGATGGGGAAGAGGGGAAAAGGGGGAAAGCGATTGCTTCCCCCTTTCCTCTGTCATTGGCTTACAGGCCAGCCTGTGCGCGCAGGGCCTTAAGGTCTGCTTCTGGCCGGGCACCATAATGGGAAATCACTTCGGCAGCGGCGATGGAACCGAGCTTCAGGCACTCCTCGACCGGCTTGCCTTCGACATGGGCGGCGAGGAAACCTGCGGCAAATAAATCGCCCGCGCCGGTTGTATCCACCACCTGCGTGACGGGCGCTGCGGCGACTTCATGACGAACGCCGTTAACAACGGCAACCGCGCCTTTTTCACTGCGTGTGGAAATAAGCAGCGGCACCTTGGGCGCGATGGCGGCGATGGCTTCTTCAAAACCATCAACCTTGGCGAGCGCCTGAATTTCTGCCTCGTTAGAGAAGAGAATGTCGATCTGTCCCTGATTGATGAGGTCCATGAAATCATCACCATGGCGGGCAATCACGAAACCATCAGAGAGGGTGAAGGCAACCTTGCGGCCTGCTTCCCGTGCAATGGCGATAGCACTGCGCATGGCGGCGCGGGGTTCATCCGGGTCCCAGAGATAGCCTTCGAGGTAGAGAATATTGGCGGAACGAATCACGTCCGGGTCCAGCGCGGCAGCCGGCAGATTTTGCGATGCGCCAAGGAAGGTGTTCATCGTGCGCTGTGCATCCGGCGTCACCATGATGAGGCAACGTGCGGTCGGCGGACCATCATTCGCCATATCTGTGGTGTAGGTTACGCCCAGTGCGCGGATATCATGGGCGAACACCTGCCCAAGCTGATCGTCAGCGACCTGCCCTATAAAGCCACATTTCAGGCCCAGAGCCGCCAGCCCCGCCAATGTGTTAGCGGCAGAACCTCCGCTCACCTCCAGCCCGGCACCCATATTATCATATAGCAGATCGGCTGTATCGGCATCGACAAGCTGCATCGCGCCTTTGGTCAGCGCATGTTCGGCAAGGAATGCATCGTCGGCCTGTGCAATAACGTCAACAATGGCATTGCCGATGGCAACAACATCAAGTGTGGGCTGGTTCAAGGGAGGTAATCCTGTCTGGTTCGAAGGAAGAGATAAAAAGGAACTATTGCCTCCTCCTAGCTTCCCTGATGGACAGGCGCAACTCTGGCGCAGCTATCGGGCCTGTGGTCGCAGAAGGCGAGCGCGAGCATGGCATCTGCATTGACGCATTGGGGCCGCGCATCTTACTAGAGCAATCATGAAAAATCATATCAGGCTGTTTGGGGTGGGCGCACTGGCGCTGGGGCTTTCGGCATGCGTATCTGCGCCAGCGGGACAGGGGCCTGGGAAGGGACCGGGCCGGGCCGGGCCGCTTCCGCCACCACCTGCGATGCAATATAGCAAGCCGCAGGCGCTTACCGGGCTGGATGCGAAAGACCTGATCGCACGTTTTGGCACGCCACGGCTGGATATTCATGATCGTACCGTGCGCAAGCTGCAATTTATGACGGCGGGCGGGCGCTGTGTGCTGGATACCTATCTCTATGCCGCGGCGCGCGGACGGGAACCCGTTGTCACCCATATGGAAACCCGCCTGACAGATGGACGGGACGTAGACCCGGCGAGCTGCGGTATCCGATAATCGGATACTGATAACCTGATATGCTCGGCAGAGATTCCGGTCAGTTCATGGCTTAGGGTCAGGACTTAATTGCTGCTTATTTTGCTGTACGTATGATGCGGTAAAGTCCTGTCTCGTTGCCCGGAAGATGGACGGGGATGAGCCAGTCTGGCCTGTGGCCTTTGCTCATTTGCGCGGCGAGGCCCTTGGGCGCAAAAATGTCATACCGGTCTGTTTCCGGCAAATGGGCTGGTAGTAATAAATAATCTGCCTTGGTTGCTGCGATTATTCTGCGCGCTTCTGCAGGGGGAGCCGTGAAAGCCTGTATGACTATTTTGAGGCCCGCAATATTTCTATGATGCGCAGTGCCAATGACATTATGATGCGTGTACAGCAATATAGCTGGCCCCAGATCAATCGGGGCTAAAATTGTTACAGGTGGCAGGGTGCGCAGAGCTTTGGTATCAAATGGCACTGGCTGATTTCCCTCATCCTGTTGATGCGGCTGTGAGGAAAAGAGCTTGATCGCGCTGCTCGTTACCATCGCGGAGCCAAGAGGGGTCAGCAGGATCAGCAGGCTGGTTAATAAGGCGCGCACCGGCATGACGGGATGCCGCGCCACTGATGCATGGAGGCGGGCCAGAAGCCAGCCTGTGCCCAGCACTGCGACCACATGGGCCGTTGCCATAGTGCGCATCACCATCAGCGACACCAGAAAACATCCCAGCAATGCTATCAGCAGGCTATGCCATTCCAGCGCGCGGTCAGGGTCGGTTTCGGCGCGTCCTGCCATGAACAGGCCCACCATTCCTACCAGAGACGGAGCAATGATGATGCCGGTCATCGCTAAACTCTGCCGGGTGATGGGCAGGCCTTCCATGACGGCGAGATACCATAGGTTATAAACCAGCGGGTCCAGCGTGCGGAATGGCCCGTTGATGCAGGGGCCAGCAATCATCATATAAAGAGCGGCTGCAGCGCCAGCCCCTATGGTTACGGGGAGCAGACGGCGCAGCCAGCTCTCATTCCCAATGAAGCGCTGGCCTAGGGCGGTTATCGCGCAGAGCAGAATAAGGGGCGTCAGGTAAAGCGGCGACATCGCATCACAATAGCTGATGAGGCTGCCCTTCCAGCCATGGGTCAGCCACAAGAGCAGCGCAGAGCCCACAGACATTATCATGACATAGGCCATCAGGCGGGGGCCTTCCTGCGCCTTCACCGCATAGCGCAGCGCGAGTATGGCCCCGATGATGGCCGCATAAGGCAGCCCTTCGGTTGAGATATGGAGCCACAGTGCGATGGCACCGCCTATGATGAGGCCGCCCCGTAAGGGGGAAGGATGGAGCAGGCCATAAACCATCACCGCCATCATCAATATTTGCCAGTCATGATGGTCTATTCGTAGTGGTGTTGTCTGGGCCAGTAAGGTGATGTTGCTGAGGAGGAGTGCCACCGTCAGCACGGCAACCGGGCGCGACATTAGCCGCCGGGCGGAAGCATAAATAGTAAAGCAGATCGCGCCTAATATCAGTAACGGCACCAGCGCCGCTGCAATCCGCTCGGCAATGTCCATGCCGACGATAGGGCGGAATAGCAGGATCAGGGCGGCAATGGGCAGATCCAGCAGGCGGGACCAGTGCATCGGCCCGCCATAAGGCGGATTGACCCTATGCTGGCTGACGTCAAACCAGCTTTGCCCGGCCAGAAAATCCCGCACCTGTACCATGCGCATGGCATCATCCGGGTCCCGAAAATCAAGTGCAATAATGTTGGGCCAATGGGAAACCAGCATGATCGCACAGAGCCCCAGCCACAAAAGCGCGACCATGAGGGGGGCATTCCACCCCCGGCGCAGCCAGCGGATGAAGGCATCATCCTGCGGTTCAGGAGGAAGGGTGGGGGCGGATAATGTCATACTGCTGCTGGCCGCGAGAAATAACGGGATAAGGCGGAGGTCAGCAGGGGATGTGGGCTGTGCTGACCCATGATGTTGCTATCAGGCGGCTTTGTCTGTTGTAATGTCTGTTGCAGCGCCTGTGGCGGGCAGGCATGAGGGGACATCCCGCAGGCTATTAAGGGCGGCACGCTGACCATCGCTGAGCGGTGTACCTGCTTTGCCGTGGGTCTTTCCCGCAGCCTTCAGCGCTTCATCGCTATGGGCGCCTTCATCGCCGGCTTCATGATATTCGGCGTCCTCATTGACCTGCCATATGTCGTAAATGCGTTCCCCCGCCTCAATGTTGCGGACGGTCAGCATCGCGGTCATCATTGCATGGTCCTGATTATTGTAGCGGTGCATGCCGTTGCGGCCAACGAGGTGCAGCGTCGGATATTTTGCATCTAGTTCAGCGCGCATTTCCGCGACATTGGCGGCATAGCTGTCATCATAAACCGGATAGGCCTTTTCCTGCCGAACGACCGCGCCGCCCACGACATCATTGGCATCGCACAGGCCAAGAATGGTCATTTCCTTTTTGGCCAGTTCGATGAGGTCCGCGTCGGATGATGACCAGAGGCCATCATTTTCAAAGCAGAAATATTCGAGGCCCACACAGGCAATATCGGGGTTAGGCACCATTTCTGGTGACCAACTGCGGAAATTCTGCACCCGGCCTACCTGTACCTTGCTGTCATGGATATAAATCCAGTTGTCGGGAAAAAGGTCATCCGAATCGATCATTAGCGCGACCGTTAGAAAATCGCGATATTTAAGGTTCAGCGCCTGATTGAGCGTTTGCGGGAGTGGGTGAATGCGTCCGGCCAGTTCGCGCATTGGGGCGGAACTGATGACATGACCTGCATTGATGATGATCTCACTGCCATCTTCCTGTGTGGCGATGACGCGCCAGTCGCCGGAAAGCTGATCTTGTGTCAGTTGCTTGAGGGCGTGGCCCATCAGCACCTTGTTGCCTGCGGCGCGGACATAATCGCGCGCGGCTTCCCACATCATGCCGGGGCCAAGGCGCGGATAGCGGAAGCTTTCCAGCAAGGTCTTGGTCGCCATGCCATCATTGGGGCGTTTGTTGAGGCCGAGGCTGCGTTTCACGCCATCCAGCACAGCCTTGCCGAGGCTGAGGCCTTTGATGCGCTGTGCGGCCCAATCTGCCGACATTTCATCGCATGGCATACCCCATACCTTTTCGGTATAGGTTTTGAAGAAGATGGAATAGAGCTTATGCCCGAATTGGTTAACGACCCAATCTTCAAAGCTTTTGACCGCTTTTTTCGGGCTGATCTTCCAGCGCAAATAGCTCGCCATACAGAGGGTGGAGCGCCAAATGCCCAGATTGCGCAAGGCTTCAAAGGCGCGCAGGGGATAGCTGTAGAATTTTCCCTCATAATAGATGCGGCTCATGCGCGGGCGCTGGATGAAATCATCGGGTAATATTTCATTCCACAGGTCCACGACTTCCTTTGATTTGGAAAAGAAACGGTGCCCGCCAATGTCAAAGCGAAAGCCATCATGTTCAACCGTGCGGCTGATACCACCCACATAATGAGGGTCTTTTTCAATGACGGTGACGTTATAGCCGCTTTTGGATAGCAGATAGGCGGCGGTGAGGCCTGCTGGTCCCGCGCCGATTATCGCAACATCCGTCTTATGATTTCCCACCTGTCATTCCCCACAGTCATTGGCCCCGGCACATGTCAGGGATGGCGACAGAGTGAATGAAAATGGATAATTAATGGTTAATCAGATGGAGTGCAGAGAGTGGATAGCGGCTTGTTCCCGGCTATCAGGCTGATCTATAAAGGCCGGTAATTTGGAAAAAGGATTGCTTCATGCATAAATTGACAATTGCCCTGCTGATGGGCGCGGCGCTCACCTTGTCAGCCTGCAACACGGTAAAGGGTGTGGGCCGGGATATTGAATCCGTCGGCAGCGCCGGTGAACGGGTGATGAAATAAGAAAAGGGAAGGAGCGTTCCTTCCCTTTGATAAGCCGTTGGGTATCGGCTTCTCTATGCCGCGCGCTGCCCCGGTTTGTTCGATTCCGGGGCAGAGCTTACTTTCCTTATTCTGCGGCGGCCACGCCCGCGCGGCTGAACATATCCTCTGCGGTATCGCTGCCATCGGCCTCTGCATCATTGGCCCGCAGATTCTGACGGCGGTCAAAGCTATCCCACACGTCGTTCCAGTTACCACGGGTTGCGCCCTTGCTATATTCGGTTGCGCGGGTTTCAAAGAAGTTCGCATGCTCCACGCCGTTGAGCAGCGGGGTGAGCCATGGCAGGGGATGCTCATCAATCATGTAAATCGGCTTTAGGCCAAGCTGTCCCAGACGCCAGTCGGCAATATAGCGGACATATTTCTTAATGTCCTTGGGGGTCATGCCTGGCACTGGCCCCATTTCGAACACCAGATCGACAAATGCGTCCTCAATGCGCACCGTTTTCTGGCACATATCCATGATGTCATCTTTGACCGCATTCGTCAGGCACTGGCGTTCCGCCGCGAAGGTGTGGAACAGCTTGATAATGCCTTCGCAGTGCAGGGTTTCATCGCGCACGGACCATGTGACGATCTGTCCCATGCCCTTCATCTTGTTGAAGCGCGGGAAGTTCATCAGCATCGCGAAGCTGGCGAAAAGCTGTAACCCCTCGGTAAAGCCACCGAACATGGCGAGGGTGCGGGCAATATCTTCGTCGCTATCAACGCCGAAGGTCGCCAGATAATCATGCTTATCCTTCATTTCCTTATATTGAAGGAAGGCCGAATATTCGCTTTCGGGCATACCGATGGTGTCGAGAAGATGCGAATAGGCCGCGATATGCACCGTCTCCATGTTGCTGAACGCGGTCAGCATCATCTTGATTTCGGTGGGCTTGAACACACGGCCATATTTTTCGTGATAGCAATCCTGCACCTCGACATCCGCCTGCGTGAAGAAGCGGAAAATCTGCGTCAGCAAATTGCGTTCATGGTCAGAGAGTTTCTGGGCCCAGTCGCGGCAATCTTCGCCCAATGGCACTTCTTCGGGCAGCCAGTGAAGCTGCTGCTGACGCTTCCAGAACTCATAGGCCCATGGATATTCAAAGGGCTTGTAAACCTTGGAGGCTTGAAGAAGGGGCATTGAGGTTACTCCGCGAAAGTCGAAATGAGGATGGCAGCCAGACACAATGTGAAGAAGGCGCCGAAAATAGTGAACAAGATCGCCTGTGCAAAAGCGAAGCGACGATCCCATATATTACGCGGTGGCGGTTCGAGGCCTGCTGCGTGGTCTATCATGGCCTCCAGCAACGGGACACTATCGCGCCATCTGCGATGACGAAGCGACTGCACGCCGATCCATAAAAAGAAAGGACCGCTTATTAAAAGGACGAGGACACCTAAAATATCTTTCATGTGTCCTCTCCCTTAATTTACTGGCAGGCGAGACATTCATCATAATCGGTGGTTTCACCGATTTCGAACTTGGGTGCCTCGGTGGTGTTGTCCGCCTCAACGCCGCCAGCAAAACCGGCGCGCTGAATGGATTTAGACCGTAGATAATAAAGCGATTTAATGCCCAGTTCCCATGCGCGGAAATGCAGCATGAGGAGGTCCCATTTCTCAACATCCGCCGGGATGAAGAGGTTCAGGGACTGGGCCTGATCGATATAAGGCGTGCGGTCAGCGGCGAGTTCCAGCAGCCAGCGTTGGTCAATTTCAAAGCTGGTCTTGAACGCATCTTTTTCTTCCTGAGAGAGGAAGTCAAAATGCTGAACCGATCCGCCTTTTTCAAGGATGCTATCCCATATGGCGGTGCTGTCCTTGGATTTATTCTGCAACAGCTTTTCGAGATAGGGGTTCTTGACCACAAAGCTGCCAGACAGCGTCTTATGGGTATAGATATTGGCGGGGATTGGCTCGATACAGGCCGATGTGCCGCCGCAGATGATCGAGATCGACGCGGTAGGCGCAATCGCCATCTTGCAAGAGAAGCGCTCCATCACGCCCATATCGGCTGCATCGGGGCAGGGGCCACGTTCCTGCGCCAGCATCATCGACGCCTCATTCACCTTGCTGCTGATATGCTTGAAGATTTTGAGGTTCCAGCTCTTCGCCATCGCGCTTTCAAACGGGATGAGGCGCGCCTGAAGGAAGCTGTGATAGCCCATCACGCCAAGGCCCACGGAACGCTCTCGCCCTGCCGAATAAGCGGCGCGGGCCATGGAGGGTTCGGCGCGGTCGATATAATCCTGCAACACATTGTCGAGGAAGCGCATCACGTCCTCGATAAACTGCTTATCGCCGTTCCACTGGTCCCATGTCTCGATATTGAGGGACGAGAGGCAGCACACAGCGGTGCGGTCATTGCCCAGATGGTCAACGCCGGTGGGCAGGGTGATTTCGCTGCACAGGTTCGATGTAGAAACCTTTAGCCCCAGATCACGGTGATGCTTGGGCATCATGCGGTTCACGGTGTCAGAGAAGACGATATAAGGCTCACCAGTGCGCAGGCGGGTTTCCACCAGCTTCTGGAACAGGGCGCGGGCGTTCAATGTGCCACGAATAGAGCCGTCCTTGGGTGATTTCAGGTTGAAATCAGAACCATCGCGCACCGCTTCCATAAATTCGTCGGTGACGAGAACGCCATGGTGGAGGTTCAGCGCCTTACGGTTGAAATCCCCCGTGGTGTTACGGATTTCGAGGAATTCCTCAATCTCCGGGTGGTGCACGTCGATGTAGCAAGCCGCAGAACCACGGCGCAAAGACCCCTGCGAAATCGCCAGCGTCAGGCTGTCCATCACGCGCACGAATGGGATAATGCCCGATGTTTTGCCATTGAGGCCGACTGGTTCGCCAATGCCGCGCACATTTCCCCAATAGGTGCCAATGCCGCCACCGCGAGAGGCCAGCCACACATTTTCGTTCCATGTGTTGACGATGCCTTCGAGGCTGTCATCGACGCTGTTCAAATAGCAGCTGATCGGCAGACCGCGCCCGGTGCCACCATTGGACAGAACCGGCGTTGCGGGCATGAACCACAGGCGGCTGATATAATCATAGACGCGCTGGGCGTGGTCCTGATTATCGGAATAAGCACAGGCAACGCGGGCGAACAAATCCTGATAGGATTCGCCGGGCAGCAAATAGCGATCCTTCAGCGTTTCCTTGCCAAATTCGGTGAGCAGCGCATCACGGGTGCTATCCGTCTGCACATCAAAGCGGCGCGCAATCACCGTTTTGGAATCTACGACCACGGGAGCCGCTGCTGGCGCGGGTGCGGTGCTGGTTGCTGCACTCGTTGTTGCCTGTGTTTCGGTCATCGTTGACACATCATCTGCTCCGCCTGCCTGCGCGTCCCTGAAGTCCATCTGCTGCCCTCAAAATTGTTTCATAACGCCATCCCGGCGCGGCGCGGCAGAAGGGGCATTTTACCCCTTTTCCGGCGCATCAGGAAGAGTATTTCATGGCACCATGTTCATGTCGAAACCGGCGGCTCATCGCCCCCGGAGCCTTTCGGTGGAAAGGCTATCAAACACAATCTGTGGTGTCCCCCGTCATTGCTGACACAAGTTATAGTGCATCTGCTGCCCGGGAGACGCAAGAGGATAAATTAACCCAAAGATGGTTAATGCCCCTTGCGGGGAGGGTGGAGGCAGGGTGTCTGTGTGGCGACGCATGGGAACTCCTCGCCCCGTGAAAATGCAAGAGCCGGGATCAAAAAAAAATAAAAAATAAAGGCGGTAAAATTTTACCATCATGGCATTGGAATGGCCTTGCCGGTTTGGGGTAGGGCCGATGGTACACTGCCTTATTTAGATGGCAGAAGGATGCCCGCTTTTTTTACCCGTAACCCTTTCGTCATGGCTCGTTCGGGTGCATAGGACATGCCGTTATCGTAAGGGAGCCGCATTTCATGACGAATACGCGTACAGAAACAGATACTTTCGGGCCGATTGAGGTCGCCTCTGACCGTTATTGGGGCGCACAGGCAGAAAGATCCCGCGGGAATTTCAAAATCGGTTGGGAAAAGCAGCCTTTGCCGATCGTCCGGGCGCTGGGCATTGTAAAGCGCGCCGCTGCTGAGGTGAATCTTGGCCTTGGCCGTCTCGATCCTGAAGTCGGCAAGGCGATTGTCGCCGCCGCGCAGGAAGTGATCGACGGCAAGCTGGACGATCATTTCCCGCTGGTCGTGTGGCAGACCGGGTCCGGCACTCAGTCTAACATGAACAGCAATGAGGTGATCTCTAACCGCGCGATTGAGATGCTGGGCGGGGAAATGGGCAGCAAAAAGCCGGTTCATCCCAATGATCATGTGAACATGAGTCAGTCGTCCAACGACACCTACCCCACGGCGATGCATGTTGCTTGCGCCGAAGAAATTACCCACCGCTTGCTGCCTGCGCTAAAACAGCTTCACGCTGCGCTGGATGCCAAGGCGAAGGCGTGGGATCACATCATCAAAATCGGTCGCACCCATACGCAGGATGCGACGCCGCTGACACTGGGGCAGGAATTTTCCGGCTATGCCAAGCAGGTCGAAAACGGCATTGCCCGTATTGAAAGCACCTTGCCCGCACTGATGGAATTGGCACAGGGCGGCACGGCTGTCGGCACGGGCCTGAACGCGCCCATTGGCTTTGCGGAAAAGGTCGCGGCGCAGATTGCCCAGATCACGGGCCTTCCTTTCACCACCGCACCTAATAAGTTTGAGGCGCTGGCAGCCCATGATGCGATGGTGTTCTCGCACGGCGCGATCAACACGGTCGCCGCGTCACTGTTCAAAATCGCCAATGACATTCGTCTGCTGGGTTCCGGTCCGCGTGCAGGCCTTGGTGAACTGGCGCTTCCGGAAAATGAGCCGGGTTCTTCGATCATGCCAGGCAAGGTCAACCCTACCCAGTGCGAGGCGATGACGCAGGTGTGCGTGCAGGTGTTCGGTAATAATGCCGCGCTGACCTTTGCGGGCAGCCAGGGGCATTTTGAACTTAACGTCTATAACCCGGTCATGGCCTATAATTTCCTGCAATCGGTGCGGCTGATTGCTGATGCGGCTATTTCGTTCACCGATCATTGCGTTGTCGGCATTGAACCGCGTGAGGACAATATCCGTGCTGGCGTAGAACGTTCGCTGATGCTGGTAACGGCCCTCGCGCCGAAAATCGGTTATGATAATGCCGCGAAAATCGCCAAAACCGCTCATAAAAACGGCACCACGCTGAAGGAAGAAGCGCTGGCGACGGGTCTTGTTACCGATGCGGAATATGATGAAATCGTCCGCCCGGAACTGATGACTCAGCCGGGCTGATTGGTTCTGATATGATGAATAGAGCATGGCGCGGGGCTTTCCCTGCGCCATGACGTGCCGGAAGGAGAGGATATGGTCGGTCGGGTTGCGCGGTGGTCTGGGGGTGTCCTGTTATGGGCTGCGATCATCCTGATGCTGGCGGTGACATTCGTTCCGGCCTTTCTGGACCGTGTTTATTATCATGGGCCGCATAGCGACCATTATAATGGCGCGCGCTTTGAAAATTTTGCGGGGGCTGTGAATTTCCCGGTGCCGCCCGGTGCGGTACGCGGAAATCTGATTACTCGTTTTCTGCTGGGGCGTTCTGATCGACCTGAATGGCCCGATAAGATCGACGTAAAGCAGGATAAGCCGCCAGTGCGTGTGATGGGCAATGATATGCGCGTCAACTGGGTGGGCCATGCAACTGTGCTGGTGCAGACGGCTGGCCTCAATATCCTCACCGATCCTTTTTGGTCCCCTTATGCGTCGCCTTTCCCGCCATTGGGGCCGAAGCGTGTGGCGCAACCGGGCATTGCCTTTGACGATCTGCCGCCTGTCGACATCATCGTCGTCAGCCATAATCATTATGACCATATGGATTTGGCGACATTGAAGCGCCTGTGGCAGCGCGACCGTCCTGTCATCGTCACCAGCCTTGGCAATGACACGGTCATCGCCGGTTCCGGGGCGAAGGCCATTGCACTGGATTGGGGGCAGAAGGTTGAGGCGCGGGGCGCGACAGTTCATGTTTTGCGTAACCATCATTGGTCTAGCCGCTGGGGGCGGGACCGCAACCGGGCGCTCTGGTCTGCCTTTCTGATTGAAACAAAGGCTGGCAATATCTTCTTTGCCGGGGATACGGGCAAAGGTGACGCGCAGTGGCCTTTGGCGGCGAAGGCATTTGGCCCGATACGTCTTGCGATCATTCCTATTGGGGCGTTCCGTTTCTATCCTGGGCAGATGGTGACGGATTCGCACATCGGGCCGGAACAGGCCGTGGAAATGTTCACGGCATTGGGCGCGGCGCAGGGCTTGCCGATCCATTGGGGGACGATTCGTCTGTCGAATGAGGCGTGGGATACGCCGCCCAAAATGCTGGATATTTTTATGCGCTGCCATGGGGTGAAGCCCGATAGTTTCCGTGCCCGGCGCATTGGCGAGGCGTTTATGGCGCCGGTTCAGCCCGCTGCGCCCCATGCCGGTGAAGCGATCAGCCCGCAGGCAATGGCGGATTGTAAGGCCGGATCTCCGGCGCTCTCTGCTCTTAAATAAGGCTGCACGCAGCTTTCCCTCTCGACAGCTAACCGTGCGCCTGCCATGGGAACAAAAGGTGGACGGAGTATTGGGGGCATGACAGTGCGCGGGCTGATACAGGATAGCATCCTATGAGGGCGAGCGTGGCGACGGTTGCCTATTTGGGGTTGGAGGCCCGCGCTGTTGAGGTGCAGTGTCAACTTGTCGCGGGCCTTCCCAATTTCATCATCGTTGGTCTGGCGGACAAGGCGGTTACAGAAAGCAGAGAGCGTGTGAGAAATGCGCTGGCGGCTATTGGTCTGGCGCTGCCGCCTAAACGAATCACCGTTAACCTGTCCCCTGCGGATTTGCCCAAGGAAGGGTCGCATTATGACCTTCCCATTGCCCTTGCTTTACTGGGTGCGATGGGGCTGATTGATGCGGAGGCACTGGCCCATTATGTTGTCGTTGGTGAGCTGGGGCTGGATGGCCGGGTAGCGGCCAGCCCCGGCGTGCTGCTGGCCGCCCTCCATGCCAGCGGACGGGATATGGGGTTGATATGCCCTGCCGCGCAGGGGGGAGAGGCCGCGTGGGCGGGTAATATTGAGGTGATAGCTGCGCCAGACATATTGGGCCTGCTTAACCACTTAAAGGGCAAGGGTGTATTGGCCCTTCCGCAGCCGGGCGGTGTGGAGGAGGCTGTGTCTGGACCGGATTTGCGTCAGGTAAAGGGGCAGGAAGCCGCGAAACGTGCGCTGGAAGTGGCCGCCGCCGGGGCGCATAATATGCTGCTGGTTGGGCCGCCGGGGGCAGGCAAATCGCTGATGGCATCCTGCCTTCCCGGTATCTTGCCGCCGCTGACCCCATCTGAGGCATTGGAAGTTTCCATGGTAGCGAGCGTCGCGGGGACATTGCAAGGTGGACGGATGACGCGCCAGCGGCCCTTTCGTGCGCCGCATCACAATGCCTCTATGGCGGCGCTGACCGGCGGCGGTCTTCGGGTAAAGCCGGGGGAGATCAGCCTTGCCCATCGCGGGGTGCTGTTCCTTGATGAACTGCCGGAATTTGCGCGCACGGTGCTGGATAGTTTGCGCCAGCCATTGGAAACGGGAGAGGTTACGGTTGCGCGGGCCAATGCGCACCTGACTTTCCCAGCGCGGGTGCAACTGATTGGGGCGATGAACCCTTGTCGTTGCGGTCATCTGGCGGATGCAGCGCGGGCTTGTTCTCGTGCGCCGAAATGCGGGGCGGATTATCAGAGGAAGCTGTCTGGTCCGCTGCTCGATAGAATCGACCTTCATATAGAGGTGCAGCCGGTCATGGCGGAGGATTTAATGCTGCCTGCCGCGTCCGAAGGATCAGCAGAAGTGGCGGTGCGGGTGGCCAAAGCGCGCGCCATTCAAACCCGGCGCTATGAAGGAACCAGCGTGCGCACCAATGCCGAAGCCGATGGCGCGGTGCTGGAGGATGTGGCGACCCCGGATGAGGCGGGGCGGCAGCTTCTGGCGCAGGCTGCCGCGATGATGAAGATGTCTGCCCGTGGCTATAGCCGGGTATTGCGGGTTGCGCGGACCATCGCTGACCTGGCGGGGGAGAAAACTATCGGGCGGCCCCATATTGCTGAGGCGCTGAGCTATCGCCAGGTGGAGCCGGTTTAGGGGCGCGTGACATTGAGTTCAGACAGTTTGAGTTCAGGCAATCTGTAAGTGATAGTTTTTCGCGCTTTCGCTGTTCATATACTTCACAGTAGCTCGCAGACCAGAGTGCGCACAATCACCATCTTGGCTTACGGACGCCTCTGGCTTCGCTACTATGTCTTATAGGGTTAGGGCGATTAGTTTTGTGGCCCTGACTTGAGACAGTCCGGCCCCTGACCCTAAATCCCGATTGGCCTTAAGCTGCTCCGTCAGGGGCGCAATGCATGGCGAGCAAAGAGCTGAAACTGATGGAGCCGTTCTTCCCGATCATCCTTGCGGTAAACGGATCGGGCATCATTGCTGCGGGAACGTGTGGCGCGGGGCGGCACATCCAGCGCCGCTGCGGTTACAAACCGAATGCGCCAAGCCAATATTGTTGGGTCGGTATCCGGCAGGCACCGGCCCAGTTCGGTGGTGACGCGGTTTACGCCCTCAGCAAAAAGGGCCCATATTTTTTCATGTAGTTCCGGCACCGAACGAGCGAATATTTCATCCAGCACAATGATGGCGCGATGTTCTGGCGCCATTGCCGCTTCAGCCCATAAGGGCAGGACCAGCGCATCGACTATTTCGTCAAAATCATGAGGGGGGCCGGTTTCAGACAAGCCCTCCAGCAAAGCGTCGCGCGCATCAGCCATGCAGGCCGCATTACGCAATGCCAGTTCATCCAGCAGGCCATCAGTGCCGCCAAAATGATATCGCACTAGCGCGGAATTAACGTCAGCCTCACCGGCGATGCGCCGAACGGTCAGCGCATGGACACCCTCGCGCACCAGCAATATTTCAGTTGCCCGCAGCAGCTTCTGGCGGGTTTGAGCGGGTGTATCATTATCATTTTCCCGGTTCATGACGGACACTCTACCAAAAATACTGCAAGGGGCGAAGCTAGTGACCAGAATCTGAAGCTCGTCTTAATAAGAGGGGGACGCCCGTAACAAATGTCAGATTCAGGAGGAGTGCTAATAGTAGTATGGTTCTAATGCAGTTTACAAACCTGGAACACGCTTTGTCCCCACCTTCATGATGGGGCGTATTTCAAATCCACATCAGCAGGCTTGACCCCATCCTATAATCCATATTACACGTTTGTGTAAATAAAAATTAAATGAGGATGACCGGATGCGTACACCGTCTAATGTGACGGCGAAGGCTTTTGCCGACGCGGTAGGGGAGTTTCAGGCAGCCGTTGGCGCGGATTGGGTGTTTACGCAGGATACCGATGTAGACCTCTATAAGGATGCCTATTCCCTGTTCTGGGAAGAGCCGGGTGAACTGGTTGCTTCCGCCGCAGTTGCGCCTTCTTCGACCGAGGAAGTGCAGAAAATCGTCCGTATCTGCAATGAACGGTCTATCCCGCTTTACCCGATCTCAACCGGTCGGAACCTCGGCTATGGCGGTAGTGCGCCTGTCTATTCCGGCAGTGTCGTGCTGGATTTGAAGCGCATGGATAAGGTGCTGGAGGTGGATGAACGCAACGCATCCGCGCTGGTGGAGCCGGGCGTTTCTTATTTCGATATGTATCGCCATTTGCAGAATATCGGCTCGAAACTGTGGATTGACGTGCCGGACCCCGGCTGGGGCAGCCTTGTCGGTAATGCGCTAGATTTTGGCGGCGGCTATACCACGGCGCGCTATCGTAATCATTTTGAGGCCCATTGCGGCATGGAAGTGGTGATGGCCGATGGGGAATTGCTGCGCACCGGCATGGGCGGCTTGCCCGGTTCCAAGACATGGCAACAATATCGCTATGGTTTCGGCCCGAATCTGGATGGCTTGTTCAAGCAATCCAGCCTTGGCGTGGTGACGAAAATGGGCTTCTGGTTGTTCCCTCAGCCAGAGGCTTATCTGAACGCCAGCGTCCATATGGCGCGCTATGATGATCTGGTGCCGTTGCTCGATCGTTTTGGTGAGATGGAAAACGCGAATATCTTCAACGGTATGCCGGGGCTAAGTTCGCCGGTGCTGATGCAGGGCGGGCGCGCCGCGATTGATTTCCCTGAAATTCCTGAGGGGGCGGAGATGGACCGCATGGCGCGTGAAAGCGGCCTGCCGTGCTGGTCTGGCCGCCTGACCTTCTATGGCCCGGAAAATGTGATTCGCGCCCAGTGGGATTATGTAAAGAGCCGCTTTCCGGAGGCGACCTTCACCGAAAACGCCTTTGTGAAACTGCCCCTTTCTCCCGACGATATGGAACGCATTCACAAGCCCAGCTTCGGCATACCGGGCCTTGAAATGTTCGCCATGGGCGCACGCAACAAGGCCAATATGGATCCGACCGACGGGCATTTCTGGTTCTCGCCTATCATCCCGCGCACGGCGGAAGGGTTTCTGGAGGCGAACAGGGTTATTCGCCAGACCTGCAAAAAGCTCGATATTCCGGTCATCTTATTCAGTCCGCCGGTGTCGAGCTGGTATCGTGCCTTCATCCTCGTGATGGCCATTCCCATCCACAAGGATAAGGAAAAGAACGCCCATCTGCGCGCGGCGGTAAAGGAGCTGATCCGTATCTGCGCCGACCATGGATGGGGTGAATATCGCACAGCCTCGGCATTTCAGGATGCAGTGATGGATACCTACAGCTTCAACAACCACAAGCTGCGTCGGGTGAATGAGGCGATCAAGGACGCGCTGGACCCTAATGGAATATTGTCCGCCGGACGATATGGCATCTGGCCCAAACATCTGCGGGAGAAAAAGGCATGAAAGCCCGCTTTTCTTATTTGTCCGGCGCTGTGGTCGCGGTGGCGGCCGTTGCGCTAACGGTTCCATTGACGGTGAGGTCGGGGGCGGCGGCCCAGTCTACATCCACGCCTGCGCCCGCGAAAGGAGTGGCAAAGGGGGATGCGCGCCTAATCGCGGGTAAGCAGGTGTTCGATAAATGGTGCGCCACTTGCCACAGTTCTGCGCCATCCAGCCCCGGCACCATCGCGCTGGCCGCGAAATATGAGGGAGAAATGCCCGGCGTGCTGGAGGATCGGACGGACCTCACCCCCGAAGTCGTCAGCATGTTTGTGCGCAGCGGCATCAGCATCATGGCACCCTTCCGCAAGACGGAAATCACCGATGCGCAGCTTGGCGATTTGTCGGCCTATCTTTCCGCCCCCATCGGCAAACGTAACGCCATGCGGCCAAAGGCCAAGCCATCAGGAGCGCGCAAATGATGAAGGTAAATCCGGTTCTTGCCAATCCCTCTCTTAATCGTCGCGGGCTGTTAAAGGCTGGCGGGCTGGCTTCTGCTGCCCTTGGCGTTTCCGGCGCATCCATGTCTGCGAAGGCATGGGCTGCGTCCGTTCCTGCCATTGACTTGCGGGTGATCGACCAGCGTGTCTGGCCGCGCGCCGCGGATATGCCACAGGGCGCCCCGCTTCATCTGATTGACGGCGATGTCACGCATTTATGGTATGATACGCTCTATCAGGCATGGAAAAAGCCCGGCTTTGTGGTGGCAGGCGTGACAAAAGCGGATGCGCTCTTTGTGCTGGAGCATCTGGCATGGGACAATCGCTATAAGGTGATTGAGCGTCGCCCGCTGCTGGATGACGATGGTCAGGCGACAGACGCTATTCAATGGGTGATCGCGCCCGCCCACCCCAGCGTGGGGGGCTGATATGGCGGTGCTACCCCCTAATGTATCGGCGGCGGATTTTGATAAGGCCCTTACCGAGTTGCGCGCCGCCATCGGTGCGGATTGGGTTTTCTCCAGCGATGATGATCTTGGCCCTTATCGGGATAGCTTCTCCCCCATTTGGGATACCGAGGAAGAACGCCGCGCCGGTGCCGCCGTCGCCCCTGCGGATGTAGAGCAGGTGCAGGCGATTGTGCGCATTGCCAACCGGTATTTGATCCCGCTCTTTCCCATCTCAACGGGTAAGAATTTCGGCTATGGCGGGCCGTCGCCCAATGTGTCGGGCAGCATCGTCGTTGACCTAAAGCGCATGAACCGCGTGCTGGAGATCGATGATAAGCGCCATTTCGCGCTGGTGGAGCCGGGTGTTTCCTATTTCGATCTGTATCGGCACATACAGGAACGCGGCCTGAAGGTCTGGCTCGACGTGCCGGACCCCGGCTGGGGCAGTCCACTGGGTAATGCGCTGGACCGGGGCGTGGGCTATACCATGGGCTATTATCGTGACCATATTGGCGCGAGTTGCGGGCTGGAGGCGGTCCTCCCCAATGGCGAGGTGATGCGCACCGGCATGGGGGCGCTCCCTGATTCCAAAACATGGCAGGAATATCGCCACGGCTTCGGGCCGGACCCGGCGGGCCTGTTTGCGCAAGGTAATTTTGGCATCGTCACGAAAATGGGCTTTCGCCTCTATCCGCAGCCGGAACATTATCGCACGGGTATGATAACGGTGGCGAAACGGCGGGACTATATCGCGCTGGTGGAGCATGTGAATTACCTCTCCGACGCGATGATCGTGGGGGAGGCGGTGTATAGTAACCCGCTCGCTGCTCTGCTGGCCAAGCCTGATTTCATGGCGCTGGCGACGAAACAGGGGGGCGCGCCGGAAAGCGAGATGGATGCTGCCGCTGCTGCCGCTGGCCTGCCGAGCTGGCAGGTGGAATTGCAGTTTTATGGGCCAGAGGCTGCCTGCGCCGCCAACTGGGCCTATGCGAAAGATCGTATTCTTTCCGCCATTCCCGGTGCGAAGGCGGTGGATGGGGAAGCATTTCCATTGCCCGCCACGCCGGAACAGCTTCTCAACACCGGTCAGCCCTATAAAACGCATATTCGCCGCAATGGGGCGCTGGGTATCCCCAGTCTCGGCATATGGAAAATTGTGCGGGATAGCGGCCATGTGGGCTTTTTCCCGGTGCTGCCGCGCAGCGGTGAGGCGGTGTATGAAATGCAGCGAGTGATGTGTGACGCACTGCGGGAATTCCCCTTGCCGCCCTTCTTCAGCGCGGTGACAGCGCCGCTTTACTGGCCTCAATTTGCGTTCCAAATGGTATTCGCGCCTTCGGTGAAGAAGGAAGATCCGGACCATAACGCAATGGTCGATCGGTCCATGCGTAAGGCGATAGAGGTCGCCGCGAAACATGGCTGGGGGGATTATCGTGCTGCGCCTATTTATCAGGATGCTGTGTCGGCAAGCTATTCCTTTGGCGATCATGCGCTGCGGCGTTTCCATGAACAGATGAAGGATGCCATCGATCCCAATGGCATTATTGCGCCGGGGCGGGGTGGCATTTGGCCGAAGAGGTTCCGCAAATGAAGGCGATAGCTTATGGGGCCACCGCTTTGGCGCTGGCGATCATCATTCCGGCTGTGTCAGGGCAGCCTTGGGGAGCAAAGGCTGCCTCTGCGCCTGCTGCCAAGGGGCCGTCCGTCGCGCAGCGCGGGCATATGGTGTTTGAACGTAATTGCGCGCCGTGTCATGGCACCGGACCGGGTATTGATGGTTCACCGACGCTGCCTGCCACCGCCATATTGGCGCAGCGTTATGAAGGGCAAATGCCCGGTGCGCTGGAACTAAGGACGGACCTGACCGCCGATGTGCTGCGCCTGTTTGTGCGGCAGGGGGCGGGCGGTATGCCCATGTTCCGCAAGGCGGAGATTAGCGATGCAGATATTGACGCCATGGCCGTTTGGATAGCGCAAAACGCAAAGAAAAACGCAGGGCGTAAGCGTTAGGAGCTTGACCCTAAGGATGAGAGATGTTCGTGATGAAGGCGGCTCGGTCAATACCAACCGGGCCGCCTGATTTTTATTGCTCGCGTTAGGCTGCGTTCACCCGCAATACGGGTTTAACCACTTCGCCGCTTTCACTGGCGGCAATAGCTTCGTTGATTTGGTCAAATTCAAAATAGCTGATGAGCCGGTCAAAGGGGAAGCGGCCATCCTGATGATAGCGAATCAATTCAACGATGAAATCGTTCACATCGCTGTCTCCGCCCAATATGCCCATGATGGTTTTGCCGCCGCCCATGAGCGAGCTTTCATTAAATTCCAACATCGCGTCCGGGGCGGATGCGCCAACAAGGCCCAGCTTCCCCTTGGAGGAGAGGATTTCAAACAGCCCCTCAATAACGCTGCTGATGCCGGTGGTGTCGAATGCATAAGCGACGCCCAATGGGCAGAGGGCTTTGATCTTGCCCATCGCATCATCTCTGGCGTTGAAGGCGTGGGTCGCGCCCAATTCTCTGGCAAGGTCAAGGCGGCTGTCATGCATATCCACGGCGATGATGGGGTTTGCGCCTGCGATTTTCCCGGCCATGATTGCCGCGATACCAACGGTGCCTGCACCTACGACGACGAGGGGAAGTCCCGCGCGTACTTCCATTGAACGCAGCACCGCGCCCGCACCTGTCATCAGCCCGCAACCCAGCGGGGCGAGCCGTTCCAGCGGCAGGTCGGCGGCATCATCGGGCACACGCACCACGTTCAGTTCATGCGCGATGCTATGGGTGGCGAAAGAGGATTGACCAAAGAAATGGGCGTTCATCTTCTCGCCAGATTGGAACATCACCGGGCTGCCATCAGGGCGCGTGCCGGACCAGTTATAAGGGAAGAAATTATAGCAATAGGTCGGCGCTTTAATCTCGCAGCTAGGGCAGGTGCCGCAGCTATTGAAGCTCATGATGACCTTATCGCCCGGTTTGGCGCGGGTAACGGCGCTGCCCACGCGTTCGACAATGCCTGCGCCTTCGTGCCCCAGCACAACAGGCAGGGGAACAGGAAGCTGTTCATCCCTTACCGCAAGGTCGGTGTGGCAGATGCCGGTGGCGACGATGCGCACCAGTAATTCGTCGGGGCGCAGATCATCCAGCTCGACATTTTCAATGGTGAAGGGGTGGTCATGGCCACGGCAGATGGCGGCTTTAGCTTGGGTTGTCATGCTTGTTTCTCATACCAGCTTAGGGGGAAGAACCGGGATGAACATGGAGCATAGCGGAGAAATAAGGGCAAATGAATAATGAAGAAGATGGGTGTGAGAATGATGGTGCTATCTAGGGTCAGGGCCCTATTCAGAGGGATGAGCATTCCTTTTTGATAAACAGAACGGGGGACGATTTTCTGATGAATGCAGCACCGCGCCCACCGGGATGAAGCAGGCTGGGATGTTATGATGAAACCCCGATCTGGCTATGATATTAGTTCTGATAATATGTTTATCAATATAACAATTACTTATAGCTGATACAAAGGCTGATTTGTTAATTAATTATTTTAAAATCAAATAATTAACTCATTTTCAAAAAAGCCGCTTGCAAGGCAATAATTAGTATGCGCTACTGATGATACGTCTCGTTTAGAAGGCGTTCTGACATGTAGGTGTTCCATGAAGGAATGTCGCTATGTCTGAATCAGGAGAGGATATGATGCGAACTATTTCGGCTGCAGCCTTGCGGCGTGCGTTCTTATATTCCGTTTCAACTTCCACAGTGCTGGTTGCGTCTCTGGGCGTTGCACATGCACAGGCAGAAGGCGCGGCATCCGGTGGTCATGCAGATATCGTGGTGACCGCACAGTTCCGTGAACAGCGCTTGCAGGATACGCCTCTGGCGATCACAGCGATGGACGCCGGTTTGCTAGAATCGCGCAACCAGACGGATTTGTCTCAGGTGGCGGCGCAGGCCCCTAACGTAACATTGACAACGATGAGTGGTTCCTTTGGTTCGTCCATGGCTGCGTCCATTCGCGGCGTTGGACAATATGACTTTAACCCGGCCTATGAACCGGGCGTTGGCATGTATATTGACGATGTTTATTATGCGACGCTGACCGGCGGTATTTTCGATCTTCTTGACCTTGACCGTGTCGAGGTTTTGCGTGGTCCGCAGGGAACGCTGACGGGTCGTAACTCCATCGGTGGCGCGATCAAGCTGTTCTCGAAAAAGCCATCTAACGAGAATAGCGGCTGGTTCGAGGCCGCTTATGGCAGCCGTAACCGTATTGATTTGCGCGGTGCTGCTAATTTCGTGCTGGCAGAAGATCTTTATGGTCGTATTTCCGGCGTGTATAAGAGCCAGAAAGGCTATGTCGATCAGGTCGATTATGGATGCGCTAACCCCGGCAATGCACAGGGTATATCCCGCCTTCCTAATACATCGGCAAATTGTGTTATCGATAAGCTGGGTGAGCGTAACTACGCAGGCGTAAAGGCCTCTGTCCGCTATAATCCGAGTGATAATTTTGATATCACTATCACTGGCGATTATACAAAAGAAGATCGTACCAACGCCGCTGACGTGCTGACTTATGCCCGGCCCGATATGCAGCAATATATTTGCGGTCGTTTCTGTACCTATGCCAATTTCTACGCCCCGGCAGCAGGGCAGTTGAATCAGGCTTATACAATGCCCAATCGCCTGAAGTTCGAGGGCTGGGGTGTGGCTGGTAATATGACCATCGGCCTGTCAGATAGCCTCAACATCCAGTCGATTACGGCTTACCGTCAATATCGCCAGAAATGGGGCACGGATGATGACTTTACGCCTGATTTGGTGGAAATCGGACAGGGCTTTAATGATCTGAAGTTCTGGTTTGTCAGTCAGGAACTGCGCCTGAATGGCAAGATTGGCGATAATGTCGATTTCACCGTCGGCGGTTTCTATTCTGACCAGCGGTCTACTTATTATACTATGCAGGATGTGCGTTACATCGCTCCGGGGTATAATCTGCAGTTCATGGGTAATGACCCGGTTAACGCCGATTCCAAGGCAGTATTCGGGACCGTCTTTGTCCGCCCGGTTGAAAACCTGACTCTGACCGGCGGCATTCGTTATACCGAAGAAAGCAAAGACTATACGTTCGTTCGTAAAAATCTGGATGGAACCGTCAGCAGCTTTCTTGGTCAGTTAGATGGTTTGACGGCAAACTATAAGGGGAACCGTGTCGACTGGCGTTTATCAGCTGACTATCGTTTCTCGCCAGAAGTCCTTGCCTATGTGACCGTTTCGACCGGCTTTAAGGGCGGTGGGGTTAGTGCCCGTCCCTTTAACGCTGCGCAGGCGATTAATGGTGCGTTTGAGCCGGAAACACTGACGGCCTATGAAATTGGCCTGAAGACAGATTTGCTGGATCGTAAGCTGCGGCTTAATCTCTCTGGCTTCATCAATGATTATAAGGACATTCAGCTTCCTTTGGCTGATTGTTCGGCAGTTACGCCGCCTTCGTCGGATCCTTGTGCTGTCATGAAAAATGCTGGCGATGGTCAGATTCGCGGTGTCGAACTGGAAGTGAATGCTTACCCGGTTGAAGGGCTGGATATTGATGCTTCTGTCAGCTTCCTTGACGGTGAGTGGAAAAAGATTTCCCCCGCAGTGGGTGGTAACTATACGCTCAATGATCCGATCGTTACACCGAAATGGAAATGGAGCGTAGGTATCCAATATCGCGCTGATATGGGTGAATCCGGTTCTATTACCCCCAGGTTTGACCTGGCCTATACCGGCAAGCGTCGTGCTGATCGTGTAATTAACCCGCCTGTGCTGGACTATTATGACTCATACATCTTGGGGAATGCGCGCCTGACGTGGCGCAATGCGAATGAGGACTTGTCTGTATCCCTCGAAGTGCAGAATATTTTTGATAAATATTATGAAGGCTACCGGTTTACGTCGGTTTATGCACTGTCTGGCACGGGATATAGCTCCATTGGTCGCCCGCGTGAATGGGCTGTCTCTGTTAAGAAGCAATTCTGATAAAAGGGGAGGGAAGGGGCATCTTTTGATGCCCCTTTTCTTGTTCATGGGCCGCCTGAGCGATGTTCTATACAGCAGCGGCAGGGGGCCGGCTCGTAAGGTTTACATGAACGAGCGGAAATGGGTCTGGGCAACATCCGAAAAAGGATAGGCCCGGAAAAGGAGAAACGATGTCTGACATCACTTTATATCATTGGGAACCGAATGCGAATTCCGGCAAGCCCATGCTGGCGCTGATGGAAAAAGGCGTCGTTTTTAACAGCCATTACATTGATATGCTGCAATTCGATCAGCATAAGCCTGAATATCTGGCGATTAATCCGCAAGGCACCATTCCGGCGATGACCCATGGGACACGCGTGCTGGTCGAAAGCACGGCGATCATGGAATATGTGAATGAGGAATTTGCCGGGCCAGAACTGATGCCCGCCAATGTTGAGGATCGCTGGCGCGTGCGCTGGTGGATGAAATTCATGGATCAGTGGCTGGCTCCCAGCTTTTCCATGATTGGCTGGAGTGTGTCTGTTGGCCCGATGGTGCGCAAGCGCGATCTGGCCGAACTGGAGGCCGCGATTGACCGTATCCCAATGCCGGAGCGCCGCATTTCATGGCGCAAGGCGATATATGGTACATTTTCCGAGGCAGAGATGGCGGAATCGCAGCGCCGTGTTGCCTTGGGGGTTCGCCTGCTGGAAGAAGAACTGGGCAAGCGGGAATGGCTGGCCAGTGACGAATATAGCCTTGCTGATATTAACGGGTTCAACCTTGCCTATGCGTTGCCTTTGTCGCAGCCGCATCTGTCAAATGATGAACTGACCCCTAATATATTACGCTGGTTGCGCGCCATTTACGCGCGCCCTGCGGTAAAGAAATGCTGGGCGCTGGGCCGCACTGACATGGCGAAACGTGTCTCTATCCTTGAGAAGGAGCATATCTGATGGCGACAGTGCTTTATCATGGCGAACCCAATGGTCCTTCCCTCTCTGTGCTGGCGGCGCTGGCGGAAACGGGTCTGGATATTGAATGTCGCTCCATAGATCTGCTGGCGGGAGAGCGGCACAGCCTGCCCGGCCTTGGTGAAACCATAGCACGCGATATGGGGATTGAGGGTGAAGGTCCGGTTCTGGTTGTTGATGGCGAAGCCATGACCGAATCCGTGTTCCTCGCGCAATATCTCGATGAGAAGGCTGGCGGGGTGGGGCTTCAGCCCAGCGACCCTTATGCCCACTGGGAAATGATGATGTGGTGTCGTCAGATTACGGAACGCCTCTCCCCTGCAGCGGCGTTGCTGGGTAATCTGAAATATTCTACCCCACGCCTTGCCGAAACCAGTGATGCTGATTTTGCCGTTATCGGTAAGAATATTGTCAGTGATGACCTACGGGGACGCTGGGGCCTCGTTCGTTCTGGCACTACCGAAGAGGCACAACTGGCCGATAGCCGCGCCAAGGTGGTGCAGTCGGTTGAACGGTGCGAAAATAAGCTGGCGGATGGTCGTGACTGGCTGATGGGGGATTTCTCCATTGCCGATCTGGAAACCTATGCATGGCTGGCAGGTATGCAACTGATTTGCCCTGATGCCTTTGGCGATGCGCCTAAAACCAAGGCTTGGCTGGCCCGCGTAAAGGCCCGCCCTAGTGTGGTTGCGGCCCTTGCGCGCTCGACAGTGGCTGATCCGCTGGAAAGCTGGGCGCCCGGTCCTGAGATCAACCGTTGGGGCTGATGTAACCATCTGGGTGGTTTTCAATTCCCCTGCTTCACATCGCTGATGGGGGACTTGGCAGAGGCATGGGCAGTACCCATATGCCTGAATGAGACTGTTTTCCAGTCCGGCCCGTGGCAGCGATGGCCGAGAAACAGTCTGGCCGCCCGTGCAGGGGCGGGGCATGAACGGGGGAGCGACGCAGGCTTCCCCGTTTTCTTTGTTTTCCGCCTGTTATAGTTTCATAGTCAGAGCGATTTTCGACCTGTTTGAATCTATCAGTCTGAACCGGCTGACCCGCTTTAGGCTCTGCCTTTAGAGTCCATTTTATCGTCTCCCGCGATACTGAAATGAACTTCAAATTCGGGTGACTGGTTGAACGCTATCAGTTTCCAAAGAAATTTAGCTCCAGCAATATTTGCTGCGGGTCAGACAGGAATATCTGTTTCAGATTGATCGTCGGCAGCTCATTCTGGTGATAGCGGACGCCCATTTGATTGAGACGACCCAACATCGCCTCATATCCTCGGCATCGTAGCGCCACATGATGCAGCGCGCCTGTGGGGGCGGGGCGAAGATCACGGTCAAATTTACGCGGGGCATCCATGCTGTTGAGGTGGATGATCGCAACGTCTCTTTCATCCACCAGCCATCGCGCATTATCGGGGGTGAGCGGCGGCGGTGCTGCGATGCTGCGCAGCAACAGCAAGCCGCAATAAAATGCTTCTGAATGGTCCAGATCAGTCGCGATGATGTTGATATGTTCCAGTGCTTCAACACTCATTTTCTGGTCCTTAGAATGATTTTCAGACAGACGCCCTGATTTGCGGCGGAATAAGTCCCGGTAAAATACCATTCATGGCAATTTACACGCGGCTGATTGGTCAGAAACTGCTTTAGCAGCGAAGGGGTGCCCCGTGATCGGGCAGAGGACACCCCCAATGGCCAAATGATTATGGCCCGTCGAAAACGGGCTTAGTTTTTCAGGCCCAGCATTTCGCGGGTTTCGCCTGTGCTGGCGACATCAGCCCCCATAAGTTCGATCATATTGACCGCCCATTCCACCAATTCCTGATTATTGGCGGCCATGCGGCCCTTACGTAGATAAATAGTGTCCTCAAACCCTACGCGGACATTGCCGCCCAGCAGGATAGATTGCGCCGCCATGGGGTAGGAATGGCGGCTGACGCCAAAGCCGGTCCAGTGCGCGCCGCGCGGAATCTGGTTTTTGGAATAAGACATGGCCTCGGTCGTCGCTGGCAGGCCATATTTCGTCCCCAGCACGAAGGAGAAAGGCGCGTGTTTGGGGATTGCGCCCTTGGCCATCAGATCATCGGCGAATACGAAATCACCAGCTTCAAAACATTCTATTTCAGGAAGAACGCCAGCGTCCTGAATCATATGCCCCATTTTGGTAATCATCGGATCGAGATTGATCGCAACGCCGCCCCACAGGTTCATGGTGCAAATATCGAGCGTGCACATATCGGGCTTGAGGTCCAGAATATGTTCGAGGCGGCGCTCTGCCGTGAACATCAATGTGCCGGGGCCGGGCTGTGCGGGGTCTTCATCGCTCTGCATCCATGTACAGCCGGGGCCGGTGGTGACGTTGAGGATGACCTCGTTATTCTTGGCGCGGATAAGGCCGACGACTTCACGATAATCTTCCAGAGCCTGCGATGGGACGCCGGTTTCCGGGTCACGCACATGCAGGTGGATGATGGATGCGCCTGCTTCCGCTGCGGCGAGCGCCTCATTGGCGACATGGTCTGGCCGGAATGGAAAATTGGGATGTTTAGGCATGGGGGAACTGCCCGTAACGGCGCAGGTGATGAAAACTTTCCTTGTCAAGCTCGTCCTCCTTCGTAACGATTATGCTGTTGGTGCTTCTTTTGGTTCAATCTGGCTGGAACAAACATTTAAATTCTGTGCTTTCTATATCGTCTGGCCATATTTTCCGGGCTGTCTGATATTCCCTTGTGACCTGAAAATGCTCTATGGTTGTCTTTCCTATGGCGGATGGTCTAGATTTCGCAGATGCGGGCCGCGTGAGATAGGACGCAGAATCTACCATTAGCTAAACTAACTGGATAAGAAGATGTCACATAGGGAGGAGCTTTCGCGGTTCATGAAGTCGGTCAGGGCGCGGTTATCGCCTGCCGATGTGGGTCTGCCCGCGGGAGAACGCCGGCGAACCCGTGGCCTCCGCCGCGAAGAAGTGGCCGCGCTCGCGGGTATGAGCGTGACCTGGTACACATGGTTTGAGCAAGGGCGGGACATTCAGCTTTCCGTGCCGATGATCGAAAGGCTCGGTCGCACCTTGCGCCTCAGCCCCAAGGAGCGCGAATATCTCTTTGCGCTGGCCCAGCATCGCCCGCCGCCATTGGCCGCAGTGCTGGATGAAGAGATTCGCCCCGGCACCCAGCATTTGCTGGATAGCCTGAACATTCCCGCGCAGGTGATTGTTGAGGATTGGACGGTGGTGGGCTGGAACAGGCTGGTGACGCAGGCCTTTCGGGATTATGCGCCTTTACCACGTGGGGAACGGAACCTGTTCAGGATTTTGATGCTGAACCAGCGGTATCGTAATGACCCGGAGCGTTTCCTTGAAATGGGCAAGCGGCTGACGGCTCGCCTCAAATGGGATTATAGCCGGACATCACAGCCGGAGGTTTTTGACGGCATCATTGCTGAAATGAAGGAGCAGTCGGAGATTTTCCGTACCTATTGGGAGAAAAGCGAAATTCTCGCCCATTTCGAGGACACCAATGTGGCGTGTCCGCCGGATATTGGCGAAATCTTTTTCCGTCACACCTCTTATGCGATTGAGGAAGTGCCGGGACAGAGGCTGATCCTCTTTGCACCTAATGATGAGGTCAGCGCTGAGCGATTGAAATTGCTGTACGAGCGTCATCGTTAAAATGCATTAGTGCATCTGGCTGAAGCCACCGCCTTCTGTTGGGCGGTGGCCGCTGACTTCCGCGCCTGCATTTCTGGGCATAAGGGCAAAGAGCGGGATGGATATCACCCCCAGAGCCGTCAGCCCCAAAATAGCAAAGCGATAATTGGTCAGAACTTCTGCGCCAAAGGGGGCGGCATTCACCAGCATCGCCCCCAAAGAAATACCAATGGCGGCGGATAATGCATAGCCAATGGTGTTGAGGACGGTCGCCCCGGCTAGATTTTCGCTTTTTATATCCGCAAACGCCAGTGATACCATCGCGGTAAAGGTGATGGAGCGCGACATGCCGATTGCTATCATTGCTCCGGCCAGCAGCCATAAAGGCATATTGGGGGAAAGAAGGGCCGTCGCCCCCATGCCCAGCATCATCGCGGCTGTACCATAGGTTAGCGCATTGCGGAATGTCCATGCCCGCACGGCCTTACCGGCAACGGGTTTCAGCATTAGATCACCCAGGTTATTGGCGAGCAATAATATGCCGGTCGTCGCGGGGGAGAGGCCAAAGCCAATCTGGAAATAGAGCGGCAAGAGCAGGGCTTGCCCCGCAAATGGCAGGCGCATTAAAAAGCCTGCGCCATAGGTGATGCTGCGGAATGTGGGGACGTTCAGCGAATGGAGCGGAAACAAAGGTGCGCTGGCGCGGCGTAGATGCTTCCACGCGAGCAGGCCCATGGCCAGCCCCAATACGGTGAGTGCTGCGGGTTCGTGCCAGTGTTCGGGATGGGCACCCAGCCGATCAAATGCATAAACGACCGATGAGAGAGCGCTGCCCACCAGCAGGAAACCGGCTATGTCAAATCGCCCCGTCTCTTTCCTGAAATCAGGGATGAGTTTCCAGATGGTGATGACGCCGAGGACCGACAGGGGAAGGTTGATAAAGAAAATGGAAGGCCATCCTGCCGCTTCCGTCAGAAAACCACCAATAGGCGGGCCGATGACGGGTGCGATAAGGGCGGGCGTGGTGCTGATCGCCATCATCTGCACCAGTTGATTTTTGGGCGTAATGCGCAGCAGGACTAGATTGCCAATGGGGGCCATCAGGCTGAAGCAAAAGGCCTGAAGCACACGGGCCGCCACGAAAAAGCCCAGACTATCGCTCATCGCGCAAAGCAGAGAAGACAGGCCAAAGCCCGTAATGGCCAGAATTAGGATTTTTCTGGTGCCAAACCGGTCTGCTATCCATGCGCTCGCAGGAAGGAAGGCTGCGACCACCAGCAAATAAACGGTGATGCTGATTCCCATTTCGGATGGGATAACGCCAAAATCACGCGCCATGTCGGGAAGGGCGGTCGATATAATCGTCCCTTCCAGCATACCGATGAATTGCACAAAGGCGATGGTAAACGCCACTGCCATCAGGCGGGGTGCGGGTTGTGGCTGTGATGTCATGGGGGTGCGTTACCGGGCCTGTCATAAAAAGGGGATGGGGAGTGACCCGAAGCGAGGGTCAGGACCATATGCCCTGACCCCGAAAGTACGCCATTGCATGCGGTGGATACTGAACGCATGTGGGGATGCGTTATCAGGCTATCGCTCTTTGCTGAAATAAGCGATGGCGCGAAATTCATAGCTTTCCCGAATATTCGCATCCGGGCGGCTGGTGTCGTGAAAGGCTGTATGGGGGCAGCGCCATGCCCGGCTGTGGTCGCTGTCATGGAATTTGATGAAGATGACCTCATCCGCCGTCATATCCGGATAATAATACCAACGATGATTTTCGCTGAACCGGAAAAGCGTGGCGGCGGGCAGCAAATGCTCATTTTCTATCGGGGCATAGAGCGCATCGCCTTCGGGAATTTCATCGACATCTACCTTGACGTTAGAGGCGCTATCTTCATCCCCGACGCTACGATAATCACAAAGGGCCAGCGGCCAGTCCTGCGGTGGTGGAGAGAAGGTGCGCCAAAGGCTGAAGGCGATGAAGCGATCATAGCCCGGCCCTTCCGGGTTGGCCTTGTCATACATCATCTGCGCAACGCGCTGCGCAGTAGCGGTGTTGAAATCGACATGTGCCTCGGCGGCAGGGGGCTGAATGCCCTTGCCGCCCACTTTGGGGGAACGAAGCTGGCCGCTCATCGGCAGGACGAGGTCGCAGCCGGTCAGGGCTTTTGTGACCTCTACGACCTCATCGGGATAGCGTTCCAGTTCGGCGGGGTCGAGAAAGTCGCGGATATTGCTTTTGTGGCTGGCGATGCAGAAACCATGCTCATCCAGCGTGAAGGGCTTTTCCGCCAACCGGGCATTGTGAATGGTGACGGGGTAGCTGTCATAGGTGCCGGTGTTGAATTCTTTCCCCGGTGCCCAAAAACGCCGGTTAATGCGGGACGTTGGCACCAGATAATCAATGGTCGTCGCAACGGATTCTCCTGCCACAGAAGGGCCGCCGGGCTTTGCCAAGGTTTCAGTCATCATCCTCTCCTTTATGATGCCCCCGGTGCGGTTATTTTATGGCTGCCGGGGGATGACTTTATGGGTTTACCGTGTGAACAGCTCCCGCACATGATCGGGCACGCGTTCGGGTTTCAGCCCGCCGGGGCGATCTGCGGCAGGTACCGTCCAGACGCGCTTTTCGGTGCATTCGACACACAGCCGATCACCCAGCAACAGCCGGTGGGCGATGGTGAAGCTGCTATTGCCGAAAATGGGGGCGTCGGCCTCTACCGTCACATCATCACCATAAGAGGTCGGCATCAGGAAACGGGCAGACATATCCACCAGCGGAAAGCCGACGACATTCATTTCCTTCAGCATGTCGCGCTTTTTTGGAAGGCCGGCATGCTCAAACAGCAAGATGGTGCTTTCGGTGAAAATGTCGAAATAACGGGGGGCAAAGACGATCCCCGCTGGGTCGCACTGGCCCCATTCAATACGGACAGTGCGGGTCAGAAAAGCGGTCATTCCAAATTACCCCTTATGATAGGATGTTTTTGCCCTGATTGATGGTCTTCTCGGCCATTTCCTCAGCCGTCGGGGGCTTGGGGATCAGCAGGCCGCGCTGCACGGCGGGGCGTTCCCCTACGCGGTCATACCAGCGTTTGAGATTGTCAAAGCCGTCCATATCGACCTGCGCCCATTCATGGCCCCGCACCCATGGGTAGCAGGCAATGTCGGCAATGGAATAATCGCCCACGATATAATCCTTGTCCGCCAGATGCGCATCCAGCACACCGAACAGGCGTTGGCTTTCGCGCACATAACGGTCAATCACCGCAGGCAGCTTTTCCGGGAAATAGCGGTTGAACACGGTTGCTTGCCCCATCATCGGGCCGAGGCCGGACATCTGCCACATCACCCATTGCAGGGTGCGACTGCGGTCTTTCACATCTGTGGAGAGGAAGCGGCCATATTTCTCGGCCAGATAGACGAGGATGGCACCCGATTCGAAAACGGCAAAATCACCCTCATCATGGTCAACCAATGTGGGGATGCGGCCATTGGGATTGAGCGCGACATACCAGTCTTCCTTTTGCTCCCTGTTCGTCAGGGAAATGGGGCGCACGCTGTAGGGAACGCCCAGTTCCTCTAGCATGATGGTGATTTTCCAGCCATTGGGCGTTTCAGATGTCAGCAACTCAAGCATGTTCAGGCGTCTCCCGATATGGTGCCATGTTGGGTGTAGCATTTCTATCTGCCTCCCCAATCCTTTATTCCGCCAGTGAAGCAAAGCATCCCCCGATGCACAAGGCTATCACCAGCGCTATTAGTGCAGGTGACAGGATGGCTGGCGGTATGAATATTGGTTTTTGTAATAGTATATATAGCGGGCTTGATGTGCGCGGTCATAGGCACCAAACCGTCATCCGAAAGCTGATATAGCCTGACGGAGAGGATGGATAAAATAATATGCTGACACTGTATAGCTTTGGCCCGGCAGCGAATTCCCTTAAGCCTTTGCTGGCCCTTTACGAAAAGGGGCTGGAATTTACCCCGCGCTTTGTTGACCCTACGAAGTTTGAACATCATGAAGACTGGTTCAAGAAGTTGAACCCACGGGGGCAGGTGCCTGCGCTCGACCATGATGGCCATATCATCACCGAGTCCACGGTTATTTGCGAATATTTGGAAGATGCCTTCCCCGATGCGCCGCGCCTGCGGCCGACCAATCCGGTCGAAATCGCAGAAATGCGCGTGTGGACCAAATGGGTGGATGAATATTTCTGCTGGTGCGTTTCCACCATTGGCTGGGAACGGTTGATCGGCCCGATGGCCCGCAAATTGTCTGATGAGGAATTCGAAGCCAAAATCGCCCGTATCCCTGTGCCGGAACAGCGCACAAAATGGCGTAGCGCTCGCGCTGGTTTCCCCAAGGAAGTGCTGGAAGAGGAAATGCGCAAAGTAGGCGTGTCGGTTGATCGCCTTGAAAAGCGCCTGTCTGAAAGCCCATGGCTCGCGGGTGAAAACTACACGCTGGCCGATATTTGCAACTTCGCCATCGCGAATGGCATGCAATTTGGTTATTCCGATATTGTGAATAAGGACGTGACGCCCAATCTGGTCGCATGGATTGAACGGATCAATGAACGTCCGGCGGTGAAAGAAATGTTCGCAAAATCCAAAACGGAAATGCCACCACGGGGCGAATGAAGGCTGTAGCCTGATCGCAACCATTCCTGACTATATTATGGGGAGAGGACTTCCTATGGCGCAAAATAACCGTATCACCCTTTATGATCTGCAACTGGCTTCTGGTTGCACCATCAGCCCTTTTGTCTGGCGCACTAAATATGCGCTGGCCCATAAGGGTTTTGATATTGATATTGTGCCCGGCGGGTTTACCGGCATCATGGAACGCACCGGGGGCCGGTCTGAACGCTTGCCCGCGATTGTCGATGATGGTGAGTGGATACTCGATAGCTGGGTAATCGCTGAATATCTGGATGAGAAATATCCTGACCGGCCCATGTTGTTTGAAGGGCCGGCGATGAAGAACCTCACTAAGTTTCTGGATTCATGGCTGTGGTCCACAGCGATTGCGCCATGGTTCCGTTGTTATATCCTTGATTATCATGATCTGTCCTTGCCGCAGGACCATGAATATGTCCGCACCACGCGGGAAAAATGGTTCCTTGGTGGTAAGACGCTGGAAGAAACGGTGGCCGGGCGCGAAGACCGCCTGCCGCTGGTGCCGCCTTTGCTGGAACCGCTGCGTAAGCTACTGCGAGAAACGCCATGGCTGGGCGGGGATACCCCCAATTATGCCGATTATACGGCGCTCGCCGTTTTTCTGTGGACAGGCTCCGTCGCATCAACGCCTCCATTGACGGATGATGATCCGCTCAGGGACTGGTTAGATCGCGGATTTGACCTATATGATGGTCTGGGCCGTCATCCGGGCATGCACAGCCTTTTCGGTTTACAACTGCGCCCCGGTGACCCGGAGCCTTTTGTGAAGGGTGGCGCTGACATAACCCCGGCTCCGGTTAATCGCGGTGCGGGATCGACGCCGATGCCAGAGATTAAAAAACAGGCCTGATCTGCCGGAAACAGAAAGGATATGGGAATGAGCTGGAGTGACGAGCCGGAAGGCGGCCAGTTACGGATGTATCAGATTCCCGGTTGCCCTTTTTCTGAAAGGGTGGAGTTGCTGCTGGATCTGAAGGGGCTGGCCGATGTGCTCATCGACCATGAGATTGACATCTCAAAGCCCCGGCCAGACTGGTTGCTGCGTAAGACACGCGGCACCACGTCCCTGCCAGCGCTGGAACTGGAAAATGGCGAAACTCTGAAAGAAAGCATGGTCATCATGCGCTATTTCGAGGATCGTTTTCCGGACCGGCCCGTCGCCCGCAAAGACCCCTATGAACATGCGGTGGAGGCCATGCTGTGTGCAACAGATGGTGCCTTCACCGGTGCTGGCTATCGTATGGTGCTGAACCGCGATGCGGATAAGCGCGATACGATGGTTACCGAAATCACGGCCCAATATGCGCGGCTGGATGATTTTCTGCGCTATTATGCACCCAATGGCGATTATCTGTTCGATGAATTTGGCTGGGCGGAGGTAGCCTTTGCGCCGATGTTCAAACGTCTGTGGTTCCTCGAATATTATGAAAATTATCAGATTCCACAGAATTTGACGCGGGTTCTGCGCTGGCGTGAGGCATGCCTCGCCCATCCTGCGGTGCAGCGACGCCATGGTCATCAGGAGTTGATGACGCTTTATTATGATTATTCGCAGGGGGGCGGCAATGGCCGCCTGCCAGAGGGGCGCACGGTTTCCAGCTTCACGCTGGACCCGCATTGGAGCAAACGCCCCATGCCCCCGCGTGATAAATGGGGGACACCGGCAACAGATACGGAGCTTGGGCTGATCCCGGCCTGAGATAGTGCTTCACCCTAACCATCTCAAAGATAAGACCAAGGATAAGGATAGACGATGAAAAGCTATACCCAACATTATATTAACGGTCAGTGGGTCGATTCTAAGGGCGGCCGCAAGATTCAGGTTATCAACCCGGCCAATGCCGGTGTGGCGTCGGAAATCGTGCTGGGCACTGCCGCAGATGTCGATGACGCCGTTGTAGCGGCGCGCCGTGCCTTTGAAACATTCTCGCAGACCAGCAAGGAAGAACGGATCGCTTTGTTACAGCGGATTATCGCTGAATATGAAAAGCGCGTTCCTGATATTGCTGAGGCGATTTCTGTGGAAATGGGTTGCCCGATTTCCGTTGCGAAAACGGCTCAGGCCGGTTCTGGCCTTGGCCATCTGGGGCATGCCTTGAAGGCCTTGCTCGATTATGAGTTCGACGAAAAAATCGGCGATAACACTGTGGTGCGTGAACCCATTGGCGTAGTTGCGCTCATCACGCCGTGGAACTGGCCGATGAACCAGATCGTCGCTAAGGTTGGCCCGGCTTTGGCGGCTGGCTGCACCATGATCCTGAAGCCTTCCGAAGAAGCGCCGACTTCGGCGGCTATTTTCGCGGAAGTGTTGGAAGCCGCTGGCGTTCCTGCTGGTGTGTTCAATCTGGTGCAGGGCGATGGCCCCGGCGTTGGCACTGCCCTGTCGCAGCACCCCGACATCGACATGATTAGTTTCACTGGCTCCACCCGTGCAGGTATTCAGGTTGCCAAGAACGCCGCCGACACCGTGAAGCGCGTAGCGCAGGAACTGGGCGGCAAATCGCCTAACATCATCCTCGAAGGCACGCCGCTTGATGTGGCTCTTCCCGGCGGTGCAGGCGGCGTGTTGCTGAATTCTGGCCAGAGCTGCGTTGCCCCGACCCGTATGCTGGTTCACAAATCTCAGCATGATGAAGCCGCCGAAAAAGTTGGCGCGATCTTCGCGGCGAAGGCCGTGGGTGAGCCACTGACCGAAGGCGACCATATCGGCCCGGTTGTGAACGAAGCCCAGTGGAACAAGATTCAGGGCCTCATCCAGAAGGGCATCGACGAAGGCGCGACGCTGGTAACCGGCGGTCTGGGCCGCCCCGAAGGGTTGGAGCAGGGTTTCTATGTAAAGCCCACCGTTTTCGCCAATGTGACGCCGGATATGACCATCGCCCGCGAAGAAATCTTCGGCCCGGTTCTGGTTGTCATGCCTTATAATGACGAAGAAGATGCCGTGCGCATCGCCAATGACACGCCTTATGGTCTGGGTGCTTATGTTGCTGGTGATCCGGCCAAGGCCAAGAAAATTGTCGGTCGTCTGCGCGCTGGCGCGGTATTTGTGAACGCTGGTGGTCTTGTGATGGACATGCCCTTTGGCGGTTATAAGCAGTCGGGCAATGGCCGTGAATTCGGCAAATTCGGGTTGGAAGAGTTCCTTGAAATCAAGTCAGTTATCGGCGCTCTGCCTGCCTGATACTGCAATGGTGGCCCTGCCGCACCCGATGATGCGGCAGGCCTATAAAGGAGAAGGGCGGTCCGATGGGCCGCCCTTTTTGATGGATATATGTGAAGAATGGGGCTGTTTACGCCATCTCATCATCTTCCTCATGAATTCGGCGTAGCAATTCCACCAGCATCGCGGATTCTGCTGGCGTAAAGCGGCCCTTCAACCATTTCTCATGCTCGCTAATGCAATCACGGGCAGAAATCAGCGCTGCATAGCCCGCCTCGGTGATATGCAGACTCTGCCGGCGCTTATCCCCCTTATGCGACCCCCGCAGCACATAGCCGCGCTGTTGCAGGCGATTAACGATTAGCATGACCGTGGTGCGGTCCATGTGCAGACGGCGGCCAATATCAGCCTGTGCAATATCAGGATTACCATCAATCAGCCACAATACGGTCATTTGTTTCTGAGTGAGATCCAGATCGCTGAAGGTTTCCGTAAAATGACGATAAACCGTGCCATGCGCGAGCCGCAGATGCAAATCCACGACAGCATCAATATCGGGCGTATCCATCACTGACGAATCCGATTCCATCAGCCGGTGGTGTGCATTCAGGTAATTCATAGTAACAGTTTGATCAATTTGGGGGGGCAGGTCAATCTGTCTGCTTGAAAAAATTGTTGATGTTACATACGATCGTTGAACAATCGACAAACAGGAGAGGATGACAGCAATGGCCCATTTCCCAGACACGCCCAGCTTTACCGGGTTTAATACGCCTTCGCGGGTGGAAGCAGATATTGTTGATATGGATTATGAAGGGGAAATCCCTTCCGGGTTAAATGGCGCCTTTTATCGAGTACAGCCTGACCCGCAATTTCCGCCTCGTCTGGGGGATGATATTGCCTTTAACGGCGATGGGATGGTTACTCGTTTTCACATTCATGATGGTCAGTGCGATTTTCGCCAACGCTGGGCGCACACCAATAAGTGGAAATTGGAAAGAGAGGCCGGGAAAGGGCTGTTCGGGGCCTATCGTAACCCCCTCACCGATGATGAAAGCGTGAAAGGCGAAATTCGCTCAACCGCCAATACCAATGCCTTCCCCTTTGCAGGCAAGCTGTGGGCGATGAAGGAAGACAGCCCGGCCTTGCTGATGGACCCCGTGACGATGGAAACCATCGGGTTTGAAAAATTCGGCGGTAAGATGACAGGCGAAACCTTTACGGCACACCCGAAAATTGACCCGAAAACGGGCAATATGGTGGCCATCGGCTATGCTGCATCTGGTCTTTGCACCGATGACGTCACTTATTATGAAATCAGCCCGGAAGGGGAACTGGTGCGGGAAATCTGGTTCAAGGTGCCTTATTATTGCATGATGCATGATTTCGGCATTACCGAGGATTATCTGGTGCTGCATATCGTGCCATCCATCGGTAGCTGGGAACGGTTGGAACAGGGCCTGCCGCATTTCGGTTTTGATACGACGATGCCGGTTTATCTCGGCATTATTCCGCGCCGGGATGGCGTGACGGATGCTGATATTCGTTGGTTCAAGCGGGATAATTGCTTCGCCAGTCATGTGCTCAATGCCTGGCAGGAGGGGAGCAAAATCCATTTCATCGTGCCAGAGGCGAAGAATAATATGTTCCCCTTCTTCCCCGATGTCCATGGTGCGCCGTTTAACGGGCGGGAGGCGATGAGCCACCTCACGGATTGGGTGGTGGATATGGAATCCAACAGTGAGGAGTTTGACGCGATCATTCCGCTCACCCAAACCGCGAGCGAATTTCCGCGCATTGATGATCGTTTTGCCGGTGTTAAAACGCGTTATGGCTGGGGTCTTGAAATGGATATGAAGCGCCCGGTAGAGCTAAAGGGGGGTAGCGCAGGCGGCTTGTTGATGAACTGTCTGTTCCTGAAGGACCTTGAAACCGGGGCGGAGCAGCATTGGTGGTGCGGTCCGGTCAGCAGCCTTCAGGAGCCATGCTTCATCCCACGCTCAGCAGATGCGCCCGAAGGCGATGGCTGGATTGTGCAGATATGCAACCGGCTGGAAGATCATGTCAGTGATTTGCTGATTTTTGAGGCGCTGAACATAGAACAGGGGCCGGTGGCGACCATTCATATCCCCATCCGTATGCGCTTTGGCCTGCATGGCAACTGGGTAGATGCGGACAAAATCGGGCTGGAGCCTGTCGCGGCCTGACCTTCCGGTAAAGGAGGGGGGCGGTTTCCTGATGGGTTCGCCTCTTTTCTATGGTTTGTTACCGGGGCGTGCAATTGATGCGGTTTTAACCTCAGCACGCTGGCGAAAATAGATAAGCCCTTAAAGGGCATAGAAAAAGGCGGGCGTCCTGATGGATACCCGCCTTCCTTAGTTTGGAGTCCAGCCAAATCAGGCCGCAACAGCCTGTCTGGCATCCTGCAGGATCAGGTCTGCGCCTTTTTCACCAATCATGATGGTGGGGGCATTGGTGTTGCCGGAAATAATTTTCGGCATGACGGAGGCGTCGATCACTCGCAACCCTTCTACACCGCGCACCTTGAGTTCCGGTGTGAGGGGGGAGGCTTCGTCCGCGCCCATGCGCACGGTGCCAACCGGGTGATAGAGCGTGCCGCCTGCCATTTTGGCATAGCCCAGCATTTCCTCGTCGCTCTCGCCAAAGGGATCGCCCGTTTCTTTGAGATAGGGCTTCAGCGCGGGCTGCTGCCAGATTTTACGGATCAGCTTCAACTGGGTGACCGCCATTTCGCGGTCAATCGGGTCAGACAGATAATTGGGCGCGATCTTCGGATGGATGGTGCCATCAGGCGATTGTGCGTGGATGGAGCCGCGGGATTCCGGGCGCAACTGGCACGGATTGGCGGCAAGGCCCGGTTCTTTTTCCAGACGCAGCCCCTGATGAATGCCCAGATATTCAAGGTCCATGCTGGCCGCCATCAGGTGAATCTGAATGTCTGGCACTTCTAATTCCGGGCGGGACCGGGCAAAAGCAGTGCCATGCGCAACGGCATAAGACAACAGGCCCTTGCGCTGTGTGCCGTATTTCGCAATTTCCTTGACCAGATTGAGGCCAGAAGAACGATAGTTGATGGATTGCCAGTCTTCGCGCAGGCGGGCCTGACAACCGATCATGAAATGGTCCTGCATATTTTCGCCGACCAGCGGCGATTCATGCACAACGGCTATGCCCAGATCTTGCAGCAATGCACCCTGACCAATGCCGGAAATTTCCAGCAGCTTGGGCGATTCGACAGAACCGGCAGCGATGATGACCTCACGGCCCACCATCACCTTGCGGAGCAGGCCGTTTTGGCGGAACTCAACGCCCACGGCCTTTTTGCCCTGAAACAAGATGCGCGTGGTCATGGCGCGGGTTTCCACCGTCAGGTTCGGGCGCTTCATCGCCGGGTGGAGATACCCCACGGCGGCCGAATGACGGCGGCCATTTTTCATCGTGAGCTGGAACCAGGTGACCCCTTCCTGTTCGCCGGTGTTGATGTCATCCCGGCGGGGAATGCCAGCCTCTACGCAGGCGTCAATCAGCGCACCACTGACGGGATGCTTCTCCGGGAAATCGCAGACATTAAGGGGGCCGCCTACGCCATGCACCTTGTCCGCACCGCGTTCTTGATTTTCAGATTTGCGGAAATAGGGGAGCACATCGTCATAGCTCCACCCGCGCGCGCCCATTTGCGCCCAGCCATCATAATCGGCGGATTGCCCACGAATATAAAGGAGGCCGTTGATCGAGCTGGACCCGCCCAAGACTTTGCCCTTGGGCCATTTATGCTTACGCCCGCCAGAGCCTTCGTCAACTTCGGTTTCATAGAGCCAGTTGACCTTCGGGTCATTCAGCGTCTTGCCAAAACCAATGGGGGTATGAACCATGACGTTCGACAGGAACTGGCTGGGTTCTTTATGCGGACGGTCATCGCCGCCAGCCTCCAGCAGCACAACCTTATAGTCGCCACTTTCAGTCAGGCGGTTCGCCAGAACGCACCCTGCACTGCCCGCGCCTACAATCACATAATCCGCGTATAGATCCGCAGCCATCATATTCTCCTAACAAGTCATCCTACAGGAAACGGGCGGCGCGCTTATTATGATGTGCTGCGCTTTCGCTCGTTCGATGCTTTACTTTCACCCATGATTTCGCGGAAGAAAACCGTGATAAATAGTAATAGCATAACTGCTGTCCCGCTCCTTTTGACGAAAGGGCGGGCGCAAGGCGGGGGAAGGGCAATGGAGCCTGTTTTCTCCCCCGCTTTATTTCATTGTATCAGGCGTCCTTATGGGCACTTTCCCGGTCAATATCGCCCTGCCAGCGCTCCGCCTTCATTTCCTTGCCGGTAATGGGGTGCTTCATGTGGAAGGGGACCAGCTTATGCGTGGGCCACAGCCAATGGCCTTCACTCAGTTCATCCGGGCCTTCCGGGTCCGTAGGGTAGGTTTCCCGGAAGAAAGGCACGAATTCTGATTCTGTATAGGCCCAGCCTTCTTTGAAATCGGCATGCCAGTGCGGGAAATAATTAAGGACGAGGAAACGCCATTTGCCATCGACCTTTTTATACTGATTCTCGTAAACGCCGCCTTCCCACCATTGGCGGGGGTTGGCGGCCGCCGGGTTGCCGGGGTCACAATAATCCTTATGCCGCCCGGCCTGCATCATGGAACGGCAGCGATTGCGCGCGGTGATGCCATCCTCATTTATGGTGATGAGGTCCTGAAGCTGCGGATGATCGAGCAAAAAGCCGTCAATCGGCCCGTTATTGTCATGGGTGAAGCGCTTACGAAAGCGGTCTACATAAAGGCGGCGAATGCTATCTTTGCCGCGCCAGACACCGCCAAAGAAATGCACCTGCGCATCATCAGCGAACAGTTCAACCACCTCATCATACATGCATTTGTCAATGAGGTAGCCATAGAGATGCTGGAGCTTGCGAATATCCAGCTCATCTTCTCTGATAGTCAGACGGCGGTTGAGGCTCGCAATCTGTTCTTCCAGTGCGGATATGCGGTCCGTATCTGCCATATTTCCTCTCCTTTTATGCTATTGAGGGGCGCGGAACAAATCTGCGCCCCTTTATGTCAGGCGATTAGAGGCCTTCAGCTTCCAGCCGTTCGACTTCCTCACGATACGGTTTGATCGCGCGGAAGATGAAGAATGTTGCCAGAGGCAGCAATGTGCCCGCCGTAATCAGCACTGCCATCCACAATTTATGCGGATCACCCACGATATATTGCGCAACCAGTCCCAATATGAAGCTGCCGCATGCGCCGAAGAAGGTGAACATGAACAGGTAAATGGCGGTTACCTGACCGCGCATCGCATTGGGGGCGACGCGCTGAATAGCTGCATTTTGGGGAACGGCCCCCGCGATACCGAACATATTGGCAACGGCAAAGCAACCTAGTGCAGCCCAGCCATTGGGCATTAAAGGGGCCAATATGGTAAAGGTGGTGACGAAGCAGAAGAAGATCGCCGCCGCCCGGACGTTGGCGTCCTTATAGCGCTTATTCAACCACTCCACCGTTACGCTGCCGATCACCAGCCCGCAGAGGGATGCTACCAGCACCATGCCGGAGAGCGCTGCGCCAATTTGCGCTTCGTTCCAGCCATGGGTGCGAATCATGAAGGGAACGCGCCAGAACATCAGGCCGAAGGATTCGATCGCGCTTAGCGCCAGCCCCGCAAACAAGGGATAATAGACCTTACGATTGGCGCGGATCGCCTTCGCCGCGTCCAGCCCGGTGAAGGTCAGAATCTTGCGGCCCAGCGGGGCATCAGCCGGAGGTTGCAACGCGTCATGGGCAGGGGCCATGCGCTTTGGTTCTTTGATGGTCAGAAACAAGATGGCGATGAGGAAGGCGGGCATGCCCGTCCAGATCAATATCCACTGCCAGCCCAGAATGCGCAGGCCGCCAATGTAACTGGGGGCCCAGTCTGCGGTCATCGCAATCAGCATCCCACCGGCGAGCGGACCAAGGGCATTGCCGCCGATAAAGCCCAGTTGCAGCAAGGCGAAGGCCCGTGTGATGATTTTTGGCGGGAAAGCGTCCGCGATCAGCGAATAAGAGGCTGGCGCATGGGCGCTGCCACCGGCGGCCAGAAAGACGCGGGTGGCAATGAACTGCACAAAATTCTGCGCAATACCGCCCAGAGCCGTGACCCCGCCAATGACCGCTACACCTGCGGCCAGCACATATTTACGCGGGCATATATCGGCGAGACGGGCGAGGGGGATGCCAACGAACAGATAGCAGATAATGCTGGCTGGCCCCGCGAGGAAGCCCAGTTCGGCGTCGGTGAGGCCGAAGTCTCCCTTTATCCTTTCGGCCAGCATGCCGAAAATGACCTGATCGAAAAAGGTAATGAACGTCGCCAATATGATGACGAATAATGCCCAATAAGCCGCGGACGAAGATGGCCATTCGCGTTCAATCGTGGCGGTGCCCTCGCCGGTTACTGAATCGGACATGACCGGGGGTGGACCTGCCATACTCTCTCCTTAAATAAACTGGTGGCCCCTATCCTCTTATATGTGGGATGGTGTGGCGCGTTATATTGTTTATCTTGCTTACAATTTCGTCTTGGTCAATAAAAGCTTCGACAAGCGTGATATTTTGCAGGGAAACAATCCCTGAAAATGATAAATAAGGAGCGGATATGCAGAATTTACCGGGCAAAACGGCTTTTGTTACCGGGGGCGCCAGCGGCATTGGTCTTGGCATTGCCAAGGCGCTGTTGGGGGCAGGTATGAATGTCACTATTGCTGACATTCGGCAGGACCATCTGGATGAGGCCGTTGCTGAATTAAACGAAGCTGGCCCTCAATATACAGATCATATTCTCGCCCTGAAACTGGATGTTACTGATCGCGCAGCTTTTGCCAAGGCCGCAGATGAGGTGGAGGCCCGGTTTGGTAATATTCATCTGCTGTGCAACAATGCCGGTGTGGCAGTTGTCGGCCCTACTGACCTTGCGACCTTTGGTGACTGGGACTGGGTGATGGGCGTCAATGTGGGCGGTACGATCAATGGTATCGTTACTTTGCTGCCGCGTATCCTGAAACATGGTGAAGGCGGGCATATCGTCAACACGGCGTCCATGTCTGCGTTGGTTCCGGTGGGCGGCACAACCATTTATTCCGCGGGTAAGGCGGCTGTCACATCAATGATGGAGTGCATGCGCCCTGAACTCGAATCGCGCGGTATTATCTGTTCGGCGTTTTGCCCCGGTGCCGTACAATCGAACATTGCGGATGCTGGCGCGACCCGTCCGGCTGATCTCTCTGAAAGTGGCTATGCCGAGGCGGATAAAGCGCGCCAGAATGGCGGCTCGTTCTCCCATCTTTATCAGACAAAGGAAGAGGTTGGACAGCGCGTATTGCAAGGCATTTTGAATGATGAGCTGTATATTCTGACTCATAGCGAATTTCTGGATGGTGTGCGAGAACGCGGTGAGGCGACTACAGCAGCCGTGCAGACCCATTTGCCGGAAAATGCCGACTATAAGGCTACGTTTGAACGTCTGTTCCGTAACCCGGCCATTACCGACGAAATCGCTCGTCAAAATGCGTTGAAGGCCGCGCGGGCCTGAGCCGGTCGGTAAGGAAGGAATGGGCGATGATTGATTTTGCAGGCCGCACCGCCTTTGTAACCGGCGGTGCTAATGGGATCGGTTTGGGGCTAGCCCGGACGCTGCTGGCCGAAGGTGCGAAGGTTGCGATTGCTGATATCCGCGAAGATGCGATTGAGGCGGCGCTCAAAACCCTCGACAATCAGCATGTTATCGGCATCCCGCTGGATGTCGCTTCGCGTGAAGGCTTTGCGGCCGCTGCGGATCGGGCAGAGGCGGAACTCGGCCCGGTGACATTGCTGTTCAATAATGCCGGGATCAACTTGTTCCAGACGATTGATGATTCGTCTTATGAAGACTGGGATTGGGTGCTGGGGGTTAACCTTCACGGTGTGATTAATGGCGTGATGACCTTCGCCAATCGGATGAAGGCTCATGGGCAGGGCGGCCATATTGTGAATACCGCGTCGATGGCCAGCTTCATTTCCAATGGTGCGCCGGGCATATACAATACCACCAAATTTGCGGTGCGCGGGATGAGCGAATCGCTACGCTACAGTCTTGCCCCTCATGGGATAGGCGTATCGGTTTTATGTCCCGGTCTGGTAAAGAGCCATATTTACGCCAGCGATGATGTACGGCCGGACGATTTGAAGGCGGGCGCTAAACCGGTTAACGCCGAATTTGTTGCTCGGCTGGAACAGGTGCATCAATATGGCATGGAGCCGGATGTCATTGCTCGCCGCGCATTGGATGCGGTGAAGGAAAACCGGTTTCATATTTTCGCTCATCCTGAATTTAAGGAAGAACTAGGCGAGATATTTGATGAGATATTGGCGGATTTCCGCGATTATCCTCAAGATCCCGGATATGACCAGCGCATCGGCTTTGAAACGATGCGGCGTGATAATTTCCGTGCAACACGTAGGAGCGTGCGGGGCGCATAATCGTCGTGCTGAAATGCGATTGATAAAGGCGGCTCGGCTTATGGGGCGCCTTTTTTATAAGGGGGCATATTTTAGGGCGCTGGCCCTATTTATTGTGGGAGAGGAGGGCGAGTTTAGAGCGGTTTTTGATTATTTTGAATCATCTGAACCGCCCTAAGACTTTGTTTTACCGCAATTTCTTAACCAGCAGATGATGTCATCTGTCTGGAAATTGCTCTAGTCTGCGAAACACGCTGCTTGGCGGCGCTTTGAATGCGCAGGGCCTCGTCTCTCGCTTCCAGAAAACGCCGCGGATTAATAGGGGCGTCCTTTACCCGCACCTCGAAATGGAGATGCGTGCCAGTGGATCGACCGGTGGACCCCATCCGCCCGATAGTCTCGCCCCGCACAACCTGTTCTCCGGCATGAACACCAAAGCCAGATAAATGGGCGTAGCGGGTCATGATGCCATGGCCATGTTCGATGTCGATGACGTTGCCATAGCCTTCTTTCTGGCCAGCATAGATCACGCGGCCACTGGCTGCGGCTAATATGGATTGGCCGTGATTTCCGGGGAAATCGACCCCTGCATGAAAGGCTGCATGACCATTAAAAGGGTCCTTGCGATAGCCGTAAGAACTGGTGAGCATAGGGCTGGCTGTGGGCCTGCCGGATGGAATGGCGATTAACCCCTGTTCCAGAGCATTCAGGCGGGCAATGGCTTGAGCGAGGCCGTTCAGTGCATCATCATCAGCCAGATCAGCGCCTTGCCATGGAATATAAGGGCCACCCATGGCTGACGTATTTCTGTGCGACATGACCTGTTCTGGTTTCAGCCCGAAGCTGCGAATGGCGGCTTCTGTTGTTTGCGCGCGCTGGCGGATGAGGCGGGTAAGGGCCAGCGCAAATTCGGTCTGGCGTTTTTCCAGCCCGCGCAGTTTTTCCAGCTCCGGCATGTTCGCGCTTGAAAGCGGGCGGGGTGGGGTGGGGTGCTGCGCATTGGTTGGCGCGGCAGCGGTGGCCGGATTTTCGGCCCCTATAACTGGCTGCGCGTTCATATCATTGCCGAACTGACTGCGCACCATTTCGTCGAGCGCATCCTGCCGATCGTTCAGTTCTTCGCTCAGTTGACCGATGGACTGCTTATAAGCGGAAATTTTCCGGGCTTCGCCCGCAACAGAGCGCGCATTAGCCGCGATAGCTGCCTGCTGCTGCTCATTATGGGCTTGCTGCCGGAATAAGGCTGACGTGGCACCGACCCAGCCAGTTGCCAACAGGGTAATGGCCGAAACGGTGGCTATTTGCGCGGTTTTGCTGATCCGTAAAAACCGGATTTTATCCTGGCTGCGTAGAATGAGTTCTTTGTCTGCAAATGTCTGGTTGCAGATATGCTTTGATCGTTCCGCGAGCCGGGTGAGGATAGTGCCTGCCATAATGGTTAATGCGCCCCGATAAATTTACTATCGTGGCTCCCCACAGAGCCGGTGGCCGCCTCTAACAGAAGGGGTGCGATGAATCGAATCGAGCCGGTGAAACCGGGGTGAAACGAGTGAACCGAGCGTTAAAATGAGTAAATTGTGGCTGCGGCGCGTGGGTGCGTTATGAGAAAATATTACGAATCGGTAAATGTCTGTAAATAAGGTAATGAAATATTTCCCGAAACTCAGGGTCTGAAACTGTGGAGATATGGGCCTGTTTGGGCTGTGCTTGACCAGTGCCTTACGCATCGCTATAGCGCGCCAGTCCTCCATGGCCGGTAGTCAGGAGTCGGTGTCGCCCGTTGTGCGATATTGTCGCCGAAATGCTGCTTTATGGGGATGCTTAGATACAGAGCTTGAACATTGCCGACTATATCTGTCCCGGTCCGGGGGGCTTGTGCCGCCGGGGCCGTTGCTGTCGTAGTGATGGTAACGAAAAAGGGATGGCTCGGTAAAGTAACTAGTAAAGGTGAAGGGCTTCATGCCAACAATTAACCAGTTGGTCCGCAAGGGCCGTGAACCGCAGAAGGCCAAGAGCAAGGTCCCTGCGATGGAACAGAACCCGCAGAAGCGCGGCGTTTGCACCCGCGTTTACACCACAACCCCGAAAAAGCCGAACTCGGCTCTTCGTAAGGTTGCAAAGGTTCGTCTGACCAACCAGCGCGAAGTCATCAGCTATATTCCTGGCGAAGGTCATAACCTTCAGGAGCATAGTGTGGTGCTGATCCGCGGTGGTCGTGTGCGCGATCTTCCCGGTGTGCGTTACCACGTTCTGCGCGGCGTTCTCGATACCCAGGGTGTCAAGGATCGTAAGCAGAGCCGTTCCAAATATGGCGCTAAGCGTCCTAAGTAAGAAGGGGAGATCAAGATATGTCACGTCGTCGTCGCCCCGAGAAGCGCGTTATTCTGCCTGATCCTAAGTTCAAGGATATCGTGCTTTCAAAGTTCATGAACAGCGTCATGCTGGACGGTAAGAAGGCTGTTGCGGAACAGATCGTCTATGGTGCTCTCGATCAGGTCGAGGTTAAGGCCAAGAAAGACCCGATCCAGATGTTCCATGACGCCCTCAACAACGTCAAGCCGGGTATTGAAGTGCGCAGCCGCCGCGTTGGTGGTGCTACGTATCAGGTTCCGGTTGAAGTTCGTCCGGAACGGGCGCAGGCGCTTGCTATCCGCTGGCTGATTTCTGCTGCGCGTAACCGCAGTGAAACCACCATGGCTGCCCGCCTTTCTGGTGAGTTGCTGGATGCTGCTAACAACCGTGGTAACGCGGTAAAGAAGCGCGAAGATACGCACCGCATGGCGGAAGCGAACCGCGCATTCTCGCACTATCGCTGGTAAGGCTGGCGCTGGTACAATTCATGGTGGCCGGGGTAGGAATGTCCCGGCTGCTTTCTTTCGACAGATGCAACCGCCGCCCGGCATGGTGCCGGCCCCGGCAACGGAGTTAAAACCATGGCCCGCAGCCATCCGCTTGAGCGCTACCGCAATTTTGGTATTATGGCGCACATTGACGCCGGCAAGACGACCACGACTGAGCGCATCCTCTATTACACCGGCAAGTCCTATAAGATTGGCGAAGTGCATGAAGGTGCTGCCACGATGGACTGGATGGAGCAGGAGCAGGAACGTGGCATCACCATTACGTCTGCTGCGACGACTTGTTTCTGGAACGATCACCGCCTGAACATCATTGATACGCCTGGCCACGTTGACTTCACGATTGAAGTTGAGCGTTCGCTGCGCGTTCTTGACGGTGCGGTTGCAGCATTTGACGGCGTTGCGGGTGTTGAGCCGCAGTCTGAAACCGTATGGCGTCAGGCTGACAAGTATAACGTTCCTCGTATGTGCTACATCAACAAGCTTGATCGCACCGGCGCGAATTTCTATTATTGCGTTCAGACGATCATTGATCGCCTTGGTGCGAAGCCTGCGGTTCTGTATCTGCCGATCGGCGCGGAAAGCGAATTTGTCGGTCTTGTTGACTTGATTAATGAACGCTCCATCATCTGGAAAGATGAAAGCCTCGGCGCTGAATTCGAATATGGCGAAATTCCGGCTGATCTTGTTGATAAGGCTGCTGAATATCGCGAAAAGTTGATCGAGCTTGCTGTTGAGCAGGACGATGCGGCGATGGAAGCTTATCTTGAAGGTAATTTGCCGGATGCAGCTGAGCTCAAGGCTTTGCTGCGCAAGGGTACGCTGAATCAGAGCTTCGTGCCGGTTCTCTGTGGTTCCTCGTTCAAGAATAAGGGTGTTCAGGCGCTGCTCGACGCGGTGGTGGATTTCATGCCGTCGCCGCTCGATATTCCGGCGGTTCAGGGTATCAACCCTGATACGGATGAGCAGGATACCCGTGAAACGTCTGACGAAGCTCCTTTCTCGGCGTTGGCATTCAAGATCATGAATGACCCGTTTGTGGGTTCTTTGACCTTCGCCCGCATCTATTCCGGTACGCTGACCAAGGGCAGCTATCTGAACTCGGTTAAGGGTAAGAAGGAAAAGATCGGTCGTATGCTCCTGATGCATGCGAACAGCCGCGAAGACATCGAAGAAGCATATGCTGGCGATATCGTTGCGCTTGCTGGCCTCAAGGAAACCACCACGGGCGATACGCTTTGCGCTGAACGCAAGCCGATCATTCTGGAGCGTATGGAATTCCCTGAGCCGGTTATCGAGTTGTCGGTTGAGCCGAAGACTAAGGCTGACCAGGAAAAGATGGGTATTGCCCTCAATCGTCTGGCTGCTGAAGATCCTTCCTTCCGTGTTTCGACCGATCATGAATCGGGTCAGACGATCATCAAGGGCATGGGTGAGCTTCACCTCGACATTCTCGTTGATCGTATGAAGCGCGAATTTAAGGTGGAAGCAAATGTTGGTGCGCCGCAGGTGGCGTATCGCGAATCGCTGGCGAAGCCGGTCGATGTAGATTACACCCACAAGAAGCAGTCGGGTGGTTCTGGTCAGTTCGGTCGTGTTAAGGTTTCCGTGACTCCGGGTGAGCGTGGCAGCGGCATCACCTTCACCGACGAAGTGAAGGGCGGTAATATTCCTAAGGAATATATCCCGGCGATCGAAAAGGGTATGCGCGAAACCGCAGAAACCGGCAGCCTTATCGGCTTCCCGATTATCGACTTTGACATTCGTCTGACGGACGGTGCTTATCACGATGTCGACTCGTCGGCTCTGGCGTTTGAAATCGCCGGTCGCGGTGCGATGCGTGAAGTTGCCCAGAAGGCAGGTATTAAGTTGCTTGAACCTGTGATGAAGGTTGAAGTTGTGACCCCGGAAGAATATCTGGGTGATGTTATCGGTGACCTTAACAGCCGTCGCGGCCAGATTCAGGGCACAGATAGTCGTGGTAATGCGCAGGTTGTTGAAGCTATGGTGCCGCTGGCCAGCATGTTTGGCTATGTGAATCAGTTGCGTTCGTTCACTCAGGGGCGCGCGCAGTATAGCATGCAGTTTTCGCATTATGACGAAGTGCCGCAGAATGTTGCGGACGAAGTGAAGGCGAAGATGGCCTGATTGATGTGAATTGAGGGGTGAGTTTTTTACCCCTCAAAAACAGCAAACGGGCTGGTATTATCGAAATTTAATGCTATGGGGCCAATTCGCGCGGCGCCCAATGGCAGTCGAAGCAGATTTGGACAAAAAGAGGTAGGTAATGGCTAAGGCTAAATTTGAGCGGACCAAGCCGCACTGCAATATCGGTACCATCGGTCACGTTGACCATGGTAAGACGACGCTGACCGCAGCAATCACCAAGGTGCTTGCTGAAAAGGGTGGCGCTGAATTCACCGATTATGCAAACATCGATAAAGCTCCTGAAGAGCGCGAACGTGGCATCACCATTTCGACTTCGCACGTTGAATATGAAACCGACACGCGTCACTATGCGCACGTCGATTGCCCGGGCCACGCTGACTATGTGAAGAACATGATCACCGGTGCGGCGCAGATGGATGGTGCGATCCTGGTTGTGAACGCTGCTGACGGTCCAATGCCACAGACTCGTGAGCACATCCTGCTTGCTCGTCAGGTTGGCGTGCCTGCTCTGGTTGTTTTCATGAACAAGGTTGATCAGGTCGACGACGCTGAAATCCTTGAGCTCGTTGAACTCGAAATTCGTGAACTGCTTTCCAGCTATGACTTCCCGGGTGATGATATTCCTATCGTTGCTGGGTCGGCTCTGGCTGCTCTTGAAGGCCGTGATGACAACATCGGTAAGGATAAGATCATCGAGCTGATGCAGGCTGTTGATGATTACATTCCGCAGCCGGAACGTCCGGTTGATCGTCCGTTCCTGATGCCAATCGAAGACGTTTTCTCGATCTCTGGCCGTGGTACCGTTGTGACGGGTCGCGTTGAAACCGGCATCGTTAAGGTTGGTGAAGAAGTCGAAATCGTCGGCATCAAGGACACCAAGAAGACGACTGTTACTGGCGTTGAAATGTTCCGTAAGCTGCTCGACGAAGGTCGTGCAGGCGATAACATTGGTGCGCTGATCCGTGGCGTTGGTCGTGAAGAAGTTGAGCGTGGTCAGGTTCTTGCTAAGCCCGGCAGCATCACGCCGCACACTGATTTCGAGGCAGAAGTTTATGTTCTGTCGAAGGATGAAGGTGGTCGTCATACTCCGTTCTTCGCTAACTATCGTCCGCAGTTCTACTTCCGTACCACTGACGTGACCGGTGAAGTTGTTCTGCCTGAAGGCACTGAAATGGTTATGCCTGGCGACAACGTAAAGCTGACCGTTAAGCTTATTGCTCCGATCGCTATGGATCCGGGTCTGCGTTTCGCTATTCGCGAAGGTGGTCGCACGGTTGGCGCAGGGGTTGTCAGCTCGATCGCAAAGTAATATAGACGACGAACCGCGCGGGTCTGGTGATTCGCGCGGTTCGGTTTTTCGGATCACCTGCTCTCGGTTCTAATTCTTTTGGATTGGAATTTGGAAGGGCTGGGTGGTTTTCTTTTTGGCTCTTTCGCATCGGTACGGAATATGGAAACGCAGAATATTCGCATTCGTCTCAAGGCTTTTGATCACCGCGTGCTAGATCAGGCTACTGGCGATATCGCTGACACGGCTCGTCGCACGGGCGCTCTCATTCGCGGTCCTATCCCGCTTCCGACGCGCATCGAAAAGTTCACGGTTAACCGTGGTCCGCACATCGATAAGAAGAGTCGTGAACAGTTTGAAGTGCGCACATACAAGCGTATGCTTGACATCGTGCAGCCCACGCCCCAGACGGTCGACGCGCTGATGAAGCTTGACCTTGCTGCTGGCGTGAATGTCGAAATTAAGCTCGCCTAACAGCTAGAGCGTATAGGGATACCGCACGGCCCATTTGGGTTGCCGTGGTTCTGGTCCCCCGTCGCTCCCTTTTTAAAGAGGGGGTATCCAGCCCGGACGGGGTGATTATAGCATTGGGTTGGCCGCAGCGATTTTATTGTTGCGGTTTTCGTTGGATAAGCCCGCTGTTGTGGCGGGCCTCTATGGTGGAGATATGGTCATGCGTACAGGCGTGATCGCGAAGAAGGTTGGGATGACCCGCCTTTTCCAGGAAGACGGGCGGCATGTGCCGGTTACTGTTCTTGCCTTGGAAGGCAATCAGGTTATCTCGCGTCGCGAGATTGAAAAGGACGGCTATGTTGCTGTCCAGTTGGGTGCTGGTTCGGCAAAGGCGAAGAATGTCGCTAAGCCGCAGCGTGGTCAGTTCGCAAAGGCTGAGGTGGAGCCTAAGGCTCTCGTCGCCGAGTTCCGTGTCGCTGAAGACGCGTTGCTTGATGTTGGCGCTGAAATCTCTGCGGACCATTTTATTGCGGGTCAATATGTTGATGTGACCGGTCATACGCAGGGTAAAGGTTTTGCCGGTGCGATGAAGCGTTGGGGCTTCGGCGGTCTTCGCGCGTCGCACGGTGTTTCTTTGTCTCACCGTTCTCATGGTTCTACTGGTAACCGTCAGGATCCGGGCCGCGTTTTCAAAAACAAGAAAATGGCTGGTCACATGGGTGATCGTCAGCGTACGCAGCAGAATCTTGAAATCGTCCGCACGGACGTTGAGCGTGATCTGCTTTTCGTTAAGGGTAGCGTTCCTGGTTCCAAGGGGACTTGGTTGCTGATTCGTGATGCTGTGAAGTTGTCGCGTCCGGCTGATGCGCCCTATCCAGCAAGCCTGAAGGCTGTTGCTGGTAGCGATACTGGTGCTTCTGAAGTGGCTGCTGAAGTGGCTGCACCTGAAGCTGCTGATGGTCAGGAGGGCTAAGCCATGAAGGTTGAAGTCAAAAATCTGGACGCAGCCAATGTGGGTGATGTCGAACTTAATGACGCCATCTTCAATCTCGACCCGCGTGAAGACATTCTTCATCGTGTTGTGACTTGGCAGCTCGAAAAGCGTCGTGCTCCGGCGCGTGCTACCCGTGAACGTAGCGATGTTGCGCGCACCGGTAAGAAATTTGGTCGCCAGAAGGGTGGCGGCGTTGCTCGTCATGGTGATCGTCGTGCTCCGGTGTTTATCGGCGGTGGTAAAGCTCACGGTGCTCGCGCTCGTGACTTTGGTCATGATCTTAACAAGAAGATCCGTGCCCTCGGTCTCAAGATGGCTCTTTCTGCTAAGGTGAAGGCTGGCTCGCTGACCGTCATCGACAATCTCGATGTCAAGGAAGGTAAGACGAAGGTTCTTGCTGGTCAGCTTGAAAAGCTGGGCCTTGGTAAGGCGCTCTTCATTGATGGTGATGCTATCAACGTAAGCTTCGCTCGTGCATCTTCCAACATTGTTGGTGTGAATGTGCTGCCAGCGATTGGTGCCAATGTTTATGACATTCTTCGTGCTGATGCGCTGGTTCTGACCCGCGCTGCCGTGGAAAAGCTGGAGGCTCGCTTCAATGGCTAAGAAACAGGCAGAAGCTGTCAACATCCGTCATTATGACGTGATTGTTGCGCCGCACATTACCGAAAAATCCACGCTGCTGAGCGAAAATAATGCAGTTGTCTTCCGTGTTGCTGGCGATGCCACCAAGCCGGAAATTAAAGCTGCTATCGAAGCTCTTTATGGCGTTACCGTGAAAGGCGTGAATACCATTGTCCAGAAGGGCAAGGTGAAGCGTTGGAAGGGTAAGCCCTATCAGCGGAGCGATTTCAAGAAGGCGATTGTCACGCTGGCCGAAGGTCAGTCGATTGACATCACCAGCACCATCTGAGGCGAGGCAGGATAATGGCACTTAAGCACTATAATCCGACCAGCCCGGCACAGCGTGGGCTGATTCTTGTAGATCGTTCGCATCTGCATAAAGGCAAACCGGTAAAGGCGCTGACCGAAGGTAAGCGTAAGACCGGTGGTCGTAACAACAAAGGGCATGTGACATCGCGCGGGATCGCCGGTGGCCACAAGCAGCGCTATCGCATCATCGACTTCAAGCGTCGTAAATGGGATATGGAAGCAACGGTTGAGCGTCTGGAATATGACCCCAATCGCACGGCTTTCATTGCTCTCGTGACCTATGAAGATGGTGAGCAGGCCTATATACTGGCTCCGCAGCGTCTGAATGTTGGCGACAAGGTTGTTGCTGGCAAGAAGACCGACGTGAAGCCGGGTAATGCGATGGAACTGGGGCAGATGCCGGTTGGCACAATCTGCCACAACATCGAAATGAAGCCGGGCAAGGGCGGGCAGATTGCTCGTTCCGCTGGCACTTATGTTCAGCTCGTTGGTCGTGACCGCGGCATGGTTATTGTTCGCCTGAATTCTGGTGAGCAGCGCTATATCCGTTCCGACTGCATGGGTACTGTTGGTGCGGTTTCCAACCCGGACAATGCCAACACGAACCTCGCTAAGGCTGGCCGCAATCGCTGGCTGGGCCGTCGTCCTCTGACGCGCGGCGTTGCGAAGAACCCGGTCGACCACCCGCATGGTGGTGGTGAAGGCCGGACCTCTGGTGGTCGTCATCCGGTGACGCCATGGGGCAAGCCGACTAAGGGTGCTCGTACCCGCAACAACAAGGCAACGGACAAGTTCATTATCCGTAGCCGTCACGCGAAGAAGAAGAGGTAAGCGATGGCTCGTTCCGTCTGGAAAGGTCCGTTTGTGGACCTGCATCTGCTCAAGAAAGCAGAAGCCGCGCAGGATGTGGGTGCTAAGGCTGGCCCGATCAAAACCTGGTCGCGTCGTTCGACCATCCTGCCGCAGTTTGTTGGCCTGACGTTCAACGTCTATAATGGCCGTAAGCACGTTCCCGTCTCGGTGAACGAGGACATGGTCGGCCATAAGCTGGGTGAATTTGCGCCAACGCGTTACTTCCCCGGTCACGCCGCGGATAAGAAGGGTAAACGCTAATGGGTAAGGCAAAAGCTCCCCGCCGCGTTGGTGACAACGAGGCTCTGGCCGTTAACACTTCGGTTCGTGGTTCGGCACAGAAACTTAATCTTGTGGCGGCATTGATCCGTGGCCGTAAGGTTGAGGATGCGCTCAATGTTCTCGCTTTCTCCAAGAAGGCGATGGCTGTTGATGTCCGTAAGGTACTGGCTTCGGCTATTGCTAACGCGGAAAACAATCATAATCTGGATGTTGATTCGCTGGTCGTTGCTGAAGCATCGGTCGGTAAGAGCATCACGATGAAGCGCTTTCATGCCCGTGGTCGTGGTAAGTCCACCCGCATCCTGAAGCCGTTCAGCCGCGTGCGCATCATTGTGCGCGAACAGTCCGAAGATCAGGAGGCGTAATCATGGGTCATAAGAGTAATCCGATTGGTCTGCGTCTTCAGATCAACCGTACCTGGGACAGCCGTTGGTTTGCCGAAGGGCAGGATTATGGACGTCTTCTTATGGAAGACCTCAAGATCCGTACTTTCATCATGAAGAAATTGCCGCAGGCGGCCATTTCCAAAGTGGTGATTGAGCGTCCGGCAAAGCTGTGCCGCGTGTCGATTTATGCTGCTCGTCCGGGCGTCATCATCGGCAAGAAGGGTGCGGATATTGAAAAGCTGCGCAAGAAACTGGGCGAATTTACGTCGTCTGACGTTAGCCTCAACATCGTTGAAATCCGCAAGCCGGAAATCGACGCGAAGCTGGTAGCTCAGGGCGTTGCAGATCAGCTTGAGCGTCGTATCGCTTTCCGTCGTGCGATGAAGCGCGCTGTGCAGTCCGCTCTGCGTCTTGGTGCCGAAGGCATTAAGATCACTTGTGGCGGTCGTTTGGGCGGTGCGGAAATCGCACGGACCGAATGGTATCGTGAAGGGCGCGTGCCGCTTCACACGCTGCGCGGTAATGTCGATTATGCCGAAGCCACAGCTCTCACCGCTTATGGTGTTAGCGGTATCAAGGTCTGGATCTTTAAAGGTGAGATCCTTGGCCATGACCCAATGGCTACGGACCGTTTGATGATGGAGGCTCAGACCTCCGGCGTCCGTCCGGCGCACTGAGGAAAGGCAAAGGTAAAGCGTCATGCTGCAACCGAAAAAAATGAAATTCCGCAAGACCTTCAAAGGCCGGATTAAGGGTGATGCCAAGGGTGGCGCAGCTCTGAACTTTGGTTCTTACGGTCTCAAGGCTCTTGAGCCTGAACGGATTACTGCTCGTCAGATCGAAGCGGCTCGCCGTGCGATCACGCGTCACATTCGCCGTCAAGGCCGTTTGTGGATTCGCGTGTTCCCCGATGTTCCGGTTTCGAAAAAGCCTGCTGAAGTTCGTCAGGGTAAGGGTAAAGGTAGCGTCGAATATTGGGCTGCTCGCGTTAAGCCGGGTCGTATCCTGTTTGAGCTGGACGGTGTTCCTGGCCCGCTCGCGGCTGAAGCCTTTTCTCGTGCGGCAATGAAGTTGCCGATCAAGACCAAGGTTGTCGCTCGTTTGGGTGACTTCTCGCACCTGGGAGGTGAATGATGGCTGTCAGTGATCTTCGCGCTAAGTCCGACGATGAACTGTTGGGTGAACTCGCTAACCTGAAGAAGGAGCAGTTTAACCTGCGCTTTCAGGCCGCAACCAACCAGCTTGAGAAATCCAGCCGTGTTTTGGAAGTGCGTCGCGACATCGCTCGTATCAAGACGTTGCAGGGCGAACGTGCCCGCGCTGCGGCTGAGAAGTAAGAGAAGGAAGATACTATGCCCAAGCGCGTGCTGACGGGAACAGTAGTTTCCGATAAGGGTGATAAGACCGTAGTGGTCCGGGTGGAACGTAAAGTTAAGCATCCGCTCTATGGAAAGATCATTCGTCGCTCTAAAAAATATCATGCTCATGACGAAGCTAACGCTTTTCATGAGGGTGAGATCGTCCGTATCGAAGAAACCGCACCGATCTCGAAGCTCAAGACCTGGAAGGTTATTGAGCGGGTAGGTGGTAAGGCTATCTCCGAACAGGCGGCTTAAAAACTCTCACCGGCCCTGATTGTATCGGGGCCGGAGACTGTTGCGTTGGTTTTTTACGTTTTTATGTCGTCAGGTGCCTTGCATCTGGCGCAGAAATGTTTAAGGGCCGACACCGTTCAGGAACTACCGGAATATTCCGGCAAGCCAAATGAGAAGGAACCGGATCCATGATCCAGATGCAATCCAATCTTGAGGTCGCCGATAATAGCGGTGCCAAGCGCGTTCAGTGCATCAAGGTGCTGGGCGGCTCCAAGCGGCGTACCGCTGGCGTTGGCGACGTTATCGTCGTTTCCGTCAAGGATGCGCAGCCGAAGGGGCGCGTGAAGAAGGGTGACGTGCATCGTGCCGTTATCGTTCGCACTGCCAAAGACGTTCGTCGTGCAGACGGCAGCGTTATTCGCTTTGATGGTAACGCAGCCGTTTTGGTCAACAAGAATGAGGAGCCGATTGGCACTCGTATTTTTGGCCCTGTGGTGCGTGAACTGCGTGCAAAGAACTTCATGAAAATCATCAGTCTTGCTCCGGAGGTGCTGTAATGAGCGCTGCAAAGATCAAGAAGGGCGATACCGTAGTCGTGCTTGCGGGCAAGGATAAGGGGCGTTCGGGCGCTGTTCTTCAGGTGTTCCCTAAGGACGATAAGGTGCTTGTGGACGGCCTGAATGTGCATGCTCGTCATCGCAAGCCAGATCAGGCTAACCCGCAGGGTGGTATTGATCGCAAGCCTGCTCCGTTGCACATCTCCAATGTTGCGGTTGCTGACAAGGACGGCAAACCTACTCGTGTTCGTTTTGAAGAACGCGATGGCAAGAAGGTCCGTGTTGCCGCTAAGTCCGGGGAGGTCATCTGATGACTGAGAAATATACTCCGCGTCTGAGGTCTGTTTATGACGAGTCGATCGTCAAGGCGATGACCGAAAAATTCGGCTACGCAAACCCGATGCAGGTTCCTGTAATTGAAAAAATCACGCTCAACATGGGTGTTGGTGAAGCGACGCAGGACAAGAAGAAGGTTACTTCGGCAGCCGAAGAAATGGAATTGATTGCAGGCCAGAAGCCAGTAATTACCAAGGCGAAGAAGTCTATCGCCCAGTTCAAGCTGCGTGAAGGCATGCCTATCGGTGCGAAGGTTACTCTGCGCCGTGAACGCATGTATGAATTTCTGGATCGTCTGATAACGATCGCTATGCCTCGCATCCGTGACTTTCGTGGTTTGAACCCGAAGTCTTTTGATGGTCGCGGCAACTATGCGTTTGGTATCAAGGAACAGATTATTTTCCCTGAGATCAGCTATGACCGCATCGATAAGGTGCGCGGCATGGACATCATCGTTACCACCACCGCGAATACAGACGAAGAAGCGCGTGAATTGCTGCGTCTTTTTGGTTTCCCGTTCCCGGTTGAAGAGGAAAAGCAGGCCGCCTAATGGCATCTGCTTTACAAGGAAGGAAGAGAACTTAAGTCATGGCGAAACTGAGTTCGATCAACAAGAATGAGCGTCGTAAAAAGCTGGTTAAGAAATATGCCGGCAAATATGCGAAGCTGAAGGCGATTGCTGCCGACGCGTCGCTCGATGACACGGAACGTCTGATTGCACGACTGAAGATGGCGGAAGTGCCGCGCAATGGTAACCCCACGCGCATTCGCAACCGCTGTGAACTGACGGGACGTCCTCGCGGTTATTACCGCAAGTTCCGTCTGTGCCGTGTGCAGCTGCGTGATCTGGCCAATAAGGGCCTGATTCCCGGCGTCACTAAGTCGAGCTGGTAAGGATAGACCGAAATGGCATTGACCGATCCTCTGGGTGATATGCTCACCCGTATCCGTAATGGCCAGCAGGCGCGTAAAGACAGTGTTGTTACGCCTGCTTCCAAGCTGCGTGCACGCGTTCTCGATGTGTTGGCACGTGAAGGCTATATTCGTGGTTACACCGAAGAAGCCCTTGGCAAGCACCCTGGTCTGCGCATTGAGCTGAAATATTTTGAAGGCCAGCCGGCCATCAAGCATGTCGCTCGTGTTTCCAAGCCGGGCCGCCGGGTTTATTCCGGTAGCAAGGAATTGCCGATTGTTCGCAACGGCCTTGGTATCACCATCGTTTCTACGCCTCGTGGTGTTCTTTCTGATGCGGAAGCTCGGGACCAGAACGTCGGCGGCGAAGTGCTTGCGGAGGTGTTCTGATGAGTCGTACAGGGAAAAAGCCTGTCGCTATTCCGGCAGGTGTAACCGCGTCCATTGATAATGGTCAGGTTTCTGTAAAGGGGCCGAAAGGCGCTCTTTCCATTCCGATGGCTGATGAAGTCAGCTATTCGCTGGAAGATGGCAACCTTACCATTACCCCTGCAAATGCTACAAAGCGCGCCCGTGCGTTTTGGGGTATGCAGCGCACATTGGTGCAGAACCTCGTTACCGGTGTCACCGAAGGTTATACCAAGGTTCTGGAAATTACCGGTGTTGGCTATCGCGCTCAGTCGCAGGGCAAGACCCTGAAGCTGCAGCTCGGTTTCAGCCATGATGTTGATTTCGAAATTCCTGAAGGGATTGAAATCAAGACCCCGGATAACACCACGGTGGAAATCAGCGGGATCGACAAGCAAAAGGTCGGTCAGGTAGCTGCTGAAATTCGTCGTTGGCGCAAGCCAGAGCCTTATAAGGGCAAGGGTATCAAATATCGCGGCGAGTTTATCTTCCGCAAAGAAGGCAAGAAGAAGTAAGCTATGGCGAAACTCTCTCTCTTCGAACGGCGTCGTCGCCGTGTTCGTACCGCTCTCAAGGCTCGTTCTGGCAACCGTCCGCGTCTGTCCATCCATCGCTCTGGCCGCCATATCTATGCGCAGGTCATTGATGATGAGCGTGGTCATACCGTTGCTGCTGCATCGACCCTTGATAAGGATGTTCGGGATAAGGCTGGCTCCAACTCGGCTGCTGCAGCTGATGTTGGCAAGCGTGTCGCGGCTGCGGCAGTGGAAGCTGGCGTAACCCGGGTTGTATTCGACCGTGGCGGTTTTCTGTTTCATGGTCGCGTGAAGGCGCTGGCTGATGCTGCCCGTGAAGGCGGTCTGGAGTTCTGATATGGCGGATGAAGTGAATAACGAAGTCGGCGCCGCTGGCGCTCCGGAAGCGGAAGGCCGTGGCCGTCGTGGTCGCGGTGGTGATCGTAACCGTGGTGAACGCAATGGCCGTGGTCGTCGTGATGACCGTCGCGGTCAGCAGCAGGAAGATCAGGGCGAAGAACTGATCGAAAAGCTGGTCCACATCAACCGCGTCAGCAAGACGGTTAAGGGCGGTAAGCGCTTTGGTTTTGCTGCTCTCGTTGTCGTGGGTGATGGCAAGGGCCGGGTTGGCTTTGGTCATGGTAAAGCACGCGAAGTGCCTGAAGCGATCAGCAAAGCAACTGCTGCTGCCAAGAAGAAAATGGTCCGCGTGTCCCTGAAGGAAGGTCGCACGTTGCACCATGATGGTCGCGGTCAGTTCGGCGCCGGTAATGTGACGCTTCGTTCGGCTCCGGCCGGGACGGGCATCATCGCTGGTGGCCCGATGCGCGCCGTGTTTGAAAGTCTGGGCGTTGCGGATGTTGTGACGAAGTCGGTTGGTACGTCCAACCCTTACAACATGATCCGCGCTACTTTCGAAGCTTTGACGGAACAGACCAGCCCGAAGGCCGTGGCACAACGCCGTGGCAAGAAGGTTGCAGACCTGCTGCGTCGTGGTGGTGCATCGGTTGAGGTCGCTCAGGCCGAAGCCGAAGCAATTGCGGAGTAACAGCAATGGCTAAAATCAAAATCAAGCAGATTGGTTCGCCGATCCGTCGTCCGGAAGCGCAGCGCAAGATCCTCATCGGTCTTGGCCTGAACAAGATGAATCGGGTTGTTGAACTGGAGTCCACACCGGAAGTATTGGGTGCTGTTGCGAAGCTGCCGCATCTCGTTCAGGTTGTTGACTGATCAGGCACTCCCTCTTAATTGAGGGTAGACGAACAGAATGGGGGCGGCTAAAGGCTGCCCCTTATTCTTTTTGGTGTGAGTCCCAATCATGGGATTACACCGTAACAGCAAGGGTGGTTCGTCTGATAAGGGACGGAGCATCCGGCGCGAACATAGCGAAAGCGAGTGCAAACTATGAAATTGAATGATCTTCGTGATAATGCTGGTGCCCGTAAGGGACGTATGCGCGTTGGCCGTGGTATCGGTTCGGGCAAAGGCAAGACTGCTGGCCGCGGCCAGAAGGGTGCTAAGGCGCGTTCGGGCGTTTCGATCAATGGTTTTGAAGGCGGTCAGATGCCGCTTCACATGCGTCTGCCGAAGCGCGGATTTAACAACCCGTTCGCCAAGGATTATGCGGTTGTGAACCTCGGTGCGATCCAGAAGGTGATTGACGCAGGTAAGCTCGATGCTTCAGCGGTTGTTGATCACGCAGCGCTTCAGGCGGCTGGTCTTGCTCGTGGTGGTAAGGACGGCGTTCGTCTCCTTGCTAAGGGTGAATTGACTGCCAAGGTTAGCTTCACGGTTGCTGGCGCATCCAAGGGCGCGGTCGAAGCTGTTGAAAAGCTCGGCGGTAAGGTTGAAGTGATCGAAGTTGTTAGCGCTGCTGAAAAAGCTGCTGCCAAGAAAGGGACTGTAAAGGCCGCTAAGAAGGCTGCTGCTGCTTCCTGATTCGCATAAGTTACATGATTACTAGGCCTCGCTTTCTGGTTACAGAAGGCGGGGCCTTGTTATGACTGGCTCTGTTGCGTGGGAAGCAAGTAGCGGACGGGACTGATTCGTAAGTTCTGATTGTGCGAAGGGTGTGGTCTTGTCGATAGGACTCTCAAACCAGATAAGTTTCCGCCTTTTTTGGCCTTTTGCGCAGCTTTAATAGGTTTGGCGTGCTTATAATGTTTGATCTGGCCGTAAATGGTTTTAAGGGACATTCTTCGTGCCTATCTAGGCGCTGAAATAATCAAGGTGTTGAAGAACAATGGCATCAAAAGCCGATCAGCTGGCATCCAATCTGAGTCTCGCCAAATTTTCTAAGGCGACAGACCTGAAAAAGCGTCTGTGGTTCACGCTTGGCGCTCTCATTGTATTCCGTTTCCTGTCTTTCGTGCCATTGCCTGGTATCGATCCGACCATATTGTCTCAGCTCTATCAACAGACGCAGGGCGGGGTGTTGGATATTTTCAACACTTTTTCAGGTGGTTCGCTGGAGCGTATGAGCCTGATCGCCCTTGGTGTGATGCCATATATTACGGCGTCTATCGTGGTGCAGCTTGCTGCTTCTCTTTCGCCGCAACTGGCGGCCATCAAGAAAGAGGGTGAGAGCGGGCGCAAGAAGCTCAATCAGTACACGCGCTATGGTACGGTTGGTTTGACGGCAGTGCAGGGCTATTTCATTGCGGTCGGTCTTGAAACCTTTGGTGCGAGTCAGGGTTTGCAGGCCGTTGTTGAGCCAGGCATCTTGTTCCGCATCGCTGCGGTTGTTTCGCTGATTGGCGGCACGATGTTCCTGATGTGGTTGGGTGAGCAGATTACCTCGCGTGGTATCGGTAATGGCGTGTCTCTTATCATCATGGCCGGTATTGTTGCGCAGTTGCCGGTCACCCTCTCAAATCTGTTTCAGTCTGGCCGTGAAGGGTCGATTTCCGGTCTGCTGATTTTGTTTGTCGTTGTTGCGGCTCTCGGTCTGATTGCGTTTATTTGCTTCATGGAGCGGGCGCAGCGCCGTGTGCTGATCCAGTATCCGAAGCGCCAGACCCGTCAGGGTATTATGCAGGCAGATCGCAGCCATTTGCCGCTGAAGGTGAATACTGCAGGCGTTATTCCGCCGATTTTTGCTTCGTCTTTATTGCTGATGCCGCTCACCGTCTCCAAATTCGCTGGCGACCAGATGCCGGGTCAAAGCGCTTGGGGCGATTTCGTGTTGGAGCTTAATCAGTGGCTCAGTCACGGCAGCCCGGTCTATATGGCCCTTTATGGCTTCGGTATCATATTTTTCTGTTTCTTCTACACGGCTCTGGTGTTTAACCCGGAAGAAACTGCTGAAAATTTGAAAAAAAACGGCGGGTTTATTCCGGGTATTCGTCCGGGTAAGAACACGGAAAATTATCTCGATTATGTGCTGACGCGCATTACGGTAATTGGTGCGGCCTATTTGACGTTTATCTGTCTTGTGCCGGAATATGCGATTTCGCAAGCAGGTATTCCTTTCTATCTGGGCGGAACGAGCCTGCTGATCGTTGTGAATGTGACGGTTGATACCGTAACGCAGATTCAAAGCCATTTGCTGGCGCATCAATATGGTGATCTTATTAAAAAGGCGCGGCTCAAAGGCCGTATGCGCTAAAAAACAGGGGAATTAGGGGAAAGCTATGAATATCATCTTGCTGGGCCCCCCGGGAGCGGGGAAGGGGACGCAGGCAGGCCGTTTGATGGACGCCTATGGCATGAAGCAGCTTTCTACCGGTGATATGTTGCGTGCTGCCGTGAAAGCGCAAACGCCGGTTGGGCTTCAGGCAAAGGCCGTGATGGAATCTGGTGGGCTGGTTTCTGATGAGATCGTCTCAGGGATTATTGGTGAGGCGCTGGACGCATTGCCAACGGCGACTGGTGTAATTTTTGATGGTTATCCGCGTACTGAGGCGCAGGCGCACTCTCTTGATGCTTTATTGGCGGAGCGTGATCGTGAGCTCGATCATGTGATTGAGCTTGCGGTTGATGAAGATGCGCTGGTTGAACGTATTACAGGCCGGTTCACTTGTGCTTCTTGCGGTGAAGGTTATCATGACAGCTTCAAAAAGCCGTTGGCCGAAGGCGAATGCGATAAATGCCATGGGCATGAGTTTAAGCGTCGCCCGGATGATAATGAAGAAACCGTCCGCACCCGTATGGCTGAATACAGGGCAAAAACAGCGCCTATCCTGCCTATATATGAGGCGCGAGGGATAGTTTCTCGTGTTGATGGTATGGCTGATATGAATGTGGTGACGCAGTCTATCAAAGCAATTCTGGACGAGAAGTAACACATTTCGCCTTTTTGGGCGGTGCCCAGCTTCGCACGGGACAAATCAGCAGGCGCTCTTTCCATAATAATGGAGGGGCGCCTGATGTTTTTAGGTGAAAGTTTCTGTCGGAGAAACATCTCTGGTTAAGAAAGATTCCCTATAAACGCCAAAATGTATCAGACAGGACGCGATCCGTGATGACGCCGGGTTCAGATAAGCCAATCATGCGTTCAGTCTCATCTGCGAAGACAGCGGGGCGGCTAGCGGAAATTGACGCATTGCGGGGGCTTGGCGCAATAGGCGTGATTCTTTATCATTATACTGCCCGTTTTCCTGAAATATTTCCTTATGCAGATCATGTTCCCTTTGCTTTCTGGCCGGGGGAATATCGCGTTTTATTGTTTTTTGTAATTTCGGGCTTCTCCATTTTCTTCTCTCTTCGTCATATCGAAGGAGGGGTTGATTTTGCGGTTAATCGCTTCGCCCGGCTCTTCCCTTGTTATTGGGTGGCCATTCTTCTTACCTTGATGGTGGAATGGATTGGCGGTGCTGACCGGCTGCTGGTTTCCTTTGCCAGTGTAATCGTCAATTTCACCATGATGCAGGATTATTTCTATATTCCGGCGGTGGATGGCGCTTATTGGACATTGGGGCTGGAGTTGGGGTTTTACCTGTCCATGTTTGTGCTTTGGCGCTTGTTAGGGCGTAATCTGGCAAATCTGGAATGGGCGTTAATGCTTTGGTTGGGCGTGAAAATTTTCGCCTTCTATTGGGATGGCTTTCCCTGGCGGTTGATTCTGGTTCTGGTGCTTGAATATTTGCCATTTTTCATCATCGGGATGCTGTTTCATCGGATTTGGTCTGGGCAGCGAAGCTGGAAGGAGCAGATTCCGTTTTTTGCCATGACGTTGATGACCGTGCTGCTAGTGGATGGACAGCTATTGTTCATTGTGGCGTGTGGCCTTGTTATCTTATGCATGCTGATGTTGGGGGGATGGTTGCGCTTCTTGTGCTTTGGCCCATTGCTCTGGTTGGGGCAGATTAGCTATCCGCTCTATCTGGTGCATGAAAATATTGGTTTTGTGATTATGCTCAAATCAGGGGAGGCGGGGCTGAATCACTGGCTTGGCTTTGCGCTGGCCATTAGTGTCGCCATGCTGCTCGCCGCTCTCATGCATTATTATGTGGAATTGCCATTCAATCGGCGGCTAATGAATTGGTGGCAAGGGGTTAAGCGTCGCGATGTTGCTTCGGTTTCTGGTTGATGTGGGGTGCAGGGCGCTTGACACCGCGGAAAGGAATCGGTATGCGGTGCGGCTCCTGATAGTTTATGTGGGTTCGGCAGCGTCTTGATGATGTTTGCCGTGCTTGTGCTGTCAGGGTGGTGTGCTGCATTATTAGATGATGCAAGCTGAAGCTTTGAGATGGAGTGCTTAAGCCAGGCGCTCTGTGGAGCAGGAGTAAAAGATTTTATGGCACGTATTGCGGGCGTTAACATCCCGACTAACAAGCGCGTTATTATCGCGCTGACCTATATTCATGGCATTGGTCGTAAGACCGCTGTTGATATTGCTGATAAGCTTGGCATTGATCATAGCCGCCGCGTTCAGGATTTGTCGGACGCAGAAGTTCTTCAAATTCGTGAAACCATTGACGCAACCTATACGGTTGAAGGTGACCTTCGTCGCGATACCGCGATGAACATCAAGCGCCTGATGGATCTGGCCTGCTATCGCGGCCTGCGTCATCGTAAGGGGCTGCCGGTTCGTGGCCAGCGCACGCATACCAATGCGCGCACCCGTAAGGGCAAGGCGAAGCCGATCGCAGGTAAGAAGAAGTAAGGGCGGCTTTAACGGCTATACCCGGATTTTTCTCTGCCGGATGCGCCTTTTTTGGTCATGCATCCGTATCACCAGTTTCTGAATACAGGATAAAGTTATGGCACGGGAACCTCAGCGCATTAAACGGCGTGAGCGTAAGAATATCTCTGCTGGCGTCGCTCATGTTAATGCCAGCTTTAACAACACGATGATTACCATCACCGACGCACAGGGCAATGCAATCAGCTGGTCCTCCGCCGGTATGATGGGTTTCAAGGGTTCGCGTAAATCGACGCCTTATGCGGCGCAGGTTTGTGCTGAAGATGCAGGTCGCAAGGCTGCTGAACATGGCGTGCGTACCCTTGAAGTCGAAGTGAAAGGCCCCGGTTCGGGCCGCGAATCGGCTTTGCGTGCATTGCAGGCGGTTGGGTTCACCATCACGTCTATCCGTGACGTGACGCCGATACCGCATAATGGTGTGCGTCCTTCCAAGCGCCGCCGCGTCTGATTTTTGAATCCCGTATGGGGCGGCGGACGCGTCGCCCCTCGCAATTTGCATCGGCCGGGGTTCTCTTTCTGACAGGCTATTCTGACAGACCGGGCACTCCCGCCACATTCCCAGGGGAATTACATGACTGTCAACATGAAGAACTGGCAGGAATTGAAGAAGCCCAATAGCCTCGAAATCAAGGCAAGCAGTGATGGCCGTCATAAGGCGACCTTTATTGCGGAGCCTTTGGAGCGCGGTTTTGGTCTTACGCTCGGCAATGCGCTGCGCCGTGTGCTTCTTTCCTCGCTGCAGGGCGCGGCTGTCACCTCGATCAAGATCGAGAATGTTCTGCATGAATTTTCCAGCCTTGCCGGTGTGCGTGAAGATGTCACTGACATTGTCCTGAACGTCAAGCAGATCGCTCTGAAGATGGAAGGTGAGGGGCCGCGTCGTCTCCAGCTCTCCGCAACAGGTCCGGCTGCTGTGAAGGCTGGTGATATTGCCGTTTCCGGTGATATTGAGGTGATGAACCCCAATCTTATCATCTGCCATCTTGATGAAGGTGCGTCGCTCAACATGGAGCTGACCGCTGACACAGGTAAGGGCTATGTTCCTGCAGTGGCTAACCGCCCGGTAGATGCGCCCATCGGTCTTATCCCGATTGATGCGCTGTATTCGCCAGTACGTCAGGTCGCCTATAAGGTAGACAATACCCGCGTCGGTCAGGAGCTGGACTTTGATAAGTTGTCGCTGACCATTGAAACCGATGGCACCGTAACACCTGAGGATGCGATTGCTTATTCAGCGCGCATTTTGCAGGATCAGCTTCAGCTCTTCGTTCACTTTGATGAGGCGCTTGCTGCTCCGCAGCCCACGGCTGCCGCCGCAGGTGCGAGCGAAAGCGAAAGCAGTGCAAATACCATCAACCGCTATCTTCTCAAGAAAGTGGATGAACTGGAATTGTCGGTTCGTAGCGCTAACTGCCTTAAGAACGACAATATCATCTATATCGGTGATCTGGTTCAGAAAACCGAAGCAGAAATGCTGCGGACCCCGAATTTTGGCCGTAAGTCATTGAATGAAATCAAGGAAGTGCTTTCCAGCATGGGTCTGCGCCTCGGTATGGATATTCCGGGCTGGCCGCCTGAAAATATCGAGGAAATGGCTAAGAAGCTGGAACAGGAACTTATGGGGTGAGCCGCAGTTCACCAGTCCGGGGGACTGGTGAAACCGGCGAACCACTGAAAAGGACCGTAGGGACTTTTCAGGGTGGGACGGAAGAGACGTTCACCAGTCCGGGGACTGGTGAAACCGGCGAACCGTTAGACTTCTGTGCCACGAATTTGTTTTAAGGGGTATGGGCGGTGCCCCGTTTCACCGCCTGGATTGGGATACCTTACACGGTCCCTTTACAAACGAAGGAATGAGATATGCGTCATAAAGTTGGTCATCGGAAACTTCAGCGCTCTACCGGGCATCGTAATGCTCTGCTGCGTAACCTTGCGGCATCGCTGATTAAGCATGAGCAGATCACCACCGGCATTGCCAAGGCCAAAGAACTGCGCCCTTATGTCGAAAAGCTGATTACGCTGGCGAAGAAGGGTGGCTTGTCCAACCGTCGTCTTGCTCATTCTCGCCTGATGGATGATGCGCAGCTTACGAAGCTGTTTGAGGTTCTGGCCGAGCGTTACAAGGATCGTAACGGTGGTTATACCCGCGTTATAAAGGCCGGTTTCCGTGCATCTGACGCGGCTCCTATGGCTGTTATTGAATTGGTGGACCGTGATGTGGACGCCAAGGGTCAGGATAGCGGTCCGGTTCAGGGCGCTGACGAAGAAGAACTGGCGGACGCCTGATCTTTCAGCGTTCGATCTTGATCGAAGCTTCACAAATAAGCCGTCAGTCATTAGGCTGGCGGCTTATTTTGGTTTCGGCGGTCATGCCGTTGCAATTTCAGGCTGGACGGCACGATGTGCTGAGTGCTGATTTAAAAATTGCAGTGAAATATAATTTGAGAGCGGTGTAATCGATTAAAAGTGATCGAAAATCGCTTTGGCCGATTATTTGAATAAGGGAAAATAGGATGATGCGTAAATGGGCGCTTTTGGCTGGTCTGGCATCTTTGGCCGGATATGCCGTTCCGCTCGCGCAGGCGCAGGACAAGAGCCGCACTGCAACCGGAGAAATCAAGACCGCTGGAATGAAGCCCATGACATCAATTGCCTATCCCAATACGAAGAAGCTGGATCTGAATGAGGATAAGTTCGGCGAGACGATTGTCGATCCTTATCGCTGGCTGGAAAATGATGTGCGTACCGATCGGGCGGTAGAGCAATGGGTGGCCGCGGAAAATGCCGTTACCAATCATTATCTCGCGACTTTACCGGGCCGGGACATATTGAAACAGCGCATGCAGCGCCTTTATAATTATGAGCGTTATTCTGTACCGCGCAAAGCAGGCAATCGCTATTTCTATACCCGCAATAGTGGCCTGCAAAATCAGTCTCCGCTCTATGTGCGTGACGGCCTTCATGGGCAGGAGCGGCTGCTGATCGATCCACAGGCTTTCTCTGCTGACGGCGCTACGGCCCTTGCTGAGTGGGAAGCCTCCCCTGATGGGCGGCATTTGCTCTATGCTGTGCAGGATGGTGGCAGCGACTGGCGCACTTTATCGGTGCTGGATGTTGATACAGGCAAGGTGCTGACGGATCACATCCAATGGGTGAAATTCTCAAACCTTAGCTGGGATAAGGACGGGAAGGGCTTTTTCTATTCCCGCTTCCCCGAACCTAAAGAGGGGCAGGAGTTTCAGTCCCTCAATCAGGATAGCGCAATTTTCTATCATCGTCTCGGTACGGATCAGTCAGCGGATGAGAAGATATATGCGACACCTAAGCATCCGAAATGGGGGCATAGCGCCGATGTTGCCGATGGCGGCGAATGGCTGGTCATCACGTCATCCGAAGGGACGGATGCCCGTTATGAGGTGACGGTTATTTCCCTCAAAGATGGCAAGCGCCGTCCGCAAAAACTGGTGCGTGGTCTTGAAAATGACTGGGGCCTTGTTGGCACTATCGGCGATGAAATGTGGTTTACGACGGATAAGGACGCGCCGCGTAGTCGTCTTGTAAAGCTGAATGCTCGTCACCCTTCGCAAAAGCCGGTCGAAATTGTCGCGCAGCGGGCTGAAACGCTGGCTGGGGCATCGATGGTCGGCAATAGGATTGTACTGGCCTATATGCGCAATGCCCAGTCGGATGCGGAACTGGTGGAACTGGATGGTCGGCCTGCGGGTGACATTGCATTGCCGGGGCTGGGGACTGCTGCGGGCTTTGGCGGTAAGGCAGGTGATACGGAGACTTTCTTCCATTTCTCTGGCTTCACGACGCCCGGCACCATTTATCGCTATGATACGGCAACCCGCACGGCGGAGGTGTTCGCTCAGCCCAATCTGGCCTTTAACCCGGCAGATTATGTGGAGGAGCAGCTTTTCTATCCGTCAAAGGATGGAACCAAGGTGCCGATGTTCATCGTGCGTAAGAAGAATTTGGCGACCACGCGCACCGCTGCCCCGACTTTGCTCTATGGCTATGGTGGGTTTAACATCTCACTGACGCCCGGTTTCTCTCCTACGCGGCTTGCATGGCTGGAGCAGGGCGGCGTGCTGGCCATCGCCAATCTGCGTGGCGGCGGCGAATATGGCAAGGAATGGCATGATGCGGGGCGCCGCGCCAATAAGCAGAATGTGTTCGATGATTTCATCGCCGCTGGTGAATATCTCATCGACAATGGTTATACCGGCGCGGGACAACTGGCGATTGAGGGGCGCTCTAATGGCGGCCTGCTGGTAGGTGCGGTCACGAACCAGCGGCCTGATTTGTTCGCTGCGGCGCTGCCGGGCGTAGGCGTTATGGATATGTTGCGCTTCGATCAGTTTACCGCCGGGCGCTATTGGGTGGATGATTATGGCTATCCTGATCGGGAGGAAGATTTCCGCATATTGCGGGCCTATTCGCCCTATCATAATATCCGCAATGGGACGGAATATCCCGCCATTCTCGTGACCACGGCAGACACGGATGACCGGGTGGTGCCGGGGCATAGCTTCAAATATGCCGCAGCACTTCAGGCGGCAAAGATCGGGCCAAAGCCACATCTCATCCGTATTGAAACCCGCGCGGGCCATGGCAGCGGCAAGCCCACCGACAAGGTGATCGAGGAATTTGCTGACAGCTATGCTTTCATCGCAAAATGGACGGGCCTGTCGATCCAGCCGGTACTGAATGGGCAGGGGGAAGCGAAAGCCCAGTAAAGGAAGGGCTGCGCCTCTTTCGTGACATGTGTTTACAGAGTTGTGCGGTTGCTGCCGGGCTTCTTCAGAGTGGCGACAGCCAGCCTGTAGTATCATGCACGCATAGGCCCGATATGCGGGCCGGTTGAAAGGTTTGGGCTATGTCTGTTTCTGGGCCTGTTTCTGGATTTTCGGGTAGAGCGAAACTGCTCCGGGCGCTGGGTGCCACATTAGCGATTGCATTGGTGGCCAGCAGCGCGACGCCCGCAATGGCGCAGCGCTGGGGAAATGGCGGTTATAATGGATCTGGCTGGTCGCAAGGCTGGGGCGGATCAGGCTGGCGGGGGGATCGCTATCGCCCTTATCGCCACCGGGATCGTGGTCTGAATGCTGGTGATGTCGTGGGCATTGCTGCGCTCATTGGGGCTGTGGCTGTTATCGCCAGCTCGGCGTCGAAGAACAGCAATAAGAATAAAACCACAGCAACCAGCCGGGATAGCTATCCGGATTATCCGTATAACCCGCAGGGGCAATATGATTATCCGGCGAACGGCTCTTCCTATCCATCAGCTCCTTATCCTTCTGGTTCGGCGTAATCTGGCTCCGCATGGAATTCTGACGCGGCGATTGATGCCTGTGTCGCTGCGGCTCGTGACAAGGCAGAGAATGAGCGCGGCTATGCGCAGATTGTCGATGTGCAGCAACCCCGCGCCAATGGGCAGGATGGCTGGTTCATTGATGGCCGGGTAGACCAGCGCAGCAGCTATCGCAGCATGGATAATCAGACGCGTCGTTTTACCTGTGATGTGCGCGGCGGGCAGGTGGCAGAGGTGTATCTGTCGCGTGATGCGGGGTGATATTTTCACCTGCTCTGGACAGGAGGGAGGAACGGCCTTAACCGGCTTTGAACTCCCTCCAGCCGAGAAAGTCGATTCTTATGACCCTGCCAACCCACCAATCCATATTGATCGTGGATTTCGGGAGCCAGGTGACCCAGCTCATCGCTCGCCGTGTACGCGAAGCTGGCGTCTATAGCGAGATCGCTCCTTTCAATAGCGCGGCAGAGGCGTTTGAGCGGATGAAACCCACGGGGATCATCCTCTCTGGTGGGCCGTCCTCCGTCACATGGGACGATAGTCCGCGCGCGCCGCAGCATTTCTTTGATGCTGGTATTCCTATCCTTGGCATTTGCTACGGTCAGCAAACGATGATGGAGCAGCTTGGCGGCAAGGTCGAAGGCGGCGAAGGCGGTGAATTTGGCCGTGCTTTCATTGATATTACAGGCGAATGCAGCCTATTTGATGGCCTTTGGGCACCGGGTGAAAAGCATCAGGTATGGATGAGCCATGGCGATAAGGTGACGAGCCTTGCTGATGGCTTTGAGGTCGTGGCGAAGAGCGAAGGCGCACCTTATGCCGTTGTCGCTAATGAAGCGAAGAAATTCTATGCAATGCAGTTCCACCCGGAGGTGGTGCATACCCCGGATGGCGCGAAGCTGATTTCGCATTTCGTGCGGCAGGTTTGCGGCTGCACTGGCGATTGGTCGATGGCGGAATTTCGCGCCACCAAGATTGCTGAAATCCGGCAGCAGGTTGGCGAAGGGCGCGTTATTTGCGGCCTTTCCGGTGGCGTGGATAGCGCCGTGGCGGCTGTTCTCATCCATGAAGCGATTGGCGATCAACTGACCTGTGTGTTTGTTGACCATGGCCTGATGCGTATGAATGAGGCGGATGAGGTCGTTTCGCTGTTCCGTCAGCATTATGGCATCAACCTTGTCCATGTGGATGCCAGCGAGAAATTCCTTGGCGGTCTTGCAGGTGTCACTGACCCTGAAAAGAAACGCAAATTCATTGGCGGGGCCTTTATCGACCTGTTTGAGGAAGAAGCCCGGAAAATCGGCGGCGCTGATTTCCTCGCGCAGGGGACGCTTTACCCGGATGTGATTGAGTCGGTGAGCTTTACCGGTGGGCCTAGCGTCACGATTAAATCTCACCATAATGTGGGCGGCCTTCCCGAACGTATGAATATGAAGCTGGTTGAGCCTCTGCGTGAACTCTTCAAGGATGAAGTGCGCGCATTGGGCCGGGAACTGGGCTTGCCTGACATATTTGTGGGCCGCCATCCTTTCCCCGGACCGGGCCTCGCTATTCGTATTCCGGGCGAAGTGACGCAGGAACGTTGCGATATTCTCCGCAAGGCCGATGCGGTCTATCTCGAAGAAATCCGCAATGCAGGCCTTTATGATGTGATCTGGCAGGCATTTGCTGTGCTGCTCCCTGTGCGTACAGTGGGCGTGATGGGCGATGGCCGCACCTATGATAGCGTGTGCGCGCTGCGGGCTGTTACCTCAACCGATGGCATGACAGCGGATATTTACCCATTTGATGCGGCGTTCCTGTCCCGCGTCGCTACCCGCATAATTAATGAGGTGAAGGGGATTAACCGCGTGGTTTATGACTATACGTCTAAGCCGCCCGGCACGATCGAGTGGGAATGAAGTAGGAATAACGGCAGTGGCGGCCCCTAAGGCAGGTGCTGCCCCACTTTCTTATATTCCACCCTCTCTCATTCATGCTGGCGATGATCCTGACGGAATTGCGCCGGGGACAAGCCGACATATTTGGTGAAAAAGCGCGAGAAATAGGCCGGGTCATTAAAGCCCAGTGCATAGCCCGTCTCTGCGATACTCATATTGGTATAGAGGAGAGCGCGACGGGCCTCCAGCACGCTGCGGTCATCTAATATGCTGGCGGGCGAAGCGTGGGCGATACGGGCGCAGGCCATGCGTAGGCTGCTTTCGCTAACATTCAACGCAGCGGCATAGTCGCTTATTTTCTCTCGCAGGCGAAAGCGTGCCTCCACTCGTTCCCGAAAGCGCGCAACCAGTGCCGCGGAAGGAGACGGAGCAGCCACCCAGCGCGCATCCTGCGCATCGCTCTGACGCAGGCTAAGGGCGAGCAGGCTGAGCGTCGTAGCCTCTATAATCGCGCCGTGCCCGCGCACGGACCAGCCCAGTTCCTGTTTCAATGTTGCCATATGGGCTTCTGCCTGCCGGGCGGCGTCCGCATCAAGATGCAATATATGAGGATGGGCGGCGTGACGGGCGAGGTCGTGATGTTGCTGCGTTATGCTATTGAGATAATAGCGGGAAATAGTGGTGACCCAGCCGGTGCTTTCCTGCACCCAGTCAAAAGCATGAACCGCCGTTGCGGGCACAACTATTATCGCCGGGCAGCTAAGGGGAATGCTTTTATCCTCCATGCGCACGGTGCCGCCGCCGCTGGTAATCAGGAAAATATGATAGAGATCGGCATGAGCATGGGGACGGATGGACCATTTGCTGGGGCGGGAACGGTCATCCAATAGTTCAACATGCACAAAATTATCAGAAACCGACTGATGCGGCTCACCATAGAGATAGAAGGAGGGAATGGCGCGGGCGGTCATGATCGCCTTATTTCATATGTTGGCGAATTGTCCAAGTCTTTGGGTGTGATATGCATGGCGCAACCTCTCTTTCCTACGCAAAAATGACGGCAACTACTCCCTATCGTTTGAGGAAGCTGAAAGATGAAAACACAGGTTGCCATCATTGGTGCCGGTCCCGCTGGCATGTTTCTCGCCCATATGCTGCGCCGTGCGAATATTGACGCGGTGGTACTGGAACGGCGCGACCGCGATTATGTTGAAGGCCGCGTGCGGGCTGGCGTATTAGAGCAGATTGCCGTTGATGTGATGCGGGATTTGGATCTGGCTGGTCGTCTGGATAAGGAGGGGTTGGTCCATGGCGGCACCAATCTGTCATTGGATGGAGAGCTTTTTCATATCGATATGGAGAAGCTGACAGGTGGTAAGACCGTGACGGTCTATGGTCAGCAGGAAGTGATGCATGATCTGTTTGAGGCCGCCGGTGAGCGCGGTGTAGACATTATCTGGAATGCCGGGGATGTATCGCTGCATGGGCTGGATGGCGATAACCCGGTGGTGCGCTTCGTGCAAAATGGCGAGGCGAAGGAATTGCAGTGTGATTTTGTCGCGGGCTGCGATGGTTTCCACGGTGTCAGCCGCCCGTCCATCCCGACGCATGTGCTGAAGGAATTTGAACGCGTTTATCCTTTTGGCTGGCTGGGTCTGCTGGCGGATGTTCCGCCTGCCAATGATGAACTCATCTATGCCAATCATGAACGTGGTTTTGCATTGGCGTCGATGCGATCCCCGACGCGCAGCCGTTATTATATCCAGTGCGGGCTGGATGAGAAGGTTGAGGACTGGTCGGATGAGCGCTTCTGGGACGAGCTGTGCCTGCGTCTTGGCCCGGTCGCGGGCGCGAAGGTCACGCGGGGACCATCATTTGAGAAGAGCATTGCGCCGCTGCGGTCCTTTGTGTCGGAACCGATGCGCTGGGGCCGGTTGTTCCTTGCGGGGGATGCCGCCCATATCGTGCCGCCAACGGGTGCTAAGGGATTAAACCTTGCGGTCTCGGATGTTGTCTATTTGTGCGAGGGGCTTGTTGAATATTACAAGAATGGCTCGAATAGCGGTATCGACCATTATTCTGCGCGCGCGCTTGCTCGTGTGTGGAAGGCTGAGCGCTTTTCATGGTGGTTCACCTCCATCACCCATCGCTTTCCGAATATGGATGGTTTCGACCGCCGTATCCAGATGGCTGAGCTGGATTATATTCGCGGGTCGGAAAATGCGCAGCGGGTGCTGGCAGAGAATTATGTAGGCCTGCCGTTGAAATAAGGGGCAACATTCGGAGGGGGAGGATTTCCCCCTTCTATAGGCATAGGAAAAGGGGCGCGGGAATTAATTCGACGCCCCTTCATTCTATGTGCGGGGAATGGCCCTTGGTGAAACCGTCCTCGTCAGACCGTTTCAGGGAATTCCTCAGTGTCGATGGTCTTGCGCATCCCTTCTGGATAGCGATGGCCGGATACCGTCTGCTGATTAATGATCTCGCCCACCCGCGCCAAAATATCGTCGCTGATGGTGACATCCAGTGCGGCCAGATTTTCCTCCAGATGGGGGACGCTGGTCGTACCGGGGATGACATGCACATGGTCCCCGCGGGACAATACCCAGTTCAACGATAATTGCGCCGGGGTGACGCCCGCTTCGGTAGCCAGAGCATTAAACTGGTCGATCAGTACCAGATTCTTTGCCCAGTTTTCCGCATTGAAACGCGGATGACCAAGGCGAAGATCGCCCTGAGGCAATGTTGCCGGGTCACGCAATTCACCCGCCAGAGCGCCGCGTGCAACGGGCGAGAAAGCAACTAGCGCCACGCCCAGTTCCTTACAGGCATCCAGCGTGCCCAGCTCCACATTGCGCGTCCATGGTGAATATTCATTCTGGAGCGCAGCAATCGGCGTTGCGGCATGGGCGCGGCGCAGCGTGGCTTCGCTCATTTCCGAAATGCCTACGCCCCCGATCTTGCCTTCCTTCACCAGATCGCCCAACGCGCCGACGCTATCCTCAATCGGTACATTTTTGTCAAAGCGATGGAGATAATAAAGGTCGATACAATCGGTCTGCAACAGCTTCAGGCTCTTTTCCACCTCACTGCGGATAACCTCTGGCCGACAATCAATCCGTCGGGCATCGCCATCAATGATGATACCCATTTTGGAGGCAAGGAAAAAATCCTTGCGACGGCCTTTCAGCGTCTCACCGATCAGTTCCTCGTTCTTGCCGAGGCCATAAAGCCGGGCGCTGTCGAGGTGATCGTAGCCCAGATCCAGCGCACGGCTCAGCAGCTTTGCGCCATCCTCTTTCGACAGGGGATGGCCATAAGCGTGGCTGACATTCATGCAGCCGAGGCCGACCGCTTTTAGCGGCCGACCTGCGATAGTGCGCGTGATGCTCATGCGTCCTTGTTGAGCTGCACTTCCAGCTCACCCAGCACACGGTAACAATCCAGCACCTTGGCAACGGAGCTGTTGGGTTCACGGCCTTCCAGAATCGCGGCAACAAATTCGCGGTCCTGAAGTTCGATGCCGTTCATGCTGACATCAACCTTGCTGACGTCAATGGCTTCTTCCTTGCCATTTACGAGGTCGTCATAACGGGCGATATAGGTGCCTGTGTCACCGATATAGCGGAAGAAGGTGCCAATGGGGCCATCATTGTTGAACGAGAGGGAGAGGGTGCAGATCGCGCCGCTTTCGCTCTTCAACTGGATGGACATGTCCATTGCGATACCCAGAACGGGGTGGATCGGGCCTTGCACGGCGTGGGCCTGAACGATCTTACCTGCCTGATAGGCGAACAGATCAACCGTGTGTGCGGCGTGGTGCCACAGCAGATGGTCGGTCCAGCTACGGGCTTCGCCCTTGGCGTTGATGTTGGTGCGGCGGAAGAAATAGGTCTGTACATCCATCTGCTGGATGTTGAATTCGCCCGCTTTGATCTGGTTATGAACCCACTGGTGCGAGGGGTTGAAACGGCGCGTGTGGCCGACCATGCAGACGAGGCCGGTTTCCTGCTGCTTGGCGATGACTGCCTGTGCATCGGCCCAGCTATCGGCGAGGGGGATTTCCACCTCAACATGCTTGCCCGCATCCATTGCCTTAATGGCTTGTTCTGCGTGCATCTGTGTGGGGGTGCAGAGGATAACCGCATCCACATCTTCACGGGCCAATACCGCGTCATAATCGGTGGTGAAGAAGGGGATGCCGTATTTTTCGGCCATTGCCTGTGTGGGTTCGAGGGTGCGACCACAAAGGGCGGTTACTTCGACACCTTCGATATTTTTGAGGCCATCAAGATGCTTTTCACCAAAAGCACCGCCGCCAACAAGAGCGATTCTCATGAGATGTTTCTCCTGTATCTGGGCCCGCGCTCTGGTCTTGAACAGCGCAAGGCCGGGAAAGGGGTGGGGAACGCGGGGAGGGGGTGCGAACCGCCAGTCATGTAACCTGCGCATATATGCAGGGTAGAAACCGCCCGCCCCCTCATTGTATCAACGAAGGGGCGGAGGGGTATAGTTTATTCAGCCGGTTCGAGGTCCGCCACGCCGCTGTTGGTCATGTCATATCCTTCGCCATTATCCGGGCGCAGGACAAGATGGCCGATGGCCGTGTTGCTGCATGGGATATGATAATGGCGGTGCAAGGCGCGGGTGTTCTTACCCAATGCGCCGCGCATAATCAGCCACATAACCATTTCGATGCCTTCGCTGCCGGTTTCACGCAGATATTCAAAATGCGGAATGTGGCGCAGCTTGTCGGTGTCACCAATCAGACCGTCGAGGAACATATTGTCCCATTCGCGGTTCAGAAGTCCTGCACGCGGCCCCTGAAGCTGGTGGCTCATGCCGCCAGTGCCCCATATCTGTACGTTCAGATCTTCGGGGAAGCTCTCGACAGCCTTCTTAATGGCTTCGCCCAGCGCCCAGCACCGGTTGCCTGATGGCGGCGGGTAGGTGACGACGTTGACGGCCAGCGGAACGACCTTGCACGGCCATGCTTCTGGCTTGCCAAACATCATGGAAAGCGGAACGGTGAGGCCGTGGTCCACGTTCATTTCATTGATGATGGTCATGTCAAATTCATCAAGGATGAGGCTCTGTGCGATGTGCCAGGCGAGATCCGGGTGGCCGTCCACTTCTGGAACAGGGCGGGGCCCCCATCCTTCGTCGCAAATGCCATAATGTTCGCCGCAACCAATGGCGAAGGTTGGGATGACCTTCATGTCAAAGGCGGAGGCGTGGTCATTATAAACGAGGATGATGACGTCAGGCTTTTCGGCCTTTTCCCATTCGCGGGTCCATTCATAGCCGTCAAAAATCGGCTTGAAATAATCATCCTTATCCTTGCCAAAGTCTGATGCGACGCCCAGCAAAGGGACGTGACTGGATGCAACGCCAGCAGTAATTTTTGCCATATCAGTTGCCTTCCTTCTTATCGCCGGCGAATTTCTGGTCTTCCATAGCGACCTTCGCGAGTGCGGCTTTTTCGTTGTTTTCCTTGATGGAGCGGTTGCCTTCCGGGGAACGACCACCGTTAATCATCATCTGGGTATATTCCGGGAACGTCATGTCGGTCATGGTCGATACTGCCTCAGCAAAGCTGAACCCATCGGTGGAGAACAGCTTAGAGAGGAAATAGACATTGCCGCCCAGATCAATCGCGCGGTTGTAATCACGGTCAAGAATGGACTGCTTTTGCTCTTCTGTCATTGGCCATTCGTCGAGATAGGCGCGTTCATCGGCTTTAAACCGTTCACGATTTTCACTTGTCATCAAGCTCATTGCGAACTGATTCATGTGATAACCCTGACGTGCGCGCTTTGCGATGAAAACACGCGTTCCTGGGATGTCATCAAATGCAGCGAGATATTCGTGAATATCCTGCACCTTATTTGGGTTTTCCTGGTTGCTCATAGACCCCTCTCTTTCAATTTTGCATCAAGACGCGGGAACACGCGGCGGGCATTGCCCTCAAAAATATCATGGCGTTCCGTGTCGCTGATTTCGAGCGCATCAACATAGCGCTTTGTATCATCAAAATAATGGCCCGTTGTGGGGTCTATGCCGCGCACGGCACCGACCATTTCAGACCCGAACAGGATATTCTTATTTTCGATGACATTCGCCAGCAGGTCAACGCCCGGCTGGTGATAAACGCAGGTGTCAAAGAAGATGTTGTTCATAAGGTGCGTATCAAGCGACGGCTTCTTCAGCATGTCCGCGAGGCCACGATACCGGCCCCAGTGATAGGGAACCGCGCCGCCGCCATGCGGGATGATGAAGCGCAGCGTTGGGAAATCGCTGAACAAATCCCCTTCCAAGAGCTGCATAAACGCAATGGTGTCGGCCGCGATATAATAGCCGCCGGTGGCGTGCATCGCCGGGTTGCAACTGCCGGAAACGTGGATCATCGCCGGAACGTCGAGTTCTACCATCTTTTCGTAGAACGGATACCAGTAACGGTCGGTCAGCGGCGGATGGGTGAAGTGGCCACCGCCGGGATCGGGGTTGAGATTACACCCGATGAAGCCCAGTTCATTGACGCAGCGTTCCAGCTCGGCAATGCTGGCCGACATGTCGGCCTTTGGCGATTGTGGCAACATACACACGCCAGCGAAAACACCGGGGAACAGATCAACCACACGGGCGATCAGATTGTTGCAGCGATAGGCCCATTCCTTCGCCACCGCTTCGTCGCCCACATGCGGGGCCATGGCCGATGCGCGCGGAGAGAAGATGGTGAGGTCTGCGCCGCGTTCCTTGATGAGGCGAAGCTGGTTGGCTTCAATCGTTTCGATGATTTCCGCATCGGAGATTTCCGGGTAAGGCGGCGGTGTGGTGCCAGCCTTAAAGGCGGCCTTTTGCTCTTCGCGCCATGCATCATGCGCCTTGGGCAATACGGTATAGTGACCGTGACAGTCGATAATAAGGGTCATGCTGTTTGAACCCCTCCCTTCTTTACTTGTTCAATTTTACGTTCAAGTGAGTTTGCGGGCTGTTTATAGCCCATTTCGCCAATCGTCCGCTGGCGTACCACCGTTCCGCGTGTTATCATCGCGCCGGTGCCGAGGCCTTCCAATGTCTTGACGACTTCTTCCATTTCGGCGGCGCGGCGTTCGCCATGGATCATCATACGGTCAAGATTATAATCGGCGCGTTCTGCCCATGGCTTTGGCTTTTCGCTGGCGTCGAGAGAGGAAAGCACCTCATCCAATACGCCTGCTTTTTCGGCGGCGAGAACGCATTCGGCGGTCAGAGCCTCCATGCCCTTCACCATGACGGAGCGGATCATCTTAATGGAGGAAGCGCTGCCCACGCTATCACCTGCGATACGGACCTTGGCAAAGCCCATAGCCTCTAGCATGGCCTTTGCCTGTGCGGCCTTATCACCAGCAACGAGCAACGGTACATTCAGGGCGGCCGGATCAACCGGGGCCATTACTGCGACATCAACATAATGTGCGCCAGCGCCCTCTATGACGGCGGCATTGGCCTGTTTGGTTTGCGGGGCGATGCTATTCATATCGCAGAAGATCGTGCCGGGGGCGATGTGCTGTGCGGCTTCCTGCGCGGCAAGTGGAGCTTGGTCTGCCGTTACCAGCGAGAGAACCAGCGGCGCGCCGCTAAGGGCGTCGACCATAGTATCGCAAGCGGTCACTTTCGCTGCCACCATGCTGGCGTGCATTATAGCCTCATCATGCAGGCGGTCATAGACGCCAGCGGGCTCACCCCAATTACCTGCGGTTGCAAAGGTTCGTCCGGCTTCGCCAAAGCCAATGATGGCAATCTTCCTGTCCATGATTCCACCCATATGGGGCAGGCATAGGGCTGACCAATCAATTCACGGGAAAATCCATTAGAATATGCGAAGAGTGCTTTCTGCCTCATGCATGTTCCATATGGGCGGCTTGCTCGGTTAACAGGTTGAGGAAGCGGGATTGTAGAGGGGTAGGCCGCCACAGGCTGCGCTGCGTAACACCGATGGATCGGCTGATACGTTCAGGCGGATCACCGATACGCACCAGCCAGCCTGCGCCCAATTCTGGCGCGATTTGATCGGGTGAGAGGAGAGTGAGGAAATCGCTGTCCAGCAATATCTGGCGGATGGTCATCACGGACCCACATTCTATAGGTACATGGGGCGGCGGGCACGTGGGGGAGGGGAATATCTGTTCCCATAATTTGCGCAAAGGGGTGCTGCCCGCCGACATAATCCACGGATATTGGCTCAGCATGGCGGCATCGACCTTTTCTGTGTCGGACAGGGGATGGCCTGCCCGCGCGATGATGATGGGGTGATCTTCAAATAATTTATGCTCAGAGAGGCCTTCTTCCGCGCCATCGGGCCGCAGTGCGCCGATCATCATATCTATATCGCCATCGCGCAGCGGGCCGACCAGTTCACTGTGAGAGCCTTCGACGACGGTAATGTCTACCTCCGGGTAGAGGCGATGGAAACGGGTGATGGTGGCGGGTAATATGCGGGCGCGGGAAAGGGGCATGGCCCCGATGGTGATACGCCCGGTTTCGTGCCCTTCCAGCGCGGCAAGTTCGGCAATGGCGGAGGTGATTTCCTGCATAGCGAGGCGGAAATGGCGGGCAATGGCTGTGCCGCGGGGGGTAAGCGCAATGCCGCGTCCGCGCCGGTCCACCAGCTTGACCCCCATGACGAGGGACAGGTCGCTAATGGCACGGTGGAGCGATGCCTCGGCAAGGCCGGTTTCCGCCGATGCACCTGCATAGCTTCCGGCCCGCGCAAGGGCGATGAAGGCGCGGATTTGCGCTGCTGTCGCCCGGTGATTGCCGATGAGGGAAAGGGCGCTCTCTGCGCGGCGAGACAGGATATGGGCGGCCTCTGTGGGTTCCATGCCGCCGGGGCGGCGCTCAAACAGGCGCACGCCCAATTGCCGTTCCAGCTTGGATATGCCCTGCGTTATCGCTGGCTGGGTGAGGTTCACGATTTTCGCCGCCGCTGTAATCCCGCCGCTGGTGATAATGGCGGTCAGGGCATGGAGGTGGCGGATGTTGAGCTGATCGGCATTCATGGATAAGACTTAGCAAATAATTATAGGATGTGCATCCTTTCGCATTTGCCTGATCTGGGGGAGGATACCACATATCGACCACAAATTTCGCAATAGCAGATAAATCTGGAAGGATAAGTTCATGGCCGGAGTCGTCGTCACAAAGATCGAACGTGCGGATAAGGCTGTCATTGATGGGCTGGCCCATTGCGGCGTCGCCACCGTGCATGAGGCGCAGGGCCGTACCGGTTTGCTCGCCCCGCATATGCGCCCCATCTATGCCGGTGCGCGCATTGCTGGCAGTGCCGTGACGATTTCGGCCCCTCCGGGCGATAACTGGATGGTCCATGTTGCGATTGAGCAGCTTCAGGATGGCGATATCATTGTTCTGTCGCCGACCAGCCCCTGCACCGATGGCTATTTCGGTGATTTGCTCGCTACATCTGCGCAGGCGCGTGGCTGCCGTGGCCTCATCATTGATGCGGGCATTCGTGACGTGCGTGACCTTACCCAGATGAACTTCCCGGTATGGTCGAAGGCAGTTCATGCACAGGGCACCATCAAGGCGACGCTGGGTTCGGTAAACGTGCCGGTGGTATGCGCCAACGCCCTCATCAACCCCGGCGATGTTGTGATTGCCGATGATGATGGCGTGTGCGTTGTGCCTCGTGCTGATGCAGCCGCTGTCCTTGAAAAGGCGCAGGCCCGCGAAGCCAATGAAGAAGCCAAGCGCAAGCGTCTTGCCGCTGGTGAGTTGGGCCTCGACATTTATGACATGCGCGGCAAGCTGGAAGCCATGGGCCTCAAATATGTCTGATCTCTCTTATGAGAACGGCACGCGCGTCATGTGGATGCGCGGTGGTACGTCAAAGGGCGGCTATTTCCTAAAGGATGATCTGCCCGCTGACACCGCCACGCGTGATGCGTTATTGCTGAGTATCATGGGTTCCCCCGATCCGCGTCAGATTGATGGCATGGGCGGGGCGGACCCGCTGACCAGCAAGGTCGGCGTTGTCAGTAAATCGACGCGCGAAGGGGTGGATGTCGATTATCTGTTCCTTCAGGTGTTTGTGGATCAGGCGATCGTTACCGACGCGCAGAATTGCGGCAATATCCTCGCGGGTATCGGCCCGTTCGCGATTGAGCGTGGTCTAGTCGCGGCGCAGGATGGTGAAACCAAAGTCACCATCTTCATGGAAAATACCGGGCAGATTGCGGTTGCGACCGTTTGCACACCGGGCGGCAAAGTCACCTATGCAGGCGATGCGCGCATTGATGGCGTGCCGGGCAGCCATGCGCCGGTGCCGTTGGAATTTCGTGATACGGCGGGTTCCTCCTGCGGGGCGCTGCTTCCCACCGGTAATGCCTTTGATGAGGTGAATGGTGTTCGCGTTACCCTGATCGACAATGGCATGCCCTGCGTCGTGATGAAGGCCGAAGATGTTGGCATCACCGGCTATGAAAGCCGCGAAGAACTGGACAACGCGGTTGACCTTAAGGCCAAGATCGAGGCCATTCGTCTGGCCGTCGGTGAACGGATGAACCTTGGCGATGTTAAGGAAAAATCCGTGCCGAAGATGATGCTGGTTGCCCCGCCCAAAAATGGTGGTGCGGTAACGGTGCGCAGCTTCATTCCGCATCGCGCCCATGCGTCCGTTGGTGTATTGGGGGCGGTCAGCGTCGCAACGGCCTGCCTGATCGAAGGATCACCCGCCGCAGAGGTCGCCTCCATCTCCGAAGGGCAGCGCAAGACGCTGTCGGTGGAGCATCCCACCGGCGAAATGACCTGCGTGATGGAACTGGATGAGGCGGGCACAGTGATAAGCTCGGCTCTGCTGCGCACGGCGCGCAAATTAATGGACGGAGAGGTTTTCTAAATGAGCGATCAGGAACGTATCATTAGCTGGCACGGCAATCCGTCCAAACCCAGCTATACCCCGCCCGCAGGGGCCGTGGACGCACATTGCCACGTCTTTGGGCCGATGGCGGAATTCCCGTTCAGCGCCAAGGCGAAATATCTGCCGGGGGATGCCGGGCCGGATATGCTCTTTGCCTTGCGGGACCATTTGGGCTTTTCCCGTAATGTCATCGTGCAGGCAAGCTGCCATGGCACCGATAATGCGGCGACGCTGAATGCCATTGCAAAGTCCCATGGCAAGGCGCGCGGTGTTGCCGTGGTGGACCCGGCGATCAGCGATGCGGAGCTGGAAAAGCTGCACGAAGGTGGCATTCGCGGTGTGCGTTTCAACTTTCTGAAGCGCCTCGTTGATGATGCGCCAAAGGATAAGTTCATCGAAGTCGCCAAGCGCATCAAGCAGCTCGGCTGGCATGTGGTGATCTATTTCGAGGCGGATATCCTGACGGAGCTACGCCCGTTCCTTGATGCGATCCCGACGACGATTGTGGTTGACCATATGGGCCGCCCTGATGTGACACAGGGGCCGGATGGCGCCGATATGAAGGCGTTCCGTAACCTGCTGGAAAGCCGGGATGACATTTGGTTCAAGGCGACCTGCCCGGATCGTCTCGAAGAACCCAATGGCCCGCCATGGGATGATTTTGTGCGCAGCGTAGCGCCTTTGGTTGCGGATTATCAGGATCGCGTATTGTGGGGCACCGATTGGCCGCACCCCAATATGCAGAAGGCCATTCCCGATGATGGCGCGCTAGTTGATGTAATTCCGCGCATTGCACCGACGGATGAGCTTCAGGAAAAGCTGCTCGTGATTAATCCGATGAAGCTTTACTGGCCGGAATCATGGCCAGAGGATGGCGACATCATCGCCTGATGACACAGAGAGGAGGGCGGGCCATGATGGTGCCGCCCTTTTTTCTGATGATGCGGGCGGTGGCCTCGTTGCTTCTGGGCCGTGTTTACTGTCCTTTACCACGCAGCATTTTGCGGGCATGGGCCAGCACCCCGCTTTTCTCTGCCAGCTTTTTGACGCCTGCGACTGCGCCATCAAACGCATTGACCCCACCCATCAGCAGGCGGTTACCTATATCCGGTTTCAGCAGGAAGAAGGAACAGGACGGGATATTGTCCGTGCCGAACATTTTTTTATGCGAACCTTCGCCTTCGGTAAAATCGAAATAGCGAAAGCGGCCTTCGGCAAATAGCTCTTCCAGCGCATCCATCTGTAGGACTGTGCCGGGGGAGAGATGGGCGCTTTCCGGCGCATATCCCAGAAAATCATAGGATAATATGTCGTCTTTGATCGTCAGATACAGATAGCTGATGGCCTCACCATTCAGAAATAGCAGCCATGCGCGGGATTGATTGCGCCCTGCAAGATCAAGCATCTGCGCCGCTGCCGCCTCTCCTTCGGGCAGGCCTGCATCCAGCAAGCGCGTTTGGTATGTCCTGCGGGAAAGGGGGGTAGCCAGCGCAAGAAACTCCGGCATGGCATCCGCACCATGATAAGCGCGCAGGTCCAGCGTTCCGCCATTCATATCCGCCAGCTTGCGCCGCTTGCGTTTCAATGTAGAGCGCGTCTTGCCCGAAAAGCGCGCCATATAGGCGTCAAAATCCCCGGACATGTCGATGTAATAACGGTTATAGGCCTGATATCCGCCGACTATATAGCCGGGATAATGCCCCAAAATGGTGTCATACTGGTCTTGCGGGGCGGACCGGATACGGTAGCCTTGTGCCTCAGCCGGCGCTCCCTTGCCGTCCGGCAAGCTGACGGGCTGATTGCCGATCAACTGCTCCAGAGAGAAATGGATGGGAATAAGCTGGCGCGGCACCGACAGGATTTTTCGTGACCCGATCACGAATTTCACATTTTCCCTGATGCTGATGGTCACGATTTTGTCCTGTATAGAAAATTGCCCAGCATTTGCTCGCCCATGCGCCATGCGGTGCGCAGCGGGCTGTGCGGTAATAATGGTGTTGTCTGGTCTGGGCGAGGCAAGTCTGGCGGGTTGGCAGCATAAGTGGCGCTGCTGACGCCTTTCATAGCGGCCAGCCCAGCGCAAAAATGCTCAAAGCGGCGGCGCAGTATATGGTTGATGTGTTTGCGGTCCCGGCTCATGAGTTCAAAGCTGTGAGAGACGAGCGAGAAGCTGCTCAAGCCCTCATCCCGTGCATGGCGGATGGCGGCGAGCATTTCCCCGGCGGAGAGGGCCGTGATCTGGGCATGGCGCTGTCTTCCGCCCCGCGCTGCGATAGACGCGACGGGCATTTCTATTATGCCGCAATGTTCGATTGGCAGGCGCTGTGCGGGGCTGAGGGAAATGTCGCAATATCCGCCAGCAATGCCGGGGCAATGGCTGCTGTCATAACGGATACCCAATTGCGCCAGCGCGCGCAGCGTATCGTCATTGGCACCATAATTGCCGGCACGAAAGGCAATGGGGCTGGGCGCACCTGCCTCCATCAGCAGGGACCGGGCCAGATTCAGCAGGAAAAGCTGCTCATCATAGCTGAAATCGCGTATATTATGGCCCTGACGGTCACCTAATGGGTTTTTCTCCCCCGCGAGCGCCAGCCATTCGGTATGTAAATGAAGCTGCACATCATGGCCGCGTTTTATGATGGGCTGCACAATATCGGCAATGGCCTCTGTGCCCCACAGCAAGGCAGGCATGGGATCGACAAAGAAAACAGCCTTTAACCCGTAGCGGTCAAAACTATCCATCTGATAGAATATGCCCGCATCGCCTTTTTCGCTGTGTCCGGCGATTGAGCCCGCAAAATTGGCGGCGCGGCAAGCGGCTCCCTCACGCAGGGCCATTCCTGCCGAATATTCGGTGTCAATGGTGATGTAAACTGCCGTCATCGCCCCTGGCCTGCCCCTTCATGCCATGCGGAAAGAGGGGAAGCCCCTTCTGCCCACCGGCAGCCTATAGCAATGCTGCTACTAAAAACAGATGAAGGAAAACTTGTTTGCTCTTTTTGTTGGTTCTCAACTAAACAAGTTGGGAATGGAGGCGCTATGACGGAAGAACGAGCCGGATATTGGGGTAGGCTGAAGCGAGGCGGCAACTGGCTGGGGCAACGCTTGCTGCGCAAAGAAAGTGTGACTCTGCTCCGTCTCGAAGGAGATGGGCTCATCCGCCATTTAGAGGTTATGGGTGATCCTTGCCCGGAAGGATGCGGGGCATCATCTAAAGCGTAATGAAGCAGGGGCAGGACTTTGGAATTGGAAGAAGGCCGCAGTGCAATGCGCATATGCGGCCTTCTTAAGAGGATGAGGGGGCGGGGCTCGCTTCTTAAAAGCTGGTCCGTAGCCCGAACGTGATGTTCCGCCCCCGCAGCGGCGATGCGTTTTTGATGAAAGAGGCATGGTTGAACGCCAGCTCATTCGTCAAATTGGTGCCGCGCACATAAAGCTCTACATTTTTTTTCGGGGCGACATCCAGCTTATAAGAAATCGTCGCGTTCAGCATATCATAACCATTGGTAGAAGTTTCATAAGCCGCGATTTTGTCCTGATCGAACATATGATAATATTCGACATCAGCAGAGAATCCGGCCCAGTTGCCTTCGGCGCGGGTGCCCAGACGCCCAGATGGGATACGCGGCAAATTACCCAGCCCATCCTTCAGCTTTGCCCGGACATAATCACCAAAGATCGACATCCCAAAAGCGGGGGAGAAATGATGGTGAATTTCGCCGTCTACGCCGGTGAAGCGCGCATCTGCTGCGGTATAGCGGATGAGGCGGAAATCCTCATACTGGTCCAACGTGTCGGCAAAGATATAATCATCAAAATCCTGATGATATGCGCCAAGGGTGAATGTCGTGTCCCCGGCCTTTTTGCGGAAGGTCAGGTCTACTGATTTTGCAGTTTCCTTGCCCAGAGTAGCGGTGCCCAGTTCATAGGTGTTGGTGGCGAGATGAACCCCGCGGGAATAAAGTTCCTGTGCATGGGGCGCGCGCTGTGACCGGGCAAGGTGCAGCGCCAGTGAATAATCACTGCCAATATCCCAGATCGCCGCACCAGAGATGGAGAAAGGTCGGTGTGTTGCTTCGCGATCGAGCGTGGTTTCGATGGTTTGCCATTCATGACGGGCGGCCAGTTCCAGCCGTACGGCACCAAGCTGCGCACTTTCCATCAGGAATAGGGCGGTGTTGCTGGTTTCATTTTGGGGGATGGATGCTTCATCACCCACAGATCGGAATTTGCTATCCGAATATTGCACACCGATAAGGCCCGTGAGGCCCATGAAGGGTTTATGTGTTAGCTCAAAGCGCAGATCATGCGCCTTGTTAATGAAGGTTGTACCAACCGCGCCGTCCTCAATTTCGTCATGCTCATAATCAGTATAAGACATGCGGAACCGCATTTTCTCAAAGCCGGGAAGGGGATCTACATATTCGCTACGCAGGTCATAGCGTTCGCTGCGCATTTTTACGAACGGCACTTCTTCCTGCTCATGATCATGGTCATGGTCGTGATCTTCACCTTCATCGCTATGGGAACCGCAATGGATGGAATTGCCATGCGGGTGGCAGGCCTCATATTCATGGCTATGGCCGGGCAAGCCATATTCACTGCGCTGGCGGGTGTAAGCCGCACCCAGATAGCCGCGCTCGCCAATCCATGACGCGCCTGCGCTGAAGGAAGAGGTGTCATTATAGCTGCCATCAACATGCTTTTCACCAAATTTGGATGGCACCCGATAGTCATCGCTGCTGCGGTGGACACCTTCGACATGGAAGGCGAGCGAAGACCCAATGCCAACGGTCAACCCGCCGACCAGCGACCGCTCATCGTCCGCCGTGCCAAGGCGCCCTTCGGCGACGCCTTCTATGCCGTTTGCGGGCATAGACGTTGGCACTTTATTATCGAGAAGGTTGATTGCCCCGCCAATGGCACCACCACCGTAAAGCAAGGCTGCGGGGCCACGCAGTACCTCAATACCGCGTAGCAGCAAGGGTTCTGTGACAACCGCATGATCGGGCGAGATGGCGGATGCATCCTGTATGTTGGAGCCATCGGAGAGCGCCTGAACACGCGGCGACGTTTGCCCGCGAATGACAGGGCGGCTGGCACCGCCCCCGAAATTATCGAAAGATATGCCCGGCTGGCCTGCAAGGGTATCCCCCAGAGTTGCCTGACGGCGATGGATCAGCTCTTCGCCCGTCAGCGCCACGACCGGGGTGGACATTTCATTAGCGCTGCGCCCCAAAGCAGAGGCGGTGACGATAATGTCTGGCGCGCCATCATCTTTGGCCGCCAATGCCGGTGCTGCGTTGATCGTCAGGGCAGATAGGCAGGCCGAAGAAAACAGCAGAGGACGAAAATTCATTGTGCAAACCCTTTTCATATCTGAACAATTGCTTCTATATGAAATGATACAACATTACACAAGAAGGTTGTTTAGAGAAAATGAAACAGGCACGAGGGCCCATGATGCGGTCAAATCTCTCCAGATCAGGCGTTCAGCATTCTGCCTCTCAAAAAGGCACCCATGCGATAGAGGCGGCTGCGGCATCTGCTTCCATTCTTTGTCTGGTGCATTGTCTGGCTTTGCCGTTGCTGCTTCTGTTGCCGGGGATCTTGGGCTTGTGGTTTCTTTCCGAATCCTTTCACATCGCGGCCTTTGCCTTCATCGTTCCATCGGCCCTGGCGGCATTCATGTTGGGCTATCGCCGCCATCATGCGCTGACGCCTGCTTTATGCGGAATGGCGGGTATTATCTTACTTGCGGGGGCGTTGGTGCCCGGTATCAGCGAGATAGCCGAAACCGGCCTGACTGTGGTGGGCAGTCTGCTTCTGCTGGCAGGGCATGGATTGAACTGGCGCAAGCGAACGGGTGAAACACTCTGAATTCAAACCGGGCTGCGCCACCAGGCTGGTGGAGGTCTCTGCCTGCTTGCCCCTTATACCGGGGCGCTGAAGCTGCCGATTCTGCCCGCCATGCGGGGGTCAAAAATGGCGGCGATGGTGCGCGCATAGGGCGCAGCCGCCGGACGCAGATGCACCTGACCCGCGCCGGTTGTCACCAACCCGCGCTGCACAAATTCCTCCAGCGTTTCGCTTTGTTCCTGCGTAAGGCGGTGGGGAAGCGGCGCTTTGCCGTGGCATAATATATCATTGATGAGTGTACCGTGGCGGCGGCTTTCGCTATCGCGCTCCACCCCACGTTCAATAGGAAAGTGGCCTTCCGCTACGGCTGCGCGATAGACGCCCGCATTTTTGGCATTTTGCGCATAGAGGCCGGGAAGCTGACTGATGGCGGAAGCACCAAAGCCGATGAGATGCTCGCTCTCATCATCGGTAAAGCCCTGAAAATTACGGTGCAGCCGTCCTTCGCGGGCGGCTATGGCCAGCGGGTCATCGGGCTTTGCGAAATGGTCAAAACCAATGGGCTGATAGCCTTGCTCCACCAGAAAATCATGCCCGGTTGCCGCCATCGCGAAACGCACTGCCTCACCGGGCAGAGCGGCAGTATCAATGCGGCGCTGCCGGGGAATGATGTGCGGCATATGCGCATAACCAAAAAGGGCAATACGGTCCGGCGACAGGCTGACGGTTTGTTCCAGCGTTTCCATCAGCAAATGTTGGTCCTGATGCGGCAGGCCATACATCAGGTCAAAATTAATTGAGGAAACGCCAGCATCGCGCAATTTATGGGTGAGGGAGAGGACATCCTCATAGGGTTGCACCCGGCCAATGGCCTCTTGCACCAGCGGATCAAATGTCTGCACGCCCATGCTGGCATAGCGCACCCGCGCACTGCGCAGCACGCTGATCCAGTCATCCGCGACCTGTCGGGGGTCAATCTCAACCGAAATCAGCGGATCTTCGGCCTGAAAAGCAATGATGATGTCACCCACCAGCCGCACGAAATCCAGCGGTTCGATGGCATTGGGGCTGCCCCCGCCAAAGGAAATGCGCTGCACCCGGCCTCTGCCCGCCAGATGATGGGCGGCGAGCGCAATTTCCTCATGTAGCGAATCAAGATAGGCTGACAGGCGCGATCGTTTGTTGGAACGAGCGGTGTTGCATCCGCAATACCAACAGATTTCCTCGCAAAAGGGGATGTGTACATAAAGCGACAGGGGTGTTCCGTCCTCTATCGCGTCCAGCGCCTGCACATAACGCTGCGCCCCAACCTGATCCGTGAAATCAGCGGCGGTGGGATAGCTGGTGTACCGGGGCACCGGGCGTTGCAGTAATTCAGGATAATGCGTCCACATAGGCCGGTTTATGTCATGCGGAAATTTTATGTTCCTTGAGGAAGATCAAAAAGCAATTTGCGCCGGATCAATGTTGCAGGTGCGAATCTATGGTCAAAGCGGATCAACCAGATGACAGAGCGTAACCGCCCATCTGGTCAGAAAAGGGAATGGAGCATTTTATGAATAGCAAATTCGCATGGACAGTCGGCGCGGCAGCAATGGCCCTGATGGCTGTATCCGGCGGGGCGCAGGCTCAGGCACAGGAAGCGGGCAAATGGCAGTTCAAGCTGCTGGGCACCGCCGTATTGCCTGATGGCAAAATTACGAGCGTGAAGAAGGACACGGCGAATGTTACGCCCGGCGCGCAGAGCAAGGCGAATGATAATATTACGCCGACTATCGCGATTGAATATTTCGTTACCCCCAATATTTCGGTCGAAACCATTGCGGGCCTGACGCAGCATGATGTTGATGGTCGTGGTACGCTGGGCGGCACGGAACTGATTGCCGATGCCAAGATTTTGCCGGCAACTGTGACCCTTAAATATCATGCCGATCTGGGCGTGGTGAAGCCCTATATCGGTGCTGGTCCGTCCTATTTCATCTTCATTGATGAAAAATCTGGTGCGACGACCAAGACCCTTGGCCTGACTAAAGCCCGCCTTAATGATAAATTCGGCGGGGTGATTCAGGCCGGTGTTGACGTGCCATTGGGCAGTCAGGGTTTCGGCCTGTCGCTTGATGCAAAGCGCTATTTCCTGCGCACCAGCGCCCATTGGTTTGACGCTAATGGCGTTGAGCAGTTGACGACCCGTCACAAGCTTGACCCTTGGGTGCTGAGCGCAGGCATTAGCTATCGCTTTTGATGGTTGCTATGGCTGATTGACATTCACCTTATGCGGGCCTGCAAATGTTATTTTCCTGTGCTTCCGGTGTTCATATATGATTGAATATATTGCGCGCCGGGGCAGAGAAAAACACGATTTTCGGCGGTGCCTATACTGAATGTTGGACAGCCTCATGTCTGATTTCCGTGGGGCGGAAATCACGAGGCCGCTTTCCTGTGGGGGAAGGCGGCCTTCTTCATTTTACAGATGAATCGGGCTGGATTGACTGGACCGATGTACGGAGCCTGAGGGGAATCGCGTTCGTCTATGGCGGGCAGTGGCCTGCGGGATGGTTTCCTCATCACGGCTGGTATGGCCCTTATTATTCTGGCATGGCGGCATAATGCCAAAATCCAGTCTGATTTCTTCCCGAACCTTTGCTACATCAATGATCTCTGCATGGTCCTCTGCCTTCATCGCGGCGATTGTGGGCTTTGGTGGGACTATTGCGTTGCTGGTGCAGGCGCTTCAGGCCTTGGGCGCGAGCGATGGCCAGCTTATGTCGGCCATCACCACCTTATGTATCGGCATTGGTGGGCTGGGGATGGTGTTATCCTTCTGGCTGCGTATGCCGGTGGTGCTGGCATGGTCAACCCCCGGCGCGGCGCTGCTGGCGGCCAGTGCGTCGGTGAGCGCATCCGGGCTGAACTGGCCGATTGCCATTGGGATTTTCATCAGTGCAGGGGCGCTGATGCTGTTGGTCGGGGTGGTGCCGATGCTGGGCAGGCTGGCGGCGGCGATCCCCTCTTCGGTGGCTTCGGCCATGCTGGCCGGGGTGCTTTTGCCTTTTTGCCTTGGCTTGTTCCGCGCTATGGAAAGCGACGCGCTGTTCGTCATAATATTGCTGACGATATTCCTGCTGGGGCGACAACTGGTGCCTCTTTATGCGATGTTGCTGGTGCTGGCCGCAGGGATTGGGATGTTGCTTCTGCGCGGGCAGTTGGCGCTGGCCCCCGGCGGACCAGTGTTGGGGCATATAGAGCTGGTGATGCCGGTTTTTGATCCGGCAATGATAGCGAGCGTTGCAGTGCCTTTGTTCCTTGTGACATTGGTATCGCAAAATCTGCCGGGTCTGGTGGTGCTGCGTACATCGGGCTATGCTGCGCCCTCGCGCCCGTTAATTGCCGGAACCGGGCTAGCGACGATGCTGCTGGCACCTTTAGGGGCTTATGCGGTCAATCTGGCGGCGATTACAGCGGCGATCTGCACCGGGGAGGACGCCCATCCTGATAAACAAAAGCGATGGGTTGTCGGGGTGATATATGGCTTTTTCTATCTGTTGCTGGCCCTGTTTGCGCCGATGCTGGTGCGGTTGTTCATTTCCATGCCATCGGCCGCGATAGCCGCGCTGACCGGCCTTGCCCTTATCGTGCCGCTCACCGGCGCGATGGAGCATATGCTGGCCAATAAGGGGGAGCGCGACGCGGCCATCATCACTTTTGCGGCGACGGCATCGGGTATCACGCTTTTTGGTGTGGGGGCGGCCTTTTGGGGGCTGACGGCGGGTTTTGCCGCGTTGGGAACAAAGCGTCTGGTTGGCCGCCTTAAATGTTAATGAATAGGCCCAGACTGAATGGGCGCAGTCTTTAGCGCCATTATGTCAAAGCTCAGCATCAGAGCAATGAAGGAGGGTGAGGCAACAAGCCGTCACCCGCCAGCGCGCAGTTTCCATGCTTGTCAGGTCCTTTTTACATCATTGCACCCAATATCATGACGAATTGCAGATTCATCAGGGGCGCTAAGGTGATTTATCGGTTGGGCGTTGCCGCAATGTCGCTAAGGGCGGCGCGGTTCAATATTTCGATCCGGCGACGGGTTGGAACCGCAATGATTTTCTGCGCCTTAAAGTCATTAAGACGACGGCTAACGGTTTCGATGGTCAGCCCCAATATGTCGGCAATTTGCTGACGGCCAAAGGGAATGTCGAAACTATCCAATGGCGCTTCGGTCTTGCACCCTGATGGAGCGATCCTTTCCGACATATCCAAAAGGAAATTCGCGAGCTTTTCCGATGCTGTCATCCGGCCCAGTAAAAGCAGCCAGCGCCGGGTGCGGTCCAGCTCGCTCAATGTCCGGTCGAGCAATTTATGCTCCAGTTCGGGATGTTCGCGGGCGAAACGGTCAAAATCGCTGCTGGAAAAAGTGCAGACATGGGCGTCCGTCAGCGCGGTCACATTATGTTGCGCGCGTGCGCCAAAGGGACGACCGATAAAATCGGATGGGTAAACCACGCCAACAATTTGCTCTCGTCCGTCGCTTAATGATGTGGAGAGCTTTAGCACACCATCAATAACATTGGCGACGACGGTGGAATCCTCCCCCTCCCAGATGAGGGTCTGGCCGGGCACAAGGCGATGATGACGCCCAATTTTGCCCAAGGCATTCACCCCGCCAGCGTCCAGTGATGAACAAATGGCACGGTTTCGCACAACGCAGGAGGAACAATGATCCATGAAACGGCCTGTAGCATCATGGGCGGCAACTGACAATCTACAGACAATCTGGCTACAGAGAATCCGGGTTTCAGATCATGGGCTTGATGGGGGTTCGGCACAGGCCATGTCGCAATATGTGGCGGATATTACCTTTTGCACGTCGGCATTATATTCGGAAACGGGGCTTGCTCCGTCGCTGTATGAGGGGCAAGAGCCGCTTCAGTTTTCTGTTTCCCCTCATATCCCTGTCGGAGTTTACCATGGCCGTTGCCCCCAAATTATATGGCATTCCTAGTTGTGATACGATCAAGAAAGCGCGTAAGTGGCTGGAAAGCAATGGAATCGTCTATGATTTCCATGACTATAAAAAGGCCGGAGTGGATGAAGCCTTGCTGCGCGGCTGGGTAGAAGAACTGGGGTGGGAGAATTTGCTGAATAAGGGAGGGACAACCTTTCGCAAATTGCCCGACATGGACAAGGAAAATATCGATGCGGATAAGGCTATTGCGCTGATGCTAGCCAATCCATCGATGATTAAGCGCCCGGTTCTGGATTATGAAGGGCAGAAAATCATTGGTTTCAAGTCTGCAATCTATGAATCTCTTTTTTCCTGACCAAAGAGGTTGAATTATCTGCCTTTTGCCGCGATTGTCCGCCGATGCTGTCACAAAAGACTCGCTATGCCATTCGTGCGCTCCAACATTTGGCCGATCATTATGGTCAGGGGCCAATCCCCCTTGCAGACATTTCTGATACGCAGAATATTCCTGCCAAATTTCTGACGGTTATATTGTCCGAGCTATCACGGGAAGGGCTGGTGGCGACGCAGCGTGGGCGTGATGGCGGCTACTGGCTGGCATTGGCGCCGGTGGACATCAGCTATGGCGATATTGTGCGGTTGACGCGGGGGTCGTTGGCGCTGGTGCCATGCGCCAGCCGCTTTGCCCATGAAAGCTGCAAAAACTGTCTGCCCGAATCGGAATGTCGCCTGCATCTGGTGATGCTCCGTGTGCGCGATGAGACTGCCAAGGTATTGGATGGCATCAACCTTGCCGAAACCTTCCCCTTCGCGCAGGAAGCCGACGCCCCGGCGGAGGAGCGCACTAATGCATGAGGAAATGGAAAGCTGATTGATGCGTCGCAAAAGTGCGAAGCTCTTCCCGGCTCTGTTTCTAACATAATGCATTTTATTACGGCGCATGGGCTGGTATCTGGTTCAGCTTGCTGTCAGCGCATTATTCCTACAGACTGGATCGCCCGTCAGCAGTTCTGCTGATGATATGGTCCGTGATTTTTGCTAACAGAGTGCCCATGTCCACCACTTATACGCTTGATACATCGACCAGCCGGGCCAATCCTACGCCTGCGCCACTAAAGCGCCTGACCATTCCCGCCCTTCAGGCGCGTAAGCAAGGCGGCCAGACGGCGCAGCCTGTGGTGATGCTGACGGCTTATACAGCACGGCAAGCCCAGCTTCTCGATTCGCATTGCGATATATTGCTGGTTGGTGATTCGCTGGGGCAGGTGATCTATGGCCTGCCGTCCACTTTGCCGGTTAGTCTGGATATGATGTGCGCCCATGGCGCAGCGGTGGTACGTGGCAGCTACCATAGCGTGGTTATCGTTGATATGCCCTTCGGCAGCTATGAGGCATCGCCGCAACAGGCATTTGACAGTGCATCGCGCATCATGAAGGAAACAGGCTGCGCGGGCGTGAAGCTGGAAGGGGGGGAGGCTATGGCCGAAACCATCTCTTTCCTGTGCCAGCGGGGCATTCCGGTGATGGCTCATATTGGCCTCACGCCGCAGGCGGTCAATATGCTGGGCGGCTATGGCGCGCGAGGTAGAAGCCAGAAAGAACAGGATAAAATCCTTTCTGATGGTCGGGCCATTGCCGATGCCGGGGCGTTTTCTGTGGTGGTGGAAGGGGTGGTGGAGCCTATCGCTATTGCCCTGACGCAGGCGTTGCCTATCCCGGTCATTGGTATTGGCGCATCTGCCCAGTGCGATGGGCAGGTGCTGGTGACGGAGGATATGCTCGGCCTGTTTGATCGCGTTCCCCGCTTCGTCAAACGCTATGCGGATATGGCCGGATTGATTAGCGGTGCGGCGCAGCTTTACGCCGATGAAGTGCGTGCAAGGCAGTTTCCGGGTGAGGAACAGGTCTATCAGCCGAAAAAGTGACTTGCGCGGGGCGGGCGCGCCGCTAAGGTCGCCGCGATTATGGGCTGAAACGCCTGCACTATGGTATCATTGCGCATTTTCCCGGATGCGCTGACTGGATTATTTGGAGAACTTCTTTGGCCGAAACGCCATCCGACAACGAAGCCTTTTTTAAAGAGGTCGATGACGCCGTCCGTCAGGACAGGATGAGCGCCTTTGGCCAGCGTTATGGCCTGTTGGTCATCGGTGCGATTGTCGCCGGACTGGTTGCGCTGGGTGGCTGGTTATATTGGGGCCATAGCAGCCGTGAAAATTCCGGTGAAATGGCAGAAAAGGCGCAGGATGTTCTGGAATCCGCAGCAGCCGGTCATGCACCGGATAGCGCGAAGCTGGCGGAGCTGGCGAAAGCAGACCAGCCCGGCTATCGTGCTATGGCGCTGTTGACGCAGGCCGCTGCCGCCGCGCAAAAGGGCGATGTGAAGGGCGGGGCGAAGCTCTATGGCGATATTGCGGCGGACACAAAGCTCGATCAGTCTTATCGTGATTTGGCTACCATTCGTCAGGTTGCGCTGAGTTTTGAGGACATGAAGCCGCAACAGATTGTTGACCGTCTGAAACCGCTGGCGGTAGAAGGCGGCCCATGGTTTGGCAGTGCCGGGGAAATGACCGCCATTGCCTATATGAAGATGGGTAAGAAAGACCTCGCCGGGCCGGTATTCGCCGCCATTGCCAAAGATCCAAAGGCCCCGGAAACGTTGCGGTCCCGCGCGCGTCAGATGGCGGGCCTGATGGGAATTGACGCAGTTGATCTGGAAGTAAAACCGGCCGGTGATGCCGCAGCCAGTGGAAATGCCGGAAGCAATGCCGGGAACAGTGAAGGTGCTGCAGATGCAAGTGAATAAGGAAAATCGCAGCATGGCTGGATATGGTCGCCTGATGCAGGGCGTTGCTTTGGCAGCGACGCTCTTTGCTGTTTCGGCTTGTGGTGTCGTCGGCGGTAATAAGGATAAGCGGCCTAAAACCCCGGTATTGGGGGATCGTGTGTCTATCCTCTCCAACGAACGCACGGCAGAGGCTGATGCTTCGCTCGCGGTGGTGCCGGTGTCATTGCCGGTTCCGCAGGTCAATGCGGACTGGAGCCAGCCGGGCGGTAATGCGGCCAAGCTGATGGGGCATGTGGCGCTCTCCGCTAACCCTCAGCAAATATGGACTGCCGATATTGCGGGCAGCACTAAGCGGGCGCGTCTGGCCGCTGCCCCGGTTGTTGCTGGCGGTAAGCTGTTCGTTATCGATGCTGAGGCCCGCGTTATTGCGATGAATGCCGAAACTGGCGCACGTTTGTGGCAGACGGCTATGCCATCCGAAGGCAATGGTCGTGCCTTATTCGGGGGCGGTGTATCGGTTGAGGGTGGCCGCTTGTTCGTTACAACCGGTGTTGGCGATGTGGCTGCGCTCGATGCGGAAACCGGTAATATCCTGTGGAAAAAGCGCCCCGGCGGGCCGCTGCGTGGGTCGCCCACATTATCCAATGGCCATGTCTATGTGATGAGCCAGGATAACCAGATATACGCGCTCGCCATGGATGATGGTGCGGTAAGCTGGAGCGAATCCGGTACGGTTGAAACCACCGGTGTTTTCGGTGTTGCCGCGCCGGCTGCTGCGCAGGGTACAGTGATTGCGGGCTTCAGCTCTGGTGAGCTGAACGCCTATCGTTACGAAAATGGCCGCAGCCTGTGGGGGGATGCGCTGTCTCGTACCAGCATCTCCACCTCTGTGGCGGCGCTTGCTGATATTGATGCCGATCCGGTTGTGGATCGTGGCCGCGTATTCGCCATCGGGCAGGGGGGGCGTATGGCCTCTTATGAGCTGGTATCGGGCCAGCGCCTGTGGGAAATCAACATTGCGGGTATCTCTACCCCCGCAGTGGTTGGCGAGTGGGTTTTCGTGGTTACGGATGATGCTAAGCTGCTGTGCGTTGCGCGTGCATCTGGTAAGGTGCGCTGGATCAGCCAGTTGAAGCGTTGGCAGAAGGAAAAGAGCCGCAGCGGTGCGGTACGCTGGACCGGGCCGATTGTTGCTGGTGGGCAGCTTATATTGGTATCCACCGACAAGGACGTGCTCTATATTGACCCAACCGATGGTTCGGTAAAGCATCAGATGGATATGGGCCACTCTATGTCGCTGGGCCCGGTGGTTGCGAATAATATGCTCTATATCCTGACCGATGATGGCCGTTTAGCGGCCTATCGTTAAGGATAGTGCAGGCCATCATGGCCGTTAATTAAGGAAGGAACGGGCGGATGCTGCCCCCTATAGCCCCGACGGTCGCCATTGTCGGGCGTCCTAATGTTGGCAAGTCAACGCTGTTCAATCGGCTGGTCGGTAAAAAGCTTGCGCTGGTTGATGACCAGCCGGGCGTTACGCGCGACAGGCGCGAAGGCGAAGCGCATCTGCTCGGCCTTGATTTTCGTATCGTGGATACGGCGGGCTATGAGGATGAAGACCCGCAAAGCCTGCCGGGTCGTATGCGCCGCCAGACAGAGGCCGCCGTCGCCAGTGCCGATGTTGCGCTCTTCCTCTTTGACGCGCGCACAGGCCTTAATCCGCTGGATGAGGAAATTGCCCGTTGGCTGCGGAGCAGTGATACCCCGGTTATTCTTGCAGGCAATAAGGCTGAGGGTCGGGCTGCAGAACAGGGCCTGATGGAATCATGGTCGCTGGGGCTGGGCGATCCCATTGCATTGTCTGCGGAACATGGGCAGGGCATGGCTGATCTGTTTCAGGCGTTGCTTCCCCATATTGAACGGGTAGAGCGGGAACTTGAGGAAGCCGGGCTTTCTTCGGTGCTGGCTGAGATTGACCCGGATGATGAAGAAGCGCTGGATGCTGCGCCGCTCAAACTCGCTATTGTCGGGCGGCCTAATGCCGGGAAATCGACCCTCATTAACCGGGTAATTGGTGAAGAACGCCTGATTACCGGTCCTGAGGCCGGGATTACGCGGGATAGCATCGCTATCGACCATCAATGGACCGATAAAGAAGGCAAAGAACGCACCATCCGCCTGATTGATACGGCGGGCATGCGCAAACGCGCCAAGGTGCAGGATAAGCTGGAGAAGCTCGCGGTTGCCGACGGCCTGCATGCGGTGGACTTTGCCGAGGTCGTGGTGCTGATGCTTGATGCCACCAAGGGGCTGGAGGCGCAGGATTTGCGTATCGCTGACAAGGTGTTGCAGGAAGGCCGTGCCCTCATCATCGCGCTTAATAAGTGGGATGTCGCTGAAAATGGCTCATCCCTCTATCAGGGTGTGCGCAAGGCATTGGATGAAGGTCTGGCGCAGGTAAAAGGCGTGACACTCATCACCGTGTCGGGGGCGACGGGTAAGGGGCTGGATGATCTGCTGAACGCCGCCTTTGAGGTGCGCCGGGTGTGGTCCCACCGGGTTTCCACCGGTATTCTCAATCGATGGTTCGAAGGCGCGCTGGAGGCTAACCCACCACCAGCCCCCGGTGGCCGCCGTATCAAGCTGCGGTATTTGACGCAGGCAAAGACCCGCCCGCCCGGTTTCATATTGTTCGGGACGCGGCTTGACCATTTGCCGGACAGTTACCAGCGATATCTGGTGAATGGCATACGCCGTGATCTGGGCTTTGGCGCGGTGCCGGTGCGGCTGATGCTGCGTTCTCCGAAAAATCCGTTCGGCAGTAAATGACTGGGGTGGTGCCATCATCTGAAGATGGCACGCCGGTAACGGTGGTGGATGCGCGGGGGATGCGCTGCCCGTGGCCGGTGCTGCGCGCGGCAAAGGCACTGCGCGAGCATCAGGCAGTTCTTATCCATACTGATGACCCACGGGCAGAGGTAGAGTTGCAGGCGCTGGCGCAAGAAAGAGCATGGGCTTTTACGGTCCGGGCGGATGGTGTGTTTTTCGTCAGCCGCGATTGAGCGCATTGGTGGTGGTCCGTATCAGCCATCGCCACAGCCACTCCATCGGCCCTATGCTAAAATGATCGAGCCAGAGGCGGGACCAAAACAGCATCACGGCCCACATTGGCGGCACCAGCCAATAAAGCTGCGCCCGCGATAGCATTCCAAACCAACCCAGCCCCCAGCCATAGAAAATGCCGGTCATCACCGCACTGGTCAGTAGATAATTGGAAAGGGAGATGCGCCCTACGGCTTCGATACGGTGCCAGAGCGGGGAGGCCGCCCGCATATTGCCGGTCCCCGCCATCAACCACAGAAACAGCGCCGTTATGCCAATGGTTAGAAAGATACGAAAGGGGGTGGACCAGGCGAATATCACCCCAAAGCTGACCAATGTGTCAAACCCGCTGGCCCATACCCAATATGCCAGCACGATCATCGGGGGCAGAGCAATGCTGATGGTCCATCGTGCAACGGCCCAATAACGGGCACGGTCCCACCTGCCGGTGATGAAATCATTGCGCATCATGCCCATGCCCAGCAACATGAATCCCAGTATCTCCGGGCAGCTATAATAAATATTATTGCTAATCCAAAGGGATAGGTCATTCAAATTATAGGCGAATATCGGGGCAAATGGCCCCCGGTATAGAGTGATCTGCTCCGTGATATAGGTGCTGCCCGGTTCTCCCATATCCGCCAGCATTTCCTGCGCGGCTATTAGGCTTTGTGGGTTGGCACCGGGGGCTTGGGCGGTGGCCAGAACATCCATGATACCTAGCATCAGGCCAAGCATCATGAGGCAATAAAGCGTGAAAATCAGCGCAGAGGCGATGAAAACCTGCCGCGCATCTTCTTGCCATGCTGCTATCATTAATGCGACGAGGCCGGTAATGGCATAGAGGGTCAATATGTCCCCCCACCACAACAGCAAATAATGGAGCAGCCCGAAAACCCCCAGCCACAGGGATCTCGTGAAGGCAATTTGCCAGCCATTTTGACCGGCCTGCTGTGCCTTCTCCAGCATCATTATCAGGCCCGCACCATAGAGCATCGCAAAGAGCCCGCGCATTTTACCATCAACCAATAGAAAGTTGATAGTCCATGCGATTTTATCGGCCAGCCCATTCAACCCCCATGCGCCCGGTGCGGTATAGGCAAGGTCAGGTAGGCCAAACCCCACAATGTTCATCAGCAAAATGCCCATGACCGCCAGCCCCCGCAACCTGTCTGGCGCGGCAAGGCGCTGCCCCTGATGGGGGCTGTTCGCTGCTGGATAGGGGCTGACCGTCGGGGGCGGCATAGATCAGTGCTTCACCTGATGCGGAAATAAGAATAGGGCGCTTATCGTCATTTTGCCTTTCGGCCAATGGCTGTTAACGACTTTCTCATGGAATGGCTGGCACAGCAATGTCTCGCACAGAAAGGATAAGGGCCGCCTTTGGTAAAGCTGCGGGGCATTATGATGGGCAGGCATCGGTGCAACAACAGGTGGCGCGCCATGTGGCTGATCTGGCAATGCAGGCTGTGGCAGAAATGCGGGAGGGAGTGGTAAGCGGTGAAGATCAGCCGTGCTTGCGGAATGATGGCCGTTTGCGGATATTGGAAATTGGCTGTGGCACCGGGGAACTGACCGGGCATATTCGCGCGCTACTTCCTGATGCCGATATAGTGGCAACGGATATTTCACCGGAAATGATTGCCGAAGCGCAGCGAAAGCTAGGCGATGATATATGTTTCATGCAGATGGATGGAGAAAATCCCTGCTTTCATCAGCCGGTTTTTGATCTCATCCTCTCCAGCCTCTGCTTTCAGTGGTTTAATGATCTGCCTGCTGCGTTAGGTCGTCTGGTCCACTTGTTAAACGATCAGGGGCGGTTGATATTCTCCACCATGGCTGATCGCAGTTTTATCGAATGGCGTCAGGCACATAACAGGTGTAACATGATTGTCGGGACGCCAGCCTATCCCATGATGGAGGAACTGGCGGCGATAATGGCATCCTATAAGGATAGCCAATTATGGGAAGAGCAATATGCGTGGGATTTTGGGGGTGCGCGCGGTTTGCTTGCGCATTTGAAGGCGATTGGAGCTACGGTGCCTGTGGAGGGCCGTGTTGCGCTGCGTGCCGGGAAGATGCGACAGGTAATGCGTGCGTTTGATGAACAGGGCGGTGTTTGCACTTATCATATTGCTTATGGGAAGATTATAAAAAACCAATCGTGAAACAAGATAAAAGAAATAGTCATTAAATCTATGCAATCTACCCGGAGATTATGAAATGACCTTAAGAAAGGCGTGTATATCATGAAGGGTGATGCAGAAAAGATGCATCCTTTAGTTCGTAGAGCTGTGCCGGGTGATGCCGCGGAACTGGCGGGTTTGAAATTACAGACATTTCGGGAAACATTTGTCGATGGCGAACTTGCCATTCCTTATGCCGAAGAGGATCTGGCCGTTTTCGAAAGTCAGAGCTACAGTCTGGCTACGGTGCGGGATGAACTGGAGGATGCCCATCATGCGCAATGGGTGGCGGAGGATGAATCCGGTGCGCTCATTGGTTATGCCCATGTTGGCCCGTGTAAGCTGCCCCATGCCGAAGCCAATGCAGACCACGCAGAGATATATCAGCTATATGTCGTGGATGAATGGCAAGGGGCGGGGATGGGCCGTGTTTTGCTCGATACCGCGCTGAATTGGGTAGAGGAAAGCCAACCTGGCCCCATATGGCTGGGGGTTTTCTCCGGTAATTTACGCGCGCAAGCCGTCTATATCTCACGCGGTTTTGTGAAGGTAGGGGAATATGAGTTTAAGGTAGGGGACCACCGCGATCGGGAATTCATCATGCGGCGGGGGTAAATATTTACCGGTCTGATCTGGAATGAGCGATCCAAAAAAGGCGCACCTTCAGGATGAGGATGCGCCTTTTGTTATTCCAGTGGGTCGTTAATTTAGCGGGAATGCTTATTCCTTGCCGTCCATCAGCTTGGGGAAGAAGCCTTCATGCGCGGTGCGTAGGCTGGTGAGCGGTATGGCGAAATCATTATCTGCCAGCTCAAACACTAGCCGGTTGGCGCAAGTGCGACCAATGGGCTGCACCATGACACCGGCCTTGTCCGCGTCTGCAAGGAAATTGGCAAGCGCGGTGTCGCTAACGGTGACGACATAGACGCCCTGATCTTCGGCAAAGAAAGCGCGCGCATCGGCAAAGGGGGCTTCTGGATCATGGGCCTGAATCATCGCACCAACATTGCCGGCCAGTGCCATTTCCGCGATGGTAACGGCCATGCCGCCATCGGAAACGTCATGGCATGCGGTAATGGCACCATTGTTGATATGGGCGCGGATGAAATCGCCGGTTTTGCGTTCTGCTACGAGATCGACCGGAGGAGGGGGGCCTTCTTCACGGCCATGTACTTCGCGTAGCCAGATCGACTGGCCCAGATGGCCCTTCCATTCACCAACGGCGAGGATCACGTCACCCGGTCCCTTGAACGCAACGGTTGCGTTTTTCGACCAGTCAGCAAGCAGGCCAATGCCGCCAATGGCCGGGGTCGGTAAAATGGCCGAACCACCGCCCGTTGCCTTGGATTCATTATAGAGCGAGACATTGCCCGACACGATTGGGAAATCGAGCGCCCGGCACGCATCGCCCATGCCCTCCAGCGCGCCTACAAACTGGCCCATGATTTCGGGGCGCTGCGGGTTCGCGAAGTTGAGGCAGTTCGTCACGGCGAGCGGGGTGGCGCCCACTGCCGTTATGTTGCGCCAGCATTCGGCAACGGCCTGTTTGCCGCCTTCAACCGGATCAGCAAAGCAATAACGCGGGGTACAATCGGTGCTGATCGCTAGCCCTTTATCTGTGCCATGGACGCGTACAACCGCAGCATCGCCGCCGGGGGCCTGCACGGTATCGCCACCAACCTTATGGTCATATTGTTCCCAGATCCAGCGACGGCTGGCGATGTCCGGGCTGCCCATCAGTGTCACGAGATCAGCACCGAGGTCCGTGCATAAAGGCACATTGCTGAGCGGTGCGGGCTTGGGTGTCGGCACATGGGGGCGATCATAAAGCGGGGCATCATCCGCCAGCGGCGCAAGCGGAATATCGCATACCGTTTCGCCATGATGGACGAGGACCATATGGCCGGTATCCGTAACCTCACCAATGACCGCGAAATCCAGTTCCCATTTGCGGAAAATTGCTTCGGCAAAAGCTTCCTTGCCGGGTTTCAGCACCATCAACATGCGCTCCTGCGATTCGGAGAGCATCATCTCATAGGCTGTCATGCCGGTTTCGCGCTGGGGCACCTTATTCATGTCGAGTCGGATGCCGACGCCGCCCTTAGACGCCATTTCAACGGCAGAGCTGGTGAGGCCCGCTGCGCCCATATCCTGAATCGCGACGATAGCGTCTGATTCCATCAGTTCGAGGCAGGCTTCGATCAGCAATTTTTCGGTGAAGGGATCGCCAACCTGCACGGTCGGGCGCTTTTCTTCGCTGTCTTCGCCGAAATCGGCGCTGGCCATGGTTGCGCCATGAATGCCGTCACGCCCGGTTTTGGAACCGACATAGACGATTGGATTGCCAATGCCGCTGGCAGCGGAATAGAAAATCTTATCCACATCGGCGACGCCCACGGTCATTGCATTGACGAGGATGTTACCATCATAAGCCGGGTGAAAATTCACTTCACCGCCCACAGTCGGTACGCCCACGCAATTGCCATAGCCGCCAATGCCGCGCACAACGCCGCTGATGAGGTGGCGCATCTTGGGGTGATCGGGCCGCCCAAATCGCAGCGCATTCATATTGGCAACCGGGCGAGCGCCCATGGTGAATACGTCGCGCAAAATGCCGCCAACGCCCGTGGCTGCACCCTGATAAGGTTCGATATAGCTGGGGTGGTTATGGCTTTCCATTTTGAAGATGGCGGCCTGTGGCTTGCCCTCCGGCCCCACGCCAATATCAACAACGCCAGCATTTTCACCCGGCCCGCAAATGACCTGAGGCCCTTCGGTTGGCAGCTTTTTCAAATGAATGCGGCTGGATTTATAGGAGCAATGCTCCGACCACATTACAGAAAAAATGCCTAGTTCTGTGAGGTTGGGTTCCCGCCCAAGGGCGCCGAGGACGCGCTCATATTCTTCCGGTGACAGGCCGTGCTGGGCGACGATTTCCGGGGTAATGGCGGCGGATGTGCTGGCTATGTTGGTCATGCCTTCGCCCATAGGAAATTTGGTGGCCCGTTGGAACCCGATTTTCTATGTTTAGCACGAATAATTTGGGCCGGATGGTGTTTCCGGCCCGATAAAATGCAGAAATGAGGAATGAAAATTAGCTTTTGCAGCTAAGCGAACCCTTGCCGGGCAGTTCGATCGTGACCTGATCGCCGGTGCCGCTGACGGAATAGCCGCCTTCAGCAACGAAGGGCTTACCAGCTTCGGCGCTGGTCAGCGTTGTGGGCGTGCCGGTCTTTTCGGTGCGGACCATTGCGGTCTTATCGTCAGACATGAAATCAACATAGACCAGCGAGCTGTCCTTGCAGCGATAGGTCGCGCTATGCTTGACCATCGGCGGCAGTTCAACAGCGCCTGCATTGTTGAGTTCGTCGGACATGGGGTCCCCCTGCGTGCTGCCGAGGACTTCCGGTTCATTGCTACCGCACGCTGCAAGTGCAAACAGCGCGGGAAGGGCGATCAAGGTCAGGTTAAGTTTCATAGTGGGCCTCATTATGAGAAGCGAAAGGGGGCGGCGTCAACGGCTAACATCGCAATTATCTGCACAATTTTTGCATTTTCATGTCGGGTGGGCTGTAAAGTGCAATTATCCGTTGCAATTTTTGCATGCACTCCGGTGGGCAGGCAGATCCTATATCCTGCTGCATGGCAATATGATGGGGGAGTTTCGGTTTCTAGGATATTCCTTGCTGCTATATTCAGGGTGGCTTTTGCGCTTTCCCCCTGACAGCCCCCTTGACCGGGGGGGAGCCGGGCGGCAAAGCTGGCGCTATGGTCGAACAACATGCAGATAGTCAGCCGCCGGTGCCGGAAAGCCTTTCTTTTGAGGAGGCTCTGCGGGAACTGGAAACCATCGTTCAGAAGCTTGAGCGGGGCGATGTGCCGCTGGATGCTTCTATCGCGCTTTATACGCGGGGTGAGCAATTGCGCGCCCAATGTCAGAAGCGTCTGGCTGATGCCGAGGCACGGATTGAAAAGCTGACGGTTGGCATGTCCGGCGCGCCTGTAGGCGCAGAGCCTTTTGTAACGGAGTAAGCGGGCATGTCCGCCGGAAATGCCGTGATGAGCGGGCAGGAGCGCCTGCAACAGGTGATGCAGCAAATGGCGCGGGATATGGATGCCGCCTTTGATGTCGCGCTGCCTGTGCCTGATGATGTGCGGGGGCCTTTTGCCGAGGCCATGCGCTATGCGGCCATTGGCGGCGGGAAACGGATGCGTCCGTTGCTCGTGCGCGGTGCGGGGGAATTATTCGGGCTGGATCAGGCTCAACTTCTCCGGGTTGGCGTCGCGGTGGAGGCGGTTCATATTTATTCGCTGGTCCATGATGATTTGCCCGCGATGGATGATGATGATTTGCGCCGGGGCAAGCCTACCGTTCACCGTGCCTATGATGAAGCAACGGCTATATTGGTAGGGGATGCGCTGCAAAGCCTCGCTTTTGAGATATTAGCTGACCCGCGCACCCATAAGGACGCAGCGGTGCGCTGTGAACTGGTACGCCTGCTTGCCCATGCGGCTGGTGCCAATGGTATGGTTGGGGGGCAGGTGATCGATATGGCGGCGGAAACTGCGCCGGAAGATCAGCCTTTTGACCTTGCTACTGTAACGCGCCTGCAACAGCTCAAAACCGGTGCCCTTATTGGATTTTGCATAGAGGCACCCGCTGTGATGGCGCATATTCCGCCGGAGCAGCGCCTTGGCCTGCGCGGTTATGCGCATGATATCGGGCTGGCCTTTCAGATTGCCGATGATCTACTTGATGTTGAGGGGGATGCTGATCTCGCTGGCAAGGCATTGGGTAAGGACGCTGCTGCGGGGAAGCAGACTTTTGTTTCCCTGCTGGGGGTAGAGCAAGCCCGGAGGCAGGCCCATATGCTGGTCGATCAGGCAAAAGCCCATGTGCAGGGCTATGGTGATCGGGCGGAACTGTTATGCGCTCTGGCGGATTATGTGATTGAAAGGGATCGTTAAGATCATGGGCGACGCAATCGGCAGTCAGGCGCGCATCGGTGTTTATCCCGGCACATTTGATCCCATTACATTAGGGCATCTGGACATTATACGCCGTGGCGCCCGGCTGGTTGACCGCCTCATCATTGGTGTAACAACCAACCCCAGTAAATCCCCGATGTTTACTGTGGAGGAGCGGCTGGCGATGGTTCGGCGCGAATGCGCGGGGGTAGATGCAGATGTTGAGGTGGTGGCGTTTGATTCTCTGTTGATGCACTTTGCTTCTGCCCAGAACGCCGGCGTTATTATACGCGGTTTACGCGCTGTCGCAGATTTTGAATATGAATATCAGATGGCCGGTATGAACCAGCAGATTAACGCGCAGGTTGAAACCGTATTTCTGATGGCGGATGTGTCGTTGCAGCCCATCGCCTCAAAGTTGGTCAAAGAAATCGCGCTTTATGGCGGGCCGATTAACCGTTTTGTCAGCCCTTCTGTCCGGCTAGAGGTTGAAAACAGGGTGCGGCAAATTGGCCTGAAAGGGGATGCTGCGCGACCATGATGCCGGGTAGGCGGTGCCATAGTTCACGCCATAGTTCATCTGCAGGTCAGATAAGAATGGTTATGCGGAACCTGTATTAAAGGAGTTGTCAGGTTTTCGCATTTGGCGAACTGCCTTATTTCATAAGGCTTGCAAATGTGGTGTTTGTTGAACGCATTTGACGAACCGCCTTATTTCATAAGGCTTGCAAATGCTTGGGTATCGCGCATAAGCCAAGCAGGATTCGTTTCCGAGGATTATCCTATCATGAAATTCCGCCCTTTCTTCCGTTTTTTCGCGCTTTTGTTGCTTCCTGTGGCGTTGCTTTCTGGCGCGTCGCTTGCTCATGCGCAGGGGGGGGCAAGCCGGACGGACGAGATGGCCAAGGCGGAACGGGCTGCTAAGGCACGGGAACAGGCTAAGGAACTCGAAAAAGATAGCGGGGTTAAGGCCCCTCTTCAGGCTGTAGTGCCGCTTGATCCCGCGAATGTCTGGGTGCTGGAGCTTAGCACTGGCGGAACGGTCAAGATTCAGTTGCGGCCTGATGTCGCGCCCCAGCATGTGGCGCGGGTGAAGGAACTGACCAATCGTGGTTTTTATAATGGGCTGTTGTTCCACCGTGTGATTGATGGTTTCATGGCGCAGGGGGGCGACCCCAAGGGGGACGGTACAGGTGGATCTGATCTGCCTGATCTGCATGCCGAATTTAACGATTTGCCCCATGTGCGCGGCACGGTTTCCATGGCCCGCGCGCAAGACGAAAACAGCGCGAACAGCCAGTTTTTCATCATGCTGATGCCGCGTTTGCAGTTGGACCGCAAATATACGGTATTGGGCCGGGTGATTGAAGGGATGAGCTATGTGGACGCAATCCCCAAGGGTGAGCCTGCGCCTCAACCCGCAAAGATCGTCCGTGCTTATATGATGGCCAGCGGTAACTGAGGGGCGGTCGCCCTTGCGCCGCTTGTATTCCTGATGCCTTTTTGCTCAATGATAGTGGCTTTACCGCATGAATGTTGATCTCTTCGATTTTGACCTGCCGGTTGAGCGCATAGCTCTGCGCCCTGCGGAGCCGCGTGATAGTGCGCGGCTGCTGGTGCTGGATGGGGCAGAGCCAATGGCCGATCAGCATATGCAGGATTTACCGGGCTGTCTGCGGCCAGGTGATTGTCTGGTGTTCAATGATACGCGGGTTATTCCGGCACAGCTTGAGGGACGCCGGGGGGATGCCCGCATTGGTGCGACGCTTCATAAGCGTATCGATCTGCGCCGCTGGCAGGCCTTTGTGCGCAATGCCAAGCGGGTACGCATTGGTGATCGTATTGATTTTGGCGCAGATGTATTCGCCCTTGCCGAAGCGCGAGATGCCGAAGGCGGTTTCACCCTGTTTTTTGAAGGGGAAGAACCGGTTGAACTGTTGCTGGAGCGTGCCGGGAAAATCCCGCTGCCGCCTTATATCGCTGGAAAGCGCGCCGTTGATGAGCGTGACCTGAGCGATTATCAGACCATGTTTGCACAAAAAGACGGTGCGGTGGCGGCTCCAACGGCTGCTCTGCATTTTACGCCAGAGCTGATGCAAGCGCTGGGGCAGGCGGGGGTCCTCACTGCCAAGGTAACGCTGCATGTCGGGGCAGGCACATTTCTGCCGGTCAAGGCGGATGACACCAAAGACCACCATATGCATGCCGAATGGGGCAGCATAGATGCACAGACCGCCGCGTTTCTGAATGCTGTGCGGGGGGCTGGTGGGCGTGTGATTGCAGTTGGCACCACTTCGCTGCGCGTGTTGGAAAGCGCCGCAGGTGAAAATGGGGTGATCCGGCCATGGTCTGATGAAACCCGTATTTTCATCACTCCCGGCTATAAATTCCGGGCTATTGACGGGCTGATGACGAATTTCCATCTGCCACGGTCTACTCTGTTCATGCTGGTGAGCGCGCTAATGGGGCGGGATGTGATGCAGGCCGCTTATGCCCATGCGATAGAAAATGGTTATCGCTTTTATTCTTATGGCGATGGCAGCCTGTTGTTGCCGCAACAGTGATTGGAATCAGGCGAGAATAGCCTGTTTCGTCTGTTCTTCGCGTATGATCTGGTTAACCTGCGCACATAGCCCCGCCAGCAAGCAAAATGGCGCAACGAAATCAACAAACATGACCACTAGCGGGGCCATGAAGGCAAGCCATAGGGCGATCCTCTCGTAACTTTTGGAAATTGGCCAGCGTTTATACAGGAAGACTGCGAATCCTAAGCAGGCAACCGTCAGATCATAATTAAAAATATAAGGCAATATCAGTGCTGTAGTGGATGAGGATATAAACGCTAGATCATGAGGATGTGCGTTGCGTGCTTTCCAGAATACGGAGAGCGCTGATACCGCGATGAGAAGATGTATACAAAGCCTCATTGGGTCAGTCATTCCCCTGAATGCGATATAGGGCGACACCATCATGCGGTAGTAGAAATTGGGATTGGGATCGGTCATGATCCTCGCCTGAAGGGCGGATGTATCAACAATCCATGACCGCCAGAGGTCGAAGCCGAATATCACTCCGCTTGCTCCTACCAATAATAGGGTTGTAGCGATAGCAATGGCGATAGACGTACCCATTTTGCGATAGGCGAGGGTGAAAGCGATCAGTAACCCTAAATGGGGCTTTAGCGTCAGTAGTCCTGCATAGATGCCGCTTCGTTTGGGATGATGTTCCATCGTAGAGAAGAATAAAAACCATAAGCCGCCAATTACGAAACCATAATGACCTGCCCATATATTCACCAACGCGGCTGGGGTAAGTATTGCGAATATCGGTAATAAATTGGACGGCATGAAGGGACGGGCTGCCCATATGAAGAATATTATACCTAGAATAGTCCAGAGCAGGAGGGACGTTGCATAAGGTAACTCTGCGAAAAATACGGCAATAAACAGGCTATGGGGCGGGTATGAGTAATTATAAGGTGCTAATGGACCAAATATTTCTGCAATATATGATCTGTACATATCATAATCATAAAGGCGATCGAGATTGCCACTGAGGGCGATATTGCCTCCACTCCAAACATTTAGGAAATCTCTTCCTATAACAACCATAGATTTTTTTAAAAAAAGACCATCAATCTGATTGTAATCAAAAAGAAATAATGTGGAAGATAACAAAAATGAGCCGACCCATAAAATAATATTATAATAATTGGACGGTTTCATCATATCATTCCACATATTGACTGGCTTGAATAATATCAGCCAGAAATGGAAAATCGGTAAATTTTGTATGCTACGCTTTATGGCAAAATGGTGACGGGTTGGCTGAGTAAAGCGGATGGATTTTTCTTTGGTTTAGGTCCTGAGCCTGACTGGTAGGCTTAGAATCCTGCATTAATAGATTATAAAAGATCATCTTTTATGGTCCACATGTGGCAATGTGGAGTGGCATTTGCGCACTATCTATAAAAAGCTGATGATGGTTGTTGCAAACCGTAAGGTGCAAGAGGCGGATATTCACCGCGCGCTTGTAGAAACGCTTTATGCATCTCCCGCATCTCTGGCCATTGGTGCGCTGGCAGGCCTTGTCATTAGCATGACCATGGCTTTCATTTCGCGCGATCTTCTGGTCTGGATCAGTGCCGGGATGATCTCTCTAATTGCGTTGGGGCGTATCATTTCGGCGGTTTATTATTACCGGCAAAAGCGCAGTCAGGAGAGTGCCTCCTATCATTTCTGGGGTAATGTTTATGAGCTGGGCGCATGGGCCTATGCGGCTATGTTGGGGGTACAGGCCTTTGTCACACTGATCCGTTTCGATGATCCGGCCATTCATATGTTATCGGTATTATTGGCGGTGGGGTATGCGGCGGGCATTGCCGGACGCAATGCAGGCCGGGTTGAGATTGCAGTTGGGCAGGTTTGCCTTGCCCTGCTTCCCACCGCCGCCGGGCTTTGGTTGGCAGGGGGGCAGGGCTATCATGTTCTTGCCGTTATTTTATTGGTCATGGTGCTGGGCATGGCAGAAATCAGCCGAACGACGCACCGTATCGTGGTGGAGGCCCTGCGCGGTAAAAGGCAAAAAAGCCTGCTTGCGACAAAATATGAACGCCTCGCCCGACAAGACAGCCTGACTGGTATTGAAAATCGGATGGCGATGCAGATCAGGCTGCGGGATGCCTTTGATGCCAGTGATAGTCCGCAAGACAGGCTGGCTGTATTATGGATGGACCTTGATCGCTTTAAGGAAGTGAATGATTCGCAGGGCCATATGATGGGCGATGCTCTGCTGATTACGGTGGCGGAAAAGATAAGCGCTTTGCTGGCCGGACGGGGATATGTCGCGCGTTTTGGCGGTGATGAATTTGTGATTCTGTGCCCCGGTGTTGGGTTGAAGGAGGCGCAGCCTCTTGCGGATGATATATTAGCGACCTTTGGTTGCGGGGTGGATGTTGGCCCGCATCATCTGCCGGTGACTGCATCAATCGGTATCGCTGTTGGCCCGCAGGATGGGCAGGATGTTGATGAATTGCTGCAACATGCTGATCTGGCATTGTATGAGGCAAAGACAAGAGGGCGCAATTGCGCCGTGCCTTTTGCACGAGTTATGAAGGAACGGTTTAATCGCATTCATGAGATAGAGCGTGGTCTGCGGCTGGCGCTGGAGCAGGAGGAACTGGCCGTCTGGTTCCAGCCGATATTTGATGTGCAATCGGGCCAGATTCATATTTGTGAGGCTTTGCTTCGCTGGCGTCATCCGGTGTTGGGAGCTGTTTCCCCCGGTGAGTTTATTCCGATTGCGGAAAGCATGGGCCTCATTGAGGCGATTACCCATTATGTTATCCGTCAGGCCTGCCGGGAAGCGGTGAACTGGCCAGAGGATGTGCGGGTTGCGGTAAATATCTCACCGATTTCTCTGCGATCGGGTGAGTTGCCTAGCGCGATTATTTCCGCCTTGCTGGAAAGTGGACTGGCACCATCGCGGCTGGAGTTGGAGGTGACGGAATCCATCTTCCTTCATGATGACGGGCAAACCCATCAAATGTTGCAGGATTTGCAGAAAATCGGCTTGCGAATGGTGCTGGATGATTTTGGTACGGGCTATTCTTCGCTTAGCTACTTACGCTCTTACCGCTTTGACAGCATCAAAATTGACCGGTGTTTTCTCCGCGGTATTGTCACCAGCCGGGAAGATCAGGCGATTGTTCGTGCCGTGGGCCATATGGCGGATGCGCTGGATATGGAAATTGTGGCCGAAGGGATCGAAACGATCGAGCAGCTTGATTATGTTCGCCTTGCAGGCATCCATAATGTGCAGGGCTTTTTAATGTCTCCGGCACGCACCGCGGATGAGGTGATGGAGATGATCGCACAGGGAATCAGGATCAAGGACGCGATGGCCCGCCGCCGGGATGAAATACGCGCGCGCTGCGCATGATGCGCGATGATGCAAGGGGCGGGCGTATTGTGGTGGGCGCGGCGAACCATTTGCTAACCTTTTCGCATTATGGTGCATGCAATGACAGAGCGACGCAGAGATAAGACAGTTGTCACCCTGATCCTGCAAACGGACGCCGGGGAACATTGGCCGCTGCGTCTATCCGCTGACTGCGCGATTTTCATTGGTCGTTACCGCCGTGTAGAAAATTTCGGACCACCAACGGGATTCCTGCATTTTCTACCGGGGCATATCGCCTGATCTATAGCCTTATCCCATAGCCATGTCGGGCCTAAGCTAAACAGCGGTCAGGGTAGGGCATCGAATATTAGGGGGCTGGCATCCTTGCCCGGCACGCTTTAAAGGCCGGGCATGACTCAGAGCCGATTTTCCTTCTCGATCGCCGCAACGGACGGCAAGGCCCGTACCGGCACCATCCAGATGATGCGCGGGGAAATCCGCACGCCTGCCTTCATGCCGGTGGGGACTGCCGCAACGGTGAAGGCGCTGCGCCCGGCAGAGGTGCGTGCAACCGGCGCGGACATCATCCTTGGTAATACTTATCATCTGATGCTGCGTCCCGGTGCGGAACGCATGGCGAAGCTGGGCGGGCTGCATCGCTTCATGGGGTGGGACCGGCCTATATTGACCGACAGCGGCGGCTATCAGGTGATGAGCCTTTCCGCCCTTACGAAAATGAGCGAGGAAGGCGTCGCTTTTTCCAGCCATATTGATGGTTCGAAACATATGTTGACGCCGGAACGGTCGATGGAGATTCAGCGCCTGCTGGGTAGCGACATAGTGATGGCATTCGATGAATGCACCAAAAATGGCGCGACCTATGATGAGGCAGCCCGGTCGATGGAGCGTTCCATGCGTTGGGCAAGGCGGTCGCGTGAAGGCTTTGACGCGGGGGGCGATCATGCGGCGCGGGCTGCATTGTTCGGTATTCAGCAAGGTTCTCTCGACGAAGGGCTGCGTAAGGTTTCGGCGGATGCGCTGATTGACATAGGCTTTGATGGCTATGCTGTGGGTGGCCTTGCTGTGGGTGAGGGACAGGAGGCGATGTTTGCCTGCCTCGATTTTGCGCCGTCGCAACTGCCGCAGGATAAGCCGCGCTATTTAATGGGCGTGGGGAAGCCGGATGATATTGTCGGTGCGGTTGAACGCGGCATTGATATGTTTGATTGCGTGCTGCCGACGCGTTCTGGTCGTAATGGGCAGGCATTTACATGGGATGGGCCGCTCAACATCCGTAATGCCCGCTTTGCTGAGGATATGGGGCCGCTGGACCCGGATTGTTCCTGCCCGGCCTGCACGGGGTGGAGCCGCGCTTATCTCCATCATCTCGTTAAGGCGAAGGAGATATTGGGGGCGATGCTGATGACGCAGCATAACATCCATTTCTATCAGAATTTGATGCAGCATATCCGGAATGCCATTGCCGAAGGGCGGTTCGCCAGTTTCGCACAAGCGTTCCGCACCCGCTATTATAATAAAGGGCGATAAGGAAGCATCGCGCCAAAAAGCGGGCACCGGTTTTTGGCTTTTCGCGATGCGACAAATAGAAAAGCGCCGAGCATCGCGCCAAAAAGTGGGTACCGGTTTTTGGCTTTTCGCGATGCGACCAATAGAAAAGCGCTGAGCATCGCGCCAAAAAGCGGGCACCGGTTTTTGGCTTTTCGCGATGCGACCAATAGAAAAGCGCTGAGCATCGCGCCAAAAAGCGGGCACCGGTTATCGGCATTTTGCCGACCGGGATAATTTGGTTACCCGGTTATCGGCACGAGGAGATGATATTCGCCTGCCTCGGCATTATACCCCAATGGTGTGCGCAGTTGCCGGGCGAGGCCGGTCAGCACCCGCTCATATAGTTCTGTGGGGCTGGCATTCTCTGTCTCTTCAGCGCGGCGAAATACCGGGGCGCTTAGTGCGAAACGGGCGCGGCTCTGGTCATTCTCCAGCCGCAGGAGGGATAAGGTGAAAAGACCTTCCGGGGCATGTTCAATGACTTGATCGGCCAGTTCCGCTGTCATGAACGCGATGGGGGCGGCAACATCCTGATGCAGTGTGATATCATCGCAATCCACTGCAATATCAATTGCCTGCCCGCTTTGTACTCGCGCTGACATTTTGAGGGCGGATGCAATTTCATTCATCATAGGCCGGGCGCGCAGGCCCAGCTCTTCATCCAGTCCGGCATAATGGTTCCGCTGCACAACGGCGAGGGCATCAACGCGGCGCTGGATGGAAAGATAAGCATCGGCGGCCTGCGGATCTGATGCGGCGCGCCAATGCAGGCTGATGAGGCTGGAAATAATCTGTAGGTTATTCTTCACCCGGTGATGGACTTCGCGTGTAAGCCGTGTTTGGCGGTCCAGCGCGCTCTGCATCTGTTCCTCATGTGCGGCCACGCTGTGGCTCATCATATGGAAATGATTGCCTAGTTCGATAATCTCTCCCGAGGCGAGACGGGACAAATGAGGGGGGTGAAGAATCTGGCCGGGCACATAAGCAGCCACTTCATGGTTCAATGCCATTAATGGCTTGATGAGGAGCCAGCGTACCACCAGCCAGCCCAGAAAGACGGCGGCAACCCATAAGAACAGGGGCATCAGCAGCCAGATCCATTGGCTGTTAAGTGTTACGATATTGGTGCTTTGCAGGCGCAAAATAAGTTGCGTGTCCGCCACGGGGGCATCGATGGTCGTGACAGGGGCATTATCTTTTGAATTGATGAGAGGCGTTATCGGTAGAAAAGCCCCTCCATGCAGGAGGGCAAGGGACTGGCCATGCCTATTTTGGGACGGTTGTTCATGATAATCATGGGTTAGCTGTTGCAAGGCTTTGTGGCGATAGAGTGCCAGCGCCAAAAAGGAGCCATCCCTGCTTGCGGAGCGAATGAGCAAGCCATTGAGTTCGGGGGATAGCATTATATCCCCCATCTCCTGATCCATGACGGGCCGATGCTTCTTCCATGCATCAATCATCATGCCAGCATCATAAGTGGACTGGCAACGAACTTTGCCGTCGCGGTCGAAAATGGCGACATTGATTCCCTCTGGCAGGGTCATCGCGGCGAACAGATTTTGCAGTCTGGCGCATATATCGCCGCTGCTATTATCGGTTACCAGCACGCCGGATGTCATTCTGAGCGCGGTACGGATTGTCTGAATGTCGGTGCTGAGCCGGCCTGCATCCTGCCGGGCGGCAGCGGCAAGGAAATCATATCTTTCCTGCGCAGAGCTACGTAATGACCAGATGCTGGAAGCCATGCTGGCCAGCGCCAGCGGCAGCAGCGCTAGCATCATGATGAAAAAGGCCTTGCTGGCTGTTCCTCTCATCCATGCGTTTTTATTCGTTGCAGGCGCGTGGCTGCCAGGCCCATTGTCTGACGGTATTTCTGCCGGTGAGGGGGATGACGGCATGTTGTGGCTCCGGCCTGAGGTCAGGCGGAGAAATAGCAGGGCAATGCGCAGCGCCGGGCAAATGCCATGATTTAGCCTAGCCTACTAAGCAGATCGAGCATTTCATCGGGTACTTCCTCATCAACCGTTTGCCGGTATATGGCGCGCAAAGCATTGCCGAGGTCTGCCTCTTCATTGGTGATGGGCAGACCAGTTGTGATAGTATTAGGTTTTTCCTGTGGGTTGGGCTGATAATTTATGTCGGCCGCCGTATCCCTGTCGTCGTCGATCATCCCTGCTTCCCTCGCGCCTTAACAGCGTATTTTTCGCGCCCAAATATTATTGCGATCTGCCCTGCCAGACCCCCAGCCAACATATTCTGGCAGGTGGGTCATCCTAATAGGCTCTTGCCCATAGATGCAAGAGAACAAAAGCAGATAATATTCCTTCCGATAATGCTTCCTGCTGCGATATGATAAAAAACCACAAGCAGGAAACCAATTGCCGCCTCATTTGTTCCCTTTTCTATCCATTCTTATCTGCAAGATATAAAATTGCGTAATAACAGAAGGTTGGGCAGTTATATGTGGGGGCTTCCCATAAGGTGCTTTATAATGATGCTGGCTTTTGGGCGGTCAGTTATGGCATCGTTGCCCAACATAAGCCAACGGGTTGTATGACATATGTCGTTCGCTCCGGCGTCAACAGGATATAGGGAGAATATTACATGTCATTGGGCCAGCAGCTCCAGCCACATCTTCCTTTTCTTCGGCGTTATGCCCGGGCCCTGACCGGTAGCCAGAAGCAGGGCGATGCTTATGTTCGCGCTACGTTGGAAACCATCGTTGCTGCACCAGAAGATTTTCCTGTGGATATTGATGCTCGTCTGGGTTTGTATCGCATCTTCCATATAATGTGGGAAACAGCGCGGCTGGAGGAAGATCATCCTGCCGTTGATGGTGATGAGGATAATCGTCAGGCTATTGCTCGTGCGCGGTTGGCACGGGTGGCGCCTTTGTCTCGTCAGGCTCTGTTACTGACGGCGATGGAGGGGTTCGGCGACAAGGAAACCGCATGGTTAATGGGCCGACCTGTTGAAGAGATAGAGCGTCTCGTTGCTGAGGCGTTGAGTGAAATCGATCGCCAGACAAGGGCGGATGTTCTCATCATCGAGGATGAACCAATTATCGCGATGGACATAGAAATGGTCGTCCGGGATATGGGCCATGATGTTACCGGCATTGCTGTTACACGGGATGAGGCGGTGCAACTGGCGCAGGCCAAGCGCCCCGGCCTTGTTCTGGCAGATATTCAACTGGCCGATGATTCCAGCGGGATTGATGCTGTTAAGGATATATTGGCGGAATTTGCTGTGCCTGTTATTTTCATCACGGCTTTCCCTGAGCGTTTGCTGACCGGGGAGCGGCCAGAGCCGACTTTCCTCATCACCAAACCGTTCCAACATAGCACAGCGAAGGCGGCAATTGCACAGGCGTTGTTTTTTGATGCCGCAACCAGCCCCGTGTGAAAGGGGCTGGCGCGAGAGTATTGCGCGGTAATAATGCATTTCCGGGGTTGATAATATGGATAGAAAGGACGAGATTGGGCGAGGAAAAATGGAACCGGGCGGACTATTAAGCGTTAGCAGTAGGCAAGTCGGGGTCCTCGCTGGTAGGCAAAGCAATTTGTCAGGGCGAGGTGTCAGGACAAATGCTCTAATAGCATGAAGCTGATGACAGGCATTTTTGCTCTGCGAGGCTCCGGGGGATATGGATGAGCGAGAATGAGGGCGGGCCTGACGGCCATATACATCTGAGCGATGCTGAATTTAAGCGGGAACTGACTGCTGTAATTCCGCATCTGCGCGCCTTTGGCCGGTCGCTTTCGGGTTCTCGTGATGTTGCGGACGATCTGGTGCAAGAAACCATGTTAAAGGCATGGGCGGCGCGATCACGCTTTCAGGCTGGCACCAATATGCGGGCATGGACTTTCATCATCCTTCGCAATCATTTCCTGTCGCAAATGCGTCGATCCCGCTTCCGTGGGGAGTGGGATGAGCTTGTGGCGGATCGCTTGCTTTCTGCGCCTGCCGGGCAGGATAAGCAGATTGAACTGGGTGATTTACAACGTGCGTTGCTGCAACTTCCCCAATCCCAGAGGGAAGCGTTGATTCTCGTCGGCGCTGGAGGTTTCGCTTATGAGGAAGCCGCGGAGATATGCGGCGTTGCCGTTGGAACGATCAAAAGCCGCGTGGCGCGTGGCCGTACGGCTCTGGAGCAGATGATGGAGGAAGGAGTGCTTCCGTCACGTAGGGGAGAGGCGGTTTCAGAGGAAGGCCCGCTTGCCGACATCATGGCTGATGTTGACCGCCTGAGCGTTGAAGTAGCCAGCGCGACATCATCCGATATTCAATAGAAATCTTACCTTAAAATATCCTGATCGTACGGTAATTACCGTATCTGATACTGGATATTGGCCTCTCCGGCACTATTATTATCCGCATTTCCCGTCGGATCGGGCCGGAACTTCATCCAATTGGCGTAGCAAAGAAAGCATGTCATCGGGAAGGCTGTTCTGGCCTACGGCTGAATAAGCGGTGCTGAGTGCCCGCCCCACGGCCTCATAAGGCCTAGGAGTAAAGACAGGGCGAAAGCGGGGAGCGCGGGTTTGTGCCCTGACAGGCCCTGCCCCCTTTAGGTCGGCAGCAGGCCGGGCTGAGGGAGAACCCTTTGACCGGTCGTCTGATGACCCGAAATATGCGTCCTTCTTATTCATGCTAGGAAAGACGCTGACGCTACGGCATGGTTCCATCAGAATCGATGAATAGATGGATATAGAGCGTTAAGGGCATGATAATGGGCGAAAAGGGCAGGGTGGATTGGGCAGGTGGACTGGAACGGGCATGTAGTTTCGCCCCGTTTTTGTCCGGGATGGAGGCACGTTATCCCGAAATTTCTACGCTGCTGGCCGCAGGAGATGACGCTGGCGCGTGGGCGTTGGTGGAGCAAGCAGGCGATGGTGCATCTTCTGTGGTGCAGGCGTTGCGGCGCAAGCGCGGTGCATTGGCGCTGGTAACGGCAGTAGCCGACCTCGCCGGGGCGTGGGATTTTAACCGTGTCACCCGCACCCTTTCTGATTTCGCCGACGAAGCCGTAGAGACGGCTCTGATGGCTGCCTTTGCCGAGCGTTACCCCGATGAGGAACCACGCGGATTTGCGGTGATTGCACTGGGTAAACATGGCAGCCGCGAACTCAATTACAGCTCTGATATTGACCCGATATTGATATTCGACCCGCAAACCCTGCCTCGCCGGGCGCGGGAAGAACCGGTGGAGGCTGCTGTGCGGCTAGGGCGCCGGATGAGTGAAATCCTCTCTGCCCGTGATGGTGATGGATATGTGTTCCGGGTGGATTTGCGCCTGCGTCCGTCGCCAGAGGCCACGCCCATCGCCTTGCCGGTGGAGGCCGCGATCAGCTATTATGAGAGCATGGCGCTGGGCTGGGAGCAGGCGGCCTTTATTCGTTCCCGCATTTGCGCGGGGGACAGGACGCTGGGTGAGTATTTCCTGAACTCCATCCGGCCCTTTGTGTGGCGGCGTTCGCTGGACTTCGGCGCGATTGATGCGATTTTGGACATTAGCCGCCGCATAAGGGACCATTATGCCGGGGGGCAGGCTTTTGGCCCCGGCTATGATCTGAAACGAGGTCGCGGCGGTATAAGAGAGGTTGAGTTTTTCGCGCAGGTGCATCAGCTCATCCATGGCGGGCGTCAGCCCGATTTGCGTGTGGGCGCGACGCGTGATGCTTTGGTGGCACTGCGTGACGCGGGGATTATCAGTGCCGATGTCGCGGGCAATCTGGATGAGGCCTATGTTCTTTTCCGTACGATTGAGCATCGTCTGCAAATGGTGGATGATCGCCAGACGCATGAATTGCCCGCTGCTGACGCCGCGCTGTCTAATGTGGCGCATCTGCATGGATTGGCAGACGGAGAAGCGCTCATCGCAACATTGCGGCCACATGTAACATGGGTGGGGCGTAACTACGATCAGCTCGCCCCGGAAAAAGAAGGCGCTCATCTCTCAACCGACACGGATGGTCTGATCGGGCAACTTACCGATATGGGCTTCCCCGATGCCAGCGTGGTAGCGGCGCGCATTACCCGCTGGCGTGCGGGTGACGCACGCGCCTTGCGGAGCGCCGGGGCGAGGGAGGCACTGGAAGAATTGTTGCCCGTCCTCTTTGCGGGCCTTGCCAGCGCGCCAGACCCGGTGGCTGCGCTCAACCGGCTGGATGACATGATCCAGCGCCTGCCCAGTGCGATTAATTTCTTCAAATTGTTGGCGGCGCGACCTGCTCTGGTCACGATGCTGGTGGAGATATTATCTCATGCGCCGGTGCTGGCGGATGATCTGGCAAGGCGAGCCGAACTGCTGGATGGTTTGATTGATGCGAGCGCGCTGGAGCCTATACCGGCGCTGGATGTGCTGACGCGTTGGTTGGGCCGGTCCGAACAGGGTGATGATTATCAGACCGTGCTGGACAGGGTGCGGCAGAAAATTGGTGAGCGGCGTTTTGCCCTTGGTGCGCAGATTGTGTGCGGGGCGGTGGATCCGCTGGAGGTTGGGCGCGGTTATGGCCGTCTGGCGCGCGGCGCGGTAGAGGTGCTGGCGCAGGCAACGCAGAGGGAGTTTGCCAATAGCCATGGCACTGTGTCGGGCGGTGAACTGGTCATTGTTGCTCTGGGGCGGCTGGGCGGCGGGGCACTGACCCATGCCTCTGATCTTGATCTTATTTACCTCTTCACGGGCGATCATGAGACGGAATCAGATGGGCGCAAGCCACTGGGGGCGACGCAATATTTCAATCGTCTGGCCCAGCGCATTGGTAATGCACTATCGGTGCCAACGGCTTCTGGCCCGCTTTATGAGGTGGATACGCGTTTGCGGCCTTTCGGGGCGCAGGGGCTGATTGCCGCCAGTGTGACCAGCTTTGCCCGCTATCAGCAGGATAATGCCTGGACCTGGGAGCATCTGGCATTGACCCGCGCCCGGCCCATTTTCGGCTCTGACGCGGCGCGGGCGGCGGTGCAGCAGGTCATCGACACGGTATTGCTGGAACCCAGAGATGCTGCAGAATTGCGGCGTCAGGCGGTGGAGATGCGCGCCACCATATCGGCGCATAAGCAGCCGGCAGGGCCGCTGGACGTGAAGCTCGCTCCGGGAGGTCTGGTCGATCTGGAGTTTCTGGTGCAGGTGATGCAGCTCACCGGGCGCACGGCGTTTGACCCTGATCTGGGCGGGGCAGTGGCTGGTTTGATACAGGCCGGGTTATTGCCCGCCTCCCTCATCGGGGCATATGATTTGCTGACGCGTTATCTCATCGTGTCACGGCTGGTGTCGCCCGGTTCCACCGAGCCGCCAGAGGCGACGCAATTGCTGGTGGCGCAGCGTTGTGGGGCGAAGAGCTGGAGCGAACTGCTTGATATGCTGGCAGAAGCGCGGCAAAGCATTGCGCAAAGCTGGGGCGCGGTTGTCGCCAGCGTTTCGGATAAGGAAGACTGAACCATGCTCGAAACAGGCGAGGCGACCCCTAATGTGACATTGGTGGATGCTGATGGCGGGGCATTTCCTTTGTCGCGCTATAGCGGGCAGAAGCTGGTGGTCTATTTCTATCCGAAGGCGGATACGCCGGGTTGCACCAATGAAGCGAAGGACTTCACCGAACTGGCAGGGGAATTTTCCGCTGCTGGTGTGACGGTTATTGGCGTGTCGAAGGATAAACCCGCCAGATTAGCGAAATTTCGCGATAAATATGGCCTATCCGTGCTGTTAGCCTCTGACGAGGAAGGCGCTGTGTGTGAGGCATTCGGCACATGGGTTGAGAAAAGCATGTATGGCCGCACCTATATGGGCATTGCCCGTGCCACTTTCCTGATCGATGCGACTGGGGTGGTTCGCCATGTATGGCCTAAGGTGAAGGTTAAAGGCCATGCTGCTGAAGTGCTGGAGGCGGCAAAGGCGCTTTGATTGTGGGGGATAATGAAGGGCGGGGGGGTATCCGCGTCGGCATGTTTGCCAGAGCGGACAGAAAGCGCGTCGGCATGTTTGCCAGAGCGGACAGAAAGCGCGTCGGCATGTTTGCAGGAGCTGCGAGAAAACCCGTCGGCATGTTTGCGGGCGCAGGAATCAATCGCCTCCGCCTGTCGCCGGGTGCTGCTGACCGCTGATCCTCGTGAGAAACTGATGGTCGCGCGGCAGATCACGCGGGGGTGGCGGCTGGGGCGGTATGAACATTGCTTCGATGTTGCGATGCCGGATCAGCCTGCATGGCCGGACCGGCCCGAATTACTGCCCCCCAGTCAGATGCCCCGGCGCGGCAAGGGTGGGTCAGATCGGTCGCGGATCACGATACTGCATGCTCTGGCCCATATTGAATTTATCGCCATTGATCTGGCCTTTGACATGGTCGGAAGGTTCGGGGCCGGAATGCCGCGTGATTTTGTGGATGACTGGTTGAGTGTTGGCGCAGATGAAGCAATGCATTTCGCGCTGCTGGATCGGCGTCTGGCGCAACTGGGCAGTCATTACGGAGCGTTGCCAGCCCATGGCGGATTGTGGCAGTCGGCGGATGAAACGGCCCATGATGTTCTGGCTCGGCTCGCTATTGTGCCAATGGTGCTGGAGGCTCGTGCGCTCGACATCACCCCGGTCACGATAGAAAAATTTACACAGGCCGGTGATGCTATTTCGGCGAAAATGCTGGGGCGCATAGTGCGCGATGAAATTCGCCATGTTCATTTTGGCACGAAATGGTTCGAATATGGCACAAAAAGCCGGGGATTCGTACCGGCTGAGCATTATCAGGCCCTCGTTAATCGTCACTTTAGGGGGCGTTTGAAACCTCCGTTCAACGACTCAGCGCGCCACGAGGCCGGTTTAACGCGGGATTATTATATGCCGCTTGCCTATTAAGGTTTGTGTGGCAGAAACATGGCTACGGGGCAGATGTATCTGCATTTATTAATGATTTTCAAATCCGCCGGGTCGCAAAATTCGGTGCAGAAATGGGGTCGCATGGTTAAGACTAACGCAGAATATAATGATTTCGGCTTTGGTCGGTTCCATCCTTCCGCAAGAAAAATCAAAACAGCATTTGCCATCTTCGCCGCAGCTTTGTGCGCTGCTGCGGTTCCTGCCAAGGCCGATACGGTGCAGAAACCAGCGGAAATGGCCGTTGATAATGATGATGATCCGTTCAGTGATGATCTTGGTCTGGCAGACCGTCCGGTATTCAAGGGTGAAGATGCGACCTTCGCCAATTTGCACTCCAGTTGGAAGCGCCTTGATAATGGCGGCATGCCTGCTGCCCGTGCGACTATTTACATTCCCACAGGCCGCCCGGTTGATAGCCTTAGCCTGACAAGCAATTTTGGTGCGCGTAATGATCCGTTCAACGGTCGTGTACGCATGCACAAGGGGCTGGATATCCGTGGCCCGGTTGGAACCCCCATTTATGCGGCCGCTGACGGTATCATCAATCGTTCGCAGTGGATGAACGGCTATGGCAACCTTATCGAAATCAATCATGGTAATGACACAGCAACGCGCTACGGCCATCTTTCCAAATTGCTGGTAAAGCCGAATGAGCGCGTTCGTCGCGGTCAGCTCATTGGCTTGATGGGGTCTACGGGGCGTTCCACCGGCAGCCATTTGCATTATGAAATCCGCGTGGCTGGCGTTGCGATCAATCCGGAACCGTTCATCACCGGTAGCGAGCGTGCAATGGCGCTTAATAGCGCTGGTGCGGTTGCCTTAGGCGGGCCGACTGGTCGTGAAGAGAAAATGGCTTCGAAATAATAAGCCGTTCACACTCACTGAAAATGGATGAGGCGCCTGCGGGGCGCCTTTTTCATGTCTGTCTGCTGTCAGCGCGGCCTATGGCGAAGTTCTTCCCCATGTGGGAGCGTGGATCGAAACAGGCTGGTTGCACCAATGGGCGCTGTTGGTGGTCGCTCCCCGTGATGCAGGGGCTTGTGATGCAGGGGCGGGACGCCTATCTTCCCTTCATGACTGACATCACGCTCACTTCATCCGCCGCGGCGCGCGTCGCATGGATTGCCCAAAAGCAAGCAAAGCCAGCAATATTACGATTATCGGTGGAAGGGGGCGGCTGCTCTGGCTTTCAATATCGTTTTGGTCTGGCCGATGCGGCGGAAGGGGATGACCTCTCGGTAGAAACCGATGGCGTGACATTAGTTGTCGATCCGTTCAGCCTTGATCTGGTTCGCGGATCGGCGGTTGATTATGTCGAAGAGCTGGGCGGCGCAGCCTTTAAAGTGACGAATCCCAATGCCGTTGCGGGCTGTGGTTGCGGAACCAGCTTCGCGGTTTGATTTTCGCTATTAGATTGTGGGTTCCTTGATGCTGGCTACTTGACGAGGCGGACCGTTTCCGCTTCCTGATGGCCTATGCGTATAGCCACATTTAACATTAACGGTATCAAAGCCCGTTTGCCGCGTCTCATTGAATGGCTGGAGGAAACTCAGCCTGATATTGCTTGCCTTCAGGAGATTAAAACCTCTGATGACAGTTTCCCGATTAAAGATATTGAGGGGGCTGGCTATGGTGCGCTGTGGCATGGGCAAAAGGGATTTAACGGTGTTGCTATCCTTGCGCGCGGTGAACAGCCAGTAGAGATATTGCGTGGCCTGCCCGGCGAAGCTGAAGACGAGCATAGTCGCTATCTGGAAGCAGATGCGAAAGGCGTAAGGGTCGCGTCGATTTATCTCCCCAATGGCAATCCCTGCCCGGGGCCGAAATTTGATTATAAGCTCCGTTGGATGAAGCGCCTGCGGGACCGGGCCGCAGCGATTTGGGCAGAAGAAGTTCCAACGATTCTCGCAGGCGATTATAATGTCATTCCCTATGACAGAGATGTTTATGCGACACAGGCAATGCAGGATGACGCGCTGATGCAGCCGGAGAGCCGCACTGCTTATCGGGCGATGTTAGGTGATGGGTGGACAGATGCCCTTGCCAGTATTCACCCGGCGGGCGGGGTGTGGACCTATTGGGATTATCAGGCCGGTGCATGGCCACGCAATGCGGGCTTTCGCATCGACCATTTGTTGCTTTCTCCTGTCGCGGCAGATCGTTTGGTGACGGCTCAGGTAGATAAGGACCATCGTGGCCGGGAAAAAGCGAGCGATCATGCGCCGGTCTGGGTGGAACTACGCGATTAGCTTTTTCTGACCTGAATAAATTACCCGGGTGATATTGACTTTATTTTATCCGGGTATATTATTTTCCTCCGAAAGGAAGAAAATGATGACCAATATGACCATCTTTGTCGGGGATAAGAAAATCCTATCCGGTAGCGAGGATGAGGTTCGCACTGCTTTGCGTTCCATGGGGGAGAGCGCGCAGGCAGCCTTGTTGTTCGATGATGAGAATGGCAAGCAGGTCGATATTGATCTGCGCGAGGATTCTGCGCCTACGGATGCCGCTCAGGGGAAGGCGGCTGCACCGCGCGGTCGCGGTCGCCCTAATCTGGGAGTGAGGGCGCGAGAGGTCACATTATTGCCGCGTCATTGGGAGTGGCTTGCTACGCAAAAAGGTGGTGCATCGGTCACATTACGCAAGTTGGTGGAGGCTGCCAGCAAACAGGAAGACCCCGGCTTAGCCGCGCGGCAGGCGATGGATGCCTCTTATGCGTTTTCAATGGCGATGGCTGGAAATCTACCCGGTTATGAAGGAGCTATGCGAGCGCTTTACACGGGTGATGAAGCCGCTTTTGCCGCTGCTATATCTGGGTGGCCTGCTGATATTCGGGATCATTCCAGCCGGCTGGCGCAACCCGCTTTTGCCATGCCTGCATGAAGGATATACGGGAAGGCCGGAAAGCCATATCTTGTAATTTGCTCGAAGACGCGGTTTTCTCTGTCATAAAAATGCGTTAGGGGCCGGGGCATGAATGATGATCCTGCAAATGCGCCTCTTCGGCCTCTTCCGCTGCTTATTTTCAGTTCACGTTGGTTACAGCTACCGCTGTATCTCGGCCTGATTGTTGCCCAGTGCGTCTATGTATTTCTGTTCCTGAAGGAGCTATGGCACCTTACACTTCATGCCTTTGAATTTACCGAACAGCAGATCATGCTGATGGTATTGGGCCTGATTGATGTGGTGATGATTTCTAACCTGCTCATCATGGTGATTGTGGGTGGGTATGAAACCTTCGTGTCGCGCCTTGGCCTTAATGGTCATAAGGATCAGCCGGAATGGCTGAGCCATGTAAATGCTGGTGTACTGAAGGTGAAGCTGGCGATGGCGATTATCGGCATTTCATCGATTCATTTGCTGCGGACCTTCATTGAGGCGAATGCGCTGGGCACACCGGCTGCCCGTGTAACGGAGCAGGGAGTGATGTGGCAGGTGATTATCCACGCGATTTTCATCGTTTCCGCTATAGGTATTGCCTATGTAGATCGAATGACGAACCCGCCCGCCAAACATTGAAAATGAACGCTATACGGGCATGAGAAAGGGGGCTGCTGGCCCCCTTTTTTAATAACAACCATTGTAAAACAAGGCGTTTACAGCGGTTTCTCATAGATGGTGTAAATTTTGTTGATATGGCTATCGATCGCATCGGCAATGGCGTTCATGCCCTGATTATCATCCAGCACCCAGCCAATTTCACCGCGTGTTGAGCCAAATTTGCTGATGGCGTCCCGGCGGATATATTCGATCATCATGAAGGCAAGCTGGCTGGCCATGCGTGATGCTTGCAATTTTTTTACCACACCCATGAGCGGCACGCGCATTGTGCGAACCTGTGGTTTACGGAGCCACCACAGTAGCTTGGCCCAGCCAAAGGGGAAGAGCGAACCGTTCAAAGAGGCCGTGGCCTCATTCAGGTCCGGTAGTGTCATCATGAACGCGACAGGTTCACCATCCAATTCGGCAATGCGGATGAGATCCTCAAACACAATGGGTTTCAATTGCTTGCCAAAATGTGCGACTTCATGGTCGGTAATCGGAACAAAGCCCCAATTTTCGCCCCATGCGTCGTTCAATATACGCAAGATGATAGCGGCCTCTGCATCAAATTTGTTCTTATTGACCCGGCGAATAGTGATGCGGTCACTCTTTTCACCCGATTGGACGATACGCTGAATGAGGGGCGGGAAATCCTTAGTGATGTCCAGTTCATAGGTACGCAGTTCTTTGATCGGGCTGTAACCGGCATTCTTTATCCAGCCTTCATAACGCGGTTGATGATGGCCCATCATCACGGTGGGGGAATGGTCATGCCCTTTGGTGAGCAAGCCGGGCTCCTCCCAGATAGATAGGGAAATCGGCCCCATCACCCGTGTCATGCCTTTACCGCGCAGCCATTTCTCAGCCTCGGTGATGAGAGCCTGCCCGCTTTCTTCGTCCAGTGCCTCGAAAAAGCCGAAATTGCCGGTGCCGGGGCCCATGCCCTGTTCAGGGGGCATGGAAAGGACCAGTCGGTCGATATGCGCAGAAATCCGCCCTGTTACCCGGCCACCCCGGCGGGCGAGGAAATATTGCGCCTCACCATGTTCAAACCACGGGTTTTTTTCTGGCAGAATGATGCCGTACACTTCGCTTTTCAGCGGCGGCACCCAATGGGGATCATCCCGATACACGTCCCATGCAAAATCGACAAAAGCACGCAGATCGGCCTTGCCGGAAACGGGGGTAATCACCAGATCATTATGCGTCACGCTCGTGCCTTTTTCATGCGGAAAGGGCGATAGCAGTGCGTATTTTCGGGGTAGCTTGTCAAGCCATCTATGCGAAAAGCAAATCGAAGGGTGAACACAGGCAGCATCAGTGTGGGTTCAGATTTATCATAGTAACGCCATGATCTGCGCACATTTAGATTTTAACGGACATTCTGAGGCAAATGTCAGAAATGTCAGATAGGACCATCTGACGCCTCGGCAAATGACATGATGAAGGATATGGGAGGGCAAAAGCCCTTCAGGACGAACGCCAATGACAGCTTATAACAGGATCAATGCCTCCACTCCGGATGCGATGGAGCAAGCCGCAAAGCCGCCGCTTTCCTCCATCCCCGATGATGTGACGATGCTGCGCGCCGCCGCAGAGTTGACGCGCGATATATCAAAGGCAAGGCCAGAAATTTACTGGCCGGATATGCTGGCATCGGCCTTTATTGGCTATATCGGGCTGGCCGGTGCGATACTGGCTGATAACTGGGCATTGGCGCTGCTGTGTGGTGTGGTGGCGGTTCTGGGCCTCTATCGGGCGCTGGGCTTCATCCATGAGTTAACCCATGTGCGTAACGGGGCGCTGCCCGGTTTCCGTTTCGGCTGGAACGCGCTCGTGGGTGTGCCGCTGCTCATTCCTTCTTTCCTTTATGAAGGGGTGCATACGTTGCACCATCAGCGCATCCGTTATGGCACGGTGGAGGATCCGGAATATCTCCCCCTCGCTCTGATGAAGCCATGGTCGCTGCCGGTGTTTATCCTCGTGGCGTTGCTGGCCCCGGTGGGTGTGCTGTTGCGTTTCGGCATATTGACGCCGCTGGGCCTGATTTTTCCGCCTTTTCGCCGTCTGGTGGCCGAAAAATATTCGGCCCTGTCGATTAACCCGGCCTTTCGCCGTCGCCCGGCAGAAGGTGCGCTGAAGCAGCAATGGTTCTGGCAGGAGGGCGCCAGCATGGTCTGGGCGATTGTGCTGATGTCCAGCGTGGCCTTTGTTGGTTGGAAGCCGCTGCTGGTCTGGGCTGCGGTGCTTTCGGGCGTGGCGGTATTGAACCAGCTTCGCACGCTGGTCGCGCATTTATGGGAAAATGAAGGGGAGGCGATGACCGTCACCGCCCAATATCTCGACTCGGTGAATGTGCCGCCTCCTTCGTTACTGGCGCCTTTATGGGCTCCTGTAGGCCTGCGCTATCATGCTCTGCACCATTTGCTGCCTAGCCTGCCTTATCACTCTCTGGGGTTGGCGCACCGCCGGCTTGAGGAGCGTCTGGGGTTGAATTCTACCTATGAGCAGGCAAGCTATCCGGGTTTGTTTATGTTGGTGGGGCGTCTCGCTAAGGCGACCATGGGTGGCCATAAACAGGGTTGATCCTAGCCCTGATCTACATATCAAAAAGGCCGCGCCCGGATGTGGAAGCGGCCTTTTTTGTGGGCGGTGGCGGGGTGGGTGAGGCGCTTATTCCTCTGTACGCACCAGCACCGTTTCCCCTAGCAAGAAGAATAGGAAGAAGGGTGCCCATGCGGCGAGATAGGGGGGGTAAGCCCCCAGATTGCCCATAGCGAGTGCGAAATTATCCACCACAAAATAGGCAAAGCCCAGCGCCATACCCATGACAGCGCGTACAAAAAGCTGACCAGAGCGCGCAAGGCCAAAAGCTGCGACTGAACCCAAGATCGGCATCAACAACGCAGAGAGCGGGCCGGAGATTTTATGCCACAGGCTGGCCTCTAACGACAATGTGGGCCGCCCTGCATCTTTTAGATCAGCAATGGCTGCGCGAAGTTCCATGAAGGTCAATCCGTCCGGGTCTACCTTGGCCAGTGTGAACTGTTCAGGCCGAATGTTCTTCCCGCCCCGCGCAGACTGGATTTCCTGTATCGTTCCCCGATTGACGTCAAAATTACTGGCCTTTTCCAATATCCAGTCATGATTTTGCGGATCATATCGGGCGGTCTGCCCGCGAACGATATTGACCAGTTGGTTGTTCACCCGGTTAAATATTTCGACATCGCGCAACACCACCTGGTCGCCCCGACCAGTTATGACACCAGCGGTAATGAGGTTGTTACCATCCCGCACCCACACATTGGTTTTAATGCCGCTATCGCGGGGGATGGGGCCAAAATCGACCGATTCCCATGCATCCAGCGTGGCGCTTGCGCGGGTAACGATGCGCTCGTTAAATGTGTAGCTAATCCCCGCAATACCGAGCGCGGCAAGAATAAGCGGCGCCAATATCTGATGCGCGGAAAGGCCCGCCGCCTTCATCGAGATGATCTCGCTATTCTGGTTCATTGTCGTCAGGGTAAGCAAAGTGCCAAGCAGAACCGAAAAAGGCAGAAATCGGGCAACAATCTGTGGCGCACGCAGGCCAACATAGCGCCATAATTCAGCTTCGCCATTACCCGGATAAGCGAGAACAGTGCCGCTCTCACCCAAAAGGTCCAGAGTCATCAGCACAATGACCAGCATTGCCAGCACCGCAAAACTGCGGATGAGGAAGGTCCGTGCCATATAAAGGGCCAGACGGCGGGATGGAAAAAATTGATGCAGCATGAAGGCTGTTTCTTTCCCTTAAATCTTATGCCCAAGGCGCTTGCGGACAGATTGCAAACCCTTGACGACCCAGCGCGTGGTTTTGGAAAACACGGCTTCCAGCGCGCTGATAGGTTGTCCGCCGGGCTTGTACGCGACGACATAATACATCCAGCAAATCAGTGCGCCGAATGCAAAGAAGGGCACCCATAAGGCGATTATCGGGTCAATACGTCCGGCGGCCCCCATATCCTCGGCATATTGATTGACCTTATGATAGGTAACGATGAACACGATGGAGAGGAAGACGCCCAGCGCCGAGGTAGAGCGCTTGGGAGGAATCGCAAAGGCCAGCGCGGCCAGCGGCAGCAGGAGCATCATGGCTACTTCTGCCATACGGAAATGGAAATTGGCGCGCATTTCATACCGCATCGCCAGATCGGTTCCGGGCGCTGCGCTCAGCCGTACCAGTTCCGGCAGGGTCAGTTCGCGGTCCGCATCACCCCGGCCCCGGAAATTCTCGATCTTGGGTAGGTCAATGGGCAGATCATGGCTGGAGAAACTGAGAATGCGTGGGGTGGCGATCTTATCTGATCGTTGGACCATAACGCCATCTGTCAGGCGTAAAATGATGACATCCGGGTCATCCGTCGCCATGAAGGTTCCCCGCGCTGCTGTCACTGCAAGGGATTGATCCTTAATCTTATTTTGTACCTGACCTTCCCCTTCGGCAAGGCTGTTCATCTTATCAACCCGCACAAATATGCCGTGAAGATCGCGGCCCCGGTCTCTGCTTTCCTCTATACGCAGGGTCATGCCCTTGCCCAGATTGGTGAATTCACCAACCTTGATGGATGCCCCCAGCGCCCCAGAACGCAATTCATATTGCAGCCCTTCATAGGCATAGCGGGAATAAGGCTGGATGAAGCCGACAATTGCCAGATTGATAAGGGCGAAAGCGATGGTGAAGATATAGGGAACCTTCATCAGTCGTGTGGGCGACAAGCCCACACCGCGAAGCACATCGAGTTCTGAGGAAAGGGCGAGTCGACGAAAGGCCAGCAATATCCCCAGCATCACCCCGATGGGAATGCCAAGCGAGAGATATTCGGGAATCATATTGGCCAGCATGCGCCATACGACGCTGACTGGCCCGCCCTGTGCCGCGACAAAATCGAACAGACGCAGCATCTTATCAAGAATCAGTAGCATCGCGGCGACAACAAGCGTCCCGGCAAGCGGAACGGCAATCAGCCGGGCTATATAGCGGTCAGTTGCGCTCAATAGTTTCAACTTATCGTCGTCCCGTCACCATGTTTTGGCCGCAAATGAAGCCCATATCAAGATCAGGAAAGCAGGGGAGCCTCCCATTCGGCATATAATGCACTGAATGGGCTATAGCTTCGAGGAGTGTGCTGGTCATGTTGAATTTTTCGGTTGTCGGTTCCAGCTTTGCTGCGGCTCTTGCCGTAATGGCGCTGACGACAGCTCCTGCTTCTGCCACGATATTAGGGCCAGACGCCAATATCTGCGCCAAAGGTGATTCGCCATCCGTGCTGGTGCGGGTTCCTGCGTTGAAGGCGCGCACTGGCAATTTACGTGTTCAGGTTTATGGCAATAATTCGGCAGATTTTCTCGCTAAGGGCAAATATCTGAAACGAGTGGACTTGCCCGTGACCGCCAGTGGGCCGATGGAAGTGTGCGTCGCCCTGCCTAAAGCCGATCATTACGCCATTGCTGTGCGCCATGATGTTGATGGTAACGGTAAATCCGGATGGAGCGATGGTGGCGGTTTTTCGCGCAACCCCTCGCTCTCTATTTTCAGTCTTCAGCCCGATTACAACAAGGTTGTGATGACCATTGGGTGGAAGACCCAGAAAATCGACGTGTATATGAACTATCGCAAGGGAACGGTCATCAGGCCGTTGAAACCATAATGGTAGCTGTCGCTCTCCTTTCGAATCCGCGTTCCACCGGCAACCGCCAGTTGTTGCCGCGTGTGCGCAGTTTTTGCGCCAATCACCCCGATATTTTCCATTATGAAGTGGAATCGGTGGAACAGATTGGCCGGGCGATGCAGATGATCGCGCATGTTAAGCCGACCGTCATCGTCATAAACGGAGGGGATGGGACAGTTCAGACCACCCTTACGGAACTGTATCACAGCAACCATTTTGATGGGCAGGTTCCCCCTGTTGCGGTGTTGCCAAATGGCAAAACGAATCTGATCGCGCTTGATCTGGGTAGCAGGGGGGACCCTATCAAGGCGTTGGAACGTATTGTGGACATCGCCAAAAATGGCGTCGAGGGCCATGTCGTTTCGCGTGAACTAATCGCTTTATCCGATGGTGAGGCGACCAGCCGCCCGGTATTGGGCATGTTCCTCGGTGGCGCGGGGCTGGCTGATTCTATCCTCTATTGCCGGAATAAAATTTATCCGCTGGGTCTTTCCAACACCATTTCCCATGTGCTGACGGCGATAGCGGTGCTGGCATCGGTGATTTTCGGTATCCGCGGTAAATATATGCCACCTGCGGCGCGGCCAGTTTCCATTTCGATGATTCGGAACGATCAACTGGCCGGGCGTTTTTCGGTTCTGATTGTTACCACGTTGGAACGATTGCTGCTGGGGGCAAAGCCTTCTGGTGGCGGATTGAAGCTGATGGCGGTAGATAACAGCCCGTCTGCGGTGCTGCGCATGTTGTTCATGAGCCTGCTGGGTCGCTTTGGTTCAAAGGAAGTGCAGGGCATCCATCTGGAGCAGGGGGATGTCATCCGCATAGAGGGCGAACATAGCAGCGTCATATTGGATGGCGAGATTTTCGAAGCGGATAATGGCCGTCCGATCGTACTGAAATCCACGCCGCCGGTGCCGTTCCTGCGCCTTGCTGCTTAATTGAAGTGGTATAATCTGTGACGGGGCTGGCAGGAAAGGTGCTTCCGCGCACTGTGACGGCGGAAATGACGCAGCCGGTTGACCCGAAAGTCACCGAAATGGCGGCGGCGGTTGCGGCGCGGCATCCTCAGGCGGCCCGATCGGTGCTGTTTTATGGTAGCTGCCTGCGGGAAAAGCAGCTTGATGGGCTGATGCTCGATTTTTATCTGATCGTTTCGGATTATGAAGCGGCTTATGATAAATCATGGCTGGCGCGGGCGAATAGACTCATTCCGCCCAATGTTTTTCCAATGGAATATAAAGGCTTAAGCGCCAAATATGCGGTGCTGAGCGAGGATGATTTTACACGCCTGTGCGGACCAGAGGCAGATAATGTTTCCGTCTGGGCGCGCTTTGCGCAGCCGTCCCGGCTCGTCTGGGCGGCGGATGATGCGGCGCGGGAAAAAACGGCACAGGCCGTAGCGCAAGCCGCGCCGACTTTGCTGAATCTTGCTCTGCCGTTGGTGGGGGCGCAGGATCGGCATAACAGCCGCGCCTTGTTCGAGGCTGGTTTCGCGATGACCTATGGCGCGGAATTACGCGCTGAGCGCAAAGGACGTAATGCCTCCATCGTTGATAGCGCACCGGAAGCCTATCAGGCGCTGTTTAATGCTGCGGTGGCCGATGAAGTGGTGAGGCCTGCCGCACCGGTCAGTGAGGCGCAGCGTACCGACAACGCCAGACGATGGCGGTTATTGCAGCGCCGTGGGAAAAGGCTGAGTGTTGCGCGGCTCGCCAAGGCCAGCTTCACCTTTGCTGGTGGCATTGATTATCTGGCATGGAAGATCAACCGCCATGCTGGCACTCAGATTGAAATCACCCCATGGCAGCGGCGCCATCCGTTACTGGCGGCGGTAACGCTGGTGCCAAAACTGATGCGTAGCAAGGCTGTCCGCTAGGGGCCGGCTCTGGAGCAATTTCCCAAGCAGATTGGGTCATTAGATGAATCTGAAACTGCTCTAAGCATCAAACGATGCGTTAAACGGTCAATTTTTGTTCAGAATTCAGATTTCAGAGTGATGGGGCAGAGGCGGCCAATGCTTCTATCAGCTTCTGTTCCAGCGCTTTGAGGGTATAGGGCTTGCGTAATATGCTATGGCCCGCAAACATGCTGTTATCCGTTACGTCGCCCGCATAACCAGTGGCAAAGACTACGGGAATACCACGATATTCGCTGGGCAAGGCGGCAACCATTTCAGGGCCGCTCATGTCCGGCATTAATACGTCGCTGAGGATGATCTCAATATTGCTATTGTCGCGCAGCAGGGCTTCTGCCTTGGCAGGGTGGTCACAACTAACAACCTGATACCCTAGCTCAATCAAGGCAGAGCGGGTTTGCGCCAGAACGCGGGGGTCATCCTCAACCAGCAATATATGCCGTCCGGCGCGGGGTGGGTAGACCGAACTGGCTGATGGCTCTTTTGCAGGGGGCAGGGTGTCGTCACGCGCCGGAGGGGAGAATTGTGGCGGCAAGACGGCTTTGCTGACTGCTGTATAGGTGCTTTTTCTTTCTGCGGTGGCTCTGCTGCGGTGGCGTGGCAGGTAAAGCTGAACCTCTGTACCCATTGCTGGCTTGGAAAGGATGCGAATGCCCCCGCCGGCCTGCCCGACAAAGCCGAAAATCTGGCTGAGACCAAGGCCGGTTCCTTTACCCAGTGCTTTGGTCGTGAAAAAGGGGTCAAAGGCGCGTTCCAGTACTTCGGGTGTCATCCCGCAACCATCATCCGTTACCGATAGGCAAACATATTCACCCGCCGGACATTTCTCAATCTCGCCAGCGCGCAGCCGTTCCTGCCTTGTGCGCAGCAACAGCAGACCGCGTCCTTCCATTGCATCCCGGCCATTGACCGCCAGATTGAGCAGCGCATTTTCGAGCTGATGCTGATCGGCATGAATGGTCCAGTCTCCGGCCGACAGATCGAGCTGTACCTTAATCTGATCGCCTATCGAACGGTCGAGTAATTCCTTCATGTCACGGATGAGGTCATCCGGATCGAGCACGGCAGGCAGATTTGGCTCTGCACGGGCAAAGGCCAGCAAGCGGCGGGTGAGGGCGGTGGCGCGGTTCGCACCCTCCATAGCATTGTTGATATGGCGGATAACTTCATCCTGCCCCTTGGCGCGTAGTTTCGCCAGTTCCAGCCCGCCGACAACAATTGCCAACATGTTATTGAAATCATGAGCAATACCGCCGGTTAGCTGGCCCACTGCCTCCATTTTTTGTGCCTGACGCAGGCTCTGTTCGGCGCGTGCGCGCTCCTCAGTTTCGCGTTGCAGCTTGGCATAAGCGAGTTGCAATTCGGTGGTGCGGTCGGCCACAGCGGCCTCCAGCTTTAGCGCCCGGAAATATTCATCGTCGATTATCCGCTGTTCTTGCCGCCGTTCGTGGATGATGGTGCGGGCAAACCAGATGAGCAGCAATATCATCATTATCAGGATGATGCCGACCATGCGATATGTGTTATCCATCTGTTGCACGCTATTGCCCGCAATGGCGACATTGCGATTATATCGACGTAACCGGTCATTTTCGGTGCGGATAACCTGTTCCAGCAGAGCATTAATGCGCGTCAGGCTGTCAGCGCGGCTGGCCTCGTAAAATTTGCCGAGCGAAGCACTTTTCTGATCGTACGTAGTGCGCAGCGCAATTTCCGATAGTGTAGCGCCGCGTTGATGATAGGCTTGGCCCAGTTGCTGGATCAGCGGTTGTTGCACCGGGTCATGCCGGGTTTCCCGTCGCAGGGTCGCCAGTTCCTTTCCGGCCTTGGCCCATTGGTCCTGATATTGGCGGCCAATATCTTTATCCATGCTGATAACATAGCGCGCGAGCGAAGATTCCGCCTTGGCGATCAGGCTATCAAGGCGGCGGGCAACGGCAGCAACTTCATAGCTGCGTTGCTGCTGTTGTAAGGCATCGCTTTGATAACGGGAGGCCATGCTGGCGAAATAGAGGAGCGCCATCATAGCAACGATGAGCGCGCTGCCGATAAAGAAAGGCATCGCCCGGTCTATTTTTCGCCGCCAGAAGGGGGCTTCCTGCTCATCTGACAGTGTGAACGCCATGTTCACCTTAGTAATGCAATATTATCTGTTAAGGAAGTGTGGGAATAGAGCGGCGAGCCGCTTCTCCTGACCACCGATTTGGGAAAGCGGGGCGGTCCGTTGATTGACCAGCCCCGCTTAGCGCTCCATTCAGGCAATCGCGCCGGTGGCTTTGCCTGCTGCCTCAAATATGCTGAGGATTTGTCCGACCTGTTCACTGCTATGTTCGGCGCAGAGCGAGCAGCGCAGCAGGAATGTGCCAGCGGGCGTTGCTGGCGGGCGGGCCATGTTAACATAGAGGCCCAATTCCAACAGCGCCTGCCACATGGCCACGGCCTGTGTCTGGTCTGTCAGGATAACGGCGATAATGGCCGATTGTGGGCTGTCTGTCCCCAGTTTAAAGCCCAGATCAACCAGCCCTTTATGCAGGCGCTTGCTGTTTTCCCACAGATGGGCGCGCTTTTCACCTGCGTGCATCAGCTTGCGGATGGAGGTGGCGGCAGTCGCTACGACACTGGGTGGCAGCGAGGCGGTGAACACATAAGGGCGGCAAACGAGGCGCATGACCTCAAACTTCGGGTGGTTGGAAACGCAGAAGCCGCCCACTGTGCCGACGGATTTCGAGAAAGTGCCGACGACAAAGTCGATGTCCTTCTCAACGCCCTGTTCCTCATAAACGCCGCGACCATTCGGGCCGAAAAAGCCCATCCCGTGCGCTTCGTCAACGAGGATCATGCAATTGGGATGCTTACGGATGGCGGCAACCATTTCGGGCAGCGGCGCGATATCGCCCAGCATCGAATAGACGCCTTCCAGCACGACGAGCTTCTGCGCATCGGCAGGCAGGCGGCCAAGGCGCTTGTCGAGGTCTTCGACGCTATTGTGACGGAAACGCACGATTTCTGCATCACCAAGGAAGCAGCCATCATAGATGGAGGCATGGCTGTCGGCGTCCAGCACCACATAATCGCCCTTGCCAGCCAGGGTGGAGATCATGCCCAGATTGGCCTGATAACCGGTGGAGAACACCATGGCGGAGGAGGTGCCGTAAAATTCCTTCAGCGCATCCTCAACCTCTTTATGGCCCTGATAGGTGCCGTTCAAAACCCGGCTGCCGGTCGTGCCAGCGCCGTAATTATCCAGAGCATCCTTGCCCGCCTGCACTACATCCGGGTCAAAGGTCATGCCCATATAGTTATAGGTGCCCAGCAGGATGGTTTCCTTGCCCTTGATAACCGCAAGGGTGGGGGATTTCACCTCCTCCATCACGATGGCGAACGGATCCCGCACGCCGGTGGCCAGCAGTGCCTCACGCTCTGCGATCAGGGGGTCGAATTTGCTAAACAGATCAGCCATTTTCATGGGGTCCCTTATAAATATGGGCGCGAATTATGAACCGGGGTATGAAGGGGCGCTGAATGATACCGCCGGAAAAGATGGTTTCAGGCGGCGCGCAGCTTTTCCACGGCATCCACCAACTGGCCTACGGTTTCGATTTCGGCCTGCATGTTCATTGTGATGATGATGTCAAACTCATCCTCAATAGCGGCGACGAAATCCATCACAGTCAGGCTGTCCCATTCCAGATCACCGGCGAAGGTGGTGGCGTCACTGAGGGCCACTTCCTTTTTGTTGAAAGGCGCGATTTGCGCGGCAATCTGGTCAAAAATTTGCTGGCGGTCGGTCATGCTCTTCTCTTTCTGATGGGATGGGCGATATGCGCCTGCTGACGCTCATTTGGCAAGGGAATAAGGCGGGAAAAGGGCAGTATATGGCCCAAAAGACGCTGTATTTGGCTCTATAGGCGGCAGTTGCGTTTTTTACTGGCGAAACGGGGCCGCAATTTCGGCAAGGCCAATATCGGGCGTGATGGTGGCGGCCCAGAAATCCGCCGGGGGCGTACGGGCGGTGTTGGCGACCCAGTCCGGAAAGCACATATAGCGGGCTCGGTCTGGCGTCAGTTTGGCGCCCTGTTTGCGAATGAAGCGGTCCAGCCCGGCTATGCCCATGATAGCGGCAGATGGCACGGGAAGGGCGCGTATTTTCTTTCCAAACGCGCGGCCAAATGCGGCAGCCAGTTCCTTATGAGAGAGGCCACCGGGCGTGCCGTCATCCACTTCCCATAATGCGCCGATATATTTGTCGCCCTCATTTCCGCACAATTTGACGAGCAGGCGCGCAAGGTCCCGCACGTGGAGGAGCGAAGCGCGACCTATAGCAGGCACCGGCAGCACACCATAGCGGGCGATCCGCAGCAATTCGCTGAACTCCGTATCACGCGGGCCATAAATGGCGGGAGGACGGATGATTGTCGATGCGAGCGAGGAGGCAAGCACGGCGTCTTCTGCCAGCGCCTTTGACCAGCAATAGTTGGAAAGGTCGCGGTTGCGGGCGGCCAGTGATGAAATATGGATGAGGCGGTTTACTCCTGCCTTTTCCATCGCGGCGATGACATTTTGGGTGCCGCTAATATTTCCGGCGGCGAATCCGGCACGATCCAGCGCATTCACCACCCCTGCGATATGGAGGACGACATCCGCGCCGGTTACGAGTTCGTCGAGCGTTTCGGGCCGATCAAGCGCGCCCTCCACCCATATTACGCTATCGCGCTCCTGTTGTGGGCGGCGGGTGAGCGCACGCACGGAAAAGTCTGCTGCCAATAGCTGTTCCAGCGTTTCCGTCCCGACAAAGCCGGTCGCGCCAGTGATGGCGATAATGCGGGCGGGCGTCGGGCGCGGTAAAATAGTGCGAACATTCGCGGCTTCATCAGGGGACAGAACGCTCATAACAGCACCATATGATTGCGGTGGATGAGGGCAGGACGCACGGGCTGGCCCAACAGTTCCGCTATGTCGCTTTTACGTTTACCCGCAATGAGCGTGGTTTCTTCCGCATCATATTCAATGAGACCACGGGCAATGAGGCGGCCATCTGTGCCGATAATGTCCACCACGTCGCCGCGCACAAAGCGTCCCTCCACTTGCGTGACGCCAGCAGGCAGCAGGCTGCGGCCATCGCGCAGGGCGTTTTCTGCGCCTGCATCCACCATAATGCGGCCTTTGCTCGTCAGCCTTCCCGCCAGCCAGTTCTGCCGCGCGCCTTTACTGGGCTGCGCGTGGAAAATTGTGCCGTTTGCGCCATTTTCCCATGCGGATAACGGACGCTCTGGCAGGCCCGATAGTATGGCAAGATGTGCCCCTGCGCTGGTCGCGATTTTCGCTGCCGCGATTTTCGACGCCATGCCGCCCGATCCCATGCCAGAACCGGAACCTCCATCAGCCATGTCCGTGATATGGGCGTCTATCTTGCGTACATCCCGCACCAGTTTCGCATCAGGGTTGCTATGTGGATTAGCGGTGTAGAGGCCATCTACGTCGGAAAGCAGCGCCACAGCATCGGCCTTAGCGGCCTGTGCGATACGGGCGGCGAGACGATCATTGTCGCCAAAGCGGATTTCGGTTGTTGCCACGCTGTCATTCTCATTGATGACAGGAACGACGCGCAAAGCCATCAGCCTTTCCAGCGTGGCGGCGGCATTGAGATAGCGGCGGCGATGCTCCAGATCATCCAGCGTCAGCAACATTTGCCCAGCGGTAATGCCCTGATCCTTCAGTAAACCTGCCCAATGGTGGGATAGCGCAATCTGCCCGACTGCCGCAGCGGCCTGCGCATCATCCAGTGACCCACGCCCGCCCTTGGGAAGGCTGAGACGACGCGCGCCCAATGCGATCGCGCCGGATGACACGACAATGATCTGCTGGCCAGCTGCGTGGCGTTGGGCAATATCCTCTATAACGCCCCGCAACCAATCAATACGGATGGCACCATCCGGGTCCACCAGCAGGGCGGAGCCGATTTTGATGACCAGCCGCCCCACGGAGGAAGCAGGAAAGCCGGGGGAGGGCGCAGAATCATGATTAAACACAGGGCTTGGCTCAGGCTGTTTTGGAAGGACAAAAAGGGGAAAAGTGCAGCAAGGAAATATTCATTCAAATACCTCCCCAGCAGCTTTGCCATCTATAAATATCTGACGGCGGGTTACCGAACGGATCTCTACTTCACCCTTTTGGAAGGATGAGTTTAACTTGTCTATGCCTTCCGCCATGGTTTGTTGTGGTTGTTTTGGGATAATGTTCCACCTGCCTTCTACAAGGCGTAATACTGTCGGGCCGTAAACCTGAAATATTATGGCTTCCTGCGCTTTAGCGTCATAAATGACATTGCAGGGGCGCATATTACGACAGGCATCTGTGCCGGTGAGGCGTTCCTTCAGCGCAGCAGGAAGAGCCGTTCCTGTAGGCCGGACCACCAGATTGCCAGCGACCTCCTGCTTTTCCTGTTCCTGCGTGGCGGCATAGCGTTCTTCACGCTTCAGATATTCTTCTGCGGTCTTGCGGATAGGGGCGGGTGCATCACTGCGGACCAGCCTCTTCAACGCTTCCACCCCGGCTGGACCATAATCAAAGCGCATAGCGACCCAGTCAAATTGTTCGGCCTTCACCTTGCCGCTGAGCAGACGGTTTACCTGATCCTTTGCGGCAATGCCGCCAAAGCTGATGACTGGCGTAGAGAGCAAAAAGGCCAATGCACACAGGCCAATGGCGAGACGCAGATTGAGCGGGCGTACATGGGATGACCAACCTGTCCCGCGGGCACGGACCAATGCCACGCAATACGCCACCCCATAGGCGCAGGCGATGAAGGTGAAGGTCGCCGCCCACAGCCTTGTGGGTGTAAAGCCATATTGGCCAATGCGCAGGCTGGTGGAATAAGCGGCAATGGCGGCGAGCGGTAGCATTACTGCGCCCAGCACCATTGCGCTCCACCGCAATATGGGCATGCGGGCTTCGTCTTCATGGCTGTCACCAATGACAGCATTAGCGAGGATGAGCGCGCCAATGATGCAACTCAGTAATATTGGCGTGGTGGATTTGGTAGTGTCCCACAGCGCATGAAGGCCCGTAAAGGGCAGGGCTAGCAGAAACAGCGCGAGTCCTACCGCCAGCACCGGGGCCAGCACGGAAAGCACCATCATCACTATTTTTTGTAGCAGAGCGAGCGTGCGTTCCCGGTCCCTCAAAATCCCTACCGCGCCGCCAAAGGCCGCGCCGATGAGAGGCAGAGTGAAATATTCCTGATTAAGCGCGCGTTTCAGCCAGTCTATGCCGATAAGATCGAACAGGGTTGCCAGCAACCATGCGAGCATGAAGGAGATGCCCACGAACAGCCATGCAGCACCCCACAGGCAAATATTCGTCCATGCCCGGTCATGGGTGGCGCGATAGGGGAAATAATAACGGCCAAAGAGGGTGCGGCCCGCCGTATCGGCAGCATTGTCTGTTTGGGTAGATGCGGTGCCGGTCTGTCCATCCCGCCACCCCTGAAATAACGGCGCGGCGATGATGATGGTCAGCGCTGCGCTCAGCAGTCGCCATGGCTCCCATGATTTTATGTTTCCGCTGAAATAGAGGACAGAGGCCACTATCAGCCCGGAAAGGAGCGCGAACACTATGCTGCCGCGTATTTTCCCGCGTTCCAGCACAAAGGCGAAGGCCGCCGCGCCGATGCCCACATATGTAGCGAGAGACAGGCGCAGCGTATCTTCTACCCAGCCATAGTCATCATGTTTTTTGGCCAGAAAATAGATGATGACGCCGCAAATTGCGCCTAAAAGCGCCAGAATCCAGCGTCTGGCGGGCCAGTCATCCTGATGATAATCAAGAAGCTGATGGGGATTCGGCGATGAAGGGGCCGAATCTACCGTCAGATTGGTGACCAAGGCTTTACCTCCTCAGCGGGGGCGTCATCATCCGGGTCCATGCCATCACCCAATGCCTCTACCGCATCATGCCCGGCATCAATCAGCGGTAATAGCGCGTCCATCATTTCTGAGACGCCTTGCCCGGTGGCCCCGGAAATGGTGAAAATTGTCTCGACCCCTGCATCACGCAACTGAGCGGCGACATCATCCATCAGTTCCTGCCCCAGAAGATCGCCTTTGTTAAGGGCTACCACCTGCGGCTTATCCTCCAAATCCGCGCCATAGGCTTCTAGCTCACCCTGAACGATTTCCCATGCCTTGACAGGATCATCGCCGGTTGCGTCGATCAGGTGGATAAGGACCCGACAGCGTTCAATATGGCCCAGAAAACGGTCGCCAATGCCAACGCCTTCGGCGGCACCCTCAATCAGTCCGGGAATATCCGCCAGCACAAATTCGCGGTCGCGATGGGACACGACGCCCAGTTGTGGGCGTAATGTGGTGAAGGGATAAGCGCCGACCTTTGCCTTGGTATTCGTCACCTGATTGATAAAGGTAGATTTTCCGGCATTCGGCAGGCCAACCAACCCGACATCGGCCAGCAATTTAAGGCGCAGCCACACCCACATTTCTGCACCGGGCCAGCCCGTGCCATGCTGACGGGGGGCGCGGTTGGTGCTAGTTTTATAGCTCATATTCCCGCGGCCACCATCGCCGCCACGTAGGAAGACCTGCCGCTGGCCGACTTTGGTGAAGTCCGCTAATATTTCGCCATCTTCGTCGGAAATGACTTGCGTGCCTACCGGCACCTTCACCACCAGATCATCGCCGCCAGCACCGTAGCGGTTTTTGCCCATGCCGGGCATACCGCGCTGGGCTTTGAAATGCTGGGCATAGCGAAAGTCAATAAGGGTATTGAGGCCAGCTACAGCCTCAAAAATAATATCCCCGCCTTTGCCGCCATAGCCGCCATCAGGGCCGCCATATTCAACATATTTTTCACGACGGAAACTGACGGCACCGGGGCCGCCCGCGCCGGAACGGATATAGATTTTAGCTTGATCAAGAAAATGCATGCTGGCCGTTTATCTTGCTCCGCGCGCTTTAGCCAGCAAAGAAAGACTCATGCGTATCATCCGTTGGGAACAGATGCGGAAACAGCAAAAGGCAAATATGCCTGAGAACATTCGTGCGTGAGGAAAAAGAGGCCTGCTCCCTTCGCGCTATAGGGGGAGGGGGAAGAGCGCGGAAACAGGGAGCAGGCAGGGGGGGAGGAAGAGGGATATTCTATCATTGATGAATGAGGCGCAGGAAAAGGTGAGAGCTGCGCCTCATTTTGTATCTGGTCATCAGGCGGCGATTGGGGTGCCGTCTCTGTATAATTCCATCGCGCTATCACTGCGCATCGGTGCTTCGCCGCTATCCTCGTAAAGAACACAGGTGGCGGTGCCGCCGCACGCTGCGCTGATGCGCTTCTCGCACTGGCCAGTCGGACGAAAACCCAGCTTTTCCAGCACGTTGATGCCAGCGCGATTGCCAATCATCGGGCGGGCGGTTAACCGGTCAAGCCCTGATGCACGGGCGATGCGGGTGGCTGCGCGGGCAGCCTCTGTCGCAAAACCCAGACCCCAGAATGGGCGGCCAATCCAGAAACTCAACTCAGGGCGTTCGCTACAACCGATGCTGATCCCGCAGCCGCCGATGAGGCGTGGGGCACCGCCCGTGCGGGAAAACAGCAGGAAATAAGGAGCCAGCACATCCCGTTCCCGCATCAGAAACTCTGCCGTCTTTGCCTGAGTCAGCATAGGGGGCAGGTCTGGCAGATTGCGGGAAATCGCTTCCTCGCTCCATAACTGATGCAGCGGGGCGGTATCTTCTGCCCAGCCCGGCCTCAGTAATAATCTCTTGGTCCGTGAAAACATTGTATCAAATCCTCTATGGTCGCGCCTTTGGCCTGTTTTTGTGACATGCCGACGACATGCGGGGGAATTTTCAAAGCACGCACCGTAAAATCTTTTTAGCGAGCGCACTTTAACTGTTGGTGAAGCATCATTTCAGGCGAATTATCATTTTCTGCCGTTCATGAATGTTTCGGAGTGAACTTCCCCGCTGCGACGAATAATGGGCGGCCATGGTTCCGGCCCATTGGTTCTGATGACGCAAAAACGGGGCAGCCCGATTGCGGGCGCCCCGTTTTTGAAAAATTCAGATTCGACAAATATTTGTCAGGAATTTTCATTACATCGGGGTGCCCGTTGGACAACCCTTCTGCATGATTGTCCTTTTATTCTGCGGCTTCGGCCATCGCATCGACCGACACATATTTGCGGCCAAGTTTACCGGTGTGGAATACCACGCGGCCTTCACCCAGTGCAAAAAGAGTGTGGTCTTTGCCGATACCGACATTGCGGCCCGGATATACGCGGGTGCCACGCTGGCGGATGATGATGTTGCCGCCGATCACTTCCTGACCGCCGAACTTCTTCACGCCAAGGCGTTTGCTTTCTGAATCACGGCCGTTACGCGATGAACCGCCGGCTTTTTTATGTGCCATTGTCTATGACTCCCTAAATTCTGACCGATCAGGCGCCGATGGATACGATCTTGAGGATCGTATGACGCTGACGATGACCATTGCGGCGGCGATAATTGTGGCGACGGCGTTTTTTGAACACGATCACCTTATCAGCTTTGGCCTGCGCGATGATTTCGGCAGAAACGGTCAGGCCCTTAGTGTCCTTCAGCTCGCTGCCTTCGCCAGCCAGCAGGACATCATCCAGGGTGATCGTTTCACCGGCTTCACCCGCCAGCTTCTCGACAACTATCTTGTCTCCTGCGGCAACGCGATACTGCTTGCCGCCCGTACGCACGACAGCGAACATGGCTTTATCTCTTCTTTTCAAAACTGCTTTAACGCAAAACCACCGGGCGGACCCAATGACACCTTACGCGGAAAGCCGCGCCCTAGTTTAAGGTCGGGTATATGTCAACAGTTTCAGGCCAGTTTTGCAACATTAATGCAATTTATTCGGCCCCGATGTCACCATTACCGTAGGCTGTCTGTCAGTGCGGTAACAGGCTGAGTATCGCACTGATGCTAATGGCGGAAAACAGGGTGGAAATGAGGACCGCGCCTGATGCAACCCGGTTATCCCGGCCATAATAAGCGGCGATCATGAACGGACCGGTGCCCGTTGGCAAAGCGGCTATTGCTATGGCCATAACGCCGGTAAACTGCCCCATGCCCAGTATCGGCCATACGATGATGGCGGTGATGATGGGGTGGAGGAAGAGCTTGGTTGCGCTCAAGCCCAATGCAGCGCGACTGGTGAGTGATTCGATGAGAGGGCGGTCGGCTAGAAACAGGCCAATGGCTACTAATGCGGTGGGGCTGGCGGCCATGCCTAGAAGGTCGGTAGAACGTTCCACCACATCCGGGAGTGGCCATCCCGTCATCCACCAGATCATGCCCAGCAAAGGCGCGAGGACAACCGGGTTGCGAATCACCCCGACGGAGGCCTTGCTGAGTGCCACTCCGGCACCCAGATGTCGGTGGCTGGCCCATTCTATCATTACAATCGCGCAGGTGGAAAGGGCTGTTAGTGTCACGGTCGCGCCGATCACGACATAGGGGGTGCTGACAGGTCCGAGGGCCAGCAGGAATAGAGGGAGGCCGATATAGGCGGTATTGGCAAAGCCGGTGCTGAGGCCATCTATGGCACTGTCGGCAAGAGAAACGCCCCGAAAGCGCCCTATCAGCGCGCCTGCACCAAAAGTGATGAGGCTGCCCAACAGGGATGCGATGACAAAATCGCCATCCCACATATTGGCCCAGTCTGTGGTCGCAACAATGTGAAATAACATGGCTGGAAGGGCGATCCACAACACAAAGCGGTTGAGATCATTGCTGGCCGTGGCAGGGACGATTTTCAGCCGGGCGGCAACATAACCTGTCAATATTACGATGAAAACCGGCAAAATGCTGATGAAATTACTGAACATGGCTGCTTCTTATTATGGTTGCACAATAAAATCACAGCCTTTTTAGAAACTATATCTTTTTGCAGCAGGATGGTTGTGATGGGCAAAATCATCGCCAGATAGGGGCTGTTCGCCGTTTATGTGTACGAGGCTGGCGGCAATGCTGAGGCATCGGGCTATGGTGGAACAGAAACAGGCGCAGGGGATGTTATGACGAGACCATATGAACGAGAGGCGGAGGCGCTAAACCCCTGCGAACCGTTGCAACCGGCCTCACGCCCTTTTATGGGGGGTGGTATGATAAAGCGCCTTTCCCTTGTTTTGGCGGCCATTGGCCCTGCCACTTTTCTGTTATCCGCCTGCGCTGGCTTAGGCTCTGATGGGCGCACATACCCATCATTGGCGAAAAGAACGGTTGAACTGCGTGGGCTGGAGGAAGCAGATGCTGCACCTGATACGGCATCTGTAAGCGAGGCTGGAGAAACCCAGGAGGCTGATGCTGCCCTGAAACAGCAACTGGCCGATCTTCTGGGCAAGGCGCAGCAGGGTAAAACGAAATTTGACCGCCTGTATCAGGAGGTGGCCGGGCCGATTCGCGTTACAAGAAGCGCGGCGGTATCGAGCGAGGCATGGGTGGCCGCGCAGATGAACCTGTCCCGGCTGGAGCAGGCCCGATATGATAGCGTCTATGCGCTGGCCAGCCTTGATACGCTGTATGCGGGGCGGATGCAGGCGGTGGAAACCGGAATGGCATCGGGCGGCATCGCTGATATTGATCGGGCGCGTAAGCAGGCGCTGGCGATTGTTGATGACCAGAATGACCAGGTTGACGGGTTAAAGGCTGCCTTGAAAAAGCCGTAATCCCCATCGCCAGATATGGTGCGATATGTGGGTCTGCGGGCGGTGTTTCTTCGGCCTGAATAAGCTATTAGGACTATCTGCTTATCCGGGCTATGGTGGGCTCCATGCCCCCGCTTTGGTTTGACACGGATACATTATTCTACGCCAGCGAATGGGTGATTCGTCTTGGTGCGCTGGCGATTATACCTTTGCGGCGTTCGCCTGCGGCAGCGCGTGGGTGGTTGCTTCTCATTTTCTTCCTTCCGTGGGCGGGTTTATTTCTGTTCTGGATGATCGGTAGCCCGAAATTTCCCGAATGGCGGATGGAGCGTTTTCATCGATTGCGCCCGTTCTTTGCGGAAACGGCAGAAAGCCAGCGCCCTTTTGCTGCCCATCTGGGTGATGCGACGCCTATAGCAGACCTTGCCGAAACATTAGGCCAAATGCCTGCAACCGGGGGCAATCATCTCGACCTCATAGATGATTATGAGGGGCTGATCGATCGGTTGATTGCCGACATAGACGGCGCGACCCGTTCTGTTCACATCCTCGTCTATATTTTCGCGGATGATGCCACCGGTCGGCGGGTGATCGATGCTCTGGGCGGGGCTGTTCGTCGCGGAGTGGATGTGCGGGTGATGGTAGATCCGGTTGGTTCCTATCGCTGGTGGCGTAATACGGATCGGTTATTGCGCACGCGCGGTGTCCATGTGAGGGAGGCGCTGCCTTTCCGTTTCATCCGCGGGCGGACACGGCGCGATATGCGCAATCATCGCAAACTGTTCGTGATTGATGGATGCGTGGGCTATGCGGGGTCGCAGAATATCGTTGATCCGGAATTTCGCCCCGGCATTTATAATCATGAACTGGTGGCCCGCGTGACCGGCCCGGTCGTCGCCAGCATGGATGCACTGGTGCGCGGCGACTGGAATATGGAAACCGGCGATTATCCAACGCATAGCCCCATTACGCCTGAACCGCTGGCCAATGCGCGGGTGCAGCTATTGCCCAGCGGTGCGGCTTATCCGCTGGAGGGTTTCCAGACGTTGCTGGTCTGGCAAATCCATCAGGCACAGAGCCATGTGATTATTGCCACGCCTTATTTCATCCCGGATGATGACGTGTTGGGGGCAATGGCGGCGGCTGTTGCGCGAGGGGTGCATGTGGACCTCGTCGTGTCAGAGGTGGTGGACCAGCCTTTGGTGCATCTCTCGCAGAGTTCTTTCTACGCGGATTTGCTGGACGCCGGGGTTCATATCAACCTCTATCCACGCCATCTTCTCCACGCCAAGAACCTCAGCATTGATGACCGGCTTGCCATTGTGGGGTCGAGCAATGTGGATATTCGTTCATTCCAACTGAACGAAGAGGCGAGTTTGCTGCTTTATGATGCTGATTCGATTGCGCGGGTAAAAGCAATTCAACAGGGCTATCTCGACGTTTCTACACGCCTGCGGTCGGATGAATGGGCGCAGCGCCCATTCCACCGGAGGATGTTGGAAAATGGGGCGCGGCTGGTGAATTCGCTGCTATAAGGGAGGGGCTTGCTAAAGTCGGGGCATTGCCTATCTTGCACCCTGACTGATTTTTGAAGGACCATTCATCATGAACAACCGGACATTGGAACATAGTTTGTCTCTCCATTGCGCCGGAATTGTTCATGCCTGCCTTTCTCACAGTCGATCATCTTTCTGTCGCTACGGCTGACGGTAAGCCCTTATTTTCTGATCTCAGTTTTGTTCTGAACCGTGAGGTCATTGGCCTTGTCGGGCGCAATGGTTGCGGCAAATCGACATTGCTGTCCGTTCTGGCGGGGGACCGGGAGGCGGCCTCTGGTCACATCACCCGCCATGGGCACGTCGCTTTGCTGAGGCAGGTTCGCGCTGCATCTGGTTCTGTTGCAGAGGCGTTGGGCGTGGCGGAGGCGCTGGAATTGCTACGCCGGATGGAGGTCGGTCTGGGCAGCCCTGCGGACGCCGCGCTGGCGGACTGGACATTGGAAGGCCGCATTGATGATATTCTGAGGCAAATGGGGTTGGATGGTCTGGACCTTAACATGTCTGTTGCCGGGCTGAGTGGTGGGGAGAGGATGCGCCTCGCTATATCTGCACTGCTGCTGTGCCAACCTGACGTTCTGCTGCTTGATGAGCCGACCAATGACATGGATGTGGAAGGCCGCGCCCTTGTGATAAACCTGCTGAAGGGCTGGCGCGGCGGCGCATTGGTAGCCAGCCATGATCGGGCCTTGCTGGAGGAAATGGACGCTATCATTCATTTATCACCCGTAGAGGTTGATATATTCGGCGGCGGATGGAGTGATTTCGTGGCGGCGCGGGATGCCGCAAGGGAAAGGGCTGCTGCTGACCTTCGCGTGGCAGAACGGAACGCCAAGCAGCTTATCCTGTCGGTTCAGGAACAGGCAGAGCGTCAGGCGCGGCGGGATAAAGCTGGTCGCGCGAAAAGGGCAAAGGGGGATGCGCCCAAAATCCTGTTGGACGCGCAGGCCAACAGGGCGCAGCGCACCGCCGGACGCGGGCGTGATGATGGCGTAAGGCGGACGGAGCAGGCGCAGCATATCCGAGATGAGGCGCGCCGCCAGATTGAAGTTGTAACGCCGCTCCATATTGATCTGCCGTCATCGGTCTTGCCAGCTGGCCGCATTTTGTTGCGGATGGAAGATGTGATCTGTGATCGCGCCGCAGGAAATGAGGGGCATGGGCGGCGTCTTTTTGGCCCCTTGTCCCTTGTTATCACCGGGCCGCAGCGCATTATCATCAGCGGCTCTAATGGCAGCGGGAAAAGCAGTTTATTGCGCATCATCATGGGGCAGGAGCAACCTTCGTCCGGCACAATATTCAGGGCAGAGGGTATGTCCGCTATGCTAGATCAGCATGTTTCGCTGATTGATCCGGGGCTTACTCTGTTGGAAAATATGCAGGCCCGCTATCCGGATATGAGTGTGGGGAGGGCGCATGATGTGCTGGCGCGTTTCGCCTTTCGTAACCGTGATGCGCTGCGCCCGGCGGGCGGCCTGAGCGGGGGCGAGAGGCTGCGGGCGGGGCTTGCCATGGTAATGGGCGGGCCGGTTGCACCGCAATTATTGGTGCTGGATGAACCCACTAATCATCTGGATATCGAGACTGTCGAAATTCTGGAACACACGTTGAGGCAATGGGATGGCGCACTGCTCATGGTTAGCCATGATCGCGCTTTTCTGGATGCTGCCGGATATGACCGGGAGATCAATCTGTGAAAATCAAAAGGGTGTTTATGGGGGGCAGGTCGTGTCCGCAATATGATTACATGCGGATGCTATTGCCAGCGCAAAGACATGCCCCCTGAACAGTAGTATCAGTTCCCGCCCACTCGCTACCCGATCAGCCGCGCCGCATGGAGGGCGTGATAGGTCAGCACGCCGCTTGCTCCGGCCCGTTTGAACGCCAATAATGTTTCGAGGACCAACGCATCTCTATCCCCCGCACCAGCGGCGACGGCGGCCTCTATCATCGCATATTCGCCGGATACCTGATAAGCATAGACGGGGACAGCGAAACGGTCCTTCACTGCGCGAACAATGTCGAGATAGGGCAAGCCCGGTTTCACCATCACGCTGTCGGCCCCTTCAGCAAGATCCAGCGCGACTTCGCGCAGGGCTTCCTCGCTATTGGCTGGGTCCATCTGATAGCTTTTCTTATCACCCTTCAATAACCCACGCGAACCAACGGCATCGCGGAACGGGCCGTAAAAGGCGCTCGCATATTTGGCGGAATAGGCCATGATTTGTACATTCTTATGGCCATTTTGCTCAAGGGCCGTGCGAATGGCCCCGATGCGCCCGTCCATCATGTCGCTGGGGGCGATGATGTCCGCCCCGGCATTGGCCTGATTAAGCGACTGACCGATCAGCAATTCAATGGTTTCATCATTCAATATCTCGCCATTTTCGCTGACAAGGCCGTCTTGACCATGGGCGGTATAAGGATCAAGCGCTACATCGGTGAGGATACCGATGTCTGGCACGGCGTCCTTGATAGCGCGAATGGCGCGGCACATCAGATTATCGGGGTTGAGCGCTTCTTTGCCATCGTCACTGCGCCGCTCTGCCTGCGTATTGGGGAATAAGGCTAGACAGGCTATGCCAGCGTCACGGGCTTCTTGCGCGCGTTTGACCATCAAATCGACCGACCAGCGGGATACGCCGGGCAGCGCGCTAATGGGTTCTTCGATGCCTTGCCCCTCTGTTACGAATAAGGGCCAGATTAGGTCACTGGGGTGCAGGCGGTTTTCAGCGTGCATGGCGCGGCTCCAGCCTGAAAGGCGGGTACGGCGCAGGCGAAGGGCAGGGTAAGCGGCGTGGGCGATGGTCTGAGTCATGGTCCGCAGCTTTAGGCCTGTACCCTCTTCATCGCAAGCATGTCGGCGATGGGCAGAATGTCCATGGCGGGGAGGGTGGGGCCTGTGTTGGTATGTGATTTATGTAGGAATTGGGCTTGCCTATTATGCGATTGCGGGCTATTTGTTCATCATATGTTCTTATCTCTGTGGAGTGGATATGTCCTTAAATTATGTGATGATTGGCTCCAACGATGTTGCCGCCGCGCGGGCTTATTATGATGCCGTCTTGCCGCTGATTGGTGGGGCGGTGGTGATGGAATTTATGCCCCATGGTTTTTGCTATGGGTTGCGCGGGGGTGGACGCATCTGGGTGACGCCACCCTTCAACAAGGAAGCTGCAACGCCCGGCAATGGCAATATGGTAGGGTTGCTGTGTGAGAATGAAGAAGAAGTGCAGGCGGCCCATGCAGCGGCTCTGGCGGCGGGCGGTAGTGATGAAGGCGCGCCGGGGCCGCGACCTCAATATGGGCCTAATTTCTATGGTGCCTATGTCCGTGATCTGGACGGCAACAAAATGAGCTTTGTCTATTTCGGCGGGGCGAACTGATTACGCTTCATGGTGGGCGATGCCCTCATCCTTATCGCATGGAGAGGGTGCGCCTGTCTGTCAGTTTGTTATTTTCCGATGGGCCAGCGATTGCCATAGGGCTTGCCGTTGCTGCTGCTGGCTGGGCCTGCGCGCTGGGGTTGTTGGTAATTGCCTTAATCTGGGCGAGGCGATTGCGGAATGCTTGTAATTCATTCCCGGCCAGTTGAGGGCTTTGTTCAAACTTCACCGATGCGGGGTTGATCGGGCTGCCATTGCGATACACTTCATAGTGCAGATGCGGTCCGGTAGAGAGGCCGGTTGACCCTACATAGCCAATGACCTGACCGCGTCGTACAGCTTGCCCGCTCTGCACTGCGATACGGCTCATATGGGCATAGCCTGTAGCGAGGTTGCCATTATGGGAGAGTTTCACATAATTGCCATGGCCACCATGACGCCCGGCAAAGGCTACCCGGCCATCAGAAACAGCATAAATGGGTGTGCCTGTAGGCGCGGCATAATCCGTCCCGGCATGGAGCCGGGAATAGCCCAATATTGGGTGGCGGCGCATGCCAAAGCCAGATGATAGCCGCGCAGCCGCTACCGGGCGGGCCATTCCGGGGCGCTTCTGGCCGACACCGGATGCTTCAAACCATTGTTGCTTGCCATCCTGCGCCCATTTCAGCACATCGACCTTTTTGCCGCTGCTGAGTTGCAGGCCGCCATAAATTAATTCGCCGGTTTCGGTTTCTCCGGTTGCAGCGCGGCGATGGGAAACGACAATGTCGAATTTCGTGCCGGGACGAATGGAGGACAGTGGCACATGCTGGCCGATGACACGTAGATAACTCTGGATTGTGGAGGGGAGCGCCCCTGCGGCTCGCGCGGCTTCGTACAGGCTTTCAGTAACGATGCCCCTGATACGCAATGGGGTGTTATCAACCGCAATCGGGGTACGGCGAAGCGTTAGTGTCCCATTCTCGCGCTTAATATCAACGGCGAGGTCCATGCGGGCGCGAAAGCTGAGCTGATCCAGCGGGCGCGGTACGGAGCGGCTGGCGCGGCGGCCCAGCACAATATCCAGCCTTGTTCCCGGGGCCAGAGCGCCCGGCGCTATATCCATGCTGAGGAGGTCGATAACCCGTTTGCTATCAGCGCTACTCACCCCGGCGCGGGATAGCGCGTGGCTCAGGCTGTCGCCTGCACCAATGGCGGCAGACAGGGTAACGCTTGGTCGTTCCGGCGCACTGGTCAGCGGGGCTGCGGCGTCGGTTGGCCCCATATGGCGACCACTATCAGCACCCATGGCAAGCGATGTTACCATGTGAGAACGCATCTCGTCATAATTTTCGGCGGTCATCGCCGGGCCGGTGGTGGCCGGAAGCGGCGCGAAATCAGGTTTCAGGCTGATGGCGGTGAGACACAGGGCAAAGCAGGTGCCAAGACCGCGAAACCATGTAAGGCTGCCGATGTTCTGGCCCAGATCAGGCACCAGATTGACATCTTCGGCCCACATACGGCTGTGGTCGCGCCAGCTTATGGGGCGTTGTTCGGCCACGGGCGGCTTGAAGAAGCGCACCGCAGGATTCGCTGCGCCAGCGGCTCCACCACTGGAAAAAGAATCAAACTCAGATCGTTCAAACAACCGGAAATCCCCAGGAAACATAATGCTTCACGCGCCCGCTTTGCGCTCCATAGTTGCCCCATAGTGAAGCAGGAAGGTTAAAGTCGATTTAATGCAAGGAAACAACAGAATATAACGCCGTAACAAGGCAGGACGTGGTCTGCGCCAGATGAATGTCGGGGTGTTGTGGACGCCTGAGCAAATGTCGGGTTCTAACGGCCTTGCATCACAGGTGATGATCGTCCAACAAGGCGCGCATAATGTCGCAATTTTCCCGTTCCCCTGTAACGGCGGTGCTTGGCCCGACCAATACCGGCAAGACCCATCTGGCGGTAGAGCGCCTTTGTGCGCACAGTAGCGGCATGATGGGCTTTCCGCTGCGCTTGCTGGCGCGGGAGGTGTATGATCGCGTTGTCGCCATCAAGGGGCCGAAGGAAGTTGCCCTCATCACCGGCGAAGAGAAAATTATGCCAGAGGGTGCACGCTGGTTTCTCTGCACCGCCGAATCCATGCCGCTGGAGAAAGAATTTGCCTTTGTTGCGCTGGATGAAGCGCAATTGGGGATAGACCCGGAACGCGGGCATATTTTTACCGATCGGATGCTGCGGGCGCGGGGCCGCAAAGAAACGATGATATTGGGGAGCGCTGCGCTCACACCGATGGTGAAGGCGTTGCTTCCCAAGGCTGAAATCATATCCCGCCCGCGTTTTTCTACGCTGAGCTATGCTGGCGCGAAAAAACTTTCTCGCCTTCCCAAACGTTCTGCCATCGTCGCTTTCTCGGCAGAGGAAGTATATGCCGTTGCCGAAATGCTACGTCGTTTACGCGGCGGTGCGGCGGTGGTCATGGGCGCGCTTTCGCCCTCTACCCGTAATGCACAGGTGGAAATGTTCATGAATGGTGATGTAGATTATCTCGTCGCCACGGACGCTATCGGCATGGGGCTTAATCTTGATGTCACCCATGTTGCCTTTGCCTCGCTGAGGAAATTTGACGGCAGGCGCACGCGGCGTCTGACTGTTATGGAAATGGCGCAAATCGCCGGGCGGGCCGGGCGACACCACAAGGATGGCACATTTGGCTCTCTGGGTGGGGAGGATGGCGAGGGCGGCTTTACCCCCGAAGAAATTGACGCGATTGAGAATCATCGTTTTTCGCCAATAGAATCCCTGTACTGGCGCGACGGCCAGCCCAGCATGAGCAGCATTGATGGGTTGATTGATGCGCTGGAGGCGCGCCCAACCGTGCCGCAACTCCGCCCTGCGCCGCAATCGGCGGATCTGGCGGTTCTCAAGACCATGGCGGGCGACCCTTTGGTACGCCAGCGTGTGCGCAACCCTGCTGCTGTGCGCCGCTTGTGGGATTGCTGCGGCCTTCCTGATTTTCAGAAACTGGGCGCGGATCATCACGCCCGCATGGTATCGCGCCTGTGGCAGTTTCGCAGCGAAGGCAATGGATATGTGCCGCGCGACTGGTTTGCGCAGAACATCTCCCGGCTCGATACTGTGCAGGGGGATATGGATACGCTGTCCGGGCGAATCGCTGCGGTGCGCACATGGTCTTACATCGCGCACCGGCCAGACTGGCTGGAAAAGCCCGCAGAGATGGCGCAGCGCACTCGCGAAATCGAAGAAAAACTCTCTGACGCCCTGCATAGCGCATTGACGCAACGCTTCGTTGACCGGCGCACATCCTTGCTTCTTCGGGATATAGGCAGAAATCGGGACGATTTACCCTTTGATCTTGATGAAGATGGGACTGTCCATGTCGATGGGGAGCCGCTAGGAAGGCTTCATGGATTTCGTTTCCTCGTTGATCCGCAGGCGAGGGGTGGGGACCGCAAATTATTGCTGGCCGCGGCGGAGCGGCGATTAGGAAAGATGTTAACGGTGAAGGCTGAAGAACTCATTGCTGCTCCTGATAGCGAATTGACGCTGAATGCAGCCCCCGGCGCAAACCCGCAAATATTATGGCGGGAAGACCCGGTTGCAACCCTGCACTCTGGGGCATCTTTGCTGTCGCCGGAAATCCGGGTGGATAAGGCCATCACCGCATTGGGGCAGGACATTGCAAACAGTGTCGTTACCCGCATTCAGGGCTGGATGAAGGCGCAGCACGAACGCCACCTCGCGCCGTTGCTCAGGATATTGGAACAGGCAGGCCTGCCGGAAACACCAGCGGTGGTGCGGGCCTTGTTCATTCAGCTTGCGGATGCGGGCGGCATAATGGCCCGGACGGACCTTGATGATGCGCTGGCGCTCCTCGATAAAGAACAGCGGCAGATCGTTCGCAAGGCGGGCTTTACCATTGGTGTTCTCGATATTTATCATCATGCATTGCTGAAACCGGGCGCGAGCCTGTGGCGGCTGGCTCTGTCGGCGGTTAAGCGCGACAAGCCCATGCTACCCCTGCCACAGGCGGGCGCTGTGCTGCTGACCCTGTCAGAACGGGAAGCGCAAATGGGTGCGCGTCATGCGGGCTATCGCGGCTTTGGCGATGCGCAGGTCCGGATTGACATGGTGGAGCGCATTGCGCGCGGCGGCCATGAGGCGATAGCGAAAAACGAACGCTATGACGTTCTGTCGCCCTTCATCGTATCGCTGGGCCTGTCTGAACAGCTTTTCAACACGATCATGCGTAACGCTGGTTTCCGTCAGATAACACCCAGAGCCGAAGAGGCTGCGGTAGCTCAGGAGCAGGAAGCAGAAGTCGCGCCGGTGGATGGCGTGCAGGCAGAGGCCGTAGTCGCAGAAGAGGGCGCTGCAAATGTTGCAGAAGATAGCGTTGCACCCGCCGAAGTTCAGCCCGCTGATGCCGATACCTCCGTTGAGGAAGCGGCGGCGCAAGCTGATGCGGTTGAGGAAAATGCTGCGCAGATTGAACCTACTCAAGTAGAGGTGGCGGACAGCCCCTCCACAGATGTAACGCCGGATGATGCATCGGGTGAAGCAGCAGATAATGCCCCGGCCCTTGCATCTGAAACAGCATCCGAAGCGGTACCAGCGGATGCAGAAGCTACTCCAGCCTCTGCTGATGCCGAAGAAAGCGCTGCTGTGCCGCCGCAGGGTGCGAACTGGGTTTTCCGCGGGCGTCGTAAGCCGCGTGAACCTTATGCAGGCGGGCGTCGTGATGGCGCAGATCGTAACCGGGGTGGTCATAGCGGTGCTGGTTATAACGCCCGGCAGGATGACCGTGGGCAGGATGGCCCCCGCAATGCGCGCGGCGGTAAAGGCGGTCAGCGCGATGGTCGGGATAATCGTGAAAATCGCGATAATCGCTCAGGCAAAGGTCCGCGCAAGGGAGATGGTGGCCGTCGGGATCAGCCAGCAACCTATCGCTCGCGTGAGCCGGAGCGGCCTGCTGGCGGTGGTGCTTTTGCAGAACTGGCAACTTTGCTGGGGCGCAAGGATTGAAGGATAGAAAGGGGCGGGGTGATTTAATATCCCGCCTTTTTGTTGTGAGGCTGCTTATTTCGGGGGATATGCTTGAGCAACAGAAGATGTGAAGAAAGTGGCGATGCCTTTGCTTTGCCGGTTCCTCTTTCTTTCCGGGGTGATGACCCGGACCATGCATCTGGTCGCTCATCATCTGATTCTGCCCCCTTCCTATCGGGGCCTCATGCGCCTAATCAACGTATCGACAAATATCTTTGGTTTGTGCGGCTCACAAAAAGTCGTTCTATTGCCCAGAATATGGCGCAGAGAGGCATCATCCGCCTTAACGGTCGGCGTATCGACCGGGCACATAGTCCGGTACGCGTGGGGGATTTGCTCACTTTACCGCAGGGGGATAGGATTATTGTCATCCGTATCCTGCAATTGCCACACCGCCGAGGCCCGGCGAGCGAAGCGCAAAATTGCTATGAAGAACTGAAACTTGGTGCGTGAACAGGAAAAATCACTCATCAGCATCATTGACCTTCCCGTCGCACCCGAATAGCAGGGCCCGGAATAGAGTATGCCCGTTTTATATCAGGGCGCCGGGACGGTAAGGGAAAAAGACTCCGATGGCCTATGTTGTCACCGATAACTGCATCCGCTGCAAGTTCATGGATTGCGTGGAAGTCTGCCCCGTAGATTGCTTCTACGAGGGGGAGAATATGCTGGTTATCAACCCCAATGAATGTATCGATTGCGGGGTGTGCGAGCCTGAATGCCCGGCAGAGGCGATTCTACCGGATACAGAGGGTGGCCTTGAACAATGGCTGGAGCTTAACGCCAAATATTCTGCCGAATGGCCCAATATCACGCTGAAGGGCGAGGCACCCGCCGATGCGCAGGAAATGAACGGCGAAGAAGGCAAGCTGGAGAAATATTTCTCGCCTGAACCCGGCGAAGGCAGCTGACGCGCCATTTAAGCCCATTAGAAATGCAGGTTTATATATAACCACCGCCTGTTTGCACGGGTGGGCTGGAATTTTTGTGACGAATCTGTTAAATAGGGCAGATCGGCGGGATGTCGCACCCGTCATGGAGTATTATAATGCCCTTTGTATCGGCCTGCACGCAACCGGATTATATTTTTTCCTGTGCTGGGTTGATCTCCTCAAGATAAGATAGAAAGGTTTGCAATGGCTGGCAAAGCCCTGTCCTTTGATGTCGGTGATTATGTCGTTTACCCTAAACATGGGGTGGGGCGTGTTATCGAATTGCAAAGCCAACAGATCGCCGGGATGGATCTGGAATTATATGTGCTGCGTTTTGAAAAGGAACGGATGACCCTGCGCGTCCCGACCAATAAGGCCGAAAGTGTCGGCATGCGCAAGCTTTCCTCTAACAAAACGCTGAGCGAAGCCATGGAAACCCTGAAGGGTAAGCCAAAGGTGAAGCGCACCATGTGGTCGCGTCGGGCGCAGGAATATGAAGCGAAGATCAACTCTGGTGATCTGGTGTCGATTGCCGAAGTGACGCGTGACCTTTTCCGTGCCGACGATCAGCCGGAACAGAGCTATTCTGAACGTCAGATTTTTGAGGCCGCCTCCAGCCGCCTCGCCCGTGAACTTGCTGCAATGGAAGACACGGATGAGCCGGGCGCTCTCAAGAAAATTCTTGAGGTGCTGAATGAAGCAGCGCCCCAATATGCCCGTGAAAAGGCCGAATGATTACCCGATGGAATAAAGAATATTCCGTTGCTGAATGAAGAGAAAAGGGCGCCCATTATCCGGCGCCCTTTTTCATATGATGGTATTGAAGAAGTGTAATAGGCTCGCTTCGATCAGGAAAAGGGCATGTTAGTGAAATGAGGGCGCGTCATGGATAAAGCGGGTAGAGCGGTTCTTAGAGTAGATGGCTTTGTGATGCGTCGCTGTATCACGGCTATCATGGCGGCATTGTGCATGATGTGTGCGGTGCCTGCTCATGCCGCGATGCGTGGCTACATCGTTACGAGTTTCGAAACCATAAGGGTTGAGGCCCCCGTGCGTATAATTCTCACCACCGGCAGCGGCGTCAGCGCCATGGGGGAAGGGGAGAGAGACGTGCTTGATCGCGTGAATCTCTCCGTTTCCGGTGGGGTGCTGACGGTGACGATGGACGAAAAATCTGCTTCTGGCTTTGCTGATACTAAGCAGAGCCCTGCGCCGCTCCTGATGCTGTCTACTGGGCAGTTGCGCCGGGCAACGGTGATTGGCGGTGGGGGGCTCATTATCAAGGAGCTTGCCGGGCTGGAAGCCGATGTGGCATTAAACGGCAGCGGAGAAATTGTGATAGAAAGTGCCGATGTTGAGCGGCTTTCGCTTTTTATCGGGGGTAGCGGTCGGGTGACGGCGAAGGGTAAGGCCCGCGATGTGCAGGCCACCGTCAATGGCTCTGGCACGTTGGATGCTCAGGAGTTGGGCGCACGGGCGGCGGTCGTTACCAATGCGGGGTCCGGTTCCATTCGGCTGATGGTTCATGGCCCGGTGAGGGGGGCTTCCAGCGGGTCCGGCGATGTCACCATATCGGGAAAACCCATATGCACCATCAGCCAGAACGGAGTGGGGACTATTCAGTGCGCGCCATAAAGCCGTGTATTCGAGGCAATTGGCCCCAGCCCATAATGACAATCAGGTTCCCACAGCCCTATCTGACCAGCCCGCATCTTTATTTATACAGGCTGTCGAGTCGTTCCTGATAAACCTGCTTGATGATATGGCGACGTATTTTGATGGAAGGCGTTAGCATCTGATTTTCGATGCTAAAGGGTTCATCGGCGATGATGAACTGGCGCAGCCTCTCGGTAACGGAGAGGTCGCGGTTTACGCGATCCACCGCGTCTCTCAGCGCTGCGATGAAATCTGGGTCATCCTTTAACAGCAGGATATCACCGGCTTTGCCGCGCTTATTGGCCCATGCGGCCACCCATTCCCCGTCCGGTACGATGACGCCCACCAGATAGGGGCGCTTGTCGCCACTGACCATCGCCTGTGCGATTTCATCCTGCAATGTCAGCATCCCCTCGACGCGCTGAGGGGAAATATTCTCGCCCTTATCATTGACGATCAGGTCTTTTTTGCGGTCGGTAATGCGGATGCGGCCCCCTTCGTCCCATTCACCGATATCGCCAGTGTGCAGCCAGCCATTTCGTAAAGCCTGCGCGCTTTCCATCGGATTCTGCCAATAGCCGTGCATCACATTTTCGCCGCGCACTAATATTTCGCCATCATCGGCGATACGCACTTCAATATCCTTCAGCGGGGTCCCGACCGTATCCATTTTAAGGCCGGTCGTCGGGCGCATCACGCTGATAACTGGTCCGGCCTCTGTCTGGCCATAGCCCTGGAGCAGCATCAGCCCCAGAGAGCTGAAAAATGTACCCACCTCTGGGGTGAGCGGTGCGCCGCCAGAGACCAGCGCCTTAATACGGCCACCGAAACGGGCGCGAATTTTCGGGCGGATGGTCTTTTCCAGCACCGCGTCGAGCGCCATGTCCCATGGCATCAGTCTTTTCCCGCTGGCACGGATTGCGCCGAGACGTAGCGCCTGATGCAGCATGAAGGCAGGCAGCTTGCCCTGTTTTTCCACCGCCTTCAGCACGCGGGACCGAAGAAGTTCGAACAGGCGGGGAACCACAATCATGATGGTTGGGCGCACTTCCTCGATATTGCTGGCGAGCTTATCCAGCCCTTCGGCATAATAAATCTGGCCGCCCAGCCCGATGGGGAAAAATTGCCCGGCACTATGTTCATAGGCGTGGGATAGCGGAAGGAAGGAGAGGAAAACCTCATCCCCCTTGCCGAAATCGCCAATGATGACATCGGCGCATCCTTCCACATTAGTAAGGATTGCGCCGTGATGCTGTCGCACGCCGCGAGGTGCGCCGCCGGTGCCGCTGGTATAGATGAGGCAGGCGAGGTCATCGCGCCGGGCGGTAATGGCTGCGGCGCAGGCTGAAGGAGTGGAAGCCGGATCATGACGATGATCCCGTAGTACATCATCCCATTGGCATAGCCGGATCGCACCGGATTGCATCGGGCGGAGACCTTCTATGCCGATAACGAGCCGGACGCTGTTTGTCCCCAATATGGCGGGCATCAGCGTTTTAGCGAGTTTAGCGGTGGAAACGATGACTGCGCTGGCGCCGCTATCGGTGATGATATGGCTATGGTCGCGGACCGTGTTGGTTGTGTAGGTGGGGACTGTTATCGCGCCAATAGCCATGATGGCGAGATCGGCAATGCAGAATTCGGGCCGGTTTTCGCTAACCAGCATCACCCGATCTCCGGCTTGCACTCCTTTTGCGCGGAGCGCGGCGGCCAATGTGGCGACCTGCCGGGCGGTTTCTGTCCAGCTAAGGGAATGCCATTCCCCATCCTGTTTGCGCCATAAAAAGGGCGCATCGCCCAATTCTTCCGCACGGGTAAAGAACATGGTGACGAGGTTGGGGAAATGGTCGAACATGGGCATTGTCTCTCCGGCGGGTGCCTTTCGGGCCGTTAGTTTTCGCCCTTTTGTAATGACACCGTAGCCGGAGATATAATGATGTTAATTGGGCAAAGCCAGCCCGATGCTGCGTGGGTCAGCCGCGCCGCGCCATGTGCCATCAGTTAGGCGCTCTGCCGCATTGGCCTTGAGCGGCAATGTGCTGGTGCTGACCTTATGGCCCAGTTTCTCCAGCCCGGCCTGCATCGCGGTGATATTGCTGTCCTTTTCAATCACCAGTCCATCTTTGTTAAAGAACACAAGGCCGGTGCCCAGCGAATCCTTGGCGCTGAGGCCCCAATCCAGATGCGCGATCAACGCCTTGGTGATCTGCATGATGATGGTGGCACCTCCCGCTGCGCCGACAACGAAAACGGGCTTATTCTGCGCATCGTAAACGATGGTAGGTGACATGGAGGAACGGGGGCGTTTGCCCGGTTCCACCCGGTTGGCAACGGGTGCGCCATTCTTTTCCGGTACGAAATCAAAATCAGTGAGTTCGTTGTTGAGGAAATAGCCATTGACCAGAAGCTGGCTGCCAAAGGGCCCTTCAACCGTTGAGGTCATCGAAACTATATCCCCATCCCCGTCAATGGCGACGAAATGGGTGGTGCCGGGCGTTTCGCGTGCCGGGGTTGCTGTGCGCGGCTCAGCACCGGGCGGGGTGCCGGGTTCATAGCTTTTGCGTGTTTTTGTGGGAGAGATCAGCGCGGAACGATGGCGGAGATAGGCAGGGTCAATCAGGCCAGCAATTGGCACGGTAACAAAATCCCGGTCGCCCAGATATTTGCCGCGGTCCGCATAAGCAAGCTGCATAGCCTCACCGATGAGGTGCCAGCTAACCGGATTATCCTTGCCCAGCTTCTTCATGTCAAAGCGTTCGATCATCCCCAATATCTGGGCGATGGCAATCGCGCCAGAGGATGGCGGCCCCATGGAGCAAATGCGATATTCACGATAGGGTGAGCAGATAGGAGGACGTTCCTTCGCCTGATAGGCGGCGAGGTCCTGCGCCGTTAACTGCGTGGGGTTGCGGCTGGACTGGCCAACGCTTTGTTCAATCGCGGCGGCTCCTTGGCCCTTGTAAAAGGCGTCAGGGCCTTGGGCGGCCATTTTCTGCATGAAATCCGCGAGGGCAGGGTTACGGATGATGGTCCCTTCGCTCGCCGGGGCATCATTCACCCAATAGAGGGCGCGGGCCTCCGGGAAGCTTTCGCGCCACAATGGTTCCGCACGTTTTAGGGCGGCGGCTAATGTGCGGCTGACCGGGAAGCCATCGCGGGCAATAGCGATGGCGGGCAGGAACAGATCCGCCCATGGCAGCTTGCCCCATTTGTCATGGACGCGCTTCATCACCGCTATATTGGCGGGAACGCCAACGGATTTACCGCCCGGCACGGCCTCACCAAAGGGCATTGGCTGGCCGTCGGGGGTGAGGAACAGCGATGGTGAGGCGGAGGCTGGGGCCGTTTCACGCCCGTCAATGGTTTCGAGGAGGCCGGTTTTCCCGTCATGATGCAGCAGGAAGCTACCCCCGCCAATACCGCTTGATTGAGGCTCTACCACTGTTAGCACCAGCATCATCGCCATTGCGGCGTCAGCGGCGCTGCCACCCTTGGCCAATATTTCCTGCCCGGCCTGTGTCGCGAGCGGGTGGGCTGAGGATATAGTGCCAGCAAAATGCTGCGACGTTTCTGCCGCGGTCGCGGGCGCCGTAGCGGCGCTTTGTGCATGGGCAAGAGGGATATGTGCCGCCGAAGCCATTAAAAATGGTGCGGCGAACAGGGCGAACGGTGCGATGCGGTGACGAGTCATCCCGGTATCTTATGCTGCGCGTGTGTCTATGCCAACCGCCTGTGTAATATTAGTCAAACCGTCGCGTTTCAGATATTTTTTCAGGCCCGCATTGATGCGTGCGGCCAGATATGGCCCTTCATACACCATCGCGCTATAAAGTTGGATGAGGGATGCACCGGCGCGGATACGCGCATAGGCTTGCTGTGCATTGCTGATGCCACCCGCGCCAATCAGCGGGATTTGGTCGCCCAGTAATGCGCGAAACTGGCGCAGTCGTTCCAGCGCCAGATCATGAAGAGGCGCGCCGGATAGGCCACCGCCTTCGCCGCCAAGGGATGATTGCAAGGGCGGGCGACTGATTGTGGTGTTGGAGATGATGAGGGCGTCTATCTTATGGTCCAGCACCGACGCGGCAATATCTTCCCTATCTGCGGGTTCGAGATCCGGCGCAACCTTTAGGAACAGCGGTATCGCCTTATCCCCTCGCGCCTGCGTAATCGCGGACAGCAGTTCATCCAGCGCGGCTTTGCTTTGTAAAGCGCGCAGCCCCGGCGTATTGGGGGAGGATATGTTGATCGTAAGATAATCGCCCAGACGGCCCATGGCATGAACGCCGGTCACATAATCGGCAACGCGATCGGCAGCGTCCTTATTCGCGCCGATGTTAATGCCGATAACGCGGCCTGCGCGCGGCATTGTTGCAAGGCGTCGCGCAGCATCCTGTTGCCCGCCATTGTTAAAGCCCATGCGGTTGATAACGGCCTGATCCTCTGCCAGGCGAAACAGGCGAGGGCGTGGGTTTCCGTCCTGCGGCAAAGGGGTCAATGTGCCCAGTTCCGCAAAACCAAATCCGAAATGGTGCATTTTGTGGGCGATTTTTCCGTCCTTATCAAAGCCCGCCGCCAGCCCCACGGGACCGGGAAAGCATATGCCCGCGACTGTGCTGCTCAGCATCGGGTCAGGGGCCTTTGGCGTGCCGGATGGGATGCAGGACAGCGCGCTAAGTGTCGCATGATGGGCTTTTTCCGCATCAAGGTGGAAAAATATTGGGCGTAGCAGGGAGTAGATCATCAGTGCGATATGTCAGCACAAAGCCCCTGCGTCAAAGCCTTCTGTTGACCGGAAAACAAGTGTAAATGGACAGCGTAAGACAGAGAAACTGGCCGGTTTCTGCCATGAAACTATTCGTTGTGGCGAATTTATACAATTAACATACCATATGATAATTTACAGAAGACCTGCGACCCGAAGGGCTCTCTGGTCATATGGCTGAAGGGACCTTTATAAACTGCGGCCCGTTAGCATTTTGCTTTCGGGCCGTTTTTCTATGGCTTTGTCTCGCTCTGATCGTTCATATGAACGAATAACAGGGGCGTATCATGATTCGGCAAAGACCACCCTTAATGGGTGCAGGCAACTATCATGGATGATAAAATAATCGCGCAGTCAGGCGACGAAGGCATGATAAATGCCCATGTCCCGGCGCAGGATAGCCGAAAAGCGGGTATCGTATCCCTGCGCTATTGGGAACCTCCTTATCATTTGCGTTATTATTTCGGTGCCATCTATTATTTTCGTGTTCAGGCATCCCATTATCGGGATGGAACCCGCGCAGATATGCCGCAATTGCGGTTTATGTTATCAACTGAGGGGGAATATCATTTTTGGGATGGGCGCAGCGCTGTAACGCCGCGCATTTGCATATTGGGGCCGACCATGGGGGCCACCAGCTTTACGGCTCATGCGGCTGATGGGGTACTGCGCCTCTTTGGTGTTTCGGTGTTACCGCTGGGCTGGCAGGCGTTGGGGTGTGAAGACGCGGCAGGGTGGGTAGACAGGCTTTATGACGCGGCGGAGGTGCATGGTCCTCAATATGAAGATATGTTCAAACGCCTACGGCATCTGACAGAAGAGGATGTGGAAGAGGGCGTTAATCATCTCTGGGCCTTTCTGGAACAGCAGCTTTCTCCTGTACCGCCAATGATGTTTGAACTGGTGAATGCGATTGACCATTGGCTGGGGGATAAGCCCGCCCCCCGGATTGAGGATCTTCTGACGGCAACGGGTCTGTCTGCGCGGCAGGTGACACGCTATACGAACCGCCTTTATGGTGCGCCGCCCAAGTTGCTGGCCCGCAAATATCGGGCGCTACGCTGTGCATCGCAAATTGTGCTGGATAAGAAAAGCTGGATTGAATTATGCGATGAGGGCAGTTTTTATGACCAGTCGCACTTCATCCGCGAAATAAAGCAATTTCTGGGCCATACACCCAGTCAGCTACTGTCTGATCCCAGCGCTGTGGGCCGCCTGACCCTGCAACGTCGCGCTCTCACCGGAATTACAAAACTGAACCGAATTAGCTGAACGGCCTTTCTCTCAATATCTACGATATATTTGAGAGTCATTCTCATGCCCTTCAGGGCTTGATTTCTGCGGGGTTCGGGGCCATTTGCCAAATCAGAGCGAATCAATCTGATTTGCGATTGATGTGCAATAATGGAGCTGAAACCGTGCGGCTGTCGAGCCTTGCCGATTATGCGATTGTGATGATGGGGGCGGCTGCGCGTCATTGCGGCGGTTCCCGTGTCAATGCCGCATGTCTGGCAGAGGAAACCGGCATCCCGGTGCCAACTGCACAGAAACTGGTCAGCCTGCTCACTCGTGCGGGCCTGTTGGTTTCGGTGCGCGGGCAGGGCGGCGGTATCAAGCTTGCCCGGCCATCGGCGGCCATCAGCCTCGCCGATATTATCGAGGCTGTGGAAGGGCCGATTGCATTGACGGCCTGCGCCGAAACAGGGCGGCATGATTGCAATTTGCAGGGCAATTGCACCGTTCAGCCCCATTTGGCGGCCGTTAATCAGGCGGTGCGCGGGGCATTGGGGGATGTTTCCCTTGCCAGCCTGTCTGCTGGGCCGAATAAAATAAGAGGAACGGAGTTACGCGCATGAGCGAGGAAGTTGAAATCCGGGACGCAGAGGCGCGCGCAGCCGCTGCCCGCGTGGCGGATTATGAACATGGCTGGTCCTCTGAGATTGAGCAGGAATTTGCGCCCAAGGGCCTGTCTGAAGACACGGTACGCTTCATTTCGGCGAAGAAAGAAGAACCTGAATGGATGCTGGAATGGCGGCTGAAGGCCTATCGCTATTGGCTGACGATGGAAACGCCGGACTGGGCCAAGCTCAATATTCCGCCGATCGATTATCAGGATGCTTATTATTATGCTGCGCCGAAGCAGAAGGATAAGCTGCAATCGCTGGACGAAGTAGACCCTGAAATTTTGCGGGTGTATGAGAAACTGGGCATCCCGATTGAGGAGCAGAAGGTTCTCGCCGGCGTAGAGGGCGCACGCAAGGTCGCTGTGGATGCTGTGTTTGATAGCGTATCGGTTGCCACCACCTTCCGCAAAGAGCTGGAAGATGCGGGCGTTATCTTCCGTTCCATCAGCGAGGCGATCCGCGAATTTCCGGAACTGGTTAAGAAATGGCTGGGTAAGGTCGTGCCGATGCATGACAATTATTTCGCGGCCCTTAACTGCGCGGTCTTTTCCGATGGCACCTTCGTTTATGTGCCAGAGGGCGTACGTTGCCCGATGGAGCTTTCCACCTATTTCCGTATCAATGCCGAGAATACCGGGCAGTTTGAACGCACGCTGATCGTCGCGGATAAGGGCGCTTATGTCTCTTATCTCGAAGGCTGCACCGCGCCGCAGCGCGATGAAAATCAGCTTCATGCCGCTGTGGTTGAACTGGTGACGCTCGACGATGCTGAGATTAAATATTCGACCGTGCAAAACTGGTATCCCGGTGATGCCGAAGGCAAGGGCGGCATATACAACTTTGTGACGAAGCGGGCGCTGTGTCAGGGTAAGAACAGCAAGGTTAGCTGGACGCAGGTGGAAACCGGCAGCGCGATTACATGGAAATATCCAAGCTGTGTGCTGAACGGTGAAAATAGCGTGGGTGAGTTTTACTCTGTCGCTGTCACCAACAATTATCAGCAGGCCGATACCGGCACGAAGATGATCCATAACGGCAAGGGCAGCCGATCGACCATCATCAGTAAGGGTATCAGCGCGGGCCGCAGCGACAACACTTATCGTGGCCTTGTGCGGGTTGCGCCGCAAGCCGAAGGGGTGCGTAACTTCACTCAGTGTGACAGCCTGTTGCTGGGCGACCAATGCGGGGCGCATACCGTCCCCTATATCGAGGTGCGCAACCCCAGTGCCACCATCGAGCATGAAGCGACGACCAGCAAGATCAGCGACGATCAGCTATTTTACGCGATGCAGCGCGGGCTGGATCAGGAAAGTGCGGTGGCGTTGATCGTCAACGGTTTCGCCAAAGAAGTATTGCAGCAACTGCCGATGGAATTTGCCGTTGAGGCACAGAAACTGCTTGGAATTAGTCTGGAAGGAAGTGTGGGCTGATGTCCCTTCTCAATATCGAAAATCTCTCTAACGCCATCGGGGATAAAGCTATCCTCAAGGGTCTGTCGCTCTCCATCAATGCGGGGGAAATCCACGCGATCATGGGGCCGAATGGTGCGGGTAAATCGACCCTCGCTTATACTTTGGGCGGGCGGCCCGGCTATGATGTAACTGGCGGGTCCGTTGAGTTTGATGGGAAAGACCTGTTGGAGCTGGAGCCGCATGAACGCGCCGCGGCTGGCCTGTTCCTCGGTTTCCAATATCCGGTGGAAATCCCCGGCGTATCGAACCTGCAATTTCTGCGTGAGAGCCTGAATAATCAGCGCAAAGCCCGTGGTCAGGAAGCCCTGTCCGGCGGGGAGTTTATTCGCCTCGCCAAGGAAAAGGCGGGCCTCCTCAGCCTCGACATGGAAATGCTGAAACGTCCGGTCAATGTCGGCTTTTCCGGCGGCGAGAAGAAGCGCAACGAAATGGTGCAGATGGGCATATTAGACCCCAAGCTCGCCATCCTCGATGAAACGGACTCTGGCCTCGATATCGACGCGCTGCGCGTTGTTGGTCATGGCATCAATAGCATCATGCGCAAGCCTGATAAGGCGGTGCTGCTCATCACCCATTATCAGCGTCTGCTCGATTATGTGCAGCCCGATTTCGTGCATGTGCTGGCGGCGGGTCGTATCGTCAAATCCGGCGGTCCAGAACTGGCGCTGGAACTGGAACGCGAAGGCTATGCCCATATTGTCGAAGCGGAGGGCGCGTCGGCGTGAGCGCACTTCCTGTTCCATCCCGGCGTCAGGAGGACTGGCGCTATAGCGATATAGAGGCGGTTGCCTCTGTCTGGCCGCTGCCGGAGCCGACCGCTATTACTGTCGGTGAAGGCGAGGAAGCGGCGCATTTGCTGCTGCAAGATGCTGCCGATGGTTCCGTCGCGGTGCATGACTATGTGATTGACGTGGCGGCGGGCGGGAACTGCATTTTCCATCTCCTCAACATTGGCGGGAAGCTGGGCCGCGTTACCTTCCGCGTGACATTGGGGAAGGGCGCGCATTTTGGCCTGCATGGCGCGATGATCGGCGGGGGCACGCAGACTCTCGAAATCATCACCAGCGTTACCCATGCTGAGCCTGATGGCACCAGCGAACAAGTCATCCGTTCCATCCTTGGTGAGAAAGCCGTGGGCAGCTATCTGGGCCGAATTGAGGTTGCTCGCCACGCCCAGAAAACGGACGCCAGCCAGTCGGTAAAGGCGATGTTGCTGGACCGTACCGCAACGGCCAATGCCAAGCCAGAGCTGGAAATTTACGCCGATGATGTGAAATGCGCCCATGGCTGTGCCGTGGGTGAACTGGATAAGCAGGCGCTGTTTTATATGGCATCGCGCGGGATGGAACCGCGCGCGGCGCAGAGTCTGCTGCTGCGGGCTTTTGTCGCGGGTGTGTTTGATGGCATAGCGGATGAGGAAGACCGTCAGCGTTTCGAAAGTGCGGCCCTTGCCAAGCTGGATGCCCTTGCCCATCGTGGTGATGCGGGGGGAGAGGGCGCGTGACGATGCTGAACCTGCGCGCTGATTTTCCGGGTATGAGAACCGCCGACGGGGCGGATTGGCATTATCTCGATACCGGGGCGACATCGCAAAAGCCGCAGGCAGTGATTGATGCGGTGACGCGGGCCATTGGCGCGGACTATGCCACGGTCCATCGCGGTGTTTATGCGCGTTCCGCCAATATGACGCTGGCTTATGAGGCTGCGCGGCGGACGATTGCCGGCTTCATTGGCGCTGCGTCGGATGAGGAAATCGTCTTTGTGCGCGGCGCGACCGAGGCGATCAACCTTGTCGCGTCCAGTTGGGGTAATGAGAATATCCGTGCGGGTGATCGTATTCTCCTCTCGCAACTGGAACATCATAGCAATATCGTCCCATGGCAATTGCTGGCAGAGCGCACCGGCGCGCAAATCGATGTGGTGCCACTGACCGATGATGGTCAGATTGATCTGGATGCGATGGCGGCGATGATTACATCGGCGTACAAATTGGTGGCGTTGGCCCATGTTTCCAATGTGCTGGGCAGCCTGCTGGATGTGAAGCGGGCCAGTGATATTGCGCACAGCGTTGGTGCGACGATATTGATTGACGGTTGTCAGGCCGTGCCGCGCCTCGGCGTGGATGTGCAGGCGCTGGGCTGCGATTTCTATGTGTTTTCCGCGCATAAGCTCTATGGGCCGACGGGGATAGGGGCACTCTGGGGGCGTAAGCAATTGCTGGACGGGATGCCCCCTTATCAGGGCGGCGGTTCGATGATTGACCGTGTGACCTTCGCGAAGACCACTTATGCGCCCGCGCCTACCCGTTTTGAGGCCGGGACGCCCGCCATCGTCGAAGCAATCGGTTTTGCGGCAGCGGTGGATTATATTAATGGCATCGGCATGGACGCTATCACGGCCCATGAAGGCGCGTTAGTGGCGGAGGCGCGCCGCGCCCTGCAATCCATCAACAGTGTGCGCGTGCTGGGGCCGGAAAACAGCGCAGGCATCGTCAGCTTTGCGGTGGAGGGGGTGCATCCCCATGATGTCGGCACCATATTAGATGAAGAAGGCGTAGCCATCCGCGCCGGGCATCATTGCGCCCAGCCTTTGATGGGCCATCTGGGCGTGCCTGCGACGGCGCGGGCCAGCTTCGGCCTGTATAATGACAGCAGCGACATAGAGGCGCTGGTGCGAGGAATTGAACGAGTGAGGAAGATTTTCGGATGACCGAAGAACCGAAATTCCCGGCGGAAAGCTTTACCGTGGAAGAAGTGGCGGCGGTTGATACCCCGCCCAAGGCGCGTGTGCAGGATGTGCTTGATATGGGCAGCAGCGATACAGCCGCCGAAGGCAATATGGCGCCAGAGGGGGAGCGTAAGCGGGATTATCTCGAAGGTTTCCTCTCTCAAAGCCCGACGGAGCAGAAAAGCGGCGAGCCGGGCGGGGAGCTTTATGAAGGGATCGTTACGGCCCTCAAAGAAATTTATGACCCGGAAATTCCGGTCAATATTTATGATCTGGGCCTGATCTACGGTGTGGATGTAACCGAAGATGGCCATGCCGTTGTTACCATGACGCTGACGACGCCGCATTGCCCTGTCGCGGAATCTATGCCCGGTGAGGTCGAGTTGCGCGTCGGTTCCGTGCCGGGCGTTGGTATGGCAGAGGTTAATCTGGTGTGGGACCCGCCATGGAACCCGCAACTGATGAGTGATGAAGCGAAACTTGAACTGGGTATGCTCTGATCCGTTTATGGGCGGCGCGGATCTGGTGAATGGCGGCTTCCTTCCCATATAGGGAAGGCCCATATAGGGAAGGCCCATATAGGGATGAGTGTAGGAAAAGGCTTGGATATTATGACTGCTTCGCCCGTAACGCGTGCCCGTCCGGCGGCTGTAACGCTGACCCCATCGGCTGAAAAGCGTATTGCCGATTTGCTGGCCAAGGCACCTGAAGGCACCATCGGGGTTAAGCTATCTACCCCGCGTCGGGGATGTTCCGGCCTTGCTTATTCGGTTGATTATGTCAGCGAGGAAGCGCCTCTGGATGAGAAAATAGAAACGCCCGGCGGTATATTCTATATTGATGGTGCATCCGTCCTCTACCTGATTGGTAGCACGATGAACTGGCAGGAAGATGATTTCACCGCCGGTTTCGTGTTCAATAACCCCAACGCTACTGGCGCTTGCGGATGCGGAGAGAGCTTCACCGTTTAATAGATGGGATAGGGGGCAGGTCTTGTCTGGTTATCGTCTCTCATTGCGGCTATGACCTCTGCCCATGATTGCTTCACAAACTATTCGTCGAACTTTCAGGCTGGCGCTGTGTTGTTCAGGGCTGGCTCTTTCTGGCTGCGCGGGTATGAAAACCCACATCGCATCGCATGGTACGGGGGTGCAGGACAGGCACGCCTTAATGTGGGCCACCATGCCAGAGGAACTGGCGAAAGGCGCAGCTTATAATGCGATGCATCGGGCCGTTGGCGATGTTCTGGCGCAGCGTGGATTTTCTGTTGCAGAGGCCGCGCCTGAACAGGATGCTCCTGAAGCGGGAACGGTCATTCTTTCTGCCGGATTGTCGGAGCGTCCGGCAGCAGTTCATATGGAAACGGAAGAAGGGAAAGCCCTTGCCCCGGCAAAGCGTCGGCGGCTGTTTCAGGCGTGTAGCAATCGGATGCTACGCCTGACCGTCACGATGGTGGATGGGACGAGCGGTAAGCTGCTTTACAATGGCAGCGCGCAGGAACCTTATTGCGCTAAGGCGACAGAGAAAGTCCGTCAGCAATTGGTCAGCCAATTGGCGGAGCAAGCGGTGGAAGATTTGCAAACACCCTCTGGTGAGCGGCTGATTAACAAGCGCAAGAGATAGGCGATTACGCGTGTCATTTACCTCATAGTCAACTCATTCGAGCGGCAGGCGCAGCGAGAAGCATGCCCCGCCACCCGGATTTTCCGTATAATGGGCGGTGCCGCCATGATAATGGGCAACCGCTTCTATATAAGCAAGGCCAAGGCCTGACCCATGCCCTTCTGCGCTGTTGGATGGGCTGCTATAGCCAAAGCGGGCAAAGGGGTGGTCCCGCCTCTCAATCGGTAAGCCGGGGCCATTGTCGCTGACGCTGACAACCACATAATCGCCATCCCGAATGGCTTCACATGTTATGATGCTGCCTTCTGGTGACATTTGTACCGCATTGCTGAGCAGATTGGTGAAGGCACGAACAAGCGCACCGGGATCGCCATTAATCCACAGATCAGGCCAATAATCCTCATCCTGTGCGGTGTCGCTACCCTGTTCATTGCGGATGATCTGGATATGCTTTGCCTGCGCCCGCGACCATATAATATCGGCTGCCTGCGCCAGAGCATCGCTCACATCAATTGGCTCATTCGGAGATGGGCGGGATTGGATGCGCGCCAGTTGTACAAAATCATCGGCAAGACGCAGAGTATGTTCGGCATAGCGCAATATCCGGTCCCGCAAGGATGGGTTTTTTGCTGCGTCAGGGTGGCTTTTTAACAAGGCGATAATAGCCGCCTGCGGGGATCGCATGTCGTGGGAGAGGAATTGCAGCATTTCCTCACGTTCTTCGGCATTTCGCTGCATGATGGCGATGACCTGATGCAATCGCCCGGCATCATTCGCAACGCGGTCATTGTTCCAGCCCTGCTGGGGTGCCGGGTCGCCTATGCCGGTGTGAGCGAGCAGAGCCTTTACCTCTGTGCCCATGAAATCCGTCACGGCGGCAAGGCGTCTCCAGCCCCAAAGGGGGTAGACAATGGCAATGCCCAACAATGCAGCGGTTGGCGGGAACCACCAGCCTGCGATTGCCAATGTCAGTACAGATCCGGCGATGATGAAGACGGTGACGCCAATGGCCAACATCAGCCCCCGAGCAGGGGAAAGCCGCCAAAAGGCAATTAATAACCCCCAAAGCGGCAGCAGAGAGAGGAGGATCACACCCCATTGGGGCGCAAAGCTGATGAAACGATCAGCGATCAGGCTGGATAGCAAATTGGCCTGCACTTCTACTCCGGCCATCCGGTTGGCGTGCCTGCCGGTGACAGGGTGAATGTCTCCTAACCCTTCGGCTGTACCGCCGATGATGACGATTTTGTCGCGTAAAAAGGCGTCTGGTACTTCGTTACGCAATATGGATAGCAGGCTGACGGTACGAAAGCTTCCCGGTGGATGAAAGGCGATGTGGAGGGGCTGCGCATCATTCTGCGTGCGCGTAAAGGCCGGAGAAGGATGGCCGGTAACGGCGCGATAAGCGAGTTCCGCCATATGAGGGATGACACCATATTGCGCATCCGGTGTGGCGATAACGATGCTGCGGGCCATGCCGTCACTATCGATGGAAAGATTGGCCGTGCCAATGCCGCTGGCCGAACGGGCGATAGGGTCTACCGGGAAACGCAGGTGCCATGGCGCGCCATTCTCTCCCGGTATTTCAAACAAAATGGGGAGAAATACCGGCGGTTTTCCCGCGATAGCCCGTGCCAAAACCGCATCATCTGTCGAAGGTTCAATGAATAATATGTCGTAGAGAAGCAGGGTCGGGCGCTGTTGCTTGATACGCTCCGTCGCCTGCGCATGAAGGGATCGTGGCCATGGCCAGCGGCCCAGATTGGCCAGTGCCTCGTCATTAATTTCCGCGATAATGATGCGATCATCCACCGGAGGGGCATGGAACGGCGCGACATTATCATATACCAGCCGGTCGGCCTGTTCCGCCACGGCGCTATATATAGCCAGCACCACCATCAGGCTGGCAAACAGGCCAATAATCAGCCATTCAACGAAAAGCCGTTCCCGCCGCACGGGTTTATCAGGGCCTGTCTTCGCTGGCGACGATCAGCTTCTGCTCTGGTAGCCAGTTGACGACATATTCGCCATTCTCAAATTGCTGCACACCAACACGCCATATATAAGTGCCAGCGGGCAAATCGCTGATAGAGATTAGCTGCCCTGTCAGGCCGGTTTCATCTATCAGCGGGACTGCACCGGGTGTGTCAGGGCGAAGGTTGAAATGATAGAAGCGCTGCCCATCGCCGTCGCCGCTCCAGCGGAAACGATAGCCGCCATCATCGCCTTGCTCTGCTGATGCGTTCAATCCTGCCAGCACACGGCGCATTGAATAGTTGATGGGCATGCCTTCCATGCCTTCGGGGGATATGGCGGTCAGGCGAGTGAACCAACGGCCATTGTCTATGTTGGACAAGTGTAGTTCTGGCGTATCGGCATAGATGTCATGCTCAATATCAACAAAGCCCGCATCACGGGAGAGTTGTGCATGATAGCGGGTTGCGCCTGTAACCGGGGCGAGGGTAAGGCGCACTTCGGGATCAGTCTGGACACGGCCGGGTTGCAGTAATTCTGGTGGAGGTAACAAGGCCTGTTTGCTAAATTGCCCATTACCGGTGAGGCTGGCGCCAAAGCCTTTATCCACCTGTTCGCTGTTGTCCGTTAATCCGGGGCTGACCGCAACCGAACCCTCAATCACCTCGGTAAGGGAAGGGGCGTCCGGGCCATCATAAGCAACGCGATAGATGGTGCCACGCACCGCCGACACAGCTATGGGCGTGCGAATGCGGTATCGGTTATTCGGAGATTTAAGCGGGGTAACCTCCGTTTCCAGCCGGCCTTTTTCCAGCATAAAATCAAAGTCGAGAGTGTCACCCAGATGGATGCGGCGCATCTGGGTGATGCGCAGGCGGCTATGGGAAGGCAAGGTAATGCGTGAGCCGTTGGAAAGCTGTAAGGTGATGAAACTGCCGGGGCCTGATGTAACCACCATTCCGGGAGAAATGGGCAGATTGACCGCCAGTGGCATAGTGGTGCCATTTGGGGGAGTGATAGTGCCGGAACCACGAAAGGCGACAGTGCGTGCGGTCAGATTATCGGCCTTCAGCAAAGAGAGAGGAAGGGCAATAACCGTACCAGCGGGAATGGAACGGGGGTTGGCTATACGGTTCATCCGCAAAACACTACGCCATCCATCAGGGCGCGTCATATAGGTGTCTGCAAGCTGGAACAGCGTATCGCCACGCTGAAAGGTGTAATGGAAAACATCGCCGGATGGGCTGCGTTTCAGCACCATAGGACGAGGCTGCTGCACCTTTGCGGACTGAGGAGAGCCGGACTGGGCAGAACTGGTCTGGCCTGCCGCTGGCACAGTCATCAGCAAGGGCGCGGCCAGAGCCAGCGTTGCGTATGTCAGGCCGTGCCGAAAAGAAACTAAACCCGCCCTGACTGATGTCGTCATCATGAATCTCCGTCAAACAACTCCAGCCTATACCCATGGCCAAAGATAGTTTGCAGGCGATAGCCTTTATCTGGCCCCAGACGCAACTTAGACCTGATGCGGGAAATATGCATATCCAGCGTGCGGGTTGGCAGGTCTGGTACGCTGTTCCACAAGGTTTCTAATATATAGGCCCTTGAAAATGCACGATTTGGGCTGCGGAAAAACAACAAGGCCAATGCAAATTCGCGGGACGTGAGGGAAATTTCCTCTTCATCCAGCCAGACAGAATTATTCATCCGGTCAAAGCGATAAGGGCCATAAGTTTCCGTGCGAGGTGGTTTTTCCGGCTGCGGCGCGCTGCGGCGCATGACGGCCTCGATGCGAGCGAGGATAACATTCTTCGCCTCTGGTTTAATGATATAATCATCCGCCCCTGCATTGAGGGCATCAGCAACATCATTATTATCAGACCGGCTGGTCAGCATGATGATTGGTGGACAGGGAGAGAGGGTTTCCCGCGCCCATTTGATAATATGTATGCCATCTGCACCGGCCATCATCCAGTCCACAATGACGAGATCAAACGTATCACGCTGAAGGGCGCTGGTTAAATCGCGTCCATTGCGGAAGGCAGTGCAGCTATGACCTGCTTCGGTTAATATGGTGGACAGGAAATCCCTGACCATATCCTCATCATCTGCGACAGCAATGCGCATGACGGTCCTTTATGTTGTTGGCCCCTGTAACTTGGTCTCCGTTTATGAGCGTTATGCCGCCAAGTCATGAGCGGGTTTGGTCTTTTACAACTGTTTACGACATTGGTTCCCATGATGAGGAAAACATGGCCAGTTGCAATGGAGAAATTGTCACAAACTACGGAATTCCGGGTTTTGGTGCTGACGCGTAGTAATTTGCATAGCAATGCGCCAATGCAGACAATTGTTATAATTATGAATTTTATATCAAGGGGACAGGGCTGTTGTTGCAGTTTGTTGACAGTAGCTTGCCCATTGCAAGGTGCTGAGGTCCGAACCGGACCAGAGAGAAAAGGAAGAGGTGGATAGTGCTGCACCACGTAGGCGGAGGACAAATATGCCCTCTCACCCTTTTTGTTATTATGAGGGATAGGCTGCTATCAGGTACGACGAGTGCCAGATAGTGCCATAGCGCCAAAGCCTCCCGCCAAAATAGTACCAGCGATGCTGTCTCCCTCAACTATTGCTTCTGCGCTTAATGTCATCGGCATGGGCAGGGTCATTTCCATAATCCAGGTGAGGCGATTGCCGTCTACTTTTCCATCCTTGACGTCCAGCGATCCAAGAGGCCCGGCATTGGTGCCATGGAAACTGGTGCCATTACTGATGACTGTGAAAACGCTTTTCTGGTCGCCCATCGGGGTTTTGGTGATGCAATCATAGGCACCATCTACTTTGACTTCACTCATTGTTGCTCTCCCTCTCTCCTGTAATGCAATAATCAACTTTTGATTAGGGTTTCTTGTTCCCGCTATTGGTTTGGGCGGGGGCAGGGGGCTTGGTTGCTGCCGTGCTGCTTCTTGGGGCATCCGTATCCTGAACAACCTCAACCGGCAGGCCAAGGCCCTGAAGCTGAGGCAGAACGACGGATTTATCGCCTACGACAACCCATGTCAGCTTTGCCGGGTCGATCATGGAACGGGCGGCATTATCCAACTTTTGAGCGGTTTGGGCGCGATAGCGTGCGGCCAGCGTTTCTACATAATTGAACGGGCGACCCTTAAGCGCATTGCCTTGCATATTACTCAGCACCGCGCCGGAAGTTTCAAAACTGCCCGGCAGTTCCCGTACGCTGCCATTGATGGTGCGGTCCAGTTCCTCGGTGGTAATACCCTTGTCACCCAGAAAAGCCGTAATCTGGTCCCTCAATGCAGCGATGCTGGCACCGGTTTTATCCGCCTGCACAGGGGCGCTGAGGGAGTAATAGACGCCCTGTTCATTTTGGGAGATGCTACCCCGTACACCATAAGACCAGCCCTTGGTTTCACGCAGGTCCATATTAGTGCGGCTGAGGAAATTGCCGCTCATAATGTCATTGGCAGACATCAGATCAACCAGATCATCGCTGCCTTTAGCGTTCAGAACCTCGGCTGCGTAGATTAGTGATTGGGGGGATTGCGGGCGGTTGACTAACACAATCCTGGCCGCGGGGGCGGGAATTGCGGCTGTAAAATCCTTACGCCCCGGCATGTCGCGGGTCATGGGCCATGCAGCGAAGCGGGCATCCAGCTTCGCCTTCAAATCAGCAAGAGAAATGTTTCCAACAGCGAAAATTTCTGCTGTGTCAGCGCGTATCCAGCGATGATGGAAAGATGCGAGATCATTGGTCGTCAGCGTTTTTACGATTTCAGGATCGCCCGATCCAGTGGCTGCGCGGCCATAGGGGTGTTTATCGCCATAGAGCAGCGGGAAAATCGTGCGGGCGGCCATGCTGCCGGGTTGGGTGCGTTCCTGCGCAATACGGGTGAGCTGTGCTGCGCGTACACGCTCCATCTCTTTGGCATCAAAGGCAGGATGGAGTATGACATCCGCCAGCAAATCCAGCGATGCATCGAGATTGGGCGTGAGCGCATAAAGGGAAATCGCTGTGCGATCGAGCGACATGCCGGTGCTGATAGAAGCGCCCAACCGTTCTTCTTCTTCCGCGATTTCTATGCTGCTGCGCTTTTGCGTGCCTTCCTTCAGCATGGATAGCATCAGCAATTGTGTGCCGGGGCGGTCCTGAGGATCGGCGGCAAGGCCTGCGTTAAAGGACATGGTCAGGCGCAGCGTTGGCACGGTTGTGCGCCGCGCCAGATGAACCTTGATCCCGTTGGAAAGGGTCGTGCTTTCTACCGCCGGGAAATCAATGTCGGGCGTTGCGCCCACTTCGGGGAAGGGACGCTTTGCTGCTTGTTGCGCGGTGGTTTGCTGTGGGGCGGTTTCATTCGTGTTTGCGTTCGTATCAGCACTGGTTTTTTCTGCTGTTGCCGCGCCTGCTTCCGCATAGGCATCGCGTTCACCCGGAACAACAGACAGCGCTAGAACCGGGCGTGTCAGCCATTTGCCCATGACGGCGCGCACATCATCGGGCGTGGTTGCGGCGATTTGCGCTAGTTCATCCTTATAGGCATCAGCCTTGCCCTGAAACAGTGCGCCTTGCGCCAATATGGTGGCCTTGCCGTCAAAGCCGCCCACCTGTTCCATGCCGCCAATACGGCTGGAAATATCGCTCATGGCCACACGCTTTACTTCGTCGGCGCTGGGGCCTTTGGCGATATAATCGCTGAGGATTTCATCGAGCCGTTTAGAGAGTTTTTCCGTGTCTACCCCCGGTTTTACATCTGCCGTCACCTCAAAAAAGCCGAGTTGGCCAAAACCGCTCATCGTGGCGGAAACGCGGACGGCCAGTTGTTCTTCCTTCACCAATAGGGTGTCGAGGCGGGAGGAGGCAAGGCCGCCCAGAACATGTGCGCCGATGGCAAGGGGAACATTATCCTTTGAATCGACGCCCGGCACTGCCCACCAGCGATAGAGGCGGGTGGTGGCGACATTATCCTTCAGCACCACATCTTTGCGGGCAGGAAGGGTAGGAATATCGACCTTTACCGGGGCGACGGGCTTGCCCTTTGCGATGTCCCCGAAATATTTGGTGACGAGTTTCTTTGCGGTTTTGGTGTCCACATCGCCCGCCAGAACCAATATGGCGTTATTGGGGCCATAATGGTCGATAAACCACTGCTTCACATCATCGAGGGATGCACTGTCGAGATCAGCCATGGAACCGATGGTGGGGTGCCCATAGGGATGATCTGCGGGCAGTAGCCCCTCTATTTGCGCATATTCCACCATGCCATAAGGCTGAGTATCGCCCTGACGTTTTTCATTCTGCACAACGCCGCGCTGATTATCGAGGGTTTCCTGCGTGACCGCGCCTAGCAAATGGCCCATGCGGTCGCTTTCCAGAAAGAGCGCAACATCCAGCGCGCCGGTGGGTACGGTCTGGAAATAATTGGTGCGGTCAAACCATGTGGTGCCGTTATAATCGGTCGCGCCAATTTCCTGCAATGGTTTGAAGAAATCCCCCGGCGCATTTTCTGATCCGTTGAACATTAAATGCTCAAACAAATGGGCGAAGCCGGTCTTGCCTTTTGGCTCATGCTTCGAGCCAACATTATACCACATGGAAACGGCGACGACCGGCGCTTTGCGATCAGTATGGACTATGACGCGCAGGCCATTTTTCAGCGTGAATTCGGAATAGGGAATGTCGACTTTATGCACCAGATCAGCAGAGGAAGCCTGCGCAATGGCCGTTGCAGGTGTGAACAAGGCAGTCGCCACCGGAGCAGATAGTAAAGCAAGAGCGGCAGCGGAACGAAGAATGTGCGATCGAGTGACGGTGCGGCGCATGGAAAGCCTTTTCGCATGAAATATGATGTGGGCGTGCCGGAACCGGCGGCCTTATATTGTCGGAGAGAATAGCAGGGCGGGTTTTTGGCGCAAGGGGGTGGGGCAGGGCATTTTGGGGAATATGCTCGACAGGTTTCCAAGCATTTTCAGCAAAAGTGGTGACCGGTTTTGCGGTTCGAAAATGCGACCATTAGACAGGGCATATTTTCAGCAAAAGTGGTGACCGGTTTTGCGGTTCGAAAATGCGACCATTAGACAGGGCATATTTTCAGCAAAAGTGGGGACCGGTTTTGCGGTTCGAAAATGCGACCATCAGACAGAGCATATTTTCAGCAAAAGTGGGGACCGGTTTTGTGGTTCGAAAATGCGTTCGCAAAGACCATGTAGGCCGATCAGCCTTGCTGCATCTGCTCCAGCGCAGCATCTGACGCCAGCTTATCGGCCCGCTCGTTTTCGGGGTGACCTGCGTGCCCTTTCACCCATTTCCATTCCACCTGATGACGGCTGGCGGCCTCTGTCAGGCTTTGCCACAGGTCGGCATTTTTAACGGGTTTCTTATCGGCGGTTTTCCAGCCATTTTTGCGCCAGCCAAATATCCATTTGGTGATGCCGTCCCGTACATAGCTGCTGTCGGTCGTCAATATCACATGGCAGGGGCGTTTGAGGGCTTTGAGGCCCTCTATCGCCGCCATTAATTCCATGCGGTTATTGGTGGTGTCGGCTTCACCGCCGGATATATCCTTCTCATGGCTGCCGGAGCGGATGAACGCCCCCCAACCGCCGGGGCCGGGGTTTCCCTTGCATGCGCCATCGGTAAAAATCTCTACGGTGGTCAGCGGTTTTTCGCTCATGCGCCGATCAATATTTCCGGTGCGGCGCTGGCGCAAAAATCAAGGCGACGGAGATAAGCGAGTGGGTCTTTGCGTGTTACCATCGCATCGGCGGGTGTGTTGATCCAGTCATAGGCCCGGGTCAGCAGGAAACGCAGCGCCGCCCCCCGGCATAATATCGGGAAGGCCGCGCGCTCGGCATCGGTAAGGCCGTGCGTTGCCTCATATCCCTTCACCAATGCGGCGGCGACATCGGGGCGATACTCTCGCCCGTCGCTGGAGAAGCTCCATGCGCCATGGGTGATCGCAAGGTCATAGGCGCGGATGTCGGTGCAACTAAAATAAAAGTCGATAAGGCCGCCGACCTCATCGCCCTGCATCAGGACATTGTCAGGAAACAGGTCGGCATGGATGACGGCGCGGCCCAGATCAGTCGGCCAATGCGCATCCAGAAACGCTAGTTCCTCAGCCACGCGCTCCCCCAGACCCGGCGCGATGCTATCAAAATCATCGCCGCATTTCCGGGCGAGATCATGCCACCCGGCAAGGTCAAGGCTGTTAGGGCGTGTACCGGTGAAATCGCTAGCGGCGCGGTGCATTTCACCCAGCGCCCGTCCGGTAGAGGCCGCCTGCGGGGCAGTGGGTTCTGTTACGGATACGCCGGAAAGAAACTCGATCAGGCAGGCAGGTCGCCCGCATAATTGTTGCAGCTTCTCGCCATTTAGCGGGGAAATGAAACGGGGGACTTTGCATCCGCGCTGATGGAGATGGTCCAGCAAATCCATGAAAAAGGGGAGATCGGCCTCATTCACCCTTTTCTCATAAAGGGTAAGGATGAAGCGTTCCGCTGTGCCATCGGCGCGCTCTGTATCGAGCAGATAATTGCTGTTTTCAACGCCCTCGGCAATGCCCTTGGCGGAAACCAGTTCGCCAGCATCGTAGCGCGTCAGGAATGCCGCCATTTCTTCGGCTGGAACATGGGTGTAAACGGCCATCAGGCGTCTTCTTCCAGCCCACGGGGCAGCTTGAAGGCGATGATTTCCTTGGCGGCCTCAACCTCTTGTTCCTGCACGGTGAAATGCTGGGCCAGCGTGTCTACCAGTTCGCGCACCAGCACTTCGGGGGCGGAAGCACCAGCGGTAATGCCAAGAGTCCGCACGCCGTCCAGCCAGCCAAGGTCGATCTCCGGCCCGCGCTGGATCAGCATCGCCTTGGTGCCTTCGCGTTCGGCGCATTCGACGAGCCGCAGCGAGTTGGAACTATTGGGCGCGCCGATAACCAGCATCGCATCGCATTGTTTCGCCATCGCCTTGACGGCGGCCTGCCGGTTGGATGTGGCATAGCAAATATCCTCGCCGCGCGGGGCGATAATGCCGGGCAGGCGTCTTTCCAGCACCGCGATAATCGCTGCCGTATCATCCACGGAGAGGGTGGTTTGGGTTAGATAAGCGAGATTTTCGGGCGCAATGGGAATATCCAGTGCCTCCGCATCCTCCACCGTTTCCACCAATGTCATGCTGCCTTCGGGAACCTGCCCGAATGTACCGATCACCTCCGGGTGGCCGCGATGGCCGATAAACAATATGTGGCGGCCATTTTGCACCTGCCGCTCTGCCTGCCGATGTACCTTGGAAACGAGGGGGCAGGTGGCGTCGATATAATTAAGGCCGCGCACTTCGGCCTTGGCGGGCACAGCCTTGGGGACGCCATGGGCGGAGAAAACCACGGGCACGCCGTCTGGCACTTCGCTCAGTTTCTCAACGAAGATAGCGCCTTTGGCCTTCAGGCTGTCTACCACATATTTATTATGGACAATCTCATGTCGCACATAAACCGGCGCGCCATATTTTTCGATAGCGCGTTCGACGATGATGATGGCGCGGTCAACCCCTGCGCAAAAACCACGCGGGGCGGCGATCAGCAGGTCAAGCGGCGGACGGACAGGCGCGGGTGCAACATGGGTGGGGGATGGCTCAGCGGTCATGGCTCAAGCCTTTAAGGGGGTTTGCTTGTGCTGGCAATGATAATGGAGCAGTTGACCGGCCTGGATGCTTCCAGGCCTGATGCTTTCGGTTGCGTCCGCCTGTGGGGATGGATATTGAGGCCTATATCATTGTTCCCGAAGGACTGCCCGTGACATTATCCTCCTCCGCTGCGCTGAAACTATCTGCCCTTGCCATGTCCGTGCTGGCGCTGGCTGGTTGCTCCCGTCAGGGGGAGATTGATTCGACCGGCGGTATTGTCACCGTGCGCAGTTCCTGCCCGGTCGCGGCTGTTCCCGCCATGACGGGCGATATCACCCTGTTCAATCCGTCGGGCAGCACCGATGCTTCCGCCATTGATGTGGTTGCGGAGGTGACTAATGTGCGCTCCACCTGTCAGGACGCTGGCGAGGATTTTTATACCGAAGCGACATTTGATGTGCATGCCAGCAGACGGGATGCCAGCGGCGCGCGTCAGGTAACGCTGCCTTATTTCTCCACCGTTGTTCGTGGCGGCAGCAATGTTGTGGCGAAACGTGTGGGGCAGGTAACGCTGAACTTCGCCGCCGGGGAATATCGCGCCAGCACATCGGCCAAGGCGTCCTCTTATGTGAACCGCGCTGCCGCCAGCCTGCCCGCTGACTTGCTGGAGAAAATTCGCGGTAAGCGCAAGGCGGGGGATATTGATGCGGCGACGGATCCGCTTTCAACGCCAGAGGCCCGTGCTGCCCTCCAAAGCACCAGCTTTGAATTGCTGGTGGGCTTTAACCTGACGCCGGATCAGTTTCGCTATAACGCGACCCGGTAATGATAAGGGGGTAGCCCTCATTGGTAGCTGCCGAATTTTTCCTCCCCATCAATGCGCCCATGATGATGGGGCGCGGGGAAATGATGATACAGGATTGATATTGTGACTCTTTATGTCCGTTTCGCTGGCCATATGGCTGCGCTGCTTGATGCACTGGAATCTGCCGGCGATTTACCTGCTGGCCTGAACCGTAAGGCCGTGACGGTAGAGCCGCCGCGTGACCCCAGCCATGGTGATCTTGCCACCAATGCGGCGATGGTATTGGCGAAACCGGCTGGCACCAACCCCCGCGCGCTGGCCGAAAAGGTGGCGGAGCACCTGCGCGCGCTGGATGAAGTGGAGGAAGTCTCCATCGCCGGTCCGGGCTTTATCAACATGCGCCTTACCCCCGGAACATGGGCAGGGGAATTGCAGCAGGTCGCCGCATTGGCCGGGGATTATGGCCGGTCTGACATTGGTGATGGCATTACCGTCAATGTGGAATATGTCTCCGCCAACCCGACTGGCCCTATGCATATGGGCCATTGTCGCGGTGCGGTAGTGGGGGACGCATTGGCCAGCGTGCTGGCCTATGCCGGGCACAAGGTCATCCGCGAATATTATATCAATGATGCGGGTGGGCAGGTCGATGTTTTGGCCCGCAGCGCCCATGTCCGCTACCGTGAGGCATTAGGCGAGGCCGTTGGTGAAATCCCCGAAGGCCTCTATCCGGGCGATTATCTGGTGCCAGTGGGCGAAAAGCTCGCCGCCGAATATGGCGATAAGTTCGTTGGTGCGCCCGAAGGCGACTGGCTGGTGCTGTTCCGTCAGACCGCCGTTGCGATGATGATGGATATGATCCGTGATGACCTTGCCTTGCTGGGCATCCATCATGATGTGTTCTCGTCAGAGGCGGAATTGCAGGCAGCCGGTAAGCCAGAGGCCGCCGAAAAATGGTTGCGCGACCATGATCTGGTCTATGATGGCGTATTGGAAGCCCCCAAGGGCGAAGTGCCGGATGATTGGGAGCCAGTGGAATTGCCGCTGTTCCGTTCTACCAAATTCGGGGACGATCAGGACCGCCCGATTAAGAAATCCAACGGTAGTTGGACCTATTTCGGCGCGGATATGGCCTATCATTACCAAAAGGCCCAGAATGCGGATCAGCTTATCGACATTTGGGGTGCGGACCATGCGGGCACGGTAAAGCGTATTCAGGCTGCCGTTGCCGCGCTGACCGAAGGCAAGGCGCGTTTCGACGTGAAGCTGGTGCAGATGGTGCGTCTGCTGCGCGATGGTGAACCCGTTAAAATGTCCAAGCGCGCCGGTAATTTCGTAACTCTGGCGGATGTGGTGAATGAAGTGGGCAAGGATGTGGTGCGCTTCACCATGCTGACCCGCAAGGCCGATGCGCAGATGGATTTCGACTTTGCCAAGGTGGTGGAAGCCAGCAAGGATAACCCGGTTTTCTACGTGCAATATGCCCATGCGCGTATTGCATCACTGGGACGCCGGGCACAGGAGGCTGGCGTCACGATAAATGAATCGCCCGATCTGTCCCGTCTTGGGACAGCAGAGTTGGATCTCATCAAGCTGGCGGCGCAGTTTCCCCGCATTGTTGAAGGGGCAGCTCAGAACCGTGAACCACACCGGATTTCCTTCTATCTGGGTGATATGGCGGCGGCGTTTCATGGCTGGTGGAACATGGGTAATGATGATCCCAGCGCCCGTGTAATCGTGGTTAACGATCCGGAAATTACATCGGTCAGGCTTTTCCTTGCCCGGCAAATCGGGCAGATACTTCGTAACGGCCTCGCATTGATGGGTGTAGAGGCGCTTTCGGAGATGCAATGATGATTAATGGCAGGAATGACAGTCTCGCCCTCGATGACGAGGACCGTCTGCCCTGGCTGGAACCGGCTTATGATGACAGCGGCGATGATAAAGCCCTGTCTGCCGCGCGTCTTACCATGTTTATCATTGCAGGGCTGGCCCTTATCGGGCTGGTCGTTGGTGCGGTATATTTACTGCGTACCCAGATTTCCGGCGGTGGACAGGCCGAACTGATCTCCGCGCCTCAGGGGGATTATAAGATCCCCGCCAAGGATGCGGACGCGAAGAGCTTTGAAGGCGAAGGTCACGCCAGTTTCGCGGCGAGTGAAGGGATTGACCGGGGCGCAAAAATCGACCCGGCGCGCCTTCCTGAAACGCCTATCATTGCGGGCTCCTCTGGCCCGTCTGTTGGGGTGGATAAGCCTGTTCAGGCCGCTGCCCCCGCCAAAAAGGTAGAGGCTGCTGTTGCAGACCGCACCGGCGACCGCGGTAATGCGCCGGTGGCCGCATCTGCGCAAAGAATAGCAAGCGGCACCATACAGCTTGGCGCATATGGCAGTGAGGCATTGGCCCGTGACGCATGGGGACGGTTTTCCAAGCGATTCGATTATCTGGCTGATCTGGGCCATATGATTGAGCCGGTGACGGTGGGCGGTTCAAAATTCTATCGCCTGCGCGTGGCGGCGGGTAAAAATGCGCCGACTCTTTGTGGTAAGCTGAAGGTCGCGGGCGAGAATTGCATGGTGGTGCATTAAGACAGCCTTCAATCAGCGCCTGCTGATATAGGCCGGGACCTGATAGTCAGTGCGTTATTATGCGTCTGTTCTCTCTTTCCCATTGCGTTAGGTGGGGGTAAAGCACCCTAATGAAACCAGTGATTTTCGGCATAGCAGGGGAAGCGCTTACCCCGGATGAACGCGCCTTTTTCAGGGACAGCGACCCTGCGGGTTATATTCTCTTTCGCCGCAACATCCGCGACAAAGCCCAGCTTCGGGCGTTAACCGATGCACTGCGCACCCTTCATGGCCGCGATGACCTGCTTATCATGATCGATCAGGAAGGCGGGCGTGTTGCGCGGATGCAGCCGCCCGTTTGGCCCGCCTTTCCACCGGGACAGGTTTTCGATTCGCTTTATGACGTTGCTCCCTCCAGTGCTATCGCGGCGGCGCGGGCCAATGCGCAGGCTATTGCGCTCACATTACGGGAATGCGGCATCACTGTGGACGCGCTCCCTTTGCTGGATGTGCGGCAAGAGGGCGCGAGCGACATCATGGGTGACCGTACCTTGGGTGCGGAGCCGATGCGCGTTGCAGCGTTGGGTCGCGCGATGATAGAGGGGCTGCGGGCCGGCGGCGTGGTAGGCATTGTGAAGCATATGCCGGGGCATGGCCGGGCTTTGGTTGATAGCCATCATGACCTCCCGACGGTAGAGGCTGATGAGGCGGCGCTGGAAACGGACATCGCGCCTTTTCAGGCGCTTGCGTCGGCCCCGATGGGGATGACCGCGCACATCATCTATACCGCGTGGGATAAGGAACGCCCCGCGAGCCTTTCCCCCGTGGTGATCGAGACAATCATTCGTCAACGCATCGGATTTGACGGTCTGCTAATGTCGGATGATCTTGATATGAAGGCGCTGAAGGGCGACATTCCTTCCCTCGCGGCGGGTGTAGTAGCGGCTGGTTGTGATCTGGCGCTCAATTGCTGGGCGCGGATGGATGAGATGGTTGGCATCGCGGAGGCGTTGCCGGAAATCAGCGACCTTTCCCGCGCGCGGCTGGACCGGGCCATGGTGACGGTCCCGCAGGTAACAGAGGAAGCTGAACCACAACCGGAATCTCTCGCCAATTTGCTGGCCCGCAGGGATGAGTTGCTTTCGGTGATGGCATGACCCCTGATGAAGATATGCCGGACCTGTTTGATACAGGCCGGAGCGCAGGGGAGGTGCTGACCGTCAGCTTTGATAGCTGGGAAGGGCCGCTCGATCTGCTGCTCAACCTCGCCCGGTCGCAAAAGGTCGATTTGCGGGAAATTTCGATAACGGAGCTGGTGGAGCAATATCTCGCCTTCATCAAGGGCGCGCGGGATATGAAGCTGGAACTGGCCGCTGATTATCTGGTGATGGCGGCATGGCTGGCATATCTGAAATCGGCGCTTTTGCTTCCTAAAGCGCAGCAGGAAGACCCATCGCCAGAGGAAATGGCGATGCGGCTGCATCTGCGGCTGCAGCGCCTTTCGGCTATGCGAGATTGTGGGGCGCGGCTGTTGGCGCGGGACAGGTTGGGCCGGGATGTGTTTCCCCGTGGTGCGCCAGAGGGGCTGACCGTCAACCGCATTTCTCTCTGGCAGGCGGGGCTTTATGATCTGATCGCCGCTTATGGGCAGGTAAAGGCGCGTAACCGGCCGGTCACCCATGTGGTGGCGCGCCGCCCAGTTATGACGCTGGAGGAAGCGTTGGCGCGGGTTGGGCAACTGGTGGGGCAAAGGCTTGACTGGGTCCGGCTGGAGAGCTTTCTGCCTGATGGGGTGAGTGGTGCGTTGGGGCGTTCGGCTCTGGCGTCCAGCTTTGTGGCCATGCTGGAACTCGCCAAGCAGGGGCGGGTGGAAATACAGCAGGAGGCTATTTTTGCCCCCATCTTCTTACGCAGCGCTGCCGTTGCAGAGGATGCGCTGTCATGAACACTATTGAGCATGAGGTGCAGGACAATATCATCTCGGTTGCGCCTGATGATGATATTCGCGGGCTGGAAGCCGCACTTTTTGCTAGTACGGAGCCTTTGACGATAGCGCAAATGCGCCAGATGTTGGGCGATGCGGTGGATGTAGGGGCTGGGCTGGCCCGGTTGCAGCAGGATTATGCCGGGCGCGGCATTAATCTGGTAGAGCGCGGCGGGCGGTGGCATTTTGAAACGGCACCTGACATGGCGCATCTATTACGCCGGGACAGGGAGGAATCGCGCAAATTATCCCGCGCAGGGATGGAAACATTAGCGATTATAGCGTATCATGAGCCTGTAAGCCGCGCAGAGATAGAGGCTATACGCGGTGTTCAGGTCGGCAAAGGCACGCTTGATGTGCTGATGGAGGCCGGTTGGGTACGTCCCGCCGGGCGACGCGAAGTGCCGGGAAGGCCGCTTATCTACGCGACAACGCCGGAATTTCTGACGCATTTTGGTCTTTCCAGCCGTCGTGACTTGCCGGGAATGGAGGATTTGCGCGCAGCAGGCCTGCTGGAGCCGGTTGATCTGGCGATGGAGGGGCTGATGCAACAAACTGATACAGAATCGTCGCTGGAAAATGGTGAAGGAGACGGTTAGGGATATATGGTTACTCTGTGGAGGGTTGAATGGGTTCCTTTTCGTTGATGCACTGGGCACTGGTAGTGCTGGTTATTGTTCTGCTGTTTGGTGGTGGACGGATTTCGTCGCTAATGGGTGATGTTGCTAAGGGTATTAAGGCCTTCAAAAAAGGCATGACCGAGGATGACGAAGACGCATCTGCGCCGCGTCCGGTCAACCGTATAGAAGGTCAGGCAGCGCCGGATCCGTCCGCTACGACGACTAAAGAAGAACAGAAGCAGGGCTAAACGCCTTTAAGCGGTGGACTGGCATGGGCCTTTGCGGGCGCGGGCTTTTTTATCATGGTCACTAGCGGCGCGGTGTCGGGTTTGATGTATGTTTGATATTGGTTCCAGCGAACTGCTGATGATCGTCATTGTGGCGATTGTCGTGATTGGCCCGAAGGATTTGCCGCGTGCCCTTTATAAGGTCGGCCAGCTTGTAAATAAGGCGCGTTCTATGTCGCGCCATTTCCGGTCTGGCCTTGATGCGATGGTGCGAGAGGTTGAGCTGGAGGAAATGGAAAAGAAATGGGCGGCGGAAAATCGCCGTATCATGGAACAATATCCCAGCCGCACTTCGCCCGCTGATCCTGATGAGCCTTATCAGCCCGCGTCATCGCTCCCCCAGCAGGAAACCCTCAGTCATGATGGTGATGTAGCAGAAGGTGTCAGTCCATCTGTTGCATCAGATGGTTTCGTAGCATCGCCGGATCAGACTGATCCTTCCATTGTTTCTGTAAATGCGGACGGCGTGGGACCTGACCTGAACAAAGATGTCGGAAAAAGCGCATGAAAGATATTGACGACACACAGGCGCCTTTGCTGGAACATCTGATTGAGCTTCGCTCTCGCCTACTAAAATGCGTGATTGCATTGCTCGTTGGTTTTGCGATCTGCTTTACCTTTTCAGAGCATCTCTTTGCCATATTAGTGCATCCGCTGAAGGTGGCCTTTGGCGCATCCGGGGGGAAGCTGGTTTATACCAAGCTGTACGAAGCCTTTTTCGTTCAGGTGAAGGTGGCTCTTTTCGGCTCCTTCTTCATCAGTTTCCCGATCATCGCTAACCAGCTATGGGCTTTTGTCGCGCCCGGCCTCTATACCAAAGAGAAACGGGCGCTGTTGCCTTTCATCATTGCGACGCCTGTGCTGTTCATGATGGGGGCTTCGCTCGCTTATTTTATCGTAATGCCGATGGCGTTTCACTTCTTCCTTGGTTTTCAGGGAAATAGCAGCGGTATACAGGTGGATGCACTGCCCAGTGCCGATGCTTATCTCGGCCTTGTAATGCAATTTGTGCTGGCCTTTGGCATTTGCTTTCTGCTTCCGGTACTGCTGATGCTGCTCAATCGGGCCGGGCTGGTCACACGGGCGCAACTTGTGGGGTTGCGGCGCTATATGATTGTGGCGGCGTTCATTATCGCGGCGGTTCTAACCCCGCCTGATGTCGTGTCGCAGCTGATGCTCGCCGTTCCGATGATATTGCTTTATGAAATATCCCTTCTCGCCATCTGGTTCACAGATCGTAAGCGGAAAAGGGATGAAGAGGATGATGAAGGCGCGTCTTCTCTTCCTGTCTCGCAGGACTGACAGAGAGAATAAGGATAGGCTGATTACGGAGCAGGCACAGGCAACAGCAGGTGCGCTGGTGCCTGTGTTCAGCATCAGCGCTATCCCGTATACAGTAAGGTCTTTCCGGCTAAGTGCGTTTTTGTTTGCCAGCCTTTTTTGACCGTTGGGGCTTGGTTATTTGGCGCTGTTTTCTATTGCGGACCCCGCGCTCTTCATATCACGTCCGGCACCCTCCACTGTGTTACAGGCGGAGAGGGCAAAGGAAGATCCCAGAAGAAAAGTAACGATCATGGTGCGTATCATCGGATTACCTCATTGATTGAATGAGAACAAAGAGCGCTGTGCTCTTGCGGTATCAATGGATAGGTAACTATGTTGGTTCCCTGAGGATGAGAGAGTTTCGGCCTTTTAGGGGCAGCCGTTTTCTGCGTGCGGTAAACCGCTTGCTTGTCACAACCAATGTTTTGGATAAAGGACGAGCCCGGAACGCAGGTGGGGGGGAGCATTCCGGGCTCTTACTTGTGGATAGCGCTAGCGGGGGGCAAAGGGTCGCCATCCGTTACAGAGAACGAAGCCTCTGATGCTTGGTTCCACCATTGGTCGCAAAAAAGTGATTCTTTCGAAAATTTTATGCAATTTATTGATTTCATATCATTATTGCTGGTGCGGAAAACTGTTCAGTATTGCAGGGAACTGGCTGCCTTGTCAGGATGCAGCGATGATCGGCCATCATTCCTTGCTGTATGGGGCAGACATCGTCAGATAAGCGGACGACCGCTATTCTGATATTCAGGGCGAATGGTTGATTGGGGCAGTTTCTGCCCCGGCAAGTCCTGAACGGTGGCAGGCTGGCCAGAGGTTGAGGATAGCGCGGCAGAACCGCGATGCACCGATGTGATGGTGCCATTATTCATATTTGCAGATGCATCCGTTGCACCGTTCATCTGAGTAGCAGGCAGGCTGGTATCGGCATTGAAAGCAGCAATTTCGGGCATATAGGGCATGGCGACCGGCATCGCCCCAGCGGGCAGAGGTTTCCATGCACGCTGGGCCGGGCCGGCAATCAGTTCTCGCCTGCTATATGGCGCGTTAAAAGCCAGCTTAGTGCCGTTATTGCCGCGCATCTGATAGAAAATATGGGCACCGATGACCGCCACCGGGTCCAGCCGGGATGACCAGTCCGGCCGCACCGCCAATGTATGGTAAAATGTCGCTAGCCCCGCCGGGGCATAGCTGCGTCCGGCAAGTGCCTGTTCTGCCACGCGACGCGCCCGTGCCCATTTGTCCGCCACCGGAAGGCGGGCCATCGCACCGTCGCAGCTAAAGGTGAACTGGCACAGCAAATCGGTGCGTTCTGACCCCTGATAGACCACGCCGCACACGCTGTTGGGCCATGCCGGGTGTCTTACGCGGTTCAGCACCACCTGCGCCACGGCGCGCTGGCCTTCATCCGGTTCATTGGCGGCTTCATAATATATGGCGGTGGTAAGGCAATTCACGGCCCGGTAACGATCCAGCGCGGTCTGGCCGATAAAGGGGGCGGAAAGGGCGCTTTCTACCTGACGCAGCGCCAGCACATGCTCGCTATCATTGATAAGTGGGGTAGAGGCTGTGGGTGTGAATGCGTCTTCGGCAAAGAAAAAGGCAGAGCCGGTGAAGGTTTGGGCTGCGCTATCAATCATGTTGATTGCGGGCGGCGGCGCGAGAGCCAGCCGGTCGAGCGAAACATAAGGTGCGCCGATATTCATGCCGCCTGCACCGATGAGCGCAAATAATATGGCCGCGCCTGATATGGTGCGAGCGCGCAGGTTCCTTCGCTTCCTGCCAGAAAAAGGGGCTGGCCGGGGCGAGGAGAAGGGGAGGGAATCCGTTACCATATGATGCCTTAGCGTCCGCTTATATCGTAAAATACGGCACGGCGCTTCTATTATATAGGGCAACTTTCTCTCTGCGGGACGGATATAGGCCGCAAAAATGCAAAATCCTGTCAACGGCAACTTTCCTTGTTATCATATTCCCTTGCTTGGCAGGGCGGATGGGCTGCGTTATGAGAGGCGCCATGTTCACAGCTCAGAATAGTTTGTCGCTTATCGGCAATACCCCGCTTGTCCGTCTGGAAGGCCCATCCCGCGAGAGTGGATGCGAGATTTTCGCTAAATGCGAATTTGCCAATCCCGGTGCCTCGGTGAAGGATCGGGCGGCCTTGTTCATTGTGCGCGATGCTGAGGAAAAAGGCCTGCTCAAACCCGGCGGCATCATTGTCGAAGGGACTGCGGGCAATACGGGCATTGGTCTGGCGCTGGTTGCCAATGCGTGCGGGTATAAGACGGTAATCGTCATGCCCGAAACGCAGAGCCGTGAGAAAATGGATACGTTGCGTGCTTTGGGCGCGGAACTGGTTCTGGTGCCTGCTGCGCCTTATTCCAACCCCGGCCATTTTGTGCATACGTCCCGCCGCATTGCCGAGGAAACCGAAGGTGCGATTTGGGCCAACCAGTTTGATAATATCGCCAACCGCAAGGCGCATATCGTCGGCACTGCCGAGGAAATATGGCAGCAGATGGATGGTAAGGTGGACGGCTTCATCTGCGCCGCCGGGACGGGCGGCACTTTGGCTGGCACTGGTCTGGGCCTTAAGGCGAAGGATGAGAGCATCACCGTCGGTCTGGCGGACCCTTATGGCGCGGCGCTCTATAATTATTATGCCTGCGGAGAATTGCGGGCAGAGGGTAGCTCCGTTGCTGAAGGCATCGGGCAGGGGCGTATTACCGCCAATCTGGAAGGCGCGCCGATTGATACGCAATATCGTATATCGGACGAAGAAGGCATGGTCTGGGTTCAGCGCTTGCTGTCCGAAGAAGGGCTGTGCCTTGGTCTTTCCAGCGGCATTAATGTGGCGGGTGCGGTGGCACTGGGGCGTCAATTGGGGCCGGGTAAGCGGATAGTAACTATATTATGCGATACCGGTTTTCGGTATCTTTCTACCCTGTATAATCGGGAATGGCTGGAAGCGAAGGGCTTGACGGTTCTCCCTTGGCTCGTGCAAAAGGAAGATGTGTAAACAGCAGTAAACCATGTTCTGTTGGTTACGGTAATATTTTGGATGATTATGCAAGTGCCGACACGGCGTAAAGAAGGGATGCAGCGCATCCAGATTGGTGTGAGCGGTCTGGCGGGTGTCGTTTTGCTCGTGGGGTTGGCGAATATTGTCGTCGATAATATCCGCAAGGATGAGAAAACAGCGGAAATGACCGTGCCCGGTGCGGCTGTAAATGCGGCCGCCGGGGAGGCTCCTGCTGTTAAACCAACTGAGCCTTTGGCTGAACTGGGGGTTGCTCCTGCATCGTCCGGTGAAAGCGCGCAACAGCCGGTCGTTGCAGATTTGAGGCCTGATCCTAATCTGAAAGAGCGGATGGATCAGCCTCCCGCTGTTACGCCGACCTTACCGGCGGAACAGCGTGCGCCCCAGCAACGTTAATCCTTCGCTTCCGTTGTGAAGCCATCTGTCCCCGTGATGCGTCCCCGGCGATCGGCGCAGATATACCCCCGCCCACTGGTGGCGGCGATGCTGGTGCTGATACTCGCATTGGGGGCGGTTTTGGCTGGGTTGTTCCCGCTCACCATTGTGATGGGATATGCTGCGGGCGGTGTGCTGGATAGCGGTCAGGCGGAGCCTGCGCGTTGGTGGCTGGGGTGCGGCATTGCGTTCATCCTTTATGGCATGTTGTCTTGGCGCTGGCCGACTGGTGCGCGATTATGGTGGCTGCTGATTGGGGCTACATCGCTGCTGAGCGCGATATTGGCCTTCAGCATTGTGGCTTCCTCTGGTCAGGCAAGGCTGTCCTCCGCCAGAGAGGCGTCCTTTCCTCCGCCCAGAATAGGAGTAGTTAGTGCTTTGCCGTTTTTCCGCGCCGAAGGGGTGAGCATAGCGGAGCATATTGCGGGAAAAGGGGAGCGCCCTAATGCGCCAGTGACGCACCATCCGGCCCATGCGATCGATCATATTGACGCGGCGTCATTAAAATCTGTTGATAGCCTGCTGGTCGCTCAACCTCGCCTATTGCAGCCTGAAGAGCTGGTTGCGCTGGACGGATGGGTGAGGGCCGGTGGCAAGGCCGTGATATTGGCGGACCCGCTGCTGATCTGGCATAGCGATTTTGCGCTGGGTGATCCGCGTCGCCCGCCCATGACCAGCCTGCTGGACCCGTTGCTGAGCCATTGGGGGCTGCGCCTGCTGCCCGCGCCGCAGGATGGTCCGACGGTCAGGCGGCATATGCTGGTCAGCGGGCATGTGTTGCTGTTGTCCGGGGCGTCGCGTTTCGCGCGTAACGGGTTGCAGCAGCCTGTGGGCGTGAGCTGTCATTTTGCCGAACAAGGCCTGATGGCGGTGTGCCGGATAGGCAAGGGGCAGGTGCGGTTGATAGCGGATGCGGATATGCTGGATGAACGATTATGGCTGGCCGATCCGCGCTGGCCTGACCGGGCAGAGGCATGGGCGGCTGATGTCCCGGCCCTGATGGACCACTGGTTGGTCGCGCCGCTCAGTGATGCAGTGCCAGATGCCCCCTGCCGTGTGATAGATGAGCAGGCTTTGCCCGGCGCGATGCGGACGGCGCTTATTATCCTGCTCGTCTGGGCGGGAATGGGATGGGCCGGGGCGTATATGGTGCGAAAACTCTGGGTGAGAATGGGACGGGCTGGTCACGGCGCAGATTCGTATGGTTTTACGCGGGCCGATGAGGGGCAGGAAGAGGCTACCCTTCGAACAAAGGGGGAACAATCTATTAACAGCCGTAAAGGAATGAGGTGAAAACCAGATAAAACAGGGTATTTCCCACCTTTTCCCAAAATTTCCCCTTTTCTCCCAGCCTATCCCTTGATACCTAAAGGGGGACAGGGTTAGTGAAATCTGTGTGATTCCTGCAATGGAAGGGCGTGCCCCAATGCGCTTCTCCACGCGGCTTCGTGCGGCCTCCGCTGGCTCGTTTCATTGGGGTGAGGGCAGATGTCCGGCGACATCATTTTTTCTGGTAACGGCATTTGTGTCGCAGACGGCAAGGGGCGCTTCGCTCTGCCGCTCGACATGCGCAAAGCCGTTAAAGCCAGCAGCGGTGAAAACCGCTTGTGCCTCACCATTCATACCCAGCTCCCCTGCGCCATTGGCTTTGGCCTGTCTCATAAGCAATGGCTGGAAAGTCAGGTTCTCGAAATGGAGCGCGCCGCCCGTGATCGGGGTGAATCCTTCGATGCTGAGGCGGAGCGTGAGGCGCGTTTTGCCGACATGGAGGACCTGAACTTCGATGACGGTGGCCGGTTCATCATGCCGCCTGACATCAGGGACATGATGGGCATCACCGATGCTATCGTTTTTGTTGGCACCAGCCGCCATATTCAGATGTGGGACCCTCAGTCTCTGCTTGATAGCGAAGGCCGCAGCCCGCGTGTGCGTCATGCGGTGCAGCGTTTCCTTGCTGAGCGTGCGGCCGGGGGTGGCAAATGACGCAGGGTGCAAACATCCCATCCCCCACCATCCCGGCGTCGGCGCAGGTCGCGCCCGGTTCCTTGCATATTCCTGTGTTGCTGGATGAGGTGCTTGCTGCACTGTCCATTGGTGCGGGCGAAACCCATGTGGATGGCACTTATGGTGCTGGTGGCTATAGCCACGCGATGGCGGTTCATGGTGCGAAGGTTGTGGCGATTGATCGCGACCCCGATGCCATATCGGCTGGCCGCGCCCGCATAGAGCGGGATGGGGATGACATCACCCTCCTAGAAGGGCCGTTCTCTGCAATGCGTATATTGCTGGAGGAACATGGCGTTGGTCAGGTTTCCGGCATTGTATTGGATATTGGTGTTTCATCAATGCAGCTCGATCAGGCTGATCGGGGCTTTTCCTTTCAGGGCGATGGGCCGCTTGATATGCGAATGAGCCAGTCTGGTATGACGGCGGCGGAATGGGTCAACAGCGCCGACGAAGAAGATATTGCTAATGTGCTGTATCTTTATGGTGAGGAGCCCCGTTCGCGCCGGGTGGCGCGGGCGATTGTGGCTGCGCGTCCCTTGTTGCGCACTGGTGAGCTGGCGAATGTGATCCGCCGCGCCCTTGGCCATAAGCCGCATGATAAGAAAGACCCGGCGACCCGCGCTTTTCAGGCCATCCGTATTCATTTGAATGGAGAGCTGGAGGAGTTGGAACGCGCGCTGGAGGCAGCAGAGCATCTTCTCGCGCCCGGTGGCCGACTGGCGGTGGTGACATTCCACAGCCTTGAGGACCGCATCGTTAAGCAGTTTTTCCGCAAACGTAGCGGCGGCGAGGCTGGCGGTTCCCGTCATCGTCCTGAGGCGGCCCCAACGCAACGCGCGGCCTTTGCCAAACCGGCGAAAGCCATTCGTCCGTCAGAGGCGGAACTGGCCCGTAACCCGCGTGCGCGTTCCGCCACATTACGGAGCGCAGTGCGTCTGCCGCTGTCATCATCATCCCCCCTCACCACCAAGGAGAATCCTGCGTGATCGCGGTCAAGCGTCTGCAAAGTCTGTTCTGGGTGCTGCTGGTCGCCTTTGGCGCACTGGGGGCCTATCTGGTCTCTTTGCGTGTGGCGACAGAACGTAACGAACTGATGCAGGTGCGTGCGGAAATCGCGCGCGCGCGGGGGGATATTCGGTATCTGGAAACAGAACTGGCGGCGCGGTCGAGCATTCGTCAACTGGAGCGGTGGAATGCGGATGATTTTCGATACTCCCCACGCGCATCCGGCCAATATCTGGATGGAGAGCGCTCACTTGCCAGCCTCAATGGTGTTGAAGCTAATGGTCCGGTTTATGTTGCGCCACCGGTTATGGTCGCGATGATGGATGACGATGCCGCACCACAGGGGGATAGTGACGTGGTGGCCAGCCCGGCTGCGCTGCAAATTCGTTCTGACGCTTCGGTCATTCGGGTTGCCTCTGCTGCGGCGCTAAAGCAAGATGTCACGCGAACAAATCTTGCTTCGATCGTGCCGGATAAGGCGAAAAATCAGGCTTCTTCTACCAGTGCAAAACCCAAAAGCAGTGGTGACATTAAGAAGGCGGAGACCAGAAAATCAGATAAATCTGCTGCACGGTTTGCCCCTGCGCGGCTGGCGCAGGCGGAAACGCCGCAGGCCGGGCGCAATGCTAATGCTGTCGCCCGCAGGGCGGAGCGTATGGCGATGCTGGATGCGCGCTTGCTGGATGACCGGACATTAGGTGATCTGGGCAAGAAAGCCGCCGCTGAAAAACGCAAAGGCGCCAATTAATGGCAACGATCGTCGTCCGGAATGACCGCCTGCCGGTCAACCGGGAACGGCAGAATCTGACGGCTACGGCGCATCAGCGGTTGATGATGATCTTGCTGGTCATCCTCGCGGTTGCGGCTGTGCTGGTGCTGCGCCTTGCGTGGATGGGGGTGTCTAGCGGCTTACAGGCCCATACTTCCTATGGCGCGGGTGGTGCGCCGCCGCGTGCCGATATTGTGGACCGTAATGGTGTGCCGCTGGCACGGACGATGGATGGTTATTCCATTGCGGTGCGTCCCTCGCGCCTTATTGGTGATCCGCAGGAACTGGCGCGAAAGCTGCACGAGATATTCCCGGATACGCCGGAAAAGAGCTTTTACACGAAACTCACCGGCAAGGGCTGGGCTTACTTGCGTAAGAGTGCGTTGCCGGAACAGGTGGCGCAGGTCAATGCATTGGGTGAGGTGGGGATTGAGTTCCCGCGTGGCAAAGAACGGGTCTACCCGCAGCGCACATTGGCCGCCCATGTTTTGGGTTTCGCGCCGGTGCAAGATGCTGATGCACCGCAAGGCGGTATGGGGGTGGAGGCCGCCTTTAATGACCGGCTGACCGACCCCGCCCAACGCAATACGCCGCTTGCCCTTTCCATTGACAGCCGGGTGCAGGGTGTGCTGGAAAATGAGCTATATTCCGCACTGGTGGAGCAGCGTGCCAATGGCGCGACGGGCGTGATATTGGATGCCAATACTGGCGAGGTAATCGCCATGGCGTCCTTCCCTGTGTTTGACCCCAATAAGCTGGGCAGCAATATTGATGCGCGCCGCAATAATGTGGTACAATCCCGCTATGAGTTGGGGTCTACCTTCAAACCTCTGGCCTTTGCGGCGGCGATGGATGAAGGCGCGATCAAATCTCTGGGCCGCCGCTATGATGCAACCGCGCCGTTACAGGTCGGCGGATTTCGTATCAAGGATGACCATCCGCTTGGTCGCTGGCTGACCGTGCCAGAGGCATTGGTCCATAGTTCTAATATCGTGACCGCCCGTATCGCGGATGATATGGGGACAGAGGCGATGCAGAAAATCTATCGCGCGCTGGAATTTGACCGGCGCCCCAGCATTGAACTCAAGGAACGGGCGCGCACCATCTGGCCGTCCAGTTGGGGCCGGGTCACGAACATGACGGTGGCCTATGGTCATGGCATTGCGGTGACGCCCATTCATCTGGCGAGTGCTTATGCGGCGCTGGTCAACGGCGGTATCTGGCGTCCGGCGACTTTGCTGCGCCTCAAGGAAGAAGATGTGCCAAAGGGCCGCCGGGTTTATTCCGCCGCCACCAGTGCGCGGATGCGGCAAATGCTGAGGATGATCGTGATGGACGGCACCGGGCGCAGTGCAGATGCACCGGGTTACCGAATTGGCGGAAAAACAGGATCGGCAGAAAAACCCTTTGAAGGGGGCTATGCGCATCACTCGCTCGTGACGACATTTGCGGCGGCATTCCCTATGGATAATCCGCGCTATGTCGTCCTGACCATGATGGATGAACCAAAGGGCACCCCGGCTACATTTGGTTTACGAACTGCGGCATTTACCGCTGCCCCGGTGGTGAAAAAGGTGGTAACACGCATCGGCCCGATGCTGGGCATCATTCCTGATGAGCGGCGCGATGTTGACCTGTCGGAACTGATGCCATTGCTGACCACCGTTAAGAAGAAGGACTGATTTCCATGCGGCTTGATGTGCTGACCGACCAGATAAAGGGAGCAGCAGGCGAAACGCAGGTGACTGGCTTTGCTATTGACCATCGCAAGGTGATGCCCGGCACCATTTTCGGCGCATTTGAAGGCGCCCGTGTGAATGGTGAGGATTATATTGCCGACGCCATATCCGCCGGTGCGGTTGCTGTTGTTGCCCGCCCTGGGGCAGTGGTTGAAGGGGCTGTTCATATTGCGGACGCCGCGCCGCGCCGTCTTTTTGCACAGATGGCAGCGCGATATTACGCACCTTTCCCGCAGACCTGCGTCGCTGTCACCGGCACCAATGGCAAAACATCGACCGTTGAATTAACGCGGCAAATCTGGCGGATGCTGGGTGAAAAATCTGCCTCCATCGGCACCCTTGGGGTGACCACAGCGCAGGATCAGGTCTCGACGGGACTTACCACACCCGACATTGTGACGTTCCTCGGTAATATGGCTGGGCTCGCCAAGGAAGGCATTACCCATGTCGCCTTTGAAGCGTCGAGCCATGGCCTTGCGCAATATCGCACCGAAGGACTGCCGGTAAAGGCGGCGGCTTTCACGAACCTTTCGCGTGATCACCTTGATTATCATGGCACGATGGAGGCCTATTTCGAGGCGAAAATGCGCCTGTTCGATGAGGTCGTGGATGTTGATGGCTCTGCGGTAATCTGGGCGGATGATGCGAAATCGGCCGATGTGATTGCGCGAGCAAAAAAACGTGGCCTGCGGGTGCTGAGCGTTGGTGAAAAGGGCGAAACACTGCGCCTTGTTTCCCGCACACCGACCGCCATGGGGCAGATGCTGGTGATAGAGGCCGAAGGGGCCGAGCATAAGGTCAACCTCCCGCTCATTGGGGCCTATCAGGCCGCTAATGTGCTGGTGGCCGCTGGGTTGGTGCTGGCAACAGGGGGGCAATTGCAGGCGGTGCTGCCCTTGCTCTCGCGGCTTCAGCCGGTGCGTGGGCGGCTGGAACGCGCAGTGGTTACGCCTGTTGGGGTGCCTGTTTATGTTGATTATGCCCATACGCCTGACGGTCTACGCGCTGCGATAGAGGCGCTGCGTCCGCATACCAAGGGCCGCCTTATCACCCTTTTTGGCGCGGGCGGGGATCGTGATGCGGGCAAGCGCCCGCTCATGGGGAAGGTAGCCGCAGAGTTGGCGGATCATGTGATCGTAACCGATGACAATCCCCGTTCAGAGGACCCGGCAGCTATTCGTGCAGCCGTTATGGCAGGCGCGCCGGACGCCGAGGAAATTGGCGGTCGTCGGGCTGCTATTGCCGCCGCAATTGCGCAGGCCGGGGCGGACGACATAGTTTTGCTGGCGGGCAAGGGGCATGAACAGGGGCAGGTCATTGGCGATCGGGTATTGCCTTTTGATGATGTCACGGTGGCGCGGGAATGCGCGCAGTGATGAATGATGTGACGGGCAGAACCGCACCGCTCTGGACCTCTGATGAAATTGCTGTGGCTACCGGGGGGCAGGCTTCAGCACCATTTACGGTGTCGGGCGTGGCCTTTGATAGCCGCGAGGTTGGGCCGGGTGATTTGTTCATTGCCCTCAAAGGTGAGATAAGTGACGGTCATGCCTTTCTAGATAAGGCCTTTGCGGCGGGCGCAGCCGGGGCCATTGTGTCACAACCGATCAGCCAGCCCCACGTGCTGGTGGCGGATACGACTGAGGCGCTGAACGCGCTGGGACGGGCCGCAAGGGCGCGGATGGGCGGCAAGGTCATCGGTGTCACCGGCTCCGTTGGCAAGACCAGCACCAAGGAGGCGCTGTTTGCGGCTCTGGAGCGCTCCCTCATCGGGCCGGTACATCGTTCGGTCAAAAGTTATAATAATCACGTTGGTGTGCCGCTCTCCCTCGCGCGGATGCCGCGGGATACGCGCTTTGGCGTGTTTGAAATGGGGATGAACCATGCCGGTGAGCTATCGGCGCTGACGCAGTTGGTGCGCCCTCATGTAGCGATAGTGACGGCCATTGCCCCCGCGCATATCGAATTTTTCGGCACCGAAGAAGCCATTGCCCACGCCAAGGCTGAGATATTTGAGGGGCTGGAGCCGGGCGGCACTGCCATCATCCCGCAAGATAGCGTGCATCGTGATTTGTTGGTGAAGGCGGCCCAGCAGTATGGCGCGACGATAGTGACCTTTGGCATGGGGGAAGGGGCCATCGTACGCGGGATAGAGGCCGTCCCCTCCGCAAGCGGCGGGACTTTGGTTTCCGCGCGCCTGCCTGATGCTGAACTCTGTTTTACCGTCGCCGCGCCGGGGGAGCATCACGTCTCCAACGCGCTGGCGATTTTAGCCTGTGTTGAAGCCGTTGGAGCCGATCTCGCCGCGACTGGTCTTGCGCTGGCGGAATTGCCAGGCCTGCCGGGGCGCGGTGCGCGGGTGACGGTGCCAGCCGGTGAAAATGGCACGGCGGTGTTGATTGATGAGAGTTATAACGCAAATCCCCTTTCTATGGTGGCGACCATCCGGCAATTGGGCCGGGATAAGGCGGATCGCCGTATCGTTGTGCTTGGCGCGATGCGGGAATTGGGGGATGCCAGCGATGCGCTCCATGCGTCCCTTGCTCCATCAATAGAGGAAGCCTGCGTTGATCTGGCCGTTTTAGTCGGTGAAGAGATGGCACCGCTCGCACAAAAGCTTGAAGGGAAGCTGGCTTTGGAGCATGTGGCCGATGCCCCTGCGGCAACACGCGTTATTCGGGAAAAAATGCAGCCCGGTGATGTGATTCTCGTAAAAGGTTCCAACAGTGTCGGGCTGTCGCGTTTGGTCGCGGCGCTTTCCGGCGGAGAATGATGAATGCTTTATTGGCTGGCCGCTCAGCTTGATTTTCCGGGGATTTTGAACCTCGTCCGTTACCTCAGCTTTCGCGCCGGTGCCGCGATAACGACTGCGATGGTGCTGGGGCTGATTATCGGCCCGCGCTTCATTGGCTGGTTACGGGTCAGGCAGGGCAAGGGGCAACCGATTCGCAGTGATGGGCCGCAGAGTCACCTTGCGAAACGCGGAACGCCGACCATGGGCGGGCTGATGATCCTCACCTCGGTAATGGTGTCGGTGCTGCTCTGGATGGATTTGTCATCCATCTATGTCTGGGCGTGCCTCTGTGTCACCATGGGCTTTGGGGCCATTGGTTTCCTCGATGATTATGACAAGGTGACGAAGGCCAGCACGGCGGGCCTTTCGGGCCGGGCGCGGTTGCTGGCGGAATTCATCATCGCTGGTGTCGCCGCGACGCTGATTGTTCAGCAAAATGGGACAGCGCTTTATGTGCCATTCTGGAATGGCCCGGCGATTGACCTTGGCTATGCTTATTATTTCTTCGCGGCCTTTGTGATCGTGTCCTTCGGCAATGCGGTGAACCTGACGGACGGGCTGGATGGCCTTGCCACTATGCCGGTGGTTATCGCCTGCATGGCCTTTACCGCAATTGTGTACCTGACAGGACGGGCCGATTTCGCTGCCTATCTGGGTATTCCCCATGTGCCGCGTTCGGGCGATATGGTTATTCTGACGGGTGCGATGATTGGTGCCGGGCTGGCATTTCTGTGGTTTAACGCACCGCCTGCTGCGGTGTTCATGGGTGATACGGGCAGCCTCGCGCTTGGGGGGACGCTGGGCGTGATTGCGGTGGTTTCGCACCATGAAATCGTACTGGGCATTATTGGCGGCCTGTTCGTGGTGGAGGCGCTTTCCGTCATCATTCAGGTGTTCTTCTATAAGCGCACCGGCAAGCGTGTATTCCGCATGGCCCCGATCCACCATCATTTTGAGCAGCTTGGCTGGCCTGAAACCACGGTGGTGGTGCGGTTCTGGATTATTTCGTTCGCGCTGGCGCTGGCCGGTCTTGCGACGTTGAAGCTGAGGTAAGAGGCTATGACCATCATCTCCGGGACCTTTGCGGGAAAGCGTTATGCGGTGCTGGGGCTGGCGCGTTCCGGCCTTGCAACGGTGGAATGTCTGGCGGCCAGTGGCGCGCATGTCACCGCATGGGACACGCGGGAAGAAGCCCGCGCAGCCGTGGCGGATAAGGCGGAACTGGCCGATCCTTTGACAATCGACCTTAACGGTTTTGATGGCGTCGTGGTATCGCCGGGCGTGCCGCTCAATCGTCACCCGATTACCGAATATGCGGCACAGGCAGGCGTTCCGATCATCGGCGATATTGAACTGTTCGCGCTCGCGCGACCAACCTTACCGCCGCATAAGGTGGTAGGGATTACTGGCACCAACGGCAAATCGACGACGACGGCGCTCATCCACCATATCATTGAAACAGCGGGCATTCCGACGCGCATGGGCGGCAATATTGGCCTGCCGATATTGGGGCAGGAGCCGCTGGAGCCGGGCGTCAATGGCGTGGGCATCTATGTGCTGGAGTTATCGAGCTATCAGATTGACCTCACCCATAGCCTTGCCTGTGATGTGGCGGTGCTGCTCAACATTACGCCGGATCATCTGGATCGTTATGATGGTTTTGCGGGCTATGTCGCATCAAAGGCGCGGCTGTTTGATATGCAGACACCGGGGCAAGTGCGGGTTATTGCGCTTGACGACGATAACACCCGCGCCATTGCGGCGCAAAATGATGATAAAGCCGGTGATGGCGAGGTAGAGCGCGATGAAATTGGCGTTCATACAGCCGATGTTGGCGCGGATGAACAGGCGCGCTGGCCAGCCCTTCAGGGGCCGCATAATGCCCAAAATGTCGCGGCGGCGCGGGCTGCCACGCGGGCGCTGGGTATATCCGAGGATGTGATTGAACGCGGCCTTGCCACTTATGCGGCGCTGCCCCACCGGATGCAGCGCGTGGCGGAGGTGAATGGCGTTCTCTATGTGAATGACAGCAAGGCGACCAATGCGGCATCGACTGCGCCTGCGCTGGGTGCATGGCCCGCAACCGTCAATGGTCCGCGCATTCACTGGATAGTAGGCGGCCTTCCCAAGGCCGATCATCTGGATGAATGCGTGCCTTATTACCCCAATATCAAGGCTGCCTATACCATTGGTGAGGCCGGGCCGATGTTCGCGGATCTGCTGGCCCCGCATATGCCGGTAGATAGCTGTGAAATGCTGATTACTGCGGTCAACCATGCGGCAAAGGTGGCTCAGCCCGGCGATGTCGTGCTGTTTTCGCCCGCTTGCGCCAGCTTCGATCAGTTCCGTGATTATGAAGCACGCGGTGATGCGTTCGCAGCGGCGGTGCGAGCTTTGGAGAATGAAGGGCAGGGAGGCTGATGCGCGACAGCCAGAGCGACCCGCGCCGTTTATTCCGCCCCGGCCAGATGGTGCGGGATTTCCGTGCTAAAACCGTGCCGAGGGAACGGACGGCGCTCGCCATTTGGTTCTGGGAAATTGACAGGGTTCTGCTCGCTCTCATCATCATATTGGTAGCGATCGGGCTGGTTGCGGTTGCGGCGGCATCCCCCGTGGCGGCGATTGACCGTTCCACCAGCGATATTAATGTTGATCCGCTCCATTATTTCTATCGCCAGCTTATGTGGGTGGGTGTGGGCGTGCCGGTTATGTTGTTCATTTCCATGCTGCCCAAGGAAGAATTACGCCGCTATACCCTGTGGGCAGCATTGGGCTTTACAATCATATTGATGCTGGTGCCGCTTATCGGTACGAATGTGAACGGCGCAAAACGCTGGATCACCATCGGCATACAGTTTCAGCCATCGGAATTTTTGAAACCGGCCTATGTTGTGGCAATGGCATGGTTGTTTTCGCTGCGGGAGAGAGACCCCGGCCTGCCAGTTGTTGCGTTGACCGGCGCTATTACCGCGCTCATTGCCGGATTATTGATGCAGCAGCCGGATTTCGGGCAAACGGTGATTTTCTGCACCTGCTGGGGGGCTTTGCTTCTTCTGGGCGGGGTGGCATGGCGCTGGCTGGCTGGCATAGCTGGCCTTGGCATAGCGGGCGTTTTCGCCATGTATTTTCTGTATGAAAACGGGCGGCAGCGCATCAATGACTTTCTGGGCATTGGTGGCCATCCGGAAACCGGGCCTGACCAGACGGATCTCGCCTATCGCACCATCACCAATGGTGGTTTTACCGGCGTGGGGCCAGGCGGCGGGCAGGCGAAATTCCGTCTGCCAGAAGCGCACACCGATTATATTTTCTCGGTCATTGGTGAAGAATTCGGCCTGTTTGCTTGCATCATCATCGTTCTTCTCTACCTCGCCATCATCGTGCGGGTATTACTGCGTCTGCTGGATGAGGAAGATGTGTTCATCATTTTAGCGAGCGCGGGCCTGACGATACAATTTGGTTTGCAGGCCATTATTAATATGGGTGTCAATGCGCATATTTTTCCGTCCAAAGGGATGACACTGCCCTTTATCAGCTATGGCGGTTCCTCTATGCTGGCCCTTAGTATCGGCGTCGGGCTGCTGCTTGCGTTCACAAAACGCAATCCGTTCATGGATGGTAAGCCCCGCGCCGTCAGATGGAGTGGCCGATGACTGTTTCCCGTCATTTTGTTCTCGCGGCCGGCGGGACCGGAGGACATATGATACCCGCGCATGCTGTCGCCGAAGAGCTGATGGCGCGCGGACACCATGTTGCGCTTGTCACGGATGAGCGCGGCGCGAAAATCCCCGGCATATTCGAGGATGCCGCCGTTCATGTGCTGCCTGCCGGGCGGATGCAGGGCGGACCGATCAGCCTGCTGAAAGGCATTAAGAGCATCATCGCCGGGCGTAATATGGCGCGGCGTATGTATGATAGTTTCCGCCCCTCTGTGGTCGTTGGCTTTGGCGGTTATCCTGCTATGCCTGCGCTGCTTGCGGCGCTCAAAGATGATATTCCTACCGTCGTGCATGAACAAAATGCGGTGCTGGGCCGGGTGAACAGGCTGCTTTCGGGGCGCGTCAATGCGATTGCGACGGCCTATCCTGATGTGCAGCGGCTAAAGCCCAAATATGCAGACAAAGTGCATCTTGTCGGCAATCCCGTCCGCGATGAAATATTAAAGTTGAGGGATGAGGAATTTCCTGCCCTCACCGAAGAAAGTGTGTTTCGCCTGCTGGTGACGGGGGGGTCGCAGGGCGCGACCATCCTGTCTGAGGTGGTGCCGGAGGGGTTGTCGATGCTGCCTATTTCGCTGCGCCGTCGCCTTCAGGTGACGCAGCAATGCCGGGCCGAGGATATTGAACGGGTGCGTGCAACCTATGCTGAACTGGAAATTCCGGCTGACCTCGCCACTTATATCAATGACATGCCCGATAAGCTCAGTTGGGCGCATCTGGTTATCGCACGCGCTGGCGCGTCTACTCTGGCGGAGCTGACGGTGGCGGGGCGGCCTGCCATCCTCATCCCCTTGCCCAGTGCGATGGACGACCATCAGACCGCCAATGTACGGGAAATGGTGGATGCGGGCGCTGCGCGTTCTATCCCTCAGGCCCATTTTACGCCGGTTGAACTGGCCAAACAAATGCAGAAAATGGCGATGGAGCCGGGTGCGCTCCAGAATGCTGCGAAGCGCGCATGGAAATGCGGACGGCCCAATGCTGCCCGCGATATGGCTGATTTGCTGGAATCGATTGGAACTGCCCCGATTATGAATAGACCTGTTTCTGTAAAGCCTGCTTCTTCGGCCACCGGCCTTGATTTGTCGGGGGCGCCAGCATGAAGGGCGTAGCGACCGACATCGGCACTATCCATTTCATTGGCATTGGCGGCATTGGCATGTCCGGCATTGCTGAGGTGATGCACAATTTGGGCTATAAGGTGCAGGGCAGCGACGTTGCCGAAGGCTATGTGGTTGAAGGGCTGCGCAAGCGCGGCATCAAGGTGATGATCGGCCATAAGGCGGAAAATCTGGGTGATGCGGCTGTGGTCGTAACATCCACCGCGATTAAGCGCGGCAATCCTGAGGTCGAGTTGGCGCTGGAAAACCGCATTCCGGTGGTACGCCGTGCCGAAATGCTGGCCGAACTGATGCGCCTTAAATCCACCGTGGCGGTGGCGGGGACGCATGGCAAAACAACGACAACCTCCATGGTCGCCGCTTTGCTGGATGCGGGCGGGGTGGACCCGACGGTTATCAACGGCGGCATCATCAATGCTTATGGGTCCAACGCACGCCTAGGCGAAAGCGACTGGATGGTGGTGGAGGCCGACGAGAGTGACGGTAGCTTCCTGCGTCTTGATGGCACCATTGCGGTTGTCACCAATATCGACCCGGAGCATCTCGACCATTATGGCAGCTTCGACAAGGTGAAGGATGCCTTTGTCGAGTTTGTCGGCAATGTGCCCTTTTATGGCGCGGCGGTATTATGCCTCGACCATCCCGAAGTGCAGGCGATTTTACCGCGTGTGCAGGACCGGCGCATCATCACTTATGGTTTCTCTGCTCAGGCCGATGTGCGCGGCGAAAATGTGCAGCCCTTCCCCGGTGGCAATCGGTTCGATGTGCAGGTGCGGGAACGGGACGGCTCTGTGCGCCGGATTGAAGGCATAGAAATGCCGATGCCGGGGCGGCATAATGTGCTGAATGCAATGGCCGCCATTGGTGTTGCCCTGCATATGGGCATTGATGACGCGACGATTCAGACGGGTTTTGCCAAATTTGGCGGTGTGAAGCGGCGCTTTACCAAGGTAGGCGAAGTGGCCGTTGATGGTGGCGTGGCGACCGTCATTGATGATTATGGCCATCATCCGGTTGAGATTAAAGCAGTTCTCTCCGCCGCCCGCGAAGGCGCGAAAGGGCGTGTCATCGCCGTGGTGCAGCCGCATCGGTACACGCGCCTCCATGATTTGATGGATGAGTTTCAGCAGGCCTTTAACGACGCCGATGTCGTCTATGTTGCGCCGGTTTATGCGGCCGGTGAGCAGCCGATTGAGGGGGCGCAAAATGATGCACTGGTTGCTGGCCTCAAGCGGCGCGGCCATCGCCATGCGGCGGTGATTAGCGGGCCTGATGATCTTGCTGATGCATTGGCGCAAGATGTGCGCGCGGATGATCTGATTGTTTGCCTTGGTGCGGGGGACATCACCAAATGGGCGGCGGGCCTTGCCCCGGCCCTGACGGAGCGGCTGGCACAATAATCAGCCAGACTCAGTTCTCTATAACCCCATGAAAAAGGCCGCCTTGTTTGATACAGGGCGGCCCTTTTTATCATGCTATGGATGAAGCGCTTATTCGCTCCACCCGATCATCACGGATTTGGTTTCGGTAAAGGCCAGCACGCCTTCGCTGCCATTTTCGCGGCCCATGCCAGACTGGCGGAAACCACCAAAGGGCAGGGCGAATTCCATGCCACTGCCATTGATCTTGACCGATCCCGCCCGCAGCCTTTTTGCCATTGCATGGGCGGAGGCAAGGTTGCGTGTCCAGACATAAGCGGAAAGGCCGTAGATGCTGTCGTTGGCGCGGCGCGCGAGGTCATCAAAATTCTCATCAGAGAATTTCATGACGCTGAGGACAGGGCCAAAAATCTCATCGCGCACGATGCTCATTTCAGGCTTTGCATCAGCGAAGATGGTGGGGCGCACATAATAGCCCGAATCGGCTGGCACATCGCCATCGCCGCCTGCGGCCAGCGTCGCGCCTTCTGCTTTGCCCGCTTCAATATAGCGCAGCACGCGCTCTTTTTGCCCGGCGGAGATGAGCGGGCCAAGGGCAGTGCCGTCGGCAGTACCATCGCCAACCGTCAGTTTTTCGGCAAAGGCCACTAGCCCGGCAACGAACTGATCGTGAATATCCTCATGCACGAACAGACGAGAACCTGCGGCGCATACCTGTCCGCTGTTCATGAAAATGCCCATGGCAACCGCCGGAATGGCCTTTTCAAGGTCTGCGTCGGGGAACACGACAACGGCGGATTTCCCGCCCAGTTCCAGCGACAGACGCTTCATTGAATCGACACAGGCATGGGCAATGGCTTTGCCGGTCGCGGTGGAGCCGGTGAAGGAGATTTTATCGACGCCGGGGTGCGCGACCAGCGCTGCGCCCGCATCACTGCCCAGACCCGTCACCACATTGACGCAGCCATCGGGAAAGCCCGCTTCCTTCACCAGTTCCGCAAGACGCATGCCGGATAAGGGCGCGAGTTCCGCCGGTTTCAGCACAACCGTGCATCCTGCCGCCAATGCTGCGGACACTTTGGAACAGGTGATGGCGAAAGGCGCGTTCCATGGGACGATCAGCGCCGCAACGCCCAGCGCATCATGGGTGGTATAGCCATGCCAGTTACCCGGCACAGACATCGCAACATTCTCACCGCTCAACCGGCGTGGCCAGCCCGCATTATAGCGAATGGCGCTGACGGCACCGCCCACCATTGCATTGGCAAGGGCAAAAGGCATACCGTTGTCGAGCGTCTCTATCACCGCGATTTCGGCCAGATTTTCACCAACCAGATCGGCAAGGCGCAGCAGCAACCCCTCCCGCTGGGCCGCAGGCATATTGGCCCATAGAGGGTTTTCAAAGGCGCGGCGTGCGGCTGCCACGGCAAGGTCAACCTCTGCCGCGCCGCCTGCAGCGATATGGGTAAGGATGCTTTCGTCCGCCGGGTTGATGACCGCGATGCTTTCACCATCCTGCGCGCGCCATGCGCCATCAATAAAATGGCCGTTGAAATGCGCAATCCTTGCACGCGCTGTATCAAGCAGGTCTTTGCCGGGGGCGGGGACGGGGGGTAATGCCATCAGCCTCTCTCCTTCTATCGTTATAGTGTCTTGCCCAATATCATGTCGGACGCTTTTTCACCGATCATTATAGAGGCTGCATTGGTATTCGCGCCAACCATGCGCGGCATGATGGAGGCATCTGCCACGCGCAGCCCTTCCAGCCCATAAACGCGAAGCTGTGGGTCCACCACAAATTCCGCGCCGACACCCATGGAGCAGCTACCAACCGGATGATGAACCACACCGGCCAAATCGCCCTTCATTGCGTCGAGCTGTTCATCGGTGGTGACATGCGCACCGGGTAGCGTTTCCTTGATGATGATCTTGGAGGCCGGACCAGTGGAATAAATGCTGCGCGATATAGCGAGGCCTTTTTTCAGGGTTTCCCAATCCCGATCATCTTTGAGCATATTGAGCTCAATGCGCGGGGCGGTTGCGGCGCTGCGATCTTTCAGCGTCAACTGGCCCCGACTGTCAGGGCGCAGCAGACAGATGGAGTTATAGAAACAATCTTGCTTTGGTTTGGAAATGCCGGGGAACCAGATATTCGCGTCCACCCGCACTGGGCTTATCATGATCTGAATATCCGGGCGGCGCAGGCTGGGGTCCGTTTTAGCGAGGATGCAGGCCGCCGCGATCTGATTGGCAAAGGTGCCTTTGCCGGCAAAAAACCATTTGAGGAAGGAGGTCGTTGCCCGGTCAAAGCGAAGTTCCTGCGCGAAACTATGCGGCGGGGCGGCATCATATTGATGGGCAAGGCGAACATGCTCTTGCAGGTTTTTGCCGACACCGGGCAGATCATGGACAATGTCGATACCCAGTGGTTTTAGTTCCTCCGCCGGACCAACGCCGGAGAGCAGAAGGAGCTGCGGCGAACCATAAGCGCCGCCTGAAAGGATGATTTCGCGCGTAGAACAGGCGGTATGAAGCGCATCATCTTTTTTATACTCGACGCCAATGGCGCGCTTACCTTCAAACAGCACGCGCTGCACATGGGCATGGGTGATTATGGTCAGATTTGCGCGTTTACGGATAGGGTCCAGATAGCCCCGTGCGGTGCCGCAGCGGCTACCATTTCGCAGGGCAACCTGTACATCGGCGCAGCCTTCATTGTTCGCACCGTCATAATCTGGGTTATATTCAAACCCCTGAATGGCGGCTGAGGCGCGGATTTCTTTGGCCATCAGGCGCGACGTGTCTATTGGCGAAACGGTGATAGGACCGCCCTTGCCGCGATATTTATTGCCGCCGCTCCAATGATCTTCTGATCGTTTGAAATATGGGAGGACACTCTCATAATCCCAGCCGGTGCAGCCTGCCTCGGCCCAATCATCAAAATCAGTGGGGTGGCCCCGGAAATGGACCGTACCATTGATGGACGAAGACCCGCCCAGCATCTTGCCGCGCGGCAGCATATAGGGGCGGCCATCAATATAGCGTTCCGGTTCTGACATATAATGCCACGCCAGCTTAGGGTTCCGCAGCGCCTGAAGGAAACCCAGTGGCATACGCACATAAGGGTGATTAGCCTCGCCCCCGGCCTCCAGCAATAGCACCTTATTGGCCGGGTCTGCACTGAGGCGGTTGGCAAGCACAGCACCGGCGGAACCGCCACCAACGACGATGAAATCAAATTGCGAAGCGGTCACCGCGGGGTCTCTCCTGAATAATATATGTCATTATGATGATGGTGTATTCGGCTTAGCTTGCCCAGATAAAACGGGTTGATCGGGCGAAGGGACGTCCATCCGGTTGAAAGAGCAAGGCAGAGAGCGCTTCGCCGGTTTTGCCATTTGCGCGGTCCAGCAGAACCTGCTCCTTATTGCCGGTTAGCGCCGCTACATAAAGAAGGGGTTTTCCTGCCTCTCGCAGGGCGTCCTGTGCAAGCATCAGGTCGCTATAGCCCGTGAGGCCGATAATACGGCCCTTGTCCTTTAACCAGCCCGCATCGGGGGTACGCAGCAGATGGATAATCTCTCCTTCGGGATCGAAGAAGGGAATATTTGCCTGCCGCGCGCGCCCGATGATATGCTCTGCCTCCGGGAGGCGGCGATCCACGATGAAGCGCATCGGCACATGGCCCGCCGACGCCATCAGCGGGGATGCCTGTGTGGCGCCAAGCAGGGATAGGAGAGCGCTGCCCTTTAGTATCTGACGGCGATCTGCCTTTAATGCCCCGGTCATCATGGCTTTTTCCGCGCTAGATAATTGGCGATCTTGTCGAGGTCCTCATCGCTGATTTCGATCTTGCTAAAGGCGGGCATGTTGACAAGGCCGTTACGCGCTACGGCCTTCACATAATCGGCCTCAAGATCGCTGCGTTTGTTGAGGTCTGCATTGCCCTTCTGGTCATCCGGCAAGCGTCGGTTCAGCATGAAGCTGCCTGTGCTGGTGCCGACATGGCAGAAGGCGCATTCCTTACCGAACAGACGTTCCCCTTCATCCTTGGAATCCCGACCGAATGTGGCAGTGGTGATGGCGGATATTTTGGGTTGCGCCTTTGCCTCTGGCACGGGGGCGCTGTTTTCTTTTGAACACCCTGCAACCAGTGCGATCAGCGCAACCGGCGTGAGCATCCATCCCATGTGGGAAAAGGAGGGTTTCTTCTTCATGTCCCGTTCTCCCTCTCTGTCTTATTTTCTGCTGCCGATGCCATTACGGCCCGGCGCTATGATATTATTGGGGTCCAGCGCGGCCTTCACCTTGTTATTGAGGCGGCGCAACGCGTGATTGCCATAATCATAGGTGTCGCCAATGGCATCCATATAGCTGATATGGCTGCGATATTCGGCAAAGCCCCGGCTGGCGGCTTCCTTCAGCAGCATATCAATCAGCTTTTTGGCGCGATTGAGCGTGGTTTCGTCATCCCGGTCATAGAGGATGAGGCCAACATTGTTGATATGGCGACGGCCAATGGTGAAGCTGGCATAATAATCCTGCCCAACTTCCTGATAGAGCGATTTTACCTTCTTTGCATAATCAAAGGCGATTTTGCCGTCTGCTGATAATACGGGGGAAAAGCCCAGATGGCCGCCGCGACCGCCATACCAGTTGACGCAATTGAGGCCCATTGTAGTGGGGACGCCCTGCGCGGCTTTTTCCATCGGTTCGCCTTTGGCCCAGAACTGAAACTCCAGTTCCTTGCCCATTTTGGGTTCCAACGCCTTGCGGATGATATCCGCATTGGCCTTTACCACGCCTTCATGGCCATGCAGGCTGATGCGGGCATTCCACCAGCCCAGCCCCAGCTTCTTCATCATTTCTTCGCAGACGCTATCAGGGATAGCGCCTTCGCCTTCATACCAGTCTGCCCGCTGCGACATGGTGGAAGCCGCGCGCACGGGCGTTCCGAATACAATGTTATGCTGGATAACATCGCGGCGGCGCAGGTCTGCCAATATGTCGATGGCCCATTCGGCATCTTCAAATTTTGCGAAGGCCAGATCGACTTTTGCTGTCATTTCCGGTTCGGGTTGCAACCAGACGCCAGCCTTGGTGACGATACCAAAGTTGGATTGCATGAACATCTGGTCCCAACTGGGGCCATAGCCATATTTATAATTTTGCCATGTTGTGCTGTTGGCCATCGCGCCCATGCCGGTGCGGATGACCTCCCCATCGGGCATGACGACTTCCATACCGCAGATTTGTTCGCAATGGTCACCATAAGGGGTATAACCAATGCCGCGATCCAGCGCATTGCCGATGACACTGCCCCAGCTATTGCCCGGCACGGACATCCACAAGGGCAGCTTCTTTTCCTGAAGATGATAGAAGAGGTCATAGAAGCCGACGCCTGGTTCCAACAGGCAGTGGGCATATTTCTCATTCACATCGAGGATTTTATCCATGCGGCTGAGATCAAGGATGACATTGCCAGCCTCAGCAGGGGAGGCCGTGCCATAGCCCAGATTTTTCCCACGGCTGACGGGCCAGAGCGCGACCTTATACTTGTTAGCGGCGCGGACAATGGCCTGCACTTCTTCGGTGGAGGCAGGGGCGATTATGGCCGAACTATCATGATCCTTCCCGTCGCCCATCGCGTAGGGATCAATATAGGATTGGCGATCCTCGTCACTATTCAGAACCGCTGAATTACCGACAATAGCACGAAATTCGGACAGGGCCTGATTGAAGGACGCATCACTGACGCCGCGCGGAAGTATAGAGGTCATAACCACTCCTCGAAATTTCGGACCGTTGTTCCCGCCGTTAAAGCGGTTGGGTCATTCTGTCTGACAGATTACTATTCTGAAATACTATGATTCTGTTTTGGCGCTGTCAACGCCTAAGCTGGTAGCAAGGTTGATACCGGCCCGCCATGACGGCCTGATTATTTGCTGACAGTTCCTGCCCCGCCCTTGGACAGGCGAGGCAGGAAAGTATCAAATGACATATTATCGGCCCTGATAGCCGAACCAGTATTTCGGTTTGAACCGCAGGGCGAGTAAGGCAGCGACAAAGGCGATACCCGCTACCGTCAGGAAGGGGATGGTAAACCCACCGCTGACATCAACGGCAACACCGATGATGGCGATACCCGCTGATGTGCCGAGGTAGAAAGCGGCGCTGAGCAGAGAAATGACCTGCGCCAATGGTTTCACGCCATAAATGTGACGGGCCAATATAGGCGTCTGCACGACAATGCCGCCATGGGATAGTCCCCGGACGATGGTGAAGATCAGGAATGTATAGAAGCCGGAAACCGGGAAGGTCAGGAGCGCTGCCACGCCGCAAATGGCCCAGCATAGAGCGACACCTTTGGTTGAAAAACGGTCAAAAAGCCAGCCAAAGATGATCTTACTCAGCCCAGAAATCAGCAAAATGATGGTGAAGCCCATGGCGGCGGTATAGGCGCCCAGATCAGTCTGCCGTTCAATGAACAAAGGGATATATTCATTAACGCCATTACTAATCGCGCCGGACAGCGCCACTGCAAACAATAGCAGAGCGAATTGGGGGGTGCGGACGATAGATTTAAATTCCGGCCCTCTGTCTACGGGCGCGCCATCCGCCGCGGCTGCACCCGCGACGGGCGGAGGAGCGGGACGGTTGCCGGGGTCCAGTTCCTCAGAGCTATATCCATAAGGCGTGGGAGATTCGCGGACCAATACTATCATCGCGGTTGTCAGAACAACCAAAATGAAGATGCCGCCGGTTGCCGCAGTGGCATGCCAGTCAAAATGACGCAGGCCCCATGCGACGCTCATTGGGATGATCGCGCCTGCAAGGGCACCACCCAGCATCGCATAAGCAGTGATCCGGCCAAGGCTGGCCGAATACCATTGTGCCAGCGTAATCTGAATGGCGACAAGACAGAGAATGGAAGCAAAGCCTGTGACTGCCGCTATGCTATAATAAAAGGCCAGCCCCTTTACGAAATAGAGAAGGGTGGTGGCTGTTCCAACGGTTGCGATTGCTGGCACCAATATGCGTTTAATGCCAAATTTAACGAACAGGCTGCCCGCGAACAGGCCACCAAATGCAGAAACGGCTGCTTTTATCGCCATGAAGCGCGTGGTTTCGCCAATAGTCCAGCCCATATCCTGCGATATGCTGTTATACATGATCGGCATAATCATGGAGATGCCAGCGAGGGCAAACCCCCAGATGAGAAAGCCAGCCAATATATTCATTCGGCCATATCGCCGCATCTGCTCAATCGAGATACGATCCCCTCCCGCCATTCCTGTCTCCTGTTATCGTTATCGGGCGCGCCGCCCTGATGGTTTTTCCGGCCAGTATGGCGTGGATTATGAGATCGTTCTTTTTAGCAGAACATTGTTCTTTTATTTTTGCAATGGGTGCGTGTCAACTCTGCATAGCTGCATCTGGCTGCTTTGTTATGGTCATTATTTTCTATTTCCCGCACTGCGTAATAATGTTGGTAAATTTCAATAATGCAGGGTGCGCGGCAGAGAAAATATTGGCCAGCCAATTGGGGATAGGGCTGGCCAATAAAGATAGTATCAGGCGGTCATATCAGATGTTGCCGGCCAGTGCCTCAATCTGGGCTGTGGTTGCCCAGTTGCCATGCAGGCCAAAGCGCATCCGTATCGGGATGTTGATGGTCGCAATCGGCCCCTTGGCGATTTCGGTTGCTTCGAATACCAGCAGGTCACTGCTATGTGTTTCGAGCCGGTTGCAGATCATCACAATCCAGCCATCGCCTTCCGGGGAATCTGGGCTGCGCGGAACAAAGCAGGGTTCTTGCACGCTGGAAACAGGGCCAGCCCACCATTTCTGTTCTGTGCCGGTTTCCAAATCAACCATGCCCAGCGTGTTCATCACCCAACCGCCAGCACTGCCGCCTTTTAGTTCAACAGGTTGATCCGGGTCGATGACAACCAGCCAGCCATAGCGATTTTTAAGGCCGGTGCTGCGGTCATCAATGCGCGGGAAATCGCCGATCATGTCGGTCAGTTTCTCGCTGCGATATTCTTCTTCATTCTGGTTGAGGTCTACCGTCCAGCGGGTGAGGTAGAGGCGGCCCGCCATCGGATCAAACGGGGCGTCATTAATGTCCGGGAAAAAGGGCATCATGTTGTTTTCGCCCACCGGCATGTCGATATGCAGCACGGTTCCGTCCTGATGTGCGTTCATCACATGGGCGGTGAAGCAATTGGGGCCTTTGAACCAGCGCACATCTGCCGCGGTGGCCCCGGCGCGACGCGGCACCACTGCCAGATAGGTGGGCATGGATGTGTCAAAACCGAAATGGGGTTTTCCGGCCTTCAGTCTTTCCCAGTTGCTTGTCATCGGCATGACGGAAAACAGTGCATAATCGGGCGTGATGGCGAAATCATGCATCATGCAATAATAAGGATTTTCAAACCACACATCGAATAGCAGCTCACCATCCGGGCCGATTTCATAATAGGTCATGTCGCGGGTCAGAAGCCCCTTTGAGGCATAACCGAAACCGCAAAGATTGCCGGTAATGGGATCAGTCTTAGGGTGGGCGGTAAAGGTTTCGCCCTTCATTTTCCCATCAAAATCTGTGTAGCCCTTCGTTTCCAGTGTCATAGGGTCCATGATGAGGGCGGGCGAATCTTCCTTCAGCGCATAAAGCTTGCCACCATGAATATAGGCATTGGTGTTGGCCGTGCCCCGATATTGCCCCTTTACCGATTCGTCATCGGTGAGCGGGTTGCGATAGGAACCGAAAAGAGCGCGCCCTGCGGCGTTTTCCAGTTTCCATTTATCAGTTTTGGCCCAGCGCTGGGTGAAGCTGACCTTGCCATCTTTGAAACGGAACATGGAGATCATGCCGTCGCCGTTAAAAGCAATGTCGTCGCCCAGAAGGGGAGGGAATTGCGGGTCTGGCTGCACGCGAAAAAAGGCGCCGTCCATTTCGGGGGGGATAGTGCCGGTGACGTTCAGATCCGCGACATTTGCCTCAACGCGGGAAGGGGTATTGAAGCCGGTAAATGCCGGTGTATCGGGGAATGTTGACATGCTTATCTCCTGATATGGCAGCTATTTTATGGTTGTGGTGCTGCCTTATTTTTGTGGTTCTTCGGCACTATCTAAAACAGAACATCATTCTAAAATGATTTGAATATGATGTCTAGACGTTCAATCTGGCCCAGATGATATAATAAATAATCGTTTATTATCAGTTATATAAATATATTTATTGGGTCTGGCGGGGTGTTGGGCTGTCTCCTCATTTGACAGCGCTTCATTCTTTATATTAAAAGAACGTCGTTCTGTCAAAAAGAACCAAACAAGAATTGTTGTGAAAGAGGCGCTCCCTGCGGGGGCAATGCGTCCTTTGAAATCATATGGGGAGGATTCGTATGAATTCCGGAATCTGTCTTGCTAAGTTGCTGTCTGGCGTTGCTGGTGGTGCGGTCATCCTTGCTGGTGCATGGTCATCTGCCGCGCTCGCGAATGAAAATGAAACCAGCGCCAGCGTTGATGACATTGTGGTTACGGCCCAGTTCCGTCAGGAAAGCGCGCAGAAGGCTGCTGTGTCTCTTGATGTGTTGTCATCTGCTACTTTGGAAAAAGCCGGTGTTTCGCAGGCCACTGACATTGCCCGTCTTTCTCCCGGTGTACAGATTACGCAGGGCGGTAACTCGCTTCAGATTTATATCCGTGGCGCGGGTGATTTCTCCACCACATCTTACAGCAACTCTGCGGTAGCGCAGAATTATGACGGTGTGTTCGCCGCTCGCAGCCAATATGTTGTCGGCAGCTTCTATGATCTGGAACGGGTTGAAGTGCTAAAGGGGCCGCAAGGCACCCTCTATGGCCGTAATGCTACCGGCGGCGCGCTGAATATCATTCCGGTTCAGCCGAAGCTGGGCGTTTTCGAAGGCTATGCCAGCGCGGGTTTCCAGAACTATAATGGTTTCAATGCCGAAGGCGCGATCAATATCCCCATCGGTGACCGGGTCGCCCTGCGTGCGTCTTATCAGGGTGTGTCGCGTGATGGCTATATCAGCGATGGCACGGATGATGACAAGCATCACTCCTTCCGCCTGCAGTTGAAGGCAGAGGCCAGCGATGCGGTAACCTTGCGCTTTGGCGTGAATTATCAGCATGTCGGCGGGCGCGGCCCCGGCAAGGTTGTGTGGGACCCGACGGCACCGACCGCCCCCGGCATCACCAACCCACAGCCTATTACGCCTAAGGACCGTTGGACCGCCATTGGCGATAGCCTCAATGGTCTGATTGGGCAGGTTACGGCCCCTCCCGGCGTATATCCGATTGATACCAGCAAGGCTTATCAGGATCTGGACGTATGGGGCGTTAACGCGCATATCGACTGGGATCTTGGCCCGGCCACTCTGACAATTATTCCTGCCTATCAGCGCGTTGTGAATGACTCGGTTTCCTACCCGACCTTCTTCTTCTCGACGGTGAATGCGTTTAATAATGCGCCTTCTACGTCGGATGCGCAGACGCTCGAAGTGCGGTTAGGCAACGCTAATGATAAAGCGAAATGGGTTGTTGGTGCTTATTTCTTCAACGAAGATCAGAACAGCTATAACTCGGTGCGCATGGGCCGAGCAGTTGATACCAATTTTATCGCAGACCTGAACACACGGGCTTATGCGGCATTTGGCGAACTGACTTATTCGCTGGCGGATAGCTTCCGCCTGACTGGTGGGCTGCGCTATACCGATGAAACCAAGAAAGTGGACGGCTATCGCTATGTGCGACCCGGTGCGCTGGCTTGCCCAGTTGGTGGTAACGCGCCCTATGGCTGGTGTGAAACCCTTACCGGTGCTGGCACGAATGTGAGCGGTACATATTCCGCCAGCCGGGTGAATTATAAGGCTGGCTTTGAATTTGATGCCGCGCCTGACAGCATGATTTACGGTAGCGTTGTTACGGGCTTCAAATCCGGTGGCCAGTCTAATGCGGATATCGACCCCTATAAGCCGGAAGAAGTAACGGCCTATACCATCGGTACGAAGAACCGCTTCTTTGGCCGGTTGCTGCAAATCAATGCTGAACTATTCTATATGGATTATAAGGATCGTCAGGAAAATTTCTCGTTCCTCGATCGCAGCGGTGCACAGGTGTCCTCGCTCTTTAATGCGGGTAAGGCTGTCGCAAAGGGCGCGAGCCTTGATGTCACCCTGCGCCCCAGCCAGAATGATACCCTGCGTTTCGCTGCAGAATATGTGAAGAGCGAATATAAGGAATTTAACTACCAGAGCTATGGTACGGCTCGTCCGGCCTCTATCTGCAACGTGTCCGCAATTCCTAATGGCACTGCGCAGATCGGATATTGGAATATTAATTGTAACGGGTTTGAATTGCCGCGCACGCCGAAATGGTCCGGTATGGTGAGCTATAACCGTATCTTTGACATGGCTAATGGCGGGCAGATTGAATTCGCGCCTGACATGAGCTTCTCCTCAGCACGCTGGCTGAACGCGGAATATCTCACCAATGTGCGGGCAAAAGGCTATGTGGCGTTTAACGCTAATCTGACCTATCGCGCACCGGATGACCAATATTCGGTTCAGTTGTTCATGAAGAACATCGGTAACGAAGCGATCTATACCGGCACGGCGACATTCCCGTTCATCAACAATTATAACGGCCATGACATCGCACCGCCGCGCACCTATGGCGCACGTTTCCGGGTGAATTTCTAATTTTGACAAGCGGGGAAGGGGCTGTTGCTCCTTCCTCTTTACTCGTTGCTCTCCCTGAACATGGGCATCCTGCCGGATGTCCATGCTTTTTATATTTGACGTAGGAGATTGAGAGAGGCGTGGGAGAGGGGGCCTTAGCCCGCTGTGCGCAGTCCAGCGAAACGGGCAGGGTTTTCGCCCAGGCTGATGGAGAGGCGAACGCCAGCATCGACCAGAACCGGGCGCAGTTTGTCGATATATTCCGGCGTGAATCTGGCACTTGGCCCGGCGAGCGACATAGCGCCAATCAGCCTATGGCCAGCGCCTATTACCGGCACCGCGACTGCGGCCATTTCCGGGTCCATTCGGCCAATAGAAATCACGAAAAACTCATCAATGCTCAGCGGGCCGCCAGCATCTTCCTCAAAGCGCCGCAGTACAGTCGAGGCCGCGCCATTGCTCAATTCACGTCTGTCGCCCAGGCGGATGCTGTAATCGCGGACAGTGTGGCGTCCTTCGACACGGAACAGACACACCTGATGGTCGCCATCACGGATGAAGAAAGATGCGCCTTCCTGCGTGATGGAAACCAGTTCTTCCAATACCGGATTGACATAACCCCGAAGGTCAAATGCATCCTGAAAAATGGTGGAGAGAGAAAGGAGGCCTGCACCCAGTTGATAGCTGCCGTCGGCGCGTTGCCAGACCATGCCGTATTTTTCCAGCGACCCCATTAGCCGCAATATGGTGCTTTTATAGAGGCCGGTGATGCGGGCGATCTCTGCCAGCGTCAACACAGGTTTTTCCCTGTGAAAAGCATGGAGAATGATGAATGCGCGATCTACTGCGGCAACGCCCGCTTTGGAATTCATAACAATCGAAACCCTGCTTATATGCTTTGAAGTTCTGCCAAATGGAATAGCAGTTCAAAATCACCGATACAGGCTGGTGATGCCATATGTTATGGCCAAAGGGAAGCTGAATGGCCGCTTTGTTGTCCTTACTATACCATGTCGCATAGGCTGTAAAAAGACAAAGCGACAAAAAACGGCAAGATGCTGTCTCTGCCCATGGGGGGACGCATCTTGCCGTCAATCAGGAAAAGCCGGAACGGTGCAATAGGGCCGCCTCGGCACATGTTTCATAGCTTGAATATGCGCTCAGCATTGGTTTGCATCAGCTTTTTCTTGGCTTCGTCACTGATGTTGAAATTGTCGTAAGTGCGCACTTCATCGGGAATATACTGATAGGGATAATCCATCGCATACATGACGCGATCATCCCCCATGACATTCATTGCCATGGTGATTGCAGGTTCCCACGCAAGGCCGCTGGTGGTGGCGATGACGTTGTTGCGCATATAATGGAACAGATCATGTTTCAGCGGTTTCAGGCATTCATAGCGTTTGGAACGCACACCCGCCTGATGCATGAAATTGGTGCGGAACAGCCAGTAAGGCAGGGCCTCACCACCATGGCCCAAGATCATCTGCAAATCAGGATATCGGTCAAAAATGCCGGATGTGATAACGCGCAGGCCATGAAGGCCGGTATCCACGCCAAAGCCATAGACCGCACCGTCAAGGCCGGCTTCCAGCATCGGGCCGATCATGCTGTCTGGCGGCGGGGAAGGGTGAATGTAAAGCGGCTGGCCGGTATCGGCGAGCGCCCGGAAAATCGGATCAAATTTCGGATTGTCGAGATATTCGCCGTGGGTGTGGCTATTGACCATCACCCCGCGAAAGCCAAGGTCAGCCCCGCGGCGGATTTCCTGTGCGCTCCATTCCGGGTCTTGCGGCGCGATGGACGTCATGCCGACATAGCGGGTGGGATAGGCCTTGCAGGCATCGGCCAAAATGTCATTGGCATCAACGCAAACGCGCTTTGCGGTGTCGACATCATCATAGGCCTGCACGCCGGGGCTGGTCAGCGACAGCACGGCAATATCAATGCCGGTGGCGTCCATATCGGCAATGCGAGTTTCGCCCAGATCCAGCAGGCGTTTGGTCGTTAGCTGCGCGCGTTCATCATTGCTGGCGCCATAAAAGGTCCAGAGAGATGTAGTGCCACGGTCGGCCCGGCCTTCTTTCACCATCTTGAGGATGAGGTCGATCTGTTCCTGCGTGGCGAAGGCTTCCTCGGTAGCGATGCGCAAATAGCCGCGATCACCACCGGTCTTCAGTTCATGAGACATGATATTTCCTTGAATGTTAACGGGGCATCTGATTGGCCGGGTGCAGAGGGTGCCCCATCAGGCGACCCTCCGCTGTCCCCTCTCAGCCTTCGTGCACCGTTTTGGTGATAAGGCAGGCGGCCAACCCTTCGGGGCCGTCTTCATGCCCGTGGCCGGACCATTTAATGCCGCCAAAGGGCGTGTCAGAACCGCCGATCATCGTGGTGTTGATACCCAGCATGCCCACTTCAACTTCGCGCTGAATGGTTTTCTGGCGCTTGGCATTGGTCGTCCAGACATAACCGGCAAGGCCATAGGGCAAGCGGTTAGCCTCAGCGATCATATCTTCTTCGCTGCTATAGGGATTGATGAGGGCGAGCGGACCAAAAGGCTCTTCATTCATCACATTGGCATCCAGCGGAATTTCCGACAAGACTGACGGCGCGAAGAAAAAGCCCTGATTGCCAATGCGCTCCCCGCCGGTATGGAGCTTCGCACCCTTCGCTCTGGCATCTGCGACAAACTGCTCCATCGCTTCGGGGCGGCGAGCATTCGCCATCGGTCCCATTTGTATGCCATCCTCAAGGCCGTTGCCGACGCGCAGAGCCTTTGCGCGATCAATGAAACCGGCGAGGAATTTATCATAAATGCCCTGTTGCACGATGAAGCGGGTGGGCGCGACGCAAACCTGCCCGGCGTTGCGGAAGCGATGGCCCACCACGGTGTCCAGCGTCACATCAAGGTCCGCATCGTCAAATACCAGTACCGGACCATGTCCGCCCAGTTCCATCGTGGTGCGCTTCATGTCTTCGGCGGCGAGCTTCGCCAGATGTTTGCCCACGGCGGTAGAGCCGGTGAAGCTCAGCTTGCGGATGATCGGGGACGCCAGCAGATGCGAAGATACGTCGGCGGGAACACCGAATACCGCCTGCGCCACTTCCTTTGGCAGGCCTGCATCGTAAAGGCATTGTAATATGCCGAGGGCGGATGCGGGGGTTTCTTCCGCTGCCTTCAATATGACGGAGCAGCCCGCGGCAATGGGCGCACCCAGCTTGCGACCGGGGTTGCCCAGCGGGAAATTCCACGGGGCGAAGGCTGCGACCGGGCCGACAGGTTCGTGCGTGACGGTAGAACGCATGCCAGCCGGGCGCACGAGGCTGCGCCCGTAAATGCGCATGGTTTCCCCTGCATAAAAACGGAAGAGGCCGACATTCATCATGACCTCAATGCGGGTTTCCGCGAGGGTTTTCCCTTGCTCCATCGTGGCAATACGGGCGAGATCTTCACGCCGTTCCAGCATCAGGTTGGCGGCACCTTCCAGCACGGCGGCGCGTTCCTGCGGCGTGCTGTTCTTCCACCGCGCAAAGCCGCGTTTTGCGGTATCAAGCGCGCGATCAAGATCAGCCTTGTCCGCCAATGGCAGGCGGCCAATTTCCTCACCGGTCGCCGGATTGATTACCGGAAAAGTATCGCGGTGGCCTGCGGTTACCGCCTCGCCATCAATCATCATGGTTAGCTCTGGATAGTGCCCCATAGTCATCCTCCACACGGAAATAGAATTTCGTTCTGCTCTATAGTATTACGTTCTAAAATCATATTGGGCAAGAGTTTATAGAGACTCGTTGATCGTTTAACGGATGATTATGTTGATAGTTTAACGAATATGTCCATAGGATAAAATGTGACATGATGATGTTTCGCGGTGGATGCCCGTTATGGCAGGCGCAGATTTTTCTGCGGTAGGATGCATCCGCCCCCTTTATCAGCTTTGATGGCTCCTCTATGCTGATAAGGTGTCGATGTTCAGCCCTGATGCGGCGAAGTTTTAATAACCGGCCCTGCTCCCGCCCATCCGGCGAAGCAAAGGCCGGGGTGGAGTTAAATGCATGAGTGATGGAAGCCCCCTTATCAGCAGCATACAGGGGGAAGGGGCGGCAGGCCTGCGTGGCAAGCTGAAGGCGAATGCTCCGCTTGCGCCTTTAGTGTGGTTCAAATCTGGCGGATCGGCGCAATATTTGTTTGAACCGGCTGATATTGAGGATTTGCAGGTATTTTTGCGGGCTTTGCCTGCGGATGTGCCGGTGATGGCGCTGGGGCTTGGGTCTAACCTCATTGTGCGTGATGGCGGCATAAAGGGCGTGGTTGTGCGTCTGGGCAAGGCCTGCGGCAAGGTAGAGCAGGAGGGCGAGCTTTCGCTGCGCTGTGGCGGTGGGGCATCGGGCATCTCTGTTTCCTCTGCCGCGCGGGATGCGGGTATTTCCGGCCTTGAGTTTTTGCGTTCGATCCCCGGCACAGTGGGCGGCTTTGTGCGGATGAACGGCGGTGCTTATGGCCGTGAAGTGAGCGATATATTGGTCGAGGCTGATGTGGTGTTGCGGTCGGGGGAGCGGGTGACTCTGCCGGTTGCAGGCATTGGTTATAGCTATCGCCATAGCCAGCTACCCGATGGTTGCATTGTTGTATCCGCCTTGTTTCGTGGGGTTGCTGGGGAACCAGAGGCAATACAGGCAGAGATGGACCGCATCGCATCAGAGCGGGAGGCATCGCAGCCGCTGCGTAGTAAAACTGGTGGTTCCACCTTCAAAAACCCGCCGGGGCATAAGGCATGGCAACTGGTGGATGAGGCCGGGTGTCGTGGCCTGCAACTGGGCGGGGCGCAGGTGTCGGAAAAGCATTGCAATTTCCTGCTCAATCTGGGCGAAGCAACCTCCGGCGATATTGAGGCGCTGGGCGAAGAAGTGCGTCGTCGGGTCAAGGCGCAATCGGGCATAGAGTTGGAATGGGAAATTCAGCGTGTCGGGAATTTGGGCGCAGAGAATTTGGAAAGTGAAGTCAAAGTGAAGGGAACAGAAGCATGAGCCGTGGTCCGTGGCATGTGGCCGTATTAATGGGCGGCTGGTCGGCGGAACGGCCTGTCTCCCTCTCCAGCGGCGAGGGTGTCGCAAAGGCGTTGGAATCGCGCGGCCATAAGGTGATGCGTATTGATATGGACCGTGACGTTGCCTTGCGTCTGGCTGAGGTGAAGCCTGATGTAGTGTTCAACGCGCTTCATGGTGTGCCGGGCGAAGATGGCACGGTGCAGGGCATGATGGACCTGATGGGCATCAAATACACCCATAGCGGCCTTGCAACATCGGTGATCGCCATTGACAAGCAACTGACGAAGCAGGCGCTGGTCCCCCATGGTATCGCTATGCCGGGCGGGCATGTGGTGCGCAGCGAAAGCCTGTATGAAGGTGATCCGCTGCCTCGCCCTTATGTGCTGAAGCCAGTGAATGAGGGCAGTTCCGTTGGTGTCGCCATTGTGACCGAGGACGGGAATTATGGTTCCCCCATTGGGCGCGATACCGCAGGCCCATGGCAGGATTTTGAGGAATTGCTGGCTGAACCCTATATTCGCGGGCGGGAACTCACCACGGCTGTTCTGGGCGATGAGGCGCTGCTGGTGACGGAGTTACGCCCCAAATCCGGCTTTTATGATTTTGATGCCAAATATACCGATGGCATGACCGAGCATGTTTGCCCGGCGGAAATCCCCGATGAGATTACGCAGGCCTGCCGCGATATGGCGCTGCGTGCGCATCAGGCATTGGGATGTAAAGGGACATCGCGGTCTGATTTTCGCTGGGATGATGAGAAGGGCGTTGATGGCCTGTTTCTGCTGGAGGTGAACACCCAGCCGGGGATGACGCCGCTCAGCCTCGTGCCTGAACAGGCCGCGAAACTGGGCATAGACTATGCCGAACTGGTGGAACGCATCATCGTTGAGGCGCTGTGACGCAGGCACGCATCCGGCGCGGCGGCACCAGCCGTCTCTCGGTCAAAGGGCAGGGCAAGGTGACGGCCCGGTCCCGTCGGGGGGCGGTGCGCCAAAAGCCGGCATGGCAAACATGGCTGGCGGGCCTGCCGGTCAGCAAAGCGTTGCTGCGTCGGTTGGTGATTTGGCTGGTGGTGCTGGCAGCCCTTGCTGGGCTGTATAGTGCGGCGAGCTTTTTCGGCCTGCCTGCTGCGGCGCGGATGGAACTGGGTGAACTTGCCGCGCGTGCGGGGTATCAGGTCAAGAAAACGGAAATCCATGGTGTTGAACGCATGGATGAAGGCGCGGTGTACGCCATTGCATTGGGGCAGGTTGATCGGTCCATGCTGACGATTGATATTGCCAAGGTCCGCGCCGACATCATGCGTCTGCCCTGGGTAGAGGATGCCCGCATTTCCCGCCGTCTCCCCGATACGCTGGTGGTGGACATTGTGGAGCGTAAGCCGGCTGCGGTTTGGCAGCATGAGGGGCGGCTCTATCTGATTGATGCGGATGGTGCAGTACTGGAACCTGTTGCCCCTGATGCGATGCCGGATTTGCCGCTTATCGTTGGTTTGGGCGGCAATAGTCAGGCCCCCCGGCTAGACCGGCTGATGGAGGCCGCACCTGCGCTGAAGCCTGTATTGGCGGGTGCGACATGGGTGGGTAATCGCCGCTGGGACCTGCGTTTTCAGTCTGGCGAAACATTATCCCTTCCCGAAGGGGATGAAAAAGCGGCAGAAGCGTTGGTCAGCTTTGCCCGGCTGGATGGCATGTATCGGCTGCTGGGCCGCAATATTCCGCGCTTTGATATGCGGGACCCGGATGTTTTCGTGCTGCGCCTGCCCAAAGAAGCCAACACAAGTGGCTTGCCTGCAAGTCTGACTGGCGGCAAGAGCGGCAAGGACGAGAAAACGGACAATACAGACGCGGACAATGCAAGCCGGGGCAACGCAGATAAGGCAAAGGCGGATCAAAATGCCGGAGCGGATAGCAGCGCACGCGAATGACAGAACAGGACTGAACCTATGGCGCCACCATCGAACCGCCAGCTTATTACCGCAATTGACATTGGGTCGTGGAAAATCTCTGCGCTGATTGCTGCTGTCAATGATGCGGGGGAACTGGAGGTGCTGGGCACCGGCCAGCGGGAAAGCCGCGGTGTACGCCGGGGCTTCATTGCGGATATGGAACGCACCGAAATGGCTGTGCGTGAAACGGTGGAGCAGGCTGAGCGCGTCGCAGGCAGCAATATTGAGGATGTCTGGGTTGCCTTCTCTGGCGGCAATCTCGTCAGTGATATTGTCTCGGTGGAACGTGAACTGGGCGGATATCGCGTGGAACGCGGTGACATGGAAGAGTTGATGCACATTGGCCGAGACAGTATCGACCCCGGCAATAAAGTTATTTTGCATGCTCAGCCCGCCTGCTTCGTCATCAACGGAACCGAAGGGGTGAAGCGGCCAGAAGGTATGCATGCCGACCGGCTGGGGGTCGATATTCATGTGGTGCTGGCCGATGGCGCGCCGCTTTCGAATATGGAATTATGCGTGCGCGGGGCGTATCTCAACGTCAATGGCATCATCGCAGCGCCGATGGCGACCGGCATGGCGTGCCTTACCGAAGAAGAGCGCGAACTGGGCGTAGCATTGGTGGAAATGGGCGCAGGCGTCACCAATGTATCGGTCTATGCGGGCGGTATGCTGCTGGGTATGCACAGCATCCCGATGGGGGCTGCTGATATTACCGATGATGTGGCTTCTGCCTTTGGTATCAGGCGCTCTCAGGCTGAGCGAGTTAAATGCTTTTACGGGTCGGCCATGCAAAACCCCCGTGATTTCAGAGAGATGATAGAGATTGTTCCCAATGTGACGGAGGGAGAGCGCAGCGATGGAGGGCGCATTACCCGTGCTGCATTGGTTTCGGTAATCTGCGAAAGACTGGCGCAGATTATGGCGAAGGTGAATGAGGCGCTGATCTCTCTGGGTTTCACCACGCCTGCCGGGCGGCAGGTCGTGCTGACCGGCGGCGGCGCGGAAATGAAGGGCATTGCCGATTATGCACAAGGCGCGCTGGGGCGCACGGTGCGCATTGGCCGGCCGCGCGGGATTCAGGCGTTGCCAGAGGCCCATGCCGGGCCTGCTTTCGCCACTTTGGCGGGGCTCGCACTTTATGGACATGCGAGGCCGCTTGATCTGCGGCAGATGGAAAGTGGGCCGGGTAAGGGCGGCAGTGGCTCTGCTCAGGGCTGGTGGCAACGCCTCATCAATGCATTTCGCGCTGGTTATTGAGAGAATTTACACCCAATTCTGTCTGCGGGGGACGAAAATTGGTAAAAAAGGGATGAATTGCGTGATGATCTCGTGCATGAAGGGATGCTTGAGGTTATGCCCATTAAGTCAGGGCGGATTCCGCAACATCATCCCGCTGGGTTTTTCACGAGGATAATCGGGAATTGCCTGCTTTGGGGGATGATGGAAATTCAGAACCTGTCGGCTTTCCCCCGCCGGTTTGGGTTCTGGCAGGGAATAGAATGAATCGAGGCTTAGGCCTTTAGGAGCATGTATATATGAGCATCGAACTCGGACCGCCACTTGTTGACGAACTGAAGCCCCGCATTGCTGTTATCGGTGTCGGTGGCGCGGGTGGTAACGCCATCGCCAACATGATTGCGGCCCAGGTGGAAGGTGTGGATTTCATCGTCGCCAACACCGATGCGCAGGCATTGAACGCCTCCCCCGCAGAACGGCGCATCCAGCTTGGCCCCCGCATCACCGAAGGACTGGGCGCGGGTTCCCGCCCGGAAATTGGCCGCGCGGCTGCTGAAGAAACGCTGACCACCGTGGAAGAAGCGCTGGAAGGCGCGCACATGGTGTTCATCGCGGCAGGCATGGGTGGTGGTACCGGTACGGGCGCTGCGCCGGTTATCGCGAAAATTGCGCGGGAACGTGGCATATTGACTGTTGGCGTCGTGACGAAGCCCTTCACTTTCGAAGGTGCACGTCGGGCCCGCTCTGCCGATACGGGTATCGAAGAGCTGCAAAAGCATGTTGATACGCTGATCGTCATTCCGAACCAGAATTTGTTCCTTGTCGCTAACCCGAACACCACCTTCAAAGAAGCCTTTTTGATGGCGGATGAGGTGCTGAAACAGGGCGTTCGCGGTATCACCGACCTGATGGTGATGCCGGGCCTTATCAACCTCGATTTCGCGGACGTTCGTTCTGTCATGGGCGAAATGGGTAAGGCGATGATGGGCACGGGTGAGGCCGATGGCGATGGCCGCGCCCTCGCCGCAGCGGAAAAGGCGATTGCCAACCCGCTGCTCGATGGTGTCAGCATGCGCGGCGCAAAGGGCGTTATCGTTTCTATCATTGGCGGTGATGACATGCGCCTGATGGAAGTGGACGAAGCCGCCAACCACATTCGCGAACTGGTAGACCCGGATGCCAACATCATCTGGGGCAGCGCCTTTAACCCTGATCTGGATGGTAAGATTCGCGTTTCCGTGGTGGCGACGGGTATTGATAGCGATGCAACCAGTGCGCAGCCACAGGCGTCTCAGCCGTTCAGCTTTGCCAGCCGCTCGTCTTCTGCGACGGTAACGGTAACGCCGCCGGTTGCGCCTGCACCGGTTGCTCCTGTGGCACCTGCGGCGCAAGAAAGTGCGCCACCGGTTCCCGCCGCTGATGAAGATGTGATGGACCTTGGTGGCAATGAAGCGCCTGCGCCGTCTGCCCCTGTTTCATCCGTTGCCTCGCCCGTTAGCCCTGCTGCTCCGGCGCCAGTTGCTCCTGCGCAGCCTGTAGCAAGCCCTCCTGCTCCCGCCCCGGTGGCGGAACAGCCTGCCGCGCCGCGCCGCGTTGCTCGCTTTGATGATATTAATGGCGAAGACGAATTGCTGCTCGATGGTGTGCCGCAGGCTCCCCGTCCAGCCGCTGCGGCCAGTCCGGCGGCACCTGCTGCACCACGCGCTGGTGGTACATTGTTTGAACGTATGTCCGGCCTTTCCCGCGGGTTTAACCGGAATAACAGCGATGATGACGGGGATGATGATGGTGGTTCAACGCCGCCGCATGTTCCTTCTTTCCTGAACCGTCAGGGTAATCAGTAAAATGCCTTTCCCCCGCCGCATATGCTTGTGGCGGGGGCAGAAGGCTTTTATCATTCTGCTATGACTATTGGATATCGTTTCGCTGCCGTTCCTCTCGGCTTTGCCGCGCTGTTGTCGCTTTCGGCAGCGTCTTCTGCTCTGGCGCAAACCTCGTCGGCGCAGGGCGGCGTGCTGACCTCGCAGATGGATTTGCAAAACAGCGATGCGGGTAGGGCACTGGCCGATTCTATGGCCACATTAGGGAGCAATCCACGAAACCTGAATGCCTTGCTGGTCGCGGGTGAAGCGGCCTTGAAGCTGGATGATCCGCGCAGCGCCATCGGTTTTTTTGGCCGGGCGGATGATGTTTCACCCAATAATGGCCGGGTAAAAGCTGGTTTAGGCCGATCCATGCTGGCGATGGAACAGGTTGGGGATGCGCTGCGCCTGATGGAGCAGGCCGAAGCCCTTGGATATTCCGATGTCGCTTTGCTGGTCGATCGGGCCTTGGCGCGAGATATTACCGGCAATCAGAGCGGCGCGCAGCGCGATTATCAGGAAGCCCTGCGCCGTGACCCGAAAAATGAACTGGCGCAGCGACGCTATGCGGTTTCCCTCGGCATAATCGGCAATGTTGATGAGGCTGAGAAAATTCTTGATCCTTTGCTGCGCGCCAATGACCGTGGGGCATGGCGTGACCGGGCCTTTATCTTTGCGATGAACGGGCGCACGAAGGATGCGCTGGACATTACCCAGAAAACCATGCCGGCGGCACTGAGTGAAGCAATCAAGCCCTATATAGAACGCATGGCGATGTTAACGCCGGGGCAACGGGCAGCGGCTGTGCATATGGGGCAATTCCCGGCGGGGCTTGTTAATGTTCGCGTGGCCTCTGCGCCGACACAGGCAGCAGCGGCTCCTAAGCCTGTAGTCGCCGCAGTCGCACCGTCAGAAAGTGGACGGAAAGCTACCCGCCAGACGCGCAATGAAACGCGACAGGCTGAACTCGAAGCTACGCGCAGAAACCGTCAGGCGAGAGGGAGCAGGCAGATTGAGTATACGGCTCCTGCGGCATCCCCTGCAGTACCACAAATAGCGTCGGCAGCGGTTAAAACGCCGCAACCTGTGGTATCACCACCGGTTAGGTCTGTTGAGCAACCACGGCAGATTGCCGCTAATCAGCCCGCTTTTGTGTCATCACCTTCGCCGGCCCCGACCCCGACTTCGACACCTGCTGCCTCCGGGACGACGGCTGCGCAGCCTGTCGCACAAACACGCCCGGAAACCCGGACGGCGACTCAGGCGGCGACCGATCCTGTTTCATCCGGGCGATCTGCGCAGACGGTACAGGCGGCATCTCGCTCCGCCGCGCCTGCTGCGCCTTCTTCTGTCGCGCCACCTGCAGCTATTGGGGGCGCTCGCCCGGTTCAGGGGCCACCTGTGCCTGATGCTGGTTCTGCCCCGACCACAGCCATGTCCGCAGCACCGGCGGCGTCTACCGCTGCGGCTGCTGTGGTGCCGCCGTCACCATCGAGCGCAGGCGATATGGCAGAATCGAGCCGCTCGCTCGCTGACATCATGGCTGAAATCAAAGTGCCAGAGGCTGAGCGTCAGCATGAGGTTGTGCCGGTGAATCTTGCCGAAGTTGCGGTGCTTCAGGCGCAGCAACGCAAGGAACGCGAAGCAACCGCCGCAGCCGCCCGTAAGGAGCGCGAGGCGCAGGCTGCTGCCACTCGTAAGGCGGAAGCCGAGGCAAAGGCGAAGGCAGAGGCCAAAGCGAAAGCCGATGCGGAAAAGAAGCGCCTTGCTGCTAATCCTGCCCGATACTGGGTGCAAATTGGTGCGGGACGGGATATTGCTGCCATGGGCTTTACCCTGCGCGGTATGAAGAAAGACCATACAGTGCTGGCCAAATATGATGGATGGAGCGCCGATTATGGCCGCACCAGCCGCCTTGTCGTCGGCCCATTCCCTAGCCTTGCGAAGGCAAAAGAAATCGAAACAGCCATGAAAAAGGGCGGTAGCGATGCCTTTGTCTGGCGCAGTGAAGCAGGCGAAGAGGTTTCTCGCCTCGGCAGCAAATAACGCCCCAAGCAACGTAAAAGGACGCCATCATGCCTCCGTTTCAGGCATCCTATGCCAGTCTGCCGGATGCCAGCCGGGGGCGGCTCCATCCAGAGCCGGGTGGAGAAACACGCGGCCCGCGTGATGTTTTTCAGCGCGACCGGGACCGGATCATCCACAGCATAGCCTTCCGCCGGTTGCGTCATAAAACGCAGGTGTTCGTCGCCCCTGATGGGGACCATTATCGGGTGCGGATGACCCATAGTCTTGAGGTCGCGCAAATTGGCCGAACGATCGCACGGGTGCTGGGGCTGAATGAAGATCTGACTGAGGCGCTATGTCTTGCCCACGATATTGGCCATCCTCCTTTCGGCCATGCGGGGGAGAGAGCGCTTCAGCATTTGATGAAGGATATGGGCGGGTTTGACCATAACGCCCATTGCCTGCGTATATTGATGCAGCTTGAAAGCCCGTATCCGCTCTTCCCCGGGCTGAACCTGAGCTGGGAAATGCTGGAGGGACTGGCCAAGCATAATGGGCCGGTGCGTCACCCCAATTGGGCGATGCGGGAGTTAAATAGCCTGTTTCCGCTTGATCTGGATAGTTGGTCTTCTCTGGAAGCGCAGGTCGCCGCGATCGCGGATGACATTGCCTATGACAATCATGATATTGATGATGGCCTGCGCGCGGGGATGCTGACGCTGGATCAGATTTGCGCGGTGCCTCTGATAGAGGAAAGCTGGAATAGGGTGCGAACCCGTTATCCGGGCGTTGAGGAAGGGCGGTTGCTACGCGAACTCATCCGGGATCAGATCGGCGCGATGGTGAATGACCTTCTCGCATCGAGCCAGCAGCGCATTGCCGAATCTGGCGTAGAAACAGTCGAAGATGTGCGCGCCGCCGGGCGGCGGCTGGTTGAATTTTCGGATGACATGGCGAAGGCGGAACAGACGCTGAAGCGGTTCATGTACGCCAATCTTTATTTGTCTGATTCGCAGCGGGCAGAAGCAGACCGGGCAGATACCATCGTAACCGGCTTGTTTAACGCTTATCGTGACCAGCCTGATTTGATGGGGGCGGGTTGGGGCGCTATGGTCAGCGCCGAAGAACCTGCACGCAGCCGTGTAATCGGCGATTATATTGCGGGGATGACAGACCGTTTCGCCCGGCGGTGTTACGAAGAAATATATGGGGTCTTACCCCCTCTGTAGGGTGCCGGGCATTCCATTAACCGGAATAACGGATGTTCTCCCCGAATTTCAGATGTTTTATCTCCTCCGCACAGCTATGAGGGGGACCATGATTTGATAGCGGCTTCATCCCCCGGATACAGCCCCAGAATAGTGCGGAGTATGATATGAGCAGCCCCCATAATGAGTCTTCTTATAATGAAGAAGAACTGCCGGAATTGCCGTTGCAGCTTGTCGGGCTGGATGGCTGGCACCGGGCACATAGCGCGATTATGGGAGAAAGCGCCGGTTATGATATGCCGCTGCATTATGGGGATAGTGCGGCTGAGCTGGACTGGACGCGTCGCCACGCTGCATTTGCCGACATCAGCCATATGGGCCAGATATCCCTGACGGGTGATGGTGTTGGGGAGGCGTTGGCGAAAGCTGCCGGTTTTTCTTCCGTTGCTATGGGTGTGGGGCAGATAGTATCGGTGGCCGTGCGGGATGAGGAAGAGGAGTTGGAGTCTTCTCTTTTGGTGCAGCACCGCGCGGAAGATGTCTATCTCCTCGCCAGCGCGGCGGATAAATATGACGTTTCAGCATGGCTGTTTGGGGCATTGCCTGATGACGCGACCATCACTTTGATGGATGAACAGGCATTGTTGCTGCTAACCGGGCCGATGGCGACAGATGCGCTGGCGCAGTTGGTGCCGGGGTCTGAGAAAATTGCCTTTGCGCAGGGGGCGGCTTTTGGCTGGCAGGGGCATAGCCTTTGGATTAGCCGCACTGGCGGGCAGGGGCAGGATGCCTATGAAATCAGCCTGTCAGATGAAGCGGCAACGGGCTTTGCGAAAGCGTTGTGCGCGGTGGAAGGTGTAAAGCTGGTGGGGCTGAATGCTGTTGCTGGCCTGAACCGCGGCGCGGCCTATCACGCATAAGCGGGTTGATGGTAGCGTCATGGTCAATGGTTATTCTGCTGCTGATCTGCCCACTATGGGGGATGATGGCGATGCGCGTCGTCATGCCCCGGCGGCGCTGCGCAACCGTGATGCCATATCGCAGGTGCTGGCGCGGGAATTGCCTGCGTCCGGGCTGGTGCTAGAAATCGCCAGCGGTAGCGGCGAACATGCGCTGCATTTTGCGAAAAGCTTTCCCGCGCTGGACTGGCATCCTTCTGACCCTGACCCCGCCGCTCGTGCCTCTATCGCTGCGTGGATGGAGGATGATCGACCTCAGAATTTGCGCCTGCCCCTTGATTGCGACGCCATGGCCAGTGACGCATGGCCGATCGAGCATGCCGATGCGGTGCTTTGCATTAATATGGTGCATATCAGCCCATGGGAGGCTACACTTGGGCTGTTCCATGGTGCCGCACGTCTATTAAAAGCAGCCGCGCCGCTCATCCTTTATGGTCCCTATAGTGAGGATGATGTCGAAACGGCGGAGAGCAACCTGACCTTTGATGCATGGCTGCGGGCGCGGGATGATCGTTTCGGGCTGCGGCGCGCAGAAGATGTAGATGCGGTGGCGTCAGGATATGGTTTTACCCGCACTGCCCGCATTTCCATGCCCGCCAATAATCTGATGCTGGTGTATCGCAGGCGCGACTAACCTCGCTACGTCCTCCAGAGATGGATCGCCTAATGATGGGAATGGCGGTGGGCGAGATTTTCCCTGTTACGCTTACGTTCCCGCCAGCCAATATAGATGCTGCTGGCGGCGATCACCACCGCGCCTACCCATGTTGAGGAACCGGGCCATGCCGTCCATAGCATCCAGCCGAAGAGAGTGGACCAGAGGAGGCTGGAATAGTCCATCGGCAGCACCAGCGATACCGGCCCCCAGCGTAGCGATGACGTCATTAGCAATTGCGCAACCCCACCTGCTGTCCCCATCAGTAGCAGAATCAGCCAGGTAACCGGATCATGCCATTGCCCGAAAAACAGCATGGCTATGCCGAGGGGAAAGAGGGAAAGGGCTGCAAAATAAAAGACGGTGGTCGTGGGGGCTTCTGTTTTACCGATTTGCCGCAGCAACAGCGAAACGAGCGACGTGGCAATGGCGCCTGCTATTGCGATGCTGACACCAAAGCCGGATATATCCTCATGCGCGGCGCTGGGGTTGATAATGATGACGACGCCCAGAAAACCGACCAGCACCGCGAGCCAGCGATGGATACCGGGCCGTTCACCCAGAAACAGAACGGATAAGATCGTCGCGAAAATCGGCACGGAAAAGCCAATAGTGGTCGCCTCTGCCAGTGGCAGCAATATAATGGCCGTGAAATTGAGCATCATGCCAGTCATGCCCACTGCCGTGCGACTGGCATGCAGGCCGATGCGGGCGTTGCGGATGCTCATCAGTCCCGGCCCCAGCATTAGCGCGACCATAGCCACAGGCAAAGAGAATAGCTGACGATAGAAAAGCGTTTCGACCACATGAACGCCGCGATCACTCGCCCATTTGACGCAGGCGAAGTTGATGGAAATCATCAGGGCCGACAGTAACCGCAGACCCATCGCATAGAGTGGACGGTTTTCCTGCGCCGGGGAACTGGAAACAGAAACCATGCTCCCGGCCTTACCCTGTTTATGCGGCAGTGCAATAGGAAGGGCCGGAAAACATCATATTTTCCACGGTTGTTACAAACAAGCTTCTAGCAGGGCCTGATCGAACCCAAATCCGCGTGCTTTTTCCAGAGTATAGGGACGCAGACCCATGGATTTATATTCGCCGATGATTTTGCCATCATGGTCTTCGGATACATATTCAAATTTGAACAGCTCCTGCGTGACGATGACCTCACCCTCCATGCCGATAACCTCGGTGATATTGGTGACGCGGCGGGAGCCATCTCGCAGACGCTTCACCTGAACAATCAGATCAACGGAATCGGCTATCTGCTTGGAAATGGCTTCCTTGGGGATTTTAATGTCCCCCATCAGGATCATATTTTCCATACGGCCCAGGCATTCACGCGGGCTGTTGGAGTGCAGCGTACACATAGAGCCATCATGGCCGGTGTTCATCGCAGCGAGCAAATCAAAACATTCTGCGCCGCGAATTTCGCCGAGGATGATACGGTCCGGGCGCATACGCAGAGCGTTTTTCACAAGATCGCCAATGGTGATTTCGCCTTGGCCCTCAAGGTTGGCGGGGCGGGTTTCCAGTGGGAGCCAATGGGGCTGTTGCAGGCGGAGTTCGGCGGCATCTTCGATGGTCAGAACGCGCTCGCCGGGGTCGATCATTTTGGAAAGGGCATTGAGCATGGTGGTTTTACCCGAACCCGTGCCGCCGGAAATGACGATATTGAACCGGCACGCCCCAGCGATTTTGAGGGCGGTGCACATTTTCTCGTCCATCGCTGCCCAGTCACGAAGATTGTCGAGAGTAATCGGTTTAGCCGAGAATTTACGAATGGAAATGGCCGTACCGCGCAGGGAAAGCGGTGGCACGATTACGTTGACGCGGCTGCCATCGGGCAGGCGTGCGTCAGCCAGTGGTGTGGTCTGGTCCACGCGGCGGCCCACTTTGTTGACGATGCGTTGTGCGATCTGAAACAGATGCTCTTCGTCACGGAATTTGATGGGGGCAATCTGTAACTTGCCCTTTTTTTCGATATAGGTCTGGTCCGGCCCGTTGACCATGATGTCGCTGATGTCGGGATCGTTGATGAGTTCTTCTAATGGGCCGAGGCCCAGCAGTTCATCCACCAGCACCTTTTCCAGCGCAAACTGTTCCCGCCGGTTGAGCGTTAGTTTGAGTTCGGCCAAGACCTCCATGATGATGGGGCGGAATTCTTCGGCCAGTTCATCTTTGGTGAGGGCCGCGGCGGCCTCCGGGTCTACACGTTCGAGCAGTTGGGGGAGGACTTGCTCTTTGATACGGTGGATGGAGGTGTCAAAGCCTTGTTCAGAATCGGCTACATGGTCCGTATTCATCCGGTCAGCCAGACGGGCCATCGCATCTGCGTTTCGTCCATGGGGTGAAGGGATTTGGACTGTCGGAATACTGTCGAGAAGCGAAGCGGGTAGGGCGTCCGAATCGTCCTGCGGTATCGATTTTTGATGAGATTGCGGGGTCAGTACATGCATTGGCTTTGCCACGCCAAAAGCAGGGCGCATGGCCCCTGGTCCGTTTTTCCGTCCGAATGCGTTCATTTTTCCCTGCCTTTTGCCTCACATGGTTAAGGAGGCGGAACCCTTGTTAGTTCATAAGGCTTGAGAAAAAGCTAATGGAGGAGGTTCTGATATGCTCTTTCGTCGATTTTCGTTGTATCTTATGGTGAGCAAAACAGAAAAAGCCGCCCGATGCAGGCGGCTTTTTATGAAATACATTGTCGATCGGCAGGCGCGTGGCCGTACTCAGCCAGCCTTTTCAGCAAGAACCGTAAGGCCCTTTTCATTGACTTCGGCAAAGCCGCCAATCACTGGAATGATTTCCGCTTCAGCAGAGGCGTTGGCGAATACACGAATTTCGCCATCACGGATGGTAGACATGAAGGGCGCATGGCCTTCCAAAACACCGAAATCGCCATCGGTGCCGGGAACGACGACCTGATAAACATCCTCACTACGAAGGAGCTTTTCCGGGGTCACAAGTTCAAAATGCAGGGCCATGTCATTATCCTGTGGCGTTGCTTATTCGCTATGGGCAGGAGATGCGAAATCTCGTTTTGCCCGGCGGGGTGCCCCCTCCCGTTAGGGAAGGGGCGCAATGATTTTAGAAGGTCAGGCTGCTTCTGCGGCCAGCTTCTTGCCCTTTTCAACGGCCTCGTCGATGCCGCCAACCATGTAGAAGGCGGATTCTGGCAGATGGTCATATTCGCCATCCACAACAGCCTTGAAGCTCTTCACCGTATCTTCGAGCTGAACAAACTTACCGGAGATGCCTGTGAAGACTTCAGCAACATGGAAAGGCTGGCTGAGGAAGCGCTGAATCTTACGGGCGCGGGCCACGATCAGCTTATCTTCTTCAGACAGTTCATCCATGCCGAGGATGGCGATGATGTCCTGAAGCGACTTATACTTCTGCAGCGTTTCCTGAACGCGGCGGGCCGTTTCATAATGTTCTTGCCCCACAACGCGGGGTTCCAGAACGCGGCTGGTGGAATCGAGCGGGTCAACCGCAGGATAGATGCCGAGTTCGGAGATCGCACGGTTAAGAACGGTCGTCGCGTCAAGGTGGGCGAAGGAGGTTGCCGGCGCAGGGTCGGTAAGGTCATCCGCAGGTACGTAAATGGCCTGCACCGAGGTGATCGACCCCTTGTTGGTGGAGGTAATGCGTTCCTGCAGCGCACCCATGTCGGTGGACAGGGTCGGCTGATAGCCCACAGCGGAAGGAATACGGCCCAGCAGAGCGGACACTTCGGAACCGGCCTGCGTGAAACGGAAGATGTTATCTACGAAGAACAACACGTCCTGACCTTCCTGATCGCGGAAATATTCTGCGATGGTGAGGCCGGAGAGAGCAACACGAGCACGTGCGCCCGGGGGTTCGTTCATCTGGCCATAAACCAGCGCAACCTTGGAACCTTCGGAAATGGCATTGCCATCCGCATCCTTGGCGATAACGCCCGCATCAAGGAATTCGTGGTAAAGGTCGTTACCTTCACGGGTACGTTCACCCACACCAGCGAACACCGAGGTGCCGCCATGGCCCTTGGCGATGTTGTTGATGAGTTCCTGAATGAGAACAGTCTTACCAACGCCTGCACCGCCGAACAGACCGATCTTACCGCCCTTGGAATAAGGAGCGAGAAGGTCGATCACCTTGATGCCGGTGACGAGAACAGAAGTTTCAGTCGACTGGTCGATAAAGGCGGGGGCCTGTGCGTGGATTGGCGCGCGCATTTCGGTCGCGACCGGACCACGTTCGTCAATAGGTTCGCCAACGACGTTAAGGATACGGCCAAGGGTTGCCGGACCAACGGGCACAGAAATCTGCGCGCCGGTGTCGGTTACTTCCTGCCCGCGAGTCAGACCGTCGGTGCTGTCCATCGCGATGGTGCGTACGGTATTTTCGCCCAAATGCTGAGCAACTTCGAGAACGAGACGCTGACCGTTATTGTCGGTTTCCAGCGCGGCCAGAATGGACGGGAGCGCATCGGGGAAGGTAACATCGACGACGGCGCCGATGACCTGAGAAATGCGGCCAGTATTTGTGGTGGTTGCCATGACTGCTTCCTTGCCTGCTGTTTCTTAAAGGGCTTCGGCGCCCGAAATAATTTCGACGAGTTCAGTGGTGATCGCGGCCTGACGGCTGCGGTTATATTCGATCGTCAGACGATTGATGAGATCACCCGCATTGCGTGTTGCATTGTCCATCGCCGTCATAGATGCGCCCTGTTCGGATGCGCTATTTTCAAGCAGAGCCTTGAAAATCTGGATGGAGACATTGCGTGGCAGCAAATCGGTGAGGATGGATTCTTCATCCGGTTCATACTCAACCGTTGCATCAGCGGTGGCCGGTGCATCCGCAGGAATAGCGACCGGGATGATCTGCTGCTGCGTAGGAACCTGCGCCAGCGCAGATTTGAAGGTAGAGAAGAACAGATGCGCGACATCAAACTCGCCAGCTTCGTAACGGGCGAGAATATCCGCCGCTACTGCCTGAGCATGATCGAAGGAGGGTTCCTTCATCGTCGTGGTGTCGTAGGACCCAATGATCTGGTTAGGGAAAGCGCGGCTAATAACTGCACGTCCCTTGCGGCCAATAAGGTAAAATTTCACCTTCTTGCCTTCACCGATCATTTCGCGTGCCGCCAGCATTGCTGCCTTTACGATGTTCGCGTTAAACGCGCCGCAAAGGCCACGATCACTATTAGCGACGATCAGCAAATGGGTGTCATCTGCGCCGGTGCCAGCAATCAGCTTGGGCGATGCCGCGCTGACCGAGATTTTCCCGGCCAGACTAGCGACAACAGCTTCGAGGCGTTCGCTGTAGGGACGAGCCGCCTCAGCCGCCGCTTGCGCCTTGCGGAGCTTTGCCGCAGCGACCATCTGCTTGGCTTTTGTGATCTTCTGGGTCGATTTGACCGAGGCGATCCGAAGTTTAAGTTCCTTGAGCGAGGCCATTAGCCGTCAATCCTTATGCGCCAGTAACTTTACGCGAACGTCTTTCCGAACGTATCGAGCGCAGCCTGCAATGCGGCCTTGCTTTCGTTCGACAGGTCCTTGCTGTTGCGGATGTCAGCCAGAAGGCCGCTATGTTCCGCGCGCAGATAGCCGAGCATCGCAGCTTCGTAACGGGTGACGTCGGTAACGGCAACGTCATCGATATAGCCGTTGGTGCCAGCGAAGATCGAGCAGGTCTGCTCCTCGAACGGTAGCGGGCTGAACTGCGGCTGCTTCAACAATTCGGTAAGACGCGCACCACGATTGAGCAGCTTCTGCGTGGAGGCATCAAGGTCCGAACCGAACTGAGCAAAAGCCGCCATTTCGCGATACTGTGCGAGTTCCAGCTTAATAGAACCGGAAACCTTCTTCATCGCCTTGGTTTGTGCGGCAGAACCCACGCGGGAAACCGACAGACCAACGTTAATAGCCGGACGGATGCCCTGATAGAAGAGGTTGGTTTCAAGGAAGATTTGACCATCGGTGATGGAGATCACGTTAGTCGGAATATAAGCGGAAACGTCACCAGCCTGTGTTTCGATGATCGGCAGAGCTGTCAGCGAGCCGCTGCCATTGTCGCTGTTCATCTTTGCAGCGCGTTCCAGAAGGCGGCTGTGAAGATAGAAAACGTCACCTGGATATGCTTCACGGCCCGGAGGACGACGCAGCAGCAGGGACATCTGACGATAAGCAACAGCCTGCTTGGAAAGATCGTCATAAACGATCACGGCGTGCATGCCATTGTCACGGAAATATTCGCCCATTGTCACGCCGGTATAAGGGGCGAGATACTGAAGCGGAGCGGGCTCAGAAGCGGTCGCAGCGACGACGATAGAATATTCCATCGCGCCATTTTCTTCGAGCTGCTTAACGATCTGTGCAACGGTAGAGCGCTTCTGGCCGACGGCGACATAAATGCAGTAAAGCTTCTTGCCTTCATCATCACCGGAATTGACGGTCTTTTGGTTGATGAAAGTATCAATCGCGACGGCGGTTTTCCCGGTCTGGCGGTCACCAATGATAAGTTCGCGCTGACCGCGACCAACCGGAACGAGGCAGTCAATAGCCTTGAGGCCGGTCTGCACAGGCTCATGCACCGAGGTACGGGGAATAATGCCGGGGGCCTTGCGTTCTACGCGCATGCGCTGATCGGACACGATCGGGCCTTTGCCATCAATCGGGTTGCCAAGACCATCAACAACGCGGCCCAGCAGGCCCTTGCCAACCGGAACGTCAACGATGGTGCCGGTGCGCTTTACAGTGTCACCTTCTTTGATTTCGGCGTCAGAGCCGAAAATCACGACACCAACATTGTCGGCTTCGAGGTTGAGGGCCATGCCCTGCACACCATTAGCGAATTCGACCATTTCACCGGCCTGAACATTGTCGAGGCCATATACGCGGGCGATACCGTCACCGACGCTAAGGACGGTGCCGACTTCGCTAACCTGCGCTTCTGCGCCGAAGCTGGCGATCTGGTCTTTGATGACCTTCGAGATTTCTGCGGCGTTGATATCCATGTTCATGCCTTTCATGAAGCCTTGCGGGCTTTTAGCCCTTCATAGCCTGGGCGAGCGTGTTCAAACGGGTACGAATAGAAGAGTCAATCATCTGGCTGCCAATCTTTACGACCAGCCCACCAAGGATTGCGGGGTCAACCTTCAGGTCAACCGTAACATCACGGCCAATACGCGCCTTAAGGCTTTTTGCCAGTGCGTCGGTCTGTGCTGCGTCAAGAGCGTGCGCGGATGTTACTTCCGCGCGGGTTTCACCCTTGTGCCGGGACAGCAAAGTTTCAAAAGCGCGGATAGCCGCGGAAAGCTGTGGCAGGCGACGTGCATTAGCCAGAACACCCAGAAAATTCGCCGTCAGCGTATCAAGGCCAAGTGTGGAAGAGAGACCTGCCACTGCCTTTGTCGCTGCTTCACGGCCAATAACGGGGCTGACCGTCAAATTACGAAAATCATCCGATTCGCTGAGCGCTGCCTTGATTGCCGCAAGGCTGGCTGCAACCGAATCAAGCTCGTTCTTGTCACGCGCCAGCTCGAACAATGCTAGCGCATAACGCCCGCTAAGGCTGGCCTGAATACCGCCGGAATTCTCCACGCGCCTTGTGTCCTCTCGTTCGCTGTAACCAGTGATGCCAAAAGCGAAACGGCCCTTTGCCGTCTCATGCGTGCGGGCCGGTTAGCAGGGGGTGTGCAGGGATGCAAGATGGTGGTGACAACTATGTTGCTGCTATATGCATTATTCATGGGATATTAAGCTGTCAGGCAGGGAGATTTTTCCCGGTGATCTGCCTTTATCTTGCTGAATTTAAGGAAATAGCGGCAATAGTTGGTTGAATTTCATGGTCGATCTTTATCAAATACCCGAAGATAGCGGTGTCTGCGGTGTTTTGGTCGCTTTGGCCGAATCATTATTGCACTGATAAACCAGTCGCTCATTGGGGTGGGCTGGCAGGACCGAACGAATCTCTGCCTGCATCTGTTGCAGCTTTTCCATATCAGCATGGCTGGCGGTGCAGCCATCAAAGCGGAATTGCTGGCGCAACTGACGCGCTTTTGTCAGCGTTTCTTCATCAGCCAGATAGCGCTCGACCTTATAAGTGCCGGTTGCCGGGGCAAAGCTGTTGATTGTGATGACATCTTCGGTGCCGGGTACGAAAATCCGGCTCCATTCCGCGCCGTTTTGGCCATATTGGGTGTTCTTGTTGACGCAGCCGCTTTCGGTCCAGTTTAATAAGGCGTCTTCGCCGTCTGATACGGTGATGCGGCTGCGATTCTCGTCAAGGCGGCAGAGATTATTCCCGATAGCCTGATATCCGCTTTGCGTGGCGGTGGTTGCCGCAGTGCTATTGCCTGTGTTGGCGTCAATGGCTTCGTCAATGTTGGAAAAGGAAGGACGCATCAGGAAAATGATGAGCGCACCTAGCAAAAGCACGCCGCCGCCAACGCCCGCCCATAAACGTTCTTTTTCACGCCCCTGAATATGGAACATCATCGCGCCGGCAAGGGCGACGCCGCCCAGCACTAGCAACAGCCCCGCAATGGCTACGGCATTTTCGCGGGAGGAGTAAACCTGTTGTTCCGCTTTTTCACGGGCGAGGGCTACTGCTTTGTCGCGTTCAGCGCTGGCCAGCCGCGCCTGCTCGCTTTTCTTTGCCTGATCTTCGGCGGCGCGTTTAGCTTCCTCGGCATCCAGTTCGGATATGCTGCGACATTGGGCTGATGTACGCTGAAACTGTACCCCTGCCTGACGTAGGAAAGAGGCAACCTCGCGGTTGGAAATGGCAAAGCCAAATTCCGCATCAGCGGTGCTTTCGGATTGTGAACCGAAGCTGTTGACGCCCAGTACCCGCCCGCAATCATCCACCAGTGGCCCGCCGCTATTGCCCTGCGCCATCGGGGCGGTGTGGAGCAAAGTATCAAAGCCCTGCGATGCGCGGCCCATGGAGACGGTCCCGCTGGTCTTCACCGGGGACAGGGGATGGGTCATCTGGTTGAGATCCAGCCCTTGCGCCCGGTCAACCGATCCCGGATATCCGATAGCCGTCACGCTCTGCCCATCCTCTACCGCGCCCGCGAAGAAGGTGGATACCGGCAGGCGGCCTTCCTTTAGCTGGATCAACGCCAGATCGTTGCCAGGCGAATAAGCGATGACCTTGCCGCCATAGCTTTTCTTGCCCTGAGAGGGGATGATGCCGACGACCAGATTGGGTTCTGTACGCAATAACTCCACGACATGGGCATTGGTCAGCACTTTATCCGGCGCGACGGCAAAGCCGCTGCCATGGCCGACAAAATAGGCTTCCTCGCCATTAGTGGCGATGATGACGACGCGCACCACGCCGCGCACCGTGGCGGCAACGTCCGCTTGTTCGGCATGGGCCGAACCGATCTGGCTGGTCACGGATAGCAGGCTGAGTGCCAGCAGGGAGAGAATCCGGAAAAACGGGGTGCGCAGGGTTAGTGTCATGGCTGCCCTATTTATTGTCTGTCGGGGGGAAGGGGAAGCCGAAATAATGCGGTGATGAAGATCTGTTGTACAACGGTGAAAATAACAGGGAAACAATGTGGGACTGTTGGCAGAAATAGAGGTGGTAGATGCAGGAAAGGGCGACAGAACCATGCTGATGCTGCCGCCCTTTATGCTTACATTTCCGATCCCAGATGCTGTGCGATCAGCCCGCCATTCCGAGGGCAGCCGCAACGCCTGCGCCATATTCCGGGTCACAGCGGGTGCAATTATCGATATGCCGCTGCTTGATGAAATCGAGCGCATCACCCATGGCCGCTGCCGTGTTGTTGAACAGGGCCTGTTTTTGCTCCGGGTTCATCTGCTGGAATAATTTGCGGGGCTGAGTGAAATAATCATCATCGTCCTCGCGATAATCCCAGAAATCAGCATCACCCCGGATTTTGAGCGGAGGTTCCCGATAATCGGGTTGTTCCTGCCACTGGTTGAAGCTGTTTGGTTCATAATGCGGACGACCGCCATAATTGCCATCCATGCGCCCGGTGCCGTCGCGGTGGTTACTCATCACCGGGCAGCGCGCTGCGTTAACCGGGATTTGATGATAGTTCACGCCGAGGCGATAGCGCTGTGCATCCGCATAGTTGAACAGGCGGGCCTGAAGCATTTTATCAGGGGATACGCCGATGCCCGGTATCAGGTTAGAGGGGGCGAAGGCGCTCTGTTCCAAATCCATGAAGAAGTTTTCAGGATTGCGGTTGAGTTCAAACTCTCCCACCTCAATCAGCGGGTAATCGGCCTTATACCAGACCTTGGTAAGATCAAATGGGTGGAAGTGATAGGTTTCCGCATCCGCTTCAGGCATGATCTGCACATACATTTTCCATTTCGGGAAATCGCCGCGTTCAATCGCGTCATATAAATCGCGCTGATGTGATTCGCGGTCCCCGCCAACCAGAGTGGCGGCCTCGCTATCTGTCAGATTTTCTATGCCCTGCTGGGTTTTGAAATGGAACTTCACCCAGAAGCGTTCGCCCGCCTCGTTCCAGAAACTATAGGTATGGCTGCCGAAGCCATGCATGTGGCGATAGCTTTTGGGGATGCCGCGATCAGACATCACAATCGTCACCTGATGGAAGGCCTCTGGCAGCAAGGTCCAGAAATCCCAATTATAGGTGGCGCTGCGTAAATTGGTGCGCGGGTCACGTTTCACGGCCTTGTTGAGGTCCGGGAATTTACGGGGATCCCGCAAGAAAAAGACCGGCGTATTATTGCCGACCATGTCCCAATTGCCTTCTTCCGTATAGAATTTGAGGGCAAAGCCACGAATGTCGCGTTCCGCATCCGCCGCGCCGCGTTCCCCGGCGACGGTCGTGAAGCGGGCAAACATTTCGGTTTTCTTGCCGACTTCGGAGAAGATTTTGGCGCGGGTATAGCGCGTTATGTCATTGGTGACGGTAAAGGTGCCAAATGCGCCAGAGCCTTTGGCGTGCATGCGCCGCTCGGGGATGACCTCGCGCACGAAATTGGCGAGCTTTTCATTGAGCCATACATCCTGAGCGAGCAAAGGGCCGCGCGGGCCAGCAGTCAGGCTGTTCTGATTTTCCGGCACCGGTGCGCCAAAGGCAGTGGTGAGGTGGGATACCGGGCATTTTCCAGCATCGGGATTGGGGCGGTCCATTCTCGTTCTCCTTTATCTGTCTTGTTAACCGGGACGATAATATCTTCGTCTTTATCATCGGTAAAATGCATAAATATCGTAACACTTATCGTTATTAGCGATTATTTGTGAACGCGATATTTCGCCGACATGCAGACTATGCAGAAGAACGGATGGAGATGGGGGGAGTTCCGGGGATGCCCCCGGAACTAATGCCGTAACTAGAGAATTGGATTGCGATCAGGGGCAGGACCCTATGGTTTTTGTCGATTGAGCATTGCAATGATGATGGCGGCGCCGCTGGCATTCAGGCCGATAATTGCCAATGTCATTGCCGTGCTCATTCCTTGTGCCATCAGCAGCCCGCCCATGATTGGACCGACAACGGCGGCCCCCCGGCCCAAACCGACGGCAAGGCCAGTGCCTGTGACCCGCAGTTCCGGCGGGAAGGCACGGGCAAGCAGGGCGAACAGCCCGACAATGCCGCCAAATACGCACACACCGGCCAGAAAAGCTGTACTCTGGAGCAACCACAATTGCTTTGACAGGGCAAAGCACCCCAGCATTATGGTCGTCCCGGCCATGGATAAGGCCACAACCCGTGCGAGGCCAAAGCGCGGTGCAATCCACCCCAGCGCGCTGCCGCCCAATACGCCGCCAAGGCTCATCAGGGCGGAGGTGCGGATGGCATCGGGCATTGTAAAGCCCGCATCATGCACCAGCTTCGGCAGCCAGCCGGAGAAGAAGTAGAAGGTCACGATATGTAGGAAATAGGCGACGACCAGCAATAATGTAACGCGGCGGTAATTTGGTCCCAGCAGTTCACTGTAACTGCCGCCCTTGGTGGAGAGAGGCGTGCTATATTCGGGCATATCGACCGGCGGGTGGCCCATTTTCCTGAGTAATGCGGCAATCTTCTGTCGGGAGGAAGGGCTGTTCTGCTGTTCCAGATATTCCAGAGATTCTGGTAAAAAAGCCATGGACAGCGGTAAAAACAGGGCGGTGGCTATCGCGCCTGCGATGAACACAATCTGCCATCCATGCTCGATCAGAAATTCTGAAACCAGAAAGCCGCCGATTAGCCCACCAATGGGATAGCCAACGGCCATCACCGCGACCGAGAAATCTCGTCGTTTTTCGTTGGAAAACTCCGCCGCCACGGCATTGATCGCCGCGACCATTCCCCCAATGCCAAAGCCTGTTACAACCCGCCACAGGCATAAATCCCATATGCCCCGCGACATTGCCGTTAGCCCCATGCCCAGCGCCATGATGGCGATGCATAATAAGACGAGGGGGCGCCGTCCAAAGCGATCCCCCAATGGCGCGAGGAGCAATGATCCGCCTGCCATGCCTGCAAGACCCGCCGACAGGGTGACGCCCAGAGCGGCGGGGCCAAGCCCCCATGCCCGGCTGATGTCGGGCGCGACAAAGGTCATGGCCAGAACATCAAAACCATCCAGCGCATTTAATGCGACCGAAAGGGCAATCGCCCTGATTTGAAGGCCGCTCATCGGCGCATGATTCAAAAGGCGCGTGACCGAATTGGTGCTGGCGCTGATCGGCCCTGCCATCACTCTGTTCCTTTATATAGGATGGATGAAAAAGCCCCGGCGGTTGTGGACGCCGGGGGTGTGGGTGTCAGAAATTATAGCCGACCGTCAGGCCATAAGTGCGGGGCGGCAGATAGGTGACGCCCAGCAAACGTCCGGTTGCCAGCGCAAAAGTGCTGGAGGGACGGAAGATGTCGAACGCATTTTTGATGAAGGCTTCCACCTTCAGCTTACGGTCTGACGTAGTAAAGCCCAGTGCGCCATCGACCATGGTGAATGAAGCAGAGCTTTCGATTGCCCGTTCAAATTCGCTGAAATAGGTGCGGCTTTTGTGGGACACATCAACCGAGGCGGTTAGCCGCCCACCCAGCGCTTCTTCTGCGCCCGGCACATCAAATTCGCCGTGAATATTCCATGACCAGCGGGGGGAGTTACGAACATCATTTCCGGCAAGCTGAAGGTTGCCGCCACTCGGCGCACCATAAGCCGTCGGATCTGGGTTGGTGACCGGATCATAAGGCAGCGACCCGGCGGACTGAATATTGGCGGGATTGAGCGGATCAAGCGTCAGATAATCGACAAAATGCGCGTCGGTATAGGACAGCCCGCCAGAGAGGCGGACATTACGCGCAGGGCGAGCAAACACTTCCAGTTCCAGCCCGGTGGCCTTGGTAGATGCGGCGTTCTGGAAAATGGTCTGATAGCCGGTTGGCCCGCCAGCAATGGTCTTATTGAGCTGAAGGCCATCCAACTTGTAATGATAACCGGACAGGTTGATGGTCAGCCCGTCAAACAGGGTCGTTTTGATACCCAGTTCGTGGTTGGTGATGGTTTCCGGATCAACAATGGTGGTGGAACCAGAAGCATTTTCGCCTGAACCGGCCTTAAACCCTTCGGAATAGGTGTAATAGAGCAGAATGTCGGGGTTTACCTTCCATTCCAGCCCCAGTTCAGGGGTGAAATCACGGAATTTGCGTTCCCTATGGGTTTGCGCGGCGGTGTAATGCAATACCGGGCCAAGGCCGTTGCGGGTGATGACGATAGAGGGGTTTTCGGATGTTGCCTTCTCATCGCTATAGCGCCCGCCCAGTTTCAGGCTCAGCCCTTCCAGAGCAGGGGAGAGGGTCCCCAGATTGATATTGGCCTGACCGAAGAGGGATATGGCCCGCGTTCCCAGATTGGAACGGGTGCAAACTCGCTTTGGCGCGATCATCGTACCATCTGTCAATGTACCCGGTTCATAGCCGCAGAGCTGATAGACTTCCGCAAGGTCAATACCGGCAGCCTGTAATATGGCGATGTTGCTGGTCATGCCATTGCGCGGGGCGAGGCCAACATTGTCGATGGGGCGCTGGCGCTCGTGGAAATAATAGGCCCCCAGAACGACGCTGCCGAAATCACCGGAATAATTGAGCTGCAATTCATTGCTGAACTGCTTGCTATTGATGCGCCGTTCCTGATTGGTGGTGGGTTGTCCATTGGTGTTCAGGCTGTTGATGACGGCGGAGAGGTCCAGATCCTGAAACAACGAGCTTTTGAAATCGCGGTAATTGGCGATGTTGGTGAGGCTGAGAGTATCGGTCAGGTCCGCCTTGAAAGTGCCTGTAAAGGCATAGGTTTTTGTATCTGTTCCGACCTGACTTTCGCTAGCGAGGTCACGCGGGTGGCTCGCATATCCGCCGATGCCAAGCGACGCCAGCCGGGGAACGCCGGGGAAGGAAGGGGCGAGATAATGAATGGCGCCCGATGAATCGTCCTGACGGAAATATTCGCCGGAAAGGAGGAGGCTGACGGTGGGGGCAATGTCAAACTCCACTTGTGCGCGCAGCATCCTGCGCTTGAGGTCATCCACATCGCGTCCGGTCACGGGGTTGCTGCCAAAGCCATCCCGATTTTCGCTGCGCACGGCGAGGCGCGCACGGATGCCATCGGTAATCGGCCCGCTAATCGCGGTTTCCGCAATGATCGCATTATAATTGCCGTAGGTCAGCCGGGCATAGCCGGAAAGATCACTGGTGGGCTTTGCGGTGATGAGGTTGACGGAGCCACCCACTGCGTTACGCCCATACAGTGTGCCTTGCGGGCCGCGCAAAATTTCCACCCGCTCCAGATCGAACAAAGAGGTGAGCTGCGCCTCTGCGCGGGCAACATAGGCCCCGTCCACATGGAACGCCACGCCGGTGGAGCTGCCGGTGGTGGACGTGTTGGCGCCAACACCGCGAATGAAAATCTTGGCCTGATTGAAATCGCTGCCAAAATTGACCGAGGGGACAATCGTCTGCAAATCCTGCAGGGTGGCAACCTGGCTGGTCGCCAGACGATCAGCGCCGACGGCAGTAACTGCGGCGCTCACGTCTTGCAGGGATTGTTCGCGTTTTTGCGCGGTGACGATGATTTCACCCGGCGCGGCATCGCTCTGGGCATAGGCGCTGGTCGAAGCCAGCAATAAGGACGCGGCCGAGATGGACAGTGCCGTAAAGGACCGTGCCGAAACTGTGATGTTCATAAAACCTCCCTGTTTATTATGCTTTGATGTTGGTGTTGGAACTGTTGGTGCCTCAGTTTCTGGAGACCATGACCTCTAAAAGACATGGCCCGGCCCCTTCGAATAACCGCATGATTGCGGAATCGAGGTCGGCTGGGTCGCTGACCCGTTCTGCCGGGACGCCTTGCGCCTGTGCGATCCCCACAAAGTCGATGCCCGGCAATTTGCTGCCGACCACCTCTATGCCGAACATCGCGCCAAATTGGTCGAGAGCCGCGTATCCGCCGTTATTGACGATGACGAAGCGTACATCGGCCTGATGATGGGCGGCTGACCATAAGCTCTGAATGGCATACATGGCGGACCCATCCCCCATGATGCAGAGGGTTTTTCTGTCCGGGCGGCCAAGGGCAACGCCCACGGCAGCCGGCATACTATGGCCCAGACCGCCGCTGGCGCAGGTGTGGAATTCGTCGCCGTCGCATATCGGGAAATAGTCATGGAGCGGCCCGCGTGTGCTGGGGGCTTCCTCGACAATCGCAATGCCTTTGGGGCGCAGTGCATGGAGGCGATGGATCAGCAAGGCATCGGTGAGGGATGAGGCATCCGGCGCAGGGCGAGGTGTCGGAGCCGCCAGCGGGGCAGGCGCACGTTCCGGCAATTGGGCCAGAACGGCCTCCAGCGTGAGGCGGAGATTCCCCACCACCGCAAGCCCTTCCGGCACGCGGGATGCATCTGACGGGTCGCTGCTGATCTGGATAAGCTGCGCGCCTTCGGGGATGAACGGGCCATGCCCTTCGACATGATAAGTGAAGGCAGGCGCGCCCAGAACCAGCACCCTGTCGGCACCATTGAGGCGCTGCACAATTGCCTCGCGCGAGGCGGGAAGAAAGCCTTTGAACAGGCCGTGATCTTCCGGGAAGGGGTTGCGCGCGGCCATCGGCGCAATCCAGACATCGGCGGACAGCGCCTCCGCCAATTGTTTCAGCGCCGCGCGCGCGCCATCATGGGCAACGCCCGCCCCCGCAACAATCGCCAGCTTTGTACCGCTGGAAAGCGTATCGGCGATTTCCCCGATAATTTCCGGGTCAGCACCGGTGCGGCCACTTTTGCGGGCATGGGTGATGGGCTGACATGGGGCATCCCAATCATCAATAGGAATGGACACAAATGTAGGGCCAAAGGGCGGCTGCATCGCAATATGCCATGCGCGGGCGATGGCGAGCGGAACATCCTGCGCGCGGGCTGGCTCAACGGCCCATTTCACGAAAGGGCGCGGCATTTCGGTGGCGCGCTCGGCAAAGAGAAATGGCTCATAGGGCAGGATAGACCGCGCCTGCTGGCCAGCGGTAATAACGAGAGGGGTCTTGTTGCGATAGGCCGTGAATATGTTGCCCATCGCATGGCCCACACCGGCAGAGCTATGCAGATTGACCAATGCCGCCCGCCCGGTGGCCTGCGCAAAGCCATCCGCCATGCCAACGACGACCGATTCCTGCAGGCCTAATATATAACGAAACTGCTGTGACAGATCGCGGAACATTGGCAGTTCGGTTGATCCCGGATTGCCGAAGATGGTGGTCATTTCCAGCTCAGCCAATAGCTGCATCACCGCATCGCGCACGGTGGGGCCTTCGATCAGTGGCCTTGTTTCAATATGAAGCCCCTCAGCCGTCACGCACATGCTCCTGTTATCATGGGGGAGAGTGCGCAGGCTCGTTCCGGTTTCCCGTTCCGCCGCTTATCCTCTCCGTACAGTATTCATGTCAGCCATTCCGCTGAAGAGCGGGCGGTTGACTGTTCAGCGCTTATAGGAAGATCGAGCTATGCAAGGATATTGCATTATCAGAGCAAAGCATTAGAATTTTTCTATGACTTTTTCGACCCGCCAGCTTCAGGCCTTCATCGCTGTCGTCGACCATGGTTCATTGGGCAGGGCGGCTCAGGCCATGAATATGATGCAGCCCTCCCTCAGTCGTCATATCAAAGAGATGGAGCTGCAACTGGGTGGCCCTCTGTTCGAGCGGCACAGTAAAGGGATGGCGCTGACGGCATCGGGGGAGGTGATGGCCCAGAGGACGCGGGTCATATTACATGAAATGGAACAGGCGGCAGAAGCCGTGGCGGAACTGCATAATCTGGGGCGTGGTGGCCTGCGAATTGGCGCGGTGGCTGCGCTGGGGCGGTTATTGGTGCCGCGTGCCATTGGCCGGTTTCGTGCTGAATATCCCGGCATTGCGGTCAGTTTTCTGGAGGCACCTGATGGCGAATTAATGGATGCGCTGCGGGAGAGAAAAATTGATCTGATGATCGGCACGGCGGGATTGGTGGAGGATGATATTATCAGCCTTGGCCAATGTCGGGTTGCGGACCAATGGGCGATTTTTAGCAGGGCTGATCTCAGCAGTCTGCCTGCTGATTGCACAGATCTCGATACATGCCTCAGGCATAGCTGGGTTATGCTCCACACTGGGGGAAGCCCCCGGACAATTTTTGAGGACTTGCTGAAGCGCGCGGGCCGTTCCATGCCTAATCTGGCCGTTGAAACCAATTCCGTGGGCGCTCAAATCGGCTTCGTTCTTAATAATGATGTGCTGGGGTGGCTGCCTATGCAGATATTATCGGATTATGTTGCGGCCAATATCGTGCGAACATATGATGTCGCGGAAATGAGATTTGCCCGGAAGTTTGAGATTTACCGCAGATCGAGCGGTTTCATGCAGAGTGCGTCCCGGAATTTCTCAACCATTGCCCGCGATATTATCATCTGAATGATCGATAGATTGTGGCGCTTAGGGCCATGACGCTAAGGGTATGATCTCAGCCTCTATTCTGTAAAATGGAAAAGGCCGCCCTGATGAACGGCCTTTTCCTTCATTTTATGGGAGAATTAATGTTGGCGGCGTTCATTGTCGCGCGCATTATCCCCTTGCTGCTTGCCCCGTTCATTGGGGTTTTGCTGCTGCTGTTGCTGCGAAGGGTTCTTGCCTGGCTGCTGTTTGTTCGGATCGAAGTCAGGCGTCTGATTTTGGTTACCCATCTTACATTCCTCTCATGTTTTTGCGTCGAATGGTGACGCATAGAATCAATGAATGGCGGATCGGGCAGTTCCCAGAAATGAGATGAATGGCGGCACGTATGAGGTGGTTTAAGGCTAGGTCCTGTCCCTAAGGATATGACGCGTAATTGTATCAGGAGAGCGGCACCCCGTTTGTGCCATCGCCAGTTCAAGCTCTGCCCGCAAAATTTGCAGCATATGGGCGACGCCTCCTATGCCAGCGACAGCCAAAGCATGTATTTGGGGGCGGCCAACCAGCACGGCCCGCGCACCGAGCGCTAGAGCCTTAAGCACATCCGTACCGTGCCGCACGCCGCTATCGAGTAGCAGCGGAATTTTATCCTCCACCGCTTCGACCATCGCGGGTAGAGCGTCCACAGGCGGGATAAGGCCATCCATTACCCGTCCGCCATGGTTGGAAACGATGATGCCGTCTGCCCCATGGTCCATGGTGAGCTTAGCATCATCGGGCGAGAGCAACCCCTTCACGACAATCGGTAATTGCGTGACAGAGCGCAGCCAGCCAAGGTCATCCCATGTCGGTGCTGCATCGAGCAGCGGCGTTCCAAACACGATCCGTCCCTCTGCCGCATTGGCGCTCTGTGACAATCTGGGCATTCCACGAAGATTGGCGGCCTCCACATCTGCTGGCAACGCGAAGTCCGATCGTTTGACCGATGCGTCCACCGTGAACACCAGAACCTGATAGCCTGCGATTTCTGCGCGCCGGACCAGATCAAGCGTATAGGCGCGGTCAGGCTGAAAATAGAGCTGGAACCAGAGTGGGGGCGGAGCGGGGCGTCTCAACTCTGCCGCCGCTGCGCGGGCTGCTCCGGCTATGTCCTCCAGCGATATGCTGGATAATGTGCTGGCCACCATCGTTATATCGAGTGCTGTTGCGGCGCTGATAGTCGCCACTTCCCCCTGTGGACGGGCAAGCCGATGATAGGCGACCGGGGCGAGCAAAATGGGGGCGGCATGACGCAGCCCGAACAAATGCACTTCGGTTGTCGCGCCGCGCATGTCTGACAGCATCCGGGGGACAAGATGGAAGCGATCAAATTGCGCCCTGTTCGCGCCTAGAGACGTTTCCCCACCGGCGCCGGCCTGAATGTGCCGCCATGCATCCGGCGATATATGGTTTTGGGCGAGCCGTTCATAATCGGCCAGAGTACGGATGTCGCTGGGAATAGTCGTTAGAGGAGGCTGCTGTGCCGATAGCCCGGTCATGTGATTGACCATTGCCGCAGCAGATTGTGATAGACGCCGGTGAGCGGGGCTATGGAGATATGGTCGGGATGGTCGGCGGTTAAATGCTGGATTGCGCTATCGAGTTCAAACAAGGTTCTGCGCTGGACCTCCGACGGGACGAGGCTCTGCGTCCAGAAGAAGGAGGCGAGGCGAACGCCCTTTGTGACAGGGGTAACGCGATGATGGCTGGTGCCGGGATAGATAACCATGTCCCCCGCCGGTAATTTTACCCGATGGTCGCCATAGCTATCCTCAACGATGAGTTCGCCGCCTTCATATTCGTCAGGATCATTGAGGAACAGCGTGCAGGAAATGTCGGTGCGGAGATAAGCATCGGTTCCGGGGACGCGGAACAGGGCGTTATCGACATGGTTGCCATAGGTGCCGCCGCCCTCATAGCGGTTGAACCGGGGTGGCAGCACGCGCAGAGGGAGGGCCGCTGCGATGAATAGCGGGGTTCTGCTCAACCGATCAAGAATGATACCGCCCAGATCACGCGCAATCGGGCTTTCCAGCGGTAATTGCAGGTTGCTCTTTACGTTGATGGCCTGATGCCCAGCCGTCACACGGCCATCTTCCCACAATGTCTGATCGAGAAGCTGGCGAATATGTCTGACCTCTGCGTCGGAGAGGACTTCTGGAATCTTGAGCATCATGCCGCAGATGATCCTATCGCCCTGCTATTTGCGGGGGTGGTTAATGATGGCTGATGGTTCGGCATATACTGGCACCGCCACGCGGCGGAAGAGCGTGTATCTGTTCTCATCTGTCCTGCAATACGAACGGGATTTCAATAATGCCTTTGACCATCACGGGGTTTCCTCCGCGAATGGTAGGGGACCAGCGCCAGCGACGAACCGCCGTTAATGCGGCCTGGTCGAGGCGGTCATAGCCACTGCTTTTGGAGATGCTGATATTGGCCACACTACCGTTTGCGTCCAGCAGCACCAGCAACAGGACAGTTCCCTGTTCCCGTTTGCGCCGTGATTCAACAGGGTAGCGGGGCGGGGTCGCGGAGATCATTTTTGAGGAGAGGTCTCCCGCGCTTTCTATCGCCGGGGCAGGTCCGGGTTTAGGAGCAGGCGGCCCCGGAATCGAAATTTCCGGCGGAGGCGGTGTCGGCGACGTCATGATTGGCGGGGAGGGGGACGGCATCTGAACCAGAGGCGCAGGGGCAACAACGGGCGAAGGGGTATGCGCCTGCATAACTGGGTCTGGTTGTGGTTTTGGGGGAGCAGGTGGCGGCGGTGGTTCGGGCGGCGAAAGCACCTCAAACACCGCGAGTTTGCTCCTTTCGATATGCGCTTTCACAATATTCATGGTGAAGAGTGCGGCAAGCAGGCCGCCAACAATGGCGATCGACCCGGCCATCGCCAGAATATTAGGCTTTTGCCCTTCGCCATAACGTGATGGTTGCCAGGAAGGCGGGGCAGGGATGGTCCTGCCCACCGCAGGCGGCGCACTATCTGACGTGTCGCCCATTTCGACGTCACGGACCATTGTAGCGTGAAGTGTCAAATTCTTTGAACCCTGCCGGGGTTGTCTAATCAACCCATACTATTGCGAAGCGTTTGCATATCAAATGTTCAGTGATTCGTCGAGTTCATTATTGCTATGCACACTACCGAGCAGATGTCATTTTGACCCATGGATGACTTGAATATGGCCGCATATGTGGGTCAGGCAGATGGAGGTTCTCTGTTACTGAGTGAAAAATCAGTCTCATCATGCGTGAGGGGGCAACCAATTTTGCTATAACTTACCACTCAATAATAATGATTATCATTATTATTGTCTTCATGTTCTGCAAAATCGGCTACATGGACATGGACGAAGCGGTATTTATTAATGGGGGGAATGAGTTGGTCCGAGGTGGAAATGATTATCCTAGCTCTCCGGCCAACTGAAGCAAAGCAGGGTCCTGACGTTGGGATAGCCAGCCAGCAACCTTCTGCAAAAACGCTGATGTTGCGCTGGCATGCAATTTGCGCAGCCATACTGCTGCTTCGTCTATTTGCCCTGCGTCGATCAACATACGTGCATGGTTGAATTCGCCGCGAAAGTCCCCGCGTTGTGCGGCCTTATAATATAGGCTGGCGGCCATGGCCATGTCCTGTTCCACGACCCAGCCATCCTCATAGAAGCCACCAAGCATGTTGACGGATTTGGCGTGGCCCAGCTCGGCGGCCTGACTAAATAGCCGAAATGCTTCCTCGCGGTTCATGGTAACGCCTTCACCCAGACAGTAGAGTGTGGCCAGATTATACATGCCCCAATCGAGGTCACGTTTGGCTGCGGCCTCATACCATTGGGCGGCGAGCGATTTATTGACTTGCGTGCCCCAGCCATGTTCGCAGCAGCGCCCCACCATGTTCATTGCCATCGCATGACCGGCCTTCGCTGCTTCAGAAAACCAGCGCAAAGCCTCTGTCTGGTCCTGTACCACTCCCTTGCCGTCGAGTAGAATCTGCCCATAAAGAGCCTGCGCTTCCGTTACCCCGGCCTGCGCTGCCACCTTCATAATCTGCGCCACCTCTGTCTCTGACGATGTGAGGCGTTTGCGCGTCTCTTCCTCGGTCCAATCCCTGATTTCTGCATATGTCAGCTTCATTGGATTTTCTCCCCGAAAAGGGACAAAGCCCGCTCCCCAATGAGGGAACGGGCGTCATCCTTCTGCTGAAACGGTCGATTAATATTTCAGCGAAAGCGTAGCAAAAGCGGACCGGCCCGGTGCCATCGACGCGAAGTGGGTTGAATAGGTCCGGTCATAATATTTCTTGTTGGTCAGATTCTGCACATTGACCCGTACCGCAACATTTTCGGTGATATTGACCTTTGCGGTGGCGTCAAAGCGCCAATAGTCGGGAACATAGCGTTCGACCGTACCAACATTGGCAACCGTCCCGAAGCCGCCATATTGTTTGGAATTATAGATGGCGCCCCCGCCGATCTGGAAACGATCAGCGATATCGAACGTCGTCCAGGCGGTGAAGCTATGCTTCGGCGTATTCGGGAAGGGTTTGCCATTGTTCACATTGCCCGCGCCGGCATTGCGTACTTCCGAATCCATATAGGTATAGCCGCCAAAAATGCTCCAGAAAGGCAATGGCTTGCCATTAAAGCCGACCTCTACCCCATCAATGCGGCGTTCGCCGACATATTCCAGCAAGCCGGTGGGGCCTGTGGTGCGTGCATTGGTTGTTTCGGTACGGAACAGAGCCAGATTCAGGCCCAGCGCGGCATCAAAAAACTCCCATTTGGTGCCGACTTCATAGGATTTCGTCTCCTCAGCCTTGAGGTCGTCCAGTGAAATAAGCGCCGTGCTGGTCAGCGTATTGCCTTCTGCCCCTTCGCCAATCATGCTGCCGGGAGGGGTTGTCGATTTCGCATAGGAAACATAGAGGCTGCCGTTAGGCTGCGGCTTGAAAACAAGACCGACCTGATAGTTCAGGAAATTATCCTTCAGGTCTAATTCTGTAATGCCAGTGGTCGCAATCGCCTTGCTGGTGGTTTTGTACCAGTCATAACGCAGGCCCAGATTGAGGATCAGCGCATCGGTGATCGTGACGGTATCAGCGGCGTAGAGTGCGTAAGTTGTTGCTTCGGTTATGCCGTTGATCGGGTTTTTGACGATGGGCGTAGGCGTCACACCATCGGCCGCATAGTTGACCCACGGATCATAAGGATTGGGGTTGAAAATGCTGGTGCAGTTATAGTTGGACAGGGCGCCGATTTCGCTGGTGCCTGTCGCCCCGGCCCCGCTGTTGGTGCAGCGCGGAGAGGTGTTGACGGAATAGCTACCGCGTCGTGATTGTTCCCAGCTCCCTTCAAAACCGACCGAGAAGCTATGCTTGATGGCGGCGGTTTCAAAGGTCCCTGAAAGGTCGATCTGATCGGTCAGCGCATTCACGTTGCTATGGCGTGTGTTCACCCGGCGCCAGAGCTTGCCATTGGCGACATTGCCCTGACTGTCATCGGGCTGGCTGAGGATGTATGCCTGCTTCACATTGGCGAATTTTGCGGTGTTGCGAATGCGGATGGTGTCGCTCAGGTCATGTTCAAAGCGGAACAGCAGTTCATCGACATTTGTTTTGCGGAAATCGCGGTTCGCCAGCCCGTAAAAAGTGCTGCGGTCGATATTGCGCCCATTGATGACTTCCGCCGGGCCAATGTGTAATTGGTCAACGGTCTTTACCTGAGTAGCGTTGCCCTGACGCTCGAACGGAATGCCGGGATCTGGCATGTCGTCGCTTTGGAGGTGATAATAGTTCAGATAGGCACGGGTCGGCGTGTCGAGGCCCAGTGCGAAGGATGGTGAAATGCCCCAGCGGTTGTAATTCACAACATCGCGTCCGGCGACATCGGCATCATGCCACATGGCGTTCAGGCGAACCGCTGCCATATCGCCGATCTGCACGTTTGCATCCACGGTGGCGCGCTTATAGTCGGCTGTGCCATAGGCAAGGTCGGCATGAGCATCGGTGCCCATATGTGGCATCTTGCTGACCAGATTGATGCTGCCCCCGGCACTGCCGCGCCCACCCATTGTGGAATCGCCGCCCTTGACGACTTCGATTTGTTCAATCGCGAAGATTTCGCGTGACTGGCCGCCAACGCTGCGAATGCTGTCCAGATAGGTGCTTCCCTGAGCATCGAAGCCACGGATGAATGGGCGATCCCCTTGCGGGTTTCCGCCTTCGCCAGCGCCAAAAGTAATACCCGGCACGGTGCGCAATGCTTCGACGAAGGTGGTAGAACCGCTTTCCTGAATTACCTGAGCCGGCAAGACGATAACCGTCTTGGGGGTATTGAGCAGCGGTGCGGTATATTTGGGCGAGTCGGCCTTATCGACCTTATAACCCTGTTCGTTGATCGTCGTATCCGTGACGGTTACGCCGCCCAGACGCTGAGGCGATTGGTCACCCTCGGACTGGTCAGAAGACTGGGCGAGTGCAGGCGGAGAGGCGAGAAGCCCGACGCAACTGAGTGCAAGATAAGCCGGAACAGCGGCGGATTGATGACGTAGCCGTGAGCGAGACACAAAGACCCCCTTATTGAGAATGATTTTCAGTCTCTGTGCTAATGCGAACAGCTTGCTACAAATGCAAGATTCTTTTCTGATTTATTGCTGCTTTATGTCTTATTGTTTTATGCCCTGTTGCAATGAGGCAACAAGAAGCTTGCGAAGAGAGGCGCCCAGAGGCTCTCGAATGGTATTTCACGCTAATTTAAGGGAGTCAAAGCTGGTGCAGTCAGCCTCATTAAGCGGAAGATTTGGCCGCTAGAGCGCAGTGGAGGCAGGCTTATGCTTACTTGCCATTGGCACATCGTTTTAGGGAGGTGGGGCACTATGCGATGGTTTATAGATACCATTTCGTGCCGCGGATCATCTTGATGCGACAGGGTGGCTGCATGGCGATTTCATATAATGCTAATAATAGTTATATGCGCTATTGGCATAAGCTTGGTGCAGTTTCTTTCTCGTTTGCCTCGCACGTTGGCAGTTGCTGGGGTTAGGGTGGGGGGCATTGCTCGGCTGCGATTTATAAAGCGCGCTATTGGGTGTCTGCGACTTATGCAATTTTTCCCTTATATCCCGCCCTTACGCAGAGCCATGCAGGGATAGAAATGAGGATTGCGGCGATGGAGAGGGAATAGCGCATCATCATAGGGTCTGCGAAAATCAAGCTGTTAATCAATGGCGGCGATAAAGGCCCCATGGACATACCGATGGCACCCGTCCCGAATAAAAACAGCGCACTATATTGTGCCCGTAAATGGTGAGGAACAGTGAGCTGAATCGCGGATGGAATGAGAACAGGGGTGAAACCCATGATGAATTTAGATAGTCCAAGCAGGCATAGCATAGAGGTAGCCGTCGGCATTAACGGCATTAGAAAAGATGCTATCCCCAATGCCAGAGCTGCACAGGCGGCAAGTCGCAGGCAGCTATCATGATGGCCATTGCGGAGTAAGCGGCTGGACCAGAAACCGGCACAAATGATGCCGAGCGGTCCAAAAATCAGAGATGATAATCCATTGGCTTGACCCGATTCTGCTATTGTCCAGCCCCATGTGCGTATGAAGAGTTCCGGATACCAAAAGTCCATGAAGCTGACCGTTGCAATCAGCGCAGGTCCTATTATCAGGGCGGTGCCCTGCGTCTTATTCTCTGTCAGATAGTGGAGGAGAGAAAATGAGGGCTGGGGGCTATTGGGGCCATTTGACCGGGCACCATATCTGGCTGGTTCACGCAACGCCATTATCCACAGGGCGAGGAACAGGCCGAGGATACCGCATAATAGAAAAATTATCCGCCATGGAGAAAGCGCCAGCGGAAGAATGAGTGTGCCTGCCGTCAGGGCAGTAAGGATGCCGCCACCGACAATTAATGCCACCGCTGTTCCGATAAAAAGTGCAGAACTATAGAGGCTCAAGGCCTTTGGTAGTTTTGTGGCTGGAAAAAAATCCGCCAGTAAGGAATGTGCGGCGGGGGATAAAGCGGCCTCGCCAATGGCTACACCGATTCGGGCAATTAGTAATTGAGTAAAGCTGTTTGACAGGCCGGATGCTATTGTCATGCTGCTCCAGCAAAGGATAGCAAAGGTTATTATCCATTTTCGAGAGAAACGATCCGCGGCCCAGCCCAGAGGAATACCAAAAACAGCATAAAAAATGCCAAATGCACCGCCAGATAACAAAGCAAAATCAATGTCTGTCAGGTGTAATTCACGCTCTATTGGACCAATCATCAATAACAGGATTTGACGGTCTATTACTGACAATGCATAAGCAAGTGTAAGGACTGTTGCTGCATACCAGCTATAGAAGCTATTCTTTGCCACTGTATCCGTTGCAGGGTTTAAGATCATCACTTGCCAGTCATCGTTCGGGTTCCGGCTAACAGCCGTGGCTGGCACTGTCTACAGAATGGAACTGAATGTCACCCATATCCGATAACCCTGAAATTTTGCCCGGCAATATGGTGGATAGCGTATTGCACGGTTCAGAAAGTGCAGAAGCGGCTTTAAAGAAGGTTCAGCAGCTTCCGTTCAAGTTACACCGTGTCCGGGATCGCCTCTCTGCCCATTTACGTATAGTGTTCGAGCCGTTTGACCTTACAGATCCGCAGTGGAGGGTGTTGAGAACATTAAGCGTTGTGGCGGAGATTGATACAATGGCTCTTGCCAATAGGGCCTTTCTTTTGGGGCCAAGTCTTTCTCGTATCTTGCGGGATTTGGCTGGTCGTGGGTTGATTATTCGCCGTGTAGACGAAGCGGATGCCCGTAGATTTCATTATTGCCTGACGCCACAGGGGCGAACATTGGTAAATGAAGTTTTGCCGAGATTTCAGCCCATTTACGCGATGATTGCAAAAGAGATGGGGGCAGACAAGGTTGCGGAGTTAAGTGACCTGCTGGACCATCTCACGCTTATCTTAGGTGCTGCCTTTCCTGTCATGACGGGCAACGAATAATCCCATAATGTCATGAATTTGAAAAATTTTGCGGTGCGCAATTGACATAGATATTTAACGCGTTAAATTTTTTGCGGAAGAAAAGAATAATGTGGTGACGCACATGCCGGGGGGCAGGAACGTCGCTGTAAGGGGAGAGATGCCGGGGCGGAGTTATTTCGCATTGTCAATGGCAATGGCAGGCACAAGGGGGTATTATGGCAGTAACCGTTTCACCGGCTTCGGTTTTATCACATAGGAATGTGTCGGGGCGCTTCAGCCTGCGTATCGGCTTGCTCGCAGGGGCAGCAATTTCTCTGGCAAATGGCCTGCCCGCTTTTGCTCAGGCGACTAATATGGCGGATGATGGCGACATCATTGTCACGGCAACGCGGCAGGCCGTCAGCATCAATAGCGTACCGATGAGCATTTCGGCGGTAACGCAGGCCGATATGGACCAGAAAAACATCCGCAGTGCGGCGGATCTGGCACGCGGTATCCCCGGATTGCGGGCGAGCAATAGCGGTTCCAGCAACGGCACGCAGGATTTCTCAATTCGCGGCGTTGCATCAGAAGGATCGCCAACCACAGGCGTATATCTGGATGATGCGCCGTTGCAGAAGCGTAGCGGCCCGCGTGGCAGTGGCGCGCCCATGCCGCAGCTTTTCGATCTGGAACGAGTGGAAGTGCTAAAGGGGCCGCAGGGAACGCTCTACGGAGGTGGCTCACAGGGCGGTACGGTTCGGTTCATTACGCCAACGCCCAGCCTGACCGATTATCAGGTCTATGCACGCGGGGAGCTTTCCAAGATCGAAAAGGGGGATTGGAATCAGGAAACGGGCGTGGCTTTTGGTGGTCCGATCATAGAGGATAAAATCGGGTTCCGCGCCAGCGTCTACCAACGGCGTAATGGTGGCTATCTGGATTATGTTAATCGCCATGATGGCAGTCTGGTCGAAAGGGATGCGAACTCCAGCCGCAATTATTCGGCTCGTGCGGCGCTTCGTTTCAAACTGTCGGATCGCTTTGAATTGACCCCGTCGCTTTATTGGTCCCTGCAAAAAGTGCGGGATCAGGATGCTTATTGGCTGGATGTTCCCGAAAGAACCGGGCGGGATGGGTATGTTTACGGCCCATATAATTTCTATGGCCCGTACCGGTCTGGCGATACATGTAATATCGGCGAAGATTATGCCGCAACGACAGAGATGTGCGTTCCGCATCAGCCGACGCGTAGTGAATTGTTCATGCCATCTGTGACGGCGCAATATGAATTTGATACTGTTCAGGTGAAGGGTATTTTCAGCTACGCATCGGATTCATCGCGTGGCCGGATTGATTTCTCTTATCAGGAACCGCAGAACCACCAGCAGGGCAACCCCTTCATCCATAATCTGGATATTTATAAATCTTATCCTGAATTTAAGAATAAGCGTGATAGCTATACTGGAGAACTGCGTTTCTCTTCAATCAATGATGACCAACCAATTACATTTGTTGGTGGCCTTTTCTATAATCGATCGAAAATTAATGCCGATGTTTATTATTACGCCAATGTCGATGATCTGACACAGGCACTATATGGCCTTCCGGCTGAAGGGATTTTTGGTGTTCCCCTTCTTCCCAATAATCTCGAATATTATCGCGTCTATACGCTGACCGATGAAGAATATGCCGCTTATGGTGAGATGACCTATAAGATAACGGATAAACTGAAGATCATTGGCGGTTTGCGCGTATCCCAGACCAAATTTGATTATTTTCAGGAAACCGCAGGGCCCATTGCCGGAACAAACACCCCGACGTATCAAAATGGCGGTCTGATTGGTGGTAAGGTCAAGGAAACACCGATTTCACCCAAGATCAGCCTGCAATATAATTTTGATCCCCGTAATCAGATTTATGCCGTTGCGTCTAAGGGGTATCGCGTAGGGGGTATCAACCAGCCGCCGCCAGTAACCTGCGCCGGGGATATGACGAGCCTAGGCATTACCTCGACACCGCTGACCTATGAATCGGACACAGTCTGGAACTATGAGGCTGGTACGAAAATGCGTATCGCGGGTATGCAGATTAACGCCAGTGCCTTCTATCTGGAATGGACCAATACCCAGACCGATTATGGCCTGCCAACCTGTGGTTTTGGTTATACCGTGAACGCCGGTAAGGCCGTGAGTAAGGGGATCGACCTTGATGCCCGTGTGCCATTTACCGATAATCTGGTTGGCACCGTGGCGATGGGCTATACCGATGCGAAATATACCGAAGCAGTCGTCGGTCCAGCCCCGGTGAATACGGTCTATATTCAGGATGGCGACCGGTTGCCTATCCCGAAATGGAGCCTGAATCTTGGGCTGCAATATGGTTTCGAAGTGGAAGGGCACAAAGCCTATATTCGCGGCGATTACCAATATTCCGGCAGCTATGAACGTGCCGTTCGGTTCGGTTCGGCAGGGTATACGCCCGATAACCGCATCGGAGAAGCCACGCATTTCGTAACGGCGCGGGCTGGCATTGATATGGGACCGGTGGGCGTTTCGATATTTGCCGATAACCTGCTGAACTCAAAGGATGTATTGTCCTCTACCGGAGGGCGCACTGGTTGCCGGGCTGCATCCGGCGCGGCTTGCACATCCTATAGCCAGTATAATCAGGTTTATCGGCAGACCACTTTCCGTCCGCGGACGCTGGGCCTGACCCTTACATACCGACATTAATTACTGTCATCACGGAAAGGTATAATATATACCTTTCCGTGATGTTGCTATTTATTCGGTTCATGGGGGAAAAATGTACTATTTCCGGCGGATCACATTATCACTTCTGCTTTCTGCATCACTGGCGTTTCCGGCCTTATCTGTCGGGGCAGAGGTTAAGAATTTGCCTGCCGGGGATGGAGCAGCAAATGCACAGCCTCTCTCCGGGGTGAAGCGGCCCATGCGGGCGCTGGACTTATTTGATCTTGAATCTGCTCAGGACCCACAAATTTCCCCTGATGGCCGCTCTGTCGTTTATGTGCGGCGCTCTGCGGATATTATGACGGACCGTTATCGCTCACAAATCTGGTTGATAGATGTCGCCAGCGGTGAACAGCGTGCGCTGATTACCGGCGATGCGTCTTATACCTCGCCTCTATGGTCGCCGGATGGCACCAAGCTGCTTTATGCGGTGCAAGGGAGTGGCCTCTATGTGATGCGGCTGGATGATCGTTCCAGCTATCAATTACTCGATAGCAACATTGGCGCTTTTTCTCCGTCATGGTCAAAGGACGGTCGCCACATCCTGTTCATGCGGTCTTTACCGGATGATGCCCCCCGACTTGCGACACCGCCCGCACGGCCTGATGGGGCGAAATGGGCGCCGCCTGTCCGGCTATATGACCGGATTGATGTGCATATGGATGGAGCAGGCTTTGTTGAGCCGCGAACGAGCCAGATTTTCACTATTCCCATTGACGGCGGCACCGCGCGTCAGATCAGCCATGATATAGGCGGCTATAACAGCGCCCGCTGGCTCGATAGCCGGACGGTGCTGGCAACCGCCAATCACCGCGATGATGCTGATCTGGACCCGCGTGAATCCGATATTTTCGCAATTGATCTGGCAACGGGGGCGTCCCGTGCGCTAACCAGCCGTCGCGGGCCGGACAATAGCCCGGCTGCCTCGCCCGATGGCAGCAAAATCGCCTATACCGGCTATGATGACCGCATCGTCTCATGGCAGCGCGATGACCTTTATGTTATGAACCGGGACGGGTCGGGTGTGCGTAACCTGACGGCGTCTCTGGACCGTTCCGTTTCTTCCCCTGTCTGGGAAGCCGACGGCGCGCACATATTGGTGATGGTCGAAAATGAAGGCCGCACCGAATTGATGCGGGTTTCCCTCAATGGCACGCGCACTGTTCTGGCGACTGATCTCGGTAGTTTTGGCGGGCGTCCTTATGCGGGTGGGGATTTCTCCGTATCATCCCGCAAGGGTGGTTCGGTTATCGCTTATACACAAGGGGCGACGGACAGGCCGCCGGAAGTGGCCGTACTGACATCGGGCGGAAAAGCGCGACGCTTGACGGACCTCAATAGTGACGTTCTTTCGGCGATTGCTCTACCCGAAACCCGCAAACTGCCGGTGCGTAATGCAAAGGACGATCTGGCGATTGATGCATGGATGGCGATACCGCCGACCGCTCGTCCACAGGCGGGTTATCCCATGATATTAGAGATACATGGCGGCCCTGCAACCATGTATGGTCCTAGCTTTGCTACCGAAATCCAGCGCTATGCGGCGGAAGGCTATCTGACTGTCTGGGCCAATCAGCGGGGCTCCCTCGGCTATGGCGAGAAATTCGCACTGTCGATTGATCGCCAATTTCCGGGGCAGGATGATCTGGGCGATATAATGGCGGCGGTGGACGCGGCCATTGCGACCGGGCTGGTTGATCCATCGCGGGTCTATATTACGGGCGGGTCTGCTGGCGGCACGATGACGGCATGGTCCGTGGCGCATAGTGATCGCTTTGCCGCCGCCGCCGCTGTTAATCCGGTTATTAACTGGACCAGCGTGATGCTGGCGGGGGATACGGCCACCCATGTGGCGCGCCACCAGATACGCGCAATGCCGTGGGAAAACTCTGAATTATTCTGGAGCCTTTCGCCATTATCAAAGGTCGGCAATGTGAAAACACCCACATTGCTGATGGTGGGGGACGAAGACTGGCGCGCCCCTCCGTTTGAGGCTGAGCAATTTTATACGGCGCTGAAATTACGCGGGGTGGATAGCATGCTCGCCCGCATACCAGAGGCCAGCCATGGCATTGGGGTGCGGCCCAGCCAGCAAATCACCAAGACAGATACGATCATCGCCTGGTTCCGGCGGCATGATCCGCTGACGCAATCACGCAGCCCATCAACGCCCACCGCCAATTAATACCTCCGCCTCAGGGGAAGAGTGAAGGAAAGATCATGAAAATTACAGTGAAATCAAACGGATTTAAGCTGCTTCGCGCATCCGTTGCGGCGCTGGCTCTGGCAACTGTCTTTCCGGCCCATGCGACCGACCCGGCGGAGAAAAAGGGCGCGGAAACCGTGGAACTGGTGCCTGCCAAGGAAAGTGAAACGGGCAAGATGCACCGTATCACCATCAATGGCAAAACGCTGAACTATCGGGCATCGGCGGGGACGCTCATCATCCGTGATGATGCAGGAAACCCGCGCGCCAGCATGTTCTATGTGGCCTATACGGTTGAGGGGCAGGGCAAAAATCGCCCGCTGACATTCCTCAATAATGGTGGTCCCGGCTCGGCCAGCCTGTGGCTGAATATCGGTGGTTTCGGCCCTAAGCGCGCCCCAACCGCCACTCCAAAATCAACGCCGCCAGCGCCCTATGTGTCACAGGATAATCCGTTCAGCATATTGGATAAGTCTGACCTCATTTTTCTCGATGCTATTGGCACGGGCTATTCGCGGATGATTGGGGATGCGCCCGTCGATGAGTTTTGGGGAACGGATGAGGATATAGATTCCTTTGCCCGCGGCATTACCCGCTACATCAGCAAATATGACCGCTGGAATTCCCCCCGGTTCCTGTTCGGGGAATCCTATGGCACCACACGGTCTGCGGGCCTTGTTTATAAGCTGCAAAATCAGGGGATGGATTTTAACGGCGTCATCATGCTGTCTACGCTGCTCAACAGTGGCACAGGATTTCAGGGCAGCGATATTGGCAGCATCACCAGCCTGCCTACCTATGCGGCATCAGCATGGTTTCATAAGCCAGCCATTCAGGCACAGGGCAGCCTAGCAGAACATCTGCAAAAAGCCCGCACCTTTGCGATGGGGCCATATGCGGCGGCTTTGCTGAAGGGGGATACGGTCTCTCCGCAGGAAAATGCGCAGGTCATGCAGCAAATGAGCGAACTGACTGGCCTGCCGATTCCGTTCCTCACAAAGAAGAAAATGCGTGTCGGCATGGAGGATTTCCGGGAACAGCTACGGCTGGATGAAGGCATTATGATCGGGCGCTTTGATACGCGCTTTACCGCGCCCGCCTCTTATGCTGCGGGCAATGGTAATTATGATCCTGCCACCAATGATGCTGCCACCGCAGGCGTCAATAGCGCGCATTTATCCATTTTTCGCCAGCATCTGGTACGCGACATAGGGTTTGAGAGCGATCTGCATTATCGCCCGCTGTATAATGGCCCGATTTCGGCAAAATGGAATAACAGCCATAAGGCGCCGGGCATTGATCGGCCTCTTCCCTTTGCCAATACCGGGCTGGACCTTGCGGGTGCTATGCAGCGCAACCCGAACCTCAAGATATTGATGCTGGCGGGTATCTATGACCTTTCCACGCCTTTTGCTGAGGCAGAATATGATATTTCACAGCTCTATCTGACGCCCAATTTGCGCCAGAATATCCAGTTCATCCAATATGAATCCGGCCACATGACCTATGTTGATGATACGGCCTCTGCGAAGATGAAGGCCGATCTCGACCGTTTCTACGATAGCGCAACCCACCCTTGAGGAGAAAGCATGTGGTAATGACCCTGAAACGTCTTTTCTCTTATGTTTGTGTGGTGGCTGCGGGTGTTGGCGCTGTTACACCTGTGGCTGGTTTCGGGGCAGAGCCTGCGGGCGCGCCGCCACAGAAAGCAGCCGCAGCGGAAAAGGCCGATAATAAGCCATCCGCCGAAGAACGTCAGTCTGTGACAAAGCATAGTGTCACAACGGCGGGCGGGCGGACCATCGCCTATACAGCAACAGCAGGCACTTTGACGCTGAAGGGAGAGAATGGCACGCCCGAAGCCAGCATGTTCTATGTCGCCTATGTGGCGGACGGGGCAAAGACAGCAAATCGGCCTGTTACATTTTTCTATAATGGCGGTCCGGGGTCATCCAGCATCTGGTTGCATATGGCGTCTTTCGGGCCGCGCAGGGTTCCCATAGCCCTTGGCATGAAGGCTGGCAGCGCCGCGCCGCTTGCCCCCAACCCGCAAACCTTGCTTGGGGAAACCGATATGGTTTTCCTTGATGCGATTGGCACCGGATATTCCGATGTGCTGGATGCGTCCTTTGGCAAAAATTACTGGGGGAACGATCAGGACGCTGCATCCTTTGCGCAGGCCATTCGGCGCTATCTGGAGAAGAATGACCGTTGGGCTTCCCCCAAATATCTGTTCGGGGAATCCTATGGCACAACGCGGTCGGCGATCACCGCGCTGAAATTGCATGATAGCGGGGTTCATCTGAATGGCGTGATCCTAATGTCCTCCATTCTGAATTTCGCCCAGCGCGCACCGGGGCTGGACCGAATGGCGATTAATCAGGTTCCGACCTACGCTGCTACGGCGTGGCATCATGGCAAAATTGCCCGGCAAGGCAGCCTGACCGACCATGTTGAACGGGCGCGGCGCTTCGCCAGCGGGCCTTATAGCGCTGCATTGGCCAAGGGGCATTGGCTGGGCGATGAAGAACGCAATAATGTAGCGCGTGAAATGGCGGAATTAACGGGGCTTTCACCGGAATATCTTATCCGTTCAGATTTGCAGGTGATGCCGGATCGGTTTCGTAAAGAGTTGATGCGCGCAGAAGGCACTGTTGTAGGCGGGCTGGATACGCGTTTTACGGGTAGCGAGGCCGATGGAACGGCGGAGGCTGCGGCGACAGACCCAACCGAAAACAGTATAGCCGGGCCGATTATCAGCGCCTTTAACGGCTATATTGCGCGTGATCTTGGGTATAAGAGCAATCAGCCTTATTATCCGGGCAGCCGCATCCGTAATATGTTTGCTTTGTGGGACTGGAGCCACCGGCCACCTTATGGTGCACGCCAGAATGCGATGGCGGATGTGGCGATTGATCTGGCCGAAGTCATGCGTCGTAACCCTTCCATGCGGGTTCTTTCGATGAGCGGCTATTATGATTTATCAACGCCGTTTTTTGCAACAGAATATGATTTGTCTCATATGATGTTGCCTGCCGATCTTCGGGCCAATCTGACCGAGCGTTATTATGAATCCGGGCATATGATTTATCTGGATGAAAAATCACTGGTGTCGGCACGAACAGACATAGCGCAGTTTCTGACGGGGCATTAATGCCCCGCCTTCCTATCCGGTTGTTTCAGCCTGGCGCTTGTGATTGTTGTGCCAGAACTCTTCTTATCAATATAAATTCCGTTCAATTGGTCATTGGTGCGCATTCCATATTGTACGTCTGTCGTTAGGGGGCTGACCCTAAGTCCTATACTGACATGTCAGGCCTCTCAACGGACAGAGCGTAACCACGCGTAACCACAAAATGATCGCGTGAGATTCGGCACTAGTGACCTGAATCTGAAGTTCGTCACATTGTTCGGCAGGGGTTGAACGAACTTTAGATTCATGAAGGTCACTAGCAAATATATGATTCTAGCGTGGTTTATGGATTTGAAATACGCTCTGGGCTTAGCCGCTATAATGTGGCGTATTGCAAATTCACCACACTAGGTACGGATCGTCGATCATTATCCCATTGATTGCCAGACTATTGCCAACCGGGCGCGCTGTCAGGCATAAACCGGAAAATTTGGGGTGTCGGTGCGTAAGGCATTTTGATGTACTGAAATGTGGCAGATGCCTCTTCGGGTAAGGAGGCGCTCTGCTGTCTTGATAAACCAAGCCGGAGCAGAATGGCCGATATATCCGCCGGACTGATCCCAGTTATATGTTAGTGAATAATGATATTAAAACGTGCCTTTGGATGGGTTGATAATTTTGTCTGGGCCATGCTGGCTGTGGTTGCACTTGCTATACTGTGGCCGCAATTGGGCGCGGATGGGGGGATATTACCCGTCGGCGGTGCATCAGAAGTGGGTATCGCCCTCATTTTCTTTCTGCATGGGGCCAGTCTCTCCCGCGCGGCATTAAAAGATGGGGCGGTAAACTGGCGTCTGCATCTTCTTATTCAATCCTGCACTTTTATTTTGTTTCCGCTCATTGGATTGATCGTTTTCTTTCTGACAGAGGGGTATTTGCCGCTGGAGGTTCGCCTCGGCTTTTTCTTCTTATGCGCGGTTAGTTCTACTGTCTCGACCTCTATTGCGATGGTTTCGATTGCGCGCGGTAACATCAGCGCTGCTGTTTTCAACGCCACTTTATCGGGCCTGATCGGGTTGGTGGTAACGCCCGTTTTGATCGGGTTGGTCAGTGCCGTAGGGGCGGGGAGCATTCCCATAGGGGAGGCGATTTTAGATGTCAGCGTGAAATTGCTGCTGCCCTTTTTATTGGGGCAACTGGCCCCTACGGCCGTGAAGGCGTTGGTTAAGCAATATAAGCCAGTGATATCGAAAATAGACCGAGGCGTCATATTGCTGATTATCTATGGTTCTTTTTGCAATAGCGTTGCTGAAGGCCTGTGGACCCATTACAGCCCGACGATGTTATTGAAGATTTTTGTTATGACTGCTCTGCTGTTGCTGGTTGTCCTGACGTTGACGACTATGATTAGCCGCGTGGCGGGCCTTAGCAAAGAGGATGAGATCACCGCTGTTTTCTGTGGGTCGAAGAAAAGTCTCGCTAATGGTGCGCCGATCGCCAAAATCCTGTTTAGCGCCAACCCGGCACTGGGGATGTTGCTCTTGCCGTTGATGCTTTACCATCAGTTGCAGTTGCTGGTCTGTTCCGCATTGGCGCGTAAATGGGCGCAGAGGCCAGAGGTATAAAATAGCACACATGCATCCTATCGAGATATTCGATATGATATGTTCCCATGCTGCTCAACCGTCGCACCTGCCAGAATGGTTGAGAATATATCCTTGCATCAGACCTGTTATCGCTAGCGGAGCAGAGCTGGCGATAGCAAGATCGCCAGCCCTTTCCCGGATGCATCAATTTAGAGCATTTTAAGGGCGATACCCAGTTCGCGCTTGTTCAGCTTACCATCCCGGTCTTTATCGGCCATGTCGAAATGGTCGAGCAACGGGTGCTTTGCGGGCAATTCAGCCTTGGTGACAAAGCCATCCTTGTTTTTATCAAATTTGAGGAGGGCTGCATCAACCGGGCTGAGCTTCGCCGGACTTTGCGCCATGGCGGGAAGAGTGGTGGTTGCGACAACGGCGGCGATAACGAAAGAAAGTGTCTTCATGTGAAAATCTCCTTACATAATGGGACGAAAGTCAGAACCAGCTATTGATGCCGAAAACGATCCGGCTATCAGAAACATTATGGCCTTCCAGATGGCGATAATCGGCGCTGTTACCGAGCGCGCGCTCGTAGGAAAAACCAACATAAGGGGCGATGCTGCGGGTGATGCGATAGCGTAGCCGCGCCCCTGTTTCGAACGACGACAGGCCAGAGCCTTGCCCGCGTGCGCCATCATTTTTGCCATAGGCCGTCATTTCCACCACCGGCTGAAGGATAAGGCGGTTGGTGAGCAGCAGGTCATATTCGGCCTCTGCTTTTGCCATGAACTGGCCGGTGGTGCTGACATAGGCGGTGGCGGACAGCTCAAACATATAGGGGGCGAGGCCCTGTATGCCCAAGGCGGCCCATGTCTGGTCCTGATCGGCCGGGCCGAAATCCTGCCGGATACCGCCTACAATATCCCACCATGCACCCTTGGCACGGCCATATAATAGTTCAACATTGCCGCTGGTTTTGCCGCCCTCGCGTTCACCCGAAGAACGAATCCAGAGCCGGTTGATGTCACCGCCTGTCCAGGAGTTTAGTTCCCAGTTGAGGCCGAGTTTACCATCGTCATCCCAACCTTCCAGCCTGTCGATATTGACCATCGTGACCATCGGCATGTCATGGCTGTGGCTGGCGGAAAGCTGAGGGAAGGCGGCGGCCCTGTCGGCATCTGTCAGCACCGGAATGGGTGTTTTCGGCTCCGTTGGTGCGGGGGCAGGGGGCGCCTTAGCTATGGCCGCCTGCGGGGCAGGCATGGCATGACCAGCATGGGGGGTATCGCCCTTGCTGGTCTTATCGCCTTCGGTAGCGTCTTTCTCTGCCATGCTGTCCATGTTTTTCATGCCGTGCATATCGTGCATTTCATGGCCCTGATGCTGGGCAAAGGCCGTAGCGGGCAGCATACTGCAAATCCCTCCGAGCAAAAGAAGCTTTTTCATCATGCTTCCTCCACTCTTACTTCGCGCATCATGCCGCCATCCATGTGATAGAGCAGATGGCAATGATAGGCCCAGCGACCCAGCGCATCGGCGGTGACACGGTAGGAACGGCGCGATCCCGGCGCGATATCAACGGTATGCTTGCGTACCTGAAATGCGCCGTCCTCATTTTCAAGGTCGCTCCACATGCCATGCAGATGGACAGGGTGATGCATCATCGTATCATTGACCAGCACGACACGAAGCCGTTCGCCATAATTGAACTTCAGCGGTTTGGAATCCATGAACGGCACGCCATCAAAGGCCCAGCCAAAGCGTTCCATATTGCCCGTCAGGTGGAGTTCTATGGTGCGTCCGGGATCTCGTCCATCCGGGTCTCCGCCAAGGCTGTGGAGATCGGCATAGGTCAGCACCTTATGCTCACGGTCGCGCAGGCCCACGCCGGGGTCATCCAGCCGGGGCTGGGCGACCATCGCCTGCATATCGACATAGGTGCTGCCCTTTTCGGTGCGGGCATGGCTGACCGGCCCGCTTAGTGTCGGGGCATCATGCCGCTCGGCCTTGAAACCAGCATAAGGATCATGCTTGCCATGGCCGCTATGGTCCATGCCCATATCCTTCATGGACAGCAGCGGGCGCGGGTCGAGCGCCGGTATTTCCGCCTTCAGTCCGGCACGGGTGCAAAGCGTACCAGCGGCATAGCCGGTGCGGCCCATATCCTGCGCGAACAGGGTGAATGCATTCTGCCCGGCGGGTTCGACGATCACGTCATAGGTTTCCGCTACGCAAATGCGCAGTTCATCGACGGTGACCGGATGCACATATTGCCCGTCCGCCGCCACCACCGTCATTTTGAGCCCCGGTATGCGGAAATCAAAATAGGTCATGTTGGATGCGTTGATGAGGCGTAGCAGCACTTTTTCACCATGCCGAAATTCGCCCTGCCAGCTAGCACCGGGAGTATGGCCGTTCATAAGATAAGTGTAGGTCAGGCCGTTAACGTCGGATAGGTCGGTTGGCGTCATTCGCATACCGGCCCACATTTTGCGGTCCTCTATCGCTGCACTAAGGCCGTAATCGCGGGCGTCGCGGATGAAATCGCCCAGCGTGCGCTTATACATATTGTCATATGCGGGCATTTTCTTGAGCCGCCGAAAGAGCGCGGCCGGGTCGAGATCTGTCCAGTCAGAAAACAGGATAACATGTTCCCTGTCATAGGAATAGGGCGCTGGCTCCTGCGGATCGATGATAATCGCGCCATAAAGCCCGGCCTGTTCCTGATGCAAGGAATGGCTGTGATACCAATAGGTGCCCGCCTGCCGCACATGGAAGCGATAAAGATAGGATTCGCCGGGATAAATGCCGTTAAAGCTCATCCCCGGCACGCCATCCATATTGGCGGGCAGCACTATGCCATGCCAGTGGAGCGAGGTTTGCACATGCTCCGGCAAATGGCTGGACACCTTAAGGGTGACGGTATCCCCTTCCTTCCAGCGCAATATCGGCGCGGGAAGGCTATTGTTGACGGTAATGGCCTGACGGGTGCGCCCGGTGAAGTTGACCGCGCTTGTGCCGATCGACAGGTTAAAATCCTTGCCGGTCAGGATAGGCGGGGTGTTGCCGGTTGATGGCAATGGAGACGCCGCCGAAGCGCCGCGTGGGGCGAGCCCGGCGGAAAGTCCGGTACACACTCCGGTACACAGGGCAAACCCCTGCACAAAATGTCGCCGGGACAAGGCTGGCCCTTTTGGGCTGTTGCCATGGAGGAAGGCTGGCCCTTCCGGGCCGTTGCTATGCAACAAGGCGTGGCCGCTCAGCAGCCCACCACCGTCTGAGGCAGATGGAAAAGAAGACATGATTCATCCTGAAACTGCCCGCTTTCGATGATGAAAGCGGATGAAAAACACAGGTTAATAGGGCAGTATCAGATGTTAATAGGGGGGCGCAGCAATGTTGCGCGGGGCGTTTGCGTCATGGGTGCGCTAGCATCCGGTCTATGCGGTGCAGAGAGAATGATGCGTGGGTCTGCGGCCATAGCATGAAATGGTAAGGTGACTGGCTGATATTGCACGATACAGCAATGCATCTTGTCAGGGGAGATTTTGCCAGGCGAGGGGTCATTATGCGGGGGATTGGCCACGGTGCCATGACTATTACCCGGCACCATATCCTGATGCTGCCCGTTATTTGCGAGGTGCTTATCATGGGCATGGCCATTACCGCCATGTATTTGGGCGCTGTCATGGCCTGTATGGAGGTGGTCTGCATTCGCTGTCAGGCCGGGCGCTGTCAGGCCGGGCGCATCAGCCATATTATGGCATGAGGGCATGGCGGCTTGCAGCACGAGCCCCATCATCGGTGTTGACGCCACGGCCGTTTCCATCAGCCCCAGCATGAGGCCGATCAGAAGGAATAACCGTGTTATCGACCGTGCGAATTTCAAGAACGGTTCCATGCTAAGGCTGTGATATAAAGGGCGCGTGATATCCGTCAGTGGATCATGAGCGCTCATTCCTGATCTTAATATTTCTGATAGCCTGTCGATTTGCAACGAAAATATCGTTGTAGATCAGATATTTCCGTGATAAAACTCTGGACTATAGTCCTGACTTTTGGATTGGGCTGGTACAAATTTCATTTGGATAGAATGGTTTGGCAGAAAGCGTTTTCCCGCTGGTGGTGAAGGGCGGGGTAAAATGATTTCATAAAAAATTCATAAAAATGCAAAAATAGTTTGACTCTGGATCATACTCCAAAGGTTAACATGCATTTATGACGATTCGCTATGAACCTTCCAGCCCGCGATATTTCGCAATTGGCGTGCTTGCCAGGCAGGCGGGGGTCGCGGTCGATACGATCCGCTATTATGAACGGGAAGGGTTGCTATCTAGCCCCCATCGTAAGGCGTCGGGTTATCGTCAATATGATGCAAAGGCGGTTGAACAGGTCCGTTTCATTCGCCGTGCTAAGGACCTCGGCTTTACGTTGGGGGAAATTAAGGAACTGCTGGCGCTTGAGAATGATCGTGAAAACGGCGTTCAGGGCGTCAAGGCACGGGCGCATGAACGCATTCGTGAGTTAGATTTCCGTATAGCGGAGATGACACGGATGCGTGATGCGCTCACGCATCTGGCAGAAGCCTGCCCGGGTCATGGTGATCCGGGATGCTGTCCCATTTTATCCGCCCTGCATGGGGAGGAAGGGAAAGAGCAGGCCAGCCATTTGGAAACATCGTCGTCATCCTGTTGTGGCGGCTCTCATATGAAAAGCTGATAGAGAGTAACCTAAGCAATGTCTCAGACTGTGGCTTCGGCCGTTAACCTGCCTTTGCGGGGAATGACTTGTGCTGCCTGCGCAACAACCATTGAGAAGGTTCTCAACCGGCTTCCGGGCGTGGACGCTCAGGTTAATTTTGCCTCGGAACGCGCTCATGTGAAATATGATGCCGGGCAGGTGCAGCCTGAACAATTGGTCGATGCGATAACCAAGGCCGGGTTCGAAGTGCCGCCTGAAACCGCAGTTTTTGATATTACGGGGATGAGTTGCGCTGCCTGCGCTGTGGGGATTGAGGGCGTCCTCTCCCGCACGGAAGGCGTGGTGAATGGGGGTGTGAATTTCGCTTCGGCTAAGGCGCGGGTGGAATATATTCCCGGCGTTATTGATGTGGCGGGCATTACGCAAAAAATCGCCAAAGCAGGTTTCGGCGCGACTGAAGCACGCGACTTATCGGCTGACGAAGTCGCTGCGCGCGAAAAGCGGGATCAGGATAAATGGCGCAAGGAACTAATGATGTTCTTGGCATCATTACTGCTGACTTTGCCGCTTTTTGCCCAGATGTTTGTGATGTTCGATTTTAGCCAGATCGATCATATGGTGCAAGGGCACCATGTTGAACTCATTCCTCGCTGGATACAATTTGCGCTGGCAACGCCGGTGCAATTCTGGATTGGTGCGCGTTTTTACAAGGCCGCATTTAAATCTTTGCGGTCTGGCACAGCGAATATGGATGTGCTGGTCGTGCTGGGGACCAGCATGGCGTATCTCTACAGTGCGGTCGTCACCATTTTCGATATGATCGAATTGCACGTCTATTTTGAGGCATCGGCATCCATCATCACGCTGATTTTGCTGGGGCGCCTGCTGGAAGCGAACGCCAAACGCAAAACCTCTTCTGCCATCCGGTCGCTGCTGAAGCTGAAGCCTAAGACGGCGAAGATTGAGCGTGACGGAGAGATTGTCGAGGTGGACGCTGGGACGTTGCTGGTCGGGGACATCTTCATCGTTGCGGCAGGGGAAAGCATTCCGGTTGATGGAGAAGTTATCTCTGGCCGTTCCAGTGTTGATGAAGCGATGCTTTCTGGTGAAAGCCTGCCGGTGAGCAAGGAAGCCGGGGCGAAGGTGTTCGCTGCGACCGTCAACCAGAATGGTATGCTGCGGGTAAAGGCAACCGGAGTGGGCGCTGATACTATGCTGGCGCAGATCATCCGCATGGTGGATGAAGCGCAGGGTTCCAAGCCGCCTATTCAGCAGTTTGTTGATAAGATTGCGGGCATCTTCGTTCCTGTAGTGGTGGGTATTGCAGTAGTAACGCTTATCGGCACATGGCTTGTTACGTCCGATTTTCAGACTGCGCTGGTTAATGCGGTTGCCGTTCTGGTCATTGCTTGCCCTTGCTCGCTAGGGCTGGCGACGCCGACCGCCATCATGGTGGGCACCGGGCTGGGCGCAAAACATGGCGTGCTTATCCGTAATGCGGAAGTGCTGGAACGGGCGCGCGCTCTTTCCACGCTGGTGGTCGATAAAACCGGCACGCTGACGCAGGGCAAGCCAGAGGTTACCGATATTTTGACCGCCGACGGATGCAGCGAGGCCGAATTGCTGGGCATGGCGGCTGCGCTGGAGCGAGGATCTGAGCATCCTCTGGCCCGCGCAATCCTGAAGAAAGCGAGCGAAGGCTCCGTCACTATCGAAGATATTGAGGATTTCGATACGGTGCCGGGCAAAGGTGTGCAGGGCGTTCTGCTCGGTAAGAAGCTCTCCCTCGGTTCGCCTTCATGGTTCCGTGAAATGGGTGTGGCTGTGTCTGATGAATTGTCCGCCCGTGTCGAAGCGGTGCAGGCGGAAGGCAAGACAGTGGTCGGCCTTTCGGTTGAAGGCAAGGTGCCCGGTTTCATCGCTATTGCCGATCAGTTGCGTGACACATCCCTGGAAGCTGTGAACAGGTTGCGCAAGTCAGGTGTCGATGTTGTGATGCTGACGGGCGACAATAAGCACACCGCCGCAGCCATCGCCCGGCAGGCAGGCATTGAACATTATGCCGCCGAAGTCTTGCCCCAGAACAAGGCTGAGGAAGTAAAAAGCCTTCAGGGTGAAGGTAATGTCGTGGGCATGGCGGGGGATGGCATTAATGATGCCCCTGCGCTGGCACAGGCCGATGTTTCCTTCGCTATCGGCGCGGGGTCTGATGTGGCGATTGACGTTGCTGATGTGGTGCTGGTGAAGAATGATCTGCGCGGGGTGCCGACGGCTGTTGATCTCTCTCGTGCGACGCTCAGCAAGATCCGTCAGAATCTGTTCTTTGCCTTCATCTACAATGTGCTGGGCATACCGCTGGCTGCTTTTGGTTTGCTGAACCCGGTTATTGCCGGCGCAGCGATGGCGATGAGTTCCATCTCTGTGGTCAGTAATTCTCTTCTTCTCAACCGCTGGAAACCGCGGTGATGCTTTTCCCACCAAACTTAAGGAGGAATATATGAGTGCAGTGCAATTGACCGTCGATGGCATGACGTGCGGAGGCTGTTCCAGCCGTCTGAAGCGCGTGCTGGAGGCCGCTGATGGTGTTACGTCCGCCGACATCGTGCTGGAAACCAAGCAGGTCTCTGTCGATTTTGAAGATGCCCAAATTGGCCAGAGCGGCATTGAAACTATCATTCAGGACGCAGGCTTTACCGTTGTTGCAGCCTGAAGCGTAACATAACCGGAGAGGCGCCCGCTCACATCTTGTTCTGAGACAAGAGGGCGCCCCCGACCGGCAAAGGCCGAACGCTTCTTAATTAACCGGGGATTAGAAATGACAGAGCGGGGGCAGGCGGCGTCTGTATCGACGCCGTCAATGAGGGCGGCTTTGCGGTTGCTCGGTGGCTATTGGGTGTCATCAGATAAATATCGCGCCTGGCTGTTGCTGGCGACGATCATCGCTCTTAAATCCGGCTCTGTCTGGTGTACGCTGCAATTTTCATTGTGGAACAAGCGGTTATATGACGCCATCGGGCTGCGTAACCTTGATGCCTTCTGGCAGGAGATATTCTTTGTCGCTGGCCTGAGCCTGATTTCGGTTCTCTTTGATACGTTCGCCATCTGGTTCCGCATGATGCTGCAAATGCGCTGGCGGGTCTGGTTGAACGAGGGCTTTCTGTCTCGCTGGCTGGAAAACAAGACCTATTACCGGATTGAACGATCCGGCAAGCTGGATAACCCGGACCAGCGTATTGGGCAGGATCTCGCGCTTTATACCGAAAAAGTGCTGGAATATGGCTTTGAGGTCTATCGCCTGCTGGGCACGATTTTCACGCTGAGCGTGGTGTTGTGGGGGCTTTCCCGTAACCTTAGCTTCGACATTGGCGGCAGTTCATGGCATATTCCGGGGCTGGCGGTATGGGTGATGTTCGCCTTTGTGCTTGGCGGCAGCGCTATTGTGGAATGGGTGGGTAAGCCGCTCAACCGGTCGCGCTATGACCAGCAGAAATATGAAGCAGATTATCGTTTTGATCTCGTCCGTATCCGTGAAAATGCCGAGCCAGTGGCGCTTTATGCCGGTGAACAGGCGGAAACAGCCCGGCTGAACACGGCTTTTTCGCAAGTGCAGCAAAATTGGCGCAAACTGGTAGGCGATACCAAGCGCGTGATGCTTGGGGTGGATAGCGTCAACCAATTTGGTCAGGTGATCCCCTATCTGGTTGCAACTGGCGGATATTTCAGCGGGAATATGACGCTGGGGGATCTGACCCAGATGGTGCAGGCCTGCCTGCAAATACGTATCGGCCTGTCGTGGTTTGTCGTTAATTATCGCGAACTCGCGGAATTACGGGCGACCAGCCGACGTATCAGCGAATTTGATCTGCTATTACAAGGCAAAGACGCAGCCAATGCCAATGCTGCGGATGGTGGGGTCTGTCAGGGGCTGGAGATCGTCACCAGTACAGATAAGCATTTGCGCACATCGCAACTGGTGCTGACCGGGCCGGGGCGTGAAGTGCTGACGGAACCTGTTTCTCTGGCTATCGCACCGGGGACATCTAATGTCATCTGCGGGCCTTCGGGCTGTGGTAAATCGACATTGCTGCTTGCGCTGGCGGGGCTGTGGTCAGACGCGCGGGGCAGGATTGAGCTGCCGGATTGCCCCATCATGTTCATTCCGCAGCGTCCCTATGTGCCAACCGGTATGCTGAAGGCGGCACTTGTATACCCTGCGCTGGGCCATGATTTTTCCGATGAGCAATGCCGGGAGGCGCTGGAGGCGGCGCGCCTCTCGAAGTTTAGCAGTCGTTTGCATGATGTCGCTGCATGGCAGAAATGCCTGTCCCCCGGCGAGCAGCAGCGACTGGCATTCGCCCGGATATTTTTACACCAGCCTGGTCTGGTTTTTCTGGATGAGACCACGTCCGCGCTCGATCAGGATGCGGAAGAGGTATTGTACCGCCGGTTGCGCGAACGTCAGCCGGATTTGACTATCGTCAGTGTCGCGCATCGCAGTTCGGTGATCGCTCTTCATGACGAAATATTGAGAATTTCTTCCTGTTCCATGCAGGCGCCGGATCAAACGGTGGGCGCAGGGAAAGATATGTCTTCGGATCGGTCAAAAATGACGCCGATGGCTTCAAACTAAGCACTGTCACATTGCTACAAGGGGGTTTGAAACAATGAGGGTTAACCGCAAACGCTATCTATCCGGCCTCATGCTTGCCGGGGCCTTTATATCTTTTCCCGTATTGGCTCTTGCTGATCCGGCGGCTGATCCTGTCAAAGAGGATGAGACGGTCGTCGTCACGGGGTCATTGCTTCCGGGCACGGGAAAGGACACCGCATCGCCGGTTATCGTCATCACCAGCGAAGAGATGCAGAAAAAGGGGTTTGGCGAGGTTTTTGACGCCTTACGCGGTCAGGCTATTGTTACCGGTGCGATGCGCGATTCTGCTCCGGGCACCGGCAATATGCAGAACGTCAAGATGATAAACTTGTTTGGCTTGGGGGCGAGCTATACCAAGGTTTTGATAAACGGACGTTCTACCGCCAATTTCCCGCTCAATAACAATGTCGGGGACGGCGGCAATTTCGCCAACCTTTCAACGATTCCGACCGCAATGGTGGAACGGATTGAAATATTGCCGGGTACGCAATCGGCCACTTATGGGGCGGATGCCGTGGCGGGTGTTGTCAACATCATCCTTAAAAAGAATATTGATAAGCTGGCTTTGTCTGTCCGTGGTTCGGGCTATGATGAAGGGGGCGGGGAAAGCATCCGGGTGCAGGCTGTTGGTGGTTTGAAGCTGCCTTCGGATGGTTCCCTTAGCTATGCGTTTGAATTTAGCAATCGCAAGGCCATTTTGGGCATAGACCGGGATAGGACGGCCTATTCCCCTTATGATGATGATGCTTTTGCCCGGATATCCGGCAGCAATTATTATGACCCGGGTGTGGCAGGCTGTGCGCAGATGTCAGACCTGTTTGGTGGGTCGATGACTTATAAAGTCGATGGCGCGATGCGGTATTGCGGTTCGGATTACACCCGTTCCTCTGTCGCTACTTATGATAGCGAACGCCGCAATTATAGCGGTTATGCCAGCCTGTCTCAGCCCGTTGCCGATGGGCATGAGCTGTATATGGATCTTTCCGGTACATATTCCCGTACCATCTCCAATTTTGGCCCGGTATTTGTGTGGGAAAACTTCACAGATACTAATTCCGGGCGTTCCTATTTAGTGTCGCGTGAAATTGCCCCGGAAGAAATGGGCAGTTGGAAAACTTCGGCCAAACGGGATTATGGCACGCAATATGATATTGCCCTTGGCTTGAAGGGGGCGATTACAGGAAACTGGAATTATGACGTTTCCGGTTCACGGTCCTTTTATAAGCTGAAGCAGAAGACATTTTACCCGGTGAAGACGGAAATGACCGCTTATCTGGCAGATAGATATAGCGATATTTCACAGGTGTTCGTGCCTTTGACCCCCGAAGAATATGCGGGTTTCTCAGACACCAGACGGCGTAATGCCAGCAGCCGGGTCCAGCAGCTTACCGGCAAGGTTTATAATAGCTCTCTTTTCGATCTGCCCGGCGGTTCAGCAGCGTTTGCATTGCTGGCCGAGGCCGGTAATGAAAGCTGGAAAGATACCCCCTCCGCAGATTTTCAGGCCGGTCTTTATTTTGATGGCGCGCAATTGGCGTCCCGTGGCAAGCGCGACCATAGCGGCGTTGCTACAGAAGTGTCGTTACCGCTTCTTCCGTGGGTGAGCATAAGCGGTGCGGCGCGCTATGACGATTATAGCTATGCCGGGAAATCGGTCGATCGTGCTACATGGAAGGCTGGTCTGGAAATCCGCCCCATGCCGACATTGCTGCTGCGGGCGGGAATGGGTACGGCGTTCCGTGTGCCGGACATGTCCTATTTGTTTCTGGGTAAAAGCAGCACAAACAGCAATAGCTATGACCTTTATATGTGCGATCAGATGGGTGTTTCACGGACAAGCAATAGCTGCCGTTATATCATGCCGAATGAATCGACTGGTAATCTCGCGCTTAAGCCAGTGACAGCGAAATCAAAGACGCTTGGCGCGGTATGGACGCCGACGCCAGCATTGCGTTTTAGTGCCGATTTCATCGATATTAACATTAAAAATGAGGTGCGGGCGCTTACTCTCGCGAATATATTGTTTGATGAGGCTGCCTGCCGTCAGGGGGGTGAAGCGGTTTATCTGGGTTCATGCTCTCAGGCGCTTTCCCTTATAACGCGCGATGGCGTTACAGGCCGGGTTACGGGGGTAACACGCGGCTACTTCAACGTATCCACCAAGAAGACGCAATCGCTTATCCTTGCCGGGCAATATCAGTTTCCGGTACAGGGTATTGGCCAGTTCCGGTTCGATATTAATTACAACCGCGTATTGGAATTTAAATCGCAGAATGATTCCGTTTCTCCGGTGGTGGATCAGCTGAAAAACCCATCAGCAGGCGGTTTGTTCAAGGATAGCATGAACACCAGCCTGTCGCTGGACAGCGGGCCGTTTAGCACGACCGTTTATGCGGTGCGTTATGGAAAGTCGCCCAATTATGCCTTGCTGACCGGCGGCCCTGCTTCAACATCCTACGGGATGCCGGGGTGGGATAAGGCGTGGACTTTGTTCAACCTGAGCGCCAGCTATGATATCGGCAGCGGCTTTGCCGTTAATGGCACCGTGAACAACCTGTTCAACCGCATGCCGCCTTCCAAAAACTGGGATTCCCAGCCTTATTATAATGCGGCGCTTTATAATGTGTATGGGCGCGGCTTCAGCCTGGAGTTGACGAAATCTTTCTGATCTCTGCCTGAACAGGGCCATATCTGATGCCGGGCGGTAGCTGTTCCGCGCCGCCCGGCATCTTCGCCGCTTCGTCCTTTATGTGCCTTTGTGGCGGGGGCGGCCGCTTCATGCGATATTTTGCTGAGGATATTTCCTTCATGACTGATTATTTGCAACTGGCTGCTGACAGCCTGCTTTCCCCTCATGCCCTTGACACCAGCCGGTTGGAAAAACTGCTGGGGCGGATGTCCGGGCCGGATATCGACTATGCCGATGTCTATTTGCAGGATTGCCGGTCTGAGGGCTGGACGATCGAAAATGGCCTTGTTCGCAGCGGTAGCTATTCGGTCGAAAGCGGGGCGGGGCTACGCGCAGTAAGCGGAGAGAAAACCGGCTTCGCCTATTGCGATGGTTTTGGTTTTGATGATCTGGCAGACGCGGCGGATAATGCCCGTTCTATCTCTGGCCTGATGGGGAGCGGCCTGACTGCGCCACTGGCTGGCCGTGATGTGCGGCGGGTCTATGCAGCAGCAGACCCTGTGTCGGAGCTCGATGAGAAAGCAAAAATTCGCCTGCTGGAAGTGATTGATGCCACAGCGCGGGCGTGTGATCCGCGTGTCAGGAATGTGACCGCAACGCTGCGTGTCATGTCTGAGCTGGTGCTGATTGCTGCATCAGATGGCACGCTGGTGGCGGATTACCGTCCCTTGGTGCGTCTGTCGGTTAGTGTCGGTGCGGAGAGTAATGGGCGGCGCACCAACGGTAGCGCTGGCGGTGGTGGGCGCATGAAACTGAGCGATTTTATCGCGTCCGGCATGGCGGAGGCCAAGGCGAAGGAAGCCGCTAATCGGGCGCTTACCAACCTTGAGGCGGTACCTGCCCCTGCCGGGATTATGGATGTGGTGGTCGGGTCTGGTTGGCCCGGTGTGCTGCTGCATGAAGCGGTGGGGCATGGTCTGGAGGGGGATTTTATCCGCAAACAGACATCTGTTTTTGCCTCCCGCGAAGGGACGCAGGTTGCTGCTCCCGGCGTTAACATTGTCGATAATGGAACATTGCCAGATAAGAGAGGTAGCCTTTCGGTTGATGATGAAGGCGTGGAAACACAATGCACGCCGCTTATCGAAAATGGGGTGCTGACGGGCATGATGCTGGACCGTATGAGTGCGCGCCTGATGGGGCGGGCACCAACCGGAAATGGCAGACGGGAATCTTACCGTCATCTGCCGATGCCCCGTATGACGAACACCTATATGCTGGCTGGTGAAAGCTCGCCCGAAGAGATTATTTCTTCGGTGAAAAACGGCATATATGCGGTCTATTTTTCAGGCGGGCAGGTGGATACCACCAGCGGAAAATTCGTGTTCAGCGCGAACGAGGCCTATCTGATCGAGGATGGCAAGATAACCGCCCCTATTTCCGGCGCGACGCTGACCGGGGCGGGCGAAGAAGTGCTGACCCATGTGTCGATGATCGGGAATGATCTGGCGCTTGATTCCGGTACTGCGCTTTGCGGAAAATCCGGCCAGAGCGTGCCTGTCGGGGTGGGGCAGCCGACATTGCGGGTAGATTCGATGATCGTGGGGGGGACGAAGGCATGAACGAGGTGATGATTATACCTGCACAAGACGCAACCATTGGGCAGGAACGCGAAAAGCTGGAGGCTATATGCCTATCCGGGCTGGAATGGGCGCATAAATCGGGTGCTGAAGAGGCAGAGATCGTCCTTTCCCATGGTAAGGGGACGGAGGCCGGGGTACGCGATGGCCAGCCTGAAAACCTGACCCGTAGCCAGACGAATAATATGGCGGTGACAGTCTATGCCGCAGGGCGGAAGGGGACCGCCAGCGTCCACAGCCTCTCTGTTGATACGATCCGCCAGACAGTGGAAAAAGCCATTGCGGTCGCCCGTTTCACGCAGCCTGACGATTTTGGTGGCTTGGCGGAACCTGAACAGCGCCAGATAGCAGATGCGGACTTGCCCGATCTGGGCCTGTGGCGTCCATGGGCTGTCAGCCCCGCCATGATGTTTGATATTGCGTGTGAGGCGGAGGCTGCCGGGCTGGCGACTGATGAACGCATTCGCCGCTGCGCACAGGCTAGCATCACTTCTACGGCGAAACAGGTGGTCCGCGTGAATAGCAATGGTTTCGTCGGCTATCATGCGATGACGAGGCACCAGCTCTCGGCCAGTTTTATCGCTGAAAATTCCTCCGGGCAGCAAAAGGATGGCGAATATGATGTCACCTGTGACCCGGCCTTGCTGGCGTCCCCTGCCGCACTAGGGGCGAAGGCTGCGGCTTTGGCGTTAGGCAGGCTTGATGCGCGGTCACTGACGACGCGCACATGCCCGGTGCTTTTCACGCCGGAAATGGCGGCCCGTTTCTGGAATGATGTTCTGGATGTTCTTTCCGGGCCCGCTCTTTACAGTGGCCGCAGTTTTCTGGCTGGCCGATTAGGAGAAAAGCTGACGCCTGATTTTGTGACGATCACCGAAAAACCGCATATCTGGCAAGGGACTGGTTCCCGTCATTATGATGATGATGGCTTGCTCAGGCAGGATGCGCCGATCATCAGCGAAGGGGTGCTCCGGCGTTATGTGCTGGATAGCTATGCTGCACGGCGGCTGGGAATGCAGAGCACGCATAATGCGGGTGGTATCAGCAATATGGTTGTAGCAGGCGAGGGGCCGGAGAGCATGGCAGAGATGATTGCGGGCCTTAACCGTGGGTTGGTGGTTACATCCATTATGGGGCACGGGTTTGATGGCGCTTCGGGCGATTATTCGGTCGGCGTGACCGGCATGTGGGTGGAGCATGGCGAGATTGTCCATGCGGTTGAAGGGGTGACAATCGCTGCTCAGGTGCCTGATATGCTTGCGGGTATCGTTGCTATCAGCAAAGATCACGATCGGCGGGGCAAGATCAGGACTGGCGCGCTTTTGTTAGACAAGATGACTGTAGCGGGAATTTAAGACGATGACACAGGAGCGTATGTGGGTTGCATCAGCGATCCGACGGATTGAGGCGGATTTCAATCGTTCTGCGGATACGCACCTCATTCCGGTGAATATACCGGAGTTTGAAGGAGTGGATATTTATCTGAAGGATGAATCCTCTCATCCTACGGGTAGCCTGAAACATCGCCTTGCCCGTTCGCTATTTCTATACAGCCTCGCCAACGGCTGGCTGCATAGCGGCAGTACTGTGATTGAGGCTTCCAGTGGGTCTACCGCTGTTTCAGAAGCCTATTTTGCCCGGTTACTGGGCCTGCCTTTTATCGCCGTTATCCCCGCGAACACGTCGCCGGAGAAAATTGCGGCGATAGAATTTCAGGGGGGGCGATGTCATCTGGTGAAAAAGGCTTGCGATCTTCATTCGGCTTCGCTGCGGCTCGCTCAGGATACTGGCGGGCATTTCATGGATCAGTTTACCTATGCCGAACGGGCGACAGATTGGCGCGCGAATAATAATATTGCGCAATCTATTTTTACGCAGATGGCGCAGGAGCCAGAGCCTGTCCCTGCATGGATCGTGTGCAGCCCCGGAACCGGTGGAACGGCGGCGACGCTGGGCCGCTATGCGCGATACCGTGGGCATGATACCCGTATTTTGTGTGCGGACCCTGAAGTGTCGGCTTTTTTTGATGCCTATCGGGGGATGTGGAGCGCCGATGCCGCGCCCTTGCAGGGCTCACGCATAGAGGGCATTGGCAGGCCGTCGCCCGAGGCCAGTTTTATCCCGCACTGCATAGACGCGATGGTGAAGGTGCCTGATGGCTTCAGTCTGGCGTGCATGCGTTATGTCGCGGCAAAGCTGGGGCGGCGCGTGGGTGGTTCCACCGGCACCAGTTTTGCCGGGGTGGTGACGCTGGCGCGCCGAATGAAAGAGGAAGGCAGGCGCGGCTCGATCGTCACCATCTTATGCGATAGTGGAGAGCGCTATGGGCATAGCTATTATAACGAAGATTGGTATCGGCAAAATGCCATTGATATAGCATCATGGGATGAAAAGCTGTCCCGCTTTATCGCCGGAAAACTGCCCTTTGATGATCTTGGGATTGCTCATCATGGGGCGATGCAATGAACGGTGATGCGGTGGCTGAGAGGCATTGGGGGGCTCCAATGAAAGCTCGCGCCGAAGGGAATGAAAAATTCCTGCAGGATCTGCACTATCTTATGCAGGAGATGGAAAAGAGCTTTCCTCAGATCAATCATGCTCGCAGAAAATTTGGTATTAATTTGAGAGATCAGGCAGAAAAGCTTAAATTAAAAATATGCAATGAGAAGATGGTTTATGAAATACATGAATTTTATGATCTCCTGAATGAATATATATTCACGCCTGAAATTCAAAGAGCAGGGAGTCGATCATGGTACTCAATGCAGAGTAACGTCGGTGCCCTGACAAAAGATTTTTACCTCGAATTTTTCCTTCGTACATCAAAAGATGGGATGAGTATTTACCATAGCTATATCCATGCAATATTGAACAAGCCTGCTGTCGTCATTTTCTATATGGGGTTTGACAAATTTGATGGCTATAAAGATGAAATTATAAAGCAGGCTGAACTGAACAAGCCGATTTTAAGCCAGAAAACTTCTCAAGGTAAATTGCCGGTGGTGGTCACCGATATTCCGTTGGAAGGAAAAGTCGGCAGATTAAGCATAGATATGATGGGCCCGAACATGCTGGAGGACCCGGATTTTTACGATGATCTGGAAGATCGGATTTTCGATTTTTATAATAGTATTGCCGATTATGAACATCTTGTCTTTGATGTCAGGGGCAATCCGGGCGGATATACACCTTTCGTAGAGAGAATGCTGGTTGGGCCCCATATTAGCGATCCTGTGGAATTAACCGGCTTCGTTTTTTTCCCGAATGATGCTGCGGGAGAGCATGTCAGGAGTTGCACCGACACTTTTTATTCGGATCAAAAATATCCTCGCATGCATATTGATGAGATGATTGATAAAGGAATGCTGCCTGATCTGGATTCTGCTGATGCAAATATTTTGGGCACCGGAGCCTATAATCACTGGATGACTTTTTCTCCTACCACGCGAAGAAGCCCTTTTCAGGGGAAAATTTGGATATTGATAGATGAAGGCACAGGCTCAGCTTCAGAAGTTTTTGCAATATTGGCAAAACAAGCGGGTATTGCATGCATAATCGGTGAGCAATCACGGGGGAATTATTCAAAATCAAGAGGGCAGGGCTCCCTTTTTTTCCTTGATCTTCCTAATACAGGTGTTGTGGTCACTTGGGACCCAGCATATTTCACGGATGCTCGTGGTCGCCATGCACATGAATATTATGTTGTACCGGACCATTTCAATCATTCAGGGATGGATGCATTGGAAACAATGTTAGAGATTATTAGAAATTAGCACAGGGTGCGCTGATCTGATCCCAATGGTTGCGGCGAGGGTAATAGCGGAGAAGAAGCTGCTGGACATTGACCATGGCGGGCGGCGACACGGTGCCAATTTTGTATCGGTCGAACATGGCTTTATGTGCGGTTGTGGCTTTTAAGGCGATGTTTGCTGTATTGGACGGCTCTGGTCCGCGATTTCTAGCGCGGGAGAGGGGAGTAAGCCTCTTTTCCTGTAAGACGTTGCGGAGCCGGTCTGTATCATATCTTCGGTTGACCAGCAGCCATTGCTTTGTCGGGCTATATTCTCTCAACGCAGTGCAGTTGGCAAAGATGATCCCTCTCAAAACGCGTCGATCATCCACCCGGAGTTAGCATTGTTCATAAGGAAATGGGGCTCAAGGCACGCCATTTGATTGCCTGTCAGCCAGTATAAGTCATCCAAATCCAGCCTGCTGCGGAGCCTGAATGACGGCAAGCCGATCCTGCCAATTGATCCTCCCCCTCATGATAACCATGCTATTGAAATTATGATTGATGAACGTGAAGGGCTGTTAGTGAGTTTTGCTCTGAGCGTTTATAAAGCCAGAGGTGCAATGGCTGTTTATGAACTGCCTATCGGGCCTCGGTCTGAAGCTAAAGCAATGATTATCAGCGGCGTGGTGCGGAATCAGCTGGGCTGATCTTTAGTGTCACTAATCTGGTGCCCCGTTGGGACCCCGCCGGAGAGCGGTGTTCTTAAATTCTTATCTAAGTCATTGAAAAATGGTGCCGGCTACAGGATTCGAACCCGTGGCCCCCTGATTACAAATCAGGTGCTCTACCAACTGAGCTAAGCCGGCCCTGGGGCCCCCATGCCGCAAGGTGGCGGCAAGGTCCAGCAAAAATCGCGTATCAGGGAAGTGTCTATGCGAAATTTTTGCCCCGAAGTATTTCTCCGGGGCAGAATTGCGTTATTTCAGCCGATATTCAGCGGCATTTTTTCCCGGAATCGATCTTTTTACCGATAAGGCCGCCAGCTACCGCCCCGGCGACCGTGCCTAAGGTGCGGTCTCCGCGTGTGTCGATGGTGCGGCCCAGCAACGCGCCGCCAGCTGCGCCAACGACGAGGCCGGTTGTGCCATCTGATTTGCGGCAATAAGTGCGTCCGTCGCGTCCGCGCCATTCTTTATATTCATGGTTGCGCTTTGACCGTGCTTCGGCAGAGCCGGGCATGGCAACAACTGCCGCCGGAACCAGTAGAGAAAAGGCGATTGCCGCAGCTATGGTGCGTTTCACAGATGTTTGGGTCATGACGTGTCCTTTCTTGATCCCTGTCATCAAACAGATGGAATATGGTGCTAATATTAGCACGGTCATCTGAACGTCCGGCAACAGAGAGAAGGGGGGAACTCTGTTTATCGGCTCAGATTGTCATTTTGACGAATAATCGTTTTTTTCAATCTATATCGCTCAAAAAAGTAATTTTACGATAGAAACCAATCTTGCTACCAGATACTCATCAATTTCCACCAAGCCAGTTACGGAGTGCAAAATGGCTGTTATCAACACCGAAATTAAACCTTTCACAGCGCAGGCCTATAAGGACGGCAAGTTCGTCACCGTCACTGATGCCGACGTTAAGGCGGCAGGCTGGTCGATTTTCTTCTTCTATCCGGCTGACTTCACCTTCGTTTGCCCGACCGAACTGGAAGATCTGGCTGACCAATATGGTGAATTCCAGAAGCTGGGCGTCGAAATTTACTCGGTTTCCACCGACACGCACTTCAGCCACAAGGCATGGCATGACACTTCGCCAGCCATTGGCAAGATCAAGTTCACGATGATCGGCGATCCTTCGGGTTCCATCACCAACAGTTTTGACGTGATGCGTCCGGGCGTTGGCCTGGCTGACCGCGGCACCTTCGTGGTTGATCCGCAGGGCGTCATTCAGGTTATGGAAATCACCAGCGAAGGCGTTGGCCGTAACGCTTCGGAACTGCTGCGCAAGGTGAAGGCCGCACAATATGTGGCTTCGCACCCCGGTGAAGTATGCCCGGCCAAGTGGGAAGAAGGCGAAAAGACGCTTGCTCCTTCGCTCGACCTCGTCGGCAAGATCTGATTTCCGAACTATCGGGTGGGCGGCTCTCTACTGCCGCCCACCTTGATTAATCGCCCGGCCCTGACTGGCCTGTGGCCTGCAACGGACATCCTGATGCTGTGGGGATGATCGGTGGTTCGTTGCACTCTCTCCTATTGGATACGCAGGAGGCAATCATGCTCGATTCCGCTCTTAAAGATCAGCTCAAGGGCTATCTGACGAATATTACTCAGCCGATCGAACTGGTCGCCTCGCTTGATGATGGCGCCAAATCGACGGAACTGGCCGAATTGCTGGAGGAGGTCGCCTCTCTCTCGGACAAGGTCAGCTATGACCCAGCCGGAAATGATGCGCGTAGGCCTTCTTTCCTGATCCGCCGCGTGGGCACCGATATTGGTGTGACCTTCGCGGGCATACCGATGGGGCATGAATTTACCTCTCTGGTTCTGGCTTTGTTGCAGGTCGGTGGACATCCGTCCAAGGCGGCCGCTGAAGTGATTGAACAGGTCAAGGGGCTGGACGGTGATTATCAGTTTGAGACCTATTTCTCACTAACCTGCCAGAACTGCCCGGATGTGGTGCAGGCGCTGAACCTGATGAGCGTCCTCAATCCACGCATTAAGAATGTGTCCATTGATGGCGGCGTGTTCCGTGAGGAAGTCGAAAACCGCAAGGTGATGGCGGTGCCGACTGTCTATCTGAACGGAGAGGTTTTTGCCTCTGGCCGGATGGATATGGAAGAGATCGTTGCTAAGCTGGATGTGAATGCATCGGCAAAGGCCGCAGAGAAGATGGAGGCTAAAGAGCCTTTTGATGTTCTGGTTGTCGGCGGTGGTCCTGCTGGTGCGGCATCAGCCATTTATGCGGCTCGTAAGGGTATTCGCACTGGCGTAGCGGCTGGACGGTTCGGCGGTCAGGTGCTGGATACGATGGCGATCGAGAATCTCATCTCCGTTCCTTATACCGAAGGGCCAAAGCTGGCGGGTGCGCTGGAAACGCATGTGAAGGAATATGATGTTGATATCATGAACCTTCAGATGGCGAAGAAGCTGGTCCCGGCGGAAACGCCCGGCGGACTCATTCGGGTTGAGCTGGAAAATGGTGCAAGCCTGAAGGCGAAAACCGTGATCCTCTCTACCGGTGCGCGCTGGCGGCAAATGGGTGTTCCGGGTGAAGATGAATATCGCAACAAGGGCGTGGCTTATTGCCCGCACTGCGACGGTCCTCTCTTCAAGGGCAAGAAGGTTGCAGTGATCGGCGGCGGCAATAGCGGCGTTGAAGCGGCGATTGATCTGGCCGGTGTGGTCGCCCATGTGACGTTGATCGAATTTGGTGAAGAACTGCGGGCTGATGCTGTGCTGCAGACGAAGCTGCGCAGCCTTGCCAATGTGGACATCATCACATCTGCGCTCACCACCAAGGTGCTGGGCAATGGCGAGAAGGTGACGGGCCTACGCTATCAGGATCGTGTTAGCGGGTCGGAGCATGACCTCACGCTAGAAGGCATATTTGTGCAAATCGGTCTAGTGCCGAATACAGAATGGCTGAAGGGTGGCATTGCCCTTTCCGATCGCGGAGAGATTGAGGTCGATGCGCGCGGCGCGACCTCACTCCCCGGCGTGTTTGCGGCGGGGGATGCCACGACCGTGCCCTATAAGCAGATCGTTATCGCCATGGGCGATGGTGCGAAAGCAGCGCTGTCGGCCTTCGATTATCTGATCCGTCAGGCACCGGTGGAAGAGAAGCTGGTTGAAGCCGCAGAACTGGCTGGCTGATTGATCGCTGGATGATGAATAACGACCCGGCTTTTATTCTCTTTTCTGGAGATGAGGGCCGGGTTGTTCAGCAAGCGTTTCAGGGCAGATTCTACCAATATGGCAATGGCAGATTGGCTGGCAATGCCGCCTGAGATCAGGCAGCGCGCATGTAACACCCGACAAAAAGCGTCGTAGAGAGTTTTATCGGGAGGAGTAGGGGCGGTCCAGAATTCATCCAGCTTACCCTGATGGGTGATGCCTGCTATATCATAAACGGCCTGACCCAGTACGAATACGGGGGTGCCAACGGCCAGCCCCAATGTACCCGATGTGCTGTTTACCGTTACGATGCCAAGGCTTTCTTCGGCCATTTTATCGAGACCGCCCCCTGCAATATGCAGAACGCGATCTTCTATACCCAGCCTGCGGGCATGTTTGCGAATATAGCGGGACCAACTGCGATAGCTGCAATCCAGCGGATGCTCCTTCACCACCAGCATGGTGTTACCGGGGGCGTGATGGGCGAAGCTCTCTATTACATAGAGCGCGGCCTCATACATGCCAGTGAAGGGGGAGTGGCTGCGAATTTGATAATCGGAATTGAGCTGTAGCGGGAACAGGAAATAGGGGGCGGAGCCAACCTGAGCTATGGCCTGTTCTATGTGTTTCCGGTGTAGGCGCTGGCGCGCGAATTTGAAGAGCCACCCGCCGCCTTCTATTAAGAGAGAGCCGGGACGGTGCGAGGTGTAAAAAGGATATTGCCAGCGGGACAGACAGTCATGCGTGTAATACCGCAAAGTATCCTTGACACGCCGACCGAAGCTGGCCTGAATAGCGATGGGTTTGGGTAATGGGGGAAGGCCCGCTGCCTGCCGCACCAGCCATTGTGGGTCACGCGGCAGGGTGGAATTGCCGTTAACACCCTCTGGCTCCATCGTCATCCAGTGCGGACGGATGTATCCTTCCTCAAACACATGAATAGCAACCCCGCGCAGCGTGGCCATTCCTTGTGCGGCGCGGTGCAGGGGGCGGCAATCGCCGAATAGCAAGATGTCGGTGATGCCATGATCGCGGACATAATGATCGAAAAATTGATTCCAGCCTGATTGGGGGCCGCGATAGTTTACGGCTTTGCCGGGCCAGTCCACCTTATCGCCGCCGTTAAAATTGATCCGATGAACGTCATGGCCACGGGCGGACAGCTCCTGCGCCAGAAGCCAGAAAAATGGGCCGGGCGGACCTTGCAGGAATAGAAAGCTGCGGGGGAACATGCTGCGGGCATTCATGGAATTGGCCTTAAATTGCCCTTATCAATATGCAAAACATAATAATGCAAGACGCCCCTGTGGCACAGTTGTTCCGCCGTTCATAGGACATGAATAGCCGTCTGTGTGTCATTTTTTGAAAGGGATCTAGTATCTGCGCATGGACTTACTACAGATACAACCAGAATCTGTATAATCATTCCGCCCTAATCCCTTTGTTTCATATTAATATTATTATTCAGTAATTATCATGCAATAATGAAGAAATTGCAACCTGCATTCCCAAATTTGTTTGATGTAATGCACCGAAAATACGCTGAATTATGAAAGGGAGAGATGGAAACTCTCCTTGTTGCATATCCGCAGTATGAGCAGGAATCAGGGGGTTAGCGCATCATGGTCAGGCTTCATCATGCCCGCCTCTCTCCATGGCTGTCCCATCCATTTCCTGAACCTGTCTCGTAACGCCCATAATATTGGGATGCGTCTCTCGGCTATGCCGGGCAGGCTCAATATATCCAGACCGAGCCATGGGATGAAAGGGTTGCGACGGCTATAGGCCCATATCTCTATCCGCATCGACGGGCGATGGGCGCGGCCACGTGCATGGAAACCGCATGTATCCACCACGACCAGCGTATTGGCGGGAACGGCAAAAGCCACGGGTTCCGGTAGGCCAAGGGCAGGCAATTCCTCGAGGGTGATCCGCATGGAGCCGCGTGCGGAGAGGCGATCCAGCCCTTCGGGTGCCGAGAGGGCTTTGTGATGGGCCCATTGTAATCGTTCCGGCGTCAGCCGATGGGACCCCGGCACATAATTGAGCGGGCCATCCTCAATCGCTACGTCTGTAAGGAAGAACCACGCCTTCATCGTCGGGTGGAAAGTATCTTCATGCAGGCTGGTTTGGGGGTCTTCCGGCGCATCTTCCTGATGGGTGAGGATGGTCTGGATATAATAAAGTGGTTCGATGTTGAAACTGGCGACATAGCGCATCAATCCGGCCCATCGCGGCTGGCGGATGAGGCTGCGCAGGGCGGGAATGTCCCGCAGCATATCGGCGTCTATGGCGATGCGGCGGGTGATAGTATCGCCCTGTACCATTTCCCGCGCGGGGGAAGTGCGGGAAAGTACCGCATCGCGCAGTGCGGCGAACTGTTCGGCGGGCAGAAAGTCCGGCACCTTCACATAGCCTTGCTGTGCAAATTGGGCGCGATCTTCGGCGCTGATATGTCTGGCCAGACGGCTCCGGCGCATTACCGCCAATGCATGAGTCGTTCTGATCCGCCAGCGGTGCAGGCCGCGTTCATTTAGTTTTTTTGACCCGATCAGTGGATTGTCCAGAAAGGATTTAGCCCCTGTTACCAACTGTATTGCCCATAGAGGCATAGCCAGCCAATGGAAGGGCGACTGTTTCGGGATGTTTGTCATCGCCCCTATTTGAGACGGAGAGAAGCTTGTGTAAAGGGGGGGGCGTCCGTAATGGCGAACACTCATGATGCCGGGTTTATGATCGAAAATTTATCAGCTTTTCTGCATGGCGATAGGGATAGCCTTTATGGGGCTATACAGGATATGGCCGGGGCAGAGCAGAAATAATGACTTCTTCGTCCCCTCCGGTTAGCAAGGAAAGCGCGCGGCTGCGCCTCTATATGCTGGGCCTTGTGCTGGATATGTGGGCGATGCTGGCCTGCTTCATTCTCGCTAACTGGTTGGTGCTGGGGTCTCCATGGGGGGAGCCGGGCAAGCCGCATGGCATAGCGATGTTCACCATATTGGCACCGATTTATGCCTTGTTGGCGATTAATAGCGGTGCCTATGGCATCCGTATGTTAGGCCGGGTGAGCAGCAGCAGCGCCCATGCGATTATGGCGCTGGCGCAGGCTGTGCTGGTGGCGCTGGTGCTGGTGTTCTTCGCCAAATCGGGCCAGCAATTATCGCGCCTTACCTTTGTTGTCGGCAGTAGCCTTTCGGTTCTGGGGCTGATTGCGACGCGGGTGGTGGTGACGGGGCTGTCCCGCCGGATGCTGGGCGATATGCCGGTGATGGAGCTGTTTATCGCGGATGGCGTGCCGATCCCGCCTTTGCCCGCTAGGGTAACGGTGCTGGATGCGCGTGCAATTGGGCTGGACCCGGCGCGGCAGGATGCGGAAATGGCCGCAAAGCTGGCCCTTGCCGTGGGCGGTGCGGAACATGTCGTGGTGTCCTGCCCGGTAGACCGCATGGAATATTGGAGCATTGCGCTCAAATCCCTCTCCGCGCGCGGGGAGATATTGGTGCCGGAACTGGCGCGTTTTGCGCCGGCACGTGGCGGCACATTCCAGCATCAGCCGACGGTGATTGTTGCCGGTGGGCCGCTGGATTTTCGTGACCGCATCATCAAGCGGATATTTGATGTCGTCGTATCGGGTGCTGCGATTATTTTCCTGTCGCCGGTGTTGATCGGTACAGCGATTGCGGTGAAACTCTCCAGCCCCGGTCCGGTTTTCTTTCGTCAGAGCAGGCTGGGGCGTGATGCGCGGCCTTTTCGCATTTTCAAATTCCGGTCCATGCGGACGGATATGTCGGATTTTCAGGCGGATAAGCTGACCCAGCGGGATGACCCCCGCGTTACGCGTGTGGGGGCGTTTATCCGCCGTACCAGCCTTGATGAATTACCACAGCTTTTCAATGTGTTGCTAGGGGATATGAGCATTGTTGGCCCGCGTCCCCATGCGGCTGGTGCCAAGGCGGCGGATGCGCTGTACTGGGAAGTGGACCAGCGTTACTGGGCACGACATTGCATTAAGCCGGGCATTACCGGGCTGGCGCAAATTCGCGGCTATCGCGGCAATACCGAAGTTTACGAAGATCTTATCCTCCGCCTGCAATCAGACCTTGAATATGTGACGGACTGGTCCATTTGGCGAGATATTAAAATCATGGTGAAAACCTTCCGTGTATTGGTGCATGATAAGGCCTATTAAGCTGGTGGTTTTTGGCATAAAGGCAGCGCCCATATTGCCTGCCCTGCCACAAGGAGACGCTATTCAATGATTACCGCGCAACGTGTGCTGAAGGCGGCAGGCAAACATGTAACGCGCACGGCTCTTACCGTGCGGGCGAAACTGGGTGCGCAGGCGAACCGGCATTGTCCGGCCTGTGGCGGCGCTGTCGTCGGTTTTTTCCGCTATGGCGATAATAGCGAATGGGGCTGCCCGCTTTGTGGCGCATCTCCGCGCGAACGGCTGGTTAATTATCTGATCTCGCGTGGCGGGCTGGTGGTGCCGCAGGGCGGAGCCATTCTTCATATGGCGCCTAATGAGGGCAGTCTCGTCGAAAAATTCCGCAGCAAAGCGGGCGAATATGTGCCGGCGGATATTGATCCGTCGCGTTATCCTGTGCCGGGGGTGCGCCGGGTAGACCTGATGAACATTGGCGAGCGCGATCATTTTGATCTGTTTTACGCCAGCCATGTGATGGAACATGTGCCCGACGCAGCCCATGTGCTGCGGCAAATATATGATGCGCTGAAACCGGGCGCAGAGGCATGGCTGCTGGTGCCGTTATGGGATAAGCCAACCGAGGAAGGCGCGCCGGGTATGACCCCGCAGGAACGGGAAAAGCGCTACGGCCAGTGGGACCATGTGCGCCAATATGGGCTGGATTTTGCCGATCATATTCGTGCTGCGGGCTTTGAAGTGGAATTGCTGCGCGCAGAAGATTGTCCGCCCGGTGATGTATCGCTGATGGCGCTGGATGATGTGATTTTCTGCGCGCGCAAGCCCGCCTCTGTTCGCTGAGAGGGGGTAGGGTGAAGGCCGTTCTGGCCAGAGCAGAAAAATCGGCATCACTGCTGACATTGGCGAAAATGGCCAATGTGGCTTTGGCGATGCTGTGGGGCTTTGCCGTCACTTTTGTCTTTGTGCGGGCCTTGCCGGGGATGGAGTTCCAGGCGTTTTTGCTGCTCATCGCCTTTAACAATTTCACCCAGTCGTCGGAATTTGGCCTGACCAATGTTATTTATGCCCGGTTACGGAAATATTGGCTGGGCCGGGCCGCTGATAACGGAGTAGACGGTGGCACCAGCGATTTTCGATATGAAGAAATAGGCGCGCTTTTCCTGTTTCTGGGCAGTCTGATTATAATGGGCGCAGCCATCGTTGCACTGGCCATCGCAGTGGGGTGGATCAGGACGGAATTGCCAGCGATTTTCCTGATATTTTTCTTATCTTCCGTTCTTAATATGCTGCTTTTGCTGGTGAAAAGGTCGCTGGCGGCGCTCGATTATAATATGGTCTGGGAAATTATCGATTGCGCGCGGCGCATGGCAGGCCTCGGCATATTAGTATCGGTTCTCTTCGGGCTGGATCTGATGCTTTCGGTTTCTTTGCAACTGCTGCTGAATGGCGGGGCGGTACTGGCGGGCATGATATTGGTGCAGCGGCGCAGCGGGATGCATGTTTCCCATTGGTTTGCACTGCGGACAGGGGGCGGGCATATCCGGCGCACTTATTTGCGCGATATTGGCGCTTCTGCTGCGCTGACGATGAGCGAAATGGCCGCGTATAACGGCCCTTATTTCATGATAGCGGCGCTCAGCCATGATCTTTCGCTGATGCTGCTTTTTGATTTTGTGTTCAAGATCATCCGCTCTGTCGCTATCACCATTCGCGCGACTATTGAGGGGGCGTTGCCGCGTCTTACCCGTTTTTGGTTTTCGGGCGATAAGGCTTCTTTTCGCGCTGCCCTTAAAAAAGCGCTGATGGTGGGCATAGGAGTAGCGGTTTGCGCGGATATTTCTTTGCTGATCGTTGGAAAACGGTTGTTTTCAATATTATTTGATGGACGAAGTCAGCTCAGTACATGGGAAATGCTGTTGCTGTGCGTGCTTTTGCTGATGCTCTCTGTCATATGTGTGTCGGTATATTTACAAGGATCATTGGGGCGTTTCTGGCTGATGCTGCGTCAGTCACTGCCATTTTTGGCAGGGTCATTGCTCAGCGTGCCGCTGGCTCTTCTCATGGCTGGAAATTCGCAACCCGGTGAAGTGGGACTGGATTTCATGATTGCGTATACGCTGGCCTTTTTTGTCGCCGCGATGCTGCATTTGCGGGCGATAGGCCAGTTGGTGAAGGGGTGAAGATGCGCATTGCCATGGTGGACCCATCGCTCTTTACCGGGCGCTATGATGATAGCCTCTGTGCTGCGCTGGCGCAGGTGAATGGGCCGCGGGTAGATGAGCTGCCAAAGGGCCGCCATCAAGTGACGCTCTATGGGCGGCCCATGCGAGGAACCGACGCGATAGAGCCGAAAAATTATCATTATGATGCGCATTTCTTTCGCCTGTCAGAAAGGCTTCGCGGGGCATTGGGTGAAGGAAAAGCCTTTCGCGCGGCCAAGGCGGCGGAATATCTGGCACAGGCGCGTCTGGCGGATGTGGGCGCGATGCAGGCCGCGGACGTGGTGCATGTGCAATGGTTGCCCTTTCCGATGGCTGACAGGATGCTGGTTGATCGGCTGGCGCGCAGCAAAAACGGGAAACTTCCGGCGCTGGTTCATACCGTCCATAATGCTTCCGCCTTTCATGGGGATAGCGGTGCGCAGGCGGCAGGATACCGCGCTCTGCTCGACTGTTTCGATGCGCTGATTGTTCATGGTGAGGAAACCCGTGGTGCCATGTTGGCGCAGGGACTGGCGGCAGAAAAGCTGCATATTGTGCCGCATCCGCCGATGGAGCTGGCGCGGGCCAGCGCAGATGATCTTGCTGCCGTACCTGCCCCCAAAAGACCGCGCACCCTCTTTTTCGGGACCATCCGCCCTTATAAGGGCTTTGACCTGCTGATTGATGCCTGCATCGCTTTGTGGCAGCAAGGGGTGGATTTTGAACTGGCGGTTGCGGGCAAACCCTTCATGGATATTGCGCCATTGCTGGAGCGTGTGAAGGCGGCGGGCTTTGCCGATCGGTTGGTGCTGGATCTTGGTTTCCTAACCGAACCGCGCCTTGATGCGCATTTGCAACGCGCTGACATTATTGTATTTCCCTATCGCCATATCGACAGTAGCGGTGCTTTTCTCTCTGCCCTGCACTATGGCAAAGCGATGGTTGCAACCCGCGTTGGGATGTTCTCCGGGCTGGATGAGGCGTTAGTAGCGCTCTGCCCGCCGGAGGATAAAGCCGCATTGACGCAGACTTTGCGTATGGCGATTGAAAATGAAACGCAGCGGGCGCAATGGGGCCAGGGCGTGCGGCTGATGAGGCAGGCTATGGGGCAATGGAGCGATGCTGCGGCCCTGACGCTGGATGTTTATGAAATCGCACGGGAAAGGGCGATGAAGCAATGAATTCTGAGCGCATAAAGCGGGAAGTGAAACGGCGCGGGCTGGGCCTGCGTCTGGCGCTGGCGGGGCGCATCCATCAATTTCCGGAAATCTGGGCGCTCCATCGCTTTTTCGATGCTTTTGCTATTGATGCACTGATTGATGTGGGCGCTAATCAGGGCCAATATGCGCTGACTGCCCGCAAGGATTGCGGCTTTACGGGGCATATTTTCTCCTTTGAGCCTAACCCGGATATATTCGCCATAGTGGCACGAGAGGCAGCGAAAGACCCGAAATGGCATGTCCATAATATTGCCCTTTCCGATTTTGATGGAGAGAGCGAATTTCATATCATGGCCGCCCATCAGTTCAGTTCGCTGAAAAAGCCGTCTGACCATCTCGACCCGATTTTTGCGGACCGTAATAAGGTGGAACGGACTGTGCAGATGCAGTGCCGCAGGCTGGACGGGATGATAAAGGATTTATTGGGGCAATATGGCCTTTCGCGCCCTTTCCTTAAAATGGATACGCAGGGGCATGACCGCGCCGTGTGCGAAGGGGCGGGGGATGCATTATCCCTGATGTTGGGTGTGCAGACCGAACTCGCCGTGCGGCCCCAATATGAAGGCGCGACCGAATATCGCGCGATGATTGGCTGGCTGGAGGAACGCGGTTTCATTCCCAACGCCTTTTTCGCCAATAATAAGGGGCATTTCCCGGCTCTGGTGGAAATGGATGGTATTTTCCTGCGCGCTGACCTCGCGGGGGAAGGGGCCATTAGCGCGTGAAATATCGCCTGCATCCTTCCTGGCTAATGGTGCTGAGCGGGCTTGCCATATTTTTATGGGCTGGCCTCAGTTGGGGAATAGAAGTCCTTTGGCTACGGGGCGCTTCGCTGGGGCATGGCCTTTTCAGTACGCAGGATTTCCCTGCTTTGTTGCTGGGCGGGGCGACGCTGGCGGGGCTGGGCCTGTTTACTGGCAGGGCGCGGGTGACATATTGGACGGGGGGGCTGGATTGGCGGCTTGCCCTGCGCGGCTCGGTGGTTGTGGGGCTGGTGCTGGCCTTTGCTGTCATCGCATGGGCGGGGCGGTACTGGCTCTTTGGCGACTATAGCCTGTCGAGGGATGAGCAGGTGGCGGAATTTGGCGCGGCGGCCTTGCGTCATGGCGGCATAGGCTGGCCGATTCCGGCGGAATGGCTGGACTATCGCCGGGCGATCATGCCGGAGTTCTTCTCTCCCTTCGGTGCGGATAAGGTGTGGACGGCGGCTTATTTGCCGCTCAATTCGGCGGTGCGGGCGCTATTCGGCTGGCTGGGGGATGGCAATGTGGCCGGGCCGGTTTTCCTGATAATTGGCCTGCTTTCGTTGTGGCGGGTGGCGCTGCGCCTGTTCCCTGACCGGCCCGATGCTGTGGCGGTTTCGGTGCTGATGGCGCTCAGTTCTACGCAATTACTCGTTACGGGGATGACCCCTTATGCGATGACCGGCCATTTCGCCCTGAATATGCTATGGCTGGCGCTGGTGCTGCGCGATGATAAAGCAGGCCATGTCGGGGCTGCGCTGGTGGCTTTGATCCTGACGGGGCTGCACCAATATCATTATCCTTTGCCGTTTCTGTTGCCCTTTTTATTATGGTTTGCGCTGGGGCGGCGTTGGGGGCCGCTTGTTTTCCATAGCGCCATATTGGTGATTGCAGTGGTCATCTGGGCAAAGCTGTGGCCGACTTTCCTGATGGATTTATATGGCCCGGCGGCGGATGTGCGCCCATCAGCGGGCGTCGCGGATAAGATGGACAGCTTGTTTGACAGGGTGCTGGCAAAATGGCACCCGCTGCTGCATCTCTCTCGCTTTGTGGCGTGGAATAACATGCTGTTGATACCGCTGGCGCTGATTGCGCTGTGGCGGATGGATTGGCGTGATGCACTGACCGGGCGCACGCCTTTGCTTCCTCTGGGGCTTGGGGCTTTTGGTATGGCGGTGTTGGCGATGGATCAGGGCTATGGCTGGGGCTACCGCTATTTGCATGGATTTATCGGCAGCTTTGCGTTGCTGGCTGGCTATGGCTGGGCAGCGTTGAGGCGACCGGGGGGGGAGACGCGAGCGCCGGTGTTGTTGGCGTCCTTGCTGGTAGCGTTGATGACGGGCAGTCTGTTGATGGCGCGTGCGCATGAATATGTAGCGCCTTATGCGGCATCGCATCGGGCGATCATGACGGCTGATGCAGATGTCGTGCTGGTGGATACGCGAGGCGGGCGTTTCGTGACTGACGTAGTGCGTGGCCATGATGGCGCGCCGTTGGGGCGGCCTGTGGTGATGAATATCGGTATGCTATCGGCAGAGGAGCTTGATCGTCTCTGTGACCGCCATAGCATTGCGATTTTCGACAAGAGCCTGTTCTTGCCGATCGGTATAGCAGGCGTGGCGTGGGATAATGAAGCGACTGCTGCCCTGCGCGCGCAGATGGAAGCGCGCGGCTGCGGGCAGGTAATGGCGCTGCGTTGACAGGATATAGCGCCTGCTAACATCGCTGGCCTCTCTTAATGTGGGGCACATGTGTCAATTGCTGCATTGCGATATGGTGGCCGCACGGTATAGGACTGCGTTGTCATTTCCCTCAGCCCAAAGGCCATTATCGTGGATCATCAGCAAATGGCGGCTCCGGTGTCTGTCACCCGCTTTCGTCTGATACTGCTCTCCCTCGCTATGGGGGGCTTTGCCATCGGCACAACCGAATTTGCGTCGATGAGCCTGCTTCCCTATTTTGCCCCGGCGCTGGGCATAGATGAACCCACTGCTGGCCATGTCATCAGCATTTATGCGCTGGGCGTGGTGGTTGGCGCGCCGATATTGGCGGTACTGGCGGCCAAATTGTCCCGCCGAGTGTTGCTGATCGGCCTGATGTTGATGTTTGCGCTGGGTAATGGGTTGAGCGCGATAGCGCCAGATTATCATAGCATGTTGCTGTTCAGGTTCATCAGCGGCCTTCCTCATGGTGCCTATTTCGGTGTGGCCGCGTTGACGGCGGCCTCTGTTGCGCCGCGTCATAAGCGCGCGCAGGCGGTGTCTTATGTGATGATGGGCCTGACCATTGCGACGGTTGCCGGGGTGCCTTTCGCTAACTGGCTGGGGCAGGTGATTGGCTGGCGCTATGGTTTTGGCGTGGTGGCGGTTCTCGCGCTGGCAACGGCCTTGCTGGTCATGGCTTTTGCCCCGCGTGATGGCGCGCCCGAAGGGGCTAGCCCGCTCAAGGAACTGGGGGCGCTGACGAACCGCCAGATATGGCTGACGCTGTTGACCGGTGCGGTTGGCTTTGGCGGGCTGTTTGCGGTGTACACCTATGTCGCGACAACGATGATGGAGGTGACGGGCGTGTCTGCGGCGCTTGTTCCCGCGGTACTGGCGGTTTTTGGTGTTGGCATGACGGCGGGCAATTTATTCGCAGGATGGGCGGCGGATAAGGCGCTTATTCCTACGGCTGCGGGCATGTTTTTGCTGAGCGCGTCGGCGCTGGCGCTCTATCCACTGGCGGCGCAGAATATATGGACGATCGGGCTGGATATTTTCTTCATCGGCTTTGGCGGCGGCGTGGGCGTAGTATTGCAAATGCGGTTGATGGATGTGGCGGGAGAGGCGCAGACGCTGGCAGCAGCATTGCATCACAGCGCCTTCAATGTCGCCAATGCGATTGGGCCATGGCTAGGCGGAATGGCAATCGCGGCGGGTTATGGCTGGACGTCAACCGGCTGGGTGGGCTGCGCGCTGGCATTGGGCGGCGTTGCGTTACTGGCTGTTACGGTGTGGGATGCGAAGCGCACAGCCGATAAGGCACCGAAGCATCAGGGCTTTTTATAAGGGTAGGGGCGCCTTAATCTGGCACCGTTTCCGAGCGCCTTGAAGCAGTTGAGGCGTAATAAGGTTCGTTTTCCGCCGCTCAGTTCAAATGGCCGTTACGTATAAAGGCAATGCGTTGTTGGGCGAGTGGATGATGATGCCTGTCTGGGAATTGCTCTATCGCCCGCCGTCTGATGCTGATGGGCTTTCGCTTGTTGTGATAGTCTCGCCCGCCATCCACACGCGCTGGCCCGCCATCCAATGTTCCATCAGGCGGGTTGCGGCGATGGCATCGGGCGTTGATGTGCTGATGTCGCGGTCCAGCAGCAAGAAATCGGCCCATTGCCCAAGCTCCAGCGCGCCAATGCGCTTCTCTGCCTGTATCGCATAAGCGGCGTTTATGGTGTGGGCAGCGAGCGCCTGTGCGAAGCTCAGCCTTTCAGTGTCTGGTACGATGATCTGCGCATTGCCCCGATAGCCCATGGCCGCCGCGATGCTGATAAATGGGGAGGAGACGGCTCCGCCAGCCCAGCTACCTAGGCCGAGCGAGCTGTTCAGCCCGATGGGGATGCCAAAGGGCCGCTCCGCGCCAAGGCGGCGGCGCAGTGTTGCAGCTTCCCCGGGGTCTACCAGCAATGCGGGATGTGCTGTTACCAACGCACCATGAGCGTTAAGGCGGGTTTTGTCGTTGGGGGCGATGATATCCGCCCCCTCAATGCGCCAGCGCCGGTCGCCTTCATAAGTGGCGGCGAGTTCATCAATGGCGTAAATCGCTTCTTCAACCGCCGCGTCTCCGCTGGCGGAAAGGGCGATCTGGAATCCATCCATCGCGGCGCGGCTCATCTGGTTGCGTAGCCGTGTAGTGTCGATGCGCATCGCGCCTTTTTCAGCCGGTGCATCGGCATAAGGGGCCTTCAGCCATGCGGTGCGCGCCGCGATGCTGCCATCCAGCGTGAAATGCACGCCGCCAAGGCGTAGATGGTCCCCATACAGCCATGGAGTCGGCCCCGGTCCGGCTATCGTCACCATATCGGTGATCCCACTGGCGTAACCCGATATACGCAGGCGCAGCGCACCCCGGTCGCCCGCGCGGCGCAGCGACTGCCAGTCATCAAGGCTGGTCCCCATATCTGCAATGCTGCTGATGCCAGCGGCGAGGAACAGAGGTTGCGCTTTGTCGAGCGCAACATCCCGGTCCTTGGGCGCGGGCGGAGGGATGATGTGGCTGATGAGGTCCATCGCTCCGCCGGTGAATAGGCCGGATGGCTTGCCGCCTGCCATGATAATACGCCCCGTGGGAGGGGATTGGGTGGTCGCGCTAATGGCTGCCTGTTTCATCGCAAGGCTGTTGGCCCAGCCCATTTCTCCGTCTGCGCTTTCCAGCCAGACAGGAATATCAGAAATAACAGCATCGAGATCAGCCGCAGTGGGGAGAAGAGCGTCACTGTCCTCTGTTCCCCATCCTGCCGGGTTCCACCCCCGACCCAATATCCATTTGCGGCCCTGATTTTCCCGCGCATAAGCGGCGATCATCGCCTTGGTTTCTGCGAAGGATCGCGCCCCGGAGAGATCAAGCGTCATACGCGCTATGCCGGTCTTGATGAGGCTGGTATGGCCATCAACAAAGGAAGGGATGAGCGTCCGCCCCTTGCCATCCATACGAAAACGCAGATGGTCGGGGCGCTTGTCCTGCGTGGAAAGGCGTTGCTTGACGCGGCCTTCTTTGTCGATCAGCAGGCCGGTAAAATGGCTGATCCGGCCATCCACGCCAATAGACAGGCCGTTTACATTATCAATCAGGCCATTTTCGGCGGGGGGGAGTGGCTCTGCCTTTTTCTTGCGGGCCTGCGCAGGAGAGAGCGCGAGCGCACAGGCGGCACCGGAAAGCAAGATAAGGCGGAGGAAAGGACGAACCCGCAATGCAGATGCCTTCATTACCGGCGGTCTATCCGGCGGATGAGGGCGCTGGTGTCCTGCCTGCCGCCGCCCATGGCCTGCACATCGGCATAGAATTGATCGACCAGTGCGGTCATGGGCAGGGTTGCGCCATTATTGCGTGCCTCATTCAGGGCGATGCCAAGATCCTTGCGCATCCAGTCAATCGCAAAGCCGAAATCAAATTCATCCTTCGCCATGGTTGGCCAGCGATTGACGAGCTGCCAGCTTTGCGCCGCGCCGCCGGATATAGCGTCATAAACTTTGTCTGTGTCGAGGCCCGAAGCCTGCGCGAATCGCAGGGCTTCGGCAACGCCCTGAACCACCCCTGCAATGCAAATCTGGTTCACCATCTTCGCGGTCTGCCCGGTGCCTGCCGCGCCAATATGGGTGACGCGTGCGGCATAAGCCTGCATCACGATACGCGCGGCGGCAATGGCCGGGTCTGTTCCGCCGCACATGACGGAAAGGACGCCATTCTCTGCGCCTGCCTGCCCGCCAGAGACCGGGGCGTCAACGCAGTGAAAGCCGCGTTTTTCACCTTCCGTCGCCAGTTCCCGCGCTATATGGGCGGAAACCGTGCTATGGTCGATGAACAGGCTGCCCTTGGATATGGTACGAAATGCGCCGTCTGATTCCAACGTGACGGCGCGTAAATCATCATCATTGCCGACACAGGTGATGACAATTTCAGCATCCTGCGCCGCCTGAGCCGGGCTGACGGCCACTTCGCCGCCATATTTTTCTGTCCATGCGCTGGCCTTTGACATGGTGCGGTTGAACACGACCAGATTATGCCCGGCCTGTGCCAGATGCCCCGCCATAGGTGCGCCCATGACGCCCAGCCCGATAAACGCTATATTTGCCATTGGCTATCCATAGACATTTTGTGTGGGGAAGCCTAGGGCATCCGTGCGATATTATACGCATCACACAAACATATGAAAGGATATCACCCCCAATGAAGTATGGGACCAGCCTTCGCAACAAAGACACGGCAGCGCAGTTGCCTGTGTCCATTGACGATGTGCGCGCGGCCCATGAGCGAATTAGGGGCGCGATCATTCATACGCCAATCATGCTCAGCAAGACTTTGTCGGCGCTGACAGGGGCAGAGGTGTATCTGAAGTTTGAAAATCTTCAGTTTACGGCTGCTTATAAGGAGCGTGGTGCGCTCAACCGGTTGCTGATGCTCAGCCCGGAGGCACGGGCTAAGGGCGTTATTGCCGCGTCTGCGGGCAACCACGCGCAGGGGCTTGCCTATCATGGTGCGCGTCTGGGCGTGCCGGTAACGATTGTGATGCCGGTGCCGACCCCGGTGGTGAAGGTTATGCAGACCAAGGGCCACGGTGCCACGGTTGTGCTGCATGGTGAGACATTTGACGATGCCTATGCCCACGCCCGCACGCTGGAAACACAGGAAGGGCTGACCTTCGTGCATCCCTTTGATGAGCCAGCGATCATTGCGGGACAGGGTACGGTTGCGCTCGAAATGCTGGCGGATGCACCGGACATTGATACGCTGATTATACCGATTGGTGGTGGTGGTCTGCTGTCTGGCATTAGTGTCACGGCGCGGGGAATTAACCCTGATATTCGCCTCATCGGCGTTCAGGCGGAACTCTACCCATCTATGTATGATGTTATTAAAGACGCCAGCCTGCCCTGTGATGGTGATACTCTGGCAGAGGGTATCGCCGTTAAGGAGCCGGGCTATATGACTCGCCGGATTATTGGCGCGTTGGTTGATGACATAGTGCTGGTGAGTGAGCGTTCTCTCGAACAGGCTGTCAGCCTGTTGGTGCAGATCGAAAAGACGGTGGTGGAAGGGGCCGGCGCGGCGGGTCTCGCGGCGCTTATCAATAATAAGGAAATGTTTGCCGGTCGTAAGGTGGGGCTGGTCCTCACCGGCGGCAATGTCGATACGCGGCTGCTCGCCAATGTGTTGCTGCGCGATCTGGCGCGTTCGGGGCGTTTGGCGCGCCTGCGTATTCGCCTGAAGGACCGCCCGGGTTCACTGTTTCAGGTGTCGCGCATCTTTGATGAGCAATCGGTCAACATCCTTGAACTGTCGCATCAGCGCATTTTCACCAATCTGCCCGCCAAAGGTCTGTCGCTGGATGTGGAATGCGAAACCCGCGATGCAGAGCATCTCGATCATCTGATTGCGGCGCTGCAGGCCGCAGGTTTTGAGGTTTCGCCGGTCGAACTGGCATAGTAAACTGGCCGCATTAAATCAGGATGAGGGGCGGGGAGGCACAGCTTTCTCGCCCTTTTTTCTATTGCTGGTGCTGATCGCTTGATCTGCCCCCTGATGCGGCTTATGGCGCGATGAATGCGTGTCGGCTTCCTGTTCAATCACGACCAGATTCATCAGGTCGCCCATAGCCTGCCTATTGCGATGGCGCTGGCACGGGGTGGTTTTGCTGGTGAGATCATCGTTGCCACCAGTAATAGCCGGATGGCCGACGAAGTGCGCCGCATCGGCGGGGATTTGATCGGAACCCGGATTCAGCATGTGGAGCTGGGTCTTTCTGGGGTTTCTCGCTTGCTTTCCGGTATGCTGGGTAAGGTCGTGCCAGCCTCGAAAGTCCTGATTTACCGCGATAATCTTGATTTTTTCCGCAGCCTTGACGTGCTGGTGGTGGCGGAGAAAACATCGCTTCTCTTAAAAACACATTATGGCCTCAGCGCCCTCAAAATCGTTCACACGCGTCATGGCGCGGGGGATCGGGCCATCGGTTTTGACCCTGCGAGTGCTGGCTTTGACCATGTGCTTTGTTCCGGTCCCAAAATTCGTCGCCGCCTGATAGAAGAGGCTGGCCTCGATCGCGCGAAGGTGACGATTGTGGGTTATCCCAAATTTGACCTGTTGCCAGAGGGGAGCCGCGATGCAAGGCCGCCGCATCAGCCGCCCATCACCCTCTATAACCCGCATCCATCGCCGCATCTTTCCTCATGGTATAAAGATGGCCGGGCGATATTGGACTATTATCTTGGCCATGCGGATCAGGAGCTTATTTTCGCACCGCATGTGATGCTGTTTGAACGGAAATTCGTCGTCACCATCGATAAAATGCGGATCGACCGACCGGGGCGCATTGATGATAAGTTCCGTCAGGCCCCTAATATAAAGATCGATACCGGCAGTCGCGCCTCTACTGATATGAGCTATACGCTGGCGGCGGATATATATCTGGGTGACGCCAGCAGTCAGGTCTATGAGTTTCTGCTGCGCCCGCGGCCCTGTATTTTTGTGAACAGCCATGGGTTTGACTGGCAGAATGACCCTAATTTTCTGCACTGGCACGCTGGTGAGGTGATTACTGCGCCAGATCAGCTACCGGGCGCGCTGGAACGGGCGCAATCTCTCCATGATAGTCGTTATCGCGCGGTGCAGCAGGCGCTGTTCGCAGATAGTTTCGATATTACGGATCGTCCTTCTTCTGATCGCGGCGCAGAGGTGATTGCGCGACTAGCGGAAAGAGGGTGAAGCCGGACTGAGCTTTTGTTCGTCAGCTATGCTGGCACGCGCTAATTTCATAAATGAAACATGGTATTGGAGTATCTGCATTCGGCTGGATACGGGTTTCATGGATATTTAATTATCTGAGCATTTATACGGTCTTATCATGTTGGGGGCGGCATGTCGGTTAAACTTTCGATTATCATTCCTTATTTTAACGAACGAAAGTATCTGCCGCAGACTTTGGAATCTCTGGGGCAGCAGGATTGCCGTGATTTTTGCCTGATATTGGTGGATAATGCGTCCAGCGACGGCAGTGTTGATATAGCACGGGCAGTAATGGCGCGTTATCCCGATATTGCGGTATACTATCTGCATAATCCGGTGCCGGGTCAGCTTCCTACGCTGGAACAAGGTCTGGCGGCAGCACAGTCACCCTATGTGGCGTCTTGTGATGCGGATACGATCTATCCGTCCCATTATGTACGACAATGCATTAGCTTGTTTGAAAATGGTGGGGGGCACTCTCCGGCGGTTGTGGGTGTGATGGCAGTTGATCTCTATGCCCCGCTGGAGAGCGAGAAAAGCCAGAGCCGTATTCGCAAAATTATGAGGAAGTCCCGCTGGTTCGGCAGTCAATGCCATGCGGGCGGTTATGCGCATTGTTATAGAACGGATGTTGTACGGCGGGTTGGCGGGTTTGAAAGCCGCGACTGGCCCTATTTGCTTTATGACCATGAGGTGTATGAGCGCGTGCGCGATCATGGGGTGATCCGCTATCATCCCAACCATTATTGCTTTCCATCTGACCGGAGGGGGGATCGTAGCGCTGTTAGCTGGACGTGGGGAGAACGCATGGTGTATCGTTTCACCCCGGCTTTTGGGAAAAAGTGGTTTTTCTATCAGTTTCTTGCCAAACGCTTTGCGCGCAGGGGGCTGGTACAGGTGAAATTACGGGAACGGAATTTTTAACACAGGCGGTGTTCCTGCTGTCTGATGGTTTCCTCTGACATGAAAATGTTCTAGGCGCTTTCCTGTCTGCGCATCATTAGCAGAATGGAGACCGGCTATTTCATCCCAAGCAACTTCTACGTCCATTGTTCGGCGGATTTACGCCGGACTGGGCATGGTGATGGGCGGTAAGGCAGGGGCGGGGCTTATCAGCCTCGTGACGTTGATTGTCGTGGCGCGTGCCTTGGGGCCGCATGATTATGGTCTCCTTATCCTGATGCATGCCTATGTGACGGCAGTGGGTGGGATAATCGAATTTCCCGCATGGCAGGCCATTGTGCGCTATGGGGCCGAAGCCAGCCGGGATGGGGCGCGACATCGCCTTGCACGGTTGCTGCATTTTGGCACTAAGGTCGAACTGGCTGGCGGCGCTGCTGCTATTGTTGCTGCGATGGTTTTTGCGCCTTTTGTTGGCCCGCATCTGGGCTGGCCGCCAGAGGCATTGGCATTTGCTATTCCTTATAGCTTTGCGCTTTTGGGATCTATTCGATCTGTTCCTGCGGGCTATCTGCAATTGCTGGGGCGTTTTGACCTGATCGGCCTTCACAATATGGTGCAGCCTGCGGTGCGCCTGATTGGGGCGGTAGTGGCATGGCTGATGGGATGGGGGCTGACGGCTTTTCTGGCTATTTGGTTGCTGGCGGCTATTGCCGAATTTGCGGTGCTGTGGGGAATGGGGCTATGGCTCGCATGGCGGAATATGCGCGAGGAACTCTTGCACCCTGAACAAGGCAGTGTGCGGGAGGAGAATCCGGGCATCTGGCGCTTCCTTATCGCCAGTAATGCCGATGTGACGTTGAGCGAACTGGCGGGGCGCATTGCCCCGCTCATCGTTGGATGGGTGATTGGTCCGGCAATGGCGGGCCTGTATGCGGTGGCGCAGCGCGCAACCGTTATCATCGCGCAGCCAGCGCAGATATTGGGCAATACGGCTTATTCTGAACTGGCGCGCATGGTTGCTGCCGGGCAGGGAGGCGCACCTCTTCGCCGCACATTGATGAAAGTTGTCGGCATTGCTTTGCTGGCGGCATTACCGGTTGTGGCGATTGTTGCGTTGTTTCCCACATGGCTGGTGAAATTGCTCGCTGGGCCGGAGTTTGTTGGCGCGGCTGGGTTGATGATTGTGCTTGTCCTCGCGCGGGCCATTGCGATGATTGGCCCGCCATGCAGCAGTGCCTTATCCGCCATGGGCTATCCTGCTTTGTCGATGAGCGCTAATTTGCTCGCCGGGTTGATCTTTCTGCCGATATTGCCGTGGCTCCTTACCCATTACGGGTTGGCTGGCGCAGGCGCGCAGGCGGTGGGGCAGGCGGTTTTGGCAAGCGGCTTGCTGGCGGCACTGGTCTGGCGGAAGAGCCTGAAACAGGAAGGTGCAGTTCGATGAAAAACTTGCGCATCGCTTATGTGATTAATTCGGTAGAAGGCGGTGGTGCGGCCCTTCCTGTGCCTGCTATTGCGCAGGTGCTACGCGACAATGGCGCACAGGTTAAGGTGTTTGCCCTTACCGGGCGGGATCGGCGTGCTCTTCCGGTTATAGAAGCCGCCGGGTTGGAGCCATTAGTGCGTGACGGCGGTGAGAAGGACCATATCGCCGCTACGCGCTGGATGGTGAAAGAGGTGCAGCAATGGGGGGCGACCCATATCTGGACTTCGCTAAGCCGGGCGTCCATTTTGGGGTTGTTAATTGGTCCGCGCCTTGGGCTGCCGGTCATTAGCTGGCAACATGCGGCCTTTTTGAAACCATGGAATGCGCGGCTGTTGCGCGGGCTGCAGAAGCGGGCTTTGCTATGGGTGGCGGACTCCTTCTCCGTCGCGGAATTGACGGCGCAGCGCCTTCATGTGTCCGCTGATCGGCTGATGACATGGCCGATTTATTTTGCGGACCCGGCTATTCCCCAAGCACGTTGCTGGCAGGCGGGGGAAGATATTCACATCGGCAGCCTCGGCAGGCTTCATCCGGTTAAGGGCTATGATGTGTTGATAGAGGCATTGGCGAAATTAAAGGCCGAGGGGTTTGCCCCGCCTGCACCTCTGCGTATCTCCCTCACGGGGGAAGGGGCAGAGCGAGAAAGGCTGATCGCGCAGGCAGCAGAAGCTGGTTTGGCGGGCGTTCATCTGCCCGGTTATACGGATAACTCGCGCGGCTTCCTTAGTAGCCTGCATCTTTATGTGCAGCCGTCACGGTCTGAGGGCTTTTGTATCGCCGCGCATGAGGCGTTAACTGCGGGCCTGCCAGTCATTGGTTCGGCTGTGGGTGAAATGCGCTATAGCATAAATGATGGAGAAAATGGCATGATTGTGCCGCCGGGTGATGCTACGGCGCTGGCGGCGCGGCTAGCAGAACTACTCGCTGACCCGGTGCGGATGCACAAAATGGGCGGTGCAGCGCGGGCCCACATGCTCGATAAATTCTCCAAAGCGAATTTTGATGCCGCAGGGACGGCTATTATCGATTATATCCGCCGAGCTTCCGCTTAATATCCACCATCATCCCGCGCAGGGAAGTATCAATGCGTTTAACATCAAGTAGCGTCTTATCGCCGCAGGCGGATAAGGTGTGGAGGCCGTCCTGATAGGCTCCGGCAGAGGGCGGCGCTGTCAGACGATCGCCAGATGTAGCGGAAAAATCGCTATCGCTTAGCCGGTCTACCCAAAGCGGACGAATAGCCCCGCCATAAGTGGATGTACAATCCTGCATCGGCACCATGATACGCCCATTAATGATGACAGGTGTGCCGCCGGGGCGCGCTGAAGCCTTGTCCACTCGTACGGGATTGCCGGGGTGAGGTGTCCACGGACCAGTCAGCCGGTCTGCCCATGCGACATGTAAATGGCTGATCTTCGTCATCTTATTGGTTGCAGGGGAATAAAAAAGCCACCACCGCCCATCATGGCGCAGGATGCTGGCGTCCACCGGTACGCAATCCAGCTTTATCTCGCATTCAGAACGCCATTCGGCCAGCCCCTCCTGTGCGCGGTAGAGCGTCAGGCGGCCGGAACGATGCGCCTCTGGCAGCATCCAGATCGCTCCTTCCCCCTCGAATATAAAGGGGTAGGAAAGATGCCAGTCCTCAGCCAGCACCGGTTGCCGCTGTGTCATGACACCTGCTGCGTCAAAACTCAGCCGCTCTATCACTCCGCGACGCGTGCGATAATCATATTGCTCGGCAAATAGATGGAATGTCTCGTTTTCCTGCCAGCCAAAAGGATCTGCCAGAAATGTAAATTCCGGCTCATCGGCCAGCCATTTTACGGGAAGCGTGTTAAGGTCAGCTTCCAGCACGTGCGCCACAGGCCGATCAATGATGCCGCATTTCCATATATCCTTGCGCCGGGGCATGATTTTCCTTGCTAACCGAAAGGCGGGGGGCTTTCCTAACAAGCTGTCCCGCAATCTGCCAGTAGCGAAGAATTTTTTATGGTAAATGCTCTTTTAATGAATTTGGATGATGGTCATAGTAAGGTTGCGCTGCAATGTGGCGTTGCATCAGGCCCGACGGGCAGGGGCAAAGAGCAAAGTCAGATGAGAAAAAGGTCGTAACCGTTGAGTGTGCCGTTCCGTTTCCCGCGTTTCTTTGTGACCAGCCCCGGTCCATGCCCTTATTTACCGGGGCGGATGGAACGTAAGGTTTTTACGGAGCTTTCCGGCGAAAATGCTAGCGAACTCAACGATGCATTAGGCCGCATTGGTTTCCGCCGCAGCCAGAATGTCGCCTATCGCCCTAGTTGTGAAGGGTGTAGCGCCTGCGTTTCGGTGCGGATTGTCGCAGATGAATTCCGCCCCAATGCAACCCAGCGCAAGCTGTTGCGCCGCCATCAGGATATAGTCGTCAGCCTGTGTAAGCCATGGTCCACTCAGGAACAGTTCGCCTTGCTGAGCCGTTATCTGGGCTCACGCCACCCCGGCGGTGGCATGACGGAAATGGATGAGATGGACTATGCTGACATGGTCGAACATAGCCCGGTCGAAAGCTATATTGTCGAATATCGCGAGCCGACAACGGAAGATGGCCTGCCGGGCCGCCTGATTGGTGCCTGCCTTACGGATCGGCAGGGCGATGGCCTGTCGATGATTTACAGCTTTTTTGAAACAGAGGATGAAGACCGGCCCGGTCTGGGTAATTTCATCATCATGGATCATATCACGCGCGCGCAGCAGAGCGGCCTTCCCTATGTTTATCTCGGCTATTGGGTCGAGGGGTCAAAGCGGATGGAGTATAAGACCCGCTATCAGCCTCTGGAACGGCTGAGCGCAAATGGATGGGTGCCTTTAGGAGTAGACGGGTCTGTTGGCGGTGTGGCTGCTACGGATAAGGGGCAACAGGCCGGCGTCACAGGCAAAGGTGAGAAAATAGCTATTAGCGGGCGTAAAGAAGCAAGCCATATGGATACTGCTGCCACCCCGCTGAGTAATGGGCATCAGGGCGTGCCACCATTGGCCGATCTGTTTCGGGGCTAAGGCGTAACAACCGATTAATCTGAGTTGAGAAAACGGCTTTATTTATAGGGGTTTATGCGTTTTTTGGGGTGTCGGGTGTTTTACCTGACCCTTGAAAAGGTTCTGGCTTTTTACTGTACCGGCGGGCCAGAGAGGAAAGCCCGAAAAATTGCTCTTCCGGGCTTTGTTCCATTTCATGGGCAGGTGGTCATGCCGATAATATGACCTTCATTGCCTTTTCGCGCGCCGCATTACCGAACACTTCATAAGCGTTCATAATGTCATGCAATCCAAAGCGGTGCGTCACCAGCTTCGCCGGATCAACCTTGCCAGATTGCAGGGTCTTCATCAGCATCGGCGTGGTGTTGGTATTCACCAACCCCATCGAGATATTGATATTTTTGATCCACAAATCTTCGATATGCAATTCAACCGATGTGCCATGGACACCAACATTGGCGATATTGCCGCCTGCCGATACAATTTTCTGGCAAACGTCAAAAGTTGCGGGAACGCCTACTGCTTCAATAGCGACATCGACGCCTGCACCTGCGGTTAATTCCATAACCCGCGCAACGCTGTCTTCCTGCCCGACCTGTATCACATCGGTTGCGCCAAATTGCTTTGCCACTTCCAGACGGTTGGCATCCATATCAATCATGATGACCCGGCCCGGCGAATAAAATTGCGATGTCAGCAACGTGGCCATGCCGATAGGGCCAGCGCCTACAATAGCGATGGTATCGCCCGGTTTGACCCGGCCAGCCAGCACGCCAATTTCAAAGCCGGTTGGCATAATGTCAGATAGCATGACGAGGGCTTCCTCATCGGCCCCTTCGGCTATGGGGTAGAGGGAATTGTCGCCGTGGGGAATGCGAACATATTCCGCCTGTGTCCCGTCGATTAAATGGCCGAGTATCCAGCCGCCATCGGCGCAATGGGCATAGAGCTGGCGTTTGCAATTGGCGCAGGCACCGCAGGATGTGACGCAGGAGATCAGCACCGCATCGCCGGGCTTGAAATTGCGCACGGCCCCGCCGACTTCCTCAACAATACCAACGCCTTCATGGCCCAAAACCCGACCCTCGATGACGGCTGGCACATCGCCCTTCAAAATATGCAGGTCGGTGCCGCAAATGGTCGTTTTGGTAACTTTGACGATGACATCCGTGGGTTTTTCGATGCCGGGTTTCGCTTTTTCAACCCAGTCTTTCTGACCCGGCCCCTGATATACCAGCGCTTTCATCGGTGGACACTCCCAACTTTGGTTATTTGTGATTGTCATTGGGTAAAACAGCTTTGTGTGAATTGTAAGCCTATGGGTGTGGACAAAAAGTCCCGGCATGAGGGATGATTGGTGTCTTCAGGTTTTTATTAACCATTTCCGAAAACCATTTTCTAAAATTCCGTTGGCATAACCGACATCGGTGGGGTGGTTCTGGGTTTTCGGGATCGTATATATGTTTGGACTGATATGCCGTGCGGCAGGGACGCTGCTGGGCCTGACTTATGCTTCCTCCCTTGGGGCGGCGACGCTGCAGTGCGTGCCCTATGCGCGTATCGTTTCAGGCGTGGAAATATATGGCGATGCCTGGACATGGTGGGATCAGGCAGACACGCGCTATCAACGCGGAAATGTTCCAAAAAAGGGCGCTGTTCTGGCCTTTCGTCCCAATGGGCCGATGGCACTGGGCCATGTCGCAGTGGTCAGCAAGATATTGGGCAAACGCCGCGTTCTTATTCGTCATGCAAACTGGTCACAGCCCGGCGCGATTGAGGAAGACGTGCTGGCGGTTGATGTTTCCGATGCTGGTGACTGGAGCGAAGTGCGCGTCTGGCATAGTCCTTCAGACAAAATGGGCGTACGCGTTAACCCTGTATTTGGCTTTATTTACTCTGCCAAAGGGAAATTGCATCCTTTTACGCCAAGACCGGAATTGGGGGATAGTACGCAATTTGTGCGTATGGATACTGAACGATGGTCTGATGTGATGGCGCCCAATAAGCCAGCAGACAGCCGGAAAACGGATAAGAAACAGACTGCATCCTCTGGCGTCCAGAAACAGGCAGGATTGTCCGTTAGCATGCGGGATCGTAAATCATCTCGCCTAATATTAGCTCTGGCAGATATGGAGGGGCCTGCAGCACGGCCTGCTGGTCGCGGGCCAAAAAACAGGCTGCGTCTGGACCTGAGTGAGGAACGTCAGGTGAGCCGTTCTCTTGGCGATATCATTGCCGATGTGAAGCGCGGTGCGAAGCTGCGCTAGAGTTCTGACCCTAAGTTTTCCGCCGCGATGTCCGTGATAGCAGAACGGGGAAAATCGCCGCGCCGATAGCAAAAATTGCGATCAGAACTGCCATGGCGATAGCGGGGTGATCGGAAATATGCCCCGTCAGCCATGCGGCCATCGCGGCGCATAGAAACTGGCCGGTGCCGACGACGGCAGAGACGCTGCCGGTTCTGCTGGGATCAACCGCCAAAGCGCCCGCCATTGCGTTGGTTGAAACAAAGCCCAGAGAACATATCACCAGAAAAAGCGGGACCATGATTCCGGCTACACCGCCAAAATCCAGTAATGCTGTTACCAGTAGCAAGGAGGCGGCTGCCACTGCGAATAATGCGCCGCAGAGCATGACTTTATTGGGTTCAAAATATTTCAGGGCGCGCCTGTTCAACTGTGCGGACCCCATGATACCCAAGGCGAGCGAAGCAAATATCCAGCCAAACCAGAATTCTGACACCTTATAATGGGTGATAATCAGGAATGGCGCGACGGATATCCACGCGAACATGCTGCCAAAATTCAGCCCGTTCGTCAGCGTATATCCGAGAATTCGGCGATTGGTAAGAACATGGGCATAAGCGCTGAGCGCCGATTCCTGCTGCGCTCGTATTTTGACGGATTCCGGCCTTGTTTCGCTCAGCCCGAAGAATATGGCAATCAACATGCCTGCGCCAAAGAGCACTAATGCCGCGAATATTCCGCGCCAGCCAAAGAAGGTAACTAATATGCCTCCTGCAATCGGAGCCAATAATGGTCCCAGACTGCGTGCTGTTAACAACATTGAAAAGGCGCGGGCAGATTCCTGATAATCGCAACTATCACGCACAATAGCCGTTGATATAACAAGCCCCGCACATGCGCCGAGCGCCTGAAGAAAGCGTAATCCGATTAGCTGATCGATAGAAAATGCAAAATAACAGCCGATGGTTGCGACCAGATAGACTACCGCCCCCATTAGCATGACCGGCCTGCGTCCTATCCGGTCGGAAAGTGGCCCATAAAATAGCTGTCCGACCGCAAGGCCGGTGAAGAATGCAGCCAGTGTATGCTGCCCTTGTGCTGTTGTTGCACCCAGATCAGCAATAAGCTGTGGCAGCGAGGGCAGATATATATCGCCCGTAACGGGCGGGAAAGTCGTCAACGCACAGGCGAGCAGCAAAATCCCTGTGGTAGAATGTCGCTGCGCAGATGATGTAGAGGATGAAGGCATGATGCTGTGTTATCATCATTATGCCCGCCGCATAGTATATTTAACGCAAAATGCGGCGGAGGCTTTTGCGGATATTAGTTGAAGGGCATATTCTATCACAAAGCCCGGAAAAGATCAGGTCCTTCCGGGCTTTGTGATGATTGGTGATATGCTGGCTGAAAAAAAAGATCAGGCCGCGATGTTATAGGGGACAATTTCCCCTTCCAGATAGAGTTTCCGGGCCTTGGAACGGCTGAGCTTGCCTGAGCTGGTACGCGGCAATGTGCGCGGTGGCACCAGTTCAACAACGCAGTTCATGCCCGTGATGGCCCGAACCTTGTCCCGAATCTGATCCCGCAACTGGGCGCGCTCTGTCGCGTCAGAGGTACGGCAATGTACCAGAACCGCCGGGGCCTCTTCGCCTGCGGGGGTGGTGATAGAGAAAGCGGCAATGTCGCCCTGCTTAAAACCGGGGAGCTGTTCCACCGCCCATTCAATATCCTGTGGCCAGTGGTTTTTGCCGTTGATGATAATCATGTCCTTGGCACGGCCAACTATATAGAGATAGCCCGCAGACATATAGCCCATGTCGCCCGTATCCAGCCAGCCATCCTTCATGCAGTCGGCGGTCGATTCCTCATCGCGGAAATAGCCGGTCATCAGCGACAGGCCAGTAGTCCAGACCTTGCCAATCTGGCGTTCCGCAAGGATAGCACCATCTTTGGCGCGAATTTCTACCTTCATGTCCTTTACGGGTTTGCCGCAATTGACAATGGCGCGGAAACGCTGCGGGCGGTTTTCATCGGCCTTGCCGCCGGAAAGCTCGCTTTCCTCGACCAGTTCGACAACAATGCCTTCGCCCGGAGGCATGATGGTGACGGCTAGCGTGGTTTCCGCCAGACCATAGCTGGGCAGGAACGCGCTGGGCGAGAAACCTGCGTCGGCAAAAGCGTCGACGAAATTCTGCATCACGTCGGGGCGGATCATATCTGCGCCATTGCCTGCGATGCGCCAGCGAGAGAGGTCGAAACGATCCTCCGCGCGGGTCTGGCTCGACATGCGGCGGGCGCAGATGTCATAGCCGAAGGTCGGCGAATAGCTGATGGATGAGCCGGTATTACGGCTGATAAGGTCTAGCCACGCCAGCGGGCGGCGGGCGAAATCCTCGGTCTTCAAATAATCAACCGTTACCTGATTGGCGACGGGGGAGAGGAAGCAGCCAACCAGCCCCATATCATGATACCAAGGGAGCCAGCTAATGCAGCGGTCATTTTCTTCCAGCTTCATGCCATGGCTATGGGCTGATAGGTTCGACAGCAGCGCCTTGTGCGTTACCGCAACGCCGTGCGGAAAGCGGGTTGATCCGCTGCTATACTGGAGATAGGCGATGTCATTGGTATCGGGCTGTGGCAGCGTGCAGGGGGCCGCGTCACGCGCGATGAAACTGGTATAGTCCAACGGCTCCACGCTGTTCAGCCGTGCAGCCTCTCCGGCCATCGCCTCCAGTTCTGCGGGGAAGAACAGGATTTTCGGGTCACAGCTTTTTAGCTGAACCGAAAGCTGGTCAATATAGCTTTCCTTCCCGCCAAAGCTGGTGGGAAGGGGTAGTGGCACCGGCCATGCGCCCGCATAAATAACGCCGAAGAAAAGCTGCGCAAATTCCACCCCGGTTTCCGCGACAAGGGCGACGCGGTCCTGAGGCTTTATGCCGTGGGCGATCAGCCGATAAGCGCAGGCCATCGCATCGGCGCGCAATTCGCTATAGGGGTAAGGGCGCGTTAATGTGCCGCGAGGGTCATGAAAGTTAAACCCGCGTGTGCCACCAGCAGCATAATCCAGAGCCTCGCCCATAGTGGCGAAATCGGAAAGGCGGCGGGGCAGGGCGTCTTCCGTGGGAAGGGGGCGTAGTGCCGCTTCATTCCCTGCTGCCTGCCCATTTGATGTCTGATCGACAGGACTGGCCGTGCGCTGTGTCAAAACCGGCATATCTGTCATCTCAATCTCTGCCAATAGTCGTTCCTTAACATTTCGGCCTTATATCTGTGGCCCTGTTCCGGCTTACGCCTACATGTGCGGCGAGGCGGTTAATCGCCTCTGCCTTCTGACATGTCGCACCGGCATGGCATATTGCGCTTCGCCGGGGTTGACCACAACACGGGCCAGAACAGAATTTCCTTCTTTATCCCACAACACAAGTTCAAAATCTGACCCGACTGTGGCATAAAAGTGGCGCATGGCACGATATGACGCAGAACACAAACAATCCGCACTGGATAATGCAGCAATTCGGGAATTGGCGCTGACTTATGTGGGGCGCTTTGCCACCAGTCGGGCGAAGCTTTCCCGTTATTTGCGGCGCAAATTAACCGAACGCGGCTGGGATGGTGAAGGTGCGGCGGACGATGCCGTGTCGGCGCTGGTCGTTCGCTTTGCTGAACTGGGCTATGTTGACGATGGCGGCTATGCGCGGGTGAAGGCGTCATCAATGGAGCGGCGTGGGCTGGGTGAGCGGCGCATAACGGCGGCTTTGCGCGCTGATGGCATAAGCGATGATGATCGCGCCGATGTGGCGGACCAGATAAGCGATGGCGCGTGGGAGGCGGCCCATATATTTGCCCGACGCCGGCGCTTTGGTCCTTATGCGCGGGATGTGGCGGACCCGAAGCAGCAGGAAAAGCATCTCGCGGCCTTTTTGCGGGCGGGGCATAACATGGATATTGCACGCCGATGGGTAGAGGCCGCGCCGGGTGAGGTGCCAGAGGAATAGAGGATTCGGCTGTTTAGAGATTCGACGAATCGCGCAGCATTTTTATGGGGAGGATCATCAATGGCGTTGGGCATCACGCACATAAAATCGTGCGGGTGGCCTAAAAACTAACGTACTTCTGTCCCTATCGCCCGATTATCATCACATAGCCGCTTGCCAAGCCCCCCCGACAAGCGCTAAGCGCATGGCCCATGGGCATCATCAAAAACATCTTCACATGGTGGGAAGGCGCGACCTTCGGAACCTGGCTCAACACCGTCCGTAAAGGGACGAAGGTTGGCGAAGACCATATGGGCAATGTCTATTATGAAGGCGGCAAGGATGTGCATGGCCGTCCGCGCCGCTGGGTGATGTTTAAGGGCGTCAATGACGGCAGTCGTGTTCCGGCGGAATGGCATAGCTGGCTTGTCCACACTATTGATGGCGCGCCTGAAAGCCATTTGCCGCCCCCGCGTGTCTGGGAAAAAGAATATTTCCCGAATCAGACTGGCACTGCGAACGCCTATCGTCCGATGGGTGCGCTGGAATCCGGCGGGCGTCGTGCTATGGCTACCGGGGATTATGAGGCATGGACGCCCGACGCCTGATGCGTGACTTTTCCGGCCTGAGTCTGGCCGGAGGGCCTGTGTCTACGCGCTCTCTATATATGCTGAAGATTTGCGCGCCACTGTTGCCACTGGCGGTTCTCGCCGCTTGCGGTGACGACGGCAGCCATCTGCCGCAGGGCAATGCCTCTAATGCGGTAGAGCGGGCACGCAGCGATAAGCCCCTTGCGGCCAATGCTGATTCGTCCGGCGCTACCCCTATGGCAGAGCGCGTGGCCGTGATCGGTCTCCTCAATAAACGCAATGGCCTTACCCGTGATCTGAAGATGAAGCCCGGTCAGGCGCTTCGTTCTGGCGATGCCATCGTGCGTTTGCGCGCCTGTGAGGCAACCGCGCCATGGGAGCAGCAGAAAGAAGTCGGCGCTTTTGTGCAGCTTGATGTGCGCAGCCCGCGCGATGACAAATGGCGACGCACTTTCTCTGGCTGGCTGTTCCGTGAACGGCCAGAGCGTAATGTGGTGCAGCACCCTATTTATGATGTCTGGGTAAAAAGCTGCGAGATGGTCTGGCCGGAAACCGGGCCTGATACGTTGAAAAGCTCGGCAGGGTCGGGGGCGAATGCGCGCTCTGCTGCTGCGCCGGGCCCGGCGGATAATAGCAGCGAAGCATCGCCTGCTGCGCCTGCTGGTAATGCCCCGTCAGAAAGTGCTCCTGCCAGCAACGACTGATACTGTCGCTGGGTGATTTCTATTGCGCCCAGTGACCGCAAATGATCGGTTATAAACTGGCAATCGAGCAATTCCATACCGGCGGCCTTCATGCGCGCCACCAGCCACACTAGCGCAACTTTTGACGCATTGGTGCGGCGTGACACCATGCTTTCGCCGAAAAAGGCGCGGCCCAGCGATACACCATAAAGGCCGCCAACCAGTTCTGCGCCTTCCCAGCATTCCACGCTATGGGCAAAGCCAAGGCGATGAAGCTCGCTATAGCTTGCCTCTATCGCATGGTTGATCCATGTGGTGGGGCGGTCTGGCGCGGCCTCTGCGCACAGGCGCACAATGGCAGGGAAGTCCTCGTTCACGCTCACCCGGAAATGATCGGACCGGATGACCTTCGCCAGCGAGCGAGAAAGGTGAAACTGATCGAGCGGTAATATCGCCCGTTTCTTAGGCTCTACCCAATAAACTTCATCATCATCCCTATCGTCAGACATCGGGAAAATTCCGGCTGCATAGCCGTGGAGCAATATGTGGGGTGTGATTATCATGCCTGATATGTGGCAGAGCGCAAAAGATGGGCCAAGTATATCCTATGTATCGCCCAATGAATTTTCTCATTTTGCAGTATCAGACGCTGCAAATGGCTTGCGCTTATGAAAAGGGGAGGCTAAGGACCGCCTTCGCCGTACAGGAGTGTAGCTCAGTTGGTAGAGCGTCGGTCTCCAAAACCGAATGTCGTGGGTTCGAGTCCCTCCACTCCTGCCATTTCTTGTGTTCTCTGGGATGCAGGCTTATGGATGAAAGCGTTGCGCGCGCAGTTGCCCGCTCCTTACGCCTGCCCCTGATCCGGGTGAAAGCCGGGGGAAGGGGTGCTACTGCGCGGCTAGTGCTGTTTTGGAAAGATGGGTTGAAACGACGTGGCCAAGACGACTCCCGGTGAATTTGTCAACCAGGTGAAGGTTGAGGCAAAGAAAATCGTATGGCCGACTGGCCGTGAAACGATGATAACGACGGTGATGGTGGTTATTATGACCACTATACTCGCCCTGTTTTTCTTTGGGACTGACACTTTCTTTGGCTGGGTCGTCCGCATGCTTCTGTCGCTGGCTTCTGGCCAGTAAGGCCGCAGGCATAATAAGGGTTTTGGAACGAATATATGGCGCGCTGGTACATCATTCACGCCTATTCAGGCTTTGAGAACAAGGTTCGTGATTCGATCCTGACTGAGGCCGAGCGTCTGGGCCTTTCTCAGCTGGTTGAGGCCGTTGAGGTGCCGACGGAAGTCATTACCGAGGTCCGCCGTGGTAAAAAGGTTCAGTCGGAACGGAAATTTTTCCCTGGCTATGTGCTGGCGAAGCTCAGCATGAATGATGATGTCTATCACCTCGTGAAAGATACGCCGCGCGTTACGGGCTTTCTTGGCTCTAACGGCAAGCCGCAGGCGATTACCGAATCCGAAGCTGCCCGCATCCTCAGCACCAAGGAAGAGGCGGCTGCTGCACCGCGTAACAAGGTTAGCGTCAATTATGAAATTGGCGATACTGTTAAGGTGACGAGCGGCAACTTCGCCAGCTTCACCGGCACAGTTGAAGAACTGGATTTCGACAAGAACCGGGTCAAGGTTTCTATCTCCATCTTCGGTCGGGCTACCCCGCTGGAGCTGGGCTTTGAAGATGTTGAACTGGTGAAATAAGAATTTCCCCCGTCATAGGGGGAATATAGTGCGGGAGGGGGCTTTGGTTCCCGTCTGACCGCTAAACTTGAACCGGCTGATGCGTCCCATATGGGCAAATTGGCCATTACAGAGTGAGTATTATGGCAAAGAAGATTACGGGCTATATCAAGCTCCAGGTGCCTGCTGGCGCCGCCAATCCTTCCCCGCCGATTGGCCCTGCACTGGGTCAGCGCGGTGTGAACATCATGGAATTTTGTAAAGCGTTCAACGCTGCGACGACTGATCTGGAAAAGGGCATGCCGATTCCCACGATCATCACCGTCTATGCTGACCGCAGCTTTTCCTTCATCACCAAGACCCCGCCGGCAACCTTCCTCATCAAGAAGGCCGCTAACCTGAAATCTGGTTCTAAGGAACCGGGCAAGGTTTCTGCCGGGAACATCAAGCGTTCGGCGCTTGCTGAAATCGCTCAGCTGAAAATGGCTGACCTCAATGCCAATGACATTGAAGCTGCGACGAAGATCATCGAAGGTTCCGCCCGTGCTATGGGCCTGACCGTGGTGGAGGGCTGATTACATGGTAAAGCTGACGAAAAAGGCGAAGGCTCTCGCCGCTGCGATTGACGGCGAAAAGCTGCACGGCGTTGATGAAGCAATTGCTCTCATCAAGACCAACGCAACCGCTAAGTTTGACGAAACCGTCGAAGTCGCGATCAACCTTGGTGTTGATCCGCGTCACGCCGACCAGATGGTTCGCGGCGTTGTCACCCTGCCTGCTGGCACGGGTAAGACCGTTCGCGTTGCTGTGTTCGCTCGCAACGACAAGGCTGAAGCTGCTAAGGCAGCAGGCGCTGAAGTGGTTGGTGCTGAAGATCTGCTGGAAAGCATTCAGGCCGGTAACATCGATTTTGAACGCGTCATCGCAACCCCCGACATGATGGGTCTGGTTGGCCGTCTTGGTAAGGTTCTGGGTCCTAAGGGCCTGATGCCGAACCCGAAGCTGGGCACCGTTACCCCCAATGTTGCGGAAGCCGTTAAGGCTGCCAAGGGTGGTCAGATTGAATTCCGCGTTGAGAAGGCTGGTATCATCCATGCTGGTCTCGGCAAGGCAAGCTTCTCTGCAGAAGATTTGCGTAAGAATTTTGACGCGTTTGTTGACGCAATCGTCAAGGCAAAGCCGTCGGGTTCCAAGGGCAAATATGTTCGTAAGATTGCCCTGTCGTCCTCTATGGGCCCGGGTGTGAAGGTTGACGTTGCTGCCGTTTCCGGCACCATCTGATCTTCAACAGATTAGCTGATTAAAAATGCCGCCTCCTGTTATATCGGGGGGTGGCATTTTTGTGTCTGTGCTGTTTTGATTGGGAGTGCTGGCAGGGTATTGGTTCGTTCGGCAATGACGTGATGGGGTTTTGCCCATTTCATCGTTACGACAGAGGTGTCGCCCGGGAGCGATTTTCGACCGAAGCGGGTGCCCTGACCGTAGCGCGTCACATCGTTGGGCAGATGCTGAACGAACTACAGATTCACAAGGGTAGCTATTACTATTATGATTCTGTGGTGGTTTATAGATTTGAAATACGCTCCGCTTCTAGCCCACATGATGAGACGTATTTCAAACCTGAGCCTAAATTAGCGAGGCGTAACTGAGACCTGACTCTCTATGTTTTCTAATCCATCAGCCCATTTTTCCTGACTAGAACAGGTTCCGCGCCGCAGATGGTCTACCTTATCATTGTTTCGCCAGCCGTTTTTCGATTGCCTGCCACAAATATGCAAATTGCCGCGCCGCAGGGGATGATACTGCAAACTCTCCAATAGGCAGGCGTTTGGATGTCATCATTTCGACTGCGCTGGCCATAGGCACAATCGGCCAGTCCGGATTTTCCTCCATCGCCGCGCGGTGCAGGCTGCGCCGACGGTCTACCATCGAATAAACCGGCAATATCGGCGCATGGCTGCCCCCATTTTGCACGAGATAACGGGCGACCTCACCCAGCGCACGCTGCGACAGGGGGGAGGGAATGACCGGCACCACGACCACATCGGCAGCGCGTAGCACCTGTTCGCTGGTTTCGGTAAGGCCGGGAGGGCAATCAAGGATGATCCGGTCATAATTGCGGGAAAGTTTCTCAATCAGCCGCGCCAGCCGTTTTTTCTTGCCGATCTGAAAGAACAGCCGGTCCAGCCCGCGTAAGGATGTATCCGCCGCGATGAGGTCAATCCCCTCCACTGTTGATGGACGGATGAGTTGCTCTACATCCACCTCTCTGCTGAAAATGGCCTGCGCCTCGTCGCGTCCACTATGGTCTGCTGAGAGCATCCATGTTGATGCCGCCTGCGGGTCTAAATCCCAAAGGAGGGTGCGGCGGCTGCTATTGCGGGCGGCGGCCCATGCCAGATTGACCGCAAAGGTCGTTTTCCCGACACCGCCCTTCAGGCTGTAAACCGCAACAGTTGCCAAATTTCCCTCCATGATTGCACAGGCAGGCTATCCTATTTGATAGGGGATCGGCAATGCCGTTCCTGCCTGTTGCCCTCATGGTGCGGGCACAAGTCATTCTCATGACGAAAATGTATATCTGGTGGAATATTCCGATCAGAGAATTTCGCGGATGGATTCTGGTGGGCGGCCAATGCGCACACCCTTTTCGGTGATGACCAGCGGGCGTTCGATCAATATTGGGTCAGCCGCCATCGCATCCAATATCGCCTCATCACTGGCATCTTTCAGGGCCTTTGCGCCTTCTTCGCCTTTGCGCAGGCCGTCGCGTACTGACACGTCGCCCCGCGCGTATACAGCGGCCAGCTCTGCGCGGGAGGGTGGGGTCTTGAGATATTCGATGGTTTCTACTTCAAGGCCCGGTGTTTCATTTAAAATGGCCAGCGCTTCGCGGGATTTGGAGCAGCGGGGGTTGTGCCAGATAGTAACTTTCATTGGTTTTCCTTTATTCTTCTACCGCAGGGCAGTGCCGGACGGGGATGCCATTATCCATTGACAGGCCGCTTTGGCTGCCTCGGCCAGAACAGCGTCATTATCTGCTGGCATGGCTTTGGATGTTAGAGGCACCTCATAAAATGCAGCGATAGTGATGATATGCCCATCGGGATGCCAGATGGCGGCGACATCATTCACTTTGCCAGTCAGATTATCTGTCAGAGCGGCTGATGCGGTGCCGGTTTTGTCGCCAACCTTCCAATCCGCAGGCAGGCCAGCGCGAAGACGAGCAAGGCCGGTTTGGCTATCACGTAGCCACTGTCCCAATTGTTCCCGCGATGGTGGGGGGAGAGGGGATTGCGGCCCCAACAGGCGGGCAAAGAGGCGTGCCATAGCCATGGGTGTAGTCGTATTTTCGGCAGACCCGGCTGGCACGCTGTTGAGGGCTGGCTCGATATCGTCAAGGCGGGTGATTGCGTCACCTTGGGCGCGCAGCCAATGGGTGAATCCTGCAGGCCCGCCCAGTGCGGCCAACAAGATATTCGCCGCGACATTGTCACTATGGATAACCGCAGCAGCGGCAAGGTCGCGGGCGGTCATGCCGCCAATGTCTATGGCCTTGCTGGTGATGGGGGCATAAGTGGTGATATCCGCCTGCGTTACTGGCAGCAACTGATCGGCGGGTAGGCGTGCCTTATCCAGTGCCTCCAGCGTCATGGCGGCGAGCGGCATTTTGAACGTCGAACAAAAGGCGAAGCGGTCATTGGCATTGATGCCAATGCTGCGGCCATTGCTGCTGTCGAATATAGCAAAACCCAGCCTGCCACCAGCCTGTTGCTCAAGGCGGGAAAGGGGGAAAGCCAGTTTCTCATCGGCAACAGAAAAACGAAGCCCGCCTTCCTGTGCGTGGACGGGAAGACGGGCGATGGTCCATGTGCCGACCCCACCCGCAATAGCTGCTATCATATGCCTGCGGGAAAGGGCGGTCATTTTACTTTTCCTGCTGTTTTTCTAGCCATTTTTCCAGCCATTTGATGGTATAATCTCCATTTTGGAAATCGGCATCTTCCAGCAGTTTCTGGTGAAGTGGGATGGTGGTTTTCATCCCCTCAATCACATATTCATCCAATGCGCGTTTGAGGCGCATGATCGCCCCTTCGCGGGTGCGGCCATAAACGATCAGCTTGCCGATCATGCTGTCATAATAAGGCGGCACCTTATAGCCCTGATAAAGGCCGCTATCGACGCGGACATGCATGCCGCCCGGTACATGATAGCTGGTGACGGTGCCGGGGGAGGGGGCAAAGGTCACCGGATCTTCGGCATTGATGCGGCATTCAATGGCATGACCGGTAAAGCGCAGTTCATCCTGCGTTACGGAGAGAGGCTTGCCCTCTGCAATGCGAATTTGTTCACGCACCAGATCAACGCCGGTAATCATTTCAGTAACGGGATGTTCCACCTGAAGGCGGGTGTTCATCTCGATGAAGTAGAACTCGCCATTTTCCCACAGAAATTCAATGGTGCCTGCGCCGCGATAGCCCATATCGGCCATCGCCTTGGCGACCACGCCGCCCATGCGGGCGCGTTCATCGGCGGAAATGACAGGAGAAGGAGCTTCTTCCAATACCTTCTGGTGGCGGCGCTGCAATGAGCAATCACGCTCACCAAGATGGATAGCCTGACCATTGCCATCGCCGAAAACCTGAAATTCAATATGCCGGGGGTTGCCCAGATATTTTTCCATATAGACGGTGTCATCACCAAAAGCGGCCTTGGCTTCGCTCTTGGCCTGAGACATCAGGCTTTCAAAGCTTTCCTCATCAGGCACGACCTTCATGCCGCGCCCACCGCCGCCGGATGCTGCCTTGATGAGAACCGGATAGCCGATTTCTGCGGCCAGCTTCTTTGCTTCGTCCACATCGGTAATAGCACCGGCAGAGCCGGGCACCAGCGGCAGGCCGAGCGCGCCAGCGGTGCGCTTTGCCTCAACCTTATCACCCATGGTGCGGATATGCTCAGGCTTTGGCCCGACAAAAATCAGGCCATGTGCCTCAACAATTTCAGCGAACTGCGCGTTTTCCGACAGAAATCCATAGCCGGGGTGAATGGCATCCGCGCCGGAAATCTCCGCTGCTGAAATGATGTTGGCGATGTTGAGATAGCTGTCCCGCGCGGCCGGCGGGCCGATGCACACGGCTTCATTGGCGAGGCGCACATGCATGGCATCAGCATCAGCAGTGCTATGTACCGCGACCGTTTTAATGCCCATTTCATGGCAGGCACGCAGGATACGCAGGGCGATTTCGCCCCGGTTGGCGATAAGCAGCTTCTCAATCGGCATGGATACTGGCCTTATTCGATGACGATGAGGGGCTGGTCAAATTCAACCGGCTGACCATTTTCGACGAGAATCTGGCGAACAGTGCCTGATGCGGGGGCGCTGATCTGGTTCATCACCTTCATCGCTTCGACAATGAGGAGAGTTTCACCAGCCTTTACCTGATCGCCAACGCGAACAAACTGCGGTGCGCTGGGTTCGGGGGAGAGGTAGACCGTGCCAACCATCGGCGATTTTACCGCATTGGCCGGGGCGGCAGCAGGGGCCGCAGAGATTTCTGCAACAACCGAGGCCGGTGCGGCAACCGGTGCGGCAGCCTGTGCCACCACGGGCGCTGCGACGACTTCGGCCCTTATCTTGCGGGCAACGCGGATTTTGCGGTCGCCATCCTCGACTTCGATTTCGGTCAGGTTCGTGGCGTCCAGCATTTTGGCCAGTTCGCGGACGAGATTGACATCAATCTGCATCGCGTCGCTGGCAAGGGGGGTGCTGTCTTGTTTATCGGTCATCATGCCCTCAAATTATGGATAGGCTGTGGTAAGTCATTCTTGCCAACAGCGCCTATTGCGGTTTCCAGCCAAGTGCAACAGCCAACTTTCGCTTTTTGGCCATTTTGCGTATGGTGTTATGCGGGTGTTATAGGTCCAGCGCGGCTTCCAGAGCCAGCATATAGGACATAGGGCCAAAGCCTGCGATGGTCCCCTTTGCGCCCATGCTGACATAGCTTTTATGGCGGAAATCCTCGCGCTGATGGGGGTTGGAGAGGTGAACCTCGATCACCGGAACGGTTATCGCCTTGATGGCATCGAGCAGCGCAACAGATGTATGGGTGAAGCCCGCCGGGTTCAAAATAACCGCATGCATCGCCTGCGCCTGTGCTTCGTGCAGCCAGTCGATCAGATGGCCTTCATGGTTGGACTGGCGAAAATCAATCGAAACGCCCTCTGCGCTGGCGCGGTCTTCCATCCGGGTGGCAATGTCATCCAGCGTGTCATAGCCGTAAATATCCGGTTCCCTGGTGCCAAGCAGATTAAGGTTGGGACCATTTAGCACCAGGATCATGCGGTCATCGCTCATATATTTTCCTTCTACAGGCGATGCACGGCTGTTGCGATGCTGCCCTTAGCGTTTATATGCACGGCTTCATTATGAATTTTTAGGCGTCAGGTCCAGCCGTTCAGGCGGTCAGGATGCGAAGAATGAGGGCCGGAAATGAAGATGTGCCATGTCTGTTGATGGGATGATTTCCATTCGCCTCAATGGCGACCATCGCCGTGTCGCGGCGGGCATGACCCTTGCCGCATTAGCGAGCGAATTGGGCTTCGTGCCTGAAAAAATCGCGGTGGAGCGCAATCTTGAGGTGGTTCCGCGCTCTACATTGGCGCAGGTTATCGTCGAAGATGGCGATGAACTGGAAATTGTGCATTTTGTAGGAGGTGGCGACGTGACGACATTGGATGATAGCTGGAGCGTCGCGGGCCGGACTTTTCATTCCCGCCTGATTGTTGGCACCGGCAAATATAAGGATTTTGAGCAGAATGCGGCGGCGGTTGCGGCCTCTGGCGCGGAAATCGTGACGGTGGCGGTGCGGCGTGTCAATGTGTCTGACCCTAATGCCCCGATGCTGACGGATTATATCGACCCGAAGAAAATCACTTATTTGCCCAATACCGCAGGCTGTTTCACCGGAGATGAGGCCATCCGCACCCTGCGCCTTGCGCGCGAAGCCGGTGGCTGGGACCTTGTGAAGCTGGAGGTGCTGGGCGAGGCGCGGACGCTCTACCCGGATATGGTCGAAACCCTGCGCGCGACCGAAGTTTTGGCGAAAGAAGGCTTTAAGCCGATGGTCTATTGTGTGGATGATCCCATCGCCGCCAAAAGGCTGGAGGATGCAGGCGCGGTTGCCATCATGCCATTGGGCGCGCCCATCGGGTCGGGCCTTGGTATACAGAATAAGGTGACGATCCGCCTGATCGTTGAGGGGACGAGCCTTCCCGTGTTGGTCGATGCGGGCGTTGGCACCGCGTCGGAGGCCGCGCAGGCGATGGAACTCGGGTGCACCGGCGTGTTGATGAACACCGCCATTGCCGAGGCAAAGGACCCCGTGCTGATGGCCGCCGCGATGAAGGCGGGGACAGAGGCAGGGCGCATGGCCTATCTCGCCGGTCGCATGGGTAAGCGCATGTATGCTGACCCGTCCAGCCCGCTCGCCGGGTTGATCTGATATGGTTGGAGCTGGCTTGCCGGAACGCATCGCCCGCGCCCTGTGCATTCAGGCCGGTCAGCCAGAAACGGCGTGGGAGAGTTTTATCCCGGCTGCCCGCGCTGTGCTGGAGGCGATCCGGGAACCGGATGCGGTGATGCAGGAGGCGGGTGCGGTGATGGTGAAGGCTGCGCTGGATGGCCAGAGCGAAGAGGCGCGGGAAGAAGATGCCGCCAATATCTGGCGTTATATGGTTGGCGCAGCCCAGCGTTAAACAAGGCCGGAGCGCTTAAGGCCTGCGCTAATAAGGCCAGTAGACCGCATGCTGCGGTTAAGAAGTACAACGGCTCGTCTTTCGTGGCGGGCCGTTTGTCGTTGTGAGGGAACCAAAAGAGAAGGTGGGCCGTTGCGTTGTTATCTATCCAACTGAAACCGAAGGAGTAGAAAAATGGGTGAATTTGTCGATAAGGTAAAAGGCACCGTCAACGAAGCCATCGGTAAGGCCAAACAACATAGCAACGACCCTGAAACGAAGGCCGAAGGTGCGGCGCAGGAATTGAAGGGCAAAGCGCAGAAGGTCGCAGGCACCGTAAAGGGTGCTTTGGGTGATAAGATATAATCTGATCTTATTTTTTCTGGACGTGACAAAATCGGGAAAAGGCTGTTCGATATTCGGGCGGCCTTTTTTCTTGCCTGTCAGCCCCCTGAAATGCTTTGCTGTCATCTGTTAGGCGGTGATGATTCCGGTGCGGGGCGATCAGCCATTATATATCTTGTCGGATAGGGCCGTGAAACAGAATTGGGATGGAGGATTGACGCCTTGAAGAAATTATATCCGGATGCGGCATCGGCCCTTGAAGGGCTGTTATTCGATGGCATGCATATATGCGCGGGCGGCTTTGGCCTGTGCGGTATACCGGAACGGTTAATTGATGCCATCCGGGATAATGGCGTGAAGGACCTTACCATTGCCTCTAACAATGCGGGCATTGATGGCGAAGGACTGGGCAAGCTGCTGCGCACCCGTCAGGTGAAGAAGATGATTTCTTCTTATGTTGGTGAAAATAAAGAATTTGAACGGCAGTTCCTCGCCGGTGAGCTGGAGGTGGAATTCTGCCCGCAGGGAACTCTGGCGGAGCGGTGCCGGGCGGGCGGCGCGGGTATACCCGGTTTCTATACCAAAACCGGCGTTGGCACACAGGTGGCCGAGGGCAAGGAAGTCAAGAATTTCGACGGGCAGGATTATATCCTCGAACGCGGCATTTTTGCGGATATTGCCATCATCAAGGGCTGGAAAGCAGATGAGGCAGGCAATCTGATTTTCCGCAAGACCACGCGTAATTTTAATGCGCCCATGGCGACCGCCGCCAAAATCTGCATCGCAGAGGTAGAAGAAGTAGTGCCGGTTGGTAGCCTTGATCCTGACCAAATTCACCTGCCCGGCATTTATGTGAAGCGCCTGATAGTCGGCAGCCCCTATGATAAGAAGATTGAATTCCGCACCGTTCGGCAGAAGGAGAGCGCATGATGACCATTGATGCAGCAACAAAGGGCTGGACCCGCGATCAGATGGCTGCTCGCGCCGCGCAGGAGCTGGAGGATGGCTATTATGTGAACCTCGGCATTGGCATCCCCACTTTGGTGGCCAACCATATCCCCGATGGCGTCGAAGTGACGCTGCAGTCGGAAAATGGGATGCTGGGCATCGGTCCTTTCCCTTATGAGGGAGAGGAAGACCCGGACCTTATCAATGCCGGTAAGCAGACCATCAGCGAACTGCCCAGCAGCGTTTATTTCAGCTCTGCCGATAGTTTTGCGATGATCCGTGGCGGTCATATCGACCTTACTGTGCTGGGCGCGATGGAGGTGTCAGAGGCTGGCGACATCGCCAACTGGATGATCCCCGGCAAGATGATTAAGGGCATGGGCGGCGCGATGGACCTCGTCGCAGGCGTGAAGAAAATCATCGTCGTGATGGAACATGTATCCAAAAATGGGGATCCGAAGTTCATTCCGGCCTGCACCTTGCCACTCACGGGCAAGAATGTGGTGGATATGATTATCACGGACCTCTGTGTGTTCCAGCGCGCAGACCATGACAGTCCGTTCAAGCTGATGGAATTAGCCCCCGGTGTGACGGCGGAGGAAGTGGCTGCCAAAACCACGGCCCATTATGTGACCGCCTGATTGATCTGACGATCATGAGATGTTGGAAAGGGCGCGCGGTCGATAAAACCGGGCGCCCTTTGCTTCATGGTTTATTCTCGGTTTTTTGTTCTTCGCCCGATTGTTCTTTATCTGGCTTTAAACGCACAAAGGATGTGCTGCCTTTGTCCATACTGACGGTGAGAAACGTCTCTCCGTCCTCTTCCCGTAAAATGCCGGTGGCATTGATGAAATCCAGCACACCCACATCATTGGGGATGAGGGTGAAGCGCAGATCATTGGCCCCGTCGGGGATGGGGGTTTGGTCCAATATAATATCGTAAATTGGTTCGCGCAGGGATATCCAGCGGGGGATACGTTTTTCCGCAGGGTCCGCTTGCCAGCCGTCGGACTGGGTATAATCCTCAATGCTTTGGCCTTTGTCAAAACCGATGACAAAGTCCACACCGGCTATACTGCGGCCTTTTGGGGTGGTTACAAGGATAGAAATGGGCGCGCCCGCTTTCTTCTCCATGCTCTGAACATGAAGTTCCGGTGGCTTGGGCCGGGGGGCTGTGTTGAGGGTAAGCGTGCCATTATCGGCCTGAATCCATTGGCCCTGTGACCATAAATCCAGCGCGCCTGCCATCAGTTGAAACCGAAAATCGCCCTCTTTGGTCAACAATAGCTGAGATGCCACATCGGGGCCGTCGCCAATGCCCTGATACAGGCCCGCCGGATTAATGGGTGAAGAGGAAGGGTTGGGTGCTGCTATTTCCTGCTTTGCCCATGCCATTGGGGCGCAGAAGGAGAGAGCAAAAGAAAGGAAGCCACCCAGCATGGCGTTATGTTTTCGCTTTGTCATGATAGGATCGTAAGAGGCCGATGTCTGCCTGACAAGCAAGGTGGGTAGGAAATTCGGGTGTGCTGGCCCATAAGGACATTATAGCCTCGGTTGCTCCTGCATCTGCACCGTTTCACCGGATTTCCCCTTGTGATTAGGGAAATAAGGAGCGCTTGGCGGGGTTGCTTAGATGGTCTGAGGCAGACTTAGGCCATAAGGGCAAGAAAAATAAGGATGTTTATGTCGCGCGCATTACTCGATTCCTCCATGGTGTTTCTGGCGGTTATGGCGCTGGTTTCTGCTTTGCTGGCATTGAGGGCCGTCCCATCCCCCCATCATATTGCGCGCCCGGTTTCTGATGAAATGATCGAGATTTTTGGTGCTTCGGCTGTTACCGTTTTGGTGACAGCGATGCTGACGGGGCATCTGTTCGATCAGGCATTGATCCTCGTGCTGTTCCTTAATCTCGCGGCGCTCATTCGTTATTATGTCAACCGTCTCTCTATGCCCGGTGTGTTGTGGATGGCGGTACAGCCGCTGATGCTGCTGGTTTCCACCCTTTGGATGGGGCTGTTCCTCAATGAGGCGGGTTTGCCGGCATGGGCGGAAGGTCTTGGCTATATCGGCCTTGGCTTTGCGATGATTGTCTGGGCGCTGGGCTTTATGGAGCGCTTTGCCCGCGAATCCATATTGACGCATGAACAATGGAGCCGCCCGATCATGCCGCCTCGCCCTGATGGGGAGGATCGCGCCTATAAGGTATCGCTGCAACTGCCTTGTTATGCCGAACCGCCCGAAGTGGTGATAGCGACGATGGATCATCTCGCCGCGCAGGATTACCCGCATTATGAGGTGATCGTTATCGATAATAACACTCCTGATGAAGCGCTGTGGCGGCCATTAGAGGCGCATTGCAAGGTTCTCAATGACCGTTTGGGCCGGGATGTGTTTCGCTTTTACCATAAGGCCCCACTGCCCGGCGCGAAGGCAGGCGCATTAAATTATTGCATGACGATCATGGCCCCGGATGCCGATATTGTCGCGGTGGTAGACGCCGATTATCTGGCTCGGCCTGATTTTCTTTCACAACTCGTTCCCTTTTTCGATGACCCGAAAATGGCCTATATCCAGACGCCGCATGACTATTTCGGTTATGAGGTGAGCGATTATCTGACCGCCTGTTATTGGGAATATATGCCGAATAATAAGGTCGATATGCCGGGGGTCAGCGAATATGGCGGTGCCTTCACCATCGGCACCATGTGCCTCATCCGTACCAAGGCTCTGCGTGAGGTTGGCGGCTGGGCCGAATGGTGCCTTACCGAGGATTCGGAGGTTTCCGTGCGGCTGCGTTCTGCGGGCTATCATGGCCTCTATCTGGGGCAGACCTTCGGGCGCGGTCTTATCCCCGATACATTTGATGATTATAAGAAGCAGCGTTTCCGCTGGACGGCGGGGCCGGTGCAGCAGCTTCGCCGCTATTGGCGACTGTTCCTGCCTGCGCCGCTCGCACCGCGTTTGCCGGGCTGGACCAAATTGCTGGAGGTCTTACGCTGCGTTGCTCCATTAAGAGTGCTGGCGGGTATGGTGGGTGCGGTTGCGGGCATGGCGGCAACCAGCGTTGCATTGTTGACGCGCAGCATGGAGCCGGTGGCTATTCCCAACATCCTCTGGTTGATGATGGGCATTGGCACGCTGACGATGCTGGTGCGGACGGGGCATCGGTATCGCCTTGCGGGGTGCACGCGTATTCGGGACATGATTCACGGCGAAGTTGCGCGCCTTGCATTATCTTACACCATATTGGTGGGCGGGGTTGCGGGCCTCTCCAGCAAGCCATTGGCATGGCGACGGACGCCTAAATTTGCAGTTGGTGGAACGAAGGAAACGCCCTTTACCTCTACCGTCATGGAAACGACGCTGGGCACATTGGCCCTGATATTCGGCCTTCTGGCATTGATTGGCCATGATGTGCTGGGGGATGGCTTTTCGGTGTTGGTCTTTATCGGGATGCTGGGGCTTTCTGCCCGGTTCCTGAGCGCGCCCTATATGGCGGCGCTTTCTATCCGCCATGTGAATGGCGAAGCCGCGAAGGGGAATGGGGCTGCGCCTGCGCCCAACATCGCAGATGTGGCAGAGGCGGATGAACCGGGCGGCGCACCTGCCCCCCATAAGGCCTGATGTTCTTCGCTGATGCTTTGGTATCAGTGATATTATCCGCGGTATCAGTTATGACAGAGGTGGGTTTGACCTAAACGATAAGTGGCGTCATGCTGCGATGATGATCAGGAGAGGTCATTTGAGTCGAGATACTGTGCATCATGCCGATGCCGTATTTGATGCGGTGAAATCATCCAGCCGGGCGGCGCAGTCCCCCGTGGCGGCATCATGGTGCCGTTCTGCTCTCCATCATGGGCTTGATCCCTCTACGCAGCGCAGACGAGAGCGAGTGAGTGCCAGAGAGCTCGCCGCCGCCCGCGATGAGCATGGCGCGCTCCTTGCTATTGCTGCGCCGGTGATGGATCAGCTTTTTCGCACAGTGGGGCGTTCTGGCTGCGGTATTGTCCTTAGCAGTAGTGCGGGCATTGTGTTGGAACGGCGCTCTTCAGATGGCGATGCTGCGGCCTTTGCCAGCGTCGGGCTTGCCCCCGGTGGCATGTGGGGGGAGGCGGAGGAAGGCACAAATGGCATTGGGACCTGCCTGTTTGAAGGCCGGCCAGTCATCATCCACCGCGATCAGCATTTTTCCAGCCGTAACATCGGCATTAGCTGTATGGATGCGCCGATTTATGCCCCCAATGGGCAACTCATTGGGGCGCTTGATGTTACCAGTTGCCGCGATGACCATAGCCAGATGATGGCAGACATGATTGCATCGCTGGTGCAGGAAACCGCCCGGACGATTGAGCGGGATTATTTCGCCCGTACTTATGCCGAGGCGCGGGTGATCTTCACCGGGGATGACCCGGTGCTGGGCTCCGGCCTGCTTGCCGTAGACAGGGATGATATGGTCGTTGGCGCGAGCCGTGCTGCCCGCATCCGCTATCGTCTGACGAATGAAAGCCTTGAGACACCCCGGTCCCTCGCGGATGTGATGGGTGAGGAAGGGGGCGTTTCCCTGCATGATGGGGAACGGGGCATATTACGCCGCGCTTTGGCCCAAACAGGGGGCAATGCGACGCGTGCTGCGCAGGTGTTGGGGATTGGCCGTGCTACCTTGTATCGCCGCATGAAGAAAGCCGGGATAGAGCATTAATATCAAATCATTTTATCTGATATTGTACCTGTTTTTGTTGCGCAGCAAAATGAAGGGGTCAACCATCCTTTCCACATTGTTTTTTCCGGGTTTAAAATCATCCTGAAGCGACTGTCTCATAGGTGAGACACTCGCCCCACTTCCTCTCTGGCCGCAGGCTTGTTGCATCCCCCTGAACCTGCCAGCGTAGACGAATAGTCGGCTGTACAACGCCGATTTACTCCCTTGGGAAGAGGATTTTATCATGGATATGATTACAGAGCCGCAAGTGGCGATGAGCCATCCTTTTGCTGACCGGTATGACAATTATATCGGCGGGCAATGGGTTGCCCCGCAGGCGGGGCGCTATTTTGATAACAAGTCCCCGGTAACGGGCAAGGTCGTGTGTCAGGTAGCCCAGTCAGATGCGTCGGACGTTAACACCGCGCTCGACGCTGCGCATAAGGCGAAGGATGCATGGGGCCGTACATCGGTGACGGAACGTGCGTTGATCCTGAATCGCATTGCTGACCGGATGGAAGACAATCTGGCGAAAATCGCCACTGCCGAAACATGGGATAACGGGAAACCAATTCGTGAAACCATGACAGCGGATATTCCGTTGGCGATTGACCATTTCCGGTATTTCGCTGCCTGCATTCGTGCGCAGGAAGGTAGCGTGGGTGAGATTGACCACGACACGGTCGCCTATCACTTTCACGAACCGCTGGGCGTTGTTGGCCAGATTATTCCGTGGAACTTCCCGTTGTTGATGGGTGCATGGAAAATCGCGCCTGCGCTGGCGGCCGGTAACTGCATCGTGTTGAAACCGGCGGAACAGACCCCGGCATCCATCATGGTGCTGATGGAAATTATCGGTGATCTGCTGCCACCGGGTGTTTTGAACGTCGTCAATGGTTTCGGTGCGGAGGCCGGTAAAGCGCTTGCGACTTCGCCCAAAATTGCCAAGATCGCGTTCACCGGGGCCACATCGACGGGCCGCCTCATTATGGAATATGCGACGCAGAACCTCATTCCTGTGACGCTGGAACTGGGCGGGAAATCGCCCAATATCTTCATGGATGACATCGCCCGCGAAGATGATGATTATTTCGATAAGGCCGTTGAAGGCTTTGTGATGTTTGCACTTAATCAGGGTGAGGTTTGCACCTGCCCCAGCCGCGCGCTCATCCACGAATCCATATATGATCGTTTCATGGAACGGGCGCTCGCCCGTGTTGCGGCCATCAAGCAGGGCAACCCGCTGGACCCCACGACGATGATCGGCGCGCAGGCGTCGGCCCAGCAGCGTGATAAAATCCTGAGCTATCTGGATATTGGCAAGCAGGAAGGCGCAGAACTGCTCATCGGCGGCGATGCAGCCAGGCTGGGTGGCGATCTGGATGATGGTTATTACATCAACCCCACGGTTTTCCGGGGCCATAACAAGATGCGCATTTTCCAGGAAGAAATTTTCGGGCCGGTTCTCGCCGTCACGACCTTCAAGGATATGGATGATGCGATTTCCATCGCCAACGACACTATTTATGGTCTGGGTGCGGGCGTGTGGAGTCGCGACGCGAACGCCTGCTACCGCCTTGGCCGCGCTATTCAGGCGGGGCGCGTGTGGACCAACTGCTACCACGCCTATCCGGCCCATGCGGCCTTTGGCGGGTATAAACAATCCGGCATTGGTCGTGAAAACCATAAGATGATGCTGGATCATTATCAGCAGACCAAGAATCTGCTGGTCAGCTACAGCCCCAAAAAGCTGGGCTTTTTCTGACAATGATAACGGGTGGGCCGGGAGAGGCATTCGCCCGGCCTGCACTTTCTTCCCCAATATTTAGGAGGGTTTATCATGGCTAAGACAATGAAAGCAGCGGTTGTCCGCGAATTTGGCAAACCGCTGACGATTGATGAAGTGCCTATTCCCGAAGTAGGGCCGGGGCAGATTCAGGTCGCTATTCAGGCATCTGGTGTGTGTCACACCGATCTTCACGCCGCAGAAGGGGACTGGCCGGTAAAGCCTAATCCGCCTTTCATTCCCGGCCACGAAGGCGTGGGCTTTGTTTCTGCTGTGGGGGCAGGCGTCAAGCATGTGAAGGAAGGCGACCGCGTCGGGGTTCCGTGGCTCTATACGGCCTGTGGTCACTGCGTCCATTGCCTTGGCGGCTGGGAAACATTGTGCGTTGAACAGCTCAATACCGGCTATTCCATCAATGGCGGTTTTGCTGATTATGTGATTGCTGATCCGAACTATGTCGGCCATCTGCCTGATAATATCAGCTTTAACGAAATCGCGCCGGTTCTGTGCGCGGGCGTCACGGTCTATAAGGGCCTGAAGATGACGGACACCAAGCCGGGCGATTATGTCGCCATTTCCGGTATTGGCGGTCTGGGGCATATGGCCGTGCAATATGCGGTTGCCATGGGCCTGAATGTCGCGGCAATTGATATTGATGACAGCAAGCTGGAATTCGCAAAGAAGCTGGGCGCGACCATCACGGTTAATGCCCGCAACGAAGACCCGGAAACGGTCATCAAGCGGGAAACCGGTGGCGGCGTTAATGGCGTTCTGGTTACGGCCGTTAGCGAGAAAGCGTTTGAGCAGGCGGTCAATGTTGTTGCCCGTGGTGGCACGGTTGCCCTTAACGGTTTGCCGCCGGGTGATTTCCCGCTCAATATCTTCGGTATGGTGCTGAATGGCATTACCGTGCGCGGGTCGATTGTCGGGACACGGCTTGATCTGCAAGAATCGCTTGATTTCGCGGCTGATGGCAAGGTGAAGGCGACGGTCAGCACCGAACGCCTCGAAGATATTAATGATATTTTCGATCGTATGCACAAGGGCAAGATTGAAGGACGCGTTGTCCTCGATATGACGAAATAAGAGGCCGAGGGTCGCACATATCATGGTTGCCGGAGTAGGAATAATTGTACGCGTTATCGCTACTCCGGCGGCCCTTACATTCATTGCTGAATTGACACGCCAGCATGGGCCAGTCCTTTTCCATCAGGCTGGTGGATGCTGTGATGGTGCCTTTCCCATGTGTTATCCGGCGGGGGATTTTCGCATTGGCAGCCGGGATATGCTGTTGGGCGAAGTGGGGGGAGCGCCTTTTTATGTAGGCGAAATAATGGCGCAGTTTCTGGACGGGCAGCGACTCATTCTGGATGTGGAGCCGGGCTGGGGTGCAGGGTTCAGCCTCGATGGCGGCGGGCCGTTGCATTTTGTGACGCGGGAACAGCCCTTGGCCCAATGATTGGGTTCGATGATTGCGTCTAACGTTTGCGCCCAATATTTGTATGCGTGGGCAGTATAAAAAGAAGAAGGCCGATGCAGAATGTTCCGCACCGGCCTTTTTCTATGCATTTTCAGATGCGATTATGCTTCTTCAAAGGTAATGGCATCGGCTTCCAATATTGCTGCACCTGCCTTGATGAGGCGATGCTCATTCGCGGCCATGCCGGGAATGAAACGCAGCCAATAACGGCCACGTGCTGCCATTTTATCACGCAGTGCATCGCCGGACAGATTGCTAAGGCGCAGGGCCACCCAGCCTGTTGCTGCCAGTGATGCGAGATTGAGATAAGAAACGGCGGCATAATCGATATCGGCTGGCGTGTCGGTGCGGCCCCCCAGCCATTCCGACGCCTGCGTCAGTTCTGCAATCACCTGCGTCAGATTGGCGGCGGCTTCTTTATCGGTGGCGGCGTCAATATCAGCCTGAGCAACCGTTAGAAAAGCCTTCAGCCCCTTGCCTTCGTCCTTCAGTAACCGGCGATGCAGCAAATCCTGCGCCTGCATGCCGGTGGTGCCTTCGTAAATGGCGAGAACGCGGGCATCACGCGCATAGCGTTCGGCGGGCCATTCGGTGGTATAGCCCGCGCCGCCCAGCACCTGAATTGCCTCGCTGGAGGTGATGAAGGCCGATTCTGCGCAGAAATTCTTGGTGATAGGGAGCAGCCAGCCCATCAGCGCGCTATGCTGCGCCTTTGCCGCGTCGTCATCCTCCAGCTTGCTGAGGTCAGCGAGGATGGAGGTCGTCAGCACAAGACCGCGTGTTACCTCTGCGCGGGCAGCCATGTTCGAAAGCTGGCGTTGTACATCCTTATGGCGCGCAATGGCGATGGGCGCCGCATCCGGCTTACCGCCTTGTTTGCGGTCCGCCGCATAAGCAATGCCGAGGTCGGCGGCGGCATTGGCCAGCGCCGCGCCCTGACTGCCCACCGAGATCCGCATACCGATAATCATGGTGAAAAGCTGGGGCAGGCCGCGATGGAGCTGCCCGATCAGATAGCCCTTTGATTCTTCGAATCCGAAATTGCAGGTGGGCGAACCATGCAGGCCCATTTTCTCCTCGATCCGGTGAACGATGGTGCCATTGTGCGCGCCATCAATATCAGAGGGAACGAGGAACAGGCTGATGCCGCGCGTTCCGGGAGGGGCATCGGGCGTGCGGGCCAGCACCATATGGCCGATTCGACTGGTCAGGTCATGATCGCCATAGCTGATCCACATTTTTTCGCCGCTGATGGACCATGAACCGTCCTCCTGCGGGGTTGCCATGGTACGAATCCGGCCTACGTCAGACCCGGCGTCGCCCTCGGAAATGCAGATGGTCGCGCCCCATTCGCCTGAGATGAACTTAGGCAGCCATTCATTCTTAATGTCGTCGCTCGCATGTTCATCCAGCAGCATGGATGCGCAGCGGCACGGCGTTGCCAGCATCCCGAAGGAGAGCGAACCCCGGTTGAACAATTCTTCGCAGGCGCTGTGGATCACGAAGGGGAGGCCAGAGCCGCCAAATTCCGGTGAAGCGTTGAGGGTGGGCCAGCCGCCTTCGACAAAGGCTTGCCATGCTTCTTTGTGGCCGGGGGCAGTGATGACGCGGCCATTTTCTACCCGGCATCCGACATGATCGGCAGATTTATCGAAGGGTTCCAATATATCGGCGGAGAATTTTGCAGCAGTGCCGATGATTTCGCTGATAGTGGCCTCGTCAAGATCAGCCTCCGCCGCGAGGGTGCGCAGCCGTTCCCAGCCGGGCAGGTTGGTGACGTGGATGGTAATGGCCTCTGCCGCTTTATCAAAGCTCAATTCGGTATCCTTGCCTTTATTTGTTCATCGGTGCCGTCGGTGATGACGGAAAATATCACTCCATACGCTGGCGTATGGAAAAGCCGTGCGGACCATAATGCGGCTTTCTATCCTGTTCAAAGGGAAAATATGTTTACGACGTCCCGGCGGCATCAATGATGCGTTGGTGTTGCGCTTTTATAAGGGCACAGCGTGTGTCTATCGGCAAATCCCGACGCAGGGCGACATAGCGAATCATCGCATACGCCTCATGGGCGAAGCTGTTCGCCCGATTGGTTGGGATACCCAGATCGGCAATGAGGGCGGCGATATGCTGTGTGCGCAATTGATCGACCAATATCAGCGCGTCACGGGCGGTTTCATCCTGCTTGGCCCAGTTGAAAATGGTGAGTTCAAGGTCGGCCATCATGATTGCCCGGGCGGAGCGCAGCGGTAGCTCCAGAAAGCGTAACAGGCGCTGATCGGGCGCGCGCTCCTGATGATCCAGCCGGGCCTGAACATCGAGGGTCGTAAGTTTGCTCCAGCGTTCCAGCACCGCCTGCAATAAATGCTGGCGGTCGCGGAAATGCCAGTAAAAACTGCCCTTAGACGCGTTTAGCTTTACCGCCAGCCGTTCGATTTTCACATCGGCCTCGCTGCCTGCCGCCATCATGGACATGGCAGCATCCACCCAATCGGATGCAGTCAAATGGGCCTTATTTTGCTTCTCTGACATCAGATATGGCATCAAAAAAGCGAGAATGAAGGCATCAGGCGCTGAGTTTCATGATGGCGGTCAGGGCTTCTTCCAGACGTGCCACATCATGGCCCGCCCGGTCCAGTTGCTGGGCAATGGAGGTCTCATGCTGATCCATCATCGATTCTGCCTCCTGACATTTGGCAATGCCCTGTTCGGTCAGATTAAGCGCGTGGGATCGCCCGTCTGCGGCGGTTTTGCAAATATATCCCCGCGTCACCAGCCCGGTGATAAGCGGAACCATATTGGCGCGCTGAATGCTCAGCATTCTGCCAAGGTCGCTCTGCGTGCAACCGGGATTGGTCGCAATCAGGCTTAATATTGTGGCTTCTACGGGGCGCAGATCAATACTGGCGAGCGATGACCCCAGCCCGGCCATGATGACCGATGATGCCCTACGCAACATATAGCCCAGATGTCGTCCAACCGGGTTGTGCATGATGGCGGAAAAATCCCCTGCCTCTGTTGTTTTTATATTCTTCATGTCAAACCACATACCCCTATTGCGCCTTTGGTGCAAATTGATCTATTACATAGCAATAAACCTGGGAGACTGAGTAATGTCTGAAACCAAAATATCTCTTTCCATTGGCGGGGAGGCGCGTTCCGCCAGCGCTGAGTTTGAACGGATCAACCCCGTTACGGGGGAAGTGGCTACGCGGGCTGCTGCGGCCAGCGTGGCCGATGCGGTCGCCGCCGTTGATGCGGCACGGGCTGCTTTCCCGGCATGGGCGGAAAAAGGCCCCGGCGCACGACGCGCTGCCCTGATGAAGGCCGCCGATGCGCTGGATGCGAAGGCCGATGATTTCATTGACGCAATGATGGCGGAAATTGGCGCAACAGAAGGCTGGGTGCGTTTCAACCTGATGCTCGCCAGCTCGATGGTGCGCGAGGCTGCCGGCCTCACCACGCAAATTGGCGGCGAAATCATTCCGTCTGACAAGCCCGGCTGCCTTTCCATGGCGGTGCGTGAACCGGCTGGTGTGGTGCTGTCGATGGCACCGTGGAATGCGCCGATCATCTTAGCGACCCGCGCCATTGCGGTGCCGCTTGCCTGCGGTAATACGGTGGTGCTGAAGGCGTCGGAACAGTGCCCGCGCACCCATGGCCTGATTATCGAAGCCTTTGTCGAAGCTGGCCTTGGCGGTGGTATCGTCAACCTCATCACCAATGCGCCGCAGGACGCCGCTGAAGTCGTCGGTGCGATGATCGACCATAAGGCCGTGCGCCGTGTGAACTTCACCGGCTCTACCGCTGTGGGCCGCATCATTGCCCGCCGCTGTGCGGATAATCTGAAGCCTGCTGTGCTTGAATTGGGTGGCAAAGCCCCGTTCATCATCCTTGATGATGCCGATCTGGACGAAGCTGTGAAGGCCGCGGCCTTTGGTGCGTTCATGAATCAAGGCCAGATTTGCATGTCCACCGAACGGATCATCGCTGTGGATGCCATTGCTGATGCATTCATTGAGAAATTTCAGGCCAAGGTCGCCACCCTCGCTGTGGGGGATCCGCGCGAAGGTAAAACTCCGCTCGGTGCTGTGGTGGACTTTAAGACTGTTGCCCATGTGCAATCGCTGGTTGATGATGCGGTGGCCGCTGGCGCGGTGCTGGTCAATGGGGGGACGAGCAATGGGGTGCTGATGCCTGCCCATGTGGTGGATAAGGTGACGCCTGACATGAAGCTGTTCCGTGAGGAAAGCTTTGGTCCGGTCGTTGCGGTTATCCGCGCGCGGGACGAGGATCATGCCATCGAGCTGGCGAACGACACCGAATATGGCCTGTCTGCATCGGTGTTCACGGGCGATGGCGCACGGGGCCTGCGCGTTGCCCGCCGCATTGAATCCGGCATTTGCCACATTAATGGCCCGACTGTGCATGATGAGGCGCAAATGCCCTTTGGCGGCACTAAGGCGTCTGGTTACGGCAAATTTGGCGGCAAGGCTGGTATCGACAGCTTTACCGAGCTGCGCTGGATCACGATGGAAACCCAGCCCGGCCATTTCCCTATCTGATATGTTCGTTTTCAGGGCGGTTTCCGGTCAATTCGGGTCAGGAAACCGCGCTGGCATTGGTTTTTCGCGTTTTCGGAGTCATCAGGTGAATTTACCTGATTAGAAAACGCTTTAGCTGGAGAGTAGAATATGAGTTTTGAAGGTGTAGATCCCACCGAAGTGGCAACCGTTGCCTATGACGTCATTGACGGCATTGCATGGGTACGTTTCAACCGTCCTGAAAAGCGCAACTGCATGTCACCGCGCCTCAACCGCCAGATGATGCGCGTACTGAACGAGCTGGAGTTTCGCGACGACGTAGGCGTGTTGGTTCTTTCCGGCGAAGGCACCGCATGGTCCGCCGGTATGGACCTTCAGGAATATTTCCGTGACACCGAATCGCAGGGCCTTAAGGGCACCCGCGGCGCTCAGGCAGAAAGCTATGGCTGGTGGCGTCGTCTGCGCTGGTACCAGAAGCCTACCATCGCGATGATTAATGGCTGGTGCTTTGGCGGCGGCTATGGCCCGCTGTTCGCTTGCGACCTTGCTTTCGCGGCAGAAGAATCCCAGTTCGGCCTGTCTGAAATCAACTGGGGCATCCTGCCCGGTGGCGGTGCGTCGAAGGTTATCGTGGAACTGACAGGTTTCCGTAACTCCATGTACCATGCGATGATGGGCGAAAATGTTGACGGCAAGAAGGCTGCTGAATGGGGCCTCGTTAACGAAGCCATCCCGCTTGCTGGCCTGAAGGACCGCGTCACGGAAGTGGCCAATGTTCTCCTCGCGAAGAACCCGGTTGCGTTGAAGGCCACTAAGGACGCCATCCGCCGCGTTCGTGAAATGACCTATGACAATGCCGAAGATTTCCTCGTCCGCGCACAGGAAGCTGCGAACAGCTTCGACAATACGGGCCGCAAGGAAGGCATTAAGCAGTTCCTTGACGATAAGACCTACAAGCCGGGTCTGGGTGCCTATAATAAGGACATCAAGCGTTAATCAGCTCTGCTGACAATCGCATGAAACAAGAACGGGGCGCGCCAGTGATGGTTCGCCCCATTTTTTGTGTCACAATGATGAGGGATGTCAGCGCGGTTCGCTCAGGCCTTTACCTTCATGTCTACGATTGGTGCGGGCCATATACAGGCCGGACACGACCAGTAATAGTCCGATCAACAGATAGGGCAGGCTCATTTCTATTGTATAAACGGCGGTGCCGAAAATTGGCCCGATTACAATGCCCAGCCCTTGGGCTGCGCCTACGGTTCCGGCGGCAACGCCTTGTTCATGGCGTTCAACCGAATTGGCGGCAATGGCCGAGACAGACGGGAAAACCCAACCCATGCCAAAGGCCATCACGGCGTAGCATACCCATAAAAGGGGCGGGGTGGTCGCAATTGCAGTCAGCAAATAGCCTGCACCGCCAATGATGGCGCCATAGCGGATCATCGTTTCTGGTGATTTATTGAGCTTGCTTAGCGCGGCCTGTGAAATAACGAGGGATATACCAACGCAGGCAAGGGCGATGCCCGCCACGCTGGCCGCTTCGGTAGGGCCAAGATGCAGGCGGTCCAGCGCGTAAAAACCGACCACCACCTGCGATACTGATACGCTGAACATCGCGATGAAGGACATGGCCATCGGGCGGCGCAGACGCAGGTCGAACAATCGCATATCGCCTTTATTCGGTGTTGCGAGAGGCTGTTGCCGGGGCAGAACACGCCATAATAGCGTCAGCGCGATGAGGGGGAGTATGGCCGTGGCATAGAGTGGCAGGCTGAGGCTGATGGTGGCGATTACCCCCGCAATGCCGGGACCAATGGCCATACCGGCTGCATTGGCGGCACCGATGGCCGCGAGCGCTCCGGCCCGTTGTTGCGGAGGGACATTGTCGGCCACCAATGCGGTGTTAGCGGATGGCACGGCGGCGTAGAAAAAGCCGGTGAGGCATCGGCCGATCATTATGCCTGCAAAGGCCAGCCATGACGCCATGCCTGTTCGCAGCGCCCCATCAATGAACAAAGTGAGCAGGAAATAGGTAATGGCAAACCCGCCAAGGCCAATGAGAATGATTGGACGGCGGCCATATTTATCGCTTTTTTGCCCCCAGATACGGGCCATCACCAGCCATGCGACGCCGGAAATCGTCATAGTTGCGCCAATTTGCCATGGGGCCATGCCCAATATACGCGCGATGGGTGCAGCCACAGCAACAAATGCCATCATCGCCATGGAACAGACAAAAACCGAGAACATCAGCGGCTTTATACTGAATGGTGCTGATGGTGAATCCATTTTGCTATCTGATGCGGGTGAAGGGCTGTGCATTATAACTGCTCGATTAATAGAAATGAGATCATGATTATTTCTGGCTTGTGGCCGGGCATTTAGTCCGGTTCGATCATTTACATAGATAGCAATGCAATTGTAGCTAAATCAACAAAATGAAACGGATTTCTTTTTCATTCCGTTTCTGATGGGAAAGGCCGGGATAATGTCCGTTATCAGCCTGCCTTGCACTATGGCCATTTCTGCGGCACCATCATGGATAGATAACAAAGCTGGCCTGCCCTGATTTTGTCTGCGGCGTCCTCACCCACGCCTCTGCTCATCAGGCCTTGATTGGCGATGAATGGAAAGGGGTGCCCGATGCAGGATTATACACCGCCCATCAACGATTATGCCTTTTTGCTAAAGCATGTTCTGGGCCTTGACGCCCATATGGCGCAGCTCGATATGGAGGTCGATACGGACCTTGCCATCACCATATTGGAGGAGGCCGGGCGTTTCTGCGCGGACATCGCCTTTCCGTTGAACCGCAGCGGGGATGAAGAAGGGAGCCGCCTGATTGATGGCGCGGTAAAGACGCCTGATGGTTTTCCAGAGGCGTATCGGGCCTTTGCCCGTGCCGGGTGGACGTCGTTGTCAGCGGATGTTGCCCATGGCGGGCAGGGGTTGCCTTTTGTGCTGCAACTCTGGCTGGATGAGATGATGTCGGCGGCGAACCTGTCCTTCGGCCTGTTTCCGGGGCTTGGGCGCGGTGCGACGGAGGCTATTGCTGCCCATGCAAGCAATGAGCTGAAAGCCATCTGGCTACCGCCTCTCATCTCCGGCGAATGGACTGGGGCGATGGCCCTCACCGAAAGCAGCGCCGGGACGGACCTTGGCTTGCTGCGCACTAAGGCGGTGCCTCATGCGAATGGCAGCTATGCGATCAGCGGTACCAAGATATTCATTTCCTGTGGTGACCATGATTTTGGTGGGAATATCGTTCATCTGGTGCTGGCGCGCCTTCCCGATGCCCCTGCCGGAGTGAAGGGGATCAGCCTGTTTCTGGTGCCGAAATTCCTGCCGGATGGGGAGGGGGGCTTTACCCTGCGCAACAGCATGTCTGTGGGCGCGCTGGAGCAGAAAATGGGTATCCATGCCCAGCCCACTTGCGTGATGAATTATGATGGCGCGACCGGCTGGCTGGTGGGGGAGGCGCATCGCGGCCTTGCTGCCATGTTCACGATGATGAACGCAGAGCGTCTGTTCGTTGGTATACAGGGGCTTGGCCTTGCGGGCGCTGCCTATCAGCAGGCAGTCGCTTATGCGCGGGATCGGTTGCAAGGGCGCAGTAGCGACGGCACACGCAGCCCGGTGCCGATTATAGACCATGCTGATGTGCGTAAGATGCTGCTCTCTGTTCGCTCCTTTGTGGAGGGGGGAAGGGCGCTTGCCGGGTGGACGGCATTGCAGCTTGACCGCGCCCGCCATCACCCTGACGCGGTAGAGCGGGCCCATGCCGATGGGCTGGTTGCGCTCCTCACCCCGGTGGTGAAGGCTGGCTTTACCGATCTGGGCTTTGAAAGCACGGTGCTGGCGCAGCAAGTCTTTGGCGGCCATGGCTACATCCGCGAATGGGGGGTAGAGCAATATGTGCGGGACGCTCGAATTGCCCAGATTTATGAAGGCACTAATGGTGTGCAGGCGATGGACCTTGTCGGGCGCAAGCTGGCGCTGGAAAATGGCGCAGTGGCGGAGCGATATTTTGCACTGATGGCGGAAGATCTGGCGCGGGCGCAAGAGGTGTCGGGTGTGCAGGATATTGCGCACCGCACGGGGGAGGCTCTGGCCTCATTGCGCGCTGTGACAGCGCATTTACGCGGAGTTGATGCAGACAGCGCAGGCGCGGCGGCGACAGATTATCTACGCCTTTTCATACTGGTTTCTCTGGGATGGATGTGGACGCAAATGGCGGTAGCGGCGCAAGGTGCGGGAGATGATAGGCTATGCCGCGCCAAACAGGACATAGCGGCCTTTTTCGCCGCGCGGATGCTGCCGCATAGCAAAGGGCTGGTTGCGGCCATAGAGGCTGGAGCGCAGCCTGTCATGGCGTTGAATGAGGATTTATTCTGACCGGCTTTGTTCGCAGCTCTGCCTGATATTGGGTGCATAAAAAAAGGGCCGGAAAAATATCCGGCCCTCTCTCATCACTGTGTCCGCTTATTTCTTGGGGCGGATACGGATAACGCTGTCGAGGCCACCTTCGGCCATGCCAGCGGACTTATCCACCGCATAAACGGTGCCGTTCTTACCGATGGAAATATGGTTCACCATCGGTGCCGGACCGAGATTGGCCACGATCTTGCCGTCAACATCGACAACGGTAATGGTGCTGGCACCGCGGTTGGCGACATAGGCAACGCGCTTTACCGGATCAAAGGCAACATTGAGTGCGCCCGCGCCAACCGGCGTATCGGCGATTACCTTGCCATCTGCATCCAGCACGATGAGGTTGTCGCTGCCTTGCGATGCAACGAAGATGCGGCCCGTCTGTGGGTCATCAGCGATGCCGATAACGCCCTTTGCACCGGGAACAGGCAGAACCTTCACCACTTCGTCGGTGCGGGTGTCGATGATGGCAACCTCATTCGACATGCTGGCAACATAGAGGAGGTTCTTAGCCGGGTTGAAGGACAGGCTGGCGGCACCGAAATCTTCGCCACGCTTCAGCGAAGCAGGGGCTATTTTCTTGCTCACCTGAAGCGAGCCGGTGTCAACCACTACGACTTCCTTGCCGGATGTGGAGACATAGGCCTTGTTGGCGCCGGGAACGATGACGACGTCACGCGGGTGGCCGACTGCGCCGGGCTCAAACTGCTTTACCAGAGAAAGATCGGCCTGATTATAGACCGAAATGGTGTTCTGGCGGGTGTTGGTGGTCCAGACGGTGCCTTTGCTGTCGTCAACGGCAATGCCGTAAACGCCGAAGATGCCGGGGTCGCGGCCATTAGCCGTTGCAGGGGCAGCCTGCGGCGTGACGCGGGCCAGAACCTTCAGCGTATCGGCATTCAGCTTGACCAGTTCAGATTGCTTGATCGGCGGACGACCAACCGAAGATGTCACGAACAGGGCGTTGCTTTTCGGGCTGTAGGCAGACTGATATTGGCCACGGGTCGCCTTTGCTTCGGTCAGGGTGTAATTTTGCTGGCCTGAAAGCGGGACAGTTGGCGATACTTTGAGGTCAGCCACGGTCGCATAATAGGGCCCCTGCGCCACAACGACGATGGGGTGCGTGCCAGCAACAGCATTGGCGGGGACGGTGATGGTGCCAGTCAGCTTGCCTTCGCCATCAGCGGTCAGATCACCACCGGCGAGCGGGGTTGCACCATAAAGGAGCTGAACCTTCTGACCGGGCTTGAAGCCCTGGCCAGCAACGGTCACGCTGCTGCCTGCTTCGATGGCTTTGCCGCGTTCTGCGGAGGAAAAGCGCACATTGGCGGCAGAGGTCTTATCCAGCGTGGTAAAGGCCGACTGGGCCGATGCTGCCATCGGTGCGCCCAGCGCCAGCATGGATCCGGCGGCCAGCAGGGCAAGCCCACTCTTCATCCGGTTGTTTAACAAGGTCATAGTTCACTCCTGTTTATGATATTGGAGAAATCGGGCGAAATATTGTGGGCGAATAGGGGTGAAAGGGTCAGCGTGGCTTTAGGTCCACCCAATAAACCCCTTCATAAGGCACAGAAAGAAAACGCTTATTTATCTCGGTCAGGGTCGCTTTAGGATCAATGTCGGCAAATTTATCCGGGTGAATCCATTTGGCGAAGGTTTCGATCGCGACAATATCCAGCGGTGAATTGATAAGCTGATGGGAAAAGCCATAGGCATGGCCCTGTTTCACCGCAGAGAGGCCGGATATACCGCGCCGTGCGGCAACTTTTTCCAGCGATGCACGGGCCTGCGCCTCATCATAGCCTTCGCCCAGAACAAAGCCGCCTGCCTTTGCGAGATGTGGCCCGCCGGTGGCGATGTAAATGGCCGGATCACGCGAAATCACATATTCGAGGTTCAGCTTGCCGAAGGAATTTTTGATGACATCTGCGCCGATATTATGTCCGCCGACAAAACGGATATAATCACCGATATTGCCGTTTCCGGGGGCGTTACAGCAGTCAGGGCCATTACCGGCATGGGCCTCCAGAAAGACGGTGGGGCGGTCATTGGCGGGCAGGGCGGCAACACGGTCAGCAATATTCTTCATCCGCTGGGCACGGAAAGCAGCAAAGTCCTTCGCCTGCGTTTCGCGTCCGGTAATTGCACCTAGCAACAGCAGGCTGCGTTCCAGATTATCAAAAGGTTTCACAAAGAAATCAACAATGACGACCTTGATTCCTGCGGCTTCTACCTGCCTGATTTGTTCGTCCGTTACGCCGTTTTCCAGCGACAACAGGGCTACGTCAGGAGCCGCCGCCAGCAGCGATTCCATATCAAAGCTGCCTGCGGAACTGGCGATTTTGGGTAGCTTAGCAAGGCCCGGCGATTTTTTGAGGAACTGTTGATATTTTTCTTCGCCCAGACGGTTGATGTCCTGCGGCCAAGCAACCAGCAAAGAGGCCGGGTCCGGGTGGATGAGGGACAGGGCGATTAGATACCGGCTGTCGTCAATTGCAATACGGCGGGCGGGCTTATCCAGCGTGATGGACCGGCCCTTCACATCAGTGAGGTGGCTGGTTGGCGCAGATGATTCAGAGGTGCCTGGTGTCCGCTGGCTAGTGAAAATCGCGGCGATGGCCACAACGGCGATGATGGCGATAAGCGCGGTTATCAGGGTTTTTCTTTTGCCCACCTGCCCCATAATGTCATATCCCTTGTTCTGACTGGATGAGGGCTTGTTATAGCCTTCTTCATGCCGTTGTGCGACGTCAGTAATTGATAATGATTGTGAAGTGCAACCACTATTTGCAGTAAGGCAAAGTAAAAGATAAAGCGCCCCATAATCTGTCAGCAATTCCGTAGGGCAGGAGGCTATGATGACCCAAAAGCACGAAAATGGAAACAGCATATCGCAAGTGCCTGCGTTGCATTTTTCTCCTGCATTTTCATCGGAAAATCCGGCTGAGGCCTATTTTTTGCCGGGGACGAGTCGTCATGGCCTCATCAGTTCTGTTCATGACGGGCGCGAAGAATATTGCATAGACCTTTACGTGCCTTCCGGCGATGCCCCCGCTGGCGGGTGGCCGGTCATTATCGCGCTTGATGCTGGGGGATGCTTCGCCACTTGCGTAGAAGCGCTGGGCCGTCTGGCGCGGCGCAGTGACGCAACCGGCGTGTGTCAGGCCATTGTTGCAGGTATTTCCAGTCCTGTGGAGGGTGGTGACGGGGGATATGATAGTGCGCGTCGCCATCGGGATTTCACCAGCGCACGCAGTGATATGCCCAGTGCGACAGATGCAAATGCGACAGATACAAATTCCGCGCCTGTTTCGCCAGCACCACCTTCTGCCAGCTCGGCTGAGAGGGTGAGACCCAGCGGTGGCGCTGAGGCCTTTCTGGATTTCATAGAACAGGATGTGCTGGCGTTTATTTCTGCGCATTATCCGGTTGATGCGCGCTGGCGGACAGTATTTGGTCATTCGCTTGGGGGCTATTTCACCCTTTGGGCGATGACGCAGCGGCCCGATCTGTTTAATTGCTATGCGGCGATAAGCCCTTCGCTCTGGTGGGATTGGGATGCTCTGGTCAGCGGCTTAAATGCTGCGCCATTGGTCGGGCAACGGGTGATGATTGCGGTGGGGGAGTGGGAAGAGGCGCTGCCGCCATGGCAGGTTGGCCTGCCCGGTAGTGCGGAAATATTGGCCCGGCGGAAAAAACGGCGGATGGTTGGGCGCGCGCGCGATATGGCAGAGCTGGTTTCTGCTCGTCTTGGGCCGGATCATGTACAATTTTATGAAATGCCGCAGGAAGACCATGCTTCCATTGTTTCGGGCGCGGTTCCGCGCATGTTGCGCATTGCCTCTCTACGCTGAATATTTGTCAGCCAGAAAAGCAAAAAGAAAGTGCATTTGACAGGATGAAAGCCGTCATCTTGCTTGACGGAACGAGGGGATTTGCCCATTTTCCGCACCATTGATGCAATATCATACCGTATTGGCATCGTCCTTTTGCGTGTCGGAGCAAATTATAATGAAAGTCTCGCCGGGAAGTGTTGGACCACTGAAACGAAATAAATATTATCGGGCGGTCGCCCCTGTGGCGCTGGCTCTCGCCAGCCTGTCCGCACCGGCTTTGGCCCAGCAGCAAAAAGCCAGCGGTGATACGGCTACGCCTCAGGCCCCCGTTGCTGCGCCGATCAGGGATGTGACCACCCAGTTACCTCGCGGTGTTACGCCGACTCATTATGCAATCACGGTTCGCCCGGATGCAGCCAATTTGCGGTTTTCGGGCGATGTAACGATCAGCATCATCGTGGCGCAGCCTACCGCCAGCATCACACTGAATGCCGCCGATATTAGCTTTCGTTCGGCTGAGGTTGCGCCCGCCATCGGTAAGGCTATGGCGGGCACCGTCACTGTTGATAAAGAGGCTCAGACAGCCACTGTCACTTTTGGCAAGGAACTGGCACCCGGTCAGTATAAGCTGAGCTTCGCTTATGATGGCGCGATCAGCCAGCAGGCCAATGGTCTGTTCGCGCTGGATTATAAAGACACAACGGGCGCCGATAAACGTGCGCTTTTTACCCAGTTTGAGGCACCCGATGCACGTCGTTTCGTGCCGAGCTGGGATGAGCCTTATTATAAAGCGACTTTTGACCTGAGCGTCATTGTGCCGCAGGGGCAGATGGCTGTCGGTAATATGCCGGTGCGCTCCACTACGGCAGAAAAAGATGGTACCACAAAGGTCCATTTCGCTACCACCCCCCGTATGTCCACCTATTTACTGTTCCTCGGCATGGGGGAACTGGAACGGAAAACGGCCATGTCCGGCACGACGGAGCTGGGCGTTGTGACGGGCAAGGGTAATGTAGAAAAGGCGCAGTTTGCACTGGATGCTGCCGGAGAAATCCTCCCTTATTTCAATGACTATTTCGGCACAGTTTATCCTTTGCCGAAGCTCGATAATGTCGCCGGTCCGGGGCAGAGCCAGTTTTTCTCCGCCATGGAAAACTGGGGCGCGATTTTCACTTTTGAGCGGGCCTTTCTGGTTGATCCTAAGTCCACGACCGAGGCCGCACGTCGCCGGGTTTATGAAATCACCGCGCACGAAATGGCGCATCAGTGGTTTGGTGATCTGGTGACGATGGCATGGTGGGATGATCTGTGGCTCAATGAAGGCTTTGCAAGCTGGATGGCCACCAAAGTCACCGATAAGATGAAGCCCGAATGGGATATGCTCCTGACCCGCGTAGAAGGGCGTGAACGCGCCATGGGGCTGGATGCTTACACGACCACTCATCCGGTCGTGCAGCAGATCAAAACGGTGGATGAAGTCACACAGGCTTTTGACGCGATCACCTATCAAAAGGGTGAGGCGGTTATCTCTATGCTCGAAAATTTCGCGGGTGAGGATGTGTGGCGAAATGGCATCCGCGCATATATACAGGGCCATGCCTATGGAAATACAGTGACGGCTGATTTCTGGTCCGCGATTGAGCAGGCGGGCGCAAAGGGCCTGTCAGGCATTGCCCATGATTTTACGACAAAGCCGGGTATTCCGCTGGTGAAGGTGGAAAGCGCCCAATGCGCTAATGGTCGCACCTATATCACGCTCTCTCAGGGAGAATTCAGCCGCGACGCAAAGGAAGCTAAAGACGCGGCACCCCAATCATGGCATGTGCCTGTTAAGGGGCAGGTCGTCGGCGGGGCCGAGGGGCAAATCGTCCTGAACGGCACGGGCCGTCTGGAATTGCCCGGTTGCGGCACTTATGTCGTCAACAGCGGACAGGCGGGCTATTATCGCACGCTCTACCCCAAGGAAAATGTCGCGGCGCTGGCGAAGAATTTCACCAAATTGGCGGCGATAGACCAGACCGGCCTGCTGGCCGATAACTGGGAACTGGGCCTTGGCGGCTATCAGCCTGTCACCCGAGCGCTGGACCTTATCGACGCTGTGCCTGATAGTGCGAGCGATGCGGTATTGGCGGAACTACCCGGCTATATGCAGGCGGCTTATGGGATGTTTGATGGCGATGAAGCGATGCAACGCCGGTTTCGTGCTTATGGTTCGGCAAAGCTGACGCCGACATTGGCGCGGATCGGGCTGGATGCACAGAGCGGCGAAGCGGCGCAGGCGCCCCTATTGCGGCAGAACCTGCTCACAGCCCTTGGTGATCTGGGTGATGAGGCCGTAGTTGCCGAGGCGCGTCGTCGTTTCAATGCGCTGGACCTTAACCCGGCAGCGCTTGATGGTCCGCTCAAATATGTCTGGCTGGGCATTGTGGCCCAACATGCCGATAAGGCAACATGGGACCGGTTACGGACTATGGCCAATGATACGCAGTCCGCGATGGATCGGGCGCAGGCCTATACCATATTGGGCAGGGCAAAAGACCGGGTTCTGGCGGAAGAAGCGCTGAAACTGGCGTTGACCGATGAACCGGGCAAGACGACCAGTGCCGCATTGGTAAGTGCTGTTGCGATAGAGCATGATGCGCTGGCGGTTGATTTCGTGCTGAAACATATGGACGTTTATGAAAAGCTGGTGGGCCTTGCGACCCGCAATCAGATGGTGGCCCGACTGGGCGGTGGCTCGGGTGATCTTGCTATGGCGGATAAACTCAATGCCTATGCTGACCAGTATCAGACGGCGGAATCGCGTAAGGTGACGGATCGCGCGATTGCTGCGGTGCGGGCGCGGGCCGCGACATGGGCGCGGGTGAAACCGGAAATCGCTTATTGGCTGGATAACCGGAAAACCAATCGTCGGGCCAGATAAGACATCTGGCAACAGGCTGCGGCACAATGAAGAAAGGGGCGGCGCTGTTGGTGCCGCCTTTTTCTGTGCGCCATCTTTTCTATGCCCAGCCCTGTTTTCAGGATGAAATCGGTAGACAGATAAGGGTAAGGCAGGTCACATAAGGCAGCATATAAAGACTAGGAGAACGCCATGGATATCGCTGCTGTCATCTATGATTTTGATGGCGTTATTGCTGACAGCGAAATTCTGGCAAACAGCATTTTGGCCGATCATGTGACCGCGCTTGGCCTGCCGACAACGGTGGAACAGTCGGTCGACCTTTATACGGGGCGGCGCTGGGCGGAGTTGGTGACGATGATAGAGGGGAAAGTGGATAAGCCGCTACCGCTCCATTTTGCTGATGATGTAAAGGCTGCTACCCTTGAGAGGTTCAGAACCGAGTTACAGCCTGTGCCGGGCGCGCTGAACTTCATTCAGCAATTTCGATTTCTGCCGCATTGCATTGCTTCATCAAGCGCGATGGATCGTTTGACTCTGTGCCTTGATGTGCTGGACCTGAGCGAGGAATTTGCGGACAGGGTTTTCAGCGCAGAGGATGTGGAGAATGGCAAGCCCGCGCCGGATTTGTTCCTGCATGCAGCGGACAGATTAGGGGTGGAACCAGCGCGTTGTCTGGTTGTGGAAGATAGTGTCGCCGGGGTGAAAGCGGGCGTTGCCGCTGATATGATTGTGGTCGGCCTGTGCGCGGGGGCGCATATTCGTCCCGGCCATGCAGAGCGTCTACGGGATGCGGGTGCCATCATGGTGGCGGAGCATTGGAGTGACATTGCGGAGTTTCTGGGGACACGGGTGTGAGGGGGTAAAGGACCGTAAGATGAGGCCATGAAGGAGCGGCCAAGAAGGAGCACGCTGTCAATCAGGAGGGGGATATGAAACTGATATCCGGTCGCTTTTTTCGCATCCTGTTTGACCGGGATGAAGCGTTTATACTTCGGGGCGCAGCCGCGCCAGAGGGGCGTTATCATCATGATGGGCAAAAAGCGCTCTATATGTCGCCCGACGCCGGATGGGCATGGAATGCAGCGAAAGTTCATGCGCGTTCAGGAAATCAGGCTCCCTTTGTTCAACAGCTCATTGTCCAAAGGGCATATGTTGTCGACATCAGGGACGCTGCGGCGTGCGATATGCTGGGTATATCATCTGCGGATTCAGACGTGCCATGGCAGCCGCAGCTTTTGACAGGACAGCGTCCGTCAACATGGAATATATCTGATAAAGCGAGAGCGGTTGGCGCTGATGGGCTTATATATACAGCGAGAACGGCACCATATCGCTGGCATCTGGTTTTGTTTCGCTGGAATCAGGATGGTGATCCGGCTGTGATGGCCCGGCAGTTATCTGCTTATTCTCCGCCTGCATCCTGAACCGCCGCATTGTAACAGAGCAGTGAAATCTGGGATATTAATCACCTCAACAAAAAAGGACGGCTCCCGTAGGAACCGCCCCTCTTTTTCGGAAAAATCCGAAAGAACCGCGTGATAGCGGAACTGAATTACTTCAGTTCTACAGTCGCGCCAGCTTCTTCCAGCTTCTTCTTCAGTTCTTCGGCTTCTGCCTTAGCAATGCCTTCCTTAACCGGCTTCGGTGCGCCTTCGACCAGAGCCTTAGCTTCGGTCAGGCCCAGGCCGGTGATTGCGCGAACTTCCTTAATCACGTTGATCTTCTTGCCACCGTCGCCGGTGAGGATCACGTCAAATTCGGTCTGTTCTTCAGCAGCCGGGCCAGCAGCAGCAGCCGGGCCAGCAGCAACTGCAACAGCAGCAGCAGCAGAAACGCCCCACTTTTCTTCCAGAGCCTTGGAAAGATCAGCAGCTTCGAGGACGGTGAGGGCAGAGAGCTGTTCTACGAGAGCTTCAATATCAGCCATGTTTAACCATTTACCTTTCTGGGCGGGGTATGACCCCTAATACTAGAGTGAAAACAAAGAATTACGGTATTTATGCTCAGGCGGCGTCTTTTTCCGCATAAGCATTGAAGACCCGTGCCAACTGTGCAGCCGGTGCCTGTGCGATCTGCGCGAGCTTCGTTGCCGGAGCCTGTACAAGCCCGATGAGCTTTGCACGCATTTCGTCCAGAGACGGCATAGACGCGAGGGCTTTTACGCCTTCGGCATCCAGCACAGTGGTGCCCATCGCCCCACCAACGATTTCAAGCTTATCGTTGGTCTTGGCGAATTCGACTACAACCTTGGCGGCTGCAACCGGATCAACAGAAGTAGACAGGGCGGTCGGGCCGGTCAGCAGGTCGCTGATCGTCACGTAATCCGTGTCTTGTGCTGCGATCTTGGCAAGGCGGTTCTTCGCAACCTTGTAAGAGGCGCCAGCTTCACGCATTTTCTGGCGAAGGACGGTGGACTGTGCCACGGTCATCCCAAGGTTACGTGTTACAACAACAACCCCGGCTTCACCAAAAACAGCGTTCAGTTCGGCAACCAGCTCAGCTTTCTGGGTACGATCCAATGCCATTCTCCAATCAAAACCTGCCAGACCATCCAGCAGGCCGAATCACATGCACTGTGTTGCCACAGGGCCTGTGAAGTCCGATCAGGGGGTAAGGATCAACCGCATACTCTGACCCATGAAAGGGCAGAAAGGCAGGAGCCAATGCATTGCATCGGCAAGAAACTTTTCCCCGTCTAGGCCGGAAATTAAGAAGGGCAAACTCCCTTCACCGACTGTCTCGGACGGCGCAAACAGGCGGTAAAGCCCATGTGCCTGCGCGGGCCATTAGCGTAAAGGCGCGGATATGTAAAGGGCTGGCAGCATATCGGGCTGGGGCATTGGCGACCCGCCATCCTTACCAAAGAAATTAGTTTTGGGTATTGCCCTGTTCTTCGGCCCGTGTTTCGGCGCGCATACGGATGACGAGTTGTTCTATCTCATCCGGGTTCAATATCCATGTGCGGGTTTTGCGGCCTTCGCGGTGGATGGGGCGCGTCAGCAATACCCGCGCCTGTTCTTTGGCAAACGGCTTATAAATGGCGAAATGCATCGCGCATTCGCGGATGGTGCCAATGATGGGGGCCTTGCCATCCAGATCAATCATGGTGGCGGGATGTGCCCAGTCTATATCATGGACGGACATAATCGTTCCTCAGTTTTTCAGATTCGGGCTTATATGGCGTGAGAAACCGCCGCTGTGAAGGGTAAGGGGGTTAACGGGGGCGGATTTCGCCTTCGGTATATTCGATGCGAATGCGCACCCATTCGCCGATTTGGGGTTTGCCGTTGATGCGCGGTGGTACCACCAGAAATTGCCATGCGGCGCGGCGCACCGCCTGACCATAGCCGGAGCCCAGCGGTCGTTCTTCCAGCACACGACAATTTTCGACATGGTAATTTTCAATGGTGCGGCAGGCAATCAACCCATAGCCGTTACGCGGCATATCTGCCTTGAGATAGCCAGCGAGTTCCGCACCGGTGGGTTCTCGTTTCCATTGCGCATTATAAAGCTGCGCGCCGCCGGGGCCTTCGCCGGGGCCATAGGTTGCGCCGCTGCTTTTACCGTTGCCGTCGCTGCTTTTGTTACGCCCTTGCATCTTGCCGATATCGGATGCGGCATATTGGTCGGGGCTGATCTGAAGGAAAGAAGGTGCCTCTACCTGTGGTTTAGGCATGGTGGTGTCCGGCTTTGGCGTAGGCGTAACAGGCGTGGGTTGGGGGGCTTGTTTACTGGCCTTCTGGTCCTGCGTTTTTTCTTCGCTGCGCTGCGCCTTTGCGGGCGATTGATTGCCGGAATTGGGTGCTGGCACGTTGAAGGTGGAGAGGCTGAGATCCTCCTTCTTTATCGGTAAGATACCCGGCGTTATCCATAAAAGCAGCGCGATGAGCGCTATGTGGAACAGGATAGTGAGGGTGATCGCCCCCGCCCGGTCTTGTGAGGACAGGCCCGATTTCGAACGAAAGGGAATCAGCGAAGCAGAACGCATAGAAAACAGGCCCTAACGCTTTTTCGCGGGGTTGCAATCCATGGGCGGGTTTGCATGAACGCCAGATTAGCGGGGTGAATATTACCCAACCGGATATGTGATTTCCATCACTTCATACTCTTTTTCCCCTCCGGGCAGGCGCACGGTTCGCAAATCCCCCACGCGTGCGCCGCGAAGCGCACGGGAAAGCGGGGCGTCCCAGCCAATGCGTCCGGCACCGCTGTCCGTTTCGTCATTACCGATCAGGGTGACGGTGCGGTGAACATCATCCTCATCCGCGATAGTAACGGTCGCACCGAAAAAGACACGGCTTTGATCGGGCTGAAGCGCCGGGTTGACGACTTTCGCGTCCTTCATTTTCTTGGCGAGGCGGCGAAGCTGGCCATCAATTTCCCGCATACGCTTACGGCCATAGAGATAATCGCCATTTTCACTGCGGTCGCCATTGCCTGCGGCCCAGCTAACAATTTCAACGATTTTTGGGCGTTCTACACCCAATAACTGGTCATATTCAGCGCGCAGGGCAGCAAAGCCCTGCGGCGTGATGTAATTGGCCCGCGCCATTTTGGGTGTATCAGACATGGCCGGACTGTATCAGCCCGGTGTGCGCTTGCCCAGATAGAAGCTGAGTGGGGCGCTGGGCATTTTCGTGCCGTTCTTTTCGGCGCGAATGGCATCATAAACCACCGCATTTTCGAGAACACGCTGCACATAGCCCTTTGTTTCCATGAAAGGGATTTGCTCGATCCAGTCCAATATATCAACGCCGCCGGTGCGCGGATCGCCATAAGCGCGCAGCCATTTATTCACATTGCCGGGGCCTGCATTATAGGCCGCGACAGCAAGGGGGTAGCTGCCATTATAATAGTTCAGCATCTGCTGAAAATAAGTGCTGCCCAGTTGCACATTATATTGGGTGTCACTGGTGAGGTTGGATACATTATAAGACAGCCCGACGCGTCCGGCGGTTTCCCGTGCTGTACCGGGCATGAGCTGCATCAGCCCGCGCGCGCCTGCATGGCTGACAGCGGCCTTATCAAACTGGCTTTCCTGACGGGTGATAGCGTGGATCATCGTCCAGTTGCTGTTGTGGCCATCCGGCACGGAAATGCTGGGGAAGGAGGAGGTTGCATAGCCCGTGCTGCCATCCGGTTTTGCGCGTCTGCCGATCATCACGCCCAGATCAGGGCGGCCAATGCGCATAGCTAGCTCATCACTCAGCACCCGTTCCGCATCGGTAGAGACATTGGCGGCGAGGGCACGCAGGAAGATGCTCTGATCGCTCCACCGGCCCAGACGGCCCAGTTCCTGTGCGGCCTGAACGATAGAGAGATTGTTAAAGGCGCTGCGATCCGCACTGGTCACTGTCACCTGACGGTGCAGGGCGGATGGTGCGGGGATGGGCTGGCCCAGCCGTTCGCGGGCGAGCTGACCATAGAACTGGTCCGGATAGCCTGCAGCCATATTGAGGTGGCGGCTGGCCTCTGCTGCGTCACTACCGGCCTGTGCGGCGCGTGCCGCCCAATACCAGCCCTTTGTCATCGTCTGGGGGGATCGGGCAGCGCTGGCATATTTATCAAACATCACCATCGCATCACGCGGGCGGGCAATGTTGTTTAGCGCAGCGGTGCCAGCCAGCCATGCGAGGCTGGTATAATCATCCCGTTCCCCCAGCGATTGCAGGCTGACGTCCGTGCCAGCGGGGTAGGCGTCATCCAGCTTGCTGGCGATATTATAAGCGAGGCTCCATTGCTGGTCATTGGCGGCGGCGCGAGCGTTAGACAGCAACACTTCATACCATTTTTCGACATTGGCGGGCCGGGTGGTCAGCGCCTCACGTTCGGCAAGGAGCGAACGGGCGAGGATGCTGTTGCCATTATCGCGTAGCCATGAGGCTTTATCCGCGATGAAACCGGCATGGCCCTTTGCATAAGGTTCTGCCGCCTGCATTTTTGCGGCAGCATCGACGCTTTTGCGCTGAAGGGCGATTCGGGCTTCGGTAATCAGGCGGTCATTGGCGGAAAGATAAGGCAGGCTACGCTCCGCCGATGATGTATTGCGCGCCCATAATGCAGCATCCGCGTGAATGGCATGCTCCAGCGGGCTGAGCGCAGAGCCAAACAGGCCAAGGAACTGTAATTCATCCGTTTCGCTCAGCGCGCCCATACGCCATGCGGCGCGGGCTGCGTCACGCGCCTCTGCCTGCCGCCCGGTGGCGGCGAGAGCCTGCGCATAGCGGGCCTGCCCGGTTGCGCTGCGGGCCGGAAAGCGCTGGAAAAAAGCGATAACGCCGCCGGGGCTGTAGCTATTGGGGTTGATAGAGCTTTCCGCAAGGCGGCGCATCCGGTCTTCGGCTGGCCAGCCGGGATGGGCCATCACGAAACCGGCATAAGCGTCAAAGCCCAGACCATCACTTTGCTGGAGGCGTTTCCATTGATCTACCGCCAATATGATCGGGCTGTTGGCGCTGCGGTTGATGGAGGCGCGGGCCGCATCCCATCCATCAGCAGAAGCCGCGTTGCCGGGCTGCTGGCCAGAGGCGGAGGAGGAGGAACCGGGCAAGGGTTGCACAATTTCCTTGCGCCCGCCGCTGTTCTGCGCAACTGCAACCGACGCGAGAGACACTGCGCCCAAAAGCGGAAGATAATATAATCTGATCCGTTGGCGGCGCTGATTGGTCATAGTCGGTTCCTGCTTCCTCATTATAGGGGGATGTTCTGATAACAGACTATGGCATATTGAGGCTGATGCCCAGATGAATGAGCGGGTTGGAAGGAGTTTTTGCATGTTTTCCGGTTCGATTCCGGCTCTGGTGACACCTTTTCGCGATGGCCGACTGGATGAAGATGCGTTTCGCGCCTTTGTTGACTGGCAGGTGACGGAAGGCAGCGGCGCACTCGTTCCCTGCGGCACGACGGGTGAAAGCGCCACCATGACGGTGGAAGAACATAATCGCGTTGTCGCCATATGCGTCGAGCAAGCCGCAGGGCGTGTACCGGTTATTGCTGGCTGCGGTTCCAATGACACGCGAATCGCGCTGGACCATATGTATGCGGCGCAGGCCGCCGGGGCTGATGCCGCGCTGGTGGTTGCCCCTTATTATAACAAGCCCAGTCAGGAAGGTGTGTATCAGCATTTTTCCTATCTGGCGCAGCGCTGTGACCTGCCCATCATCCTCTATAATGTGCCGGGCCGTACTATCACCGACATAGGCGTGCCGGTAATGCACCGTTTGGCGAGTGAGCATAGCACGATCATCGGTATTAAGGATGCAACCGGTAATCTGGGCCGGGTGAGCGCGCAGCGCCTCGCCTGTGGGCCGGATTTCCTACAACTCTCTGGCAATGATGAAACGGCCCTTGGCTTTAACGCGATGGGCGGCAAGGGTTGTATTTCGGTGACCGCTAATGTCGCGCCGCGCCTGTGCGCGCAGTTTCAGGCATTGACTGCGGCAGGGCAGTGGGAAGAGGCGTTGCTGCTTCAGGACAGGCTCTATCCGCTCCATGATGCTTTGTTCAGCGATTCTTCACCCGGCCCGGTTAAATATGCGCTTTCGCGGGTGCAGCCTGATATGCCAACCGATGTTCGCTTGCCGATTACATGGCCAAGTGGTGCGTCTCAGGCGGCGGTAGACCGTGCGCTGGAAATTGCAGGGCTGGTATAAGGGAGGTCTCACCCCCATATCTATGCTGCTATAATTTGAATATGGAAACCAATGGCCCGTCCCCGTCCCGAAGCGTTTAAGAAGGTTAAGATCGTCGCAGAAAATCGCCGTGCGCGCTTTGAATATGCGATTGATGAGGTCTTTGAGGCAGGTATCGTCCTTCAGGGGACTGAGGTGAAATCTCTGCGCTTTGGCGAAGGAAATATCGCGGAAAGCTATGCCGAGGTGAAAAATGGTGAAGTCTGGCTGATTAACAGCAATATTCCTGAATTCAGCCATGGCAATCGTTTCAACCATGAACCGAAGCGCCCGCGCAAGCTTCTCCTCAATAATCGTGAGATAGAAAAATTTCACGGCGCGGTGGCGCGTAAGGGGATGACTTTGGTGCCGCTCAACCTCTATTTTAACGGGCAGGGTCGGGCTAAGGTGGAACTGGCGCTGGCGCGCGGTAAAAACGCGCAGGATAAGCGCGCCACGACCAAAGAGCGGGAATGGAAACGGGAACAGGGGCGACTCCTGAAGGAGCATGGCTGATGTCCGGGCGTTTTTCTCGCTGGCTAAAGGCCAATTCACCAACCCGCGAATCCCTTGAAAATAGCCGATTATTAGCGCCAGTTGCGCACCGTGTTCTGGCCCCCGAATTATGGCGCTTCACCCGGCGCTCTGTGCCGCGCGGCGTGGCATTGGGCCTGATGGTTGGTATATTTTTCCTTATCCCCGGTGTGCAGATTGCCGGGGCGGCTTTGTTTGCGCTCCCGTTTCGCGCCAATATCCCTATCGCTGCGGCGATGACCTTCCTCAGCAACCCGGCGACAACTCCCTTCATTCTGATGGCATCCGTTTATATTGGCAACTGGGCGCTGGGCCGTACGGCAGACATTAGCAGCCTGATGGCCCTGTTTCATGAAGGGGCTGGCTTTAGCCAATGGGTCGCATGGTTGTTTTCTGAGGCTGCCCCTGCGCTGCTCTTTGGGCTGGCGACCATTTCAATCGTGGCTGCGATAATAGGCTATTTCATTGCGGACTGGGCGTGGCGTTTTCATACCGGACGACGCTGGAAAAATCGCGAAAGCGCAACCATCGCGCCGTTGGAAAGGGCACCATCTGCACCCGTAATGGATCAGCACGAGGTTTGATCCTAGCCTTACATATAGGCCGTTCAGGCCGATGATGCGGTGATATGAGGCCTAAATAGCCCGAAGGGAGTGCTGCTTTTCATCCATCCCTTTGCTATTACAGCGCGTAAGTCCATAGGAACAGGACTATACGGGATTATCGGGCGGGCAACTGCTGTCATACGGCGGGAATATGGGCATTAATAATCATAGCAGCTATAAGGACGATCTTGTTTCCCTGACGGCGGATCGCGGGGGGCGGTACACGCTGCTGGTGCTGATTGGCGCGGCGGCTCTTTGTGCTGCGCTGATTATTCACCTTGTGGGGGATTGGGCGCTGGGTGCTGGTTTCGCCGCGACGATCATCGGTCTTGGTGCCTTATTCTATGTTTACCGACCCGGCAGCGCGGTCCTTGGTGTGCAGGAAAAGGAAATTGTGCCGGATTGGGCGATTGCGCGCGCTGCGGCGGACATATCGGGCATGGCAATAGCGGTGACGGACCGTTCCGGCAGGCTGATGTGTGCCAGCGACCTTTATGGTGAATGGTTCCCTGGTTATCCTGCGCCGACGGCGCTGCCGCTAGATAGGGACGGGGCGCAACAACTCGCGGAAACCATGCGCAGCGCGTGGCGAGATGGCGAGGGGGACTGTGAGGGGCTGAGTAAAGCGGCGCTTCGGCTGGATGTAAAGGTGCTTCGTAGCGGTAGAGCGGATGATTATCTGGTCTGGCATTTTCGTCCGGTCCGCCGGGTGAGTGTAATGGAACGCTTTGCCGAGATGATGACCGGCGATATGGGCGTTAAGCTGGGTGATGCCGGTCTGATGGTCGCTATTATCGGCGGGGAAGGGCGTATCCGCGGAGGGAATGAAGCCTTTATCTCCCGCGCTACGGGCCGGGTTGACGCGGATATGGCTGGCCGGGATTTTGCCGCCTATTTCCGCCGGGATGAAGAAGGGCGGATATTTTTCGCCCGTGAAACCCCCGGTATGCTACCTATTGCGATTTTCCGGGTGTTGTTGCGCGGGGATCAGCCCGATGGCCCGGCTCTGATCGTCATGATTGACCAGCCTGGTAATGCGGTGTTGAGTGGTTCCTCGCTTTCCTATTTTCAGGCGTTGTTGGCGCTCCTTCCCTTTGGCCTTGCGATGACGGACCGCGATGGCCGGCTGTTGTTTCTGAATGACAGCTTCGCGCGGGCGACCAATGTTGCCGATGGTGATATGCCTGCTTATCCGGGTGATCTGGTCGTTGCAGAAGATCAGGCGGCCCTTGCGGCGGCGGTGCGGCGTTATGCAGTGGGCGCGCAAATGACTGGCGATATCGCTGTGCGATTGCGTAACAGGCCAGAGGAGGCTGTTGCATTCTCCCTCGCGGGGGTTCGTGGTCTGGGAGAGGCCGCCGTTCTCCTTACCCTCAAAGATGAAAATAATGAGGAAGGTCGCCTGAAAAAACAGGTGGTACAGGCGACAAAGATGCAGGCTGTGGGACAGCTCGCGGGCGGCGTAGCGCATGATTTTAACAATATATTGACGGCCATCATTGGCCATTGTGATCTGATGCTGATGCGGCATACGCCGGGCGATAGTGATTATGATGATATTCAGCAGATCAAGTCGAATTCCAACCGTGCGGCTGGCCTGACGCGGCAACTTCTGGCCTTTTCCCGCCAGCAAACCCTGCGCCCGCAAGTGTTGCAAATCCCCGATATCGTTGCCGAAGTTTCTAACCTGCTAAAGCGCCTCATCGGTGAGAAAGTGAAGCTGGAGGTTAATCATGGCCGCAATCTGGGCATGGTGCGCGCTGATCCCGGCCAGATGGAGCAGGTGATTGTCAACCTCGCCGTGAATGCGCGGGATGCGATGCCGGATGGTGGCACATTGACGATCCAGACCTTCTCTATTTCCGAGAAGCAGGTGAAGGAAATGCGCTCTACTGTGCTGCCTCCTGCTGATTATACGGGGCTGCGGGTGACGGATACGGGCGTTGGTATCGCGCCTGATCTGGTTTCGAAAATCTTTGAACCCTTCTTTACCACCAAGGAAGTGGGCAAGGGAACAGGCCTTGGCCTTTCCACTGTTTATGGCATCGTCAAGCAATCTGGCGGTTATATTTTTGCAGAATCGCAGCCCGGCCACGGCACCAGCTTTACCATTTACCTTCCGGTGCATGTGCCGGGGGCTGAAGAAGTGCCTCCAGCCACCTTGCGTTCTTTACCACCGCGCCGCCCGGTATGGGGTAGCGGCACTATATTGCTAGTGGAAGATGAGGATATGGTCCGTGCGGTAGCGGAACGGGCGCTCACACGGCAGGGGTATACGGTGCTGACCGCTGCAGATGGGGAACAGGGGCTTGATGTGCTGAATGGGGCGCATAAAGTTGATCTGCTCCTTTCCGACGTGGTGATGCCCAATATGGATGGTCCTGCGATGCTGCGTCAGGCGCGGCTTACCCATCCTAATCTGCCGGTATTGTTCATGTCGGGCTATGCCGAGGAGCAACTGCGCAAATCTATCGACGTGGACAATGTCGCCTTTCTGCCTAAGCCCTTTTCGGTTGCGCAACTATCAGAGGCGGTGGCGAGCGCCTTCGCAGAGATCGAGCCGGGGGCGGATAATGGCGGAGATGGTAACAGCGGAAGGAGGGCGGAATGAGTACAGAAACCGGGCGTTCTATCCTGATTGTTGAAGATGAAGCGATGATCGCCATGATGCTGGAGGAATATCTGGGCGCTCTTGGGCATCATGTGCAGGGGGTTGCCAGCACATTGGAAGAAGCGCTGGACAAGGTGGCGCGGGGGGGATTTGACCTCGCCATTCTGGATATTTACCTCAATGGCACGGAAATATGGCCGGTGGCTGAAAAACTGGATGAGGTGGGCCTCCCTTTCATCCTCAGTTCCGGAGGGGCGCTCTCTGAAATTCCTGCTGCTTTTGCGGCGCGGCCAATGCTGGCTAAGCCTTATACCATGGGTATTATTGCGGAAATTATCGATTCGGTGCTCAAGTAAATAAATTAATGTTCCCCACTTGTTCACGGTGAACAAATAGGGTACATGCTGCCCTGTAAATGATGCTTATTGCACTGCGCAGGAGACAGGGCCATGACCGCGACGCTGAAGCTTGTTGATTCTGACAAAAAGACAGGGACTATGGACAGACAAAAGGCACTGGAAGCCGCTCTTGCCCAGATTGATCGCGCCTTTGGCAAGGGCAGCGCAATGAAATTGGGCAGCCGGGAAAAGATAGAAATCGAATCCATCTCTACCGGCTCGCTGGGGCTGGATATTGCCCTTGGCATTGGCGGGTTGCCGCGTGGTCGTGTTATCGAAATTTATGGCCCGGAAAGCTCTGGTAAGACGACGCTGGCTCTTCATGCTATTGCAGAAGCGCAAAAAACGGGCGGAACAGCAGCTTTTGTAGACGCGGAACATGCGCTGGACCCGGTTTATGCCAGAAAACTGGGCGTCAATATTGATGAGCTGATTGTGTCTCAGCCCGATACAGGCGAGCAGGCGCTGGAAATCGTTGATACTCTGGTGCGCTCTAACGCTATTGATGTTCTGGTGGTGGACTCTGTTGCGGCATTGGTTCCTCGCGCTGAAATTGAAGGCGAAATGGGGGATAGCCATGTAGGCCTTCAGGCTCGTCTGATGAGCCAAGCGCTGCGTAAGCTCACCGGTTCTATTTCACGTTCGCGCTGTATGGTGATTTTCATCAATCAGGTTCGTATGAAAATCGGCGTTATGTACGGTAATCCGGAAACGACGACAGGTGGCAATGCGCTGAAATTTTATGCCTCTGTGCGCCTCGATATTCGTCGTACTGGTCAGATTAAAGACCGTGAGGATATTGTTGGTAACGCGACGCGGGTGAAGGTGGTGAAAAATAAGGTTGCACCGCCGTTTAAGCAGGTCGAATTTGACATCATGTATGGCGAAGGTATCTCCAAAATCGGTGAAATACTCGATTTAGGCGTGAAGGCCGGTATCGTCGAAAAATCAGGTTCATGGTTCTCTTATGATTCGGTACGGATCGGGCAGGGGCGTGAAAATGCTAAGACCTTCCTCAAGGAAAATCCGGAACTGGCAGAGAAGTTGGAAAATGCGATTCGCGGTAAGACAGATGCTGTTGCCGAGGGCATGATGACTGGCCCGGACGAAGGGGATGATCTCTAAAATGTCCAGTATGCAGCGGAGCAGTTTGTTGTTCCGCTGCAGTGATTTTTCAGCCGATGTGTTGGTTTTAGGGCGACACATCGGTAAATGATGGCTTTGATATGTGCAATTCATCGTGGGCAGGGTACATATTGGCGCTTGTCTCAATACCCCGCCTCGCTTAAGCGGCATTGGTCATGACATCTACAAACGATATTCGTCGCTCCTTTCTGGAATATTTTGTGTCGCAGGGACATGTGTCGGTGCCTTCCGCGCCGCTGGTGCCTCATAATGATCCGACGCTCATGTTCGTTAATGCCGGGATGGTGCCGTTCAAGAACGTGTTTACGGGCTTGGAAAGTCGCCCTTATAGCACCGCTACATCCGCCCAGAAATGCGTACGGGCTGGCGGTAAGCATAATGATCTTGATAATGTCGGTTATACGGCGCGGCATCACACCTTTTTTGAAATGCTCGGCAACTTCAGCTTCGGCGATTATTTCAAAGAACAGGCGATCCTGAACGCATGGACTTTGCTGACGAAGGAATGGGGCCTTGCGAAAGATCGGCTGACCGTCACTGTATATCATGATGATGACGAGGCATTTGGCTATTGGCAGAAAATTGCTGGCCTACCGGAAGAACGTATCATTCGTATCGCGACCAGTGATAATTTCTGGTCGATGGGGGACACCGGCCCTTGCGGACCATGTTCTGAGATATTCTATGACCATGGCGACCATATTTTTGGTGGCCCTCCGGGTTCTCCTGATGAAGATGGGGACAGATTCGTTGAAATCTGGAACCTCGTTTTCATGCAGTTCGACCAATCAGCCGATGGCACACGTGCCAATTTGCCTCGGCCTAGTATCGACACTGGTATGGGGCTGGAACGCATCGCTGCGGTGATGCAGGGCGTACATGATAATTATGATACGGATACGTTTAAGGCGCTGATTTCGGAATCCGGCGCACTTACACATACTGATACATCAGGTGATTATAAGGCCAGCCATCGGGTTATTGCTGATCATTTACGGTCATCAGGCTTCCTGATCGCAGATGGCGTGCTGCCTGCCAATGAAGGGCGGGGATATGTATTGCGTCGCATTATGCGCCGGGCGATGCGTCACGCGCATTTGCTAGGGGCCGAACAGCCGCTTATGCATCGCCTTGTCGGCAGTCTGGTGCGGGAGATGGGCGGTGCCTATCCGGAACTGCTTCGTGCGCAGCCGTTGATTGAAGATACGTTGCTGAGGGAGGAAACTCGTTTCCGTCAGACGCTTGATAAGGGACTTAAGCTGCTGGATGAAGCAACTGAAGGTATGCAATCAGGCGCTACTCTGTCTGGTGAAACCGCTTTCCGTCTCTATGATACTTATGGTTTCCCTTATGACCTGACCGAAGATGCATTGCGTGCGCAGGGCCTCAATGTTGATCGCGCTGGTTTTGATGCTGCTATGGCCGAGCAAAAGGCGGCCGCGCGGGCTGCCTGGAAGGGGTCGGGCGAAAAGGCATCGGATGAAATCTGGTTCGATCTTGCTGATGAACTGGGGGCAACGGAATTTACCGGTTATAGTGCTACCAGTGGTGATGGACAGGTTGTTGCCATCATTCAGGATGGTGTGCGGGTAGACAGTGCCACTGCTGGCAATAGCGTGATTATACTCACCAACCAGACCCCTTTCTACGGCGAGAGTGGCGGGCAGACTGGTGACTCCGGGACCATTACAAGCCTTGATGGCTTATCGGCAGTTGTTAACGATACGGGCAAGGCGCTGGGGCGCCTGCATACTCATCAAGCGCGGATTGAGGCAGGTACCGTGCATGTTGGTGACATGGTTCACCTCATCGTCGATGTGGCGCGGCGCGACCGTATTCGCGCTAATCATAGCGCGACCCATCTGCTCCACGCTGCTCTTCGTAATCGCCTTGGGAAGCATGTTACCCAGAAGGGTAGTATGGTCGCAGCCGAGCGTCTGCGCTTTGACTTTTCCCAGCCTGATGCTGTGACTGCGGAGCAGATTGCTCAGATTGAAGCAGATGTGAATGCCCAGATTCGCGGTAACGATGCGGTTCTTACCCGCCTCATGACGCCAGATGACGCGATCGAAGCAGGTGCAATGGCGCTGTTCGGTGAGAAATATGGTGATGAGGTCCGCGTTTTGTCGATGGGACATCAAGCGGATGATGACGCTGATTATTCGGTGGAATTATGCGGTGGCACTCATGTTCATGCACTGGGTGACATTGGGCTGTTTAAGATCGTCGGTGAAAGTGCGGTGGCCAGCGGTGTGCGCCGTATTGAGGCCCTGACGGGTGAGGCTGCGCGTCTTTGGCTATCCGAGCGTGAAGATGCGCTCAAATCCGCCGCAGCTACCTTGCGGACTACGCCGGAGGATGTTCCTGCGCGGGTCACGGCGCTTTCTGAACAGCTTCGTAAATTGGAACGAGAGCTGGCTGATGCGAAAAAGGCTCTGGCTCTTGGTGGTGGGTCTGCTGCGCATGCTTCCGGGCCGGAAACCATTGGTGATATTGCCTTTATAGGGCAGATTATCGAACGACTTGATCCTAAGGAGCTGCGCGGTCTGGTTGACGAAAATAAGAAGCGTCTGGTGTCTGGTATTTCGGTCGTCATTGCTGTGACAGATGGTCGGGCTTCCATCGCCGCGGGGGTTACTGATGACCTGACAGGGCGTTTTAGTGCGGTTAATCTTGTGCGCGCGGCTGTTGAGATATTAGGTGGCAAGGGCGGCGGCGGTCGCCCTGATATGGCGCAAGGTGGCGGGCCAGATGGCGATAAGGCAGCGTCTGCACTCGATTCTGTGAAGGCTATGTTGGCCAATTAGTAGGGTGGATTTGTACTTTGCATCACTGCTTCCTTTTATCTGGGAAGCTGATGCATTGTGCGATGGTTGCTATTTGGCCTTTTTATCGCGGCTTTGTAACGATGCTTGGCTATCTTGCTTATTGTTTTCAAGGCCTTAAAATGACCGAATGACCGAATGACCGAATGACCGAATGACCGAATGACCGAATGACCGAATGACCGAATGACCGAATGACCGAATGACCGAATGACCGGTAAGAGAAGGCGGATGCAGATAGGATCGAGATTGAGATGATGGTCCATCATTTCGGCACGATGCATATGGGCCGCTTTGCCCACGCAGACAGGCTTGTGTGCCTATAGCGGATTTCGGATTTGGGTTGATATGCCCCGGAGATCAGGCTGTTACGCTAATCAGCCTTTAATCAGACCAATTTCTCGCAATCTCTCTCGCAAATAAGCATCGGCGGTAATCGGTGGGTAGCGGCATGGGTTCTCGCTGCTGGTGCAGCTGGATAAGGCCTCAATCACGAAATCTGGGCGTAAATGCAGGAAGAACGGCATGGAATAGCGGGACATGCCGATGCGGGCTGCCGCAGGGTTTATCACTCTGTGCGTTGTGGATGGCAGCACATGATTGGTCAGTCGTTGTAACATATCGCCGATATTCACGACCAGAGCGCCATTTGGCGGACGCACATCAACCCACTGTCCTGACCGGTCGAGCAATTGCAAGCCAGCCTCTTCCGCACCGAGTAGCAGGGTGATGAGATTGATATCCTCATGCGCGCCAGCACGTACTGCGCCTTCTTCGGTCCCTTCCCGACCATTGATCGGGGGATAATGGAGCAGCCTTAATATGCTATTGCCCTGATAGGTTGGCCCTTTGAACCAGTCGGCTTCCAGCCCCAGATCACAGGCAATCGCACTGAGCAGTCGCTGGCCCAGCGTTTCAAAGGCCGAAAACATCGCGACCATGCAGGCGTGGAAACCCGCGACATCTGCGTCTGGCCATATATTTTCCGGCATAGCATCGGGCAAAGGCAGGCCATTTTGCGCTTCCCGGCCAACATGCCAGAACTCCTTAAGGTCATGAGCGGGGGCATCTTTGGCAATTTCCCGGCCAAACGGCGTGTAACCGCGCTGTCCCCCTCCGTCAGATATGTGATAGCAGGCCTTCACTTCGGTTGGCAGCGCGAAAAAACGAGCGGTCAGATCCCAAGCCTGCGCGATCAATGCCTCATCCAACCCGTGATCCGCGATGATAGCAAAGCCATAGTTCCGGAAGCTCCGGCCCAGCGCCGCAGAAAATTCTGAAGGAGGCAGATCACGAATGGAAAGAGAAGGAATCAGGGCAGGGGCGTTATTCATAGGCAGATAGGTAAAAGGAGAGTTGGGCGCTGTCATGTGCTTTCTACTGCGGTTGGAGCACCGTTGCGGGGTTGATCTTGTTGCGCCTGCTGTGCATGGGAAGGAGCGCATAAGAGGCAGAGAAAGGAAAAGGCATGAATTACTGGCTGATGAAATCGGAACCGGATGCCTTTTCCTGGGATGATCTGGTGAAGCAGCAAAAGGGGGAATGGGACGGTGTGCGCAATCATCTGGCTCAGCGCCATATGAAGGCCATGAAAAAAGGTGACCGCGCCCTATTTTACCACAGCAATATTGGGCTGGAGGTTGTCGGGATTATGGAAATTGTCGAGGAAGCTGCCCCCGACAGCACGGACGAGACTGGGCGCTGGATTGCGGTGCATGTATCGCCGGTGCAGAGAGTACCGGTCCCGGTGAAGTTGAAAACAATGAAGGCTGATCCTGCGCTCGCCAATATGGTGATGATCCGTCAATCCCGCTTGTCAGTCTCGCCCGTTACAGAGGCGGAGTATAAGCATATATTGGGGCTGGCGGGCCTGTGATAATGGCCGGATCAAATTCTCTGTAATCTATGAGAAAAAAAAGCCCCTGGCCATGATGGCGCAGGGGTTTTGAAAGTTGTTTTGAGAGGGTGTCTTCAATAAGGGGCAATATATGGCCAGTCAGGGCCAGATACGTCATTGCCTGAGCTTAATAAATCATCGCAGCAATACTGAAATGAGTTATTAAAAGAGTTTCATATCATACTCCTGCGACATATAATCCGGCAGGAGTGCGTCGCCGGTTCATGTGTCTGAGGGCGTCTATCTGTCGCAGTGTAATATGGCTCAAACGCAAAAAAATCATGAGTGATTGCAGGAAATGCAATCATGATGGATATATTTCAATTATCATTAAAAATCAAAAATAATATATTGATATATAATGATATTGTTGAAAGATATAATATTGAAGTCAAATTTATCGAATGATGTTCAATCGGTTTTTTCCGATTTATGTGATAAATATGTCGCGCATCATTGTGACGATCAGCGAAGAAAATCCAGAAAGTCGATTAATAACACTCGAATAGATGCGGATTCTTCTAAAGTTGATTTAGAAGCGGCGGCCACTGCGTCAAAGTTTTTTGCGCCGCATGTGGATATGATGCTTTCGGTTGATGGTGAGGTGCAAGGGCGGATGTGTTGCGGCGCGGCGCGGGCCGATGGCACAGCATTGGCCGATGATGCTCTTTATCGCATCGCATCTATGACCAAGCCGGTTACAATTGCAGCGTCTCTTCAAATGGCGGAAGAGGGGAGGCTCGCGCTGGATCAGCCTGTCGCCGATATTCTGCCAGAATTTGCGGCCCTTCATTTGTGGAGTGGGGCACTTGCGTTAGAGGGAGGTTTCCTCAGCCGCCCTCTGGTACCATCCGATGGCCCGCCAATGACTATCTATGATCTGATGCGCCATACATCGGGCCTCAGCTATTCCGTGCATCAGGCCGATGCGCTGGATGGCGCATATGCCGGGCAGGGGCTGGACGCTTTTCATCAACGGCGCACCAGTGTGGAGCATGTCGCGGCGCTGGCCGCATTGCCACTGCGCTTTGTGCCGGGGCAGCGGTTCCACTATTCGGCTTCGATTGATCTGCTGGGCGCGGTGATGGAGCGCATTGAGGGACGCCGCATAGAAGAAATCCTATCTCGTCGGATATTCGCGCCGCTGGGAATGGAGGATAGCTTTTTTACCGTGCCGCCAGAAAAGCTGGGCCGCCTCACCGATGCATGGATGTTGGGGGAGGGTGGCTCTGCATCCACTCTTTATGATCGCGGGGGGCGCAGTCGCTGGCGCTTCACCCCCAAAAGCGCATCGGCAGGGGGCGGCCTTATTTCCAGCACGCAGGATTATCACCAATTCCTGCTGATGCTGATGAACGATGGCATCTATGCAGGCGCACGCATCCTCTCGCCGGAGAGTGTCGCGCTGATGCTCCGAAACCATCTCCCCTCTGGCGGGGACTTAACGCAGGAAGGAGACGGGCCTCTTTCGGAAACCCGCCGCCCCGGCATTGGCATGGGGCTGGGTGGGGCGATTGTGCTGGATGCGGAGAAAGCCGGGCTGCCGGGTGGGCAGGGCTGTTATTATTGGGGAGGCTTGCTTTCCACCGGCTTTTTCATGGATAAGGCACGAAAGATGATCGGTCTGGTGATGACTCAGATGATGCCATCAGGGGCGACGTCGTTAAGGGAAGATTTTCGTCGCGGCGTCTATCAGGCGCTCTTGGGCGACATCAGGAAAGCATGACTATGTATGACCATGATCCGGGCGTGACAAAGCGCGCTTATGGTGAATTATCCTCTCAGCAAATGGTCGATGAATTGCTGAGGCTGGTGAATGTAGAGGCGCTGGAAAAGGCTGATGGTGAAGCGGGCCTGTTTCGCGGACGGCGCAGGCGCGGCGGTGAGGGGCGTGTTTATGGCGGGCAGGTCATTGCACAGGCGCTGGCGGCGGCATCAAAAACGGTGGAGGAAGGGCGGCAGGTCCACTCGCTCCATGCCTATTTCTTGCGTGGTGGCAGCGAAGAGCATGAGATTGATTATCGCGTAGCGGCAGATTTTGATGGGGGCAGCTTTTCCAACCGGCGCGTGGTGGCGATGCAGCAGGATAAGGTGATTTTCAACCTTGCTGCCTCCTTTCACAAGCCAGAGCGTGGCCATGAACTACGCCCCGCCATGCCCGATGTTCCGCCGCCCGAAAAACTGATGAGCATCGCGGAATTTATCGAGGCGCATCCTGAACGCACCCCGCGCGTTATTGCGCGTAGCCATCGTAGCCCGACACCGATTGAAGTGCGCTGCGTTGGTGCGCCACCATTTTGGACAGACAGCGCAGGTGAGCCGGAACTCGCCTTGTGGTTCCGGGTAGCGCGTCCCGTTGAAGGGCCGCAATGGTTACACCGCGCTTTGCTTGCTTATGCCAGCGATTACACGATGGTCGCTACGATGCTGCGTGGGCATGAGCCTTTTGATGTGCAGGCCGCCAGTATCGACCATAGCCTGTGGTTCCATCAGGACGTGGAAATGGGCGAATGGCTACTGTTTACCACTCAAAGCCCATGGACGGGCGCGGGCAGGGGATTTAGCCTTGGCCAGATTTATAATCGCGCAGGCGAACTGGTGGCGAGCGTCGCGCAGGAGGGATTGATCCGCGATCCTGCGCTTAGGGCTGGGTGATTGCTATGGTATGAAGGGGGCGATGATTTTGCCCCACATTCTATTGCGCCGTTGGGTCTGGCGCCGGATCACCGCCCAGCGCCTGCAACAATGTGACATGATTGCCAAGGCGTGCATAGCGATTTTCGAGTAAGGCGGTTTCCGCGCTGCGTCGCCGTTCCTGTGCGTTAAGCCAATCGCGTAGCGGCACTGCCCCGGCGCGATAACGCACTTCATAGAGCCGTTCCGCCGTCCGGGCAGAGGCGAGCGCTTGTTCCAGCCTCTCGCCCTGCTGGGCCAGTTGCTGGTTGTTCGACAGGGCATTATCCACATCAGCAAGGGCTGTGCGGACATTTTCCCGGAATGTGGCAATGGCGGTGTCATAATCGGCACGCGAAATATCCCGGTTCAATCGCAACCGTTCATAATTGAGGAAGGGCAGGGTGATGCTGGCCGCCAATGTACCAATGGGGTCAGAAAGCAGCCGCGATAAGGCACTGCTCGATCCGCCCGCATCGCCTGATAAGGATAATGTGGGGTAAAAGGCCGCACTTGCGGCATCGACATTCGCAAGGGAAGAGCGCAGGCGCAGTTCGGCGGCGCGCAGATCAGGCCGCCGCCCCAGCAGGGATGCCGGAATGCCCGCCTCCACCGCCGGTATGGTCACGCCCGCCAATGTCGCACCACCATAAGGTTGCGCTGTCTCGCCATCCAGCAATACGGTAATCGCATTCGCGTTTTCCACCTGTTGCTGCACCAATTGCGTGCGGCTGGCTAGCTGTGCTTCCAGCGATTGCCGGGCCTCCGCGACCTCCAGCCCCGATGTCGCGCCTGCGCTATATTGCGCCTCTATCAGGCGTAATGTCTGGCGGGAAACCTCTATGCTCTGGTCGGTATAGGCAAGGCGGTCCTTCAGATAGGCTGACTGAAAATAGAGCGTTGCCGCCGTCCCAATAAGGCTTAACCGAGTGGCATCGCGGTCCTCATTAGTGGCGAGCGCCTCCCACTGGGCGGCGTTAGTCAAATTGCCGAGGCGGTTCCACAAATCGACCTCATAAGAAACCGATGCCCCGACACGGTAGCTCTCCGTGGTGGAGCCTCCGTCGAGCGGGCGGCTGCCAGAAGCGGAGCCGCTGGCGGAAAGCTGGGGTATCTGATTATTGCGCGTGAGGCCCGCCTGTAACTGCGCCCGGCGCACGCGGATGGTCGCGGCGGCGAGGTTGGGGTTACGGTTTAACACTTCCTCCACCAGCGCATTGAGGTGCGCGTCATTAAAGGCGGCCCACCATGGCCCGGCGGCGGCAATCGTGGCACTTTGTTCCTCATGGTTCCATGTGGCCGGGGTGGCTATGGCGGGGCGCTCATAGCGGCTGTTCATCGCCCCGCAGGCGCTCAGTGTTAGTGCCGCGCCAGATAGCATCAAGAGGCGCAGGTACATGGCTTGGTTCCTTGTCATGGTTCTCATCGTCCCCTTCATTGTCTCGACAGAGCCTGCACCGGGTCCAGCAAGGATGCGTTGCGTGCCGGGAGCCAGCCAAAAATCAGCCCGATGATGGTTGAGCAGGCAAAGGCCGCGATGATGGAAGCAGTGGAGAAAACCAGCTCAAACTGCGTTGTGACCTTGCCGAATATCGCGCCAAAGCCCAGCGCAAGGGCGATACCCAATACCCCGCCGATCAGGCACACCAGCACCGCCTCTATCAGAAATTGCGCCATGATATCGCTGCGTCGTGCCCCCACAGCCATACGAACGCCGATTTCGGTCGTGCGTTCTGTAACGGACACCAGCATGATGTTCATCACGCCAATCCCCCCGACAATTAACGAAATCACAGCAATTGCGGAAATCAGAAGAGACATAGTGCTGGCGGTCTTTTCCATCGCCTGACGGATGGAATCACTGTTCATGATGAAGAAATCATCCGTTCCCCGCCGGATAGAGAGCAGATGCACGACGGCTTGCTCGGCTGCGGTCGATGAAACCTTATCATCCACCCGAACGGTGATGTTACGGATGCGAGTGCGCCCGACGGCCCGCGCCTGAACCGTGGTATAGGGCGCGAAAACCGTCGGATTCTGGCTGAACTGCATAGAGGGGCTATCCTCTATCACCCCGACGATCCGCACGGGAAGCTGGCCGACGAGGATTACCTGATTAATGGGGCTGGTGCCATCGGCAAAGAACGCCTTTTGCGCTTTCTGGTCAATGACGACATCCTGTGCGCGGCGGCGGACACTGTCGCTGTCGAACAATATGCCTTTTTCGGCGGTCATGCCTTTGATGGTGAAATATTGTTCGCTAACGCCGTAAAGATCCACATTGGCGGTGATGTTGCGATAGCGACCTGTGACTGAGCTGTTTATGACAGGCGAGGAACCCAGAATATAGGCTTCCTTAGCCAGCGCATCGCTATCCTCTGCTTGCAATGCTACGCTGCGGGTCGCACGGGTGTCGCCAAAGCCTCGCCCGGAAAATATATCGATAGTGTTGGTACCCATACCGCTGATATTTTCCAGCACCTGCTTTTGCGTGCCCTGACCAATAGCAACCACCGATACGACCGAGCCAATGCCGATAATGATGCCCAGCATGGTCAGGAAGGTGCGGAGCTGATGAGCGCGCATGGCGATAATGGCCATACGGAATGCCTCGGCCATCTGATCGGTAAAGGCGGCCATGCCATGTTTATGCCGGATGGAGGCGACAGAGCTAGCGTCATCAGAAGGAGCAAGCTGTTGCTCTCCTTCACCGATATTTTTGCCATCTTTGCGGCTGTCACTGATGATTTCACCGTCGGAAATCTCGATAATGCGGTCTGCCTGTTGGGCAATATCCCGATCATGCGTGACCATGATGATGGTGCGGCCTTCATCATGCAGCTCATGCAGGATTTTCAGCACCTCCGTTCCGCTCTGGCTGTCGAGTGCGCCGGTGGGTTCGTCCGCGAAGATCACATCGCCGCCATTCATCAGCGCACGAGCGATGGAAACGCGCTGTTGCTGCCCGCCGGATAGCTCACCGGGGCGATGGTGTGTCCGGTCCATCAGGCCGAGGCGGCCCAGCAAAGCGGCGGCGCGGCTGTGCCTGTCCGGGCGGGACATGCCGGAATAAACGGCGGGCACCTCTACATTGGCCTGTGCGTCCAGATCCCCCAGCAGATTATAGCGTTGAAAGATGAAGCCAAAATGTTCGCGCCGTAATTGCGCCAGTTCATCAGCATCCAGCCTGCTGACGTCCCGATCATTTACCAGATAGCGCCCCCGCGTGGCCCGGTCGAGGCACCCCAATATGTTCATCAGGGTAGATTTGCCAGAGCCGGACGCGCCCACAATGGCGACCATTTCCCCGGCATATATGTCAAGGTTGACCCCGCGCAATACGGCGATGCTCTCGTCCCCGGCGGGATATTCCCGCCACAGGTCGTGAACGGAGATGATGGGCGTTTTGCTCATGATCGTTCAGCCTTCTCACCTAGCCTTTTATCAGCGCATCCGTGGCCCGCCGGGGAAGCCCTGCATCGATTTTGCGCCAGCGCTGTCGCCGATGACGACTTTGTCGCCGGCCTTCAGCCCGGAAAGAACCTGCGCATCGACTTTGTTATTGAGGCCGATCTTCACCTTGCGGGGTATGGCCTCGCCCTGTTCGTTGACGACGCGCACGCTATAGCTGCCGTCCTTGCCCTTTTCGCCAAGGGCCGTTGCGGGGATGAGAAGCACATTTTTCGCCTCATTGAGGACGATATAAACCTGCGCGGTCATCATCGCGCGTAGTTCGCCATTAGGGTTAGGAACGTCGAACAGGCCATTGTAATAAATGGCTTCTTCGGTGGTTGAGGAGCTGCTGCTGCCGGTAGCGGATGCCGTATTGGCGATGGATGTAGGCGCAGGGTCGATGGACCGCAATTTCGCATAATAGCGCTTATCCGGGGCGCCCAATACGGTGAAATACACCTTCTGGTCTGGCTTGACCCGCATTACATCTGCCTCGGAAATCTGGGCCTCCACCGTCATAGTATCCAGCTTGGCGATCATCACAATGGTGGGGGCCGACTGGTTGGCGTTAACTGTGCGGCCTTCTTCCGTGACCACGGCGACGACAATGCCGTCAATCGGTGCGTTGATACGCGTATAACCGAGGTTGATGCGGGCGGTGTCGGCGGTGATGTCCGCCTGTCTGATCTGGGCATCCAGCGCAGCGATTGACGCCTTGCGCGTGGCGAGGGTAGCGCGGGCGGCCTCATAATCCTCACGGGACGTAGCATCCGCATTCAGCATTTTTTGCTGCCGGGCGAAGTTCAGTTCCGCTTGCGCCAGTTCCGCCTGCATCGAAAGGCGCTGGGCCTTCACATTATCGAGCGCAGCTTGCGCGTTACGCAGCGCATTTTGCTGCGGCAGGCTGTCGATTTCTGCAATAGGCGTGCCTATTTTTACGCGATCCCCAACTTCTACATGCAGTTTCACCACCTGCCCGGATACCTGCGCGCCGACGCTGACCATTTCAAATGGTTCGAGCTGGCCGGTCGCCAATACCGTATCCTCTAGGTCCGCCATGCGTGCCTCAGCCGTTACAAATTGCTGCGTAGGGGCGGAAGAGAACAGGCCTGCCCACCACAAAGCAATGGCCAGAATGACGGCGCCAACGGCCATAAAAATCATGGTCTTACGGGAAGGGAGTTTCACCAGTCATCCTTTCGCTTGCGCATTTCAGCATAATAGCGGGCATATCAGCAGGCATTTTAGGCCCGCATATTATCGCTATTAGCTGCATGGCACGATCCTGTCTGTTAAGGGAGTGAAAATGCCGTGTAAGGATAGTGTAAAGACCGCTGACACGGGCCGCCAGCATCGCCATGATGGCAATAATGATGCTGCTATGAATTATGAAATGAGCAAGGGAAAGGGTATCCGGGTGCGGTTGCTGATCGTCGATGATGATGTTGAACTCAGCGGGATGCTGACAGAATATCTCGCTGGCGAAGGCTTTGAAACAGAAGTCGCCCATGATGGGGAGGCCGGGGTTCAGGCTGCGCTTTCTGGCCGGTTTGATGCGCTGGTGCTGGATGTGATGATGCCGCGTCTGAATGGCATAGAAGCGCTGCGCCGCATTCGCCGGGTCAGCGATGTGCCCATCATCATGCTGACGGCGCGGGGCGATAATCTTGATCGGGTTGCCGGTCTGGAAATGGGCGCGGATGATTATGTGGCGAAACCCTATTTCCCGCTGGAATTAGTGGCGCGCATCCGGGCGGTGCTGCGCCGCCGTCCGCAGATGGAGCGGGCCGATAGTGCCCCGGCTTCTCCGGTGTTTTCCATCGCCGGGTTAGAACTGCATCCCGGTGCGCGCAGGCTAAGCTGGCATGGGCAGGAAATTGATCTGACGACTTCGGAATTCAACGTGCTGGAGGCATTGGTTCGCGTGGGGGAGGAGGTCGTCTCCAAGGATGATCTTTCCCTGATTGCACTGGGCCGCCCGCGGGAGGCCTTTGACCGCAGCCTTGATGTGCATGTCAGCAATATCCGGCAAAAGCTCTCCGCTGCCGGGGCAGATGAAGCGCTGCATATCGAAACGGTGCGCGGTGTCGGATATCGGCTGAGCGTGAAGTGAGAGCCAGAGAATGAGAACCGAAACATGAGAGGACGCTTGTTCTGGAAAATCTGTCTGGCCTTCTGGTGCACGGCGCTGCTTATCAATCAGGGTAGCTGGCTGATATTCTTTCTGACTTGGGACCCTCCGCCATCATTGCAGTGGGTGATGGATGAAAAGGTTGCGCCGGTGCAACTGGCCTCCGCCCGCAATGTCATAGAAACAGGTGGCATGCCAGCCTATCAGGCATTACGGGCTGCCATGCCGGTGGAACAGCAGGACGCGATAGAGATATTGCCGGTGGCAAAGGGCGCGCAGCCCCCCGCGCCAGCACCGAATAAGCGGGTGATGATGGCCCGTACACCCGAAGGACAGCAACTGGCGCTGGTCTATGTGAATAAAGGGGAATCCCGCCGGGAATGGAGCTTCCTGCGCAGCCTGCGGCGTTCAGGCGATTATATGATTGCGGCGGCGGTGGGGGGCCTGTTGTTCGCAGCCGGGCTGGCATGGTATCTGACGCGCCCGATCCGTACGATGCAGCGTGGTTTTGGAAGGCTGGCGGCAGGCCAACTCGATACGCGCCTTTTGCCTGATATGGGGAGCCGACGGGACGAAATTGCCGATCTGGCGCGGGATTTTGATGCTATGGCCGCCCGGCTGGAGCAGTTGCTGGCGATGCGAGATCAACTTCTCCATGATGTCAGCCATGAACTGCGCTCTCCGCTCGCCCGGCTGAATCTGGCGATTGCATTGATGCGGCAGAACCCGGCCAAGGCCGCAACATCGGTTGAGCGTATTGAGACAGAGGTGCGCAGGCTGGATGAGCTGGTCGGTGAATTACTCTCCCTCGCGCGTCTGGAAAGTGGCGGGCAGGGGCAGGATAGCTATTTCGAATTGGGCGGACTGGTTGAAAATATCCTTGCTAATGCGCGCTATGAGGCGAAGGCGAGCGGGGTGCGGGTTGATGCTCGCTTTACCAGCGATAATGAGGGGGATAGCATCACAGATGATAGCCTGCCCCGGCATGATCTTATCGTGCAGGGTGAGTTTGAATTGATGCGTCGTGCGCTGGAAAATGTGGTGCGTAATGCGATTAAGCTGTCCACCACGGGGCAGGTGGTGGAGGTTGAATTACGGGTTGAGCGCGGGCAGGATATGGAGGCTCTGATGGCTCCTTCGTCCGGGCGTGCAATCTTATTTGTGCGGGATGAAGGCCCCGGTATTCCCGATGATAAAATAGCATCCATGTTTGATCCGTTTGTGCGGTTGTCCCCACAGGCGAGCGGCGGCTTTGGCCTTGGTCTGGCGATTGCACGGCGGGCCGTAATGGCGTTGGGGGGGCGTATATCGGCACGGAACCGATCATATCATGGGCGGCCGGTAAATGGGCTGGAAGTGCAGATTGATCTGCCGTTGTACCGGGGCGGTGAGAAAGGCTGATTTTATAGCGGTTTTCGATTATTTTGAATCGGCTGAACCGCGCTGAAAGTTATGTAGCTTTGCTGATTTGCGTTTCTTAGTGTGGCGGACTTGAAATACGCCTCATTTTGGGGGCTGGGTGCGGAGCGTATTTCAAATCCATAAACCACACTAATATCATATACTTGATAGTGACCCTGATAAATCTGAAGTTCGCTCGGCGCCTGTCTGTTCAGTGTAGCGAACAACTAGGGGCTTGGCTCTGACATTATCGCTCTGGAAGTTTCTCCGGGCTATTTCCGATGCCGAAAAGAGGCAAAGAAAAAGCCGCCCGGTTTAGTGGGCGGCCTTTCCGTTGTTCAGGGGGAAGGAAGGGTTTATTCGCCCTTCTTCGCGGCGCGGCGCGCGCGGATGCGGCGCATCAGCATCAGGCCGGCAACGCCGCCCATGAACAGGCCGAGGGCAGGGGCTTCCGGCACATCAACCGGGGTTCCGCCAGAAGATGTTCCACCCGATGAAGAACCACCGGAAGAAGAGCCGCCGGAGGGTGGGGTGTAACCACCATTATAAGTGCCCACATGCATTTCGCCATCCTGCTTCAGATTGGCGAATACACCAGAACCCTGAATATAGTTATGGGTGGTCGCATCCGCGCCCGGTGCCAGCACCGATCCGCGCCATGCAGTTGAAAGATCGAGCTTTTCTGCTTCGCTGAAATTCCAGATTACCTTTTCAGCAAGGCCATCAACATTCCCCAAGAAGTTGTCGTTGAGGGTGATGTTTTTCCCGCTGACATTCACGATGGCGGTGGTTGCGCCATTGAGGTTGAAGGCAATTTCACCAATCTGATTGAGCTGGTCAGACGTCAGGTTGAATACCGCAACGCCGTCTGTGCCGGGCGTTGAGTTGAACGTGGCGCGATTGCCATTAATCGCAACAGTGCTGTTAGAAGACAGCTTGTTGAAATCATTGCTGAGGTCGGTCATGCTGCTGGAGAGCAGGCTTTTCTGACGGTCCAGATTGCTGCTGAAGTTGCTATCGCTATCCTTCAGGCCGGATTGAACAATATTATTGTTCACGTTGGTATTGCTGATGGTGCCGCCAACCTTCACGGTCTGTACATTGCCGTTGAGGTTGAACCCGCTTTCCACATTACCGCCGATAACAGCGCCCGAACCATTGTTCAGGTTTTTGTGGCCACCGGTTACATTGCCAACCACAGTCAGGCCCGGTTGGCCATTTGCGCTGGCGGGCTGACCACCGGCGATGGCATAGTTGCTGGATGAGCCGGAGAGATTACCACCAACAAAGGTGCGGCCTTCGACTTCCGAAGAAGAATTGAGATCACCCAGCACGATGAGGTTCCATTCCTTCATCGCATCAGTGCCGATCAGCAAGCCTGATTGTGCATAAGCAATACCGGAGAGAGTGCTGACTGCCGCAACCGCAGCAATCATAAAGCCAGAATTTCTCATGTTAGTCTCTCGTGCCTTCTTAACCATATAATCCATTTTAGGTGGCTGACTATGAATGAATGGCCAGCACCCTGATGCACTGCGGCATACTCCTTTCATATGGTTTTCCAAGCAACGATTAAGGCTTGCCCCATTACGGTACAATATTTTACGGTTAACGCTGGTCCTGTTTTGTTCCGGTTTCCCCGTTTTGCATTGGCAAATGCCTGCTATCGCGCCATTTTTTCATATATAATGGATTTTATGTGCGTATCTGGACAGAATGTGTAGGACATAAATTCCCTTTTCTGCGTTCACTGCGATTATGTCTTTAACCGGGAGAAGTGGGCTGTGAGGAATGGAATATGACCGAGTCTCAGGCCGAATATTTATCAGGAGCAGACATAAAAGTGCCAGAAGATTGCATGTCACAGGCTGGTGGAAAGCTGCTCCGGCCCGGATATAATATATGGCGTGTGGAACAGGCAAAGCGCTTTGCTTTCATCGTTGATGCCGCAGATTATTTTGTGGCCGTGCGTGCGGCGATGCTGAAGGCGCGTAAAAGCATCACCCTGATCGGCTGGGATTTTGATGCCCGTATTCCCCTTGGTGAAGGGCGAGACGAAACAGAGGGCGAAGGGCCGGTGCATCTGGGTGATTTCATCCTGTGGCTGGCCAATACCCGGCCCGATCTGCATATCCGTCTGCTTCGTTGGGATACAGGGGCCTTTAAAACGCTGCTACGCGGGCGGACGCTTTTTACCATTTTACGGTGGAAAGCGCATAAACGCATTACCTTGCGCCTTGATGGCAAGCACCCTTTGGCCGGGTCCCATCATCAGAAAATTGTGGTGATTGACGATCAGCTCGCTTTTTGCGGCGGCATAGACATGACCTTTGGCCGCTGGGACCGGCGCTGCCACCATGATGATGACCCAGAGCGCGTGAACCCGGATGGCAAGCCCTATGAGCCATGGCATGACGCAACCAGCGCCTTTGATGGTGCGGCGGCGCGGGCATTGGGTGATCTGGCGCGGGAGCGCTGGGCCATGGCCACCGGAGAAAAGCTGTCACCTGTTGATGATCCGCATGATTGCTGGCCAGAGGCGCTGGAGCCGGATTTTGAAGATGTGTGCATAGGTGTTGCCCGCACACGCCCGGAAATGGACGATGTCGAAGGCGTGCATGAGATTGAGCAAATCTATCTCGACCTCATCGCCAGTGCGAAAAAGCATATTTACGCGGAAAGCCAGTATTTCGCATCCCGCAAGATTGCCCGCGCCATCGCGCTGCGATTGCAGGAGGAGGACGGGCCGGAAATCGTCATCATCAACCCATTGACCGCCGAGGGCTGGCTGGAGCCTTTGGCGATGGATACGGCCCGTGCGCGTCTGGTGGAGGCTTTGCACCGCATTGATCGTCATGGCCGCTTTCGTCTCTATCACCCGCAAACAGAGGCGGGTGGCCCCATTTACGTACATGCCAAGCTGATGGTGGTGGATGATTGTGTGCTGAGGGTCGGGTCATCCAATTTCAACAATCGATCTATGCGGCTGGATAGCGAATGTGATGTGGTGCTGAGCGTGGATGAACCGGGTAATGGGCATGTGCGCCCACATATTGCCGAATTACGCAACGACCTGCTGGCAGAGCATCTGGGCGTCACTGCGCAGGAAGTGACGGAACGGCTGGAGGCTGATGGCTCGCTCATAGCTGTGATCGAGAAATTGCGCGGTACGGGGCGCAGCCTCATCCCTTATGAAGTGCCTGATTTAAGCGCGATAGAACAATGGCTTGCCGATAATGAGATATTAGACCCGGAAGGGCCGGATGCGATGTTTGAGCCATTGGGCGGGGCGCGGGGTGAAAGCGGCGGGAAAAGAGGATTGTTCCGGGGCTGGGGGCGTGTGTTTCACCGGCATAAAAAGCACGCTTAGGGTTCTGTCCGCGCTGTTTGATGGGAGCATTGCGCCAGCCTGCCCCTATCGCTGGTTCCCGCAAAATAGCCAATGGGGAGGAGGCCCTGCCCCCTCCCATCTATGCGAAGTATCAGGGCAAAGGCGTATCCGGCAGCGGGATATATTCATCATGGTCCGCATCGGGAAGCTTCATGCGCCCGGCTTTCCAGTCTTCCGCCGCCTGACGCAGCCGGTCTTTGGAGGAAGAGACGAAATTCCAGTAGAGGAAACGTTCGCCCACGGGTTCCCCGCCCAGCATCATCACAGTGGAGCGCTCCAGAGCCTTAATGCCGGAAGCGGCGCTGGTGACGACAGCCATCTGCCCCGCGTCAAAACGCTGGCCGCCTGCCTCCACCGCACCGGATGCCACATAGAAGGCGCGCTCGGTAAAGCCTGCTGGTATTTCGGCGCTCGCCCCGGCTTCCATATCGAGATGAGCGTAAAAGAGCGGTGATAATGTGCGTGCCGTCGCGGTAAGGCCATAAGCGCTGCCCGCGATAAGCTGACCATGCACGCCTGCATCGCTCCATTGTGGCAGGTCGTCCCCCTCATGGTGGGAGAAAGAAGGAGCGGTTTCCTCATGTTCGGTGGGCAGGGCAACCCATGCCTGTATGCCCTGAAGATGATCCCCTTGCGCCCGCGCTTTTTCAAAGCGCTCGCTATGGGTGATGCCGCTGCCTGCGGTCATCCAGTTAACTTCCTTTGGGCGCACGGCCAGTTCTGATCCCACGCTGTCACGGTGCATCATTTCGCCGTCAAACAAATAGGTGACGGTCGAGAGGCCAATATGCGGGTGCGGGCGTACATCTACACTACGGTCCACCCCGGCGGGCAAAGTGAGCGGCCCCATATGGTCAAAGAAAATGAACGGCCCGACCATCCGTTTTTTGGCGAAGGGCAGGACGCGGCCAACTTCGAGGCCGCCACCAAGGCTACGTCGGCGCTGTTCTATCACCATCTCAATCATGATCGTTCTCCATTCTTATTATGAAGGACTGGCCCGCCCTGCGCGCATGGCAAGGCGAGCCAGTTTTATGGTCAGGCAGGAAGTCGTTCAAACCGACCGCTATTGAAATCATCAATCGCAGTTTTGATTTCATCCTCGCTGTTCATCACAAACGGGCCGTAGCCGACAATGGGTTCATCAATCGGTTCACCCGTCAGGATGAGGAAAGTAGCGTCGCCATCAGCATGGATGCTGATGTCTGCACCCTCCTGGCTCAGCAGCAGAACCTCTGCCTCACCAACCTGTTGATCTCCATTCACAGTTAGATGACCGCCCAGCACCACAACCATGCTAACATGTCCTTCCGGCAAGGGGAGGGTGATGTCCGCGTCCCGATTGAGGCGCATATCCCACACATTCACTGGGGTGAACGTCCGGGCAGGGCCTTTGGTGCCATCCAGATCACCTGCGATGATTCGGGCAGTGCCAACCCCATCCTTGCCGTCATCACCTTTCAGGCTGACAACAGGAATATCCGCCGACACGATGCCCTGATAGGCGGCATTGGTCATCTTATCCTTTGCAGGCAGATTGACCCATAGCTGCACCACCCGGAACCGCCCGCCGGTTTTGGCGAAGCTGGCGGAGTGGAACTCCTCATGAATAATACCGCCCGCTGCTGTCATCCACTGCACGTCGCCGGGGCCGATGGTGCCGCCATTGCCGGTGGAATCCTTATGCGTGACTTCGCCATCATAAACGATGGTTACGGTTTCAAAGCCACGATGGGGATGCTGGCCCACACCGCGCGGGGTTTTCGTTGGCGCGAAGTCATAAGGCCCTGCATAATCGAGCAACAGGAACGGGCTGATATGCGCGCCCAGAGTGTGGTAGGAGAAGAGCGAGCGAACCGGAAAGCCGTCGCCAACCCAATGTCCCTGATTATTGCCATAGCGGCCCAAAACAGATTTGCTCATTTCATATCTCCTGCGCGGCGATGTCAGATAACGAATGCCAGATGAACTATGCCGCCTTGTTGACAGGGATATATCATCGGATGGTGCCGATAAGAAGATTGCGCTACGCGTCGCATCGTTCTATTGGTAGGACGATATGCAGGATTTAAACGACCTCGCTTATTTTGTCGCCGTGGTGGATCATGGCGGCTTTGCGCCTGCCGGGCGGGCGCTGGATATGCAGAAATCCAAACTTTCTCGCCGGATATTGATGCTGGAGGACAGGCTGGGGGTGCGATTGCTTAATCGGTCCTCCCGGCGCTTTTCGGTGACAGAAATCGGACGCGAATATTATGAACGCTGCGTCGCCATGCTGGTGGAGGCAGAGGCGGCCGATCAACTGATTGCCGAGGCCCGGTCGGAACCGCGCGGCGTCATCCGTATGAGCTGCCCCGTGGCCTTATTATCCTTTCAGTTCGGGACGCTCATCAGCCGGTTCATGGTGGAGAACCCCGCTGTCGAGGTGCATTTGGAAGCCACCAACAGGCGGGTGGATGTGATTGCCGAGGGGTTTGACCTCGCCATTCGCGTGCGCTTCCCGCCGATGGAACCAAGTGATCTGGTGATGCGCAAGCTGGATGAAAGCACCCAATGCCTTGTCGCCAGCCCGGCGCTTATATCTACGCCGCTTTCTTCTCCGGCGGACTTGCCGGGCTTGCCCAGCGTGGATACCGGGCCACCCCGGCGTAATCATGAATGGCGGTTATTTCATGCTGATGGGCAAAGCGCGACTGTACCGCACAAACCGCGGCTGGTGACCGATGATATGAGCACATTGCGTGAAGCGGCGCTTGCCGGTGTCGGGGTGACGCAAATCCCTACCATCATGATCTGGCAGGATATAGAGGCGGGGCGCCTCATCCATGTTTTGCCTGACTGGCGGCCCAAAGCAGGCAATGTCCATGCGGTTTTCCCATCGCGGCGGGGGTTATTGCCATCTGTTCGGGCGCTTCTTGATTTTCTGGCGAAGGAATGCGGCGCGCAGCGCGCGCAGGCAGTGGCCAGCTTTGACCGGCATATTCAGACCTGACGCCGGTGGAATGAAGCCTTCAATTGAAATCTGCTAATATAAAGGCCATGTTCAAACTGATGACCGATGAGGGAATGGGATATTATGGCCTCTGACGCCAAAAACGCCGAAACTATTATGACCTATCCGACTGGAATATTGTGTAATCGGGCGAAAGAGGTAGCAACTCTGCTAAAGCTCATGGCCAATGAGCAGCGCCTCATATTGCTTTGCCGCCTGCGGGATGGAGAGGCATCCGTTGGGGAACTGGTGGGCCTGTGTAACCTCTCTCAGTCCAGCGTGTCGCAGCATCTGGCGCGGCTGCGGGATAGCGGCCTTGTTGATACAAGGCGGGAGCAAACGACCATATATTATAGCATCGCCAGTGAGGATGTACGGCATTTGCTGAACTATTTATGTGATCGTTTCTGGGAGAAATAGACGCCTCTCTGACGCATTATTGTGTGTTTCCATGTAAAAGAAAAAGGCCGGAACATCGCTGCTCCGGCCTTCTCTGTCTGAAAGAATGTCAGGCGGTTAAACCGTCATATCCTCATCCGCATCGCTGTGAAATTCATGCCACAGCCCATTGAGGACGCCAAAGCCAACGGCCAGGCCCAGCCCCAAAATCCATGCAAAATACCACATATTCTGTCCTTTCCGATTAATAGAAATCGGGGTTGGTTTTAACTTCTTTGGTCGTGATCCGGCCAAAGAGAACCTTATACACCCATGCGGTATAGAGCAGCACGAACGGCAGGAAGATGACCGTGCAGAGCAGCATGATGAACAAGGTTACATGGCTGGAGGAGCTATTCCATACCGTCAGGCTGGAGATCGGGTCGATCGAGCTGGGCAGAATGAACGGGAACATCGACAGGCCAACGGTAGAGATAATCCCTACTGCGCCCAGCGAAGATCCGCCAAAGGCCAGCACTTCTTTACCCGAACGAATGCCCATCAGAGCCAGAACGGGGCCAAGGAAGCCCAGAATGGGGCCAAGGATCATCCACGGATAACGACCATAGTTATCGAGCCATGCCCCCGGTGCAGCAACCGTTTGCGTCAGGCGAGGGTTGGATGGGCCGAAGCTATCCACCAGTCCTTCGATGCGGAAGCCAATGCCACCTTTCCAGATGAACAGGCCGCCAGCCGCGAACAGCAGGATGGAGGCAATAGCCGCAATCGTGCCAAAGCGGGCAGCGCGATCATGGACCGGGCCGCGTTCGATTTTGATCGACAGCCAGCTTGCGCCGTGCAGGACGATCATTGCCACCGATAGCAAGCCCGCAAGCAGCGAGAAGGGGTGGAACAGGCCCAGCAGCGTGCCGTCATAGAAAGACCGCAAATCGCTATCGAGGCGGAAAGGAACGCCCGTCAGAACATTGCCGACCGCTACACCAAAGACCAGCGCGGGGACGAAACCACCGACGAACAGCGCCCAGTCCCACCGGCTGCGCCATGCGGCATCCGGCTTTTTAGAGCGATATTTAAAGCCTACCGGACGCAATATCAGCGCCGACAGGACAAGGAACATCGCCAGATAAAAGCCGGAGAAGCTGACGGCGTAGACAAAAGGCCATGCGGCGAAAATCGCCCCGCCGCCAAGGATGAACCAGACCTGATTCCCTTCCCATGTCGCGCCGATAGAGTTGATGACCATGCGGCGTTCCACATCATCCTTTGCAACGAAAGGAAGAAGCGTAGCGGTGCCAAGGTCAAAGCCATCGGTTAGTGTAAAGCCGATCAGCAGGACGCCCAGAAGCGCCCACCAGATCATGCGGAGTATTTCATAATCGATTGGAGGTGCCATGATGATGTCACTCCTTATTCAGCAGGCAGCGGCGCATAGCCGTCGCGTGTGTCCTGAACATGGGCTGGCCCATGATCTTCAATCGGTCCCTTACGGATGGCGGCCAGCATCAGCTTTACCTCGATAACAGCCAGAACCCCATAAAGCAGGGTGAAGCCGACAATCGTGGTCCAGATTTGTGCAACCGTTAGGCTGGATACACCAAGGAAGGTTGGCAATACGCCGTCAATGGCCCAAGGCTGGCGGCCCAGCTCGGCCAGCATCCAGCCAGCTTCAATGGCAATCCATGGAAGCGGTATGGTGAATACAGCAAGTTTCAGGAACTTGCGGCAATCAAACCGGCGCATAGTTGCCAGCACAAAGGCCACACCAAAGAAACCGATGAGATAAACACCAATCGCCGCCATAGCGCGGAATAGCCAGAACATGACCGGCACATGGGGCACAGTATCCCATGCGGCCTGTTCTTTCTGAGCAAGCGTCGCCTTGCGCGGGTCATCGGTATAACGCTTCAGCAGCATGGCATAGCCCAGATCCTGCTTGTGCAGTTCAAACTGTTCCCGTGCGGCTATATCGGTGCGGTTCACCTTTAGCTTTTCAACAGCATCATAAGCGACAATGCCGCTGGCGATGCGTTGATTGGCCCGGCCCACCAAATCCTCAATACCGGTGACTTCGCCGGTCAGGCTGCGGGTGGAGATCAGGCCCAGTACATAAGGAACCTTAACCTCAAAATGGGTTTCCTTGTCCTTCATGCTAGGAAAGCCGATAAGCGACAGACCAGCAGGGGCGGCTTCGGTATGCCACATGCCTTCGAGGGCCGCGAGCTTCATCTTCTGGTTATCGGTCAGCGCATAGCCGCTTTCATCGCCCAGCACTACGACCGACAGAGAAGAGGCGAGGCCGAAGGCCGCCGCAACAGTGAAGGAGCGTTTTGCAATGGCGGTCCATTTGCCGCGCAGCAGATAATAAGAGGAAACACCCAGTACGAATACCGATGCACAGACATAGCCTGCGCTGACGGTATGCACAAACTTGGCCTGTGCCACCGGATTGAACAACACGGCCATGAAATCATGCACTTCCATGCGCATGGTGTCCGGGTTGAACCGCGCGCCGACCGGATGCTGCATCCAGCCATTGGCAATCAAAATCCACAAAGCGGAGAGATTGGTACCAAGTGCGACCATGAAGGTGACGAACAAATGGGCTTGCTTCGACAGCTTATCCCAGCCGAAGAACATCAGGCCGACAAAAGTTGCCTCCATGAAGAACGCCATAAGTCCTTCAATAGCAAGCGGCGCCCCGAAAATGTCACCGACATAATGGGCGAAATAAGACCAGTTTGTTCCGAATTCAAATTCCATCGTAATACCGGTGGAAACGCCCAGAACAAAGTTAATGCCAAATAATTTACCCCAGAAACGGGTAATCGTTCGCCATATTTCACGGCCCGTCATTACATAAATGCTTTCCATTATGACGAGCATGAAGGAAAGGCCAAGAGTGAGAGGTACAAAAAGAAAATGATAAAGTGCCGTCAGTGCAAACTGAAGGCGTGATAATTCTACGACGGCCATGTCCATAAGCGGGACTCCCGTTTATCTTTAAAACCCAGTTCCCAAAAACCTCGGAGTCGGTTGTATTTTTTATAATTCGCCCCTACGCCTAAGGGCATATATGAACAACCCTTAGTCGGGTAGATGGACAATTTGTCACTTTCATGAAGCGTGCTTCCTCTTTTGTCTGGCTGGCTGATGCTGCCTGTGCTGTTGCATTGGCTGCATGCCTTGCCGCGTCTGCGCAATGGGTACTTAGTGGGCAGGGGGAAAGAATCCCTCTGCTGTTGTCCGGCCTATGCCTGATTGCGGGTGTGCGTGCGTTGATCCAGATCATAGCCGTTCATATTGGCGAAAAAGATGCTAGATCTGCTAAGGCGGGCTGGCGCAGGCTTATCTGGCCTGCGGTGCTGGAAAGCCCCCCCGGTGATCGGCGCATGTTGGGCGAAGCTGTTGCGGATGCTGTCGACCGGGTGGAGGATTTGGATGGCTATTACGCCAATTTCCGTCCTTTACGCTTTGCGGCGGTGGCGGCCCCCTTATTGATCGCGCTGGCGGCCGCTCCGGCTAGCATCATCGCGTCGGCTATCATGGTGGGGACGCTCATCCCTTTTGCATTTGGGATGGCATTGGCGGGAACAGCGGCAGCGCGCGCGGCGCGGCGGCAAATGGATGCGCTGGGGCGTCTTTCCGGCTTGTTTGTGGATCGGGTGCGGGCGCTTCCTGTCATTGTGGGCTTTGGTGCGCAGGATAGGGTCGGGCGGCATCTTTCTGATGCAACCCGTGATGTGGCAGAGCGGACAATCAGCGTGCTGCGCATCGCCTTTCTATCGAGCGCGGTGATGGAGTTTTTCGCGGCGCTCTCTGTGGCGCTGGTGGCGGTATATTGCGGGTTTAACCTGCTTGGGCTTTTACCTTTTCCTGCACCGGAAACCCTGACATTGGGTGAGGCATTGTTTGTCCTCATATTAGCGCCGGAATTTTATTTGCCGATGCGCCGCCTCGCCGCTGCCTATCATGATAAGCAGACGGGAGAGGCCGCGATGGAGCGATTGCGCAGCTATGAGGGGGCAGGGGAGGCGCCTGCTACGCCTGCAAAGCTCTCTTCTCCGCCGGAATTACGCTTTGACGCAGTGAAAATCGCTTATGAAGATGTGAATATTGGCCCCTTCTCCTTCACTGTTCCGGCAGGGGAGATGACGGCACTGTGTGCGCCGTCGGGATTTGGTAAGTCCAGCCTGCTGCATGCGGTGCTTGGTCTTGCAACTGTGTCGGAGGGGCGTGTGGTGCTGGATGGGGAAGATGGGCATCTTGCTATCCTTCCCGGTCATGTCGGATGGGCAGGGCAATCGGTGGCGTTTATCCCCGGTAGTTTGGCGGATAATATCCGTCTGGCGCGGCCTGATGCGGATGACGCAGCGGTAGAGCATGCTGCCCGTCTGGTTGGGCTGGGCTGGTTAATGGACGCGCGGGGGCAGGGGGCTGGCCTTCACCTTGACCATCGCGGTTCGGGCCTGTCGGGTGGGGAGAGGCGGCGCGTTGCATTGGCGCGAGTTGTACTGCGTGATGCGCCGCTCTGGTTGCTGGACGAGCCAACGGCAGATTTGGACGCCGCATCGGCGGCGGAAATCGGGGCTTTGCTGACGGAACTGGGGCGAGGGCGCACGATTTTGCTGGCGACGCATAATGATCTTCTGGCCGCGCAGGCTGACCATCGGGTGGTGTTGTCATGAAGCAGGCCGATCTTGAGAATATGCTGAAAGAGGCCATTGGGCCGCAGCGCGCCACATTGCGCGGCGCGATGGCGTCTGCTGCGGTGGCGGCTTTGGTATCCGTGTTGTTGCTGGGTGTTTCGGGCTGGTTCCTGACGGGGGCGGCAATCGCTGGCCTTGGTGGGGTCGCCGCTGTGCAGGCCTTCAATTATTTGCTACCCAGTGCGGGCATTCGCCTGATGGCGATACTGCGCACCGTTTCACGCTATGGTGAGCGCTATTGTGGTCATCGCGCTGCTTTGCTGGCGTTGGCAACGGTGCGCGGGCGGTTATTCACCCATATTATGCGGGCGCGGGATGTGCGGGCCTTTTCGGCGGGGGATGCTGTCTCCCGGCTGGTACAGGACATTAGCGCGCTGGAGGACAGGCTGGTCCGAAAGCCAGCCTTGCCTGCGGCATTGGCCGGGGGCGTGTCGGGCATTGCACTTACGGCATTGGCGAGTTTGTGGGCGGCAGCGGCCTTGGCGTTGTTATTGCTAGTAATATTACTGATAACAAAGCGTTTTTCTCCTATTTTGCTGGATCGTCCGGCGCAGAATATGGCCGATGCATTGGGGCGGCTGCGGACAGAGATGGTCGGTTATGCGCAGGCTTCGCCTGAAATCGTGGCTTATGGCATGGCCCCTGCCATACAGGTCGTGCTGGAAAAGGATGCGGACGATCTGGATGCGGCGCGCCTGCAACTGGCGCGGGGTGAAGCGCTGATAGCCAATGGCCTGCTAACAATGGGGGCAGGACTAGCGATGGCTGGCGTTATGGCGCTTAGTGATGGTGCATCATTGCCTTTGCGCGTGCTGGCCGTACTGGCGAGTGCTGGTGCGGTGGAATCGCTGGGTGGGCTGGTGCGCGGCATCATGCGGGATGCGGTCGTGCGTACAGGTCTTGCCCGGCTGGAGGCGCTGGGCGGGACGGAAATTGTATCCGCAGAGGGTGGGTTTCGTCCCCGTGGACAGAGTATCACTCTGCCGCTTCCTGCTCTTTCTTCTTCTGGCGCGCAGGGTAGCCGCGAGAGTGTTACGATTGAGGCAGGGCAAAGGCTCGGCATTGTCGGTCATTCTGGCTGCGGAAAAACCCGGCTGGTTGAGGCTTTGGCTGGCTTGCGACCGGAAGATGCCGCGGGCATTCGTATAGATGGCGAACCGCTGAGTGCTTGTTCGCTTGATGATGTACGCGCGCTATTCGCATTGTCGCCGCAGGATGCTGCGCTGCTGTCCGGCACGGTGGCGGATAATCTGCGCGTTGCACAAGCAGGCCTTTCTGATGATCTGTTGTGGGAAGCGCTGGAAACGGCCTGTCTTGCGGATGATGTGCGGGCCATGGGGGCCGGATCGGAGCATGGCGGGCTGGATCATTGGGTGGGCGATGGAGGGGCGCGTCTTTCGGGTGGCCAGAAAAAGCGCCTTTCCCTAGCGCGGGCTTTGTTGGTGGACAGGCCATGGCTGCTTCTGGATGAACCGAGTGAAGGGCTGGACCGGGAAACAGAAGCGCTATTGCTAACTCGTCTGGATGAATGGCTGAATAAAAATGGCGCTGGCCTTATTCTTATCAGCCACCGGCCTGCCTTATTGGCTTTATGTTCTGAGATGCTTGATTTTGATGATTTATCAGGGGCAAATAACTGATAAAGCTTCTCAATAGGGAGAATTTAAGGCATTTGGCATAGAAAACATACAGGAAGCTGCGGTTAACCTCTTTAATTAGGGACGATATGACGCTAGGGACGCGATCATGACACAGGCACGCACCTTATATGAGAAAATCTGGGACGATCATATTGTTGACCGGCAGGAAGATGGCACATGCCTCATCTATATCGACCGTCACCTCGTTCATGAAGTAACCAGCCCGCAAGCCTTTGAAGGGCTACGCATGGCCGGGCGCAAGGTGCGTCGTCCTGATCTTACCCTTGCCGTGCCAGACCATAACCTGCCGACGACAGCGCGGCTGGATGCGGATGGTAATCGCCTGCCTATCGCAGACCCGGAGGGCGCGCAGCAATTGGCGGCGCTGGAACGCAATGCCCCGGAATTTGGCGTTAAATATATTGGCCCAACGGACCGGGAACAGGGCATTGTGCATGTTGTCGGGCCGGAACAGGGCTTTACCCTGCCGGGCATGACCCTTGTTTGCGGGGATAGCCATACGGCGGCCCATGGTGCGCTGGGCACTTTGGCCTTTGGTATCGGCACCAGCGAGGTGGAGCATGTGCTGGCGACGCAGACATTGCTGCTGAAGCCCAGCAAAACGATGGAAGTACGCGTGGAAGGGCAGCTTGGCCCCGGCGTAACGCCAAAGGATGTCATCCTGCATGTAATCGGTGTCATCGGTACGGCGGGTGGCACCGGCCATGTTATCGAATATCGCGGCAATGTGTTTGAAGAAATGTCGGTCGAAGGCCGCCTCACCATTTCGAACATGTCGATCGAAGGGGGCGCACGCGCTGGCCTGATCGCGCCGGATGAAAAGACCTTCGCCTATATAAAGGGCCGCCCAATGGCACCTAAGGGTGCAGAATGGGATGCCGCAGTTGCGTATTGGAAGACGCTGCACACAGATGAAGGTGCGCGTTTCGACCGTAGCGTTGTTATCAATGCCGCCGACATCGTGCCAACAGTTACGTGGGGCACAAGCCCTGAAGATGTTGTACCGATTACCGGCGTTGTTCCCGCGCCAGACAGCTTTGCCGACGCGACTAAGCGGGCTGCTGCGGAAAAGGCGCTCGATTATATGGGGCTGACAGCCGGGCAGCGCATGGAGGATGTCGAAATCCAGCATGTGTTTATCGGTAGTTGCACCAACAGCCGTATTGAGGATTTGCGCGCTGCTGCCGGTGTGGTGAAAGGCCACAAAGTTGATGGCCGCATTCGTCAGGCATTGATCGTTCCGGGGTCTGGTCTGGTTAAATTGCAGGCCGAACGCGAAGGGCTGGACCGTATTTTCATTGACGCGGGCTTTGAATGGCGGGAACCGGGCTGCTCCATGTGTCTGGGGATGAACCCGGATAAAGTACCGAGCGGTGAACGCTGTGCATCGACATCGAACCGCAATTTCATGGGGCGTCAGGGGCCGGGTTCTCGCACGCATCTGCTCTCGCCCGCTATGGCGGCAGCGGCGGCGATTACCGGGCATCTGACGGATATTCGGGCATGGGCCGACGGCAAGGAACAGGGGAATAAGGCATGAAGGCTGTTTTCTGGGTATTGACGGCGGGCGCTCTTGCCAGTGCCGTGCTGGCCGCCGGGCTTAGCCGTGCGCAGGATGAGGTCGTTGCCAGTGGCGCTGCGCCGCAGGCGAGCGCTACGCAGCCCGCAGCAAAGGCGGGGTTCTGATGGAGCCGATCCGTACCGTCGAAGGGACTGCCTATCCGCTTGGCGTGAAAAATGTCGATACCGACATGATTATTGCTGCTAAATGGCTTAAAACCATCAGCCGCGCTGGCCTTGGAAAAGGCGCGTTTGAGGCAATGCGGCAACAGCCGGGCAATGTGTTTGATGATCCGGCTTATGCTGGCAGCCCTATTTTGATCGCAGGCGATAATTTCGGTTGCGGGTCCAGCCGTGAACATGCCGCATGGGCATTGGCGGATATGGGTGTGAAGGTGGTAATCGCGCCGAGCTTCTCTGACATTTTTTCCGGCAATGCCTTCAAAAACGGCATATTGACAGTCGCCCTGCCGCAGGAGGTGATTGACCGCCTGATGGAAGTAGCCAAGACGGACCCCATAGATATTGATCTTGAAACGCAAATGGTGACAACGCCTTTTCAGGATCGTTTTCATTTTGAAATTGATCCGTTCCGCAAAAGCTGTCTGCTAGGCGGGCTGGATGAAGTAGGTCTGACGCTCGCCCGCACAGGCTCTATCGACACATATGAACAGCGCCGGGCGCAGCAACAGCCATGGTTGTCGCCTGCTCTTGCCTGATGCCGGGCTGATCCCTATCTGAAATCTAATATTTTTAACACGCTATTGAGGCTATCAGCATGAGCAATTTTCAGGACCGTGAACGCGCCTTCGAAGCGAAATTCGCGCATGACGAGGAAATGCAGTTTCGTATCACTGCGCGGCGTAACCGCTTGCTGGGTGAATGGGCGGCCGTGAAAATGGGCCTTAATGCTGCGGAAACCGATGCGTATGCCAAGGCCGTTGTGCAGGCAGATTTCGAAGAAGCGGGCGATGAAGACGTCATTCGTAAGCTGGTCGGCGACCTTACCAATGCGGGCGTTGATATTGACGACGCATCTGTGCGCGTAGCCCTCGAAGAACAAACGGTTATTGCGCGCCGTATGTTCATCGAACCGCAAGCCTAAGGACGCATTCCTATGCCAATGGCTGCTGATGATATTGCCGGGATGATTCAGGCTGCAATTCCCGATGCGCAGATCGAAATTAAAGACCTTGCCGGTGATGGAAATCATTATGCCGCCAAGGTCGTATCTGAGAGTTTTCGCGGAATGAGCCGGGTGAAACAGCATCAGACGGTTTATGCTGCGCTGGGTGGGCGCATGGGCGGTGTGCTTCATGCCTTGCAACTGACTACCGCACTTCCTAACTAACGAATATCGGCCATTACAGGGCTGTGGCGCGCAAGTAGCGTCAGGCCGGAGCCATCAGGAGCCTAATATGAGTGAAGACGTTCAGTCGCGGATTGCGACCCTTGTCGGTGATAATGATGTTGTCCTGTTCATGAAGGGGACGCCTCTCTTCCCACAATGCGGCTTTTCGAGCCGTGCGATCGCCATATTGGAGCATCTGGGCGTCGCCTATGAAACCGTTGATGTACTGCAGGATCAGGAAATCCGTCAGGGCATTAAAGAATTTTCTGATTGGCCGACCATTCCCCAGCTTTATGTGAAGGGTGAATTTGTTGGCGGCAGCGACATCATGATGGAAATGTATGAGGCCGGTGAACTGGCGCAACTGTTGACCGATCAAAATGTTGCTCGCCCAGCCTGATTGGCTGGCGACCTTGCCATAATATAAAAAGCCGATGCCTTTGGCCGTTATGCCATCGGTGTCGGCTTTTTATATGGGGCAGAGCTATATTGAGAAATTTCTGCCCTATAAGCCGGAATTTCCGGTGTTTTTCCTTATTATCGCTTGAATATTCGCGGCGGATCAGCACATGGGAAGCATGGAGCCGCCATTTGACAAAGCGACGTTGCCGACGGGGCATTTGATACGCCTTTCGCCATTGGTGGGTCGCCTATTGGCCCCTAATCCTTCGCCTTATACCTATAGCGGCACACAAAGCTATGTGGTGGGTAGTTCGGCCGGTGATGTCGCGGTGATTGACCCCGGCCCGGCGGAGGAGGCGCACCTCGCCGCGCTGGAAGCCGCCATCGCAGGCCGCCCACTGAGGGCGATTTTATGCACGCATACCCACCGCGATCATAGCCCGGCGGCAGCCCCGCTCGCGGCGCGAACGGGTGCGAAGATTATTGGCTGTGCGCCGCTCACCATGGATGACGATGGCCCGCGCGCAGATGCTGCCTTTGATGCGGAATATCGCCCAGATGAGGTGATGGAGGATGGCGCGTTGCTATCGGGGGATGGCTGGACGCTGGAGGCGATTGCAACGCCGGGCCACACATCCAACCATCTTTGTTTTGCGCTGAGGGAAGAAAAAGCCCTGTTTACTGGCGATCATGTCATGGGCTGGTCCACCACGGTCATTTCCCCGCCAGATGGGAATATGGCCGATTATATGGCTTCTATGCAGAAAATCCTCGATCGCGATGACGTGATTTTTTATCCCGCCCATGGTGATGCGATTGAAAAGCCGCAGCGTCTGGTGCGCGGGATGATGGGCCACCGCAAACATCGCGAAGGGCAAATCCTTCGCCTGCTCGCTTCCTCGCCAGACGGCATGGCTATCATGTCTATGGTGGAGGAAATGTATAAAGGGCTGGACCCAAAATTACAGGGCGCGGCCTCGCGTTCCGTTTTGGCGCATTTGCTGGATCTGGAAATTCGCGGACTGGTCCGCCCTGTCGGTGGCGACAAATGGCAGGGTAAGGCCGCATGAAACGGGTAGCTTCATTGATAGCGATGGCTGCCCACGCTAAGGACGCGATTATTCAGCATAGAGTCGTAAAAGCACGATATAATCAGGGCAGAGACTAAAGCGGAAAAATCCGCCAGAGATTGAGGAACGGGAAATATGGACGCACGTCGTGACATGGGTGGTTCACTCTCAGGGGTGGATTTACTGGCCGAAATCAATCGGCTGAAGAAAGAGCGCAACGCGGTCATTCTCGCCCATTATTATCAGAAGCCTGAAATTCAGGACCTCGCCGATTTCGTAGGCGATTCGCTGGAACTTTCGCGCAAAGCGGCGGCGACTGACGCGGATGTGATTGTGTTTTCCGGTGTGCGGTTCATGGCAGAAACGGCGAAAATCCTCTCGCCCGATAAAATCGTTGTCCTCCCCGATATGGATGCCGGGTGCAGCCTTGAGGATAGTTGCCCACCGGAACAGTTTAAGGCGTTCCGTGATGCGCATCCTGACCACATCGCGCTTACCTATATTAACTGTTCGACCGAGGTGAAGGCGCTGTCTGACGTGATCGTCACCAGCAGTTCGGCTGAGAAAATCCTTGCCCAAATTCCGCCGGAACAGAAAATCATCTTCGGGCCGGATAAGAATCTGGGCGGCTATCTGGCGCGCAAAACCGGGCGGGACATGTTGCTGTGGCCCGGTGTGTGCATCGTGCATGAAGCATTTAGCGAAACGGAGTTGCTCAAGCTGAAGGCGCAGCACCCCGATGCTCCCATTGCTGCGCATCCTGAATGCCCGCCTTATATCCTCGACCATGCCGATTATGTTGGTTCGACCAGCGGTATTCTCGATTATGCCAAGGAAATGGCAGGCGATACGCTGATCGTTGCCACCGAACCGCACATCATCCACCAGATGGAAAAAGCGGTGCCGGAAAAGAATTTCATCGGCGCGCCGGGGGCGGATGGTAACTGCAACTGCAATATTTGCCCTTATATGGCCCTCAATACGCTGGAAAAAATCTATCTTTGCCTGCGTGATCTGGAACCGAAGATAGAAATTGAGGAAGGCCTGCGGCTGGAGGCGAAAAAGAGCCTCGACCGGATGCTGGAAATGGCCTCTGGCACGGTGGGGCAGGGGGACCTCGGCGCGCGTTAATCGACTGATGGCAAAGTGAATAAGGGGCGAGGTGATGCAGACGGTGTCAGAACGTGCGGATGAAGTGCTGGGCTATTGGTTCGGTGAACTAACCCCGCAGCAACATTTCGCCAAGGATGATGCGATGGACGCGGTTATCCATGATCGTTTTGGCGCGCTGCGTGATGAACTGCTTACCAGCAATGCGGCGGGTTGGCAGGACAGCCCCGAAACGATGCTGGCGGCGGTTATCGTGCTGGACCAGTTTTCACGGAACCTCTTTCGGGGGCAGGCAGAGGCCTTTGCGGCGGACCCTCTCTCTGTTGATCTTGCCCTTAGCGCGATCGAAAAGGGCTGGCATAAGCAGTTTGAACCGGCACGGCGGGCCTTCCTTTATATGCCGCTGATGCACTGCGAAGATAAAGGCGTGCAACTCTTCTCGCTGCGGTGCTTTGCTGATGAAGGATTGGAATTTAACCTGAAATTCGCGCAGGATCATGCTGCCGTCATCGAAAAATTTGGCCGTTACCCGAGCCGTAATGCTGCCCTTGGTCGCGCTTCGACCGAGGCAGAACTCGCTTATCTCGCTCAGCCCGGCGCGGGCTGGTGACGACACTTCCCTTTTTTTTACATCACTCCATCAGGTGACCTATTATGAGCTTTGACCTCCCCGGCTTTGATCTGGCGGCCTTTGTTGCATCTACTTTGGCTGAGGATATGGGCGGGCCTTGGGATAGTGGCGGACGTGATGTGACGTCGGAAAGCGTCATTCCGGCGGATGCACATTTCACCGGGGTGATGGATAGCCGAGATGCGGTGACGGTTGCGGGCCTTCCCATTGCGGCGGCATTTTTCCGCACGCTGGACCCGGATGTGCGTATAGAAATATTAGTGAAGGAAGGCGAAAAAGTCGCTGCTGGCACGCATTTAATGCGTCTTTCCGGCAAGGCGAGGGCGTTGCTGACGGCGGAGCGATCTGCGCTTAACAGTGTGCAGCACCTCACTGGCATTGCGACGATGACGCGGGCCTATGTCGATAAAATCGCTGGAACGGGCGCAACTTTGCTGGATACGCGCAAGACCATACCGGGTCTGCGCCTGCTCGAAAAATATGCAACGCGCATGGGCGGTGCGACTAACCACCGCATGGGCCTTTATGATGCCGCGATGATTAAGGATAATCATGTCGCGGTGGCTGGCTCTGTTGAGGAAGCTGTGCGGAGTGCCATTGCCGCAGGGGTGCAGCGAATCATTGTCGAGGTAGACCGGGTGGATCAGATTGAACCGGCTCTCGCTGCTGGGGCGACCCATCTGCTGCTGGATAATATGGACCCGCCGACATTGCGCGGCGCGGTGACGCTGGTTGGCGGGCGTGTGCCGACGGAGGCATCGGGCGGTGTGCGGCTTGATACGATTCGCGCGATTGCCGAAACCGGTGTAACTTATATCAGTGTTGGGCGTCTGACCCAGTCAGCCCCTGCGGCGGATATTGGGTTAGATTTTAGTTAGAGCTGGCACAGGAGGCTGATATATCATGCTCGGATTGGGCCGGTTAGCAGTGTTTCTATCATGTGCTGGCGCTGCAATGCCAGCCTCAGCCATTGCCGCAGAAGCGATGAGTTGCCAGCTTCCTACGACGCTTAGTACCCCGCATATTTCTCCTGCTCAGCCCACAGAGGTACGGAAAATGCCGATAGGGGGCTACACGTTGGCGCTCTCATGGTCTCCGCAATATTGTGCGGAGCAGCAAGGAGGTGGCGGGACGCAGTGCAATAAGCGTTACGGTCGATTCGGCTTTGTATTGCACGGGCTGTGGCCGGAAGGGAAAAACGGGCAGGGTTGGCCGCAATATTGCTCACAGGCGTCGCTGGTGCCTCAGGCCGTGTTAAAGGCGAATTTCTGTTCCATGCCATCTGTGCAATTGATGCAGCATCAATGGACAAAGCACGGCACCTGTATGGCGCGACGGCCAGAGGAATATTTCAGCCGGGCGCGAGGATTATATCAACGGATTCATTTCCCCGCGATGGATGAAATGGCGCGCAGGCGGGATTTGAAGGCCGGAGATTTGCTGAATAGCTTTGTGCGCGCGAATGAAGGGCTGAGCGCGGATACTGTACGAATCAGAACGAATCGTTCTGGCTATCTGGATGAGATATGGATTTGTCTCGATACCGCATTTCGGCCCGTGCGTTGCCCGGCCAGCAAAAAGGGGCTGAGGCTGTCTGCGCCGCTACGCATCCGCCAGAGAGGATAGTGGATTCGCGGTGAGGATTAGCCCGCCTGTGATTCGCCGTTTCGGCGTACGATCAGCTGAAAATGATAAAGAAGAAGCCTGCGGGATCATATCCGTTTGCGCTCCGGATCATAATATATGCAGGAGCTTGAGCATCAGAAAGTGGAAGATGCACGCATCGCAATATCTGACATTATAAGCAGCCGTAATGCCGATGGGCCAGCCCACATATTGTGCGGCTAAAGATAATCAACAATTTCCGGGATATTATGAAAATGGTGGAGCCTAGCCGGGATCGAACCACGCATGAATGGGCTTGCACATTCAGCACATCAGAGAATCAGCGGTTTATTGGAATGGCGAAATGGTGGAGCCTAGCGGGATCGAACCGCTGACCTCCTGCATGCCATGCAGGCGCTCTCCCAGCTGAGCTAAGGCCCCAATCACTTCATCTGTCTAACGGTCTGGACCCGTTAGCGATATCATTTCCCTGATGCAAGTGATTGTTTCACTGATGTTTCAAGGCCCCAGATCGGGGGTGACTATGGGTTTGCCTGATGGCTTACCCTGCGTCGAGGCGCTGCCTTTAGAAGAGCAGCGCCCCGGTTGCAAGCATTAATTATCATCATCCTTGTCGTCGTCGCCATGATCGACGCCAAGGTCATCATCGCCGCCAAGGTCAACATCATTATCCGGCGAATCGCCGTCATCATCGATGTCGATGTCCAGATCCGTATCTACCTCAGCCAGATCGCCATCGACAGCCTCAGCAGGTTTGTTCTGCTGCACTTCCTCATAGGGAATGGGCTGCTTGGATTTCAGAATCGGCTCAGGATCCCATGAAACGCCGCATGAAATGCAGGTGACCGGCTGATCCTTGCCGAGATCATAAAAGCGTGTCGAGCATTTCGGGCAGGTTCTTTTTGTGCCCCATTCAGGCTTCACCATGTGCCGCCTTCCATCCTTAAATTTGTGAATAATGCGAACTGTCTTAACCGCATGAAATGAAATGATCCACCATGCGAAGTGACGCGCGCCTTGCCATAGCAATGCGGCGCTGTCAAAAGCCGGAGCGATTTTTATATAAGAAAGTTGATTATTTCATGTCTTTTGTTGCCGGTTCCAGCCCAGATCAGCATCAGGAACAGTCAAAGACCTTTCGCGCAGCCCCAAAAGGCCTGTCGGGTCGGGTGGCTGTGCCGGGGGATAAAAGTATTTCCCATCGCTCGTTGATGTTTTCGGCGCTGGCGGTTGGTGAAAGCCGGGTGGAAGGCTTGCTGGAAGGTGAAGATGTGCTGGCGACAGCGGCGGCCTTGCGCGCCATGGGGGCGCGGATAGAGCGTGACGATAAGGGCGTCTGGCACATAGAAGGCGTTGGCGTGGGCGGCCTGTTACAGCCGCAACAGGCGCTGGAGATGGGCAATAGCGGCACATCCACCCGTTTGCTGATGGGCCTGCTCGCCAGCCATGACCTCACCGCCACTTTCACCGGCGATGCATCGCTCTCCAAACGGCCAATGGGGCGGGTGACGGAGCCATTATCGCGCATGGGGGCGGAGTTTATGGCCAGCCCGGGAGGCCGGCTACCGCTGACGATGCGCGGCGCGGTGCCTGCTGTACCAATAGAATATCGCCTGCCTGTTGCATCTGCTCAGGTGAAATCCGCGATTCTTCTGGCGGGACTTAATACGCCTGGCATTACGCGGGTGATTGAGCCGGAGGCGACGCGGGACCATAGTGAGCGGATGCTGCGTGGCTTTGGCGCGGACCTCACTGTAGAAAAGGACAGTGCCGGTGCGCGCATCATCTCTGTCCGTGGCGAGGCGGAGCTGCGGCCCCAGAATATCATCGTGCCGGGTGATCCTTCCTCAGCGGCGTTCCCTATGGTGGCCGCTTTGATCGTGCCGGGGTCGGATGTGGTGATTACCGGTATCGGCATTAATGATACACGCATCGGCATAGTGAAGCTGCTTCGGGCTATGGGCGGTGATATTGAAATGCTGAATATCCGTGATGCGGGTGGGGAGCCGGTTGCGGACCTGCATGTCCGCCATTCACAGCTTCATGGGGTTGAGAATGATCCCGCCGATGTCCCATCCATGGTTGATGAATTTCCCGTCGCATTCATCGCGGCGGCGATGGCGAAGGGCCGCAGTGTCTTTCGCGGGCTGGAGGAATTACGCGTTAAGGAAAGCGATCGCATATCCGTTATGGCGCAGGGTTTGCGCCTGATTGGTGTGCAGGTGGAAGAAACCGAGGATGGTCTCATCATTGATGGGACCGGCGGCGAGGCACTGCCCGGAGGCGGGCCGATTACCACGCATCTCGACCACCGTATCGCGATGAGTTTTGCCGTCGCCGGCCTTGCCAGCAAAAATGGCGTGACCATTGATGATATGCGCCCGGTAGAAACCAGCTTCCCCGGTTTTGTAGGGTTGCTTAATCAAATTGGTGCGGGGGTCGGTGCGTGATTATCGCGGTGGATGGCCCGGCGGCGTCGGGTAAGGGGACAATCGCACGAGCGCTGGCGAGCCATTATGGCCTTCCCTATCTCGATACCGGTTTGCTTTACCGGGCGGTGGCTGTTGCGCTGAAGCGGGCTGGGGGAAATCCTGATGATGCGGACGATGCGCTGAAGGCTGCGGCTTTCCCGGATGATTTGTTGAATGACCCGGAATTGCGGCTGGAGGAAAGCGGCGCACTGGCGTCGCGGGTGTCGGCGCATCCGGGGGTGAGAGCTGCCCTGCTGGCGCGCCAGCGGACCTTTGCGCAGCAACCGGGCGGGGCTGTGCTGGATGGGCGAGACATCGGAACGGTGATTGTGCCGGATGCTGATGCGAAGCTCTATGTGACGGCTTCGGCGCAGGTGAGGGCGGAGCGCCGTGCGAAGGAAATGGAAAGCCGCGGGCTGAAGGCGGACCGTGACGCAATGCAGGCGGAGATAGAGGCGCGCGATGCTCGTGATATGGGCCGCGATAGTGCGCCGCTGATGCAGGCGAGTGATGCCGCCCTGCTGGATAGTAGTGATCTGACCATAGAACAGGCGCTGGCGCAGGCTATCGCATTGGTGGAAGCACAAGTTTAAGGGCTGATTTCCTTGACTTTGCGGGGGATTTGACCCTATTAGGGGGCATCTATGGAATGATTGTTCCAACGGATATGCATATAGCTGGTGCCTGTGATTGGGCGGTAAGGGTGCGTTTTGTGACGCATCTTTTTGTTTTATATGTGTTTTCTGGAATGGTTTTTGATGGATGCCGATGGTGCATGAGGTGCTGTCGGCGGTTTGGCCAGAGTTCGTCCGGTCATGCGAATCGCGGATATTCGCCGCACGCATCGGTCAGATGGGCTCAGTTTGAAAAGACCTCCGGAGACAACCGGATGGCCAGCAACGAAGTATGTAAGGAAACTACATGGCCTCTGTGGCATTTCCGTCGCGTGATGATTTCGCGGCACTTCTCAATGATTCTCTCGGTGGCGAAGATGGCGGCTTTGAAGGTCGCGTCGTAAAGGGCACCGTTACCGGCGTCGAAAATGACATGGCCATTATCGATGTTGGCTTGAAGAGCGAAGGACGCGTTCCTTTGCGTGAATTCGCTGCTCCCGGCCAGAAAGCAACACTGAGCGTTGGCGACGAAGTCGAAGTTTATGTCGATCGCGTTGAAAATGCCCATGGCGAAGCGATGCTGTCGCGTGACCGCGCTCGCCGCGAAGCTGCATGGGACAAGCTGGAAGCCGAATTCGCTGAAAGCGCACGCGTCGAAGGCGTTATCTTTGGCCGTGTTAAGGGCGGTTTCACCGTTGACCTTGACGGCGCTGTTGCATTCCTGCCCGGTTCGCAGGTTGATATTCGTCCGGTGCGCGATGTCGCCCCGTTGATGGACCTGCCGCAGCCGTTCCAGATCCTGAAGATGGATCGTCGCCGTGGCAATATCGTTGTTTCGCGTCGTGCGATTCTGGAAGAAACCCGCGCAGAACAGCGCAGCGGTCTTATCCAGACCCTCACTGAAGGTCAGATCATCGAAGGCGTGGTCAAGAACATCACCGATTATGGTGCGTTCGTTGATCTGGGCGGTATTGATGGCCTGCTGCATGTCACCGACCTCAGCTACAAGCGCGTCAACCACCCCAATGAAATGATTAACATCGGCGATACCGTCCGTGTTCAGATCATCCGCATCAACCGCGACACGCAGCGCATCAGCCTTGGCATGAAGCAGCTCGAAAGCGATCCGTGGGAAGGCGCAGAAGCCAAATATCCGGTTGGCGCCAAGCTGTCTGGCCGCGTCACCAACATCACCGAATATGGTGCGTTTGTTGAACTGGAACCCGGCATCGAAGGTCTGGTCCACGTTTCTGAAATGTCCTGGACCAAGAAGAACGTTCACCCCGGCAAGATCGTTTCGACCAGCCAGGAAGTTGAAGTTGTCGTTCTCGAAGTCGATAGCGAAAAGCGTCGTATTTCTCTTGGCCTCAAGCAGGCCCAGAACAACCCGTGGGATAGCTTTGCTGAAACTCATCCGGTTGGCTCGACCGTTGAGGGCGAAGTCAAGAACGCAACCGAATTCGGTCTGTTCATTGGCCTCGAAGGCGACGTTGACGGTATGGTTCACATGTCTGACATCGCATGGGGCATTTCGGGCGAAGACGCCCTCAACCTGCACCGCAAGGGTGAGGTTGTGAAGGCGATTGTTCTCGATATCGACATCGAAAAAGAACGCATCAGCCTCGGCATGAAGCAGCTTGAAAAGGGCGCTCCGGCTGCTGGTGGTACGACGGCTGCTGCTTCGGGTCTGTCCCGTAACCAGACCGTTACTGTTTCGGTCCTCGAAGTTCGTGACGGCGGCCTTGAAGTACAGGTTGGCGAAGACGGTGCGACCGGCTTCATCAAGCGCGGTGATCTGGGCCGTGACCGTGACGAACAGCGCACGGAACGCTTCCAGCCGGGTCAGAAGTTTGATGCGATGGTCATCGGCTTCGATCGTAGCAAGAAGCCGAACTTCTCTGTTCGCGCTCTGCAGATTGCCGAAGAAAAGCAGGCTGTGGCTCAATATGGTTCATCCGACAGCGGTGCATCGCTGGGTGACATTCTGGGTGAAGCCCTGAAGGCAAAGAGCGAAGGTTAATCCTTCTCTCAATTCTGACTAATGACGAAGCCCCGCTGTGCTAATGTGCAGCGGGGTTTTGTTTATATATGATACTATTTTTACAAAAATTAACGCAAATTATTGAGCGTTTGGGTAACCGTAATTGGAAGAGGATTATTGTCATTCTTAAACTATTTGCGTAATAAGGAGTATCTGGCATTATGTGGGATTGTCAGATCAAGGAGGACAAATGATCCGTTCCGAACTGATTCAGCGTCTGGCAGAAGAAAATAGCAACCTTACCCTTGTAGAGGTTGAGCGGATTGTAGAGATTTTCTTTTCCGAGATTACAGAGCAACTTGCTAATGGGGGGCGAGTAGAACTTAGGGGTTTCGGTGCCTTTACTGCCCGCGCGCGCGACGCACGGGTAGGCCGCAATCCGCGCACAGGCGAATCCGTGGATATAGAAGCGAAAAAAGTGCCGTTTTTCAAACCGGGCAAGGAAATACGTGACCGGTTAAATGGCGCTGATTCTGATATATCTGGGAATTAGCTGACATACGGGCCTGTTATTTATAATAGGTCTGCTCAGCCAGCTTGAACGTTGTGCTGATGTGCCATCAGAATGGCATGCTTTTCATCATTCTGACTGGCCATAGCCTGCGCCTTCACCCCATTCCTTCTATAGCATTGTTTGTCGTATTCAGATTCGCTTGATTCGCTGTGAATTGATACGTCTGTGCCGCTTTATCCTGCATTTGCATGACTGTGGGCTTGACGAACGGGCCTCTGCATTGCAGTGGGGACGGGCTGATGAATGGGCGCAATCATTGCGCCTGTGCGGACGTGGCGAAATCGGTAGACGCAGGGGACTTAAAATCCCCCGGTTCATCCGTGCGGGTTCGAGTCCCGCCGTCCGCACCATCAGCCAATCAGCGTATATCTCACTTCATTACCCGTTATAGGGGCCAATTTCAGATATGCCATCTGAGCAGGCTTGGCCTCTCTGGCTGGCTGGGATAGAGTAAGGCGGACCGCTGGCTATACGGGTTTCTTGTGCTATTTTCACGCTTCTCTTTTCTGTCTGCTGCTATGCTCGCGTTTGTTGGGCTGGGGCTGAGCGGCTGTGATGTAGATAAAAATGACGGCCCGGTACGCATCAGTATCATTGGACAAACAGAGCAACTCTCTACGCCTCTTCGCTATATGGAGAGCCTATCCGGGCAGGTGATGCTCGCGGCGACTGCGCAGGGGCTGGTCAGCTATGACGGAGCGGGGGACGTCGTGCCGGGTCTGGCGCAGCGCTGGATCGTCATGGATGATGGAAAAAGCTATATTTTCCGGCTAAGGCGAGCGAACTGGGTGAATGGCGATCGGGTTGATGCACGGGATGTGCAGCGCCTGTTGCAGGCCCGTATCAAAGAGGCCTTGCGGCGTGACCCATATGGGCCGCTGGTGGCGGTAACAGATGTGCTGGCGATGACCGGTGACGTTATCGAAATTCGCCTGAGCCAGCCTCAGCCGGATTTTCTGTTGCTGCTGGCCCAGCCCTCCATGGGGATCGCGCAGCGTAGCGGTGGAACCGGCCCCTATGAGGTGGTGAGAGATTCGAAAGACAAGAGCATCTTCATTCTGACGCCAATGAAGGAAGAAGATGCCCCTGTTCCGGTGCAGGAACAGCGGATGTTACAGGCAGAGCGCGCGAGCAGGGCAATTATGCGGTTTCAGGATGATGGAGCCGACATGGTGACGGGTGGTACGCTGGCCGATATACCTTATGTAACCTTGGCTAGTGTTAATTCGCGTCTGGTTCAGTTTGATCCGGTGCAGGGGTTATTTGGGTTGGCTCTGTCAACAGGAAACCCTTTGTTGGATGATGCGGCTGTTCGTCAGGCGCTTTCCATGGGGATCGAGCGAGAAGCTATTATCGGCTATTTTGCTATTCAGCGCTGGAAAATTGCCGACAGTCTTTTACCGCAAAGCTATGATCTGCCCCGTGCGCCGACGATGCCGGAATGGGCAGAGCAAAGCCTTGAGGAAAGGCGGGCCTATGCCGCCGGGGTTATAACGCGCTGGCGGGCGCAAAATGATGATAAGCCAGCGGAAGTGACGATTTCCCTGCCGCCGGGGCCGGGTATGGGCTTGCTCTTCACCGCGATAAAGGCCCAGCTCCGCGCTATTGGTGTGACGCTTCATCAGGTGCCGCAAAATGGCGATTTGCGACTAATTGATGAGGTTGCCCCTTATAACAGCGCTTATTGGTATCTGGGCCGGATCAGTTGCGCCCGCAAGGTTCATTGCAGCAAGGAAGCAGATGCCAAATTGATGGAATCGGCGCGGATGACGGACCCTGCCGAGCGCGCCAAAGCATTGGGTGAGGCTGAATATATGATACAGCGGCATGGCGGCTATATCCCGCTTGCCATGCCGCTGCGATGGTCGTTGGTGTCGCCGCGCATCAATGGGTTTCGTCCCTCGGTCCGGGGAATAAGAGGGTTGCGCAGTTTGATAGAGTAATGGGCCGGAAGGAGGGATGTTGAGCGCTTGCTCTGTTTCCCGTTACAGGCTTTCCATGAAAATATGTGTCTTTTCCGCATAGGGTGATGGGATGAAATATTTCCGTCATAAAAATATCATCCAACAGTAATATTACAGTCCTAGCGCGTGCTGGAGCATTTCCAAAACGAATGGAGCCTACGCCATTTGTGCGGAGATAATGCTCAGCAAGGGAAATATGGCGCGGTTAAACAGATGGATGGCATTGCCCCGGTGGAGAGGGCGAATCGGGGGGCGTTCCGATGTTCAGCCGCGCTGGCCGCAATTGCTGGAATATGCATTAATCGCACTGATGCTGGTGCAACTGGTCGCTTTGTTGTGGCTGGTGGTGACGCCGGTGGGGCCTTTCGGGCAGTGGCAGGGAAAGCAAGCGGTTATTGCCGATGCCTCGACCCGGTCTCAGCTATTGGGCGGTTATGATCTTTTCTATCCCTCGGCTGATGGAGCGACTGGCCCACAAAATATTACCTCGCTGGCGCTAAAATTATATGGCGTGCGTATTAACGAAGGCTCTGGCCTTGGGTCCGCCATCATCGCGGGCAGCGATGAAGTGCAAAACAGCTATGCCGTGGGGGATGAAATTGCCCCCGGCGTGATGCTGAAATCCGTGTCGTTCGATCATGTTGTGATTACCCATAATGGCGCGGAAGAAAGCATTTTTCTCGACCAGTCTGGCCCGGTAGAACCAGTTGCGGCGTCTACGCCAGCCACTATGCCGGCAGACGACGGGAGTGGCAACGGGCCGGGGGCGGCCTCTGCTGTAGCGGCAGACAATAGCGCGGAGGCGCTTAAATCCTCTATCGGTTTCGGCCCGCGGATGAGCGGTGGCCGCCTGACTGGCATCGTCGTTGCGCGCAAAGGTGCGGGCTTCGACGCTGCCGGTTTTCGCGCAGGCGATGTAATTACCCAGATAAACGGACGCCCCATATCTTCCGCCAGTGATCTGGCCGGGGTGCAGCAGGCAATTGTACCGGGCGCACGCATCAGCGTGATGGTTGAACGCGGGGCGCAGATCGTCCCCTTAGCAATAATGGTTCAGTGATGATGATGAAAAGCCTGCTTGGCCTCTCTACTGCCTTGGCCCTGTGCTGTGCGCCGGTGATGATAGCCCCTGCGATAGCCCAGCAGACATTGAATGTACGTGACGCAGATATTCGCGCCTTCATTCAGGATGCAGCGCGGGTGACGGGGCGCACCTTCATCATTGATAATCGGGTGCAGGGCAAGGTGTCTGTGGTGACCGACCGGCCCCTTTCCCGGTCGGAATATTTTGAGATATTCCTTTCGACGCTGCGGGCCAATGGTCTGATCGCTGTGCCCGCGCCGGGTGGTGCGTACCGCGTGCAGCCCGCCGATGGCGCAGCGAGCCAGCCCAGCACGGTTGGGCGCGCCACCAATCGCAACCAGTTCGTGACGGAGATTTTCCGCCTGCGTTCAACCGATGCGGCCTCCGCGTTGGAAACGCTGCGCCCGTTGGTTAGCAAGGATGGCTCTGTTACCGCGAATAAGGCGGGGAACAGCGTGGTCGTGGTTGATTATGCCGATAATGTCGCCCGCATTCGCCAGATATTGGGCCAGATCGATCGGGATAGCGCCGCCACGGAGATGGTTTCCCTCAAAAATGCGGGGGCGCGGGAAGTCGCTACCTCGCTTCAGGCGCTGATGGCGGGTGGAGGCGAAGGGAGTGTTGCCGCCGCCAATGTCGTTGCAATCGACGCCAGCAATAGCGTGGTAATGCGTGGCCAGCCCGGCGCGGTTGCCCGCCTCGCGCAAATGGCGCGGGACCTCGATAAGCAGGCCGCGAGTGGCACGGAAATTCGCGTTTACTGGCTGGAACATGCCGATGCGGAAAAGCTGATGCCGGTGTTGCAGCAATTATTGGGGCAGAGCGCGTCCAGCTCTTCCCCGGTACTGGGCGGTGCATCTGCATCGGGGGGCGCAGCATCCTCCGCGCCGCCGCCTGCCGCCGCCGCGCCAATGGCGCAGGCAAGCGGCAATGGCATATCCACACGTGGTCCGGCCATCGTCACCCGCTATGAAGGTGCGAATGCCATCATCGTTGCCGCGAATAATGATGTGCAGCGGATGATCGGTGAAACCATCCGCCAGATTGATACAAGGCGCGAACAGGTTTTGGTGGAGGCCATCATCGTTGAAATCAGCGATAATGCGGCCAAAAAGCTGGGCGTCCAATTCCTGCTTGGCAGCACCAAAACCGGCTTTGCCGCGACCAATTATAGCAATGCGCAGCCCAATATATTAACGCTCGGCGGCGCTTACGCCTCTACCAAATTGGGGACGAGCAAGACCACGGTGGTGGCTGCTGACGGCACCACAACAACCACAGAAAATACCGAAAACAGCAGCCTTGCAACTACCTTGCAACAGGCGGCGGCAGATGCTCTGTTGGGGTCCACTGGCGGCATTGGTGGTATCGCGACGCAAATGGGTCGCAACGGCTTTTTCGGGGCGATCATCAATGCGGTAAAGTCTGATTCCGATAGTAACGTCCTTTCCACCCCCTCCATCATGACGCTGGATAACCAAAAGGCGTCGATATTGGTGGGGCAGGAGGTGCCGGTGACAACCGGTGAGGCACTCAGCCAGAATTTTGATAATCAGTTCCGCACGGTTCAGCGCCAAAATGTTGGTGTTCAGTTAGAGGTGAAGCCACAGATTAACGCAGGTGGTGCGATCAAGCTGTTCCTGCGTCAGGAAGTGTCCAGCATCGCCGGGCCGGTTTCCAATAACAGCAGTGACCTCATCATCAACAAGCGCGAGATTGAAACCACCGTCACCGTTGATGATGGCGAAATCCTCGCGCTGGGTGGGTTGCTGGACGATAATGAGCGCAAGACGATAGAGCGTATCCCGCTGTTGTCCGATATTCCTGGCATTGGCGAACTGTTTAAATCGCGCAGCCGTAGCCGCAGCAAAACCAATCTGATGGTGTTCATCCGGCCTACAATATTGCGCAGCCGGGAGGACGCCGCGCGCATGACTGCCCAGCGTTATGGCTATATCCGCGGGCGTCAGCAATTGCGTAATCCGGATATTGAACCGGCGCTGGATGAGCTGGTGCGGGATTATATGGGCGCGCTCCCCCCCGGTACAGAGGCCACTCCGCAGCAGGGCGATGAGGTGGTGCAAGGCGGCATTGAAACCCTGCAGGTGCGCGAAAGTAGCACAGTGGTTCGCCCCGTTGACCTTCCCCCTAGTGGAGCCGCCCGATGATGGAAAAAGACGGTATTCCCTTATCGCATCCGGCGATCATACAGGGGCAGGCGAATAGCCCAATGCCTGTGCCGGGGGGAATAATAGAGGACGCAGGGGCTGCGCCGATCCCTCCCTATCCGCCTATGCGGGCGCTTGATATTCCTTATGTTTTTGCGCGCCAAAATGGCGTGGTGATGATGGAGCCTGCTGAAACGGGTCGCCTTCGCATTGCCTGCCGCGAAGGGGGGGATGTTGCGACTTTGCTGGAGGTGCGCCGTTACCTCGCGGATAGTTTCGATGTGGAATTTGTCGATGCCGGTGCTTTTGATCGGCTGTTGTCCGATCATTATGCGGTGGAGGGCAGCGCGGCGGCGATGGCCGGTTCCATGGCGATGGATGGGGATGAGCTGGATTTCATCGCTGGCGATATTCCCACGGCGGAGGATTTGCTCGATAGCGCCGACGACGCGCCCGCCATTCGCCTCATCAACGGCATCATCGCCGAGGCTGCGCGGCAGGGGGTGTCGGATATTCATATTGAACCCTATGAAACCGGCCTTGTTGTGCGGATGCGTATAGATGGCGTGCTGCGTGAAACATTACGGATGCCGCCCCATGTCGCGCCTGTTCTCGTCAGCCGTATCAAGGTGATGGCGCGGCTCGACATTGCCGAACGCCGCGTGCCGCAGGATGGCCGCATTGGCCTCACCCTTGGCGGAAAGCTGCTCGATGTGCGTGTTTCGACGCTTCCCAGCCGGGCGGGGGAGCGGGTGGTGCTGCGTATCCTCGACAAGGAAAAGGCGGGCATTTCACTCGACGTATTGGGGATGAGCGGCAATGCAGACCGGATATTCCGAGATGCTCTGCATGAACCTAATGGCATCATCCTCGTGACTGGCCCAACGGGTTCGGGGAAAACCACCACCCTTTATGCGGGTTTGCGGGAACTGAATGATGGCAGCCGCAATATTTTGACCGTCGAAGACCCGGTTGAATATGCGATGGACGGGGTAGGGCAGACGCAGGTGAACCCCAAGGTGGGCCTCAGCTTCGCTGCCGGACTGCGCGCTATATTACGGCAAGACCCGGACGTGGTGATGATCGGCGAAATTCGTGACCGTGAAACCGCCGATATAGCTGTGCAGGCGTCTTTGACCGGGCACCTCGTCCTCTCGACCGTTCATACCAATGACGCCATTGGCGCGATTACCCGCCTGCGCGATATGAAGATTGAGCCGTTTCTCCTTGCCTCCACCTTGCGCGCGGTCATTGCTCAAAGGCTGGTGCGGCGGCTTTGCCCGCATTGCCGCACACCGATGCAGGCAGATAAATCGGCCTGTGCGTTGCTGGGGCTGGATGCAGGCACCGTGATTTATCATGCCGAAGGGTGCGGTGAATGCAACCACAGCGGCTATAAGGGGCGCATCGGTGTGTTTGAGTGTATCCGCATTGATGACACCATCCGCCGGCTCATCAATGAAAATTGTGATGAAACGCTGATAGCGCGCCATGCTTTTTTAACGACGCCCAATTTGGGGTCTGCGGCGCGGGGTTTGGTTTGCGCAGGGGAAACATCTGCGGAAGAGGCCATTCGTATTTCCCGCCGGGAAGAGCAGGATGCCTGATTTTCGCTACCTGGCTGTTGAACCTGATGGGAATGAGAAATCGGGTCGGCTGCGGGCCGACACGATGGAACAGGCGCGGGCGAAGCTGGAGGGTAAGGGCTATTATCTGCTGAGGCTGGAACCGGGCAAGGCCGCGGAAAAAGCGGTGGATGGCGCGGCGCGGCCTGCGCTCTTTTCCCGGCGAAAGAAGCTGTCGCATAAGGAATTGACGCTCTTCACCCGCCAGCTTTCGACATTGTCGCAGGTCAGTCCGCTGGAAGAAGCCTTGCGCACTATATCGCGCCAGAGCGAGGTGGAGCATGTGCGATCCATCATCTCCGCCATCCATATGGGTGTGCTGGAAGGGAGGCGCCTGGCGGATGCCATGGCGGTGGAACCGGGCAGCTTCCCGTCGCTTTACCGGGCGATGGTCGCGGCGGGCGAAAATTCAGGCAGCTTACCGGTTATATTGGAACGGCTTTCCCGTTTGCTGGAACGGCAGGCGGCAATTCGGTCTAAAATCATCACGGCCATTGCGTATCCGTCGGTGCTGGCGGTGTTTGCGGTGTTTGTGGTCATTGCCCTGATGGTGTTTGTTGTCCCCAAGGTGGTGGAGCAATTTGATACGGTGGGGCAGAAAATGCCGCTGCTCACCCGTATCGTTATCGGCATTTCCGATGCTCTGGCGCATTGGGGCTGGCTGATGGCGTTGGTGCTGGTGGGGCTGGTTGCCGCTTTTCTGTGGCTGTTACGCTATGAGGGGCCACGTTTGCGTTTCGACGCGATGCTGCTGCGCCTGCCGGTTATTGGTCGGCTCATTCGTGATTTGCACGCTGCGCGCCTTGCCCGCACATTATCGACCATGGTGGCGAGCCGTCTGCCGTTAATGGATGGTCTCGCACTAACAGGCCAGACGATCCATAACCGTGTGCTGCGCGGCGCGACATTGGATGTGGTGGAGGCCATTCGCGGCGGCGGCGGCCTGTCTGCGGCGCTGCGGCGGTCCGGCGTATTCCCGCCATTGCTCATTTATCTGGTGGCCAGCGGGGAAAGTGCTGGTCGGTTGGATGAGATGCTGGAACGCGCCGCCGATTATCTGGAACAGGAATTTGATACATTCACGTCGACGGCTCTGGCGCTGCTGGAGCCGATTATCATCATATTGATGGGTGGGATTGTGGCGGTGATTATCTTGTCGATCCTGCTGCCGATCCTGCAACTGCAAAGCCTGTCAGGGCTGTAGGGAGAAAGACTATGAACTATTCCCGCATAAAATGGAGGGTGGGGGCGCTGCGGCGTGGCACGCGGCGCCATATGTTGGCGCGCAGGCGTTCCGCCGAAAACGGCTTCACGTCTGTGCGGTGTTCCGCCCAACAGGGCTTCATTCCTCGTTTGCGTTCCGCCCAACAGGGCTTTACGTCTGTGCGGCGTTCCGCCGAAAACGGCTTCACGCTTGTCGAACTGATGGTGGTTATCGTCATCATCGGCCTGCTGGCGACGATCGTGGCCGTCAATGTCATTCCCGCTACCGATACCGCCCGCAAGGAAAAGGCTAAGGCCGATATCGCGGTCATAGAGCAGGCGCTGGAGCAATATCGCCTCGATACTTTCAGCTATCCCGATCAAAATCAGGGGCTTCAGGCACTCATCAGCGCACCTGTCGGCCTTGCCCAGCCGGAACGCTACCGTCGTGGCGGTTATGTTAAGAAATTGCCGGATGATCCATGGGGCCGTGCTTATCACTATAAGGTGCCGGGCCAGAAGGGCGCATTTGATATCTATTCTCTCGGCGCTGATGGTCAGCCGGGCGGAACAGATGACAATGCGGATATTTACTCCGGCGATCTTTAATAGGGTGATGGGCCGTGCGGGCGGAACATATGGATAGAGGCTGCTTCCCCCGCCTTATGCTTATGCGGAAATGTGGGGGGCGGGGCTTCCCGTCTTTGACGCGTTCCGCCGGGCAGGGCTTCACTTATGCTCGGCGTTCCGCCGGGCAGGGCTTCACTTATGCTCGGCGTTCCACCGAAAACGGCTTCACGCTTGTCGAACTCATGGTTGTTATCGCCATTATCGGTTTCGCATCGGCGGCGGTGCTGTTGATGATGCCAGATCCTCGCGGTCGGCTGGTGGATGATGCCGATGGCTTTGCCATGCGTGTGGCGGCTGCGCGGGATCATGCAATCATCCGTGCGCGGCCTGTTGCCTTCTGGGTGTCTCCGACTGCTTATGGGTTTGAACAGCAGGATAAAGGCCAGTGGACGGCGATGGATAATGGCCCTTTTCGGGCGGTCGATTGGAGCCATGGAACGCGGGCGTTCCTTGACGTGAAAAAGGCCACAGGCGGAACGGATACGACGCAGAAAACCGAAAAATCCGATGCGCCGTCATCGGGGCGTGTGGTCATTCGTTTTGACAGCATGGGCTTGCCGGGGGAAGCGGCGCGTCTGGTGCTGCGGCGGGATGGGGAGGAGGTTGCTGTTACATTGGATGGTGCGGGCCGGGTGAAGGTTGGTGGTTAGGGTGGTGCGGCTCTTCTCCTCTTATGGGCGTCGTCATGCCGGACATATCCCAGAGAAGGGCTGTACGCCCTCTGTAGGGATCGCCCAACAGGGCTTCATTTGGCGGCGACGCTTCGCTGGGCAGGGCTTCACTCCTCGTTTGCATTCCGCCCAACAGGGCTTCACGTCTCCTACGCGCTCCTCCGAACAGGGCTTCACGTCTCCTGCGCGTTCCGCTGGGCAGGGCTTCATGTTACTCGAAATGCTGGTTGCCCTCGCGATATTCAGCCTTGCGGCACTGGCGCTCATTCGGCTTCAGGCCGTTGCCGTGCGCAGCGCGGCGGATTTGGACGACCGCCAAATGGCCCGCATCACGGCCCATAATCTGATGGTCGATGCACAGACCTCGCCCGATATATTGGCGCCCGGCGAAAGCAGGGGAGAGGTGCAAAATGGCGGGCGCACATGGCATTGGGTGCGCCGGGTCAGCCGCACGGGAGAGGGCGGTTTGCTGCGGGTAGACCTGAGCCTCCGATCAAAGGATGAGGCTACGGCCACGGCCCTTTCTTTCCTGCGGGAAAATCCGTCATGAAAGAAAAAGGCTTTACTCTTATAGAGTTATTGGTCGCTCTTATGATCTTTTCGATGCTGGCGGCGGCGGGGGTTTTACTCCTCGGTAACAGCGTATCGGCGCAGGGAGCGGTGAAGCAACGTCTGGAAGAACAAGGGGATTTGCTGCGCGTTGTTGCATTGATGGAGCAGGATATGGCGCAGGCCTTACCCCGCATCAGCCGCACTGAAAATGGCTTGCTCGCGCCTGCTTTTTTCTCCCGCGCTCCATCGGATACAGAGCCTTTCCTCCATTTTGTACGCGGCGGGTGGAATAATGCCGATAATGCCCCGCGCGCTAATATCCAAAAGGTGGAATATTGGTTGCGGGATGGGCGGCTGGAACGGCGTTTCTACCCGATGCCGGATGGAGCAGAGGGAGGTGAACCGGCATTGCTGCTCGATAATGTGGGGGCACTGCAACTCGCCTTTCGGGATAGCAAAGGCGAATGGCTGGATACATGGCAGAGCCAGCGCCCGGCTTCGCTGCCTGTGGCGCTGCGGATGACACTGACGCGCCGGGGGCAGGCCCCGCTCACCCTGATGATGCGCGTAGGCGTCGGCAAGATAGGCAGAAAAGATGCGGAACAGGGGGCTTCCGTTGACGCAATGGGGACTGTCGATGGGTCTGTCGAAGGCGGGCCTTTATGACATCGCCTATCCCCCCTCGGTCCGAAAATGGTGCGGCGTTGCTAACAGTCCTGATGCTGGTCGCAGTGATGGCGGTGGTGTCGGCGGTGGTACTCGAACGGCTGACGCTCTCCACCCGCCTCGCGGCCAATGCCTCTGCGCTGGATCAGGCCCGCGCTTATGCCGATAGCGCCAGCCTGCTGGTAGAGCATCGCCTCAATCGCATAGTTGAACAGAACCCTGCGCGGATGACCACCCAACAGGGCTGGATTGGCCGCCCGCAAGATGTACCGGTTCCCGGTGGCGGGGCATCCATCACTGTTTACGATGGCGGCAATTGCTTTAACCTCAATAGCCTTGTCAGCGGTAATGAAGGCGGGGCCTTGTATCGCCGTCCGGTTGCTATCACCCAATTTGCTGCCTTGATGGAGGTGCTGGGTATCCGTTCTGGCGAGGCGTATCAGGTCGCCAGCGCGGCGGCGGACTGGATTGATAGCGATAGCGTTCCGGGCAAAAGCGGCGCTGAGGATGAGCATTATATCGCAATGACGCCCTCTTATCGTACGGCTAATCAACTGATGGCGGACCCCAGTGAACTGCGCGCCGTTGCGGGGGTAACGCCGCGCCTTTATGCGCTGGTGAGGCCGTGGATTTGCGCGCTGCCGACGACGAGCCTTTCCCCCATTAATGTCAACACATTAGCGTCCGGTCAGGCTCCGCTGATTGCAATGATGGTGCCGGGGAAAATGCCGCTGGAAAGCGCCCGCGCTCTCATTAATCAGCGTCCGGCAGGGGGGTATGATAGTGTGCCTGCTTTTTGGGCGATACCCGCGCAGCGCGATATGATACCCCCGGCGGAGGTGGCGGAACAGGTGCGGTTGACGACAACATGGTTCCGGGTAGAGCTGAATGTGCAACTTGGGGAAACATCAATGCGGCAGTGGAGGCTCTATGATGCGCGCAATGCGCCGGTGCGCCTGATGCGGGCATCATGGGGGGACGAAGGGTGAAGAAGATAATGCGCGGGCGGAGGAAGGATGCCGCTGCGGTGTCTGATGGTGGAAGGGCGACGGCTGATGGCTGTCTCCTCCTTTATCCGGCAGATCGGCAGGCCATGCCTCATTGGTGGCGGGTCGCTGATGGGCAGATTGTCGCCCGCCATCGCGGAGCGCAAAGGCCGGACTGGGTGGAAAATGCTGCGCCCATAACGATGCTTCTGCCGCCTTCGCTTGCTGTGGTGCGCCATGTGACTCTGAGAGAGTCTGTTATGGCTGCGGGAAGTGGGAAAAAGCCGCTGTCTGATGCGCAATTGCGTGCCGTTGCGCTCCATCAGGCGATGGCGGATGGCGTGGAGAGTGCCGGGGCAATGCATGCTGTGGTGGCGGGTGAAAGTGCCTCTCCTGTTACGGTGGATGATGCGACGGATAGCGAAGTTAGAGAGAGTGGTGGCTTCCATAATCCCGGTATAGAGGTCGCAGTAATTGCCCGCGCCGATATGGACCATATCCTGCGCTGGGCGAGGGACGTCGGGGTAGAACCAACCCAGATTGTGCCGGTTGCGACGCTATTGCCGGAACCGGAGCAGGGCATGATCCGGGTTCCTTTCGGGGATGGCGCAGTTGTGCGCGGGCAGGGAATGGTTGCTCAGGCGGACGAGCCATGGCTGAGCGCCATAATCGGGGATGCACCGGTGGTGGATTGGTCGGCACAGCAGGCGGAACAGGGGCTGATGTCCTCTCTCGCTGGCCCGGTTGTTAATCTGCGCAGCGGTGCCTTTGCATTGCGGCAGAGCAGCGGTGCGGATGTGAACTGGGCAAAGCGCGTGATGCTATGGGCAGGGCTGGCGCTGCTGCTGACGCTGCTGGCCCCACTGGTGCTGACTGCGAAATATCATATTAGCGCCGCGAAGATGGACGCAAAAACATTGGAACTGGCCCGGCCTTATGCCCCTCATGCGGCGGATGCTACGCAGGCGGTGGCAGAAATCGACCGGCTGGTCGCGGCACAGGGCGGGGCTTATGCCTTTACCGGGCCACTTGCCGGCCTGATGCAGGCGATGCGTCCTGTGCCGGGGGTAAGCATCAGCTCCCTCAGCCTACGTGAAGATGGCCTGCTCCATGCTACATTGGCATCGGCGCAGGCGGACGAGATTAACCGTGTTCTGGCCGCTGTGCAGGGGGCGGGGTACAGGATCACCGCAACCTCCTCGACCGATCCGGGTGGACGGGTGATTGCAGAAATTACGGTGAAGCCATGATGGATGGGGTGAAAATATGGTGGTTGGGCCGCGCCCGGCGGGAGCAAATATTGCTGGGCGCGATGCTGGTTCTGATGGCAGGAATTATCCTGTGGCTCGGCCTATGGCGTCCCTCGCAGCAGGCCCTGCGTGATGCCGCGCTTGCTAATGCAGAAGCGGTGGAGCGCCATGCCGACATGGTGCGCAAAACCGGCTGGTTAAAGCAGGGGGAGGGCGGCATTCCGGGCGGTAATGGGGGCGCATCTGGCGCGGGTGCGGCCTCGATAGAGCAAATGGTGACGCAAAGTGCGGCTGAGGCTGGCTTCACGCCCGATCGCGTGCAGGCGCAGGGGATGCAGGGTGTGGAACTGACGATTGCCAGCGCCCGGTCAACTGCTTTGCTAGGCTGGATTACCACGCTGGAGAAACAGGGCATTGCCATCGAACGGGCGATGATATCCCCCTCCGGTGCGAATGGCACCGTTAGCGCGCAGCTCAGTTTTCGTCGCTCTGGCGATGGCGCTGCGCAGGGGGCCGGGCAATGACGGAGGGTTTCACGGGGCGGCAGTGGGTGAAGAGGGGGTGGATGAAGCGCAGGCCGATAGCTGCGTTGCTATTCGCGCTGCTGGTTGCGCTGGTTCTGTTCCCGTTACGGCTGGCGATGGATATGACGGGGCTTGCCTCGTCTGATGGCGGTATCAGTGCGCGACAGGTGCGGGGGAGCATCTGGTCTGGCCAGATTTATGGGCTGATGCTGGGCAATGTGCATGTGGGCAATGTGCATGTGGGTGATGTGCGGGTTGGCGTTGCACCGCTTGATCTGTTGATGGCACGGTTGCGCATGAACATAGTACGCGAAAATGACGTCGCGGGGCCGCTGAGCGGGGCGTGGATCAATGGCTTTGGCCAGAGCGGTATGGAAAATATGACGGGCACGCTTGCCGCCGATGGGGTGCTGGGCATTGTTCCGGTATCGACGCTGGAGATGAGCGGGCTGACCACGATTTTCTCCGGTAACCTCTGTTCGCGGGCAGAAGGGCAATTGCGTCTGCGGTTAAATAGTAGTTTCGCCGGACTCAACCTGTCGCAAGGGGTGAGCGGAACGGCTATTTGTGACGGAGAGGCGGTGCAGTTTCCACTGGTTAGCCAGACTGGGCTGGAGACGATGACCCTGCGTGTGCGTCGTGATGGCCATTACACGGCGCAACTGGTGGTCCGCGAGGGACGCGATGTTGATAGTGCGGCGCTGCTGGCGGCAGGCCTGACGCAGCGGGGCGAAGAGTATGTGCTATCGCTGGAAGGGCAGATGTGAAGATTGTTGCATTACTGGTCCTGATGGCAGCGATAGGGCTGGGATTAGGATTGATTTTCGGCAGTTTTCTAGGGGCATTAGTGGTGCGTTGGCCGCAGGGGCGTTCTGTGCTGGGCGGGCGTTCGGTATGCGATGGGTGCGGGCGACCCCTGAGTGCATGGGAACTGGTTCCATTGCTGAGTTTCATGCTGTGTCGAGGCCGATGTCGTTCCTGTGGTGGGCAGATAGACAAAGCCCATATACTGATGGAGGCGGGGTGCGGTGTCATTGGCACGGCGGCCATGATTTTGGCGGGTCAGGCGGTGATGGCGCATACCTTTATGGCTGGCGCAGTGGTGGCAGAACCGGTGATGCATGTCCTGCTGGCGGCCCTGCCATTGGCGGCGGCATGGATGGTCCTGGGCTGGGCATTGCTCACTCTCGCGCTGCTGGATGCGCGATATTACTGGCTGCCTGATGCGATCACTCTGCCTCTGTTGTTTCTTGGGCTTACCATTGGTCCATGGGTGACGGGCGTGACTTTGCAGGATGCGCTTATCGGGGCAGCAATCGGCTATGGTTCGTTGCTGGTGGTCGCCATGGGATACAGACGCCTGCGTGGCCGGGATGGGCTTGGATTGGGTGATGCAAAGCTCTTGGGCGCGCTTGGTGCGTGGATGGGTTGTCAGGTGTTGCCGTTCATTCTGTTACTGGCGTCGGTAGCAGCCTTGTTGTGGGTGATCGGGCGGAAGATCATGGGCGCGGATATTAATGCGACGACCCGCATCGCTTTTGGTACATTTTTATGCATGGCGGCGCTGCCTGCGCAGTTCCTGATGCAGCATCTGCTGATGCGCGGATGACAAGAGCGAACGAAGACAATCATGATTGAAGACGGATCAGATGATGAATGATGAGCTGCAGAATGGACAGGGCTTGAACGGGGCGGGGGGCAGGCTCTCATTTCCGCCTTCTCTGTTCGTTTTTTCCATTCTCTATGGTGGGCTGGTTTGTATTGCGGGTGTACTGGGAAATAAGCAGGTTTCGCTGGGGCCTTTATCGTCCATTGGCCCGGTATTCGGTATTGGTCCGCTAGCGGTAGAGGCCGGAATTTTCGCGTTTCTGCTGTTGGTGACGATTTCCAGCGTGGTTGCGGAACTCCATGGCCGGAAAGTAGCGAACCGTCTGGTGCAAGTGGGGTTCCTGCCGCTCATCGTCACGATTATCCTGTCGGTGATCGTGCTGGCGGTTCCGGCCTCTGCCGAAATGGAGCCGGAACGCCGCGCGGCCTTCGAACTGATGATGAGTGGGACCCCGCGCATCTGGCTGGGTGGGATTATCGCTTATGGCGTGTCACAGACGCTCAATGTCACGCTTTTTGCGGCGCTGAAAGGGCAGGCGGGCGGACGGCTTTTGTGGTTGCGTGCAGCATTGGCCAGCGTCTTGTCACAGATTGTTGATACGTTGCTGTTCGTTTCCATTTCCTTCTACGGAGTGTTCCCAATTGGTCAGCTTTTGCTGGGGCAGATGATGGCGAAGGTGGTGTTGTCGATCTTGCTAGTGCCGCCGGTCATCTATCTGTTCGTTATGCTGGGTCGCAGGCTGGACCGTAACCCCATGTCTGTCTGACAGAGTGAAAATGGGGGTACAGCCCGTTTAACTGAGGTGGCCTGTTACATTGCTGCAACTAAGGCACTGTCGATTTCCTGCGCCTTTTTATAGGCGGGGCGTTCCCGTAGGCGCGTGATATAATCAACAAAGGCAGGGCGCTGCGGCACTGTGCCAAAGCGTAGCCCCCAATCAATCTGCCCGCCGGTATAGATATCCACTGCTGAAAAAGCATGACTGGCGATAAATCTTTTCTCCTTTACGGCTTGTTCCAGCGTGTTGATGACATCATCATAACAGCCATAGCCAACGCCTTTTTTCTGTTCGGCGGTTGGGGTCCATCCCAGTTGGCAGTTGGTGATGGCTTGTTCGACCGGTCCTGCGGCAAAAAACAGCCAGCGATAATAATCTGCCCGATCTCCCACTGCTGGGGCCAGTCCCTTTTCCGGGCAGGCGCATGAAAAAGGCGGCAAGGTCATTCCCTGCCGCCTTTATCCGTATCAATCCCAAAAGGATTTACTCGGTTTCGCTTGCCGTTTTGGGCTTGCTGGCTTTCTTTGCTTTGCCCTTTGGCGCAGCGGGTGTGACCTCAAAGGTGAGGGCATCATCCTTGAGGCCCACAACAACCTCACCGCCATGGACTAGCTTGCCAAATAGCAGTTCCTCGGCCAGCGGCTGCTTAATCTTCTCCTGCATCAACCGGCCCATTGGGCGCGCACCATAGAGTCTGTCATAGCCCCGATCAGTGAGCCACTGACGTGCCTCATCCGACAGGGTGATGTGGACATCACGGTCCGCCAGTTGCAGTTCCAGTTGCAGCACAAACTTATCAACCACGCGGGCAACAACTTCGGGCGGCAGATAACCGAACGGCACGATAGCATCGAGGCGGTTACGGAATTCCGGCGTGAACAGCTTTTTGACGGCCTCATCACCGGCATCTTCGCGTGTGGCGCTCGCGAAACCGATACTTTCCTTCTCCATATCCGACGCACCGGCATTGGTGGTCATGATGAGGATGACGTTGCGGAAATCCACCGTCTTGCCATGATGATCCGTCAAGCGGCCATTGTCCATGACTTGCAGCAGGATGTTGAAGAGATCCGGATGGGCCTTTTCAATTTCATCGAGCAGCAGCACGCAATGTGGGTTCTGGTCGATGGCATCGGTCAGCAATCCGCCCTGATCGTAACCAACATAGCCCGGAGGCGCACCAATGAGGCGGCTGACGCTATGGCGCTCCATATATTCGGACATGTCAAAGCGCTGAAGCGGAATGCCAAGCAAGGACGCCAGTTGCCGCGCAACCTCCGTCTTGCCGACGCCGGTAGGGCCGGAGAAGAGATAATTGCCAATCGGCTTGTCCGGATCACGCAGCCCTGCGCGGGACAGCTTGATCGCGCTGGACAGCACGCCAATCGCCTTGTCTTGCCCGAACACGACGCGTTTCAAATCCTGTTCCAGCGTGGCGAGAACGGTCTTGTCATCGCTCGAAACCGTCTTGGGCGGAATGCGCGCAATGGTAGAGATCACGGCCTCAATTTCCTTCGGCGTGATCGTCTTCTTGCGCTTAGACGGGGCAACGAGCATCTGCATCGCGCCGACCTCGTCAATCACGTCAATGGCCTTATCGGGCAATTTACGGTCGTTGATATAGCGTGCCGACAGTTCCACCGCCGCCTTAATAGCATCCGGCGTATAACGAACCTGATGATGTTCCTCAAAGCTGGGACGCAGGCCCATGAGGATTTTCACGGTATCCTCAATAGTCGGCTCATTCACATCAATTTTCTGGAACCGGCGCAGCAAGGCGCGGTCCTTTTCAAAATGATTGCGAAATTCCTTGTAGGTGGTCGAACCGATGCAGCGTATCTGCCCGCCTGATAAGGCGGGTTTCAGCAGGTTCGATGCATCCATTGCCCCGCCGCTGGTTGCACCAGCCCCGATGACGGTGTGGATTTCGTCGATGAACAGTACCGCTTCCGGCATTTTCTCCAGCTCATTGACGACAGCTTTCAACCGTTCCTCAAAATCACCACGATAGCGTGTGCCAGCCAGCAATGCGCCCATATCGAGCGAGTATATGACCGCGCTCTTCAGCACGTCCGGCACTTGTCCTTCGACGATTTTGCGGGCCAGCCCCTCGGCAATGGCAGTCTTACCGACGCCAGGGTCGCCCACATAAAGCGGGTTATTCTTCGACCGACGGCAGAGAATCTGGATGGTGCGGTCAACCTCGGCACTGCGGCCAATCAGGGGGTCAACCCGGCCTTCCATCGCCTTTTCATTGAGGTTCACCGTGAACTGGTCGAGCGCGCTGTCCTTCTTATCCTTAGACTGCGCCTTTTTCTCCTGTTCATCGGCCTTGCTTTCCGGCTGAGAAGCCTGAGCGCTGCCTTTGCCGACGCCATGGGAAATATAGGAAACCGCATCGAGGCGGCTCATATCCTGCTGTTGCAGGAAATAAACGGCATAGCTTTCCCGTTCCGAGAAGAGGGCAACCAGCACATTTGCGCCTGTCACCTCATCCTTGCCAGAGGATTGGACGTGCAGGATAGCGCGCTGCACCACGCGCTGAAAGCCGCTGGTGGGGGAAGGATCTACGTCGCCTTCTACCTTCAGATTATCGAGTTCGGTATCGAGATAATGGGTGACGGCATCTGATAATTCACCAATATCGACACCACAGGCCTGCATCACCTTTGATGCATGTTCATCCTCAATCAACGCGAGCAGCAAATGCTCCAGCGTTGCATATTCATGATGCCGTTCCGATGCGTGAGTGAGCGCATGGTGCAGCGTGGTTTCGAGCGCAGATGCGAAAGACGGCATATTACTTCTCCTGCTGCCTAAGGGGGGCAGCCATGGTCATTATGTCGGCATGGATAAGCAGATGGTCAAGAGGGGCGTAAGCGATGCGTGTGATGCTGCCCGTCATTTCCTGAAAAGAGCCTCTGCACTGGCACGGTGGCTGGCAGTTTGGGTGATATGGGCGCGGGTCCGCTCAATCTCGCTTTCCAGTACAGCTATGCGATCATGGAGATCGGCCACAGAGAGCGGCCCCAAATCCTGCTTTAGCAGTTGTTCCAGCGGGTTTTTGCCCCGGGGTGATGTAAAGTCATCCATATCCATCAATCTTAATGTTGACCCTATCATGGGCGCTGTCAATATGGCATGGACAGGTGGCAGGGTTGTTATAGCGTTAACCATGCCGGATATGGTCACGAAACATGAAGGTTTGCAGGGGGTAGCATGGCACTGGAAGTGGTATCGCGGGATATGCGGGCAGTGGTAATGGACCAGCCCGGCGGACCGGATGTGCTGGCTATCCAAAGCATAGCTGTTCCCGCCCTGCGCACTGATGAAGTGTTGATCGCTGTTTATGCTGCCGGGGTGAACCGGCCTGATCTGTTGCAGCGTGCCGGGCTATATCCGCCGCCGCCGGGTGCTTCGCCGCTTCTGGGGCTGGAGGTTTCCGGCACGGTGGTGGCTGTCGGTGATGATGTTGACCGGGAGATGATCGGGCAAAAGGTCTGTGCGCTCACTAATGGCGGCGGTTATGCCGAATATGTGGCTGTGTCGGTTTCCCAATGCCTGCCTGTTCCCGCTGGTTATGATATGATTGAGGCCGCCGCGCTGCCAGAGACGCTTTTTACCGTGTGGACCAACTTGTTTGAGCGCGCCTATGTGGTGGAAGGCGATACCGTGCTGATCCACGGAGGCACCAGTGGCATTGGCACCATGGCCGTTTCCCTCTGTAATCTATTTGGCGTGCAGACAGTAGTGACCTGCGGGTCTGATGAAAAATGTCAGTTGGCTCGGGATTGGGGGGCGACCTACGCGATCAACTATAATGAGCAGGATTTTGTGGATGAGGTGAGGAACCTCACCGAAGGGCGGCGCTGTCAGGTGGTGCTGGATATGGTCGGCGGCGATTATGTGGCTCGTAACCTCAAATGCCTCGCTGATGATGGCCGGCATGTTTCCATCGCGGTATTACGGGGCAGCAAGGCGCAGATTTCCATGGCAGAAGTCATGATGCGGCGGTTGACGCTGACGGGGTCTACATTGCGGCCCCGGTCCAAGATTTTTAAGGGGCTGGTTGCCGAGGAAATCCGCGCTCATGTCTGGCCTTTCGTGGTAGAAGGGCGCCTGCGGCCCATGATGGATCGGGTCTATCCGCTTGCGCAGGCGGCGGAGGCCCATGCCCGGATGGAAAAGAGCGACCATGCCGGTAAGATTGTGCTGAAGGTGGCGGAATAATGAGGGGCGACCGTGATTGAACAGGCTGAAATGGGCTGTGTTTGCTCATTTCATCGGGGTTTGCTGCATTTTACTTGCTCTTTTTTCTCAATCCGCTTATCGTCTAGGGGTTAGGAGGCCACCCTGCTTGGGTGGCCCTTATCGTTTTTGAAACTGGATTCAAGACTGGAGCACCCGCTTTGTCCCAGCCGCTTATGCCCCACGCCACCGCTTGCTGGCTGATTGAAAATACTGCGCTCAGCTTTTCGCAGATAGCAGATTTCTGCGGTCTCCATATGCTTGAGGTGCAGGCCATCGCCGATGATAACACCAGCATTAAATATGCCCCGCGTGACCCCGTTCGTGCGCGCGATTTGACGCTTGATGAAATCAAAAAAGGCGAGACGGACCCTGATTATGCGTTGAAAATGGTGAAGGGCGCAGAACCTGCGCGCCGTACCAAGGGGCCGCGTTACACGCCGGTTTCCAAACGCCAGGATAAACCCGACGGTATCGCGTGGATTTTGCGCAATCACCCAGAAATCTCCGATGGCGCTATTGGTCGTCTGATCGGTACGACCCGTACCACGATCGCCGCGATTCGCGACCGTAGCCATTGGAACATTACCAACATTGTGCCGAAGGATCCTGTAACATTGGGGCTTTGCTCTCAGCGGGAACTGGATGCCGAAGTCGCCAAAGCAGCGAAAAAGGCAGGCATTGAGGAAGCTCCGACAGACACTCGGCTTGATGGTGCCCGTGCGGCCCTGATCGAAGAGTTGCGTCGTGAGCGTGATGACGTGTTTAGGCCGGAAGAGGAAGAAGAATCCTCTGTTCAACCGGAACAGGCGGGTAATCCTTTTGCTGCTCAATTTGATGCGGCGGGTGATGATGGAGAGCGTCGTCCTTCCAACCCATTGCTGGAGGAAGCAGAACGCCTTTTCCAGCGTGGTAATGACGACGAGTAAAATCGTTACAGATTACAGGAATAAAAAAGGCGGGGGTCATCCTCCGCCTTTTTTGTGTCTGAGGGTGGTGGGTGATAGCGGTGACTGACAAAGCGACGCTGAATGTTCAGGCGTAACCGCACAAACCCCTGCACATTTCAGATCAGGAATGTGCGAGCGTAGTAGAGAGCCTGCAAATCAAAGGATGCCTGTTCCGACTTAGCCGCCAATCCACCCCATCGCACGGGCGATGCCATAAGCGGACGTCAGCGTCAGCACCACGCCCACCAGCAGTAACAGACGATTGGGTGCGATATGCTTGGCCAGTTTTGCCCCTAACGGAGCCGCGACCACGCCGCCAATGAGCAGCCCTGTGGTTGCGATGGTGAAGGCTTCCCAACCCAGATGAAGCAGGAAGGTGATACTGACGGAAAGGGTTAGCAAAAATTCCGCAGTGTTAACGGTGCCGATGGTGGTGCGAGGGTTGCTGCCCTGCAGGAGCAGATTGGATGTCACCACCGGTCCCCATCCGCCGCCGCCGCTGGCATCCAGAAAACCGCCTATCAGCCCCAGAGGGGTTACGATACGCGGGCTATGCACCTGCTTTATCTCATGCGTGCTGCGCCAGATGAGCCACAGGCCAACGGCTGTTAAATACATCAGAACAAAGGGTTTTATAATTCCGCTATCGATATTGGAAAGGACATAGGCGCCGGTGACGCCGCCAATCACACCGGGAATGGCGAGGCGACGAAACAGTTTCCAGTCAATATTGCGATGATAAATATGACTGATGCCAGAAACCGCCGTGGTAAACGTCTCCGCAGCATGTACACCGGCAGAGGCATGCTTGGGGGATACGCCCATGGCTATCAGCAAGGTGCTGGAAATTACGCCATAGGCCATGCCCAGTGCGCCATCTATCAACTGCGCAGCAAAGCCAATGAGAATGAAGGGCAGGAGGGCAGAAAGAATATCCCCGGAAATTTCCATATAGCGCGTCTCTCCAATATCTACTCATGGTATAGAGAATGAAGGCGGCAAGAGAAGCCAAGAAATTCTTGATGCCGACAAAGGCTGCTCTTCCTGCCCCGATTTTCATCCTAAATGTTATTTCCTACGCCCTATTCGTGACGTGTCGGTTGCGAGGAAACAAGGAAAAAGCGGATGAAAGGAGCCTCCGGTTCCGTCAGAGGAAATTATAAGGGTCTATATCAATGGTAACACGCACGGATGCCGGCCATGTTACGCTTTTCAGCCAGTGGGATATGGCGGCCTGAATATTAACGGTGCGCGATGCGTGAACCAGCAATCGATGTCGATGCCGTCCGCGTAGCTGCGCCAGTGGGGCAGGAGCAGGCCCGTAAATATGGAGATGCTCTGTTTGCGGGGCGCTCTTCCCCAGCTTGCGGGCAATGCTGGCGGCGAGGTTCGCATCCTCGTCCGATATGATGATCGCGGCATAGCGCCCAAAAGGAGGAGCGCCTGCAATGCGTCGGTTTTCCGTTTCAGTTTCATAGAAACGCTGCGCATCGCCCGATAATAATGCCTTGATGACCGGCGCGTCCATCATGCGGGTTTGCAGATAGACATGGCCGGGTTTTTCGCCGCGCCCGGCGCGTCCCGCAACCTGCGATATTTGCTGAAAGCAGCGTTCCGAGGCGCGTAAATCGCCGCCTTCCAGCCCCAGATCGGCATCAATCACCCCCACCAATGTGAGGTTCGGGAAATGATAGCCTTTGGTGATGAGTTGTGTGCCGACGATGATATCGACCAGCCCTTGCTCAACGCTTTCCACAAACTCTGCGGCGCGTTCGGGTGACCATAATGTGTCGGAGGTAACAATGGCGGTGCGCGCATCGGGGAATATCTGGTTGACCTCATCGGCTATGCGTTCAACGCCGGGGCCGCAGGCGACCAGCGCATCTTCCTCGTGACATTCTGGGCATTCGCGCGGTGTCGGCATGACATGGCCGCAATGATGGCAGGCGAGACGGTGACTGATGCGATGTTCCACCATCCACGCGGTGCAATTGGGGCATTGGAACCGATAACCACAATGGCGGCATAATGTCAGCGGCGCATAGCCGCGCCGGTTGAGAAACAGCAACGCCTGTTCCCCCTTTTCCAGCGTCTCGGCCATCGCCTTGACGAGCGGCGGGGCAATCCATCTCTGCCGGTCTGGCGGTGTCTGCAACAGGTCGATCCCGCTGATGTCGGGGATTTGCGCGCCACCAAAACGCGATGGCAGGCGGATTTCTTCGTAACGGCCCAGCGCCACCTGATGTCGTGTTTCAATGGCGGGCGTCGCGCTGGCCAGCAGCACCGGGCATTTTTCAAACAGGCCGCGCATCACCGCCACATCACGGGCATGGTAATGGACGCCATCTTCCTGCTTAAAGCTGATTTCATGCGCCTCATCGACGACAATCAGGCCCAGATTGGGGAAGGGCAGGAAAAGGGCAGAACGCGCCCCCACCACGACCTTTGCCTGCCCGCGTGCAACCGCCAGCCATGCGCGGCGGCGCTCGCTTTGCCGCAGGCCGCTATGCCATGCGACAGGCTGCACCCCAAAACGCGCAGCAAAGCGTTTGAGAAATGGCTCTGTCAGCGCAATTTCGGGAAGCAGCACCATCACCTGCCGGTCATCATTGATGGCGCGGGCGATCGCTTCAAAATAAACCTCGGTTTTGCCGGAACCGGTTACGCCATCGAGCAGGAAAGTCTGGAACCCGTCTTTATCCCCGGATTTATCGACGGCGGCGGTTAATCGGTCTGCGGCGGCCTGTTGCGCTTGGTTGAGGGCCGGGGCGGCATATTTGGGCTGAGGCGCAGCATAAGGGGCGTTGGCCTCGACCTCCACAGCTTCCAGTGCCTCGGCCTTGATAAGCCCGCGAATAACAGCAAGCGACACGTCCGCTTTTTCCGCCAGTTCGCGGGGGATGCCTTGAAAATCGCCAATGGCTTCCAATGCTTGCTGGCGCTGAGGCGTCAGCCGATCTGGCACCAGCCCCGTGGCGCGATATTCGATGATCGTGCGCTGGTCGGTGAGTGCCGCGCCAGAGGACAGCGCCATGCGTAAAACGGCGGAGAGCGGCGCCATATAATAGTCGGCCGTCCATTCAATCAGGCGGCGCAGCGGCGCGGGTAAAGGCGGTGCGGGGGACGCCCATGCGATGGGGCGCAGGCGATCATTCGCTACCGTGCGCGCATCGGGAAAACGCTCCTCCTCCCACACCACGCCTGCGATGCGGCGCGGGCCGAGGGGAACCTCAATGATGCTGCCCGCTTCTACCGCCATATCATTCGGCACACGATAATCGAGCGCGCCAAGGGCGGAATTGAGGAGGAGAACACGGGCGCGATTCATAATGCGTCCCTCTCTAACCATCCGGGACGTCCTGCGCCATGATTTACGGGGGCATGTTTTCTGCGCGGTGCCTTATGCTTGTGATTTTATGGGGCTATAGCGGGGCATTGATTCGCCTGTTTTTTGTTCTGGCTTCAAAAGGGGAATGCCATGAAGTTCTTTGCTGATACCGCCGATATTGACGCGATCCGTGATCTGGAGGCCACCGGCCTGTTGGACGGCGTAACGACCAACCCGTCGATCATTCATAAATCGGGCCGGAAATTTACCGAAGTCATCGCGGAAATCTGCAAGATCGTTGATGGCCCGGTTTCTGCTGAGGTTGTTGCGCTTGACCATGCAACGATGATGAAGGAAGCCGAAGTTCTGCGCAAAATCGCGGATAATGTATGCATCAAGGTACCTTTGACGATTGACGGCCTCAAAACCTGTAAGGCCCTGAGCAGCGAAGGTACGCAGGTCAATGTGACGCTCTGCTTCTCCGCTAATCAGGCATTGCTGGCGGCCAAGGCTGGCGCCACCTTCATATCGCCCTTCGTGGGCCGCCATGATGATAATGGCTTTGATGGCATGCAGCTCATTGATGATATTCGTCTGATCTATGACAATTATCAGTTTGATACCGAAATCCTCGTCGCCAGCGTGCGCCATCCGGTACATGTGCTGGAAGCCGCGAAAATCGGCGCGGATGTGATGACGGCCCCGCCTTCGGTTATCCATTCCCTGTTCAACCATGTGCTGACGGATAAGGGCCTTGCGGCTTTCGCGGCGGACTGGGAAAAGACCGGCCAGTCCATCCTGTAAACCAGACGGGCATTAAATAAAGAAAAAGGCGGGGCCATAAAGCTCCGCCTTTTTTGTGTCTGGTGATCGGCTGCGAGGTCAGAAGCCCCGTGGGGCGGCATCAATCACACTATAAGTGCCGCTATCAACCTGCTGCACCTCCAACGCGCGCTCTGCGATACCGTCGCGGCCAAAGCGGAAGGCACCATCAATGCCGACAAAGCCGCCCTTGTCATTGAGCTGCGCAACCGGGAAGGCTGTTCCAACCTTCCATCCTTGTGCGATTTTGACCGTCAGCAGCACTGCATCATAGCCCAGAGCCGACAGGCGATAGGGTGCGGCCTTGAAGCGCGCGCGATATTTGGTCGCGAGCTGGCGATAATATTGGTCCTGCACGCTGGCGAACCACGCACCGCGCAGGGCGGCGGCAGGGGCAATGGTGCTTTCCTCGGTATTCCAAAGCTCGGTGCCCAGAAGGCGTGCATTTGCGCCGCCATTTTGGCGAATCAATGGGGCGGCCTGCAACGCGATGCGCCCGCCATCGGCAATCAGCACTGCGTCATAAGTAGCGGGCTGGGGCAGCTTTTTGATCGCGGCGGTCAGTGAGCCGGGGCTGCGCTGATAATTTTGCATCGAAACCACGACGCCGCCAGATGCTTCGACAGCGCGCAGCATCGCATTGCCAGTACGTTCGCCATAAGCACCAGAGGGAACCAGCGCCGCAAAGCGCTTCATGCCCTTTGACTGGGCGTAATCCACAACACGTTCCACCGATTGGGCCGGGGAATAGCCCATCAGATAGACGCCATTTCCGGCAACGCTGCTATCGTTGGAAAAGCTGATGACCGGAACCTTTGCTGCACGCGCCGGGGTGGCGGTGGCGGTCACTTCTTCAGCCGTCAACGGCCCCAAAATCAGCTTGTTACCATCCGCAATGGCTTTGCTCGCCGCAGCGGCAATCCCTTTGCCCGTATCATAAGTGGTGATGCGGATATTCTTCGCCTCGGTATCCAGCAGCGCCAGCGTGGTCGCATTGGCGAGCGATTGCCCCACGCCCGCATTAGGCCCGGTGGTGGGAACCAGCAGGGCGATTCGGTGGCGTTCCACATCCTGCGGCAGGCCGGGTTGCACCGTTGGTGGGGGCGGCGGGGCAGGCTGGTCCGGCCCTGCGCCCTTTGGCACAATCGTCTGGCAAGCCGCGAGGAACAGGCCGCTGCCGAGGATGAGGCCGCGCCCCAAAACTCGTAATTGCTTCCATGTCCCGGCTTGCCGGATGGCCCCTGTCTCTGCCATGGTAACTCCTTATGGTGGATACTCTTCCTTCGGGCCTTTATATCGTCGCCGGGCCAATCGGCAACTTGTCTGATCTCTCTCCGCGTGCAGCCGACATATTATGCCGGGCTGATGTTGTCGCGGTGGAGGATAGCCGCGTCAGCGCGAAGCTGCTGCGTCATGCGGGGGCGGATACGCCGATGGTCCCTTATCATGACCATAGTGATGAGCGGGTGCGCGCCCATTTGGTTGACCGTATGGCCAATGAGGCGGTTGCATTGCTGAGCGATGCGGGGACGCCGCTCATCTCCGACCCCGGCTATAAGCTAGTGCGGGATGCGCGGGCCGCTGGACGGCTGATTACGACGATTCCCGGCCCTTGTGCGGCGATAGCGGCGCTCACCTTGTCGGCCCTGCCGACGGATCGTTTCCTGTTCATGGGGTTCCTCCCCGCCAAATCCAAGGCGCGGGGGGATGCACTGGGTGAGGTTGCATCCCTGCGCGCCAGCCTTGTTTTTTACGAGAGTGGCCCGCGTCTGGGGGCGTCGCTATCTGATATGGCACTGGCGCTGGGGGATCGCGAAGTCGCTGTTTGCCGCGAAATCAGCAAAAGCTATGAGGAGGTCAAAACCGGTACACTTGGCGAATTGGCGGCTTTTTATCAGGACGTTGCACCCAAGGGAGAGATTGTCGTCGTCGTCGGCCCTCCCGGCGAAAAGCAGGCGATGAGCGCCGAAGACGCGGATAGCTTGCTGAAGGAGGCTTTGACTCGCCTTTCTGTTGGTAAGGCGGCAAGTGAAGTCGCGAAGGTGACAGGTCTTGATCGCCGCGCCCTTTATGCCCGCGCGCTGGAGATGAAGGGCGCGTGAGGAATAAGCTGCGCCATGATTTTACGGGTCATGATTTTACGGGTCATGATTTTACAGGGCATGACTTTCCGGGCCATGGCACCCCGGCGCAACCGGGCGGCAATAATCGGCTGAAGCCCCGCTCATCCCGCCTTCAGGCGGAGCAATTTGGTCGTCAGGCGGAGCGTATCTGCGCATGGTGGCTGCGCCTAAAGGGCTGGACCATCCTCGACCGGAGGGTGAAAATACGGGCGGGCGAGGTCGATATTATCGCCCGTAAAGGCAAAATCGTCTCCTTCATTGAGGTGAAGGCGCGGGCCAGCGTGGCCGACCTTGACCATGCCATTGATGAACGCCGCCTGTTACGCGTCGCGGCGGCGGCGGAAGCTCTGGCCCATCGCTATCTGAAAATCGGCGATGATATGCAAATTGACGTGATGCTCCTTGCGCGGGGGCGTCCGCCACGCCATCTGATGAATGTTTGGCACGGGGGATAATCTCTGCTGCCGTTAGGATTGCGCCCTTTGTAACAGGGTTTGAAATAGGGATAGTGTTTATGTCGCTCAAAATCGCCGTGCAGATGGACCCGATGGAAGGGATCAAAATTGGCGGGGATTCGACCTTTGCCCTGATGCTGAGCGCGCAGGCGCGGGGGTACACAGTATATCATTATGAAGCGCCGGATTTGACTATGCGCGATGGTCGCCTGTTCGCAAATGCGCGGGAAGTAACGGTGCAGAAGGTCGATGGCAATCATTTCGCCTTTGGGGCGCGCGTGCGGCTTGACCTTGGCCGGGATGTGGATGTGGTGCTGATGCGGCAGGACCCACCTTTTGACCTCAGCTATATCACGGCCACCCATTTGCTGGAGCGGATTGAGGATGAGACGCTGGTCGTCAATAATCCGGCATCGGTGCGGAATGCGCCGGAAAAGCTGTTCGTGCTGGATTATGCGCGCTTCATGCCGCCGACGATGATTACCCGCAGCCTTGACGAGGTGCGCTCTTTCCTTGCCGAGCATAAGGATATTGTGGTGAAGCCGCTTTATGGCAATGCGGGCAGTGCTGTGTTCCGCATCGGCCCGGATGGTGCGAATCTGTCGGCTCTGGTCGAATTGTTCAACGAATCATGGGTTGAACCTTTCATGGTTCAGGCCTTCATCCCGGCGGTGAAAGAAGGCGACAAGCGCATCGTGCTGGTCGATGGTGAGGTCGCGGGCGCGATTAACCGCGTGCCGGGGGCGGGGGAAATCCGTTCCAACATGGCCGTGGGCGGCTCTGCGGTCAAAGCTGGCCTGACAGACAAGGAACTGGAAATCTGTGCTGCCATGGGGTCGGAACTTAAAAAGCGTGGTCTACTGTTCGTTGGCATTGATGTTATCGGTGGTGAATGGTTGACGGAAATCAACGTCACATCCCCAACCGGCATAGTATCAATTGATGAATTTAACGGCAGTGATACCGGCGCAATGATCTGGGATGCGATCGAAGCACGATTGGAACAGCGCAAGGCCTGATTAGTTTATTATGGCATGATGATGGAAATGCGCCGGTATATGACGGAATGCCCGCAATATGACTGATTGGGTCATTTGGTTGATTGATGCCGGTGGCTATTGGGGCATTGGCCTGCTGATGGTGCTGGAAAATGTCTTTCCGCCCATTCCGTCGGAACTTATCATGGGTATCGGGGGTATCCGCGTGGGGCAGGGGCGCATGGAAATGTTGCCTTTGCTGCTGGCTGGGACGGTTGGCACCACCATCGGAAATTATTTCTGGTATTGGGTGGGGTACAGGCTGGGCATAGAAAAGCTGCGCCCGCTGGTACGCCGGTTTGGCCGCATATTGACGCTGGAATGGCGGGATGTGGAGACAATGAACCGTCTCTTTACCCGCCATGGCGAGAAGATCGTGTTCTTCTTCCGCTTCATGCCCGCCTTTCGCACGATGATTTCATTACCCGCTGGTCTGTTTCATATGGGCAAATGGCGTTTCCTTATCTGGACGGGTGCGGGCGCGCTGATCTGGAATATCATATTGGCAGGTAGTGGCCATATATTGGGCGCTAATTTTGCCCGGATTGATGACTATCTTGGCCCGGCAACCACGGTGGCAATTGCCATGGGTATCCTCTTTTACGTCTGGCGGCTGATCGTCTGGCGGCCCAGTGATGAGGTGACTGAAAACAGGGAATGCGAACAGGAAAAGGGCTGATATTGCCTTGCTTTGGCCTGTTATCTGCTATGGCCCGCTATGCCCGTGGATGAGCGTGGCGGTAAATATCGAGCAAATGGGCGGCATCGACCTGCGTATATATCTGCGTGGAACTGAGGCTCGCATGGCCCAGCAACTCCTGCAACGATCGTAAATCCGCGCCGCGTCCCAGCAAATGCGTGGCAAAGCTATGGCGCAGGGCATGGGGGCTGGTGCGTTCTGGCAACATCAGGCGGCGGCGCGCTTCTCGCACAGCTTTGCGAATGATGGCGGCGTCCAGCACACCGCCGCGCGCTCCGCGAAACACCGGGTCATCGCCCGACAATGCAAAAGGGCATAGGGCAGCATAAGCCGCGAGAGCATCCCGCACCTGCGGCAGCATGGGGACGATACGGGTTTTGTTGCGCTTGCCGGTAACGCGCAGTGTCTCACCCACGGGTACATCACGGCGCAGTATCGAAAGGGCCTCTGATATACGCAGGCCACCGCCATAGAGGAGCAATAACAGCGCCCAGTCCCGCGCCGCTATCCATGGTTCGCGTGCATTTTCGCTGACGTCTTCGGCGAGCGCCATCACATCATCCGGGGAGACTGCGCGCGGCAGGCCTTTTTTGATGCGAGGCCCTTGTAAGACTGGGACAGTGCCATCCTCTCCGCCTGCAAAGGCGAGAAATGCACGAATGGCCGATAGTTCTCGCGCAGCCGATGCATTGCCAATGCCGCCACTGCCTGCGCCCTTCGTGCGACGATAAGCGATGAAGGCCCGCAAATCGGCGGCGGGCAGAGCAGAGAGCAAGGCCTCGGTCGGGGGCGTTCCATGATGCTCCGTCAGGAAGGACAGTAATCGCTGCGCCCCGGCCATATAAGCGCGTACCGTGTGCGGAGACCGCCGTCGTTCATGGCTGAGGTGCCGGTGCCAGCGGGCGAGTATGTCCTGATGGGCTATGCTCATAGCGCACCCTATAACACGATCTCGCCAAGGATCGCATCAAGGAGAAGCGCACCTTGCTCCGTTACTTGCAGGCGGGTGCCTTCCTTTTTCAGCAGTCCATAGCCAGACAGGGTTTTGATGGCATCGTCATCCACCAGTTCCGTGCGGCTAAGCCCAGTGCGGGCACTAATCGCGTCTAGATCAACGCCTTCACCAAGGCGCAGGCCCATAAGCAGCGCCTCTCGCCCACGGTCTTGCGGCGATAGGCCGGTTTCGCTTTGCAGGCCATAGCCATTACGACCCACCGCATCCAGCCAGTTTTCCGGCTTTTTATGCCGCTGCGTGGCGACGGGCGCACCGCTTTCATCCGGGCGGCGACCATGGGCACCGGGGCCGATACCCGCATAATCGCCATAGCGCCAGTAAGTGAGGTTATGGCGGCTTTCCTGCCCCAATCGCGCATGGTTGCTGGTTTCATAGGCCGGGATCCCGGCATTCTTAGTCAGTTCCTGCGTTATGTCATAAAGGTCCGCCCCATGGTCTGCCTCTGCAGGGATGAAGCGCCCTTGCCGCACCAATGTTTCAAAGCGCGTTCCGGCCTCTATCGTTAGTTGATAAAGCGAGAGATGGTCTGTGCCAAAGGAGAGGGCATGGTGTAGCTGCTTCTCCCAATCCATGGCAGATTGATCGGGCAGGGCGTAGATGAGATCAAAGCTCACCCGGCGGAAATGGCTCTGGGCGACCTCTATCGCGCGCTGAGCCTCCCCCACATCATGGGCGCGGCCCAGAAACCGCAGGGCCTCACCATCAAAGGATTGCACACCCAGTGACACCCGATTCACGCCTGCAATGGCAAGGTCAGCAAAGCGGTCTACCTCGACGCTATTGGGGTTGGCCTCCAGCGTGATTTCAATATCGGGGGCGAAGGCCCAATGGCTTTGTGCAGCATCGATCAGGTCCGCCACCAATGCCGGGGGCATGAGCGAAGGCGTGCCGCCCCCGAAAAAGATCGAACTCAGCGTGCGCGGGCCGGTGCGGTGTCGTTCATGGGCCATATCCGCCAGCAAGGATGCGCGCCATAGTGATGTGTCTACACCGTCACGCACATGGCTGTTGAAATCGCAATATGGGCATTTGGAAACGCAAAAAGGCCAATGAATATAAAGGGCTAACATTTTGTCTGCACCAGGCAACATTTCATCGTTAACAGGCGTTACACCTTGCTCCATTTGTAAAGGGTTAAGATTCGCGATGTCAGTTAGCCGGGTCATGATAGGAAAGACCCTTATGCGACAATGGTCGGCGGCGCTACTGGTTGCGCTGATTGCTGTGCCTTCTTCTGTTCAGGCAGAAGGAATGATTGAGGAAGTTTGCGGGGATTGCGCGGCCCCTTATGGCAGCGCAGGCCCGATGGCGCGCGATAAGGTGACGCTGCATCAGGTCGCGCTGGCAGCGCATAATGAGGAACGCAGGCGATGGAAGGTGCCGCCGCTACGCTGGGATGACCGGCTGAGCGCTGATGCTGCGGCCTATGCGCAGCGTTTGTCGCGTTCGGGTATATTGCGCCATAGCAGTGACAATCGGCAAGGCGAAAATTTGTGGATGGGCACACGTGGTGCTTATGGTTTTCACCATATGATGAATGATTTTCTGGCGGAAAAGCGCTATTATGTAGCGCGGGCTGTGCCAGCGATCAGCACCACCGGGCGTTGGGAAGATGTGGGCCACTATAGCCAGATGATTTGGCGCACGACCACGGCGGTGGGCTGTGCGCTGGCGTCCAATCGCTATTATGATTTTCTGGTGTGCCGCTATGATCCGGCGGGCAATGTCTGGGGTGTGCGGGCGGATGAAGGGGATACGGAAGTTTCCCTTTCTATGAATCACATGCCCTGACAGGAAATAAGAGGTCGGGTGCAGTCTGGCACTCGACCTCTATTACTCATATAATCAGAAAGAGGCCGCGACCAGTTTCTTAAAGGCGTCGGCGCGGTGGCTCATCGCATGTTTGGCTTCTGGTTCCATCTCGGCAAAGCTGATGTCATGGCCGATTGGCTGGAATATCGGGTCATAGCCAAAGCCCTTATCACCCCGTGGCGGCCAGACGAGGGTGCCATCCACCCGGCCTTCAAAGGCCTCTACATGGCCATCTGGCCATGCAAGGGCGAGGGCGCAGATGAAATGCGCGTCACGTCCGGCATCCGGCCCTTTTTCACCAAGCGCATCCCAGACCTTTTGCATAGCAAGGCCGAAATCCTTGTCCGGCCCCGCCCAGCGTGCGGAGAAAATGCCGGGGTCGCCATTCAATGCCTCAACCACCAGCCCACTATCATCGGCAAGGGCGGGCAGGCCGGAGAGGTCTGCTGCGGTCAGTGCCTTTAGCTCGGCATTGGCGATGAAGGTCGTGCCGGTTTCCTCTGGCTCTGGCAGGTCCAGTTCACCAGCGGAGATAACATCCATGCCATAAGGGGCGAGAAGGTCCGCTATTTCGCGCACCTTGCCCTTATTATGGCTGGCGATGACCAGCTTGCCGGGGGCGAGCTTGCGGATCGCCTGTTCTTTGCCGAACTCGTCGGTCATCGGCCGGTGGCTTTGCGCTGGGCTGCGAAGATTTCGCCGCAACCGATGCGGGCGAGACGCAGTAAGCGGAGCAGTTCTTCGTCGTCAAATGTCGCGCCTTCTGCCGTTGCCTGAACCTCTGCGATTTTATTGTCGCCCGTCAGCACGAAATTGGCGTCGGCCTCTGCGCTGCTGTCTTCGATATAATCAAGGTCCAGCACCGGAGTACCATTGCTGATGCCGCAGCTAATGGCGGCGACCTGCTGCTGGATCGGATCGGTGGTGAGGGCGCCGCTGGCGATCAGCTTGTCTACGGCAATACGCAGGGCAACCCATGCGCCGGAAATGGAGGCGGTGCGGGTGCCGCCATCGGCCTGAATAACATCACAGTCGATGGTGATCTGGCGCTCGCCCAGAGCCTTCAAATCTACGATAGAGCGCAGAGAACGACCGATAAGACGCTGGATTTCCTGCGTACGGCCAGATTGCTTGCCCTTGGCGGCTTCGCGGTTGCTGCGGCTATGGGTGGCGCGGGGCAACATGCCATATTCCGCCGTGACCCAGCCCTCACCCTTGCCGCGCAGGAAGGGCGGAACGCGCTCTTCGACGCTGGCGGTGCAGAGAACCCGCGTGTCGCCAAAGCTGACGAGGCAGCTCCCTTCGGCGTGCATGGTGAAACCGGGTTCCATGGTGATGGAACGCATTTGGTCTGGGGTTCGGCCTGATGGGCGCATGAAGGGGGCCTTTCAATAAGTGAATTACGTATCTCGCCCTGTCGATTATGCGTCTGGTGCCCCCGGCACAAGAGCAATGCTGCGAAAGATGAGGGAAAATGCAGAATTTCTTGAGGGTGCGCAATTATAGATGACGGATTGCGCCGCGCCTCTCCCTTTCCTACATTGGCCGGATGACATCCGTGCCTATCAGTGAAATGAACGATCGCGCCCGCGATATTTTTCGGCTGGTGGTGGAAGGCTATCTGGGTACCGGCACGCCGGTTGCATCCCGTGCGCTTAGCCAGATGGTGAACCTTTCTTCGGCCTCTATCCGGCATGTGATGCAGGAACTGGAGGAAATGGGGTTGCTTGCCGCGCCGCATGTCTCCGCCGGGCGAATGCCGACAGAACATGGCCTGCGCATTTTCGTTGATGGGATGATGCAGGTGGCACAGCCATCCGCCGAAGAACGCCGCGCGATTGAGCAGCAGGTGACGGAAACCGGCCCTATCGAAGATGCTCTTGCGGCGACAACGGCGGTGCTATCGGGCCTTTCGGCCTGTGCGGGCATGGTGTTGGTGCCGAAACATGAAACGGTGCTGCGCCAGTTTAGTTTTGTGCCATTGGGGGTAAGCGGTCCGCAGGGCATAGGTCAGGCGCTTGCTGTGCTGGTTGGTGCGGACGGCAGTGTGGAAAACCGCATTGTTGATCTGCCCTCCGGTGTCAGCCCGGTGACACTGACGGAGGCTGGCAATTATATCTCTGCCCGGCTTGCTGGCCTGACCCTGCGGGAGGCACAGGAGAGACTGGCGCAGGAACTGGCGCAAGACCGGCAGACATTAGACGATGTCGCCCGAAATCTGGTGGAACGCGGCCTTGCGAGCTGGAGCAATGATGCGGCGGATCACCCGGTGCTGATTGTCCGGGGGCAGGCCAATCTGATTGATGAGCATGTTTCGGCTGATCTGGAACGGGTGCGGCAATTGCTGGAAGATCTGGAAGGAAAACAGGAGATTTCGCGCCTGATGGAAGGCGCGCTGGCGGCGTCTGCGACGAAAATCTTCATCGGTTCGGAAAACAAGCTCTTTTCCTTATCCGGTTCTTCGGTCATAGCCGCCCCTTATCGTAATGGGGAGGGGCGCGTTGTCGGTGTTGTCGGCGTGATTGGCCCAACCCGCTTGAACTATGCGCGTGTCATCCCCATGGTTGATTTTACCGCACAAACCCTGTCGAGATTGATGAGATGAGTGACGAAAACAAAGTGAATGAGTCCCCGGTGGCGGAAGAGATCACCGTGAACGAAGCTGATGAGGCTGCACTGCCCAATGATGGCGCTTCCGATATGGAAACGAAGATCGCGGCGCTGGAACAGGAACTGGAAAACGCAAAGCAGGACGTGCTTTATGCCCATGCGGATACGCAGAATTTGCGCCGCCGTATGGAAAAGGAACTGGCCGATGCGCGTAATTACGCCGCCACATCCTTTGCGCGCGATGTTCTCTCTGTTGCGGATAATCTGGGCCGGGCGCTGGAGGCGATTCCCGCTGACCTGCGCGATGATGAGAAGATGAAGGGCCTTGTTACCGGGCTGGAGGCAACAGGCCGGGAACTGGAAAATATCTTTGGCCGCAATGGTATTGAAAAGGTCGAAACCATCGGCCAGCCGCTGGACCCGAATTTTCATCAGGCGATGATGGAAATACCCCATGATGGTGAACCGGGCGTGATTGTTCAGGAAATTCAGGCCGGTTATAAGATTAAGGACCGCTTGTTGCGCCCGGCGCTGGTAGGCGTTTCCAAAAAGCCGGATTGAATGTCGGGTCGGACCTGATTCTGGCCTGACCTGATTTATAGCTGATCTTGCAAGGGGCGGGGGCTTTGGCTTCCCGCCTTTTTGCTGTTTGAGACATATTTTTATTAGTTAAGATATATTTTTGTATTGCTGTTCGTGAAAATTAAGATATATCTTAATGTATCTTAAAGATGGAAAATATGAATATGCTTAATCAAGAACATAAGAAATCGGGACGCCACGGGCAGTCCCATTGTGGTCATCGTCATCATGGACATATGGGCAGGAAAGGCCGTTTGCACATGAGGATGGTACTGGAAGCAGGTGATAGAGAGAGGCGCTTCTCTGGTGGTCGTTTTGATGGTTTTGGCGATTTGGGTGACGGTTCTGGCCGGGGCCGGGGGGGTCGCGGATTTGATCGGGATGGCAGAGGGGCTGGCGGTATGAGGGGCGATGGCGGTGCGCGCGGCGGCGGTCGGCGGCGTCAGTTTGATAATGAAGGGCTACGCCTGCTGCTGCTTCACCTCACATCGCAGGAGCCTCGTCATGGTTATGAGATGATTCGCGCTATAGAGGAACTGTCTGGCGGGCTATATGTACCCAGCCCCGGCATGGTTTACCCTGCGCTCAGCCTGCTGGCAGAGATGGAGCAGATTGAACAGCAACCGGGTGAAGGGGCGCGGAAACGCTTTGCTATCACCCCGGCTGGCGACTCTTTTCTGGCGGAACATGCGCAGGAACGGGATGCAGTGCTTGCGCGATTACAGCATTTGTCGCAGCGTGCCACTCCGTCGGCGGATCATGCGCCCATTTTCCGGGCGATGGATAATCTGAAGGCGGCTTTGCGTATCCGGCTGGAACGCGAAGGGGCTGATGCAGATACAATATTGGATGTAGCAGCATTGATCGATGAGGCTGCTGCGAAGATTGAAAGGCTGAAATAATGGGTGAGAAAGCGCGCGCAATTGTTCCTACCGAAAAGGGGAGCCGCTATCTGCAACAGCTCTGCAAGCATTGGTCCCATAAATTTGAGGTGAGCTTTGATGAACAGCAGGGCCGGGTTGACCTGATCGGTACGGAATTGACGTTGAAGGCGACACCTACCACGCTGGAAGTGGCACTGGATGCGCCGGACTCAGAAGCCCTTATTCGGATGAAGAAGGTCGCGGCGGATCATCTCGATCGCTTTGCCTTTAAGGAAGCGCCGCTGCCTTTTGACTGGCAGCCTGCCTGAACTATAGGGGCGCTAGCGCGGTGAATTTGAAATACGCCACATTATAGCGGCTAAGCCCAGAGCGTATTTCAAATCCATAAACCACGCTAGAATTATATATTTGCTAGTGACCTTCACGAATCTGAAGTTCGTTCAACCCCTGCCTAACAATGTGACGAACTTCAGATTCAGGTCACTAGCCTATCGGTTGAAATGGCAATATTGCTTCATATGCGCTGATCGGCGGGCGCCCCTCTATGGTGGCGCCCTGTCGCATTAAATAGACATGGCGGACGATTTCTGCCTGCTGCTCTATGCCATAAGCCGCAAAGGGCTTGCCCGGCTCCAGCACATAATCATAACGGCAAAAGGGGTGGCGCATTAGGGGTAAATACCAGCGCCCCTTTTGCTGCGCCTGCCATATATGGGTCATCTCATGGATGAAATGGCCGCGCAGCAATAAGGAATGATGGGTGCAAAAATCATCGCAATAATGGTCCGCATGGGGGTGGAACCACAAATGCCCGTCGGGTGCCATGGTGACGTGGCGGGGTTGAAACCACCAATATTTGCGCTGGTGAATGCGCACGGCATCATAATTAATCGCCGTGCCAAAAACAGACGCGGCAATTGTGCGTTCTCCAACAGTCAGGGGGCGACTGGTCATTGATGGCGGCTCATTCTGTTAGCGAAGGGGCTCAATCAATGGCCCTTATGCTCGCTGCTATTGCCGCTATTCGCTTCATGACCGTTGCCGTTGCTAATACCGCCCTGCTGTATGGGGGCGTCGACAATCAATCGGTCTCCGTTGGAAAACAGCATCGTCAAAGTCATTTTTCCGCTTTCGAGAATGGCAGGGTTGATATCGAAAATCATCAGATGCTTGCCGCCGGGCGCGAACTGCACCTTGCCCTTGGCGGGGACATCGACGCTATCAATCATCTGCATGGACATCACGCCGTCCTTATCAATGCTTTCATGCATTTCGATTCGCCGGGCACCTTCACTGGTGACGCGCAGTAATTTTGTCGATTCGGGGCCGCCATTAACGGTGAAATAGCCAGCAGCCGGGCCATCGCCATTAGGGTTGAGGCGAATCCATGCCTGATCGACATAAAGCGGCGCGGGGTCGGCGCAGGCAGAAAGAGCCAGCGGAGCGATAATCGCCATAACTGGCGCAAATCTGGTAAAAGCCATGGACTTTCCTTTCCGAAATTGTCTCATTTTTGCATTCTCTTCCCTGCTAATGCGCAAGCCTCCTTGTGCCAAGGAAAAGCGAACCTATATCGCAATACGAAATGGTGGTGTATCGGCTAACAGATAGCGGTATGGCGCCAACAACCGCTGAACATTTTTGGGGTTAAACGAGGAAATAATGGCAAAAGTTATCGGTATTGACCTGGGGACAACCAATAGCTGCGTTGCAGTGATGGATGGGGGTAAGCCCAAGGTTATCGAAAATGCGGAAGGTGCGCGCACCACGCCTTCGATCGTTGCTTTCACTAAGGATGGTGAACGCCTTATCGGTCAACCGGCGAAGCGTCAGGCTGTCACCAACCCGGAAAATACGATTTTCGCTGTAAAGCGTTTGATCGGTCGTCGTTTTGATGATCCGACCGTTACCAAGGATACGGCGCTGGTTCCCTATACCATCACCAGCGGCCCGAATGGCGATGCATGGGTGAAGGCTGGCGGCGAAGATTATTCTCCGTCGCAGGTTTCTGCATTCACCCTTCAGAAGATGAAGGAAACGGCGGAGAGCTTCCTTGGAGAAACCGTAACGCAGGCCGTCATCACCGTTCCTGCTTATTTCAACGACGCCCAGCGTCAGGCTACCAAGGATGCGGGCAAGATCGCAGGCCTTGAAGTGCTACGCATCATCAATGAGCCGACGGCTGCTGCGCTGGCATATGGCCTTGAAAAGCAGGATGGCAAAACCATCGCTGTCTATGACCTTGGCGGCGGCACGTTTGACGTTTCCGTTCTGGAAATCGGCGATGGCGTGTTTGAGGTGAAGTCCACCAATGGTGACACTTTCCTTGGCGGTGAAGATTTTGACGCGACAATCGTTCAATATCTGGCTGAAGGCTTCCAGAAGGAAGAAGGCATTGACCTCACGAAGGACAAGCTGGCCCTGCAACGTCTGAAGGAAGCTGCTGAAAAGGCGAAGATTGAGCTGTCCAGCGCGCAGACTACCGAAGTCAACCTGCCGTTCATCACGGCTGACCAGAACGGGCCGAAGCACCTTGTTAAGTCCATTACCCGTGCTGATCTGGAACGTCTGGTAGAAGGCCTCATCAAGCGCACGCTGGAACCCTGCAAAAAGGCTCTGGCCGATGCAGGCATCTCCGCCAGCGAAATCTCTGACGTTGTTCTGGTTGGCGGGATGACCCGTATGCCGCGTGTTCGCGAAGTGGTGAAGGATTTCTTTGGTAAGGAACCCCACACCGGCGTGAACCCGGATGAAGTCGTTGCCATGGGCGCGGCTATTCAGGCTGGCGTGCTGCAGGGTGATGTGAAGGATGTGCTGCTGCTCGACGTGACCCCGCTGTCGCTGGGCATCGAAACGCTGGGCGGTGTGTTCACCCGGATGATCGACCGTAATACGACGATCCCGACCAAGAAATCGCAGGTTTACTCCACCGCTGATGACAATCAGGGCGCTGTGACCATCCGCGTTTTCCAGGGCGAACGTGAAATGGCGGCGGATAACAAGATGCTCGGTCAGTTTGACCTGCTGGGTATTCCGCCTGCTCCGCGCGGTGTTCCGCAGATCGAAGTGACCTTTGATATTGACGCGAACGGCATTGTGAACGTTTCCGCCAAGGATAAGGGCACCGGCAAGGAGCAGCAGATCCGTATTCAGGCATCGGGTGGTCTTTCGGACAGCGACATTGACCAGATGGTCAAGGATGCTGAGCGTTTTGCCGATGAAGACAAGAAAAAGCGTGAAGCGGCTGAGGCGAAGAATAATGCTGAAAGCCTCATCCACACGACTGAACGTCAGCTCGAAGAAAATGGCGATAAGGTTGATGCAGCCCTGAAGGGTGAAATCGAAACCGCTATTGCCGCTGCCAAGTCCGCTGTCGAAGGGAACGATCCCGAAGCGATGACGGCGAAGGCGCAGGAACTGGCGACCGTTGCGATGAAGCTGGGTCAGGCCATTTATGAGAAGGAACAGGCTGCCGCAGCGTCTCCTTCTGCTGATGAGCCCAAGGCCGATGATGATGTCGTCGATGCCGAGTTTTCCGAAGTGGAAGACGATAAGAAGGCATGATGAATAAGCCGAAAGCCCATGCTTTTGGCAGACAGGAAAAGGGGCGGCGTCTTGCGGATGCCGCCCTCTTTCATGAATGATGACCCATAAAACCAGCACAAGGTCGCTATCATGAGTGTGCAGACTGATTATTACGAGCTACTGGGCGTCGAACGCACGGCCGATGGCGCAACCCTAAAATCCGCTTATCGTCGGCTGGCGATGCAATATCACCCGGATAAGAACCCCGGATGTGATGATAGCGAGGCAAAGTTCAAGGCAATTAACGAAGCCTATGACTGCCTGAAGGATGATCAGAAACGCGCAGCTTATGATCGTTTCGGCCATGCGGCATTTCAAAATGGTGGCCCCGGTGGGCCGGGCGGCGGCTTTGGCGGTGGCGCTGGCTTTTCTGATCTTGGCGATATTTTCGAGAGTATATTCGGCGGCGCGGGCTTTGGCGGTGCTGCGGCTGGCGCACGCGGTGGGCGTCAGCAGCGGCGCGGGGCAGACCTGCGCTATGATATGGAAATTACGCTGGAAGATGCTTTCTCCGGCAAGAGCGAAGAAATCACCATTGATGTGTCGTCGCAGTGTGATGATTGCTCTGGTTCAGGGGCGACCCCCGGCACTGGCACCAAGACCTGTTCTACCTGCCACGGCCATGGTCAGGTCCGCGCGCAGCAAGGCTTCTTCGTGGTGGAACGGACTTGCCCTAGTTGTCATGGTGCAGGCCAGATCATCGAAAGCCCGTGCAAATCCTGCCATGGGGAAGGGCGCGTGGATAAACGCCAAACGCTCTCCGTCACCATTCCCGTGGGCGTGGACGACGGCACGCGCATCCGCCTTGCGGGTAAGGGAGAAGCGGGGGCACGCGGTGCCCCGGCGGGGGACCTCTATATTTTCCTGCATCTAAAGGCCCATAAGGTGTTTGAGCGGGACGGTACGACCCTGTTCTGTCGTGCGCCGATCAGCATCACTACTGCCGCTCTGGGCGGAGAGATCGAAGTACCGGGCGTTGACCGCGCCAAGGTAAAGATCAAGATTCCCGCTGGCATTCAATCGGGCAAGCAGCTTCGCCATCGTGGTGCAGGTATGCCTGCGCTGCATAGCCGGGGTGGCCGGGGCGATATGGTGGTGCAGATCGATGTTGAAACACCAACGCGCATGACGCCGCGACAGCGCGAATTACTGCAAGCCTTCCGTGAAACGGAAACGGGTGAAGAATGCCCCCAGTCCACAGGATTTTTCAGTAAATTGAAAGAGATGTGGAGTGAATCTAACTAAAAAGTGAGCATTTGGGCGAGTGGCCGGACATATTGCCGGTTCGCTCGCTCCCGGTGTGCCGCTCAACTTTTAGAATATGGGCTATGAGTGGCTGAGGCCATCTTCGTCACCCATAGACTGCAGTTCCTGCCGTAAATCGGCGATGAGGTCCCTCACAAGGGGGAGTCTTTCATATTCTTCTTCAAATATAGCTTCAAATGCTTGTTTTTTATAGATTTTTGCTATTTTTTGTTGCTTCTCTCTGTCGCCTGATAGGGTAGATAGCACTATGTCTATCATACGTTCCGCACCATGGAGACGGCCCCAAAGATAGTCATTCTCACGATAGGCCCGGCTGAAGAACGCGCCAAAGCTGTGAAATTCTATCCCTTTCAGCATGGCTGCCGCACCGCCACTGCGCAGGGCGATGCAATCCTCTGGAGAGATACGATCAACCTTGATGGGGTCATATTCGTCCAGCCCTTCTCCCTGCAGCAGGGGTAGGGTGGCGATATCGTAAAAAGGAAAGCCCAGATAAGCGAGCAGCATCTGCCGTCTTTCGGCCTTTGCCAATGACGATAACGCTGCTGAGAGCATCTGTTCTGCAGCGAGGTCTTTTGCCTGAAGGTCACGGGCCTGCCCTAATTGCTGCAACATCAAGTCTGGGTCTGGCGGTAATGATGCACTGTTTTTCAAAAATTCCTTTGAATAATAATCTATTGATTCACATAGTTGATACAGGGTGAGAGATTTATATATCGCCTGATGTAATTTCGCCGGTGCGTCTGATGACCGGCCATCTAATATCTGGGCATCAACATTCCCCATCACTTCAGTCATGCGTCTGGCCATGAAACGCAGGCGTCGGATACGAAAGCCCAGATCGTGATTACGAAAGAAGCTGACAATATTGGATGGAGCGCTTTGCCGGTTTTCTTTGCGAATTTGATCCAGGCCGTTTTGGCGGGCATAGGCCCATAGGGATTGTCTGCACTGATCGCGCAGTGCCGGGCCGCCCGTCATATCCAGCCTGCATAACAGGTCGCTAATTTCCTCGATGATTGAGGACAGCTTGACCATCGCATAAGCGGGATAGGCAAAGCCGGCCTTGGTGGCGGCGCGTTTTTGGGCCGCCGCGCGCCATGCCGCCAGACGTGATGGGGTGGGATGATCGAGGAATAAGGTCGTGCCAAAGCTGCTCTCGATTTCCCGTTCAATCTCGTCGCGCATGGCGATGATGATGCGGCGCATGTGGCGAATAGTACGAGAACGCGTTTCTATCGCTTCGAGATTATCCCTGATCGGTTGTTCCCGTGGAATATCGCTGACAGCACCGAAGATAGTGCGGAAGAAGCCGGGTGTGGTCTTCGGGGCATCAGTATCGGCTTCATCAGGCGGCATATCAGGCCTGCCCCATCGTTTGCCTATCATTGGCTTGGGATCGATATAGACGAAGCGGCGGTCGATCGCGCGGCGGGCCGGGCGGTTCTTTAGGGCGGCGATGGCAGGCGCGAAGGGAGCGTTGTTGAGTACTGAACCATCAATCAGCACGGCATCTTCCGCTTTGTTCAGGGCAGCATGGCGCGGCATGACACGGTGGAGGAAGGCATCTCTGCCGGGCCATAAGCGGGATTGTTCGCTCAGTACTTCATCCAGTTCCCGCACAGAAAAAGGCGGAAATGCGCCGGGAAAGCTGGCAGTGGCGCGGGCCGCGAAAATCAGCTCCGCCGGGTCCGCCCACCGCGATGATTGTAGGCCATCTTGGGGAGGGGGCTGGCCATCCCCGCTATTGCGACGTTTCGCGCTTCGGAAATGAAGAACCATGCGATGCTCCATCTCCAATACATTGGGCGGGCTGTGGAGGCGGAGCGACTGCGGATGGCCGGAGAAATCGGTTACGGTGACCATCAGATCAAGCGGGTAATCGGGTGGCAACAGGGGCGGTCCCGCAGGTGCCTTAGCCATGCTATCAAGCGCATCCAGCAGCATGTTGGTGAAGATTTTCCCGCCGAAAGGAGGTTGAAACCAGCGGGATCGTATGAAGTGAGAGAGCTTCTGCTGTACTTCATCGCGTGTTTCTTCGGACACGCTTTGGTCGATGGCATCATCCTTGCGCCGGATTGCGGCCCAGATCAGCGGCGCTGCCCAGAATTTGGTGAAGCGGGCCGTTGGTCGCGCATCGGGCGCGAGCAGCTTTTCCACATCGGCATTGTCCAGCCATAGCTCGGTGAGCGGTTCCAGAGATTGTCCGCTTTCCAATGCCTGAGCGAGAAAAATGGCATTGATGCCGCCCGCACTGGCCCCGGTGAGGATGTCAATTACCACACGTAGGCGCACATCGGCTGACCGCTCCATTTCTGCCAGCATATCGGCGTAAATAGCGGGCAGGCCAGACGGCGGCGGCGTGCCATCATGAAAGGCGCGACTGGCACGGGCCATGTTCCAGATCTCTCTGGTAATGCCATGCATATAGACGGCAAGACTGATGCCGCCATAGCATATCAGGGATAGTCTTAGTTCCTTCTCCCGCATGGGGGGAGAGTGTCAAACTATAGAAGCTTTGTCGAGAGGAACGGAACAACAGGCGGAAATGCCTTATGGGCAGGCCCTATATCAGCCCTTCCAGAACTTGATCCTTTGGCCTGTGCCCATCTACCCATGTGCGGATATTGGCGATGACTTTGTCGCCAGTCGCCTCCCGCGCTTCATGTGTTGCGCTGCCCATATGGGGGAGCAGAACGACATTAGGAAGGGCAAGGAGACGCGGGTTCACATTGGGCTCGTCACTATAAACGTCCAGCCCGGCACCGGCGATACGGCCTTTTTCCAGTGCCTCAGCCAGCGCCTGTTCGTCGCATATCTCGGCGCGGGCGGTATTGATGAGGAATGCCGTCGGTTTCATCATGGCGATACGGCGGGCATCTATCATCCTGCGGCTATCATTATTGAGCGGGCAGTTGAGCGATATTATGTCGCTTTCCGCCATTAGCTGGTCAATATCATCGCACCATATTGCCCCGGTCTCCGCCTCTGCTGATGTGGGTAGCCGATGCCGATTATGATAAGCAACGCTAAGGCCAAAGGCCCGCGCGCGACGGGCGATCGCCTGACCGATGCGGCCCATGCCAACAATGCCGAGCTGTTTGCCGCCAATGCGCCTTCCCAGCATGAAGCAAGGGCTCCATCCCGGCCACTGGCCTGCGCGGATTATCTTGTCCCCCTCAATGAAGCGGCGCGGGGTGGTGAGGATGAGGGCCATTGCCATATCGGCGGTGTCCTCGGTCAGCACACCAGGGGTGTTGGTGACAATGATGCCCTTTTTGCGGGCGCTATGCAGGTCAATATGGTCAACACCATTGCCGAAATTTGCGATCATTTGCAGCCGGTCAGACGCATTTTCCAAAAGCTCCGCGTCGATAATGTCGGTGACGGTCGGCACCAGTACATCACATGCGGCCATGGCAGCGGCCAGATCAGACCGGCTCATCGGTGCATCATTGGCGCACAGGACTGTATCAAATAATTCTGCCATTCGTGCCTCTATTGAGGCAGGCAAACGCCGCGTTACGATGACCTTTGGGCGAACGGGGCGGTTTTTCTTTGGCATAGCTATCGCGCTAATCCCATAAGGCAGGACGGGTCAAGCCCAATGGTTATGTCCCCGCTGATGAGGGCAGGGAAGATGCGATCATCCTGCCGAAACGGCTTGGACTTTCTGAGGGAAAACGTTTAATTTCACGCGATGCAGAAAGTGGAACATGATATGGTGCGGCGGATAGCAGCGGTTCTGGCTGTGATACTGGCAATGTCTCTCCTCATCATCGGGAAGGAAGCGCCAGCACAGAGCAAAGCTCTGCCTTATTGGGCATCGCTGTCCAAGGATGAGGCGCGGATGCGCGTGGGGCCTAGTCTGGATTATCCCTCCAACTGGGTTTACCGGCGGCGCGATTTGCCGGTGCGCGTGGTGCAGGTGCATGGCAACTGGCGCAAAATTGTCGATGAATCCGGCACAGAGGGCTGGATGCATGTGCGGTTGCTCAGTGATACGCCAACCGCGATGGTGGCGGTGGAAGAAGGTCATGTCTATCGCAAAAAGGGTGGTACAGGCGGGCTGGCCTATCGTGTGCAGAAGGGTGTGGTTGGCCGGGTGAGCGAATGTTCCGGTGGCTGGTGTCTGTTCGATATGGGCGGCAAAAACGGCTATATCGAGGCTGCGTCCTTATGGGGGGCGGTGCGCTGATTATTGGGCAGACGAAATTCTGTGTGACTGTTACCGGAAATATACGGGCATAAGAAAGGGCGTCCTTCCATATCGGAAAGGCGCCCTTCATGATGTTGCCCCTTTTTAGTCAGGCATGGTCATCAGTTCAGAATTTCATCGTTCCCGTATCAATGAAACGCTGGTGCCAGGATAAGGCCTCACCGGGCAAAGATGGCGCGTGCAGGCCGTAGGAGCCTTTGAGCGCGCGGTTATAATAATCTTTGAGGCCATCGCGATAATAAGGGTGAGAACAATTGTTGATGATGAGGTCAGCCCGTTTTTTGGGGCTGAGGCCGCGCAGATCAGCAAGCCCTTGTTCGGTGACGATAACGGCGACATCCTGCATGATGTGATCGACATGGCTCACCTGAGGGACAATGGCAGAAATCGCGCCATTTTTCGCGGTAGAGGGCGTCATGAAGATGGAAATATAGGCATTACGGGCAAAGTCGCCCGATCCGCCAATACCATTTTGCATCCGTGATCCCATAACGCAGGTGGAATTGATGTTGCCGTATATGTCTGCCTCGATCAGGCCGTTCATCGCGATACAGCCAAGGCGGCGGATAACCTCTGGATGGTTGCTGATTTCCTGCGGGCGCAGGATCATCTTCTCGCGGTAAAAGGACATGCGGTCATTGGCGCGCTCGGCGGCTTCCGGGCTGAGCGAGAAGGCGGTGGCGGATGCCATCAGCAGCCTGCCGCTATCGAGCAGATCCAGCATGCCGTCCTGAATCACTTCGGAATAAGCGGTCATGTTGTGGAACGGGCCATCGACAAGGCCGGTCATCACGGCATTGGCCACATTACCAACGCCGGATTGCAAGGGGAGAAGGGTTTCGGGCAGGCGGCCTTTCTTTACCTCATGGCCGAGGAATTCCAGTAAATGGTCAGCAATGGCGCGTGCGGTATCATCCGGCGGGCTGAACGGGGCGTTGCGGTCCGGTGTATCGGTGACGACAACGGCGACGACCTTACTCATGTCACAGCGCAGGCCCGGTTCACCGATGCGGTCTGTTACGCGGGTAAGGGGAATGGGGACGCGATTTGGCGGCAGCGCCGTACCATAATATACGTCATGGACGCCTTCCAGCAGCTCGCTCTGCCATTCGTTCACCTCAAGAATGATGGCCTTTGCGCGGTCCAGCCATGTCTTGTTATTGCCGACAGAGGAGGAGGGGATAAGCGAACCATCAGCACGGATGCCGACGACCTCAACCACGGCCACATCCATCTCACCCAGAAAACCCTGCCATGCCATGGGGGCGACCTGGCCCAGATGCATGTCGAGATAATCCATCTCACCCTTGTTGATACGATCGCGGGCGGTGGGGTCGGTGTTGAAGGGTAGGCGCATTTCAATGCCATTGGCCTTCGCCAGCACGCCATCCAGTTCCGGCCCTGTTGATGCACCCGTCCATACCTTGATCTTCATGGGTCGGCCAGCGGCATGCTCTGCCTCAATATGGGCGGCGAGCGCGGTTGGCACAGCCTTGGGATAGCCTGATCCGGTAAAGCCGCTCATGCCGACGGTCATGCCATGTTGGATTTTCGTTGCCGCCTCTTCAGCGGACATGACAAGGCCGCGGTAATGCGGATGGGCGATACGATCGGACAAAGCCTGTTCTCCTTCATTATCATTTTATCTTTGCGCCGCCAGATGGGCGCGCAAAAAGGCGGTGATAGTCATTTAAGGGACGGCGCATGTTCTGTGCCATGCCTTTGCAGGCTATTGGCACCTTTTAGTCGCGCTACTCATCCTCTCCGCGGCGCATATTGTCTGCATAGCCGGTGCGTGCCGGGTGTGTCGGATAATATGGCGGTGACGGAATAACGAAGGATTGGAAAGGATAACAGCCTTTTAAACCGATTTAATACCTAAGTATGAAGGGAATGTGGGTGAGCCGGGGGGCTGCCAATTTCCCCCTTGGCCCCTTGTGGTTGAACCACCGGCACGGCGGGCAGACTTACCGCGTTACCTCACCCTGATTGTGTGTAGTATAGAACGGGCAAAAGAAAAAGGCGCCCCGAAGGACGCCTTCCCCTGATTGATAGTGATAGCCCAACGGGCCATCGCCGCATATTAGCGCTTCGAGAACTGGAAGCTACGGCGTGCCTTAGCACGGCCATATTTCTTACGTTCAACAGCGCGGCTGTCGCGGGTAAGGAAGCCTTCGCGCTTCACGGTGGTGCGCAGGGCAGGCTCATATTTGGTGAGAGCCTGTGCAATGCCGTGCTTTACAGCGCCAGCCTGACCGGAGAGGCCGCCACCTTTTACGGTGCAGATCACGTCATACTGACCTTCGCGGTCGGTAACGGTGAAGGGCTGGTTGATGATGAGGCGCAGCGTGGGGCGAACGAAGTAAACTTCCTGATCGCGGCCATTCACGATGACCTTGCCGGTACCGGGCTTTACCCATACGCGGGCAACAGCATCCTTACGACGGCCGGTTGCATAAGCGCGACCCTGCTTGTCGAGTTCCTGCTGACGCAGCGGGGCGTCAGAAACAACCGGAGCGGCAGGAGCAACTGCGCTATCCGCATTAACGGCAGGGGCAGCAGGCGCACCGGCGGTCAGGTTGCCCAGATCGGAAAGGGACTGACGATTATCGGTCATTATGCACCCACCTTATTCTTGCGGTTGCGGGAAGCGATATCCAGCACTTCCGGGTTCTGTGCTTCATGCTCATGTTCTGCGCCGGCGAAAATGCGCAGGTTGCGCATCTGCTGACGACCGAGCGGGCCACGGGGAATCATGCGTTCCACAGCCTTTTCCAGAACGCGTTCCGGGAAGCGACCTTCCAGAACCTTCTGCGGCGTGATTGCCTTGATACCACCAGCATAGCCGGTGTGCTTGTAATATACCTTGTCGGTCAGCTTACGGCCGGTGAACTTTACCTTGGCAGCGTTGATGATGATGACATTGTCACCGCAATCGACGTGGGGGGTGAAGCTCGGCTTGTGCTTGCCGCGCAGGATATTTGCAACGATGGATGCGACGCGACCAACGACGAGGTCTTCGGCGTCGATCAGCACCCATTTCTTTTCTACCGTCGCCGGGTTTGCCGACTTGGTCGTTTTCATCAGCGCCTTCATGGGCCGAAAACTCCTGATCATGATAGTGATCCCGCGCCCTTATGGGCGAAGAAGATGGGCGCTAATGGCTTTATGTGGGCGCAGAGTCAAGTAAAAGCAGGGAGATTGAGGCGGGTAAAATAATACCTCTTTGCGTTCATGGCCTAAATATCCGTCTGCTCGTTAACCCAGCGGGCAAAGGCCGCGGGCGCACGCACCACCGGCCATGAAACAATGGCAGGCACCTCATAAGGGTGCATGCGCTCTATTCTTTCAATCAACTTATCGGCGCGGGCTGACGTTGTCTTGATAAGGACGGGCACCTCAATTGTTTCCTGAAGCTCCCCCTGCCATTCATAATAAGAGGTGCAGGGGGCCATGATATTGGCGCAGGCGGCAAAGCCATCATGTAATGCGGATTTAACCGCCGCCTTTGCCGATTCTTCATTCGGAAACACCGTGTAAACAAGGGCGATGCCGCTCATGCTTTATCCTTCTGCGGAGTGATGGCGGTGTCGGAGTTGAGCCCGATAGAATGCGCGGCCCAGGCCGTTGCTGCGACCAGCAACGCGCCGACGCCCTGATGGGTGACCGCGACATGCAAGTGGATATGCGTCAGCACCGTAGTGATTCCCAGCGCGATTTGCAGAGCCACCACGATCAGCAATGTTGTCGCCGCACGTCCATGTCCGGCGCGCTTTGCTTTGCGAGAGAGTAGCAGCAGCATGAAGCCCGTCACCCATGCCCACCAGCGATGGAAGAAGTGAATGAGAAAGGGATCTGACGTAATCGTGGCCCAGAAAGAACCTTGCCACATTATCCCTTCTGGCACGAAATGGTCATTCATCAGCGGCCAGTCGCTGGCGACATAACCAGCATTGAGGCCCGCCACATAAGCACCCCAGAGAAGTTGCACCAGCAGCACTAGAGCTGATGCTATGGCAAAGGGTGTAAGGCGCGCCGGTCGCGCATAGGGATCACGCGCCAATTGCCTGAGGTCCAGCGAGGTCCACACCAACCCGGCAATGATGAGCAGTGCGGTAATCAGATGCACAGCAAGGCGATAATGGCTGACATCGGTGCGGTCGACGAGGCCGCTAACCACCATCCACCAGCCAATGAGACCCTGAAATCCGCCCATTGCCAGCAAAACTATCAGCCGAGGGGTGAAGCCACGCGGTATCGCCTTTTTAACGGCAAACCACAAAAAGGGCAGGGCAAAGGCCATGCCAATCAGCCGCCCCAGCAAGCGGTGAAACCATTCCCAGAAGAAGATGAACTTGAAATTATCAAGGCTCATCCCCCGGTTGATTTCTATATACTCCGGGGTTTGCTGATATTTATGAAATTCCACCAGCCATTGCTCATGGCTGAGCGGTGGCAGCGCGCCGGTCACAGGTTTCCATTCGGTGATGGACAGGCCGGATTCGGTAAGGCGGGTGATACCGCCCACAACCACCATGATGATGACCAACCCTGCGACCATCAACAGCCAATGGGCCATTTGCAGCGGGCGAGATGTCGGGGAAAGCGGAGAGAGGGGAGGGGTGTCGGACATGGCTGATCCATGCCTTTGCGGACAGGGGATTTCAAGCCTCAATGGGTGGACGAATTGTCTGCTTACATATGCCTCTGGAGGCGTTTGGACAATTTGCATCATCCTCTTTGGGGGATTTCATATAATGATATATTGTAACTTGCGGTGAATGTCTTTATAGGCAGGGGGAGTTATGGAGATGGCATGCTGAATAACCGCAGGAACGGCGCGAGCCTCGATCATATGGCAATTGGCCTGTCGGCGCTGTGCGCTGTGCATTGCCTGTTAACCGTTGTCATACTCAGTGCGCTGACATCATTAGGGCATTTTTTCACCTCTCCTATCATCCACGAAGTTGGACTAGTGCTGGCGATATTGGTGGGGGCCGCGGCTTTGGGGCGTGGGGTGCTGCGTCATCGGCTGCTGCTGCCTGCGTTTATCGGCATTTGTGGGCTGGGTTTGATGGGATTCGCCATCACTATGGGGCATGGCCTTGGTGAGGGCGTGGTGACCCTTTGCGGTGTGGCGCTGGTGGCTCTCGCGCATTATCTCAATATGCGGGCGGAATGTGCCTGCACCTGCTGATACTATCCGGGGTCATTTAGGCATGTTATAGCGCCGCCTCATCAATAGGATGAAGCGGCGTTTTTTATCGTTACTGGCTTAGCGGCCTTTCCATTGGCCAGGACGTTTTTCGATGAAGGCCGCCATACCTTCTTTCCGGTCCTCGGTGGCGGTGAGAATCTGAAACAGGCGGCGTTCGCTAACCAACCCCTGATGCAGGCCGGTTTCAAAGGCCAGATTGACCATTTCCTTCACCGCGATTGTGCCCATGGGTGGCATAGCAGCGATAGCCTGAGCGGTTTTCAGGGCTTCATCCAGCAAATCTGCTGCTGGAATAATGCGGGAAACCAGTCCGGCGCGCTCTGCCTCAGTCGCGTCCATCATGCGTCCGGTGAGGCACATTTCCATCGCCTTGGCTTTGCCTATCGCGCGGGTGAGGCGCTGGGAGCCTCCCATGCCCGGAGCGATGCCCAATTTAACCTCTGGCTGGCCAAATTTTGCCGTGTCCGCCGCCAATATGAAATCCGCCATCATCGCAACCTCGCACCCGCCGCCAAGGGCGAATCCGGCGACTGCCGCAATCCATGGTTTGCGCGTTGCGGTTACGCGACTGGTCCATTGTGAGAATGTATCCTCCAGATAGAAATCGGCTGCTGGTTTTTCGGCCATTTCTTTGATGTCGGCCCCTGCGGCGAAGGCCTTCTCACTGCCTGTCACAACGGCGCAATGCTGTGTCGGGTCGGCATCATAAGCGGCAAAAGCGGCGATCATATCGGACAAAACCTGACTGTTGAGGGCGTTTAATGCCTCTGGCCGGTTAAGGGTAATCAGGGTGACGGCACCTTTTTGCTCGGCGATAATGGTTTCATAAGCCATGACGTTCAGCCTTTTCGATGGGAGGCGGGATAAGAAATGAGAGGGAAGGTAACGCAGAGATGGACGAATGGACAGCGGGGGAAAGCCTAAAAATCCTGTCCTTACTCTTTCCGTTCATGGATGGCTCAGCCTGATCGTGTCATGAAACTATTGAACCTAAGACGATATTGCCTTAACCGTCGCCCTTTCCGCCCAACGGGTTTCCTAATCAGAATGACAGGGGATTTTCCCTCAATGCACATCTGGAATAAGTCGCGCGCAGTAGCCCTTCCGCATGAAGGCTCTATTCGGGAACGTGTGGCCGAATATATCCACTTCATGACAGCATGGTTGCAAAAGCCGCGCCAGACAGCATCTGTCGTGCCATCCAGCCGTTTTCTGGCGCGCATGATGGTGCGGGATATGAACCCGGCAGGGGGGCGTGTGCTGGAACTGGGAGGCGGGACCGGTGTATTTACGCGGGCGATACTGGCCACAGGTCTGCCTTCTGAAAAGCTGGAGGTCGTGGAAATTAACGCCGATTTTGCGCATGGGCTGGAACAGCGCTTCCCCGGTGTTGCGATATTACGGCATCGGGCGGAGGCGATAAGCGCGCATGTTGCCGGTGAAGAGGGGAGCTATCAGCAGATTATCAGCGGGTTGCCCTTGCTCGCAATGAATCAGGCGACGCAAAAAGCGATATTAGAAGAAGCTTTTCGTCTGTTGGCACCCGGCGGCACATTTGTTCAGTTTACATATTCGGTGCTTCCCCCGGTTAACCGCCAGATATTGGACGATCTGGGGTTGAGCGTTATTCGTGCGGGTAATGTCATCCGTAATTTTCCGCCTGCTACGGTGTTTCATTTCCAGCGCATCGCAGACGCGATCACGGCTCCGATGGAGACTGAATTAGCGGCTTAAGGCCAGCTTTCTCTGGTTTATTGCCGGTGATCGGTGGGTTGGATATTCTGTTATGAGGTATTTCAATTGTCCCATTATGGGGCGTTTGAAATTCGGACAATTATTTACCTTTATTAAAATTTAACGGTTCGTTAACTCTTTCTTCCATGAAGAGACGAGCCCTTGTTCTGACATCAGAAAATGCAAGCCACCCCTTTAGACGGAGGCTGGCTCGTCATATTTTACTCCCCTTGCCGGATATAGTGCGGCGCAATGATCAGGATATAAAATTATTCCTGATGAGCTTTTCCGCCTTTTTCTTCGCGGCTTATCATTTGTTGTTCTGACAGCAGCAATTTTCAATTATGAAATAGTTGTTAGCGGGGGGTGGGCGAAGCGCGAGCGGATATGTTCGCGGATCGGGTTAATGTCGGGCGAGCCTTGTTTAATCGTCAGCAGGGTTTCTTGGGACTGGTACCGGCAAATCTTATAACGATGTGCATCTGCTCAATCGCAGGCGGTCTTATGTGTTGCGCGCCTGCTCAATCGCAGGCGGTCTTATGTGTTGCGCGCCTGCTCAATCGCAGGCGCGGTGCAACTTCTGCGCGAGCCAGGCCGAAACAATCGACATCGCCGCCGCCAGCAAAAGCTGATCGACAACATCAATGCCCACAGCGCTCATCCCAAGGGTGATGACAGCGCCCACCACCATCGCGCCAGAGTTGACGATATTATTGGCGGCGACAGTTCGTGCGGCTTGTGATTTCTCCACCGTGGTGGTGAGAAAAGCATAGAGCGGCACCACGAACATCCCGCCCGCCGTCGCGATGCCGAGTAGTGTGAAAAGCATCCACCCCGCATAACCATGGTCGATAAAATCATGTATATTCATGAACTCGCCAGCAGGCAGGCCGCTGTTCCACATGCGGCAGAGGATATGGAAAGCGACAACAAACACACCCATGCCGAGCACCGACGCTGGGGCATATTTAGCGGAAACCTCCCCGCCCAAAAGGCGGTTGATAACGATAGAGCCTAGCGCCACGCCCACAGAAAAAACGCCCAGAAACAGGCTGGCCACAGGCTTATCCGCCATCAATATATTTTTAACGAGGGGCGGGAACTGAATGAACAGCACCGTGCCGATCGTCCAGAAAAAGCTGATGGAGATAATCGCCAGAAACAGCGGACGAATATGCATGGTGCCGCAGATAAGATGGGTAGAGGAACGGAAAATATTCCAGTCAATTTTGGTGGTTTCACCAAGGGCTGGCGCGGGTGGGACCTGCCGCCCGCTGGCATAGCCAATGAGAGCGGTGATGATGACCGCGCAGGCGGCAACCTCAATCGGGATAAGTCCGGCCAATATGGTGCCGCCCAATATGGCAATATAGGTGCCTGCCTCAACCAGACCAGTTCCGCCTAATACTTCATCTTTTTCAAGATGTTGCGGTAATATCGCATATTTAATCGGGCCAAAGAAAGTGGAATGAACCCCCATGGCGAACAAGGCTGTCAACATCAGCGGCACGGCGATGATATGGATGGCGATGCCCGCCCATGCTAGTGCGAGGCCAGCCGCTCCCACCAGCATGATGAAAATCTCTGCCAGCTTTACCATACGGATGATGGCGGCTTTGTCTCGCTGGTCCGCGAGTTGCCCGGAAATGGCTGATAGCAGGAAGAAGGGCAAGGTGATGAGGCCTGTCGCAATGGCGCTAAACCATGTTTCGGCATGGGGGTCGTTGTAAACATTGTAAACAACGAACAGCACCATGGCGTTCTTGAACAAATTATCGTTGAATGCGCCTAGCAATTGGGTGACGAATAGCGGGGCGAAACGACGTTTTGTCAGCAGTCGCAGTGATGCTTTCATGGTATAGCGACAGGTCCCGATCAATTTTTACTGGGTGCGCTGTATCGGTTTTGGAGGCATCTGTCCAACCCAACATCCATTCTTATAATATGGTAAAGATGGTGCGATACCGCTAATTATGACAAAGATGGTGCGGCACCGCACAGGCAGATGATTTATTCTTATGCCTGAACGCTTGCCTATGGCGCATGGCTGTGGCAGGCCGGTTATGTCATGCTGACCTTACCAAATATTCTGACATTGTCCCGCATATTGGCGGTTCCTTTGCTCGTCGCATTATTGTGGCCTGCGGAACAGGGGCGGGAATGGCCGACAGGCTATTTGCTGGCCTTTTTGCTCTACTGCCTGATGGGCATAACCGATTATTTTGACGGTTATCTCGCCCGTGCAAAGGGGACAGTGTCGCGTCTTGGTGTTTTCCTTGATCCTATTGCTGACAAGATCATGGTGGGGGCCGTCATATTAATGCTGGCGGCCACGCGTGACATATCGGGTATCCATATTATCGCCGGTATGGTGATTTTGCTGCGTGAAATTGCGGTTTCAGGCCTGCGTGAATTTCTGGCCGGATTACAGGTGTCTGTGCCGGTGTCACGGCTTGCCAAGTGGAAAACCGCCTTTCAGCTTATATCGCTGGGCGCGATGATATTGGCGGGGGCGTTGCCGCAATGGCCCTTTGTCGAAATTGTGGGGCTTGCTACTTTGTGGACGGCGGCGATACTGACGCTGATTACCGGATGGGATTATCTGCGGGTTGGCATCAAGCATATGGATTAAAGCGGCGATGGGCGCCGTTACGCGCCCTTTTCCGTTCAGGCCATCCCAGCATCTAGGCCGTTTTAGCTTCCTTTTGTCGAACCAGATGGCGCAATATATCCGCCAGCATACGAAATTCCTTTTCCCGCGGACTGGCACGCCGCCATACCAGCGCGATCTCTCGAAAAGCATGGTCTGATTGCAGGGGGCGCGCGCTGATATTGGTATGTTCTAATATCCCGCCCTCAATAGCCATTTCCGGCAGGAGGGTAAGGCCAAGGCCATTGTCCACCATCTGTACCAGAGTATGGAGGGATGTGCCCATCATCGTAGCCTCTGCGCGCAGTTCAGGGCGGTTACAGGCCGCGAGAGCGTGATCTTTCAGGCAATGGCCATCCTCCAGTAACAGCAATCGGGTCTCGTCGATCATATTGGGGTCAATGCTGGCGGGTGGGTCACGCGGGTCATCTTTGGGGAAGGCCACGAACAGTCGATCATCAAAAAGATGTTCATAGTCCACATCGCCGGTGGCGAAGGGCAGGGCCATTAACACGCAATCCGCCTGTCCATGGCGCAGGGAATCAATGGCGGCTGTACTGGTTTCTTCCCGTAGATAGAGTTTGAGATCAGGCTTCTCCCGACGCAAATGGGGGAGGAGGCGGGGCAGCAGGAAGGGAGCGATTGTCGGGATGACGCTCATGCGTAAGTCACCTGACAACGGCTTTCCTGCGGCCTGCGCGATGGCGGCCAGTTCCTCGGCCTCTCGCAATACGCGATAGGCCTTTTCCACGATGCGGTCGCCCAAAGCGGTGAAGCGCACCACGCGGCGGGTACGTTCGACCAATATGGTGCCGATCAGCGTTTCCAATTCCCTTATGCCAGCGGAAAGGGTGGATTGCGTGACGAAACAGCTCTCGGCCGCCTTGCCGAAATGCCCCTGTTCTTTGAGGGCGACAAGATATTGAAGCTGTTTGAGCGTAGGCAGATAAGCGGACATTGATCGACCTTTTGTGTCTATGGGGTCAATTTAATCGCATTTGCCGATTATTCAAGCAGCTCTATTGAAGGCGGCTTACCCTTTGCGCCGGGCGGAGAGGATATAGTTGAGGTCCTTATTGTCCCCAATCTGAAACCCATGGCCGGGAGTGAATATCATGCCGCGCATGTTGGTGACTTCCATACCGGCATCGTCCAGCATAGTGGTGAGTTCCTCAGGCGTGATGAACTGCTTCCACTCATGCGTGCCCTTGGGAATCATCCCCATGCCTTCCCCAACCGTAATCATTGCCAGTTTCGACAGGGCCGTGCGGTTGGGGGTGGAGAGAATCATCAGGCCGCCGGGGGCCAGTGCCTCCACCAACCCGCGCAGGAATAATGACGGATCGGTCACATGCTCGATCACCTCCATAGAGGTGACGAGATCATATTCGCCGGGGCGGCCCAGAACCTCTACGCCTACGGCCTGATAATCAATCGACACGCCCTGTTTTTCGGCATGGTCCTGTGCGGCGGCGATATTTTCAGCCGCAGCATCAATGCCCGTCACTTGCGCCCCCAAGCGGGCGAGGGGTTCACACAGCAGCCCCGCGCCGCAGCCTACATCCAGCGCTTTCTTGCCAGCAAGCGGGCGCAAATTACGCGAATCCGTGCCCCAATGCTCATCAATTGCCCCGCGAATATAGGAAAGGCGCGGCGGGTTAAGCTTATGCAGCATCGCGCTGGTTCCGGCGGGGTTCCACCAATCTGCGGCCAGAGTGCCAAAATGCCGGGCTTCTTCCGGGTTAATGGTGGTAGCGGCGTTGCTTGCCATATCGGTCCTTGCTCATTATAGCGGCGCGGTTTTCGCGGTTAGGTAATGATTATCTGATCGCATCCCTTATACGCAATACAGGTCTGGCATCAAATATGGCACGCATCGTAATGAAGTTCGGCGGCACCTCCATGGCGGGGATGGAACGAATTCGTAATGTCGCGGCGCGTATTAAACATGTAGTCGGGCAGGGGAATGAGGTTGCCGTTGTCGTTTCGGCTATGGCGGGCGAAACTGACCGGCTCGTGGGTTTTGCCAAGGAAGCCAGCCCCCTTTATGATCCGGCGGAATATGACGCTGTGGTCGCCAGCGGTGAGCAGGTGACGAGCGGCCTTCTGGCGATGACGCTGAAGGCTATGGGTGTTGATGCGCGGAGCTGGCTGGGCTGGCAATTGCCGATTCGCACTGTTGGCGCGCATAATAAGGCCCGTATTTCGACCATCGACACCACCGAATTATTGAAGGCCATGTCCGCCGGGCAGGTCGCTGTCATCCCCGGTTTTCAGGGTGTGATGGATACGGGGCGGATTTCTACACTGGGCCGTGGCGGTTCAGATACATCGGCGGTGGCGGTTGCGGCGGCGGTAAAGGCGGATCGCTGCGATATTTATACTGACGTGAACGGCGTTTACACCACTGACCCCCGCATTGTGCGCCGTGCGCGCAAGCTCAGCATGGTCACTTATGAAGAAATGCTGGAGCTGGCATCGGTCGGTTCCAAGGTATTGCAGACCCGTTCGGTCGAACTGGCGATGAAGGAAAAGGTACGGGTGCAGGTGCTTAGCTCGCTTGATGACCCGACGCAGGAAGAACTGCCCGGCACGCTGATCGTCAGCGACGAGGAAATGGAAGCTCAAATAGCGAAGGATTCTGGCATGGAACGTCAGCTCATCACCGGCATCGCCGCAGACAAGAACGAAGCGAAGATCACCATTACCCGCGTGCCGGATCGTCCCGGTGCTGTCGCCAGCATTTTCGGCCCCCTCGCCGAAGCCAGTATCAATGTGGATATGATTATCCAGAATGTGGGCCGGGATAAGGGCGAAACCGATGTGACCTTCACGGTGCCTGGCGCGGACCTTGCACGCTCGCTCGATATTCTCGAAAAGCAGAAGGAAAGCATTGGCTTTAACCGCCTTATCAATGATCCGAAGGTAGCCAAGGTTTCGGTGGTCGGCGTTGGTATGAAGAGCCATGCTGGCGTTGCCGCCACAATGTTCAAGGCGCTGGCGGATCGCGGCATCAACGTGATGGCTGTCGCCACCAGCGAGATAAAGGTTAGCGTCCTTATCGATGAAGACGAAACCGAACTCGCCGTGCGTGTGCTGCACAGCGCTTACGCCCTAGACGCAGCCGAAGGCGCCTGAGCATATGGCAAATGCGCAATTGCGGGAATTGATGGCGCGCGGCACAGCCTTGCTGGGCAGTGACGTTGCGATCATCTGCGGGGCGATGAGCTGGGTGTCGGAACGGCATCTGGTATCGGCAGTCAGCAATGCGGGGGGCTTTGGCCTGATTGCATGCGGGGCGATGACGCCGGAACTGTTGGACGCTGAAATCACCGCGACTAAAGCGATGACGGATAAGCCTTTTGGCGTAAACCTCATCACTATGCACCCGCAATTGCTCGACCTTATTGCAATTTGCGGCAAACATGGCGTTACGCATATCGTGCTGGCGGGTGGTTTGCCGCCCAAGGGTAGCATTGAGGCGATTAAGGAAAATGGCGCGAAGGTCATTTGCTTTGCCCCTGCGCTGGCGCTGGCGAAGAAGCTGATCCGTTCCGGCGTGGATGCGCTGATTATCGAAGGGATGGAGGCTGGCGGGCATATTGGTCCTGTTGCCACCAGTGTATTGGCGCAGGAAATACTCCCTGTCCTCGCCAGTGAAATTCCGATTTTCGTGGCCGGTGGTATCGGCCATGGGGATATGATCGCGGCTTATCTCGAAATGGGTGCCGCCGGTGTGCAACTGGGCAGCCGTTTTGTGTGTGCGACCGAATCCATCGCGCATCCCGATTTCAAAAAGGCATTTCTGCGCGGTAATGCCCGTGATGCTATCACGAGTGTGCAGATTGACCCGCGCCTGCCGGTCATTCCGGTCCGTGCCCTTAAAAATGCCGGGACCGAGGCCTTCACCGCCAAGCAGCGCGAAGTGGCGCAGATGCTGGATGAAGGAAAGGTCGATATGGCCGCCGCTCAGCTTGAAATTGAACATTATTGGGCAGGGGCGCTGCGCCGCGCTGTCATTGATGGCGATGTGGAAAATGGCTCCCTCATGGCGGGGCAGTCAGTTGGCATGGTCACGAAAGAACAACCTGCTGCAGAAATAATATCTGAACTGGTTGAACAGGCCAATAAAGCGCTCAGCGCACGATAATCAGCCCTGCAACAGGGCTATGGGGGAGGATTGCTATTGAGACAGGAACCGCGACGGACAAAGTGGCGCTTGGCAGGCGCTGGTTTTTTCTGATAGCGCACCTCTCATGGCCCATTCTCCTTCCGCTGCTGTTTCTGCCTCTCGCCGGATATTAATCCGTTTGCATGAGGTTATGGCCTCTCGCACCGGGGCGCAGGCGAAGCTGAACAAAATTGTCGAGATCATCGGCGAAGAAATGTCGAGCGAGGTTTGCTCGATTTATCTGCTGCGGCAGGGTAAGCTGGAGCTATACGCCACCCGTGGCCTGAAGCAGGAGGCCGTTCATGTCACCCGGCTGGCATTGGGTGAAGGGCTGGTTGGCACCATTGCCAAAAATGTAGAAACGCTCAATCTGGATGAGGCCGCCGCCCACCCGGATTTTGCGTATAAGCCGGAAACGGGCGAAGAAATTTATCATAGTTTTGCCGGTGTCCCCATTGTGCGCAGTGAATATGCGATAGGGGTACTGGGCGTTCAGCATCATGATCCGCACCGCTATGCTGAGGTGGAGATAGAAACGCTCCAGACCGTCGCCATGGTGCTGTCAGAGATGATCTCCAATGCCGGGCTGGTGGATGAGGCGCCGGGGGATGAGCGGGTCGCTGCCACCCAGACGCAGATTGTTGGCGGCCTTCAGCTTGTCATGGGCATGGCACGTGGGCAGGCCGTATTCCATCAGCCGCGTATCCGTATTGAGCATACCGTCGCCGAAGATGTGGAGGCTGAGCGCGCCCGCGTTTATTCCGCCTTCGCGAAGATGCGGGAACAGATTGATAAGCTGGCCGGTGCGTCCGAATTTGGTGTCGATGGGGAACATCAGGAGGTTATCGAAACCTACAAGATGTTCGCTTATGATGAGGGGTGGTCGCGCCGCATTAACGAGGCTATTGACAGCGGCCTGACCGCCGAAGCTGCGATTGAGCGCGTTCAGCAGCGCACCCGTATGCGTATGCGCCAGATTGATGATCCATTGCTTGCGGACCGTATGCATGATCTGGAAGATCTGGCGAACAGGTTGCTCCGCATTGTTTCCGGGCAATTGGGGACGGCTGCGCAATTGGGCCTGCGGCAGGACGCGATATTGATTGCGCGTAACCTTGGCCCGGCGGAACTGCTCGAATATGACCGTCGTCGCCTCAAAGGGGTGGTGCTGGAGGAAGGCTCGTTAACGGCCCATGTCACCATTGTGGCCCGCGCTATGGGTGTGCCGGTGCTAGGGCGCGTCAAGCAGGTCAGCCATCTGATTAACGAAGGCGATTTATTGCTGCTGGATGTGGACAGGAACCAGCTATTTGTGCGGCCTTCACCTGAAATGGAGGAGGCGTTTGATAACAAGCTGACCCTCACCCAGAAACGTCGCGCAGATTTTGCGGCAATGCGTGATCTGCCCTCTGTCACAAAGGACGGTACACGCATCGAGCTGATGGTGAATGCTGGCCTGCGCGATGATGTCGCCACGCTGGATGCCACTGGCGCGGACGGCATTGGCCTCTTTCGCACGGAGTTTCAGTTTCTCGTTTCCTCAACTCTGCCACAGCGGGAGCGTCAGCAGCGCCTTTACCGTGATGTGATGGACGCGGCAGAGGATCGCCCGGTTATCTTTCGTACCGTTGATATTGGTGGGGATAAGGCGCTTCCTTATCTGAACTATGATGATGGGATGGTGGAAGAAAACCCGGCGATGGGCTGGCGCGCGACCCGCCTTGCGCTGGAACGCGAAGGGTTGATGAAATCGCAGGCCCGTGCCCTGCTGGAGGCTGCTGCCGGACGCACGCTCTATGTGATGTTTCCGATGATTTCCGAGCCATGGGAATTTGATGCGGCACGGGCGATATTCGACCATCAGCGGCAATTACTGATGGGGCGGGGCAAGATGTTGCCTACGGCTATTCGCTATGGCGCGATGCTGGAGGTGCCTGCGCTGGCGGAGATGCTGGATGTGCTGCTGCCTAAGCTCGATTTTCTATCAATCGGCACTAATGATCTGACGCAGTTCCTGTTCGCGGCAGACCGGGCGCACCCAAAGCTGGCGGAGCGTTATGACTGGCTCAGTCCTGCGATATTGCGCTTCCTTAATCGGATCGTGACAGCCTGTAAGGCCGCGAATGTGCCAGTTGGTGTGTGCGGCGAAATGGGCGGACGCACGCTGGAGGCGATGGCGTTAATTGGCCTGGGTGTCGGACGTCTTTCAATTACGCCTGCATCGGTTGGCCCGGTTAAGGCGATGATCCGTTCGGTCGATCTGTCGTCGCTTCAGGCGCATGTCGCGATGCTTATTAAGGACCCGTCGATTAACTCTCGCGCTTCCCTCATCGCTTATGCAGATGCCATGGGTGTTGAGCTGAAATAACGCTATTTGTGCGGTTGTGTCGGTGGAATGACCTGAAACAGAGACAATGGCTGTGAAATCATGCATGTCTTAGTTAAGCTGGCGTTGACAGCGAAGGCATAGCCGTGGAAGAACTCTGCCGGGAAATGGTTTCTGCCGGTTCGGTTTTCGCCGGGCTGCCTGTGCGGTGCCAAAGCAACAAGGCGACATGATGAACGATATGCCCCAGAGCAGTGACGCACCCGAACAAGCGCCAGTCGCGCCCGATCGCCCCGGCGATATATTGCGGCGGGGGAGGGAGGCCATGGGCCTGTCTCTGGCGGATGTGGCAGAACGGACCCGCGTTTCTCATCGTCAGCTTGAGGCGGTAGAACAGAATAATTTTTCCGCCTTGCCGGGTACGCCTTATGCAGTTGGCTTTGCGCGAGCCTATGCGCGGGCAGTGGGCGCGGATGAGGTGGATATTGCCCGCCGTGTGCGGGAGGAACTGAGCGTCATTGGTGAGGTGGAGCGGTATGAGGTTTATGAACCTACCGATCCCGCCCGTATTCCGCCCCGCAGGCTGGCTTGGGCAGCGGCTGGCCTCGTATTGCTGTTGGCGATTGTTTATGGTGTGTGGCGCACACAGTTTTTCTCTGCCTCGACGGATGAGGAAATTTCTGCACTTAATAATCGTGTTGTCGCAGCGCAGCCTGACGACGCCCCTGCAGTAGAGCAGGCACCGGCCAGTGCTGGCCCTGTTGTGCTGACGGCGGTGAGTGATGTGTGGCTGCGTATCTACGATCAGGCTGGTGAGCGTTTGCTGGAGAAAACAATGGCGAAAGGGGAAACTTTCACCGTTCCACCAGAAGCGAATAATCCTATGATCCTGACGGGTCGGCCAGATGCAATCAGCGTAACCGTCGGTGGGAAGCCGGTGCCGCCGTTGGGCGCGCCAGAGCGGACAATATCTGATGTGCCCGTCAGTGCTGCGGCATTGTTAGCGCGTCCTCCCTCAGGGCAGAGTAGCGGAACGGGTGCTGGCACCGCTGTGCCTGCGACAGCCGGTGCCGCGTCGCGTAGTGGGGCGGCGTCCTCTCGTGCGGCGGGCGCTGGCAGTACTGCCGGGGCATCTGCTGCGCCTCGTCCTGCTTCTGCTGCACCATCTTCGGCGCAGGCTACGTCGGAATCTGCGCCGCAGGAATGAATGTGGCATTGAAAATCAAGGCCTTGCTGCATTTCTCTGGATTTTTGCAGGGCGGCGATTATGATTTTCAGCTCATAGTATAATGAGGACATCAATGCGTCACATGCTCATGGCTTTTACGGCACTGGTTTCACTCACAGGGGCGGGGGGGCTTGTTGCATCCGTCCCGGCGCTTGCGGCTGATGACAGCCCGGTTGTTGCGCGGGTTGACCGGCTCGAAAAAGAAATGCGGGCGGTTCAGCGCAAGGTGTTCCCGGCGGGTACACCGGTACAGCCGGATATTGTTGCGGCACCTGCTACTCCAGCCCCCTCCGTCCCGTCTTCAACGCCTGTCAGTGACCTGATTAACCGCGTGGCTGCGCTGGAGGGCCAGTTGGCAACGGTTACCGGGCAGGTGGAGCAGAATAGTTTTAAGTTGAAGCAGCTGGAAGACAAAGTAAACCGCCTGCAGGCTGAACAAAGCACGGATGCTGTTGGGTCTACTGCTCCGGCCCTTACGTCTGCTCCAAAACCTGCCGTTGCAACGGCTCCTGCGGCAAAGCCCGCAGCAAAGCCTGCTACTACAGCCAGTGATACGCGCAAGGCTGGTGTCGCAGCGGTCGAACGGCCTGATACCGGCAATGCGGCCAATGATGCCTATACTTATGGTTTCCGCTTGTGGGAGGCAAAATTCTACCCAGAGGCGCAGGAGCAATTAAAGGCAACGGTAGAGAAATATGGCACGACCAACGTTGCCAGCCGTGCCCATAATTTGCTGGGGCGGGCCTATCTGGATGATGGCAAGCCTGCATTGGCTTCGGTCGCTTTTTACGAAAATTATCAGAAGCGCCCTGATGGTGATCGTGCAGCGCAGAGCCTCACTTATCTCGGTGATGCTCTCATTCAGCTTAAAAAACCCGCTGATGCCTGCAAGGTCTATAAGGAACTGAATGATTCCTACGGGGCCACGCTTTCAGCGGATTTGCGGTCGATGATGGAAAAGGGGCGCGCGCGTGCCAAATGCGGGGCCTGAAACGCGGGTAAAGCGATTTCAGGACGATATTATCAGGCTGATTGGTGAGCGAACGGCTCATGATACACGGCTTTGTATTGCGGTTTCGGGTGGGCCAGACAGCATGGCCCTGCTCTTCCTTGCGGTGCAGGCTTTCCCCGCGCAGGTCGTGGCGGCGACGGTGGACCATGGGTTGCGTCCTGCTGCACGTGCAGAAGCTGAAATGGTGGGCCGCTGGTGCCTGACACAAGGCGTTAAGCATGCAATATTAACGCCCTCTACGCCAATTACCGGCAGCATACAGGCGTCGGCTCGCTCTGTGCGTTATGAATTATTGCATCACTGGCGGGAGGAGCAAGGGGCGGACTGGTTACTCACGGCCCATCATGCGGATGACCAGTGCGAAACCATGATGATGCGCCTCAACCGATCATCTGGCGTTTCGGGGCTGGCGGCGATTCGCGGCGTTAATGGTGCGGTGTTGCGGCCTTTGTTATCATGGAGGCGGACTGAGCTGGCGGCCATTGTCGATGAACAGGCGCTGCCTCATGTGTATGACCCCAGTAATGATGATGTGCGGTTTGATCGCGTCGCGATGCGCAAAAATCTTGCGGGAGCGGACTGGCTTGACCCGATTGCTATTGCCCGTAGTGCCGCTGCTTGTGGGGATGCTGAGGAGGCTCTGGGCTGGATGGCAGATGATCTTGCCGGGCGCTATCTGTCTCGTGATGATGGTGCAATCATATTGCAAAAGCATGATTTTCCGCGGGAAATGCAGCGCCGCCTGCTCATTAAAATGCTGCTGATGGCTGATACGGGCAGGGCACCGCCGAGGGGAGATGCGCTCGATCAACTTCTTATTCAGCTTACTGAGGGTAAAAGGGCGATGATGGGTAACTGGCTGTTCGAGGGGGGGGATTCGTGGTGCCTGCGCGCCGCGCCGCCTCGGTCTGTTCGATAGGCAGAAAACAGGAAGCCATTGTCATTTGCGTTCCATGCCCTATCTAGGGATGGATGAAGAGGCAGAGATGAACGACGATAAAGAACCTCAGGGCAATCCCTGGATGAGAAGCGCGATGATTTGGGTCGGCGTAATAGTGGCGTTGCTGCTGGTCGTCTCGATGATGGAGGGACGCGAAGGCGCTGCTAATGGCACTGCCATCGCTTATTCCGATTTTCGCGCTAAAATCGCCGAAGGACAGGTGAAGGAAGTTTCCATCGGGCCGGACCGCATTGTCGGTGTGATGGGGAATGAGCAGAAATTCACGACTGTTCCCGTAAATGACCCCGGGCTGACGACCTTGCTGGCTGACTATAATGTCAAATATAGCGGGAAGGCCGAAGAACAGCCGAGTTTTTGGCTGATTTTGCTGTATCAGTCTTTGCCGTTCCTCCTCATTTTGGGCGTTGCGTTTTTTGTGCTGCGTCAGATGCAAAAAGGTGGCGGCGCGAGCGGAGCCATGGGTTTTGGTAAGTCCAAGGCAAAGCTGCTGACCGAGAAACAGGGCCGTGTCACCTTTGATGATGTCGCTGGCATTGATGAAGCCCGTGAAGAGCTGCAGGAAATTGTTGAGTTCTTGAGAGACCCCGGCAAATTTGCGCGTCTTGGCGGTAAAATCCCTAAGGGGGCTTTGCTCGTTGGTTCGCCCGGCACAGGTAAGACGCTTCTGGCCCGCGCCATTGCGGGTGAGGCTGGCGTTCCGTTCTTCACTATTTCAGGCTCTGATTTTGTTGAAATGTTCGTGGGCGTCGGCGCGAGCCGTGTGCGCGATATGTTTGAGCAAGCCAAGAAAAACGCCCCTTGCATTGTCTTCATTGACGAAATCGACGCCGTTGGCCGTCATCGCGGTGCTGGCCTTGGTAATGGCAATGATGAACGCGAGCAGACGCTGAACCAGCTTCTGGTCGAGATGGATGGCTTTGAGTCGAACGAAGGCATTATTATCATCGCCGCAACCAATCGCCCCGATGTGCTGGACCCGGCCTTGCTGCGTCCCGGTCGCTTTGACCGTCAGGTCGTGGTCCCGCGCCCGGATATTGAAGGGCGTATCAAGATACTCGAAGTGCATATGAAGAAGGTGCCACTTGCGCCTGACGTTGATGCACGAGTGATTGCACGCGGCACGCCGGGCTTTTCCGGTGCTGATCTTGCCAATCTGGTGAATGAGGCCGCGCTGATGGCTGCGCGTCGGGGTAAGCGACTCGTTGCAATGAGCGAGTTTGAAGCCGCTAAGGACAAGGTCATGATGGGTGCTGAGCGCCGATCCATGGTGATGACCGAGGACGAGAAGAAAATGACCGCTTATCATGAGGCTGGTCATGCGATTGTCGCGGTGCATGAACCTGCATCTGATCCTATTCATAAGGCGACGATTATTCCTCGCGGCCGCGCTCTTGGTATGGTGATGCGTTTGCCGGAGCGTGATAGCTACAGCTACCACCGTGATAAAATGTATGCGAACCTTGCTGTTTCCATGGGTGGGCGCGTGGCTGAAGAAATTATCTTCGGCTATGATAAGGTGTCTTCGGGTGCGAGTGGTGACATTCAATATGCCACCAAGCTGGCGCGGGACATGGTGACCCAATGGGGCATGTCTGACAAGCTGGGGCCGCTGCAATATGAGGAACAGCAGGGGGAAACTTTCCTTGGCTATTCGCAGTCGCAGCGGGCGCATATGTCGGATGATACGGCAAAGGCGATCGATCAGGAAATCCGCAGCATTGTCGAGATCGGCTATGATCGGGCGAAGCAGGTACTGAGCGAGAATGAGCATGAATTGCATCTGCTCGCCAATGCACTGCTGGAATATGAAACCCTGTCTGGCGATGAAATAGAGACGTTGCTGGATAAGGGGGAAATTACCCGCGAAGACGGCACGAAGATCAAACCTAGCGCGATACCAGCGGCAGGGACCTCCATCCCCCGCTCCGGGCGGCGGCCTAAGGGAAATCTGGGCGGTCCGGCTGCTCAGGGGGTCTGAGATCAGGCTTGTTGCTTAAAAGGATATATTGATAGAAAACCCGCATGTCATGATGGCGTGCGGGTTTTTCTGTGCGTGCCGTTCTTGCTTTATCGGGCTAACGCTGTGACAAGTGGCGTTAGCCGAGTGTAGAATCATGCCGCATCTGCGAGCAAATAACAGGTGACAGGGTAATTAATGAGAAAATTGGGGCTGATTGGGGGACTGAGCTGGGGATCGACCGCTCGCTATTATCAGTTAATCAATGAAGGCATTGCCCGCCGTCTGGGAGGGTTCCACAGTGCGCCTTTGGTGCTGGAAAGTCTTGATTTCGCGGAAATCGCCAGATGCGCTACCGAAGAAGGATGGGAGGCTGTGGGCGATCATATGATCGCTGCTGCGCGCCGACTGGAACAGGCCGGTGCAGAGGGGCTGATGATATGCGCCAACAGTGTGCATGTCGTTGATTCCCGCATTCGCGAGGCAGTCAATATTCCATTGCTGCACATAGCCGATGCTGTCGGTGTAAAAATGAAGGCTGATGGTATTAAGACCGCAGCTATCATTGGTACCAGTAATGTGATGGCGGAGAAATTCTATCGCCAAAGTCTGGTTTCTTACGGGGTTTCGCTGCTGCCGCCTGATATGGAAATGGCTGAGCGCATCGACAAAATCGTCTATGGCGAACTGGTTTTGGGTAAAATCACCCGTGATGCAGAACGCTTTATGAAATCGGAACTGACGGATATTGCCAAACAGCAGGTACAGGCAGTGGTGCTGGCTTGTACGGAATTGGAGATGATCGTTGATGTACGGGCTAATTTGCTGCCCATATATGACTCTCTGACGCTCCATTCTGAGGCCGGGGTAGAATTTATATTGGGGGACTAAGCCGGTTTCGGTGAGGCTGGCACTCCACTTACGCAAGGGCGGTGATGGGCGGCGATGCTGCCTTGCGGTAATCCTCACTTGAACTTAGCCGCCCAAAGCGCTAGCAAGCTGCCAAAATTCGAGGGATTTAATCCAATGGCCACATTTACGCTTCCGCAAAACAGCAAGATAACCGGCAAGGGGAAGGTGCATGAAGCGGATAGCGCCGGTAACGTCCGGAAGTTCAAAGTCTATCGCTATGACCCGGATTCAGGCGAAAATCCGCGCTATGACATTTTCGAAATCGACCTCGATAATTGCGGGCCGATGATCCTTGATGCGCTCATCAAGATGAAGAATGAGCAAGACTCGACTCTGACATTTCGTCGTTCCTGCCGCGAAGGGATTTGCGGCTCCTGCGCGATGAACATCAACGGCAAAAATGGCCTTGCCTGCACCACCGCAATAGAGGATTGCAAAGGCGAAATCCGTATTACGCCATTGCCGCATATGGATGTGGTCAAGGACTTGGTGCCTGACCTTACCCATTTTTATGCGCAATATGCGTCAATTCAGCCATGGCTCAAGACCGTTTCCACTACGCCGTCGGGTAAGGAGCGTCTGCAATCGCCCGAAGATCGTGAAAAGCTGGATGGCCTGTATGAGTGCATCTTGTGCGCCTGCTGCTCGACTAGCTGCCCCAGCTATTGGTGGAACAGCGATAAATTCCTTGGTCCGGCCATTTTGCTTCAGGCCTATCGCTGGCTGGCGGATAGTCGCGATGAATTTACCGGTGAGCGTCTCGATAATCTGGAAGATCCCTTCCGGCTCTATCGTTGCCATACCATCATGAACTGCGCCAATGTTTGCCCGAAGGGCCTGTCCCCGGCGCGGGCTATTGCGGAAACCAAGAAGATGATGGTGGAACGCCAGCTCTGATCGAGTGAGATAAAGCGCGGGCCTTATGCTCGCTAATTGTATGAAATGGCGGAGGGAGGCAGTCGGATGGCTGTTTCCTTCCGCTTTTTTGTGCCTGTTGGAACGGAACGGGTGGAGGAGGGCGGCATGTCCCTTGATCTGGCCGGTCGCATTTGCATGTGATGCTGCGATGCCGTATCCCTGACATTCAATAGCGGCCGCCAATAGAGGTGATTGCCGCGTTCCGTATTTCTTTTTTGCCGCGCTGAAGGGTGAAACATGGCCGATATATTGTCCCGCTATCGTCGTTTAGTGGATGCCGGGGAATTGCGCGTTGATCCGGATCAGGCGGCGGCGGCGGCGCGTCTGGCGAAACTACAGGCAGAATTGGAGGCTGCTCCAACACGGGGCTCTGTCCTCTGGCGCATGTTGGGTAAAACGCCGGATGCTCCGCAAGGGCTTTATGTCTGGGGTGGGGTGGGGCGTGGCAAATCCATGCTGATGGATCTGTTTTATGATGCTGTGCAGGTGCAGCGTAAAAAGCGCGTCCACTTTCATGAATTCATGCTTGATGTGCATGCCCGTCTGCGGGAGGCGCGTAAATCTGAAAGCGGTGATCCTATCCCTCCGGTAGTAGCTGCGCTGGCGGATGAGGCGCGGCTGTTGTGTTTTGATGAGCTGGTCGTCAACAATATGGCCGATGCGGCGATTATGTCTCGTTTGTTTACGGGGCTCCTTGAGAAACGGGTGACCATAGTTGCGACGTCCAATCGGGCGCCGGATGATCTCTATAAAGATGGTCTCAACCGTCAGCTTTTCTTGCCTTTCATTGACCTCATCAAGGCAAAGCTGGATGTCATGACGCTGGATGGGCCAGTGGATTACCGACGTGACCGTCTGGGGCATACGAAGTTGTGGCATGTGCCTAATGGGCCTGATGCGACGCAGGCGCTTTCAATCGCCTTTTTCCGTCTCACCGATTATCCTGTTGAGAACCGCGCGAAAGTGCCGTCTGAGGATATTGTGGTGCAGGGTGAGCGAACCCTGCATGTGCCCAAATCCCTCAAAGGCGTGGCGGTATTCTCGTTCAAGCGTCTGTGTGTGGAGCCGCGCGGGGCCAGCGATTATCTGGCGATTGCTCGGCGCTATCATACGGTCATCATTGTGGGTATTCCGGTTCTCGGCCCGGAAAAGCGCAATGAGGCGGCGCGCTTTGTCACATTAGTGGATGCATTATACGAATATAAGGTGAAGCTGCTGGCGAGTGCCGATGCAGAGCCGATGGTCCTGTACCCGAAAGGGGATGGGGCCTTCGAGTTTGAGCGCACGGTATCCCGCCTGATGGAGATGCAGTCGGATGATTATCTGGCGCTGGGCCATGGCACGGGCGGTGGGTCTGGGCAGGAATAAGCTTACTCTATTGCAATTAATTCGCAAGTGCAATAATAAATGCTGCATTTGCGGATTCGCTGTTGAAACCTTCTGAAAATCGGCTAAAGCGGGCAAGGTTCATCTTGCCGGTGAGGGCCGGCGTGGAAGGAGACTATTGCGATGGCTCGGAAAAAAATTGCCCTGATCGGTGCAGGTAATATTGGCGGCACGCTCGCTCATCTTGCGGCTGCGAAGGAACTTGGCGACGTTGTTCTGCTCGATGTGGCGGAAGGTATCCCTCAGGGGAAGGCGTTGGATCTGTCGCAATGCGGTCCGGTTGAAGGATTCGACTCGGCTGTTTCCGGTAGCAATGATTATGCCGCTATCGAAGGTGCTGACGTCATTATCGTTACCGCTGGTGTTGCTCGTAAGCCGGGCATGAGCCGTGATGATCTTCTTGGCATCAACCTCAAGGTGATGAAGGCTGTTGGTGAGGGCATTAAGCAATATGCTCCTGACGCGTTTGTTATCTGCATTACCAACCCGCTGGATGCGATGGTATGGGCGCTGCGCGAATTTTCCGGCCTGCCGCATAATAAGGTTGTGGGCATGGCGGGTGTTCTCGATTCTGCTCGTTTCCGCACGTTCCTTGCGCAGGAGTTTAATGTTTCGGTTCGTGACGTAACTGCCTTTGTTCTGGGTGGTCATGGCGATACGATGGTTCCGGTTGTGGAATATTCAACTGTTGCGGGCATCCCTATCCCTGATCTTATCGCAATGGGCTGGTCCACCAAGGAAAAGATCGACGCGATTGTTCAGCGCACCCGTTCTGGTGGCGGCGAAATCGTTGGCCTGCTGAAAACTGGTTCGGCCTTCTATGCGCCGGCTACTTCGGCCATCGAAATGGCGCAGGCTTATCTGGGTGACCAGAAGCGTCTGCTGCCCTGCGCTGTTAATCTGAACGGCGAATATGGCGTTGATAACCTCTATGTCGGTGTGCCGGTCATCATCGGTGCCGGCGGCGTAGAGCGCATTGTCGAAATCAAGCTGAACGACGAAGCGAAGGCGAATTTCGAAGCCTCCGTTGATGCCGTTAAGGAATTGCTGGCCGCTTGCAAGGGCATTGATCCTTCTCTCGCCTGAGTAAGCTAGCGCCTCTTTACCCCCTCCCCAGGAAAAGTGCGCAGCCGACGGAGGTTTAACAATTTGCCACGCCATCTGAGCAAGAGGTGAGAATGTCTATTCTCGTCAATAAGAATACCAAGGTAATCACCCAGGGGATGACCGGCGCCACCGGCACATTCCATACCGAGCAGGCGCTCGCTTATGGAACGCAGATGGTGGCCGGTGTTACGCCGGGTAAGGGCGGCACTACCCATATCGGGTTGCCGAACTTCAACACTGTTGCCGAAGCAAAAGCGGCCACAGGGGCTGATGCTAGTGTCATCTATGTTCCGCCGCCATTCGCCGCGGATTCTATTCTGGAAGCGATTGATGCGGAAATCCCGCTGATCGTTTGCATCACCGAAGGCATTCCTGTGCTGGACATGGTGCGGGTAAAGCGCGCTCTTTCGGGCAGCAAGTCTCGCCTCATCGGCCCGAATTGCCCCGGTGTACTGACGCCGGGTGAATGCAAGATCGGCATTATGCCGGGCAATATCTTCAAAAAGGGCAGCGTTGGCGTGGTTTCGCGTTCTGGTACGCTGACCTACGAAGCCGTATTCCAGACGTCTAATGCTGGCCTTGGTCAGACCACGGCTGTGGGCATTGGCGGTGACCCGGTCAACGGCACCAACTTCATTGACGTGCTGGAGCTTTTCCTCGCGGATGACGCGACCGAAAGCATCATCATGATCGGTGAAATTGGCGGTAATGCTGAAGAACAGGCGGCGCAGTTCCTGATCGACGAAGCAAAGCGTGGCCGTAAAAAGCCGATGGCTGGTTTCATCGCTGGTCGTACGGCGCCTCCGGGCCGTCGCATGGGCCATGCTGGTGCGATTGTTTCCGGCGGTCAGGGCGGCGCAGAAGATAAAATTGCGGCGATGGAAGCGGCCGGTATCAAGGTTGCTGCCAGCCCGTCTGAGTTGGGCACCACTCTTCTTGAGGTGCTGAAGGGCTAAACTCTCTGTCCCCCTTGGGATGAACTGGTTTTTTCAGGACTTGTTCATTTCAAGGGGGTATTCATCACGAGGCTGTGTGGTGAAAATTGTGGGCGAAGGATTTCGTTATGGGCTATGAAAGCCAGGATTTTGAAGGCGAAGTGGAGGCCGAGCAAGGACCGAGTTGGAAGCGTTCCAACTGGCCGCTCAGCACAACTGATGATCTGACGGCGGGGCTGGACCCTACCCAGATGCAGGTGGCGGTAAAGGCTGCGGCTAAGGCATCGGGCAAAGCGCTGTCTGAAAATGAACTGGTGACTGCAGCGGCAGACAGCATTCGCGCGATGATGCTCATTCGTACCTATCGGGTGCGGGGGCATCTGGCTGCGAACCTTGATCCGCTGGGCCTTTCCAAGCGTGATCTTCCAGCAGATTTGACGCCGGAATATCATGGCTTTTCTGGCGATGCACTGGACCGCAAGGTCTATATTGGCGGTGCGCTGGGGCGTGAATGGTCCACTGTTCGTGAAATCGTCGAAATCCTTCGGGCTAATTACTGCGGTAATGTCGGCCTTGAATATATGCACATCACCGATGTTGAGGAGCGCCGCTTCCTTCAGGATCGTATGGAAGGTGCTGATAAGGAAATTATCTTTACCCCGGAAGGTAAGCGCGCGATCCTCTCCAAGGTGATCCACGCAGAGCAATATGAGCGGTTCCTCGGCAAGAAATATGTCGGGACGAAGCGTTTTGGTCTGGATGGTGGAGAATCCATGATCCCGGCTCTCGAAGCGGTTATCAAATATGGCGGCGCGCAGGGTGTGCGTGAAATCGTATTCGGTATGGCGCACCGTGGCCGCCTCAATGTGCTGGCCAATGTGCTGGCCAAGGGCTTCCGCGTTATCTTCCACGAATTTTCCGGCGGCACAGCCAATCCCGAAGATGTTGGTGGTTCCGGTGACGTTAAATATCACCTCGGCACCAGCACGGACCGCGAATTTGATGGCGCGAAAGTGCATATGAGCCTCGTGCCGAACCCTTCGCACCTTGAAACGGTTGATCCGGTGGTGCTGGGTAAAGTTCGTGCGCAGCAGGTTTTCCGTGATGATATTGGTCCGGGTAAGCATAATCAGGTGCTGCCGGTCCTGATCCATGGTGACGCGGCTTTTGCTGGTCAGGGTATTGTTTGGGAATGCTTCGGTTTTTCTGGCATTCGCGGTTATAATACCGGTGGCTGTATCCACTTCGTCGTCAACAATCAGGTAGGCTTCACCACGTCACCGCAATTTGCGCGTTCGTCGCCTTATCCCAGTGACGTCGCAAAGGGCGTTCAGGCACCGATCCTCCATGTGAATGGCGATGATCCTGAGGCCGTTACCTTCGCGTGCAAGCTGGCGATTGAATATCGTCAGACCTTCCACCGTGATATTGTGATTGATATGTGGTGCTATCGCCGCTTTGGTCACAACGAAGGTGATGAGCCGGGCTTTACGCAGCCGCTTATGTACAAGGAAATTCGCAAGCACGCGCCGGTCAGCGAGATTTACTCTGCCAAGCTGAAGGCCGAAGGTGTGGTCGATGATAGCTTCCTCAATGATGTGACGAACCAGTTTGTCGCGCATCTGGATGAGGAATTTGAAGCGTCCAAAACCTATAAGGCGAATAAGGCTGATTGGTTCTCCGGGCGCTGGTCTGGTCTCCATCAGCCAGCCAATGCGGAATCGGCGCGCCAGAATGTTGAAACGGCGATTGAGAAAAAGCTGTTCGACAGCCTTGGTCGTACCCTCACCACTGTTCCCGAAGATGTGAATATTCACAAGACCTTGCGTCGTATCCTTGATGCTAAGTCAGAGATGTTCAACAGCGGAGCGGGCTTTGACTGGGCAACCGGCGAAGCACTGGCATTCGGCGGCTTGTTGTCTGAGGGCTATGCGGTTCGTCTGTCCGGGCAGGATAGCGGGCGCGGTACTTTCAGCCATCGTCACAGCGTTTGGGTCGATCAGGATACGGAAAATAAATATATTCCGCTTTCCACCGTCCCGCACGGCCGTTTCGAAGTTTATGACAGCCCGCTGTCTGAATATGGCGTATTAGGTTTCGAATATGGCTATGCCATGGCGGATCCGAAATCGCTGGTAATCTGGGAAGCGCAATTTGGTGATTTCGCCAACGGCGCGCAGATCATGATTGACCAGTATATTGCGGCATCAGAAGCAAAATGGCTGCGGGCTAACGGCCTCGTGCTGTTGCTGCCCCATGGTTATGAAGGGCAGGGGCCTGAGCATAGCTCTGCACGTCTGGAACGTTATCTCCAGCTTTGTGCAGAGGCGAATATTCAGGTAGCAAACTGCACGACCCCGGCGAATTATTTCCACATTCTCCGCCGTCAGATGCTGCGTCCCTTCCGTAAGCCGCTCATCATCATGGCTCCCAAGTCGCTGCTTCGCCACAAATCGGCGGTCAGCAAGGCTGAGGATTTCATTGGCGAAACGCATTTCATGCGTCTCCTGTCTGATAATAATCCGGCAGCGGATCAGGATACCCGGCGTCTGGTGCTGTGTTCCGGTAAGGTGGCTTATGATCTGATGGATGCGCGCGATGAGGCCGGTGACAAGGACATTCAGATCGTCCGTGTTGAGCAGCTTTATCCTTTCCCGGCAGAGGCTCTTACTAAGCGTCTGGAACGGATGCCAAATCTGGAAGACATTGTCTGGTGTCAGGAAGAACCCCGCAACAATGGTGCATGGTTCTTTGTGGAGCCTTATATTGAAGAAGCCCTGAAACAGGCTGGTAAAGCGCCGATGCGCGCCCGTTATGCGGGCCGTAAGGCTTCTGCTTCGCCTGCAACGGGCCTCGCTAAGCGCCATGTCGCCGAACAGGGCGCGCTTATCGCCGATGCGCTGGGTCACAGCGTTCGTACTGAAATTAAACGTCAGCAGAAGGGGTAATCCCATCATGGCAACTGAAGTCAAGGTTCCCGTTCTGGGAGAATCCGTTACAGAAGCAACCGTCGGCGCATGGCTGAAAAAGCCCGGTGACGCCGTCGCTGTTGATGAACCCATTGTTAGCCTCGAAACCGATAAGGTCGCGGTCGATGTGCCGTCCCCTGTCGCTGGTGTTCTGGGTCAGCAGATTGTTGCGGAAGGCGATACCGTCAATGTTGACGCGCTGATCGCTATCATTGAGGAAGGCGCTGCTGCTGCCAAGGCACCTGCTGCGGCTCCGTCCGCCGCTGCCCCTGCTGCAGCCGTTTCCGTCGCTCCGGCAGCTCAGGCCGCCCCGACGGAAGAAGATGCCGTAACGACGCTGTCGCCGGCGGTACGTCGTCTGGTGCTGGAACATGGGCTGGACCCAAGCCGTATCAAGGGCACCGGCAAAGATGGCCGCCTGACCCGTGATGATGTGCTGGCGGCTGCGGCTGCTGGCACGGCGAAGGCCGATGCTTCTGGTGCGGCGGCTGCGGCCCCGGTTGTATCGTCTGGTCCTTCGCGCGGCGAAGAACGCGTGAAGATGACGCGCCTTCGTCAGACGGTTGCAAAGCGCCTCAAGAGTGCGCAGGATACCGCAGCTCTTCTCACGACCTTCAATGATGTCGATATGTCCGCCGTCATCGAAGCACGTGCGAAATATAAGGATCTGTTTGAAAAGAAGCATGGCGTCCGTCTGGGCTTCATGGGTTTCTTCACCAAGGCCGTTTGCATGGCGCTGCGCGATGTACCGGGCGTCAATGGTCAGATTCAGGGCGATGAAATCGTCTATCATGACTATGCTGATATTTCGGTTGCCGTTAGCGCCCCCAATGGCCTCGTCGTTCCGGTTATCCGTAACGCCGAAAGCATGAGCGTTTCGCAGATCGAAAAAACCATCGGTGATTTCGGTAAGCGCGCTAAAGAAGGTGCCCTTACGATGGACGACATGAAGGGCGGCACCTTCACCATCTCTAACGGCGGTGTGTTCGGTTCTCTGATGTCCACGCCGATCATCAACCCGCCGCAGTCGGCTGTTCTGGGCCTCCACCGTATTGAGGAACGCCCGGTCGTTCGCAATGGTCAGGTGGTTGTTCGCCCGATGATGTATCTGGCCCTCAGCTATGACCATCGCCTGATTGACGGTCGTGAGGCTGTGACCTTCCTTGTTGCGGTTAAGAACGCGATTGAAGATCCGACGCGCCTGCTGATTGATTTGTAAGGACTGAACCCGTCCGGGGCGCTTTCCAGTGTCCCGGATTTTTCTGATAATATGTGGCCCCTGAAACACCGCCGGCAGATGGCCCGGCACAGGGGATACGGAGTTCGATTATGGCAGAGTTCGATTATGACGTTCTGGTGATCGGCGCAGGGCCGGGCGGTTATGTCGCCGCCATTCGTGCGGCACAGCTCGGCCTCAAGACAGCCTGCGCGGAAAGCCGTGAAACTCTGGGTGGCACCTGCCTCAATGTAGGGTGTATCCCGTCAAAGGCGCTGCTCCATGCGTCTGAGAAGTACGAAGAAGTTTCCGGTGATCTGCTCGCTAAATATGGCGTCACGGTTAAGGGTGCGGAACTCGACCTTGGCGTGATGCTGGGCGAAAAGGAAAAGGTTGTTGCGGGTCTGACCGGCGGCATTGAGTTTCTGTTCAAGAAGAACAAGGTTGATTGGCTGAAGGGCCATGCAACGTTCAAAGATGCGCACAGCGTCGAAGTCACGGGCAAGACGGTGACGGCGAAGAACATCATCATCGCCACCGGTTCGTCGGTAACGCCGTTGCCGGGCGTTGAAATTGACAATGGCAAGGGCGTGGTTGTGGATTCCACCGGCGCGCTTTCGCTGACGAAGGTGCCGGGCCATCTGGTCGTCATTGGCGGCGGCGTGATCGGTCTGGAGCTTGGTTCTGTCTGGCGCCGTCTGGGCGCGAAGGTAACCGTGGTTGAATATCTCGACCAGATCCTGCCCGGTATGGATGGCGATGTGCGCAAGGAAGCATCCAAGCTGTTCACCAAGCAGGGCTTTGACATCAAGACCGGCACTAAGGTGACGGGCGTTGAGGTCAAAGGCGACAAGGCGACAGTGAGCGTTGAGCCTGCCGCTGGTGGCGCAGCTGAAGCGATTGAGGCTGATGTTGTGCTGGTGGCCATTGGCCGTAAGCCGAACACCGATGGCCTTGGTCTTGATGCCATTGGTCTGTCGGTTAATCAGCGTGGTCAGATCGAAACCGATCATGATTTCGCCACCGCTGTTCAGGGCGTATGGGCGATTGGTGACGTGGTTCCGGGCCCGATGCTTGCGCATAAGGCTGAGGACGAAGGCGTTGCCGTTGCTGAGAACATTGCGGGCCTCACTGGCATTGTGAACCATGATGTCATTCCTGCTGTCGTCTATACCCATCCTGAAATCGCCAGCGTCGGCCTGACGGAAGAGGCGGCCAAGGAAAAGGGCAAGGTAAAGGTTGGCAAGTTCCTGATGCTGGCTAATAGCCGCGCCAAGGCGAATGACGACACCGATGGTTTCGTTAAAATCATTGCCGATGCAGATACGGACCGCGTTTTGGGTGTTCACATTGTCGCTTCGGTTGCCGGAACGATGATTGCACAGGCTGCGCAGGCAATGGAATTCGGCGCAACGTCCGAAGACATCGCCTATACCTGCCATGCGCACCCGACACATAGCGAGGCGGTGAAGGAAGCTGCTATGGCTGTTAAGGGTAAGCCCATTCACATGTAAGTGAATGGCAATCATTTGATGATGAAGAGCGGGCGGCAGTGATGCTGCCCGTTTTTATATCAGCTATGGTTTCCTTTCGCTGATTGCTTGCGGCATATAGGTCCTGACCCTAAGGCGCGAAGATGTATAGAGGTGCGCAATGGAACCTGCTGATATCGTTGTTCCCGTCGATTCCCTGCTTTTAGGCCTCCATATGCTGGGCGCGGCGGTTTTTGCCGCCACCGGGGCGCTGGTGGCCGCGCAGTTACGGCAAAACCTCGTTACATTTGGCTTTTTTGCGCTGATAACCGGTGTTGGCGGCGGGACGGTTCGTGATTTACTAATCGGTGCGCCGGTATTTTGGGTGCATGATCCAGGTGCGGCGATTATGTGCTGCGTGGCGGCGGTGCTGGTCTGGTTAACCCCGCAAAAATGGTGGAGCCCTAAGGCGCTGGACTGGCTCGATGCGGTGGGGCTGGCGGCTTATGCTGTATTCGGTACTGCCAAGGCGATGAGCTATGGGATAAGCCCCTTCATCGCGGCCCTTATGGGAATTATGACGGCCTGTGTTGGCGGTATCATGCGGGATTTGCTAGCGGGGCAGCCCTCCATCCTGCTGCGGCCAGAAATTTATGTGACGGCAGCGGCGCTGTCGGCGGGTCTATACCCGCTCTTATTATGGCAGGGCGTGGCCAGCCCGGTTGCTGGCATTATTGCGGCGCTTGCGGGCTTTGGCCTGCGCGCTATGGCGATGGTGAAGGGCTGGGCTTTGCCTGCTTATGCAAAGGGGGAAGGGCGTTAGAGCGGTTTCCGATCATTTTGAATAAGTTGAACTGCTCTAAAATTTTGTTTTACCGCACTTTCTTAACCAGAAGATGATGCCATCGGCTTGGAAATAGCTCTAATACCGATCCGCAATGAGATAAGATCATTGCCGATGGTTATGCTCAACCGCCTATACTGATCCACTCTTTGCCGCGCGGTATAAATCCCCCATCACATTTGCCAGAACAGCAGCTTTTCCATGATAGATATGCTTTTCTGGGATGGTTGCGTACCGGGTAGGAAGGAAGCGCATTCCAGACAGCGCGCCTGAATGGAACCGCCCGTCGCAAGGCGCTGTGCATCATCAAGAGCGCGGATGAAAAGAGCCTGTTGCCGGGCTGACTGAAGGGCGGCAAGGTCGCTACCGCCCACACGGGCATGGGCCTGCGCTTCGCCGCTAACCATTTGCTCAACAAATTGCGTGAAGGCGTCCGTTTTGGGGTCAATATAGAAAGGTCTCGCATCGGCAGGGGCTATCTTCGCCAGTTTCGCGGCTTCGGCTATCGCCTCTTCCAGCCCGCCATAGCCATCAATCAGGCCCAGTTGTCGGGCGGTGCCACCATCCCACAGCCGACCTTCGGCAATGCCATCCAGCTTTTCCGGTGAGATTTTACGGGCTGCCGCGACGAGGCCAAGGAAACGACGATAAATATCCTCTACACCCAATTGCGTGATGCGGGAAAATTCAGGGCTGAACCCGCCCACAATATCAGGCTCGCCAGAAAGCGGGGTGGTGCGCACCCCGTCGCTGGTGACGCCAATTTTGGCAAGCATCCCTTCAAAACTGGGGACGACCGCGAAAACGCCAATGGAGCCGGTGATGGTGGATGGATCAGCATAGATGCGGTCCGCAGCGGTGGAAATCCAGTAACCTCCGCTGGCGGCGATATTGCCCATGGAGACCACCACCGGCAATTTCTGTTGCCGTGCCGCTGCAATCGCTATGCGGATGCGTTCGGATGCCAATACTGATCCACCGGGGGAATCGACCCGTACGACCAGCGCCTTTAACTTGCCAGACGCCAGTGCTTCCTCAATCTGTTTGGCGATGCTCTCCCCCGCAGCGGTGCCGGGGCCAGCTTCGCCATCAATAATCTCTCCCGCGACGGTCACTACGCCTATTTGCCCTACATTGGCAGGCTGTTTTGTAAGGGCATAAGTAGCGAGATCAATCGCCGCATAAGGGTGCGGGCTGTTTTGCGGAGCCGCGCCCGCCAGCTCCGCAACGCGGGCGGCAAAGGATTGTGCGTCGCCCAGTTTGTCCACCAGCTTTGCACTAATCGCTGCATTGCCCAGATTGCCTTGCGCAGCTTCTGCTGCGGCGACGGGCTGGCTGCTATAGGGGATGATCTGCGCCTGTGGGCGGGCTTTTTTCACATCGGCTATCCAATTCTGCCACAGATGATCGGCAAGAGCCTGCATATCCGCCTTCGCTTCGGGGGACTGATCGCTGCGCAGATAGGGTTCTACCGCGCTTTTATAGGTGCCAACGCGGAAAATATGGGCGGTGATGCCCAGCCTGTCGATCAGCCCCTTATAATAAAGCTGGTTGCCGCCGGGGCCAGTGAGAGCCACCGCCCCAAGGGGGTTGAGCCATACTTCGCCAGCATGGGCGGCCAGTTGGTATCCATCATCCTGATAAGCCGTAGCATAAGCGAGAACGGGTTTCTTCGCGGCGCGTAGCCCATCCAGCGCTTTGCCTATACGGGTGAGAGCCACTTGCCCGCCGCCGGTGAACCCGTTCAGATCCAGCACCACGACCTTTATTTTGGGGTCGCTACGCGCGGCCTCCAGCGCGGTGATTATGTCCCGCAGGCGATATTCCTGCATAGGGGCTTCTGTGCCGATCAGCAAAGAAAGCGGGTCTACCTTCCGGGGTTGTTCAACGATGCTGCCATCAAGATCAAGGAGCAGCGCGCCTTCGCTGACCTGCATCGGACGTTCCCCGCCGGAAATACTGAGAATTCCGTATAGGCCGATGAAAAATAACAGCAAAAAGCATAGCACCAGCACATCTTTGACGCCCATCATGAAACGCCATATTGCTTTTAGAAATGCCATGGGTGCTGGTCTCCGTTGGTCAGCCTGCTGGGGACAGAGCTGACTTTCATAGCAGCCGCGACGGCTTTGTGTCGATTAGTGAAATTTCTTTGTTCTTTCCCCTTGAACCGACATGGCTATGCCCCATATGCACCCTCGCTGGCACTCTTGTCTGAGAGTGCTAAATAAAGATTGTCCGGGGGCAATCGGGCTGATCTGGGGGCAGGGGGTGCCGTATGGACCACCGACCAGAACGGCAGGATAGTCCCCATCATGGTAATAAGGAAAGGCACACTTATGGGATTTCGTCCTTTACATGACCGTGTCCTCGTTCGCCGCGTTGAGGCCGAGGAAAAGACCGCTGGTGGTATCATCATCCCCGATTCCGCTAAGGAAAAGCCGGCTGAAGGCGAAATCGTCGCTGTTGGTACCGGCGCGAAGAATGAAGATGGCAAAGTGACCCCGCTGGACGTGAAGGTGGGTGACCGCGTTCTGTTCGGCAAATGGTCTGGCACCGAAATCAAGGTTGATGGCGAAGATCTGCTCATCATGAAGGAATCGGACATATTGGGCATTGTTGGCTAAAGCCGACGGGTTTGGGCACCGTTGGCGTTTAGTCAGCGCGCTTCGGCCTTATCGCCTGAGCCATTACCATTTCCGGTTATTTCCACGAAATTACTAATTCAGAAAGCAGAGGGATTATACCATGGCTGCAAAAGACGTAAAATTTGGCCGCGATGCGCGTGAACGCATTCTGCGCGGCGTTGATATCCTTGCCGATGCGGTAAAGGTAACGCTTGGCCCGAAAGGCCGTAACGTTGTTCTGGACAAGAGCTACGGCGCGCCCCGCATCACCAAGGACGGTGTATCTGTTGCCAAGGAAATCGAACTTAAGGACAAGTTCGAAAATATGGGCGCACAGATGGTTCGCGAAGTTGCGTCTAAGACCAACGACGCTGCCGGTGACGGCACCACCACTGCAACCGTATTGGCTCAGGCAATCGTTCGCGAAGGCATGAAGTCGGTTGCTGCTGGCATGAACCCGATGGACCTGAAGCGCGGTATTGACCTTGCTGTTTCTGCCGTCATCGAAGACGTGAAGAGCCGTTCCAAGCCGGTCGCCGGTTCCAACGAAGTTGCACAGGTTGGCACCATTTCCGCCAATGGCGACAAGGAAGTAGGCGAAAAAATCGCCGAAGCCATGGAAAAGGTTGGCAAAGAAGGCGTCATCACCGTTGAAGAAGCCAAGGGCCTCGAATTCGAACTCGACGTTGTTGAAGGTATGCAGTTCGACCGTGGTTACCTGTCGCCTTACTTCATCACCAACCCGGAAAAAATGCAGGTTGAACTGCAGGATCCTTACATCCTGATCCACGAAAAGAAGCTCAGCAACCTTCAGTCGATCCTCCCGATCCTCGAAGCGGTTGTTCAGTCTGGCCGTCCGCTGCTTATCATCGCAGAAGACATCGAAGGCGAAGCACTTGCTACCCTCGTTGTGAACAAGCTGCGTGGTGGCCTGAAGATCGCTGCTGTTAAGGCACCGGGCTTTGGTGATCGTCGCAAGGCGATGCTGGAAGATATCGCCATCCTGACGCAGGGTGAGCTGATTTCCGAAGACCTCGGCATCAAGCTTGAAAACGTAACGCTCGGTATGCTCGGTACGGCTAAGCGCGTCACCATCGACAAGGACAACACCACCATCGTTGATGGTTCGGGTGATGCCGAAGCGATCAAGGGCCGCGTCGAAGCAATCCGTAAGCAGATCGAAATCACCACCTCTGACTATGACCGTGAAAAGCTGCAGGAACGCCTTGCTAAGCTTGCTGGCGGTGTTGCAGTCATCAAGGTTGGTGGCGCTACTGAAGTGGAAGTTAAGGAACGCAAGGACCGCGTTGATGATGCTCTGCACGCAACCCGCGCTGCTGTTGAAGAAGGCATTGTCCCCGGTGGTGGCACCGCGCTTCTCTATGCAACCAAGGCTTTGGGCGGCATTGAAGGCGAGAATGACGATCAGACCCGCGGTGTTGACATTGTTCGTCGCTCGCTGACGGCTCTGGTGAAGCAGATTGCTTCCAACGCTGGTCATGACGGTGCGGTTGTTTCCGGTAAGCTGCTGGACGGCAATGACACCTCCATTGGTTTCAACGCTGCGACCGACACCTATGAAAATCTCGTTTCTGCTGGCGTGATTGACCCCACCAAGGTTGTTCGCACTGCCCTTCAGAATGCAGCTTCGGTTGCTGGCCTGCTTATCACTACGGAAGCAGCCATCGCTGAACTGCCGGAAGATAAGGCTGCGGCTCCTGCAATGCCTGACATGGGCGGCATGGGCGGCATGGGCTTCTAAGCCCTGCCAATGCTGTGAATTGCAAAAAGGCCGGGGGTACAGCAATGTACCTCCGGTTTTTTATATGATGCTATGTTGCAGTTGCGAGAAAACCCCTCCATTCGCGGCTGATCGATTTTATGCACCGCAGTATCAATGATGAAGAAGGAAAGAGGTCAATGGAATCTGAAACTCATTGACGGAAACCTCTGGCTTCATCATCAGTTATAACAGAATATTGGAAAATCGCTCTGACGCTAAAAACGGGGGATATGATGACGAGTGAGGTGGCGGCGGCAGATTCTCTTGCGACAGCGCTAAAAAATGCGATGCGCGGATTTGCTCAGTCCGTTGTTATCATCACGACGGTGGATGAAGAGGGTAAGCGCTACGCCATGGCGGCAACGGCCGTTACCCCGCTCAGTATGGACCCGCCCTCTATGCTGATTTGCGTTAACCGGTCAGTTTCATCCCATAAAATCCTTGAAGGCGGGGCGAATTTTTCGCTCAATATCCTTAGCGTCGATCAGGTTGATATTGCCCGCAATTGCGGTGGCGGAGCGCGGGGAGAAGATCGTTTTTCAACCGGTAACTGGGTGCCGGATGACGATGGTATTCCCTATGTGGCAGATGCGCAGGCGATTATTCGCTGCCATCAGCGTCAGCGCATTTCTTATGGTTCCCACGATATATTCATCGGCGATGTTTTATCCGTAGAACTGGCCGATGCGGTGGATCCGCTTATCTACATGAATGGCGCATACCGCCATATTGGCGAAAGGCTCTGACGCTATGGATGAGGGAAAAGAACCGGGAATGAAGGCCCGTCTTGAAGACAAGATGTTCCTGTTTTTGGTGGGGGCAGCAACTGTTGCGTTCATCTGGCTGGTCCTGTCATTTTTCAATGCAATATTATGGGGCGTTGTCGCGGCAATCCTTTTTGCGCCTATGCAGCGTTATTTGGTGAAGACATTTCCCAACCGCCCCAACAGCATGGCGGCGGTCACATTGCTGACGCTGATTGCCATCGTCATCGTACCGATGATTATCTTGGGCATATTGCTGGTGCAGGAGGCATCGGTTTTTTATAACGGCCTGCGGTCCGGTAACATCAACATTATCGCTTATTTCGATCAGGTGCAGAACGCCTTGCCTGACTGGGCAATTCAGCAACTTAACCGTCTGGGGCTTACCGATATTGATGCCATCAGGGATAAGGTGAGTAATGGTCTTTCCGCCAGTTTTGAGACGCTGGCGGTGCAGGCGCTGAACATTGGGCAAACGGCTTTTTCCTTCTTCGTGTCGTTGGGTGTGATGCTCTATCTCACCTTCTTTTTGCTGCGTGATGGGCCGTATCTCTCCGCCATGGTGGTGGATGCCATCCCGCTCCATTCCGTTCAGCGTCGGGCACTTGCGGAAAAATTCATCGCGGTGGTCAGGGCGACCATCAAAGGGAATATGATCGTCGCCATCGTACAGGGCGGTCTGGGTGGCTTGATATTCTGGAGCCTGGGCATTGGCGGCGCGATATTATGGGGTGTGGCGATGGCCTTTTTCTCGCTCATCCCTGCTGTTGGAACGGGTATCATCTGGGTGCCTGTGGCAATCTATCTGTTCGCGTCCGGTGCGACGGTCAAAGGGGCCATCCTTGTTTTTTGCGGTATGTTCGTGATCGGCATGGTGGATAATGTGCTGCGCCCGATATTGGTGGGGCGCGACACCCGTATGCCTGATTATGTGGTGTTGATTTCCACCTTGGGCGGGCTGGAATTGTTCGGCCTTTCCGGTTTCATCATTGGGCCGGTGATCGCCGCTTTGTTCTTGGCGGTGTGGGAGATTTTCATCGCAGGCCGCCGTGCCGGGGTCGCCAGTGATGGAATCGCGCTGTGAGCAATGGGATGGTCTGAAGCTATGCCGGGGATGATCGTGGGAAAGCGGGTGCTGGCAGGCGTTGCGGCGCTGGCGGTGCATATGCCGATTGTAATGCAGAGCGCTGCGGCACAGGAGCAGCAGGGGAATTCCGCGCCCGCTGTACCTGTGGCAGAAGCACCTACGCCAATATCCTCACCGGCGATTGCTGCGCCACGGTATGAAACCGTGCGCGTTGCCCTGCAGACCAGCGATGGGCCAATCGTGCTGGAACTGGAGAAAGAGCGCGCGCCCATCACAACGGCAAATTTCCTGCGCTATGTGGATGCGAAACTCTATGATGGCGGCAATTTCTATCGCGCTATCAACATCGCTGAAAATTTCGGACTGGTGCAGGGCGGGACGCGTTTGTTGAAGGCCGGGGAAAAATATTTCCCGGCTATCGCGCATGAGCCGACCAGTAAAACCGGCCTGACACATGAAACTGGCACAATTTCGATGGCGCGCACAGCGCAGGGAACGGCCCGGACGGATTTCTTCATTACCGTGGGTGACATGTCTAGCTTTAATGCTCAGCCAGATCAGCCGGGTGACAATGCTGGTTCCGATAGGGCCGGTTTCGCGGCCTTTGGCCGGGTGGTTGAGGGGATGGATGTCATCATGAAGATTATGGGGGCACCCATTTCCCCGACATTGGGCGAGAAAGAGGGGATGAAGGGGCAAATGCTCGCTAACCCCGTTAAAATCCTGACCGCGCGCAAGATCATGCCGGAAAAACGCTGAAACATTTGGCATCAGCCTGACATGATTATCTGTGTGCCAGCCCTCTTGCGTTTTCATCGTCAGGATGGTCTCTGTTGAGTCATTATAGGAATGACCCACAAGCGGGAGAGGCTTTGGCATGAGTGATAAACGCACCCTACATCCTGATACGTTGGCCCTGCATGCGGGCTGGCGGGCGGACCCGGCGACTGGCTCTGTTGCGCCGCCCATATACCAAACAACATCCTATCAGTTTGCGGATACAGGCCATGCGGCGCGCCTGTTTGCGCTTCAGGAACTGGGCAATATCTACACCCGCCTTGGTAACCCGACGACCGCGATATTAGAGGACCGTATCGCTGCGCTGGAAGGTGGGGCGGCGGCCCTTGCCGTGGCATCCGGGCAAGCGGCTTCCGCCTTTGCTGTGCAGAATTTGGCGCGCGCAGGTGATAATATCGTCAGCGGAACGGACCTTTACGGCGGCACCTATAATCTCTTTGCCAATACCTTGCGCGACATGGGCATAGAGACGCGCTTTGTGGACCCATCCGACCCGGACGCCTTTGCCCGCGCCAGTGATGAACGGACCCGCGCATGGTATATTGAGACCTTGCCTAACCCCAAGCTGATCGTTTGCCCCATGGCGGAAATTGCAGCATCAGGCCGGGCGCTGGGCATTCCGCTGATTGTTGATAATACGGCGGCCCCGTTAATTGCCCGCCCGTTGGAGCAGGGCGCGGCGATTGTGGTCTATTCCGCAACCAAATATCTGGGCGGACATGGCACGAGCATTGGCGGTGTGATCGTCGATGGAGGCAATTTTGACTGGCAGGCTGTGCCGGAGCGTCAGCCTAATTTAAACACGCCTGATGCGAGCTATCATGGTGCAATCTGGGCGGAGGCGGCAAAACCGCTTGGCCCCATCGCCTATATATTGCGGGCGCGGACTATTTTGCTGCGCGATTTAGGCGCAGCCCTCTCTCCGTTCAATGCGTTTCAGATAGTGCAAGGCGTAGAGACTTTACCGCTGCGTATGCCGCGCCACTGCTCCAATGCGGAGAAAGTCGCGCAGTTCCTGAATGGTCGCGCTGATGTAGTACGGGTCATTCACCCATCGCTGCAAAGCGGGCCAGAGCGTCAGCGCGCCGAAAAGGTGTTGACGGGCGGCTTTGGTGGCCTTCTGGGCTTTGAACTGAAGGGTGGGCTGGAGGCTGGCCGGGCGTTTATTGATGCGCTGGAACTGCTTTATCATGTCGCCAATATCGGCGATGCGCGCAGCCTTGCTATCCACCCGGCATCGACCACTCATTCGCAGCTTTCACCCGAAGAGCAGGCGGCGACCGGCGTGTCACCGGGCTATGTGCGGCTTTCCATCGGGCTGGAGCATGTGGACGATATCATCGCTGATATTACGCAGGCGCTGGATAAGGCCGCTGCCGTTTAAGCGTCGCAGGAACTGGCGGGAAGGGGATGCAATGCCGCGCCCCTTCCATTCATAGGTTAGTTAGTCATGTTGAAGGTCATTGCGCAGGATTTCATTCGGGAAGATGCGCTGGAAATTGTCCGCCCCCTGTACCGTGAACTGGTGGAGAAAACCCGCAGGGAGCCCTTGTGTATCGCTTATGACCTGTTTGTGGATCAGAAAGACCCCGGCCACTTCATCTTCTAGAGGAATGGCCGGATAGGGCCGCGCTGGATGCCCATTGCGCGAGCGAGCATTTCACCCGACTGGTGCCGCAAATAGACGCGCATCAGCGAAAAAAGGGCACCTATCTGTTAATGGAAGCCTTTGCGATGAAGGGTTTTGCGCCCGCCATCGCATGACTATCCAACAAGGCTATCTATCCAACAGGACTATCTATCAGAAATCCGCGCCAATGACCCGATAGAGGGTGATACGGTTCAGCACCGCCGCAAGCTCTGTCGCTACTGCCCTTTGCTCCGCCGAATAGAGGGTGCGCTGTGCGTCTAGCGTAGCCTGATAGGTGGAAATACCCACGCGATAGCGCTGTTCCGCCAGTTGGTGATAGCGGCGGCTGGCGCGCACTAAATCCTGCTGGGCCTGTTGCTGTTCGGCCATGGTGCCAGCGCGGGCGAGGGCGTCAGATACCTCCTTAAACGCGCTTTGTATCGCATATTCATATTGGGCGACGGCGCGGTCTTTTTCCGCCTTGCTGGCATCCAGATTGGCGCTGCGCCCGCCGCCAAATATGGAATAGCGCGCCGATGGCGTCACCGATGCATTGAAACTATCCCCGGTGAAGAGCGCGGACAATGCGCCGCTCGCGGTGCCTATGGCGGCAGTGAGGCTGATGGTCGGGAACAGAGCTGCCCGCGCTGCGCCAATATCCGCATTGGCGGCTTTCAGCAGATGTTCAGCCTGCAACACATCCGGGCGGGCGAGCAATATATCAGAGGAAAGCCCCGCAGGAACCTGCGATATGGCAGGGGCGAGCTGGGCGAGAGGAGGGGGCAGCAGATCATCGCCAACGGGTCCACCCACCAGAAGTTCGAGCGCGTTCCTATCCTGCGCCACTTGCGTGCGGGCATTGGCCGCATCAGCGCGGGTTTGTTGCACTACGGTTTGCGCCTGTTGCACATCGAGGCCACTCGATAACCCGGCCTGTTGCAGTGACCGGGTCAGGGCAAGTGAACGCTCTGCATTGGCCTGAGTTTGCTGCGCCAATGTCAGCAATTGCTGATCTGCGGAGAGGGTTGCCCATGCGCTCGCGGTTTCGGCAACCAGAGATATATGGGCGGCGCGGGCACCTTCCTGCGTCGCCAGCCAGTTTTCCAGCGCCGATTGCGCCTCGTTGCGGACCCGGCCAAACAGGTCGATCTCAAAGGCGCTGATGCCAAGGTCGGCGGAGTAGCTATCCTCCATGCTGCCGTTCCAGCCTTGTTGCTGGTTGGGCATGGAGGCACCGGCGTTGAGTGTTGGCAGGCGGGCGGCGCGGTCTACCCGGTAACGGGCGCGGGCCGCAAGGACGCTCGCCATAGTAGCGCGCAGATCACGATTGGAAGAAAGTGCGCGGTCTATCAACGTGGCCAGACGCTGATCCTTCACCAGTTCGCTCCAGCGCAGGCCAGCGGCGCTTTCGGTGCTATTGGTAGGCGCATAGGCCCCGCCTTGCGGCCATGTCTGCGGCACAGGCGCTACCGGTCGAACATGGTCAGGCGCCATATTACAACCAGAGAGCAAGAGTGAACCCAGCACGGCAGAGGGAAATGCGTCATTGCGGATAAGGGTATGCAGGGGGCGGGGCTTCATGCCGTCACCTCTTCATTGTCTTTGCCCTTGCGGGGCGTGTCTGATGACGCTTTCTTCCGCGAAAACAGCTTGTTGATCGTCAGGAAGAAGAGCGGAACATAGAATATCGCCAGCACGGTCGCAGCAATCATGCCGCCAACCACGGCGGTGCCAATGGCAACGCGGCTCTGCGCGCCTGCACCCGTTGCGATTGCGAGCGGTATTGCGCCTGCGACAAACGCCAGTGACGTCATCAAAATCGGGCGGAAGCGCAGCTTTGATGCCTCAATTGCGGCGTCATAGATGCTCGCGCCGCGTTTCCGTGCCTGATCGGCAAACTCCACAATTAGAATGGCGTTTTTCGCGGCCAGCCCCATGGTGGTCAGCAGGCCGACCTGAAAGAACACATTATTGTCGAGCCCGCGCAATGTCACAGCCAGTACCGCGCCGAATATACCGACCGGGATAACCAGCATCACCGCGAAGGGGATGGACCAGCTTTCATAAAGCGCCGCGAGGCACAGGAATACGACGATGATCGACAGGCCATAAAGCAACGGTGCCTGTGTGCCACTAGTTTGCTCTTCAAAAGAGAGGCCACTCCACGCATAGCTGGTGCCGGGCGCTATCTCTTTTTGTAATTCAACGATGCGTTTCATTGCTTCGCCGGAGCTGATGCCAGCGGCGGCTTGTCCCTGCAACTGATAGCTAGGCTGGCCGTTAAAGCGCTGCACGCTGTTTGGCCCCATGATCCAGCGGGATGTCGCAAAGGCCGAGAAAGGCACCATTTCGCCAGTGGTGCGGTTGCGCACCTGCCATTGATCCAGATCACTGGGAAGCGAGCGATAAGGCGCATCGGCCTGAACAAACACCCGCTTCACCCGGCCACGGTCGATGAAGTCATTAATGTAGCTGGACCCCCATGCGGAACTCAGCACATTATCGACATCGCTTTGCTGCAAGCCGAGAACGGATAATTTCTCCGTATCAATGTCGATTTTGAGCTGTGGCATATCATCAAGGCTGCCCGCGCGAACGGAGGCCAACATGGGGTCCTTTTGCGCCGCAGCCATCAGCTTATCCCGCAGCGCCAGAAATTCCTCACGCGGGAGGCCGCCGCTGTTCAAGAGCTGAAACGAGAAGCCATCGGATTGTCCCAGACCGCGAATAGAAGGCGGGGTCAGCGCGAAAACCTGCGCATCCCTGATCGCGGAAAGCGCCTTATTCGCGCGCATGGCAATGGCGGTCGCAGTATTTTGACTGCCCTTGCGTTCATCCCATGGGGCGAGGTTGGCAAAGCCCTGTCCGGTGTTCTGGCCAGATCCAGAGAAGCCAAAGCCATTGTTGAGCATGATGAAACGCATATTATCCCGCTCATCATTCAGGAAGTAATCCTTGATTTTGTCTCCAACGGCTTCGGTCCGGGCGGTGGTAGCACCCGATGGCAATGTATATTGCACCATGACCTGCCCCTGATCCTCCGCCGGAATAAAACTGGTGGGAAGGCGCACGAACAATATAGCCATTATCGCGACAAGCACGGCAAAGCTGGCCCAGAACAGGCCGCGACGATTAAGAACTGTGCCGACTTTGCGGGCATAGCCATTATTAACGCGTTCAAACCAGCGGTTGAATTTCGCCAGAAAACCATTGCCTTCGCTGGCATGGTTGTTCTTTGGGCGCAGCAATGTCGCGCACAAAGCCGGCGACAAGACGATTGCCACGACGACGGACAAAAGCATGGATGAAATGATGGTGATGGAAAACTGGCGGTAAATCACCCCGGTTGACCCGCCGAAAAAGGCCATGGGCAACATCACGGCAGAGAGAACCAGCGCGATGCCGATAAGGGCACTGGTGATTTCCCCCATTGATTTGATGGTGGCTTCCCTTGGGGATAAGCCTTCTTCCTCCATCAGTCGTTCAACATTTTCGACAACGACGATGGCGTCATCGACCAGCAGACCGATAGAAAGTACCATGCCGAATAAAGTCAGCGTATTGATGGAATATCCCATAATCGCCAGCACGCCAAAGGTGCCGAGCAACACCACCGGCACCGCAATGGCCGGGATGAGTGTCGCCCGCCAGCTCTGAAGAAAAATGAACATCACGATGATGACGAGGATCACCGCCTCGACCAGGGTTTTGACAACTTCCTGCACCGATAATTTGATGAATGGGGTGCTGTCACGAATGAAGGTCATCTGGAAATTAGATGGCATGGAGGATTTCAGTTCCTCTGCCTTTGCCTTCACCAGATTAGCGGTTTTCAGGGCATCTGCACCGGGAGCCAGCATGATGGCGATGCCGGATGCTGGATTGCCATTGAGAAAGGCGCTGGTGCCATAGCTTTCATCACCCATTTCAACACGGCTGACATCGGACAAGCGAACGACCGATCCATCAATATTGGTTTTAACGATGATGTTACGGAACTGCTCAGGCGTCTCAAGGCGAGAACGGGCCGTGACGGTCGCGTTAATCTGTTGTCCTGCTGGAACAGGGTTCTGGCCGATTTGTCCGGCAGAAATTTCTGCATTCTGGGCACGAATGGCGCTTTCAATGTCCGATGGCATCAGCTTTACGGCGGCCATGCGGTTAGGGTCCATCCAGATACGCATGCCATATTGAGACCCGAACACATCAACGGAACCTACGCCTTCAATACGAGAGAGCGGGTCCTGAAAATGATTGACGAGATAATCTGATATGTCTGTCCGGGTGGATTGGCCAGATTCATCGTAAAGGCTGACGATCAGCAGGAAGTCATCCTGACTCTTGGCGACATTAATACCCTGTTGCTGCACGGATGTCGGCAAACGACGCAGAGCCTGTTGTATTCTGTTTTGGGTTTGTACCTGCGCGGTGTCCGGGTCCGTGCCTTTTTTGAAGGTAACGGTGATGTTCGAACGGCCATTTGACGAGGATGATGCCGTGAAATAGAGCAGCCCATCAAGGCCCGTCAGTTCCCGTTCCAGAACCTGCGTGACGCTGGCCTCAACAATTTCGGCGGAAGCACCGGGATAATTGGTGCTAATGCGCACGGATGGCGGCGCAATATCGGGATATTGCGCGATCGGCAGAGTGAAAATCGCGCCAATCCCGCCCAGCATGATGCTGATGGCGATAACCCATGCGAAAATCGGACGATCTATGAAAAAGCGGCTAAGCATATGGGAAATGGCCTATTTTTCAGTGCTGACGGCTACGGGCTTCACGCTGTCGCCGGGCTGAACCTTACTGCTGCCCTCAACAATCAGCCTGTCACCTGCCTTGAGGCCTGCGGTTATGAGCCATTTATCGCCCACGGCCTGCTCGGCATTGACGGAGCGGCGCTCTACCTTGTTATCGCGCGTTACGACAAGGGCGGTGGCGACCCCTTTGGGATCACGGCTAATGCCTTGTTGCGGGGCAAGAATAGCATTGGGGCGCACGGATTGCGGCGCTACCACGCGCACAAACATGCCGGGGAGCAGCAACCCTTCAGGGTTAGGGAAGCGCGCGCGCAGCGTCACCGTGCCGCTATTGGGGTCAACAATAGGTTCGGTAAATTCGATGGTGCCGCTCTGCGGATAATCTGACCCGTCATCCAGTTTTAACCGGATATTGGCGCTGGCTGGCAGGGCAGTGCCGGAGGCAAATGCGCGGCGCAATTGCAGCAATTTCGCGCTCGACTGAGTGATGTCCACATAAATCGGGTCGAGCTGCTGGATGGTGGCGAGCGCATCAGCCTGATTGGCGGTCACGAGTGCGCCGGGGGTGACAAGTGTTCTGCCAATCCGTCCACTAATCGGCGCATAAACACGGGTGAACCGCATATTGACCTGTGTGGTTTCGAGCCGCGCACGGGCCTGTTCCACTGCAGCTTTTGCCTGACGGGCAGAGGCGATTACATCATCGCGCTCCTGTCGGCTGACGGCTTCGCTATCGGTAAGGGCTCCATAGCGGCTGGCTTTTGCCTGCGCCGCTGCGAGGCTGGCCTGCGCATTGCTCAGCGCGGCCTGTGCTTCATTCTGAGAAGCACGATAGAGCGACTGGTCAATCTGATAGAGCGGTTGGCCCGCCTTTACATAAGAGCCTTCGCGGAACAGGCGCTGTTGAATAACACCGGCAACCTGTGGGCGCACCTCTGACATCATGGTGGAGGCCGTGCGGCCGGGCAGTTCGGTGGAAAGGGTAACATCACCGGTCGTCAGCGTTACATAGCCAACTTCAACCGGTGGGCGTTCAGGCTTTTTCTTCTCGCCGCATCCGGCCAGCGCGCTGGCCAGCATCAGGCAGCAGGCGAGACGAGTAACCCGTGTACCGGCAACCCGTGCAGAAGCCGGAGCTGCCGGACGGGATGCCGCCGCCTCTGTGAAACCATGTTGTGCGAATGGGAATAGGCGCACCAGATGCTCCCTGATTATCATGATATATGCCAGCAACGAAAAACAGGCAGCAGACAAAGAGAGGAAATTCCCTTCAATGCCATCTGCGTTATTGTTCTCGGTCGTATGAGGCTGGTTACTAATGCGGAATGCTGTAATTGTTCGTATCAATTTGTATCAAAGCACGCAGTGATTATTACAATCAGCCAGAAAAGTGACAGGATGGTTACCCTTAGTGTCAGGACCCGTAAATTGTGTCGGCTCCTCTCCCGAAAGGCAGAAGCGCATTGGGAATGAAGCAAAGCATGAAAGAACAGACCAGCATTCTCGTCGTAGAGGATGATGAGGATATTCGTGACCTGATTGTCGATCAGTTGGTGCGGCAAGGCTATCATGTGTTTTCTGCGCCCGATAATGCGCATTTACAGGCGCTGTATCAGAAAGAGCAGATCGACCTTATTATACTGGACCGCAACCTTCCCGATGGTGACGGGCTGGATGTGTGCCGTCAGATGCGACGGGAAGGCATGACTGTGCCTGTTATTCTGGTGACGGCGCGGGGGACTGCACTTGATAGGATAGACGGGCTGGAACAGGGCGGTGATGATTATCTTACCAAGCCTTTTGAGCCGAGAGAGTTGCTGGCGCGGGTTCGTAATTTACTGCGCCGGGCAGGGGGCAATGCGGGCGAAGAGGAACCGCGCTGGCGAATTGCCCATTTCGGGGCGTGGCGGCTGGATTTGTTCCACCGGCGTCTGATGGCGCCTGATGGCGGGCTGGTGATGCTATCTTCCGCTGAATTTCGATTACTGCGGCGCTTTCTGGACGAACCCAATAAAACCCTGTCGAGGGAGGAACTGCTGCCGGAACGGCGTGCGACAGTGGCCTTTGACCGCTCTATTGATTTGCAGATCAGCCGGTTGCGGCAGAAATTATCTGCGGTTGAGGGTGGGGCGGGGCTGGTCGTGACGGTACGCAACGAAGGATATGTGCTGGCTTGCCCGGTGCGTTATGAATGAAGGCATGGGAATGGGAAGAGGACAGGGAATGACGCAGCCATGAGAAAGCGCTTCTCTGTGCTATATCGCTCAATGGCGGGCCAGATGTTCATCATGCTGGCGGTTTCTATCGCGGCGACTTCTATCATCTCGCTCTTTTTCGCTAATCAGGCCCGGAGAGATGATTTTGCCCGGATACGCACCGAAAGGGTGATCGCCAGTGCGGTTGATATTGCGGCGCGTCTGGCGCGGGAGCCTGCGCTGACTGAGAAAATGTTGCAGGAGAGGCTAATTTTAGGGGCGGCTCCTGCTCCAACAGGCGTGGCGATTGACAAGTCAGAGCCAGCCATCACTGCGGCGCTTGCCCGGCAATGGGGTACTGTTTCTGCGCCAGAGGTAGGGCAGGTGCCATCGGGAATGTGTCACGGGCATAAGGCGGCGATCAGGGGGCAGGCAGCGGCCGGTATTGCTGATTTGCCGCCGCCCGATTGCTGGATTGTTCGTTTTACGGATTCTCGTGGAAAAAGGCAGGCAGTGGCTCTTAGCCTGCCGCGCCTTAATATGCCACAGGATGCAACGATGCAGCCGCTCGACCTGTTGCTGATTATCATCATGAGTGGGGCCATAGCAGTGATTGTGGCCCGCCAAGTGGCCCGGCCATTGCGTACATTACAATCAGCGGCCGGGGCTTTCTCTTTGTCCCATGACCCGCAACCTATTCCTGAAAATGGGCCGGATGAGGTGCGCGCTGCGCTTTCTACCTTCAACCTGATGCAAGAGCGTGTTCGGGAAGGGTTTAGGGAGCGGACGCAGCTTCTTGCCTCGATCAGTCATGATTTGCAAACACCGCTCACTCGTTTGCGTTTGCGGCTGGAGCAGGTGGAGGATGAGGCACTGCGCGCTAAATTATTGCAGGATCATCATGCAATGCTGGTGCTGGTGGAAGAGGGGCTGGATCTCGCCAGCTCCGCCGAAACACAGGAAAATTGGGAAGTGATCGACATAGATTCACTCCTTCTTAGCATTGCGGAAGATGCTGAGGAACTGGGGCAGCCGGTTCGTTTTGGTTCTGGCTGTGGCGGGCGGGCAAGGGTGAAGGTAATGGCCCTCTCTCGGTGTATCGGAAATTTGGTAGATAATGCGGTGAAATATGGGAATAGCGCTGAAATTAGCTGTTCCCGCGCCGATGGGCGCATTGAAATATCAGTGCGGGATCATGGGCCCGGTATAGAAGAGCATAAGCTGGATGCGATGTTTGAGCCTTTCACGCGGGGCATGGCCGGGCAGCCGGGCGGGCGCTCCGGCACGGGTATCGGCCTTACTATATCGCGAATGCTGGCGATGACCTTTAACGGTACGGTGCATCTGGAAAATATGACTGATGGCGGCTTGCGCGCGATCATCGGTTTCGACGGGTGATCTTCGCACAAGAGTGATTGCTGCGCCGCAAAATAAAACGCCTAAATCATATGTCGATGACAAAGAAAAAGGAGGTGGAGAGATTCGCCTCCTTTTTCTTTGTCACCAGTGCGCGCGTATCCGCGATGAGGGTGGGTTGTGGCGGGTGTGCGCTGATCGTCAAATTTTCTTGCGCCTGATGTCAACTATGTGACGATTATCCTTATTGCCTAAAAAGCACGAAAAGATATTTTGAAGCCATCAAATATGAGTTTCTAAAAATAGAAATAATGAATGGTTCGAAAATATATGTTTTCGAAAATGGGGCGTCATTCAATGTTGAAATTCATGTTTGACTATAAAAATAGAAATCAATTCTAATGGTTGGTTGAAATTGAAAATGAATATTGGGGGATGGATGTAACTGAAGGAGATGTGGGATATAATAAGGGGGGTTTAATGAAATTAGGGGTTTTAGCGACATCAAGGTGCGCTATTGCATGTTCGTTGCTAGTTTTTAGCGGCCAGACAGCATTTGCTTCTTCTGCAGAAGAAGCTCCGGCAGCAGAAGCAGATAGTGGTTCCATCATTGTTACGGGAACGCGTACATCGGGCATGAAGGCGGCAGACAGCCCAACGCCAATTCAGATATTAGGTAGTGACGCATTGCAGCGCACAGGTTCGCCAGACATGGTTCAGAGCCTCGCGCAGAATCTCCCTTCTATTCAGGTTCAGGCCTTTGGTTCGGATTTGTCGGCGCATAATTTGCAGATGAAATTGCGCGGCCTTAGCCCCAATCACACGCTCATCCTTGTTAATGGTAAGCGCCGCCATGGCACCGCCAACGTTGCGGTTTCTGGTGGTCCTTTCGGCGGTGGCGCGGCCCCTGACCTCAGCTTCATCCTTCCTGAATCTGTCGGCCATGTCGAAGTGTTGCAGGATGGCGCAGCGGCGCAATATGGCACGGACGCAATTGCCGGCGTTGTTAACTTCATTCAGAAAAAAGCCGATCATGGCGGTTCTATCAGCGCAACGGCTGGGGAAAACTACAGCGGTGGTGGCCGGACATATAGCATTACCGGGAATATCGGCATTGCCCCCTTTGATGGCGCTTACCTCAACGTAACGGCGCAGAAAAAGAAGAAACAATATACCTTCCGTGGTGACATTAACCCGCAGGTTTATGGCGATAACCCCACGGCTATACGCTATCTGACGCGGTATCCTGAACTGGTTAACCTGTCTGAATATCCTTACACCAACCGCATCGCCGGTGACCCTCAGATCAATCAGACGGTTGTCAGCTATAATGCCGGTTATGAATTTGGTGATTTCGAAGTTTATAGCTTCGGTAGCTATGGCCACAAGCTGGCCCGCGCCCATGAAAACGTCCGCACACCTGATGTGATCGTCGCGCCGGATGGCACGCCTTTCTATCCGTCAGGGTTCCAGCCACAGCAGCGCGTTGATGAAACCGATTATTCCTTCACCGGCGGTTTCAAGGGAGCTTTGGGCGAAACCACGTTTGATCTTGCTAGCACCTACGGCAAGGACATTGTTCGCGTTCATGTGGACCGGTCTGGTAATGCTCAGCTTTATTATGACACAGGCTTCACACCGACGTCGTTCCACAATGGTAATTTCGTAGCGAGCCAGTGGAGCAACACGCTGGATGTTACCCATCCCATTGAAATTGGGCTGGCAGAACCTCTCACTATCGCAGCGGGCCTTGAATATCGTCGTGAAACCTATGAAATTGTTTCTGGCGATCCGGCATCTTATTATGGCGGCGGTGCGCAGTCCTTCTTTGGTTACAGCCCGAACGACGCTGGCTTCCATAAGCGGACCAATTTCTCGCAATATCTCGACCTCAGCGTAAAGCCGACTGAAAACTGGCTGGTGAATGCTGCGGCTCGTCATGAGAATTACAGCGATTTCGGTAACACAACCGTTTTCAAACTGACTAGCCGTTATGACTTCTCTGATGCTTTTGCCCTTCGTGGCACGGTCAGCACTGGTTTCCGGGCACCAACCCTTGCGGAAGGCTTCTATTCCGGTCTGAACGTCAGCCCCAGCGGGGTCAGCGGTGTGCTGCCGTCCAACTCTGCGGCTGCTAAGGCGCTTGGTTTTGGCGGGCTTGGGCCTGAAAAATCAACGAACTACAGCCTGGGTCTGGTGTTTAAGCCAGCACCAAAGCTGAACATCACGATTGACGCCTATCAGATTGATATTCGCAACCGGATCGTTATCTCCAGTTCCTTCTATGGTTTCCGCGGACAGTTCTGCCCAGATGGGTATAAGCAGTCCGGCGCATTCGAAGCTGGGCGTTGTAATGATTATAATGCGGATAGCTATGCGCTTTATAATCAGCAGGCGGTGTTAGATGCGGTCGCCGGGGCATTGGGCGGTTCTCTGCCTGATTATGTCCTCTATAACGTTGCGGGTACCCGCAATATTGATGGCAGCGTAGCGATCCAGACCTTTGTGAACGGGGTCAAGATGCGCACCCGCGGCATTGATTTCATGATGAACTATGCCAGCGACTTTGGTGATGCTGGGACTGTCGATTGGTCGCTGTCGGCTAATTATAACGAAAATAAGGTGCGCGGTATTAATGCTTTGCCTTCTGCACTTTATGTCAGCCAGGTGAATGCATCCCGTTCGGCGTTGATCGATCATTATAGTGTCGCTCAACTTGAAGAAAGCACACCTAAATTCCGTGCAACGGCTGGTGCTTATTGGAAAATTGGCAACCTTAGCTTCAATCTGCGGGAAAGCTTCTATTCGTCGGTCAAGTCGCTAACAGCATCGCCGGGTAATAGCGCACTGGCGGGGGCCGATACCTATGTGAAGGTAAAGAGTGCGTTTATTACCGATCTGGAAGCGACCTATAAGATTGCCGAACCGATCAGTATCTCCTTTGGTGCGAACAATCTGTTTAATAAATTCCCGACCAAGACGCCTGACGTAATCCGTAAGGCCCAACTTGAAAGTGGGTCACGTACTTACTCTTCGAACGTATACCCAACTATATCTCCATTCGGGATTAATGGTGGATATTATTACGCAAGAATGAATGTAAATTTCTGATGAATGTTTGGCAGCCCATTGGCTTGGGCTGCCATTGTTTTTAAGGCACAGGACCAATATAATGACTTTTCTACATGAATTGGGGACGCCTTGTTCTGTAATATTTGGTGTTTTTTATTCGATTACATCGGCTGACAGTGAAATGCCTTTCCTTCAGTATAAGGGGGAGGGGCTATAATGGTCAGTCATTTATCATCCATGGCGGTGCCGCTTATCGCCCTTTTGATTGCCGGACTTGGTGCTGGTTTTGCTGCGGGTATTTTCGGCATCGGCGGTGGTTTCGTTGTCGTTCCGGCATTATTTTTGGTTTTGCCGCTGCTTGGTGGTTCACATGATGCCATTGCTCATGTCGCGATCGGTACCTCGGCTGCTACAATCATCGTCACATCGTTACGTTCGCTAATGGCTCATGCCAAACGCGGTGCGGTTGAGTTTGAGGTGCTGCGTCAATGGGCACCGTGGATCATCGTTGGTGATCTGGTGGGGGTTGTTCTGGCCGATTATGTCGATGGCCGCATTTTGACGATGATTTTCGCAGTTGGCGTTTTCCTGATGTCGCTCAATTTTCTACTTCCTAAAGTAGGCGGAAAAGTCATCAGTGATACCATGCCGTCAGGTGCTGCGCGGGTCGGTATTGCGGGGGGACTGGGTACATTTTCGGCTCTTCTCGGCATTGGTGGCGGCACTATCGCTATCATGGTGATGACGCTGTGTGGTCGTTCCATCCATAAGGCAATTGCGACGGCATCCGGCATTGGTACCTTGATTGCTGTGCCCAGTGCTATTGGCTTTGCTATTATCGGCCTTGGTAAGCCTGAGCTGCCCTGGGGTTCGCTCGGTTATGTCAATATCCCGGCTGTGGTTGCGGTGACCAGCATGTCCATCCTGACCGCGCCTATGGGTGTTGCAGCGGCGCATAAGCTGCCCGCTGATATATTGAAGAAAGTGTTTGGCGTGTATCTCGTCGTCATTTCCTACATCATGCTGCGCAATGCGCTGGCTCTTTGAAAACACAGAAAATTTGCCTGAAATTAAGGGGATAATTATGTCAACGGAAGTGCTCATTCCCACCGAAGGTCAAGAAGATCTTGTAAAGCGTGGTTATTCGCGGCGTCAGCTTGGTCGTATTTCTGCGCTGCTTGGTGCTGGTGCAGTTGCCACACGCTATCTGATGCCAGAGGCCTATGCCCAGCAATCGGCTAAGCCCGTATTGGACGCGGTGCGCATCGGTGCGAATGAATGTTGGGTTGGGCCGTTCCCATCGGGTATTGCTGCTGCAACTGAAATGGCGGTTCTGGGTAATCGTTATGACCCTGAAAATGAGCAAGACAAGCTGAAGGCTGTTATTTCTTCGGTAGAGAAACTGCCGGTAGACCATATTATTGCATGGCCGGGTTCCAGTGACCCATTGTCACGCTGTGTTGTCACTTTTTGCTCTCCGACAAAGGGGCTGGTGACGGCTGACCCGACCTATGAGGCCGCATGGAGAACTGCGGACTGGGTTGGTGCGCCGCTCAAAAAAGTTCCGATGGCACCCGGCAAGGGCGCAGATGTGCGCAAAATGCTTGCGGCGAACCCCAAGGCTGGCCTCTATTATATCTGCACACCTAACAACCCCACCGGCAGCATCACGCCGATTGCGGATATTGAGTGGCTGATCCAGAACAAGCCCGCCGATGCAGTAGTGCTGATCGATGAAGCCTATATCCATTTCTCGACATCGCCTTCGGCTGCCTATCTGGCGGCGCAGCGCAAAGACGTTATCGTCATGCGCACTTTCTCCAAGCTGTTCGGGATGGCGGGTATGCGTCTGGGGCTTACCTTCGCCCATCCTGAATTGCATGAGAAGATGTGGCGCTATGATGGCCGTCAGGTCACTAATCAGTTGCCGATGACGGCGGTTGCCTGTGGCCGGGTCATGTATGACGATGCGGCTGCTATCAAGACGCGCCGCGATGAAATGATTGCCAATCGTACCCGTACTGTCGAATTCCTTACCCGTAACGGTGTAACGGTTCATCCGGGTAGCGAAGCCAATATGATTATGGTCGATTGGAAAAAGCCAGCGGCTGAAATGCAAAAGGCTTTGCTGGCGCAGAAGGTGCAGATTGGCCGTTCGTGGCCCATCTGGCCGACTGTCAGCCGTGTCACCATTGGTTCTACCGATGATATGACGAAATTCTGCGAAGCTGTTTTGAAGGTTATCCGGGCCTGATCGGGGGATAAGGTCCGGAATAGGGGGCGCACGCCGTGGTCCTGTGCAGTGCGTCCCCTACTCTTTTATAGTACAAATAAGGTGAGTTTCAGGGCCAGAGAGGCTTTTGGGTTCGCATAAACAGGAACAAGCAAAAAAATTTCAGCTTTTGATGTCATCACAAACCCGCTTGCACGATAAATATGGTATCTATGGCGGATGGAGAGAATGAATAGCTGAAAAGGACAGGATATGACCATCAGTGATGCGCCGGGGGGCGGCAGCACGGGGGGTAAATCAGCAGGTGAAAAAGAAAATCGTCTGCATTACTGGATGTTCGGTGGTTTTGCTCTTGGGTTATTATCAGGCCTGATAGTCTATAGTCTGGCGGGGGGCGCCCCATGGATAGCATGGATCGTTGGTCATGTTACCGGCCCGATTGGTCAGATATTTTTGCGCTTGCTGTTTATGCTGGTCATTCCTTTGCTGGTATCCGCGCTGATTGTGGGTGTTGCGGAAATGGGGGAAATTCGCGCCCTTAAAACAGTCGGCATAAGGACACTCATCTATACAATTGCGGTTTCCTCGCTGGGTGTGGCGATCAGCCTGATGGTGGTCAACCTGTTGAAACCCGGCGCGGGCATGGACCCGATAACTGCGCGCAGCCTTCTGGAAACATCAGGTCAGGGGGCGCGCGCCATTGTTGAAAATGCGGATGGCGCAAAGAGCGGTATGGATAGCATTATCGCCATCGTGCCGTCCAATTTCATTCAGGCGATGAGCGAGAATGACATATTAGCCGTTATGTTTTTCGCACTGATGTTTGGCATAGGCTTTCTGGTGACAGACCCTGCGAAAACACAAACCCTGCGCTCAGGGATTGAGGGGGTGTTTGAAATAGCGATGAAGCTGATCGGTATCGTTATCCGTATGGCACCGCTGGCGATTTTCTGTTTCATGTTCAATCTGGCCGCGCAATTTGGTTGGGATCTCATCTTTCGTCTGTCTGCCTATGTCGGCGTCGTATTATTGGCGCTGGGCTTGCAGATGTTTGGCGTATTCCCGATGCTGCTTGCCTTTCTGGCGCGAAAGAACCCCATCACTTTCTTCCGTGAAACACAGGAAGCAAGCGTTATGGCATTTGCAACGGCATCTTCCAACGCGACCTTGCCGACGACCCTGCGCGTGGCGGATGAGAAGCTGAAACTGCCACGCCCCATATCCCGTTTTGTACTGACTATTGGCGCGACCGCTAATCAAAATGGCACCGCAATGTTTGAGGGGGTAACGGTATTATTCCTTGCGCAGTTCTTTGGGGTGGATCTGACGCTGGGCCAGCAACTTACGGTTATGCTGATATGCATATTAGGGGGTATTGGTACGGCGGGCGTGCCAGCAGGATCGTTGCCGGTGGTGGCACTGATTCTAGGCACTATCGGCGTTCCACCGGCTGGTATTGGTCTGGTGCTGGGGGTGGACAGGCTGCTTGATATGTGCCGAACCACCCTTAATGTTATCGGGGATCTGGTTGCTGCGCAGGTCATCAGCGCGCATAGTGGAAATATGGGGGATGGGAGCGGTAATGGGGATGCCGCATCTGTGCCACCATATTAAGGACCAGCATGTCACGGAAATGACAAAGCAGTATAACGGGGGTTTGTTTGCGATTTACGACTAATGCCTTTCCTGTTGAACAGCGCAAAGATGCTTGGCGCTTTGCACTGAAACGCGTTTCGATCACGCTCGATAAGGCTTCTGAGGATCAACTCTACGGAGAGCTTATTCGGGTGCGGGGCAGTATGGGCATATCCTTTTTGCGCCTGACCGGAACAGCCCAGATGTGGCAGGTGGATCTTCGGGAAAACCCGGATTGTTTCTGGATGATGATCGTGCTGGATGGTGCCGCTGAGACGATTCTGGACGGGGAGACCGTGCATATTTCCGACGGCAGCATGATTTGCGCGCCGGGGCAGGAGGTCGTGTCTCTGTCCTTTTCGCACGATCAGCGCCTTTTATGGGTCCAGATTCCCAATGATCGGCTTGACCAGCGCTTTAAATCTCCTTTGCCGGATCAGCCTTGTGTGGTTTCAGGCGATAATGGCTTTGCCCATGTGATGGTGGCGATGTTGCGCGGCGTGGCTGACATCATGCAGGACGCATCAGCGGAAACGGTGCGACCGGTTGAAATGGCAATAGCGGAATTTCTCCTTGCGAGCCTGCTCCATAGTGCGCCGGTGAGCGCGCTGGGCGGCGCGGCGGGGGTGCGGGCGGCATTGCTGGAGCGAATATTCCAAACCATCGAAATGAAGCTGGCAGACCCTGATCTCAGCTATCAAAAGGTTGCGAGCGACCATGGTATATCCCCCCGATATCTTCAGAAACTCTTTGAATCTATTGGGGATAATTTTGGACATTATGTGAAGGTGCGGCGTCTAGAAAGGTGTAGGCTGGATTTGCGCAGTCCGCTCCATGCGCAGAAATCTATTTCCGACATATTATTTCAATGGGGCTTTAACGATTCTGCATCCTTCAGCCGGGCCTTTCGGGAACAATATGGCATGTCCCCGCGCGATTACCGGAAAGTTGAGATATTGCCTGAATGAAATGATTTTCCGCATTCCTTTGTATGCATGCAGGTTGGATGTGCTTTTCCCTGTCTTTTTAGACGAATGTTAACTCCCTTTCCCTAAATCCTGTTCTGTTGTGTTAGCGGATATTACGGGGGCATAGTGGTTTCGTTGAAATCTATTGCTGCATCTGGGCGATTGACTCAGGATGTATTGCTTCAAATATCTGATAAGATAGAAGAAAATCCTATCAATCCTGATATGATCTGCGTCTTTTATGATTACAGGCATCAGGACCAGCCTATTTATGATTTCATCAGGACTCGCTTTCCTGATGCCGCCATATTGGGCGGCACATCCTGCGGCGGGGTGATGAACGAGGATGGGTTGACCGGCCCATGGTCCATCGGGCTGTTGCTGATAGAGGACCCTGACGGTGACTATGGTACGGCGGCGGCATTGCTGGGGGAGGATGTGGCTTCCAGCGCGGAAAAAGTCCTTCATGCAGCGCTGGAAGATGCCGATTGCGCGGGGGAATTGCCGGAACTTATCTGGATTTATCAGGCGCCGGGCCAGGAAGAAGCCGTCATTGAAGGCCTCCGCCGTGTTGTTGGGGAACGTTGTCCGATTATCGGAGGCAGTTCGGCTGATGATGATGTGGAAGGGCATTGGCGGCAAATGGGGCCGGATGGTCTGATGCGCGATGGGCTTGTCGTTGGGGTAATGTTCTCTTCCGGCGGCATTGGTTTTGCGTTTCAGGGGGGCTATGAACCCGTTGGCCCCACCGGGATCGTCACCAAAATCGCTTATGGTGCGGGTGGTTCCAGCGGTGTGGTGACAACCGCACGGGGGCGTGAAATTATCAGCATAGATGGCCAGCCCGCTGCCGAGGTATATAATCGCTGGATGGGTGGTTTGCTCTCTGACAAGCTGGCCGAAGGTGGGGGGATATTGACGGATACAACCATGTATCCACTCGGCATTGATGCGGGCCATATTGAGGGTGTTGCCCATTATATCCTCATCCATCCTGATCGTATCATGCCTAATGGCGCGCTTTCGACCTTTGCATCGGTGGAGGAGGGGGCGCAGTTATATAGTATGCGTGGGGATAAGGCCCGTTTGGTTGAGCGCGCTGGCAAAGTTGCGACCGCCGCCGCCGCAACCTTGCCGGGTGGTGCGGATAATCTGGCAGGGGGGCTGGTTGTTTACTGCGCCGGCTGTCGCCTCGCGGTGGGGGATCAGATGCCGCAAGTCGCAACTGCGGTTTCCACCAGCTTTGGTGGCAGACCATTTATCGGCTGCTTCACCTTTGGCGAGCAGGGGTATCTGCTCGATAAAAATGCCCATGGCAATCTGATGATTTCCGCAATTGCCTTTGGTCGATGAGAATGGCGCATAGTTGATGGTTCTGGACGGGTCAGAAGAGTTACGCGAAACTTTGGTCGCGATGAGCCGCGAAAATGATATCCTGCGGACAGAGGCCACCCATGCCAATTTGTTGCTCCATGCGCTGGATGCAATGCTGTGTATCGATGGCGAAGAAAACCCTTTCGCCCGTGTGTTTGAGGCATTGCTGCCAACCTTTGACGCGCAGCATGCCATTGTCCTGATTGAGCGGGATGACGATCATGACATGCTGGAATGTATGGCCGCTAGCGATGAGGCGCTGGTGGGGACGCTCTGGCCTGTTGGGCGATCCTTTACCAAGATATTATCGGGCCGCATCGTCACGACGATTTCGAATACAGACTCCAGTGATTGGCCCGAAATCGCCGCCGCCTGTCTGCCGGGGCAGCGGCCAGCGCTCTATCTGCCATTGGGGGTGAGGGACAGGCGAGGGCTGCTGATTTTGCTGCGCGGCCATGCAGAGCCGGGCTTTGACCGCAGTCATGTCAATCTCGCGCGGAAATTCTCTTTGCTGGCGTCTCATGCTTTTGCCGCGACATGGGCTTCACAGACCGAGGCGGAGAGCTTTCGCCTCAAGCAACTGACGGAACGATTGAAGGCGAGCAAGGAGGAACTCACCTATCGCGCCAATCATGACCAGCTAACCGGCCTTCCTAATCGGTCTTATATAGAGGAACTGGTCAACCGCAGTATTGAGAATAAGAAAAGCGGCGAGAAAATGGCGATCGCCTTTGTTGATCTCGACCATTTCAAGCAGGTGAATGATTTTTACGGCCACCATGCTGGTGATGCGCTGCTGAAAGCTGTGGCGGACCGGGTGCGCAGCCAGATTCGTAAGACGGATTTTCTGGGGCGTATCAGCGGAGATGAATTTGTCATCGTACTGAACCCGATAGAAGGCAGGCCGGAAAGCGCAGCGCTGATTGAGCGCATTAAGCAGCAATTAAAGGTGCCCTTTAATGTCGATGGGCTGGAAATTCGTGCATCGGCCTCTATCGGTGTGGCGCTGTATCCGGCGCATGGGCAGGATTATGAGACGCTGCGCCGTAATGCTGATACCGCCATGTATCAGGCCAAAATGACATCCAAGGGCAGCATTGGCTTTTTCAATCAGGCATTGGGTAAAGTCGCGGCGCAGAAAATATCGATCGAGCATCGCCTGCGTGCGGCCATTCACCGCAATGAATTTCAGTGCGCACTGCAAGCCAAGGTCGATTTGCGCGATGGAAGTGTTTTTGGTTTTGAAACTTTGGTCCGCTGGGTGGATGGACAGGGAACGGTTCACCCGCCTTGTGACTTCCTTAATCTGGCCAGCGATCTAGGGCTGATGGATGGTATCACCCATGCTATGCTGGATCGGCTGATAGAGGCATTGCCACGGTTGGATGAGCGTTTTGGCCGGGATATTACCTACAGCCTGAACATTTCTGCCCGACAGGCGGATAAGACGGCTTTCATGGAAAAATTCATCCGACGGATTGTTGATACCGGACGGGCGCGCAATTTCATATTGGAATTAACCGAGGATGCGTTTGTAACCTCCGGGCCATTTCAGGCGCGGATTTTCCCGCTCTTGCGTGAAGTGGGGATCGGTATTTCCATCGACGATTTTGGTACGGGATATTCCTGCCTGTCTTTGCTCGCTGATATTTCAGCCGATGAAATGAAGGTGGATCGTTCCCTCATTGCCTCTATCCATCAGCGGCCCCGTAGCCAGAGCGTGCTGCGCGCCATTGAATCGCTCAGTTTAGCTCTTGGAATGCAGATGGTCGCCGAGGGAGTGGAGGTACAGGAGGAGCGGGATTATCTGCTGAATGAAACAGGGATAAGGGCAGGGCAGGGCTTCTTATTTCATAAGCCGCAATTTGTGGATGAGCTGTTAGAACAATCAGGGCTAAACGGGGCGGGGATGCCCGCGTTATCCGCGCCAATGTCTGCTGCCAATATACGCACGGCAATCGGTGGACTGTGAATCATGCCAAGCCGATGCGCCGAAATTAATTCCGGCGCGCTCTGTTTCATGGTCGCTCTCTATTACAGGCAGAGTGCTTTAAATCCTGAGCCTAACATCAAGCCAAACAGCATCTTTATCGATGATGCTTATATTAGTTGAGCTTGACCAGTATCATCGTCGCGAGAATTGCGGTAAGGCCAAATGCCACGCCCATCATGCATACTGCATCATATGAGCGGGATACACGGCGAACTACGGTGTTAATCGCTTTCATAGCTGCTCTCCATCGTTACCGATCGACTCTCTTTTGGGTCAATTCGGTTTCTCCTGTTCTTGTAGGAAGCCAGAATAGTTACCCTCTTGTCAATAGAAATCTCGTAACGATTGTTAATGTTGAAGGATGATGAATGGATTGTGAGTTGCCCAATAGCGCGCTCACTGTCATAGGCGACGGCCCCGCTTTGCCCCTCTGTTTTTTAAGGACCTGAATTATGGCCGTTAGTGCCACTGCGCTGCAATCTTCTGCTTCCTCTGTTGGGATTGATTTTGGCACGACCAATTCGGTCATAGCGTTGGGGCATGACATCGGGCAGGCCGCGCTGGTCGATTTTGCGGCCCCTGACGGTATCAGCTCTGTTTTCCGATCTGCCCTTTGTTTCTGGCAGGAGGAAGATATGCGGGGCGGTCTGGCGCATGAGGCCGGGCCATGGGCCATAGCGGAGTTTCTGGAATATCCGCAGGGTAGTCGTTTCCTGCAATCCTTTAAGTCTGTGGCGGCCAACCCGGCATTCGATCAGGCAACTTTATTTGAAAAACGCTTCCGTTTTGAGGAACTGGGGCAGGTTTTTCTAGGCCATATGCGTGACCATGCCGGTGATGCGCTGAAATCTTTGCCATCGCGCATCATGGTGGGGCGGCCTGTGCGTTATGTGGGCGCGCGACCAGATGAGGCACTCGCCCGGCAGCGTTATGATGCTATGTTCAGCCTGTTAGGCAGCGAAGTTCATTATGTTTATGAACCAATGGGCGCGGCCTTTAGCTTTGCTTCACGACTTAGCAAAGCGGCGACCTTGCTGGTGGCGGATTTTGGCGGCGGCACCAGCGACTTTTCCATTGTGCGGGTGGAGGCCCCCGGCGCGGCGCGGCGCTGCACCCCGTTAGGGTCGGCTGGTATCGGCATTGCGGGGGACAGGTTCGATTATCGCATCATGGATCATCTGGTGCTGCCGATGCTGGGGAAGGGGGGCACTTATACATCCTTTGATAAAGTGCTGGAAATCCCCGGCGGGCATTTTGCGGATTTTGGTGACTGGTCCCGCCTTGCCCTGATGCGGAACCGTAAAACATTGGATGCGCTGGCCCGCCTGCAACGCAGCGCGACCGATCCGGACGCCATTGGCCGCATGATATCGGTGGTGGAGCATGAGCTGGGATATTCGCTTTATGATGCGGTGGGGCGGCTGAAACGGAGCCTTTCTACGCAAGATCAGGCCCATTTTCGGTTTAAAAGTGATGTACTGACCATTGAGGCAGATGTGAAACGCACCGATTTTGAACACTGGATCGCGCCTGACCTCGCCCAGATTGCCGAAACAGTGGATGGTGCCCTGCGTAATGCGGGGATCAGCGCGGATGATATCGATCATGTGTTTTTGACGGGCGGTTCTTCGCTCATTCCTGCGGTGCGGCATCTGTTTGAGCAGCGTTTTGGCATGGATAAGCTGGAAAGTGGGCAGGAACTGACCTCTATCGCCCACGGCCTCGCTCTCATCGGGCAGGAAGATGACATCAGCGAGTGGACGGTTTAATTCTGCGCTGGCAATCTTTTGTCACATAATGTTGTGAGGCCAGCAATATCACGCCTCTATCTCCGCTTCGCAGTTGACCCATGCCAAGTTTATAAAATGGCAGGGCGGCCGTTTCGCAGGAGAAAGACTATGATGCATATCATGATGGGCGCACTGGTAATGGCGGGGGCATCTGTTCCCACACAGGCAGAGGTGGCGCACCAAACATCGCTGAACCACGAAGGGCAGATGATAACCGTCAGTTATACGCCCAAAGTGGAGACATCTTATCGACAGACAGGCTTTGGCCCGCGTGAGCCAATACGCTGTTTCTGGCAAACTTCGGTATCGGTTGAACGCGCCGCTGTAACCAATGATGGACAGCCGGTTGCAGCGCTTAGCCGTGTTGTGGATTTGCCTGTAAAGGAAAAAGGCGTGAAAACGGGAATGCGCGGCGTTCATTGCTCTGCGCTGCCCGCCAGTGATGTGGCGGCCTTTGGTGGTGACACCGGGCAGTTGCAGCGCTATCTGGCTGAGGCCGCCGTACAGGATAAAGCTGGGTTGCACAGGGAACTGGCCAGCCTGGGTTCCGGCAGCCGGGCAGGTGAAGGAAAAGGACAGAAATAATCATGTTGAAATGGGGTGTGTCGCTAATGTTGCTGGCTGTGCCGGTTCCGGCTTTGGCGCAGCAGCAGGGGCCGTTGCTGGAAGTGGCGGTGATGAACGATGCACGGGTGCGCGGCCTTAGCTGGAGCGATGGGCGGGCCGCCGCCATGGCCTATGTCGGTGTGCCGGTAACGTCGGACATTACCCTGTCGGTGCAGGCGCTGTCCACACGCGGTGCTGTGCGTCATGGCGGGGCAGACGGGGTGTTTGACATTTCCGGCACATATCAGCGAAGCGATGGTCCGGTTCATTGGCATGCGGGCGTAACGGGGCATGTTTTTACGGGCGGAGACGGGCCGCTCAACTATGCAAAAATGGGTGGCGGCGCGGGAATTACGCTAGGGCCGGTTGATATGGGTGTTTCCGCTTCTTACGCCCCCTCTCAGCGGTCGATTGGCGGCAGTTTGTTATATGGTCAGGCGCAGGCACGGGTGGCTGTTATCGGCACGCCCATCAGCCTCACCGGCCATGTAGGGCGCTCTGGCGGGTCAGAGCGTTCCTCTGGCCGCTGGGCGAGGCTCCGTCCCGGTGGGGATTATACCGATTGGGCGCTAGGTGCGGAATATAGCATCAGCAAACTCTCTGTGACGCTCGACTGGACCGATACCGATATTGAAAAACAGGATGAAGGGGCAAATCCTTTTGCGCGTCACAGCGGGGCGGTCCTCACCCTTGGCGCACGCATTAGCCTGTAGGGCGCAGGGGCAGGAATAAAGGGCGAGCGGCTGGTTTTGAATGAGATATGCCGCCCAGATCCTGTTTGCGACGCATCATTTTTTCCGGCTATGGAAAGAAAAATGTTAAAGCAGCATTGGTAATGCGGCATTTTTGTGCCATTTATGAAATGCTATTTGAGGAGTTTCATGGAATCCGTCCATTCTGCGATGATTACCGCACCTGCACAGACCATCCTGATTGTCGAGGATGATCCGTCCCTTCGCGTGCTATTGGGGCGACGTTTGCAAGAAAACGGGTTCAAGGCCATGACGGCCCAATCTGCACCAGAAATGTGGCGGATATTCAAAGAACATCAAATAGACCTCATCCTGCTCGATATCATGCTGCCGGGGACGAGTGGCCTCGATATATGCCGTAAAGTGCGGCAGGAAAGCGAAGTGCCCATCATCATGCTGAGCGCCCGTACGGAGGAAACAGACCGCGTATTGGGGCTGGAACTCGGTGCGGATGATTATGTGCCAAAACCCTTTAGCACCAAGGAGCTGATTGCCCGTATTCGCGCGGTATTGCGCCGGGGTGCGGCAGACTGGGCGCAGGCACGCGAGCAGCAGAACGTCATCCGCTTTAACGGCTGGACGCTGGACCAGCGGCGGCACGAACTCACCGCCCCTAATGGTGCATGGGTCGAATTATCTGGCGCGGAATATGCGTTGCTGATCGTGCTGCTGGATAATGCCCAGCGCGTCATTGGCCGTGAAAGGCTGCTGGAGTTATCGCGCTCCCGCCTTGGGGAATCCTCTGACCGCAGCGTCGATGTTCTGGTGAGCCGTCTGCGCCGGAAATTATCGCAGGATGAAGAGAGCAAATCCCTCATCCGCACCATACGCGGTTTCGGATATATGCTGACCGCAGAGGTAGAGCGCGCTTGAAGCCAATGCGTTTCTGGCCTCGTTTCTGGCCGCGTGGCCTGATGGGGCAGGTCATGTCGGTGCTGCTCGTCGCCATCCTGCTGGAATTTATGGGTAGCGCCATATTATATGAACGCTTCGGCACCTTTTCGTCGCGTGAGGAAAAGGCTGAGCAATTAGCCGAACAAATCATGGTGATGAGCCGCCTGCTAGTTGATACGCCGACAGATAGCAGGGCCCATATCACGCGCAAATTATCCTCCGATCACCTTTCTATCAACTGGGCGCAGGCTCCCGTTGCCATGCCTGTACAAGAGCCGGGACACGGGCGTGAGCAGCAGCGAGCAGAAGAAACGCAACGCCTCTGGAATATGATGGTGCAGGAGGAGCCTGCATTAGTGCAAAAGGATTTGCGTCTGGTACTAGATCCTGCTCATGCCCATCAGGTGCAGGGTAGCGTCAGGCTGGCAGATGGCAGCTATTTGAATTTCAGCACCCGCATTCAGGAAAGATGGGATCGATTTTATCAGTCGCTCTTCTCGCTTTCTATATTAATTATTGGGGTGTTGACGGCTGCTGCGCTGGTCATCCGTGTGTTAGGATCTCCTCTGCGGGTGCTGGCGAGCGCCGCTGACGCCGCCGGGCACGGGACGCCGGTGATGATTGCTGAACGTGGTTCGCGTGATTTACGGATGCTCGCTAAGGCGTTCAACGCGATGCAGGTGCGGATTTCCGAACTGATCGATAGCCGCACCAAGGCATTGGCGGCAGTAGGGCATGATTTGCGCACGCCGCTTGCGCGGCTTCGTTTGCGCACAGAACTGGTGGATGATGCTTTTGCCCGGTCAGCGATGACTAAAGACATTGATGAGATGGAAAAAATGCTCAATTCCGTTCTCACATATCTGGCAGGCGAAAAATCTGATGAGCCGCGCCGACTGGTTGATATTGCGACCCTCACCATGACCGTTACCGATGACGCGGCGGATATGGGGCAACCGGTCATTTACGAAGGGCCGGATAGCCTGACATTGATGATTAGCCCGCTACGAGTGAAACGGGCCATTGGTAATCTGGTTGAAAATGCAGTCAAATATGGCGACCGGGCATTTGTTACCCTCTATTGTGATGATGAGGGTGTGCATCTGGTGGTGGAAGATGAGGGGCCCGGCATTCCTGATGATATGCTGGTGACGGTGCTGGAACCATTTTTACGGCTCGATCACGCCCGCCCGCGTAATACCGATGGGCTGGGGCTGGGGCTGCCGATTGTGCATCAGGTCATGCAAAGGGAAGGGGGCGAACTGCGTCTTTCCAACCGGGTTCCGCATGGTCTGCGTGCGGAAATGTTCTTTCCGCAAACGCGTTGAAGGTGGGGGCTGGCCTTTTTGTGCCTGTCTGGTACAGGGGCGGCTGCGCGATATAAAATCATGATATATCAGTCTGATATGAACCATTTTTAATAAATGGCGCCTGTTACATAGTTTATAATATTCCAGAAACATTTTGAATTGTTCAAGCTGCATTGCAGCAAAATGACCACTGTATTCCTCTTTGCTGACGGAATGGCTCTGGCCTTCCGCTGGTCTGAAACATGACCTGATTGGTGCGGGCTACCCCTGCACACAGCAAGTTTGAGGAAAAAACTCATGGATAATATTCTTGACCGTGCCGGCCGATTTCGTGGCGACATTTTTGAGAAAGAAAGCGCCCTTTATCAGACGCTTGCTCATCATGGGCAGAACCCCAAAGCGCTGATGATTTCCTGCGCAGATTCACGCGTGGTGCCCGAGTTGATTACACAGGCCCGGCCCGGTGATCTGTTCGTTTGCCGCAATGCGGGCAATATCGTTCCGCCTTTTTCACAGGCCAATGGCGGTGTGTCATCGGCAGTAGAATATGCCATTGTTGCGTTGAAGGTGCGTGACATCGTGGTCTGCGGCCATTCTGATTGCGGCGCGATGAAGGCGTTTCTGAAGCCCGAAGTGCTGGATGACATGCCTAATGTCGCAACATGGCTGCGCCACGCCCATGCGGCGGAATCTGTCGTTAAGGCAGCGTATCCCGATAATATGGATGACCGTGATCGTGTGCGGGCGCTGGCACTGGAAAATGTTATTGCTCAGATCAACCATCTGCGCACTCATCCTTCGGTAGCGGCGGCGATGGCGCGCGGTGAACTGTCACTGCATGGCTGGTTCTTTGAAATTGATAGCGGCACTATCATGGCGCTGGATGGCAAGACAGGCTCATTCGTCAATGTGAACAATGATGAACCGCTGCCTGTCGCTTTGTCGTCTGATGTAGCGAGTGTTCCGCACATGCCGATGGCCGCTGCACTATGAGCAATGTCGGCACACACCATAAAAGTTGGCTTCCGGCCAGCACGGGACGCGATTTTATCGCGTCCCTCGTCGTGTTTCTGGTGGCATTGCCGCTCTGTATGGGCATCGCCGTAGCATCTGGTATGCCGGCAGAAGCCGGGCTGATTACCGGTATTATCGGTGGTATCCTCGTTGGTTTGCTGGCCGGTTCCCCGCTTCAGGTCAGTGGCCCTGCCGCGGGCCTCGCCGTGCTGGTATTCGAAATTGTGCAGGAACAGGGCGTTGTCGCGCTGGGCCTGATTGTTTTGCTGGCAGGGGCATTTCAAATCGGTGCGGGTGTGTTGCGCATTGGCCATTGGTTCCGCGCTATCTCTCCCGCTGTGGTGCATGGGATGCTGGCGGGCATTGGTCTGCTCATTGTTCTTAGCCAGATCCATGTACTGCTTGATCGTAGCCCGCTGCCCAGTGGTCTTGCGAACTTGTCGGCGGTTCCGGGCGCATTCATTGACCTGACCCCGGGAACAGGTGATTCCAAGGTTGCTGCCTTTGCACTGGGTATGCTGACGATTGTTTCCTTCCTGTTGTGGGAGAAAATCCGCCCGCAAAAGCTGCGTCTGGTTCCGGGCGCGCTCATCGGTGTGGTCGCGGCAACGCTGGCGGCTTTTTTCCTAGACCCGGATGTGAAGCGGGTGGAAGTGCCTGCGTCTCTGTTTGCTGGCATGTCTCTGCCGGGCATGGGTGATTTATCCCGCCTGCTGGAGCCGCAAATCCTGCTGACGGCGTTTGTCATCGCTTTCATTGCCAGTGCGGAAACCTTGCTTTCCGCAGCGGCAGTGGACCGGATGCATGATGGCCCGCGTACTCAGTATAATAAAGAACTGGTGGCGCAGGGTGTTGGCAACATGGCCTGCGGTCTGGCTGGTGGCCTGCCGATGACCGGCGTGATCGTGCGGAGTTCTGCCAATGTGCAGGCCGGGGCGATAACGCGGCTGTCCGCTATATTGCATGGCATCTGGATATTGGCATTCGTTGCGTTGCTGCCCTGGTTGCTGCGCGAAATGCCCACGGCATCATTGGCTGGCGTTCTGGTCGTAACTGGCTGGCGTCTCGTGAGCCTTAGCCACGCTAAGCATTTGTTCCAGCAATATGGGGCTTTGCCTGCAGCCATCTGGGCGCTGACCTTTGTAATGGTCGTGCTGACGGACTTGCTGACCGGCGTGTTGGTGGGTCTGGCCTTGTCTCTGCTGGAATTGATCCCGCACATCCGCAACCTGAAGCTGGGTATGAAGCATAAGGATGGGGATGATGATGTTGCAGAGGTTGAAATTACCGGCGCTGCGACCTGCGTTAACCTGCCGAAACTGGCTAACCAGCTCGACCAGATACCAGATGGTGGGCGTATCCGCCTGAAGTTCCGGGATGTTGTGTGTCTGGATCATACCTGTGCGGAAATGATTACCGAATGGGTGTCGCGCAAGGAACGCCGCGGCACATCTGTGGAATTCGATACCGGTGGCGACCCGCGTATCGGTAAATTCCTTCATAGTCACGGATAGCCCAATAAGGCACTAACTGTGGCATGTGCAGGCATGAGGAGCAAAGGCACCTCATGCCTGTTTCATTATGTTCGTTAGGGACACCCGACGCCAGCTGATCTGTCGTTCTCTATGTTTCAGTATTGGGTCATCGAGGAAGGGGCCGAACAGGGAAATGGCAGAGATTATCGTGCAGCCCCACTGAAATGCGGTGAAGCCCTTGCCCATAAGCCACGGGTCAGGGAGCCATATAGGTGATGAAGGCCATGATATGTGCCCACCCCGCCATGGGAACCCGTATCGCAGTTCCCGCCTAATATTTGAGGGGCATAGCGATAAAAAACAAGGCGAACGTGTTAACGCCTTCAATAAAGACGAATCTGACTAAAACGCAAAATATGGGCGTCTTATGAGGAAATAGGGGAAGTGGTGCACCCGACAGGATTCGAACCTGTGGCCATCCGCTTAGAAGGCGGATGCTCTATCCAGCTGAGCTACGGGTGCAGGATACAGTCATGCAGTATCTGCGAAGGCACATAGCGCGGTTTGCGCTTCAGTCAAAGCGCGATATGGTAGCATATATGAAAAATCATACCTCTGTCCGATCGGTAGAAGCTGCTCAGCTAAAAGGACGCAGCTTACGCTATTATGATTTTATCATGGTAGCCTTTGTTGTTATCCTTTTATTATCGAACATCATTGGTGCGGCGAAAAGATCTGAGATTGATCTGCCCATTGTTGGGACATGGGCCTATGGTGCAGGGCTGATGTTCTTTCCGCTCAGTTACATCATCGGTGATGTGCTGACGGAAGTGTATGGATATGCCCGTGCGCGCCGGGTCATCTGGACGGGCTTTGTGGCGATGATCTTCATGGCAGTGATGAGCGCGGTTGTGGTGGCCTTGCCTCCGGCGCGGGATTGGCCCGATCAGCCAGCTTATGATGTGATTTTCGGCAGTACATGGCGTATTGTCGCGGCCTCTATTACAGCTTTTTGGGCAGGGGAGTTTGCCAATAGCTTTGTCATGGCGAAGATGAAGCTGTGGACGCAGGGCAAATATCTATGGACCCGGACAATCGGTTCTACTGTCGTCGGGCAGGCGCTGGACAGCTTATTATTCTATCCGCTGGCGTTTTGGGGCGTGGCGGGATGGCCGCCAGAGCAAATTGCTCAGGTCGTGGTGGCGCAATTTGTCCTCAAAACCGGGTGGGAGGTCGTTCTGACGCCCGTTACATATTGGGTCGTCGGGGCATTGAAGCGCAGTGAGGGGCTGGATGTTTATGATGAAGGCACTGATTTCACACCATTTAAGGCGAAAATCTAAGGCATAAGCCTTCCCTATGCGAATATCCTCCGCAGAGAAGGGGGCTGGAAATGAAGCCTGATAATAGGCGTCATGCCCCAATCAGGTGGGGCAATCGCTAATCTGGCGAGGCCTGTCAGGCGGTCGCCATCAACCCCTCTACAAGTCCCTTAAACATGCGAACGCCATCAACATTGCCATGGGCGGCTTCAACCGCGCGTTCAGGGTGCGGCATCATGCCCAGAACATTGCTCTTATCGCTGAGAACGCCGGCAATATTGCGTGCGGAGCCATTGACGCTCTCGGCGTAGCGGAAGGCCACGCGGCCTTCTCCTTCCAGCCTATCCAGCACTGCATCATCGGCAACATAATTGCCATCATGATGGGCGACTGGGAAAACGACCTGTTCGCCCTGCTGATAAAGGGAGGTGAAGGCGCTCTGGTTATTTTCGACTGTCAGCGCAACGTCGCGGCAAACAAAATGGATGCCAGCATTCCGCATGAGCGCGCCGGGCAGCAGGCCAGATTCAGTCAATACCTGAAAGCCATTGCATACGCCCAGAACATAGGTGCCGCGTGCTGCGGCTTCCTTCACCGCCGCCATGATGGGGGAGCGGGACGCCATCGCGCCAGAACGTAGATAATCGCCATAGGAAAAGCCACCCGGCACAGCGATCAGATCAATCCCGGCGGGGATTTCCGTTTCGCGGTGCCACAACATCACGGGCTTCACACCGCTGGCCTGTTCCAGCGCAACAGCCATGTCGCGGTCACAGTTAGAGCCGGGGAAGGTGATGACGGCGCTTTTCATGGGTTTATGCTTTCCTATGTCCGATAATGACGAAGATCAGGTGATTTTCTAGTCGGTTATAACGAAAATCAACCGATTTCCTTAGTCGGTGAAAACGAAAATCAACCGATTTTCTCAATGCGATAATTTTCGATTACCGTATTGGCCAGCAGCTTGCTGCACATGGCGTCAATGTCTTCATCGGATGTGCCATCAGCAAGGTCCAGCTCAATCAGCTTGCCTGCGCGCACATCATTAATGCCGGAAAAGCCCAGCCCTTCGAGGGCATGGTGAATGGCCTTGCCCTGCGGATCAAGAACGCCACCTTTTAGCGTTACAAAAACACGGGTTTTCATGGCTGGGCGGTCTCCCTTGGACTGGTTTGTACAGGCCTTCATGGCCAGAATGAAATGGTGCCAGATTTCACTGGCGGGTTCGGGCTTCCCCTATGCGCGAAGGCAAAGAAGGGCAAGCCCGATCTGGGCAGATTATGCCTTTTCGCCGTCGCGTTTCTTGCGGGCGCTGTCTAAATCCAGCACGGTAGGTTCGCCGCCTTCATCCTGCAGCAGGCCCAGACGGCGCGCTACTTCTTGGTAGGCTTCTACTTCACCGCCAAGGTCACGGCGGAAGCGGTCCTTATCGAGCTTCTCGCCGGTGACAGCATCCCACAGGCGGCAGCCGTCGGGGCTGATTTCGTCAGCAAGGATGATTCGGCTGAAATCATTTTCCCACAGACGACCAAATTCGAGTTTGAAGTCCACGAGGCGAATGCCGATACCCGCGAACAGGCCGCTCATGAAATCATTCACGCGGATCGCCATGTCGGCGATATCGTGCATTTCTTCCTGACTGGCCCAGCCAAAACAGGCGATATGTTCCTCGGTAATCATCGGATCACCCAGCGCATCATCCTTATAATAATATTCGATGAGTGTGCGGGGAAGCGGCGTGCCTTCTTCGATACCAAGACGCGTGGAGAGAGAGCCTGCCGCGACATTACGAATGACGACTTCGATCGGCACGATTTCAACCTGACGCACAAGCTGTTCGCGCATGTTGAGGCGACGGATGAAGTGAGTCGGCACGCCGATATTACCAAGCATGGTAAAAACATGCTCAGAAATGCGATTGTTCAACACGCCTTTGCCATTGATCGTGCCCTTTTTCTGGGCATTGAAGGCGGTCGCGTCATCTTTAAAATATTGGATGATCGTGCCGGGTTCCGGCCCTTCATAAAGGATTTTTGCCTTGCCTTCGTAAATCTGGCGACGACGGACCATGAGCGGGTGCCTACTCGTAAGCTATTTGCCAAAAAAATTTGCCCCGGCGCACCGAATCATCGGAAAATGATGCAGGATGCCGGGGCGGGTTCGCTTTGCCCCTTATACCAAAGCGCTGTGGGGTGCAAATAAAGCAGAAAAATGCCCGCAGGGTCGGCGCGCAGGCTTATTGTGCTTGTGGGTTAATGGGCGGATTCAGGGGTGAGAAAGGTAATAATATTTTACCAATGAGAAACAATATTATAATGTACCGCTATGAAGAAAACCGAGTCTCCCACGCCCGTTAATCCTTCGCCTGCCCCGGTGGTTTCGCAGGCGCAAGGCAATGGGCGGCAAGGGCCGGTGGAGGATGGCTATGCGTTGTTCGTCAGCGCGATTTTCATCGCCATGGGCTTGCTCCTCCTCCAGAAAGCGGGGTTGGTAACAGGCGGTCTGGCAGGGGTTGCACTGCTGTTATCATATCATGGGGCATTGCCTTTCAGCGTGATATTCATCGGGCTGAGCCTACCGTTCATGCTCTTTGCACTGCTTACTATGGGGCGGGGCTTTGCGGTTAAAACCCTGATATTGTCGGTAATGATTCCGGCTATTGTGGACATGTTGCCGCGATTCATCATGCTGGATGCGGTGGATCAGGGGGCGGCTGCTATTATGGGCGGTACTTTGGTGGGCATGGGGGTGATGGCCGCCGCACGCCATAGCGCCAGTGCGGGCGGTGTTGGGGTAATGGCCCTCTGGTGTCAGAATAAAGGGTGGATGAAAGCGGGCTATATTCAGCTTGGCTTTGATATATGTGTGCTGATCCTGTCGGCGTGGCGGTTGCGGGTGGATCAGGTCTTGTGGTCGGCAATCGGCATGGTAGCGCTGAGTGCGATATTAATCGTCTGGCACCGGCGGGACCGATATATTGGTTATTGATGGGCTGGTAGGGCGGGCGCGCAGATCATGGAACGCGCCCGGCATTTCCCTCGGCTTATAACACGCCCGGATAGGCGCCGCCGTCAATCAGCAGGCTTTGCCCAGTGATATAACCGGCTTGCGCGGAACACAGAAACGCGCAGGCAGAACCAAATTCCTCTGCCGTACCAACACGGCGAGCGGGAATGGCCGCCTCTCTTTTATCTCGCATGGCCTGCGGGGTAGCGCCACTTTCCGCCGCCAGCCGGGCGTCCAGCGAGCGGATGCGGTCGGTATCGATGGAACCGGGCAGCAGATTATTGATCGTCACATTGGCGTGGGCCACCTGTCGCGCCACGCCTGCCAGAAAACCGGTGAGGCCGATGCGCGCACCGCTGGAAAGATCCAGCCCGGATAGCGGCATTTTAACGGACGCGGATGTGATGTTGAGGATGCGCCCAAAATGGCGTTCCACCATGCCATCAATCACCGCCTGAACCAGAGCGATAGGGGTGAGCATATTAGCCTCCAGCCCGGCAATCAGCCTTTCATGGGTAAGCTCTCGGAAATCAGCCGGGGGTGGCCCGCCATTATTGTTGACGAGAATATCGACCTCTCCGGCGGCGGTGAGCAGCGCATTGCGGCCTTCCTTTGTGCTGACATCGGCGGCGATAGCGATAACCTCTGCCCCGGTCGCCGCACGGATTTCGGCGGCGGTCTGTATCAACCGATCAGCATCGCGCCCATTGATGATGACGCGTGCGCCTTCTTTCGCCAATGCCATCGCGCAGCCCCGGCCCAATCCCCGGCTGGATGCGCAGATAAGAGCGGTTTTGCCAGTAATTCCTAAGTCCATGAGCGTATATTCCCTGACTATTGCCCCTTAACTATGAAGGGGGCTTTGCGGCAGGATAAGCGTGGTGCCTGCGGCGCACAAGTGGGTCGTGTCCGGATCATATGAGGGGAGGTACTCTATCACATAAGGGGGTGCGCAATATGCTGTCTGGCGCTGATGGCAGGCTATGATGTCAGGCGATGATGCCACTGTGCGCTAATAAGGCCATCGACGGCTCGGCCCGCGCTTGCTATGGCAGCGCCCATGTCCGATTTCCGCGATCCGTTCGACACCATCAGGGACCATAGCTTTGATGAAGCCTTGTCCCAGCGTTACCTCGTTTATGCCATGTCCACCATTACGGCGCGGTCCTTGCCGGATTTGCGCGATGGGCTGAAGCCTGTGCATCGCCGCCTTTTGTGGGCGATGCGGCTCTTGCGGCTGGAGCCTGCGGGGGCAAACCCCGATGTGCTGGTTGCAAACCCTGCGCGTAACAATACGGGCTATAAGAAGTGCGCCCGCGTGGTGGGTGACGTCATCGGTAAATATCACCCCCATGGCGATGCCAGCGTGTATGATGCGATGGTGCGTCTGGCGCAGGATTTCTCGCTGCGCACGCCTTTGGTTGATGGACAGGGCAATTTCGGCAATATCGACGGCGATAATGCGGCGGCCATGCGCTATACCGAGGCGCGCCTGACGCAGGCTGCGGCGGATTTGATGGCGGGCCTTGATGAAGGCACGGTGGATTATCGCCCGACCTATAATGGCGAGGAAGAGGAGCCGGAGGTGTTTCCCGGCCTGTTCCCCAACCTTCTCGCTAATGGGGCGAGCGGTATTGCGGTGGGCATGGCGACCAGCATCCCGCCTCATAATGTCGCGGAAATCATTGATGCCGCCAGTCTGCTGATTGATAAGCCAGACGCTGAGCATAGCGAAATCATGCAGATTGTGCGCGGGCCGGATATGCCAACCGGTGGTATGCTGGTCGATACTGCATCGATTATATCAGAGGCTTATGCGACCGGGCGTGGTTCGCTGCGTATTCGCGCCAAATGGCATAAGGAAGAGGAAGCACGCGGCGCATGGGTCGCGGTCATCACCGAAATTCCTTATCAAGTGCAAAAGTCCAAGCTGATTGAGCATATCGCCCATCTGATTACCGAAAAGAAGCTTCCAATCCTTGCCGATATTCGGGATGAGAGCGACGAGAATATCCGCCTCGTGCTGGAGCCCAGAAGTCGCACGGTGGAGCCGGATATGCTGATGGACAGCCTGTTCCGCCTGTCTGATCTGGAAACGCGCTTCTCCCTCAATATGAATGTTTTGGATGCACAGCATCGCCCCGGCGTGTTGGGGATTAAGGATGTTCTGTCCCAATGGCTGACGCATCAGATCGACGTTCTGGTGCGCCGGGCGCAGCACCGGCTGGAGAAAATCGCCGGGCGTCTGGAACTGCTCGACGGCTATATCATCGCCTATCTCAACCTTGACCGGGTGATTGAAATCATCCGCACAGAGGATGAGCCGAAAGAGGTGATGATGGCCGAATTTGGCCTCACCGATCGGCAGGCAGAGGCTATCCTCAATATGCGGCTGCGGTCCTTGCGCAAGCTGGAGGAGATGGAACTGCGCCGCGAGCATGGCGAACTGGTGCAAGAGCAGGAAGAACTTCAGAAGTTGGTGGCGGACCCGAAGCTGCAGAAAAAACGCCTGAAACGCGACCTTGCCGCCTTGCGCAAACGCTATGGCCCTGAAACGGAACTGGGCCGTCGCCGTACATTGGTTGAGGAAGCAGGTCCGGCACGGGAAATTCCGCTGGAGGCGATGATCGAGAAAGAGCCGATCACCGTCATATTATCGCAGCGTGGCTGGATCAGGGCGATGAAGGGCCATGTTGATCTGGCCTCTGCCGAAATGCTGAAGTTCAAGGAAGGCGATGGGCTGGCCTTTGCCTTTCACGCGCAAACGACGGATAAGTTGCTGCTGATATGCGCCAATGGCCGTTTTTACACGCTGGGGGCTGATAAATTACCGGGCGGACGGGGGCTGGGTGAACCAGTGCGGGCGATGGTAGATCTCGATGGCGATACTGATATTATCACGCTGCTTCCCGCGCAACCGGGCGGGCAGATGCTGCTGGCAGCGAGCGATGGCCGTGGTTTTCTGGCGGCGATGGATGATGTGACGGCGGAAACCCGCAAGGGCAAGCAGGTCGTCAATGTCCGCAGCGGGGCGCGCCTGACGGTGGTTTATCCTGTACCAGAAGGGGCCGACAGCGTGGCCGTTATCGGTGAAAACCGTAAATTACTGATTTTCCGTCTGTCGGAACTGCCGCAAATGGCACGGGGGCAGGGGGTTCAGCTACAGCGTTATCGCGATGGCGGCCTTTCTGACGCTATTGCCTTCCGGCTGGAGGATGGCCTGAGTTGGGCAATGGGCGGTGAAACCGGGCGAACTCGCACCGAAACGGACTTGAGCCTCTGGCGCGTTGCACGCGGGGCGTCAGGCCGGATGCCGCCACAGGGCTTTCCGCGAAGCAATCGTTTCAACTAAATCCTATTTAAGCGGATGAAAATCGTTACAAAAGTGAATGTGGCGGGCCATTTCGGGGTTTTCGTTAACTCCTCGAAAAGAAATAGTTATTAAGCCGGAAACGGGCAGCATGAATGATCATTTTACAAAAATGAGCGATCATGCATGACCTATAGATAATAGAGCAATGGTCGTAAGCATATATGGACGGATTGTCGTCAGATCACCGGACGGAAGCGGATTCTGCTTTGTCTGATACCCCTGCTCCTGCGGGTTGGGCCCATGCGGCGCCCGGTTCTGGTGAAGCGCCATCATGGTTGCAGGCATTGCCTCATGCTGCGGGTTTGATCCGTCAGGTTGCCGGTCAATTTATTTGTTGTCATTGGAACAAGGGGTTTGAAAAAGCCTTTGGCTGTCCATTGGATAACGCACATAGCACCTCATGGCGGCGGTTTGAGGCAGAGTTGGCGGCCTTTTTACTGACTGGCCAGCGCGGCAGCCGGTTTGAGCTGGAACGACAAACCGAAATTGGCCCGGAAGTATTTGATTGCACAATAAAGCTTATTCCGGGTGACGTCCTACTGGGCGATGCCATTTTGCTGAGTGCGATTGATCGCACTTCTGACCGCCGGATGGAGGAGAGCCTGCGTCGGGAACTGGTGTCCGATATATTGACAGCTCTCCCCAATCGTATTGGCTTTGGCGAAATGGTGGAAAAGCTGGTGGCCAGCCAGCGCAAGGAAGATAATGAATATAAGGATGAGCCGCATCAGCTTGGCGTGCTGATCGTTGATCTTGCGCGGTTTCGCCGCATTAACGAAGCGCTTGGTACGATGGCGGCGGATGAACTCATCCTCTCTGTTGCGGCGCGTCTGCGGCACTGTCTGGATCAGGAAATTGCGCTTGGTCGGCTGGGTGGCAATGAATTTGGCATCTGTCATATATTGCGTGGGGGTGTTGCAGAATTATCCGCCCTTGGGCAGCTTCTGAAAGAAGCCTTTGCAGCGCCCATGCGTCTTTCTAATCTGGAAATATCAGTGGATTGCGCCATTGGTTGCGCCCTTGCCAGTCTGACCGATGCTGACCCGGATGAGCTTATTCGTCAGGCGCAGACCGCCGCCCGTGCTGCCAAACAGACGGGCCGGCTGGAGGTCTATCGGATGGGAGAACTGGGGGCTGCGCGGCAGCGCTTTTTTCTTGAGAGCCATTTGCGGGATACGCTGGATAAGCAGGCGCTGAACCTTGTGTATCAGCCGATAGTTGATCTTTCTACCGGGCGGGTGAAGGGGTTTGAGGCTCTTAGCCGGTGGAACCACCCGATATTGGGGCAGATTTCCCCTGTTGATTTTATCTCTGTTGCTGAAGAGTCGGGTCTGATTGTTACTCTGGGACGCTGGGCGTTGCAGGAGGTTATTCAGCAGATTAAGAAATGGGACGCCCTTCTGGGGACCTCAATGCCGGTTCAGCTTAACGTCAATCTCTCCCCCATTCAGATGGCGCGTGATGATGTAGTGACGATGATTGGCGATGTGTTGCGGGCGGAGAATATGGACGGCCAGCGCCTCACCATCGAACTGACCGAGAGTGCGCTGGTCAGTGATCCTGCCAACTGCACTATCTTGTTAGAATCCCTGAAGAAACATCATATTTCCATCGCAATGGATGATTTCGGCACGGGGTATTCCAATATGGCGAGCCTGCAAAGCCTGCCCATTGATATGTTGAAAATCGACCGCAGCTTTGTCTCCGGTATGATAGAGGATATGAACAAGCGCGCAATTGTGCGGGCGGTTCTTTCCCTTGCTGATGCGCTGGGCATGAAGGCAACCGCCGAAGGGGTGGAAAGCGCCGAAGTCGCCGCGATGCTGCGTGATATGGGGTGCAGCTATGGGCAGGGCTATTATTTCTCCCGTCCGATGAGCGCGGATGATGCCTTTGCTTATTGGAAAGGGCGTTCTGTTTCTGACCCCGCTCCCTCTGTCGCCACATAATCAGCCGCTATCTCCAATGCTTTGGCCGCAGGTGGAAATCCGGCCTCTATCCAGCCCTCTTTGATTTTACCCAATAATCGCGATATGTCCGGGCCGGGCTTTATGCCCATTTCGATCAATGCCGACCCGCTCAGCGGGAAAACCGGCACCTGCCATTGGGCAAGGCGTGCGACCTCTTGTACGGGCTGATTGCTGGCTAGCAGCAGATGATCGATGGCGCTTTGCGTACCTATGCGAAAGGCCAGTTCTTCGAGGCTCTGATAGGCTGGGGGCGGGGTAAGTGCAGTGGCAATCCGCTTGCGGGCTTTGTTGGAAAGCTTGAGGCGGGCGGCAATCTTTTCCCCGATGGTGGCATTCTGCGGCAACAGCGCGGCAAGGCGAAGCTGAGCAGAGGGAGGGAAGGCGGCGTCTTGCTCTCGCGCGATCAGCCTTTCTAGCCGGGTAACGCCTTCACCGTTGATTTCCGGGATGACGGGGGTGAAAATCCCGCCATTCACCATCAGGCGCACTATGGATGCAGGGTTAGGGAGCGATAGCAGCTTCATTACCTCATCCGCGATACGCTCGCGGGAGAGGGCCATCAGGCTGCTCGCCATTTCTATGCAGGCACCATAGGCGCTTTCCTCTGGCGGCAAAGCCCCGAACCGGGCGAGGAAACGGAAATAGCGCAGGATACGCAGATGATCCTCGGCAATGCGTTCATGCGCATTACCAATGAAGCGTACACAGCGGGCGGATAAATCCTCTATCCCGCCGAAATAATCATAAACCTGCCCGGTCAGCGTGCTGGCATATAGGGCGTTGATGGTGAAATCCCGTCTGGCGGCGTCTTCTTCCCAGCTATCGGTATAAGCGATGGTGGCGTGGCGGCCATTGGTGCTGACATCTCGTCTTAATGTGGTGATTTCGATGGGTTGATGGTCAATGACCGCAGTGATGGTGCCATGGGCAAGGCCGGTGGGTATGGCCTTTATGCCTGCCTGACTAAGGCGGTGCATCACCTCTTCCGGGCTATGGCGAGTGGCGAGATCAATATCATTCACCGGGATAGAGAGCAGCCCGTCCCGCACCGCCCCGCCGACGAGGCGCACTTCGTCCTGCTGCGCCCCCAGATGAAGGCATAAGTCATCAAATCCGGGGCGCTGATGCCGATCAGGGAGAAACAGGGTGGAAGGGCTTGTCATGCTGATGAATTTATATCCTGTGTGCCTGATGGCGTCTCAATCATATCCCAGACGCTGCGATAAATTGGCGATAATCGCGGCGGTAATGCCCCATATGCGATAGTCCTGCCAGAGTATTTCATAATAGCTATGGGGCTTGCCCGCAAATTCCATTTCCTTCGTTACCCTGTTTGCCGGGGAAAGCAGGAACTCGAGCGGAACCTCGAAGAGGGATTCGACCTCCGCCTGATGGATGGACAGCGGAAGGTCCGGCGGGATTACCGCCAGCACCGGCACAATGTCAAATCCAGTGAAGGTGCGATAGCTGTCTGATATGCCGACCACTTTGGCGGTGTGAGGGGGCAGGGCAATTTCTTCCTGTGCCTCCCGTAGGGCCGTGGCGATGGCATCTGTATCTTCCGGGTCCGCTCGTCCTCCGGGAAAGGCAACCTGCCCGGCATGATTGCGCATATGGGATGCACGCCGGGTGAGGATGACGCCTGGTTGGGGACGGTCCGTCACCGCGAACAGCACCGCAGCAGGCGAAAACCGCACGGATGATGTGATACGGCTGTCTTCCTGATGAATATGTATGGGCAGGCTCTGCCCATGCTGAAGGCGTGACCGCAACGCCGCGGCCAGATCACTCATCCCTGTTGTTCCCCGTCCTGATATTCCAGCGCGAAAAACGCGCCATCGCTCCACAGGCCGAGAGGGGAATCGTTCTCCTGAATTTCCTGCATTGCCAGATGGGCGAGTTCGTAAAAAGTCGGGCGGGATAGCAATGCTTCTAGCCCGTTTCCAACAGGGCCGCGTACATGCAGATAAGGGCGAGGTTTTTGCGCTGTACCACGCAATATTATGGGGTGATCTGGTCCGGCGACCACTATTTCACCAAGGCTCAGACGAAATGCAATGTGGCGGTCTTTACCCCGCCCTTCGCTGGTGAGTTCAATGGCCAGAAAGGGGGCGTCCTCAACCATGATGGAAAGTTTTTCTACCGGAGTCACCAGTACATAGCTGCCGTCGCTTTCTCTCCGCAAAATAGTGGAGAAAAGGCGAACCATTTCCATGCGATTTATCAGGCCGCCCTGATGATACCAGCGACCGTCAGAGGCGATGCGCATCTCACTGTCCCCGCAATGGTCGGGGTTCCATTGATCCACCGGAGGCAGGCGCTGTTCCTGCGCAAGGCGTGCAATATCCGCGAGTGAGAGAGACGTAAGATCAGGCAAAGGCGGAATATTCATAGCGGTACAAGATAGGCAGGGACGATCAAAAGTGCAAATGGGATAATGCTTTTTATATCGTAAAATCATGCGCTTATTTGCGCAGGCTGTTCCAGTATGTGATGCGTTCTGATATGCGTTTTTCAAACCCACGGTCGGTGGGGGCATAGAAGGTTTGTGGCGCCATTTCCTCTGGCCAGTAATGGGCGCCGGAAAAACCCTCTGCGGTATCATGGTCATAAGTATAGCCCGCGCCATAGCCGATTTCCTTCATCAGCTTTGTCGGTGCGTTCAATATATTGGCAGGCGGCATCAGGCTGCCGGTTTCCTTCGCGCTTTTCCATGCGGCCTTCTGCGCCTTATAAGCGGCGTTGGATTTGGGGGCCGTCGCACAATAGAGGCAGGCCTGCACAATCGCCAGTTCGCCTTCGGGAGAGCCGAGAAAGTCATAGGCCTCCTTGGCGGCAAGTGCCTGCACCAATGCCTGCGGGTCGGCAAGGCCGATATCTTCCGCTGCGAAACGGACGATACGGCGCAGCACATAAAGCGGTTCCTCGCCTGCCACCAACATCCGGGCGAGATAATAAAGCGCGGCTTGCGGGTCTGACCCGCGCAGGGATTTATGGAGGGCGGAGATGAGGTTATAATGCCCCTCACGGTCCTTATCATACACTGCCATGCGGCGGTGGAGCAGGGCGGAAAGCTCCGCTGGGTCCAGCGGCGTATCAATCTGGATGGAAAACAGCGTTTCTGCTTGATTAAGCAGGAAGCGCCCGTCTCCATCGGCGCTGGCGATCAGGGCCTCTCTCGCCGCATCGGTGAGGGGAAGGGGGCGTTCCGTCAGTTTCTCTGCGCGTTGCAGCAGGCGTTCCAGCGCATCGGCGTCCAGCCTGCGCAATATCAGTACCTGCGCGCGGGAAAGCAAAGCGGCGTTAAGCTCAAAGCTGGGGTTTTCGGTGGTCGCACCGACAAGGGTAATCGTCCCATCCTCAACATAAGGAAGGAAGCCATCCTGTTGCGACCGGTTGAAACGATGGATTTCGTCCACGAACAACAGGGTGCGTTGCCCCAGACGGGCATGGTCGCGTGCTGCCGCGAAAATCTTCTTTAGGTCGGCAACGCCGGTGAATACGGCGGAAACGGGCTCAAACCGCATCCCCACAGCATCCGCGAGGAGCCGAGAAATGGTTGTTTTGCCGGTGCCGGGCGGCCCCCATAAGATGATAGAGGAGAGCCTGCCCGCTGATACCATGCGGCCAATCGCGCCATCCGGGCCGGTTAAATGCTCCTGCCCGACAACATCATCGAGTTGGGCAGGGCGCAACCGGTCCGCCAGCGGAGCTGTATCTGGCAGGGCGCTGGCAGAGGACTGCGCCGGGGCATCATCACCGAATAAATCCGTCATAGGGGACTATTAAGCGCGATTGCGCCGGGCGGCAATCACGCGGTGATAGGCATCCAGCACGGCCTGATTAATCGGGTCCCAATGGTAACGCTCTGCTTCTTTGGTGGAAGCAGCCGCATGGGCGATGCGCAGTGCAGGATCCCGCGCATAGCTTTCCAGCCGGTCAGCAAAAGCGGTAACAGCGCCTGGTTCGCATAAAAAGCCGGTACGCCCGTTCTGAATGATGCTGCTGCTGCCTGTGGCGCGGGTGCCAAGGGCGGGAACTGCGCAGGCCATGGCCTCCAGCGTTACATTGCCGAAGGTTTCGGTTTCAGATGGGTTGAACAACACATCCATTGCCGCCACCGCACGGGCCAGATTTTCATTGGCCTGAAACCCGGTGAATACCGCGCCGGGCAGGCGGTTTTCAAACCATGCTCGTGCCGGACCATCTCCCACCACTAATATGCGGTGCGGCACATTGCGCCGCCGCAGCACATCAATGGTTTCGGCAAAGACATCCAGCCCTTTTTCCATCACCAAACGGCCCAGAAAGCCGATGACGACCTCGTTGTCGCCAATGCCATGCTGCCTGCGCCATGCCATGTCGCGGCGGTCGGGATTGAATATCCCATGGTCAATCCCACGCGACCACAGTGAAATATCATAATTCATACGCTGGGCCCGAAGAACCTGCGCAAAGCTCTCTGACGGGGCGAGTAAAGCATCACAGCGGCGATAGAGGCGGCGTAGCAGGGCTGCGATCAGAGGTTCTATCACCGATAAATTATAATAGCGGCAATAGGTTTCGAAATGGGTGTGAACACTGGCGACAACGGGCAGGTTGCGTTTGCGCGCCCATGTGACGGCCCGGTGGGACGAAGGGTCCGGGCTGGATATATGAACGATGTCAGGCTTGAACGCTGCCAGATCACGCCGGACACGGGGCGATAGGCCCATGGGAATACGATATTCCGCGCGCCCCGGAATGGGAATGCTGGGTAGGCTGACTAAATCGCCTGTCGGTGGGAAGGCCGGGTTTTGCACCGTAGGCGAATAGACGCGGACCTGCGAGCCCTGACGCAGCAAATAACCGACCAATGTGTTGAGCGCCCGGTTTGCACCGTCACGGACATAATTATAATTACCGCTGAAAAGTGCAATACGAAGCGGGGAAGTTGAATGGAGGTGGGGAGACATGCGGCCCCTATAGATGGCGAGGGGGACGAAGGCAAAGCCTTCATGGCGAGAGGTAGGTGTTTTGCGGCCTGACCGTTGCATCGTGGCCTCAGCTATGTGCCGGGGCAGGGGCATGGCTGCATAGAGCCTAACTCAAATTTAAAATCGCACGGCGTTTGTGCGTAACCATCTGTAATGAATTTATTTCATGCAGATCGGTATCAGGCCAGCGAGAGAGCGTCCCACCGTGCCATGCTCTATATATGGCATGGCCCGATGGGATGTCGGAGCAATCTCTATTCTCCGCTTTCTTCGGTGTTTTCGTCCCCCGGCGGGTGCAGGCGCAGGCGTTTTACTCGGCGCGGGTCGGATGCCGTAATTTCCAGTGTCCACCCGCTTTCTGCGTGGAGCAACATCTCGCCTACTGATGGCACATGTCCGGCAATGACAAAGGCAAGGCCGCCCAGCGTATCGACATCTTCCTCTACATTGGCGAGGCGCAGATCGATGATTTTCGCCACATCGTCCAGTTCAGCGCGGGCGTCGGCATCCCACATCCCGTCATCCAATGCGATCAGCATTTGCTCGGGGGTTTCATCATGCTCATCTTCAACCTCACCGACAATTTCCTCAACAAGGTCTTCGAAAGTGAGCAGCCCCTCGGTGCCGGAATATTCATCCAGCACAAGGGCGAGATGAGTGCGCTTTGCGCGCATTTCGGCCATCAAATCCAGCACGCCCATGCTTTCCGGCACATAAAGCGGCTGACGAATGAGGGATTCGATCGTTTTGGGCAGGGGGTCGCCGCTGCTCAGCAGTGCAAAAGCGTCCCGCACATGAACCATCCCAATAACGGTATCGAGCGTGCCGCGGTAAACGGGAATGCGGCTATGCCCTGCGTCGCGGAATATTTCAGCGAGTTCGGCAAAGCTGGCATTTTCTTCGACAGCGATAATATCGGCGCGGGGGACGGCGACATCATCCACCGTCTTTTCGCTGAAATGCAGCAGGTTACGCAGCATTTGCCGTTCTAGCAGGGAAAGGTCGGCCCTTGCCTTACCTTTTACATTTCCATTCTGGTTCTGGCGCGGTTCTTTGTCCGCGTCATATTCATTAATGGCGTTTTCAATTTCCTGACGCAGGCTTTGTTCGCCTTCGCCAAAGATCAGGGTCTTTATACCCCGCCATATACTGCCTTCGTTACTACTGTCCGCTTCCTTGGAAGAAGACGGGCTGTCATCGGCCATGATAGTTCTCAATCCCCTATAGTGTCGGTAATGTTTCTGTCTGCATATGGATCAGCCAGCCCCAGCGTGGCAAGCGCGCGAATTTCCATCGCCTCCATTGCTTCGGCTTCATTGTCATCCATATGATCGTACCCCAGAAGATGCAGCACACCGTGCACCATCAGATGAGTTGCATGATCGGCAATGGAAATGCCCTTTTCGGCGGCTTCCCTCGCGCAGGTTTCATAAGCGAGGATGATGTCGCCTAATAATACTTCGCCATCATCGCTGTTGGTCAATGTTTCGAGAAGATCCTCCGGCACCATTGGAAAGGACAGCACATTGGTGGGCTTATCCTTCTCCCGATAGGTGCGGTTGAGGACCTGTACTTCGGCATCATTCGTCAGCTTGACGGAGATTTCTATGGTGACGCTACGGCGGCGGATACGGTCAGACGGGGTCTGAGTAAAGGCCGCGTCAGCCGCACGGCTGGCCAGCGTTTCCCAGTCCACATCCTGCGGCCAGCCGCAATCTTCTTCATTCAGCAGGGCGATTTCAAGCATCTTTACCCTCATAGGCTTCGACGATCCGGCCCACAATCGGGTGGCGCACAACATCTGCTACGCCGAAACGCACAGTGCCGATGCCATCAACCCCCTCCAGACGGCCTACGGCATCAGCAAGGCCGGAAACGCCGGGCTGGGGAAGATCGACCTGTTTCGGGTCACCGCAAATGACCATGCGGCTGCCTTCGCCAAAGCGGGTCAGGAACATCTTCATCTGGGCGATGGTGGTGTTCTGTGCCTCGTCAAGGATGATGAAGGCATTGGCGAGCGTCCGCCCGCGCATGAAGGCGAGGGGGGCAATTTCAATCTCGCCGCTGGCGATGCGGCGCTCCACCTGCTCAGCCGGCAATGTGTCGTAGAGCGCATCATAAAGCGGGCGCAGATAAGGATCGACCTTTTCCTTCATATCGCCGGGAAGGAAGCCCAGCCTTTCGCCAGCTTCCACAGCCGGGCGGGAGAGGATGAGGCGATCAACGCTGCCGGTTATTAACTGGCTGACAGCCTGCGCTACGGCGAGGTAGGTCTTGCCGGTCCCTGCCGGGCCAAGGGCGAAAATCACGTCCTTGCGCGTCAGTTCCTCCATATAGGTGGCCTGTGTGGCACTACGCGGAACGATGGTTTTCTTGCGGGTGCGGATCATGATGCGCGGAGGCTCGCTGACATCATGGCGAATGATACCGTCGAGCGTGGGTTCTGCGGACATCGCGATGACGGCTTCCACTGCGCCGGTATCGACTTCCTGCCCCTGTGAAACGCGGTTATAGAGCCCGTTCAGCACATCGCGGGCGCGGGCGGCGGCTTCTGCTTCGCCTTCTATCTGCAATTTATTGCCGCGTGCGCCGATGTACACGCCCAGACGATTTTCAATGGCAACCAGATTTTGGTCATATTGGCCGAAAACCGCACCCAATAGATGCGGTTTGTCAAAGACCAGTTCCAGCCTTGCGCGGTCCCCCGCCGCGGCCTGCGCCTGTTTTTTTGCCATTAGCAGAAAGTTCCGGTGATGGTCATGCAGCCTCTTTCCTTGCCGTGATTTCCCCGGCGAGGCTGTTTGGCCCCGCCGAAACAATATCAACTTCGATAAGGTCACCAATGGCGGCATTTTCCGCATAAACATGGACGGATTGCAGCCAAGGAGATTTGCCGACAAGCTGGCCCGGTTTGCGGCCCGGCTTCTCGATAAGGATGTGGGTGCGTTTGCCAACGGTCGCCTGATTAAAGGCGAGCTGATCGGCAAGGATCTGCGTCTGGAGTTCCTGCAAACGAGCGCTCATCACCTCTGGCGTGATTTGGTGGGCCATATCGGCGGCGGGCGTTCCGGGGCGGGGGCTATATTTGAACGAGAACGCATAAGCATAGCCTACGTCACGAATGAGCGACATAGTATCCTGAAAATCCGCATCGGTTTCGCCGGGGAAGCCGACGATGAAATCCCCGGACAGGGCAATATCGGGCCGGGCAGCGCGGAAACGATCCAGCAAGCGCAGATAGCTGTCGCGGCTATGGCTGCGGTTCATCGCCTTCAATATCGGGTCAGAGCCTGATTGCACCGGCAAATGGAGATAAGGCATCAGTTTTTCCACATCGCCATGGGCGGTGATGAGGTCATCCTCCATGTCATTGGGGTGGCTGGTGGTGTAGCGGATGCGTTCCAGCCCCTCCATCTTATCCAGCGCGCGGATAAGGCCTGCAAGGCCTTGCTGCTTGCCGGTCGCATCCTCACCGCGCCATGCGTTGACATTCTGGCCCAGCAGGCTGATTTCGCGTACCCCGCCATCAATCAGGGCCTTGGCCTCGTCGATAATGGCAGCCCAAGGCCGGCTGATTTCTGCGCCGCGTGTATAAGGCACAACGCAATAAGTGCAGAATTTGTCGCACCCTTCCTGCACCGTGAGGAAAGCCGTTGGGCGGGGCTGTTTCGGGCGATCCGGTAGCGCGCCAAATTTCGACAGCACAGGCATATCGGTATCGAGCGCCTCTTCGCCGCGCGCGGCTTTGTCAATCAGGTCGGGGAGGCGGTGATAGGCTTGCGGTCCCACGACAATATCGACCATATTGGTGCGGCGGGTAATTTCCCCGCCTTCTGCCTGCGCGACGCAGCCTGCGACGGCAATCATCGGACGGCTGCCATCATCGCGGCGCAAACGGCCAATGTCGGAATAGACCTTATCGACCGCTTTTTCACGGATATGGCAGGTATTCAAAACCACCATATCGGCGTCAACACCTTCCTCGGCAGGGACCATCCCCTGTGCGCCCAGCATTTCGGCCATGCGTTCGCCATCATAGACGTTCATCTGGCAGCCAAAAGATTTGACGTGGAAAGTGCGCGGGGTGGTAGTTTTTTTTGGGTGATTCATCACGTCATCTATACAGGGGAGGGGCGGTCTAAGGAAGCGGATTGCCATGCCAAAATACGATTTCGCGCTTCTTCGGCTATAGCTTTGCGATCAGCATAGTCTTCCGGGTCAAAAGGCGGCAGAAAATGGAGGGTGACGCACAGATGCCCTTTGCGCCCGATGATGCGGGCGGCATTGGCGGCAAAGCCTTCCTCCTCCGGCCAGCGGACATCATCAAGAGCGCTGCCATAATCAATATAGACTGGCTGAATATCGAGCGCACGGGGCGGCGGCATTAATCCCGCAAGCAAAGCAGGCTTGAAGGGGAGGATATGCTCACCATCGCCGGTTGTGCCTTCGGGGAATAGGGCAAGGGGTTTATGCTTTTCCAGTGCAGCGCGTAAGGTTTTGATCTGCTCCCTTACGTCAGCCCGATTGGCACGGGAGACGAAAATCGTGTCATTGAGTTTTGATAACCAGCCAACAACCGGCCATTTTTCCATATCATCCTTGGCGATGAAGGCCGTGCCGGTTGCGCCGCCTAATGCCAATATATCCAGCCAGCTAAGATGATTAGCAACGAAGAATATATCCTGTTTCCGCGGGATGCAGCTTGTGCGCACCCGAACGCCGAGGCTGCGCGCAGCGAGCGCCAGGAAGCGTCTGGGCCAATGGGAAGGCAGGCTGAGCAGGCGGCAAAATAAATGAGGCGGCAGGCAAAGCCCAAGGCAAAGAAAGAGCGCGGCGATACGTTTCGCACGGCGCAATTTACCCATAGGACCATATCCGAATGCCGTCGAAACACCCGGCGCCGAAGTGTTGGATTGTAGATGCTCCATATCGGAACGCTCTGACGTATCTGATCGCACTGGCAGGGCGACTAAATCAGAATTATCTACGTTTGCCTCCATCATCATGGGCGTAGCAGGATGGAAGAGAGGATGAAGATTGTGTCATAACGGTACAAAAGACACGCGCATCGCCACTATCCTGAATGAAGAGAGGCGAGCGCATGGCTTTTTCTTATGCGAATAGGATGGAGGATTAATTCTTACGCTCAATGGCGACGCCATAGAGTTCCATCCGGTGATCGACGAGGCGGAACCCTAGTTTTTCGGCGATCTGCTTTTGCAGCAGTTCCAGTTCCGGATCAACAAATTCGATTACATTGCCGGTTTCAACGTCAATGAGATGGTCATGATGTGCTTCTGGTGCGGCTTCATAACGGGCGCGACCATCGCCGAAATCATGCCGTTCCAAAATGCCAGCATCTTCGAACAGGCGTACGGTTCGGTAGACGGTGGCAATGGAAATGCCGGGGTCAATCGTAGCAGCGCGTTCGTGCAGCTTTTCCACGTCGGGATGGTCGTCGGATTCAGAAAGAACCTTGGCGATTACCCGCCGCTGTTCCGTAATGCGAAGACCTTTTTCGGCGCATAATGCCTCAATATCGATTTTGCGGGGCATTCATCCTGCTCGGTTAAGTGAAAGACAGCGTCAGTCTAGACTATTTGACACAAATAGAAAGGGGGAAGGCGCGGCTTTTGCCGTTTGGCCTTCCCCTTGTTCCGTCAGCAGTGATTTTATCATATGCAGGCGCACTATTAATGCAGCTCTGCGATGATAATCTTCACTGGATGAGATTATTTCCGCTTACGGCTCCGCGTGGTGCCGAGGCCAATTTTCTTGGCAAGCGAACGGCGCTGTTCCGCATAATTAGGAGCAACCATTGGATAATCAGCAGGCAGATTCCACTTGGTGCGGTAATCCTCGGGGGTCATCTGATAATGTGTCATCAGGTGGCGCTTCAGCATCTTCAGCTTTTTGCCGTCTTCGAGGCAGACAATATAGTCAGGCTTTACCGATGCGCGAACCGATACGGCTGGTTCCTGCGGTGTTTCGAGGGGCGCGATGGGCGCGCCAAGTCCGGCAAGAGCTGAGTGAACATTCTGAATCAATTGAGGAAGATCAGAAACGGCGACACTGTTATTAGATACATGTGCTGCGACAATGTCTGATGTCAGCGTGATGAGCATTTCATTGTTTGCTGATTCATCCATATGAATTCTCCTGTAATATGCGGCGACCCATAAATTTAGCTTTTAGTGATTTTGCCTATAATTTCTTTACTGGCAAAAGCAATGGGTTTTTAAGAGCGGGTAAGTTCCAATTTGAAACTAAGGGCATCATAATAAGTTCCATCATTGCCCTTGTAATAAGAAGGACGACGGTGAACCTGCTCAAATCCATGATCCTGATAGAAAAGGACGGCCGGGTTATTAAAGCGAACTTCAAGATACATAGCAGAAATTCGTGAAGACCGGGCGTGCTTTACACAATCGAGTAAGAGATATTTGCCAATACCCTTGCCTTGCCATTGGGGGTCGACCGCGATCAGCATTAATTCGGCTTCATCTGCGACATGACGCACTAGCGCGAAGCCGGGGCGGGCGCCGTCCAGTTCCGCCAGAGTCAGTGTGACGCCGGGCAGGGTGATAAAACTACTGAGCTGTGCGGGTGTCCAGCTTTCACCATAAGCTGGCGAAAAGGCGCTTTCCATAATCGCAGATGCTGCAGCTTCGGCCCGATGATCGGGATAGGGGTAACGGACGATCTGCATGGCCTGGCTGATGTCCGGCTGCATATTATTTCTCTTTCTGTTTCTGTGGGCGCTGGTCAATAGGAATGGCGTCAGCGCCTCGCCCATATAAAGGCATGACGTCAGCGTGAATGAGGTGAACGGGTAAATCGGTAAATGCGCGGGCATCGGGGTGGATATGGGTGGCATCGCCATATCCTTGCGCTTCGACGAGTGTTAGTGCGGCTGTGCCGTAAAAGGGGCCTTTGTGGCCCTGTCCGGCCAGTTCGGCAATGGCAGTGGAGGTGGGCTGCGTTTTGGGAAAAAGGGTTAATCGGTCAAATATTTGCCAGAATATTTCACCATGGCCGCCATTCATTGTGACGATTATATCTGATGACAGACTTTCATTGCCTGCCGGCATATCCTGTTTCCGTGCCATCGATGCAATCAGGGAAAGGCTGCCATAAGCGCGCAATGGTACGCCCCATGCATAAGCGAGCGCTCGTGCTGCTGCCAAACCAACCCTTACGCCGGTAAAGCTGCCGGGGCCATGATTGGCGATAATTTCGTCCGCACGCCCGCCATTTTCCATTGCGGCGATAATCGGCATCAGCTTTTCAGCATGGCCGCGTCCGGCAATTTCATGATGAGAGGCGATAACTCGCCCGTCATCAAGCAAGGCAACGGAAAGAGCCTCTGTTGCTGTGTCTATTACAAGCTGGCGCACATCATCTTTCGCATAAGCTAGGGTGGGCACCGCGATTAGAGCATTTTCTGGCCAGAGGGAAGTATCTGACGAGGCATAATGCGGGAATAGATAAGTGACCCAGATCTAAAGTTCGACCCATTAATGGGGAGGCGTGAAAAGGCCATCAGACTCATATAGGCCACTATTAACATCATGTTGCTGTTGCGGGGGTGAATTTGGAATACACTCCGCGCTCGCCCCCTATAATGAGGTGTGTTTCAATTTCGCCGCATTAACTCGTCTCTGGTCGAACTCATCAGGCAGAGAGTACTTCGGTTACTTCTGGCACATAATGCTTCAATAATGATTCAATGCCATTTTTCAGGGTAGCGGTGGAAGACGGGCATCCTGCACACGCGCCCTGCATGCGCAAATATACTTTGCCCTTGCTGAAACCACGATAGATGATGTCACCGCCATCATTGGCGACGGCGGGGCGAACGCGGGTTTCGATCAGCTCTTTGATCTGGGCGACGATTTCGGCATCGGCCGGGTCGTCCGATAATGTTTCATCTTCATCATCGGCAGGCACAAAAATACCAGCGGCGCTGCCCGTGCGGAACAATGGCATATCTGCGGAGAAATGATCGAGCAAAGTCGCCAGTACATCTGGCTTGGCGTCGTTCCATTCCGCGCCGGGGGCAATGGTGACGGAAATGAAATTACCGCCGAAAAATACGCCTGTCACATCACCCTGCGCAAAAAGAGCCTGCGCCAACGGGGATGCTTCTGCTTCCTCAGGCGTTGCAAAATCGCGGGTGCCAGCAGACATCACCTGCCTGCCGGGCAGGAATTTTAGCGTGGCGGGGTTGGGCGTTTTTTCGGTTTCAATCAACATGAGCCTGCATGTGGCGATGGATGTCCCCGGAATCAAGCGGTAATCCGGCATAAATTCGCATGGTTGCGGCGGTAGGAAAGTGAAAGATGCTTGAATTGTGGGGGCTTGTGCCGTAAGCGGGGCTTTGTGCAGTGCAGCGTCGGCATGATATCCGGCGCTTTTCCATTGGTGGCGTGAACAGGTCCGACGGCGCAAAAGCCCGGACTGGCCAGAGAAACCCTGCGCATTTTGATGAGGCTTCCCTGTTCACGCGGGTCGTTTCGGTGACCCGAATCGCCTGTGTGCTGTGCATTTCTGTGCAGGGCATATCGATTCATTTTGATATGGAAATGCTATGAAATTCGCTGATCTTGGCCTTGCTGAACCCTTGTTGAAGGCGCTGGCTTCGCAAAAATATGAAACCCCCACGCCCATTCAGCAACAGGCTATACCGCCTTTGCTGGAGGGGAAGGACCTGTGCGGTATTGCGCAAACCGGAACCGGTAAAACGGCGGCCTTTGCCCTGCCGTCGCTGGATTATTTTCTGCGCGAACCGAAATTGCCGCCGCGTTCCGGTTGCCGGATGCTGGTGCTGTCCCCGACGCGGGAACTGGCGGCACAGATCGCCGACAGCTTCCGCACTTATGGTCGCTTTATGAAGCTGTCTGTTATGACGATCTTTGGCGGGGTGCCGATTAATCGTCAGATCAAGCAGGTGCAAAATGGCGTGGACGTGTTGGTGGCCACACCGGGCCGTCTGCTGGATTTGATTGAACAGCGCGCCTTCACCCTGTCTGGCGTGGAAATCTTCGTGCTGGATGAGGCGGACCAGATGATGGACATGGGCTTCATCGTTCCTTTGAAGCGCATTGTGAAAATGCTGCCCAAGCAGCGTCAGAATTTGTTTTTCTCGGCCACCATGCCGAAGGAAATAGCCGATCTTGGCCGCCAGTTCCTGACGGACCCTGTGCAGGTGTCGGTTGCGCCGCAATCCACCACGGCGGAGCGCGTTCAGCAATATGTGACTTTCGCTAATCAGGCGGAAAAGCAGGCGCTGCTCAACCATGTGGTCAAGGACCCTGCAATTGACCGGGCGCTCATCTTTACGCGGACCAAATATGGCGCGGATAAGGTGGTGCGGGCGCTGGCCGCAGCAGGCGTGGAGGCAGTTGCTATTCACGGCAACAAGTCACAGGCTCAGCGCACGACCGCGCTTCAGGCTTTCCGCCATGGTCATGTTCGCTTTCTGGTGGCGACGGATATTGCGGCGCGCGGCATTGACGTATCAGGCGTTAGCCATGTGATTAACTTTGAATTGCCCAATGTGGCGGAACAATATGTCCACCGTATTGGTCGTACCGCCCGTGCCGGGACGGAAGGCATTGCAGTCAGCTTTGTTGCGCCGGATGAGCGCGCTTATCTGCGATCCATTGAGCGGCTGACCCGTATGAAGTGCGATATTACGCCTCTGCCAGAAAATTTTGATGAAATGGTACGGAATATGCCGAAGCCTGCGGCGGTTCAGCGTGGCCCGCGCCCTCAGCCGGGTGCTGGGCGCCGTGATGGTGCGGGGCGTTCTGGCGGCAATGGCCGGGGTAATCCGGGCCGTAGCGGAGCTGGCCGGGGCGGTGAACGCGCCGGTGGGGATCGTCCTGCCCGTGACCACGCACCGCGCGGCGAAGGTCGTTCTGGTGAAGGTCGCCGGGGTGAAGGGCATCGCGGTGAAGCCGTGCGTTCTGATACGCGCCGTAATGATGGGCCGGGCCGCGCACCTGCACGGGATGGTGCATCGCATGATGCACGGCAGCGTGATACCAGACAGCGTGAGGGCGGTAATGAAGGGCAGGGCGAACGCGCCCGTCGTCCTTTCCGCAGCAAGCCGATCGGTGCGCATAAAGGGGCCGTTCGTAAATATAACGGCTAATCCCGGCGCGTAATGCCCAGCGCGTAATGAATGTTGATGAACCGGCATTTTGACAGTGTCGGTTCATATTTTTATCGTTATGCCTGTGGAATGCGTAAAACATCCCCGGTGCGTTCCACCCATTCGCTTGCTTCGGTCCTTGCTATTGCCCTGCTGCTGGCCGGGGGCTGGACGGTCCCATCCTCGGCGCGGGACAGTGCTGCTGCGGCTACGGCAGCCCCTGCACAGCAGGATAGCAGCCGCCCATGGCTCTATCGCAACAGCGATGTGCCGATTGATAAAGCATGGCTCTTTGGTGAATTGCCCAATGGTCTGCGCTATGCCATCCGCCATAACAGCGTACCGCCGGGGCAGGTTTCCATCCGCCTGCGCATAGACGCCGGATCATTGATGGAGCGCCCTGACGAAAAAGGCTATGCCCATTTCATGGAGCATCTGACCTTTCGCGGGTCAAAATATGTGCCAGATGGCGAATCAAAACGCATCTGGCAGCGCCTCGGTGTGACTTTCGGCAGTGACAGTAACGCCCAGACCACGCCCACCGGCACAACCTACGCGCTTGACCTTCCCGATGCATCACCCTCAGGCCTTGATGAGAGCGTCAAAATCCTCGCGGGGATGATGACAACGCCCAATATCGTTCCGGCGGCGGTGGATGCAGAACGCGCCGTTGTCCTTGCCGAAATGCGCGAAGGCACGGATGTTGCAACGCGGGTTGGTGATGCAAGCCGGGCGTTGTTTTTTGCCGGGCAACCTTTGGGCAGCCATTCGCCAATCGGCACGGTCGAAACGCTTTCCGCCGCGACAGCCGCCAAAATGAAAGCATTTCATGGCCGCTGGTATCGCCCGGACAATGCGGTGATCTCCATTTCTGGTGATATTGACCCGAAGGCGATGGAGGCGTTGATCCGCCAATATTTCTCGCCATGGAAAGGGCAGGGCAAGCGCACGCCTCAACCGGATTTTGGTAAGCCTGATCCTAAATTGCCTGCCACTGTTGTTGCCGTACAGGCGGGGCTGCCGACCAATATTACCGTTGCCTGGCTGCGACCATGGCATGAAAAATCCGATACAATCGTCTATAACCAGCGCAAAATGGCCGATCTTGTTGCGCTTCAGATGATTAATCGCAGGCTGGAGGAAGCCGCCCGGCGCGGCACCGCCAGCTTCCTGCAAGCCAGCGTGGATGTGCAGGATGTAAGCCGCTCTGTTGATGGTACTTTCCTCTCTATCACCGCATTGGGGGAGGATTGGGAAAAGGCGTTGCAGGATGCCCGCGCTATCATCGAAGATGCAAAGCAGACGGCCCCAACGCCCGCCGAGGTGGACCGCGAATTTACCGAGTTTGAAACGGCCCTCTCCATTGCCGTTGAAAATCAGAATACGGAGCCGAGCGCCCGTCAGGCGACGGACATTGCCATGGCGGTTGACATCAGGGAAACGACTGTATCCCCGCAGGCTGCGCTCGATATTTATCGCAGCGCCCGCCCGCTGATGACGCCCGAATATATGCTGGAGGCAACGCGCCGGACCTTCACGGGGGATGCGACACGTGCGATGCTGGTCATCCCCAAGGCAGAAAATAATGCCGAGGGGAGGCTCACCGCTGCGTTGAGCGCACCCGTTCAGGCCGCGAGCGATGTGCGCCTTTCCGAAAGCAAGGTGACAATGGCCGACCTTCCGGCTCTGCCGCCCGCCGGTAAAATAGTGGAGCGCGGCAATCTGGGCCTGCCAGCCGTGCAACAGATCACTTATGCCAATGGTGTGAAGCTTGTCCTGTTCGCCAATGATGCGGAAAGCGGCAAGGTGCGTGTTAATGTGCGCTTTGGCCAGGGTATGGAGGCGCTATCCCCCACGAAAATGCAGCCCACATGGGCAGCGAGCTATGTGTTGGCGGCCAATGGCATTGGTAAGCTGGGGCAGCGGGAAATGGATGACCTCAGCAATGGTCGCCGCCTTGGTTTTAATTTCAGCATAGATGATAATGCGTTCAAACTCTCGGCGCTGACCCGTCCCGCCGATTATAAGGATCAGTTACGTTTATTCGCCACCAAGCTGGCCTTCCCTGGCTGGGCGAGTGAGCCGGTAGAGCGTGCCAAGGCCGGGTTGATGGCGGCTTATGATGCGTCCTCCACATCGCCTAATGCGGTGTTGGGGCGTGATCTGGGCTGGTTGCTGCGTAATAAGGATATGCGGTTCCGTACACCGGATAAGGCCGAAATTGCGGCTCTTACCCCGGCAGATTTTCGTAAATTATGGGAACCTGTTCTGGCGTCCGGGCCGATAGAGGTGCAGATTTTTGGCGATGTGCAGGCGGAGGAAGCCGTCACCGCCGTTGCCGAAACCTTTGGCGCGTTAAAGGCGCGCAGCCCCTTGCCGGTCAGCGATGCTGCCCGCACCATCAGCTTCCCAGCGCATAACGAAACACCTTTGGTCCTCACCCATAAGGGCGATAAGGATCAGGCCGCTGCCGTCATCGCATGGCCGACTGGCGCAGGTATCGCCAATGTGCGTGAATCCCGCCAGATGGATGTGCTGGCGCAGATCATCAGTGATCGCCTGTTTGAGAAATTGCGCGCGGTTGATGGGGCGGCCTACAGCCCCACCGCGCAGAGCGACTGGCCGCTGGGCTTTGACCGAGGGCAGGGCAATGTAATGGTGCTTAGCCAGCTAAAGCCGGAACGGGTCGATTATTTCTACAAGCTGGTGCATGAAATCACGGCGGACCTTGCGGCCAATCCGGTGAGCGCTGATGAACTGAAACGCGTATTGGCCCCGATGGGGCAGATGTTGTCGCGCGCCAGCACCGGCAATGCCTTCTGGATGATGCAGATGGAAGGCGCGACGCAGGACCCGCGCATAGTGGATGCGATGCGAACGCTCATGCCCGATGTTCTGGGCGTCACGGCGGAGGATTTACGCGCCCTTGCCGCCAAATATCTGGTTGATGCGAAAAGCTATTCCGTGGTGGTGTTGCCAGAAGGGGAATAATCCCGGATTGCAGATACGGAAAAGGGCCGGGCGTCATGATGCACCCCCGGCCCTTTTTTATTCCGCCGAATATCCGATCAGAGGATATATTTGCTAAGGTCCGTATTGCGCGAAATACTGGCGAGTTGTGCGTCCACATAGGCCGCATCCACCAGCAAGGTTTCGCCGCTACGGTCTTCCGCGTCAAAGCTCACTTCCTCCAGCAGCTTTTCCATCACGGTTTGCAGGCGGCGTGCGCCGATATTTTCGATCTGTTCGTTCACCTCAGCCGCGATACGGGCAACCGCGCGAATGCCATCTTCGGTAATGTCGATGGTAACGCCTTCGGTGCTGAGCAGCGCCTTATATTGCTCGGCTAGTGATGCCTTGGTGTCAGAAAGGATGGCGACGAAATCATCTTCGGTCAGGCCCTTGAGTTCCACCCGGATAGGCAGACGGCCCTGTAATTCCGGCAGCAAATCACTAGGCTTTGCGACATGGAACGCGCCAGACGCGATGAAGAGAATATGGTCGGTTTTGAGCGGGCCATATTTGGTTGAAACCGTCGTGCCCTCGATAAGGGGAAGAAGGTCACGCTGCACCCCTTCACGGCTGACAGAGCCACCGCGCACATCGCTAACAGCGATTTTGTCGATCTCATCAAGGAAAACAATGCCATTTTGCTCGGCATCTGAAATGGCGGCGCGGTTAAGATCATCCTGATCGAGCCGCTTATCCTGCTCTTCCTCAACCAGCTTGTCCCAAGCATCCGCGACGCGCATCTTGCGGCGCTTCTGCTGGCCCTGCCCAAAGGCCTTGCCCATGATGTCAGAGAGATTAATCATGCCGATCTGGCCGCCCATGCCGGGGATTTCCATCGGCATATTGGGGGTGTCGGCCACCTCAATCTCAATTTCAGTATCGTTCATCTGGTTGGTTTCGATACGCTGACGATAGGCAAGGCGCGTGGCTTCGCTAGCTTCTTTGCCGGTGAGCGCATCAAGGAGGCGTTCCATCGCGGCGTCAGATGCTGCGGCGCGCACCTTTTCGCGGCGGCGGTCGCGTTCGAGGCGGATGGATTCTTCGACCAGATCCCGCACAATCTGCTCTACATCGCGGCCAACATAGCCGACCTCGGTGAATTTCGTCGCCTCAACCTTTACAAAGGGCGCATCGGCGAGTTTGGCAAGGCGGCGGCTGATTTCGGTTTTGCCGCAACCCGTGGGGCCAATCATCAATATATTTTTCGGCGTTACCTCATCGCGCAATTCGGGCGAAAGTTGCTGACGCCGCCAGCGATTGCGCAGGGCAACGGCCACAGCACGCTTAGCCTCTTTCTGGCCGATGATATGGGCGTCGAGCGCGGCGACGATGGATTTGGGGGTAAGATCGGGGTTCATAACTGTCTTTCGGAAATTATGCCGCCGCGCTGTCGAGCGCTTCGAGTGTCACTGAATGATTGGTGTAGACGCACAGGTCCCCGGCAATGGCCATCGCCTTGCGTGCGATGGTCTCGGCGTCCTGCTCATAATCGAGCAAAGCGCGGGCCGCAGAAAGCGCGAAATTGCCGCCAGAACCAATGGCTGCGATACCGTCAACCGGCTCCAGCACATCGCCATTGCCGGTGAGGATCAGGGTAACGTCTTTATCCGCAACGGCCATCATGGCCTCAAGATTGCGGAGATATTTATCGGTGCGCCAATCCTTGGCGAGTTCAACGGCGGCGCGCATAAGCTGGCCATTATGGCGTTCCAGCTTGGCCTCCAGCCGTTCAAACAGGGTGAAGGCATCGGCGGTTGCACCAGCGAAGCCGCCGATAACAGTGCCATCATGCAGGCGGCGTACTTTGCGGGCATTGGGCTTCATGATCGTAGGCCCCATGCTGACCTGACCATCACCGGCCACGACTACGCGGCCATTTTTGCGGACGGAAAGGATGGTGGTGCCGTGCCATTGCGGCATGGAAGAAGAAGATGCGTTTGTCATGAAAGCCATATGGGCAAGATGAAGCGCTGGTTCAAGCATTGCCTATCATCGGAGGAGGGCATGAGGCGTTGAGGCATGGGGCAGTGAGACATGGGGCGTTGCGGTATAAGGCATTGCTGTACAGCGTCGTAGCCCCTTGACAGAAGGTGGTCGTGGTGCGAATGCGCTGCCTCCCCGGAATCGGGCGCGTAGCTCAGTGGTAGAGCACACCCTTCACACGGGTGGGGTCGCAAGTTCAATCCTTGCCGCGCCCACCATCGGATTGCCGATGGAATCTCAAAAATTTGAATTATTTTCTTTTCGGTTTTTCGATACGATGATTGTCGGCCCTTTAGGCCCGATGGTTAGCCAATGGCCCGCAGACGATCATTTGTGGCATCAAGGATTGCTTCGAAAAAGGTGACCAGCGCGGCGAGTGGTCGCCCGTGAACTCAGGCTTCTATCATAGGTAAATCGCTATAGTCTGGCTACCAGTCAGATGATCCTGCTGATCCTAGAAGCTATAGGCAATGCCAAGGAAGCCAACAGGTTGCCAGCGCTGCTCCACTAATGGGCTGTCGCCTGCTTTATCAAATAAATGGGTGATGCCTGCTGATCCGCTCAGGTTTAGGTTGTCGGACAAGCGATAGAGTGTCGTGACAAGGGCTGATGCGTCCTTGAAACCGCCGGAAGGGCGATAGCTTGTCAGGCCTGATGTCGTGGCCTCAGCAGGAGTAATGCCGAAATAGCGACGCATATGCTTGTCATTGGCCCATGTGGTTGACAAGGTTGGAATAACGGTAATGCGTTCATTCGCCTGAACAGGGTAAGATATTCTTGCGTCCGCAACGGTTCCATGTGTGCCGCCACCGAAGATACGTGTTGCCCCGACAGTGGCGTGGACGCCGCCAAGGTTTACAGATGTGAACAGACGCCCACCCGCCGCATCGCTCAGCCGGCCAATGCCATTGGGAACATCGCGGCGTCGATAACCGCGGACATAGGTGATGCTGCCACCTACTTTGAAGCTGGGGGTATCAATCACATGCAGGCCTACGCCATCCGCCATACTGGCGAAAAATTGCCCAAGGCGTACATCAATCACCGGAAGAGGCTGAATGCGATAATCATCTGCCCCCTGATAGTTGGGAATAGCGGCGACGGCGGCGCCCAGTGTCACATGGTCACGATCCTGTGCCTGTGCGGTGGCTCCTATGGCGCAGGGGAGGATTGGTAATAAAAATGGCAGGGCGTAAATGCGTTTCATATGATTGTCCTTGTGATGAGGCCTTGTACATCGGCCCCCGCTAGCCTTCCGCCCATGCGGTCAGATATGATCTGGTTTTACCCGCAAAATATGGGCTGTTGCAGGCTGCATTCGGAGGATAGTCTGATGGTTCAATAAAGTGAAATAATCAGTTCACATTTACCAGTGATGAATGAATTCATGCCCTGATTTTCCGCGAATAAAGTAGGTCGTTTTTCTGGTTGCTAGATTTCTCTCTTTCTATACCATGGGCTAACGGAGAGAGAATATGCAGCATGAGAATGTGCCGCATGGCAAGAGCAGCATCTGGGCCGAGAAATATAATCATCCGGCCCGGTGGAATGATAGCTTTGATCCAATGTCCGTCCCGGACATGTTGTTGCGCGTCGCGTTGACAAAGCCCGATGCGCCGCTCATCGACTTTATGGGGCGTAAATATAGCTATGGCTATACTGTGGCTGGCGCACGGCGTGTTGCCCGTGGGTTACATGATCTGGGTATAAAAAAGGGTGATCGGGTAGGCCTGTTTCTTCCCAATGTGCCCCATTATGTCGCCGCTTATTATGGCGCGATGATGATGGGGGCGATTGTCGTCAATTTCTCGCCACTTTATACGGTGGAGGAACTGCTGCATCAGGTGGAAGATAGCGGTACGCGTGTCCTTTTCACTTTGTCGGCGCAGGCATTATTACCCACCGCGTTGGAGGTGATGGGACGCAGCAATCTGGAACATCTGATTGTTGGTTCTGTTGCCGGGGGTCTGCCGCCGGGGAAATCGCTGCTCTATCGTTTGTTCAAGGCACGGGAGGTCGCCGAAAAGCCGGATGACCCACGCATCACTGCGTTTTCCCGGCTGATAGATAATGATGGGGATGCGATCGCTGTTCCCATCGACCCGGAGGAAGACATTGCCCTGCTGCAATATACTGGCGGCACGACGGGCACGCCCAAAGGGGCGATGCTAACCCATCAGAACCTGACCGCAAATGCCCGGCAAATCGCACGGATAGATCCGCATCGGGGTGAAGAAGACCGCATCATTGGCGCGCTGCCGCTATTCCATGTGTTTGCAAATACATGCGTGCTGAACCGGACGATCGCTGTGGGCGGGGAAATGGTGTTGCTGCCCCGCTTTGATGCTGGGCAGGTCATTGCCGCCGTTCAGCGTACCCGTGCAATATATCTGCCCGGTGTACCGACAATGTATCAGGCATTGCTCGACCATCCTTCGATCAAGACGGCTGATTTCTCATCTTTGCGTGTATGTGTTTCTGGCGGCGCACCTTTGCCGCAGGAGGTAAAGCAGAAATTTGAGGCCGCAACCGGTGCGGTGGTAGTAGAGGGCTATGGCCTGACCGAAAGCAGCGGGGTGGTCAGCGTCAATCCCTATGAAGGGCTGAATAAAATCGGCACCATTGGGCAACCATTGCCCGGTACGATGGTGAAATTGCTGGACCGCGCTGACCCCAATCAGGAAGCACCCGAAGGGGAACCGGGAGAGCTTGCCTTCGCGGGGCCGCAGATGATGAAGGGATATTGGCAGAAACCGGAAGCCAATGCGCAAATATTTGCGGGTGATTATTTGCGCACCGGTGACGTCGCGCAAATTGATGAGGATGGTTATATCCGCATTGTTGACCGGTTGAAGGATATGATTTCCGTTGGCGGGTTCAAGGTTTTTCCCAGTCAGGTCGAAGCGGTTCTCTACCGCAACCCGGCGGTGAAGGAGGCGCTGGTCATTGGCATTCCTGACACGCGCCTGGGCGAGCGGCCCAAAGCCTTTGTTACCCTGAATGATGGGGCGGGCATGGGCAGCCTTGCCCTGCTGGATTGGCTAAATCCGCAATTGGGTAAGCATGAACGCGTCGTTGCGGTTGAAATTCGCGAAACACTCCCCAAAACACTGGTTGGCAAATTGTCGCGCAAGGAACTGGTCGCCGAGGAAAAGGAGAAGGCCGCCCGTGCTGCGGCTTCATGACGTAAGGATCTTCACCATGGCGGAACAGGACGAACAGACACAACAGGCTATCATCGCTGGCGGATGTTTCTGGTGTACGGAGGCCGTGTTTCAACAGCTTTCGGGTGTGTTATCGGTCGAAAGCGGCTATATTGGCGGCACGATGGCTGACCCGAATTATGAGGCGGTTTGCCGGGGGGATACCGGCCATGCCGAGGCGCTTCTTATCCGGTTCGATCCTTCAATCATCGGCTATGGTGATTTGCTGGACGTTCTGTTTGCAACCCATGACCCGACGACCCTCAACCGGCAGGGCAATGACATTGGCACCCAATATCGTTCAGCGCTGTTCCCACTGAATGATGAACAGATGGCGGAAGCAAAGGCGGCCATAGCGCGCGCGCAGGTGGACCATGATGCGCCGATTGTGACGACGATAGAGGAAGCCTCCATCTGGTATCCGGCAGAGGATTATCATCAGAAATATTGGGATAGAGTAGGGGAACAGAACCCCTATTGTATGGCGGTTATTCCGCCGAAATTACAGAAATTGCGCAAGAAATTTTCGGATCGTCTGGTGACACAAAGCTAATAATCACCGTCAATATGAAACGGGCGTCTGCTTCCATGAAACAGACGCCCGGTCATCATGCGGGTAAAGCGCGGATTATTCCTTGTCCGTTGCTTCGCCGCTCAGCCAGAAATAGGCAAGGCCGCCCAGTGCGCCGCCAATAATCGGCGCAGCCCAGAAGAACCAGAGCTGTTGAAGTGCGATACCGCCTTCCACCAGAGCCGGGCCGGTTGAACGCGCCGGATTAACCGATGTGTTGGTGATCGGGATGGAAATGAGGTGGATGAGGGTGAGGGCAAGGCCGATTGCAATGGGGGCAAAGCCCGCCGGCGCTCTCTTGCTGGTTGCACCCATGATGATGAACAGGAAGAAGAAGCTGAGGATGACCTCGGCAAGGAAACCAGCCGTCAGCGAATAGCCGCCCGGTGATGCCTCTGCAAAGCCGTTGCTGGCAAGGCCGTTTACGCCAAGGGCATAATCAGGCGCGCCTACAGCGATGGTATAAAGCGCATAAGCTGCTGCAATGCCGCCCAATGTTTGCGCGATTATATAGGTCGGCACATCCTTGGCCGGAAAGCGACCACCCGCCCACAGACCAATGGTGACGGCGGGGTTGAAATGTCCGCCCGAAATATGGCCAACGGCAAAGGCCATAGTCAGCACCGTTAAACCAAAGGCGAAGGATACGCCCAGCAGGCCAATGCCTACATCGGGGAAGGTCGCGGCGTAAACGGCACTGCCGCACCCGCCAAATACCAGCCAGAATGTGCCGAAAAATTCGGCCACCGCACGGTTTATATTACTCATAATGACAAAGACTCCCTCCTGCTGGGCCTGAATATCCTGCAAAGACAGGATGCCGGATATTCAGGGTGTGTCGATTACTGATATGCCATATGATGTTGACATTAGACGCATATCACAATTCAGTGTCGTAAATAAATTACATGGGGCCATTTCTGATGTGTCGTTCGGTTTTTTCATTACTGGTCCTGATGGCATTATCTGCTTGTATCGCCAAAACGGCGGTGGATGTTGTGACTTTGCCGGTAAAGGCCGGGGCGCAGGTTGTTGACTGGTCCACCACCAGTCAGGATGAAGCGGACCGCAACCGGGGCCGCGAAATGCGTAAACAGGAAGAAAAAGATCGCAAAGAGGCGCGTAAGGCTTGCAAGCGCGAAGGGCGTAAAGATTGCTGAGCGGTGGTGGTTTGACCTTTACCCTAAAGAGCCGCCCCCTCAGGCTGCAGCGCGTTTCAGCCGATCATTAATTGCGAGGCCAATACCGTCCGTTGGAATGGGCGCGATGGCGATACGCGGCGCAGGCGCGGCATCAGCATGGTGCAGCACGGCAAATAATCGGGCGGCGGCTTCGACGGGATCGCCATGTTCCGAAAGGCTGATATCGCCTTTTATCTCCCCAAAGCCGATCATATATTCATCGCTTGCGGCATGGGTCGCGTTCAGGCGAACAGGCTTTGACGGGGCATAATGGCTGGTCATCTGCCCCGGCGCCTCGATGGAGCCTCCCTCGCTCGTTAAAACGGCAAGGCCTGTTGCTGCCGTTAGCATATCGGGCGTAACCGGGCCGGGGCGCAGGAGGCGGATGCGGTCTTGTTCTGGCGCAACAATGGTAGATTCCAGTCCTTTTTCGGTCGCACCATCATCAATGATGAGGGGAATGCGTCCGCCAAGGCTGCGTTCCACATGGGCGGCGGTGCTGGGGCTGATGGAACCGCTGCGATTGGCCGATGGCGCGGCCAGCGGCGCACCGCTTTTGGTGATGAGCGCCTGCATCGCCCGGTGGGCGGGGCATCTTATGGCAACGGTAGGCAGCCCCGCCATGACCAGCGGAGAGAGGCCTGCATCTTCCCGCACCGGTAAAACCATAGTGAGCGGGCCGGGCCAGAATGCCTTCGCCAGAATTTGCGCAACCGGGCCGAAATGCGCGAGGGTGCTGGCCATTTCCATGCCATCAACATGCACGATCAGCGGGTTGAAACTGGGCCGTCCCTTGGCAGCATAGATGCTGGCAACTGCATCATCACAGCGCGCGTCGGCGGCCAGACCATAAACCGTTTCAGTCGGCACGGCGACTGGCTGGTGATTGGCGATGCAATGGGCCGCCTGCGCGATGGCATCATCACCAAAGGGCAGGGTAAGCGTTTCATAATGAGGGGTGTCGGCAGGGCGAGTGGTCATATGGGCGCTATAGCCGTTCCTCTGTCCGCGCAAAAGCCCTTGTAGGCGTATGCGGGGTGCAGGAATACTATAATCATCCATGGTGGTGTATATAGCTGGGCTTGCGGGGGGCGGATTGCGGGATTAGGAAGGGCCGCATGAATGACCTCCTCAATCATCAGACCCTCACCCGTATTGCTGAAGCATTAGAGCGTCTTGCCCCGCCATTGCCGCCCGTGGCAGATCTGATGGCCTATCCGGCCTATGTCTGGGATGGGCGCACGGCCCATGCGGTGGATTTTGAACCGGCTGATTATGACCTGCTCTCTGGCATTGATGCGCAGAAAGAGGTGCTGCTGGAAAATAGCCGCCGTCATGCGCAGGGGCTTCCCGCTCATGATGCCCTTATCTGGGGCGCGCGGGGCACCGGTAAATCCGCCAGTGTTGCGGCAGTGGTGGGCCGGTTGCGGCAGGAGGGGATGGCTGTCGCCCTCATGCAATGTGGGGCGGATCATCTCTCGACCCTGCCTGATTTATTCCGTTTGCTGCGCGATGTTGCGCGGCCCTTCATCTTGTTCATTGATGATCTGGGCTTTGATGATGGCGCGGGCGGCGGCGATGCGCGGGTGATGCGGTCTTTGCTGGATGGCGGGGCAAGTGCGCGCCCGGCCAATGTACGCCTGTATGTGACATCCAACCGCCGCCATATTGTTTCGCGGCAGATGAGCGAGCAGGACGACCCGATTAACCGCCGTGATGTGGTGGATGATAAGCTGGCGTTGTCTGATCGTTTCGGCCTGTCACTGGGCTATCATGCGATGGATCAGGATGCTTATGTCGCGGTGGTGGAGGGCTATGCCCGCCATTATGGCCTGCCCTTTGATGCGAAGGATGCGATATTCTGGGCAACGCAGCGGGGTAGCCGTTCTGGCCGGGTTGCATGGCAATATATTACCGAACTGGCGGGGCGTGAAGGCAAAGCAATTCGTCGGGGCGCTTAATGGCCCCGGCCATTGTCGGTGGGGGCGGTTCCCCTTACCCCCGATTTCTCACATGACTGACACATGAAAAAGGGCGCCGTATCGGGCGCCCTTTTGCGTTTATGGGATGTGTTGTCGGGTGATTATTTCTTGACCACACGCCAGATAATGCCGCCGACATCATCACTGACGAGCAAACCGCCAGCCTGATCCACCAGCACATCGACCGGGCGACCCTGTGCCTTATCCTCCTTGGAAAGGAAGCCAGTCAGCACATCTATGGGCTTGCCCTGCGGTGCGCCTTTATCGTCAAAGGGGACGAACACCACCTTATACCCCGCGCGGGGCATACGGTTCCAGCTACCATGCAGGCCAACAAAGGCGCCATTTTCAAATGGCTTGCCAAGCTGCGCGCCGGTTGAAAAGCGCAGGCCCAGCGGTGCGACATGGTTGCCCAGCGCATAATCTGGCCGGTGGGTATATTCGCGGATTTCCGGGCGGGTAGGCTGAACGCGCTTATCCTCATAGCCGCCCCAATAATTCCACGGCCAGCCATAGAAGCCGCCAAATTCAACGCGGGTCAGGAAATCCGGCACAAGGTCAGACCCAATGCCGTCGCGTTCATTCACGACGGTCCACAGCGTGTCATTCACGGGGTTCCACGCCAGACCGACCGGGTTTCGCAGGCCGGACGCAAATACGCGATTATCGCCGGTTTCGAGGTTCACCTCGATAATGGCGGCGCGGTTGGTCTCTGTGTCCAGCCCGTTTTCACCGACATTGCTGTTGGAGCCAATGGAAACATAGAGCAGCTTGCCGTCCTCACTGGCGATGATGTTTTTCGTCCAGTGCATATTGGGCGCGCCATGGGGCAGGGTAACGACTTTGCGGCCCTTATCGGTGATTTTCGTGTCGCCTGCCTTGTAAGGATAGGCCATCACTGCATCAGTATTGGCGACATAGAGGGTGTCGCCGACCAGTGCCATGCCATAGGGGGAGTTGAGGCCGGTCAGAAACTCTGTCTGCACCTCGGCCTTGCCATCCTTATCGGCATCGCGCAGCAGGCGGATGCGGTTGGCGGAGGGGCCGCCAGCACCCGCCTTGCCCATGAAATAGTTCATCACCTTAGCGACAATGCCGCTGTCGGGGCGCGGAGGGCTGCCTGTTTCCGTGACCAGAACATCCCCATTTGGCAGGCGAAGCAGAGAGCGGGGGTGATCCAGCCCTTCGGCAAAGCGAACAACGGAAAGGCCCTGCGCCGGGGATGGGGCCGCACCCGCAGCCCAGCCTTCAGCCTCCGCAATGGCGACCGTCGGGATGGCTTCTTCGCGTGGCGCGGTAAATACGGGTTCGCGCCCTGTGTCCTGCCCTTCGGCAAGACGGGCGACATCCGGGCGAGTCAGATAAAACAGCACCCCGCCAATGATGACGAGGGCAAGGGCGCTAATGATAAGAATATGTTTCTTCATGGCGGTTTCTTATCCCAAAATGGGGGATGGCGTATAGAGGGAATAGCTATAGCAATTTTGGGGAAAATGGCATCCTCTACGGGTTAAGAAACGCAGTTCAGCGCAGGTGAAAGTGCGGTAAGCCAATATCTTAAAGTGGTTCGGTTGTTTCTAAAGGATCGAAAATCGCTCTGCGTCCTGAAACTAAGATCGCGCTATGGTAAGCAGGCGTTGGGAAGGGAAAGGCAAAGTCAGGCTCTGGCTTTCCCCTGATTATGCTTAGTCGTCGCGGCCTCTTTCTCTCAGCCAGATTGCGATGGCGATTGCGCTGCCCAATGCAAGGCCACCGAGCAGACCGATTGTTGGCTGCCCCATGAATCCACCGGCAAAGACACCCACCAGAGCAAATAGAGCGATGAAAACCCCTCCCGCGCTAGTGGTGTTGGGCGTGGCGTTTTTCCCTGGTGTGGGTTTGGGTCGTGGGTTCTCGTTCATGGGCGCTGCCTCACCTCGCTTCTTCTTCTCTCACATCTATCTGATATGGGGCGTGAAGTCGTTTAGCCAGCAGATAATAGGACCGGGGCAGAAGACAGGCTCCGCCCCGGACCTCTATATCAGGATAATATCAGAGCTTCAGCCCGGCGGTTTCATCCAGCCCGCACAGGATGTTGAGGTTCTGAACCGCTGCGCCTGATGCACCCTTGCCCAGATTATCGAGGGCCGCGACGAGGCGGACCTGCGTTTCATCCTTATTGGCAAAGACAAACAAATCCATCCCATCGGTGCCGGAACGATGCTCAACCGGCAAATTGCCGCCTGCATAGTCTGACACAAAATGGACGATGGGGGATGTTTCATAGGCGGCGGCCAGCACGTCCCTGATTTGCTGCGGCGTAGGTTTGCCGGGCATCACGCCGATGGGCAGAGGCACCTCTACCACCATGCCGCGCAGCAAATTGGCGACGGATGGCGCGAAAATCGGTGCGACACTGAGGCCCGCATGCTGCTGCATTTCCGGCACATGTTTATGGCCGAGAGAAAGGCCATAGGTCATCCACGCCGGGGAATGGGCGCTGCCTTCCCCTTCATAATCCGCAATCATCGCCTTGCCGCCGCCGGAATAGCCGGAAACCGCATTGACGCTGAGCGGCCACTGTGCCGGAATAAGGCCCGCACGCACCAATGGCCCGACAAGCGCCAGAAAGCCGGTGGGGTAGCAGCCGGGGTTGCTCACCCGCTTTGACGCGGCAACCACATCATGGCCCACCAGTTCGGGAAAGCCATAGGTCCAGCCCGGTGCGACCCGATGTGCGGTCGATGCGTCGATCACCCGTGTGCGGTCATTGGCGATCAGCGACACGGCCTCCCGCGCTGCATCATCGGGCAGGCAGAGAATGACCACATCCGCATCGTTAATGGCCTGAGCGCGTGCAGCGGCATCCTTGCGTTGGCTATCATCCAGCAGGATGAGGGAGAATTCGGCGCGGCCTTCCAGCCGTTCCCTTATTTCAAGGCCGGTCGTTCCGGCGGCACCATCAATAAAAACACTATGCGTCATGACATTATCCTGCGCCGGGCGAGGACAGGTTCCTCATGATCCGGCTGTAAACGGGCAATCACATCGACGAGCGGCTCAACCACCGTTCCCATCCAATAGGCATTGGCATGAAGAAGGCGGGCCTCGTCAACCATTATCCCGACATGGCCGGGAAAGAAGAGGAAGTCCCCTCGTCGGAGGGGGGCGTCATCGGGAATGGCCTCACCAATGCCCTCACGCTGCATGTCACTGTCACGCGGGACACGTAGGCCTGCCTGCGCCAGTGCAATCTGCACAAGGCCGGAACAGTCAATGCCATCATGGCCGCGCCCGCCCCAGACATAGGGTTGCCCCATTTGCCGCATGGCGGGGATAACCCAGTCCCGATCTGTCACATCAATGGGGACGAGGTGGCGTTTGTGAACCGCACCCAGCGCCGTCATCAGAAAATCGCCTGATATTTCGCCGCCCACCCGCGCACCGGCGGAAAGAGTGGCCATGACCGGGCTCTTTATATCGGCGCTGGCGAATGCCGGGGCAGACCGCACCATGATGCGGTGGGTAGCTACATAAAGGCCATCGGCCAGCATGGCTGCATCAACATAGCCGACATAGCCATCATGCTCGCAAAAGCCCCATGCCCAGCCACCGGCAATGTCCAGCACATGAAAGCCTTCGCCAGCCAATATCTGCGAAACGGCGACGGCTTCCGCCGACGGGGCCTTGCGCACATAGGCCGCACTGGTGGCGCAATGCATCGGCTTTGCCTTGGCATAATGCGGCGCGAACAGCAGGCCCGCAAGGCTGACATCGGCGAGGTCCCCGCGCACGGCATGAATCCTGCGATCCAGATCAACTGATCGACCGGAGAGGTGAAAGCGCATTGGCTGGGCCTTTTGCCCGGAGAAGTCGGTAGGTGCGTGCATCGGACGCCACTGCGATGAATGGAGGCCGCCGTCAAGGCTTTGGGCGGCCTCATTCTGTAAAGATGGCGTAAAAACGCTTATCAGGCTTTGTTGAGGGGGTGTTGATCCTGTGTGAAGAGCTTATCCCCGGCCATATCGTTGCTGGAGCAAGGCAAAGGCAGCGCGTAGGCCCAATGCCTCTCCGCCCTTGGGGCGGCCCGGCTTTGGCGATGGCCGCCATGCAAATGTATCAAAATGGGCCCATTGCGTGTCATCTGTGACGAATTTTTTCAGGAATAACGCAGCGGTGATAGACCCGGCAAAGCCGCCATCACCTGCATTGGCAATGTCGGCAATGTCGGATTTCAGCATATCCAGATAAGCGGACCATAAGGGGAGCTGCCACAGCGGATCATCAACCGCCGTTCCGCATTCCACCAATTGCCGGGCCAGTGCATCATCATTAGCAAAAAGGGCGGGAAGGTCCGGCCCCAGAGCCACCCGCGCCGCGCCCGTCAGCGTCGCAAAGTCGAGGATGAGTTCGGGTTTTTCCTCCGCCGCACGGGTGAGGGCATCGCCCAGAACCAGTCGCCCTTCGGCATCGGTGTTGCCGATTTCGACACTGAGGCCCTTGCGCGTTTTCAGCACATCGCCGGGGCGGAAGGCATTGCCGGACACTGCATTTTCCACCGCAGGGATGAGGAGATGCAGGCGCACTGGCAAATGGCTGTCTATCACCAGTTCTGCAAGGGCAAGTGCATGCGCCGCACCGCCCATATCCTTCTTCATCAGTCGCATGGCGGAGGAAGGCTTTAAATCCAACCCGCCACTGTCAAAGCAGACACCTTTGCCAATAATGGCAATGCGGGGATGGTCTGCCTTACCCCATGTTATTTCGATGAGGCGAGGTGCGTTTTCGCGCGCAGCGGCGCGGCCAACAGCGTGAATCATCGGATAGCCTTGCTCCAGCGCATCGCCTGATGTGACGGAGATGGTCGCCCCATATTTGCGGGCAATATCTGCGGCACTGGCCTCCAGATCGGCTGGCCCCATATCGGATGTCGGAATATTGACGAGGTCACGCACCCGGCTAACCGCACGGGCGAGGCGAATAGCTGGCTCTATTTGCGCAACATCGGGGCTGATGAGTATGCGAGGGCCGGTGACCGGGGTGTCATCCTTTTCATGACGATAACGATCAAAGCGATATTGGGCGAGGAGCCAGCCCAGCGCGCTGGCGCCCGGTGCCTGATTGTCCGCCAGCCTGTATGTGCCTGCGGGTAGCATTTCTGCCGCCTTGGCAATGCACCAGCAGTCCAGCTTGCTGGTATCGGTAACGCCGGTGATGGCGGCCCAATCCTCTGGCTTTTCGCCGGGAATGATGGCGAAGCTGCCAGCCTTCCCCCGGAATTTCTGGAGGGAGAGTGCGGTGCGCACCCGTTCTGGTTGCCCGGCCAGCCATGTATCGAGATACTCGGCCGTGATGAGGTGGAGGATGTGGGCGGGCTGGCCGGTTTCGGCCTTTAGCAAATCAGCATAATCGGTCATGATGACAGACAGTGTAAGGCAAAGCCGGGGCGTGGGAAAGTGTGCAATTGCTTCTTCAAAAGATAGGAGAGAGCCGCGCGTTCATATGCTGTTCCTATTTGCTGTTCTATGAAGGTTGGTAGGCTTTTTCAGGAAATATTGGGATTTCCAGATAACAGAGTAGCCCAGAGGATAAGTGGCGATGAAAACGGCTGTTACGATCATGGCACTGATTTTGGTTGCCGGATGTTCCGGCGATGGCGGCAAGGGGAATGGCTCCAGCGTTTTGAATGAGAACGCCTCGGTCAATGGTGGCGCGCCGCTCGCCAACACCTCAGTGGGTGAAGCTAACCCCGCGAAGCAGGTCAGTGCTATGAAGATTGAGCGCAAAGATTCTGCGCTGGATTTTGACTATGAATGGCCCGGTGAGGCCGTTGGAATCGCGCCGTTAAATGGCTGGCTGAAAGGTCATGCAGAGGACCAGTATAAGCAGGCCTATGCTGCCGCAAAGGAGGGGGAAAAGCTCGCCAAAGAAGGCGATTATCCTTTTCGCCAATATAGCTATGCGCAATCATGGACTGTGGTCGCCAACAGCTCGGCCGTTCTGGTGCTGGGTGGCGCAGGATATAGCTATACCGGCGGGGCGCATGGCATGCCGTTCACGGCCTCGCTGATCTGGGACCGTAAGGCCGAAAAGCGAGTCGCCATTAAAGACGTGCTGGACATGGAGAAATTTTCAGCAGCCGCGACTACGGCTTTTTGTAAGGAGCTGGATGCTCAGCGCGCCAAAAAACGCGGTGAGGATGCCGCCCGGATGGCGAAAGAAAGCCTTGCCGAGTTTAGCCAGTGCCCGGATATAACCGAGCAGGAGATTATCCCCGTTTCTGATGGCGGTAAGGTGCTGGATAGTATCCACATCATCATTGGCCCCTATGTGGCTGGCCCCTATGCTGAAGGCAATTATGAGATTGCATTACCGTTGAGCAAAGCCATGCTGGGGAGTGTGAAACCCGCTTATAAAGGCTGGTTTACAGCGGACCGGGCATTTTAAGAACTGAGCATTTTAAGATTGAGAGGAGGGTTTTTCCCCTCCTCTTTCATTGCAGAGTGGCGGGGCACTTTATAGCGGCAAGGTGCTGATCTCGCTCCCTCGCGCGCTATGCGGTGGCGATTATTTCATTTCCCGGCGGGGGCCCCGAATAAATCATGCTCATCGGCGTCCTCGATCAGGACATTAATGATGTCGCCGGGTTTGGCATCCGGGTGGCTGTCTTGCAAATCCCGCAGGAAAACATTGCCGTCAATTTCCGGGGCATCGGCTTGAGAGCGGGCCGTGCCGCCGATGCTGCCTTCTTCGTCAGCCTCGCCGATTTCGTCGATGATAACAGGCAGGATACGGCCAATTTTCGCCTGCAACTTCGCGGCGGAGATAGCGGCGGTTTTCTCCATGATGCGGGCGTAGCGCTCTTCCTTCACTTCTTCGGGAACAGCGCCGGGCAGGTCATTGGCAACCGCGCCCTCAACCGGCTCAAAACGGAAGGCACCAACGCGGTCAAGCTGGGCTTCTTCCAGCCAGTCGAGCAGATATTGGAAATCTTCCTCGGTTTCGCCGGGGAAGCCCACAACGAAGGAGGACCGAATGGCGATGTCCGGGCATATGTCCCGCCATTTATGAATGCGCGCCAGCACCTTGGCATCATTGCCGGGGCGCTTCATCGCCTTCAGCACCTTGGGGCTGGCATGCTGGAACGGAATATCGAGATAAGGCGTCAGCTTGCCTTCAGCCATTAACGGAATGACCTGATCCACATGGGGATAGGGGTAAACATAATGGAGGCGCGTCCACACGCCCATATCGCCCAGTGCGCTCGCAAGGTCGGTCATATGGGTGCGAATTTCGCGGCCATGCCAGTTGCGCGGTTCATGGCGCACATCAACCCCATAAGCCGATGTATCCTGCGAAATGACAAGCAGTTCTTTCGTCCCGGCGGCGACGAGCTTTTCGGCTTCCCTCAGTACGGCGTCGATGCGGCGGCTGACCAGATCCCCGCGAATCGAGGGGATGATACAGAAGGTGCAGCGGTGGTTGCAGCCTTCGCTGATTTTCAGATAGCTATAATGGCGCGGGGTCAGCTTCAGGCCACCTTCCGGCACCAGATCAACAAAGGCATTGGGGATGGGGGGCGATGCCTCATGCACTGCATTCACCACCGCCTCATATTGATGCGCGCCGGTGACGGCCAGCACTTGCGGAAATCGTTCGCGGATGAGGTCCGCCTCATTCCCCATGCATCCGGTTACGATAACGCGGCCATTTTCCGCGATTGCTTCACCAATGGCCTCAAGACTTTCCTCTTTGGCACTGTCAAGGAAACCGCAGGTATTGACCAACACCACATCCGCGCCCGCATAATCGGGCGACATAGCATAGCCGTCAGAACGCAGCTTGGTAAGGATACGTTCGCTATCGACCAGCGCCTTGGGGCAGCCAAGCGATACCATGCCGACTTTGGGTGCGGGGGGGAATTTCGTTGCCATATGCGCGCGCCCATAGCTTTTTCCGGGCGCGCTGTCACGCGTTGGATGATTAATGCGGATAACTGACATTATGCGGTGCGTCGTTATTGCAACAGGTCGAATCGTGTAACGGGGGATATCGACGGGATGGTGTTATGTTGCATTGCAATGTAAACCTGAGAGGGCGTCTTTAATTCTTGGGGGCGGTCCTTAATGCAATGGATCCTGAAATGCGGCGCATTGTACGAATGGGGGCGTGGCGTATTTCGTTACTATTATTCTTCTTACAAAGAACGCTACAAGCGTTGATTTCTAATAAAATGATAGTTTGTACGAATCTGGGCTAAGATATAATGGCCTTGAATTTGGTTCACTAGTAAAATTTGTTTGTGTCGACTTATTGAATTTCGTAAAGATTTACAAAATTTCAGAGGAATCCATGGCGCAAGATATTAATAAGCCTAGAATTTACTCTATTCAGGCCCTCCGTGGTATAGCGGCATTCATGGTCGTTGTGGCGCATGCAATTGAGCATGGTCCGACATTATCTGGGAATTCTGTCATTATTACTGGAAGATTTGGGGTGGAAATCTTCTTTATTATCAGCGGCCTTGTTATCATGTTATCCGCCGGGCAAGGAACATTCTCTCCCAAAGAATTTATCATTCGGCGTTTGTGGCGTGTGGTACCGCTTTATTGGCTGACTACATTCATGCTCACTGCTATAACAATTTTTAAGCCATCTATATTGAAAACCAGTGTTTTTGAGATGGAATATTTTATTAAATCTTTATTTTTCATCCCATCTCCCTTGCCTGGTTCATTGGATTGGCGTCCAATTTTCAAATTGGGTTGGACTTTAAATTATGAAATTTTCTTTTATGCGCTAATGGCGATGACTTTTTGGTGTAAATCTTACAAAATTCGTGCTTTTGTCATGGTGTTTGTATTATCTATATTTTTAGTAGGTTCGGTATTTTTCGATGATAAGGAAAGTATTTTATCTTATTATTTTAATTTGAATATACTTCCTTTTATAATTGGTGTGACATTAGCATTTATAAGTCCTAAAAAATTTATAGATATTCATAGAAATGCAAAGATTATATTAGCTTTAATAGCAGTTGTAATGACAATTATGTTATATCAAATGCCATATAAATCGACAAAATTAATATTTGGCCATATCATAATGGCATTATCTGCTGGATCCATTGTTGTTACCTTCCTTAGCTTTGAAGGAAAGAAATATGCATCATTTTTCAAATGGTGCGGCGATATTTCCTATTCTTTGTATTTGACCCATATGTTTATTCTTGGGATTGCATGGGCAATAATTGGGCGGATTGATTTATTGCAGGATGGTTTCTTAAACGGGGCTGCGATATTCGCTATGATAGCAGCTTCATTACTGATTGCTGATCTGGTATACCGCTTTGTAGAAAAGCCGTTGTTGCGGCTGATAGGTAGCTCTGCAAATAAAGCCAAATCTGCATGATATGCTGGGGCTTATCCCAGAAAATGGCGCCGTCAACTCAGATTGTGTCCCTACAGGAAATGGGCGTTTGGGGCACTAATGGTCAAAGGCCATAAGGCAGGTCACTTCCGATTAAGTGAGGTGACCTGCTGGGCAGAAGTGCCTAATATTACAGGCGGCAAATGGCGCTTTTCCCGCCCTTCATCGTATAGCGATCTGTTTTGGCGTTATAGCTGCGATAGTTTTTCTGGCAGCGATCAACATGGGTATTCCATGCGCTATTGGATTTCGTCCAATGCTTTGGCGGGGCGGGGTGACGGTTCTTATCGCTGGCTTTGTGCGACTTGGTTGCCGGTTGCTTCCTGATCTGATCGTGCTGATTATTGCTGCGATGGGCTGCGGCGATAATATGGGGTTTCTCGTCGGCTTGCTTCTGCGGTGCTGCTTTGTGGGACGTAACACTGTCATGACGGGGGGCATCGGTGCGCGCGCTGGCGGGCAGGGCGGCTGTTACCATCATGCTGGCAAGAAGGGCGGTGGTGATGGTTTTAATCGGGGCTTTCATGAGGACATCTCCTGTTGTTCGGTGATTTCCTGATGGGCCTCAAAAGCTGATCGCCAGATGAATATTTTCGCGCTGAGGGGCGTCTTTACACGCGCTTAACATGAATTTGCGCGAGCCTTACAATCACGCGGCTGTATGATGAACTTCAAGGCGAAGAACGGAAGGAAATTATGCTTTTTGTCTGGCGATGATTTCCAATATGACGTCGCCGTCACGCAGCGTCTGCGCCTCATCATCAGCAAAGCCGATGATGCGTCCATCGCGGATGATCCGCACCCCAAGGCCAGTGGTAATGGCGCTGAGCGGCTTTCCCACTTCGTTCGCACTGACAAGGCGCTCGTGCAGTTGTACACGACCTGCTGAGGAGGCGAGATCAGCGATATAATCCGAAATATGGGGGCCATCGCCGCTGCCCGCCAGCAAGAGGCCAGTAAAGCTAACCGGATTAATGACTGTGGTGGCACCGGCCTGCCGTGCCAGAACCTCATTATCCTCATTGCGAACAACAATGCTGATGGGGACATTCGCTGCGAGATGCCGTGCAGTCAGGGTGATGAGGATAGAGGCGTCATCCTGCCCTGCTGAAACCAGAACGGCACTCGCGCTGCTGATCCGTACATCGCTAAGGGTACGGTCCCGCGTCGCATCGCCGCGTATCACGTTGCAGCCCATATGTTCGGCTTCCTCTAGCCGGGCGGCAGACGTATCAATCACCACGATTTTTTCCGGCGCTGTGCCGCGCGCTATCATTTCCCGCACGGCTTCGCTGCCACTGACGCCAAAGCCTATGACGATGATGTGCCCTTCTAGCATTTTCTGTATCTGTGCCATACGCCACCTGAAGAGAGTTTTGCGGATGAAAAAGCTGTAGGCCGTGCCAAGGAACATTAACCAGACGATCAGCCTGATAGGGGTCACCACGATGGTTTCAAACAGCCGCGCCTGCGGGGTGACCGGCACAATATCGCCATAGCCGAGGGTCGATATGGTGACGGTGGTGAAATAGAGGACGTCAACAAAGCTGATATGCCCATCAATAGTGTCCCTGAGGCCATCACGATGAAACCAGTGAACCATCAGCACCAGCAGAATGAGGGCCAGCACCAGAGCGACCCGCCAGCCCAGATCAGCCCAGACCGGCAGGGATGACCGCCGCCGCAGCAAAGTTGTTATATCCGTGCGGCGGGGGGTGAATAATTTCATGGTTCAGGGCAGGGGATCAAGGCTTGCGTTAAGCCGCTCCGGCTGGTTCTCTTTGCCGTCATAAGCGTTTGCAATGGTCGCCATTGCGCTATGATGGGTGAGGTCGAAATGTAGCGGCGTTACCGAGACATAGCCCTCCGCAATTGCCTCCAGATCGGTGCCAGCCTGCGTGCTTTTGCTATGGCCCAGCACGTACCAGTAATAATCATAACCGCGGGGGTCCGTGCCGGTGATAACCTTGGTGCGGTCCGCCTCGTGAAAGCCCTGACGCGCGACCTTCACGCCCTTTACGGCGTCTGGTTCCATCGCCGGGAAGTTGATATTGATGAGGCGACGCTGGCTGGCGGGCAGGGCGAGTAGCGGGCGCAGTACTTTCTCTCCCCAGCCTTGTGCGCAGGCGAAGGGAACGCTGTCGCCCATGCCCTCTGACGCATAGACCTGACTGAACGCGATGGAAGAAAAGCCAGAGATCGCCCCTTCCATCGCGGCGGAAACCGTACCGCTATAGGTGACGTCATCGGCAAGGTTCGCCCCGCGATTCACCCCGGAAAGGATGATGTCGGGCGGGCAATCCTTCATCAGATGACGTACTGCCATGATGACGGCATCACTGGGCGTGCCGGTGACGCTATAGCGCCGTTCATCATGTTTGCGCAGCCGCAATGGTTTGGTGATCGTCAGGCTGTGCCCCGCGCCGGATTGTTCCTCCGCCGGGGCGACCACCCATATATCATCCGAAAAGGCGCGGGCAATGTCCTCCAGCACCTTGAGGCCCGGCGCGTTAATGCCGTCATCATTGGTGAGGAGGATACGCATCAGCGCGGTTCCAGCCGGGTAACGCCGCCCATATAAGGGTGCAGAGCCGCAGGCACATCGACGCTACCATCTTCATTCTGGTAATTTTCCAGCACGGCAACCAGAGTACGGCCAACGGCGAGGCCAGAACCGTTAAGGGTGTAGAGGAACGCTGTGTTCTTCTCGCCCTCTGGCTTATAGCGCGCATTCATGCGGCGGGCCTGAAAATCCCCGCAGTTGGAGACGGAGCTGATCTCGCGGTAAGTATTCTGGCTGGGAAGCCATACTTCCAGATCCCATGTTTTGCGCGCGCCAAAGCCCATGTCGCCGGTGCAGAGCAGAACCTTGCGATAGGGGAGGTCCAACGCCTGCAATATGCCTTCGGCGCATTGCACCATGCGTTCATGCTCTGCCTCGGATTCCTCCGGGCGGCAGATCGCGACCAGCTCGACCTTTTCAAACTGGTGCTGGCGAATGAAACCGCGTGTATCGCGGCCAGCGGAGCCTGCCTCTGACCGGAAGCAAGGGGTGAGGGCGGTTAAACGCACAGGCAAGCTGCTTGCTGGCACAATTTGTTCGCGCACCAGATTGGTCAGCGATACTTCCGCCGTCGGGATGAGCCAGCGGCCATCGGTGGTGCGGAACAGATCTTCGGCAAATTTGGGAAGCTGCCCGGTGCCGAACAGTGCATCATCCCGCACCAGCAGCGGCGGGTTTACCTCTTCATAGCCATTTTCGGCGGTCTGGCGATCCAGCATGAACTGAGCCAGAGCGCGGTGCAGGCGTGCCATTTGCCCGCGCAGCGCCGCGAAACGCGCACCGGAAAGGGCGGCGGCGCCTTCAAAATCCAGTCCCAGCGCAGGGCCGAAATCGGCATGATCCTGCGGGGAAAAGCTAAATTCTTTCGGTGTTCCCCAACGGCTGATTTCGACATTCGCCTCTTCATCCGCGCCCAAAGGCACATCATCAGCGGGGATGTTGGGGATGGCCGCCAGCATAGCATCCAATGCATTGCCTGCCTGACGCTCTTCTTCCTCCAGAGCGGGAAGGTCGTTTTTCAACGTGGCAACCTCGGCCTTCAGGGCTTCGGCCTTTTCCATATCCTTTTGCGCCATCGCCTGGCCAATGGCTTTGCTGGCTTCGTTGCGGCGGGCAAGGCTCTGTTGCAGACGGGTAGAGAGAGAACGGCGGCTTTCATCCAGTTGCAATATGTCGGCGGAAAGCGGTTCCAGCCCACGAAGAGCAAGGCCGGCGTCAAATGCCTGCGGATTTTCCCGGATGAAGCGAATATCATGCATGGTTGCGATAACCCGTTACTGGTAATGAACAGCCTGCCGCCATGATGGCGAAGCAGTATCTGCCCTATGCCGCTCTCTGGTGCGAGACGCAAGGACGGCGGCGGTCTTTACGGGGCCAATACTGAAAAAAAGGCGACCCCGATAAGGATCGCCTTTTTTCCATTGTATCGGGAATATGGCCGGAATCGCTGGCTTATGCGGCTTCCTCTTCGCGGCGCCCATTCAGGCGGCGGCGCGCAACCAGTGCGGCTGCGGCTGCGCCGAAGAGCAGCAACATCGGCGGAGCGGGAACGTCGGTGCCGCCGCTGGAGGAGCCTCCGCTACTGGAGCTGCTTGAAGAGCTGCTCGACGAAGAGGAGCTGGAGGATGACGAAGAGCTACTGCTCGATGAAGAGGACGAGCCGTTGCTATTGTCACCAAAGCTGGAGGAGCTGGAGCTGCTCGACGAAGAACTGGAGGATGACGAAGAGCTACTGCTCGATGTGGAGGAGATCACGTCACCCGAAGAGGTGGAGGATATCACATCACCTGATGAGGTCGATGAGATATTGCCTGACGATGTTGAGGAAATAATATCCCCCGATGATGTCGATGTAGACGAGATCACATCGCCCGACGAAGTGGAGGATATATTCCCAGATGATGTCGAGGAAATCGTATCGCCCGACGATGTGGAAGATATATTACCCGATGAGGTAGATGAAATCGTGTCACCCGAAGAGGTGGAGGAGATCGTATCGCCGGAGGATGTCGACGTTGAATTGTCGATAACAACATTGATGTTACCGCTGCTGCTGCCACCGCCCCAGCCGCCGCTGCCACCAAAGAAGCCGCCGAAAAAGCCGCCGCTGCCACCCCAGCCGCCACTACCGCCGATGATAACCGGGGTGCCGCCGCCACTGGTTGATGGCATAGCGGGTACGACCGGAACCGGCGCAGGCAATGCCATTGCTACCGGGGCAATCGGCGCGGGTGCCGGGGTATAAGGCGTTACAGGCTGGCGCGGTACAAAGGCGCGCCGCGCAACCTGACGGGGCTTAACGGCCTTTCGAACCGTTACAACCTTCTTGGCCTTGACGTTTTTCACCACCGCAGGACGAGGTTTCTCGGCCACATGAACAGCGCCGCCGCCAATGATGGCGCCGCCACACGCATAGGCGCATAGTTTAGCAAGTGCCATTCGTACCGACATAATATCCTCTTTATAACCTGCTACGGCTGGTGGATGGGGTTCCCATATACCCGCCCCGTGGGAATTTACCCATAGACACGAAATATAGTCTTAACTGCAACTTCGTTAACCCTGTTTTCGACGGATTGCTGTAATATTTTGCAAAAATACTACAATATGCGGTGATTTCGACGTCCCGTAATGAAACATGGGCCGTATTTCCATGGATATTGTTAACTATAATGACATTTCACATCATTTCCTGATGGCCGTTTACAGGAAAGTCGTTTCAGGCGAAATGATTCGTATCTCTGCTCTTGCGTGCTTGTGCCGCGCTGGTTGTGCAGGTATAGGCGCTGCGCGTCATGTGCGGCGGGTCGCTTTCCAAGGATTCGCAGCTTCTGCCATTTTAGTAGGGGCATTGCCCATGCGAAACAGCGGAAGCGGTCAGCGGCACGGAATAAATGGTAGCGCGGAGAAGCCATGACCAGTCTGCCTGAAGGATATAAGCCCTCTCCTGATGAGGAGTTTATGAATCCCCTCCAACTCGAATATTTTCGGCAGCGTTTGCTGGACTGGAAAAAGGAAATAATGTCGGAGGCGGAAAGTACGCTGGCGGTTCTGCAAAATGAACCATTGCGTGAGCCTGATATGAATGACCGCGCGTCCAGCGAAACGGACTGGTCGATTGAATTGCGTACCCGTGACCGGCAGCGTAAGCTGATTTCCAAGATTGATGCGGCGTTGCGCCGGATTGATGAAGGGGAATATGGCTATTGCGAAGTAACGGGGGAGCCTATTTCCCTTGGCCGTCTGGAAGCCCGCCCGATTGCAACCATGACATTGGAAGCGCAGGAACGGCATGAGCGGCAGGAAAAAATATCCCGCGATGATTAACGAACAATCCTGAAACCGCCCGATGCTCAGATGTTGGGTGGCCAAAGATCAGGCGGGGCCAAAGATCAGGCGGGGGATGCCCCCGCCTGCAAATGTGAACAGAGTGTCCGGCACTATTGCCATCCGCATACCCATGAGGGTGAAATGCATATAACGGGTGTTCGCGGATGATGAAAAAGTCACTGAATATTGGGCCTGCTATGACGCAGGAAGGAATAGCTCAGCTACTGCTGAGTGATTCCTTTAGCTGGAGTTTTTGTTTCTTCAGTTTCGCGAGGAGATAAGTGTCAGGCATAGGCCTGCTCAGTTCATTACGAATCTTCGTTTTCAGCGCTTCATGTCTAGCACGCAGGGTAGATATATGGCTATTTTCCATGATATTCTCCTTCATCTTCAGGTGCCGGACTTGTGATTAGAGCATGATTCTTTTTCCAAGTCTTGTCCTCTTTTAGAACAAGGCGACATAATGTTCTGATGGCAGGATTAATGGCCGGGGGATTGCCAGCGGGGCTGGACCATTAAAGGGATTTTTGAATAGCATCATGGCCATGAAACCCGAAGATACCATGCGCCGTATTGAGGCATTGCGGCAGGAACATCGTGACCTTGACAGCGCGATAACGGCCCTCGCCGAAAATTTGCGCGCGGATCAGTTGCAACTGGCGCGGCTCAAGAAACGTAAACTGGTGCTGCGGGATGAAATTGCTGTGCTGGAAGACAGTCTTATCCCTGATATCATTGCCTGAAAACGACATATTACGCGGAATCTGGCGATAGTTTTCATATTTACCATTTTCAGATACTGACAAGGGAAGGGGCTTGTGCCAGTCTCTCCTTGCATGTCTATGGCCGATTCCTTTGACCCAGCCCTCTTCTCACGAATGGTGGATAGCCTCTATACCGAGGCCATGCTCCTTACCGATGAGGCGCGTTCCTATTTTGACGGATATGGCACGGAAGAGCGGGATAGGCTGGATACGCTGGGCCGTCTGACATTCGCCTGCGAATCGCTGAAGGTTACAACCCGCCTTATGCATGTCATTGCATGGCTGTTGGCGCAAAAGGCATGGCGCAGGGGAGAGATTAGCGAGGAAGCTCTTGCTGATCCGGGCTATCGTCTGGGCGCGGCGGAGCGCAGTAATGAGGCCGCGTTAGCCATAATGCCAGAGCGGGCGCGCGAGTTAGCGCACAGCAGCGTGTCCCTTTATGTCCGTGTTAGGCGATTACAACAGCAAAAGTTCAGGCCCGTTGGCATAGTATTGGCGGGCAGTGCCGCTGCATATGAAGGTAATAGCGGACCGGTGAGGGAACTTCTGGAAAGGCTGGAACGTTCGATCTGACACAGTTTCGGCCAATATGGTGGGGGCCGGTTATAATCATAGCCTGTATATCAAAGGCCGGAATAATAAGGGGAGATGAGCATTGCACCGTCAGCCGCCCATCTGTAATCAGAAAGTGCAGATGGCACTATTTTCTCATCATATATCAGCATCAATTGGTATCACTGGCCCATTTGGTACCAATGGACCAATCGGTATCAGCAGGATGATTGGCATCGTTAGTGATGAAGAGGCATTTCGGGCATGAAGCTCTTTCCCGCAATTATGAAATGCCCTGATGATGAAGTGCATATGTGCGTGAGTTCTGCAGGTTCCGCTAGCGTACCGCCTGTATCTGCTACTACCCCGAAAATCATGCCTGATGGGCCGTTTGTGGCGATAAGGCTGCGGTCGCTTTGTCTGCGGACGACCAGCTTGAGGGCCTGTGCCGTTCATAGTCTATACCTTAAAAGTCTTTGTGCGGCGGCCTTATTAGGCGCTGGGTTCAGTGCCTCCGCTGTGATGGCTCAGCAGGCCGTGCCTGACCAAAAGAGCGCAGATGGCGTCGTTGTAAATGATTCTGACGGAAATGGGGTGGGTGACAGCCGGGATGAATCTGTCGAACCAGAATCTGAGGTGCCGATAGACCCCAATGCGGGTGTCCCCCCTGCACCGCGAACAACGCCACAACATCTTCAGTCGGTGCCGATAGACCCCAATGCGGGTGTCCCCCCTGCAGCCAGTGATTTTCCGTCTCTTGCCCCGGTAAGTGAAGCTGAATTCGGCCTTGATCTCGACGAAACGATGAACATCGGTGTCGCATGGCCGGACATGAACAGCAATGCCCCTGATGTGCGGCTGACAGGCCCGTTAGAGGGGATGAGCGACGAAAATGGAATCGCGTCGGCAGAGGCTCTGCCCGATGGTGATGCTCTGACGGAAGAAGCGGCAACCGCTGATGCACCTGTATCAATAGATGGTGAAAACCCCCTCGTTGCGGATGTATCCGGGACCGATCCCGATGATGATCCTGATGCTGACGAAGCCGATGCCGGTGAAGAAAATCATCAGAGGGCCGATGATGACTCTCTGCGACGTTATGAGGTGGTCATTAACGGCCTTGATGATATCGCCAATGGCCAGTTTTATGAACGCTTTAACGGCCTTTCCGTTCTGAAGGCTGAGGATGATGACCCGGCCAATCTGGCCCAGATTAACCGGCGAATGCAGCTTGATAGCGATCTGATAGATCGTATCTTGCGCGCCAAGGGATATTATAATGCCTTCATTCGCCGTGCGGTCCTGCCGCCGGAGCAGGGCGGCAAAGACAAGCTGCGCGTGACCTTCACCGTCAGGCCGGGTGCGCAATATACGCTTTCCCATATTTCACTGCCGGGGCTTTCTCATGCAAGTGCGAAGGTGCCGGAACTGGGAACTGTGTTCTCTGTCAAAGTTGGCGATCCGATTGACGCTGACGCGATTAAGGCAGGACAGGGGCAGCTCTCAACGGCCCTCAAGGAAAATGGCTATCCTTTCTCCCGCGTGGACGAACCAGAAGTCACCATCGATCATGACACGCAAAAAGGCGATCTGGAAATGGTCGTTCGTGCCGGTGGTTATCGCCTCTTTGGCGGGATCGAGCTGGAGGGTGAGGTAGAAAACATCTTCACGCCCCGGCATTTAATGCGCATTGCCCGTTTTGATACCGGGGATGTGTATCAGGCATCAGATGTTGAGGATTTGCGGCAGGCGATTGTTGCAACGGGTCTGGTTTCGTCTGTCTCGGTTGAAACGAAGGATGCTGGTGACGGCACCCATGCCAATTTGCTGGTTTCCGCCGCCGCCGCGCCGATGCGGACCATCGCGGGCGAAATCGGTTATGGTTCGGGCGAAGGCTATCGTATTGAGGGAAGCTGGCAACACCGGAATTTCTTCCCGCCGGAAGGGGCCATTACCGTTCAGGGGCTAATCGGTACGCGGGAACAGGCCGCTGGCGTTGCATTTAGGCGTAACAATTTCCGTAAACGCGATATTATCCTGACGACTTCGGTTAGTTTCCGGAACCGGGATTATGATGCCTACAGGGCGCGGACAATTGGGTTCTCTGCGGCGGTAGAACGGCAGAGTAATCTTATTTACCAAAAGAAATGGTCATGGAGCGTCGGCACCGAATTATTGGGGTCCAGAGAACGGAATTTCTACGGCGACATAGATCGTAGTAACCGAAATTATCTGATTGGCGCTCTGCCGATGTCTATCCTTTATGATGCCAGCGATGATCTGCTGGACCCAACGCACGGCTTTCGTCTGGGCGCGCGGATCAGCCCGGAAGTGTCCTGGCAGAAGGGCACCTTCACTTATGTAAGATCGCAAATTGATGGCAGCGTCTATGTGCCGATGTCAGAGAAAATTGTGATTGCCTCGCGCGCGCGCGCAGGGTCGATCATTGGCGGCATTGATTCAGACCGTATCGCGCCGTCTCGGCGGTTTTACGCCGGGGGCGGGGCATCTGTGCGTGGCTATGGCTATCAGGCCATCGGGCCGCGTGACCCTTATAATGATCCTGTTGGCGGTAAGAGCCTGATGGAATTTTCGCTGGAGGCGCGTATTCGCATGGGCGTGTTCGGTGTCGTTCCCTTCATAGATGCGGGGAATATCTCGACCGGATTTTTACCGAAATTCAGCGAGGTTCGCTATGGCGCGGGCATAGGTATGCGCTATTATTCTCCTTTCGGGCCGATCCGTATTGACGTGGGTACACCGCTCAACCGCCAGAAGGGGGATAGCCGTATCGCTGTTTATGTATCTCTGGGGCAATCCTTCTGATGACCGACAGCCGCGATCCTTCCGCTCCCGAAGAAACCCTGCCTGCCGCAACAGAGAGTGCGGTGGAACAGCCGACCAAGGCCTGGCGTAAAGGGGGTATATGGCGGGTGATGCGCTGGGTTGCGGCTTTACTGGTCTTGTTGCTGGCTGCGGTGGCCGGTGGGCTGATCTGGCTCGATAGTCCCTCTGGCCATCGCTTTGTGGTTCAGCAGGTGGAACAGCTTCGCCCTGAAAACGGCCTTACCATCAAAATTGGTCGCATAGACGGCAGCCTCTATCGCAAGGCCACCATACGTGATTTGCGCTTGTCTGACCCAAAGGGCATTTTCTTCTCATCACCAGAGTTGAAATTGAACTGGTCTCCTCTGGGCTGGTTGTCTAACCGGCTGGATATTGATGAACTGGTGGTGCCCTATGCGCGCCTCCATAAAATGCCGCAGTTTAATGAGACGGAAAGCACTGGCAAAATCCTCCCTGATTTTGATATTCGTGTCATGCGGATGCAGGTGGGTCAGTTGCAGGTTGATAAGCCGGTAACGGGCCGGGAAGATAAGTTTGCGCTGGAGGGGAGCGCCGATATTCGCGGTGGCCATGCAGTGGTAGACTTTTCCGCCCGCTCTATGCAGGGGGATGATCGCCTGCTGCTTTCGCTCGACAGCCGCCCGGACGATAATAAATTCGACGTTGATGCTACGGTCAATGCGCGCGCTGGCGGTTTGCTCGCTACTATGGCGGGCCTGACGCAAGATGCCAATTTACGGCTGGAAGGTAAAGGCGACTGGACCAAATGGGATGGCCGCCTCATTGCGACGCTGGATCGTAAATCGGCTGCTGGTTTTAATATTGGCCTGCGCAAGGGAGACTGGCAACTGGAAGGCAATATCGCCGGTAGCGCCATTGCTAATGATGGCTTGCTGGCGCGGCTCACCTCCCCGCAATTGGGCGTGAAGGCAAAAGGACGATTTGAAAATAAACGTCTTTCTGGCACATTTTCGGCCCATAGCGATGCCATTACCGTCAATCTGGATGGGGGTATGCATCTGGGTGGTCATGGTTTTGATAATTTGCAGGTGGATGTGGGGCTTAATAAGCCCGGCGCACTGCTGGATGACTTTGATGCGAAGGAACTGGTCGCCCGTTTCCGTTTGAACGGACCGGTTGCAAGCGCGCGGTTCGAATATCTGCTGAAGGCGAAGCAGGTCCGTTTTGGTGAAACGGTGCTGCACGGCGTCTATGCTTCTGGTGACGGGCGCAATGGCGGTGCAAAGGGTGTGACGCTGATTCCGGTCAAGCTGACGGCGCAGCGGATTGACGGGCAGGGCGACATGGTTGCCTCTATCCTGCGCAATATCAGCATAGCCGGCACGCTTCAGAAAAAGGGCGATATCATCACCAGTACGCCGATGAAGCTGCGGTCGGATAAGCTGAATGGCGAGGTTGTGGCGCTGTTTGACCTTGCCTCTGGCCGTTATGATCTGGCGCTCAGCGGGGATTTGCGCGGGCTGGAAATCCCGGACTTTGGCGTGGTAGATGTCACGTCTCGGCTGAAGGTCGTGCCAGACCGGAAAGGCGCGTTTAGCGTTGCTGGCAAGGTCGATGGTGTGATGAGGCGGCTCGACGTCGATTTCCTCAAGACCATAGGTGGCGGCCTGCCGCGCGTTCGTGCCGACATAGCCTTAGGTGCCGATGGCCGATTGCACATGCGGAACCTCTTGCTGACGGCTCCGGCATTAACGTTGCATGGGCAAGGGGTGCGCAATAGTGATGGCACTGTCAGCCTTTCAGGGCAGGGGCGGCACAGCCAATATGGGCCGCTGCGCCTTAGCCTGACCGGCGATATTGCCCGGCCAAAGGTAGACCTGTTCCTTTCGCGGCCAATGGATGCGGCGGGGCTTGTCGACGTGCATGTGCTTTTGAACCCACAGGGCAATGATTATCATCTGACGGCGAAGGGGCAGTCGATGATTGGCCCCTTCGATGCCGATGCAATGATTGAAATGCCGCCGCGTGGGCCGGTCACTATCGCTGTTAATCGCATCGCCGTGCAAGGCGCTGTGGGGCAGGGGCGGCTACACATTGTCGATGGCGGCATAGCAGGCCAGCTTGATTTTACGGGCGTGGTGCGCGGGCCGATTACCCTTTCTGTGGTGGACGGTATCCAGAGGGCCAAAGCGACTCTGCGTGTTGAAAATGCGCGGTTCAACGGCCCATCGGTGATCGATATTGCCCGTGGCCGCATTGATGCAGATCTGGCCCTCAAGCCCGATGGCACCACCATAGATGCAACGATGACCGGTAATGGCATCATCATTGGCGGTGTTCGTATTAACCGGCTTACCGCTGAAACTAAGCTGGTTGATGGTGCGGGTAAGCTGAAGGCTGCGATTACGGGCCAGCGAGGCCGGTTGTTCAACCTGAACCTTGATGCGGATATTGCTGCCGACGAAATCGGTTTCATGCTGAATGGCACGCTCGACCGCCAGAAAATTACCCTGAACCGCAAAGGCAGGCTCTATCGTATAGAAGATGGCTGGGCGCTTGACCCGCTGACCATCAGCTATCGCGGTGGCAAGCTGCTGCTTAATCAGGCGAGTTTTGGTAAAGAAAACCGGCTGGATGTCGGGGTGCAAAATCTCTCGCTCTCTCTGCTGGATCTCAGCAATACCGATCTGGGTATCGGTGGTGTGGCCAATGGACGGGTTGTCTATCTCTGGTCAGAGGCGGAAGGCGCACGCGGTACTGCATCGGTAAAGGTGAAGGGGCTTAGCCGGTCAGGTGCGACCCGCACCTCAACACCGATTGATATTGGCCTCAACGCTGAACTGACGCATGACAGGCTCGCGTTGCGATCCCTCATCACGCAGGAAGGCAAAACCATCGGCAAGATACAGGCGCTGATGAGCCCACTGGGGCAGGGCAGCCTGATGGAACGGCTGAGCGCTGCACCCATACAGGCGCAGGTCCGTTATGTTGGGCCGGTCAGCTCGCTCTGGCGGATGAGTACGGTTGAGATAATTGATCTGACCGGGCAAATTTCTGTCAGCGCGAACATCAGTGGAACCGGTGGGAACCCCATCATCAATGGCGCTCTGATGACGAGGGATGCTGTGCTGGAAAGCCCGGTAACGGGTATGCGCATCACCAATCTTAACTCCTCTGGCCGGTTTAACGGTTCTCGCCTGATCTTGTCACAGATTAGCGGTTCAACCAAAGGTGGCGGCAGCATCACCGGGCAGGGCAGTTTTGAACTGTCGCTGGAACGCGGTGTCGGCATGAATATTGCGCTCCAGACCAAAGATGCTGAATTGCTTGATCGTGATGACCTAGGCGCGACTGTCAGCGGACCGGTTACCATTCGTTCCAGCGGTAATGGCGGGGTAATCGGCGGCAATCTGGATGTCGTGCGCAGCCGCTTCACCCTTGGTCGCGCTGCGGCGGTTGCTGAAATTCCTGAACTGCGCGTGATAGAGAAAAACGGCAGACGGGGTGATTTCGCGCCTGCTCCTGCTGGTGGGGACTGGCGTCTTGATATGAAGGCCAGTGCGCGCAATCGTCTTGCTGTTAGTGGCATGGGCCTGACAAGCGAATGGCGCATGGATATGGATATTGGCGGCTTAGTGACTGCACCAAAGCTTGTTGGCCGGGCGGATCTGGTCCGTGGTACTTATGATTTTGCGGGTAAGCGCTTTGACCTTAGCGAAGGCGCGCTGCGTTTTGATGGCAGTGTGCCCGCTAACCCGACGCTCGATATTGTGGCCGAGGCCGATATGGCGGATTTTGATGCGACGATTGAGATAAAAGGCACGAGTCTCGTGCCGGTAATTACCTTCAGCAGCAACCCTGCTTTGCCAGAAGATGAGGTGCTCTCCCGCATTCTCTTTGGCTCGTCGATTACCGATCTTTCCGCGCCTGAGGCCCTGCAACTGGCGGCGGCGGTTGCGTCCATGCAGGGCGGCGGCGGTGGCGGGCTGGACCCGATCAACGCAGTGCGCAAGGCTGCGGGGCTGGACCGTCTGCGGATCATGCCAGCAGATCCTACCACTGGGCAGAATACGGCAATTGGCGTTGGTAAATATCTGACGCGCAAAATCTATGTGGAACTGATTACCGATGGGCAGGGCTATTCCGCGACACGGCTGGAATATCAGGTAACGCGCTGGCTCTCATTGCTTTCTGCGGTATCCACCATTGGTCGTCAGAGTGTAACAGCGAGGGTGTCAAAGGATTATTGATGGGATGTATAAATCCCACGATAAAATGGAGGAGGATTGCTGTGATCGCTTATACTATGGTCGGAACAACCGACCTGCCTGCTTCTATTCAGTTTTATGATGCTCTTTTTCGCCGAATGGGATTGGATTTGTGCTGGCAGGATGAGCAAAGCGCGTCATGGGGAAAAAAGCATGACCCAATGTATCCGCGCTTTGTGACGGGCTACCCTTATGATGGCAATCCCGCTGGTCTTGGTAATGGAGCGATGACTGCCTTCACGTTTGAAAAGCCCGAAGATATTGATGGATTGTATCAGCTTGCCTTGTCCAACGGAGCGAATGATGAAGGCGAGCCGGGCCTGAGGACGCAGCATGGTGAGGGCTTTTATGCGGCTTATCTGCGTGACCCTGACGGCAACAAGCTGGCCTTTGTCTGCTATGGTAACAATGGTACGCAGGCGTAGCCGGATTAAGCACGGCGGGACGCAGGCACAGCGGAGGGTGATCGGCAACCAGTTGATGTTGGTTTGTTACCTCCATCTTTGCTTATGATGAAATCGCCATCGGCAACAGAAAAGGCCCGGAAGATTTCTCCTCCGGGCCTTTCCTTGTGCAGTCCTGAAAGGGGTCAGGACAAAGGATTATGCGCTGTAGTACATGTCATATTCGACCGGGCTGGGGGTCATCTCCCAACGGGCGACATCTGCACGCTTCAGCTCGATATAGGATTCGATCTGATCGCGGGTGAACACATCCCCCTTGAGCAGGAAGTCCATATCAGCTTCGAGCGAATCCAGCGCTTCACGCAGTGAACCGCAAACGGTGGGAACCTGGCTCAGCTCTTCTGGCGGAAGATCGTAGAGGTTCTTATCCATCGGATCACCGGGGTGAATCTTGTTCTGAATACCATCAAGGCCTGCCATCAGCAGCGAAGCATAGCAGAGATAAGGGTTAGCCAGCGCGTCAGGGAAGCGGAATTCAACGCGCTTCGCCTTGGAACCGGCACCATAAGGAATACGGCAGGAAGCGGAGCGGTTACGGCTGGAATAAGCCAGCAACACAGGGGCTTCGTAACCCGGTACTAGGCGCTTATAGCTGTTGGTGGTGGGGTTGGTGAAAGCATTGAGTGCCTTGGCATGCTTCACAACACCGCCGATGAAATAGAGGCACATGTCGGAAAGACCGGCATAGCCGTCACCAGCGAACAGCGGCTTGCCGCCGTCCCAGATGGACATGTGGGTGTGCATGCCCGAACCATTATCTTCCTTGATCGGCTTGGGCATGAACGTTGCCGTTTTGCCATAAGCCTGTGCGACCTGATGCACGACATATTTATAAATCTGCATGCGGTCAGCGGTTTCAACCAGCGTACCGAAGGTCAGGCCGAGTTCATGCTGTGCTGCGGCGACTTCGTGGTGATGCTTATCGCAGGGCAGGCCCATTTCCAGCATGGTGGAAACCATTTCCGCACGGATATCACCAGCGCTATCTACCGGGGCAACTGGGAAATAGCCGCCCTTGGCGCGCGGACGGTGGCCCAGATTGCCGCCTTCATATTCGCGGCCCGTATTGGTAGGCAGTTCAATGTCGTCAATCTTGAAGAAGCTGCCGTCATAGCTGTTGCCGAAGCGAACATCATCGAACATGAAGAATTCAGCTTCAGGGCCGACATAGATGGTATCACCAATGCCGGTTGCCTTCACAAAAGCTTCAGCGCGCTTAGCCGTGGAGCGAGGATCGCGGCTGTAAAGTTCACCCGTGGCCGGATCAGCGATGTCGCAGAACAGGATCAGCATCGGTGTGGCGCTAAACGGATCAACATAAACAGCGTCGAGATCGGGCTTCAGGATCATGTCGGATTCGTTGATGGCCTTCCAGCCAGCGATTGAGGAACCGTCAAACATAAAGCCATCGGCCAGCTCATCTTCGCCAATGACGCCCGCGCACATGGTGAGGTGCTGCCATTTGCCATGAGGATCAGTGAAACGCAGATCGACCCATTCGATCTCTTTTTCTTCGATCATCTTGAGAATGTCGTTGGGCGTGTTCGCCATAATCCGCTTACCCTTTCTTACAAGGCCGCTCTGCCCCAAATCGGGACAGTCGGCATTTCCTTTATGCGTCACCGGGCGGGGGAAACATGCCCTGATATGGTGACACTATGATTGCATGAAATCCGATATTCTACCTGATGCCTGAACGGGCAGAAGGAATATCAGATCGCGTCGAGATCTCTTTCGCCGGTGCGGATACGCAGGGCGACTTCGATGGGGGAGACAAAGATTTTGCCATCGCCGATACGGCCAGTCTGGGCGGCGTTCGCAATGGCTTCTACCACGCGCTCTGCCATGGCGTCATCAACAACGACTTCCAGCTTAACTTTAGGCAGAAAATCAACAACATATTCTGCGCCGCGATACAGCTCAGTATGCCCTTTCTGCCGACCAAAGCCTTTTGCTTCGGTAACGGTGATACCTGAAACGCCTACTTCGTGCAGGGCTTCTTTCACCTCATCCAGCTTGAACGGCTTTATGATCGCCTCAACTTTTTTCATTCTTCACACACCCCAAAATCCAGCCCGATTTGGTGAGCCATATCCCGGCAGAGTAGCGGCTGGTCCAGTTGCACACCACCCTGACAATGCGTTTTCATCTGGCTGAATTGGGCGAATAGACCTTTCCAGCATCAAGATAAAACCGACTCGGTAAGGTGACATTCGGCGATGCTACAGGAAAAGTCTATAATGCTTGAATTTCGGGCACTCTTAAATTGCCTTGCCTATTTTTTGGGCAATTTATGATGGCGTAATGAACGGGGCGCGCCAGCCTGCGGAACGGAGAGGTGGCGCACCCTAAAGATATCAATTTTTAATGTCAGGCAGCAGCCTTATTGGCCGTGCCGTAAAAGCTTTGCCCGGTTTCTGCCATTTGGCGCAACTGAGCGATGGGGGTGAACCGCGCGCCATAAGTGTCGGTCAGGCGTTCCAGTACGGCAACCACATGGTCGCTGCCAAGTGTATCCATATGACTGAACGGACCGCCGGTCCATGGTGCAAAGCCCCAGCCAAATATAGCGCCAATGTCGCCATCTTCCGGGGTTGTCAGCACGCCTTCCTCATAACAGCGGGCGCATTCGATGAGTTGCCGATAGAGCAGGCGTTCCTTCACCTCTGCTACGGTCAATTGACGGGTGGCGCGGGGAAAATGTTCGCTCAAGCCCGGCCAGAGGAATTTTGCTCCGTCGGCAGGATATTCATAATATCCACTATTAGATTTCCTGCCTAATCGCTTCAAATCAATAACCATTTTTTCTATCACGGCGTCGGCTTTGCCCGGCGTGTATAGGTCGCCTAATTCCTTTTTGGTCGCAGTGAGGATTTTATGGCCCAGTTCTATCGATACTTCATCCGACACAGCAAGCGGCCCCACTGGCATGCCAAGTTGTTTGCCAGCGTTTTCGATGAGGGCGGGGTTTATCCCTTCTGCCAGCATTTCCGTGCCTTCGCTGACATAAGTGCTGAAACAGCGGGAGGTGTAGAAACCGCGCCCGTCATTCACCACTATTGGCGTTTTTTTGATTTGCGAAACAAAATCTAATGCCTTTGCAATGGCTTGTGGGCCAGTCCTCTCGCCTAATATAATTTCCACTAGCGGCATTTTCTCTACCGGGGAAAAGAAATGGATGCCGATGAAATTGTCGGGCTTGCTCCAGTTTTTTGCCAGACCGGTAATGGGAAGGGTGGATGTGTTGGAGCCGAAGATGATGTCAGGCCCAAGCACGGCCTCAACCCGTTTAGTGATGTCGGCCTTTATGGCGGGGTCCTCAAACACCGCCTCTATCACGAAATCGACGCCCTTTATCTGTTCTATATCCGTGACGGGCGTGATGCGGTTGAGCGCTTCGGCCATTTTCTCCGGCGTCATGCCCTTACCGATACGCTTTGCCAAAACGCCTTGCGCATGGGCCTTGCCTTTCTCGGCAGAAGCTATGTCGCGGTCCAGCAGTAGCACTTCTATACCTGCTTGCGCGGCGACTGTGGCGATGCCTGCGCCCATCATGCCTGCACCCAGCATGGCAAGGCGCTTTGTGGGGGCGGGAGGAATGTCCGCGGGACGCCTTGCCCCGCGCTCTGCTGCTTGCTTGTTGACGAACAGGGTGCGCACCATGTTGCGCGCCTGCGGGCTGGCGATTACCTTGGCGAAATATTTAGATTCCACGCGAATGGCGCGATCCATAGGGAGTTGCAGCCCTTCGTAAACCGCCGAAAGCAAGGCAATGGGCGCGTGGAGGTTGCGCTGTGTTTGCTTGACGGTCATCGGTACAGCGCCAATGAAGGTCTGCACGAAATTGGGGTTGGTTGCGCCAGCCCCGCCGGGTACTTTATAGCCCTTTTGGTCCCATGGTTGAATATGGGCAGTGGGGTTTGATTTCACCCAATCTCTCGCTGTCTCCAGCGCAGTGCCGGGGGGGGCAACCTCATCCACCAGCTTCATTGCGGCGGCTTCTTCCGGGCGGAATAATTTGCCTTGCAACATGTGCATAAGGGCGGTCTGAACGCCGGTAATGCGTGGGAAACGCTGGCTTCCACCGCCGCCGGGGAACAGGCCCAGCAATATTTCTGGCAGGCCCAGCTTTGTTTTTGGGTCAGCCCCGACGACACGATGATGGCAGGCCAGAGCCAGTTCAAAGCCGCCGCCAACGCAAGTGCCCTCGATGGCGCAAGCGACTGGCTTACCGCAGGTTTCGAGGCGACGGAGGATGCGGTTCAGTTCAAACACACGTTCGAACAGAGTAGCCATGTTGAGCGTTTCACCGGGGGCAGGCAGCAGCATCGCTTCCATTGCCTTGAGGTCCATCCCGGCCATGAAGCCGCTGGCCTTGCCGGATGCGATAACCGCGCCTTTGACGGCTTCGTCTTCGCTGATCCGGGTGATGAAGCGATCAAGGTCCGCCAAAAATTCTGCGCCGATGACGTTTACCGATGCGCCGGCTATGTCGATGGTGAAGGTCGCGATGCCATCATCATCTATTGCGATGGTGCCGCTATTGATGTGGCCATTGCCGCTGAGGCTATTGGTGCTGCGGATAGTATTGGTCATGTTTTCAATCCTCTACCGCCTGTTTCTTATATTCGTTCGATGATGATGCCGGTGCCCATGCCTGCACCCACGCACAGGTTGATAAGGGCCGTTCCCTTGCCGGATCGCTCCAGCTCATCCAGCGCCGTTCCCAGCACCATTGCGCCGGTCGCGCCTAACGGGTGACCCATAGCGATGGCCCCGCCGTTCACATTGACCTTGCTGTGGTCTAACCCCATCGCGTCCATGTACCGTAGTACGACGCTGGCGAAGGCCTCGTTCAGTTCCCAGAGATCAATATCGGCGCCCGTCATCCCCGCGCGGGAAAGCAGTTTTTGCGCGACACTTTCCGGGCCTGTCAGCATGATGGTGGGTTCTGAACCTATGGACGCCATTTGCCTTATGCGGGCGCGGGGTGTCAGCCCATATTTCTCACCAATATCCCGGTTGCCGACCAAAACCGCCGCCGCGCCATCAACTATGCCGGAACTATTGCCTGCATGGTGGACATGATTGATGCGCTCTACCTCCGGGTAACGCAGCAGGGCAACGGCATCAAAGCCGGGCATTTGCTCGCCCATCACCTGAAAACTAGGGGGTAGGGCGGCCAGCCCCTCAACCGTAACATCAGGGCGCATATGCTCATCATGGTCGAGGATCACCTCGCCAATCACATCACGGATCGGGTGGATAGAGCGGGCGAAGCGGCCCTCATCCCATGCCTGCTTTGCGCGCTTCTGGCTCTCCACCGCATAAGCATCGCAATCAGTGCGGGAGTAACCAAATTTGGTGGCAATCAGGTCGGCGCTGATGCCCTGCGGCACAAATTGCGTGGTATATGCGACATGGGGGTCGCTGGCCCATGCGCCGCCATCAGACATCATGGGAATGCGGCTCATGCTTTCTATACCGCCGCCAATGGCGAATTGAGCCTCTCCGGAGATAACCTTCGCCGCAGCCATATTGACTGCCTCCAGCCCGGATGCGCAAAACCGATTGATCTGCACGCCCGGCACGCGTTCATCATAACCTGCGTTCAGCACAGCAACGCGGGCAATATCTGCGCCCTGTTCCCCCACCGGCATTACGCAGCCGAGGATCACATCATCAACATCGGCAGTGTATATGCCGGTTCGGTCCGGCACGGCACGCAATATCTGACTGATGAGGTTAATGGGGGTGATTTCATGTAGGGCGCCATCTTTTTTGCCGCGCCCGCGCGGGCTGCGCACCGTATCATAGATGAAGGCTTCCATGCATCTTCTCCTGCGCCTGATCGGTCTTTATGGGGAGAGTTTGCCTGAGAAGCCGAGAATGGCAAGCATTGATTAGTCGATATCTAAGGATTTTTAGAGTGGGTTATGCGGGATTTGGCGGTGCCGTAGCGTCATCGTGCCAGCAGGAAAAAATGATAAAGCGCTGGCATTTCTGTCCCGCCGGGCCATATGGGGGCTGAACATAAATTTTTTGAACGCAGGGGTTGGTGATGGCTGTTATTGATGGCGCGGGCATGAAGGATGAAGGCCGGGAAAAGCCGGTTGTCCCTGATGATGTGCAGGACGCCATTCGCACTCTGCTGCGCTGGGCCGGTGAGGACCCTGCGCGCGAAGGATTGCTGGATACGCCTGCCCGTGTTGGCCGGGCCTGGCTGGAATATTGCGAGGGGTATCGTGAAGACCCGGCTTATCATCTTTCCCGCGTGTTCCATGAGGTAGGCGGTTATGATGAGATTGTCCTGTTAAAGGCTATTCCGTTTCAATCGCATTGCGAACATCATATGGCCCCGATCACCGGTGTTGCGCATATCGCCTATCTGCCCGGTGATTATGTTGTCGGGATTTCTAAGCTCGCCCGTGTGTTGCATGGCTTTGCCCGGCGGCTGCAGGTGCAGGAACGGCTGACCGCTCAGGTGGCGGACTGTATCTGGGAAAATCTTCAGCCGCGCGGTGTTGCTGTGGTCATTGAGGCAACCCATGGCTGTATGACGGGCCGGGGGGTGCGTACCCATGATGTGGTGATGAAAACCAGCCGGATGATGGGTGTATTCCGCAAGGATGAACGGAGCCGTAAGGAAGTTCTGGGCCTGATGGGGCTGACCTGATGGTGGGGGCTGGCGCGGCTAAGATGTCGGGCGGCGCGGAGGAGCAGCGCTCACCGCCGCTGGCGTTGGTGACTGGAGGCTGTCGCCGCCTTGGTGCGCATATATCCGGGGCGCTGGCACAGGCGGGCTATCGCCTCGCCTTGCATGCCAGCCATAATGCGGTGCCTGATGCCGGGCTTTCGCGAATATTGTCGCAGACGGATGCGCAGTGGCATGGCTTTACCGCAGATTTCTCAGAGCCGCAGACTGCGACTGGCCTGATGCAGGCCGTGGCGAATCATTTCGGCTCTGTGCCCGATTTGGTGGTGAGCAGCGCAGCGATTTTCGGGCATAATCGGCTGGAAAATGTGACTGAGAGCGATTTGCTGCGCCATTATGCGGTAAACAGTGCTGCCCCGGTTTTGCTCGTGCAGGCACTGGCTGAATTGGCGAAGGGGCAGGAGGACCAATCGGACCGTGTCATCGTTACCATATTGGATCAACGCCTTACCAATCCGCATGGGGATCAGCTTGCTTATGCGCTTTCTAAGCAAGCATTGGCGGGATTTACGCAGATTGCAGCACGAGAGCTTGCCGGGCAGGGTGTCAGGGTGAACGGAGTTGCGCCGGGCCTGACCCTTGCGACAGGGCATTATGATGCGGCGCAGATGGAGAGGCTGGCGCATATGATGCCGCTGCGCCATTTGCCAGCGCCTGCCGATATAGCCGAAGCGGTTCTCTATCTGGCCCGTGCCCGAAGTGTAACCGGGCAGATCATCGCCGTGGATGGCGGCGCGCATATGGAAAGTTACGCCCGCGATTTCCTGCATTTATGAAATGATTTTAATAGCCTAACGGGCATATATTTATCCTCTGCGGGATAAATGAAATCGGTTTTATAATTGGATTTTTCATTCGATAGAAAAAGGCCGCATGAGTTTCCCCATACGGCCTTTCCGTTATTTATGTGCCGGGAGAGATCAGGCTTCTTCGCCTGCTTCGTCCGCAACATCCTCATCGCTGTCTACGGCGATTTCGCCGGGTTCAGCATTGGGGTCATAGTCTTCGGTGAAGCCAGATTCGTCCTTTTCGAACATCGATGCCATGACATCGACGCCTTCCTTCTGAAGCTCAGCTTCTTCCGGCGAACGGGCAACGTTTACCTGAACGGTGACGGTAACTTCGGGGTGCAGAGCAACCTTAACGTCAAAGACACCGAGGGTTTTGATGGGGCGTTCCAGAACAACCATCGCCTTGGTAACGATGGTGTGGCCGTCTGCGTGCAGAGCTTCCACAACGTCACGTACCGCAACCGAGCCATAAAGATGGCCAGCGTTGGAGGACTGACGAATGAGAACGATCTGATGACCGGCAACGGTTTCGGCTTCCTTTTCCGCGTCAGAGCGACGAGCGGCGTTTTCAGCTTCAATACGCGCACGGTTAGCGTCAAACACAGCCTTGTTAGCAGCGTTAGAGCGCAGAGCCTTTTTGTTGGGCAGGAGATAGTTACGGGCGTAACCGTCCTTCACGGTGACGATGTCACCAATTGCACCCAGTTTCTCGATCCGTTCGAGCAGAATGATTTCCATTGGTCTTGCTCCTTACTTCACGATGTAGGGCAGCAGGCCCAGATGACGGGCGCGCTTGATAGCCTGAGCCAGTTCGCGCTGCTTCTTCGTGGAAACGGCGGTGATACGGCTGGGGACGATCTTGCCGCGTTCAGAGACAAAACCCTGAAGCAGACGAACGTCTTTATAATCAATTTTCGGAGCTTCCTTCCCGGAGAAGGGGCAGCTCTTACGGCGGCGGAAAAACGGACGTGCCATAATTTATGCTCCTCCTCAGTCGGCGTCACGTTCACGGCGGGGACCACGGCGGTCACCACGCTCGTTCTTGCGAACCATTACGGACGGGCCAGTTTCCAGTTCTTCGACCTTGACGGTCATGTAACGAATAACATCTTCGTTAATCTGGGTCTGGCGTTCCAGCTCAGCGACAACGCCAGCAGGGGCGTCGATGTTGAGCAGAACATAATGCGCCTTGCGATTCTTGGCGATCTTGTAGGCGAGGGAGCGCAGGCCCCAATTCTCAACCTTCGTGACCTTGCCCTGATTCGCTTCGACAATGGCAGTGGCGGTTTCCGCCAGCGCGTCTACCTGGGCCTGAGCCAGATCCTGACGCGCAAGAAAAACATGCTCGTAAAGAGCCATGATTGCTTGCTTTCTGTGTTGGCCGATCGCTGACGCCCACCCCATGTGGAACGCCCCTCCGGCTGTCGTTCAAACCATTCCATCAGGTGCAATGCACCCGGTGAAGGCGCGCCTATGGCCTAAAGCCACAGGAAAAGCAAGCGTCATGCATATTGCTTATCGGCCACGCATTGTTATGGAGCGGGCCAGTCTATTTCAATAACGCAGGCAGGTTTTCAATGCGCGCATTCATCTTTCCGGGGCAGGGCAGTCAGTCTGTCGGTATGGGCAAGGCTCTTTATGATGCCAGTACCCATGCAAAGGAACTGTTTCAGGAGGTGGATGACGCGCTCTCCCAGAAATTATTCCATATCATGGTTGATGGGCCGGAAAGCGACCTGACCCTTACCGAAAATGCCCAGCCCGCCATCATGGCCAACGCGATTGCAACTTTGCGGGTAATGGAAAAAGAAGGCGGCCTTAGTCTGGCTGATAAAGGTGATTTTGTTGCTGGGCATAGTCTTGGCGAATACACGGCGCTGTGCGGGGCGCAGGCCTTTGATGTTGCGACGACGGCGCGTTTGCTGAAATTGCGCGGGCAGGCGATGCAGGCAGCGGTTCCGGTGGGTGAGGGCGCGATGGCGGCCTTGCTCGGCGCGGATATTGCAAAGGCGCAGGCGCTTATTGATGCCGCGCTTGCCGATCCGGCGGCAGAGGAAGATGAAATCTGCACCGTCGCTAATGATAATGATCCGTCGCAGGTGGTGATTTCCGGGCATAAGGCTGTTGTGGAACGCGCCGTTGCGCTGGTGAAGGAGCATGGCATTAAACGTGGCGTGTTGCTGCCGGTCTCTGCGCCTTTCCATTGCCCGCTAATGCAGCCCGCAGCGGATGTCATGGCCGATGCTCTCGCTAAAGTCGTGATTAATGCGCCGCTGCTGCCGGTCTATGCCAATGTGCTGGCCGCGCCGATATCCGCACCGGATGAAATTCGGGTGCGTCTGGTGGAGCAGGTGACGGGTCGTGTCCGCTGGCGTGAGAGTGTTTCGGCCATGTGGGACGCAGGTGTTACCGATTTCGTCGAACTGGGCGGTAAGGTGCTGGGGCCGATGGTTAAGCGTATCGCGCCGGACGCAAAGGTGACGAGCATCATCACCATGGATGATATTGAAGGCTTTCTGGCGTCCCTGTAATAGGGCGGCCATGTTATTTCAGGAGAAACAGGGAATGTTTGATCTTTCCGGCATGACCGCACTGGTCACGGGTGCCAGCGGAGGCATTGGTTCTGCCATTGCGCAGGGGCTGGCGGCGCAGGGGGCGCGTCTCGCGCTTTCTGGTAGCAATGTTGAGAAGCTGAGCGCCTTTGCCGCGACTCTGGGTAAGGCAGCCGATGGGGCTGAGCATGTGATCGTGCCGTGCAACCTTTCTGATGGCGCGGCGGTGGATGCTCTGGTCCCGCAGGCGATGGAGGCGCTGGACGGGAAGCTCGATATTCTCGTCAATAATGCGGGCGTCACGCGGGATAACCTCATCATCCGTATGAAGGATGAGGAATGGGATGAAGTTATCCGCATCAATCTGGAGGCTTCCTTCCGTCTCATTCGCGCTGCTGCAAAGCCAATGATGAAGGCGCGTTTTGGGCGTATTATTTCCATCACCTCGGTGGTGGGGGTGACGGGTAATCCGGGGCAGGCCAATTATTGCGCGTCCAAGGCGGGTATTATTGGCATGTCCAAATCATTGGGGCAGGAACTGGCGAGCCGTGGCATCACGGTAAACTGTGTTGCGCCCGGTTTCATCCGTTCGGCGATGACAGATGCCCTCAATGATGCGCAAAAAGATGCCATCAATGCGAAGATTCCCGCTGGAAATATGGGGGAAGGGGCCGATATTGCCGCCGCTGTTGCCTATCTTGCGTCGCGAGAAGCCGGATATGTGACAGGGCAAACTGTCCATGTAAATGGCGGTATGGCAATGATTTAAAAGGGTTTTGTGTCCTTTTGTGTAGTTTTGAGGGCGCAAAGCATCAGCTTGCCTCTTGCCTCTTGTGTTGCTTGGCACTAGGGCAAAAGCGCAGCAACGAGATTAATGTTCGTTCACATCGACTTTTTAAGAAGGACCACTCATGAGTGAGACTGCGGATCGCGTAAAGAAAATCGTCATTGAACATCTGGGTGTCGAAGCCGACAAGGTGACCGAAGACGTAAGCTTCATTGACGATCTGGGCGCAGACAGCCTCGATATTGTCGAGCTGGTCATGGCGTTCGAAGAAGAATTTGGCGTTGAAATTCCTGACGATGCAGCCGAAAAGATCGGCACCGTTAAGGATGCAATCGACTATATCAACAGCAAGCAGTAATTGCTGGCCGGTAACGGGCGGATGGCCATATTGGTTGCATCGCCCGGCCGGTAGAATTGGATATGGCGGCTTTCCTACGCGGGGCAGTAACATTAGCTGTCCGTGTGTGAAATGCCGCCATTTTCGCACGAAGCCTGTTTTGCGAATCTGACCGTTGTTATGAAAATCTGGCCAGTTTCAGGAATTCAGTGGTATTTCGGGGCGAATTTTTGATTCTGCCATTTTATTTGGATATGAAATGGTATGTTCGTCAGGGGGCTGTGGCCGGGGTGCCTCCCTCTGCGATCTAGGCGAAGGTTGGGAGTTAGGGTATGCGTCGTGTGGTCGTAACCGGCCTCGGTATGGTGTCTCCGCTGGGTGCGGATGTCGAAACGAGCTGGAAAAATATCATCGCATCCAAGAGCGGTGCAGGAACGATCACAAGATTTGATGCGAGTGATTATGCCTGCCGTATCGCCTGTGAAGTGAAACCAGCGGACCATGAATATGGCTTCGACCCGAATCTGCGCGTGGATTATAAGGTGCAGCGGCAGGTTGATCCGTTCATCATCTACGGTATTGATGCCGCTGGGCAGGCTCTTGAAGATGCTGGCCTTACCGATATGTCTGAGGAAGAGCGCCTGCGTGCGGGCTGCTCCATTGGTTCGGGTATCGGCGGTCTGCCGGGTATCGCGAGCGAATCGATCGTTCTGGAACATAAAGGCCCGCGTCGGGTATCCCCGCATTTCGTCCATGGCCGCCTTATCAACCTTATTTCCGGTCAGGTCAGCATTAAATACGGCCTGATGGGACCGAATCATGCGGTGGTGACGGCTTGTTCCACTGGTGCGCACAGCATTGGTGACGCGGCGCGGATGATTGCTCTGGATGATGCCGATGTGATGCTGGCTGGCGGCGCTGAAGGCGCGATTTGCCCTATCGGCATTGCGGGATTCTCTCAGGCGAAGGCGCTGTCCACCGGTTTCAATGATACGCCCGAAAAGGGTAGCCGCCCTTATGACAAAGACCGTGATGGCTTCGTTATGGGGGAAGGCGCGGGCGTTGTTGTGCTGGAAGAATATGAACGCGCGAAAGCACGCGGCGCGAAAATTTATGCCGAAGTCGTTGGCTATGGGCTTTCCGGCGATGCTTATCATGTGACAGCGCCGCACCCCGAAGGTTCCGGTGCGTTCCGTTCCATGGAGATGGCGCTGCGTAAATCCGGCCTTGCGCTGTCCGACATTGACTATGTTAACGCACATGGCACATCGACCCCAATGGGGGATGAGCTGGAACTGGGTGCGGTTCGCCGGTTGTTCGGTGATGAAATTAGCGGCATTTCGATGTCGTCTACCAAATCGGCCATCGGCCATTTGCTGGGCGGTGCAGGCGCGGTTGAGAGCATTTTCTGTATCCTCGCCATGCGGGATCAGATTGTGCCGCCGACCTTGAACCTTGATAATCCGTCGGATGGCTGCGCAGGCGTTGATCTTGTACCGCATGTCGCAAAACAGCGGAAAGTCCGGGCTATCCTCAACAATAGCTTTGGCTTTGGCGGCACCAATGCCAGCCTCATCATGAAGGCGATCTGATCCTCTTATGCGCCGACTGGGCTGTATCCTGCTCATCATTATCGGGCTGGGCCTGCTCGGCGCAGGGGGCAATTTCATTTATGGCTGGCGGGCCGCTGGCCCGGCAACGGAAGATGTAAATTTCACCGTTGCGGGTGGTGCATCCTTCAAAAACGTCGCGGTAGAGCTGAAAAAGGCGGGTCTTATCCGGTCTGCTGACGCTTTTTATGCGCGTGCGCGCTTGTTCGCTGGATCGCCAGTGGTGAAGGCTGGCGAATATATGATCCCCAAAGGGGCGAGCAACAGCCAGATCGTTCAGATTTTAACGGAAGGCGTTGGCGTCAACCGTTTCGTTACCGTGCCGGAGGGTATGCCCTCCATATTGGTGTATGAGCGCCTGATGGCGAACGACCAGTTAACGGGCAAAATCGACATTCCGGCTGAAGGCAGTGTCCTTCCTGATACTTATGCTTATGATAAGGGAGAGAGTCGCGCTGCCGTTCTGGCGCGTATGCAGGCGGCGATGACAAAGGTGCTGGATGCTGCGTGGGAAAAACGCTCTCCCCGCACGATTGTGAAGAGCAAGGAAGAGGCTGTCACGCTCGCCAGCATTATCGAGAAGGAAACCTCGATAGAGGCAGAGCGCACAACGGTTGCGGGCGTTTATACTAATCGCCTGCGCCAGGGAATGATGCTTCAGGCCGATCCCACTATCATTTACCCGATCACCAAAGGGAAACCATTGGGGCGGCGCATCCGTAAATCAGAGATCGAATCGGTCAACGATTATAACACTTATGCGATGACGGGCTTGCCTAAAGGGCCGATTGCCAACCCCAGCAAATCATCCATAGAGGCGGCGCTTAATCCCAAGGATACACAGGCGCTGTATTTTGTGGCAGATGGCAAGGGCGGTCATATATTCGCCAACACATTGGCCGAGCATAATGAGAATGTTCGTAAATGGTTTGAAATCCGCCGCGCCCGCGGGGAAATGTAACTTAGATCCGCCTCCCCGGAATAATGTCGGCGTAGCAGAAGGCTGGAGCGATCATCGCAAGCTGCTTACTCGCCCGTCCCGTTTATTGAAAGACTATGTGTTGCGATAACTGAGCCGCATTAATTCCCATTATATATGTGCCATTATGGGCAGCATAGCGGGGAAAGGTGGAAATATTGCAATGTTTTTCTCCATAGGCATTCTGAAGATAATGCTTCATCATAACAGCACTATATTTGCTGAAAGCACCGGAGGCGATTCATAAGGAGAGGGGTGTTTATGCGGGATTCTTATAGGAATATTGCGTTCTGCTCTGTCATTACAATGGGCTTGTTGCTAGCTGCTTGCGGAAAAAAAGAGCAGATAGAGCCGCCCGTTCGCTCCTCTGATAAAGCTCCCGTGCCGCAATATTCCTCTACCATTGCATTGCCGATTGAAGCGGACCAGAAAATCCTCATCACTATGCTGGAGCAGGAAATTCCGCGCACGCTGTGGACGATAAATCAGCATTCCAGCCGGTGCGTCGCTCCGCAAAAGGTGAAGATATTGGGGAAACAGCTGAATGTGACGCCACCGATTAGCTGCACCATCATTGGCGAAGTAACACGCGGGCCGATCCGTCTGCGCGGCAGCGGTAAGGAAATTATCGCAGATATTCCCCTGCACGCGACCATCAGCGCACGGGATGTGGGCGGGATATTGAAAGGAGAAACAGCCACCGGCGTCGCCATGGCCCGCGCCTATGTGACGCTCGACATTCGGCCGGATTGGACGCCCACTGGGACGGTTCGGTTACACTATGACTGGAAAGAAGCGCCGGGCATAGATTTCCTAGGGCAACGCATTACCTTTACCGATCAAGCCGATGAGAAATTACAGCCGATCAGGCGCAGGCTGGAGCAGCAATTACCGCGTGAGCTCAGCAAGATTAATTTTCGCCCTCAGATAGAACAGGTCTGGCAGCAGAGCTTTACATCATTATTACTGAATGAGAAAAATCCACCAGTCTGGATGCGTCTAACGCCTGAGCGTCTGATCTACGAGGATTACGCGTTAGGAGGAGGAAAGCTGCGATTGAAGCTGGCGTTACAGGCAAAGACTGAAACTTTTATAGGGGATCGGCCTCAAAAAACCGATGCTGCGGCCCTACCGCCTCTGGCAAAAGGCAAAACAGATGGGAAACTCAACTTCTTCATTCCAGTTCTAGCTGATTATGCGCAGTTAGAGCCTGTTATCCTGAAGGCGTTGGTGAAAAGGTCTGCTCGCCCTTTCAATCTGCCTGTTTTGGGGTCGGTTGCGGCGCGATTTGAAGAGATTACGGCTTATGGGACGCATGGCGGGCATATTGCTGTGGGTATTCGTCTGGCAGCATGGCCTGTATCCGGCAATGTTAAGGAAACCAAGGGCCTCGTCTGGTTGACTGCCCGGCCCTTTAATGCTGCGGGATCTCCCAAAATCGAATTTCATGATATGAAGGTTGCAGGTGACAGTGATGGTATTGGTGGTGACTTGCTGCTGCAATTGGTGAGTGATCCGGTCATCTCCGCTGAGATAGGATCGTCATTGACTCAGAATTTCTCAAATGATCTGGATAAGCTGCTGGTGAAAATACGCGGGGCTATTGGTGCGGTGCGTGAAGGGGATTTTGTAATGAATGGTGTAATCAGCGATTATCAACTGGGTGAGGTGAAGGCTTATGGCAATGGGCTTTACCTGCCTGTGCAGGTGAAAGGGAACGCAAAGGCGCATTACCGACCGGCCAGAAATGCACTGCGATAGCGGGGAGCATCTAAGGCAACCCATTATTATAAAAGCCTGTGTTGTAAATGGTAGCGGAGGCGGGACTTGAACCCCCGACACGCGGATTATAATTTCTCATGGCCTTTTGATTTCCTTTGATAATTCTCGAAACGCAGGTTTTCATAAACCGCGAAAATCCGTGACCTTCCTACGGATTGTAAACCTAAGGATTATGTGGTCAGCCTGTCCACAACCCTAGATTCATCGACATAACGAGCGCGGATTTCGGCAATGCGTTTGACGGTCCATCCGATTAAAAAAGGCGGCTGGTTGTTCCATGTCGTTTGTATGCAGATATTTAACACATCAATCAGCAGATGCTTCACCAGAATAGCGCGCGAGAAAATAGCATATTAGAGCTATGGCGCACATCAGCCAAAACATAAGGAAATGCGCTCGATGGCGATGCCTGCCTTATCGATTAGGAGGATGGCTGATGCTTCGTACGTTTCGTATGATCTCTATTCCATTATATTAATATTTCTCAATGATTTGGTAGCGGTGATATTGAGGTTTCAAACGTACACACGCCTTAACAGTTGGTTAATCAAATACAAATAATGCCGATCCTTCATTTAGTCTTGAGAAATCAAGAGTTAATATTGCACGGGTGGCGCATTAACATGCGTGCCGGCGTCATCGGGGGTGTGTATGCGTAAAGATGTTGATACAGCAAATGGCGCATGGTGCCGCGGCCAATTATCCGCATCCATATCCTCCGTCAGCATGACAGCGGCGATTGTGGCGGCCACGTTATATGCGGGGGCGGCCCCCAATATCGCAATGGCGCAGGGGGCATTCGTGAGGCAAGGCAATGTTAGCCCCTATCCCCGACCAGAGAATGACATGATCGTCGGCGATACGGCTGTTGGATTAATAGGTATCTTTAATGGATGGGACTTAGAAAATAACAATGGGGTTATTGGTAATGGAGCCGGATCGCGAGGCACCGCTGAGGTAGATGGTGCGGGATCGACATGGATCAATGGAGGGGACCTCACCATTGGTTTAAATGGAACAGGCATTCTGAAAATCGCTGACGGCGGCACTGTAACCAATAACTATGGAGTAATTGGTTATAATGCAGGTTCCAGCGGCACTGTGACGGTATCTGGTGCGGGGTCAACATGGACTAATAATAATACCATTTTTGTCGGCAATGCTGGCACCGGCAAACTGACCATATCAGACGGCGGGGTCGTATCCAACAGCATAGGATATATTGGGTATTACGCTGGATCGGAAGGCCATGTCACGGTGTCTGGTGCCGGGTCGGCGTGGACTAATGATGCTAACCTTTTTGTAGGATCATCTGGCAACGGCACGCTGATCATCGAGGATGGCGGGTCTGTATCCAATGATCATATATTTATTGGTAATGCGCAAGGATCAAAGGGCGCCGTCACTGTAACTGGTGCGGGATCGATATGGAATAATAGCGGCAACCTCAATGTCGGTAATTATGGCAACGGCACGCTGATCATCGAGGATGGCGGTGCCGTATCGGCTAGCCAAGGATATATTGGGATTAGAAACGGATCAACGGGCACAGTCACGGTATCAGGTGCTGGATCGACATGGAGCAATGCCGGTAACATTATTCTCGGCCAAAACGGCACCGGCACGCTGAACATTGAAAAAGCGGGCCTAGCGAATGCGGGCAACCTGTTGATGGGGATAAATACCTCCAGCGTCGGGATAACCAATCTGCTCGGTGATGCGGCTGATGGCCGCGGGGTATTGGAAACCGGCAATATCACGGTGGGGGCGGGCGAGGGCACGTTCAACTGGAATGGTGGGATATACAGGCTGACGGCGGACAATGGCGACCTGTTCCGCGGTTTTAACGGCAGCAATAGCAAGGCCACAATGACCATCGGCGGTGAAGGCGCGTTTCTGGATAGTAACGGCCATGATGCGACCATCGGTATTGATCTTGCCTCCGCAGAGGGTGGCTTTACCAAGCTGGGTGCGGGGACCGTCACCCTGTCTGGCAACAACAGCTATGCCGGAAGTACCAATGTGCAGGGCGGAACCCTGTGGATTAATGGTGACCAGAGCGCGGCCAACGGCCTGACCAATGTTGCCAATGGCGGGACGCTGGGTGGCACCGGCATCATTGGCGGTGATGTTGTGATTGCCAATGGCGGGGTGCTTAGCGCCGGGGCGGATAATGTTGGTACATTGACCATCAATGGTGATCTTTCCCTGTCTGGCGGGTCTGTCCTCAACTTCCGTCTGGGGGAGGCAGGCGTTGCAGGCGGGGGCAATAATGATCTCGTTGCGGTGGGCGGTGACCTGACATTGGCGGGCACTGTTAATGTCACCCCATCGACCGGCACCAGCCTTGATACCGGCCTTTATACCCTCATCACTTATGGTGGCTCCCTTACCGATAATGGCTCGTCCGTTGGTATGATGCCCACGGGCAGCGATGGATATATCCAGACATCGGTTGCAGGTCAGGTAAACCTGATTAACACAGGTGGGGCGACCCTCAATTTCTGGGACGGGACCAGCACCGCGAACTCCGATGGGGTGATACATGGTGGTGGCGGGGTGTGGGACCTTGGCATATCCACCGCCAACTGGACGACTGATGATGGCGCACTGAATGTGGGGTATAAGCAGGACAGCCTTGCCATATTCACGGGGCAGGCAGGCACCGTCACCGTCGATAACAGCAAAGGTCAGGTGCAATCTGCCGGTATGCAATTTGCGACCGATGGCTATCGCCTTGATGGGGATGCACTTGCCCTGATCGCACCCCAAAATGGCGAAGTCACCATCCGCGTTGGTGATGGATCCGGCGCGGGGGCCGCGATGGTAGCCCGGATTGATAATGACCTGTCCGGTAATGCCCGTCTGGTCAAAAGTGACCTTGGTACGTTGATCCTTAACGGCGCAAACAGCTATGCTGGTGGGACGACCATCAAGGGCGGGACGCTGCAAATCAGCAATGATAATAATCTGGGTCTGGCCAGCGGGGATATTCGCTTTTCCGGTGGCACCCTTGCGATTACCGATGATGTCAGTAGTGATCGCGCGATGGTGATGGCGGGCAATGGCGGCATTGATGTGCTGTCCGGCAAGACATATAGCAGCACCGGCGACATTAGCGGTGACGGTACCCTCACCAAAATGGGTGACGGGACATGGAATTTGAAAGGCACGGTTACATCAGCTGATGTGACGATCGTCGTTAAGGCGGGCCAGTTGATCGGGGATGTGGCCTCCTTGTCCGGTTCTATCATCAACGAAGGCTCTGTTCTATTCGATCAGGGCAGCGATGCAGCTTATAATGGTGATATTAGTGCATCCGGTGCGGGTGCATCCTTTAACAAGGATGGGACCGGTGCATTGACGCTGACGGGTATGTCAGACGCCAGATGGTCGCTGAACAATGGTACGCTGATTACTGATATGTCCCGTTTCTCCGGTGATGTGGCGATATCCGGTCCTGCGATATTCAGGGTGCAGGATGCTGGCGCGGCAAGCTATGCCGGATCCATCAGCGGAAATGGTCTGTTCCTTGTCGATGGTGCAGGCTCCGTCCTGTTGACGGGGGACAGCAGCGGCTTTTCCGGTTCCACGCAGGTGCGCGGCGGCACATTATATGTGGGCAACCACAGCAACCCTGTTCGTCTGGGTGGTTCCTTCACCCTATATGCCGGAGCTACTCTGGGCGGGGCGGGCTTTGCCGGATCGGGCGCGGGGTCTGTGGTAACCCATCAGGCAGGCAGCATCATCGCTCCGGGTAATAGCATCGGAACGCTGACCCTTGATGGCGATTATGTTGGTAGTGGTGGCACGTTTGAATTTGAAACGGTGCTGGGCAATGACAGTTCGGCCACCGATTTCCTGACCATTACCGGATCAACATCGGGTAATGCACTGGTCCATGTGACCAATCAGGGGGGTGCTGGTGCCCCCACGGTTGAAGGCATCAAGATCATCGATATTGGTGGTACGTCTGGCGCGACCTTCACCCTGAAAAGCGATTATCTGTTCCAGAACGCGCCTGCGGTGGTGGCCGGTGCCTATGCCTATCGCCTGTATCAGGGCGGGGTATCGACACCCAATGATGGCGACTGGTATTTGCGGTCGTCGTCTACCACGCTCACCCCGCAGCCGGAGCCTCAGCCAGAACCTACCCCGCTCTATCAACCGGGTGTTCCGGTTTACGAGGCCTATACCCACAATCTTCAGGCCCTTAACGAACTGGGGACATGGCAACAGCGTAATGGCAATCGTGCTGTCGCTCCCGGCGGGTTCTGGGGCCGGGTAACGGCCACGCGCCTGCGCCCGACCAATGCCCTGTCCACCACCAATGCCACCATCAAAAACAATATCTGGAAGGCGCAGATTGGTACTGACCTTGCCCTGTATGATGGGGGGAATGGTAATGCGCTGATATTGGGCATGAACGGATATTATGGCCGGTCCAACAGTAGCATTGGTTCCTTCTATGGCGATGGACATATCAAAACCCGTGCCATGGGTGTCGGGGGGAGCCTGAGCTGGTATCAGGCCAATGGGCTATATCTGGATGTTCAGGGGCAATATAGCGCGTTTGACAGCACGCTGGATTCTAACCTTCTGGGCCGCCTTGCGACAAAGAATGACGGCACCGGCGTCGCCGCCAGCGTTGAACTGGGCAAGCGCAGCCAGATCAGCCGGACCCTCAGCATCACGCCGCAGGTGCAAACCGCCTGGTCGCATGTCAGCTTTAATGGCTTTACTGATCCTTATGGCACAGAGATATCCTCTGACCATGGCAGCACATTGAAAAGCCGTATGGGTTTGATGATTGATCATGCCAATGGCTGGACAACGGGAACGGGCGCGAAACGCGCCAGCCATGTCTATGCCGTTGCCAATATCAGCTATGACTGGAAACGGGCGGCGCGTGTTGATGTCTCGGGTATACCGATCGTCAATCGGGCGAACCGCGTCTGGGGCGAATTGGGCCTTGGCGCCAGCTATGGCATAGATCGGGCCGTTACCATTTATACACAGGGCAATGCCCGCAGTGCCTTTGCCGATTTCACCGATAGCTACGCCCTGAGCGGGGTGGTGGGTGTCAAAATAGGCTTCTGATCCGTAAGCGTGTTCTGGAGGCCGCAGGTTATGCGGCTTGACTAGATGTTTTCTGTTCGGGTTTCCAGTTCCACGGCATGAGTTCATCCCATCT
>SPEL01000004.1 GCA_009360885.1 Sphingobium sp. | reverse complement strand
GCTTCCAGATGGGATGAACTCATGCCGTGGAACTGGAAACCCGAACAGAAAACATCTAGTCAAGCCGCATAACCTGCGGCCTCCAGAACACGCTTACACCCGACTGACAAAGCGATTGACGATCTGCTGGCTGACGCCCGACGGCTCTCAATATAGGCTCTAGCGTGTTTCTTGTGTGGGTATGTTGGTGGGGATAAAAAACACCATCCATAAATTATGGCGTAATATCAATGTTTTTAAAAAGGTAATGGCGGGCCGTGCGGGATAGCGATCAGAACTATGTCTACTCCATAGCCCTCTATACCCCTCCAAAGTAGGTAGGAAGGCACGGCACAGGCTTACGCTGCACATCAGACTTCCGCTTCACCGCCGTAAACCGAGCGCTTCTTCTATGGCCTTTTCCACCAGCTCTGGCGACACTTTGAACCACTCGGTTGCACTGAAAGATCGTCCGTCAGGTCCCGTAACCCTCAGGGCGACGTGATATGATCGAAGCGCTCGGTGGATAAGCTGTTCAGCTTCCTTTGCCGAGTGACCCACCAGTTCGAAGGTAACTAGAATGTCTACAGGTGCGAACAAGAATGTCGCCTGCGTTTCGGCATGCGCAATGCGATCCTCCACTGTTCCCGATGTCGTGCCTACCTTAAGCAATCCATTGACTTCGGTTTTATCCGAGCGGGAACGCAGCACGTAAACGAAGCCAGTTCGCGCGCCGTCGAAAAGGGGACCGGCATTTGTGGTGCCGATGCGCCGCGCATCCTTGTCTTCGTAAAGTCGTCGGACGAGCGACGACATCAGCAGGTTGGACTCCGTGCCGTTGTCGAAAATGACGCGCAGGCGAGCGTCCGGCTTACTATTCCGCCGGTGCTCGTCGCGAAGGTCCGCAACATGGACGAGCTGCCCCTTGAGGACGAAGAACTCTCCCAACTCGACGCGCTCTTGCCGAAAAGGCTGGGGTCTGCGCGTCCTATCGTCGACAGCCTTGCGAATGCTATCAAACAGCGGCTCGAAACGCTCGAAATCCGGGCAAGGACGCCGGTCGGCGACGAAGTCGGGGCGCGCCATCGGCTTTAGTTCGTCACGCACTTCGAAGATATCAAAGCCATCGGCCAGTAGCGGATCATCGAGAGGATCTACGGCACGTACCCCACCGAAGACGAGATTGCGCGTATCGTAAGATGCTAGCCCATCCAGGTCAGCCTTCGATGCTCGCAGCCCAGCTAGTTCATTCGCGAGCATGCGCTCCCGCACACTGCGCCCTGGCTCAGAGACCGGCTCGGCACCAGTATCTGCCATGAATGCGTTGATGCGTTCGATGACCTCAACCGCGCGGGCTAGGAGGGGCGTTCGCGCTGCCCTAGGCTTCTCGTCTGGTGTGATTAAAAGTTCGTCGTTGAGATAGTCGATCGTTTCAGGCATCGACCTGCCCCCCGTCCGCGCCCGCCATGGCAGCACGCTTTTCTCGCGAAAGTTTGCGCATGAAGGCCAAACCTTCTGCCAGCCTGACCTCGCGTCCATTGGGGGAATTCAAGTTCGGTTCGCGACCTTCGCGCTGAATGAATTCTTTGATGCGGGGATAGAGCTTTTCGGCCTCATCCTGGGTCATGCTCACCTTCAAAGCCCGAACCTCGCCGTGAAGGCGTGCGAGCAACTCCTCGGAAAGCTCCTTGGACAACAACTCATAGGCGTCATCGAAGTCGCGTCGGCCGCCAAGCAGGTCGACCTGCAGTTCCCGCACGTTTATGAACCGCTTGGCTTGCTGCACAAACCGGTCGCCAGCGCTCGATGCGCTCGGGGCATTCTCGCCAGCGCCATCGTCCGGCTCCCCAAAGAGAGACTGTTCCCCCTCGGAGATGCCGGGCGTCTGGATAATGCTTGGATCCTTGGCGACCTCGCGACCTAGTCCGGCGCGTACGCCGAACAGGCCCACCGCGTCCTGTACCTGTTCTGCCGAAAAGCCAGGGTAGCGCCGCCTGATTACATCCGTGACGACGAGGTCATACATCACGTCCGTGTGGTGGTCGTCGGGGTTGATCATAACCGTCAGCGTGCGCGAGTCATTCTGCACATCGGCAAACAGGTCATTGAAGTCGTTTTCGATCGCTTCCACGGCCTTTTCGTCGATTTCCGGCATACCAACAATTTCGATTTCGCCCGCATTAGTCACCGGAACAGGCTTAGAATCGTCGCTAGGCGAGCCGTCGAATTGGTCTGCGCCTTTTTGTGTGCGAAACTTGAAGACCGGCGCCATTACCTGCTCCATCAGGAGCGAAACTGAGATGGCCTTGAGCATGTCGTTGACGGCGCGGCTAACGGCCTCGTCCTTTGCAAATGGCGCGGATACGAGGTTGGTGAACTGCGCCTCCGTCTTGCCGGGCGCATCCCGTGTCGCTCGACCGATGATCTGCACCACTTCGGTCAGCGACCCCCGATAACCAACCGTCAGAACGTGTTCGCACCACACCCAGTCAAAGCCCTCCTTGGCCATACCCAGCGCGATGATAATGTCGACATCTTCGCGGTCCTTTACGGCGCGAAGGCTCGCCAGCACCTTCTCTCGTTCGGCGCTGTCGTCCACGAGATTCGCGATCTTGAGTGTATGGCCGTCCGCCGTGAGGTGAACGAAACCGGTCGTGGCATCGACACTAGTTTTAGGGTTCTTTCCCAATCGATCACCGATCGCATCCACGATCGCGTCCACAGCGAACATCTTGCTGACACCGCTGCCCTCGGCTGAGCCAACATGCGGTATATGCACGATCGTCTTCATGTGGGGGTCAAGAGCGTCGCCGATCGCGTCGAGGTAATTGCGCTGGTAGAAGCGGAAGTTAATGCGAAGCGTCTTGAGGTACGCATAGCCGTTGAGCTGTTCATAGTAGGTGTAGATTACCTTCTCGAAACGAGCCTCGTCCTGCGGATGAAGCACCGCCGTACCGTCGCCGCGGAAGTACGATCCAGTCATAGCGAGGATGTGCGCAGCGTGGGACCCCACTTCCCCCGCCCGATCAACCAATCCGCGCAACAGGTTGCCCAGCCTGCTGTTCTCATCCGAGGAAGCGTGGTGCAGTTCGTCGACGCAAACGAGCGCGCGATCAAACATGCCCACGTCATCCGTCTTGGCGTAGGCTGCGCGTAAGGTGGAGTGGGTGCAAAGCGCCGTCTGCCCGCCGCTCTCGCCCCGCAGGAACCCTATCAGTTCATCCACCTTGCGCCCGGTTTCCGAGCCAACGGTGCAAAGGTCGAGGTCGAGCCGCCAGTCCGTGTGGAATCCGCCCGCCGCGAGGCCAGTGTTTCGGAACGAGGAACCGATGGAGCGCTCGGGCACCGCGATTACCACCCGGTCGACGGCGTTTGTGCGCAGCTTTTCCAGCCCTACGAACATGGCCGCGCGCGACTTACCCGAGGCAGGCGGCGACTTAACCAGCAGGTGCTGCGCATCTCTCTTGTCCCATACCCTGGCCTGCATGGCGCGCATGCCGAGGCTATCGGTGACCTTGGAGGCGCCTGTTCCGTCGTAATTGAGCGTGATAGACCCGAGCCCATTTTCACCCGCCTGGTTCACCCTCTCGCTCATGCGTTCACCTCTTCTTCCTTGATCTTGGACGGCTTTGCTTCTCCTGCCGCCATGCGTGCATAGAGTTGCAGCATGTGCTCGATTCGGTCGGCATCCGAGCGGTAGCGACGTGAGCCGAAGATTGTCTCCATCGTTTCGTCCAGCTCTTCATGTGCGCGGCGCAGGGGGCGAGGCATGGTGGCGGGGACGTAGAGATCGCCAAGCGAACGCCCGAACCCCGCCTCCTTTCGTGCCTCGTCGATTACCCACCAGTGCTCTTCCAGATCGGCCTTGCGACGCTCCGAGATGGAAGGCAGAGGAAAGGTGTTCCAGACGAGAGTATTCGAGTAGCGTGGATCCTCCTTAAGGCGCCCACCTACTGTCTCCAACCACAACCGATGCAGGCGCGATGATAGAACGGCAGCCTGCCAGATCGCACCGTCGAAGATGCCGAAAGCCTCGCTGGAGGTGATGTTGGTATCGTCCTTTACGTCAACGGGCAGATATTCGCGGTCTTTACTGGCCGGGCGCGGCACCATAATCGTGTGCGATTTCGCTGCGCCCGCCCTTTGCAGAAAGCGATGAGGGCGATCCGCAAACGCCTTCGAGATGTCCGAAGCCTCTTCCTTCGACCGGTCCCGTGCCACGGCCTCGAACCGGCGTGCCAGTTCTGGAATCAACTTGGCCGCTTCGACTTCATCATCCCCGACCCACAGGCAATACCGCTCGATGCCCTTCATCAACTCCTGAGAACCGTAGAGCCGCCGCACGTATCGCGCCGCATCAGGGCGCGCCTGCAGCAGAGTGTCACGCTCGCTGCGATCTAGGATCAGGTTGCCACCGTCAGTAGGCTTGTTGCCAAAGACCATGGGTTGAAGGTCCCGTGCGAGCGGCTTGCTCGTCTTGGCCACGATCGCCGTGGTGCCGGGCGCGAGGTAGGGGCCGATCACCTCCACGTCGCGCACGGTATCACCGTCGAACAGACGCTTGGGTGCGGCGCTGGGTGGCCCCATGCCGACAATCACGCAAGTCACGCCCGCATTGTGGGCGGCGAGATTTGACCACTTAAACGAACGATGTGCGAAACGAATTTCGAGATCTTCTAGCAGGTGCGGCCAAAGCTCTGGGACTTGCACGCCCTGTACGATCGAGTTGGTGGCCACGAATGCAAATGGCGCGCCGGTTGCCAGGGCGTAATCACGCGCTTTGGCGAACCAGAGTGTCACGTAGTCGAGATTACCCCAGTTCTTGACGCGTCCCTTGAACACGCGTGCCATGTCGGCCTTTTGCTCGGGCGACCAGTAGGATGAGCCGCGGAACTGCGGGTTCCCTACCACCACGGTTTCCGCCTCGGCATTGGGGGGACAAACCTCTAACCAGTCGATCTCAGCCGAGTTGCCCTTCACAATGACCCCAGCCTTCTGAAGCGGCAGGAAGTCGGTGCGCTGGCCCAGGTCCAATTCTAATTGCTGGTCACACTGATACTTGGCGATCCAAAGGCCCAGCCGTGCCGCCTGGCACGCGAAGTCGTCGATCTCGATTCCGAAAAATTGTTCCAGTGCGATACCCGACAGCCGCGGCATGGCAAGACGGCGCAAAGCTTCGGTCTCTAGCGTCCGCAGCTCCTTGTAGGCGAGGATCAGAAAGTTGCCGGAGCCACATGCCGGGTCGAACACGCGGATGCGACCGAGCCTTTCAAGGAATTCGCGCAGGCGCCCCTTGTTCGCTCCAGCCCGTTCCAGCTCCGCTTGTAATGGATCGAGTAGGATGGGTTCCAGCACCTTCATGATGTTGGCTGGCGATGTGTAATGCATCCCCAGTTCGCCGCGCTTCTCAACGTCAACGACGGCCTGAAGCATCGAGCCAAAGATATCAGGATTGATGAGCTTCCAATTCAACCCCGCACAGTCAAGCAGCAGTTTACGGCAACGTCCGTCCAGCGCTGGCATAGGCACGTCTTCTTCGAACAACGAGCCGTTCACATACTTCAGTTTGGACCAAGGGCGTGTCTCCGACGACCGCTTCGCTGGTGGTGTGTCCATGTACTTGAAGGCGCTCTGCAGAAACGCAGCAAGGTCACTACCGTCCACGTTCGACTGCCGAACGGCGGTTTCGAACACGTCCTTATCAAAGATGCCGACATCGTCCGAGAACAGGCAAAATAGAATCCGCGCCATGAAGATATTGAGCGCGTGTCGATCCGTTTCCGTCGTCCAACTCGGGTTCGCATCGCGCACCGCGTCATGAAAGCGCGAGATAAAACGCGTTGCCCGAACGTCGGCCATGCGCTCTTTTTTCGGGACGTATCGCTCGTGCCCACCAAGCGGAAAGAAAACGTCGCCTTCCAGCGAGAGCATGTCGAGGCCAACGCGCAGCGGTTCCTCGTCGAACTTTGGGCTCGTGTCGTAGACAGCAATGCGCTCGCCATCATAGGCGAGCAATATGCGGGGACGACGTCCCTTAGGTGCGGCCTCAGCTTCCGCGCGCATCCGGTCCAGCGCTGCGTCCGCTCCTCCCGATGCGGTGGCTTCGAAGCGGAGCATTCGTGCCCACAAGAATGCCCCGTCTTTGGCGGTTTCGCGCAGTTTTGTGATCGTAGCACGCGGCGCGCCTACCGCCTCCATCAGCGCCAAGCCGAACTCGCCTCCCGGCGGAGGTTTTCCCGCGAGGTCGTCAAGATTGGAGTATATTTCCCCCGGGGTCAGCATATTCTTCGAATTGTTCCTATCTGTTGCGTTCCGCCGCCGAATCGATTGACGCCCGGTGACATATCTATTTTCAATTTAATTGTAGCGCATTCTTCTACAGAATTTGGCCAGTCAACAGCAAATACATGCAAGAGGACCATAACAAGTTCAGGTCGCGCGGTCTCATCATGGTTGTCATTTAGACGATCAGCATTCTAACTTGGTCATCCGCATCGGGAATGCGCTTCATGCGTGCGTCGGCGGTCACGAAAACAAGGTCGCGCTCCTTTGCCTGCGCGCACATCCAAAGATCATTTTCGTCAATGCCCAGTTTTTTGCCTGTAGCCTTGTCTACCCATTCTTCAATATATTTAGGCCGATCCTTTCGCAGAACTTTGGCGAGATATTTTTGCGCGATCCGAGCTTTCAGATCGGCGTAGGCAGTCGCGGTATGGTGGGTGAGATCTAGAACCGCATAGGTCCGCGCCTCCGTAAGCATGGCTTCAAGTGCGGGAAGATTTCCCTTGCCGATAACGGCCGCGAGGCGCGTTCCGAACGTGAGTTCGGCAAGCGCGACAGTAGAAACAAAGCGTGGTGCTTCAGCTGGGAGCGCGTTCAAAGATTGGCTTTTCTCAGCATGGAGCGGATGCGTCGGATCAAGATAAATCGACAAGACGGTCGTATCGAGGAGATAAGCGTCCATCCTGGTCAAGCCACATAGTCGCGTAGGAGCGTGATCTCTTCATCGGGAAGTGCACGAAAGACCTTTTTGACCCAGTCGCCATTTGCGCGGAACCGACCGGAGATTCGCTCGGCAAGCGTTAGTCCCGGCACCGGAAACAAGTCGTCCCAATGCGCCCATTGATGAGGAACCGGGCGTTCGGCGCCACGGAAAAAGTTCAGCAACTGGCGCTCCTGCCGCAGCGGCAGGTCGTACCCACGAAGTACGGCGGCATCGATCGACGAGAGCAGATGGGCGAGATCCGCACTAGGTTCTGTAAAGAGACGACCGTTCGTTAGGATACTCAGATAATCGTGGACAAGCTCGGGCAACTCCTTCGGAATGTAGCTTGGCATCGGAGCCTGTGCGACCACGTTTGAACGGAAGCGATCCCTTGGTGAATGAACAGTAAGATAGGCATTGACGATCGGGCCATTGATAATCGCGCTATAAGCAAGCAGACTTTCCGGCGTCATGTCGGTGAGCGGCCACAGCCCGAAGAACTGCTGCGAGTAGAGGCGCGATTCCAGATCGGCGACCGCACCTACCCGCCAGGGACCTCGGCTAAGCCGTGTCGCATTCATGATGAGCTTCGGCTTCGACCAATCCTGATCATAGCCCTCACGCAGGTTCTCTAGGTTAAAATCGAGCCAGGTAGCGCGAATGCCGACATATTGTTGGAAGCGTCGGGCATTCAGGTACCCTCTGCGAAAGCCTTCCTTCTCAACATCGCTTGCAGCGAGATCCTGTTCATAATTCCAGCGCAGCCCCCACCGCGGTTTGAAAATCGTTCCGAGCTGGGGAGCTTCTGCAAGATAGGTCCACAAATCGTGCAGGGGGGGAATCCAAAGCTCTCCTTCCGGCCGGACGACTTCCCGGGTGGTCTCACGTTGAACCGTCGTGCGGCCAGTTTTCAGGAACTCCGCCCGATCTTGGTCGGCGACTTCTGTTGACCGGATTGTAACACGCGTCGATCCTTCGGCTCGCAGATCGCGCGCGATCAGTACGGCGGACTCGACGCTCGATGCGCCAAAAATCCGGTCCGGCAGTTCAACAATCTCGACGAAGCCGTAAAGATCTTCGATGCGGCGACGCTGTTCCGAGAACTGCTTCTCCAGTATGAAGGACCTCGGCAATACGAACCCGATGGCGAGTGGCTGCGCATCAATCACCGCGCTGAGCACTGCGACCGCCTTCGTCGGCTTCCTGCTCGCTACCGGATAACGCTCCTTTTCTTCTTGGGTGAACGCTTCGAAAGGAGGGTTGCAGACGATCACATTCTTGCCGACCAGCGCCTTTGCCAACGCACCGTCGACGAATAGATCCGCTTCACGGATGTGCCAGCCATTGTGGTTGGGATAGTCAGCAAGAATCAACGAAAGCGTTGCCACCTCGCAGGCGAAGGGATCGATTTCATCACCCGCGATGTGCTCGATCAGAAAGTTGTGACGCTCTTGATCCGACCATCCCACGGGAAGCAAGTCGCGTAAGTGTCTGAGCGCCGATACGAGGAAGACGCCCGCACCAGCACATGGCTCGTAGATCTGGAGATCGATCGGTTTATAGCGGTGCAACTCTAGTCGCTGAACGATATATTCAGCCACTTGGCGCGGCGTGCTGTGCGTCCCGAACAGCTTGCGGGCCTCCGGCGTCACCAGCGTATTCTCATACACGAATGCAAGATCGTCCGAGGAAATGTTAGAAAAGTTAATTCCAGCGCGAAGATGTGTCCATGCCGCATCGAACATACGCGTCAGCACGGGATTGGTCCGCCCATCGATTTGTGACAGGCTATAATAACGCTCGATAGCCGTCAGAACCGAAGACAGATTGTCGGCATCCCACTCCGCCGAGAACGGGTGACGGCGATCCTCTAGAACCTTAGCGGCCAGCAGGCGGAATACCACCCTGAACATGGTTCGCACATCGAGCCGCCCCCCACCAAGAGCCTTGCGGGCCAGATCGAGCGTTTCGATAAGCAGGCGGTCGAGCTTGAGATGGACTTCCCCTTCAATCGCCGGCAGGAGCCCTAGGTCGACGAAGTCAAGCTGATGGCCGGCTGCGGGGCTCCCAACCGCCTTTGCGCGATGGATCGCGTCAGGATGCCAGTCCGCCTGGTTGCGTTCGAATAGGTCGGTGAGCTGGCCGACCTTGACCTTCTCGATCGCTCTCGGCGGCCCTTCGCTGCGAACCTGCCAGACCGTGACATCATCGCGGTCGATGACAAACAATAACGGCGCACCCAGCGCACGGTGCGACTGGACGAGCTCGATGGTGGAACGTCCGTCACTTTCAACTACGCCAAAGGCAGCCGAACGATAAGACGGGGGGGTCCGCGTGAACGCGACCAGTGGCACGGTACGCGTATCGTTGCCTTCTGCAAGCACATCGGCAAACGCATAGTCCCGCACCACCGCTTCGGCACGATACCCCGCGCGGTGTGCAGCCAAGGTGATCTGATCAAGCGCGCTCATGGCCGACCTTGTTGCGCCGTTGCAGCACTCGCGATCGGGATGGGTGGAAAGAGCAAAGATCGTTGCTCCACATGATCGGTTGCTGCAAGCAGTTGCTCGCGCAAGTGCGCAACAATCGCTCTCAGAGGGATGATTATAAGCGGTTGATCGCTGTGCGCCTCCGCCAGTTCTTCAGCGAGGCGCACCTCTGCCTCCTGCAAATTTAAGACAACCTTAGTACGTTCGAGAACCGGCCACGGTGATCTGTTGCACAGCTCAAACAATGTTTCCGCCATTGGAGCCAGTGCACCAACACGAACCGAAAGGTCGATAGCGAGCGCTCGAACGACCGCCGCGGCGACCATGTCGCCTGAGCTGAAACAGGGGCTATGGCCGCGACCACGATCAAGCGAGGCTATTGCCTTTTTCCAGTGCCGATAGGTCTCCGGCGCGATCGAAACAGCGCTCCTTAACTGGCCTGGTGTATAGAGAACTGACATTTCGCCGCGCTATCAACTTGTTGTTGACCACAAGATGCCTTGTTTGCTGCTTGCGCGCAAGCCCTACTAGGCGGTGTTGACACTGCCGCGCGAGAGGAGTGGTGGTGGCGGTGCAACACGACGAGGGTTACGGAATTGCTATGGTGTGCGAGAACCCGTGTCCGGCACGGCAGCCGCTAAAAGACGCTATCTGATTGATAATAAAAAAGATAGCTGATCAATTTGTGCGGCAATCGGCGGTGTTTGGCGGGCGGGAGTCTGCCTCCCATCTGTTCATGCTTGTTCAACCGCGACCAAAAAATGCACGTTTTTCCACCAATCACACAAGAACAATTGCAGAACTTTGTTCAATGTTGTTTAATCGTGACCAGTTCTCCGAGTGGGGAAAATGGTGTGGAAAGGAAGTTGGGCGGAGATGACACCACGTCGTACCAAGCCTGCAACGATTGCCGAGGTCAATTCCTTGGCACGGAAGCCGGGGCGTCATTCCATCGGGGATAGCTTAATCCTGTGCGTGAGTGCTACTGGTTCCAAAAGCTGGATTGCCCGCGTGCGTGATGCAGAAGGCAAGCGGAGGGATATAGGCCTTGGTCCTTTTGCTGATTTATCGCTGGCAGAAGCAAGGGAAAAGGCGCGCACTCTTCGCAAGGCCGGACGTGATGGCGACCCCATATTAACGCGCACGCAACGCCGCATGGCGGTACGCAAGGTGCCAAGTTTCAAAGAGGCTGCCCAGCGCGTCCATGAGGAACGCAAAGGCGTATGGAGCAACGGGAAGCATGTCGATCAGTGGCTTTCTTCCATGGAGGCTTATATCTTCCCGAAGATCGGGCATCTCGCCGTGGACAAGATCGGCGTTGTTCAGGTCATCGACGCATTGTCGGGCGTCTGGCAGAAACGACCCGAAACAGGGCGCCGGTTACGCCAGCGCGTTATGGCGGTGCTGAACTGGGCACATGCCCGTGAATATCGCACCACGCAGGTCCCCAATGCTGCGGTAGGCCTTGGTCTGGGGCCGCAAGGAGACAGCAAGGGCAATTTCGCTGCCTTGCCCTATACCGAGGTATCCGGGCTGGTCCGGCGCATACGCCAGACAGAGAGCATCGGTAGCATGGCGCTGGAGTTCCTGATCCTGACGGCGGCGCGCTCTGGTGAGGTGCGCGGGGCAACATGGGATGAGTTTGATCTCAAGGCCCAGATTTGGACCATCCCCGGCGAGCGCATGAAGGCAGGCAAGGAGCATGTCGTTCCCCTATGTGACCGCGCTGTGGCCATTATCGAGCAGGCTCAGGAGATACGGTCCAGCGAGACGATTGTGTTCCCCGGCTTGAAAGGCAAATCAATGAGTGATGCCACCATGGCCAAAGCCTTGCGAGAGGCTGGCGTATCGAAAGAAGCCGGCACTGTTCACGGCATGCGCTCTGCCTTCCGTGATTGGGTGTCAGAGGAGACCAGCTTCCCCGGCGATGTGGCAGAAGCGGCATTGGCCCACACGATCAGGAACAAGGTTGAGGCAGCCTATCGCCGCGGTTCCCTGCTGGTGAAGCGTAAGGAAATGATGAACGCATGGGCGCATTATTGCGAGGGTGGCAGCAACATCATGCGGATGGTGGCGGGGTGATTTGTGACGACGAAATTCGTCGGTGCTAGATTAAATGTTAAATTTCTGTTTAGCTTTTTGTCTCTCATTTTTAGGTTTTTACGACAGCCTAATCAAATTGAGTGACCTGTGTGTCAGTCAAATGTCCTTGAGCAACAAAATGTGCAACTTTTGAGAGACAAGCCTTTTTGCCTCTCATGGAAGCCATTCAAAATCGCTTGCCTGTCATTTTTTTTGAATTTTGATAGACAAAAGCTTTTGAGAGGTGTTGAGATAACTCAAACAACTTTGTCTTGCAAAAATGCATGAATATGGAAATCAAAATGACGATTCAACAAGGCTTAGATCTCTCCGAGGCTGTTGATTACCACTACGATCAGTTCCCGCCCACTCAGTTGGATGCGAACAAACTAATGATGCCCGTTGCTGCTGCTGCCTCTGCTCTCGCACGATACGATCAGATGCTTAAAGGGATGCACAATAGCGAAATCCTTCTGGGACCATTACGCAGCCAAGAAGCTGTTGTATCATCGCGTATGGAAGGCACCATCAGTACACTTGATGAAGTTCTGCGTTATGAAGCTGATCAAGAGGAAGATGGTTCCTCAGGGAGCACGCATTACCGAAATGAAGCGGTAGAAGTTTTTCTTTATGGTCGGGCTTTAACTAACGCACAACGCAGCATCGAACAGGGAGCCCCGCTTTCCAGCTTTCTTATTAAAAGCGTTCATCGCGTTTTGTTAGGGTTCGGTCGCGGTGCAAGCCTCTCGCCGGGAGATTTTAAAACGGAGCAGAATTATTTAGCCGACCGTGGAAAACGCAAAGTGCTTTTTGTACCAGTGCGACCAGAACACCTTCAAGATGGGCTTGATCGTCTGTTTGATTTTATAGAAGCTGAGGATTGGCAAATCCTCATCAGAACAGCCCTCGCTCATCTTGAATTTGAAGCATTGCATCCATTTAAAGACGGTAACGGCCGCATCGGTCGAATGCTTATTACGCTAATGTTATGGAAATACGGTGCAATTTCTGCTCCTCATTTTTATATCAGTGGCTATTTTGAAGATCGGCGCGATGAATATATCGATCGTATGCGCGAGGTATCAAAATCTGGCGCATGGACTGAATGGACGATTTTCTTCCTTGAAGCTATCGAGGCACAAGCACAAAAAAATCTTGCAACTGCTGAGCGTATCCGCGACTTATATGAAGAGTTAAAGAAAGAGTTTCCTCAATTACTCAGCTCTCAATGGAGTACCGCAGCTTTAGATTTCTTATTTGCTCGGCCAGTGTTCCGGAATAACATTTTTACTCGACGCTCCGGCATTCCAGAAGCTACAGCGCACCGTTTTACGCGCATATTGGTTGAGAAAGAATGGTTAAAGACGATAGAAGCCGCTTCTGGTCGTCGCCCGGCTTTATACAGCTTTGAACCATTGTTGAGAATCGTGCGCGAATAGTTGTTTATCGCAAGCGCGGACGAAATTCGTACGCAGTCGCTGGGGACGGTCTATGTTTAACATAGGGTATCATCATTAGTGATACCCCTGACCTTTTTTGGAACTTCCCAAATAAGTCCCACTGTCCGGGCCACGGATGGTGAAGGTGTCTCCATGATGGAGGTGCCTTTGGCCTCCCCAAATTTGGGGCAGCTATATTAGGCAGGAATTACCTCAATGTGAGGGATTTGGGGTGGGGCGATAAGGTTAAGAAATAATTTTTACCAAAGAAGCGCCCCCATATGTGCCTCCCCATGACATCATGTTGTTCAGCTTCTCTTTCTTGAAAGAAAGCAATTCTTTTTCGTTATTCTTTATTTCTGATTCTATATAATGATCGACATCAACTTCACGATCCAATGCATCCCAAGAATGGTTTCTAATATTTTTGAACAACTCCTTCAAATCTATAAAAGACCATCTCCAATACACCCCTATAATCGGATCAAATTCGGAACCATTCGCGACGATATTCAAGAAAATTTCACGCGTCACGATACTCGCTGCCGCCATCACGCTCGATCGATCTTTTACCTCCGTTGTTCTCGAATATAGCATTAATGACTCTGGGCTTATCAAAATAATGGGATCTTCTGCATCTGGATCCTCACTTTTTTCCAAAGACATTAAAGCGGCCCAATAAACATCCGAACGGATAGGTTTGATAATACCTCCCGCATCAGCTGGGGAAAAACCGCACTGTATTAATTCAATCGCGATAGCTAATTCGACGACCATTCCGAGAGTATAGGCCACACTTTTGCCTTTCCCGGGGTTTGCACCATGCGGGACGCCTTCGCCTTGCAGCTTCCTAATGCGAGCACGGAAAGCCCCTAGGCCTGTTTTCGATATACTGTTCACTCCGGCCAAAACCGTAATAACTTGCGGGTAGCTCAAGTGCATAATCGTACGCCCACCAAACCTAATTGGGTTTTCTGTTGCACAAGCCGATACGAATGTCTAATAATACCCATTCCGGTTTAGATATCATTTCACATCAATAAGAATGAATGGAAATCGCCATGCTATCAGACGACCTTCTCAATGGTGCAGCAGAAGCCGCGAAATATATGGGTTTACCGCGCGCTTCTATCTATCACATGACAAAAAAGGGGCTGCTCCCCGTCATTCGAAAATCGCGCCGGCTCTTTTATCGGAAAAGCGATCTTGATGCCGCCTTCCGTTCGGAGGCGTCCCATGGCTGAACCACAGCGGATGCAACCCCTCACATGCAGCATGAATGACGCTGCCAGTTCCATCGGCGTATGCCGCACAACGCTATACAACTGGATACGCGAAGGGCGTCTGGAGACACGCCGCGTAGGTGGTCGTCGCCTTGTGAACATCGCAAGCGTTAAACGCCTTGCCGGAGTGGAGTAATGGATATGCCCCATATGAAAAACGCCCCCACCCAGAGGGGTGAGAGCGCATCATGTCAAAGCTTGGCGGCTGACAAAACTGCTTATACCGCAAACCCCGCCTTTGTTCAACATAATGATGGAGGGCGAGGTAACCCCCAGCGCACGATCCTCATACAGGCTTGCGTCTTTGGTGGGCGATATGTTGTCACCTTTGAGCCGCGATCCATCGCATGGCCCAGCCTTGAATTTCGCTCCTATGACGAAGCGGTAGCTTGCGCCAATGCACAGCATAAAGCCCATGGGTGGCCTGTAATCGATAAGACGGAGGGTCAGCATCATGAGTAAAACCATCCGTTTCCCTGTTGAGCGTCGCAAGCCTCATGTCCTGCTATGTTGGGATTACGCATGGGATAAATATCGTGTGGAGGCCGTTCATTTTCGTTGCAATCCTGACATTCTCGAATGGTTTAAAGATGCGGGAGAGGCCCTCGATTGCGCGTTAAGCGTTGCAGAGAGAACAGGCCTTCCTGTGATCGACCTCACAGAACAGGGGGCATGACTGCGTGACGCTCGCCCAAGATATCACCCGTCATTACAAGGGGGAGTGGCATGGGAGCTATGGGGCCATTCCAACACCGGGCCATAGCATATCTGACCGTGGCACCACGGTTAAGGATGAACCAAGTGCGCCTGATGGTGTGCTGGTTAATAGCTTTAATGGCGGCGATCCGCTGGCGATAAAAGATCAATTCAGGCGCGATGGACTTTGGCAAGCCATGCTGCATGCCGGAGCCCGAACACAACCCGAAACGATGGCGGCACAAGCCGGACGACTTTCGCGAGCAATTCATCCTGCAGGGCTGGGATACGATCTGCTGGCACTATCGGGCGCATTGGCTGACCATCAAGCGCTGGATCGACGAGGAAGGCAGGGAAAGCCTCAAGGCAGCACGGGCAGCCCATGTACGGAAACACGGCGTCCAGCGGGTGCATCCCGAAGTGGTCAGGCACAAACGAAGGCCGGTAAGTTGATGATCCAGATTTGGATCATGGGGATGGCTCAGATTTGAGCCATGGGAAAGGGATTTGGGCTCACTCCCGTTAAAACGGCCCCATTACGCGCACGCGCATGCGTGAGGCAGGATCAGAGGAGAAACGACACATGACACCCGAAGAACAACATTTCATGCAGGAAAATCATACGCTGGCAGTCTGCGAGCATTTGGCGGATATTGCGATCATCGGGCATGGCGAGCATGATGCACCGGGTCTACTCATGGGTGCGGCGCTGAGCGCCCTTAACCGCACAATGACCAAGGACCAGAGCATTGAGATGGCCAAGCGCTGGCTGCAAACCCTGCTTGCCAATGAGGGGAAACCGAGCGCGTTCAACTGAGGGGTATTGCCATGATGGCAACACCCACCATTGGTGGAAACCTCCATCCGGTATGCATAGCGGTGGGGAAAGTTTTATGGGGCATTCATAAAACCACGATGCAGGCCGGTTACAGGGCCGTGAACGGCAGACGCTATCTCTGCCAAGGTGATGTAGGTAATGGCCGACCCTATGGCCTAATACCATCCCCGGCATGTCTGGACGCAGCCGCCTTGTCATGCCCCGTGAATCTCTCCCCGGTCGTCAAAGACCAACCCGCCCATGCCCAAAGGACTTTCGGGAAACATATCTCGAAATGGGTTGGGATGGCATCGGGGAACATTATCACGCCAACTGGTGCTGCATCGCCCGGTGGATCGATGAATGCGGCGGTGACGAACTGAGAGACGCCAGAGCAGCCGTGGTTCGCCAGCGCGGGCAAATCCGATTTCACGAACCCATAGAAAAATATCGACGGCGGTAAACGGGTTCGAGGAACCCGATATTCTCCTCCCTGTTGCTGATGTCCGGCCAGCCCCCCGACACCAGTAGAGTTACCCCCAACCAACAGGGGCCAAGGAGATTGAATGTGTATTATGACCAGCACGGGCGGCCCGATCCGAACGGGCAATTCCAAAAACGCGACGGCAAACTGATGATGCGCCCCGGCGCTTATCTTTCCTTCGACGTGTTCGCCGCTGATGCCGCCCCAATCCATAGCGGCACGTTTCTGACCGATGCCCCAGTCACCCTCAACGATGCAGAGCGGGCCTTTGCCGATAGCGCGGAAGGCCGTGAAGTCATCGCCTATGCCAAATCCAAGCACGCATTGAACGGACCGAGAGCCGGGGTCTGGGATCAAGGGAAAGTGCGGGAAGCAATTGCCGCTGCAATGGCCCAATCACAGGCAGCGCATAACTTTGGCACCTCAATCAATGACGCCGCGACAGCTGAGAGGGCTGAGCGCGCAAGAGGCATCCGGTGCATTGTTGCAGCTGGGACAAGCTCTGCGTGGCGGCAAGATACAGGCAGAGGAATATAACAGCCTCCTTGATGGGCTCTATCCGCTGCTGGAGGCTGCTGCAGGCGGGTCTGACCGGTTCGGTGGTTCTGTTGCGAAGCTGACTGCCGCTGTAAAGGACGGAAAAGTCTCTTCCAAGGAGTTCTTTGACGCAATCATCGCTGGCTCCGATGCGTTGGAAGGCAAAGCAGCAAAAGCAAATCTCACTCTTTCCTCCAGCCTGACCACTCTTACCAATGCTCTCACCGTGTATGTGGGGGAATCCGACAAAAGTTCCGGCGCATCCGTCGTTATGGGGGCCGCTATAGGCAAGCTGGCCGAGAACATAGACATTCTCATCCCTGCACTGGCGACCATCGCAGTCATGTTTGGTTCCAAATATGTGGCAGCGGCGGCGGCCGCAACATTCTCCACGACGGCCAAGGCAGCGGCAGACGTTCGTGCTACGGCATCAGCCAACGCGCTCGCTGTTGCCATGCAGATGCGGCTCAACCCTGCCTTTGCTTCCACCTCTGCTTCAGCAGTGGCGGCAACCGCTTCCATCACGCGCTTTGGAACAACAGCAAGCCTCATTGCGGGCCGTGGGCTATCCAACCTTGTGACTATGCTAGGTGGCCCCGCTGGCATGGCGATTGCGGCCTTCACTATTGGCCTCACCAGCATAGCCGCTGAAAGCAGACGAACCAGCGCCGCTTTGGATAATCTGGAGCGCGAAGCCGAAAAGGCCGCCAATAAGCTCGATACCGCCGAAGACGGAGCGAATAGAGCGGCGGAGGGCGTTAAAGGAGTGGGCAGCGATCCCACCGGCCAGAATGACGAAGACGGGATGAATACCGGCAACGGTGTGTTCTACCTCCATGGCTCGGTTTACCCCGGCGCTGGCTGCCCTATCGCCGACCCCGCTTTTGGTGATGACGACATCGCAGTTTTGGGGATGGTCGCATGATGAGCCGGACCGCTTGGAATGCCGCAATGGCACAGTATAATCTGGCCGCCCTTGTTCGTGATGCTGCTGGCGAGTTTGGCCCGCTGTTCAGAGGTGAACAGCTTAATATCGCCAATGAATATATGCTTGAGCAGAAATACGGGTGTCGCTCTGCTGCTGCGAAGGGAACCGAAACCCGCGCCGCATATGATGCCGAGGCTTTCCGGCATGAGGCGTTGATGGACCCCTATTATGAGAAATATGGCGACCCGAAGCGGGAAGCCGCACAGGCGCTCGTCAAGATACCAGCGCCAGACCTCGACGCGCTCCGGTTCAAAGTGGACCTTATCAAGAGCGAAGAACTCTATTGCTATGTCGGGACGGAAGATGCCTTCGATTATGTGGAGGCCGACGCCCAGCGCCTTTCCATGAAGGAGGCAGCATGATGAACCGCCGTTCTTTCGTAACCGCAGCGGCTATCGCCCCACTCGCCGCTTGTGCTGCAACGCCCGCCGTGGCGCAGGCTGTGCTTTGTGCGCCGGTGGGGGAATGGGAGGCCGTGTGGGCTGAGTATAGGCGTATCCATGCCGCTTATAACGCCGCACCACCAGACACGGCGGATGATGATTATGGCGATATCTACGACAAAGCCCTTGTACGCTTAGAGCGGATCAGGCCGGAAACGGCAGACCAATTCGTGCGGAAGTTCAGCGCGCTATACGGAGAGGACTGCTATCCGACCGACAAAGCGATTGACGATCTGCTGGCTGACGCTCGCAGGCTCTCAATATAGGCTCTAGCGCGTTTCTTGTGTGGGTATATTGGTGGGGATAAAAACGCCATCTATGAATTATGGCGTAATATCAATGTTTTGGAAAAAGTAATGGCGGAGCGGGAGGGATTCGAACCCTCGATACGCTTTTGACGTATACTCACTTTCCAGGCGAGCGCCTTCGACCACTCGGCCACCGCTCCGCAATGCGCTGGAAGCGAGGCGTCTAGCGGCTTCTTTTTGATCTGGCAAGCGCCCAAAGAGGCAATATATCAGAAAAAAGCCGCCCGTCGCCAAAACCTATCCATCATGCCGCATGATCTTGTTTCACAAGGCCCGATCAGGGGTTGAGCACCGTCTCCACCAAAACGAGCCCCGGTTCATCAGGGCAAGGACGCGCCGTAAAACCCATTTCTCGCTCCAGCTCAATCGCCGCATGATTCTCGCGGCTCTCGATTGATTGCAATTTCCGGATACCCTGCGCCTTGGCATAGGCTGCGACGTGATCGAGCAGCATCCAGCCGATACCACGCCCCTTATAATCCTGATGGATGGAAATCGCGACTTCTGCGGTATCCAGCTTATCGTCCGCCGCAACCATCGCACTGCCCACCAATGCCCCATCCGGATCAATCGCAAGGAAATTTTCCGTTTTACGATGATCGACCTGCACCATCCGCGTAATAGTTTCCTGCGGAACCTGCGCCACTCCCGTGAGGAAGCGAAACCGCAAATCTGACGGCGACACATGAGCGAAAAAACCATCCAGCGCCTCTGCATCCATATCCATCGCCGGGCGCACATGAAAATGATATCCGCTGCGGGTTATCAATTGCTTTTCCCAGCCGCCAGAGACTTTAATGGTCTGATTTCCACCGATCATGAGACAAATCCTTCCTCTTAGCCCCGCTCTATGGTCAGCAACAACGACCGCCACTGCAGGTTTCTATACCCCTCCGCCCTGATGAGGCATTGACCCGGATCAACTCAGGCCACGCCTAACCTATCATCAGGCAAGTGGAACGAACAAGACACATCGGGCAGGACTTTAGTATTAGCCCGCCAGAGCTTTCTGCCTGCGTCGCTGCACGGAAGAGCCAATACCCAGCGATTCCCGATATTTGGCGACAGTACGCCGGGCAATGTCAAAACCCTCTGCCTTCAGCAGATCAACCAGTGTATCATCCGAAAGGATTTTTCGTGCGTCTTCACCGCTGATAAGGGCCTGTATCCTGCTTTTCACGGCCTCAGCCGATGCCCCTTCACCACCATCAACCGATGCGATGGCGCTGGTGAAGAAATATTTGAGTTCATACAGGCCACGCGGGCAAGAGAGATATTTATTGCTGGTTACGCGGCTGACCGTCGATTCATGCATATCAATTGCGTCGGCCACAGCCTTTAATGTCATGGGCCTGAGACCGGAAACACCGCGCCGGAAAAACTCCTCCTGCTGCCGTACGATTTCCGCAACAACACGGATGATCGTGCGCTGGCGCTGGTCTAGTGCGCGGACCAGCCAGTTCGCGCTCGTCATGCACTCCGTCAGCCATGTTTTAGAGGCTTTATCCTGCGCACCGTCCAGCAGTTCGGCATGATAATGGCGATTAATCAGAATTTGGGGCAAGGTCGCCGCATTAATCTCTATCGCCCAACCTTGCCCCCGCGGGGTTACGAACACATCCGCAATGACACCATGGCTATCGTTGCTGGAAAAACGCAGGCCCGGCTTCGGGTCATAACCACGCAGTTCACGGATCATATCGAACAGGTCTTCTTCATCCACCCCGCAAATCCGGCGCAGCTGTGGCAGCGCCCTCTTCGCTAGCAAATCAAGATTGGCAATCAGCGTCGCCATCGCAGGATCATAGCGATCCGCCTCCTTAGCCTGTAACGCCAGACATTCGGAGAGAGACCGCGCGCCTACACCAACCGGATCAAAACCATGAATAACCGCCAGAACAGCCTCTATCCGCGCCAGAGGCAGCCCCAAAGCATCAGCAATGTTGAAAAGCTCCACCTCCAGATAGCCGGAATCATCCATCTGACCAATAAGCTGGCTGGCGATCAGCAAATCCATGTCGGAAAGACGCAGCCGCGCCTGTTCCATCAGATGCTCCTGAAGGCTGATATCCGCGCTAGCAAAACTATCGAAATCAGGGCCGTTTTCACTATATCCAACCGATAGGAAAGAATCCCCTGCGCCGATGGCGCTGGCGGCGGCATCCGTCCCCTCCTCCCGCGCGCCACGGTCTGCACCGTCCTCCGGTCCTCCCTCTACATCAAGCGGGCTATCGGTCATCACCGCACCATCGCGCATCATCGCATCACTACCTGCATCGGCAGTCAGTGCCTCAGCATTATTACGCGCTTCGGTGGGGCCATTAGGCGCGCTCTCCTCTGGCCCTTCACCCGCACGGACCAGTTCGAGCAGAGGGTTACGCTCTACCTCTTCGGCAATATGAGTTTCAAGTTCGATATTGGAGAGGGCAAGCAGCTTTATCGCCTGCTGTAGCTGCGGCGTCATCACCAGAGACTGGCTCTGCCGCAGGTCGAGACGCGGTGTCAGCGCCATGATGATCCGCCCCCACCCATAGGCTTACATCGAGAAGCTCTCGCCCAGGTAAAGGCGGCGAACCTCAGCATTGGAGACCAGCTCATCGGGGCTGCCGGTAAACAGCACTTTACCATCATAAATGATGCAGGCACGGTCCACAATTTCCAGCGTTTCACGCACATTATGGTCGGTAATCAGCACACCAATGCCGCGTGTACGAAGTTGCTTTACCAGATCACGAATATCCGCAATCGACAGCGGATCAATACCCGCAAAAGGCTCATCCAGCAGAACGATAGAGGGATTAGCGGCCAAAGCCCGCGCAATTTCACAGCGCCGCCTTTCCCCGCCAGACAGCGCCATGGCGGCGCTGGCACGTAAACGCGTCAGGCCAAATTCACCGAGCAATTCCTCCAGCCGACGCGCCCGTTCCGCCGCATCCGGTTCCGCCAGTTCCAGCACGGCGGTAATATTCTGCTCCACCGTCATGCCCCGGAAAATAGAGGTTTCCTGCGGCAAATAACCCAGCCCCAATATCGCACGGCGATACATGGGGAGGCCGGTAATATCATGGCCATCCAGCGCAATACGGCCACTATCTGGCCGCACCAGCCCCATGATGGAATAGAAGCAGGTTGTCTTGCCCGCGCCATTGGGGCCAAGCAGGCCAACAACCTCACCCTTTGCCACGCTGAGAGAGATGTCGGTCAATATCGGTCGTCGATCATAGCTTTTGGCGATGGAAATGACTTCCAGCCCGCCTTGCTGCGCTATTCTCTCCGCCTCTTTGGCGCTTTGCCCGTCAGGTCGGGTCATCACTGTATCAGTCATAGTCTATCCTTGCTGGCAAGCGGCAGGCGGGCATGGACCAGAAATATCGGGTATCCTCCCCGATCTGGCAAGCTTTATGCATGATAATATTTGGAAAAGAGAAGCATCCTGCCTCCCAAAAGGCAGGGCGCCCCTGCCCCGCCCATGATTAGCGATTGGTATCCCGCTGCGGTACGGTGAAGGTACCCGTCACCCGGCCACCGCCGCCAGCCTGATTCCCGCCAGAAGCAGCAGAGGATTTACCATCAACCGTTGACCGGCCACTTTGCAAATCCATCACCAGACGCCCGCCCGACAGGCGGTTGCTGCCCTGATTGAGTTCAACATTACCCATCATCGTAATGATACGGTTATTGAGATCATATATAGCGACATCACCCCGGGCGCGCTCATTACCACGCGACACCCGCACATTGCCGGATGCGTCGATGCGATCAATTTCTATGCCGCCGCTGTTCCGATAGGCGACGGTCATCCGCGTCGAATCCAACGTCAGCCCGCCCTGCGTCACATGCACATTGCCGGAAACCACAACGCGGTCTGCACGGTCCTGCACCTCTATGCGGTCCGCCGCGAAATTAACCGGGGCATTACTGTCATGCCCGCTCAGTAACTGTGCCTGCGCCTCTCCCCCGGCAGAGCCATAGAGAAACGCGCCGGAAACGCCGATCATCACCGACAGGGAAGCAAGGAAAAAAGGCCGAACCATCATCATCGTCCTTTGAGTGCATTTTGTTCGATACGCAAGCGCGCATTGCCCACCAGCGTGACAGTGCGCGCATTCAAATCCGCCTCCAGATGGTTGGCATTAAACGGCCCCATCGGAATTCGCCCATAAACCGGGCCGTTACTTTCCATGCTGCGGGTCTTGAGGTCAATATCCACATCGCGCGTCGTCAGCCGATATTTCTGTGCAGAATCAAACTGAACCGGGCCGACAATGCTCATCCGCTCCTGATCCATATTATAGCGCCCCCGGTCCGCCTTCAGCACAGCCGCGCCTTCGTTCATCATCAGCCGGGCAGATAAATCCTGCATTTCTACAATCGGATCACGCGATGTTTTCTGTACGGCAGACCCCGCCCGTAGAGAGAAAGGCCTCCCCTTGCTATCGGTGCCGCGATAAAGCGCTTCCTTAACCTTCATCCGCTCAGAGGCGACATCAACGCCCTTTTTATCCAGAACGAAGCTCACCTCATTCTGGGTCGTGAACGGAGCAGCCGCCAGAAAAGCAACCAATGCGCCTACCGCTACGGGCAGGACATTTTTGGCAATGCGCACCAGCCGGTCATGCAGGCCGCCCGGCATCGCCCATTGCTGGCGCGCTGTCCGCTGGGTATCTGCAAGCTGCGACATAAGGGCTCAGCCTTTCGTGAAACGCGCCATCAGGCGTGCGAGAAAATATCTGTTTCCGGCCAGCCTGCCAAATCCAGCAAGGCCCGGTGCGGCAGAAAATCAAAGCAGGCCTGCGCCATTTCCATGCGGCCTTCGCGCACAAGACGGCGATTCAGCTCATCCATCAGCCGGTGCAGATACCGCACATCAGATGCCGCATAATCCCGCTGCGCTTCAGAAAGAACCGGGCCACCCCAATCAGAGCTTTGCTGTTGCTTGCTGATTTCCTGACCCAGCAATTCACGCACCAGTTCCTTGAGGCCATGGCGGTCAGTATAAGTGCGGATGAGCCGCGACGCGATCTTCGTGCAGTAAACCGGCGTAGCCAGCACGCCCAGATAATGCTGCATAGCGGCAATATCAAAACGCCCGAAATGGAATATTTTCAGTCGGTTAGGGTCGGCGATGACGGCCTTCAGATTCGGCGCATTATATTTGCTGCCGGGGTTGAAGCGCACCAGATGCTCATCCCCTTTGCCATCGCTGATCTGCACAACGCAAAGGCGATCACGCGGGGTAATCAGCCCCATGGTTTCAGTATCAATGGCAACAGGGCCATCAGCCAGCACGCCTTCCGGCAGATCTTCTTCATGGAAATAAACGGTCATGCAGTTCCCTTATCTGCCCGGAGACGAAAGCTCAACGGATTCTGCGATAAATCGCTTACCTCATCGGGATGCCTCTTTTCGTCTGGCCCTCATCTGGCATGGCGCACTGTCATCCTATTGCGACTTTGCGCGGCCATCCGAGCATGGTAGAGCCCGCACTCAGCGAATAGAACGAACCGGACAAGATATGAACGATATGACCCAAAGCCCCGAAATGCTGATCGCCACCATGGCGAATCGTGCCCGTGGCGCAGGAGCGGCGCTGGCCCTTGCCGATGACGCAACCAAGGCGCGTGGGCTGGAACTCGCCGCTCAGGCGTTGCGGGATAAATGCAATGACATATGCCGCGCTAATGAGCAGGATATGGAAAATGCCGCAGCGCGTGGCCTGACTCCGGCTTTGCTGGATCGTCTGCGTCTGGATACAGACCGGGTTGAGGGAACCGCCAAAGGCGTGGAGCAGGTAGCCCGGCTTTCTAACCCTCTGGGCAGCATCATCGAAGAAACCCGCCGTCCCAACGGCCTGATATTACAGCGTGTCCGCGTTCCTTTGGGTGTGATCGGTATTATTTACGAAAGCCGCCCCAATGTGACCGCCGATGCCGCGGCCCTGTGCCTGCGCGCTGGCAATGCCGCGATTCTGCGTGGCGGTAGCGAGGCGGTGGAGAGCAACCGGGCCATTCACGCGGCTATGACCGAAGGAATTACCGCCGCTGGTCTGCCGGTTCATGCCATCCAGCTCGTCCCCACGACAGACCGTGCCGCCGTGGGCGCAATGCTGCGTGCATCGGGCCTTATTGACCTGATCGTGCCGCGCGGTGGCAAATCGCTGGTTGCCCGCGTTCAGGAAGAAGCCCGCGTTCCTGTTCTCGCCCATCTTGATGGCATGAACAGCAGCTATGTCCACAGCAAAGCCGATTCGGCCATGGCAAAATCGCTGATCGTCAATGCCAAGATGCGCCGCACCGGCATTTGCGGTGCTACGGAAACGATTCTTTTCGACTCAGCTTTCCCTGCAACCGCAGAGATTATTGCAGCGCTGATTGATGCCGGATGCGCTGTGCGCGGGGATGAAGCAATCACCGCACTGGATAATCGCGTTACCCCTGCCAGCGAAGAAGATTGGGATACAGAATATCTCGACGCTATCGTTTCAGCGGCGCAGGTAAGCGGCCCGGATGAAGCCCTCACCCATATCGCCGCACATAGCAGCCACCACACCGATGCCATTATTACCGAAGATGCTGACGTAGCAGAACGCTTTTTGAATCAGGTAGATAGCGCAATTGTGATGTGGAATGCATCCACCCAGTTTGCCGATGGCGGCGAGTTCGGGCTGGGCGCAGAAATCGGTATCTCCACCGGACGACTCCATGCGCGCGGGCCAGTCGCGCTGGAGGGACTGACCACCTATAAATGGGTAGTGCGTGGTACAGGGCAGACCCGACCGTAAAACTGCGTTCCTAATAATATTTTCAGCAATATTTCGTATCAAAGAAAATATTAGCCCTGCCGTGTAAAATTTGATACGGTTCTGGTCTGACCGTAGTGTAGCGGCGGATTCTACATGCCCTTCGTCCGGCATGTATCATCCGATACTTAGATTCGGGCGAAGTGAAAGTGACTAACAGGGCATGAGTTTTGATAGAGGTCGCCGCGGACGCGGCAGGGATAAAAGGGACGGTTTCGGCGGCGACGATTTTGGCGGCTTCCCGGATCATGGCAGTCACTTTGGCGGTGGCTTCGGTGACCGTGGCGGTTTCGGCGACCGGGGTGGTTTTGGTGACCGCGGCGGCTTCGGTGATCGTGACCGTGGTGGCTTTGGCGGCGGCGGTTTCCGCAGCGGCGGCGGTGGCGGTGGCGGCGGTTTCCGCGGCGGCATGCCTGCGCAGGTCGTCGGCGAAGGCACTGGTGTCGTAAAATTCTTCAACGGACAGAAAGGCTTCGGCTTTATCGTTCGTGATGATGGCGGCGAAGACGTTTTCGTTCACATCAGCGCCGTTGAACAGGCTGGCTTGACTGGTCTTGCCGAAGGGCAGCAGCTCGGCTTCACCCTCGTTGATCGTGGTGGCAAGGTTTCCGCAACCGATCTCAAGATCGATGGCGAACCTCTTCCGGTTGAAGAGCGTCCGCGCTCCGAACGTCCGGCTCCGAGTGGTGATCGTGGCGGTGCCCCGCAGCGTCAGCTGACCGGCGAACGCGCTACCGGTGTCGTTAAGTTCTTCAACGGAACCAAGGGTTTCGGCTTCATCCAGCGTGATGACGGCCAGCCTGACGCCTTTGTTCACATCAGTGCGGTTGAACGTGCTGGCATGTCGAACCTGCAGGAAGGCGATCGTCTGGAATTTGAAATTGAGGTTGATCGTCGCGGCAAATATGCTGCCGTCAATCTGCAATCCAAAGCAGACTGAATCTCGCTTTAAATTTAAAAGGCCTGCTGGCGCGGATGGTGCTGGCAGGCTTTTTCTATGGGTGAGAGTCATGTCATTTCTCCCCTCATTTTCGCGGCCCTCCCCCCTTGCACAGCCGTCACAAGTCTCTCATATTCCATCTATGACCGAAAAACTTATTCTGACGGATGAGCAATGGCGGGATCGCCTGACCCCACAGCAATATCATGTGCTGCGGGAAGCAGGGACAGAACGCGCCTTCACCGGGGCGTATGAATCGTTGAAAGCCGACGGCATCTATCTTTGCGCCGGATGTGGCAATGAATTGTTCAACTCTGACAGCAAATATAATAGCGGTTCTGGCTGGCCCAGCTTTACCGAACCCGTCGCGCAGGACACTGTCACCGCTTATGAAGACAGTAGCCACGGTATGCGCCGTATAGAAGTACGCTGCGCCCGTTGTGACGGACATCTTGGCCATGTTTTTCCCGATGGCCCCGGCGACAACGGCCTGCGTTACTGCATTAACAGTGCCTCCATGGAATTTGAACCGCGATAAACATTCAGCGCTCATTCAACCCAAATAGCATCAGAAGGCAACTTGCGGCTTGCCCTCAGGCAGAGTAAGTCGGGTATGAATAACAGAGCGGAACAATTATAGCATGGCAATGCCGCAAAAGGCGAAAATCTGGCTCGGGCGGCTTTTCAAAACGGGCTTGTTTCTTGGGCTGGGCGGAATAATCGCGCTGGTCGCAGCGGTCTTTGTCGCCATGCAATCGCTTCCCAGTTTTGAGAGCCTGAAATCATCCCCCAATGGGCAGATGATCCGCGTGCATGCCGCCGATGGGTCCATCATCGTCTCTCTGGGGCCGAGCTATGGTCGCTGGCTGTCCTATGACCAAATTCCCGATATCATGACAAAAGCCATGGTTTCGGTTGAGGATAAGCGCTTTTACAGCCACCCCGGCGTTGATCCCATCGGCATGGCGCGCGCCGCCTGGTTTGCATTGGAAACGCGCGGCACGGGCCGCCGTATGCAGGGTGCATCGACCATCACCCAGCAGCTAACGCGTAATATTTTCCTCAACAACAGTTACACTTTTGGCCGTAAAGTGCGCGAGATGATATTGGCGCTGGCGCTGGAACGGAAATTTTCCAAGCAGCAGATTCTCGAACTTTACCTCAACAAGGTCTATTTTGGCGGCGGGGCCTATGGCATTGATGCCGCCAGCCGCAAATTCTTCGGCCACCCCGGTACGAAGCTCAGCCTTCCAGAATCCGCGATCATCGCCGGTCTGGTCAAGGCTCCGTCCAGCTACAGCCCAACGGCAGATGCCGATGCCGCCCTTGGCCGCGCCAGTGTCGTTCTGGATGTGATGAAGGCCAATGGCACCATCACCGCCCAGCAACGGGCCGAAGCAGATCTTAACGATGTGAAAATGGCGCCAGAGCCACCCCAGAACAGCGTCCGATATTTCACCGACTGGGCTTTGCCGCAGCTTGATACGCTGATCGACGAACCCAATGAACCGCTCGACGTATACACGACGATCGACCCGGCGATGCAGCGCGCCGCCGCAGATTCCCTGCGCGCCAATGTACCTGCCGGGGCGCAGGGTGCGCTTGTCTCGCTGGATCGCGATGGCGCGGTTCGGGCAATGGTCGGCGGGCTGGATTATGTTTCTTCCAACTATAACCGCGCCACAACTGCAATGCGTCAGCCCGGCTCTGCCTTTAAGCTGTTCGTCTATCTGGCTGCGCTGGAGGGGGGATATACCCCGGAAACCACTATTGTGGATGAGCCCGTTGACATTAACGGGTGGAATCCCCGCAACAGCAGTGGCCGCTATTCCGGCGAAATCAATATCCGTACCGCCTTTGCTTACTCCATCAATACGGTCGCGGCAAAGCTGGGTCAGGATGTCGGTTTTGGCACCATTGCCGATATGGCCCGACGCTTTGGCGTGACCACGAAAATTGATACCCACCCCTCTATGGTGCTGGGATCCAATGAAGTGCGCCTGATCGACATGACCCGCGCCTTCGCCTCTGTATCGCGCAAGGGCATTGCGGTGACACCCTATGGCATTACCAAGGTTACAACCGGCGACGGTCGCATCCTTTATACCCATAAGGACGATACCAGCCGCGTTCTGGTGGCCCCATGGGTAGCCGCTGGCATTACCGATCTACTGCAAACCGCGGTTAACACCGGCACAGGCCGGGCCGCGCAAATTGGCCGCCCGGTAGCAGGTAAAACCGGCACCACCAACAGCAATAAGGATGGCTGGTTCCTCGGCTTTTCCAGCGGTATCACCACAGGCGTATGGATGGGCCGGGATGATGCCAAGGCCGTCGGCGGCCTTCAGGGTGGCCGCGCCCCTGCCCGCGCCTTCGCCAGCTATATGAAGGTAGCTGTTGCCCGCCGTCCCACCGAAAAGTTCGAAACCGAGGTGACATTACCGGAATGGCAGCTCGAACCGGATAATGAATCCTATTATGGCGACCCGGACGACACACTCTATGTCGATGAAGATGGCAACCCCATAGCAGGCGCTGCGCAGGATAGCCCTCCCCCTACAGCTCCCGATGATAATGGCGGACCTGCGCCCGCCACACCAACCGGTAAACTCGATCAGGAATGGATTGATAATGTGCTGGGTCGGGACGGTAATCGTAACCGGCCTGCTCCGGCGACTGGCACGACACCACCCCGGCCTGCTGCAACAAGACCCGCCAACAGCAACAGGCCTGCGGAACCATCATCGCAAAATTAGGGCCACTCACTTGCCCTTATAATCTGACCCGGTGCAAGGACGCCCCATGGGCCCGGAGCCATGCCCGCGCCGGGGCGGGATCGCGTCCCAATAATCTGGCGTGGGCCGCATGAAAGGCCGCGCTGTGGTCCATGTGCAACCTATGCGCAACCTCATGCGCGACAGTGGACTGGCGCACCTCCGCCGGGGCCAGAATGAGACGCCAGCTATAGCGTATCACCCCATCGGCCGCGCAGCTTCCCCATCGGCTACGCGGGTCCCCAATGCGCACAGCGGCCACATATATGTCCTCCTGAGCAGCAATCGCATGGGTTTCGTCTGTTAATGTCGATAAAGCATAGGCCCGCAGCCATCGGCCTATGCGCGCGCTCACCTGCTCCTCCGGCCCGCCGACACACAGTTCCCCCTCGGCCAGTTCAGGCCTGCGCGGAAAGGATGGATGCCAACATATCCGCCTCTCCACCCCATTTATGGGTAACAGACAACCCGGCACCGGCACAATTACATCGGGCGCGGCTGTCATCTGCTGGCTGATCCAGCCTTCCTGCCCCTGTGCCCAGTCAAGCGCCTTACGAATGGCCCCTCGCGCCGGAACAGACAGCAAAACCCGTCCCTTTGCCCCGTCATATCGCAATTTATAACCTCGGGCCTGTGCATAGCGACGCACCAGTACCGGAATCATCTGGCCTCGTATCAGCAGGCTGGATTCAGATTTCATGCTCGACAAGATGTTTTTCCCAATCGAGGCTATCATCTTCATCCACCGTCCAGCCGCGCACAGATTCCCCTGCGCGATGAACGGCCTCCCTGTCTCCGGAAAGAAGATAATGCCAGACTGGCAAGTCCTTCCCTTCATTGCGCAGGCGATAAGCGCAGCTCCGCGGTAACCACGGAATATCTTTCACTGTTTCCGGTGTCAGGCGCACACAATCTGGCACATAATTATGGCGCGTTTCATAATGGGTGCAGCAGCCCTGCTCTTTATCCAGCAAGCGGCAGCATATATTGGTAAAGTAGATACGACCCGTATCTTCATCTTCTGCCTTGTGCAGGCAGCATTTTCCGCACCCATCACATAATGCCTCCCACTCCTCAGCATTGAGATCATCAAGAGGCAGGTTCCAGAATTGCGAGCGCAGCATTATTTCACCCAGCGATCAAGCGCTTTGGCAACTTCTTCGGGTGCGCCTTCATCCTTATCCGGGGTGGATGGGTCGTCCACCGGGATGAGGGCTATCGGCTCTCCTTCTGGCCCAAATAAATAAGGCGTCCGGCTATGATTGACGAGATATTCGCTTGAATCCTTGGGTTTGTCCTTCATGTAAACGATGACAAACGCCTTTGCGACAGCAGCGATCTCCTCTGATGTACCGGTAAAGCCAATCATTTTCGGGTGAAAAGCCGCTACATAATTCTTCACAACATCAGGGGTGTCCCGCTCCGGGTCCAGCGTGATGAAAATCGGCTGCACTTTTGCGGCACGCTCAGCATGCTCTTTCTCAAACTGACTATAACCTTGGGCTATATGCTGCAAATCAACCGGGCAGACATCCGGGCAATAGCTATAGCCAAAATAGACGATACGATATTTGCCCTTAAAGTCACCCCAACTGCGTTTCTGGCCATTTTGATCGGTCAAGGTGAAGGGGCCACCAATTTTCGCGCCGGCCAGATTACCCATAGGCTCATCACCACTTTTACCGGTATCCGACGAACATCCTGTGAGAAACAGTGCCAACCCCGCCATAAAGGCAATTTGCGTCTTATGCATCATGCCCCTGACATGCCGTGACGCGCCCCATTTGGCAATGTAAATCCCCTTTGAAATATCCATCAGTTAGGGCCATATTAGCAGTGTTCCTCCTTGTTTCGGGTAGATAATATGTCGTTGCGCCGTTTTTTCCTTGTCTTACTGGCTCTTGCCTTGTTCCCTGCCACGGCATCAGCCCAGTTTTCTGATGGTTATAATTTCCTGAAGGCCGTGCGCGACAGAGATGGCACCAAGGCAACGGAACTCATCAGCAAGCCCGGTTCCACCATTGTGAATGCCCGTGATGCATCATCAGGCCAGACGGCCCTGCACATTGTGACAGAACGCCGGGACATCAGCTGGCTCAGCTTTCTGTTGGGTAAAGGCGCAAATCCCAATCTGACGGATGGGCAGGGGGCAACCCCGCTGATGCTGGCAACCCGGCTGCGCTTTGTTGAGGGTGCGCAACTCTTGCTTGATAATGGCGCACAGGTTGATCGCGCCAATGACAGTGGGGAAACCCCCCTCATCCGTGCAGTGCAATTGCGCGATCTACCGCTGATCCGGTTGCTTATCAGCAAGGGAGCAAACCCCAATAAGGCAGACACACTTGCGGGTATGTCCGCACGCCAATATGCCGAACGAGATAGCCGGGGGCAGGCCATTTTGCAGATTCTGGATGATGCAAAAACCAGTAAATCCTCAACTGGCCCGGTACAAGGCCCGGTATTTTAAAGCGGTTTCCGATCATTTTGGATCGACTGAAGCGCTCTAAGATTGTGTTTTACTGCAATTTAAGCGCTTCTTAACCGACAGATGGCGCAGTCTGCATAGAAAATGCTCTAACAGCCTGCCCGATATTCTAATTACATAGTCGCTATTACAAAAATGCCGGACCGTCGCACGCAGGCAACGTCCGGCATTCTCAGTTTACCAGCCTTCAGCGGTAAAATACGTGATTATCAATCACCGCTACCCGTGCGCGATTCCACGACGGAGAAACATGGCGTGCATGGAAAAACAATGCACCTTCTGCCTTGCTTTCCCATGCATCCTGCTGAGCGATAAGAGCAATAGCGACAGAATTCTTCCACTGATTATGGCTTATATTTGGCTGAGGAAGAACGCCCTTGCGCACAAAGCTAAACTGGCCAGGCTGCTTCACCACACCACATAGGCTATCAGCAAAACGGTTGGATTCAACGCGATTAATGATAACCCGTGCTACAGCGAGCTGGCCATCAAGGCTTTCGCTGCGGGATTCATAATAAATCGCTGTTGCAAGGCATTTGGTCTGTTCATCAACCGAAGCCGCAGAATCCACAGTGCGAACCATTTCGGCCAGTGACGCGAATTTCTTTTCTGGAACTTTCAGAATATCGTCTGCACGCAGCGGAGAGATTTCCTCTTCCGCGGGGGGTGTTGCACCACCAAGCGGCTGAACAATTTCCTTCAGCGGAGCAAAACGGACCGTCTGGACCGAAGCTGTCGACGCGGAAGGCAAAGAAGAAGATGAAATAGTGATGGGCTGTTTGCCCGTTACCGCAGGGGCTTCATCCGCCCCGACAACACCACCAGCAACCGCAGCGGTGAAAGAAGTAAAACTAAGTGCCGCAGCAATTACGGTCTTTAACGGGAAACTCATAAACGTCCAAAAACATGCGGTTGGCCGATCCGAAACGCCGCATCCTCATTATCTTATAGGCGCCGCATCGTCCCCCCGTCTGCGTGTTTACCACATTCCATCCCCCTTCGAATGGCAATCAGCAACCTGCGCATGGGCAAATATGCACTGCCTAATAAGCGACGAACCGAGTATGTCAATTGGAACCCAACAGGCCAGCGGCGAGTTGTTCTCCATTCGGGACGTCCAGTTCAACCACCCAGAGGTCTGGGTCTGATTGCGTGCGCCTGCCTATATAGGCCATGATCGCTTCATCATTGCCCCAGTCTTTCCGGGCTATCGGGCTAAGACTATAACCGCCTGAAAAATCAGACATTCTTTCATAAAGGCAAATTTGTCTGTCACCCCCAATACAGGCCACTATTATCGTACCGCTAACGGCATCGCCTTTTTGCAGAACGGCCGCAAAACCACCCTCCGCAGCAACGCAACGAACCAATGACTGAACCAGTAAAGAAGTTTGCAAGCGATGCGCCACAGAAGCCCTTTCTGGGTTATTTTTACTGATATCTACATGATTCTATCGGTTTTGAATCATCGACTCGCCGCGCTATAGGCGAATTTATAGCTTCAATCGATGCGATACCCCGGCAGAGTCGCCAATACATGCTGTGATCGCATGAACGTGCCGGTCCCCCGACCTATTTCTTCGCCATCGCTATCAATCAGACTGGCTTCGGCAACATAAACTCTGCGACGCCCGCTTATCCAGCGACCAATGGCTGTGACCTTGCCAGCCTTTAATGGCCGCGTGAAGAGCAGGTTAAACGCGGTTGTCAGTAGGAAGCGGTCATTCACAAGGCTGTTGGCCGCGTAAAAGGCCGCATCATCCAGCATCTTGAAATAGACAGTGCCATGCACCGCGCCGGCTGCATGGAAAACATTTTCATCGACAGAAAATTCAATGCTGGATTGCCCTGCAGCGGTAATTACTAACTGCGATGGGAACATACGATTAATTGGTGCCGAAGCATATAAACGCTCCAGCGCCCGAAAATGAGCCTGTTCGCCAGTTGGCAAAGAAGGAGCCTGCCCTGAAAGGCCAGACTCCGCCGAATCAGGCCGGGTCATGGGCCTGCACTTCAGATAAAAGCGCCAATAACGCTTCATCCGAACCAGCCCCGCGAATACGCGCTGCATTCTGGCCGCTACGGAGATAACGAGAGACACGCGCCAGAGTCTTCAAATGCTCTGCCCCGCTTTCCACCGGAGATAAGAGAGAGAAAATAATATCGACCGGCGCATCATCCACCGCCTCGAACGGAATCGGTGTTTCCAGACACAGAACGAGGCCACAAACCCGTTCCAACCCGTCAATCTTGGCATGAGGAATCGCTATTCCTCCCCCAAATCCGGTGGACCCTAGATTTTCCCGCTCCATCAATCGTTCATAAACGATGCTGGCTGGCTGACCATAAGCATAGTCGGCCATATCTGCTATTTTCTGAAACAACGGCTTTTTGCCGGTAAATGAAGCCTTGGCAACAACAGCCTTTGGGCTAACGAGATCCTGAAAATCGGTCATTACATTGCTCTGGCTATGCACAGGTTTCCCCATGCCACGCGCCAGAGTCCCCCTTTATCATTATCCCGGCGCCATAATTGGTTCTCAGGCCGTGCGCATAGTCCTGCTATGTCACCACGTCAACCATGTGGCGGCCATTACCGGCCTGAGAACGCAAATTCCTTATAATCAGACGGGGTCAGCGTGGTTCTACCCAGCCGATGGAACCATCCTCACGCCGATAAACCATATTATAGGCCGATGTGCCCGCATTGACGAACAGCAACGCATTGGTGTTGCGCAAATCAAGCATCATCACTGCATCAGACACGCTGGCCTCTGGAATATCAACACGGGTTTCCGCAATGATGACAGGTGCATCGGCGGATTCGGTTTCTTCTTCCTCCATCGTCGGAGCAAAAATGGTATAAGCCGCATTATCCACCTCAAATCCGGCAATTTCTGCTTCGGGATTACGGGCAGCTTCTGCCGCAGCGGTTTGCGCCTGACGACTATTCAGCCGCCGCTTATAACGGCGCAACTGCTTGTCGATACGTTCTGCTGCCTGATCAAAAGCCGGATGCGCTTCCTGCGCGTCCCCGCCACCTTTCAGGATCAGACCCGCCATGACATGCAGCACTATATGGCAATGAAAACCGCCATGAGGACCGCGTCTGAACGTTACCTGCGCCGACAAGGTCCGGGAGAAATATTTTTCGACGACTGCTTCTAATCGGGTCGTTACATGCTCCCTAAGGGCATCACCGGTATCGACCTGCTGACCAGAAATACGAATGTCCATCTCAATTTTCTCCTTTGCTTTTTGCGGAGCAATTGCGCCCCGAAAGTTGGAACAGTCAGACCGTTTCCGGTTGTGCAGCCTCCTTCCCCCAAATCGGGTTATTCAGGGCCTGCACAAATTCTCTGTGCCGTTCCAATTCCTCTGGCAGTGCCGAAAAGTCGCGCGGTTCCCGGCGAATTTTCACTGCGCTAATAGATGTTCTCGTTGTTTCCGTTGCCGCCACCGTAACGGAGGCGGCTGCATCAGCCAGCCCCAGGCCAATCTGACGCCCACCGGTAAGTTCAATATAAACCTGCGCCAGCAATTCTGCGTCAAGCAACGCGCCATGCTTCACACGGTGGCTACGGTCGATACCGTAACGACTGCACAGCGCATCAAGGCTGTGCTTTGCACCGGGATGGGCGGTACGCGCCATCGCCACCGTATCAATCATCCGGTCATAGGATACAGGTTCCCGCCCACAGCGTTCCAACTCATGATTAAGGAAACCAAAGTCAAACCGGGCATTATGAGCAACCAGATTGCTATCACCCAGAAATTCCAGCAATTCATCTACTTTGCTGCCGAACAAAGGCTTATCCGACAGGAATTTCTCAGAAAGACCATGCACAGCTTCCGCCGAAGGAGGCATGGAACGCTGCGGGTTATAATAAGCATGATAGGTCGCGCCAGTTGGCACACGGTTGACCATTTCAATGCAGCCTATTTCAACGAGACGGTCGCCCGAAAGGGGATCAAACCCGGTGGTTTCCGTATCGAAAATAATCTCGCGCATTGATTCTTACCGACCTTCTTTTTCTAACTATCACCCCGCCTTACGCAGAAGGCAAGCCACCAATGCACGAACCTGTTCCCGTGTTCGATGAAATGTGGTTCCTGTATGGATGATATGATCGGCCCGGCTCCGTTTCAATGCATCGGGCATTTGTAATTTGACGATTGAACGAAATTTTCCGGGCGTCATACCAGCGCGTGCCAGAACCCGTTTGCGTTGTTTCCAAGCTGGCGCAGTAACGACAATAACACCATCAAGCGCCTTTTCCCCGCTGGTTTCGTAAAGCAACGGAATATCGAGCAAGATAAGTGGTTTTGCCTGATGGCGGCGCAGAAATGCATGCCGCGCCTGCTTAACCAAAGGATGCATGATCCCCTCCAGCTCTTTACGCCGATGGGGGTGGGCAAAAACAATGGCCCCCAATTTGGCCCGGTCCAGCCCATCCGGGCCAGTAGTGCCGGGAAAATGAGCCTCGATGAGCGGCAGAGCTTTGCCTCCAATGGCCTGCATCTTGCGGACCTCTGCATCAGCATCGAAAACGGGTATCCCTTCGCGGCGAAACATGGCGGCAACCGCGCTTTTTCCCATGCCGATAGAACCCGTCAGACCATAGATTTTCGCCATTATGCGCTCCGCCCGGTCAGCACCTCATTCCGCCAGCAATAATTCCCTTAATTCCGCATCATATTCGCGCGGGGCTGGGGCATCGAAGAAAATATCAAAGGCAAGCGCCGCCTGCCCGATCAGCATTTCCAGCCCGTCTATTGTCTTTAACCCACGCGCACGCGCATCTAGCAGTAATTTTGTATCGAGCGGTATATAAACAATGTCATAGACCACCGCATGATCGGGGAGGGAACTGAGATCAACGTTCAGATCATCTTTGCCTACCATGCCAAGCGGAGAGCAATTCACCAGCAAATCCACCGCTGGCACGGCATCATCCATGGTGATGACCATTCCCTTGACCCCGGCGCGATCCAGCAAGGCCTGACCCTTGGCCTTATCCCGCACAATGACGGTGAAATCTGTAACGCCCGTCTGGCTAAGCGCATAAAGCACTGCCCGCGCTGCGCCGCCTGCGCCGATTAAAGCCGCGCTTTTTCCCTTCCAGCCCAATGCTATTAAAGGCGCCAGAAAACCGCCCGCATCGGTATTGGTACCAATGAGAGGCCCGCCGGTCTCGCAGGCAATGGTATTTACCGCACCGATTATATCCCCGACTTTGGCCGGATCACTGCAATAATCCAGCACCGCAACCTTATGCGGTATGGTGACATTGCACCCCAACCAATCCGGATCAGCCCTGCGTTTCAGGAAATAAATGGATAATTCCTCAGGCCGGACATGGGTTTTCCGATATTCCGCCTCTATACCCAGCTTTTCCAGCCAGAAACCATGGATGATAGGTGACTTGCTATGCGCAATCGGGTCCCCAATCACCTCGGCATAAGGAAGGGGCTGTTCTGTTATAGTCTTGCTCATGCCGCCAAAACGCCTCGAACCCGCAAAAAGTCAAGCAAAGCCAGCATAGGCAGGCCCTGAATCGCAAAATGCGTTCCTTCGATCGCACTGAAAAGCTGTGCGCCGGGGCCTTCAATGCGATAACACCCCACGCACCAGCGGATTTCTTCCCATTCCTGGTCCAGATAATCAGCAATAAAGGCATCGGACAAAGGCCGAACCGTCATCTTTGCCTTTTCAATATGTCGCCACACGGGCTGACCATTCAGGCAAATTACCGCCGCACTATGGAGATGATGTCTTTCCCCTGAAAGACGGCGCAGAATAGCGGCAGCATCAGAAAGGTCTACTGCCTTATCAATCATGCTGCCATCCGCCAGTTCCAGCGTCTGATCGCAACCCAATACCAAAGCACCCGGCACCCGCGCCGAAAGACGCAGCGCCTTTAATTCTGCAAGAGCATCCGCCAATTGCCGGGCATTATGACCTTCTGCACGCAATTGCTCCTTAAAGGCGTCCTCATCCACATTAGGCGACAAGGCCTCATAAGGAACGCCTGCAGCCTCCAGCATGGCCCGACGGCTTGCACTTTGGGAGGCCAGTATCAAAACCGGCGAGGAGGATGTGTCAGCCATGCTCACGCTCCGGCCTCAGGCATATTATGCGGACGGATCTGCCTTTCATTGAACAGATTGATGATGGCAGCAGAGGCTTCCTCAATCGACCTGCGGGTAACATCAATCACTGGCCAATCATTATCAGCGATTAACCTTCGGGCAAAAGCTAGCTCTCTTTGCACCTGATCCAGATCGACATAGGCTGTTTCCGGTGCCTGATTAAGCGAAAGCAGCCGATTTCGTCTGATTTGAATCAACCGGTCGGGGCTGATGACAAGGCCAACCACTAATGGGTGCTTGAGACGATAGAGAACAGAAGGCGGAGGGGATTCTGGCACCACAGGGATATTGGCCGTCTTAAATCCGCGATTAGCAAGATAGATGGATGTCGGCGTCTTGGACGTACGCGATACCCCGACGAGGACAATATCTGCCTCTTCCCAATTGTCCTCACCCACGCCATCATCATGGGCGATGGTAAATTGTATCGCCTCTATCCTCGCGAAATAGGCATCATCCAGCTTATGTTTACGACCCGGTCTGTTGCGGGTTTCCTGCCCCAATATGTTGGACATAGAGTCCGTCACGTCATCAAGCGGTGCAACATGAGGAAGGCCCAGCACCCTACATTGCTGTTCTAGCTTTCGCCTCATGATCGGGTTGACCAGCGTGAAAAGAACCAGACCCGGATTATTAGAAATTTCCTGCATGATGCGCTGAAGATGATCTTCCGAGCGTACCATTGGCCAAAAATGGCGGATAGCTTCTACATCCTCAAACTGAGCGATAGAGGCTTTAACGATATTCTCCAGCGTTTCACCGGTAGAGTCTGAGATAAGATGAAGATGGAGACGGGTCATGCGGATGACTCTGTTGATTAGCTGTGGATAAATCAAGGGATAGAAATGGGGATAAGTAAAAAGTGGGATTCCTCCCACGCTTTGTGGAACTTTATCCACAGGCTATCCAGATGGGCATAAACTTATCCACAGCCTGTGGAAAATGAGGATAAAATGTCAGACTCGTGGAATGAAGCAGGCATAAATACAGCATGACTGTTGGCAAAAATGGGGACAATGCATAAACCCCGGTTTCAACCGACTATCTACAATATCAATCTGAATCTTAATAATAGGATATATAGGATCCATGTCTGCGGCCCCGGAAAAACCTCTCCTTGCTGTTCTCAACGGCCAGCGTCAGACAGTCGCGCCTAAATGGATGATGCGTCAGGCAGGCCGCTATTTGCCGGAATATCGGGCATTGCGGGCCGATAAAGGGGGATTTCTTGAGCTGGTCTATGATAGCATGGCCGCCGCAGAAGTAACGGTACAACCCCTTGCCCGATTTGGTACCGGGCCTGATGGGCTTCAGGCCGCCATTCTCTTTTCGGACATATTGATTGTCCCTTATGCGATGGGACAAAAATTATGGTTCGAAGCAGGAGAAGGGCCTCGCCTTGCCCCTATACTAGCAGAAAATGGCATTGAGACACTGATTCCGGATTGGTCACGTTATGATGCGATTTATGAGACAGTACGGCTGGTAAAGGCACGTCTGGCACCAGAAACGACCTTTCTGGGCTTTGCAGGCAGCCCCTGGACCATTGCCACATATATGGTTGCAGGGCAGGGGAGCCGGGATCAAGCCACCGCACGGCGGCTCGCATATGCTGATCCTGAGCGGTTTCAGCGCATCATTGATGCCATTATTGATGCAACCGTGCCTTATCTCATTGGTCAGATTGATGCGGGGGTTGATGCTGTACAGCTATTTGATAGCTGGGCAGGCACTCTTTCCCCGACGCAATTTGAACGCTGGGTCATTGCACCAAACCGAGAAATTGTGAATCGTTTGAAGGCTGCGCGACCTGATGTGCCGATTATTGGTTTTCCGAAAGGAGCAGGGTCAAAGCTGGTAAATTATGCGCGGGAAACCGGCGTTGATGCGGTTGGACTTGATGAAACAATTGATCCGGTCTGGGCTAATGACCATCTTCCTGCTGGCATTCCAGTTCAAGGGAATCTGGATCCTCTCGCGTTAATTGCAGGCGAGCAAATCCTTGATGAAGCGATTGACCGCATCCTTGCGGCATTTCCGGACAGGCCCCATATTTTCAATCTGGGTCATGGCATAGTGCAGGATACCCCCATTACCCATGTGGAACAGATGCTGAAGCGGGCAGGAGGACAGAAATGAGCGATTTCGCAGGATTCCTTGGCAATGCCTATCTTTGGGTGAAGGCTGCGCATATCATCTTTGTTATCTTCCTGATGGCGGGCTTGTTCATGATGCCCCGCTTCTTTGTTTATCATCAGGAAACCGAAATCGGTTCAGATGAAGACAGTAAATGGATAGAGCGTGAGGATAAACTCCGCCGTATCATCCTAAACCCATCTCTCATCATTGTCTGGGTGTTAGGCCTGATGCTGATGGTGAATATTGAGGCGTGGGCGACGGGTGGCTGGTTTCACCTGAAATTATTATTGGTGCTGCTTCTGTCTGGCTATCATGGCTGGATGATTGGCTATGCAAAAAAGCTCGCCAAGGGCCAGAGATCATTAAGCGATAAGAAATTGCGGATGATTAATGAAATACCCGGCATTATGGCGGCCATTATTGTTGTACTGGCCGTAGTTAAACCCTTCTGATTTTCTTTTGACATATTTTGTAATATAGGCAGAGTGCAGCAGTTGCTTGACACTCTGCCTGTTGCGTTCTAACGCTGGTTGGAATCTGTGGCCGTCCGGCCTGTTAGAAGATATTTTCCCAATTCATATGTCCCCGGGCGGCTTTTGATACTCATCCCTATCACGCTATAATCGCACCCCGGATTTCTATATGCATTTGAAAGACCTCAAAAATCATACGCCCGCTGAACTTGTCACCATGGCTGAAGAGCTGGGTGTTGAGGGAGCATCCACCCTGCGCAAGCAAGATCTGATGTTTGCCATATTGAAGGCTGAGGCTGAAAATGGCGAACAGATTATGGGTGTCGGCACGATTGAGGTCTTGCAGGACGGTTTTGGTTTTCTTCGTTCGGCGGAAGCAAATTTCCTCGCCGGGCCGGATGATATTTATGTATCGCCCAATCAGGTCCGTAAATATGGGCTGCGCACCGGTGACACAGTCGAAGGCGAAATCCGTGCGCCCAAGGATGGCGAACGTTATTTTGCACTGACCAAGCTGATTAGCGTGAATTTCGATAATCCCGAGGCCGTGCGTCATCGGGTTAATTTCGATAACCTTACACCGCTTTACCCAACCGAGAAATTACGGCTGGATACGCTGGACCCGACTATTAAGGACCGATCAGCCCGCGTTATTGATATTGTTGCGCCGCAGGGGAAGGGGCAGCGCGCGCTTATCGTTGCGCCGCCGCGCACGGGTAAAACGGTTCTGCTGCAGAATATCGCTAAGGCGATTACGGATAATCATCCGGAAGTGTTCCTGATCGTATTGCTGATTGACGAACGTCCGGAAGAAGTCACCGATATGCAGCGTAGTGTGAAGGGAGAGGTTGTATCCTCTACCTTTGACGAACCAGCAGCACGCCATGTACAAGTTGCTGAAATGGTTATAGAAAAGGCAAAACGCCTTGTTGAGCATAAGAAGGATGTTGTCATCCTGCTCGATAGTATCACCCGCCTCGGGCGCGCTTATAATACTGTTGTGCCTTCATCGGGTAAGGTGCTGACCGGTGGTGTGGATGCTAATGCCCTCCAGCGGCCTAAGCGTTTCTTTGGTGCGGCCCGTAATATTGAAGAAGGCGGCTCGCTTTCTATTATCGCGACGGCCCTCATTGATACGGGTAGCCGTATGGATGAAGTGATCTTTGAAGAATTCAAAGGCACGGGTAATAGCGAAATGGTGCTGGACCGTAAGGTAGCCGACAAACGTATCTTCCCGGCGCTTGACGTTGGTAAATCCGGCACGCGTAAGGAAGAATTGTTGGTTGAGAAAACAACACTTTCCAAAATGTGGGTCCTGCGCCGTATATTGATGCAAATGGGCACTGTAGATGCTATGGAATTCTTGCTCGATAAGATGAAAAATTCCAAAACTAATGAAGATTTCTTTGATTCTATGAATCAGTGATGAACCTTTCTTCAAAAAGGGCGTTTCTTTCCCATGCTTGAAATATTATCTGCCGCCACAGCCGCTGTATCAGCAGCCCCTATGCCGTTAGCTGAGCTATGGGCCCATATTGTCAATGATTTTGCCAATATTACTGAACCAGCAGAGATGTCCGCCTTTTTCAAGGTGCTGATGATTGATATCATGCTGGCGGGTGATAATGCCATCATCGTTGGTGCATTGGCGGCAGGTCTACCGGAAAATCAGCGCCGTAAAGTTATCATGATCGGTATTGTAGCTGCATTGGTGCTGCGTATCGTCTTTGCGCTGGTTGTTACCGAGTTGATGCAAATTGTCGGCCTGATTTTCGCAGGCGGCTTGTTGTTGCTTTGGGTTAGCTGGAAAATGTATCGTGAACTGCGACCCACCACGGGTAATGTCGGTTCGCCAGAAATTCATGGTGACGAGAATAGCGGTGTCCGCCCGGCAAAGAGCTTTGCTGGTGCTGCCTGGGCAGTTGCTGTTGCTGACGTTTCGATGAGCCTTGATAACGTGCTGGCGGTGGCTGGTGCAGCGCGAGAACATCCCGGTATCCTTATCGTTGGTCTGGTGCTGTCAGTGGCTTTGATGGGCGTTGCTGCCAATGTCATCGCCAAATATATTGAGCGTTTCCGCTGGATTGCCTATCTTGGCCTGCTCGTCATTCTCTACGTTGCTGGCACGATGATCTATGAAGGCATCACCGACCAGCATATCGGTATCTTGACCCTGTTCAAGTAACAGTCCAATGCTTAACCATCAGTCGGTCTGGTTTGATCGACTGATGTGTTTTGCAAAGGGGAAGGGCGGGATATGAAGGTCACAGTCAATGTTGATTGCACCCCTGAAGAAGCGCGCAGCTTTCTCGGTCTGCCGGATCTCTCGCCAGTTCATGAAAAATATATATCCTCGGTGGTCGGCGCAATGGACGGTGCCGGTAGCATCGAACAGATGGAAAAAATGATCCGTGCTTTTGCACCTATGGGGGATGCAAGCATGCGAATGTTCCAGCAGATGATGAATATTGGTCTTAGTGGAACTTCTGGCAATAGAGACTAAGGGCCGGTTCAGGCTGTGACTGATACTATTTTTGCGTTGTCCAGTGGACGCCCTCCCGCAGCTATTGCGGTCATCCGCATTAGCGGGCCTCATTCTTTCGCTATACATTCCTTGTTTACAAAGGACGCGACGCCCTCTCAGCCACGAGCGGCCCATGTGCGCGCTTTACTCGATCCTGATAGTGGAGAGGTGCTGGACCGGGCATTGATATTATGTTTGCCGGGGCCGGATACCGTAACGGGTGAGGATTTGGTTGAGTGGCATTGTCATGGCGGTAGTGCCGTGGTGCGGGCGGTTTTAGCTGCGCTGGCAAAGCAGGAGAATGCTTTTCCTTTGCGAGAGGCTGAGGCTGGTGAATTTACCCGCCGTTCTTTTGAAAATGGCCGAATAGATTTGAACGAAGCAGAGGGTTTGGCGGACCTTCTCTCGGCCGAAACAGAGAGTCAGCGCCGCGCTGCGATTATGATGGCGGATGGGCATTTTTCTCGCCGTTTGGAGGATTGGCGCGGACGTTTACTGGCATGTAGCGCGCAGGTGGAATCTCTCCTCGATTTTTCTGATGAAGATGATGTGCCTGATGAGGGATTAGAGTCAGGCGTTCGTAAGAATTTGGCCGATCTGATGCTGGATATGGCAGCGCAGCTTTCTGCGCCATCGGCAGAACGTTTGCGTGATGGCATTCATCTGGTTCTGGCAGGTCCGCCCAATGCAGGGAAGTCCACATTGTTAAATGCGCTCGCGGGACGGGAAGCCGCGATTGTATCTGACATAGCCGGAACAACGCGGGATCGGATAGAAGTACCGGTAAGCCTTGGTGGGGTGGCTTTTGTGCTCACGGATACTGCAGGGCTTGCGGAAACAACCGATGACCGGATTGAGCAAATTGGTATTGATCGGGCAAAGCAGGCAATCGACAGTGCGGATATAGTGCTGTGGCTTGGCGCACCTGATGATAGCCCGCGAGAAGATGCGATATGCGTGTCTGCCCAGATGGATAGGGTGGATTGGGTTGAATCTGAAGGCACAACTATTTGTATATCCGCACGGACAGGTAAAAATATGGCGGTGCTGGTCGAGATGATACTGAACAAGGTAAAACATCTTATTCCAACAGAGGGAAGCTATGCACTGCACAAGCGCCAGCGCGATGCCGTTACCAATATTGTTCAATTGCTTCGGGATGCGCAGTTGGAAACGGATTTATTGATTGTCGCGGAGCAATTGCGATTATCACGAGATGCCATGGACCGGCTGATTGGGCGCAGTGGTGTTGAGGATATGCTGGATAGTCTTTTCTCCCGTTTCTGTATCGGTAAATGAGATAATAAGCGGCGAATGTTTCACGTGAAACATCGCTTTATGGCTTTTCGAATCATTCTTTCATAACGGTCTTTGACGCTGCCTCTCTGCTGATTTATGGAGCAGCGATGAAGACAGATTTTGATGTGATTGTCATTGGCGGCGGTCATGCCGGGTGTGAGGCTGCTATGGCGGCGGCGCGCAAAGGCGCTCGCACTGCCCTTATCACTTTTGATGCAGGAACAATCGGTGCCATGTCCTGTAATCCGGCCATCGGCGGGCTGGGTAAAGGGCATCTGGTGCGGGAGGTTGACGCCTTTGACGGTATCATAGCGCGCGCTGCTGATGACGCGGCTATCCATCACCGGATGCTGAACAGCAGCAAGGGCAAGGCAGTGCAGGGACCTCGTGTTCAGGCAGACCGTACTTTGTTTCGTGCGTCCGTTCAACGCCAGCTTGCCGCGCAACAGGGGTTGACGATCATAGCTGGAGAAGCGGCAGACCTCCCGGTTAAGGATGGTGCCATCACCGGGGTCGAACTGGCGGATGGCAGCATTGTCACTGCGGCAGCAGTGGTGCTGGCGACAGGAACCTTTCTGGGTGGCAAACTATTTCGCGGCGAAGAAATATCCATCGGTGGACGGGTGGAAGAGCGCGCTGCAACCCGCTTAGGGGAGAGGCTTCGGGGGTTGGGGCTTCCTTTGTCGCGCCTGAAAACCGGCACGCCAGCTCGTCTGGATGGCCGCACAATTAACTGGGCTATATTGGATGAGCAGCCATCAGATGAAGAGGGCTGGACCATGGGGGCTATGGCTGGTGGGCGTAAGGTTCCGCAACTGGCCTGCGCGATTACCCGCACCAATGCGCAAACCCACGACATCATTCGCTCCGGGCTTGATCGTTCGCCCCTATTCAGTGGCGCCATTGAAGGAAAGGGGCCGCGCTATTGTCCTTCCATTGAGGATAAGATTTTCCGCTTTGGGGACAGAGATGGGCATCAGATTTTTCTGGAACCGGAAGGGCTGAACACGCATCTGGTTTATCCTAATGGGATTAGCACCTCCTTACCGGTAGATATTCAGTGGCAGATGCTGCGGTCTATTCGCGGTTTGGAAAAGGTGGATATGGTCGTTCCAGGCTATGCGGTGGAATATGATTATGTTGATCCGCGTGCGTTAGATAGAACATTGGGGCTATTGGCGATGCCGGGCCTATATTGTGCCGGACAGATCAACGGCACCACCGGATATGAGGAAGCCTCTGCGCAGGGGCTGGTTGCCGGTGCGAATGCGGCGGCCTATGCGCTGGGGCAGGATGCACTTATTCTCGAGCGTACAGGCAGCTATATTGGAGTGATGGTCGATGACCTCATCCTGCATGGCGTGACAGAGCCTTATCGAATGCTGACGGCTCGGGCGGAATATCGCCTGCGTTTGCGGGCAGATAATGCGACAACCCGCCTTACCGGGCAGGCATTGGAACATGGGTTGATCGGGTCAGAAAGACGCGACTGGTTCCTCCGCAGGATGGAGCAACGCGACTCTGTCATGGAAGAGCTGAGCATAGAGAAATCGCCGAATGAACTGGCACGTGAAGGTGTTTCGGTGCGGCAAGACGGAACCAAGCGTTCCCTATTTGAATGGGCGCGTTTTCCGGAAATGGAAAAGGTTATTGTCGATCTCGCCCCGTTGTTGGCGTCGGTTGATGCCGATTTGCGCGATGAGATATTGGAGGATGCTCATTATGCGCCCTATCTTGAACGGCAGTCGGCAGAGATAGAAGAATTACATCGCAATGAAGCTATCCGCATACCCGCGACTTTTGACTATGACGGAATAGGCGGACTATCGCTTGAAATGCGAGAGCGCTTATTGGCGGCGAAGCCCGAAACATTGGCGGCAGCATCGCGTATAGCGGGCATTACCCCGGCAGCATTGGCCGCGATATTAGTGCATATCAGGCGTCGGTCAGAAAGCGGAGGGCAAGCAGCATGACCGAAGAAGAAGCCCGCATATGGTTGCAGAGTAATTTTGATGTTTCACGTGAAACATGGGACAGGCTGGAACGCTATGTCGCCATCTTATTGACGGAGATGGCGAACCAGAATCTTATTGCGGAATCGACACGGGATCATGTCTGGGCGCGTCATATAGTTGATAGCGCGCAATTACTGAAATTGGTCCCGCCTGCCGCTGATGGCAAACAGATATGGGCGGACCTCGGCGCGGGGGCAGGGCTGCCCGGTATTGTGGTGGCGATTCTCTCTGGCTATCATGTGAAGATGATAGAAATGCGCCGTAAACGCGTAGAGTTTCTGGAGTATGTCATTCAGCAATTAGGGCTTAATGCATCTGTTTTTGGCGGCAAAGTAGAGCAGGCTGGACCTTCGCTGAATGGGCCGGTGTCTGTCATCAGCGCCCGTGCCTATGCGCCGATGGATAGGTTGATTGCGTCTGCCCTGCCGCTTGCCCGTAAAGGGACAATCTGGGTTTTGCCAAAGGGACAAAATTTTCAAAATGAATTGGATATCGCCCAAACCCTGTGGCACAGTGATGCCAGTGTCGCGCCCAGCCTGACGGCAGAAGATAGCGCGATTTTGGTCCTGAAAAATGTGCGGAAAAAGGGGCGTAAAGCATGATTTGCATTGCGATTGCCAACCAGAAAGGCGGCGTAGGGAAAACCACGACGGCTATCAATGTGGCAACGGCACTGGCCGCGACGGGGCAGCGCGTTTTGCTGATTGACCTTGATCCGCAAGGCAATGCGTCCACTGGCCTTGGGATTGACCATAAATCTCGCGAATATTCGAGCTACGATCTGCTCATCGGTTCCGCTGCGCTTAGCGATGCGGTAATTCCCACCCGCGTGCCGAAACTGGATATTGTGCCTGCAACGCAAGACCTGTCCGGTGCAGAAATCGAGCTCATTGACATTGCTGAGCGTACGCATCGCTTAAAAAATAGCCTTGAGGATGTTCCGGGCCATTGGGATATTTGCTTGATCGATTGCCCGCCGTCTCTGGGTCTTTTGACGGTCAATGCTTTGGTCGCGGCCCATTCTTTATTGGTGCCGTTGCAATGTGAGTTTTTTGCGCTGGAAGGTCTGTCGCAATTACTGACCACGGTGGAACGGATTAGGGGGCGCTTTAACCCGACGCTATCCATCATGGGGGTTGCGCTCACCATGTATGATCGGCGCAATCGCCTGACGGATCAGGTTGCTGATGATGTGCGATCCTGTCTTGGTAAAATTGTATTTGAAACCGTTATTCCGCGCAATGTTCGTTTGTCAGAGGCTCCCAGTCATGGTCTGCCTGCGTTGATTTACGATCATCGCTGCGTTGGGTCAGAGGCCTATATGCAGTTGGCGCGGGAATTGATTGAACGATTGCCGTTGCCGGAAATGGCTGCGTGACGAATAAGGAAGGACAGGTTGCGGCGGTGAGTGAAGAGGCTAAGGAAGAAAAAGGCGGAAAGGCCCATCGTCGTACGCATGGTTTGGGGCGTGGTCTGTCCGCTTTGCTGGGTGAGACATTGCGTGAAGAACCTGTCGCTAGCGGTGACAGTACTGATGGCGGCAATGCACCGGCTGGTGGCGTGGCTAATGGTCGGTCTGTTCAGCATATTGAGATCGCCTCAATTCAGCCCCACCCGGATCAGCCGCGTAAACAATTTGATGAAACCGCTCTTCAGGAACTTGCAGAAAGTATTTCGTTACGCGGCGTGATTCAGCCGATTATCGTGCGGATTGTTTCCAGCGGCAATTATCAGATCGTCGCGGGTGAACGGCGTTGGCGTGCGGCACAGAGGGCGCGTTTGCACCGCATTCCTGCGATTGTTCGGGATTTTACCGATGCCGAAACAATGGAAATTGCGCTCATCGAAAATGTGCAGCGGCAAGACCTGAACCCGATTGAAGAGGCAGAGGCTTATTCCCGGCTGATCGCGCAATTTGGTCATAGTCAGGAGGCATTAGGCAGGTTGGTGGGTAAATCCCGCAGTCATGTTGCCAATATGATGCGGTTGCTGGATTTGCCCGGCACGGTTTTAGATGTTGTGCGCGATGGTCGCCTCAGCATGGGCCATGCCCGCGCATTGATTGGGGTGGAAGAAGCCCCCCAAATTGCACAGAAGATCATTGATAAGGGGCTGTCTGTTCGTCAGGTCGAAAAACTGGCGCAGCAAAGCAAAGGAAAGCCAGCCCGAAGTGAATCCACTTCTGTTCGGCGGCCTGATGCAGGTCTGTCCAATGGGCAACAAGCTGATGCCGATATCGCTGCGCTGGAACAGCATCTGTCCGATATATTAGGCATGAAAGTGTCAGTGGATCATGGTGCAAATGGTGGCGGCACCTTGTTGCTGCGCTATTCAACGCTGGATCAGCTCGATATGCTGTGCCAGCGCCTTTCGGGTGAGTTAATATAATTTCCGGCACGCATTTTCTGAAATACTTTCCGGAGCGGTTTTCGATCATTTTTGTATCGGCTGAATCACTCTAAGATTTTATTTTGCTGCAATGTAGCTGTGGTAAACTGCTTTTCTTAACCAGCCAGATGATGCCATCTGTATGGAAATTGCTCTAAACCAAGCAAAGAGGATATTATGAACAATCGCTGTGCTGATTATCCTGTCCTGCCTGTGTTCACGCGGCGCTGGTCTCCGCGAGCATTTGATCCACGTCCATTACCACAGGAAAAGCTGTTTTCCTTGTTTGAGGCCGCTCGTTGGGCACCATCCAGCATGAATATTCAGCCCTGGTGCTTTGCCTATGCATTGCGGGACGATGTTCACTGGGATGATTTCCTCTCTACCTTGCTACCGGGAAATCAGCTTTGGGTTAAAAACGCCTCGGCGCTGGTTTTTATCATGTCTGATACAATGTCGGATTATCATGGAGAGCCTAAGCCATCGCGCAGCCATAGCTTTGATGCCGGGGCTGCGTGGATGTCCCTGGCTTTGCAGGCGCAGAGCATGGGTCTGGCCACGCATGCGATGGCGGGGGTAGATTGGGATGCAGCGCGCAATATTCTCCATGCGCCAGAACGGCTACAGATAGAAGCCGCCATTGCCATTGGTTATCCGGGTAACAAGGATGATCTGCCGGAAGCTTTGCAGGAACGGGAAACGCCCAGTGATCGGCGGCCTGTTGCTGAAAGCGCATTTAACGGGCCACTGATTTAGTTTCGGTTATCATGTAATAAGGGCGGGTCTTATATAGTTCCCGCCCTTATTGCTTATGGTCAGGAAAGCGCGGCCTGTAATCGTTCTAGGGCTTGTTCTTGTCCAATCAGCGGTAAAAACTCGCTCATATCTGGGCCATGATCTTGCGCTGTGAGAGCGCGGCGCAGAGGTAGAAATAACGCCTTACCCTTGCGGCCCGTTTGTTCCTTGAGGGCAGAGGTGAGCTGTTTCCACACATCATCACCAAAGGTAAGAGTTGTCAGAATTTCCTTCGCCTTCGCGATAAAGTCCCTATCGTCCTCGGCGACTGCCGGAACGCTCAGCGGTCCGGTGACGACTGCCCACCAGCCCGCTGCTTGGGCTACAGTTGCGATGTTCGGGCGGATGGCGTGCCATGCTGCCTCCGTCATGCCATGGGGCAGGCGGGATTGAACCGCCGTGAAATCCAGTAAGTGCAGGATTTTCTGATTCAGCATGGCGAGTTCCTGCTCATCAAAGCGGGCAGGAGCCCGACCAAAATGAGCAAAATCGAAAGTCTCAATTAGCGGGCTTAGCTCCGTTACTGGAATGACCGGATCACTGGTGCCAATGCGAGCGAGTAGGGCAATCAGGCTAATTGGCTCCATCCCTGCTTCCCGAAATGAATCTATACCGATTGAACCGAGGCGCTTGGACAGCTTGCCTTCGGTGCCGACCAGCAGAGCCTCATGGGCAAAAGAAGGGGCATCAGCGCCCAATGCCGCGAACATCTGAATCTGTGCAGCGGTGTTGGAAACATGGTCTTCTCCGCGCACAATATGGGTGATACCCATATCTATATCGTCGATTACAGAAGGCAGCATATAGAGCCAGCTACCGTCCGCCCGGCGAATAACCGGATCAGAGAGCAACTTTGGGTCAAAATTCTGTTCGCCGCGCACCATATCCGCCCAATGAATCGGGGTGTCATGATCCAGTTTGAAACGCCAATGGGGGGCGATGCCCTCTGCCTCCAACGCGGCCTTTTCCGCGTCGGTCAACGTAAGGGCGGCTCGGTCATACACCGGAGGCAGGCCGCGGCCCAGTTGCACCTTACGCTTTAGGTCTAGCTCTTGCGATGTTTCATAGCAGGGATAGACACGGCCTTCTGCTGCCAGACGTGTGAAATGCTCTTCATATAGGGCGAAGCGATCTGATTGCTTCTTCTCTCCCGCGGGAACGAGACCCAGCCATTGCAAATCTGTGCGAATGCTGGCGGCATATTCCTCGGTGGAACGCTGTGCATCAGTATCATCCATGCGTAACCAGAACTGTCCGCCATGGCGCTGTGCCAACAGCCAGTTATGGAGCGCAGTGCGCAGATTGCCGACATGCATCTGCCCGGTGGGGGACGGTGCGAAACGAGTGATGACAGGCTGGTTGCTCATAATGTCCGAAATGCGTTGGTGATAGGATAGCGGCGATCCCGCCCGAAATTGCGGTTGCCCAATTTAACACCGGGCGGGGCTTGTCGGCGTTTATATTCGGCAATGTAAAGCAGATGCTCGATGCGGATGACAGTGGCGCGGTCAAATCCGCGTGCAACCAGATCATCGACCGACAATTCGCTCTCGATCAGGCCATGGAGGATAGGATCCAGCACCTCATAAGGGGGCAGGCTGTCCTCATCCTTCTGATTATCGCGCAGTTCCGCTGATGGCGGCTTGGTCATGACGCGCTCCGGCATGACGGGGCCATCGGGGCCAAGGCCAATGGCCGGGCGATGATCGTTACGCCAGCGGGACAGATCAAACACGGTGGTTTTATAGGCGTCCTTCAGTACGGAATAGCCGCCCGCCATGTCGCCATAAATAGTGGCGTAGCCGACGGCCATTTCGCTCTTATTGCCAGTGGTTAGCACCATATGGCCAAATTTATTGCTGATCGCCATCAGGGTCACGCCGCGTATGCGCGATTGGATATTTTCTTCGGTAATATCGCGGTCCTTGCCAGCGAATAGTTCTGCCAGCATCCCATCAAAGGCTGTCACGGCAGGCTCTATCGCGACGGTATCGAGCCGCACGCCCAGCATCCGGGCGCAGCCTTCGGCATCATCCAGACTTTCCTGACTGGTGAAGCGCGATGGCATCATCACGCACCACACCTTGTCTGCGCCCAAAGCATCCACGGCGACGGCGGCGGATAATGCACTGTCGATTCCGCCGGAAAGGCCCAGCACCACGCCAGGGAAGCGATTGCGTTCCACATAATCCCGCAAACCGACGACCATCGCGCTATATACATCTTCGGGATAATCAGCGAATTCAGCCGTCGCACCGGGCGCGCAATTCCAAATGCCACGTTCCGCTTTTTCCCAGCGAGTAAGGCGCAGTTCTTCGCGCCAGTCCGCCATTTGATGGGCGATGCTGCCATCGGCGTTCATCACAAAGGAAGCGCCGTCGAACACCAGCTCGTCCTGCCCGCCAACCCGGTTGAGATAAGCGATAGGCAGGCCGGTTTCCTGTACCCGCGCCAAGGCGACCTGGGATATGCGGCGATCATCCTTGCCGATTTCATAGGGGCTGCCATTGGGGGTAAGGAGAATTTCCGCGCCTTGTGCCTTCAGATGCGCGCAGACAAATGGATACCAGACATCTTCGCAGATCGGTACGCCGATTTTGACGCCACGAAACTCAATTGGTTCTGGCAGAGGGCCGGGCGCGAACAGGCGCTTTTCATCAAAAGTGCCATAATTGGGAAGCTCCCGCTTTTGACGCAGCGCTTTTATCTCGCCACCATCCAGCAAAGCGACGGCGTTGAACAATATACCACGATTGGCGATCACCGTGCCAACCAGCATTGCCGGGCCGCCATCTTTGGTGGCCGCGGCGAGTCTGAGCAACTCGTCCCCGGCGCGCTCGGCAAGGGCAGGTTTCAGCACCAGATCTTCTGGCGGATAGCCAATAAGTTGTAATTCGGGGAAGAGGATCAGGTCCGCCTCTGGTGCCTGACTACGCCAGTGCAACATCTGGTCGGCATTACCGCGAAGATCGCCGACCGACTGGGTGATTTGGGCCAGCGCGATGGTGAGGGAGGTGATGTTGGTCATGTCAATGGCTGGTAGAATATTTTGGCCTCTGGCAAAAGCATTGATAATGACCTTTATGCCGAAACAACACATGCATTGGGCAAAAGAGGGTAAATAACCGAAATGGCGGTTGCACTTTGCGCTATGGCCGCTAAAGGAACCCCCATAATCCGGCGTCACATCAGCGTAACGAAGGGCATTCCCATGAAATTGATGACTGGCAACAGCAACCTCCCTCTGGCGAAGGCGATTGCCGAATATCTCGAAATGCCGCTGACCAATGCCAGTGTGCGTCGCTTTGCTGACGAAGAAGTATTCGTTGAGGTGCAGGAAAATGTGCGGGGTGAGGATGTCTTCCTCATTCAGTCCACCAGTTTTCCCACCAATGACAATCTGATGGAATTGCTGATCTGCATTGACGCATTGAAGCGCGCTTCTGCTAAGCGAATCACCGCCGTTGTCCCTTATTTCGGCTATGCCCGGCAAGATCGTAAGCCGGGACCGCGCACGCCGATATCGGCGAAGCTGGTGGCGAACCTGATTACCGTTGCCGGGGCAGATCGCGTATTGTGCGTTGATCTTCACGCCGGGCAGATTCAGGGCTTCTTTGATATACCGACGGATAACCTGTTCGCCGCTCCGGTGATGTCTGCTGACATTCAGGCGCGTTTTGGTGATAAGAATATCATGGTGGTGTCACCGGACGTTGGCGGCGTGGTTCGTGCCCGCGCCCTTGCCAAGCGACTCGATAACGCGCCGCTGGCTATTGTGGATAAGCGCCGGGAACGCGCTGGCGAATCTGAGGTGATGAACATCATCGGTGATGTGAAGGGGCGCTTCTGTGTGCTGATCGATGATATTGTCGATTCGGCTGGTACGCTTTGCAATGCAGCTGCTGCACTGAAGGCTCAGGGCGCGGAAGAAGTAGTCGCTTATGTGACCCACGGTGTGTTGTCTGGCGGGGCGGTTGCCCGCGTTGAGGCATCACAACTCAGGGAATTGGTCATTACGGACTCTATCCTTGGCAATGATGCGGTGCAGGCGGCCCAGAAAATCCGTCACTTGCCAATCTCGCCACTTTTGGGTGAAGCTATTAAGCGCATCGCGGATGAAAGCTCCGTTTCCAGCCTGTTTGATTGAATCGCCAGATGGACAGCATGATCGTGCTGCCCAATGTTTCACGTGAAACATTTTATCTGCGAAGGTCAGATAACGGGTGGAAGAACCAGCGGTAGGGCAAGGATAAGTGCAACGCAGCCCATAAAGCGTTGCTTGCCGGTCAGGACATTGGACATTACCGGCCCGCGCCATAAAATTGGACAACAAAGCAGGCTGGCAATCATGAGGCCAAGGCTGAGGTGCCAGCCCATCAGCGATGGCATGTCCTGATGGCAGGCTAATGCCGCCAGAAATGCACATACACAGATAATCCAGCTTATTGCCGCCATAGCCTGTCCCTTCAAAAAGAAGTAACGGTCGTTTTTGCCGGAAATTTAGCAAGATATGCCATTGCATACTTGCTTCGGCGCGGCCCCTCGCCCAGAAGGGAGCCGTTATGAGCAGCCTTACCGATGATATGAACCTTGCCACGCGGCTGGCTGATGCCGCCGCAGAGGTGATCCGCCCTTTCTTCCGCGCTCGTTATGAGATGGATTATAAATCGGACGACTCTCCCGTCACGCAGGCAGACCGTGCGGCAGAGGCCGCGATGCGGGTGATATTGGAAAAAGAGCGCCCCAATGACGGTATTATCGGTGAGGAATATGGCACTACCCGCGAAGAGGCTGAACGTGTTTGGGTGCTGGACCCAATTGACGGCACGCGCAGCTTTATTGCGGGAAGGCCGATATTCGGCACGCTCATAGGCTTTATGCAGGCGGGCTGGCCGGTGATGGGGGTGATAGATCAGCCCATCATAAAGGAACGCTGGGTGGGTGCAATTGGGCAGGGGGCGACCCTCAATGGCGCGCCTGTTAAGGCGCGGGCATGCCGTAAATTATCGGATGCCATCCTTGCCAGCACCGCGCCTCAGCTCTTTGCCGGCGATACGGGGGAACGTTTTTCTGTTTTAGCGCGGGATTGCCGCGATACACTCTGGGGTGGGGATTGCTATAATTATGCACTACTCGCCAGTGGCCATATTGATCTGGTGGTTGAATCCGGGCTGAAACTGCATGATCTGGCGGCTCTGGTGCCCGTGGTTGAGGGGGCTGGAGGGCGCATGTGCGATTGGCACGGCGACCCCCTTACCGATGCCAGCGATGGCAATGTTATCGCATTAGGCGATGCGGCGCGGCTGGATGATGTGCTGGAGGCGCTGCATAGCGGAGGTCATGACCATCATCACCATATGCATGACCATGATTAAAATGAGAGGGTAAGGCGGCTATGCCATTGCCTCTATTGCGCTGAATAGCCGCTCGACATCCTCTATCCTGCATATCTCAGTACCGGGGGTAAGGACTGCGGCGGTGCCAGTCGCCATACCATATAGAAAGGCGCGTTCTGGCATCCAGCCTTGTGCTAAACGATGCGTCATTCCGGCAACAAAACTATCCCCGGCCCCAACAGTGCTAACGACTTCCACCGCAGGTGCCTTGCGATACAGTGCGCCGCCTTCATGCACCAGAATTGCCCCATCGCTGCCCATGGTGATTGCTATGATTGTCGCCGCGCCAGTTTCAATCAGGCTATGGGCCTCTTTGATATATTCCTCCGGCCCCGCCATGGGGCGGCCAATCAGTACTTCAAACTCATCAATACTGGGCTTAATCATCCATAGCCCACCTTCTCGCACTGCGTGGGCGAGCGCAGGCCCGGTGCAATCGAGGATCATCCGCGCGCCCTTGGCCTTCATAATTCGGAGAAGGCGCGCATAAAAATCCTCTGGTACGCCGGGGGCGATGGAGCCGCTGGCAACTAATATCGAGAAATTGCTGATGCTGATGCTATCCAGAGCCGCCTGCCATTCCCTTTGCTGCACCATGGGGCCTTCTGGCACAAAGCGGAAATCCTGCTGGCTGCTGCGTTCATGAACGGTTTGCGAAATGCGGGTAGAGCCAGCGATGGGGAGCGAGAGCATCGGGAGGTCCGCTTCCTCCAGCAAATTTTCTAGCAACTGTCCGGTCAGGCCGCCGGCCAGAAAGCAGGCGCATACATCGCTGCCCAGCCTGTTGAGGACATGGGCGACGTTAATTCCGCCCCCGCCTGCATCATAACGCATCGGGCCGGTACGGATTTTGATGACAGGCTCTATCTTCTCTGCCGTACAATAGGCGTCAATTGCCGGGTTAAGGGTAAGGGTAAATATGTTCTCGCTCATGTCCGGCTCATAATGCTGTGGCAGTATCATAATTGCCAATAGGTGGGGCATTGGCAACGGTGCTTTTCCCGGCTGTGACAGGCGCAAAATATTAGTGCTTTTGCTTGCTTTCCCTTGGTCAGGGGCGTATAGCGCAGCCTTCGCCGTGCGCAAGTATAGCGATTCTGAAGGGACAGGCCGGCCTCAGAGGGCTGCCGAGTTTGTCCGCAACGTCAGACTTTAAGGAGACGAAAATGCCCAAGCTCAAGACCAAGAGCGGTGTGAAGAAGCGCTTCAAATTCACCGCAACCGGCAAAGTGAAGCATGGTGTGGCTGGTAAGCGCCACCGCCTCATGAGCCATAACGCGAAATATATTCGCCAGAACCGTGGCACCTCGGTCATGTCCGATTCAGACGTTGCACACGTCCGTCTCTGGGCACCCTACGGCCTGAAATAAGGAGTTAACGGACTATGGCACGCGTAAAACGGGGTACAACTACCCGCGCAAAGCATAACAATATCCTGAAGCAGGCGAAGGGCTATTATGGCCGTCGCAAAAATACGATCCGTATTGCACGTCAGGCCGTCGAAAAGGCAGGCCAGTATGCATATCGTGACCGTAAGGTAAAGAAGCGCAGCTTCCGCGCCCTGTGGATTCAGCGTATCAATGCTGCTGTGCGGTTGGAAGGCCTCACCTATGGCCAGTTCATGCATGGCCTGAAGCTCGCTGGTGTTGAACTGGACCGGAAGGTTCTTGCAGACATCGCGATGAACGAAGGCGAAGCATTTAAAGGCATAGTAGCACAGGCTCGCGCGGCTCTCCCCGCAGCCTGAATGCATAAAAAATGATAGAAAAGGGCGTCGGGGCTATCCTCGGCGCCCTTTTCCTTTGGGGCAAATTAGGGTAGGCGGCAGGCATGACTGAAATAGCTGCACTTAAGGCCGGGTTGCTGGCCGATCTTGATGGGGCCGACACGCCAGAGCGGGTCGAGGAACTGCGCGTAGGCGCTTTGGGCAAGCAAGGGGTGATAACCGCTTTGCTCAAGACCTTGGGCGCTATGACGCCGGAGGAACGGCAGGTCCGTGGTCCTGCTATTCATGATCTGCGCCAGTCGCTGACCGATGCCATCGCCGCGAAAAAGACGGCGATGGAACAGGCAATTATGGATGCGCGCCTCGCCACCGAAAAGCTGGATATGACCTTGCCCGTCGATATGGCAGGGCAGGGGTCCGTCCATCCGGTTTCGCAGGTGATGGATGAACTGGCTGAGATTTTTGCGGATATGGGTTTTGCCGTCGCCACCGGGCCAGAGGTAGAGGATGACTGGCGCAACTTTACCGCGCTCAATATACCTGAGACGCATCCTGCCCGCGCAATGCATGACACCTTTTATTTCCCCGATCAGGACGCCGAAGGTCGGGCCATGTTGCTGCGCACGCATACATCGCCAGTGCAGGTGCGCACCATGACGAGCCAGGAACCGCCTATTCGCATCATTGCGCCGGGACGGGTCTATCGTAGCGATTCCGACGCCACGCATACCCCGATGTTCCATCAGATAGAGGGACTGGTAATCGACAAGGGCATCCACCTCGGCCATCTTAAGTGGACGTTGGAAACCTTTCTGAAGGCCTTTTTTGAGCGGGATGACATCGTCCTGCGTCTGCGGCCCAGCTATTTCCCGTTCACTGAACCATCGGTCGAGGTTGATGTTGGCTATACGCTGATTAATGGCCAGCGGGTCATTGGCGGCAGCGGTGATGATGACAATGGCGGCTGGCTGGAAGTGTTGGGCAGCGGCATGGTCAACCGCCGGGTGATAGAGGCCTGCGGGTTGGACCCGGATGAGTGGCAGGGCTTTGCCTTCGGCACGGGGGTCGATCGTCTGGCGATGCTGAAATATGGGATGAATGATTTGCGCGCTTTCTTTGATGGCGATTTGCGCTGGCTGCGGCATTATGGCTTTACCGCGCTAGATATTCCCACGCTTTCCGGGGGAGTGGGCGCATGAAATTCACCCTGAGCTGGCTCAAGGAGCATCTGGATACGGATGCCAGCCTCGAAACGATCCTGCAGGCCTGTAATGATATCGGGCTGGAGGTTGAAGGCGTTGAGAATCCTGCGGAAAAGCTCAATGGCTTTTTCGTGGCGAAGGTCCTGACGGCGGGGCCACATCCGCAGGCCGATAAGCTTCAGATATTGACCGTTGATGGCGGTCAAGGTGTGCTTCAGGTCGTGTGCGGTGCGCCCAATGCGCGCGCGGGCCTTGTTGGCGTTTTCGGTGTTGAAGGTGCGACGGTCCCCGCCAATGGCATGGTGCTACGTAAGGCGGCCATTCGCGGCGTAGAATCGAATGGCATGATGTGTTCGACTCGCGAACTGGAACTGGGCGAAGATCATGAGGGCATTATTGAACTGCCCGCTGATACGCCCATTGGCACGGCCTTTGCCGATTATGCGCGGCTGGATGACCCGGTAATTGACCTTTCTATCACCCCGAACCGGCAGGATTGCATGGGTGTGCGTGGCATAGCGCGGGACCTTGCTGCCGCTGGTATTGGCGCTCTCCGTCCGCTGGAGGATGTGGTTGCGCAGCTTCCCGGCATAACCGCACAAGGGGCCGGACCTGATGTGCGGGTGGAAGATAGCGAAGGCTGCCCCGCTTTCTTCGCACGTTCTGTAGCTGGCGTTACAAATGGCCCTTCACCAGACTGGTTGCAGCAGCGGTTAAAGGCTGTTGGGCAAAAACCCATCAGCGCTCTTGTTGATGTCACCAATTATGTGATGCTGGGCCTTGGCCGCCCGCTCCATGTCTATGATCGTGCGACGCTGAAAGGCGCGCTGGTGGCGCGTAAGGCAAAGTCGGGCGAAGAGGTGCTGGCCCTTAACGGCAAGAGCTATGTGCTTGATGAGACGATGACGGTGATCGTCGATGATGAGGCAGTACATGATATTGGCGGCATCATGGGCGGCGAACATAGCGGCGCGCAGGATGGCACCACGGATGTGCTGATTGAGTGCGCCTATTTCACCCCGGAAAGCATCGCCAAAACCGGGCAGAAGCTCAACCTCACTTCCGATGCGCGTCAGCGTTTTGAGCGCGGTGTTGATCCGGCTTTCCTTGGGGAAGGTCTGGATATTGCGACCCGCCTGGTGCTGCACCTCTGTGGCGGCAAAGCCAGCGAGATAACGCGCGCGGGTGAACCTCCGGTAACGCCGAAGATTGTGGATTATGATCCGGCGCGCTGTCTATCCCTTGCCGGGGTAGATGTGGATGCCGCGACGCAGCGTACTATCCTTGAGAAGCTGGGCTTTGGTATAGAAGCGACGGCACCCGTCATTGAAATGCAGGATGGCTCTCCGGTTGAGATTTCAGCCGGGCGGTGGAAGGTTACCGTCCCCACATGGCGGCGTGATGTTGATGGCGCGGCTGATCTGGTTGAGGAAGTGGTGCGTATCCACGGCCTTGATAAAGTGCCGTCCACGCCCTTGCCGCGTGTGCCGGGTGTTGCGAAGCCGACAGCGACGCCTGAACAGATGATGGAGCGTCGCGTACGGCGTGCTGCGGCGGCGCGTGGCCTCAACGAAGCGATCAACTGGTCCTTCATTTCCGAAAAAGAAGCCGCGACGGTTGGCGGCGGCGACTGGACGCTCGCTAACCCGATCAGCGAAGATTTGAAGGTGATGCGGCCTTCGTTATTGCCGGGCCTGCTCTCCGCAGCACGGCGCAATAGCGATCGCGGCGCGTCCTCCATCCGTCTGTTTGAAATTGGTCGCCGTTATTTCCGCGCTGCTGACGGGAGCAGCGATGAACGTTTGACCGTTGGCGTTGTGCTGGCGGGGGATAAGGCGCCGCGGGGCTGGGCGACCGGTAAGGCGCAGCCCTTCACGGCTTATGATGCCAAGGCGGAGGCGCTTGCGTTACTCGCGGCGGCGGGTGCGCCGGTGGGGAACCTCCAGATGATGGGGGATGCTGGCGCGGCATATCATCCCGGCCAGTCCGGGACGCTGCGTCTGGGGCCAAAGGCAATTCTTGCAGAATATGGGGTGTTGCATCCTAATCTGGCGAAGCAATTTGGCCTTAGCGGCACTGTGGTAGCGGTGCAGATTTTCCTAAATGCTATCCCGCAAAAGCGAAAAAATGGGTTCATGCGTCCGCCATATGCGCCGCCAGCATTGCAATCTGTCACCCGCGATTTTGCTTTCCTCGTGCCGGAAAATGTCGAAGGGGATTCGCTCGTCCGCGCTGTTAAGGGGGCAGACAAGAAGCATATCGTTGATGCGCGCCTGTTCGATATATTCACCGGCGCAGGCGTTGAAACGGGACAGAAGTCGCTCGCGATCGAAGTGACTCTGCAACCGGGCGACAAGAGCTTTACCGAGGAAGAACTTACTGCCATCAGCGCCGCCGTGGTGAAGGCTGCGGCTAAGTTGGGCGGCACTTTGCGCGGTTAAAGCAATTGCTCCGAAGATAGAGGCGGCGGCGTGGTCTGGTGACTGCGCCGCTTTCTTTATTTGGAGCAGAGGCGTCAACATGATGGTTACCCGCTGCATAACCTGTTCCTGCCAGCATTGGTTAAATCCCAATCCTATATGATGGATTCTGCACATAATTCGGTATTTTTGCCTGATTGCGGGAAGGATTGCCTTATGACTGCTATTGGAAATGCATTGTCCGCTATGCAGGCCAGCATGATGAGGCTGAACGCCAGTGCCTCTAACATCGCCAACATCCGCAGCACTGGCGTAATGCCGGGCGAAGGAGCGGGTGGCGATACGTCTGCTAACCCGCCAGCTTCTTCTTCAGTCTCCGCTTATCAACCCATTTACACCGTGCAAAGTGAGAGTGCGGGTGGCGGTACAGTTGCTACTTATGCGCCGACAAAACCGGCAACCTTGCCCTCTTATGACCCCTCATCTTCTCATGCCAATGAGGCAGGAATGGTCGCCATGCCTAATGTCAGCTTCGTTAGCGAATTAACGGAACAGCAGATGGCACGCCTCTCTTTCGAGGCGAATGTAAAGGTCATTGAAACCGCGCATAAGGCAACAGGCTCTTTGCTGGAAAGCTGGGCCTGACCACCAAGGCGGCGAATTTGAAATACGCCTCATTTTAGAGGCAAGGCACAGAGCATATCTCAAATTCATAAACCGCCTCAGAAACATGGAGTTTCTAATGACTCTGATGAATCCAAAGTTCGTTCAGAGCTGTCAGATACTGTCACGAACTTCGGATTCGGGTGATATGTTGAGGCCAGACCCGGTTTCGTTTAGGGGATCTTGCACCCGCGCGTGACCGCTATCCCGCGTAAATACCCACGCCGGGCCAGCCCTGCGCCGATGGCCGCCTCCAGCCTGCGCTGAGCAGGGGCTGCACCAGTGACCTCGCGCACCAGCCCGCGAAAAGGAATGAGCGAATTCACGATCATTTTTCCGCCTGCTTCGGCAATTTTGCCCACTCGGTCTTCATTTTCGACCTCGCTGGCGCTAAAATCCGGCCCTAGAGCCTCATTAAGTGTGGCCATGTCTCTTTGTATCGCTGCGCATTTACCATTGCCCGGCGTTGCATAAGGGTTTTTTACGGCCTCGCTCAGCACGGGGGGAATTTTCGTCTTGGCGATGCCGACGTCCTTTGCGGGCTGAGATGCTATGTCGCCAGCGGTATCGAGGGTTTTATCCTCTTTCTTGTCTCCGCTATCCTGAGCGGGTTTTTCCTGCTCCTGACTGGCAATGGCCCATGAAGGGGATACCAGTAGCGTTATTAATCCGGCAGAAGCGATAGTTGACAGGATTTTCCGGTTCATCATGCACTTTCCTTTTCGCTATCTGATAAGGAAACTTGCGAAGGGGCAATGCTGTTCCCTATAGTCGCCCTATGTATTCGGGCACAGCCCGACAGATTGTTCGTTTTTACCAGAAAGTGTCAGCCTGTGACGATCGCTTCCCGCCGTACCTTTGCCATTATCGCCCATCCGGACGCTGGTAAAACAACGCTGACCGAAAAATTGCTGCTGGAGGGCGGCGCCATCCACCTTGCGGGTGAGGTGAAGGCACGTGGGGCCAATCGGCGCGCGCGGTCGGACTGGATGAAGATTGAACAGCAGCGCGGTATTTCCGTTACCTCGTCGGTGATGACCTTTGAACGGCCCGATAAGGATGGGAATGTCGTCGTCTTTAATCTGCTCGATACGCCGGGACACGAGGATTTCTCTGAAGATACCTATCGTACGCTGACGGCGGTGGATAGCGCGGTGATGGTAATCGACGCCGCAAAGGGGATTGAGCCGCAGACGCTGAAGCTGTTTGAGGTATGCCGCCTGCGCAGTGTGCCGATCATCACCTTCGTCAATAAGGTGGACCGCGAAGGCCGCGAACCTTTCACCTTGCTGGATGAGGTGAGCGAAGCCCTTGCGCTGGACGTCAGCCCGATGAACTGGCCGGTGGGCATGGGCGGCACTTTTGAAGGGATTTATGATTTCGCCACCCATAAGCTGCGCCAGCCTAGCGGGCCATCGAAGGAATTTGAGGGGCCAGCCTTGCAATTCACCGGCATGGATGATCCGAAACTGGCTGAGGTCCTGTCTGCTGACGGCCTTGCCCATTTGCAGGAAGAAGGGGCGCTGGCGCAGGAGGGCTATGCGCCTTTTGACCATGTTGCCTATCGCAATGGGGATTTGACGCCGGTCTTTTTCGGTTCTGCGCTCAAATTATTCGGCATTACAGAATTGTTGGACGCGCTCACCGCTTATGCGCCGCCGCCGCGCCCACAGCCTGCTGAACCGGAACCGATTGAGCCGGAGCGTCCAGACGTCACGGGCTTCATCTTCAAGGTGCAGGCCAATATGGACCCGCAGCATCGGGATCGTATTGCCTTCATGCGGCTATGTTCGGGTAAATTCCGGCGCGGGATGAAACTCACCCCATCAGGCACGGGAAAGCCTATAGCCGTGCATTCGCCCATCCTCTTTTTTGCGCAGGATCGTGAACTGGCCGATGAGGCTTATCCCGGTGATATTATCGGTATCCCCAATCATGGGACGCTGCGTGTGGGGGATACTTTGTCGGAAAAGGCCGATGTGCGCATCACTGGCCTTCCTAATTTCGCCCCGGAAATCTTGCGCCGGGTGGTCCTCAAGGACCCCACCAAAACCAAACAGCTTCGTAAGGCATTGGATGATCTGTCCGAAGAAGGGGTGATTCAGGTTTTCTACCCGGAAATCGGTAGTCAGTGGATTATCGGTGTGGTGGGGCAGCTACAGCTTGATGTGCTGATTTCGCGCCTGTCGGCTGAATATAAGGTGGAAGCGGTGCTGGAAGCATCACCTTTTGATACGGCCCGCTGGATTTCCGGCAGCGACGCCGCGATCAAACAATTTACCGATTTTAATAGCAGCACTTTGGCGAAAGACCGTGATGGCATCCCTGTTTATCTGGCCAAAAGCGCATGGGATGTGGGCTATCAGCAGGAAAAGCACCCGGACCTGATCTTTTCCGCCACCAAGGAGCGGTAAAGAAGGAACCGAGGACGGATGGATAAGCGATATGAGGCTCATCCATCCGGTTTATTCTGCTTTAGTCCAGCGAGTGTTGGCTGCGATGGTCGCGCAACCATTGGGCAAGCTCATTAAAGCCCAGAGAATTTTCAAAATGCAGGCCGACCATGTCATCCTGTGTCCAGCGCACTGTTGCCCGGCGAGGGGGCAGGCCGATAATCCGTACAACAACCCGTTCTTCGACTTTCAGGCCCGCCCCGGCCTCAGCGCATAACCCATGCAGAGAAATGTTGACGACTTGCCCGGAGAAAGTGTGGCCGCCATCCTGATCGATCTGAACCCGGCCTTCTGCCTCAAACCGTGGGCCGCGCGGTAATTTCCGCAATATGCTGCGCGCCGGCGGGGTGTTGAGCAAATCCTGCACATTGACAGGCTCATCAAACTGAATCCCAACCGCTTTGTCTCCTGACCAGCGTACCGTGCCGGAAACGACGCGGTCTGACCGCAATTCCAACTGAATTTTCTGGTCAGCATCAACACTATCGGACAATTCCAGCTTTGCGCCTTCCGCAGACATGTTCCGGATCAGGCATAGCTGATCCTGCCCGTTCACCACTGCCCGTCCAATTTTCAGGACCGTAACATAGCGTTCAGATCCCTTGCGTCGGTCCTGTTGCGAGGTGGTTGGCTCATGGACGGTGGCAGCATCGGATGAGGTCATAATAGGTCCTGATGATGAATCGCGGAAAACATGTAGGTCAGGATATAGGGGCAATGAATCGCAAAGCTGTTTCAACATAGGGTTAATGATGTGGCAGTGAATTCTGGCAGGAAAGGCGCAGATCATTTTGCTTTGGCCTGATAAAGCGGATATGGCGGGTGCCATGACACGCATCACCTCTTCTGCACCGGCCCCTAAGAGCTGGATTTCCGCCATTGCCCCTTATGTGCCCGGTAAAGCCACCAGCGCTGATGGCAAGCCGGTCATCAAATTATCCGCGAATGAAAATCCGCTGGGCACCAGCCCTGCGGCTCATGCTGCTTTTGCGCAGGGTAGCGTTGATCTGGCCTCTTATCCAGACCCCAGCGCTGCAAAATTGCGCGAGGCGATTGGGAAAGTGCATGGGCTGGACCCGGCGCGCATAATCTATGGCACCGGTTCTGATGAATTATTGCATATTGCCGCCAGCGCCTATGCCGGGCCGGGAGATGAGATTATCTATGTTCGCTATGGCTTTGCGGTTTATGAAATCGCGGCGCGGCGCGTAGGGGCCGTTCCGGTGGTTGCGCCGGATAAGGATTATGGGACGGATGTGGACGCCTTGCTCGCTTGCGTCACTGACAAGACGCGGGTGGTGTTTCTGGCGAATCCCAACAATCCCACGGGGACGATGACGCCCCGGTCGGAAATTGCCCGGCTGCATGCGGGGCTGCCGTCGGACGTGTTGCTGGTGATCGATCAGGCCTATGCCGAATATCTCTCGCCAGAAGATGATGATGGCGCATTGGAATTGGCTGAGACTGCGCCCAATATTTTGGTGACGCGTACTTTCTCGAAAATCTATGGGCTGGCGGCAGAACGTATTGGCTGGGGCTATGCGTCGGCAGAGATTGTTGACGCTCTGCACCGTATCCGCGCACCGTTCAATATCACGACTGCGGGGCAATCTGCGGCCATTGCGGCGGCGGAGGACCGCGAATGGGTAGAACAGAGCCGCGCCCATAACCGCCAGTGGCGGGACTGGCTGAGCGCGGAGATAAGCGCGCTCGGTAATCATGGTCTTTCTGTAGTGCCCAGTAACACGAACTTCATCCTCGCTCTGTTCGATGGTGCGTTGACGGCAGAAGCTGCTTTTAATGGCCTGATGCAGGCGGGCTATGCAACGCGCTGGTTGCCGGGGCAGGGGCTTCCTAATGCACTGCGCATCACCATTGGCACAGAGGCGCAAATGCGTGATGTTGCCTCCATCATTCGGGATATGGCGCAATCCGCCTGATTGTTTTTGAGGCCGAGGGGGCGTTCTGCCCCCTTGCCCTTATCCGCTGCTTGGGCCAATGAGACAGGCGTGAGTTCATCAATCATCATCGGTACAGATCCGAACGGGACGCCGGTCCCGGTCGATATGGAAGAATTGCTGGCTACTCGCCTGCTGGTGCAGGGGAATAGCGGGTCCGGCAAGTCACATCTGTTGCGGCGGATGCTGGAAGAAAGCGCCCGCATGGTGCAGCAGGTCATCATCGACCCGGAAGGGGACTTTGTGACCCTTGCCGAGCCTTTTGGCCATGTCGTTATTGATGGTTCCGCCCATGATGGCCGCGAAATTGAACGGCTGGCTGCTCGGATAAGGGAACATCGCGCTTCGGTCGTTCTGGCGCTGGATGGGCTGGAGCTGGAATCGCAAATGCGCTGCGCTGCGCAGTTTCTTTCTACCCTGTTCGATGCTCCGCGTGATTTCTGGTATCCTGCGCTGGTGGTCGTGGATGAGGCGCAGATGTTCGCGCCAGCGGCGGCTGGTGATGTATCGGATGAAACCCGGCGACTTTCTCTTGCCGCGATGACGAACCTGATGTGCCGTGGGCGCAAACGTGGCCTTGCCGGGGTGATTGCAACGCAGCGCCTCGCTAAGCTGGCGAAGAATGTCGCGGCGGAGGCGTCTAATTTCCTGATGGGCCGGACGTTCCTTGATATTGATATGGCGCGGGCCGCCGATCTGTTGGGGATGGAACGGCGCCAGGCCGAGCAAATCCGTGATCTGGAACGGGGGCGTTTCCTTGCCCTTGGCCCGGCTATTTGTCGCCGTCCGCAATCGGTGAAAATCGGTGATGTACAGACGAGCGCTCGTACGTCTTCTCATAAATTAATGCCGCTTCCTACCGCGCCAAGCGATGAAATGACTGCTATGCTGTTTGCTGGCGGTGAAGGGGAAGATGAACCCCTCGCTGTTGGTGCGCCAGAACCCGCGCATCCCCCGCAGAACAGCGAGGAATTGTTGGGCCAGATCAGTCATTTTGAACTGGGTAAGAGCGAGGAGGAAAAGGCCGAGGAAGCCAGCCGTCCCGCCGCCTTTGATCTGTTCGATAATAGCGATGCCGTGATGACCGAGATCATGAATGAAATGGTCGTTGATCCGGATTGCGCTTTTCAGCCGATTGCTTCGCTCTATCAGGATTTCACCGTGCGGTGTCGGATGCGGCAACTGGCGAAATCCCCGATAGATCTTCCGGCGTTTCGCCGCCGCTATGCTGTTGCCATTGCGGGGATGGAGAACCCGGATGACGCGCGCTGGGCCGATGCCCTAAAACTGTCTGAGCGCGTGACGGAGGATATATTGGCGCCGTTCCTTATGCTGGCACGAGCCGCTGTAGAGGGCGCGCCCTGCCCCAATGATGATGACCTTGCACGGGCTTATGGCACGCAATCTGCGGGGCGTGTGCGGCGGCTCATCGAATATATGGAACGCAATAATCTGATCGTCATCCGCACGGATTTTGGCGGTCGCAGATCAGTCGGTATACCGGAACTGGGGCTGTCCACGGCACCAATGGAGGAGTGAAGTACATGGATCTGGAACTTCTCCTTACCCATTATTTCGGCACGGTTGATCTGGAACAGGTGGATGAAACCAGCCTTGTTCTGGGACAGGAAAAACTGGCGCTGGATTTCGGAACAGAGCAGGAGCCGGGCCGTCGTTTTGCCCTCTGGGTGCTGATGGAGGCGCTGGGTAGTGCGCCGGTGCCTGCCGATGCCTTTGCTAAACCCGAAGAGGCGCAATTGCGTAGCGCGGCGGAGGAATATCTGACGACCGCATGGCGGATGGAGCAGCGGGGAGAAGGCGAATGACGGATTCAAGGCCAGTATCGGTTTTATTCCTCTGCCTTGGTAATATTTGCCGGTCCCCGCTGGCTGAGGCTGCCTTCCGCTCAGAGGCGGGGATAGCCGGGCTGGATGTGCTGGTGGATAGTGCGGGAACCTCCAACTGGCATATCGGTAAGGCGCCGGATAAGCGGGCGCAGGCAGAGGCGCTGCGGCATGGCGTTGACATATCGCGTTATGCTGCGCGGCAGGCGGTGCCAGAGGATTTCACCCGCTTCACCCATATCTTCGCGCTGGATGGCAATAATCTGTCCGATTTAGAGGCGATTGCTCCCAACGAGCATGATGCACATCTCTCGCTGTTGATGGATATGGTGCCGGGCCGCGAAGGGACCGGCGTCAATGATCCTTATTATGGCGGGCCAGAGGATTTTGAGGAAACATGGGCCGATGTCAGCGCCGCAGCGCAGGCATTGGTCAGGCGGCTGATCGGCTGATGCATCAGGCAACCGCCATTATCGAAATTTCTACCCCCGGCATAGGGCTGGTCGAGATAAGCAGCGCTATTGCCCAATGGGTGGGACAACAGGGAATGCGGGATGGCCTGTTGACGTTGTTTTGTCGTCATACGTCGGCCTCTTTGCTGATACAGGAAAATGCCGCGAGTGAGGTTCAGGATGACCTCATAGCCTTTTTCGCCCGTATCGCGCCGGAGGGGCACGGGCTTTATGCCCATGATGATGAAGGCCCGGATGATATGCCCGCCCATTTGCGCGCCGCCCTTACACAGGTGAATCTGTCTATACCGCTGATTGACGGGCAACTGGCGCTGGGAACATGGCAGGGCATTTACCTGTTTGAGCATCGCAGGCGGCCCCATAAACGCACGGTTGCTTTGCATCTGATGGGGGCTTGAAACGGGTAGGGGCCTGAGGTTGATAAGGGAACGAGCGAATGAGCCTTGAAAATGTGCAGAACTGGTTTGCTTCCCATGCAAGCGATGTGCAGATCATCATCGCCAGCCAAAGCACCGCCACCGTGCAGGAGGCCGCTGCAGCCTTGGGGGTAGAGCCTGCACGTATCGCCAAAACGCTAGCCATCAGGGTGAAGGATGAGGTGTTCCTGTTGGTGACACGCGGAGATGCCCGGCTGGATAATGCGCGGACAAAGGCGGCCTTTGGCGGTCGTCCACGTATGCTCGATCCGGAGGAAACCCTGCGCCTCACCGGACATGCGGTGGGCGGTGTGTGTCCCTTTGGTCTGGTGCATGACCTCCCCATTTATTGTGATCGGTCGTTGCAGGCGTTTGAGACGGTTTTCCCGGCGGCGGGGTCGCTTAATAGTGCCGTCGAACTGACGCCAGCCCGGCTTGCAGAACTGACCAACGCACAATGGGTGGATTGCGCCCGTCTGCCCGAAGAAATGCTTTGATGGTTGTGGCTGGGAATCTCCTGCATTCTTTGCCGGACGCACAGGCGGCGGAGATATTTGAAGCGATAGTGTCGCGTCCCGGCGTGCGAGTAGAGCGTATTATTTCGCATGGTCAGGTAACGCCGGAGGATCAGCCCTATATTCAGCCTTATGAAGAATGGGTGCTGATACTGTCGGGTCATGCTCGATTGTGGGTCGATGGTGTAGGAGAGGTGAGTCTCCACCCCGGTGATTATTATCTGATACCGGCACATGCTGCGCATCGGGTGACATGGACTTGTCCCGATGAACCAACCATCTGGCTCACGCTGCATTTTGATGAACAAGAGGTGGAGGGGTAGGTCTGAATTACGGCAGGCCCGCTAATTACAAAGCCGCAGAGAAAATGGTCGATCTAAGTTTGCATCACGGCAGAGACGTTACTTCATCATGAAGCTGCCGCTTTTAGCGTACCGATGGGGGCAGCCAGATATATCGCAAGCCAGATTCTGTCCTGCTGATTCAGGCCACCTTTATGGAAGAAGGTTGATACTCATCATGCAACAGAAGATTGTCGGGATAGAGCTCGCAAACCCATGGGTGTTGTTCACGAAATGCAGGATGCCATGGCTTGAGATGTGGCGGGCCTGGGAAGACGACTAGCTTTATATCCTTTGGCAGGGTGGAAGATTGCTGCATGAAGCGAGATAGGTGGGAGAAATGCCAAATTCCATCTTCAGGGCCAACAACACGGATATTTCCACCCAGCTTGAGATGAAGATATGCCTGATCGGTCCCCATCAGATTTTGTTTGCGAATATCGATTTTGGCCTGCGTGGCATCCAGTTCTTCCCATATATAGTTTGCGGCGAAAGGCCGTACCGAATGGAAGCTGCTATTATATCGGCACCAGCGGATGTGGGGATGCCGAAACGCTATCTGAACATCCATGAGGGAGCGCGCACGCTTGATCTGTCTGGCGAAAGCGCGAAAGTTAAGCTGCGGATATTCTGGGTAGAGGCCACGCATGATGACCATGTCGGTCGTATCATCGACCAGAGTATCTATCGGCCCACAGATGCTTGCATCAAGATCCATATAGATGAAGCGTTCTGCAACTGCTTCCTGAAATTCTCGTGAAAAAAGGAATAGCTTGAAATATCGCCCACCATTATTCTGGATGAATTGCTTCCCTTTTTCAGAAATTGGGAAAATTTCGATATCAGGATTTAATCCATCAACATTGTCGGTTACGCATATCAGGCGGAAATCATCGCCATAAACCCCGCGCAGCATAGTATAGATATGGTTGACGTGCCCCGCATAATAAGCGGTTTCTTTCCTCAGGCCGATTGAATAGTTTTCCATCCTGCCGGGAGGTTGCCATTTCATCACAACGAAAGTTCGAACTGCGGTCAAGTCGGTTTTCCTTGCTAGAAGTCTGGCGGAGGATGTGTTCCGTCCCATCGCAGATAGCTGTTGAGGTGGCCGACCTTTCGACGCACATACCGAGCAGTAATCCGAAATAGATTAAACGAACCGCCGCAATGTGTGGAATAATATTACACAAATGCAGCCGATAATAGTTTTTTAAGCATATCAATTTACTAAGTATAAACCATTTTATATCCGAAGTGGATTGAAAATACTAAGTCCATAGTATTTTGAACGGACAATCTCTCATAAGTGTCTGAGACAACTTAAGAATATATCATGAATGATTTTAGCCCAAACATGGCTATAGCGGTGGGCGTTACCTTAACTTGGCAGCCATCTTGCTGGTGCGCCTTTTAAGGGCAGAACCATATGGAAATTAGCCAATTGATGGAGCGAATCTGATGGGTGATGTCATCAACTTACGGCAGGCCCGCAAGCATGTTGTTCGCAAAGCAGCGGAGAAAAAGGCTGCTGAAAACCGGGTGCTGTATGGCCGCACTAAGGCAGAGAAAGTACAGCAGCAGCATGACGCTGATCGCCTTAATCGGCAGATAGATGGTGCCCATCGGGATAAGCGACTTTTAAACGAAGAAACCGACAGGAAGGATGACTGACGAGGTGCCAGACTCTTTCTCTGTCGGTTTCTATCCTGAGGGCGCGACCCGCAGGGATGAGGATGAAAAGCCGGCATTGCCGTAGCAATGCTGCTCCATAGTGCAGTATGGGGCGGTTCAATCCTCGGGAGCAATGATGACGGTCATGCCGTCCATATCTTCCGTAAAAGGCACCTGACACCCCAGACGAGATAGTGGCGTGCGATGATCTGAACTGTCGAGCAGATCATTTTCATCTTCGCTCATCGGGGGAAGGGCATCTTTATGCTCCTCATCCACAATTATATGGCAGGTGGCACAGGAGCAGCATCCACCGCATAAGGCCAGCAGTTCATCAATGCCATTATCCCGCAGGATTTCCATGACCGAATAGCCGGACTGCGCCTCTATTGTCTGGGTTTCACCATCGCGTGTGATGACATTCAACTGGGCCATATGTCTTTTGCCTATGCCTTATTTTGGTGTGTGGAAAGGGTAGAATATGGGCGGTCAGGCGGCAGGGAAAGCCCTATTTGCCGCCTGACCATGATTATTTACCTTAGAAGGAGCGGCGAACGCTGACCTTCCATTCCCGCGGCAGAGACGGCTGGCCTACGGTGATGCCAATGGGGTAGTGAATCTTGTTCAGATAATAATATTTATCGAACAAATTGGTAACGGCCAGTGCAACCTGCCATTCGCGATTGGCATCTTCAAACATGATACGGGCATTGCTGACAGTATAACCGGCAACCTTACCAAGGGGGTTATTATCCATGTTCGAGAAGAAGTAGGACTGATAATTTACGTCAAACCGTGGCGTGATGGTTCCGGCATTACCAATGTCGAAGGAATATTGGATACCGCCACCCAATTTCCATTCTGGTGCATAAGGTGCTTTATTATCACGGGACAGGCCGACAACATTCACGCCAGCTGCACCAATACGAGTCAGTTTGAAATCCAGCCAGCTTGCCGATGCGTCGATGGACAGGCCATCAATCGGATATGCGTTCAATTCCAGCTCAACGCCCTTCATTTCGGCGTCGCCAGCGTTGATCGGCGTTGCGTTGGTCACGCTGTTGGGCGTGGGCGACACGTCGATGTGCAGAATGTCTTTATACTTATTGATAAAGGCGGAGAGGTTGACGCGCAGTGCCCGGTCGAAGAAATCAGTCTTGGCACCAATTTCATAGGCGTCGAGGGTTTCCGGGTTGAACGGCTTTGCCTGCTCTGCAGCGAACGGACGCGGGTTAACACCACCGCCCTTATAACCAGTGGAGAACTGGGCATAAGTCATTACATTATCGGACCAGCGATAATCGACGTTGATGCGATAATCCCAACGCGTTCCCTGAAAACTATCAACAATGCCGTTGATCGCACCCGCCAGAGTGTAGGCAGGCTGGGTGACATCATAGGGATTGAGACGACCATAATGATAGGTCTTCTTGTCATCCGTATAACGAACGCCTGCCGTAATGGTCATCGCATCCGTCACCTTATAGGCGGCATGGGCAAAGCCAGAAAGGCTGCGTGCCGGAATACGGTCACGGGTAGCATAGAAGTTCTGATAGGTTTCACCGGGGGCGATGAAGGTGACGCCACCAAATTTGCCCGTGGATTTATAATAAAAGCCGCCGATGGTCCATTCCAGCGCATCTGCCAGAGAAGACCCGCTCAGGCGCAATTCCTGCGTGAACTGCTCGTGGTCATAAATATAATTGGCGGAGTTGGTGGAATAAGGCGTCAGATCAAGGTCAGAACCGAAGCTGCCCTTGTAACGCTGATAAGCCGAAATTGACTTGATAGCGAGGGTGTCGGACAGTTCATAATCGATGCTGCCATAGACTTCACGGCCGCTGACCTTGCTAACCGGCGGAATATAGGTGGCACCATGCGCGCCTGTTGCGTCTGTGAAGGGTAGGTTGACGTAAGTACCGTAGTTGGTGCGGTCTTTGGGGCCGGTAATGAACTGTGCAGGGTTGGTCCCTGCCGGCATGCTGGCAGTGGTGGTGAGGCCCAGCAATTTGCTGGCACCGATTTCCGAATTATCTTCGGTTGCCATGCCGACAAGGTTTACTTCCAGCGCATCGGTTGGGGTCCAGCGCAGGGCGATACGTCCGGCCTGCATATCCTGCCCGCCTTCGGTGCCCAGCTTGCAATTGGCATTGGTGGTTGCCGCCGGAACGCCGCTGGCTGGGTTCATGCAGCCATAGTCAAGGCGCTTCATATAGCCGTCGCGGCTCTTGGAAACGCCGGAAATGCGCACGAAAAGCTGATCTGGGATCAGAGTGAAATCGGCGCTGGCCTTCAGTTCCACACGGTTGAAGGAGCCATAGCCCAGTTCCACATAGCCGCTGCCATCACCAACGGGCTTTTTCGAATAGAGCTTGACCGCACCGCCGATGGAGTTTTTGCCTGCAAGCGTGCCTTGCGGACCGCGCAGAATTTCAACACGGTCAAGGTCCAGCAGATCAAAAATCGAGCCAAGCATGGTGCCGTGGAATACGTCATCCACATACATGCCGACGCCTGGTTCAAAAGCAAAGCTGCTATCATACTGGCCGATACCACGAATGAAAACCTGAGCAGCAGGCCCCCATGCGGAACCACCCGGGCGAATGTTCACATTCGGCGCGGCGGCGGCGACATCAACGACGCTGCCCATGCTGCGCTGTTCGATCGTGGCCGAGTTTACTGCGGTAATGGCGAGGGGTGTATCCTGAAGATTTTGAGCGCGGAACTGTGCGGTAACAACAATGTCACCTGCGGTATTTTCGGTATCCTGCGCGAAAGCCGTAGTGGACAGGCCCAGAAGGCTGACTGTCGCAAGCGCGGCGGCGCGGCGGGAATGGAGCATAAAGCTACGATACATTTTTTCTTTTCTCCCCTAAGGCCCCGGCACGACAAAAATTGCTCAGGACGCACGGCTCACTTACCCAACGCGAATTGCGTCAGATTATTTCTGAAAGATTGAATGATATAAGGTGAGATGGTGCCAGATGCGGTTGCATGATGATGAAACCATCGCTGTGCAGAATGCACCAGCGGCCTCCTCAATCCTCGTTCTTTACGACGAATTGATTCGGCATTTGGTTTAGTTTGCAACCAATGTCAATCTGATTGTAGCATCGTTTCGATGTTCTGGCTGTTTGGATCAAGCGGATCATAATTGTTGGCCAGTTCCATATTGCTGAACATTCGGGCCAGATATCCTAGCACAATAGCCTTCTCATTCGGGCTAAAACCATTCAGCATCAGCTTTTCCCGCGCTAAAGAAACGGTGATGATTCGGTCGTGCAGCCTATAGCCCTCTGCGGTGAGGGTGACAGGCCGCGACCGCTTGGCCGCGCCTATTTCTACCAGAGCCTTAGCTTCTAATGTTTGCAGGCTGCGACTGGTTATGGATTTGTTCATCACCAATATTTCGGATATTTCTGCGGCTGTTAGCGGGCCGCTATGCGCCACGACGGTGATGATTCGGGCCTCATTAATGCCAATGCCCAGATGCTTGATATAAATGCGGGATTGTCCGCGCTCCATCCCGTTTGCCAGCACAACCAGATAGTGAGGGACGTAAAGATGGCGGTCAATCACCTGACGGGAGCTGATGCCGGGTTCCGGCGTCGATACGGACGGGCGCTGAATTTCCATTTCTCTTTTTCTTCCTCAGGTTATGTTCTGTTTCAAGCGACAATGCAGCCAGCCAATTGACTTTTATTGGTTGCAAAGTAAACTATTGGCGAAGAGGATGCATTGTCAGGGTGCAATAACACAAGAAAAGCCCCCTCTCCTGACGCATTCAGCCATAACTAACGGGATGCCCATGCTCAACCATAGCAGCGCGCCGACGCTTGATTTCGACCTGTTTGATACGGATGTGATGTCACAGCCCGATCATTATGACCAGCTTGTGCGGGAAACCGCGCCTGCCGTTTACCTCGCGCGCCATGGCGTCTGGGCGGTAGGCGGACATACCGATGTGCATGCCGTTTTCGGAGACTTTCAGACCTATTCTTCGGCGTCTGGTACGGGCTTTACCAATATCCGTAAACAGGAAAACTGGCGTAAACCCAGTCTGATTCTGGAAAGCGACCCGCCGGAACACAGTAAATATCGCCGTATCATGAACAAGCTTTTGTCTCCGGCGGTTCTGCGCAGGTTGCGCACCGATTTTGAGCAGACCGCTGAACGCATTGTCGATGAGGCGCTCGATCGTGGTGACGTTGATCTGATGGCGGATCTGGCAGAGGCTTTTCCGTTTAATGTTCTGCCGGATACAGTTGGTTTTGGTAAAGAGAATCGCGAAAATCTGCTGATTTATTCCGAACTTAACTTCAATGCGATGGGCGAGAAAAACGCGCGTTTCCACGCAGCAGCAGAACGCGCCGCTCCAATTATGGACTGGGTTGTCGAGAATTGCCGCCGCGATGCTATCGCGCCTGATACCATGGGGGCCGCCATATTTGATCTGGCAGATCAGGGCGAACTGACCGAAGAAGAAGCCGGTATGCTGATCCGTATCTTCATTTCGGCGGGCATGGATACCACCATTAATGGCATCGGCTTTACGCTGAAGGCGCTGGCTCAACACCCTGAAGCATGGGCGAAGTTGCGCGAAAATCCGGGGCTTGCCCGTGCGGCTTTTGACGAAGGCCTGCGCTATCGTGCGCCCAGCCCATATATTGGCCGCACGACCACATGTGAAACCGAAATTGGTGGTGTACGTATTGGTGCCGAAGAAAAGGTAATCCTGTTCATCGCGGCTGCTAACCGTGATCCGCGCCAGTGGGAAAATCCGACGCGTTATGATATCGACCGCAAGACGTCGGGCCATCTGGCCTTTGGTTTTGGCATTCACGCTTGCGTGGGACAGATGATGGCGCGTCTGGAAGCAGAAGTGATTATTTCGACCATCGCCAGAAAGGTTGCGAAAATCGAAATTATTGGCGAACCCGAATATCAGAGCATTAACTGGCTGCGGGGGCTTTCTGGTCTGCCTGTTCGGTTGGAGCGGGCCTGATGCAGGGCAAAGAGAAAGGCGTTTCCGTCTCTTCCCCGGCGGATTATCCCAATCCGCTTTACGCTTGGTATGTCATCGCCATATTGCTGCTGGCCTATACCGTTGCCTTTGTTGATCGCCAGATACTGAGCCTGATGGTGCAACCCATCAGGACGGATCTGGGCCTTAGCGATACCGCTATCAGCTTGCTTCATGGCTTTGCTTTCGCGATTTTCTATACCTTCATGGGCATGTATCTGGGCCGCTGGGCGGACCGGGGCAGCCGTCAGAAGATGATGGTCATCGGCATGGTGATATGGTGCCTTGCCACCGCGGCCTGCGGTCTTGCTGAGAATTTTGGCCAGCTTTTTACCGCTCGTATCGTGGTGGGCATTGGTGAGGCTACGCTTTCTCCTGCGGCTTATTCGCTGATTTCTGATTATTTCGCGCCTTCACGGCGTGGTCGGGCGATGAGCGTTTATACCATGGGCATTTTTGTCGGATCTGGGCTGGCGTTGATATTGGGCGGCATGGCGGTAACAGCGACTTCTCAGGAGGCGTTAGTCGCTTTACCGCTCGTTGGAGAAGTACGCCCATGGCAGGCTGCCTTCATGATCGTTGGCTTGCCGGGGTTGGTTGTCGCGGCGCTGATGCTGACCGTGCGGGAACCGAGCCGTAAGGAACGCAAGGGCTCTGGCGCGGAAGTCCCCGGTATTGGCGAAACCTTCGCCTTTTTCCGGTCCCGCGCTAATACGCTGATGGCGATTGTATTCGGCTTTGGGGTCAATGCTATCCTCAGCTACGGTCTGTCTGCATGGGTGCCGACCTATTTCATCCGTGTTCATGGTTGGAGCGCAGGCGAAATCGCCTTTGCTTATGGCGTCATACTGCTGACGGCGGGCTGTTCGGGGATTCTCGTTGGTGGCTGGCTGTCGGATAAAATGACCGCGTCGGGTAAGGCCGACGGTGCGCTGCGCGCTTCGCTTATCGGTATGGCGCTGGTTATTCCGGTAGTGCCTTTTGTTGGGCTTGGTGCATCGCCTGCGATGTCGCTGGCGGCGCTTGTATGGGCGAGTTTCTTCCTTGGCGTGCCAACCGGCATTGCGCCAGCCGCCCTTCATGCGATTACCCCTAATGAATATCGTGGGCAGGTGACCGCGCTGTATCTGTTTGCGATCAACCTGATCGGTCTGGGCTTTGGCCCGACATTTGTTGCGCTGGCGACTGACCATTTGTTCATGTCTGACCTTGCGGTGGGTAAATCCATTGCGCTGGTTGCTGGTGTGGCATCGGTTGTTGCCTTTGGCCTTATCGCATATGCTCGCCGTGGATATGGTGAGGCGGTTGCCCAGATGCCGCGTTAAACGGCTTTTCCGGAAAGATTTTCAAAGATGAAAAAACTAATCAATGATCCGGCACTGGTTGTCGATGAAATGGTGGAAGGGCTGGCTCTGGCCGATGCCGGGCTGATGCTGCTTCCTGATGAAAGCGCCGTTATACGCGCCGATTATGAGGCGCTGAAGGCTGCTGGCAAGGTTGCAATTCTCTCTGGCGGTGGTTCTGGGCATGAGCCAGCACATGCGGGTTATGTCGGTGCGGGGATGCTGACGGCGGCGGTTGCGGGGCCGGTCTTTACATCACCGAGCGTGGATGCAGTGCTGAAAACCATCCTGACGGTTGGCGGCCCAGCGGGCGTGCTGCTGATCGTTAAAAACTATACCGGCGATAAGCTGAATTTCGGGCTGGCGGCGGAAATCGCTCGCACCCATGGCGTGCCGGTTGAGGTGGTGATCGTCGGTGATGATGTGGCGCTGGGTGATGAGAATATCGCCGTTGGCCGTCGCGGCATTGCGGGGACGATTTTCGTGCATAAGGTTGCGGGTGCTGCTGCCGAAGCAGGGCTGTCGTTGGAGGAGGTCCGCGCCGAGGCACAGGCCGCGGCGGATAGCGTCGCCAGCATGGGTGTTGGCCTGACTCCCTGCACGGTCCCCGCAGCGGGCAAGCCAGGTTTTGAACTGGGCGTGGATGAGGTAGAGTTTGGCCTCGGTATCCATGGCGAAAGCGGTGTGCGCCGGGATAAGATTGCCTCGGTCGATGTGATGTTTGAAGAGGTTATGGAAAAGATCATCCGCCATGGTGGCTTGGCCAAGGGTGACGATGTTGCCTTGATGGTCAATGGCCTTGGTGGCACCCCGGCACTGGAACTGGCGGTGGTCGCTCGTTTTGCGGTACGTCGCCTTAATGAACTGGGCTTTGCGCCAAAGGCCGTTATTGTCGGTACTTTCCTGAGCGCGCTTGAAATGGCGGGTTGCTCGCTGTCGTTGCTGAAGCTGGATGAGGCACGCACGCAGCGTCTGTTCGCGCCCAGTGGGGCATCGGCATGGGCGCACCCCAGCATTCCGGCGAGTCAGGCCGCGAAATCCGTTGCCGTTAGCATCAATAGCGATGATGTTCCCGCTGGTCCGGCATGGGAGCAGGCCGAGAATCGGGCCGCCTTTGAGCGTGCCGTTCGTAAGGTCATTACCGCCCTGCGTGATGCAGAACCGGAACTCACGCGTCTGGATAGTGCGGTGGGTGATGGTGATCTGGGTATCAGCCTTAAGCGCGGTGCGGATAGCGTCGATGCGGCGATTGATACATTGGATTTTGACCATCCGGCTCGTGCGCTTACGCAGATTTTCGCATTATTGCGTCGTTCGCTCGGTGGCACATCTGGCCCGCTTTATGCGGTATTTGTGCTGCGCGCGGCAACATCGCTGTCGGCGGAAGACTCAGTTGATGAGCCAGCGGCATGGGCGCGGGCGCTGCGTGCTGCGTGCAATGGTATGATGGAACTGGGCGGGGCCTCTGCCGGAGATCGTACGATGCTGGATGCGCTGCTTCCCGCCGCCGATGCGCTGGAAGCAGCCACGGGCGTCGTCGCGGACCGCATCGGTGCGATGCAGGCCGCCGCCGCAGCTGGTGCCGAGGCGACCCGCTCTATGGCCCCGCGCCGTGGCCGGTCCAGCTATATGGGCGATCGCACCGCAGGCCATGCAGACCCCGGTGCTGTTGCTGTTGCGATATGGATGGAAGCGTTAAAGCCCTGACAGATACAATAATCTGATTGAAAAGCCGGTTATGGGCATTGGCCTGTTTCCGGCTTTTTTGCTATCGCGGGTGGGATGAGGGGCATCCTGCTATTTTCGGTTGCTATGGGCTATGCAGGGCTGCTGTTTCTGCTGGCGGTATATAGCGAAACCCGGCTTAAATCCTCCGGGCTGGCGCGATTGCGTATGCCTGCCTATGCGCTCGCTCTGGCCGTGTATTGCAGTAGCTGGACCTTCTATGGTGCGGTAGGCAGCAGTATCAGCGAAGGGTGGAATTACGCGCCGATATATTTGGGGCCAATACTGCTCTTGCTGTTTGCACCGGGCTTTCTGCGGGCGCTGGTGCGCGAGGTCGAGGCCGAAGGCGCGGCCTCTATATCCGATTTTATCGGTTCGCGCTTTGGGAAGAGCAGGGGCGTGGCGGCGCTGGTGACGTTGCTGGCGCTCTTTGGCTCCATCCCTTATCTGGCCCTGCAACTCCGCTCTATTGGTACGGGTTATGCTGCCATAGCCGGTGGGCACAACGCGCAAATACCGATGACGATCGCGGCGATTGTGCTGGCGCTTTTCGCAATGGCCTTTGGCGCGCGGCGCTATGTGGCATCTGGCCGGAACGAAGCGGTTTTGCATGTTATTGCGGCGGAATCATTGGTGAAGCTGGCGGCGATGATGGCCGTTGGCCTGTTTGCGGGCTGGTTGTTCTTTTCTGCTCCGCCTGCGCAGCAAGCCATGGGTGCATCCCGTTTTTATGATATTTTTGCATTGTCGCAGATGGATGGTGACTTTCTGGTCATCACCCTGCTGTCTATGGCGGCCTTTTTGTGCCTGCCTCGTCAATTTTATATCGGCGTCATCGGTGCGGATTCGCCGGATAGCATCATGCAGGGGCGGTGGATCACTATCCTCTATTTGCTGCTGACTATGGCGGTGGTGATGCCGATCAGCCTTGCGGGGTTGACCCTGCCATCAGGCGATTTTGCGCCTGATCTACTGATATTGGGGCTTCCACTGGTACATGGGGCGGATGGATTGGCGTTTGTTGCCTTTCTGGGTGGCTTTTCGGCGGCGACCGGCATGGTGGTGGTGGAGGCTATTGCCCTGTTCCATATGCTTTCTAATGATCTCATTGGCCCGGTGATGCTGCGCTTCCGTAAGGATGATGTGGCCACGGATATCGGCGCGGATATGGGGCGGCGAATGCTGCACACCCGCCGCGTCGCCATTGTCATGGTGATGGCGGCCGCGCTGGTTTATGCTTTTCTTGTGCCGGAGGATGAGCGTCTGGCGGCCATTGGTCTTACCGCTTTTGCGGCGATGGTTCAGTTTGCTCCTATCCTGATATTGGCGGTGCGTGGTGGCAATCGGGATGCGCTGGCCGCTAAAGGCGGGCTGATTGTCGGGCTGATATTATGGATTTATACATTGTTCCTGCCCGAACTGATCTGGCCGGAATTGCTGGAGCCTCTCACGGGTACGCTGCTGGACCCTCACGCCCTGATGGGTGTGACTGGGCTATCCTCAATCAGCCATGGCACTTTATGGAGCCTTGGCGCGAACAGTGCCGTTTTCGCGGTGATTTCCCTATGGCGCAGACGTGGTGGGGGCCGTGATGAGGCCCGCCCGCATCATGACATTGCAGAGGCCCGAACATTGGGCGATTTGCGGGCTATGGCCACCCGCTTCGTGGGCAAGGAGGAAGCCAATGCGGCCTTTGGCCCTGATAGGGATAGCAATGATGCTATTGAGGCGGAGGATGCACGCCGTGCGGAACGCCTCATCGCGGGGGTGATTGGCGGACCGTCAGCGCGGCAGATCATGGCATCGGCATTACAGGGAACCCGCCTTGGTGTGTCGGATGTGATGCGGATGCTGGATGAATCCGGGCAGAGCCTCCAATTCTCGAAGGGGTTGCTGGCCGCCACGCTGGAAAATATCGACCCCGGCGTGAGTGTGATCGACCATCATCAGCGGTTGATGGCGTGGAATAGCCGTTATCTCGATCTGTTCAAATATCCCAAGGAGCTGGTCTATGTGGGGGCGCCAGTTTCCGAACTGATCCGGTACAATGCGACTCGCGGCGAATGTGGGCCGGGTGAGGTCGATAGCCATGTGGCGCGGCGTTTGGGGCATATGCGGCGCGGAACGGTACATAGCTTTGAGCGGATGCGGCCTGATGGGCGGGTGTTGAAAACCGTCGGTGGGCCTATGCCGGGCGGCGGTTATGTAATGTGCTTTACAGATATCACGGCAGAGGCAGAGGCGCGTTCCGCGCTGGAACGGGCGCGCTCGGAACTGGAAAGCCGGGTGGAACAGCGCACAAGGGCATTGCGCCTCGCTAATGAGCAATTATCGCGGGCGGATGCCGAGAAGACACGCTTTTTGGCGGCTGCCAGCCATGACTTGCTCCAACCCATTCATGCTGCGCGCCTGTTCACGGCCGGATTGGGGAGGCAATTACCGGAAAATCTGCGGCCTTTATTGGGCGGGGTATCCAGTTCAATTGAAGCCGCGGAGGCCTTGCTGCGGTCTTTGCTCGACATATCAAAGCTGGATGCCGGGGGCGTGCAGCCACAACCGGCCCTGTTCCCGGTGCGGCCTTTATTGATGGAACTGGCGGAGATTTTTACCCCTCAGGCACAGGCTAAGGGGCTGACGATTCGTGTTGGGCCGGGGGATGCGATGGTGGAAAGTGATCGTTCTCTCCTCCAGTCTATCATCCAGAATTTCCTGTCTAATGCAATGCGCTATACGATGCAGGGCGGGGTGGTGATGGGGGTTCGGCGGCGGCAAGGGATGATCCGTATCGAGGTGTATGATAGTGGCCCTGGCATTGAAGAGCGCGATCAGGATCGGATATTTCAGGAGTTTGAACGGCTGGGCCATGCGGGGGCCGGGGACGCAGGCATTGGATTGGGGCTGGCGATCGTACGGCGGACGGCGCGGCTGCTCGATGCTGCGGTGGATTTACGATCAACGCCGGGACGGGGCAGCCGCTTCGCCGTGGAACTGACCGCAGCGGCGGAACCTGCGTTACCACAAGCGCCTCTGAAGCCGACCCAGACACGTTCCCCGGATGGGGTGCAGGTTCTGGTGGTGGATGATGATGCCGAAATTCGAGCAGCGACCGCCATGGTGTTGCGGCAAAATGGCTATGTGCCATTAATGGCGGCGGGACCGGCTGATGCTTATGTGCTGGCTGACCTCGCGCAATGTGCGCTGGTCGATTATCAACTGGCGGAAGGCGATGGCGATGGAATTAGTCTGATCGCGCAGTTACGCCTCATCAATCCATCCCTCTGCTGCGCATTGGTAACAGCGGATCGCTCCCCAGACCTGACGGACAAGTGCAGGGCGGGCGGGGCTGACCTGTTTCACAAACCGGCCAGCCCGGAACAGTTGCTCCGCTGGCTGGGGGAAGTTTCCCCTGTGTGATGCGCGATTATCGCTCCGTTATGGTTTCCATCGTTACATAAGTCGATGTGCTGGCGACATGGGGGAGCTGCGATATTTTCTCACCCAGTACGATTCGATATCGCTTTATATCCGCTGTGCGTACCTTGAGCAGATAATCGAAATGGCTGGCGATCATATGACATTCCTCCACCTCTTTTATCCGGCGGACGGCCTGATTAAAGGCTCTCAGCGCTTCTTCGCGGGTGTCGGATAATTTGACCTCGGTAAAGGCAACATGGTCGAGGCCCATGCGGGCAGGGTCTACCACAGCGCGAAAGCCAAGGATGACGTTGTTATCGATCAGCTTTTTCATGCGCATCTGGCAGGGGGTTTTGGAAAGGCCCGTTTTTGCTGCCAGATCAGTGATGCTGATACGGCCATTTTCCGCGAGAATTGCGATGATTTTGCGGTCAAATTCATCCAATTCGACTAATGAATGAGAGTTTTTCATGAAAACAACCTGAAAAAATGGATAAAATAAGATAATATACCTTGATAATTGCTCATAATCAGGCGGATCGTCTTAATAGCTGATGCTATTATCCTGCTATGTCCAGTCCTAAATTCACATCCTTCGCCCCGCCGGTTACCCCGCAGTCCCCCCTGCGCCGTGCGATCACCGCTGCCTATCGCCGGGGTGAGCCAGAATGCCTCGCGCCTTTGCTTGATGCCGCGAGCCTGCCGGAGGCTGTGGCAGGGGCCGCGCGCGACATGGCGCGCTCCCTCATCACCGCGCTGCGTGCCAAAAAGCGCACCGGCGGCGTAGAGGGGCTGGTACAGGAATATGCACTGTCCAGTCAGGAAGGCGTGGCGCTAATGTGTCTGGCAGAGGCTTTGCTACGCATACCTGATGCGGCGACCCGCGATGCCCTCATCCGTGATAAAATCGCCGAAGGTGACTGGAAGAGCCATGTCGGCGGGGAAAAGTCCCTGTTCGTCAATGCTGCAAGCTGGGGGCTGGTTGTCACTGGCAAGCTGGTCGAGAATAGCGATAGCAAGAGCCTGTCCAACAGCCTTACGCGTCTGATCGCCCGCACGGGTGAGCCGGTGATCCGGCGCGGGGTTGATCTCGCCATGCGGATGATGGGGGAACAGTTCGTTACCGGTCAGACAATCGACAAGGCGCTCAAGCGATCTCGCAAGATGGAGGCCAAAGGCTTTGCTTATAGCTATGATATGCTGGGCGAGGCCGCCACAACGGCGGCGGATGCGGCGCGCTATTATGATGATTATGAACGCGCCATCCATGCGATAGGCAAGGCATCTGTCGGGCGCGGTGTCTATGCTGGCCCCGGCATTTCTATCAAGCTGTCGGCATTGCACCCGCGCTATTCCCGCGCTCAGGCAGACCGGGTGATGGGGGAGTTGTTGCCCCGCGTGAAGGCGTTGATGGTGCTGGCGCGCAGCTATGACATTGGCGTCAACATTGATGCGGAGGAGGCTGACCGGCTGGAACTCTCGCTGGATTTGCTGGAGGCGCTGGCGCTGGATGCTGACCTTGCCGGGTGGAACGGGCTGGGTTTTGTCGTGCAGGCTTATGGCAAGCGCTGCCCGTTTGTAATCGACTGGCTGATCGACCTCGCGCATCGCGCAGACCGCCGCATCATGGTGCGGCTGGTGAAGGGCGCCTATTGGGATGCCGAAATTAAACGGACACAGGAAGCGGGGCTGGTTGATTTCCCAGTCTATACCCGCAAGGTGCATACCGATATTTCCTATGTCGCCTGCGCGAAGAAGCTGCTGGCGGCGCGGGGTGTTATATTCCCCCAATTCGCCACCCATAATGCGCAGACGCTGGCCACCATTTACCAGATGGCGGGGCCTGATTTTGCCATTGGCGATTGGGAATTCCAATGCCTGCACGGCATGGGGGAGCCGCTTTATTCCGAAGTCGTCGGCGTAGAGAAATATGGCCGGCCGTGCCGTGTTTATGCCCCCGTTGGCACGCATGAGACATTGCTGGGCTATTTGGTCCGCCGTTTGCTGGAAAATGGCGCGAACTCATCCTTCGTGAACCGTATTGGTGATCCGGCGGTTCCTGTGGAGGAATTGATTGTCGATCCGGTCGAACTGGTTCGCGCCGAAGCGATGCCCGGTGCAAGGCATGAATTAATTTCCCTGCCAGCCGATATTTTCGGGGGCCGGAAAAATTCGGCAGGTATTGATCTGTCGGATGAAAACAGCCTGAAGGATCTGAGCAAAGCCCTGCTTTCCAGCACGCAGCAAATATGGCAGGCAGGTCCCCTCATCAGCGGCCTGCCTGATGCCGTGCGCCCAGTTGAAGAGGTGGTGAACCCCGCTGATCGTCAGGATGTTGTTGGCAAGGTCACGCTGTCCAACCCAGAGGATGCCGCCCATGCGGCGCAACAGGCTGTCGCAGCCGTAGCGAAATGGTCTGCAACCCTGGTTGAGCAGCGCGCCGATATATTGCGCCGCGCTGCGGATGCATTGCAGGTGAAAATGCCTGTTCTGCTGGGCCTCATCGTGCGGGAGGCTGGAAAATCTCTGCCCAATGCGATTGCAGAAGTGCGTGAAGCGATCGACTTTTTGCGTTATTATGCCGATCAGGCCGTGGCGCAATTCAATGGCAAAACCCAGCCCCTTGGACCGATTGTTTGCATCAGCCCGTGGAATTTCCCTCTGGCGATTTTTATGGGCCAGATTGCGGCCGCGCTGGTGGCGGGCAATAGTGTGCTGGCCAAGCCTGCGGAACAGACGCCCTTAATCGCGGCGGAAGGCGTGCGCCTGCTCCATGATGCGGGTGTGCCGGCCGATGTGCTGCATTATGTGCCCGGCGATGGGGCCATAGGGGCGGCTCTGGTCGCCGCGCCGGAAACGGCAGGCGTTATGTTCACCGGCTCTACCGAGGTTGCTCGTCTGATCCAGAAGCAATTGGCGACGCGGGTATCGGCACAAGGCAAGCCCGTTCCGTTCATTGCGGAAACGGGCGGCCAGAATGCGATGATCGTTGATTCATCGGCGCTGGCCGAACAGGTCGTCGCGGATGTCATCGCATCGGCCTTTGACAGTGCGGGCCAGCGCTGTTCGGCGCTCCGTGTGCTGTGCATACAGGAAGAAGCGGCCGATCATGTCCTTTCCATGCTGAAGGGGGCTTTCCGCGAGTTGCGAATCGGCAGCACCGATCGTCTGGCCGTGGATATTGGCCCGGTCATCACGGCGGAGGCCAAAGCAGATATTGAAAATCATATCGAGCTGCTGCGCGTGCGGGGATGCCCGGTTGAGCAAGCCCCGATGTTGCCCGAAGCAGCGCAGGGCCATTTTGTTGCCCCGACCATCATTGAACTGGACAGCATTGATGAACTGGACCGCGAGATATTTGGGCCGGTACTGCATGTGATCCGCTATGCCCGGGATGATCTGGATGCGTTGATCGACACGATTAATGCGACGGGCTATGGCCTGACCTTCGGCCTGCACACGCGCCTTGATGATATGGTTGACCATGTCACATCGCGTATTGGGGCGGGCAATATCTATGTGAACCGTAATGTCATTGGTGCGGTGGTGGGCGTACAGCCCTTTGGCGGGCGCGGGCTTTCCGGCACCGGGCCTAAGGCGGGCGGGCCGCTCTATTTGCGCCGACTGGTTGCTAATCCGTCCCTCTTGCCTGCACGTGCGGATGCGCAGGTAGATTCGGCATTGCGTGATTTCGCGCAATGGCTGGAGGCGCAGGGAGAGGCTGAGGCTGCCAGCCTTACGCATCAACTCGGTGTTTCTACGCCATTGGGCATGGTGGCGGACCTATCTGGTCCGGTGGGTGAGAAGAACAGCTATGCCCTGCATCGTCGCGGTACGATCATGCTGCGTCCGGTCAGCCGGGCGGGGTTGTTCCACCAACTGGCAGCAGTGCTGGCAACTGGGAATGATTTCGTGCTGGAGGCAGATAATGCCCTCATCGCCCTGGTTGCGGATATGCCCAATAATGTGCGCTTGCGTTTGCAAACCACCACAGACGCTATTGCCGGGGCGCTGATCGAGGGGGATGCCCCCGTGACCATTGCTGCTTTGAAGGCGTTGGCTGATCGTTTGCCCAATGTGGTTATCGCGCAGGCCGCGCCATCGAAGGAAATGCTGAAACCAGCGACCTATCGCCTCGAATGGTTGATTGAGGAGGTCTCGACCTCGGTTAACACAACGGCGGCAGGTGGCAATGCCAGCCTGATGGCGCTGGTATAAAATACCGGGGGTGGGAGTTTTCTCTCACCCCGCATTTTCCCTTACCGCGCCGGGTTTCAGGCGGCGGCTTCGGCCATCATGAAATGAGAGCGCAGATCATTCAGGGTGCTGCCGATATGATGGGTCAGCACCGAGCGGACCTTTTCCTCATCACGGGCGAGCCAAACATCCAGCAGGGTCTTATGTTCCAGATGGGCGCGGTCTTCACGGCCTGCCGGTTCCAGATGCGCCAGCACATAACGCTCGGCCAATATTTCCAGCCGTTCGATCAACTGTCTGGTCAGCATCATATTGCAGGGACGAACCAGTAAGGTGTGGAATTCGCGGTTGCATTTCGCCACGGCGTTCAGGTTGTCGCTGGCGGCCCGATCCAGCGCCTTAAACGCCTCCATCACTGCTTCGCGATCTTCATCCGTTGCAAGGCGGCAGGCGCGGGCTGCCGCGGGCGGTTCAATCGCGAGGCGCAGATCGTAAATCTCTTCGGCTTCCTGTGCGGACATTGGCCGCACAAACCAGCCACGATTGGCGTGGCTGAACAGCAGGCCATCCTGTTCCAGCCGGGCGAGGGCTTCCCTTAGCGGGATTTTGCTGACCCCCAGTTCCGTTGCGAGAGCATCCTGACGCACAGGCTCATCAACTGGCAGTTCTCCTGATACAATCCGTTCCCGGATAACATCAAAAATACGCTCTGCCAGCGTTCGAATGATTATTGCCAAGTCAGAATCTCCGTAAGGGGACTGGAGCGGACAGGGTAGGAACTCCAACCCAATTCCCGCGCGCGTAAGGTATATAATATAAATATAATCCTGCTAACGACAAGATGGGCATTCCGCTTTGTCGGCAGCAGAACAGCTATATTATATCAAATAGCTATCAGGAACCAGCTTTCTTTGCTGTCAGATGATCCACAAAGAACTGAAATTGCCGCCGCTGCACATAATCTATCGGGCCGGTGGAGCGGCCAACGCTATGTTCCTCTCCGGGCAGGGCGATCAGATCAAAATCCTTACCTGCTTTGATAAGGGCATTGGCGACCTGCATGGTGGAGGCCGGATCAACATTGCTATCCTGCTCGCCCACGATCAGCATTAGTTTGCCTTGCAGCTTATCAGCATGAACGACACCGGATGCATCCAGATAGCTCTGGTCCACAACCGGGCCCAGCCATTGTTCATTCCAGCTAATCTTATCCATGCGGTTGTCGTAACAGCCCGCATAAGCAACCCCGACTTTGTAAAAATCCGGGTGGAATAATAAGGCGTTGAGGGTGCTTTGCCCGCCAGCGGAGGCACCATAAATGCCCACGCGCGAAATATCGGCGGCGGGTTCTGCCTGCGCTAGCGCCTTCATCCATAATATCCGGTCGGGGAAACCGGAATCATCAAGATTTTTCCATGCAACATCATGAAAGGCTTTGGAGCGGTTGGCGGTTCCCATGCCGTCAATTTGTACGACGATAAAGCCCAGATCGGCCAATGCCTGCATGCCGATGACTTTATCCCCGCCGGAATGATAGCCAAAGGGCCAGAAAGCCTTGGGAACAAAGCTGTCATGTGGCCCGGCATAGATATTTTCGATTACCGGATATTTCTTGGTGGGGTCAAAATCATGCGGGCGGATGACCAGCCCCCATATATCGGTTTTTCCATCCCGTGCCTTGGCGACATAGGGCTGTGGTGCCCGGAAACCGGCAGCAGTCAGGCGGCTGATGTCGCCTTTTTCCACAGTACGGAGCAGCGCTCCGGTGGTGGCGTCGTGCAATTCCAGCATATCAGGCTGATCGACGCGGGAATATAGATCGAGATAGCGTGACATATCCGGCGAGAAAACCACCTGATGGGTGGATGGTGCGCTGGTCAGGCGGGTCAGGCCGGTGCCGTCATAATTGATGCGATAGGCGTGGATATAATAAGGGTCCTGCCCGGCTTCTCGCCCACTGGCGGTGAACCATATCTGGCGCTTTTCATCATCGACGCGAAGGACATCACGGACTACCCATGCCCCCTTGGTAATCTGCTTTTTCACGCGGCCTGAGGCGCCATCCATCATATAGAGGTGCCGCCACCCATCGCGTTCTGAAATCCAGAGAATGTCTTTACCCTGTCCCTGCACATCATGCTGGAACATACGGTCAAAATAGACGAAATTCTTTTCCTGCTCGGTAATCGCGGCATGGGCCTTGCCGGTGGAGGCATCCACAGAAACAACGCGTGCAAGGTTATGTCCGCGGTCCATATAGGTGAAGCTGAGGCTCTTGCTATCTGCGCGCCATGTCAGGTCGGATAGCTGATAGGGGTTGGGGAAGAGTGCATTGGTTATGTTGATCTGCTGCCTCGTGCTGACATTAAACAGCACCGGTTGCTCAATATCCACGGCATCGCCCGGCTTGGGGTAAAGCTGCTCTATCACTTGTGGTTGCACGCTATTATCGGGCGAGGTCAGCACCCTTGTCACCATGCGGGCATAGCCGGGGCGTACCCGATACAGGGCCAGAGAGCGGGAATCGGGGGACCAGATAATGCTTTCCGGGTCATAAAAATTACCCGGAGATCCATCGGAGCTGAGCTTGATGGCGTCTCCGCCTCCCACAGGCCGGATAACCAGATTATCGTCAATGACCAGCGCTGCCCACTTCCCATCAGGCGACAGGCGGGGATGGTTATCGGCGGCAACGCGCAAATCCCGTACCACACCAAAGCCGCGCGGGCGGCCTTCGTGGTCATTGCTGACCGGGGCGCAATGGGCGCTGGTGAGGGTGCAGCTTATCGGCGCATAGTCGACCGAAAAGCGGATGGATTTGCCATCTTCGGTATAATCGAAACGGTCAAAAGGCAGCTTATGGGCGTCAACGGTTTTGCCAGTCATCGTGGTTAGGCCACTGGCGATGATGGCCGCGTCAAAGGCGGGGCGACTCTCTAGCGTAGTGGCATCGACAGAAACAAAGGCAAAGCCCCCGTCCACAGATTTACGATAGTGAAATCGGCTGCCGTCTTTGCTCCATACCGGCAAAGAGGCGATGTTACGGGTCAGCCCTTGCCAGTCCTGACGCAGGTGGACGGAACGATCCATCGCGCTGGTCCGCATTGGCTGGGGCTGGGAAGCGGACATTGACCCGGACGCAGGCTGTGTCTGGGCCCATGCTGTCATGGCCGAAGTAGATAGGAACAGGGCGGCAAGAACAGCATGGGAGCGGGCAATCATTCTCTATCTCCTTATGGATGGTGAGTGGCCACCCATATTCTGACAATGGGAAGAAACAGGGCGCAGCTCTCGGAAAAAAACCGACAACTACGCCCTGCTTAGTGGATGGGTAGTATAGCTCTTTATCCCTTACGGGCGAGCAAACTGCGTGATCGGCTGTATAGGAAATAAAATACCAGACCCGCGAGATTCCACAGGGCAAAGCGTTCCAACGTCGATGCTGGCAGGCTGAAAAGCAGATAGAGGCAGCCCAGCACCGCCAAGGAGCCAACCAGATAAGGGGCCGGGCAACTGAATACGCGCTTCAGCTCCGGGGCGCGTTTACGCAGCACCATCATGCAGAGCGCAACAGCAATGAAGGCGATGAGAGTGCCCGCATTGGCCAGTTCCGCAATTTCATCCAACCGGAAAAAGCCCGCGACCAACGCCACGAAAACACCGGTGATGGCGGTGATACGTACCGGGCTGCCGGTGCGGGGCGATACGGTGCTAAGTGACCGGGGCAGAAGGCCGTCACGCGCCATCACGAAGAAAATGCGGCTCTGGCCGTACATCATGACCAATATGACCGAGGGAAGCGCAACCAATGCCGCCGCAGCAATCGCCCATGCGGCAAAGGGGTGGCCCAGCGTGCGCAGTACCAGCGCCAGAGGCTCTGATGAGCCTGCAAGGGCGCGGAAATCAACGGCACCAATGGCTGCCACCGCAACGGCCATATAGATGATGGTGCAGGCGGCCATGGACCCGATAATACCGATTTTGAGGTCCCGGCCCGGGTTGCGGGCTTCTTCGGCGGAGGTTGCCACCGCGTCAAACCCGTAAAAGGCGAAGAACACAATTGCTGCTGCGGCCATTACCCCGCGTGCTGCGCCATTTTCGACATGGCTGGTAAAGCCATAGGGCATGAACGGCGTCATATTCTCAGACTGAAAGGCGGGGAGGGCCAGCATAACAAAGGCCGCCAATGCCGTCAGCTTGATGATAACGAGGATGATGTTGAAGGTCGCGCTTTCCTTGGTGCCGCCAATCAGCAGGCCTGCAATGGCCAGCGCCACCAGAACGGCAGGCAGGTTAACAATCCCACCAGCATGAGGCCCGCCAAGCAATTCTGTGGGTAAATATATGCCTGCCGACTGCAACCAGCCGACCAGATAGCCTGACCAGCCCACGGCTACGGTGCTACAGGCCAGCGAATATTCCAATATAAGGCTCCACCCCACGACCCAGCCGAGCGTTTCGCCCAATACCGAATAAGTATAGGTATAGGCGCTGCCTGCGGTGGGGATGAGGGTCGCCATTTCTGCGTAAGCGAGTGCCGCGCAGGCGCAAACCGCCCCGGCAATGGCAAATGCCAATATAACAGCGGGGCCGGCCCTGTCCGCGCCAACGCCCGTCAGCGTATAAATGCCGGTGCCGACAATAGCGCCGACCCCCAGAGCGATCAGATGCGGCCAAGACAAGGTTGGGCGTAATCGCTTGCTCTCGTCCCTTGCCTCGTCAATGGGTTTGAGTGGCCCCCAGAATCCTGAGCTCAACGATTTTCTCCCTGTCTGATTATGGGTTGTATGGGCGGGAGACTCGCTTGCCTCCTCCTCGGATGGTGGTGATGTTCAAATGATGTGAATATCGGGGCTTGCCTTTGAGGCGCCCATGAAAGGCCGCTGGCTAAGCCAAAAAGCGGAAGGGGCGCACCCCTTCCACATAAAATATCGCTTGGTGTAATGGGCCGCAGAGTGACATCGCATAGGATGGTCCTGTTCTGCAAAGGCCCTGTCATCCGCTCAGGAAACCGTGAAACCGGCCCAGAACGGGTCTTCACGATCAATCCAGATCGTGTTGATGCCGGTGGAAATGGCAGTTCCCTCAATGCTGGGGATAATGCCGGGCTTCCCGCCGACTGTTACTTCTGCCTCTACGCGGCCAATGAAACGGCTGCATATATAGCTCTCATGGATGAACTGATCGCCGACCTTCAGCTTACCCTTGCTGTGCAAATGGGCAAGGCGAGCCGATGTTCCGGTGCCGCATGGGCTGCGATCAATCGCTTTTTCGCCGTAAAATACGGCGTTGCGGCCATTGGCGTCGGCGCTTTTGGGTTTCTCCGCCCACAATACATGGGAAACACCGCGAATAGAGGGTTCATCGGGGTGAATCGGCTCTACCTTTTCGCGCAATATCGCACGAATGGTACGGCTGAGGTCGATAATCCGCGATGCGCCCAGATCGTCAAGGCCGGTATATGGGCCTTGCGGTTCGATGATCGCATAGAAATTGCCGCCATAGGAAATGTCGATGGTCAGCGGGCCAAAGCCCGGCACATCAATTTCTACGCCAGTCATGGCGACATAGGCGGGTACGTTGCGGATTTTCACGCTGGTGACGCGGTTGCCATCAGCCTTATAATCAATGTCGATAACGCCTGCTGGCACATCAATGCGCAGCTTGCCGGGTTTTTTGGGGGTAATCAGGCCATTTTCCAGCCCAAAGGTCACCATACCAATGGTGCCATGCCCGCACATGGGAAGGCATCCGCTGGTTTCGATGAACAATATACCAGCGTCGGCATCGGGGGATGTCGGCGGATACAGGAACCCACCGGACATCATATCATGTCCGCGCGGTTCAAAGCACAGCCCGGTTCGTATCCAGTCGAAACGATCAAGGAAGTCGAGGCGACGTTCCGCCATAGAGGCCCCCTTTAGCAAGGGAGCCCCCCCGGCGACGAGCCGTACGGGGTTGCCCGCCGTATGCCCGTCTACGCAGAAAAATGTATGACGCATCAATGCGCTGTCCGTCAGTCTACTGGCGTCAGGCTGGGCTGGGTAGCAGCGCACTGCTCCACCCACGCCGTTACCTGAGCGCGGCGTTCGCCGGTCAGCGGCATGCGCGGCATACGCACATATTCGGTGCCACGGCCCATGATAGCTTCGGAAAGCTTGATGGACTGAACCAGATCATGGTCAGCATCGAGGTGCAGCAAGGGCATGAACCAGCGGTAAATGCGCAGGGCTTCAGCGATGTCACCACGGTCAATAGCAGCCACGAGAGCAACCGATTCCTTCGGGAAAGCGCTGGTCAGGCCGGAAATCCAGCCATGGGCGCCCAGAAGAAGGCCTTCAAAGGCCACGTCATCAAGGCCAGCCATCAGGATGAAACGATCACCAAAGGCGTTCAGCATGTCGGTGTAACGGCGGGTATCAGAAGAGCTTTCCTTAACCGCGACGATGGTTTCCGACTTAGCCAGACGTTCCATCGCTTCCATGCTGATGTTAACGCGGTAGGCCGTCGGGTTGTTATACAGCATGACTGGCAGGTCAGTCGCCTGTGCAACAGATTCAAAGTGGGTGCAAAGTTCGCCAATGGTCGGGACATAAACCATCGCAGGCAGAACCATCAGGCCGGACGCACCAGCCTTTTTGGCGTCCTTGGCATAGTTGACGGCGCGTGGGGTAGACAGTTCCGATACGCCGGTCAGCCATGGAACGCGACCTGCAACCACTTCGTTGGCGGCTGCCAGAATGGCGCGCTTTTCTTCTGGCTCCAGCGAGTTGTTTTCACCGCAGGTGCCCAGAATGATCAGACCATCGACGCCATCCTTGATAAGGTTATCAAGAACTTTCTGTGTCGCGTCGAGATCAACCGCCAGATCAGGCGTGAACTGGGTGGTCGCGGCAGGGTAAACCCCACGCCACGTCAATTTTGCGGAATTCACTATATACCTCCATTGAACAATTATTCTGTATACTATATATGTTTTTCTCCTTCTGGAAAGAGAAATCTGTGAAAACTCCCATTTTATTCGTTGGTGGCGGCATTGTCGCTCTGGCCTCTGCCAATATTCTCGCCCGCGCTGGTCATGCTGTGCAAATCATAGAACCTGACCATCCACCACGGGGGGCGTCATGGGGAAATGCGGGGCATATCGCGGTAGAACAGGTAGAACCGCTGGCATCCATGGCGATGGTAAAATCCTTGCCAAAACGACTTTATTGCCGGGGTGGGGCGGCATCCTTGCCGCTGCGTAGTGCGACGAGCTGGCTTCCCTTTTCGCTGCGTCTGCTCTCTGCGGCGCGGCCTGCGCGCCACAGGCAGGGGACAGCGGTGCTGAAGCAGATGCTTGCCAATGCCTTCCCTGCATGGAAACGGCTGACGGAGGCTACTGATACAGCGCATCTCCTGCTGGAATCCGGCCATTATATCGTCTGGGAAAGTGCGGATGCCGCCAAGGAAGGAATGCGTGCATGGATGGCGGCGGACAGCGGTACCGCTCGTTTTCGTCCGGCGACCCGTGCGGAAATAGAACGAATTGAAAGGCTAACCGATAAGCCGCTTGCGGGCGCTATTTATTGTGAAGGCAGCGGTCAGATCGCGGATACGGGTTTGCTGGCTGATGGATTGCGTAACTCTCTGTTGAAACTGGGGGGGATACTTCAGCAAGGGCGGGTCGTTGCTATCAGAACAGAAGGCGGGAAGGCGGTTGCCGATCTGGAGGATGGGCGGATGCTGCGTCCGGCCCAGATTATCGTCACCGCTGGCGCGCGGTCGGGGGAACTATTGCGCCCGCTGGGCCACAATGTGCCGATCATCGATGAGCGGGGCTATCACATCCAGTCGCCGGTCAGCGAAGAGGCGTGGCCTGCCGCTATGCCTCCGGTCGTGTTTGAGGAGCGATCGATGATTGCAACCCGCTTCACCAGCGGACTGCGTGCGGCCAGCTTTGTTGAGTTCAGCGCCCCCCATGCCCCTGCGGATAAAAGCAAATGGGAACGGTTGCACCAGCATGCCAGTGCCGTGGGCCTGCCGATTGCCGGTGATGCTGCGCCATGGTTCGGGTCGCGTCCGACATTGCCGGATTATCTGCCTGCCATTGGGCGCAGCGATAAAGCAGATAATTTATATTATGCTTTCGGTCATCAGCATCTGGGTCTAACGCTGGCTGCGACGACGGGCGAGAGTCTGGCGGCGCTGCTCTCTGGCGACGCACCCTCTCCGCACCTGTCGCTGGAACGCTTTGGATAAGCCGTTCTGTATATATGAAGCATGAAGGAAATATCATGTCACAAATGATCGGTGGCTCCGACTACGCTACTGAATTAGCAGAAATCACCCCTTGGGCAGATCTTGCCTCAGCTATTACTCAGGCCGAATACGCGGCGCGCCTCGAAAAAGTGCGGCGGCTGACAGAGGCGCAGGGGGCCGATGCCTTGCTGGTGGGCGCGGGGGCCAGCCTCAATTATTTCTCTGGCGTGCCATGGGGCGCGACGGAACGCATGGTGGCGATGATTATCCCGGTAAAGGGGGAGGCTATCTTCATCTGCCCCCGTTTTGAACTGGGCAGTTTCGAAGCGGACCAGAAGGTATCCGGCGACATCCGCCTGTGGGAAGAAGATGAAAGCCCCGAAGCCCTGATCGCAGATGCGCTTAAGGGCTTTGGCGTGCGCACGCTGGCAATTGCGCCGGATATGAGTTTCCACTTCATGGACCGTGTGCGCCGCGCTGCGCCAGATGTAAAGATATTGGAAGGCACGCCCATCATTGATGGCTGCCGCCGTACCAAATCCCCGGCGGAACTGGCATTGATGCAGCAAGCCAAGAATATGACGCTGGAGGTACAACGCCGCACCGCCCGCATATTGCGCCCCGGCATCACCACGACGGAGGTCTATCGCTTCATCGAGGCTGCGCACCGCGCCATGGGCGCATCGGGGAACAGCTTCTGCATCGTGCTGTTTGGTGAAGCGACCGCTTATCCGCATGGTCTCCCTGGTGTCGGGGTGCTGAAGGAAGGCGATATGGTGTTGATCGACACGGGCTGTTTCGTGCAGGGCTATACGTCTGACATTACGCGCAGTTATGTCTATGGCGAGGCGAATGAGGAACAGCGCTTCATCTGGAACCTCGAAAAAGCCGCGCAAAAGGCGGCCTTTGAAGCGGTGAAGCCCGGCGTTCCCTGCGGCGCGATCGATCAGGCGGCGCGTGATGTGCTGGAGGCAGGAGGACTTGGCCCGGATTATCGCCTGCCCGGTCTTCCTCATCGGACCGGCCATGGCATTGGTCTGTCGATTCATGAAGCACCTTTTCTGGTGCGTGGCGACACTACCCCGCTGGAGCTGGGCATGTGCTTTTCCAACGAGCCGATGATCGTCGTACCGGGGAAGTTCGGCGTTCGGCTGGAGGACCATTTTTATGTCACCGAAACCGGGGCGCAGTGGTTCACCCGTCCTTCGCCGTCGATAGAACAGCCCTTTGAGGCCTGATTTCTCGGCAACCGAATAAAGGAAAACCCCCGTTCCGGTGATGGAGCGGGGGTTTTTCATTGCCCAAGCGAGAGGGATTACAAGAGAAGAGGAGCAGGCATTTTAAGCTCGCCCCTCGATTCGGTCCTTATTTCAGTGCGCCATCCACGCGCAGCGGCAGGGACAGCGGATTGGCGCTTTTCAATGCTTCGGGCAGTAACGCATCGGCTATGTCCTGAAAGCAGACTGGGCGCAGAAAGCGTTCAATCGCCATGGTGCCAACCGAGGTGCTGCGGCCATCGGATGTTGCGGGGAAGGGGCCACCATGCACCATTGCATGGGATACTTCGACGCCGGTAGGCCAGCCATTGGCGAGTATACGGCCAACTTTGCGTACCAGCAGCGGCATCAGCGCAGCAGCAAGCTGTTCATCCGCCGCCGACATATGCAGCGTTGCAGTTAATTGCCCCTCCAGCTTTGACAATATGCGCTTCAACTCCTCAGCATCCCGGCAACGAACCAGCAATGAGGTGGATCCGAAGATTTCCGCGCCTAATGCTTCGTCGGCAAGGAAGCTGGCGGCATCGGTTTCAAACAAAGCAGCCTGCGCCTGATGCGGGCCTTCGCCCACCAGCCCGCGCGCCACCAAGCGAACGGAGGCATGGGCCGAGAGGGCGTCAACACCCTTGCAATAGGCGGCGTGAATGCCCGGCGTCAGCATGGTCAGCGCGGCATTACCCGCAAGGGCTTCAGCCGCAGAAGCGGTGAAACGGTCGGTATCGGGTCCGTCAATTGCCAGTAACAGGCCGGGATTGGTGCAGAATTGCCCCGCGCCCATTGTCAGCGATGCGATGAACGCCTTGCCCAGTGCCTCTGCGTCCGCCGCCAGCTTTGCGGGGAGGAGCAGAACAGGGTTCACCGCGCTCATTTCCGCATAAACGGGGATGGGTTCTGCGCGAGAGGCCGCGATTCTCATCAGCGCAAGGCCGCCAGCGCGGGATCCGGTAAAGCCCACGGCCTTGATATTGGGGTCTGCCGCCAGTGCGCCGCCCAGTTTATGGGTCGTGCCGGGCAGATAAGAGAAAACACCTGCGGGCAAGCCGCATTTCGCAACGGCCCGGCCAATGGCCTTGGCGACCAGTTCGCCGGTTGCGGGGTGGGCAGGGTGGCCCTTGAACACAACCGGGCAACCAGCGGCCAGCGCGGCCACGGTGTCGCCGCCAGCGACCGAGAATGCGAGCGGGAAGTTGGAGGCACCAAAGACAGCAACTGGCCCCACGGCAATTTTGCGCGACCGCAATTCAACGCGGGGCATGGGCTGACGATCAGGCAAAGCGGGGTCCAACCGGGCGTCCAGCCATTCGCCCTTGCGCACTAGCGCGGCGAACAGGCGAAGCTGGCCTACAGTGCGGCCCCGTTCCCCTTCCAGACGAGCGCGGGGCAAGCCAGATTCCTGCATCGCGTTGACGATCAGATCATCGCCGATGGCTAAAATCTCTTCGGCGATGGTTTCAAGGAACTGTGCCGTTTTTTCGGGGGCCAGCATCGCATATTCATCAAATGCAACATTGGCGAGGGCGCAGGCCGCAGCCACATGATCTGCCGTTGCTTCTGGGAAGCGTGCTTCGATCAATGTGCCGCTGGACGGGTCCGTTGCCTGAAAAAAACCATTCCCTTCGCGGGTTTCCTGTTGTCCTATCAGGATGACGCCGTCCATTATATGCTCCGTAATTGTTTCGTGATGGTCGTTTTACCCTATGGGTTGGGTCTGCCCGCTAAGGTGAATTGGTATACTATCTACGAATTATGACCTTATTATGCAACTGTCTCTGTTCTGCGATCTGGCTTGAAACCAGAACGGCGCGCCTTCGATGGGAAAGCGCGCCGCATGGAATCCGGGATAACCGGCTGGCCGATAGGAGAAATCAGCGACCAGACAGGATCAGCATTTCAACGCCATGGGCAGGCAGGCTATATTCGCCCAGCCCGTTTTTACCGGCGATTTTGCCCTTCCACAGATTCTCTGCCTTTGTGACAGAGGCAAGGCCGGTGTCAGATGCACTGAGTTGCGTAGATGCCGGCTTTGTCCCACGGTTGAACAGGGCGACGGCAACGCGGCCATCGGCCAAAGGCTTGCGCCAGATTTCCACGTCACCAGCCTTACGAACGGCCTTGCCCTGAATGCCCAGTGCGTCCTGATCGACCGCGATAACCGCCTTGTTGGTGAGGATATCCAGCGTTTCTGCCGATGTTTCACGCAGGTCATGTCCCATCATTAATGGGGCTGCGGACATGGCCCACAGGCTCATATGCGTGCGATATTCATCAGCGGTCATGCCGCCATTGCCGACTTCCAGCATATCCGGGTCATTAAAGCCATGGGGGCCGGTATATTCGGGGTTGCCATTTTTATCGAAACCGATTTTCGCCATGGTTTCATAATCATCGGTGATGTCGCCCGTTGTGCGCCACAACTGGCCACCGACAGCGCGGCCCCATGAGCCGACATCAAAGCGGCCATATTGGCACAGCGAATAGATGAATTCGCGGCCAGTGGCCTGCAGCGCCTTGCCCATTTCATAATAGCTGGCCTTCACCGTTTCGGCGGTGTCGTAGAACCATTCGCCAGAGCAAAGGTCATATTTCAGATAGTCGAAACCCCATTCGGCAAAGGTTTTGGCGTCTTGTTCGACATGGCCATAGCTGCCCAGATAACCGGCGCAGGTTTTCGGGCCTTGCGAGCTATAAATGCCGATTTTCAGGCCCTTGGAATGCACATAGGCGGTCAGGGCCTTCATGTCGGGGAACTTCTCATTAGGCTGCAACACGCCATTGGCGTCGCGCTCCCCCTGCCAGCCATCATCAATATTGATGTAGAGATAACCCGCGTCCTTCAGACCCTTTTCTACCATCGCATCGGCCATGGCGCGGATGGTCTTATCATCGATATGTTCGGCGAACTTATTCCAGCTACTCCAGCCCATGGGCGGGGTTGCTGCGATTTTCAGTTCAATCGGCGCGCCGGTTTGCGGCATGGGCGAGAATTTGAAGGCGCGCTGCGCAGCATCTTTGGCTGAACCGCGTTCGCCCGAAACCAGCACTTCGTTGAACCATATCTGGCCGTTGAGATGGACCTTGCCCCCGGCGAGAGACAGGCTCCACTGGCGTGTCGGATTGGCCTTGTCGTTGATATTCCGGGCTTCAAACAGCAGCTTGCCGTTTTCGATACGGGCATTCTGCATTTCAACCGGACCATACCATAAGGTGGTGATACGACCGGAAATCTTATCCCCCTTGCTGCTGATTTCCGCCATCGTCACGCCGGGCCGGGCGGGGGTATCGTCAAACAGCCAGACACCATCATAGGGGGTTTTGGCATGGGCGATAGTGGTCGTCATACCGCCGGTAAACATCAGAGAGGCGGCCAGTAAATAAGGCAGACGCTTTTTGGTCATCAGATAGATTCCTATAGATAGTCATAAGGCCGGGGTTGTTGCCCCTGGCCCCGTAAAGAAAAGGTCCGGTTCATAAACTCAGCTTTCGGGCTGGTCTTATGAATGGGGGTTATTGGGTGGCGGCCTGCGCTTTGCCTTTAACGGGCGGTAGCGGCGGCGGTGTTTCGCCCAGAAGATGCCGGGTGAAATAATCCCGCATTTTCCGCACATAGAAGGGCTGATATATGCCATGGCCGGTATTGGGCATGACGATCATGTCCACATCTCGTCCAGCATCAATTAACGCCTTAGCGAGGCGATAGCTGGCCGTGATGGGCACATTATCATCAATATCTCCATGGACCAGCAACAGCTTGCCTTGCAGATTGCCTGCGACGGAGATGTTGGAATTAGCTTCCCATATAGCATCATCGGCATCGCCCATGGACACTTCTGGCCACCATGTTTTATCGAGCCTCAGTTCATGGTTCCCTGCCGAACTGACGCCCACATTGAAGAAATCAGGGCGACGCAACAGAAAGCGCGCAGTGTCATATCCGCCGGCTGATCCGCCAAAAACACCGACGCGCTGTGTATCCATATAAGGATATTTTTGCGCCATCTGACGAATGAGGCTGATATGGTCATCCAGTCCGACCTCGCCCAGATTTTCATAGGCAGGCAGACGGAATTTCTGTCCTCTGCGTGATGTGCCGGTGCCGTCGATCATAACAACAATCGCGCCTAGCTGTGCGACGCTATTGCCCGAAACGCGGATGGTTTCGTTCCACGTTGCGGGGACATCGGTGGTTGTGGGGCCGGTATACACATTGTCGATGATGGGGTAATTTTTCTTCGGGTCAAAATTGGCCGGGCGATAAAGCATGCCATAAATTGGCGTTTTCCCATCCGCAGCTACGCCCTTAAAGGGTTCTGGGGGAGTATATCCCGCGGCCATCAGGCGCGACATATCGGCCTTGGCCAATTCCATTATGATTTTGCCCGTCGCACCATCACGCAGAACCGAGCGGGTGGGGGAGGTTGGGCTGGACATTTCATCGACAATCCAGCGGCCATCATCGGAAATGCTGACATCATGGTCGAGCGGTTCGGGGGTCAGTTCGGTGATGCTGCTGCCATTGGTGGCCACGCGGTAGAGCGACCGCCAATAAGGATTGCGTTTTGCCTCGCGCCCCACGCCGGTGACGAGCAAAGATTTCCTATCATCCGCTATGTGGTCTACAGAGAGAACTTCCCATTCCCCTTTGGTGAGGGGCGTTCCCCCATCGGGGTCATTCGGGTGAACGAGGTATAGCTGCGCCCAGCCAGTACGCTCTGAAATGGAGAGTTCCCCGCCCAGTTTCGGTGCAGGCATAATCATGCTGGACGTAACCGTTACCAGCGGCTTCACGCTTTCATGCGCGACGATGGTGGATTTCCCCGTTGCAGGGTCGGCATGATAAACGGCAATCTGCTTATAGCCGCGTTCAGTCCACTGGGCGCGCACCTTGCCATCCTGCCAGCCCATATCTGGCGGGGAAGGATAGAGGATGGATTCGCTGGGAATCGCAAGTGGGATAATTTTTGCTTGGCCGCTCTTCATTGCGGCGGCAACATCAATCGTCAGGCGCTGGGATTGCGGTAGAACCCTGGCCCCGGCCAACGGATAGATATAGGAAAAGCTGCGGGGATAGAATTCCCCCGGTGGGTTTTGCTGAGTCATGCTCAGCTTGCGGACGCCGCGTACATCCAGCCGCCATGTTAGCAAATAACGGCTATCGGGGGACCAGATGGCTGAAACCGGCATGTCCGGCTCTTCACTGTTTGCGCGAAGCATATCAGGTAGATGCGGGATGGGGCGGCCATAAGGCTGTTCCCGTGTGCCATCGGTGGTCAGGGCGACTTCGCGGCCACTGGCGACGTCTACCGCATAAAGGTTGAAATTGCGCGCAACGATACGGGTTTTTCCATCGGGGGAAGGAAGGTCCATGGAGGCTGGCGCTGTGGATGGTATCGCCTTAGCAGCTTCGCCAGCCGCCATTGTCCAGCTTTTGCCTGCGGCCTGAAAATAGATGGTGCTGCTTGTCGGATCATAATAGACATTGCTTATGTCGGGCTCTGTCTCATTGGGGCGGCCCGTTGCCGCCATCAGGCTGGCGCTGGTGGCAATTTCGCGCTTTTGCATGGTCGCCAGATCAAGGAAAACATAGCTGGCGCGCTTCCAATTGCCGGTCTGGTACAACAGGCCCGCTTTCTCACCTTGTCCGACAAATTTGGGGGCGATGGTTGTATTGTCGACCATTTCGGCAAGAGATCTACCCGCAAATCGGTCTGCCTGAGCATAACGCAGGGCCATTTCGGCTGAGGAAGCCGTTTCTACGCTCTGGCCTGCCGGGGCAGCGAATATGGGGTGCGGTAACAGGACTGCGGCAAATGCCGCGCAGCTCAGGAAGGCGTTCCGTAGTGACCAATATCTGGTGGAAACTGCGGGCCTGTGTGAGCGGATATGCGCCTGTCCGATCATTGATGGCTGGGTTGGCAGATGCAGAAGGTGCATGGGGTGTCATCATTCCGTTGAGAGGTGACAGGTCACAGCCTGAAAAATATACCGTATATTATATGGTGAATTTGGCAATGGCAGTAAAGTAGGAAAGGTACTCGTGGCCCCGAATCTACGGTTCGTCGTAATCATGGGCGTGCATAGATGGATCGTCAGATCCATAAGGAGTGCTGGCGACAGCCGGATTGCAATGTGTCCTGTCAACTTCTTGCTCATTGCATGCAAAAGCCCGACCTCACACGTTGAGCGAAGCCGGGCTTTTTATAGTCATAGGCGCTAAGATATTAGCGATGGAATCTCAGCGTCAGGAAGAATGTACGACCGATGACGTCATAGACCCCTGCCTGATAAGACAGCTCAAAGTTAGCGCCGCCTGCTTCTGCGCCCGGAATACGGGGCGGTTTACGATCGAGCAGGTTGTTGATGCCGCCGGATAGTTCGATGTTCGGCGTCAGCGAAACATAGGCCGACAGGTCGTTATAGAACACGTTCGGGGTCCATATTTTGCTATAGGCAGGCTTGGTCGTCGTCGTATTGGGCCGCATCGGAGAGAAGTGGCGCAGTGTCCATGTCAGGCCATAGCCTTCATTGGCATAGGTCGTGCGAACAACGCCTTTCCACTTTGGTGAACCAAATACACCAGTAAATTCCGTTACAGAATTCGGGTCTGCCGGGTCCAGCGTATAGCGCCGCTTGAGCAGACGGGTGTAGTTGGCGTCGACGGACAAGCGCCCGGAATTCTCACCCAGCCCCAGACGCGACAAGGGCAAGGAATAGGATGCGCCAAAGTCTATGCCGCGGGTCAGATATTGCGACAGGTTCATTTTCTGCGTGATGACAGATTCAATATTATTGGTGCTGTCACGCTGAACCAGATCACAGAAGGCATTGTTGAGCGTTGGCTGATCGACGCATTTGTTAATCAGCGTCTGCGCGCCAAAGGCATCAATCGCGCCTGTCAGATCGATATTGTAATAATCGACCGTGAAAGAGAATCCCGGGATGAAGCGCGGCTGAAGCACTGCGCCGATGGTCAGTGTCTTGGCCGTTTCCGGTTTCAGGTCGAGGTTACCGCGGTTGATGATGTCCTTATATACCCAGTAATTTGTCGTGCCGGGGTTGAGTATGGCGCAGTTCGCCGCCGTATATTCGGTACGGTCGGTGCGATTTTCTTTATTATATGTGTTGCAGGGATCTGTGACCCACAAGCCAGAAATGCTGTTAGCGGTATAAAGCTCGCCGATATTCGGTGTGCGAACAGCCTGACCATAAGTGGCGCGGAAACGAATGTCACGAATGGGCGCCCATTCGCCGCCGAATTTCCATGTCGTGGTGGAGCCAGCAGTGCTGTAATCGGAAAGGCGTACAGCGCCATCAAGTGACAATGTTTCAAAGAAAGGCGTGTTACGGAGAATTGGAACATGCAATTCGCCATAAACTTCCTTCACCGAATATTTGCCGGTTAACGAAGAAGCGGTGGTGCCGATCGTGGGATCATAAAGCGGGCTATTCGGATCATATTCAGGAATAGCGCCGATTTTATTCTTCTCTTTGCGATATTCGCCGCCCAAAACGGCCTGTACCGTGCCACCGGGCAGGTTGAACAAGCCGCCGGAAAGATAGCCGGACATCACCTGCTGCGTCATGGTCGATTTAGACCAATGCGAGTCATACATGATGTAGCTTATCATTTTCTGCGTCAATGGAACCAGCGGGTTGAGGGCTACGCAGCCATCATTGGGGTCAGTCAGGGTGCTGCGGCAGATCGCTGCACCATCCGGCCCGGTGGTTGAATCCAGCCCCATATACCAGCGATCATAAGCGACAGAGTTTATATCGCGGATGCGCTGGGTCGTCTTGCCGTAGGAATAATAAGCGGAATAATTCCAGTCTTGCGAGAGGAAACTGAAATCTCCCTCTGCACCAAGGACTGACTGGAATAATTTGCGGTCATATTCTGTGCGCGGCGCAGGCATTTCCATGAAGCGACGGGCGAATTGCAAACCACCTGCCGCAATGGGGCCGCCATTAGCGTCAATGATGTTCTGCGTGATGAACGGGCTGTCTGCTGGTACGACTTCCGAACCAAAAGACGTCATCTGCAACGAACCTGATTGCGATTTGTTGTGAGAGAAAGAGGCGTTGGCAAAGAGTTTCAGTGCATCACTTACCTCAAAACTGGCAGAGGCGCGGGTGGTAATACGTTCCGAGGGCACGCTGAGATACCAGCCGTCATAGCGGCCATTATATTCGCCGCCGTCAGTTAGTAACTGGCCTAAAGGGTCGGTTACGGTGTTGATGTTAACAGGCTGAACATTGACATAGCCGCCGGGGCCAAGGATCGGTGCGCGCAATGAGCCATCATCATTAAAGGCATAATGCTTGCCGTCCAAAATTACCTGTGCGGCATTCGCGGTGTTGATGTTCCGGTTGCCATCAGTGATGAAATAAGGATTGGCTGGGCTGCCTGCTGCTGCGGCCGTGCGTGCATAGAGCGGATAGCCATTGGCCGTCCACGGGCGGTCCTGCCCCGCAACGGTGCCGGGCGTGTTCTCATAAAAGCCGAAAACGGTTATATTGCCGCGCTTATCCGCGAAGTTGGTGCCGACCAGAAGGTCAAAGCCATAGGTGTCCATATCGCCGCGCGTGGATGCGCTATAGCGGCCATTGGCCTCGATGCCTTCGAAATCCTTCTTGAGGATGAAGTTAGCGACGCCAGCCACAGCATCCGCACCATAAAGGGCCGATGCACCGCCTGTGACAACTTCGACCCGCTCAACGAGGCTGGATGGAATGTTGCTGAGGTCAACGGCTGACGTTCCGGGAATAGCAGGCACCTGACGGCGGCCATCAACCAGCACCAGCGTCCGTTGCGTTCCCATCCCGCGCAGATCGAGCGCGTTGATACCAGCGTTGCCTGCAAGGTTGCTGGTCTGGTTGGTCTGGGTAATGGCGAGGGCGGGTAGCTGGTTTACGACATCAGCGATGTTCTGTGTACCAGCGGCCTTGATTTGGGCTGCATCTACGATGGAGAGCGGGGCTGGGCTGTCGGCGGAGGAGCGGCGGATGCGCGATCCGGTAACGATGATTTCAGCTGCAGAAGCGCCATCGCTATTTTCTTCGAAGGAAGCAACGGTTTGGGCATGAACCCCTGTGGACAGGCCCAGACAGCTAACGAGCAAGAGACGGCGTAGGTAGCGATTTCTTTTGTTGTTCATAGAAGACTTTCCCCTGTTTGTAACAAATATAAATTATACTAATTTGCCATTGTCAAGGGAATGTGCGGCTTTGACATCCATTCAGTCGGAGTGTTTGACTAATTTGTCGTGCAATTAAATTATCTGTAACTGATGATTCGTGCTCTTGAATTGGATGATTTCACGGTCAAGTTTCCAATAAATGCGCAGAATAATTTGATTTTACTGGACAAATCTTAGATCAATCTGTGATTGACAGCATCAGGCTCATCCTGCACACCGTATACGATATAAACGCTATTAGACCGAGTAATTGTGAAATATATGCGATGGGTTATGGGCTTTATCGCTGGCATGGCCTATCACGTCGCTCGGTCACAAAATGGCGCAATCAATGCAAATAAAGGCAGGAGACGAAATGAGCATGTCCGACACCATCACCCTCAGTCTGGATGAGGCGGGGGAACTGGCCCGGAAAGTTCTATTGAAACAGGGATTGGCGCCCGATCATGCCGCCGCTGTTGCACGCACGATGGTGGCGGGAGAGCGGGATGGCTGCGCCTCCCACGGCCTATATCGCCTTTTGGTGACGGCAAATAGCGTTGCAAAGGGTGTTGTTGTTCCGGATGCGGAACCGGTAGTGAGCGAACCGTCGCCTGCGTTGGTGCGGGTGGATGGGCGTGGGGGCTTTGCTCAACTGCCTTTTGAACGCGGTCTGCCTTTATTGGTTGAGAAAGCGCGTAAGCTAGGCATTGCGGCAATGGCTCTCAATAATGTTGTGCATTTTGCCGCACTCTGGCCGGAGGTGGAAACGCTGGCAGAGCAGGGGCTGGTCGCCTTCGCCTGCACCCCCAGCCATGCGTGGGTTGCGCCGGAGGGCGGTACTGTACCGGTTTTTGGTACCAATCCGATTGCCTTCGGCTGGCCTCGCCCGGAAAAGCCGCCTTTTGTATTTGATTTCGCTACCAGCGCCACCGCACGCGGGGAAATTGAACTGCATCGCCGCGCTGGTAAGCAAACCCCGGAAGGATGGGGCTATGGCCCAGATGGTAAACCCTCCACCGACCCCGAAGCGATATTGGCGGGCGCAATGCGCACTTTTGGCGGGCATAAAGGTTCTGCCCTTGCAGCTATGGTAGAATTGCTGGCCGGGCCGCTCATTGGCGACATGACCAGCATTGAATCTATTGCGGCGGATGAGGGGCGTATGGGGTCGCCCATTGGCGGGGAGCTGATTATTGCGATTGATCCCGCCGGTTTTCTGGGGGACGCTGTTGCGCAGCATCAGCGTAGCGCCGAGGCCATGTTTGATGCGATTGAAGGGCAGGGCGCACGCTTGCCGTCCGTTCGCCGCTATGTGGCGCGGGCAAAATCGCTGGTCGAAGGCGTTCGCCTTCCCAAGCCGTTATATGATGACATTCATGCATTACTGGAAGGAAATGAAGCGTGACACTTCGCATGGCGTCCGGTCGCACGAAGACCGCCGCACAATGGGTGCATTTTGGTTTATTGATGCTGGGTACGCCAGTAATTGGGGCAGCTATTATGACAAATCCCGCGATCGCAGCTTCTGATACAGGGGCGGCGCAATCCGATACGGATAAGGCTTTCGAAGCCATTTATAGCAGCGAATATGCCTGGCGGCTGACGCAATATGGCCCGAGTGAAGACGGCCCTAAGAATGACACGCCGTCACTCCCTGATGAAAGCAAGGCGTCGCAGGATCGCAGAGAGGCTCGCTGGCGCTCGGTTCAGCAGCAGCTCTCGGCCATTGATACGGCCAAGCTGTCTGATGCCAACAAAGTGAACTTTGAGGTTTATAAGCAGCAAATAGATGCTTTGCTGGAGGCGCAGGAATATCGGGAATATGAAAAACCCTTAAACTCCGACACCAGCTTCTGGGGTAATATGGCGGATTGGGCGCGGAGCGGTTTTCGCACTGAAAAAGACGCCCGCAATTTCATTGCCATCATGCACGATCTGCCGCGTTATTATGATCAGCAGATCACCAATATGCGTGCTGGTCTGAAACGCGGTTTTACGCCGCCTGCTATAACGTTGCAGGGGCGTGATATTGGTGTTGCGCAGGTGGTGGATGCCGGGGCGAGTGAGGAATCTGTATTTTACAGCTCCTTCAAAAATCTCCCCGCCTCCATTCCGGCGGCAACGCAGGCGGATTTGCGCAAACAGGCGCTGGATACCATCCGCACCTCTGTTGTCCCGGCGCATCAGAAGCTGCTGACGTTTCTGCGCAAGGATTATATTCCTGGTGCGCGTAAACCACTTGATGCTTATAGCCTGCCCGATGGTAAGGCCTATTACCGTTCCAAGGTACGGGAATTTGTCACGCTCGATAAATCGCCTGAGGAAATCCACCAGATTGGCCTTGATGAAATGGCCAAAATTCGGGCCGAAATGGCTGATGTAATGAAAGAGGTGAAGTTCACCGGAACTTTGGGTGAATTTCTTACCTTCCTGCGTACAGACCCGCAATTTTACGCGAAAACCCCGCAGGAATTACTGAACCGGGCTGCATGGATCGCCAAGACATTTGATGGCAAGGCAGATGAATATTTCAACCGCCTGCCGCGCCGTCGTTTCGCTATTAAGCCAGTGCCGGATGATGTTGCGCCTTTTTATACCGGAGGGCGCGGGGGACCGGGCATTTATCTGGTGAATACCTATAATCTGCCTGCAAGGCCGCTTTATTCGCAGGTTGCGCTAACGCTGCATGAAAGTGCGCCGGGCCATGCGATGCAGATGCCGCTGGCTGCCGAAAATAAGGACCTGCCCGCCTTCCGTCGGGATATGTATCTATCGGCTTATGGCGAAGGCTGGGCGCTCTACTGTGAAAAGCTGGGTGTTGAGATGGGCATGTATGAAACGCCTTATGATCTTTTCGGGATGCTGAGCTATCAGGCATGGCGTGCATCGCGTCTGGTGGTGGATACCGGCATTCATGCAATGGGCTGGTCGCGGGAACAGGCCATTCAGTATCTGCATGATAATACAGCGTTGGCGCAGCATGAAATACAGACCGAGGTTGACCGCTATATCGCATGGCCGGGTCAGGCGCTGTCTTATTATATGGGGCAGCTCACCATCATGAATGCGCGGGCGCGCGCCGAAAAGGCGCTTGGTGAAAAATTCGACGTTCGTTCATTTCACGATGCCGTGCTGGAACTGGGCTCTGTGCCTCTGACGGTGGTGGATCAGCGCGTGGATAAGTTAATCGCTGATGGAGGAAAAGGCCCTTATGATGGCGAATAAGAAGAATGTAATGGCGGCTGTGGCTGCGCTTTGCGTGGCTGCCCTGCCTATGGCTGGGTGCGCGCAAGGCGGGGATGTGCCTCCGCCGCCTGCTGCGCCGGGTGCGCCTGCTCCCCGCTCTGTGACCATAACGGGCAACCCCATTCTGGCAGAGGGGGATTATTATTCCGCGGATCCGGCTCCCTTTGTGGCGGACGGAGCCTTGTGGATATTGGCCGGACGTGATGAAGCTCCGGCTGACGTCAATGATTTCATCATGAAGGAATGGCAGTTATTGCGCACCACCGACCCGGCATCCGGCAAGTGGACGCATTATCCGCGCATTGCCAGCCCTGGCGATGTGTTTGCCTGGGCGGAGAAAGACCGCGCTTATGCCGGACAGATCATTACCGGGCCTGATGGGCGTTATTATTTCTATGCGCCGGTGATGGAACGGAACAGCGATGCGAAGGACCGCTTTGCCATTGGTGTTGCAGTCGCGGATAGCCCGACCGGCCCATGGAAGGATGCGCATCCTTCTGGCCCGATATTGTCGCAGCGCGTGCCTGTTGCCAACGACATTCAGAATATCGATCCTACTATTTTGATCGATGATGATGGCCGCGTTTATATTTATTGGGGCACCTTCGGCAAAATATTGTCGATGGAGCTGGAGCGCGATATGATAACCCCAAAGGGACCGGTGCGCCCGGTTGAGGGGCTGAAGGGATTTTTCGAGGCGCCATGGGTGCTGAAGCGGAATGGCACTTATTACATGCTTTATGCGGCGAACCATGCCGGGCCGCAGTCTGACTGTACTCCGGCGGTTTATCACGCCTGCATCGCTTATGCCAGTGCGCCAGACCCGATGGGGCCGTGGACATATCGGGGCGTAGTGCTAAAGCCTGTTTCGTCTACGACATCTCACCCCGGTGCGGTTGAGTATAAGGGGCGCTGGTATCTCGCTTATCATGCGGCAGATGCCAAGGGTGGCGGCCATTTCCGCCGCAATGTGGCGCTCGACCCGATGGAGTGGGATGATAGCGTTTCTCCCGCCGCGATTAAGGTTGTGACGCCCACCAAACGCCCCTCCGCGCCTCCTGTGGCGACCCGAAATATAGCGATGTCCGCTTCCGCTGCGGCATCCAATGAGCCTGTGCCAGTGCAATATTGGATAAAGGCGCTCAATGACGGCATTACCAAGGCAGCGCCTTTGCCGCCCGATTTGTGGGGAAGCTGGTCCCCCAATAATCCGCCGAAGCAGTGGATTGAATATCGGTGGGATGAGCCGGTGACGATCAATGGTGCCCGCATACTGTTCTGGGCGGATCAGCCCGCTGGTTCAGCCATTGGCGTTGCACCACCTGCTGCATGGCGGCTGGAATATTGGAATAAGGGATGGAAACCGGTTCCGGGCGGTGCGGGGGCCGGTCCTGTTGCCGGTCGGTTTGAAGAGGTGGGTTTTTCGCCCCTTCGCACTCGTTGCCTGCGGGCTGTGCTAACGGCATCGGGCGATGGCAAGAGCTATGCCGGTATGGCGGTGCAGGAATGGGAGGTTCTGGCCCCCAAGGCGGCCCTTCCTGTTAAACGATCAGGAGATGCAACAGCAAAAGCCTGCGATTGAGCGTCGATTTCCAGTGCCTGTCCGGCGCTGATAGCTGAAACGAAGATCGTGTAAATTTCATTAGCCCGGCTTCCATATGGAGGCCGGGTTGTTCTTGTTCATGGCGTCTGCGACTCGGAGGATATTGTCGGACTTAGGAGTAAAAATGATTGATTCTGGTCCTGAGAAAAAGATGACGAAACCGAGGAAAATTGCCTCCTATACCCTCCTATCTGTCCGTCTAGGGGGCTGTTAGCTACAGTGGCGCCTTGGGCCACTCTCTCTGGATGCTTAATCCGGAAAGATTTTTCCATGCAAAATCATCATGTTGAAGATGTCTAGCTGAGGTTGCCTCATGTTTGAGGCAGGGCGTTATCTGCGGACGCCGGGATGTTCGTAAAACTGTAACAAGAACGCTTGACCGAACCCAATTACACAGAGTAAATAATTATCTGTAAGTATACGATATATAAGTGCTTATATCAGAGGGAAGGGGGAAATATGCGTATTAGACTCATATTACAGGTGACAACAGCGCTGACGGCGGGGGTGGCCGTCAATACCGCTATAAGTCCAGTATTCGCGCAAGATAATGCTGACACAGAAGCGCAAAGTGTCGTTGTAGTCGGCGTCCGTGGTAGCGCCGAAACAGCCGTTAAGAAGAAGCGTGGTGCCAAGCAATTAGTGGACTCGGTTGTGGCCGAGGACGTTGGCAAATTGCCAGACAATAACGTACCAGAAGCTCTTTCGCGTGTTACCGGTGTACAAATTGATCGTGCGCGGGGACAGGGGCAGGGCGTTACTATTCGTGGGCTTTCTGAAATTCAGACAACCGTTAATGGTAATCAGACCAATTTGGGTGAAGGGCGTTCGCTCAACCTTGCGGATATTCCCGCCGAACTGTTGAAATCCGTTGATGTTTATAAGACCCGCACGCCCGATCAGGTTGAAGGCGGTATCGCTGGCACCGTCAATGTTGACCTGCGCCGTCCGCTGGACCTCCAAAAGGGATGGACTATCGCAGGCAGTGTGAAGGGCGGCTATGACGATATTGCTGATAAGGTCAGCCCGTCAGGCAGCTTGCTGATCGCCGATCGTTTTGAAACCAATATTGGCGAGATGGGTTTCCTCATCAACGGGGCGTGGTCGCGCCTGAACTATCGCGAAAATTACATTGAAAGTGAATCGCCGCGTACTATCCCAGAACGGGGCGCAATAGATCCTAATTCCCCCAACCCGCCAGGTGCCGATCAACTCTGGTATTGGGGTATGTCTGACCAGATGCGGAATGCCATTATTCCATATCGTGCCCAATATGGGCTGGAAAGCGGCCATCGCACCCAGCCATCCATTAATGCGGCGTTTCAGTGGAAACCAAGCGATCAACTCGAATTCGTCTTGGAAGGCGGCTATATAGGTTCGCGTGAGAAGCGGTCTATTGATCGGGTATATGTACAATTATGGGATGGCAATCCTATCTATAGCAATGTTGGGTTCGCTGCCGATGGTAAAACCATCGATACGCTGACTATATCCAATCCCAATGGCATCCCAGCTCGCGTTGATGGGCAGTATAATAGTTTCTATTCAGATCTTTATACCAGTAATTTCGAAGCAAAATGGCATAATGATCGCGCCGAAATCCGGTCTAGTGTTCAGTATAACTGGAGCAAGGACGGCAATTATTTCGTACAGCAGATTATCCGGCCCGGTAATAATCTGACATCTGCTACCGTTGATTTCACGTCGGATATTCATAAGAATGGCGTGCCGTCCATCACCTTGCATGGTGTCGATCTTGCTGACAGCAGTGGCTATGGTGTTGAGCGCTTTCAGGATAATCGTGGACGGTCAAAGAACCGTGAATTCGCGGCGCAGACCGATCTGACGCTGCGGACGAGCGATACTGGTTTCATCCGGTCGCTTCAGACGGGTTTCCGGTATAACCGCCGCAATACCAGCCGTATTTATGGTTATCGCGACGGCTTCCCGCGGGTGAATGGTGAATATGCCCCTCTCTCGGCCTTCCCCGGCGGGTCTGATCTTGCGATGATTGGCCCTGATTTTGGTACCGGTTTTGAATGGTATCGCATCCCCGGTTCGACCGTCCTGTCGAATATTGACGCGATCCGCCAATATATTCAGACAAATGACCCGGGCAATGCTGGCCGCTTTTCAACCCAATTTCCTAGCGGAGATCAAGGGCAGGAATGGGGTTCGATTGAGAAGAATTTTGCCTTTTATGGTCAGGCAAATTACGGCTTCAATATCGGATCCATCCCGGTTGATGGTGTCGTAGGGGCACGTTATACCAACAGTTGGGGCAGCACCAATAGCACGATCTATAATGTTCAATCGGTTGCTCAGCCGGACGGAACAAACATCGTTGTTGAAACAAGAGAGCCATCATCGGGCCGGGGCAATTATTATGATATTCTGCCCAGCGCGAGTGCGGTAATCCACTTCACGCCGCAAATGCAGGTGCGTCTGTCTTATAGCACCAATGTGCAGCGCCCTAGTTTCTATGACATGCGGCCATTTTATGTTGTGGATACAGTCGCCAACCCTCCGGTGGTAATCGGTGGTAACCCTGAATTAAAGGCGCAGAAAGAGCAGTCCTTTAATATCAGTGGCGAATATTATTTTGGCCGGGGTGGCATGGTATCCCTTGCTGGCTATTATAAGAAGGCGAAGAACTTCCTGTATTACAGCCGTGAAGCAATAGCTGACCTGTCGGCTTATGGCGTCACAGGGTCTGGCTTCCTGGAGCAGCAGCGTAACGCTGGCGATGGTAAGTTCGCTGGTATCGAAGGCACGGTGCAGAGCTTCTTTGACTTCCTGCCGGGCATTTGGAAGAATTTCGGGGTAAACCTCAACGCCAGCTATATTGGTAAGGCGCGGATTGAATATCCTTATCCCGAAGACTTTCCAGGCGCGTTCGATTCCCCGAACACATCGAAATGGACGGCGAATGCCACCCTTTTCTATGATACGCCGCAGTTCAGTGCCCGTGTCGCCTATAACTATCGTTCGTCTTATCGCATGGGCGTTTATACGGATAATCCCGAATATTCACCCTATAACGATAAGACACAGCGTCTCGACGCGGCGATTAACTTCACCCCGGTTAAGTTCATGACTTTGTCGGTTGAAGGCACGAATCTGCTGAAAAACGATGTCTATCGGTATTTCGGACAGGATAAGTTGCTGCCGCTGGGTGTGCGTACATTGGCGCGCACGGTGCAGACGAGCGTGCGTTTCCGTTTCTGACGGGCGTTGGGCACAGACATAAGGAAAGGGCCGCGATCGTGCGGCCCTTTTCATATCTACGGTATAAAAATAGAGGGAGGCTTCGCTGGAGGCCTCCCCTTCTCTATCGCTAGGGCAATTGCCAAACAGATGGCATCATCTGCGGCCCTGAGAAACGCAGCTCAGTGGCGGTAAACACAATCATAAAGCGGCCCGGCCAATTCGCAGCACGCCAACAAAACCGCTCTATACTGATGCTGTCATGGTTTCCATTTATAGCGCGCGAGGGCTGTAACCTCTGGCACCGGGGCGGAGAGATTGGCACCGCGTTTCGGGTCCGCCGCAGTTTCGGCGTCCACAAAGCCATAATATACCCCACCGGAGAGAGAGGCGCCGCGTTCTTCTGCGTCACCGATCAACTGCGTATCGCCCGATAGGACGATGCCCTTCTCATATTCCCCAATGCCCAGAAAGCTGGTCATTACCCGCGCCCGATCCTTGACGATCGTATTGCCGCGAATGACAGACAGCGCACCGACCACGGCCTGATCGCGTACTTCGCCACTTAAAACAACCGCATGGTCCTCAATTCTGGCCTGATCTGAGACCGTGCCACCCTCCACGCGGGCATAAGGGCCGACAAAGGCCGAAGGTGCAACCTGTGCTTGCGGGCCTACCCAGCCGCCACCATTGGGGTGGCGATGCGCGCCCGCAATCGGGGCCGGGGCATTGGGTTGAAACCCTTCCGGCAGTGCATTGCGCAATTCCACCATCCACGGATAACGATAGATGGAATAATAAGGCTGGTCCCAGCGTATCTGGTGCATTTTTGATGGTGTGCCCATCACCATCAGATAATGGGCGCTATCATCTGGGCGAACATCCACGGTCACATCGCCGCGCGCACCAGTTTGCAGGGCGGAATAGCGGCTGCTGCCATCGGCCCCCACGGATACCACGCCCCAGCGCCAATCGGAATCGGGCTGAGGGATAGCCGTCGGTTCGTCGGCCAGACCCGGCAATGTCTGTGTGGCAGGGTTGTCCTGCACAACGCCGCGAAACGTGACGCCAATGCTTTTTGCGCCTGTGTCAGCGTGCAGGCGAACAAGATTATATCCCCAGCGCTGCGGTGCCCATGCCTCTGGCACGGAAAAGCGGCGCTTCTTCATATCCATCGGGTCGAGCATCGTGGTGCGCAAGGGGGCGTCGTTACGATACGGCTCATAACCGCCATAATTAGCGCGAAATACCGCGCCATGGTCGGTGCCATCCGGGTCTTTATAATCCCAGTTCGCATTATGCATCGCCCAGTCCGCCATGATGTCATTAAACTGTGCAATCGACCATCCGCGGCTCTGCATCAGGACGATAAAAGGATCGGCCGTGGCTTCCCCTGCGCTGTGGCGCGGCGGGGCGTTGCGCATCAGATCGGTTATGATGGAGTAGCCGAAGCGGTTTTTGAGATATTCCCACAACTGGATGTTGCAATAGCGCATCCGCGTGGTGCCATAATAGAGATGCGGATAATTGACCTGAAACACCGAACAATGGGTGCTGTTACGGAATTCCGGTAATTGCAGCGCCATGAAGTTGGCAATGCTTTCCCACATCCAGCCTGCATAAGGCGTGTCGCGATAGCGGCCTGTTGCCCCTTGTTGGGCATGGGTGAATTCATGGGCCAGCCCGAAGCGATCCTTCAGCGCGCCCGGCCCCACCCATATGCCCATATGATCTTTGCCATCCATCCCGGCGGACAGGCCATAATCCTTACCAATGAAGATATTGGCCTTATATTTGGTGGGGGTATCGCAATAAGGCGTGGGGAAGCCGATGATGTCGTTAAAATAATCCCACACATATTCGAGATGATCGAGTGCGGCCTGCGCGTCCTTGCGATCTACCGGTGCGTCGAGCCATCGCAGCGCGAAATGCTGGCTTTCCATGCGCACGGGCATCGGGGCGTTGGCGGTGTCATCGGGGTCGGGCGCGGGAACGCGCCATGCGCCCGCGACGCAGTGCTGGTCAATTTTGTCGGAGGCAACAGCGGGGGATGCAGCCTGTGCTTCGGCCGCAGTGCTGACTGGGGCATGAAGGAGGCAGGTCGCAATGGCTATTGAAAACGGGCCTTTGGAAAATCGGCTCATTATCTTCTTACGCATTATGACCTGCCTCTTCTTCTTGATAAGGGTAGTGTTTTCGCCCGCGCCAATCAGCGCGGGGTAAAGGTGATGACGGTGGGGGTGGTGCCCAATGGGATGTTATAGCCCTCGCGTTCCACGGTCCCGGTTGAGAGGCTGTAAGGCCGCCCATTGGTGGTTGTCGTTTCATACAGCAGCCGCGCCTTGGGCGTGATTGCTGTTGCCGGGTCCAGCGTCAGTCGAACGGTGCCCTTGCCGCTATCATAATCGGCGGAGGCGATGCGACCAGACTCCAGCGTGATCCACAGACCCGCCGGGGCAATGAACAGACGCCGGCGTGCACCATCGCGCGGGGTGATGCTGATGGTCTTGCCCTTTTGTGTTAGATCGCCGCCAAAGCCTAGCCAGCCGAATTTAGGATCATTCACCATATAGGTTGCTGCGGCGATGGCGTGGCCATAAAAGCCCATGCCATAGTCACCATTGATTACATCCCAGTTCATAACATCTGGCCAGCTATGGAAGCCGGAGGAGGAAAAGCCTTCCTGATCGATATTGGTGATGCCGCCCATCATGCCGCCATAAGCAACACGCAACAGATGTAAATCATTGGGGTTCTGGCGGAAGGCATCAAATAACGGAACCGCATTGAGCGCGGAGCCATAATGGTGAATCTGCCGCTCAATTCGCGAAATTTTACCCCCATAAAGGAAGTCCCAATACCGGCGGGCATTGCCATTATAACCCCAGCTCGGCACGGTCGGGTCATAGCCCAATATAACTTCTTTGGTTATATCGGCCTGCGGCTGATAGCCGAAATAGCGCATCCACGCATAGACTTCAGGCTGGCCGGTGGAATCCCATGCCATTTCGCTGCCGAATGGGAATTTCAGCGTCCGCCAATGGTCGGCGCGTCCTTTCATCAGCTTTTCCATATTGGTGGCTTCGGCGGTCATATTTTCACGCTTCAGATCCTTGAGGATATCAAGGAAAATATCGCCTTCCATCTGGCCGAATTGCGCATAATAAGGCGCATCCCGCATCATCGCGACGGAGGTGCGATAAGCCCATTCCAGATAGAAGCGCCAGTCATGCTGCTTCACCAGCCCATTGGTGTTGCGGGCAAGGCGATACATGGTCCAATGCGCGATAGCGACATGGGGGTAATTATAGGAGCGGCCCAGATCGTCTGAGTTTTTCTTATTCCATGCCGTCCATTGCGACCAGTCAATCTTAGGGTCGTAATAGTTGGGGAATTCCTTCGGCTCGTAATAGAACAGGCTCTTCTTAACCGCGCCTGCTTGTGGGCCATCCTTTACCTGCAAATTGCCAAGGATGGTTTCATTCATCATCCGTTCCAGCTTGGCGATTTCCTGCGCATCAGGATTATCGAGCTGCTTGACGATGGCCGATAGCCAGCTACCCGCGCCACCTTCATCGCTCATCCCCGCGACCCAGACACGGCCATCCTGCGTCAGTATCTTATTTTGTTCGCGGTCATAGGTCAGGATACCGGGCGAACGGCCAAAGGGGTCCTTAGGGTCTTCATACCATTGCTTGGTGGTGGTGAAATTGCCCAGATCAGTCATCACCTGATCCAATGGCTTGGTGATGTAATAGCTGACGGTTTGTTGCTCGCCATCGGCATAGCTGATGGTCAGGCGTGCCCGGCCCCAGCCATTGGCCTGCACCGAATAGCGTGACCAGCCTTTGCCGGACTGCACGGGCTTAGCCGTCAACGCGCCTTCGGGGAAGGAGGTGATCTGTTTCACCTTGCTGGGCGATTTCAGGAATAGGCTGGCGGTCTGATCCGTCGGCACGACATAGCCGGGAATGCCAACGGCCACTGGGCGTTTTTGGGCGACGAGAGTGTCTTCTATGGCGCGAATGCTGGGCGATGTAACAAAGCGTAGGCCAAAGACGCGTGTTTCACCGGGCGTCAGGGTGATGCTGGTGGGATCATTCCACTGCTTTCCGGCGTTGGCCCATTCTTTTTCGGCAAAGCCTTTGCTGGCCACGGTCCAGTCATAAAAGCCTTCTGATACCTGACTGCGCTGGCTTTTCTCGGTAAAAACCGGACTGCCCTTGGTGCGGCCAGCCTGATCGAGCGGACGATAAGCCTCCAGCGGGGTGCCCTTTTCCGGAAGGACCAGCAATGCCGGACCCTGGCCGTTGAGGCGCGTTACCTGCAAATAGCCTGCGTCGCGGCCAATATAAGGGTCAACGAAGCTGGCCTGTGCATGGGCCGTATCCAGATCGCGGTCGAGGATGATATTATCAAACACCATCGGCAGGCCCAGCCCGCCAATTTCCACTGGCTGTCCGCTGGGGTTGCTGATGCGGAACCGCAGGGCCAGCACGCCATTGTCGTTCACCCATTCGCGTTCGACCTTCAACGGAATGCCTGCGCCCATGGAGGCCGTAATATCCGCAGCGGCCAGCACATTGCCGCGACCCGCCAACAGGGTGATGGTCTTACGCTGATGAGCGGAGGAGAAATCCTGCCAGTCGCCACCGGCGGTTTTCAGGCGAATGTTGATGTCACCGATATGATTATATCCGTCCCCGGCCCGTTCGGCCTCGCGCCCGCCCGGTACGAAATCAAAGGCTGGTTCGCCCACGGGGGACAGGCGCGCCAATGTTTGTGTGTCCGTGCGCAGATCAAGCGCGAAAGACGGTGTCTGATAGGGTGTGCGCGCAATCGGCGGGTAGGTTTTCGCCGCCTCTGCGGGCTTTTCCTGCGCGGACAGGCTGGTCATCGGCACGGCCATGCCAGCGAGTATCAGCGCGCATAGCGGGAGGGAACGGAAATGCTTTTTCATAGGTCGGAAATCCTCAACTCGGTAAGGGGTAATTATCAATCATGGGCCGCGTTGCGGGCTGGGCCTGCATGAAGCGGGATTGGAATGGCGACGGGTAAACGGCAGCATAATGTGGGTAATCCGTTTTTTAACACTCATCAGAATGTAATATAGAAATAATTACTCCGTCAAATGACATAAGGTGCATGTCTTGTAAATATGGTATACGATTATTCGGCAATGGTGCCCGACGCCGATGGGCTGGGGGCTGTTATATCGGAGGTTTTCTTGTCTTTGCCTGATTATTTTATGGGGGCCATCCGCTCCTCTCTTCGCCCGGTGGGCTTTGCTGCGCTGGCTTTTTTATCGTGCGGGGCTGCATCTGCGACCGAAATCAGTGCTCCACCGTCAGAGCTGAATCTTGATCCTTTCTACACCAAAGTGATCTTTGCTGATGGCATTCCCATCGTGGCTTCTTCCGCTGTACCGGATGCGGGCCTTACTATCGCTGCGGCAATGATCCGGTCTATGCTGCAAAATCGGCCTGATATTGCGGCCGCAATGGTACGTAATGGCCAACGTATCGCGATTATGGCGCAGAGCGAAGGCACGACTGACCTGCCGGAACAGCGTGACTGGAAGAAGCCGACCCCGGATGATCCACGCCTGACCTTTTGCGAGAGAAAGCATTATCAGCAGCGCATCGGCAGCCTGACCGATCAGCAATATTGGAATAAGCGTGCGCGGGGTATGGGCGGCATATTAACCAGCGTAGGCGTCGAAAATCTCTTCGGTACTGGAAATGACCGTTATTTTGGTGAGAGCATCCTCGTCCATGAATTTTCTCATGGAATCCTCAGCACGTTAGAGCAGACCGACCCGGCCTTTTATGCCGAGGTAGAAAAGGCCTATGCTGCGGCAAAGAAAAAGGGCCTGTGGAAAGGGGAGTATGCGGAAACCACGGTTCAGGAATATTGGGCGGAAGGCACACAATATTGGTTTAATAACAATAAGTTGGGCGTAATTAATGGGCGCCGAATATTGTCTGATACTGATTTGACCTCCTATGATCCGACCTTGGCGGTGCTGCTGCGCAAAATCTATGGTGATCGTCATCGGATCGACCGCGATGGCTATTGGATGCATCCGGCCCGTGTACCCGGCGGTAAGGCACCTGTCAGCACTGCGGAAGTGTGCTGACGGAGGTGAATCTGGTTGCTTAATTGCTCCGACAATTGACAGGGGGCTTTCATCCTGCAACACCGTATACGATTCTGGTTGAAGAGAAGCGGGTAGAAGAGATGAAAGCATCACGTCGAGAATTAATGGCCGGTGCGGCCTTGATGGCAACCCTTGGGTTTCCTCACATTGGCCGCGCCGCATCGGGTGCCCTGCCGCGTAAGGCGCAGCCCTTGCCGTTGGAGGCTGTACGGCTCGCTCCGTCCGATTATGCCACGGCTGTTGATGTAAACCGGCAATATCTGCTGTCGCTCAGCCCTGATCGTTTCCTGCATAATTTCCGTAAATATGCTGGCCTTGAACCAAAGGCGGAGATTTATGGCGGGTGGGAAAGCGATACTATCGCTGGTCACACTCTGGGCCATTATATGACCGCGCTCACGCTGACATGGCAGCAGACGGGTGATGCGGAATGTCGCCGTCGGGCCGATTATATCGTCGATGAACTGGCATTATGTCAGGAAAAGCGCGGTGACGGCTATGTCGGTGGTCTGGGCCGCAAGAATAAAGAAGGCAAGATCGTCGATGGCGAAGAAATCTTCCGCGAAGTAGCGCGTGGCGAGATTAAATCTGGCGGGTTTGACCTTAATGGTTCCTGGGCACCGCTTTACACCGTGCATAAGACCTTTGCAGGCTTGCTCGATATTGACGCCGCATGGGGCAATGCCAAGGCGATCAAAGTCGTCGAAACGCTGGCGGATTACTTCGCCAAGGTGTTTGAGGCGCTGAATGACGAGCAGATGCAATCCATGCTCGCATGTGAATATGGTGGCCTAAACGAGAGCTACGCCGAATTATATGCCCGCACGAAAAACCCGCGCTGGCTGAAAAATGCAGAGCGGCTTTATGATAATCGCGTGCTGGACCCGCTGACGCAAAAGCAGGACAAGCTCGCGAATTTCCATGCGAACACACAGATTCCGAAACTGATCGGTCTGGCGCGTATTCATGAACTGACCGGCAAGGCAGAGCCCGCAACGGCTGCAGAGTTCTTCTGGCAGACGGTTACTGACCACCACAGCTATGTGATTGGTGGTAATGCGGACCGTGAATATTTCTTCGAGCCCGATCATATCGCCGATCATCTGACCGAACAGACCTGCGAACATTGTAACAGCTATAATATGCTGAAACTGACGCGTCAGCTCTGGTCCTGGCACCCGGATGGCCGGTTCTTTGATTATTATGAACGGGCGCACCTTAACCATGTCATGTCGGCGCAGAACCCCAATAATGGTGGTTTCACCTATATGACTCCGCTGATGAGCGGCGCGGCGCGCGGTTATTCTCAGCCGGGCGAAGATGGTTTCTGGTGCTGCGTGGGGTCGGGCATGGAAAGCCACTCTAAGCACGGTGATTCCATCTATTGGCAAGGTGATGACACGCTGTTCGTCAATCTCTACATCGCATCAAAGGCGCAATGGGCGGCCAAGGGCGTCGATCTTCGCCTTGACACGCGCTATCCGTTTGAGCCGGAAACGAAGATCACCATCGCCAATGCGGGCAAAGGTCGCTTCACACTGGCACTGCGTATTCCTGGCTGGGCCAGTGGCCGGGCGTTGATTGCCGTCAATGGTGAGGCTTTCTCTGCGCCGGTTGAAGGTGGTTATGCCTTGTTGGCGCGTCGCTGGAAAACGGGCGATGTGGTTTCCCTCATTCTGCCGCTGGATTTGCGTTTTGAATCGGCTGCGGGAGCGAAGGACGTTGTGGCCGTGATGCGCGGGCCGATGGTGATGGCAGCCGATCTTGGCCCGGCAGAAGTCGACTGGACGGGCGTGGAGCCTGCGATGGTGGGTGAAAACCCGCTAGCGGCATTCTATCCTTATCCTGCTGAAAAGCCGCATTATATGACGCGCGGTGTTATTCGCCCGGCAGACCTTAACTTTGTGCCTTTCTACAGCCAATATGAACGGCGCAGCGCTGTGTACTTCAAGCGTTTCAGTGAAGCCGCGTGGAAGCAGGAAGAAGCCGCGTTTGTGGCAGAGCAGGCCCGCCAACGTGACATAGCGGCGCGGTCGGTCGACGTGATGCATCTGGGTGAGATGCAGCCGGAACGTGACCATGATCTGACCTCTGAAATATCTTTCCCGGGTTCCTATCGTGGCCGTAACTGCCGTGATGCGCGGTCCGGTGGCTTCTTTGAATTTGATATGAAGGTGAAGCCGGGTCCGCTCATCCTGCAGCATAGCTATTGGGGTAGCGAGCGTTCACGCGGCTTTGACATATTGATTGATGGCAAGCTGCTGGTGACGCAGAAGCTGAACAACGATAATCCGGGTAAATTCTTTGATGTGGAAACGCCAATTCCCGAAGCCATGACCAAGGGTAAGCAGAAGGTGCGTATCCGGTTCCAGCCGCATGAACGCAGCTCTGCCGGTCCGGTATTTGGTGTGAAAATTTTCACGGCGAAATAACCGCATCAGTTTATAAAATGACGCAATAAGAGGCGCGCTGGGCCGGGCCGGTCTGGCGCGCTTCTTTTATACAGGGCCACTTTCATCCCGGGCTCAATTATTTATGTCGATTATGACGGTAGAGAGGGACTCGATCTTATTGAAGATGAAGTCCATGCTGATTTGCTTCGCCAGCGGAATGTTGCTGACCCGCCATTTGTTTCTTTGCGGCGCTATCTATTATCCCTGATTACTACGTGAACTGCGGTCTTGAAAAATCCCGCGCCTTTGATCCTCAATCACGGCCGGGAAGACCGTCACATAGTCGTAACAGCTTCGGTGCAGATGCCCTATATTCTGACATTGAAAAGGGACGCGAATGATTAAGATGAGCCGCCGATATTTTTCGGCCGTGATGGCGCTGGGGCTGTTGGGGTCTGCACTACCCGCGCAGGCGGAGAAGTTCACCGTAGCCGTCGTCCCTGATACGCAGAATTATTCTGACGCGTCTTTGCCGCAGCCGCGCGGCGCAGATACTTATGCCCGGCAAATCCAGTATATTGTGGATCAGCAAGCCGCGCGCAACATCGTCTTCACCAGCTTTGTTGGGGATATTGTGCAGCATGGCGATGGCCAGTTCCGCAAGAAAGCTCCGGGCGGGGCCGAAGGGCACTATCAATATTGGGATACCCGCGCAGAGTGGGATGTGGCCAACCGGGCCGTTTCTATCCTGAGCCGCTCCTCCATCCCCTTTGGCATGGTGCCGGGCAATCATGATTATGATAATTATAGCTGGTGGTCTGGCGAAAACAGCCCCGGCGCGGGCCGTCCTTTGTCTGGTGGTCGGGTGTGGAACCTCTATTTCGGGCCGGAATCGCGCCATTTCGCGGGTAAGAAATGGTATGGTGGTTCGTTCAATCAGGGTCTCAACAGCTATCAATATTTCACCGGTGGCGGTAAGAAATTCCTGCATCTGTCGCTGGAGATGGACCCCAACCAGAAGGCTCTTGATTGGGCGCAGACGGTGATTGACGCCAATCCCGGCCTGCCGGTCATCGTCACCACGCATGAATGGCTTAGCCCCGCGCCAGTTGCGCAAAAGGATAAGCGGCCCAGCGGTTATGATGCCTATTTCAAGGGGGCCGATAACCTCTCCCCCGACGAAATTTGGGACCGCTTCATTCGCAAGAATACGGGCATTTTCATGATCCTGTCCGGCCATCACTGGACATCGACGGAAAATGGCGTATCGCAAGGGGAAAATCTGCGCATCGACAAAAATGATGCGGGCTATCCGGTCTATCAGATATTGCAGGATTATCAGGGCAATACCATCGGCGCAGACGGCACACCGGGATCAGACAATGGGGGCGCGGGCTGGACGCGTTTCATGGAGTTTGACACGGACAGCAAGAAGATCAAATTCACCACTTATTCCCCGGTGCTTAACCGTTATGCCGGGAAAAATGGTGAGAAAACCTTCGGGATTGATCCTAAGCTCTCCGACTTTGAACTCCCCTTCCCACCGCAAATCATGAAATAAAAAAGGCCTTTGCTGGCTAATAAGCCGTCCGTCTCCTTGCCATTGATCTGGCGCGGAGGCGGGCGGTTTTCTGTATCAGGCGGGTAAGAGATTTGGGTAGATCTGGGAGATGAGGCCCTCCCCCCCCCCTGCCCGACGAGAAATATCAGAGCATCTTGAAATAATGGATGCGATTGGCGCCGGGGACTTTTTCTGCCACGCCAACGAAAATATGTTTGCCCAGCCAGTCATGTGGCCCTTCGGGAACATCAAATTTGGTGCTGACGCGCATATAATATTCGTCATGTTCGGCGGGTTCATTGCGGGCCATGCGTTCGGCGACTTCGGGCGTGTTGGCCCAGCGATAGCCCCTGCTTTGCAGATAGACGATCGTGCCGTCTTCCAGTTCCAGCAAATAGCGGGCATCAAAATCAATCACGCCATTAGGACGCACCAACGGCCAGTCGCCGCCGCTCATCGGAATGACGCGGCCCTTGATCTTTGGCCCATCAATTGTTCCTTCGGCTGCATAAACCGCAGCGCGGGTAGCGCCCATGCTGGTGGGCGTCAGGAAATGTGCGCCTGATAAAGTGATGGCGATGGAGAAAGCATATTCAAATTGTGGCGCGAAGGGGTGTGGCGGGGTAACCGGCGGAGTAGGGGCGGGGGTGTTCAAGGCAAGTCTCCTTTCGTCATTCGCCAGACCGATAAGGGGGTGGCGTATCTTGTTTATTGATTGATAATTGTAATCAACCAGACTAGTTTGTGAAGAGAATTTGTTGCGCTCGCCCATTTGGGAAATAAAATATGAAGCGCCGGAGAGGATATATGTTCATAAAAAGCAGGGATAACCTGTTATTGTGCCCTTTTGCCATTTTGTACAACCCCGGCGGCAATGATAGGCATCGCCCTGATCTGGCGCGTGTAAAATCAATTATCTTTCAACCTTATTGTGGCGCAGGGGCTTTCCATGGCTGATAATGGGTATGATTATATCATCGTTGGTGCCGGGTCTGCGGGCTGTGTGCTGGCGAATCGGCTGAGTGCGGACCCGCGCAACCGGGTGTTGCTGCTGGAGGCGGGGGGAAGCCACCGGCATTTCCTGCTGGATATGCCTCTGGGCTTTTTGCGGGCGCTGCGTCAGCCGCGCTTCACATGGCCCTTTTGGTCGGAACCGGAACCACATCTTAACAACCGTCGTATCTATTTGCCGCGCGGTAAGGTTCTGGGCGGTTCCTCCTCCATCAACGGCATGTTTTATATGCGCGGCCACCGGCTGGATTATGATGGCTGGCGGCAGGCCGGGTGTGAGGGCTGGAGCTTTGCCGAGGTTCTCCCTTATTTCAAACGCATGGAAACAAGCTGGCGTGGGGCTGGGCCATGGCATGGCGGCGACGGTCCGCTGCATGTTTCGCCGGTTGATACCGAAAGGCTGCTGCATCATCCGTTGATGGCGACGGCGCAGGCGTCGGGTTTCCACACCACGGATGATCTGTCGGCGGAGCAGCAGGAAGGCTTTGCGCGGGGCGAATTGACGATCGATCCATCCGGGCGGCGGGCCAGCACGGCGCGGGCCTATCTCGACCCGGCATTGTCCCGGCCTAATCTGACGGTTGTGCAAAATGCACTGGTGCGCCGGGTCGTGCTGAATGGAAAGCGCGCAACCGGTATCGAATATAGCCGTGATGGCGTGGTTGAGGTGGCGCAGGCCGGGAAAGAGGTCATCCTCTCTGGCGGGGCATATAACAGCCCGCAATTGCTGATGCTGTCCGGCATTGGCCCTGCGCAGCATTTGCGTGATCAGGGCATAGAAGTGGCGCTGGACCTGCCCGGAGTGGGGCGTAACCTGTCTGAACACCCCCGTGTGCCGATATTGTTTGCCCTCAAAAAGCCGCTGAGTTTCCTAAATGAATTGCGGGCGGATAAGGTCGCGCGCTGGGTGCTGCAATGGCGGCTCAACGGCACCGGGGCGTTCGCCAGCCAGCTTAATAGCTGCAACATCATCATCCGCACCGATAACGCCCTCACCCGTCCGGATATTCAGCTATGGAGCAACCCGGTTCGTATGGATGCGGAAATCTGGTTTCCTTTCATCAAGCCGCGTCAGAAAGACCTCATCACCGCCGATGCCATATTGCTGCATCCCCATAGCCGGGGCTGGCTGGAGCTTGGCTCGGCAGACCCGGCGGCGGCCCCGCGTATTACGCTCAATAATTTCGCTGACCCACGGGATTTGAAAACGGCGCGAGATGCCATTCGCATTGCCCGCCATATTTACCGGACAGAGCCGCAAGCCAGCCTGACAGGCGACGAAGTGCTGCCCGGTGCGCATTTACAAAGCGATGAGGAACTGGATGCGCATATCCGCGCTACCGCTCAGGTGACGCAACATCCCGTTGGCACCTGCACCATGGGCCACGGGCCGATGAGCGTGGTTGATCCGCAGCTTCGCGTTCATGGCATAGAGGGGCTGCGCGTGGTCGATGCGTCCATCATGCCGGATGTTCCGGGCGGCAACACCAATGCGCCGACGATCATGGTGGCGGAAAAGGCATCGGACATGATTCTGGGCCTGTCTCCTTTGCCGGCGGAATATCCGGACGAAGATTTCGGTGAGAAAGCATGAGCAGGAAGCCATAGGATAAAGAGGAGCTTATCATGACAGCGCCGGATATTCTCAACAGGGCAGAACTGGTGGCATTGGTGGAACGCTGTCTTGACGCTTTCGTGGCGCGGGACGCAGCTTTGCTCCCGCTCTCAGCGCAGGCCCGCTATACCGAAAATGGGCAGCTATTGCCGATAGGCGATGGTTTTTGGGCGACCTGCAACCGGGCAGGCTCCTATCGGCATATCGTGGCCGATCCGGTGACACAGCAGGCGGGCGTGATGGCGGTCCTGTATGAAAATGAGATAGCGGTGATCTTCGGTGCGCGGCTATCTGTGGAACAGGGGAAAATCACCGAGATAGAGGTAATGGTTTCCCGTGACCCGCTGTTTTTCAACCCTGACGGGCCGCAGCGGCTAGAGGCGATGGGCGAGCCATTACCGATCTGGCAACAGAGGGTGCGGCCTGAAAACCGCCCGGACCGTGCGCAACTGGCTGCCCTTGCGAATGCCTATTTCTCGGTGGTCGAGCGCAATGATGGCACGAAAACCGCGCCCTTCGCGCCGGGGGTGGAGCGGTGGGATAATGGTCGCCGGGCAACCCATGCGCCGGATCTTGACCCGCCCGGTGCGCAGCCTTTTTATGCGCTGGGTGCGGGCGAGCAACTGGCGCTGGGCTATTTCCGTTTCGTTTCGCGTGTGCGGGACCGGCGCTACCCGATTATTGATGAGGAAGCGGGCACGGTGTTCGCGCTGGCCTTCCTCGATCACGCTGGAACCATGCATGAGGTAGAACTGACCGATGGGCGCATCATGCCCGTCGCCATCAAACAGCCCTTTAGCTGGCAGATTATGGATATGCTGAAAATCACCGATGGGCAGATTCAGCAGATGGAGGTTCTGCTCAACAAATGTTTTTATGGGATGCGCTCTGGCTGGTGAGGGAACGTGAGGAAGCTGCTGTCCCGCCGCCATATGCCAGTAAAATCATGGCACGCCTGATGTGAAAGACGCGGAACTGTAACCATATCGTCGCCTGCTGGTCACGCAGCCATAATAAAGGCGATTTCCATCATAGAGGGGCAGGGCGTTTCTCTTCCCCCCATAGATGGAATGGAACAGGCGCATGAAGAGAAATGCCGCAGGCGGGGAAGCGGTAGGGGGCAAGCTCATTGAGGGGGCTGCGGTCAGCACCGAGGGGCTGAATAAAGAGGCACTGCTGGAACGCGCCTTTGCCTTTGCCTTTCGCTGGTTGGTGTATGCTCAGATATGGGAAGACCCGATTGCGGATATGGCTGGCCTCGAAATTGGTGAAGGCCATCATGTCGTCACCATCGCCAGCGGGAGCTGCAATGCGCTCAGCTATTTAACGGCAAACCCGGCGCGGGTGAGTGCGGTGGATTTGAACACCGCCCATGTGGCCTTGGGCAATCTGAAGCGCGCGGCCTTGCTCCATCTGCCGGGCTATGAGGAGTTTCGCCGTTTCTTTGGCGATGCGGCCCATCAGGATAATGTGGACGCCTATTTCCGGCATATTGCGCCTTATCTGGATGAACGGTCGCGCCAATATTGGGAATCGCGCGGCATTTCCGGGCGTAAGCGCATCAGAATGTTCGCCAATAATGTCTATCGTTATGGACTATTGGGGAAATTCATCGGTCTGGCGCATCTGGTCGCCCGCCTGCATGGGGAAAATCCGCGCAATGTGCTGAAGGCAACGAATATGGCCGAGCAGCGCGCCTATTTCGATGCGCATTTCCTGCCCCTTTTTGATAAGCCGCTGATCCGGTGGCTGACGAGCCAGCCCGCCTCTCTCTTTGGGCTGGGTATTCCCCCCGCGCAATATGAGAAGCTGGCAGGCGGTAAGCCCATGGCGACCGTCTTGCGCCAAAGGCTGGAAAAACTGGTATGCGACTTTGATTTCCGCGATAATTATTTCGCATGGCAGGCTTTCTCGCGTGGATATGAGAAAAAGCCGGAGGCCAGCCTGCCGCCTTATTTACAGCAGGCACATTATGAAGCGGTGCGGGTGCGGGTTGACCGGCTGAGCGTGCAGCAGGCCAATATGACCGATTTTCTGGCCGGGCAGGATGCGCAGAGTGTTGATCGTTTCATCCTGCTGGATGCGCAGGACTGGATGACGGATGAACAGCTTAATGCGCTGTGGAGCCAGATCAGCCGCACCGCCACGAAGGATGCGCGGGTGCTGTTCCGCACAGCAGCAGAGCCTTCTCTGTTGCCGGGGCGGGTGCAAGATAGCCTGCTCGCGATGTGGGAATATCAGGAAGCGCGCTCCCTTGAACTGACGCAGCAAGATAGGTCATCCATTTATGGCGGGACGCATCTTTATGTCCGCCGCGCCTGATATATCCGCCAAACCGCATCATGCGCGGCTGATGGACGCCAATTATGCGATGCAGCGCCATATTTATGATGTGACGCGCAAATATTATCTGCTGGGACGAGATCGGCTGATTCGCAATTTGGCGGTGCCGGATGGCGGGCATGTGCTGGAACTGGGGTGCGGCACGGCACGCAATATTGTCGTGGCGGCGGGGTGCTACCTGACGGCGCATTTCTATGGCCTCGACATATCAGAAGAAATGCTGAAATCGGCGCAGAAAAATACGAATCGCCATGGTGTTGCCGGGCGTTGCGTGCTGGCGCAGGGGGATGCGACGGATTTTGATGCGGCGAACCTGTGGGGGCGCACGCAGTTCGACCGTGTTTTTTGTTCCTATACGCTTTCGATGATTCCTGGTTGGGAAAAGGCGATAGCGCTGGGGTGCGGTTTGCTGGCCCCCGGCGGTGAACTGCATATCGTGGATTTTGGCGAGCAGGATGATTTACCGAAGCCTTTTCGGAAGTTCCTCACAACATGGCTGGCGCAATTTCATGTGACGCCGCGAGTGGACCTGTTTGCGGTGAGTGAGAGGCTGGCATCAGAACATGGCCTGATATGCCAGACACAGCCACTTTACCGGGATTATGCCCGGGCTGTGGTGATTAGAAACATGCCCTGACAGGCGTAAACTTCCTTCATCGGGGGAGTAATCGGAAATGGGGGAGGCAAGCTGTTGCCGCCCCCACCTCACTCTGTTTTCGGTCAGGCGCTGCGGCTGGTTTCAAACAGGAACCATGCGCGCTGCTCTGCCTGATCCGTCCAGTCATCCACTACGCCTTCGGTTGCGTTATCGCCTGCCTCTGCCGCTGCGGATTTGACAGCACGGAATGTCTGAACGAGCGAGAGGTTATCCTCGCGCAGTTCAACCAGCATATCCTGCGGGGTTACGAATTCTGCATCGCTGTCTTTGATTGTCTGGTGACGGGCAATATCGCCAATCGACCGCAAGGTGGTGTTGCCGGTCTTGCGGACACGTTCGGCTATCGCATCGGTAACAGCGAGAATTTCCGCAGCCTGTTCATCAAACAACAGATGATAATCACGGAAATGCGGGCCGGACACATGCCAGTGGAAATTCTTGGTCTTGAGGTAAAGGGCATAGCTGTCGGCCAATGCCTGATTCAGCGCCTGCGCGACCGATAAGGTTGCGTTGTCGGGGAGATCAGTCGGTGTTTTCAGCTTGCTTACAGATGCTTTCTGTTTCTTGGGTGCCACGAAAAAGCCCTCCTTTTTGATCATTCAAGCGAACAACGCTCTTATGCCCGATATTGTGCCATAAATCCCGCAGATAATGGCGCTATGACTGATCGGGATTTTCGATCAGTGGAGGGCTTATCCGTTAAGGCCCATTGCCTGCGCAGAGATGAAGAGCGCCGCCACCAGCAAGCCGCATCCTATAATGGCGCGAATGATGCGTGTGGTTTGAGGTGAAAGGGCGGGGCCTACGCCGCGCATCAGAAAGCAGGCTGCGATGCTGCCCATTGCCCCGCCAATGCCCGCAAAGGCTGGCCATGCGGTTGCGGTTGCCACGCCGATGATAAGGAAAGGGCCATTTTCCCCCAACCCGCGCAGAAAAAGGATAAGGGCGCTGCTGAACAAGGGGGAGGCTCGTCGCTTTTCAGGCAGAAATGGAGATTTCTTCGACCAGAGCAGGCTCGCCCCGGAGGAGGCCAGCGCAAGGGCCAGAAAAAGCCAGCGTGCCTCTGGCGTCAGCATCTGGGCGATGAAATAACCAGCACAGGCGGCAATAGCGGCATGGGCTGCGACGGCGATTATCATGCCAAGGCTGATCGCCATGCCCTGCCTGTTGGGCGGAGTGTCATAAAGATGATGCAATGCCCGATAGAGAATCGACATTTTACCACCCGATTCGACAAACAGGCAGAGCAACAAGGCAAGCATCAGAGCGTCCATTACCTGCCTATGGCACAGATTACGGCATGGGGAATAGCCGTCATTCCCCAATAAATGCGGGGTAAAGAGCATTTGCCCGCATATGAAGGCGATAATGATGCCTGTCTGGCTCATGCCATATTGACAATCTGACTGGATTGCCGCAAGGACCGCCGCTGAAACGGGGCGGCGCATGCAGCCGCCTTATTTTTTAACAGTTTGAAGGATTAGGCCAATGGCTAAGCCAGCCACAGTGAAGATCCGGCTTGTGAGCAGCGCTGACACCGGCTTTTTCTATGTAACGAAGAAGAACCCGCGCACCCAGACCGAGAAGTTCAGCTTCCGCAAATATGATCCGGTTGTGCGTAAGCATGTGGAATTCAAGGAAGCCAAGATTAAGTAAGGCTTTCTACCGCTCTCTGCTCCGTTGGGGCAGAGGCAATCCCCTGCGGGGCGTAAAAATTAGGTAAAGCCCGACCCCTGTGGTGCGGGCTTTTTCTGTTTTCGCGATGGTTTTCTGTATTCTTCATGGCGACGGAAAAAGGGCGCGCGCAAAACAGCCTGCCAAATCACGTCAGGGTCAGGCCCCCTATGGCGTCACCGTGTATGGACCGCTTGCCCCGAATCGGCCCGGTGGCCTCATGGCATGGATGGCTTGGTTATGGGTGCACTTTTGCTCCGCCCTGTTGTTCGCGATTACCGACGAATCAGAGGAGCTGCCCTACTTCTTCAATGAATTTCATGACGGAAATAGGCTTTGACACGTAGGTTTCTGCGCCTGCTTCCCTGATCCGCTCTTCGTCCCCCTTACCAGCATAAGCGGTCACGGCCATCACCGGCACGGATTTCAGCATAGCATCATTTTTCAACGTGACGATGAGGTCCAGCCCGCTGACATGGGGAAGATGGATGTCCATGATGATGAGATCAGGCTGAAAATCCTGTGCTTCGCGCAGGACGTGGCGGCCATCGGCAACGGCGCGAATCTCATGGCCATGGGCGCGTAACAAATCGCTGAACAGTTTGAGGTTGAGTTCATTGTCCTCAACAATCAATATGCGCTTCGTCACACTTCACCCCGGACCCGGCTGTCGCCGGATTTTCCTGTTTCCTGAAAGAATGTCATGCTCCCCCCGAATGAAAATGGCAATGGTGCTGAAATTATCGCATTGCAGGCTCTGGTCTGGGTATTGGGGGATGAGGACCGCGCCGCGCGCCTGCTGGCGCTCACCGGGCTGGATGCGGATCAACTCCGTGCCGGGGTGGATGATCCTGCTATTTTAGGCGCGGTGTTTGATTTTCTTGCCGCGCATGAGCCGGATTTGCTGGCCTGCGCCGACTGGCTGGGCTTAGCCCCGGAGAAATTAATGATGACTGCGAAGGAGATTCGCCGATGACCATATCCCCCACCAACCGCCCCCTGCTCATTACCGATTGCGATGAGGTGTTGCTGCACATGGTCGTTCCCTTTCGGGAATGGTTGGACGAGGTGCACGATGTGCATTTCAGCTTTGAAGATCAGAATTTCGTCAATGCTTTGCGTCGCAAGGGATGTGGTACGGTGTTGGAGCAGGGTGAAGTGTGGGATTTGCTGCGCGATTTCTTTCTGACGGAAATGGGGCGGCAGGGGCCAATTGAGGGCGCATTGGAGGCGCTTTCCAGTCTTTCCGACATTGCTGACATCGTGATTCTCACCAATATCGGCGAGGAATTGCATCAGCTTCGGGTCGATCAACTGGCGAATGTCGGCGTGCATCATCGTGTTTATTGGAATCAGGGCGGTAAGGGCGCACCGCTGCGTCGCATCGTTGAAGAACGCCAGCCCTCGGTTGCGTTGTTTGTGGATGATCTGGGCGCGCATCATGAATCAGTCGCGAACCATGCGGGCGATGTGTGGCGGCTGCATATGGTAGGTGAGCCGGAAATTGCAGTGAATATCGCCCCTTCGCCTCACGCCCATGCGCGTATTGATAGCTGGAAAGAGGCCGAGGCGTGGATCAGGGCGCGTTTTGCCGAAGGGCCAGCGCCGTTGGCGGTGGGGCCGGTATTAGGGGAGGAAGCGGCCCAGCCATGAAGAGGCACTATGCCGTGGCTGGTGGTAGGGATGAGCATGTCCCTCAGGTTCCTCGCCATCGCGCGGCCTTTTTGCTGAATCACGTCTATGCCCATCGTGGGTTGCACGGGGCTGGCGGTCAACAAGGTGGCCCGGTGGAAAACAGCATGCCTGCCTTTCGGGCAGCGCTGGATGCTGGCTATGGCATTGAATGCGATGTGCATCTCTCCGCCGATGGCGTGGCATATGTCATTCATGATGCGGAACTCAGGCGCCTTACCGGCAAAGTAGGCAAAGTCAGCGCAATGACCAGTGCGGACCTCTCTCGGCGCGAATTGCGGCAGGATAGCGGGCCAATCCCCCGCTTGTCGGAACTACTGGCTCTGGTCGCCGGGCGGGTGCCGGTGTTGATTGAGATAAAGATAGAGCCAGGCCAGCAGGTAGGCCCCCTTTGTTCGGCAGTGGCGTGGGATTTGAGGAATTATGCGGGCGGAGAGGGCGCGGCGTTTGCGCCCGCCGTCATCATGTCCTTCCACCCGGATGCGGTGCGGTGGTTTCGCTCCCACGCGCCGGAGTTGGTCCGTGGCCTTGTGATAACAGAGGAAGGCCGCAAAGGATATTGGCATGGCGCGCTGCGCGCCCTTGCAATGGACTGGGCGAGGCCCGATTTTATTGCTTATGATGTGCGTAATCTATCAGGTTCCTTTGTGTGCAGGCAGCAGCGAAAGGGCCGACCGGTGCTAAGCTGGACTGTGCGTGAACCTGCGCAATGGCAGGCAGTAATAGAACAGGGCGCGGCCCCGATTTTTGAACGGGATGCGGGCGGCAATCTACCGGCTGAGGCTCTTGCGTACCTCGAAGAAAAGCGGGCTGCTTTGCATGGATAGAGAGCTTATCCTGCGGCTGGAACCGGGCGGCATTCGTGCTATCGCACCGGAAAGCTGGGACAGATGTGCCGGAACGGATGACCCGTTTCTCTCCCATGCCTTTCTTTCTGCGCTGGAGGAATCCGGCAGTGTCGGGCCGGATACAGGGTGGCGACCTCTCCCCTTACTGGCGGAAAGAGAAGCGGATGGGGCGTTACTAGCCTGCGCGCCAGCCTATGTGAAAATGCATAGTCAGGGGGAGTATGTGTTTGACCATGCATGGGCGGATGCATGGGAACGTACCGGACGGGCTTATTATCCCAAATTACAGGTCAGCGTGCCGTTCACACCCGTTACCGGCAGGCGGTTGCTGGCAGGAGAGGGGGAGGACGCAGGCCGTCTCGCCCTGGCGCTGATACAGGGAATGGAAGAACTGGTACGCCAGAATGAGCTTAGCTCTGCCCATGTCACCTTCATTGCGCCGGAGCAGGTGCCATTATTTGAAGAGGCTGGCTGGCTCCTGCGAGAGGATAGCCAGTTTCATTGGCAGGATGAAGGCTATGGAGATTTTCAGGGTTTCCTCGCCGCATTATCGAGCGATAAGCGCAAAAATCTGCGTAAGGAACGGGCCAAGGCGCAGGCGGGGCTGGAAATCGTCCATCTGACAGGGGATGCCATCCGGCCAGAGCATTGGGATGCGTTCTGGCAATTTTATCAGGATACCGGCGCACGCAAATGGGGGCAGCCCTATCTGACCCGTGAATTTTTTGATCTGGTCGGTGCAACTATGGCGGATCGTACCTTGCTCATTCTTGCGTTGCGGGGTGGTGTGCCCATTGCCGGGGCGTTGAATTTCATTGGCGCAGATGTGCTTTATGGCCGCTATTGGGGGTGCATAGAGGATGTGCCGTTCCTCCATTTTGAACTTTGCTATTATCAGGCGATAGATTTCGCGCTAGCCCATGGCCTCAGCCGGGTTGAGGCGGGCGCGCAGGGCGGGCATAAGCTGGTGCGCGGGTATCGTCCGGTGCCGACATGGTCAGCCCATTATATTGATGATCCGCACTTTCGGTGCGCCGTCGCGGGCTTCCTCACGCAGGAGCGCGATTCGGTGCAGCAGGACCGGCAGTGGATGGGTGCGCATACTCCTTTTCGTAAGGAGTGACGGGTTGTTTGGCCTGCTATTAGCGTGTCGATGCGTAGGCAGATGACATGGCCTGCCCGTTGCAGGCAGATGACATAGCCTGCCCGTTGCAGGCAGATGACATAGCCTGCCCGTTAAGAAGCCGCAGAGGCTATAATTTGAGAGCGGTTTTCCGATTCAGATCAACCGGGAAACGCTTTAAGCGGCCTGCTGCTGCATTGTCATCATCCCAGTCATCACCAGCCATGCGCGGGCGCGCTTTTGTGCCTCAATCACTTCGCGGGCGGTCATATCGTCGGCCATTTCGCTGCGCAGGGCTTGCCCTTCTTCGCTGCCAGCGAGGGCGGCAAGGTTGAACCATTTATGCGCTTCGATCAGATCAACTTCTATCCCGCTTGTGCCGCAGCTATAGGCGATACCGAGATCATAACAGGCCTGCGCATCCCCCCGCGCGGCATCACTATAGCGGCTGTCCATCAGGAACTGTGCCGATTGCAGACTATTTCCCATAAAACCCCCTGACCTTTGTGTCAGGGGTGAAGATCGTCATTCATGGCTAATAAATGGTTAATATCAAATATTCACCGATGTAAAATGAATTATGTATCGAATTTTACTTGGTTTTTACCGCTATATTATCGATCAGCCTTGTTTTGCCTAACCGCGCTGCCACCAGTAAGCGGCCCTCTTTCGTTATATCAGCGATGGGAGAGAGTGATTCGGCATCACGTAATTCGGCATATTCAACCGACGCAAAACCGCTGTTCAGAAGTTGTTGTTTTAGCGTGTCCAAAGTTTCTGTAATATTCATGCCGCTGGTTATTTGACGGGCGGCATTTTGCATTGCCTGATACAAAGCGGGGGCCTGTTCCCGTTCTTCCACTGAGAGATAGGCGTTGCGCGAGGATAAAGCGAGACCATCCGCCGCCCGGGCAATCGGCACGCCGATAATCTGGGCCGGTAAATTAAGATCCGCAACGAAGCGGCGAATAACAGCAAGTTGCTGATAGTCTTTTTCGCCAAACAGGGCGACATCGGGCTGCACCTGATTGAGCAGCTTGGTAACGACGGTCGCCACGCCATCAAAATGACCGGGGCGAGATGCGCCGCACAGGCCTTCGCTCACCCCGCCTACCGAAATATTGGTAGCAAAGCCGGTGGGATACATTTCACTGACTGTGGGCGCCCATAATATGGATACGCCTTCGCTTTCCAGCAACGCGGCATCCTGTGCCTCTTGCCGGGGATAGGCGTCGAGATCTTCATTAGGGCCAAATTGGATGGGGTTCACGAAAATGGAAACGATCACATGATCGGCATGGGCTTTTGCGGCGCGAACGAGGCTGAGATGCCCATCATGCAGCGCGCCCATGGTAGGGACCAGCGCAATGTGCCCGCCGCCCTGCCCTTGCGGGGAGGAACTGGTCTTCAGGGAAAAAACAGCAGTACGCAGCGAAACAAGGTCACGGATTATTTGCACGTCGGTCAAGGCTCCGGTAAGGCACGTCGATGCCCCGGCAGACAGGCGGGGCTTCGTGCGGATATAGGGCCGCATTACTACAGATTCAAAAGGGTTCGGAAATAATCTATGGCCGGTCAGCAGACGCATAATATCGTTTTTGCTAATGAAAAAGGGGGCACCGGCAAGTCCACTACTGCCGTGCATACCGGCGTTGCATTGGCGATGATGGGGCATAAGGTTGGGATGATTGACCTTGACCCGCGCCAGCGCACTGTAACGCGCTATCTGGAAAACCGGGCCGAAACCGCGCAGCGCCGCGGCATTGACCTGCCCGCACCCGATTTTCGCGTATTTACCGGCAACACGACCGAGGAACTCGATGCCCTTTGTCAGGAACTGGCAGAAGGTAAGGATTTTCTGGTCGCTGATACGCCGGGCCGTGATGACCCCTTTGCCCGCCATATGGCCGCCCGCGCCAATACGCTGGTGACGCCCATGAATGACAGCTTTGTTGATTTTGACCTGATCGGTCAGGTGGATGCGGAAACCTTCAAGGTGAAGCGCCTGTCTTTCTATTCCGAACTGATTTTTGATGCGCGCAAGAGCCGCGCCCGCGCCGATGGTGTTTCGATTGACTGGGTGGTGCTGCGTAACCGTGTGCAGCATCATGATGCGCGCAATAAGAAGCGCGTGGGCGATGCCCTCAATGAACTGAGCCGCCGGGTAGGCTTCCGCGTGATACCGGGCCTGTCGGAACGTGTGATTTTCCGTGAGTTGTTCCCATCAGGCCTGACTTTGCTGGATAAAGGGCATTTGGGTGATCTGGGCTTTAGCCATCTGACTGCCCGGCAGGAACTGCGTGAAATGGTGGCGAGCCTTGCTTTGCCACTGATTTCCGATGCGGATAAAAATATGATTGGTCAGGGCGGTGGCCAGAGTAGCGAGATGAGCGTCGGTTGATGGCGTTGCTGGGCCTGCTGCTGGTTCTTCTGGCCGCCTGGCTGATTTTCACGGGCCGCCTGCAACGCATGACTGCGCTGGATGGGGTGATGCTGGGTATCGCCATCGTCGGGGCGCTGGTGGCGCGGGGCAATCCGTTACTGGGTGGGGTGCCGCTTGCCATTGCCGCGCTTTATACTGCGCGCCGCTTCATTCGGGCAAAACGGGCAGGCAAAGGGCTGAGGCCCGCAAAGGCGCTAAAGGGCAAGCGGGATGGGCTGTCTGCTGCCCCTGATTATAGTTTTGCTACCCGTTTGCAGGAGGCTCGCGCCCTATTGGGGGTGGATGCCAGCGCCGACGAAGCCGCCATTCGCGCAGCACACAGGCGGTTGATCGCAAAAATCCACCCGGATGCCGGTGGAACACAGGCGCTTGCAGAAAAAATTAATGATGCGCGTACTATATTGCTACGTCATATTCACGAAACCACAAGGTCGCATAATCGTTAGGGTCTTGGCCCTAAGCCTATTCCTCTGAAACTCTTCACAGATAAACAGGATCGACATGACCCATAATTTCCATCCGACCTCCCTGCGCGAATATGATATTCGCGGCATTATTGGTGAAACACTGGGTGAGGATGATGCATATGCCATTGGGCGTGGTTTTGGCACGCTGATCGGTCGGGCGGGTGGTTCCCGCGTGGTGGTGGGCTATGATGGCCGCACAAGCTCTCCGGTGCTGGAAGGCGCGTTGATCCGTGGCCTGAATGACAGTGGCATTAAGGCGCTGTCGGTCGGCATGGGGCCAACGCCGATGCTATATTATGCCGAGGCGACGGAGGAGGTCGATGGCGGTATCCAGATAACCGGCAGCCATAATCCCGCCAATTATAATGGCTTCAAAATGGTGTTTCAGGGCCGTCCCTTTTTCGGTGCGGATATTCAGACGCTGGGCCAGATGGCGGCTGAAGGTGACTGGACTGATGCGCCGACCGGCGGCGAGGGGAATGAGCGCATCGACATTATGGACCGTTATGTCGCGCGGCTGATCGAAGGATTTGACGGTGCGGGCTATCGCATTGGCTGGGACGCAGGCAATGGTGCCGCCGGGCCGGTGGTTGATAAGCTCGTTAAGCTGTTGCCGGGTGAGCATTACACGCTCTTCACCGATGTAGACGGTAATTTCCCTAACCATCATCCTGACCCCACGGAAGAGAAAAATCTGGCTGATCTGCGCGCTCTTGTCGCGGAGAAGAAGCTCGATTTCGGACTGGCTTTTGATGGGGATGGTGACCGTATCGGCGCGATCGACGGTGAAGGCCGGGTAATCTGGGGCGATCAGCTCCTGATGATTTACGCCGAAGCGGTGCTGAAAGATGTACCGGGCGCAACCATCATTGCGGATGTAAAGGCCAGTCAGGCGCTTTACGATCAGGTTGCCAAGCTGGGCGGTCAGCCATTGATGTGGAAAACCGGCCATAGCCTCATCAAATCGAAGATGAAAGAAATCGATAGCCCGCTCGCCGGGGAAATGAGCGGTCATATCTTCTTCAAACATCAATATTATGGCTTTGACGATGCGCTTTATGCGGCAGTACGCCTCATCCGTGCGGCAACATCGCTGGGGAAGAGCGTGACGCAGTTGCGCAGTGATATGCCTGCCATGGTCAATACGCCGGAAATGCGTTTTCAGGTCGATGAAAGCCGTAAATTCGCGGTGGTCGATGAGGTGCTTGCACGCCTAACGGCTGCTGGGGCGACGGTTAACGCCACTGATGGTGCGCGGGTGAATACTGACGATGGCTGGTGGTTGCTCCGTGCGTCCAATACGCAGGATGTACTGGTGGCGCGGGCCGAAGCAAAGGATGAAGCAGGCCTTGAACGGTTGCTGGCGCAAATTGATGGCCAGCTCGCGGAATCTGGTCTGGTCCGGGGTGAACAGGCCGGACATTGATTCGCAGCGCTTATTAGTGCTGTAATTCATCAGTAAAATGCCGGGCCGTAAGGTTCGGCATTTTTAGATTCGGTGCCGATTAATCTGTATCGATGACCAAATTAATTTTTAGTTTTCTATGCTTTCCCCTTCATCGGGTGATTTCACCTGATTCAAAATGCGCTGGTTTACGCTACGGAAACTAGGGTGAGTTTCTTCAATTGCATTTTTTGCAATCGTGCCCAATTTCTTCGCACTTGCGGGAATTGTCGCAAAAGCACAAAAGGGACCTGCCTTTCAGGCATCCTCTCCTAGAACTTCAAAGCCGTCCTTCGGGGCGGCTTTTTTTTTGTTCAAAATCTGTGAGTAAGCTCCTTAAGTGGCTTTATTCTACAGCCACAATGGCAGGCTTTTTCATGCGAACATGCCTACCATTTGCTCCTCTTGGCGGATGGCATTAGTTTATATTGCAACCTTTGGTGGTGAAAGCCGCGCCTGTTAATGCGCTGGTAAGTAGCTATCGGCGCCCATTTGCGTTCAGCCTTGGCGTGGGTTTTGCCTGTGCCAATCGCCATCGGATGAGCAGCGATGCGCATCTTCCGGGCCAAAGGGAAATCCGCATTGCTGGCAGGTCTGGTCCTGTGTCAGCGCAAGGCCGTGGGTGACAGAAACACGCTCATCAAAAACAAAGCAATTGCCCTGCCATTTGCTCTCGTCCTGAGGCACGTCTTCCAGATATTTGAGGATGCCCCCCTTCAGATGGTACACTTCCTCTATGCCCATATGGCGGGCGAGCGCAGTGGATTTTTCGCATCTGATGCCGCCGGTGCAGAACATGGCGACAGGCGGCGTTGGCTTACCTTCGGCTTTCCACTGGTCTTGCATCTGTGCGAACCAGCCGGGAAATTCGCGGAAGGTTTTGATGCGGGGGTCTATCGCCCCGGCAAAGGTGCCAATCTCTACCTCATAATCATTGCGGGTATCGATTAACACCATATCGGGTCGGTCGAGGAGGGCGTTCCAGTCCTGAGGCTCGACATAGATGCCGACATCCTGTGTCGGGTCGAGGTCCGGCACCCCCATGGTGACGATTTCTTTTTTCAGGCGCACTTTCATGCGGGCAAAGGGGCGTTCCAGCGCGGTTGAATATTTAACGTCAATTTCTGCGCAGCCCGGTAAAGCACGAATCGCGGTTATTAGCTGACGAATCGCGTCTTCAGTGCCTGCGACGGTGCCGTTTATCCCTTCTCGTGCCAGCAATAATGTGCCGCAAATATCAAGGGCGGCACATTGATCTTGCAATGGGCGCTGCAAGGCGGCGGGGGTATCAAAATGGGTAAAGCGATAGAGCGCTGCAACGCAAAAAGGGGCGTTGTCGGCAGATGCCGTAGCGGCAAGGGAAGAAGAGGATGAAGTAATAGACATAGGTTAAACCCTATAGGCGTCTGATCGGCCAGAGAATAGAGGGCGAAGTGTCACATGATTGAAAAACTCAATCTATTCGCCGGGTCATTCCTTTGATATGAATATTTTTAGATTTCTACCCATATAATAGGAAACATTGCGCGTATTGATGGTTGAGGAATAACAAAACTCAATAAAAATAAAGACATAAAAACATGGCAGAAGCCATGATTAAAAAGGAGGGAGATGTGATGATGAAACAAGGCGTCCATATCATGTTTTCGGGAACAGCAATGACTGTCCTTGCGCTGTCGATGGTTGCGTTTTCCGCACCTGCCATAGCGCAGCAAGGGGAAAATGCCGTGCCTGCGGAAGATGAGCAATGGTCTTCGGATGTTGACCCTAATGCCATCATCGTCACCGCGACGCGACGCGCCAGTCCGCTATCTGATGTGCCGGTTGCGGTATCGGCGGTCACAGCGGCGAGTCTCCAGAATAGTGGCGCCAACGATATTCGCCAGATGAACCAGCTCGCGCCGTCTTTGCTGGTGTCCTCCAGCGGGACGGAGGCCAATGGGTCTGCCCGTATCCGTGGCATCGGTACGGTCGGGGATAATCCCGGCCTCGAAAGTTCGGTCGCGGTGTTTATTGACGGGGTATATCGTTCCCGCACTGGCGCGGGCCTTACCGATCTGGGTGAGGTAGAGCGGGTTGAGGTGCTACGCGGGCCGCAGGGGACGCTCTTTGGGCGTAACGCTTCGGCGGGCCTTATCAACATCGTCACCAAAATGCCGGAATTTACCTGGGGTGCCAAAGGTGAAATCACCTATGGCAATTATGATTTCTGGCGGGCGGCGGCCAGTATTACCGGGCCGGTCAGTGAATCCCTCGCGGTGCGGGTGGATGGTGTGTGGTCGCAGCGCGACGGGTTCATGAAGCTGGTGGATCGCACTGGCCAGCAGGTTGGTGAAACCAACAACCGTGATCGCTATTTTGTGCGTGGGCAGATGCTGCTGGAACCCAGCGACAGCTTTTCCGTCCGGTTGATTGGCGATTATACCAACAGGGATGAGAGCTGCTGCGGGGCGATGTATATTTCAACCCGCGAAAGCTATGATCCTACGCCGGGCGTGCCGGGGGATTGGCAGGACAATGGCCTCAGCCGTATTGCCACCGTTTTGGGGCGTATCAGCGGCCAGCCAATCGTGCTGGACCCATATTCCCGCAAGGCCAGCATCACGCCGGGGCGGGATTATGTCAGCAAGCTGAAGGATTGGGGAGTATCCGGCGAAATCAATGTTGATTTTGGCGGCGCGAAGCTGACCAGCATCACTGCCTATCGTGATTATAAATCCCGCGATTATGGGGATTATGATTATAATGCTGCGGATATCCTCTATCGTGACCCCAATACATATCGCCAGTTCAAAACATTCACGCAGGAACTGCGGCTGCAGGGCGCGGCATTTAATGAGCGGGTCGACTGGCTGATCGGCGGCTATTATTCGCATGAGAAGCTGACTTTGGTGGATAATATCCGTTTTGGCAGCGATTATGGTCTGTTTGCCACCTGCCGTATGCTGGCGACATCACAAGCGGTGGCGAGTGTCCTTCCCTGCAACAGTCGCCCGATGATGCAGGCGGGCGTTATCAATGCGCAGTTCCCGCTCGCGGCTGGTGGTGCGTCGGCAGTGCTCAATCAGGGTCTCACGACGGTTCTTAATATCGGCGCGAATGGCACCACAGCGGGCGACCGTGATGCGCGTTATCGTCAGACGAGCGAGAGCCTTGCGGCCTTCACCCATAATATCATCCACATCACGGACAAGCTCGACCTGACCCTCGGCCTGCGGTGGACGCATGAAAAGAAGAAGCTGCGCGCCAGTTTCAGCAATGACAATGCGGCTTGTTCTACGCTGCAAGGCAATCCCGGTTTGATCGGTCTGGCGACTACCCCGGTGACGGGCAGCACCCCGCCGCAGCAGGCGCAGGCGATCCAGCTTGCTCAGGGAATTTTAACTCTGGGATGTCTGGGTAATGGCGGCACGGGCCTGAATGCGCTCAGCCTGTCTGATGGGTTTAGTGATGATGAACTGTCGGGCACGGCGGTGCTGTCTTATAAGCCCATGGCGGCTATGCTGATCTACGCCAGCTATTCCCGTGGATATAAGGCCGGCGGCTATAATCTTGATCGCTTTGAGCTAGGAAATACGGGTCTGTCGGCCCTCAGTTCTGCCCCTGTCACTTATTTCTTCCCGCGCACAGCGGCGGATGCGCCGTCCCTGCGGTTCGCGGCGGAGAAGGTGGATGCTTTTGAGGTCGGCCTGAAATATAGCCGTAGCAAATGGAGTGCGAATATTGCCGTATTCCGTCAGGAATTCAGCGATTTTCAGCTTAACACCTTTAACGGCACCAGCTTTGTCGTGCAGAATATCAATGGCTGTGACGGTGGGTTGTCGGCGGCGCGCAGTTGTGAAGATGTAACTGCGGGCCTCGTCAGTCAGGGTGTGGAGCTGGAACTCACTGCATCGCCTTCCCGTTATGTGCGGGTCAGCGGCGGCCTTACTTATGCCGAAGCGAAATTCCGTAATCCTCTGGTCGGGAGCAGCGACGGCAAGACGCCTCTGGACCCTGTTTTGCTCCTGCTGCCCGGCGCGATCAACAGTAATGCGCCAAAGCTGGTGACAACGGTCAGTTTTGCATGGACCCCGCCATTGGGGTCAAGCGGCCTTAGTGGGCTGGTTTACCTCGATGGCCGTATGACCAGCGATTATAATACCGGGTCCGATCTGTTCGTGGAAAAGCAGCAGCAGGGCTATAGCGTGTGGAATGCCCGCATTGGTGTGCGGGGCAAGGAAGAAAGATGGGCGCTGGAATTCTGGGGCCAGAATATCTTCAACACCAAATATACGCAGGTCGGCTTTAACTCACCCCTGCAAGGGTCGGGTTCTATCGGGCAGGTGCAGGCTCTGGGTGGCAGTGCGACCCAGCTATTCTCCGCCTATCTGGCAGAGCCGCGCACTTATGGGGTGACGCTGCGTTCTAAATTCTGATCCGGTAAGGGGCTGCCTCCGTTAGTCGGGGGCAGCCTCTGTCATGCCGCCGGGCGTGCGCGAATAAGGCCGTGCCGACACGGACATGGGTTGCCCCCAGCATGATGGCGGTTTCATAATCGCCTGACATGCCCATGGAAAGTTGATCCAGCCCATGGTCTCGCGCCATTTTAGCGAGCAGCGCGAAATAAGGCGCGGCCTCCACATTAGCCGGGGGGACGCACATCAGGCCCGCAACATCAATATTTGCGTCCCGCGCACTGGTGAGAAGGGCTGGCAGTTCGGCTATCGGGCAGCCGCCTTTTTGTTCTTCACCACCGATATTGACCTGAACAAAGCAGGGCAGGCGGCGGCCTTGCGCATCCATTGCATGGGCCAGCGCCTTTACCAGCGAAGGCCGATCGAGCGAGTGGATGGCATCGAACAGCTTCACTGCGTCTGCGGCCTTATTGCTCTGGAGCTGGCCAACGCAGTGCAGGATGATGTCTGGAAACTCCGCCTTTAATGCGGGCCATTTATCCTGCGCTTCCTGCACCCGGTTTTCGCCAAAATCCCGCTGTCCGGCCAAAATGAGCGGGCGTATGGCCTCTACTGGCTGCGTCTTGGAAATGGCAATCAGGTGCACATCATCGCCGCTGCGGCCCGTCAGGCTGGCGGTGCGGTCAATGGTGGCGCGGATCTCCGCGAGAGGGGAGGAGGCGATTGAGGCAGGGCTGGCACTTGTCATGCTGGCCGCTATATAAAAGGGGATGCACGGGTTCCACCAAAATAGTGCGCAAAGGGTGCGCATAATGCGCAAATGCGCGAAACCCTTGCCCTCTCTGTGGCTGATGACGGATGAACGGCTGGGCGATGAGGCTTTGCTGGCGGCGGTGGCGCGCCTGCCAAAGGGAAGCGGAGTGGTGTTCCGGCACTATCGGACTGAGCGGACTGAGCGGCGGGCATTATTTGAAAAGGTTCGGGCGATTGCACTGCGCCGGCGGCTTGTGCTGCTGGTCGCCGGGGAATGGCCGGGCGGGCCTATGCGGCGCATTGCTGGGCGGCACACACCGGGATGGATGCGGGGGCGAAGGGCACGGGGCGGCGCAGAGAAGAATAAGCGGGCCGCGCTTCTGTCCATGCCGGTGCATGATGCGCGTGATATGGTGATGGCGCGGCGAGCAGGTGCGGATATGGTGTTCGTGTCACCGGTGTTTCCGACACGCTCTCACCCCGGCGGTGAAGCATTAGGGGCAATAGGCTTTGGGAGGCTGGTGCGGGGCGCGGATATGAAGGTGATGGCGCTGGGGGGTATGTCCGTACAACGCTTCCGGCGTTTGAAAGGACTCGGCGCTGATGGCTGGGCTGGCATAGATGCGCTGAGATGATAGCTATCCATTGCTGACCATGCTGGCGTAAGCAGCGTCCCGCGCGTTGCGTTGGGCCGGTAATACTATTGGTAGTGGATGCTATAACGGGCCGAGTATTGCGTTCCATATAGAGTAAGCGCAGAGTCGAGCTCTATCTCAATATCCGCAAATATAACTGCCCCTTTAAATCCTTATGAAGCAGGATTTTGAATGAGGCCCGACGAAAAAATCAGAACTTGAAGATCGTCCCGACATAAACCGCCTGATTATCCTGACGCGGATCAGTGAGCGGTGCCATGCGGTTATCCGGTCCGCTATAACGTACGCCTGCCGTTACGTTGAGGTTGCGGGTCAGAGAATAGCTGCTGCCCAGATCAACGCTGAGCGGACGATTGCCGCTTAGCAATTGTGAGGCGGAAGCCCCTTCACCCTGCGATTCGGGCTGCGTGAGGGCCTTTTTCTGGGTCGGTGCCTTTTCCAGAGCGAAATTTTTCGCACCGGCCAGATCCATTGAAACAGGGTCTAGCGGCTTGCGGCCAACTGTTTCAGGAAGGGCGAATTTGCGCCACCCGCGTGAGGCATCCAGATTGAAGGCCAGTGGTTGAATATTGAGCGTGGTGTTGCGTTCTTCACTGCGTGGTGCAGCGCGGTCAGCGCGCACCAGAACAGTGATGGAGCGCCGCCCGCTCATCGAACCGCTGGTCGGGGTGAAACGGAAACCATTTTCATGGCGGTTCAGCGAAGCCTGTGCATAGGCCGAAGAGAGCTTCTCATCCTTAATGCTGGGCGTGAAAGAAGAAATGCTGCCCAGATCATTCAGCGAAACAGGGGTGAAAGAGGAGGAGTGTTTCAGAAGGTTGCTGGCTGCACCAATGGCTGGCGCCCCGACCATAGCCGATGCCGCCCCAATTAGCGTAAGCGCTGCAATATACCCCCTAAGCCCAACCATTTGATTTGCCCAATAGCTCGATTATTTCATTTTATAGGACTGAACATAGCAAATGATTCGCAGATGACCAGCCACATGCACTTTATTTTCTGTCTTGTTGCGTAAAATCCACAGGCGCGTTCGGCAGGCCGTATATTCCAACGAGTCGCCACGCCAGTGCGGGAACTCCGCAATGGGTCGGGCTGTTCTCACTATAATGTTGCATTGTCATGACAGGCAGGCGTCGCATATGGTCTTTCACGGGGGAAGCGCTGGGGGAGAATGCATTTCCTGCTATTTCCTCTATCAGCCGGGGTTGCCGATTGGCCCGGTCTGGTTATAGATGCACCAGATGTTCCGATTGCGCCTGCAATCTTAGTGATTGAAGAAAGTGTGCCATGACTGTGCGCCCCGCGTCCCCCTTCTTTAACGGGTCTCGTTTCCTGACCGGCTTTGTTGCCCTCACGGCCCTTGCGGCGCTCGGCGCTTGTGGTGGCGGGAATAAGCGGCCCAGAACCGATATCGCCGCCGCGAAGGTGACGACAATCGGCGTTAACAGCTATTTGTGGCGTGCGACGCTGGATACTCTGTCTTTCATGCCGATGGCCCAGACGGACAGCAATGGCGGCGTGATTGTAACCGACTGGTATGCCAATCCTGACGTTGCCAATGAGCGGATGAAGCTGACGGTTTCGATTCTCGATCAGGATTTGCGGGCCGATGCTCTGCGCGTTGCGGCCAGCCGTCAGGTGCTGCAAAATGGGCAGTGGGTTGATGCGCCGGTAAAGGCCGCAACTGTGCAAAAGCTGGAGGAAATTATCCTTACCCGCGCCCGTGCGCTGCGTCATATGGCGATCAGCGAGGGCTGATTTTCCGCGCAGTTATTTCATTAGATGAACGGGGCGGCGCGCCGGGCAGGCGTCCCGCCTGTCAAGGAGCCTATCATCATGCAAAGGCGCTTCAACCCGCTGGAAGCAGACGCCAAGTGGCAACGCATCTGGGACGAGAAGCAGAGTTTCCGTGCAGACAGTGACTCGGCCAAGCCGCGTTCTTATGTGCTGGAAATGTTTCCTTACCCGTCTGGGCGTATTCATATCGGCCATGTGCGCAACTATACCATGGGCGATGTGCTGGCGCGTTTCCGCCGTATGACGGGTTATGAGGTGCTGCACCCGATGGGGTGGGATGCCTTTGGGATGCCTGCTGAAAATGCGGCGATGGAAAAGAAAGTCCATCCCGGCGACTGGACCCGTTCCAATATCGCCAACATGAAAACTCAGCTTAAGAAACTGGGCTTTGCGCTGGATTGGAGCCGCGAAATCGCCACGTGCGAGCCGGACTATTACGGCCATGAACAGGCGCTGTTCCTTGATCTCTATGAGGCTGGCCTTGTTTACCGCAAGGAAAGCGCGGTCAACTGGGACCCGGTTGACATGACCGTCCTTGCTAATGAGCAGGTGATCGATGGTAAGGGCTGGCGCTCCGGTGCGACGGTGGAAAAGCGCAAGCTCAATCAATGGTTCCTCAAGATCACGCAGTTCGCCGATGATCTGCTCGATGGCCTGAAGGGGCTGGAGCATTGGCCGGACAAAGTGAAGCTGATGCAGGAAAACTGGATTGGCAAGTCGGTTGGCCTGCAATTCCGGTTCAAGCTGGATGCACCGGTTGGTGACATCACAGAGCTGGAGGTGTTCTCCACCCGCCCCGACACGATTTTCGGCGCGAGCTTTGCGGCCATTGCGGCGGATCATCCGATTGCACTGGCGCTAGCGAAAAATGACGCGGCATTGGCGGGCTTCGCCGATGAATGTCGTCAGTCTGGCACTGCGGCGGCGGACATCGAAACGCAGGAGAAAAAGGGATATGATACCGGCCTGTCGGTGATCCACCCGTTCACCGGGGCGAAACTGCCGTTGTTCATCGCTAATTTCGTGCTGATGGAATATGGTACGGGCGCGGTTATGGCGGTGCCTGGTCACGACCAGCGCGATCTTGATTTCGCCCGTAAATACATGTTGCCCACCCCCCGCGTTGTAGCCGCAGAGGGCGATGAAAACGCGCCAATCAATGATGAGGCCTATACTGGCCCCGGCAAGCTGGTGAACAGTGATTTCCTCACCGGTATGGCGGTGGATGCGGCCAAGGCAGAGGTCATCGCCCGCGCCGAAGAAGGCGGTTGGGGCAAAGGCACCACCATCTGGCGTCTGCGCGACTGGGGCGTTTCCCGTCAGCGTTATTGGGGCACACCCATTCCCTTCATCCACTGCGAGACATGCGGCGTGGTTCCCGTGCCGAAGGATCAGCTTCCTGTTAAACTGCCCGAAGATGTCAGCTTTGACATCCCCGGCAACCCGCTGGAACGGCACCCGACATGGAAAAATGCGGATTGCCCCAATTGCGGCAAGGCTGCGCGCCGTGAAACCGACACGCTCGACACGTTCGTTGATTCAAGTTGGTATTTCATCCGTTTTGCCAGCCAGCCGGACAATCAGCCCTTTGATAAGGCTGAGGCAGAAAAATGGCTGCCTGTTGGCCAATATATTGGCGGGGTGGAACATGCGATTCTTCACCTGCTGTATGCCCGTTTCTGGACCCGCGCCCTTGCTTATTGCGGCAAAATCGATGTGAAAGAGCCTTTTGCGGGTCTGTTCACACAGGGTATGGTGACGCATGAAACCTATAAGTCGCCCGCTGGTGCATGGCTCGCCCCGCAAGACATTGAAAAGCAGGGTGAGGGCTATGTGATTGTCGAAACAGGCGAACCGGTGTCGGTTGGCCGTGTTGAGAAAATGTCCAAGTCCAAGAAAAATGTCGTCGATCCTGATGATATTATCGAACAATATGGCGCGGATGCGGTCCGTTGGTTCATGCTCTCTGACAGCCCGCCTGAACGTGACCTTCCCTGGACCGCCAGCGGCATCGAAGGTAGCTGGCGCTTCGTCAATCGTCTGTGGCGTCTCTTTGGCGAGGCTGCAGAACGGGGCGAAGGCGGAGAGGATAAGGCGCTCGACCGCAAGTTGCATCAGGCCATTGACGGCATCGCAAAAGATATAGAGTCGCTGTCCTTCAACAAGGCCGTCGCGAAGCTCTATGAACTGACCAATGCCATTGAAAAGGCGAAACCGTCGGCCAGTCGTAGCACGGCTATCCGCACGCTCGCCCTGCTGGTGTCGCCCATGGTGCCGCATCTTGCGGAAGAAGCATGGGCTGATCTTGGTCAGGAGATCACCGGTGGCGGCCTGATCGCTGATGCCGCATGGCCTGCGGTTGATCCTGCCTTGCTGGTGGATGATGAGGTCACCATCGCCGTGCAGGTGATGGGTAAATTGCGCGATACCATCACCGTTGCGAAGGGCTTGCCTAAGGCGGAACTGGAGGCGCTTGCGCTCGTTGCGCCCAATGTAGCGCGCATCCTTGATGGGGCCACCCCGAAAAAAATCATTGTGGTTCCTGATCGTCTGGTCAATCTGGTGATATGAGAAACCGGCTTACCTCTTTCGCTTTGGTGATGGCCGTCACGCCATTGTTGGCTGGCTGCGGCTTCCGTCCGCTTTATTCTGGGGGCACGGCGGGCGTGGTCGCGCAGCAAATCGGCAGTGTTGACGTTGCGGCGATAGAGGGCAAGGGCGGCTGGCTGGTACGGAATGCGTTGAATGATCGGTTGTCCGCTATCTCCGGCGGCAATGGTCCGCATTATCGGCTGGTGGTGAAGCTGGATGACCAGATTATCGGTGTCGGTGTGCGTCCTGATGATGCGGTGACGCGCGAACGGCGTACTTTGCGTGCGCGGTATCAACTGTTCGATCAGGCGACTGGTGCGGTTGTGTTGGACGCGACGGCTGGTTCTGATGCTGGTATTGATGTGGCCAGCAGCGAATATGCAACCATCGCGTCCGAAGACACCGCGCTGGAGCGGCTGGCTCAGATTGTTGCGGACCAGATCATTACCCGTATGGCGCAGAAAATCGCCTCTGAATCGGCTGCGGCCCCCGCCAAAGGGCAATGAAGGCCGTAAAGCGCCCGCAAATGGAGAAGGCGCTGGATGCGCCCTCTGCCGACATTCGCCTCTATCTGCTCTATGGCCCGGATGAAGCCGGGCATATCGCACTGGTTAAGCGTCTTGAGCGCGCCATGGGGGATGGGGCGGAGCGTATCGACCTTGATGGCGCGACGCTCAAGGGCGACCCGGCGCGCCTCGCCGATGAAGCGGCCTCTCTTTCGATGTTTGGTGATAAGCGTTGGATTCGCATCGCGCCTATTGGCGACGAGAGCCTGCCAGCGGTGGAAGCCTTGCTGGAAGCGCCGCAAGCAGGCAACCCTGTCGTAGCGATTGGCACCACCCTTAAAAACACGTCAAAGCTGGTCAAATATTGCATCGGCCATCCGGCGGCCATGCCCTTCATCGGTTATGAACCGGATGCACGGGATGCGGCGCAGATCATCATGGGGCTGGCGCGGGAAAATGGCCTGCGTCTGTCCCCTGATCTGGCGCGGACTGTCGCCAGCGCGGCGGGGAATGACCGCGCCCTGATGGCGAATGAGGTAGAGAAAATCGCGCTTTATCTCGATGCCGCGCCGGACCGCCCGGCAGAGGTGACGGAGGAGGTCGTTGCGGCTCTCTCGGCGGAAACGGCGGAGGCGGACATTGGCCCGCTGGTAAATGCTGTATTCGGTGGGGATGTGGACCGGCTGCAACAGGAACTCGCGCGGTTAGCGGTGAGCGGCACGGCATTGGCGGCGGTGACGCGGCCCCTTATCGGACGGGCGGTTCTGCTGGGGCAAATTCATGCTGATGCGCGGCGCAATGGCACTAGCCCGGATCAGGCGATAGAGGCCATGGGGAAGGCTATTTTCTTCAAGGAAAAGGGCAATATCACGCAGCAGGCCCGAAGCTGGCCTCTGCCGTCGATAGAGCGGTTGATGCACCGCTTGCTGGATGCTGAGCGCGCAACGCGTAACAGTCGCGGCCCCGGTGAGGTTGCGGTGCGTCAGGAATTATTGACCATCGCCCGACAGGCAGCCCGCGCCCGGCAACAACGCCGGGGCTGAAATCCTGAAAACTCAAATCCGGTAGAAAGGCCGTCCCTTGGGCATTTTCGAGATAATTTCAAGACAATGTAGAATCATTTGAAGCCTCCGGAATGCGGGAGGCTGTAAGTAAATAGAGGGCGGATCCGATTTAGCTGAACCGGATCGCCCTCTATCATTGGTAAAAAAGCGGCCCATAGGTTGCGGGCCTATCTGGCCTTATTTGCTGACTTCGACTCCCATTTCTTTCAGCAGATTATGCGCGCCATCAATCTTATCCATCGTCCACAGCATGAAGCGGCTATCGACGTGAATGGTGCGGTTGCGTTCGGCCACATAGGCCCAGTCGGAGATTACCCCGTCCAGCGTGCCATCAAAGGCAAGGCCGACAAATTCACCCCGTGCATTCAGGGTCGATGACCCGCTATTGCCGTTGGTGATGTCCACGGTGGACATGAAATCAACCGGCAAAGTGCCCAGTTCGGGCGACGCATAGCGGCCATAATCCTTGCGGTTAATCGCGTCGATGACGGCCTTGGGCGCGTTAAATTCGCCCTTGCCGGTCTGCTTGGCGACCAGCCCTTCGGCGGTGGTGAAGGATGTCCATATCTGGCCATCACGGGCGCGGCCCGTCACCTTGCCCCATGTGAGGCGCAGCGAACTATTCGCATCCGGGTAGAGCGGGATGTTCGCGGCCTTTCTATAGGCCATCAGCCCCTGCATATAAACCGAACGAGCGGCCTGAGTGCGGCCTGAACGGTCTTTTTCCTTAGCCTCCCCGGCAATGTCATCGGGGTAGAGCGCAATAGCGAGCTTGATGAACGGATCATTGGATGCCTCAAAGTCTGCGGCGGACTTGCCCATCCAGCCAAGGCGGGTTGCAGTGTCCCCCAGCTTGGTATCCGCATAAAGACGGTCCATACCAATGCCGTCCAGCGCCGTTTCAAAGCCAGTAAAGCGATCGGCCGCAGGCAGCTTCTTATACTCGTCCAGTGCGGCCACAAAAAGCTGGCGGTCGATTGCGGGGAGGAAGCGGCGTTCCACCCGCGTCAACCGCTCCAATATTGTGTTGCGGTCACGGTCCTGAAAACCGCTTTCGCGCTGCGCATTGGGTTTTTCCTGCTCCTTGGCCCAGCGATAGAGCACACGAGCAGAATCGAGAAGCTGCGCCCGGTTGATGAGCGAGAGGCGCAGCCCTTTCAGCGATGCGGTATTATTTTCCGCAACCAGCGTATCGAGAGCGGCGATGGCGTTACCATAGCTGGCCTGACGCTTTTTGTCGGCGGCAACCCAGTCACGAAACGCTTTTTCTTCGGCGGTTTTGCGGGCGTCGAGGTTGATGGCGTCCGCGCCAACCAGATCACCGGCCAGCTTTTTCTCGTAATTTTCTGCGCCAGCCAGAATCGCGGCATAACGAATTTCTGCTTCGCGGTCATGGGCCGTGAAGCGCTCAATCTGTGTTGCATAATCGCTGAGCAGACGCTGCCACAAGGGTTCATATTCGGCAAAATTGAAACGAACTTCGTCTGCTGTGCGTAGGCGGTTGGTGGTGCCGGGGAAACCCGCAACCATCACGAAATCATTTTCCTTCAGGCCCTCTTTGGCGATTTTCAGCCAGCTTTTGGGCTTATAGGGAATGTTATCCTTGGCATAAGGGCGGGACGACCCATCCGGCCCCACATAGGCGCGGTAAAAGCCGAAATCGCCGGTGTGGCGCGGCCACATCCAATTATCCGTCTCGCCGCCGAAATTGCCGATCCCCATGGCCGGGGCATAGACGAGGCGCACATCCTGAATTTCAAGCTGCTGCTGAAGATAATAAGCCGCTCCGCCATAATATGGGCGCACGTCACAGCGACGATTGGGCTGCTTTTCACATTCCGCAATCAGGTTTTTGCGATTGGTATCGAGCAGGGCGTAACGGTCGCTGCCAGAGAGCTTTGCGGTCACGCCCTTGAGCATCGCGGCGGTCACATCGCGCAGTTCCTCAATTACATAAATGCGCGAACCGGGGGCGGCGGGCAGTTCCTCGGCGGTGGTTTTCGCAAGGAAGCCATTGGTCAGATAGTCCTGCCCTTCCTTGCTGTTATACTGGACGGAGCCATGGACGCAGTGATGGTTGGTGGCGACCAGCCCCTGCGGGCTGAGGAAAGCTGCGGAACAACCACCCAGTGATACAATGGCATTCATTGGTGCGCTGTTGAGGTTGGTAAGCTGAGCCGGGTCGATCTCAAGGCCATCTGTGCGCATGGCGGCACCGATTTCGGTGGCCTGCTGCGGCACCCACATGCCTTCATTCGCGCTGGATGCAGGGATGGTCATGACACTGCCAAGGCCAAGAGCGATGAAGCTGGGGGCGCGAGGGGATAAACTAGGGGATTTCATTATATGGGAAACTCCTGATTGAGCCATAACCATCTTCTAGCGGGTTTTAGGATGAATTGCATGAGGCGAACTTCAGATTCGGGTGGCCAAGTCCTGCCCCTTGGGGGATTACGACATGAATCTGAATATGGGCCGGGGGCGGAACCGATCAGGAATTGAACACAGATGGGCTTTGCTGATTCAGGGTAAGGCCCAGTGCCCGTGCCGCCAATACAGCCTGCGTGCGGTTGGAAACATCGAGCTTACGCAATATCGCGGTCATATGCGCCTTCACCGTGGGGATGGCGATCCCCAGATCATGCGCAATCTGTTTATTGAGCCGCCCTGCCAGTACCCCATGAAGCACCTGAAGCTGCATAGGCGTCAGGTCTGTTAGCTTGCTGGCCATGGTATCAAGCGGTTCATCGGCTGGCGGTGATATGCGTTCCCCGGCTATGGCCGCAGCGATAACCTTTTCCATTGTTGCAAGGTCTTCGTGCTTGCCCAGAAAGCCGGTAGCCCCGACACGGACAGCCTCTTTCGCGGCGGAGGCCGCCTCTGCGCTGGAAACCACAATGATGGGAACGTCGGGGCGCTGGGCATGCATCAATGCTACCCCCATAAAGCCCTCTGCATCCGGCATGTTAAGGTCGAGCAGAATGAGGGCCAGCCCTGTCGCAGTGCGCGCAGCGTTGGTCGCGGCAGAGATGGTCCCCGCCTCGATAATATGGGCTTGCGGCCTGACCCCGCTTACCGCCAGACCAAGCGCCTGACGGAAAAGGGGATGATCGTCGGCAATGAGGATCGTCTCCCCATCGCCAGAGCTATTGTGTGGCATCACCTGTTAGTTGGCGATGTTCCAACAAATGGTCAACCACTGATGGGTCCGCTAATGTTGATGTGTCCCCGATAGAGCCTATGTCATTCTCGGCAATTTTGCGCAAAATGCGGCGCATGATCTTGCCGGAACGGGTTTTGGGCAGGGATGGCGCGAACTGAATGACATCAGGCGTAGCGATGGGGCCGATTTCTCGGCGTACCCATTTTATGAGGGCTGCGCGCAGTTCCTCCGACGGTTCCTCATTGGCGTTGAGGGTCACATAAGCATAGATGCCCTGACCTTTGAGGGCGTGTGGCATACCCACCACGGCGGCTTCCGCCACCTGTTCATGGGCGACAAGGGCGCTTTCTATTTCCGCTGTTCCCATACGGTGGCCGGATACGTTGATGACATCGTCAACGCGGCCAGTAATCCAGTAATAGCCATCCTCATCCCGGCGACACCCATCGCCGGTGAAATAAGTGCCGGGATAGGTCGAGAAATAGGTCTGGAAGAAACGCTCCTGATCGCCCCAGACGCCGCGCATCTGCCCCGGCCAGCTTTCGGTGATGCAGAGATTACCCTCTACCGCGCCTTCCAACGGCCTGCCTTCGGTATCGACAATTTGCGGGATGACGCCGAATATCGGCTTTGATGCGCTGCCGGGCTTGAGGGCCGTCGCGCCCGGTAAGGGAGAAATCATGTGGCCGCCGGTTTCCGTCTGCCACCATGTGTCCATGATCGGGCAACGGCTGTCGCCGACAACGCGATAATACCAATCCCACGCCTCCGGGTTGATAGGTTCGCCAACGGAACCCAGAACGCGCAGCGATTTGCGGCTGGTTTTCGTGACCCAATCATCACCTTCGCGCATCAGGGCGCGAATGGCGGTGGGCGCACCGTAGAAGATATTGACCTGATATTTATCGACAATCTGCCAGAAACGGCTGAAATCGGGGTAATTGGGGACGCCCTCAAACATCACGGTGGTCGCGCCATTGGCGAGCGCACCATAGATCATATAGCTGTGGCCGGTGATCCAGCCGACATCCGCCGCGCACCAGAAAATATCGCCGGACCGATAGTCGAACACATATTCATGGGTCATCGACGCCCAGACGAGATAGCCGCCGCTGGTGTGCAATACGCCCTTGGGCTTGCCGGTGGAGCCAGAGGTATAGAGGATAAACAGCGGGTCTTCGGCATTCATCGGTTGCGCAGGGCAATCGGGGGATGCGGCGGCGGTCGCGTCCTCATACCATATATCGCGCCCATCCTTCATGGTGATGCTGCCACCCGTATGGCGCACGACCAGCACGGTTTTGACGCCCGCATAATCCTTTAAAGCCTCATCAACATTGGTCTTCAGCGGAACAGTTTTGCCACCGCGCAGCCCTTCGTCCGCCGTGATGACCAGCTTCGAGTCGCAATCCTCTATCCGCCCGGCTAGGCTGTCTGGTGAAAAACCGCCGAATACTACGGAATGAATGGCGCCAATGCGGGCGCAGGCCAGCATCGCATAGGCGGCCGCTGGTATCATTGGCAGATAGATGGTGACGCGGTCGCCCTTCTTAACGCCATACGCCTTCATCGCATTGGCGAGGCGGCAGACTTCCTCATGCAATTGACGGTAACTGATATGTTTTTCAGTGCCGGGGGTGTCCGGTTCCCAAATGATGGCAGTCTGGTCGCCGCGTTCCTTCAGATGCCGGTCGATGCAATTGGCGGCAATGTTCAGTTCGCCATCTTCAAACCATTTGATGCCGAAATCGGCCTCATGAAACGACGCGTTCTTAACCTTGGTGAAAGGGGTAATCCACTCCAGCCTTTGGGCCTCACGCCGCCAGAAAGCGTCCGGGTCAGTAATGGACTCGGCATAGAGGCGGTCATAGCGCTCAGCATTGATTTTGGCGCTGTCAGCCCAGATTTCTGGCACGGGGTAGAGTGCTTCACTCAACGTCGTCTCTCCATCCTATATTCTTTTGGTCTATTTATCTTGGGATGATGCTATCAATCACCCGTTAGCTCTGCATCCTATACCATGGTCTAAGTTGGAGCCAGCGAGATCGGGAGAGAAGGCAGGTAAAAGAAAACCGGCCAGAAGCATGTGCCTCCAGCCGGTTATTCATTCGTCAATCAGATGATGGGGTCAGGCAACCCGATCCGCATATTCGTCAATCTGGTCGAAGTTCATATAGCGGTAAACTTCGTCCTTAGCTTCGTCGATCACGCCCATTTCCGCCATATATTCGGCAACAGTGGGTAGACGGCCAATTTTCGATGCAACGGTCGCCAGTTCGGCGGAGGACAGGAACACATTGCTGTTCTTGCCCAAACGGTTCGGGAAGTTACGGGTGGAGGTGGAAACCACCGTGGCCCCTTCACGCACCTGCGCCTGATTGCCCATGCACAGCGAACAGCCCGGCATTTCCATGCGCGCGCCCGCCCCGCCAAGGGTCGAATAATGACCTTCCTTGGTAAGTTCGGCGGCATCCATCTTCGTCGGCGGGGCAACCCACAGACGGGTCGGGATGTCCTTCTTGCCCTTCAGCAACAGCGAAGCCGCACGGAAGTGACCAATGTTGGTCATGCACGAGCCGATGAACACTTCGTCGATCTTGGTTTCTGCGACATCAGACAGCAGACGGGCATCGTCCGGGTCATTCGGGGCGCAGAGAATCGGTTCCTTGATGTCTGCAAGGTCGATTTCGATGACGGCGGCATATTCCGCATCCTTATCCGCTTCAAGAAGCTGCGGATTAGCGAGCCATGCTTCCATCGCGTCGATACGGCGCTGAAGGGTGCGGGCATCCTCATAGCCATCAGCGATCATGTTCTTCATCAGGACGATGTTCGAGTTCATATACTCGATAATCGGCTCCTTATTGAGATGCACGGTGCAGCCGGCCGCAGAACGTTCCGCCGAAGCGTCGGTCAGTTCAAAGGCCTGTTCAACCTTCAAATCAGGTAGGCCTTCGATTTCGAGAACGCGGCCAGAGAAGATGTTCTTCTTACCAGCCTTTTCAACCGTCAGCAGGCCAGCCTTAATCGCATAATAAGGGATAGCATGGACGAGATCGCGCAGGGTGATGCCCGGCTGCATTTCGCCTTTGAAACGCACGAGGACCGATTCCGGCATATCGAGCGGCATAACGCCGGTCGCGGCGGCGAATGCCACGAGGCCGGACCCTGCCGGGAAGGAAATGCCGATCGGGAAGCGGGTGTGCGAATCGCCACCGGTGCCAACCGTATCGGGCAGCAGCAGGCGGTTGAGCCAGCTATGGATAACGCCGTCACCCGGACGCAGCGCCACACCGCCACGATTGGCGATGAAGGTCGGCAGTTCACGGTGGGTCTTAACGTCAACCGGCTTCGGATAAGCCGCAGTGTGGCAGAAGGACTGCATTACCATATCGGCGGAGAAGCCAAGGCAGGCGAGGTCCTTCAACTCATCGCGGGTCATTGGGCCGGTGGTATCCTGCGACCCAACCGTGGTCATGCGCGGCTCGCAATAGGTGCCGGGGCGAATGCCCTGACCTTCTGGCAGGCCGCAAGCACGACCAACCATTTTCTGTGCGAGGGTGAAGCCCTTATCGCTTTCCTTCGGCGGGGTTGGCTGACGGAACAGGTCCGATGCGGGCAAGCCAAGAAAATCACGGGCGCGGGCGGTCAGTGAGCGGCCAATGATGAGGTTGATACGGCCACCGGCACGCACTTCGTCGAACAGAACCTGACTCTTCAGTTCGAACTGAGCGACTTCTGCGCCGTCCTTAACGACCTTGCCTTCATAGGGGTAGATGTCGATGACATCGCCCATGTTGAGTTGGGTTACGTCTACCTCGATCGGCAGCGCGCCGGAATCTTCCTGCGTGTTGAAGAAGATCGGAGCGATCTTGCCGCCCAAGGTAACGCCGCCAAAACGCTTGTTGGGGACATAGGGAATGTCCTGTCCGGTTGCCCAGATCACACTGTTGGTGGCGGATTTACGCGAAGAACCGGTGCCAACCACATCGCCCACATAGGCAACCAGATGGCCCTTGGCCTTCAGGTCTTCGATGAACTGCATCGGCCCGCGCTTGCCATCTTCTTCCGGCGTGATGCCGTCGCGCGCATTTTTCAGCATCGCAAGATAGTGGAGTGGAATGTCAGGGCGGGACCATGCGTCCGGTGCGGGCGACAAGTCATCGGTATTGGTTTCGCCAGTTACCTTGAACACCGTGACGGTGATCTTTTCGGCGACTTCGGGACGGTCCGTGAACCACTGCGCGTCGGCCCATGACTGAATAACGGCCTTGGCGTTTTCATTCCCACCCTTTGCCAGTTCAGCGACATCGTGGAAGAAGTCGAACATCAGCAGGGTCTTTTTGAGGCCCTCTGCAGCAACAGCGCCAACCTCAGCATCGCTGAGCAGATCGATAAGCGGCTTGACGTTATAACCGCCCACCATGGTGCCGAGCAGCTCGGTCGCGCGGGCGCGGCTGATGAGGTCTACCGGGAAATCGCCATGGGCGACGGCGGAGAGAAAGGACGCCTTTACATTGGCGGCATCATCCACACCGGGCGGTACGCGATGGACCAGCAGATCAAGGAGGAATTCGGTATCTTCGCCCGCCGGGGGAGATTTAATCAGTTCGATCAGATCAGCGGTCTGTTGTGCCGAAAGCGGCAGGGGCGGAATGCCAAGGGCGGCGCGTTCCGCGACATGTTCACGATAGGATGGAAGCATCGAGGACATTCGTTCGGGCTCCGTAGCAGATGGTCAGATAAAGCCTGGGCCATGCAGCCCATAACAGCAATGTCCGTTATGCGCATTCATTCGGCAGCGCAACATGGAATCCCCATATTTGCGAGCCAATTGCAGAGATAATGCCCTCATTTGGGAATGCTAAATGATTAATTTCTGATTTTGATTTGCGTTTGCAGAAGAATAATTTCTACGATTTTTATATACCCGCTAATCAGTTCGTAAAATTGATGATTACCCCTTCTCATTTGCTCCTCTATGTTCACGCAAATAGGGGCAGCTGATATTTCAATGCATTTATCTGCTGTTTCCATCAGGACTATTATTTGTCTTGCCAATGACGATGGATAATTGAAATGCTCTCGCAATAAGGCGGGAAACATTGACTCCTGATTGCTATACACTATCTCGCTTGGGTAGAGTTTTATGCTTAGACCGCCTATGTATTGAGCAATAGAGGGATAGACTGACCGGATACCGGAATCGCCCTAACATGTCTCCCGGTGCTGCTCATTCTCCTCCTTTTGCTCAATTCTCCGGGGCGGGTGAATAAGCGCTTTAGTGATGGAGACGCACGCTATGACTGCAATCGGACAGGATACATTGGGCACTCGTCAGACGTTGACGGTGGGTGGTAAGGGCTATGCCATTTACTCACTCAAAAAGGCGGCGGAAAAGCTAGGCGATGTATCGCGCCTCCCTTTCTCCATGAAGGTGCTTCTGGAAAATCTGCTGCGGTTCGAAGATGGCGGCTTTACCGTTTCCACCAAAGATATTCAGGCGGTTGTCGATTGGCAGAAGAACCCGACCACGGGTGATGAAATTCAATATCGCCCGGCCCGCGTTCTGTTGCAGGATTTCACCGGCGTTCCCTGTGTGGTTGATCTTGCCGCGATGCGGGACGCCATTGCGAAACTGGGCGGTAATACCAGCAAGATCAACCCGCAGGTCCCGGTCAACCTCGTCATTGACCACTCGGTCATGGTGGATGAATTTGGCCATCCGAAGGCGTTTCAGGACAATATGGAGATCGAATATCAGCGGAATATGGAACGCTATGACTTTCTGAAATGGGGTTCCAAATCGCTTTCCAATTTCTACGCTGTGCCACCGGGCACCGGTATCTGTCATCAGGTGAACCTCGAACACATCGCGCAGGCGGTCTGGACCAGCGTGGATGAAAAGGGCGAAACCGTCGCCTATCCCGATACCTGCGTCGGCACGGATAGCCATACGACGATGATTAACGGCCTCGGCGTCTTGGGCTGGGGCGTGGGCGGTATTGAGGCAGAGGCGGCGATGCTGGGCCAGCCGGTGTCGATGCTGATTCCCGAAGTGGTAGGCTTCAAGCTGACCGGCGCGTTGAAGGAAGGTGTGACCGCGACCGATCTCGTGCTGACGGCCACCAATATGCTGCGCGCCCATGGTGTGGTGGGGCGTTTTGTTGAATATTATGGCCCCGGCCTTGCGTCCCTCAGCCTTGCGGACCGTGCGACCCTCGCCAATATGGCGCCGGAATATGGCGCGACCTGCGGTTTCTTCGGCATTGATGATAAAACCCTCGATTATATGCGCCTCACGGGCCGTGATGAGGAACAAATTACACTGGTTGAGGCCTATGCGAAGGAACAGGGTTTCTGGATTGATGCCAGCATCGACCCCATTTTCACCAGTACGCTGGAACTGGATATGGGGACCGTGGTGCCGTCCCTTGCCGGGCCGAAACGCCCACAGGATAAGGTTATCCTGACGGAAGTGGACGATGTGTTCAATGCGGACATGGCCAATAGCTATAAAAAGCAGCAGCAGCGCGTGCCGGTTACGGGTGAGGCGTTCGACATTGGTGATGGCGATGTAGTGATTGCCGCTATCACCAGTTGCACCAACACGTCGAATCCTGGCGTCATGGTGGCTGCGGGGCTGGTGGCGAAAAAGGCGGACGAATATGGGTTGAAGCCCAAGCCATGGGTTAAGACCTCTCTCGCCCCCGGCTCTCAGGTCGTGACGGACTATCTGGAAAAGGCCGGGTTACAGTCGCATCTCGACAATATTGGTTTCAACCTTGTGGGCTATGGTTGCACTACCTGTATCGGGAATAGCGGCCCGTTGGCGGAGCCGATCAGCAAGGCGGTTAACGAAAATGGCCTTGTCGCGGCGGCGGTGATTTCCGGCAATCGTAACTTCGAAGGGCGTGTGTCGCCCGATGTGCGCGCCAATTTCCTCGCCAGCCCGCCGCTGGTGGTGGCTTACGCACTTAAAGGCACGGTGATAGAGGATTTCACCACCACGCCCATCGGCACCAGCAAAGATGGCGAGGCGGTTTACCTCAAGGACATCTGGCCGACTAATGAGGAGGTTGCCACCGCCATTGCAGGCTGTGTGAACCGTGAAATGTTCCGCGCCCGTTATGCTCATGTGTATAAGGGCGATGAGCATTGGCAGGCGATTAACGTCACCGGTTCTGAAACCTATCAATGGCGTGCGGGCAGCACCTATGTTGCCAACCCGCCCTATTTTGATGGCATGACGATGACCCCCGCCCCGGTTGCCGACATTATCGAGGCAAAGCCGCTCGCGATATTGGGCGATTCGATCACGACTGACCATATTTCGCCGGCGGGTTCCATCAAGGCGGATAGCCCGGCGGGCAAGTGGCTGATGGAGCATCAGGTCGCCAAGGCGGATTTCAACAGCTATGGTTCGCGCCGCGGCCATCATGATGTGATGATGCGCGGAACCTTTGCCAATATTCGCATCAAAAATGAAATGGTGCCGGGTGTTGAGGGCGGGATGAGCCGCTATGGCGAAGAGGTTCTGCCCATTTATGATGTGGCGATGAAATATAAGGAGCAGGGCACGCCTCTGGTCGTCATCGCGGGCAAGGAATATGGCACGGGGTCTTCGCGTGACTGGGCCGCCAAAGGCACCAATTTGCTGGGCGTGCGTGCGGTGATTGTGGAGAGCTTTGAACGTATCCACCGTTCGAACCTTGTCGGCATGGGTGTGTTGCCGCTGCAATTCAAGGATGGCGACAGCCGCGAAACCCTCGGCCTGACGGGTGATGACAGCTTCACCATATTGGGTGTCGCGGGCCTGAAGCCGCAGCAGGATGTTGAGGTGAAGGTGACACGCAAGGATGGCAGCAGCTTCTCCTTCACTGCGCTGTGCCGCATTGATACCGCCAATGAGGTGGAATATTTCAATAATGGCGGCATCCTGCATTATGTTTTGCGGAAATTGGCTGCCTGATCTGAGACGTCATTAAGATGGTGAAGGGGCTGCCCGGCTGGGTGGCCCCTTTTGCTATGGGCTGAAATGGGGCAGGCATAGCCCCAATATCAGGCGCTAAAGACAGTTTGCGTGGACGGCGGCACGAAAATCTCTATTGCTGGAGTTGATAATGATGAGAAGCAGTCGGTAGTGTCGATGAAATCCGCGTTAATTGTTCGTCATGTTCCTCGCGAAGGGGCCGCCGGTTATCTTGCGCCGATAGAGGCCGCTGGTTTCCATATCGACCGGGTGGATGTTTCCTGTGCCAGCTTTGTGGAAACAGACCTGTCGGAGCCGGATTTACTCATCATGATGGGCGGCCCGATGGGTGTGTATGAGGCGGATGCCCATCCGTGGATTGATGTGCAGCTTGAAAAGCTGGCGCGGCGGCTGGAGGATGGGCGGCCAACTTTGGGCGTGTGTCTGGGCAGCCAGATGATTGCGGCGGCCATGGGCGCGCGGGTTTACCCCGGTGGCAAGACGGAACTGGGCTTTGCGCCGGTGGAACTCAACGAGGCGGGCGCGCGCTCGCCATTGCGGCATTTGCAATCGGTGCCGGTGCTGCATTGGCATAGCGATACATTTGATCTGCCTGATGGCGTGGAACGGCTCGCCTCTACCGGCACTTATGCCAATCAGGCCTTTCGACGGGATGAGAATCTGCTGGCGCTGCAATTTCATGCGGAAATGGGCATGGATGCCCGCTTTGAGGAATGGCTCACCCATTTCTGGTCTGATCTGGAACTGACGGGAACCTGCCGCCATGCTCTGCGGCGTGACCATGATGAACATGGTCCTGCTGCGGTTTCGGCAGGGCGGGCGATGATTGGCGAATGGCTGGCGGGTCTGCGGTTCTGATATTTATTTCAGACGTATTTCATACAGGTTGGACCATAGCTTCCCGGTGACGAACAGCCGGTCTTTCGCTGCATCATAGGCAATGCCATTCAGGACCGCATCCGGGTTGGACGACATATTCTGCCGCGCTAATTCACGCAGGTCCAGCCAGCTATTGACCGCCCCGGTTTTCGGATTGATCCGGGCGATTTTGTCCGTCATCCACACATTTGCGAATATCTCGCCCTTCACATATTCCAGCTCATTAAGGAGGGGAACCGGTTCGCCATTCCATGTGACAGAGATGCTATGGGTTTCGTGATAATCCTTGGGATCAAGAAAGCGCAGGGTGTTGCTGCCATCGCTGAGGATCAGGCTCTTGCCATCCTGCGTCAGGCCCCAGCCTTCGCCATCATAGCTGAACTGCCCCTTCTGGTTAAATGTCGCGCGGTCCCAGATAAAGCCACTGCCCCCGCGCCAGCTAAGCGAGAGCAGTTTATCGCCCCAATGGGTCAGGCCTTCACCGAAGATAGTGCCCGGTAAAGGCGCACTGTGTAGTACAAAGCCATCCTCCAGCCGGACCTTGCGCACCTCTGACCGGCCATATTGGCCGGTGCTTTCATAAAGATGCCCGTCGAGGAAGATCAGCCCCTGCGTAAAGGCGCGGCTGTCATGCGGATAGGTGGCAACCAGTTCCCACCCGGTATCGGCGCGAACCGGGGCAGTCAGCATCAGCCAGCCAACCAGCAATAGGGCAAGGCGCTTCATCATGCCGGCCTATTCCTCTGGCGCGATGGCAGCGGCTTGCCATGCGGGCAGGGGAAGGTCCGTCATATCTTCCACCCGGCGATGGTCAATGGCGAGGGCCAGATCATCCAGCGCGACTCGCTGGCGTTTCGGGTCTGACACAGCCAGCGGCACCACCACCAGACGGCGGCTCACCTTGTTACGGAAATGCATGCGGGCGGTGTTTTCCTGCCCGACATAACATCCCTTGGCGAAGTGGACGCCGTTGAGTTCCTCGGCATTGCTTTCCAGCCAGAGTGTCTGGTCGCTGCCCAATTCCGCTATGCCTTCCATCACCCCAAGGGACAGGCGATGGGCGCGATAGACCGCATCTGCCCCATTGTTCTTATCTGGCCCATCATCTTCGGCCACAGGCGCGATCCAGCGATGGCCAAGGGCAGAAAGGCGTGGGTCTGCGGGCTTATCAGCGGCGTCCAAAGACCAGTGAACCCGGCGGTCCTCAACCTTTTCCAGCGCGATCTTGCGCCGCAGACGATAGAGCATCAGGCGGCGCAGTAACGCATCGGCCTGCGCCCCTTCGCAATCAATCAGCACATCCTGCGGCCCATCGGCCCAGAGTATGAAATCAAACAAGGCCTTGCCTTGCGGGGTTAACAGCCCGGCCCAGCGCGGCTGCCCCTCTGCCAGCGTTAGCACATCCTGCGTCACCAGCCCCTGCAGGAAGGGGCGGGCCTCCTCCCCAGAAACGAGGATGAGCGCACGGTCATAAAGGGTGGTATTCTTAGCCATGCGTATTAGTTAGGGAGGAAGTGAAATTTCTCCAAGGGAAACCCATCGCAATGTCCCAATATGCCCCCCAAAATTTCGATATGATCCTGAAAAACGGGACTGTGCATACTCCTGGCGGGCCGGTGCAGGCGGGTGTCGGGGTTATTGGCGGCAAAATCGCGGCGATCGGTAACGCCTTGGGGGACGCGGCTGAGGTGGTGGATTGCACCGGGCTGGATGTCTTGCCTGGCGTGATCGATAGTCAGGTCCATTTCCGGGAGCCGGGGCTGGAATATAAGGAAGATCTGGAGTCAGGTAGCCGCTCGGCCGTAATGGGCGGTGTGACGGCGGTGTTTGAAATGCCCAACACCAACCCCAATACCGATAGCGCAGAGCGAGTCGCCGACAAGCTGAACCGCGCCCATCATCGCATGTGGTGCGACCATGCCTTTTATGTCGGCGCGACGGCGGATAATGCCGAACAGCTCAAGGAACTGGAACGCATTCCCGGCACGGCGGGGGTGAAGATTTTCATGGGGGCGTCGACCGGCAGCTTGCTGGTGGATGATGACAACGCCCTCGCCCGCGTATTGGCATCGGGTTATCGCCGCGTTGCCATCCATGCTGAGGATGAGGCGCGGATGAATGCGCGCAAGGATTATCGCGTGGAAGGGGACCCATCATCCCACCCCGTCTGGCGTGATGATGAGAGCGCGATGCTGGCGACAAAGCGCATTATCGCGCTGGCTCGCGCCGCCAGACGTCGTATCCATATATTGCATGTGACGACGCCTACTGAACTCGCTTATATCGGCCAGAATAAGGATATTGCGACCTGCGAGGTAACGCCCCAGCATCTCACCATGGCCGGTGAAGATGTCTATCCTCGCCTTGGTACTTATGCCCAGATGAACCCGCCGATTCGTTCTGGTGCGCATAGGGATGGTCTGTGGCATTATCTCAATCAGGGCGTGCCGGACGTGATCGGGTCTGACCATGCGCCGCACACCAAAGAGGAAAAGGCGAAGGTCTACCCCGCCAGCCCCAGCGGTATGCCGGGGGTGCAGACTCTGGTGCCGCTGTTCCTTGACCATGTCGCCAATGGCCGCCTGACGCTTCAGCGGTTCATTGAACTCACCAGTGCCGGTCCGCAGCGCGTATTTGGCCTTGTGGGTAAGGGGCGCATTGCCCTTGGCTATGATGCTGATTTCACCGTGGTGGATTTGAAGAAGCGCTGGACGGTTGGCGCTGACTGGTTGCAGTCGCGCTGCGAATGGTCTCCCTTTGAAGGGGATGAACTGACCGGAAAGGCGATTGGCACTATCATCCGCGGTAACCGGGTGATGTGGGAGGATAGCCTTGCTGCTAGTGCAATTGGTGAGGCCATCCGGTTTGAAACCACGGAATACCCGGGCTGAAGCCTGTTTTTTCTTAGTTACGGTTGAGGGAAGGGGCGCTGGTTTCAGTTGCCCCTTTCTTCTTGGTTGATTTGATGATTTATCACCATTACTGATAGTCAACGTCCGGGGGTTGCGGTGCAGCCACTCTGGCTGAGTCATCCTGCGGCGCAATCAACGGGTGATTTCTGATATTTGTAACGGGTGCTCTCCATTTGGTGCCTAGCTGCACATATCGTCCCCTAATCAACAGCCTGTTAAAAGGCGCCGAGGAGAGTTGTCATGAACGCCCCCTTTTCCCCATCCACGCTGGAACAATTGCGGCAGGATCTTGCCCAAACGCCAAGGCAGCTTTTCATCAATGGCCGGTTTGAGGCTGCAGCGTCCGGCAAGCTGATTGATGTCGTAGACCCGGCGACGGGGCAGAATTTCGCGCAAGTTGCGGCGGGTGAGGCAGAGGATATTGACTGCGCCGTGCGCGCTGCCCGCGCTGCCTTTGACGGTCCTGCATGGTCTGGCACCCACCCATCGGCCCGTGCGCGCCTGATGCTGAAACTCGCAGACCTTATCGAAGCGCATGGTGAGCGCATTGCCCTTACCGAAACGCTGGATAACGGCATGCCCTTCATGATGGCGAAGTTTGCCGCCGTCATGGGTGCGGCGGAGCAGCTTCGTTATAATGCGGGCTGGGCAACGAAGCTGGCGGGCGAAACGCTTAATCCCTCCTCGCCCGGTGAATGGCATGCCTATACATTGCGGGAGCCGGTGGGCGTGGTCGGCGCGATTGTGCCATGGAATTTCCCTTTTGTAATGGCCGTTTCAAAAATTGCCCCGGCGCTGGCTGCGGGATGCACGGTGGTACTGAAACCAGCGGAACAGACGCCGCTTTCCGCCGTCATTCTTGCCGAACTGATTGCCGAGGCAGGCTTCCCCGAAGGCGTCATCAATATCGTTACCGGCTACGGCGAAACGGCGGGGGCGGCCTTGGTCGATCATCCGCTGGTCGATAAAATTTCCTTCACCGGGTCCACCTCCGTCGGCAAGAAGATCGTCTGCGCTGCGACGGGGAACCTCAAGCGTGTGACGCTGGAACTGGGCGGGAAATCGCCGGTGATGATCTTTGGCGATGCCGATGTTGAGCGTGCCATTCCCGCCGCCGCCATGGGCATATTCGGCAATGCCGGACAGGTTTGCGCCGCTGGCTCGCGCCTGTTCGTGCATGAAAGCGTTTACGACCGCGTGGTGGAGGGGATATCCGCGCGTGCGGCCTCCCTGCGCCTTGGTTCCGGCTTGCTGCCGACCACGGAAATGGGGCCGCTTGTCAGCGATGAGCAGCGCCGCCGGGTACTGGGCTATATCAATAGCGGGGCAGATGAAGGCGCGAATGTGCAGGTTGGTGGGCAGGCCGCCGATGGTGATGGCTATTTTGTGCAGCCCACGGTGCTGACCGGCACAGCATCGGGCATGAAAGTGGTTGAGGAAGAAATTTTCGGGCCTGTCCTCTGCGCCATGCGCTTTGGCGATGATGATCTGGAGGCTATCGCGGCGCAGGCGAACGCCAGCCAATATGGCCTCGCCGCCAGCATCTGGACGCGGGACATATCGACTGCGCATAAAATGGCGCGACGGGTGCGGGCTGGCACGGTGCGCATCAATGGCGGCGGCGGGGTGGACCCGGCAATGCCTTTGGGCGGGTTCAAGCAATCAGGCTGGGGCCGTGAAAATGGCAAGGCAGGTGTCGAGAATTTCACCGAGCTGAAATCGGTGACGGTTGCCCTTTAATCGGCTGGCCCCATAACTGACTAGCCTTGTAAAATGCCGGGCAGGGAAGGCCGAAAACGGTCATCCTGCCATCGCGGTACGGGACGGCCCTATATATATGAGGATGAAGGAACAGGCTATGACGAGCGAGATTACCGCCCCCCGACTGGACCATGCCTTTGATATAAGGATTAATTTTGATAAGAGGTGGATGACCGGCGCAATCCCCGGCGGTACCAACTATGGATATACGTCGGTGGGCGCGGATTGCCTTGTCACCGGGCCGATGCTGAATGGGCGACTGGTCGATTATAGCGGGGCAGACTGGCCCGCCGTGCGCCCCGATGGCGTGGTGGAATTGAACGCCCATTATATGATTCAGGCGTCGGATGGTGCCCTCATCTACATTCGCAACATGGGCTATGTGCATGGGCCGATAGAGGGGCGACAGCCGGGGCAGGATGTGCCGGAAAAGCTGCCGCCCTATTTCCGTTGCACCCCTTATTTCCGAGCACCCGAAGGGCCGCATGAATGGCTCAACCGCACGGTTCTCATTGGCGTGGGCCAGCGCGTGCCAAAGGTGAAACCGGAAGACCCGCAAGACCATAGCCTGTTCCGTTATTTTATAGTTAGATAGTAATAATTGCCCGCCGCAAAACCAATAACAGGGCGCAAACAAGGATGAGGATGAGATATGACGGAGCTGAAAACCGGCGGCCAGCATGGTTATTTGCGTATCGCGACCGAAGAAGCCTTCATGCCAGAGGAGGCGATTGACCTCTATGCTGAGGTGCTGGACGGGCCAGACCCAGACCCCGGATTTGTCAGCCTATGGGGCTTTTATCTGCGGTCGACGGATGAACGGTCCCGCTTTATTCGTGAATCGCTGATTGATCTGGGTGCGCGGCGGCTGGCGGATATGGATGCGCGCGGTATTGACCGTCAGATCATTGCGCTCACCGCCCCTGGTACGCAGATATTGCGGACGGACAAGGCCGTAGCGCTCGCTCGTCTGGCGAACGATCAACTGGGGGAGGCTTGTCTCGCGCATCCTGATCGTTTCACCGGCATGGCCGCTTGCGCCCCGCAGGATGGCGCAGAGGCCGCGAAGGAGATTGAGCGCGCCGTCCATAAATATGGCATGCGCGCTGTCATCATCAATTCGCACATCAACGGCGAATATCTGGATAACCCGAAATTCTACCCGGTGCTGGAGGCCGCAGAGGCGCTGGATATTCCCATCTATATCCACCCCAATACACCATCGCGGGATATGATCCGCCCGATGCTGGATGTAGGGCTGGACGGCGCGATTTTCGGTTTCGGTGTGGAAACGGGCATGCATGCCCTGCGCCTTATTACCACCGGCACGATTGACCGTTTCCCGAAATTGCAGATCATCATCGGCCATATGGGGGAGGCACTGCCTTATTGGATGTATCGCCTCGATTATATGCACCGGGCGGGCGTTAAGGCTGGCCGCTATGAGGCGATGAAGCCGCTCAAAAAGGAGAAAATCTCCGATTATCTGCGGGAAAATTACACCATCACCAATTCCGGCATGGCATGGGAAGCCGCGATCAAATTTGCGCAGGAAAATCTAGGCATAGACCGGGTGATGTATGCGATGGATTATCCCTATCAATGCCCGGCGGAGGAAGTGGCTGCGCTGGATGCGATGCATATGTCTGCGGCGGATAAGAAGAAATTCTTCCAGACTAATGCTGAGCGCGTATTCAAATTGGACGGGCAGGGGGCAGGATGATGGCACAGGGCTTTGATTATATCGTCATCGGTTCCGGTTCATCGGGCGGTGTGCTGGCGGCGCGTCTGGCGGAGGATGAAAATGCGCGGGTGCTGGTGTTGGAGGCAGGCGGGGATGAACGCCGCCCCCTCATCACTATGCCGCTGGCGTGGTTTGACGCGATGCGAAAGCCTGAACTGGGCTGGGGCTATATGTCGGAGCCGGAACCTCATGCCGATAATCGCAACATTCCCATGCCGCGCGGCAAGGTGGTAGGCGGCTGCTCCTCCATCAATGGCATGATGTATTCGCGGGGGCACCCGTCGGATTATGACCAATGGGCGCAAATGGGCGCATCCGGTTGGTCCTATGACGATGTCCTTCCCTATTTCCGCAAATCGGAAGATAATTGGCGTGGGGCGAGCGACTATCATGGTGCGGACGGGCCGCTGACGGTTTCACGGCACAAAGCGGATGATTATGTCTATCCCCGTCTTATCGCTGGTGCGCGGGAACTGGGCTATGCGGAAACCGATGATTTTAACGGGCCACAGCAAGAGGGTTTTTCCGTGCCGGATTTTACCGTGCATAAGGGAAGGCGAGGCAGTAGCGCGGCGCGGTTCCTGCGACCTGCGTTAAAGACACGGGCGAATATCCATCTCGAAATCGGGGCGCAAACGCTGCGCATACTCACCAAAGGTGGTCGCGCAACCGGCGTGGAATATCTGCAAAATGGCGAGGTAAAGCGCGTAGAGGCCGACCGCGAGGTACTGCTCTGCGCGGGCGCATTTAATTCACCGCAGATTTTGATGCTGTCTGGCATTGGTCCGGCAGAGCATTTGCGGGCTATGGGCGTGGACGTTGTGCAGGACTTGCCCGGCGTGGGCCAGAATTTGCAGGAACATGCCTCTATTGCGCTAATATATGACGCATCCGGCAATTTCACTTTTGATAAGGAATTGCGTGCTGACAAATTCGCGCTGTCGCTGCTGCGCTGGCAATTAACGGGTGGGGGCGTGCCCGGTGGCTTGCCTGTCGGGGCGCAAGGCTTTATTCGCACGCATGCAGGGCTAGACCGCCCGGACGATCAGTTTCTCGTCAGTCCGGTAGCAATGGATGCGCGGATATGGTTCCCCCTGTGGCGCAAACGGCGCGGTGATGTTTTCTCTGTCTCTAACGTCTTGCTTCATCCCGAAAGTCGGGGGCAGGTGACGCTGCGCAGTGCCGACCCATTGGATAAGCCGCGCATATTCTTCAACTTGCTCAGCACTGAGGGAGACCGGGCAAGCTTCCGCCGGTTCATTCGCTTTACGCGTGATTATTTCGGGACGTCTGCGGTGCGGGATATGGTGTCGGCAGAGATCATGCCCGGCCCGGCGGTGGACAGTGATACGGAGGTGGACGCTTATGTTCGAGCGCGCATCAGCACCGCCATGCACCCCACATCGACCTGCGCTATGGGCGCCGGTTCGATGAGCGTTGTTGACCCCGCGCTGAAGGTGCATGGGGTGGATGGGCTGCGGGTGGTAGATTGCTCCATCATGCCCTCAATCGTCGGTGGCAATACCAACGCGCCCGCCATCATGATTGCGGAAAAAGCAGCAGACATGATCCGCAAGGGATGAGGCGGATGCAGGAGCGCCGGCGCTGGCCCTGATTGGTGGAGCGAAGGGAAGCTATTGAGCAAAGCATCCACAATCGGGTAAGGGACTTCACGATAAAGACAATTTAACCGGATGAATGGAAAATCCTTGGACAGTGACGATAATAGCCCGGCCACTGGGAAAACCGAAACAGGTGATGGTGCCACTGCAGATGGTGCCGCCACTGTTGCTGACCGTCAATTAAACGGCTGGCATGTACAGGATTTTGATTTTCCAACCTTCCATTTGTCGCTGGTCGGGAAAATCATGGATCGGCTGACGGTGCGCCGCCTTGCAAAGGAATCCGGCATGTCCTTTGCGCAGTGGCGGGCGCTGAGCTGCCTTGCGATGGCCAATGGCATGACGGTGAAGGAAGTCGCTGGCCTTGCATGGGTTGATAAATCAGAGGTGTCGCGTGCCGTTGCCGAGCTGGAGAAAATGGGCCTTACCACCCGTACGGCCAACCCAAGGGACGCCCGCACGCCGATATTAATGTGCACGCGTAAGGGCATGGCTCTGTTCCGCGAACAACAACAGAGGCGGGCGGAATTTCATCAGGAAATACTTCAGGATTTCTCTGCACAGGAATGGCAGGTGCTGGACGACAGCTTGCTCAAAATGGCGCGTCGTTTGCATCTGATGCTGGAGGAAGAGGACTGACCGCCGAGGGCGAATAGCGCCGACATCATGAGTGCAAAAAGGGCGCAGCTATCATAGCCGCGCGCTTTTTGTTGATTATCAGGTGATTTGCCTGATTAGAAAACGCTCGGCCCTGCCTTACCAGATTTTAACCCGGTCCTTGGGGGCGAGATAGAGCTTGCCATTGGCTGCTGGCTTAAACGCGCCATACCATGCATCGAAATTCCGCACGATGTCGGTGCGATATTGCGATGGGCTATGGGGGTCCGTCACGATACGCTGACGCAGGTTCGCCTCGCGGTAGTTACGCCGCCATACCTGTGCCCAGCCAAGGAAAAAGCGCTGATCGCCGGTGGTGCCATCAATGACGGGGGCTTCTTTGCCACCCAGCGATGCGTGATAGGCGTCCAGCGCCAGCGCAAGGCCGGCAAGGTCGCCAATATTTTCACCAAGGGTGAAGGCACCCTTCACATGAACGCCGGGGAAGGGTTCATAGGCGTCATATTGTTTGACCAGATCGTCGGCCCGCTTTTTGAACGCAGCAAGATCGGCATCCGTCCACCATTGGTCGAGCTTGCCATTCTCATCATATTTCGCGCCCTGATCGTCAAAATGATGGCTGATTTCATGGCCGATTACCGCACCAATGCCGCCATAGTTGACCGCCGGATCGGCGTTGATGTCAAAAAAGGGCGGCTGCAAAATGGCGGCAGGAAATACGATTTCCACCATGCCGAAATTGGCATAGGCGTTGATCTCCATCGGCGTCATGAACCATTCGCCGCGATCCACCGGCTTGCCCAGCTTGCCGATGTTATAATCATAATCAAACTGGTTGGACCGCATTGCGTTGCCCAACAGATCATCCGCCTTGATGGTGAGGCCGGTATAATCGCGCCATTTGTCGGGGTAGCCGATTTTCGGGGTGAAGGCGGCGAGCTTCTTGCGCGCCCGTGCCTTGGTGGCGTCGCTCATCCATTCGAGGCTGTCTATGCGGCGGCCCATAGCGGACAGGACGTTGCCAACCAATTCATCCATGGCGGCCTTAGTTTCCGGCGGGAAATAGCGGGCAACATAGACTTTGCCGACTTCTTCGCCGAGGCTGTTCTTGAGGAAATCAACACCGCGTTTCCAGCGATCTGCCTGTTCCGGTGTGCCGGACAGCACGGTTTCGTAAAAGGCGAAGTCTTCATCCGCCACGGCATGGGGCAGATAATCGGCATAGCTGTGGACGCTACGCATCAACATCGCGTCCTTGAGGACGGACAGCGGTGTTTTTGCAATCAGCGCAGCGATGCCGGTAATGGCACTGGGCTGGGAGACAATCAGCGTTTCGGGCTTAATGCCATTGGCCGCGAAATAAGCAGCAAAATCGAAACCCGGCGCGGATTTCTGTAAATCTGCCAGAGTCATTTTATTATAGGTTTTGTCGGCATCGCGGCTGTCCACCTGTGTCCAGTGGATTTTGGCGATTTCCGTTTCCAGCGCCATCAGCGCGGCGGCACGCGCCTTGCCATTGGCTTCACCGATCAGGCCAAAAACTTTCTCCAGATGGGTGAGATAAGCGGTGCGAATGCCCGCCATTTTCTCATCCTGTTCCAGATAATAATCGCGGTTGGGAAGGCCCAGACCAGATTGGCCGATGGAGACGATATAGGTTTCGGGGTTTTTATCATCCTGCCCGACATAATGGCTAAAGGGGCCGGAAATGCCCGCGCGGGCGGCTCTGGCTGTCAGCGTGACATAATCCGCCTTGTTCTTAACGGCACGCACGTCATTCAGCCATGGCTGAATGGGGGCAAGGCCCTTCGCCTCTACCGCCGCTTCATCCATATAGCTGGTGTAGGCGGCGCCGATTTTGCTGGCGGAATCCTTGCTGGCTTCCTCCAATATTGCGCGGGTACGGTCGCGGGATAAATCCTCCAGCGTGTTGAACGCGCCGAAATTGGAACGATCCGCCGGAATGGGTGTGTTCTTAACCCATGTACCATTGGCATGATGATAGAAATCATCGCCCGGTTTTACCGAAAGGTCCATGCCAGCAGTGTCAAAGCCATAATCGCCATAAGTGGGCTTTGCGGTGCTCGCGGTCGCTGTCGTGGCAGATGCCGCAGTCGCTGCGGAGGCCTCTGTTTTCTTATTTTTGGCATGTGCAACAGGAGCGCCCAACACCAGCACGGAAGCGGTGGCGCACAAAAGGAGTTGTTTCATGATAGTCCCTTATATTCCATCGTGACACGGTTTGATGCCGTATCGGATCGGGCCGCTCATCCACAGGAGGCGGCCTTTATAGGGCCTCTTTGCGCCGCTTTATATGAACAGAGCAATAACTGATTTGTGCTGGTCCCATTGTGGGGCAGTCATTAATGGGTCAGCTTTCGGTGGTGTCCAGCGCCTCTGTGGCTTCCATCCACAGGGCTTCGCTTTCTTCTATCGCGGTTTCCAGCTCCGCCCGACGGATCATCAGCTCCGTTGTGGTTTTGCCCTTTTCCTTGGGGCCTGCACTAGCAGGATCGAACAAGGCGCGGTCAATGTCAGAGCGTTGGGCGCTGAGATCGGCCAGCTTTTTCTCATGCTTTTTCAGATCAGCCTGCAAAGCCTTATAGCGTTCGCGTGCCTGTGCATTGGCGCGGCGGTCAGCCTTTTTATCCGTCTTTTTCGGGCTGTCACCGGATGCAGAGAAGCTGCCCTTGCCCAGCACGAAATCGGTATAATCATCAAGCGATCCTGCAAATTCCTTTGCCTGTCCGCTATCGACCAGCACAAGGCGGTCGGCGGCCAATTCAATCATATGCCGGTCATGGCTGACGATGACCACTGCGCCGGTATAGGTGTTGAGGGCCTGCACCAGCGCCTCACGGCTATCCACATCAAGGTGGTTCGTCGGTTCGTCGAGGATGAGAAGATGCGGTGCGTTGCGGGTGATGAGGGCAAGGGCAAGCCGCGCCTTTTCGCCGCCTGACATGGTGCCGACCTTTTGCGTAGCGCGTTCGCCAGAGAAGCCGAAACGGCCAAGCTGAGCACGCACTGCGCCGGGCGTTGCGCCCTTCATCTCACGCGTCATATGCTGGAGCGGGGTATCGTCCACGTCCAGTTCCTCGACCTGATATTGGGTGAAATAGCCGACATTCATCTTGCCGGACGCATTCATCTCCCCTTCCATCGGGGGAAGCTGCGCCGCCAGCAGTCGGGCCAGCGTGGTCTTACCATTGCCATTCTTGCCGAGGAGAGCGAGCCGATCATCTGGGTCGATCCGCAGGTTGAGGCGCTGAAGGATGGGTTTTTCATCATAGCCGACGGCGGCCATATCCAGCGTGATGAGCGGCGGGCGTAGGGCCTCTGGGTCCGGGAAGGTGAAGGACAATGTCGGGTCTTCAATCGCTGCCGCGATGGGTTGCATTTTCGCCAGCGCCTTGGCACGGGACTGGGCCTGCTTTGCGGTGCTGGCCCGCGCACTGTTGCGGGCGACATAATCCTGCAGTTTGGCGCGCTCTGTTGCCTGTTTCTCTCGTGCGACCTCTAACTGCGCGAGGCGTTCTGCGCGCTGGCGTTCAAACGCATCATAGCCGCCGGGGTAGAGCGTGATCTTGCCGCCTTCCAGATGCAGGATATGATCGACGACATTATTGAGGAGATCGCGTTCGTGGCTGATGATGAGAATCGTGCCGCGATAATCCTTCAGGAAATTTTCGAGCCATAATGTTGCTTCGAGGTCGAGGTGGTTCGAAGGTTCGTCAAGTAGCAGCAGGTCCGGCGCGGAAAAGAGAAGCGCACCCAGCGCGACGCGCATTTTCCAGCCCCCGGAATAGCTATCAAGCGGGCGATTCTGCATTTCCTCGTCAAAGCCAAGACCGACGAGGATACGTCCGGCGCGGGCCGGGGCGCTGTAGGCATCAATAGCGATCAGCCGATCATGAATATCACCCAGACGGTCTGGGTCGGTGCAGGTCTCGCTTTCCTCCAGCAGGGCGGCGCGCTCCTTATCGGCAGCCAGCACCGTTTCAAAGGGCGTTGCGGTGCCGCTGGGGGCTTCCTGGGCGATATAGCCCATGCGGGTGTCGCGCGGCATATCGACGCTGCCGCCATCGGGGTCCATCTGACCGATGATGGTTTTCATCAGTGTGGATTTCCCGGCACCATTGCGCCCAATCAGGCCAACGCTGGAGCGGGGAGGCAGAGCGGCGCTTGCCTGATCGAGGATGACGCGCCCGCCCAGACGCACGGTGATGGAATTGATCGTTAGCATGGATGCGCGCCCTATAGCATTTCCGAGGCAGATGGAACATCTGACGGCTTGGGAAATGCGGTAAAATACAAGGCGAGCATTTCCGAGGCAGATGGAACATCTGACGGCTTGGGAAATGCGGTAAAATACAGGGCGCGCATTTCCGAGGCAGATGGAACATCTGACGGCTTGGGAAATGCGGTAAAATACAAGGCGAGCATTTCCGAGGCAGATGGAACATCTGACGGCGCAGGGCTGAAGGCGGAGGCTGGAGAATGCGACAGAGGCAGGGCGCGCGCAGATTATGGTTGTGAGGGGGGCATCCATTATCCTTGATGGTGCGATATTTACCCGGCTTTTATTTCTGCGGTTGGCGGGACTATCTGATAGAGGCAGGGCGGAACATTCCCGCCCCGCCTGCCAGCATTGCACCATCAGGCGGCTTGATGCGTCGCCTTTTCCTCATCCTGAGCCGCCAGCTTCTTAACGAGGCGGTTGAACAAAGTGACGCTACGATCATGGCTGGTAGGCATGATTCGGGCGTCGGGTGACTGATCGATCACGCGTTGTTGCGCCTCTATCATCACCTTGTCTTCGTCAAAGGCCATAGCGGCGAGCTGCATCATCGCGTCGCGTTTGCTTTCATCTCCGTGGCGGCAATGCGGTCCCCATGAGAAGAAATAGCGTGCCGTTTTCCCGGCCATCGGGGTGACGGCCTGACTGGTGAAGTTCAGGCCGCTTATTGCATCTTCCATGGCGGGCGGGCCATGTTCGAGCTTTTCTGCCGTGCCGACAGGATATTGGCCGCTCCACATCAGGAGGACACCGGGAATGAGGAAGTCATAGCATTGCCATGTATCCACTGGTTCTTCCGTGGCGCGCATGCCACTGCCCGGCTGGCCGGTAATCCAGCGTTGTACACGGACGCCCCTGTCCAGTGGTATGATACGAGGGGGAATTTGCGCAAATTCCGGCCCGGATTGGAAGCTATTGGCGTGAACATAGGTCAAATGGCTGAAATCCAGCAGATTGTCGTTAATCAGTCGGGCTTCGGCGGCATAATCAATTTGTCCATGACCGAGGATATAATCGGGGTCATCCAGTCCCACAGCCGGAGGAATCAGGGACGGATCGGCATGTTCGGCTTCACCCATCCAAACCCAGACCCAGCTATGGCGCTCCACCACGGCATAGTTTTTCACCCGTGCATTGGCCGGGATTAACTCTTGCCCCGGTATCTCAACCACCTTGCCATCTGTGTTGAACAGCAGGCCATGATACATACAGCGCAGCTTCTCTCCCTCGCAGCGCCCAAGGGATAAAGGCGCCATACGATGGACGCAGCGGTCCTCCAGCGCGTGGAGGGTTCCGCCCTTCGTGCGCCATATGACCAGAGGCTTTTCCAATATCGTGATGGCAAAGGGCTTTTCGGCCAGAAAGTCCTGCGTCCAGCCAGCCACATACCATGCGTTTCGCGCATAATGCATGCATCGTCTCCTCATTTGTTTTTCATTAGGGCCGATGTTGACTTAACAGTGTTAAATAGTCAATGAGAGAAAGCATGGTTTCTAATATTCATGCTCGTGCTACCGCACGTCCACGGCAACAGCTTGATAAAGATCGGCTGATTAGCGCAGCCTTTCTTGTGCTGGAAAGGGATGGGCTGGACGGGTTGAGCATGCGTCCGCTTGCCGCAGAATTGGGGGTGCAGGCACCGGCATTATACTGGCACATTGGTGATAAGGCTGAGCTGCTTCGCCTGATGGCGCGGGTCGTATATGCGCAGGCACGTGCCGAGGTAGGGGAGCAAGCGGACTGGCGCGCATGGCTGCTTGGCTTTGGCCGCTCATTGCGGCGGACCTACGCATCCTATCGTGATGGTGCGCGCCTATGCGCGATAGCGAAAGCGCCTGATGACAAGGCCGACATAACCTATCACGCGCAGAGAATTGCTGCGCCCTTGGTCGCCCTTGGCCTTAGCCAGAGCCGCGCATTGTCCTTTGAGGCATCAGTTATTTCGTTTGCATTGGGCTGGGCGAGTTTTGAAGCCAATGGCTCTATGCATCTCTATCTGGATGAAATGCTGAGTTTTGATGAGAGCTTCGAAACCGGGCTGGCTGCTTTGGTGCGGGGCTTTTCAGATTAAAGCGCGCGTGGCGGTGGAGACACAGGGCACCGGAATAAGCCGATGCCCTGTATGTTCCTTAGCGGCCTAATATCAATGGCAGCGGGCTGGACGCCAGCAGGCGCTTGGTTACGCCGCCGAAGGTTTCGCGCAGACGGCCACGGCCATAAGCACCCATCAGCACATAATCGGCCTTCCATGCTTCTGCTTCGCGCAGAATCAAGGCATCGGGGGTTTCGGTGCCGCGTTCCACAACTTGTACCGTAGCATGGATAGCATGGCGGGAGAGATAGCGCGCTGCTGTTTCCGGCGACAGGCCATTGGCCTTTTCCGCTGCGGTGAACAGGCATACTTCCTCTGCCTGTTTGAGAAGCGGTACGCAGGCTCGCATGGTGTAACAGCAGGCTTCACCGCCATCCCACGCGATGAAGGCGCGGCCAGCGGCAAAGCCTTTCTGCGTTTCGGGAACAGCCAGAACGGGTGAACGGGCCTTCATTACCACGCTGCTGGTGACATCATGCATGTCGATATAAGAAGGCGTGTCGAGCTGGCGATTGAGAACGATGATGTCCGACAATAGGGACGCATCCAGAAGGGCTGGTGCCATGCCGGACACAACATCGGTCCAGTCCCACGAAACATCTTCATTGCCGAGTCGGGCTTCCAGCGCGGCGCGGTTGAGGCTTTCCTGTTCCCGCTCATTTTCCAGCAGCATGGCCTGCGCTGCTCCGCTGCTGATATCTGCGGTGACCATCGGTATCATGGTGACGCCAATGCAGTTCAGATGGCCTTCGAGGGTCCGGGCGAGGTCCAGCGCGCATTGCAGCCGCGCTTCCTGACCTTCGTCATCATGGACGGGTAGCAGGATATTCTTCATGATTCACTCTCCTTCGCACGATAGAAGTGACATAAATGCCCTGATTGATAAGCGGAACATATTCCTATCACCAGCATGTTACTACCGGCCTTGGCAGCATAATTTGTCCCAGCGCAAAATTGACGCATGAACAGAAAAATATGTTCCCTGATAATTTTGCCGTGTCTTTCCAGTAAAATGGCATTTGCGTATCGGCGGGATTCTGGCATGTCTCATGCCAGTTGATCGTTATGGCCCCGGCGATAAAGGGGACGCAAGGAGACGAGCTTGAGCGAAACATATGATATAGTGATAGTTGGCGGGGGCCATGGTGGTGCGCAGGCGGCCATAGCTTTGCGGCAGGAGAAGTTTGAAGGCAGCATCGCCATAATAGGGGATGAACCGGAATTGCCCTATGAGCGCCCGCCGCTCTCCAAGGAATATTTATCCGGCGAAAAAAGCTTTGACCGTATCCTCATTCGTCCTGAGAGCTTCTGGCAGGAACGGGGCATATCCATGCTGCTGGGGCAGCGGGTGGTTTCTGTTGATCCGTCAGCGCATCAGGTGACGCTGAAAGGTGGCACGGTTGTCGGCTATGGCAAGTTGATCTGGGCTGCTGGCGGTGATCCGCGTACATTGAATTGCGCCGGGCATGATCTGTCAGGCGTGCATACTGTGCGTACGCGCGCCCACGCCGATGCGATGATGGGAGAGCTGGATAGCGTTACCGATGTTGTCGTCATCGGTGGCGGCTATATTGGCCTTGAGGCTGCGGCGGTTCTGCGCAAATTTGGTAAGACAGTGACGGTGCTGGAGGCGCAGGACCGGGTGTTGGCGCGTGTTGCCGGTGAGCCTTTGTCGCGCTTTTATGAGGCAGAGCATCGCGCCCATGGCGTCGACATTCGCCTCAATGCAGCGATGGAATCGTTGGAAGGCGCGGATGGCAAGGTGACGGGCGTAAAGATGCGCGATGGATCGATCATTCCCGCGCAGATGGTGATTGTCGGCATTGGGGTCATTCCGTCAGTGGAGCCTTTGCTAACTGCCGGAGCAACGGGGGCCAATGGCGTTGCAGTGGATGGCCAGTGCCGCACCAGCCTTGCTGATATATATGCCATTGGTGACTGCGCTCTTCATAGCAATGCTTATGCTGATGGCGCGGACATTCGCCTCGAATCGGTGCAGAATGCCAATGATCAGGCGAAGGTTGCGGTAAAATCCATATTGGGCACGGCAAGTGATTATGACGCGGTGCCATGGTTCTGGTCCAACCAATATGACCTTCGCTTGCAGACGGTGGGCCTTTCCGCCGGGCATGATGCAGTGGTGGTCCGGGGCGATCCGGCTGCGCGGTCTTTCTCGGTCATTTATCTGCGCAATGGCGGGGTGATTGCGCTGGATTGCGTGAATATGGTCAAGGATTATGTGCAGGGCAAAGCGTTGGTGGTTGATCGACGGGTGATTGATCCGGCGGTGCTGGCGGATGCTTCGGTCCCGTTGAAGGAAATGCAGGCGGCCTGATCTTCCCTATATTGTGATCTGTTGGAAAGCCGCTGCTCGGATGAGTGGCGGCTTTTCCGTGGGACACTGATGTGCTGCGGCAGGCCGCAAGCATAGAAAAACCCGCAACAGCCATGGGCTATTGCGGGTTTTGTGCTGTTTGTTTTGGCACGTCTTAGAGGTTGCGGCCCAGATTGCGGTTGAACCACAGGGCGATAATTGTCGCGAGCGCACCCGACAGAAGATAGGCACCCGAAGAAATCAGCCCGAAATTGGTGGAGAGCCACAAGGCTACGAATGGAGCAAAGCCTGCACCGAACATCCATGCAAGGTCGCTGGTAAGGGCTGAGCCGGTGTAGCGATACCGAGTCTGAAAGCCCGATGCGACCACGCCGGAGGATTGGCCAAAGGCCAGACCGAGCAATGCAAAGCCGGTGAGCATGAAGACCACCTCGCCCATCGGGCCAGCATCCAGCACAAACGGCGCGAAGATACTGAAAATAGCGATGCCAACTGCACTGACGCCCAGTAACGAGCGGCGACCGATGCGATCAGCAATGAGGCCAGATGCGATGATCGCAACCACGCCTACGGCGGCGGCGGCGGCTTCGAGAAGAAGGAAGCCCGACGGCTCTTCGGTGGAGAACAGGAAAACCCATGAGAGCGGAAAAACCGAAACCATGTGGAACAGCGCAAAGCTGGCCAGCGGGGCAAAGGCACCGATGATGATCGTGCGGCCATGATTCGCAACAGTATCGCTGACGGTGGTTGGTTGCAGGTCGCGGCTCTCGAACAAATGATTATATTCGGGCGTTACAACCATGCGCAGACGGGCAAACAGCGCGACCACGTTGATAGCGAAGGCCACGAAGAACGGATAGCGCCAGCCCCAGTTCAGAAAATCTTCAGCAGGCAGGGTGCGGGTGAGGTAGGCGAAAAGCAATGCCGCAACGATTAGGCCGAGCGGAGCGCCAAGCTGCGGGATCATCGCGTACCAACCACGGCGATTCTCCGGCGCATTGAGCGCGAGGAGAGAGGCCATACCGTCCCAAGAGCCGCCCAGTGCAATGCCCTGAGCGATACGGAAAACCGCAAGAGCAATGGCTGCGTTATGGCCGATGCTCTGATAACCGGGCACAAAGGCGATAGCTGCCGTCGAACCACCCAGCAAAACTAACGCTGTCGTCAGCTTAAACCCGCGGCCATAATGACGGTCCAGTGCGGTAAAAATGATCGTACCGAAGGGGCGCGCGATGAATGCCAACGCAAAAATGGCGAAGGAATAGAGGGTGCCCGTCAACGGATCGGTATAAGGAAAAATAACGGTGGGGAACACCAGTACCGACGCAATCGCATAAACGAAGAAATCGAAAAATTCCGATGTGCGGCCCATGATGACGCCAATAGCGATTTCACCCGGCGCGATCTTGCCATGAGATTCGCGAACATCGCGCACGTCCCCCATGCCCTGAACGGCGGAACCCGGGTCGCCATGTCCGCCAGTGGGGGGTGAGGTGGTCGCGGTCATAATATTCGGCCTCTTGTTCATTATAAATCAGGGCAAATGCGCCTACCGGGAGAACCCGGCTGTATCATGACGCATCGCACAGGACAAATGATCCCATCCGATATTATACGGACAGGGTGCGCCAGCCCTATCGTCTGCTCAGCGCGTCAAGGGGATTGGACAAAATGTCCTATCGCGCTCAATGCAGTGCAGCATGTAGGCGCCAGGCATGATCCGTGCATTTTCTCTTCCGCGTCGTATGGCGCGTGTCCTCATGCTCGCCACGCTGGCTCTGCCACTCGGTGCCTGTGATGCCATTGTGCTGAACCCGGCCGGTGATGTTGCCAGACAACAGGCGAATCTGGTTATAGCGTCCACGCTGCTGATGCTGCTCATCATCATTCCGGTGATGTTGCTCACGGTGTTTTTTGCGTGGAAATATCGGGCTTCCAATCAGGAAGCACGATATGAGCCGGATTGGGACCACTCTACTCAGTTGGAGCTGGTGATCTGGGCTGCGCCTCTGCTGATTATCATCTGCCTTGGTGCGCTTACATGGGTGACGACTCACCTGTTGGACCCTTACCGCCCGATTACGCAGCTGGAAAAAGGCCGCCCGGTGTCGGCTGAAGTTGCTCCGCTGGAAGTGAATGTTGTCGCGCTCGACTGGAAGTGGCTCTTCATCTATCCGGAACAGGGCATTGCCACGGTCAATGAACTTGTCGTGCCGAAGGATCGCCCGATCAACTTCCGCATTACGTCATCCAGCGTGATGAACAGCTTCTATGTGCCAGCACTCGCCGGGCAGGTTTATGCGATGCCGGGTATGGAAACCAAACTGCATGGCGTTCTCAACCGCACGGGCGAGTTCACCGGCTTTTCCGCTAATTATAGCGGTGCGGGTTTCTCCAGCATGCGCTTCGCTTTCCGCGGTGTGACCGATGCTGATTTTGGTCAGTGGGTGAAGCAGGTGAAAGCGGGCAAGGATGGTTCGCTTGATCGTTCTGTGTATCAGGAACTGGTTAAGCCCAGCGAAAAAGAAGCAGTTCGCCACTATGCCAGCGTTGACGGCGCATTGTTCAATGCGATTGTCGATATGTGCGTTCAGCCCGGTAAAATGTGCATGAGCCAGATTATGGCGATCGATGCGCAGGGCGGTCTTGGTTTGGCCGGCGTTTATAACGTCGCCATGCTCAACCATGATAAATATGGCACTGGTGACAGCTTCCGCCCATCAGATAATGATCGCTCGGTTGATGCTGCCTATGTTCGTGCGCTCTGTGCCGATCTGAAACCGGGACAGGTATTACCCGCCAGCGTTTACGCGCCGCGCAGCCTTGCGCCTTTGGTTGGTGCCGGTCTCCGCAATCCGCTCGATAAGGGCACGCCCGCCATCAGCCAGAGCGCTCCGCCGCTCTCTCCCGTTTCCTGACCTTCTGGAACAGATATGACTTCCGAACCACAAGCATGGTCCCCGATATTTGGACGCCTCAGCCTTGAGTCGCTCCCCTTGCATGAACCCATCGTTGTCGCGACTTTCTGCGCCGTCGTTCTGGGTGGCATTGGTCTTGTCGGGGCACTCACCTATTTCCGTCTCTGGGGCTATCTCTGGAAAGAATGGTTTACCACGGTAGACCATAAGAAAATTGGTATCATGTACATGATACTGGGCCTCATCATGTTTGTGCGCGGTTTTGCCGACGCCATCATGATGCGTCTTCAGCAGGTCATGGCGTTTAATGGTTCGGAAGGCTATTTGAACGCGCACCACTATGATCAGGTGTTCACCGCCCATGGCGTGATTATGATCTTCTTCGTGGCGATGCCGTTTGTTACGGGTCTGATGAACTATATCGTGCCTCTGCAAATTGGCGCGCGCGACGTTTCCTTCCCGTTCCTCAACAATTTCAGCTTCTGGATGACCACATCGGGTGCGGTGCTGGTCATGGTGTCGCTGTTTATTGGTGAGTTTGCGCAAACTGGCTGGCTGGCATATCCGCCGCTGTCGGGGTTGACCCATAGCCCGGGTGTGGGGGTCGATTATTATATCTGGGCCTTGCAGATAGCCGGTGTGGGCACGACTCTTTCGGGTATCAACCTGATTGTTACGATCGTGAAGATGCGCGCGCCGGGTATGACCATGATGAAGATGCCAGTGTTCACTTGGACATCGCTTTGCACCAACGTGCTGATTGTTGCCTCCTTCCCGGTTCTGACCGCCGTTCTGGCGCTGCTCAGCCTTGACCGTTATGTTGGCACCAACTTCTTCACCAATGACTTTGGTGGCAGCCCGATGATGTATGTGAACCTCATCTGGATTTGGGGTCACCCGGAAGTTTACATTCTCATTTTGCCGCTCTTTGGTGTTTTCTCGGAAATCACCTCGACCTTCTCCGGCAAGCGTCTTTTCGGCTATACCTCGATGGTTTACGCAACGGTGTGCATTACCGTGTTGTCTTACCTCGTATGGCTCCACCACTTCTTCACCATGGGTTCGGGTGCCAGCGTCAATAGCTTCTTCGGCATTACGACGATGATTATCTCGATCCCGACTGGTGCGAAGCTCTTCAACTGGCTCTTCACCATGTATCGCGGTCGTATTCGTTACGAACTGCCAATGATGTGGACCGTTGCTTTCATGCTGACCTTCGTGGTTGGTGGTATGACCGGCGTTATGCTCGCGGTGCCTCCGGCTGACTTTGTGTTGCACAACTCGCTGTTCCTGATCGCTCACTTCCATAATGTGATCATCGGCGGCGTGGTGTTCGGTGTGTTCGCGGCGATCAACTACTGGTGGCCCAAGGCCTTCGGCTATAAGCTCAACGTCTTTTGGGGCAAGGTGAGCTTCTGGTTCTGGGTTGTTGGTTTCTGGTTTGCTTTCATGCCGCTCTATGTTCTGGGCTTCATGGGCGTTACCCGTCGTATGCGGGTGTTCGATGACCCGAGCCTCCAGATATTGTTCGGTATCGCGGCCTTTGGCGCAGTCCTGATTGCTTGTGGTATTGCAGCCATGTTCGTTCAGTTCGGTGTCAGCATCATGAACCGCGATAAGCTGCGCGATGAAACGGGTGATCCATGGAATGGCCGTACCCTTGAATGGGCGACCAGTTCTCCGCCGCCAGATTATAACTTTGCCTTCACCCCTGTTGTACATGGGCTGGACGCATGGGAAGAAATGAAGCGTCGTGACGTTCCTCGTCCGACCAGCGGCTTCCGTGCGATCCATATGCCGAGCAGCACATGGGCAGGCATTGTCATCGCCGGTATTGCTACGGTCTGCGGTTTCGCCCTGATCTGGCATATCTGGTGGCTGGCGGCGCTGAGCTTCCTTGGGGTAATCGGCACCTCCATCGTCCATACGTTCAACTATAAGCGCGATTTCCACATTCCGGTGGAAGAAGTGGTCGCAACCGAAGCTGAGCGTACCCGTCAGCTTGAGGCCGCAGGAGGCGCAGCATGAGCCAGACAATGACAACAGGGCAACAAAATCTGAGCCTTACTGCTCGTTATTTTGACCTTAACGAGCATGACCACCCCGAAGGCGGCAGCACCATGCTGGGCTTTTGGATTTACTTGATGAGCGATTGCCTCATCTTCGCCATGCTCTTTGCGGCTTATGGGGTTCTGGGCGCTAATTATGCGACTGGCCCCAGCCCGAAGGTGCTGTTTGACCTTGATCTCGTTGCGCTTAACACCGCGATGCTGCTCTTTTCATCTATCACTTATGGCTTTGCCATGTTGGCGATGGAAAAGAACAAGATTGGCGCTACCCAGATGTGGCTGGCGATCACGGGCCTTTTTGGTGCTGCGTTCCTTGCGATTGAACTCTATGAGTTCTCTCACTTGCTTCACATCGGTGCCACGCCGCAGCGTAGCGCCTTCCTCTCAGCCTTCTTCACCTTGGTCGGCACCCACGGTCTGCACGTTACCTTTGGTATCATCTGGCTGGTGACGTTGATGGTGCAGGTATCGCGTAAGGGGCTGATTGCTGCCAATAAGCGCCGTCTGATGTGTCTGTCGCTGTTCTGGCACTTCCTTGATGTGATCTGGATTGGCGTCTTCACTGTTGTTTATTTGATGGGAATGCTGCGATGAGCGCTGCACATGATGAAACCGCCCACCACGGCCATGACGATCATGGCGCTGCTGGTCATGGCTCCATGCGGGATTATGTAATCGGCTTCGTTCTGTCGGTTATATTAACAGCTATCCCTTTTTGGCTGGTCATGGGCGATGTGATTGCTGATAAATCACTCGCCGCAATCATAATCGTTGCCTTTGCCGCAGTGCAGGTCGTTGTTCACATGGTGTATTTTCTCCATATGAACAGCAAGTCTGAAGGGGGCTGGACCATGATGGCTTTGCTCTTCACCATCATGGTTGTGGTGATCTGCCTTGCTGGCGTATTGTGGGTGATGTTCCATCTGGCCACGAACATGATGCCTATTCATGACATGTCGAATATGGGCATGGGCTGACGATAGCCTGATGCGATGAATGGAATGATGATGGGGGCCGTATTGGTCCCCATTTTTATTTGGAGAAAGCCCGTTTGCAGGAATTCCTTGCCTGCTCTGGCCGCTATCATTGTTTTCCTGCATCAACGGTTTGAAAAAGCCGGACCATTCGGGATATGAGGGGCAGGCGGGATAAAATTGAAGTTGGCCATGATAGGAAAAGGCGACTTCAAGCCTATTCTGATATTCCTCCGCTCATACAGAGCAAAACCCCGGCGCAGGTGATGATGATGACCGAAAATCATGAGACGCAGGTCAGAGCCAAAAGCCTGTCTGCACCGTTTGTCTTATTGTTGTTGGCAGCGCTTTTATTCTCAGCTCTCGGTATTTGGCAGGTCAAGCGTCTGGCGTGGAAGCAGGACCTGATTGCGCGGGTGGAACAACGGGTACATGCTGCGCCGGTTGCTGTGCCGGGCAATGATGTCGGGCCTGCTTTCCTCGCCGATCATGAATATCAGCGTGTGCAACTGCGGGGCCATTATGTTGTATCCGGGACGGCGCTTGTACGGGCGGTGACGACATTGGGGGCTGGTTATTGGGTGCTGACTCCGCTGAAACTGGAGGATGGCAGACTAATCTATGTGAACCGCGGCTATGTGCCGGTTGGCAGCAAAGTTGAAGCAGAGCGCGCCAGAACACCGCAAGGGGAATATCAGATTACCGGCCTGCTACGTTTGCCTGAGCCGGGTGGTGGCTTTCTGCGTTCTAATGATGCGGAGGGCGACAAATGGTATTCCCGCGACATAGAGCTGCTATCGCAGACGCGGCGTCTCAGCCATGTTGCGCCTTTCTTTGTTGATGCGCAGGTAGCCAGCAAGGCTGGGAATGTTGTTGCCAATAATGTGTCGGTGCAGTCCTCTTCTGCTAACCAGCAAGATGGGCCAGTGCCGGGGCTGACTGTTATCAGCTTTCCTAATAATCACCTGTCCTATGCGCTGACATGGTTTGCGATGGCCGTGCTTTCCGCTGGTATGGCGCTATGGTTGCGCCGACGGGGAAGGGATTTGTGATTATGCCCCTCAGTTCGACACAGGGTGTGGCAGCAGGGCGTCGTAATATGGCGTTGCTGGTGCAACTGCGCTGGATGGCGGTGGTTGGCCAGCTACTCACTATTTTTGCGGTGCAGGTCGGTCTGGGGATAACATTACCGCTTGCCAGCCTGCTGACGGTGCCGGTCATGCTGGTACTGGTTAATCTGGCGACCTTGGGGGTGATGCGTCGGCGAGAAAGCTTCACCAATGCTGAGTTGTTGGCGGTGGTTCTGCTGGATGTCTGTGCCCTGGCATGGCAACTCTATCATAGCGGCGGGGCGCGCAATCCTTTCGCGTTCCTGTTCCTGCTGCAAATTGTGATTGGGGCCATGCTGCTGGACCCGCGTTGGAGCTGGCTGGTTGGCGTAGTGGCCGGATTTTGCATGTTGTTCCTGACTTTCCAATATCAATCGCTGGTGGTGCCGCTGGAATATCAGGATGACCCGCTGCGCCTTTACCTGCTGGGCAGTCTGGTATGCTTCTTCTTAGTGGCGAGCCTGATGGTGTTTTTCGTGATCCGGCTGGAACGCAACCGGCGGGAAAGTGATGCTGCGCTCGCGGCCTTTCGCCAGCAGGCGATGGAGGAAGACCATATTGTTCGTCTGGGTTTGCTCGCATCCGGCGCGGCCCATGAACTGGGCACACCGCTTTCCTCTCTCTCGGTGATATTTGGCGACTGGGCGCGTATGCCGGAAATTGCCGATAATGCTGATCTTGCCGATGATGTGCGGGAGATACAATCTGAGTTGCAGCGCTGTAAAACAATCGTCAGCGGCATATTAATGTCAGCAGGTGAGGTACGCGGGGAAAAACCAACTGTCACCACCATGTGCCAATTTCTGGAGCAGATCGTCGCCGAGTGGCGTCCGCGCATGTCAGGCCGGTTGGATTATGAGAATCGCTTTGGTGATGATGTGGTGATTGTTTCCGATACTGCGCTGAAACAGGTGATTGGTAATATCATTGATAATGCGGTGGAGGTGTCACCGGAACGCATTACTATGTCTGCCGCACGTATTGATGATGCGCTGGTACTGACCGTGCGGGATTTTGGGCCGGGCTTTACCGAGGATATGCTGCACAGTGTTGGCCGGCCTTATTCCTCTACCAAGGGGAGGCCGGGGGGAGGGCTGGGGCTGTTCCTCGTGCGCAATGTAGCGCGTAAGCTGGGCGGCACCGTTACGGTTGATAATTTGCCGGGAGGCGGGGCTAGCGTGTGCCTGACCATACCGGTCGCGTCCTTGGCTTATGAAACAGGAGGGCCTCTATGACGGATGAAGCAGAAGCAGCAGAGAAACAACCGACCCTGTTGATTGTTGAAGATGATGCATCGCTTGCCCGTAATCTCAAGCGGTCTTTTGAGCGCCGTGGTTATGATGTGTCCGTTGCCAGCAGCCCAAGGGAAGTGGAAAGCCTGCTGGAAACCCATGATTTTGCTTATGCCGTGGTGGATTTGAAATTGGGCGCTGCTTCGGGCCTCAATTGTGTGCAGGCGCTGCATGAGAAAAATGCGGATACCCGCATCGTGGTTCTGACGGGCTTTGCCAGTATCGCAACAGCGGTAGAGGCCATCAAATTGGGGGCGGCGCATTATCTCGCTAAGCCATCGAATACGGATGATATTGAGGAAGCCTTTGGCAAGGGGGATGGCAATGTCGCTATTCCGGTAGAAGGGCGGAAAACCTCCATCAAAACGCTGGAATGGGAATATATCCATCAAACTCTGGTGGAATGTGATTTCAATATTTCTGAGGCCGCCCGCAGACTGGGTATGCACCGCCGCACCTTAGCGCGAAAGCTGGAGAAGCGGCAGATACGCTGAAATCGCAGGGGTCTCCGGGGAGAAGGCGATGCTGAATGCAGCGGGCGGTTCGATGAGGAGCGGCCTTGACAAAAGAGTGATCGGGTGAAAAAGTAACGATCGTTATAAATAAATCCGCACATGATGAAGCGGGAACGAGGTGGAGATGGACCCGAACGGGAAAAGGGCGGTCATTACCGGCGGAGCATCCGGTCTGGGTGCGGCTGTCGTCCAGTCCTTACTGATGGCAGGGGCGCAGGTCGCCGTGCTAGACAGGCATATCGCCCATATCGCGCCACAGCAGGGCCTGCTGGCTATAGAGTGCGATATTACCAATGATGCCCATGTAGAAGCCGCTATCGGGCAGGTCGTTGCTGATCTTGGCGGCATTGATATCTGCCTGAATTGTGCGGGCATTGGTGGCATCGGGCCGATTGCAACATTGGCCGGACCGGGAGATATGGACCAATTCCGCCATGTTGTTGATGTGAATCTGCTGGGCGCGGTTAATGTCACCCGATTTGCTGCGCACCATATGATGCACAATGAACCACAAGGGACGGATGGCGCACGCGGTATCATCATCAACACGGCCTCCATCGCTTCTTATGAAGGGCAGGAAGGCATGGGGCCTTATGCCGCGTCAAAGGCGGCCCTTGCCGCCCTGGTACTGGTATGGGCGCGCGACCTTTCCCGGCATAATATCCGGGCGATGGGAATTGCACCGGGGTTCTTCGAAACGCCGCTCACCCATGATATACCCGATACTCTGGTTGATGAATTGCTGGAAACAGTGGAGTATCCACGCCGGCCCGGACGAGCAGAAGAATTTGCGGAACTGGCGATGTTCATCATTCGTAATGAAATGTTGAACGGGGAAGTCATCCGCATTGATGGCGGCACGCGCCCACCTGCCCGGACACGCTGGGCCGCGGGTGAGGGATGATGAACGGGATGAAGAGAGTGAAAAGAGGACGATGACAGCGATCAGCAGCAGCGCGATAGCATCCGCCCGGCGGGCCTTTGAAGATATATTAGGCCCGACCAATGTGTTTTTTGATGAACTGGACCAGCAAAGCTATCAGGATAAATTTGCGGTTGATGATGAACGCCATCATCCGGCGGGGGCAATTGCCCCGTCAACGGTAGCGCAGATACAGGAAATTGTGCAGATTGCGCGCCGTTATAAGGTTCCGCTCTGGCCGATCAGCCGGGGTAAGAATCTGGGCTATGGCGGGTCCGCACCGCTGCTCGCGGGGTCTGTTATTCTTGACCTCTCCCGGATGCAGAAGATTGAGTATGACGAGCATAATGGCACGGTGCTGGTGGAGCCTGGTGTCAGCTTTTACGATCTCTATGATTTCCTGAAAAGCCGGGGGCTGAAACATTGGCTGTCCGTGCCGGGCAATAGCTGGGGCTCGGTCATGGGCAATGCGCTGGACCGTGGCGTAGGCTATACCCCTTATGGCGAGCATACCGCGCGCATTTGCGGGCTGGAGGTTGTGATGCCGGATGGTATGCTGGTGCGCACCGGCATGGGCGCGCTGGATGGTTCCCCCACATGGCAGCTTTATCGTTATGGTTTTGGCCCGTCATGGGACCAGATGTTTGCGCAATCCAACTTCGGTATCGTCACGAAAATGGGCCTGTGGCTGATGCCAGAACCGGAATCGCTGATGGGGATGGATCTGGAATTTGACAAGCCAGAAGATTTGGGGCCGCTGATTGATGCCATTGCGCCGCTGCGCCGCGAAGGGGTGCTGCAACAATCCCCTACTATCGGCAACTGGCTGCGTGCCGCCAATATATTTACCACGCGCGGGGAATGGACGGATAAGCCGGGGGCGCTTTCTGATGAGGTCATCACGGCCATCCGTAAGAAATTCAACGTAGGCTGGTGGGGGGTATCCCTGCGCCTCTATGGGCGGGAAAGCATCAATAAGGCGGCCTATGCGGTGCTGGAAGAGGCGATGACCCGCATCAAGCCGATGAGCCTCAAGCCCGCCAAATGGCGCCGGGGTGAACCGCTGGAGGCGACGGGCTGGACCGGCACGCCGCTGACCTTCCCGATGCAAAACGCGAATTGGTATGGCGGGCGCGGCGGGCATATCGGCTTTTCACCGGTCCTGCCGCAATCTGGTGCAGCGGCCATGGCGCAGTTTAAGCGCACTTATGATCGCTATAAGGAATATGGCATGGACTATCAGGCCAGCTTCGCCTTTGGTGAACGGCACCTGATTAACGTCAACGCGGTATTGCTGAATAAAGATGACCCGGAAATGATGGCGAAGGTCGACCCCTTTCTGCGGCAGCTTATCAAGGACGCTCGCGAACAAGGCTATGGCGAATATCGCACCCATCTCGATTATATGGATGCGGTCGAAAACACCTATGATTTTAACGACCATGCGCTGCGTCGCCTGAATGAACGGGTGAAGGATGCGCTGGACCCGGATGGCATATTGGCCCCGGGTAAGAGTGGTATCTGGCCCAGACGCTATGCAAAGGAGCGGGAGGCATGAAAAAAGGCCTGATTTTCATGATGACGGGTGCGCTGGCACTCAGCCTCGCGGCTTGTTCCGGCGGGCGTGAAGGCGGGCAGGACGCTGCAGAAAATAAAGCTGCTGCTGCGCCGCCGCCCTTGCCAATGCCTGAAACGGTATCGTCACGGCCCAAGGCGGGGCCGGGGGAAAAGCTGTTTCTGGCGAAATGCGCAATGTGCCATGGTGCTGTCGGCATGGGGACGGGTTTGCTTGCCCGCCGTGTGGATGAGCCACTGCTGGAAAAGCGCACCGATATGGATGTGGATTTCGTTGTTCAGGCGGCACGTATGGGTATTGGCAATATGCCCGCCATTCCACGCGGCGAAGTGAGCGATGCCGATATGAAGCAGATCGCCGAATATCTGGTGAATAAGAAAGAGGTCAGCGCTGCTCAGGCCGAAGGAAAGGTTGGTGCGCAGGCCAGCAAGCGGGAGGCAGGGCAATGATGGACAATGCTATGGTGACAAGCCGTCGCACCTTATTGGCTGGGGCGGTTGCGGTTCCTTTGCTGGCTATCGGCGGAGCGGCCCTGATGCAGCAGGCGCAGGCATCCACTGGTGGAACGCTGCTGCTGTATGATGAGGATCTGAATGCTGGCCGTCGTTTTGCGGCGCAGGCACAGATATTGCGGGGGCAGCCCATGGCGCTGAACGGGGATCGTATCCGCTTCATGCGGGATATGTTACGCCAGGAGCCATCAGCAATTTATGGTGTCTCGCGCTATAGCGACCAGTTGATGGTCAGCGATATTGCGCGGGAGGCTGGCTATCGTCCGCTGGCGCTTATTCAGCACCGGGCAGATGGCGGCGTGGTTCCGCAATGCCAGCCCGCTGCGCAGGCTATCGCTACGGTGGCGTCGGTTGCAGGCGGGCGCTGGCCAGAGGCTTTTGCTGAGCTGGCGCTGGGCGGGACAGAGCAATGCAGCACCGGTGATAATCGCGGTGCCATAGAAGCGGCGATGAGCTGGGTGCTGGTGCGTCGCGGTTGAAACCGCAGCGGCAGTTGGAAAATAGCGTTAGATGGCAATTACGGGGCGGGCCATAAGCGGACCGCCCCTTTTTGTATCAGCGTTTGATAATCAGTGAATCCGGGCGCTTGCGCGGCACCCACTGGCCGCGTCCGGGGAAATTTTTCAGCACTTCGCCATCCCACAGACGCACGGTGCGGCGGCGGAACAGCCATTGGCCATCTTCGCCTTTTACGGCGTGGTCATCATACCAACCCGCGAAACGCAGCAGATAAGGCGGTTCCCCTTCGCATTCCGTGACAAAGGCGAAGGAGCGCATTTTGCAGCTACCATCGTCCTGCGGCATATATTGCACCTGCGTCACATGATGCTGGCGCCCCGGAAAGCCGGGGGCGTTACGATAATGTTCTGCAATGCCCCTGATGCCGTCATGGCCTTCCCATATATCTGGATCATCAAAGACTTCCTCTACCATGCGCGCATCGGGGGTAAAGCAGGCGACCAGCGCCTCTACATCGCCGGTATCCAGCGCCCAGCTATAGGCCGCGATCAGATCCTGAAGGGCAATACGGTCTTCGATTGGCAGGCTCACTTTATATCCTCTTCCTTATGTGCTTGATATTGACGTAATAGTAACACTCGTTATTGTTGTGGGCAAGCCGGATGAACCGGCATCACGGTAACAGAATCTGGGCAGAGGATATCATGGGTAAAATTATCGTCACGGGTGCATCAGGGTCCTTTGGACGGACGGCTGCGAATTTACTGGCGCAGCAGTGCGCGCCAGAGGATTTGATATTCCTGTCCCGTACCCCGGCAAAGCTGAAGGAATTTTCTGATCGCGGCATAGAAGTGCGCGCGGCGGATTTTGATGATGTGTCCACTTTGCCTGCCGCGATGGAGGGCGGTGAACGCATGCTCCTTATCAGCACGGCTCGCGTCGGTTCGCGTGTGGGGCAGCATCGTAACGCGGTTGAGGCTGCCGTGGCGCAGGGTGTGCGACACATCGTCTATACATCGGTCATCGCCGCGAATGAGGCCGGGAACCCGGCCATCGTCAAGCATGAGCATCGCGCGACAGAGGAAATTATCGAAGGCTCCGGTGCGGCATGGACGCATTTACGTGACAGCCAATATGCCGAGGCCATCGCCACTGCCATGGCAATACCGGCGCTGATAACCGGGCATAAGCCGGATAATTGCCGCGACGGCAAAGTGGGCTTTGTCAGCCGCGATGATTGCGTTGCAACGGCCGTGGGCGTGCTGACGCAGGAAGGCCATGGCAACAAGGCCTATACCCTCACTGGGCCTGATCTCTGGTCGATCCCTGAGGCGCTGGCGCTGGTTTCGGAAATGTCCGGTAAACCCATCACGGTGGAACAGGTCGATGATGAAGGCATGTTCGCCTATTTCGATTCGCTGGGCGTGCCCCGCCATGCCTCTGACATTGTGCCGGATGGTCCCATTCCATGGTCCAGCGATGATATGGTCACCTTTGGTCAGGCCATCCGCGACGGTTATTTCAACCGCCTCACCGATGATGTGGAGCGCATTAGCGGGCGCCGTCCCCGCTCGCTGCGGGATGTGATGGAACAGCACAAGTCCGCATGGCCGGCCTGACGATAAGAGATGGAGACTATCATGTCTGATATAACGGATATTATCGTCATTGGTGGTGGTTCTGCGGGGGCTGCCCTATCCGGGCGACTGGCAGAGGCCGGCGTGAAGGTTGTATTGGTGGAGGCCGGGAAAACCGACCAGCACCATCGGTCCCGCATCCCTGCATTGACCAGTGCGATTGTGCAAAACCCTGATTATGACTGGTGCTATCAGGTAGAGCCGGACCCGTCCCTTGGCGGTCGGGCGGATATCTGGCCAGCGGGTAAATTGCTGGGCGGTGGCAGTTCGCTCAACGGTATGATGTTTATTCGTGGGCATAAGTGGGATTATGACCATTGGGCGGAACTGGGCGCGACCGGGTGGGATTATCAGTCCGTCCTCCCCTATTTCCGGCGGATGGAAGATAATGAACGAGGCAGTGATGCATGGCGCGGCGCTGGCGGGCCAATTTCTGTTTCCGAAGGGCGCGCGCGTTATCCGATAACCGATAGTTGGATAGAGGCGGCACAGGCCGCTGGTATCCGGCGCTCATCAGACCTCAATGGAGAAATCGCCGAAGGGGTCGATTATGTGCAGGTATCGCAGCGTAATGGCCTGCGGTGCAGCGCAGCGCGGGGCTATTTGCAGGATCGCAAAGGTGTAGAGAAGCCCGAAATCCTGCTGGAGGCCCAAGTGCTGCGTATCCTTACGGAAGGCAAGCGAGCCGTTGGCATTATCTATCGTCAAAATGGGCAGGATAAGGTGCTGCGCGCGCGGCGTGGTGTGGTGGTATCGGCGGGCAGCATGAATACGCCGCGCCTGCTGATGCTGTCGGGCATTGGCCCGGCGCAGCATTTGCAGGACAAAGGCATTGATGTGGTGCTGGATTTGCCCGGCGTCGGGCGGAATCTTCAGGACCATGTCGGCACCCATTTGGTGAATGATGTAACCGTGCCAACGCTGAACAGCGACGCACAAGGGTTGCGCGGGGCGTGGCAGGTGCTGCAATTCGCTCTGGCGCGTAAAGGGGCGCTCACTACCTCCATTGGTCATGCCCATGCGCTGGTAAAAAGCCATGAGAATTTGCCTGCGCCCAATTTACAGATCAGCTTTGCGGCCTTCGCCTTTGATTTTGATGATAAAGGGCGGCTGATGCTGCGCAAGACGCCAACGGTATCGACCTTAATCGGCCTGATGCGTCCTAGCTATCGCGGGCAGATAACGCTTCGCTCGCCTGATCCTTTCGCTCCGCCGGTGATTGAGCATCAGCAATTGGGCAATGAAGAAGATGTGGACCAGATAATCGAGGGCATTGGCATTGCCCGCAAGATTATGCAGCAATCCCCCATCGCGCCTTATATCAGTAACGAAGTGCGGCCCGGCGCTGCACTGACGGACCCGGAACAGCTTCGCGGCTATGTGAAAATGGCCTCCATTCCGCTTTATCATCCGGTGGGTACTGCGAAAATCGGTGCGCAGGATGACCCGATGGCGGTGGTGGATAGCGACCTTGCGGTCATCGGTATGGAAGGGCTGTGGGTTGCGGATGCGTCTGTCATGCCATCCCTGCCAGCCGGTAATACCAATGCAACGGCGATTATGATTGGCGATAAAGGCGCAGATCATGTGCTGAAGGCGCTGCGCCGATAGAAATAATAAGAAAATATCCTGCTGAGAGGGGGCGGCAATGGGAATTTGTCGTTTTGAAAATTTTCTACCAAATGATGATATTTGGAAGGAGAGGAGAAAGAGATGAGCAAATATCCATCGACTGTTCACTTTACGGGGTTGAACACTCCGGTTGGCATTGAGTGGTCTGCGCGCAATCTTGATGTTGTGGGTGAGATACCATCGGAAATTGACGGGGCCTTTTTCCGTGCGGTGCCAGACCCTGCGCAGGCACCGATGTTTGCCGATGACATTGCTTTGTCGGGCGATGGCATGGTGGCGAAGTTCAGGATCCATAATGGGGTGGTGGATTATGCCATTCGCTATGTTGAAACAGAGCGCTATCGGCTGGAGAAGGAAGCGCGTCACGCGCTCTTTGGTGCCTATCGCAACCCCTTCACCGATGATCCATCCGTAAAGGGCAAGGACCGCACCGTCGCCAATACCACGCCGGTCTGGCATGGCGGGCGGCTGTTCATGACCAAGGAAGATGGTCTGGGCTATGAGGTGAACCCGGACACCCTCGAAACCATTGGCCGGTGGGATTATTATGGCGCGCTGAAATCAGAAACCTTCACCGCCCATCCGCGCATTGACCCGGTAACGGGGGAGATGTTTTTCTTTGGCTATGAGGCTGGTGGATTGGCGAGCCTCGATGTCGCTTATTGCATTGCGGATAAGGACGGTACTCTGGTGTCGGAACAATGGTTCCAGCAACCTTATTGCTCTACCATTCATGATTTCGCGATTACCGAACATTATGCGGTATTCCCGATTTTTCCGACCACGGCTGATCTGGACCGGTTAAAGGCTGGCGGGCCGCACTGGGCACATCAGCAGGATCTGGAAAGCTGGGTTGGCATCATGCCGCGCTATGGCAAGGTTGAGGAAATGCGCTGGTTCAAAGGACCAAAGGGCGTATCGGCCTTTCACTTCGTCAACGCCTATGAAGATGGTGATCTTGTCCATCTGGATATCTGCCTCAGTGACACCAATGCCTTTGGCTTCATGCGTGAGGCTGGTGGGGTGCAGCGGGATCAGCGCGATATTGGTGGCGGCCTGACGCGCTGGACCTTTGATATGGCCAAAGAAGGGGATGGTTTTGAATCCCGCGTGATTGGCCCTCCCGGTGATATGCCGCGCCTGCGCGATGAAGATCAGGGCCGTAACCATCGCGCGGCATGGTATCTTTCGATGAACCCGCAAGGTGGCCCGCCGCTGCCCGGTGGGCCGGTGGGCATAGCGTTTAACGCCATGTTTCGCATTGAACCGGGTAATGGCAGGCTTGATATGATGCCGCTGGGGCCGAATATGGCGATTAATGAGCCGGTGCATGTTCCCTCTACGCAAGAAGGACATGAAGGCTGGTTGCTCGCTGTGGTAGACAGGCAGACGGGCGAGAATAGCTTCGCGTCGGAGCTGTGGGTGGTGGAGGCCGCCGACATCGCAAAAGGGCCAATAGCCCGCGTCCCCATGCCTGTACCGATGCGGGCGCAGGTCCATGGCACATGGGTGCCTGCGGATAAGCTGGCACAGGCCCGCGCCACCGCAGGCGAAAACGCGAACGAAGACGCATAATAGCAGGCCGCAAAACGTCTGACGCAATCGATGGCTTTCTATAAAGCCCAGACAGCGTAACATCCTACCCATCGGCAATCAGTGTATCTCTTTGCCGATGGGTGTCGGCTAACATCTCCGCAAAGAGAATATGCCCCGGTTGCGGCAAATGCTGCACCCGGTCTTTGTCGCTAACCGTGATATGATACCAGCCCCCCCCCCACGCATGATCATGCTGCAATGTCGCTTGACACAGTTATAACGATCGTTAATATCAAAGGTAGAAAGGATAGGCTTCTTTCCTCTGGGCAGGATTCGCTGAAAAGCATTGCTATTTCGCGATTTGCTGCACCCCCTGCAGGGGCCAGCGTAAGGGACGCTTTCTTTTGAACCAGCCCCCCAAGGGGGCGAAAATGAAAACAAAGCCAGAAAGGCTATCAGGGGAGGATGGGAATATTTCCTATCCCAAAGCAGATTATGCTGCTGTGCATTTTGCGCAGCATAGTGTTTCGCTCGCCTGATGTCTTCTGACCGGCTTGGGAGGAAGCACATGAGTTCTGATCTTAAGAAAAAACTGCGTCTTGGGGCGGCCGGAGCCACTATGATGGCGGCCATGCTGTCTGCTCCTGCTATTGGGCAGGAAGCGAGCGAGCCACAGGCAAAAGGCGGGGTTGAAGACATTGTTGTGACCGCCCAGTTCCGCGGGCAACGCCTGCAGGATACGCCTATTGCGATTACCGCCACCACTGGTGAAGCGCTGGAAGCCAAAAACATCCAGAGCGTGACGGACCTCACGGGCGTAGCGCCGAACGTCAACCTCTCTGCCGCAGCGGGCCTGAATGGCAGCGCGGTGCAGGCCTATATTCGCGGTGTCGGGCAAAATGATTCCAACTTTGCGTTGGAACCGGGCGTTGGTATCTACATTGATGATGTTTATTATGGCACGACCTTTGGTGCCATTCTTGATTTGACTGACCTCGACCGGGTTGAGGTATTGCGCGGGCCGCAAGGGACGCTGTCCGGTAAAAACTCCATTGGCGGTTCGGTAAAGCTGTTCAGCCGCAAGCCCGATGAAAATGGCGGCGGCTTTGTTGAAGCCAGCACCGGGTCTTATGACCGGCTTGATATTCGTGCCAGCGCTGGTTTTACGATTGTCGATGGCCTTTATGCGCGTATTTCCGGTGTTTCTAAGAGCACCGATGGCTATATGAAATTGCTGGACTATGGCTGCGCCAATCCCGGGCAGGGCATTGCGTCCGCACAGTCGGATAGCAATTGCCAGACAGGGACAGAAGGCGGCGTAGATGTGCAGGGCATTCGCGCTGCGCTGCGTTACGCGCCTGCCGGGTCACCGTTGGAAATCAACCTGATTGCCGATTATGCCAAGAATAAGTCGGAACAGGTGGCGACCAAGCTGCTCTATGCCAATAACCCCAATGTCCGCAGCTATGATGCGGCCAATCCTAATGGTGGCGTGCCGTTTGACAGCCGTTTCATCACTGGTTCCAAAAGCTATACCAGCTATGCGAGCTATGTTTCCGGCGGGAATTACACCACCGTCTTTGGCACACCTTATCAGGTAACGCCTGGCAATTTTGTGACGCGTCCTACCAGCACAGCGGAAAGCTGGGGCATTTCGGGTAATATTGATTATCAGCTCTCAGACACGCTCAGCCTGAAATCTATCACTGCTTATCGTAAGGCCAGCGGCACGACGGGCGTTGATCTTGATGGTTCGCCGCTCAATATTGTGCTGCAACAATTTGGTTATAGCCATAAGCAGTTCACGCAGGAATTGCGCCTGTCTGGTAAGGTTGGCGATTTTGCTGATTATACGGTTGGCGGCTATTATTATGATGCCGATGACCGGCAGACGGCCCGTAATCAGATCATGTTGCCGTTGTTTGATTTCCTGATTAACGATCCGGTGACGAACCGCAGCCAGTCGGTTTTTGCCCATGTGGAATTGCATCCATCGTCTAATTTCAACATCATTGGCGGTATTCGGTACACCGATGATAAGAAGAGCTATCAGTTCTCCCGCCGCAATGTCGATGGCTCTGCCATTACCGTGCCGGGGCCATTCATAAACGGACTGGTTTATGGTCTGGATGGTGAGATTGGCACGTTTAAGGGCGACCGGGTCGATTATCGTCTGGGCGTAAACTATCGCTTCAATCCTGCGCTGATGGTATATGCACAGGTAGCTACGGGGTATAAGGGTGGCGGTGTTAACCCGCGCCCCTATACGCCGGATCAGATCACCACGTTTAAGCCGGAAACTATTACGACCTATGAGGCGGGCTTTAAGGCGGACTTACTTGATCGCCGTGTTCGGCTGAACGGTGCTGTATTCTTCAATGATTACAAAGATTTGCAGATCAACCGCTATTATTGCCCTGAAACGTCCAGCGTTACCTGTTCTATGCCTGCGAATGCCGGCGATGCTGAGGTATTGGGTTTTGAACTGGAACTGAATGCACAGCCTGTCGATGGTCTGATGTTTGATGCGTCCGTTGGCTATCTGGATTTTGATTATAAGAAGGTCGACGCCAGCACCAACGTCACACTGGCGATGAAGGCTCCGTTCAACCCCAGTTGGCAGGCATCTGCGGGCCTGCAGTATAAGGCGGATCTGGGAAATAGCGGGACGCTGACGCCCCGGCTCGACTGGAATTATCAGTCCAGCTTCTATTTCAATTCCAACAACAGCATTGATAACAAGATTGACGGGCGCAGCCTGTTTAATCTGCGCGTCACCTATGCGACGGCGGATAATGACTGGTCGATCAGTGCCGGTGCCACCAACCTGTTCGATAAATTCTATTATCTGGGCAAGAGCGAAAATGTGGTCGCTTATGGTGTGAATACTGGTGTTGTTGCCCGCCCGCGCGAATGGTTCCTAACCGTCAAGCGTAACTTCTGATCGGTTGAACACTGATAATCCTGCGCACCCCGGATGAGGAAACTCTCCGGGGTGATTTTTCACTATCATGGTCGAAAGGGCAGTCATGAAGACATTTTATCATATCAGCCGTATCATTTATGGCGGGTGGTATCTATTTTCGGGCATAGAATATTTCCTGCCTTATAATCTGCAACCATTGGGCAATACCCCGCTGGGGCAGGAATTCACTCTGGCGCTGATCCACAGCGGTCTGTTCGCATGGATTAAGGTTGCAGAAATCGCCATCGGCGTTGCCGTGCTGGCCGACAGGATGATGCCGTTGAGCGTCGCCGCGTCAGTACCGCTGACTATCGTTATCGGTTATTGGAATTTCGTTTTGGAATGGGGGACGGTTGAGGTCATTTTTGGTGCCCTTACGATTCTGTTCAATGCGGTGCTGATGTGGCCTTATCGTGCCTATTTCCTGCCTATGATAACGGCATGGCGCGGGGAAAGAGATTTTGGATGTCAGCTTTATCCTGATTCGAAAAAGCCCTAGTTTTTCCCTGTCATTCATGATGAACTGCCGCAGAGGATGGTCCTTCTGCGGCAGTTTTTGTTGAGGCACCCCAAAAAGCCCGCTGACCATTCGGGCTGCTGCTGTCTCATCCGATATTATATTTGCTCTGTCTTTGCGCGATCGGGATGAGCAGTGTGGTGAGCAGGCAGGCGATGGCTGGTATCGCCGCTATCAGGAAGAAATGCGCAACGCTCGCGCCGCTGCCGATAATGGTTCCCCCTAATAAGGGGCCACCAATGGCCCCGATGCGGGCCACCGCTACCCCAAAGCCAATGGCTGATGACAACAAATGAGCCGGGAAAAAGCCTGCCGCCACTGCCATAATGGCGAGGTGCGCGCCGCTAATGCCCCCTCCGGCGATGAGGATAAGCGCGCCCCAAATGACTGGATCGGGCGCAAAAACACTGAACAAGGCGAGGGCCAGCGCTATCAGTACATATATGCCCGCTAGCGCGGCTGTGGCATGGCCATAGTCCAGTAATCTGGCCAGCAACAGGCCGATCAGAAATCCACCGAATTGCAACAGAGAGAGATAGCGAGCGGCCATATCCACGCTGAAGCCAGCCTGAGGAAGCAAGGTCGGCAGCCAGCTCGTTATTAGGTAAAGCGCAAAGGCGTTGATACCATAAAGCAGCGCAAATGTTGCTGTCGCGACCAGAAGAGGCGGACGGAGCAACTGCAACAACGCCATTGGTGGGCGCGCTTTGGGGGATGCCGTGTCGGCCTGCGGCGAAACGGATGAGGTGGGCAGCAGAAAATGCAGAATGACCGCTAATATCAAGGTAAACAGGCCGGGAATTGTAAAAATGGCGTGCCATCCGGCAATCGCCACCAATTGCGGCACTATCAGCCCGGCGACAATTGCGCCCAATGATATGCCGAGTGATACAATGGTGAGGGTGCTTGCGCGCTTATCGGGAGGGGCAATTTCGGATGTTAATGCGGTAATATTGGGCAGGCAGGCCCCTAGGGCGATACCCGTGCCCAGTCTCCATAGGGTGAATTCCCATATGCTCGTGCCCGTTGCGGTGCCCAGCGTCATCAGCCCGATTATGGTGGTGGCAATGACGATTACCCGTCGGCGCCCATATTTATCGCCCAGAGGTGCGATCAGGATGGCACCCAGCCCCAGCCCCAGCAGCACGGCGGATAATGCCGTACCAAAGTCAGCCGCAGAGAGGCCAAATGCCTTTGTAACATGGGGGACGGCCAGCGGCATCGCCGCCAGATCATAGCCATCTATCACCATCACTGCTGCGCAGAGCGATAGCGATAGTATTAATCGAGGCGAAAAATGACCGGGTTGGAGGGCTTTATCTATGGTTGCTGAGGTATCGGTCATATCTGCTGTCCCGTCACCGGGTGAACATAATGAAAGGGAGGGATGAAGGTTTCGGGAAAGGCTTCATAATCATGCGTGGGTGGCAGATCGGGCTGTAACCCATCAATGGATCGCAACAGTGGAACCCCGCCTTTGTCCAGCCCCTCAGCATATTCGCAATAATAAGTGATAAAGCCCTGAAGCTTGGCTATGCGCCATTGCCCGTCGATGCGGCGATAGGCATTTTCATAGACGGCTTCTCCCCAGCGAGAGAGCTTGTCGAGGAAGGCGATATGGATGAAGGTCCGCCAGCGCGCTTGTGCGGTTTCACCTGATGGATCAACATGAATGACCGGTTGCAACTGCATATGGTTGAACAAAATGCCATGGCCATAAGCAGGGAGGGCATGGAGATAGCTGCGCACCCGTTCCTGCCCCACATAAACGCCGCGTCCGGCAATTTCCAATGTGCCATCGGGGGCAAACAGATCAGCCGCAGCATCCCACAGGCCCTTATCGACATAATAGCCATAGCTGGCCTGAAGATTGCAGATTTCCCGGTAAGACTTGCCTATCTGGACCTCTGCGCGCAGCGTGGCCATTTCGGCCTTTAGGGCCGCAATATCCTCGTTCATATTCTCTCTCCGGCACTGGCCGGATGGTTTATGTTCGCCCGACCTTATAATAACGGGTGTTAACAATATTTGAGGGGGGTCGTAAAGCAGGGATGATTATCATTATGGGCGTTGCACACAACAATAACGCTCGTTAACATGCTGTTTGTCGAGAATATGGAGAGGATTACAACATGGTTCCCGAAAATATCACGGTCGCGCATCCTGATCGCTTGTACATCGGCGGTGAATGGGTAGAGGCCAGCAGTGGCCGGATGATAGAACTGGTTTCACCCAATAGCGAAGAAGTCGTTGGCCGTGTGGCGGAAGCGAATGAGGCGGATATGGACCGTGCGGTGGCTGCTGCCCGCCATGCCCTCGATAATGGGCCATGGGGCCGCATGGGGCCGCAGGAACGCGGCGTTTATGTGCGCAAAATGGCCGAAGAGCTGAAAAAGCGTGAGCCGGAACTCGCCCGCGCGTGGACAGCGCAAGTGGGTGGTCTCGCCAGTTTCGCACCGATTATGACGGGCGGTGCAACTGGCACCGTCGAATTTATTGCGGGTCTGGCGGATAGCTATAATTTTGTGGAACGGCGCCCCAGCACGCAGGTTGATACGGCATTGGTGGTGCAGGAACCCGTTGGCGTTGCCGTCGCCATCGCGCCATGGAATGCGCCTTATGGCATCTTATCCAGCAAGGTTGCCTATGCACTGGTTGCGGGTTGCACCGTCATTATGAAGCCATCGCCGGAAACTCCGCTGGAGGCCTATATCATGGCCGAAGCAGCGGAGGCGGCTGGTATCCCGGCTGGGGTCGTGAATCTGGCCTGTGGTGGGCGTGATGCGTCAGACCATCTGGTACAGAATCCGGGTGTGGATAAGGTCAGCTTCACCGGCTCTACTGGGGCGGGTAAGCGCATTGGTGAGGTTTGCGCGGGCCGTGTGGCGCGCTGCACGCTGGAACTGGGCGGTAAGTCTGCCGCGATTGTGCGCGATGATTTCCCGATTGAGGTGGCCGCTGCTATCCTTGGTAACACCATCACGATCATGAGCGGACAGGTCTGCGCCATGCTGAGCCGCGCTATCGTTTCCAAAAAACGGCATGATGAACTGGCCGATGCTATCGCCAAGGTGATGCAGGGCATTAAAATCGGCCATAGCGAGGATATGACGACGCAGCTTGGCCCGGTGGCGATGAAACGGCAATTGGATCGAGTGGAGGAATATATCGCTCTTGGCCGTCAGAGTGCTGATCTGATTACGGGCGGCAATCGCCCTGCGGGCCTTGATAAAGGGTATTTCATTGAGCCAACCCTGTTCGCCAATGTCGATAACAATAGCCGCATCGCGCAGGAAGAAATATTCGGCCCGGTCCTTTGCCTCATCCCGGCAGAAGATGACGAAGATGCACTGCGTATCGCCAATGAAAGTGCCTATGGCCTTAATGGCTCAGTGCTGACGAATGATGTTGATGCGGCCTATCGTCTGGCGCGGGGCATGAAAACCGGCGGCTTCGGCCAAAATGGTATGAGGCTGGAATTTGGCTTGCCGTTCGGCGGGTTTAAGCAATCCGGCGTTGGCCGCGAAGGCGGGGTGGAAGGGCTTTCCTCCTTCCTGGAAACCAAGACGATATTGCTGGATGGAATGCCTTCACAGTTTTGAAAATAGGAAAGGGCGGGAGGAAACTTCCGCCCTTTTTCATAATAACAGCATGGAGAGAGGGTTGAATATGGCGCTGAGTGAGGCGGAATATCATCACTATATCGACGCGTTTAATGCGCGGGATTATGCCACGTTGGAAACTTATTTTACCGATGATTTCATATTGGAAAATGCGGGTTTCAAGATACAGGGCAAATCCGAGTTCCGTGCTTTTTATGCGTTTTTCCACGATTATTTCAAAGAAACCGTGATTTTTCGGGGCTTTTATCCCGGCACGGAAGGATTTGTGGCCAATGTCACGATCCGCTTTGAAGGGATGAAGGATTTAACGCCCGAAATATTGGCGGAGAAGGGCTTTGCCGGAATGACCCCGGTGGGGAAGGGTGATTGCGTCGATCTGGAATTTTTGATTCTCTACGTCATGAATGATGCAGGTCTTATCCGTCATATAAAGGGTGCGGTCTGGGTGCCTGCCCCCTGAAAATACGGGCCGCAGTTCCGGGCCACCCCGTAAAAAAGGAGGCCCGGATATTCTCTCATTTGCTCAGACGCTTTTCATTGGGGTCCAGCTTCAGCATGCCCGGGCTTTTGAGGGCCGGGTCCCAATGCTCAACGATCTTGCCATTTTCGATACGGAACAGGTCAAACCAACTGGTATAATAGACCGCGCCTGTCTCATCCGCTTCTTTGCGTACAAAGGTGAATTGCACCATATCCCGCTCCGCAATGATGGAGATAAGGGGCAATTCAATTGTCGGGGCAATGGGGCGCTCTGGCCTGCTATTGCGGATAAATTCTTCCAGCGCTTCAACCCCGCTGACGACATTGGGGTTGTGCTGAATATATTGCGGGCCGATATAATCACGGACTTTATCGGCGCGTCCGGCCTGCAAAACCGTGCGGTACATATCATAACATAGCCGTTTATTGGCCGCGATTATGGGGTCATCGCTGCGCAGCAAGGCCATCTGATCGGCGGCGACCATGGGCGGGGTTTGCCCTGCGGGGACCTCCGCCGCAGGGACAAGGGCTGTGCGGTTGCTGCTCATGGTCGTGGCGGTCCTTTTTGTTCAGGTCAGCGCGTAATAACGCAGAACATTACCATCGGCACGGCGTTCGCCCACACCGATAAACACATGTTTCGTCAGCCAGTCATGCTTGCCCACCGGGCATTCAAAGCTAGGCTGACCGCGCAGATAATATTCCTGCTGCTCCACCGGTTCACCACCTTTAAAAGCCCAATCGCGCAGCCGTTCCATCGTGTCCGGCTTACGCCCCCACAGGAAACCTTTGTTATTAAGGAGGATCAGCGTGCCATCTTCTTCCTCCAGCATATAGCGGGCGTCAAAACAGGCGACATCATCCGGGCGGAAATAGGCATAATCGCCGCCGGAGCCGGGAACCGCCTTGCCACGCAACAGAGGCCCCTCGAACGTACCGCTTTCCACATAAACGGCACTACGATTGCCGCCCCATGGTGTATTGGCGATCATTTGCACCTGCGGGAATTTGAGGCGAACCTCCATCACAAATTCAAGGCGCGGATTATCGAATGTTGAAAAAGGGGATGAGAAAGGGCCGTCCATTATAATCTCTCCGAATTTATCCAAGTTCTAATGCGCCGCCATCCACGAACAAATTGGCGGCGGTAATGAAGCTCGCGTCATCAGAGGCGAGGAATAATACGGCCTTTGCAACCTCCTCTGCCTGCCCCATCCGGTGCATCGGCACGGCGGCGATCATCTGTTGCCGCAGGGCGTCCACGGCATCATCCGTCATACCGGGGTTACGGTTGATAATCGGTGTATCAATGGGGCCGGGGCTGACGATGTTGACGCGTATCCCTTCGCCCACCAGTTCGGCGGCGATGATCTTGACGGCCATCGCCAGACCCGCTTTGGCCGCCCCATAGGCGATATTGCCCGGCAGTACACCATGACCACCGATGGAGCCTGTGACGACGATCGACCCGCCCTTGCCCATGAGGGGGAGTGCCTTTTGAATGGCGAAAATCGCACCGCGCAGGTTCACATTGTGAATCGTATCCCATGCTTCTGGTGTCAGGTCGCGTATCGGCGCGAAGCCGCCGACGCCGGCGTTGACGAACAGCACATCAATACGGCCATCCTCTGCCCTGATGGTGTCGATCAGATCATCCATCGCAGAGAGGTCAGACATATCAGCGCGATACCCTTTGGCTCCCTCTATGCTGGCGGCAGCCTCGTTTATCGTGGCCTGATCGCGCCCGGTGATGCGCACGACGCCGCCTTCTTCGGCAAAGGCGTGGGCGCTGGCGAGGCCAATGCCGCTATTGCCGCCTAACACCAATATCACTTTATCCCTGAACCGCATGGGGCCTCTCTCCTTATAATATTCAGAAGGGTGAATTGGGGTTCGGGCTGTCCTTTTCGATGTTTTGGAGGACATCCCAATGTTCGGCAATCAGCCCATTTTCGACGCGGAATATATCAATCACCGCCCAGCCCAGATCATCGGGCCAGCGCCGCACATGATAATGGACGATCACATGATCGCCATCCACAAAAGCGCGTTTCACATCATGGACGGCCTGCGGTGTTTCCTTTTTGATGAAACGAAGCAGGTCCTTTAGTGGCTCTACCCCTGGCCCGACGGACTGGTTATGCTGAATATAATCCGGCGCGATAAAGCGATCGACCGCATCAGCATCTATCGCATTCAGCACCTGATCGAACATGGTGAGGACGAGGCGCAGATTGGCCCTTTCTTCTGGCGTGCGGGGGTCAAGATTACTCATCATGCGGCCTTTGATGTGGCGGGTGATTTCGGGGCGGGAAGGTCCGCTTTTGGTAGGGTGCGGCCCAATATCATGTCCGCGCATTTCTCGCCGACCATCACGGCGGGCAGGCCGGTATTCCCCCCCGGCACCGTCGGCATGACGGAACAATCCGCAATGCGCAGCCCCTCTATGCCGATAACGCGAAGTTGCGGGTCCACCACCGACTGGTCGCCCATGCCCATGGCGCAGGTGCCTGTGGGGTGCATGGCGACATAACAGGTGGCGCGGATGAATTCATCGAGCGCTGCATCCTCCTCCACCGCACTGCCGGGCAGGCGTTCCTTGCCGATCAGGTCACTTTGCGGCGGAGTGTTGTAAATCTTGCGGGCGGCGCGAATGCCTGCGCGCATGGTGGCGAGATCTTCCTCCTCCGCCATCAGATTGAGGGTGACCGACGGCACGATGCGCGGGTCGGCGGAGCGCAGCTTGACCCAGCCCCGGCTCTTGGGGTGCAGCGCCACAAGGCCCGCCCAGAACACATGGCTTTGCCGTTCAGTCAGGAAAGGAAACCATGGCTTTGCGTCGAATCTTATGGGATTGGCCATGAACTGTATGTCAGGCCGGTCGAGATGATCCCGTGTGCGGATAACGACATTGCAGCTATTGAGCTGTAACGCCAGCGGCCCGCCGCCGATGGTGGCCCAACGCAGCGCGTTGAACGCGATTTTATCCCAGCGTAGTTGGTTGATGAAGGTAACGGGTTTGGTCGCGTCCCATTCCATCGACACATTGGCATGTTCCGATAGATTTTGCCCTACGCCGGGGCGATCGAGGATGACGTCAATGCCATGGTCTCGCAATTGCTCTGCCGGGCCAATGCCGGACAGCATCAGCAGATGCGGGCTGTTATAAGTGCCGCCGGAGAGGACCACCTCATGATGGGCGCGGATGGTCTGCGGGCCATTGGGCGTGTCCACCTCTACGCCGGTGCAGCGGCGCTCCTCTATCACCAGTCGCCGCACGAGTGTGTTGGTACGGATGGTCAGGTTAGGGCGCTGCGCGGCGTCCTTCAGATAGGCGGTGGAGGAACTGACGCGCCGCCCGCGCTTGTCAATTTTCATTTCGCCGCGCGCGAAACCTTCTGGCACGGCCCCGCCAAGGTCTTCGCTGGTGGAGAATCCTGCTGGTTTTGCGGCCGCCATCAGCCGTTCATGATGAAGGAGGGGGGATTTGATCGGGTTCACCTCCATCGGGCCATTATTGCCATGATAGGGTCCATCGCCGCGCCAGCTTGTCTCCAACTTGCGGAAATAGGGGAGGACGTCGGCATAGGACCAGCCGGTCGCGCCCATCGCCGCCCATTCATCATAATCGCCCGGATGGCCGCGCATCGCGAACATACCGTTAATTGAGGAGCAGCCACCCATCACTTTGCCGCGCGGCAGGGGAAGCTGCCGCCCACCCAGATGCGGTTCCGGCTCGGTGATATAGGGCCAGTTGAAACGTGGGTCGATCACGGCCTTCAGGAACGCTAGCGGCATTTTGAGAAAGGGGTGATTATCTTTGCCGCCTGCCTCAATCAGTAGCACCTTATGCGCGGGGTTTTCCGAAAGGCGCGCCGCCACCGCACATCCGGCGGAACCCGCACCGATGACGATATAATCAAATGCTTCGCTGGCATTGGCTGCGGCCATTTCTCATCCTCATATGCTTTGCCCTTTTCTTTGAGGGCTAATTTAGGCATGATCGTAACGCTCGTTATCAAATAAGACAAGCGCCTAACGCGCAATAAACATGAATGGAGAGAATGCGATGAACAGGGCCGATTATGAGCGTTATGCCAGTGCGTTTAATGCGCGGGATTATGACACGGTTTATGATTTTTATGCGCCGGGTGCGGTGCTGACTTTCTTCGGGATTGCACTGAAAACACGCGAGGAATTTAAGGATTTTTATGGGTTTCTGCATAGCTATGTGGAGGAAAGCCTGCACATAGAACGCTTCGCCGCCAGTGATGAACTGGTTGCGCTGGAAGGGATTATCCGGGTGGAAGCCACGCGGGATTTAGACGCGGAAACCCTTGCTGCCCGCGGCCTGACGCAGTTTTTCCCGATACAAAAGGGCGAAGTGCAGGAAATGCGCCAATATATTCATTATCATGTCGATAATGGCAAATTCACCGCCGTGGGATGTGCGATTATCCCCTGAACCGTGCTTGGCCCTCCGCCGCCATTTTATGACCGGTAGCGGGCGGGCCAGATACCGCTTTTCCCCGGTGCCATTATGCCATTAGGGTCCAGCGCGTCCTTGAGCAGGCTGTTCAGGCGGCCCATAGCTCCGTTACCATAATTCAGTGTTTTGGCGACCCGGTCCATGGTGCTGATGTGGGTGCGATATTCGCTATATCCCTGTGCCGCAGCATCGCTAATGAGCTGGTCCATCAATCTTGGTACGGCATTGGCCATGCGCTCATCATCGCGATCATATAATATCTCGTTGATGTTGATGACGGACCGCGCACCCACAGCAAAGGCCCCATAATAATCCAGCCCGGCCTCGGCATAGCGTTTGCGGGTGCGTTCAAACTGTGCCTGCGCGGCCTTACCATCGGCGGGGAGAATGGGGGAAAAGCCCATATGCCCGCCGCGTCCGCCATACCAGTTAATCATCGCCATATCGAGTGTACCCGGAATGCCTGCCTTGCTGCCTGCAAAATCGTCACCCTTACGCCATGTCGTGGGTGTCAGCTTTGCCGGAAAATGCTGCCCAATGGCCTCCATCACCGCATCGCATTTGGCGGCAATCACCTTTTCGTGGCCATAAAAGTTAAGCTGGCAATTCCACCAGCCGATTTTGAGCTGATCGCGAATGGCGCGCCCTTTTTCCTCTGGCAGCAGCCCTTCGCCCTCATACCAGTTGGAACGCGGCCCGACATAAGAGGCGATGCCGACATAGCTGACCCATGCCGGATCATGATCGATCAGCCCGCGCAGCCGCAATGGATACAGCATGTCAACGCCGCGCCCCAGATCACTATCATGGGGCAATTGCAGATTCAGCGTCATGGTGGCTTCGGGCGCGGGCATCAGCCACAGGCCCAGTTTCGTGACGATGCCGAAATTGGACTGGCAGAACATCTGGTCCCATGCGGGGCCATAAACATCCTTGGAGAGGTTCCATGTGGCCGAACCCTCCATCGCGCCCGTGCCAGTACGAATGAGGGAGCCATCCGGCAGCACAACCTCCAGCCCACAAATAGTGGCGCCATGGTCGCCATAAGGCTGTGGCCCCTTGCCGCGTTCCAATGCATTACCCGCGACGCTGCCCCATGCATTGCCGGGAACGGACATCCACAGCGGCATATTTTTCTGTGCCAGCGCATCATAAAGATCATAAAAGCCGACGCCCGGTTCAACGAGACAATAAGCACGGTCGCTATCAATCTCGATAATCTTGTTCATGCGCGACATATCGAGGATGACCGCGCCTGCCATCACCGGCGCTGAGCCACCATAGCCCAGATTTTTGCCACGACTGATCGGCCAGAGCGGTGTTTTAGTTCGATTGGCAAGGCGAACGAGAGCCTGCACTTCCTCAACCGAAACCGGCGCAATAGCTCCTGCTGGCTTGTGAGCATCAGAAGGGAAGGCCATCTGGTCATCATAGGCAGAGCGATCTTCTTCTGCCGTGAAAATACGATCAGCAGGAATAATATCCCGCGCAGCGCGCAGAAAGGCGGCGGCATCTAGCGCAGCAGCGGTCATTATCGGTCATCCTCAGTTTATCATTATATGTTGCTCTCATTGCCTCAATTGATAACGATCGTTATTTATCATCGCAAGAGGGCGCATATGAAAACAGGCGCGAAAGGATTGCTCCCTTCACGCCTGCCATACTAGCCCCACAGCTATATCGGGGTCTCAGATGTAATCATCTGATGCCTCTATTCATGCGGCGACCAGCGCCTTATTCTCCAGCAACACAGTCGCTGCCGCTGTATTGGAAATCGGCACATGATAATTGCGCGATAGTTCCTCAACCTGTCCGGTCAGCGCACCGCGTGCGGCAATCCAGTTCAATAATTCAACGCCCTGACTGCCTGCCTGCTCAATAATATCGAGCGAACTCTGCTTGACCAACGCATCAGGGTCGGTTGCCAGATTGTCGAGACAGAACAAATCATAGGGCGTGTTAATGAAGCCCGCACGTTCGCCATCGAGCTGGTGCGACAGGCCGCCCGTCCCCATGACAACGATCTTTTCATTACCGGCCCAGCTATCGAGCGCACGGCCAACAGCACGGCCAAGGGCAAGGCAGCGTGCCGGACTGGGCAAAGGATGCTGCACGGTGTTAACCGCAATAGGCACGATCTTTACCGGCCATGTTTCGGCCTCTGGCCAGCATAGTTCAAAGGGAATGGCGAGGCTGTGATCGACCAGCATGCTCTGGCAGGTGGTGGGGTCAAATTCCGATTCCACCATCTGTTCAATGATGTGCCAGCTAAGGTCCGCTGCGCCTTCGAACGGTTTGAACAGCGGCAGGCCCCAACCTTCGTCCGCATTTTCATAGCGGGCGGCGGCACCAACTGCAAAAGTCGGCATTTTATCGAGGAAGAAGTTGAGGCCGTGGTCATTGTAAAACACCACCGCGACATTAGGTTTTACCTGTTGCAGCCAGCGCTGAACCGGAGGGAAACCATCAAAAAACGGCTTCCAATAAGGATCATTTTGCAACCCTTTGGCGATGGCTGCGCCAATGGCGGGAACATGGCTGGTGAAAACGCCGCCGACTACAGTGCTCATGCCACGCACTCCTGCTGCTGGGAAATAGTTACTTGGTGTGAGAGCAGGCCCGCCTTGAATTCATCAACGGTCACGCCGGTTTGTGCGGCGCCTACATCCTGCACATTTAGTCCGAAAATACCGGCTAATTTGGCGAGATAATAAATATTTCCGCCCGCAGCGATCATACCAAGCACGTCACGATTACGCACGGCAATGCGCTGTGCTTCGCTCAGATTGAAACGGTCAAAATAGGCTTCCTCATTTTCAATAAAGGCCTCGCGATTGGCCTGATCGTTGAAGGAAAAGCACATGGAGTTAAGGGCATAGCCCTGCATGGCGGCGGGGCCGTCAAAAATAGGGGTGCCGGGAATCGTGCGGCGGGCATCCGCGTGCGCCAGCGTGGAGGTCGTCATCTTCTTTGCCTCTCCTGAACAATAACATTTGATATATTGCCCTGTTTTAGGGATTTGACTTTGACCGGGATCAAACATGAAAAGAAAACTGCCCTATAGCTGTTCCTGCATAGCCTTTCGGTGGTGATTGCTTTCTCTCATTCTTCAATATAATAACGATCGTTAATGAATATGAGGGTGGAAAGTATGTTGGAAACGCAGGCAGACATCATTGTCGTAGGCGGAGGTTCCGCCGGTTGCGCTGTCGCCGGTCGACTCGCGCAGGCAGGCGTGAAGGTGCTGTTGCTGGAGGCCGGGAAAACCGGCGACCATATTCGCCTGAAAGTACCGGCACTGGTTAGCTCAGTTGTGCAGAACCCCGAATTTGACTGGGTTTACCGTGCGGAGCCAGACGCCAGCATCGGCGGGCGGGCGGATGTCTGGCCAGCAGGCAAGCGGCTGGGGGGCGGCAGTTCCATCAATGGGATGATCTATGTGCGTGGCCATCGCCATGATTATCAGAATTGGGTCGATATGGGCGCGACGGGTTGGTCCTATGACGATTGCCTCCCCTATTTCCGCCGGATGGAAAGCTATGAGCAGGGCGCAGATGCATGGCGCGGCGCGGATGGGCCGGTGGGTGTTTCGGCCCCGCGTGTCAGCTATCGGGTGGTGGACGCGTGGGTGAAGGCCGCGGCTGAGGTTGGCGAGCCGATGGTGCAGGATCATAATGGCCAGAACCCCGGTGAAGGCACGGCCTATGCGCAGGCAACGCAGCGGAACGGGCTACGCAGCGCATCGATTCAATATCTTAAAATGCCGGGCGTAAGGGAGCATTTACAGGTCTGGCTGGAAACGCCTGTGCTGCGTATTGTTTTTGAAGGCCGTCGCGCGGTCGGTGTTGAAATTATAAAGGATGGCAGCAGGCAGATTTTGCGGGCGAAGCTGGGTGTTGTTCTGTCTGCGGGCAGCATGAATACGCCGCGCTTGCTGATGCTGTCTGGTATAGGTGATGCAAGGCAACTGGCGCAGCATGGACTAAGCGCATTGATTGATAATCCCGCCGTGGGTGGCAATTTGCAGGAACATGTCGGCATCCATGTAGTGAATGGCGTGAATAGCCCGACCATCAATAGCGAGGCCCATGGGTTTGCGGCGGTGCGCAATGGGTTGGATTTTCTGGTGAGGCGGCGCGGTATATTAACGGCATCCATGGCGCATGGTCAGACATTTTTGCGTACGAAAGCAGACTGCCCTGCGCCTAATTTGCAAATATCCTTTACCGCTTTTGCCTTTGATCTGGATGAAGAAGGCAAGCTGAAGATGCGGCGTACCCCGGCGGTGACAACCGTTGTGTGTCTGGCACGCCCGCAATCACGAGGGCGGGTATCGCTGCGGTCGGCGGATCCCTTTGCCCCGCCGGTTATCCATCATGAATTATTAGGTGTTGAGGATGATGTCGACCAGATTGCCGATGGCATTCGTCATGCTCGTAAAATCATGCAGCATCCATTGATGCGGGGATATGTTACCGATTCAGGGCGGCCTGATAATGCACTGGAGGGGGATGATCTGCGTGGTTACATCCACATGGCAGGATTCCCGCTCTATCACCCTGTCGGCACCTGTAGCATGGGTGCGCCGGGGACGGGTGTGGTTGATGCCGACCTAAAGGTGCAGGGCGTGGAAGGCTTATGGGTGGCCGATGCCTCTGTCATGCCTAGCCTGCCGGTAGGGAATACCAATGCATCTGCCATCATGATCGGCGATAAGGGGGCCGATCACATATTGCGGGCGGTGCGATAAGGGGAAACCCAACTGGCTGGAAGGATTAAGCAATGACGGACATCGCAGGGCGCTTGACTTGCGGCCAAGGGGCTGCGAACCATCGCGCCATGTCGAAATCTGTCGTGTCGAAATCTACACCATCGCCCAGCATTGATGCTGCCTCAACCATATTGACGGCTGATGAGCCGCGTGCTGCCGAAATCCTGCACCGGATATTGAAATTATCGAACCGGCTGATGGCCCCGTTTTCCACTTATCTGGAGCGGCAGTATAAAATCAGCGTCAATGAATTTCGCTTGCTGATGTTCATTGGTCGTTTTGGGGCGACGGCCAGCCACGAGCTGGCAGAGAGTACGGGCGTTAATGTGATGAGCATTTCGCGCGCGGTCTCCGCATTGCAGAAAAATGGGCGTATTAATGTGGACCGTGATCCGCAAAACCGCCGTCGTAAGACTCTGACGCTGACGGCTGAGGGGGAGCGGCTTTATAAAGTAATGCGTCCGCAGACGGATCTGGTGGCGAAATATCTGCTGTCCCCACTTAGCGAAGGGGAGGCGGACATATTAAACCATGTCCTCGTGACCCTGATAGATACGCTGGAGGCCACGGATGAGCAGGGCAATTCCCTGTTTCTGGAGCATACCCGGCCTATTGATACTCCCACGGAATAACAACCTCCTCCCCGCTCAAAGATCATGAAAAACCCGGCCTCATATGATGAAGAAGCCGGGTTGCGTTGTTTCTTTGGGTGGTTTCCGTGGTCAGGCGGAGGTGTCTTCCTGCCGCAGGCCACGCACCGGAATCAGGATCAGTGTGAGCGCCGCAACGACAGAGCCTAGTGCTAATACGAGAGAAGTGGTAGTGCGTCCGGCATCCATCGCTAGTAATTGTCCTGCAATCAGCGGGCCAAATGCGGCACCGATACGACCACAGCCAATGACCATGCCGGTCCCGCCTGCGCGCAGGGCGGTGGGGTAGGCCCGCGCCATCAGGGCATATAGGCCAACGACTGAGCCATTGGAGAGGAAGCCTAGCACAACGGCTGCTGCCTGCAACATCACCAGTTGTGGCGGTACGGCGCCAAAGGCCGCGACGGCGATAGCCGCACCACCCATACCGATAATCAACATTGGTTTCAGGCCCATACGGGGTGTCAGATAACCCAGTACAAAACCGCCTACTGCGCCGCCCATATTCATATAGACGGAAACCATGCTGGCGCTTGACTGGTCAAACCCCAGAGATGCCACCAGCGAAGGAGCCCAGCCCAACGCATAATAAAAGGTAATCATATGCGCGCCATACATGATGATGAGAGCAATGGTGGTGGTACGAAAAATGGGGTTGAAGAGTGTTGCGGCGGATGTTTTTGGCCCTTCAGTCGGGGCAATCTGCTTCGCCTCCGGATGGCCAATGCGGCGCAGGATTGTATTGATGCGCGCAAGGGAATCTGAACGGTTGACGGTCGCCAGCCAGCCGATGGATTCAGGAAGAAGCAGCAGGACCAAAGGAATGGTAACAAGGGTGGCGATACCGCCGAAAATGAAAACCGCTTCCCACCCATGGATTTTCAGCAAATAGGCGGCCATCGCGCCGCCCAGTACGCCGCCAACCGGATAACCAGCAGCCATGATGCTGACGGATAAATCCCGCCGTTCCTTATTCGCAAATTCTGCAGCCATCGCATTAATGGATGCCAGCATGGCCCCCAGCCCGAGGCCAGTGACGAAGCGCAATGCGCTCAGGACCATAATGTCGGGCGCATAGGCCGATGCAAACATGCCTGCCGTCATGACCACAAGGGATAGGATAATCTGTTTGCGCCGTCCGATACGGTCTGCAAAACCACCCAGTGTCAGGGAGCCTACGACCATCCCGGCAAGGCCAATGGCAATGACAAAGCCAATCGCGCCCGGTTCAATCTGCCATGATTTTGCAATGCCGGGGGCGGCAAAGGTAATGGCCAACACGTCGAAACCATCAAGCGCATTCAGCAGGAAACACATGCCAACGGCGATCATTTGCCGCAACCGCATGGGGTTGTTGGCGATGATGGTGCGCGGGTCATCCGCCGGCAATGCGGCGGCGGGAGGTGTTGCCATATATTTATCCTTCAGATGATAGAAGGTATGAAAGCCTCACTGGCGTGCGCGATGGGGATGCTCCGCTGATGGTACAGCGTGCTGGCGCGGCTGGTCTGACTTTCTTCCCTGCTCCTAATTATTGTGCGGGACATTATCCGATTTGGCGCTTGTGACAAGCATGCTGTTGAAAAAGCCATGTCTGGCTGGGTGATCCGGGTTTGAGGTTCATCCTATTCACCGTCTGGCGAGTGAGGCACCATAGAGCCGGGTCATTGCAGTTTCTGAACTATTTGTGTTCATGCGGTTGGTGGATGCTGGTGGTTTGCTTTGTCCATTCGCTGTGGGTTGGGCGTCATTCACATCCTCCCTGTATCAAATTATTTCGCTCTTGCGGTAGAATGAGCTGTCCGCCCCCTTCTTCCTTTCATCCTCCCCTTGTGTCCTGTATCAGTAAACGATAACGATCGTTAAAATATCTACGGATCAGGAAATAAGGGGGATGGATGTCGAGAGAGAGTAAGGCCAGCGCCGCGCCGACATTAGCATTTGGTATTGCGTTGGGGTTTTTATCGGTTCTCGGGCCATTTGCGATTGACCTTTATTTGCCTGCAATGCCGGCCATGGCGAGCAGCTTTGCGGCGGAAAGCGGCGCTGTGCAGCGGACTCTTTCTGCTTTTTTCATTGGTCTGGCGATTGCGCAGATTCCAGTGGGGCTATTGGGGGATCGTTTTGGCCGCAGGGGGCCTTTATTAGGGGGGCTGTTGCTGTTCATGGCGACATCGCTCGCCTGCGCCTTTGCGCAAACAATAGAGCAGCTTGTTTTCCTGCGCTTTTTGCAAGGCATGGCCGCCTGTGTCGGCACATCCAGCGCGCGGGCGATGATCCGGGATCAGCATCAGGGCCATGGTGCGGCGCGGCTAATGGCTTTCACCTTTCTGGTCATTGGTATTTCGCCGGTTCTGGCACCGCTGGCTGGCAGCTTCTTGTTAGAGATCACGTCATGGCGCGGCTTGTTCCTGATGCTGGCCGGGGCGGCTCTAGTAACGGCCCTGATGGTTGCGATGTTCCTGCCCGAAACATTGCCGGAGGCACGCCGTCGCCGTCAGTTCGGCCAGATATGGGTGGATTTCGGGCAATTACTGGCGAATTTGCCCTTTATTGGATGGGCGCTGGTTGCGGGATGCGGCACGACGGTTGCCTTTGCCTTTGTGACGGCGGCTCCCTTTATTTATACGCGCATTTACGAACTGAACGGCCATCAATATAGTGTGCTGCTGGCGATGAATGCGGTGGCGTCGATTATCGTCACGCAATTCGCGCCGGGGCTCATGCGTCGTTATGGCGCGCGCCTTCTGGTAATGATGGTCGCGATAGTGGCCGGTGCCGCTACGGTGATAATAGCAGGGCTGGCGGTAATGGATACGCCACCTTTGTTTTTGTTTCAGCTCTATTCCATGCTGTTATTCGCAATTGCTGGCCTGATGCTGACCCCTGCGGCGACGAGTGCGCTTGATACGGTTTCTTCTGGCGCGGGGCTGGCGGCTGGATTGTTGGGGACGCTGCAACTGATGGTGACGGGAATTGCCAGTGCATCTGTGTCACTTTTTCCTTCTTTCACCCTGTTCCCGTTATTGTTTGTGTTGGGAACGAGCTTTTTACTGGTGCTGGCGATCATGTTTTTGCTGGCCGACGGTCCGCGCCGGGGATAAGCGGCCAGCATAATCTACAAGTCACCTTAAAATTGGCGGTTTGCATATCTGACGTTGGTCAGAATGATGGCCCTTGGGCTAGTCGCGTTTGCGGGCTTTCGTTCCGTCAAATCGTCAATGCGAACAAAAAGATAACGCCTCTTTAACCTCCCCGGCATACATCGCAGAGATGGCCGTCAGATTATCCGTTCAGCCCGCGACACACCAATTCGCTATCTGTGTAGCGGCGGGCTATTTTATTCTGGCATCCCTTGCGCTTCACTTTACCCGTTATGATGGCGGCGCTGCCTTTGTCTGGTTAGCCAGCCCCTTCCTGTTCGCTGCTTTGACGGTTGCGCCGCGGCGGCAAAGATTGTCCCTGTCACTGTGGTGTATTCCTGTCATGGTGATATCGACATTGCTATTTGGTCTGGGCTGGCGGGTTGCTGTCCCCCTTGCCCTCGCCAATGTGGCGGAGGCCTATGTCGCGGCATGGTGTGTCAGGCGGACTTTCCCGCGATTTGGGCAATTTGGCTCGTCCATAGAAATCTTCTGGTTCACCCTCATCGCAGGCGTTGCAGTGCCTGCGATATTTGCGACGGTCGGTGCGTTGTTTGTCAACCTTGTGGCGGGCACGCCCTATCTGGCTACCTGGCGGGATTGGTTCACGGCGCATGCTGTTGGGATGATTGCTTTTGGCCCGCCTATGATTTTCCTGTTGGGAGGGCATCTGAAACGATGGTCCTATGCTGTCAGCCGTAGCAAGGCGCTGGAAACTGTAGCGATCATGGCCTTTGTGCTGGCTGTTTGTATTATAACCTTTGGACAAAGCCGGATACCGCTTCTTGCCGCGCCTTTCCTACCAATGATGTTGGCTACGCTGCGTCTGGGGCGTTTCGGGGCGGTGACTTCGATTGTTATCCTCATTGCGGTTGCCAGCATATTTTCGCTCAGTGGTGTTGGCCCGACAATCCTTGTGCCCGGCGGTATGGGTGTCCGTCTTCAGGTTCTTCAGCTCTATTTTGCGACTGTTGTGCTGGTCATATTGCCTACAGCCGGAGAGTTGAAGGCGAGGCGGCGTATATATGAACGGCTGCGTACGGCTGAGGCGCTTAATCGGCTGATCCTTGACCATAGCAGTGATGTCATCATCCGGTTGAGCCTTGATGGCATTATCCACTATGTATCGCCTGCTGTTCGGCGCTATGACGTGGCCGCGCCTGAAGAACTGAAAGGGATGCAGTTCGAAACACTGGTGCATGAGAATGACAGGCACAGAGTGATGACTGCCCATGCTGCTGCCATTGTGTCACCCCACGAGATATTCTCCATAGAATGGCAGACCGCAGGTGTTCGGCAACCTTCACGCTGGTTTGAGGCCCATGCCAGAGCCATTATAGGCGAAGACGCTATGGTTACTGGTGTGGTGTATGTTGTGCGTGACGTGACCGAACGTCATCAGCATGCCGTAGAACTGGAACTGCGTGCTAACACCGATCCTCTGACCGGACTCGTCAATCGCCGGGTGTTTGATCTGGCCCTTGAAAATGCCATCGTCACGGCCGAACGGGCGCCCGCATGTCTCGCCATTTTCGATCTCGATCATTTCAAAGCGGTGAATGACCATTATGGTCATCCCAGCGGGGATCTGGCCCTCACCCATTTTGCTGAGATATTGAAATCCTGCACCCGTGGTGAAGATATTGCGGCTCGTCTGGGGGGCGAGGAGTTTGCCGTGATTTTATATAATGCCGACGCTAAGGAAGCCGCGACGATTTGCGAGCGTATTCGGCATCAGCTTGCCACATCGACGATCATTGCCATCGGCGGCAGCCGGATTTCGATGACGGTGAGTGTCGGCATAAAACAGATTGATGGTCATCTCAGGGCGCGTGAGCTATTCAGTCAGGCGGATCAGGCACTTTATGGTGCAAAAAATTCCGGAAGGAACAGGATCGCCCTTGCGGCTTGATGGCAGGGCCGATTACCTCTTATCCATGAGCTATTACCCTGACGACACGGGGCGGCGTTCTTATTTTTGTTGTTACAGTGGTGGCAGGTAAACTGCGGTGTCAAAGCGCTTATCCGGGGGGTAAACCCCGCATTGGGCGCGTGCCTGCGCTTTGCCATGCCCTCGGCATGGCATGCTCGTTACATCCTTGCATTTCATCCCACAAACCGGCCATCACGGTTCATGAAATTAATGGGTACAGACCCTACACATGCTCGCCGATAATATGGCACTTGCTATACGCATCTCTCTCTGTATCATAACTGTCACAAAGGGGGGATGACGAAGGGCTTGATCTTCATATCGAAGTCAGGGGCGCTCTTTTGTTGTCTTTCATCTCACCTTCAATTTTCTGCAGATATTCGCGGAACAGCCGTGAATGGATGCAAATTGACCATTGATCGGCCAACATGGAAAAGGCTGGCGGGGCGGCTGGGTCGGCGCCTGAAAGGCCGAATGGATCCTGAAGACGCCCTTCAGGAGGCGTATCTGCGGCTTCAACGCTATCAGCAGAAAAATCAGGTACATGATGCCGAGGGTTTTCTTATTCGCGCGGCGACTAACATTGATGTTGACCAGCACCGGGCTGAACTGCGGCAAAGGCAGAATATTTCATTCACGCCGGATGATTTATACAACAGCATAGCAGATAATTATCCGTTGCAGGATGAGGCGCTGATTAGTCAGTTACGTTTGCAACGCGCGCGTGAGGGCATTAAGGCCATGCCACCCCGCACACGGGAGGTGTTCTTGCTCCACCGACTGGAGGGGCTGCGATATCGGGAAATTGCTGTCAGACTGGGTATCTCCCAAAGTGCGGTGGAGAAGCATATGGCGCGGGCCACGATGTTCCTGACAAGCTGGACGAAAGAGTGGTAGGCGTGCTGGACCTTTCAGATCAGGCTGGGATAGAAGCTGCCGTGTGGCTTGCCCGATTACGGGCGGATGACTGCACGGAGGATGACCATAAAGCATTCAGGGCTTGGGTGGCGGCCTCAGATGCACATGCGCGGGCTTTTGAAACAGCGACCATGTTGTTTGAATATAGCCCCCAGCTGGTCGAACATTATGATCCGTCTCCGGTGAAAACAGGGCTCAGTCGCCGCGCTGTTCTGGCCGGTGTGGCTGGTGGCGGGGTAATAATTGCGGGTACGGCAACGTGGCAGCAGGCCTATGCGAGCATCAGAACAACAGAGATTGGTGAACGGCGTCAGATAGACATTGGGCAAGGCGCTAAGGCTTTGCTGGATACTGACAGTAGCCTTCGCCTGAACTGGTTATTGGGTGCGGGTTTCACATTGCAGCGTGGCCGGGTTTTCTGTGAAATCAGCGATGCGGCGAAGCCCTTTAAGATAAAAGCCGCGGCATCTGATATTTTGGTTTCGAATGCTGCGCTGGAAGTCCGGCTGGATGACCACAATGGGGTTACGATCTTTATTGCAAGCGGTGAAGCGCAGGTCATTCATGATGGTGTTTCCCGAACGCTGGTGGCAAATGATCGCCTGACCCCTGATGGCCGGGTTGACCGCCCCAATCTTGCCGCGATGCTGGCATGGCGCGATGGGCTTCTTTTATTTGACGGGGAAACTCTTGAAACGGCATGCCGCGAGATGAACCGATATAGCCGCATTCGGTTGGTACCGGCAAAGGATGTCAAAAATTCCGTGCTATCTGGGTCATTCGCTGCGGGGGAGAATGTCGCATTTGCAAATACTGTCACGCGGCTTCTTCCTATAACAGCCACACAGCAGGGGGACATCATCCTGCTGAAGGCTGGCGGGCAGATACAGGAATAAGGAACGTCATTGCGCAAAATATGTGGTCATTTGGGTTGCATATGTTTTGGGCTGGTCATTTCTTTTATGATTTTCACGTCGCCCGCCAGTGCCAATCCGCCAGGGCGACAGGTTAAATTCGATATTGAGGCGCAGGCATTACAAAATGCGCTGAGGGAGGCTATTCGGCAAAGCGGCGCATCCGTGCTTTTCCTGCCTGCAACGGTTGCGAATACAATGTCGCCCGCAGTTCGGGGCAAGATGCCGGTGCAGGCGGCGCTAAGTTTGATGATCCGCCGGAATGCATCACTGGAACTGATAGTGATAGGGCCGTCTTCTTTTTTAATCCGCGCCAGCCGACAGCATGATGTGGTTGTTGATCCGCCTGTAAGTGGCTGGCGACAGGACGCAGCCGATGCAACCGAGCAAGTGATTGTGACGGCCAGAAAGCGCCCTGAATTAAAGGGTGGCTTAGCGGAGTCTTTCATCGTCGTTCAGGATGATGGCCTTAGCGCTTTATCCCCTTATGGTCTGGGGGATGCAATTGGCCGCATTGGCGGGCTCCAGCTTATCTTTACCGGGACGGGGCAGCAGCGCCTCTCTCTTCGCGGGCTTCAGGGGGCTGGTGAAAATATGGTGGGTTATTATTTTGACGAAATCCCTATTTCCGGCCCTAATAGTGCCACATCAGACGTGAGCGCGATGACACCGGATTTGCGCTGGTTTGACATGAGCCGGGTGGAAGTACTGCGTGGCCCGCAGGGCACATTATATGGGGCTGGCTCTGTCGGGGGTACGATACGCTTGCTACCCGCCAAGCCAGATACGGGCCGATCCTACGCTTTTGCCGAATTGGCGATGATATATAGTGCAGAGGGAATGCCCGGTGCGCGTGTCGGTGCGGTTTCTAACCTTTCCGCGGTCAACGGGCAGTTGGGTATTCGGCTGGCGGGCTATGCAGAGAAGCTGCCGGGGGCCGTGGATAATATTCGCCTGCGCCGCGATACTATTGATGAGAGCCGGACACAGGGGTTGCGAGCCAGCGTGACATATAGTGCCAATGAAAATCTCTCATTGGATGCTGTGTTGGCCTATCAGGATCAGCACATTTATGACACTTCATTAGGGTTTGCGGCGCTGGGTGTACGCAGAACTGACTATGCCGAACGCTTGCCTTTTCCTAATGATTTTCTGCTGGGTAGTATCACCGTGAAGTGGAGTCCCGGGCCGGTAAACGCCACTTTGGTCGCAGGGCGCTATCGGTGGCGATCAACGCGATTTCGCGATATTACCAGAGGGGTAGAGGCCAATCTTCCTGCGGCCCATAATTGTGTGCTGTTTTTCAGTAACCCATGCACGGAAGCAGAAAAGGCCGATTATCGCGCAGAAGTGATCCGGCAATTGCCCGCTGTGAACATTCAGCCAATGGAAGTGCGGGCGCAAATATACGAAGCCCGCCTCAGTTCTGCTGCTGGGGCTGCGCTGGGTTGGACGGTCGGTGTTTTTTCCGAAAATCGTGATGATGCCAGTGTCAGCACCGCTTATCCGGTAGACGCGGGAACGGGGCAGGTGCCTCCGATGTCGTTTCCCGTGTCCTCCCGCGCAATCTCCATGGGCACAAGACAGGGCGCTGTTTTTGGGGAGCTTAACTGGAAGATGGGCGCCGACATCACCTTCACTATTGGCGGCAGGCGGTACGCCTATAAAAAATATTCGAGCAGCGAAGTACAGATGACCAGCATGTTGACGAATATGATTATGGGGCCGCCGGTTAATCGTTCCACCCATGCTGCCGGCTTTGTTGGTAAGGCGAACGTCGCGTATCAGGTAACGCCATCCCTCGTTTTATATGCAACGGAAGCGACAGGGTTCAGGCCGGGTGGGGTCAATACAATTCCGTCGCTGGATGCAGCATTGGTTGAATTCGCGCCAGATACCGTCAGGTCGCATGAACTAGGCGCGAGGCTTGCCATGGCAGATGACCGGCTGAATGGCAGCGTCGCGATGTTCCAAACCCAATGGCGCAACATGCAGATCGCGACCAGAATACCGGGCTATGTGTTCGTGCTGAATGGGGGGGATTCAACCATTCGCGGTATCGAGGCGGATGTGGAATGGGCATGGGGCAGCCGGTGGGCGATGGCGGCCAATCTTTCTGTGCTGGATGCAAAATATAGCGATGACCAGCCCGCCAATGTGGCTATCGCACCGGGGCGCAAGGGGGATAGATTGCCCTATATTCCTTCTGTCGGGGGGCAGGTGAGAATGCGCTATGCGATGGAAATAGGCGGTGTCAGCGCTGCCCTTTCTGCGTCGGTGGAATATCGTGGCCGATCCCGGTCAGAGCCTAACCCTAAAAGCCCTTATTATGAAGAAATGGGTGATTTTACCCGCATCGGTCTGGGTATGGATTTGCGGCGCAACAATTGGCGCGTCGTAGCACAGATTGATAATCTGATGAATATAAAGGGCACGGATTATGTGGAAAGCTTTGTTGAGGTGGAGCGTCTGACCCACTGGATTCCCCCGCGCACCTTCACCGTGATGCTTCAGCGTCGTTTCTGACATTTTTATTACTGATGGGGTGGGGTAAACGCGTTTCCTGTCGTCCCCCCTTATTAAGAACATAAATCATTTCAGCAGTTTCAATGCAACTTTGTGCGGGTGCAGCCCGTCCAGAGGACGGGGTTCTGCGCCTGTCAGGCATGGAGCGAGAGAGATGGAGGGGGGATTGGTCTGGAAGGAGGTGCGAAAGAGATAAACGGGGGTATGAACATGATGAAATGGATGTGCGCTATGTCCGCGCTCAGCTATGCGTTTGCAGCAGGGGGTGTGCAGGCGCAGCAAACTGATTCAGAACAGATTGAGGGAATTGTGGTGACCGCGTTAAAGCGTGAAACCACCCTTCAGGAAACACCGCTCAGTATCGCTGTGTTATCAGGCGAAGACATATCCCGCCTTGGTGCATCAGGCATTGCAGATTATATTCGGGCGGTGCCGGGGCTTCAGCTAACGGAAGGGGCAACCGGTCAGCGCCGCATCACTATACGCGGCATCAATGGATCTGGTGAGGCTACGGTAGGCCTATATTATGATGAAACACCTGTAACCGGTCCGACAACAGCGGGAACGGACCCCAGCCTCAATTCGCCAGATCTTAACCTGTTCGACGTGACGCGCGTTGAGGTGCTGCGTGGCCCGCAGGGGACGCTTTATGGTTCCAGTTCCATGGGCGGAACGGTGCGTATTCTGTTTAACAAGCCCGACAGCACGAAGATGGAAGGCGCCTTTGACGGGCAGGTTTCGAGCATAAAGGGCGGTTCAACAGGCTTTTGGACCAAGGGGATGATTAACGTTCCCGTTATTGAGAATTTGATGGCGGTGCGCGCGGTCCTTTATAAGGAAAATCGCCCCGGCTATGTCGATAATGTGCGTCTGGGCATGTCGGATATAAATAAGACTAAGAACTGGGGAGGACGGTTCATGCTTGGCCTGACCCCCAGCGAAGACATATCCGTTAACGCCACCTATATCCATCAGGATCAGACATTTGAAGACGGGGCCACATGGTATCCGGAAGCCGGTCAGTATAAGAGCAACGGATATGCCCGTCTGTATTTCCCCAATAAGCTCGATCTGGTGAATGCCACATTGAAATGGGACATGGGCTTTGCATCCCTTACCGGGACGTCCTCTTATTATAAATGGGATGTAACGAGGAACCTCGATACCACCAGAAGCGGCCTGATATTCGCGCAAAATGGGAATTATTGCTCCCTTTATTTCGGGCAAAGTGCGGCCTGTTCGACTAGCCAGCGCGAAGCCTATGCCAATTATGCCAATGCATTATTGCCTGCCATTAACCGCCAGCCCTCTGATATGACAGTATGGGTGCATGAACTGCGCTTGTCAGGCAGCACCGGGCCGGTGGAATGGACAGTTGGTGGCTTTCTGGAAGACCGCAAGGATTCCAGCGACAGTGCGGTTGTGCGGGTCGATGCGGCAACCGGGGATGCCATGACACCGCTGGTCTATCTGGGACAGCGTCTAATCGCTACCACCCTGAACCAGAAAGCAGCCTTTGGTGAAGGTACATGGAATGCCTTACCGGGGCTGAGCCTGACGGCAGGGCTGCGCTACTATAAATATGAAAAGACGACAAAAACGCATGTTACCCAAACCAATTATCTAAATGGGTCGGTCGCCGGGCCGGAAGCTAATTTTAATAGCGATGCATCCGGTACGATTGCCAAGTTCAACATTAGCTATGAACCCCAAAAAGGTCTGATGCTTTATGCACAGGCTAGTCAGGGTATGCGCCCGGGTGGTGCCAATAACGTGCCGGGTCTGCCTGCTGAACTGGTTGCTTATCAGGCGGATAAATTATGGAGCTATGAAGCCGGGGTAAAGACGGCGCTGGCGGGTGGGCGTGTTACATTTGATGTCGCGACCTATATGATTGACTGGTCTGATATGCAAACAACGGCCCGAACGGCCAATGGAGCCTTTCAGTTCATCACCAATATCGGGTCGGCGCGCATTAAAGGTATAGAAATGTCCAGCACGGTTCGTCCGATGCGCGGGCTTAACCTCACTCTTGCGGCGAATTATCTGACTGCGAAGCTGAAGGAAGACCAGATTAATGATCTGGCATCTGCTGCGGGCAGAAAAGGGGATCGTATTCCGTTTGAGCCGGAGGTTACCGTATCCGGATCGGCGGATTATAACTGGGCGATAGGCACTGATCTTAGCGGGCTGCTCCATGTCGATGGGAATTATGTCGGCAGTAGCTATTCTGAGTTCCGCCCGACCAATACCTATCAGGAAAAACAAGGAAATTATGCGACATTTAATTTCCGTGGCGGCATCGAAAGGGGCCGTACAGGGATATATTTGTTTGTTCAGAATATGTTCGATTCCGCCGGCAAATTACGGGTGACATCTTCACTGGGCACAGAGCAGGCGACGATTAGCGTAACGCCGCGCACAGTTGGCGTTAACCTGCGCACGGCTTTCTGAAACTGAACCAAGGGGAGAGGGAGCCCACACTTCCTCTCCCTAAATTTACAGGGAACAGATGATGACACTGAATCGGAAAGAGTTTCTGCGCTTAGGGGCCGCCGCCGCAGTTGTAACAACCGCCTCGGCCATTCTGCCTGCCAAGGTCGCCGCCAAGGTGAAGCCGCCACAGGCTTATTTGATCCGTAACGCCAGCATCCTCACGATGAATGCAAATAAGGAAGAATTATATGAAACGGACATCCTCATCCGCGATGGCCGTATCGTAGCAATAGCGAAAAACATTACAGCAGGCAGCGCCGAGATCATTCCCGGCGATGGGAAAATCATCATGCCCGGCATGATAGACGGGCACCGCCATGTGTGGGAAACCATATTGGCGGCCAGACTGGTGAAATCATCAAAGAATTACAGAGACTATCTGCGTTACAATAATATGGCGATGGGCGTGGTCTATACGCCAGAGGATTTATATTTCGCCCAGTTGATCGGCGGTCTGTCGGCGATTGATAATGGTGTCACCTCCATCGTCGATCATGCCCATGTGATCCATTCGCCGGAAAAGGGTGACGCCGCCGCCAAAGGCCTGAAAGATAGCGGCATTGGGGGCTTTTTCTGTTATCAGACGGGCCACACACCCAGCTATGGTGCGGGGGATACGATCTCAACCGCGCAGGCATCGCATGAAATATACAAAGAGCCGGATGAGTGGCACCTCGCGCATGCCGCAGTCATAAGGGATAAATATTTTTCATCCAGCACGGATCCATTACAATTTGGGGTGGCACTGGGGCATATCGAATTTGCTCCCCGGACCGTCGAATCCATCCGTCAGGAAATTGTTCTTGGTCGCCGCCTTGGCGCCCGCCTGATGACGCAGCATGTCGCTGGTCGTGCGGGTGATGAGGGGATGGCGCTGCCCCATGAATATCGTGTCATCACCGATCTTGCCAAAGCAGATTTGCTAGGCCCGGATTATCATATTTCCCATGGCAATGACCTGACAGATGCGGAACTCGGTTATCTTCGTGATAGTGGTGGGCATATTGCGTCATCAGTCATGGGAGAATTCCCTTATGCTTCGCCCTCGGTCCATGGCCGTGCTATGAAAGCCGGGGTGCCAGTAGGCATTGGAATTGATGTGCCTCTGGCTCTCACATGGGATTTTTTCGAGCATTGCCGCGCCGCCCTTTGGGGGTTGCATAAGGGCGCAACCAATGCTGCGATTGTTCGCACTCTGGAATCTGCCGACATCCTCTCTTTTGCGACCAGCTTAGGAGCAAAAGCCATTCGCATGGATGACCAGATAGGCAGTGTGGAAGTTGGCAAGCGGGCCGATTTGTTGATGCTAAGGACAGATCGCTTTGGCTTCCCGCCCTCTGGCAGCCTTGCGGATAGGGTGCTGAACTTTGCATATCAGCATGATATTGATGCGACATGGATTGCCGGGAAACAGGTTAAACGTGACGGCAAAATGATTGGCGTCAACTGGCCAGTGATGAAGGCGCAAATGGAAGAGCGGCAACGCCGTATTTTCCGTGATGCGGATAGCATCCGTTTCACAGGCTAAGTGCGGTGCGTATTTCATATCCATAAACTACAATAGAATCATAAAGTTAATAGTGACCCGGATGAAACTGAAGTTCGCTGCACGCTTGCTCAATAATAAGTCGAACTTCAGATTCGGGTCACTAGGGTCTAAGCTATTGAATTTCGTGACTGTGACTTGAGGCAACCTGGTCTGGCCTATGGGTAGCGGTTTGCAACCGAATCGCACCGTAACAGAATGTGTCCGGGGTGCAGGCCCCATATTATGCGCTTTTCTTCGCATTTCATTTTGCAAACGAGCCATCAAGGCCCACGCAATTAAGTGGCCCTGACCTTAGTGCAACAGGCAGTTGACATTAGCCTTGTATAGAAGAATATAATATACGATTATTCTTCGGGAGGGCGAATGCGCGGCATAACTCTTGCAGTGACATCTTTGGGGCTGATGTGCGCCCCTTTGTCACTTTCTCAGGCTTTTGCAGCGCCTCAAGAGGCGAATAGCGCGACCGATGCCATTGCCGCTGGCCAAGCCTTGTCGCTGGAGGCCATTTATGGTGCCGGGGCCGTCAAAATGGAGGCGAACCCTGTCAGTAAATGGATGGGGGAAGGGGATGCCTATACGCTCATCGAAAAATCCCCCCGCCTTGCCGACGGGTTTGATATTGTGCGTTATGATGCGCGGTCCGGCAAACGCAGCATATTAGTAGATGCGCAGAAAATGGTGCCTCAGGGAGGCGCTACTCCTCTGAAAATCACCGATTATATATGGTCGCCGGACCATAACCACCTCATGCTCTATGTGCGGGCGGATATGGCGCGGCGCAATAATCCGTTAGGGGAATATTGGCTGCTGGATTTGAAAAAAGGCGGGCTGCGCCAGCTTTCCGCCGGTCAGCCATCATCCGATAGCCTGATCTATGCGGAATTTTCGCCTGATGGAAAGCAAATTGCCTATGTCCGGGCGAACAATCTGTTTGTTGAGGGGGTTGCGGGCGGAGCGCCGGTTCAGTTGACGGCGGATGGTTCCGACATGATCCTCAATGGCCGCAGCGACGTCGCCTATGAGGAAGAATTCGGTCTGGGCAAGGCCTTTGCATGGAGCCCGGATTCATCACGCATCGCCTATTGGCGGTTTGACACTAATGGCGTTGGCACATTTTCGATGATTTCCAACACCGACGGCGTCTATTCCCGCGTCATTCCGCAGCGCTATCCCAAGGTTGGAACCACTATTTCCGCCGTCAAAGTGGGCGTGATCTCCGCAACCGGTGGCAACACGACATGGTTTGCGGTGCAGGGCGACCCGCGCCAGCATTACACGCCGCGCATGAGCTGGGCCGGAGGATCGGACGAGGTCTTGATTCAGCATGAAAACCGCCTGCAAAACCGCAATGAGGTTCTGTTGGGGAAGGCCGCAGATGGTTCCGTTCGTTTGCTTTTTGCGGATGAAGATAGAGCGTGGGTCAACATCAACGAAGACCCGCAATGGCTGGATGGAGGGCGCGCCTTTACATGGCTGAGTGAGCGCGATGGGTGGTGGCATCTCTATGTCGTATCGCGTGAGGACGGGCGCATGGATTTGCGCACGCCAGGCGATTTTGATGTCGTCAGCGTTCAGAATATCGACCCGGCGTCAGGCACCGTCAGCTATAGTGCCTCGCCTGATAATGTGACGCAGCGCTACCTATATAGGGCGAGCCTGTCCGGCGCACCTCGCATGGAAAGGCTGACCCCGGAAAATGCGCCCGGTACCCATGATTATGATATTGCGCCGGGCGGGAAATGGGCATTTCACAGCTTTTCGCGCTTTGATACACCGACAGTGACGGATCTGGTCAGCCTGCCCGATCATAAATCTGCCCGCATCATTACTGGAAATCAGGCAATGCATCGCTTCTTGAACAGCGTTGCGCGCAATAAGGCAGAATTTTTTCAGGTCGATGCAGGTGACGGGACCATGCTGGATGCGTGGATGATAAAGCCTCCCGCATTTGACCCGGCGAAGAAATATCCAATGCTGGTCTATGTTTATTCTGAACCAGCGGGCCAGACTGTGGCAGATCGCTGGGGTGGGGATCGGTATCTCTGGCACCTGATGCTGGCGCAACAAGGCTATCTGGTGACGAGCATTGACAGCCGGGGGGCCGCGTCCCCGCGTGGGCGGGCATGGCGCAAGAGCGTTTATCGGCAAATCGGTCTGCTGGCTTCGGCGGATCAGGCGGGCGCGCTCCGCTCTATGATGGCAGCGCGGCCTTATATCGACCCGGCGCGCATTGGCGTCTGGGGCTGGAGCGGTGGTGGCGCGATGACGATGAACGCGATGTTCCGTTATCCCGATCTCTACCGGATGGGGATCGCGGTTGCAGGTCCGGCGGATCAACTGCTGTACAATGCCATTTATCAGGAACGCTATATGGGGCTGCCTGATGATAATGCCGATGGCTATTTCAAGGGGTCACCGATCAACTTTGCCCAGAATTTGAAGGGCGATTTGCTGATCGTCCATGGCACCGGCGATGATAATGTCCATTATCAAAATGCTGAACAATTGGTGGATCGGCTGATTGCGTTCAATAAGCGTTTTTCAATGATGTCTTACCCCGGAAGAGGGCATGGCATCAGTGAAAAACCGGGGACGCGCCTCCATCTTTTTACGACGATCACCGATTATCTTCATGACCATTTGCCGCTGAACAGTTCTTCCGGGGGAGTTTCGGGGAAATAAGCAGGGGCATAAGGGGGGAATATGGTTGCTTGCTGGAAATGGGTATATGCGTTTGCACTGACGACAATGCCGTTGGGGCCGGTCGCCGCGCAAGCGACTGAGGCTTCCCTTGGCTATGGGGCGCTGGAGGATTTGTTTCAGGCATGGCGCGCGTTTGAGCGGCCTGTGCTGCACAAGGATGTGCCGGATTATAGCGCTGCCGCGATGCAGCATAAGGCAGTAGAACTGCCCCGTTGGCGGCAACGGCTGGATGCTATTGATGTGCAAGGCTGGCCGGTTGAGCAGGTGACGGATTATCGGCTTATTAAGGCCGAGATGAATGGTCTTGATTTCAACCTGCGTGTGTTGCGTCCCTGGGCACGGGACCCGGCATTTTATATCAGCATCTGGCCTAATCAGACCGATGTGCCGTCGCGCGAGGCCCCGGCCTCTTACCCGGAAATTCAGCTTTATTCCTATGCCTTTCCGCTTTCTGCGGCGGATCAGGCAAAGCTGACGCGGCAAATCGGCGCTATTCCGGCTTTTCTCGATCAGGCACGGGTGAATTTGAAGGATGCCAATGCGGCCGATCTATGGCGGCTGAGCGTGCGGGAATTAGAAGGGCAGGTCCGTGCCCTGTCTCAGTTGGAACAGGGCACGCTGACGCTTAGCTCGCTCGATGGCAAGCGCAAGGCGGATATGACCAATGCGGGCAAGCCATTGCGTGATGCCATTGCCAAGGCGCGCGCCGCCAGTGAGGCCTTTGTTGCATGGGTAAAGGCCGAGGCCCCCGCCAAGACCGGACCATCGGGCGTGGGCAAGGATAATTATAGCTGGTATCTCAATAATGTTCTGCTGGTGCCTTATAGCTGGCAGGATGAGGTGACGTTGCTGCGGCGGGAACTGGAACGGGCGCAGGCGTCCCTGCTGCTGGAGGAGCATAATAACCGGAACCTACCCGTGCTGGAACCGGTGAAGGATGCTGCGGCTTATGACCATATGGCCCGGCAGCGGTTGGACAAGTTTGTCGATTTTCTGGTGGGGCAGGAAATCATCCCCGATAAACCCTATCTCCGTCAATCTATCGAGCCGCAATTAGGTGGCTTCGTTCCCGAAGATAAACGCCTGTTCTTCGCGCATGTCACCCATAGGGAACTAATGCTGTTACTCAGCCATGATTATCATTGGATTGATCTGTCGCGGATGCGGGCAGAACCCCATGCCAGCCTGATCCGGCGTGATCCATCCCTTTCCAATATATGGGTGAGTCGCTCCGAAGGCTTTGCAACGGCCTTCGAAGAGGTGCTGATGCATGCCGGGCTATATAATGACAATCCGCGTGCGCGGGAACTGGTGTGGATCATGCTGGCCAATCGGGCGGCCCGCGGTTTGGCATCGCTTTATGTGCAATCGAATGATTTTACGCTGGAGCAGGCGGGGCGATTCCATAGCGAATGGACGCCGCGCGGCTGGGCCGGGGCCAGTGATGATCTGACGGCCTTTGAACAGCTGCTGTATTTGCGGCAACCGGGCTATGGCACCAGCTCTGTTACCGGCAAAATCCTGCTGGACCGTTTGCTGGCCGATTATGGGCAGAGCCGCTTTAAGTCTGGAAAGCCCTTTGTGCTGAAGGAATTCATGGCCCGTTTTAATGATGCGGGCATGATACCGATGACGTTGCTGGAAACAGAATTGGTGCCGGATGGGGTGACGGCAGAGAAATGAGATGATCTCTGTACATGGTAAGTGATGGATGATGGCGAAGCGTGATGCAGCGACTATTATAAGATAATATATTGATTATAAATGGATATATGACGGTATTGGTGAAATTTTCCGTCTGTCATCCACGGCATAATACATAATGCTTTCATGCCTGTATCGCTTGACAGTTGATGTAAAAAGTATACGTTATAAAAAATAACATAATATATAAAAATCTGTGCGTCAGCAGGAAGGACATCAACACAGAGCCAGGGGGAATAAGGATATGAAGAAAGTAACCAGAAGGATTCTGTTGCTTACGGCAAGCGCGCCCATGATATGGAGCGCGCAGGCCCATGCGCAGGGTACGTCCGAAGGCGGCGATAATACTATCATCGTTACCGGGTCGCGTCTGCCCAGTACGGATTTGACGGCGGCTGCACCTGTAACCGTGCTTGATCGCACGGAAATTGACGCCACAGGCGCGCAGAGCGTCGGTGAATTGCTCCGTGACCTTCCCGTCGCATCGGCATCTGCATCCGACAGCGCAGGTCGTGGCAATGACGGCTCGGCCAATGTGGCCTTACGCGGGCTGAGCGCCGTGAACACTCTCGTCCTTATCAATGGTCGCCGGGTTTTGCCGAATACGGCAGGCGGCACAGTTGACCTCAACAGTGTTCCGTTCGAAGCGGTTGAACGCATGGAAGTGCTGCAAGATGGTGCGTCTGCTGTTTACGGCTCTGATGCGATTGCAGGCGTGGTCAATATCATCACCCGCAAATCCTATGATGGTCTGCTGCTGAAGGCGGGCTATGGCATTACCAGCCGGGGTGATCTGCCTAACCGTGAACTCAGCGGCACATTCGGCAAGAAATATGAGACCGGCGGTTTTGTATTCAATGCCAGCTATCGTCAGGCTGGCGGCAATGTCATTAGTGATCGCCCTGTCAGCCGTGACGCGGACTGGCGAGCGCTGGGCGGGCGTAACTTCCGCGACTCTGCGCCGATTTCTTCTTCTGCTTTCCGTGGTATCACTGCGCCGGGCGCAGACCCGAGCAAGCTCTATATATTGAAAGAAGGAGCCAGCGATCCCACGCTGTTCTCCAACTATCGTGAGGCGCTCTTCCCGGATGTATTCACGCCTGCCGATGGGGTGGGGAATGATGGCATCAACTATTGGGATTATGAATCCAGTGCTGCCAAAATCAAACAGTTCAACGCCTATCTAACGGGGGAGCAAGAGCTTTCCTCATCCGTTAAGGCCTTTGTGGAAGCGTCCTATAGCCGCCGTAAATCTGCAGCTTTCCTTGCGCCCAATTATTTTGACGGCAACCTTACCGTGGGTGCCAATAACATCTACAACCCTTTCGGGTCGGAGCTGACGGTCTATCGCACCATCATCGAGCAAGGGTCGGGTGCGGCACGCCTTAATAATGTCGATTCCAAAACCTATCGTATCGTTGCGGGTCTGGAAGGTGAAATCGGCAGCAACTGGCGCTGGGATGTGTCGGGTAATTACCAGAAGCTCGATCAAAAGTCTGATCTGGGGCGCGGTATCGTCCGTGCGCGTATTGCCCATGCGGCGAGCGATGATTGCAACAGCGATCCAACCTGCATACCCATTAACCTGTTTGGTCCGGCGGGCACCATCACGCAGGAAATGATTAATGCTGTGTCGGCGGATAACTGGCGCGATATCAGTGCTGAAATGAAGTCCTTTGTGGGCAATATTTCGGGTACTTTGTTTGCCCTGCCTGCCGGGGATGTGAACATCGCCTTGGGCGGTGAATATCGCACCGAAAGCTTCTCTCAGACGCAGGACAATGCCCCTGATTATGATACGCAGCAGCTTCCCTTCTCCCCGCCGACGCGTAAGGTGAGCGAAGTGTATGCGGAAACATCCATTCCTGTTCTGAAGGATGTTCCTTTCTTCTATAGTCTGGATGTAGAGGGGGCGGTTCGTTTCTCTCATTATAACCAATTTGGTAACACGACAAATCCAAAACTGGGCATTAAGTGGCGGCCTTATCGTGACTTGTTGCTGCGTGGGTCATGGGGCACAGGCTTCCGTGCGCCCACCTTCACCGAGGCAAATAGCTCGCAAACGCGGGGCTATCGCCCGGTTGTGGATCCGTGCCAAACGGATGCCTATGCCTCTTATCCGGGGTGTCATGGCATGCGTTCCCCGACCACCACGGGTGCCTTTGTGGTTAGCGGTGCCAACCCTGACCTGAAGCCTGAAAAGGCGAAGAACCTGACAGTCGGCGCAGTCTGGACGCCTTCTTTCGTGCCCCGCCTCGCGTTGACGGTTGATTTCTACAGGATCAAGAAGAGCAACATCATCGGCACGGCGGATGCCAACTTCATTCTGGCGCAGAATGCAGCGGGCCTTGGGTTTGAAAATAACGTGACCCGTAATCCCGACAATTCAATTCTGGAATTGTCTGCGCTGCGTGACAATTTGCTGAGCCTGACGATTAAGGGGATTGATTTCGGGGCGGAATATACCACCCCCAAAGCATCCTGGGGTTCGCTCAATTTCCGTGCGGATGTAACTTATATGGACAGCTATAAGTTGCCACTGTCGGCCAGCACTGCCCCGATTGAGCAGATTGACAGCTATACGACCAATTTGGGGACCCTCGCGCATTGGCGGGGCAATGGCCGGGTAACATGGGCGCTGGGTGGTTTCTCTGCGTCTTATGCAGCGCGTTATGTCGGGCCGGTCACGAATTTGGCATCGTTCATGACCGATGGCGCTTATCCACGCGCCAAATCCTATCTCCAGCATGATCTGGCACTGGTCTACAACCTTGAGGATGAAAAGATGAAATTCACCCTCGCGGTAGAAAATCTGACTGACCGGATGCCGCCTTTCCTCGAAGGCAATTATCAAAATGGCTTTGACTCCATGACCTTCAACTCCCGCGGGCGCTATTTCTCGCTACGGGTTGAAAAGGGCTTCTGATCCGGGCGGGCTTCCGTCCTGAACAGATTATTGATGTAATGAAAAGGAGCAACCCATGGGGGTGAACAGGTGGCTTACAGGTGCGGCATTATGTTTTGGCATAGCTGTGCCTGCCCTCGCACAAGGAGGGGCGGCCACCCCCCCTATGGCAAAGGCCGGAGCGGTTGAGATCAGCGAATTGACGCGTCAGCAAGGCGGGGTGCGCCCCGCCGAGCAAATGGCATTGTCCTTCGAGCATCTCGACCTGTCTCTCAAAGCGTTTCCTGATGAACAAAGCATAGAAGGCGATGCAGTACTGACCCTGCGTGCGACGGCCTCCATTCCGGTGCTCATTCTGGATTTCTACCCGAAATTCACGGTCGCTGGCATTTATCTTGATGGCCGCAAGGTTCCTGCCAGCGATTATACCAACCCCGATGGGCAATTGCGTGTCCGGTTAAACAAAGCATGGGCGAAAGATGCCGTCCATAAGGTGCGCATCGTCTATTCTGGCACGCCGCCCATCGCCAAAAGGCCGCCATGGGAAGGCGGCACCACATGGATGAAGACGCCCGCTGGCGACCCATGGATTGATACGTCTTTATGGGGTGGTGGGTGTGACATGCTCTTCCCCTGTATCGACCATCCTACCCGTAAGGCGGCATGGGTGGATGAACATTATACCGTGCCGAAAGGGTTGATGGCACCGGGTAATGGCCGGTTCATGGGCCAGACCGACAGCAAGGATGGCCAATGGACAACATGGAATTGGCGGGCGCGCAGCCCCCATACCTATGGCATCGTCCTCAATGTTGGCCCTTATAAGGTGATGGAGGGCGATTATAAGAGCCGTTTCGGCAATATCATTCCGATGCGCTTTTACTATCTGCCCGGCGAAGAACAGAAAGCCGCAGAATTATTTCGGGAGTTCCCGATAGCACTGGAATTTTTCGAAGCACGCATTGGGCCTTACCCATGGGCGGATGGGAAAATGGGCGTGATAAGGGTGCCTTTTTCGGGCCTCGAAAACCAGACACTCAATGGGTATAGCATCGATTATACCAAGACGATCTATGGCTTTGATCCGTTGATGCATCACGAGTTCAGCCATGAATGGTTCGCTAATCAGCTATCGAATGCCAATTATGATGACCTGTGGCTGCATGAGGGGATTGGCTCTTATATGCAGCCCTTGTTGGGCGAATATCTGAATGGAGATATGGATTTTCTGTCGCTGCTAAAGGCGCAGCGGGCCTCTATTAAGAATGAAAAGCCATTGGTGAGCGGCGCAGAACGGTCAGAAAAATGGGTGTATGCTGACCCCACCGGCCCGCGTGGTGATATATACACCAAGGGTAGCTGGGTGATGCACAGCTTGCGGAACTTGATCGGTGATACCGCCTTTTTCGAGGTTATTCGCCGCGTCACTTATGGTCGGCCTGATCCAAAGCCGGGTAATTTTCAGCCGCAATTTGGCACCAGCAAAGGCTTTATGGAAACCGTCAATCAGGTGACGGGGAAGAATTATGACTGGTTCTTCAATATCTATCTGTATCAGGCTGCGGTGCCGCGTCTGGAAAGCCACAGAGAAGGCGATGTGCTGAAACTGAGCTGGGTGACGCCGGATAATCTGCCTTTCCCCATGCCGGTGGATGTGCGGGTGGATGGCAAGGAAACCACAGTGCCGATGGCGGATGGAACCGGCACTATGGCGGTGCCTGCCGCCGCCGCAGTGGTGCTGGACCCCCATGCAAAGATATTGCGCCAGTCAGATGCGATTGACCGTTATCAGGCATGGCTGGCAACCCAGCCTGATAAGGGCCGTCGTCGGTGATGACAGGGATTCGGTGATGGCAGGAAGAGGCGCTTTGCTGTGGGTGCGTCAGGGGCAACATTTCCTTAAGCGCGTGGCAGGCATTGCGGCAGTGTCCTGTTGCCCTATGGCTGGCGGCGGCGTTGCTATGGCCCATGCGGCGGAGCCACAGGTGCGCATAGAAACCAGCTATGGCGTCATTGAAGCACGGTTGCATTTGTCTGTTGCGCCCATCAGCGTTTGCAACTTCCTCCGTTATGTCGCTGGTGGCTATTATGATGGCGGGCAGTTTTTCAGGACCGTCCGTCACGATGTTTTTGCTGGCAATGCTGTACCGATTGATGTGATCCAGATGGAGGCCCGTGACGGTGAAGAAACCAATGTTTATGGGCCAATCATGCTGGAAAGGACCAGCGAGACACATCTGACGCATCGGGCGGGCGCTCTTTCCATGGCGCGCTGGGGGCCGGATACGGCAACATCCAGCTTCTCAATCGTGGTGCATAATTCCCCTGAGATGGACTATGGGGGGCGGCGTAATCCCGATGGGCAGGGCTTTGCGGTGTTTGGGCAGGTCGATCGCGGAATGGATGTTGTGCGGAAAATTTATCACGCCGAAGCCTATGAAGAAAAGCTGAAGATGCCGGTGAAAATATCGGCCATTCGCCTGAAAATGAAGGACAAGGATCAGCCTGCTTTGCGGGCGGCCTGCCCTGCTTTATTTTAAGCATTGCATGGTGCCGATTTTCGAGTTGGGCAATGAAAGCTAACCGGCCCGGCTTGGGCGGACAATCCAAACCATTTTGTAGTGGGGAGCGATGGGCTGGCTCCACCCGGTTTTCGCTCGATAGGATATTCTGTACGATAATTGGTCTGCTCATTGCCCATAAAATGGAGGGGCCTATCAGGCATATCCCGGCGTAATGCGCAAATGGTCACCCCGCTAATGGGGGTGGAAGAACGCATCATACCGGAAGGATTCAATCTTGGACGATACGCTTACTATCATTCCCCTGCGGTGGGAAGATCACGATCAATGGCTGGCCCTGTGGAACGACTATTTGTGTTTTTATGAAACCATTATCGACGAGAGCGTGAAGGAAGTGATCTGGTCACGCCTGCTTGATCCGTAAGAGCCAATGGGTGGTTTCCTCGCATGGGATGGCACCAAAGCGGTCGGTCTTGTCCATTATATCCGCCACCGTTCAACATGGGCCACAGATGATTATTGCTATCTTGAGGATTTGTTCGTCAATCCAGACCAGAGAGGCGGCGGCGTTGGCCGTAAGCTGATTGAGCAAATCTATAGCACGGCCCATGAAATGGAATGCGCGCGCGTTTACTGGCACACGCATGAGAGCAACAGCAGGGCGCAATGTCTATATAATCACATCGCGACACGATCGGGCTTTATTGAATATCGGCACATACCCACCGGGGAGAAGCAGAAGTAATTGCCGTTGACAGTGGCCCTCACATTGGTCTGATTAATCTTAATCATTACTGACGAAAGCGCAGGCCATTTGTTCAAGCATGCTCAGTTGGAATCCGTAAAGGCGTGGATGGCGCATCCGGCGCATAGCGCTATGCCCCTCCACGCCCGTATTCAGCGGGCGATCCGACAATTGATTCTTGATGGCGCGCTCGGCGCTGGGCGGGCGCTTCCTGCATCGCGGGCGCTGGCGCGTTCGCTCTCGGTCTCGCGGGATACGGTTGAGGCTGCTTATGCTCAGCTTCATGCCGAAGGGTTCATCGAACGTAAAGTTGGCAGTGGCAGCTTCGTGGCGGAGATGCCGGAGTTCCTGCCGGGCCAGCGGCACTTGGCCCGCGAAACCCTGCTACGCAATCAGGCGCCCAATCTCAGCAAGCGCGGCGCGGCGATGCTCCAGAGTGGGGGTGTGCGCGGGTCAACCGGCTTTCGTCCGTTCACTCAGGGTATACCAGAAACGCGGATGTTTCCGCTCCAGCTTTGGGAACGTCTCGAACGACAAGTGCTAAAGGATGTTGGCACAGATGCATTGTTGCCGGGGGACCCGCAGGGTGCGGAGCCGCTGTGCCGCGCGATTGCCGATTATGTCAATCTGGAACGCGGCGCACGGGCAACGGCTGATCGTGTGCTGGTGCTGACCAGCTCGCAGCAAGCGATGACGCTCTGCGCCAATATGCTGCTTGATCCGGGCGACCGCATATTTGTGGAGGACCCGGTCTATCATGGCGCGCGTAAGGCGTTTGAGGCGGCGGGGCTTGATTGCGTGCCTGTCTGTGTTGATCGGCAGGGTATCAAGGTGGAGCATGTTCTCAATGCCCCCCGACCGGCCAAGGCGATTTCGCTGACGCCCTCGCATCAATTCCCGACCGGCGCGACGCTAACGCTTGATCGCCGCTTGGCCCTGATCGACTGGGCGGCTCGCCATCAGGCATGGATTATCGAGGATGATTATGACAGCGAGTTTCATTATGCTGGCAAGCCGACCGCCTGCGTGCAGGGCCTCGATCGTAATGATCGCACCATTTATATTGGAACCTTCACCAAATCTCTCTTTCCGGGCCTGCGGATCGGCTATGTCGTGCTGCCCCCGCAACTGGTGAAGCCGATGACCGTCGCACGTACATTGCTCGACGGGCATACTGCGACGATCAGCCAGCTTACTCTCGCCCGGTTCATGGAGAATGGGCATTTTGGTGCCTATGTGCGGATGATGCGCGGCCATTATGCGCAGCGGCTTGAGGCTCTGGCGGCTCTGGTGCGCACGCATCTGTCAGATTTTGTTGAACCGCGCGTGCCGGTGGGCGGCCTTCAGATGCCCTGCATCCTCATATGCGATATAGAGGAACGCGTCGCCGTTGATGCCGCGCGGCGGGTAGGTGTTGACCTCATGGGGCTTTCTGCGCTGCACGCCACCCAGCCGATGAAGTCCGGCTTTTTACTGGGCTTTGCCGCCTTTACGACCGCCGAAATGGAGGTGGCAGTCATTAGGCTGGCACAGGCATTCCGGGCGTTGGCTCCTAAGCTATAAGCGACGGAGGCTCGGTCGATCATTAAGCCCTGATCCTAAGGCTCTGGAAACGGAAGCGGGCATCAACATTCTCATGCGGCTGGCTGGAGCCTACTATTTTTTGCCAGCAATGCGATAGTATAAGCGATCAGCAAAACTGCTAAAACCGCCCATGGCAGCCATTTTATGCCAGAATGCTCCAGCAGCAATCCACCGACAATCCCGCCACCTGCAATGGCCAGATTCCAGACAGTAACGATCATGGACTGCGCCACATCCGAAGCCTGCCCTGACAGGCTTGCTGCCGCTGTCTGGAATAGGGTCGCCGCGCCGCCAAAGGCCAATCCCCACACGCCGATTGCCAGCCAGAATACTTCCTGCACTGTCCCCCCGATGCCAAGCATCAATGCCGCGCCTGCGAACACCATGATGCTGGTCAGTATAAGCCCCCGTAACCATCGACCGATCAGATATCCGACACCGGCAATCCCTGCTATTGCAGCCAGTCCAAAGGCCAGCAGAACGAAGTCCAGTTTCCGGGTTAATCCTGCGGGAACAACGAGCGGGGCAATGTAGGTGTAGAGGATATTGTGCGCCAGAACGAAGAGAAAAGTCACCATCAATATCGGTTTAATCCCGCCGATTGCCAGCGTACCCCTGATGGATGCCCGCCCACTGATCGTAGCACCCGGATAATCGGGTACGGCCCTCCATATCCAGACTATCAGAGCCAAAGTCAGGATAGTCATAGCCGCGAACGTGCTTCGCCAGCCGATCGCTGATCCGATTAATGTCCCTGCGGGGATACCAAGCGATAATGCTAGCGGCGTGCCGATCATTGCAATCGTGATAGCACGCCCTTTGAGCTGATCTGTGACCATGCGCGCCGCATATCCGGCTATCATCGCCCAAAGCAGGCCTGCTGAAACACCCGCAAAAAATCGCGCCAGCAGCATGATAGCCAAGCTTTCCGTGACAGCGGTTAGCATGTTTACAATCGCAAAACCCGCAATCGCGCAAAGGAGAAGCGGTTTACGACGGAAATGCTGAGTAGCAGCGGTAAGCGGAATAGCTGCGACCAGCGAACCTATGGCATAGACCGTGACCAACTGGCCAATAGCAGAGGGGCTGACACCAAGATCCGCGCTCATTTGCGGGAGGAGCCCGGCTGGCAGGGCTTCTGTCAGGATAGTGATGAAACCAGCCATAGCAAGGGCAAGCAAGGCCGCCATCGGCAACTGGGGGCCGTCTGATTCTTTGCGGGCCATGTGTTTAGCGGAGGTAGAGCAGGCCATGGTGGTTAACCTTCCTGCCCGGTTTTAGGCAGAACCAGATCGCTAACGCTGTACGTATGAAATTCGCTGGTTGAAACGGCATCGAGCCTTCGGAATTTTTCAACAAAAACCGGATCAGAGAAGAACTCGTCTACGTTGTTCGCGCCCTGTATCGCTTCAATATTGACTACGGTCAGCCCGTCTGTGCTTTTGGCCAGATTGCTCCAGAGAAATCCCACCTTTTTCTCTGCTACATAATGGACGACATCCTGAATGATCTGAAATGCTTCATCCTGCTTGCCGGGATGAGCATGAATGACGTTGACGATGAAGATGGTTGGCTGTGGCGCAATAGAAAATCCCGCAATCGGCACGCTATCCATTGAATTTCCTTTTTCTGAAAATCTGCATTGATTGTCGTGCCATGCTGGATATCGGCTCCATAATAAGCGATAAATAGTCTGGTATTCCGATGAGAACGGAAGAATATTCCTGAATAGGGTTGTATGGATAAGCTGGGTACACTGGAAATCTTCGTTCAAACGGCTGAAGGTGGCAGCTTCGTTGCGGCATCTCAGCGATTGGGCCTATCAAGTTCGGCGGTGGGCAAGGCTATCGCTCGTCTTGAGAAGGAAATGGGGGTACGCCTTTTCCATCGTTCGACGCGCAGCATGACGTTGACGGAGGAGGGAAGTTTCTTCCTCGATACGTGTCGGCGTATATTGGCCGAACTCGATGCAGCGCAGGCGCAGCTATCCAGATCGCACAGCAAGCCGAGTGGCCTGTTACGCGTGAGTTTTCCAATTACGGGTATGTTGCTGATGCCAGCGATATCGGCCTTCATGAAAGCCTATCCCGAAATCAGGCTCGATCTTGATTTTACCGATCGTCTGGTTGACGTAATAGAAGAAGGTTTTGATGCCGTCATCCGGACGGGAGATGTGCGTGATACCCGGTTGATGAACCGTAAGCTGGGTTCCTTCAGATACAGAATAGTAGCCTCGCCTGCCTATCTGAAAGTAGCAGGGACACCGCAATATCCCGAAGATTTATTGCAGCATCATTGTATGCATCACAGATATGCCAATTCGGGCAAATTAGAACCTTGGCCGTTATCAAGAGACGGCAAAGACCTGCGTGTCGCGCTGCCGATAATGACGATAGCCAGCACAATTGAGCCGCTGATTCATCTTGCCGAGAATAGCTTTGGGGTGACGTGTCTGCCGCATTTTGCGGTGGCATCGCAGATAGAACAAGGCAAGCTCGTCTCGCTACTCGATGACTTTGCTGCAGAAGCGGGTGTATTCCGTGTTCTGTGGCCAACGAGCCGTTATCTGTCGCCCAAAATTCGTGTATTTGTGGATTTTATGGCCGATAATTTATTCAGGGTTGAGGGCGGTTTAGCCGATGTGAATGCTGGGAACATGGCCTGATTTCTTGTACTTGCCCCGTGTCATGAACTAATCCGCCTCAAGTCACGGTTACGGAATTAATGGGTACTGACCCTAAGACCGCTATCATTGTACAATCGCTGTCGTCTCAATATCGTGTTTTTCACTGACATCTGCCGAACATCCGACATTTTACCTCATAGGGCATATCCGTATAGTGTTCGGCCCGGAAATATCCCGGTCTGGTCATTCGCATGAGCCTTATTGTGCAGAGATGATGCATATCTCGTGGTAGCTGGTGGAAGGCGCAGTTCACCCCTCATGGCAAGGCCCTCAAGACACGATAGAATCTGGACTATTGAATATGAATATGACAAAGATTCATGCTCAATGATTGATCTGCAACCCTTAATCATACTGCGTGAAATTGACCGGACCGGCAGCTTGACTCAGGCTGCGGAACAATTGTGTCTCACCCAATCAGCGGTCAGCCATGCCATCCGCCGGTTTGAGGACCGATACGGTGTAAAATTGTGGGAACGAGAGGGACATAAGCTACGCTTCACACTCGCAGGGGACTATCTTCTGGGCTTGGCTATGCGGGTGCTGCCGTCGCTTGAACATGGTGCATCCGTGCTGGAGGATTACGCGCGCGGCCGACGGGGGGCGATCCGGGTCGGTATGGAATGCCACCCCTGCCAGGATTGGTTGATGCGAGTGGTGGACCCTTTTCTCGCCCAATGGCCAGATGTTGAATTGGATGTGACAACGGCCTTCCAGTTCGGCGGATTGGCGGCTCTTCTGGGGCATGAGATTGACATTCTCGTGACGCCCGATCCTGCAGAGCGTCCGGGGCTCGAATATAGGCCTGTCTTTGATTATGAGCTCGTCCTCGCGGTAGGGGACGCCCATCCCCTGACGCAAAAGCTACGGGTCGAGCCAGCGGATTTGGCGAGTGAGACCCTTATCACCTATCCTGTCCCTCGTGAGAGGCTGGATATTTATACTCGATTCCTTGTCCCCGCCAATGCTCAGCCGCTGCGTCACCGTACCGTTGAGACGACTGATCTGATGTTAAGGCTGGTGGCATCGGGTCGCGCCGTCAGTGCAACCCCAAATTGGCTCTTGCATGAGGTCCGGGGCGTGAAGGGACTGCGGATCGGCGCGGGTATCTTTAAGTCCATCCATCTGGGGTATCGCACGGGGGAAGTCCCCGATTATCTGGATGGGTTCATGCATCTGGCTGCGACCGTTCAGGTCTGAACTGCCCATGCCGGGCCGAAAGAGGCCCCCTCGCGCAGTATGCCTTCCATTCAAACGGGTAGGAACTTGCGTATCCGTTTTTTTCATATCCGGATCATTATATTATGACAGAAAGTCATATTCCTTTAAATTAATGTCATTTGAAATCATGTTCGGTTGATGGAATTAGAAGTGTCACGCGCACATTGCTCTGCCGCATGCAGCGAATAGCGCGATGCCCCGAATGAACAACCGGACATCTGCTCATGACGACCAGCAATTTTACCTTCACGATCAAGCGAACACGGTTCGACGAGGATTACTCGCCAGCGAACGGCACCCGGCTCACCACAAATTTCGCCAATCTGGCGCGCGGCGAATGGCGCCAGAAGAATCTGCGCAACGCCTTACGGATGGTCGACAATCGCTTCAACGACCTTGCATCTTGGGATAATCCCGCGAGTGATCGTTACGCCGTCGAACTCGATATCATTTCCGCCGAACTGCACATTAAGGGCGAAAACGAGGCCTTCCCGATGATCGAAGTCCTCAAGCCGACGATCATCGATCGAAAGACTGACATGTGCATTGATGGTCTCGTGGGAAACAGCTTCTCGTCCTATGTGCGCGACTATGATTTTAGCATCCTGCTGCCAGAGTATAACAAGGATCGCGCGAGTTTCGGCGTGCCGCGTGACTTTGGCGAACTGCACGCAAAAATCTTTAACGCGCTTATAACATCGGCCGCCTTCACGCAGCAGTTCGGAAAACCTCCGGTCATCTGTCTCAGCGTCTCAGAGAACAAGGTCTATCACCGCACGGCGAACCAGCATCCTGTTCTGGGGGTTGAATATGAGGTGGACGAATCGTCCCTGACCGAACGATATTTCCAGAAGATGGGGATGCAGGTGCGCTATTTCATGCCGCCCAAAAGCACAGCGCCGCTGGCATTCTATTTCTGCGGAGATATTCTCAACGATTACACTAATCTGGAACTCATCGGTACGATCAGCACGATGGAAACGTTCCAGAAGATTTATCGTCCTGAGATATATAATGCCAATTCGGTGGCTGGCCAATGCTTCAAGCCAAGCTTGAAGCACGGGGATTATTCGAACACGCGGGTCGTCTATGACCGTGAGGAACGGGCCCGTCTGGCGACGGAACAGGGGCGTTTTACCGACGAGCATTTCATCAAACCGCACCGGTCTTTCTTCGATCAGTGGTCCGCCCAATACGCCCTTTGAACCGAGACGAGTTTTTTATGAACAAGCTCCTTCCTACTTTGACTGCCGGCAGCCTTCCCAAGCCATTCTGGCTGGCTGAACCTGAAACACTCTGGTCGCCGTGGAAAATCGACGGCGCGGAACTTGCCGAGGCCAAGCGGGATGCGCTACGGGTCGCGCTGGTCGAACAGCAGAGCGCTGGTATCGACATCGTCAGTGACGGCGAGCAGACGCGTCAGCACTTTGTGACGACCTTCATTGAGCATCTCACCGGTGTCGATTTTGAGAAGCGTCAGACGGTTACCATCCGCAACCGTTATGAGGCGAGCGTGCCAACCGTCGTTGGTGCTGTGGCGCGCGAAAAACCGGTTTTCGTCGAGGATGCTAAATTCCTGCGTGAGCAGACAAACCGCCCCATTAAATGGGCTTTGCCGGGGCCGATGACAATGATCGACACCCTTTATGACGCCCATTATAACAGCCGTGAAAAGCTCGCCTGGGAATTTGCCACGATCCTCAACGAAGAGGCCAGAGAACTCGAAGCGGCTGGCGTAGACATCATCCAGTTCGACGAACCTGCATTCAATGTGTTCTTCGACGAGGTGAACGACTGGGGCATCGCGGCTCTCGAACGGGCGATAGAGGGCCTCCAATGCGAAGCCGCAGTCCACATCTGTTACGGCTATGGAATTAAGGCCAATACTGACTGGAAAAAGACCCTCGGGTCGGAATGGCGACAATATGAACGGACGTTTCCCAGACTGCAGGCATCGGGCATTGGCCTGATTTCGCTGGAATGCCAGAATTCCCATGTTCCGATGGACCTGATCGAACTTGTTCGCGGTAAGAAGGTCATGATCGGAGCCATTGATGTGGCAAACGATGCGATTGAGACGCCTGAGGAGGTCGCCGACACCTTGCGCAAGGCTCTGCAGTTCGTGGATGCTGACAAGCTCTATCCTTGCACGAACTGCGGGATGGCTCCGCTATCGCGCACTGTCGCCAGAGGGAAGCTCCGGGCCCTTGCTGCTGGCGCAGAGATCGTCCGTAAGGAACTTGATGCCGCGTAAGGCATTTTCCGTCGGGTTCCGGTTTGCTAGGTCTTTGATCGCTGCAGACCGGGACTGATGGCAGCACTATTTCTCAACAGTGAAGCATCCTCATGCCTGACATTGCCTTCCCCGATACGATTGACGGACGTTCTCTACGCGATTGCTGTGGCCGCTTCGCCACCGGCGTTACCGTCATCACGACTCGCACGCCAGAAGGGGATCACGGCATGACAGTCAGTGCGTTCATGTCGGTTTCCCTCACTCCCCCTCTCATTTGCATTTCCGTCAATAGCCGATCAAGGCTATTGCCCAAGGTGCTGGTTTCGGGGCGGTATGCTGTCAATATCCTCTCGGACACCATGCACGACCATGCATTGCATTTTGCAGGGCGTCCGAACGAGGCGTTGACGAATCTGTTTCGGGAGCAGCATGGGCTACCGGTTCTGCGCGCAGCGGCAGCCATCCTTGTGGCGGATATCGTACAACAGGTTGAGGCCGGGGATCATGTCCTTCTTGTTGGGCATGTTCGTTATCTGGATAGTGATCCTGCTGCAAAGCCGCTTGTGTACCATGCGGGCCAATTTCGTGGCCTTTTATTATAGAGTTTGCCTGGGTCCTGACCCTAAGGGTTCCCCTTATTCGGCGTGCATATCCTGCAGCATATGCCGCAATCATGTGTCGCAGCATATCCGTAAGGGGGGGGATAGAGGGGGCGCGCTGTTTAGCATGGCGAACATGTGGCGGAGCTTTATTCGGGAGCAGTTGTTTCAGGGGCTGCTGCTGTGCCCTGATTTGCAATTTATGCATTATCCCGATGGTGTTAGGCGCAGCGCACCAATTCTTGTCTGACAGGTCTTAGGATCGTTGCGAATTTTTAGGGTCTTTTCTGTCTATGGATCATAATCAGCATCCCCATGCTATTGAACAACGCAAGCATGGAAGTGGTGATAAGGCGTCTGGCCATATGGGGCAGCATGGGTGGTTGATCCTCATCGCTTTAATTGCTTTGGCATTTAATTTGCGAAGCCCGCTTACGGCTATTCCGCCGGTAATCGGTCATATTCGTGCTGATCTGGGCCTGAACGCCACATTGTCGGGATTGCTGACAAGCATCCCTGTATTGTGTTTCGGGTTGCTGACGCCGCTGGTTTCCATGCTGATTGCGGGTATGGGCCTGCGGTTTTCAGTCTGTCTTGCACTGGGCGGGGCGGCTATTGGCTTGTTGGTGCGGCCCTATTCGGGAAGCATGGGTATGTTTGCCGGCACTTTGCTGATCGGCATGGCGCTGGCCATCGGTAATATCGCTAGTCTGATGATTATTGCGCGCGATTTCTCTCGCCAGATTCATATGGTGACGGGCATCTACACTGCGGCATTGAATGTAGGAACTATGCTGACCGGTGTATTCACAGCGCCGCTTGCAGAGCTAGTGGGATGGCGTTTCGCTCTGGCTAGCTGGGCTGCGCTGGCGGTGGCGGCGATGTTCTTATGGCTATGGGCAGACCGGCACCCCAACAGTAACGCGCATGGTGCTGATCCAACTTCTGATGCTGTAGCTAAGGACAGCCTTATTACACATCCTGATGAAAAAGATAATGCTGGGACGGGGGTATTATGGCGTAGGCCAATTGTCTGGATATTATCTGCTGTCTTTGCCGTACATCTCTTCATTTATTATGCCATTACCGCCTGGTTGCCCAGTTACCTCATTGAAGCAAACGGCATGAGCGCTACACAGGCCGGAATCGTGGCGTCCAGTTTCCAGATATTATCACTGATCGGGGCGCTGGGTGTGCCGGTGATCGCACGTCATTATTCGCCGGGCGTCCAATTGATCGTTATGGGGTTATTCTGGATGTTAACGCCGTTGTGGATGTTGATTGCCCCTGCTCAATGGCCATTATGGTCTTTGTTAGGTGGTATTGCGCAAGGGGGGATATTCGTTGTCGCTTTCATGCTGATTATGCAGCATGCGGTGGATCTGGATGACAACCGCCGAATATCAACAGCGGTTCAGGGTATAGGCTATAGCCTCGCCTCGTTGGGGCCGATCATGGTAGGACATTTGCATGAAATAAACGATAGCTGGATCGGCGGGTTTGGTGCGTTATCGCTTCTCGCGCTGGTTTTGGTGGGGTCCGGGGTGGCGGTCATGCGCGTTCACTTACCGGGTCAGACATCAGCATAAGCAGGAAATGCCCATAGACATTTGGTTTGGTCCGTTGGGCTTTGGCTTAATTTGTCCACTGCGCTTTATATTAATTGACGGAGTATGGATGGACTGATGGTTTGATCTGGTACGGAGCCTGAAAACCCCCATGCAGGCAGCCGCCTGCGACCGGGCCTGCACATATGGAGGTTTTGTGTAATTCCGGCGCTTGTGACCTTACAGGTTGCTGCGTTAATCGAAAATTTTGCTAGGGTCAGGACCCTAGGATTTGTTCTGTTCGCCGAAATGTCTGATCTGTTCGATTTCAACGATGCGCTGCCGCCCATTTTCACTGGCCTGACGCGTGATTGCGGCAATCAGCAGCTCTACAACCGCCATGCACGGAACCAGAGAGTCGTAGGGGGAGGGGGCATCCAGATCACAGGTGATAACATGGTTGGCGATCCTCGCTATGGGGGAAAGTAGCGGATCGGTAATCAGAATAAGGGTCGCGCGGCGGAGCTTGGCGAATTCTGCAAGTTCTATAATGTCTTCCTGATATCGCCTGATGTCGAATACGATCAGTATGTCTCGCCGTCCTATGTCAACAAGATGGTCGCGGGGGGAAACGACGCCGCCACGAAGGGCATAGGCACGAGGGCGCAATTGATGAAGGTGGCCCCACAGAATTTCAGCGAGATGGTGCGTGAAGCGCCCGCCTATGACATAAACCGCCCGGGAACCATCCGCAAGAAGGGCGGCAACCCGGTTGAGAGTGGGGATGTCGATACGATCAAAGCTGCGCTGGATGCCTTCCGAAAAAATATCGGCGGCTTCCGCGCATAAAGTGGTGCCTTTATCCCCTCCGCTTTGCCGTTGATACATGTCGAGGGGGGAGGCCAGCCGGTTTTCTATGTCCTGCCGCAGATAGGCCTGCATTTCGGGAAAGTTTTCAAACCCCAGCTTGGAAGCAAAGCGAAGCACAGTCGGCCCGCTGACACGAGCCTTTTCCCCCAGTTTCGCGACGGTTTCCAGACCAGCAAGCATATTAGTCGAGAAAAGAATTTCTGCGATTCTTTGTTCTGCTGGTGTGAATTGCCCGGCATGTTGTTTTATCCGGTCCGCCAGATTTATCATTTTTTCTCCAAAAGCCATGTTCTGCCGCAGCATATTTGGCAGCAGGATGAAACATTTATTCCGAAAATTCTACTATTGTCGTGTCATTATCGGACGGAGGCGAGTGTTTCAGGCTTTCAGAGGGATGTTCTGGTGACGGGAAAGCCAGTTTTCATAGCCATATACGCCGTCCTGAGCATTGAGGTGCTTTTCCTCATTATGCCAATTGTCGTCATCGCGGATGGCAAGAACGGCTTCGGCAAAAATATCGGCCCAATGCTCTGCCCGTGTCTGATTACTCAGAAGATCCTGACGAAATTCTATCTGCATGTGGGCAAGCCCCTGCGCCATCGCATGTTCAGGGGTGCTGAAATCTATTCCCAAATCTATGCCATAAGGTTCGTTGTCTCCGACGACGACATCTCCCCTTGCTTTCAAATGTTCGATAAGGGGTTTCGATATGCGCTGATCTCGTAACCATCCAACCCCGATTTCCCATGGCCGGTGAATGCCGCCCATTGATGCTGTGCAGCTGTGAATGGAAATGAGAACCGGAGAAATTCCTGCATTACGTGCTTTGTCAATCCGGGCTGCTATCATGGCGTGATAGGGCAGGAATATCTCATCTATACGGGCGGCGCGCTGTTCATCTGTCAGGGCCTGATTGCCGGGAATGGTGCGCCGGTCGCTGCTGGCGGGCATGGCTGGTCCGGCGTCGGGATAGCGATTGCAGTCTATGACCAGCCGTGAATAAACGCCTTCTACCAGTGGGGCGTTGAACAGTTTGGCTATTCTGCGGGCAACCCATGCCGCGCCTATGTCCCAGCCAATATGATCGAGCCTGTCATTTTCCTGCATCCCCAATTCTCCTAGAGACTCAGGGATGCGCGCGCCTGCATGATCGCAGATCACAAGGAAGGATAAATTGTCCCCTTCCGTAACCAGATAAGGCAGGGGTTCATCGGGCGAAAGCAGCACCGAAGGGGAGCAGGCCATTGTGTTATTTTTCCTTCATCGCGGGTGACGATGCGGTCCGCTCATGTGCCGTGCCCTGCCGTTTCGAACGTCCGGGTGACGATTTGAGCGGCGACGGTTTGTCACCCTATACTGTGTAGCATTTATAAAATTCTATCTGTGTCAGCCCGGAATTTTCTGTCTTCTTCCTGTGCCGGAGTCGGGAAAATCCCCTTCCGGGCTCATGCTATGGAGGAAATATAACAAATGTGTCAATATTGCTATTGACGGCACATATATAATATGTGTTTCATTCATGTGAAAGAATCATAACAAAAGAAGACGTTCGTGGGGCATTGCTACTCAGGACAAAAAGGGGTCTGCGTTCATGAAATATCGGAATCGTCATAAGAGAAGTATGGGAAGCGGAAGCGCATTGTGCGCGATGGTGGCTAGCCTTGCACTATCGTCGGGTGCGCAGGCGCAGGTGTCTGGCGCCAGTGCGGATAGTGATGACGGCGTCATTCTAGTAACGGCTCGTAAAAGGGCTGAAAGCGTGCAGGATGTTCCTGTTTCTATTTCTGCCTTCAATGCGGGGGAACTGGAAAGGCTTGGCGCCAGCACCATAGAGCAGACTATCGGTGTTACTCCGGGTCTCGCTGTCACCGGAAATGGTCTTTCTCCTGCCCGTGATTTCCGTCAGATCGTCATTCGCGGGATTGGTGCAAACTCCCAGTTGGAGCCTTCAACCGCTACCTTTATCGATGGTGTGTATTCCCCCGCGCTTAGTTTTGATTCCGATTTGCTGGATGTAGAGCGAGTCGAAGTCCTTAAAGGACCACAAGGTACGCTTTTTGGCCGCAATACCGAAGGCGGTGCGGTTAATATCGTTTTACGTCGCCCTGATAATGAAGTGCGTGGGCGCGTCAGCTTTGCTTATGAATCGTTCGATACAGCTAAGGCGAACGCATCCATCAGCGGGCCTATCATCAGAGACAAGCTTTTCGGGTCGCTTGCCGTGAGCCTTAGTCATTCTGATTATTTCGTGAAGCAAAAGGGAGCGGCGGTACTGGGCGAAAACCCGTTCTGGCCCGGCCGTAACCTTGAACAGGAGTATAACGCCAAGAACACCAATATAAAATCGGCGGATGGGCAGCGCGATATTTCTGCTCGCGGAGGGTTGCGCTATCTTCCGGCCGAAGATCTGGAATTCAACCTGACCGGTCATTATTCCAGTTTCAAGGGGGTGGATCAGGCCCCAGGGCCATTATCCAGTTGCCGTTGTTACACAGTTGATGGCGATCAGGCATTTCAGAACACAGCGGAAAATTATGGCTTTGCCCTGAATGCCGAGAAGTCTTTCAACACGATGAAGTTGAGTTTCATTGCCGGTTATGAGTATGCGGATAGTTCCGCACCGTTCGATTTCGACGGGACGCGGGGGCGCGTAAACAATTACCATGATTTTGACCGGACCCAGAAGAGTGGGTCGCTGGAACTGCGCTTGCAATCGGATACGACGGGCCCGTTACAGTGGCTGGCCGGCCTCTATGGTTTCCATGATTATCAATATAATAGCCGTTGGTATAATTTTTCTAATATGGACGCTCTATCCGGGGCTGCTCCGCAAAGCTCTTATGATGGTCTCTGGAATCAGCAGCTTGCCATCCTGAAGCGTGATGGCGTGGCGGGTTTTGGTCAGGTCAGCTATGAACTGACGCCGAAGGTCGAACTAACGGTGGGTGCGCGCTATTCCTATGAAAAGGTGAAGGTCTCTGCCCTTGAGCGGTTTGAGTTCGCGCCTAACGGTATCATCACCAGTATTTTGTCGAGCCTTGATTATGGATGGCCGGATTTTGTAACCCCGGTTAATAATTCCAAGGGGTTCGAGAATTTCTCGCCGTCGGCATCGCTGCGCTACAAGATTACACCGGACCTTACGACTTATGCGACGGTGTCGCGTGGTTTCAAGGGCGGCAGTTTTCAGGTCGCACCGGTGGAGCCGTCGGATGTGGTGCCGATCGACCCGGAAACCACCACCAACTATGAAATCGGCCTGAAGGGTTCGTTGTTTGATCGGCTGCTGAGCTTTAATCTTGCAGCCTACCACATCGACATCAAGGATCAGCAACTGCAATCCTCGGTGATAAGAGGCAATTTCGTCGCAACCACAATTAACAATGCGTCGAGCAGCAAGGTCGATGGTTTCGAACTCGAAGCGACCTTGCGCCCAACCAGCAGGCTGACGCTAAGTGGTAATGTTGCTTATACCCGTGCGCGGTATAAGGATTATTTGATTTCACCGGGTGATCGCAATGGTGACGGTGTCGTCACAGTGGAAGATCAGGTCAACAAATCCGGCGATGCATTCCCTTATGTACCGGAATGGACCTATTATCTTTCGGCGGATTATCGCGTGCCGTTGGGCAGTGGCGATATCGTGCTGGGTGCCAATTTCCGTCACGTTGGTTCGACGACAGTTGGATCTGGCGCGACATCCAGCGACCCGGTCTATCCGCTGCCGGGTTGGGATCGTCTTGATCTCTCGCTTGGCTGGGAAAATGCAAACTGGACAATCCGCGGATATATCCAGAATGTGACGGATGAATATATCGTCCTCTCCCGCTGGAGGTCTTTCCAGGTACAGCCGGTCGCTAATTACTGGCATGATCGCGTAGATGCGCCGCAGCGGCTCGGTGTATCCGTGGGGTATCGTTTCTGATCCGATAAGGTACAAAAGCCGCCCGTTCGACGATGGGCGGCTTTTTCATCTCAGCTTGTACTATCAAGGGGGCTGGCCTGACAATGCGCCGGGCAACGCGAGGAATGACCATGAACGATATGACGGTGATTAATGGTATATCTGATGATGCGCGGCAGTGGCGTCGTCATATTCATGCCCATCCTGAAACCGCTTTCGAAGAAACCGCAACGGCGGATTTTATCGCAGCGAAGCTGCTGGAATTTGGGCTGGAAGTACATCGTGGCCTTGGCGGAACCGGTGTCGTCGGTACATTGAAACGCGGCGTGGGAGAGAAGGCCATTGGCCTGCGGGCGGATATGGACGCGCTGTTCATTCAGGAAGAAAATGACGTTGATTATCGTTCACGGATAGACGGAAAGATGCATGCCTGTGGTCATGACGGGCATAGCGCTATGTTGCTGGGTGCGGCGCGCTATCTTGCCGAGAAAGGCGAGTTCGACGGCAAGGTTCATTTCATTTTCCAACCGGCTGAAGAAACCGGGGATGAGCATTGTGGTGGCCATGCCATGATACAGGATGGTCTGTTTGAGCAATTTCCGGTGGACGCCATATTTGGGCTTCATAATTTTCCGAATATTCCCGAAGGGCATTTCATGGTGCGGCCCGGCCCGATGCTTGCATCCATTGATACGTTCGAATTTCGGGTGAAAAGCTGCTTTTCTCACCCGGCGGCGCAATTTGGTGTGGCCGATCCTTTATTGACGGCGGCGAATATCGTGCAGGAAATGCATGCGTATAAAGCCCGTTATCTTAATCCGGCGGAACCGGTCATCTTGTCGATCACGCAGTTTCAGTGCGGCAATCCGAAGGACCGGCAGAGCGTGCATGTGACGCCGGACGAAGCCGTGGTTCGCGGGACACTCTATACCCTCAATGATGCGGTGCGGGATGCCTTTGAAAAAGGTCTGGAACAGATCGTTCGCTATCGTGCCGAGGCAGTTGGCGCGAGCTATGATTATCGTTTCGAAAGAGGCTATCCTGTTGTTCAAAATGACGGGCAGGCAACTCGTTTCGCGGCGGAGGTGGCACGCACCATTGCCGGGGATAATGGGGTTGTCGATGACATGCAGCCTGCCATGGCGGCAGAAGATTTCGCGTTCATGTTGCGTGAGGTTCCGGGGTGCTACATCTTGCTGGGAACCGCGCAGGAAGGCACAGCTATGCCATGTCAGCTACATAACCCTCATTATGATTTCAACGATGCGGTGATTCCGGTTGGAATTCGCTATTGGGTGTCCCTTGCTGAGCGGTTTCTTGCCCCGGCAGCATGAGGATAATGGGCCGGGCGTTGCTCTGGTCACGGCTTCTGGGGCGGATTTCGGCGCCGGATTCCGGGTGTAGTTATCAGGTGGAGAATTGCATGTATTTCAAATCGGCCTGTGTGGCCATGGCCATTGCGATGGCAGGTTCCATTGCCCCTGTTCACGCCCAGACAGACATGCAGGCCCGCATTGATAGTGCGGCTGATAAGGCTGAAAAGGACGTGATAGGATGGCGTCGGCAGATACATCAGCATCCTGAACTGGCCTTTCAGGAAGTCAGGACATCGGCGCTTGTCGCATCTGTATTGCGTAAGCTGGGCTATACTGTGCGCACTGGCGTCGCCGATACGGGTGTTGTGGCGACGTTAAAAGGCGGGCGTCCCGGTAAGGGGGGCGTGGCGCTGAGGGCCGATATGGATGGCTTGCCCATCAAGGAGCAGACAGGTCTGCCGTTCGCTTCGACCGATATGGGGGTCTGGGAAGGCAAAGAAGTGCCGGTGATGCATGGTTGTGGTCATGATGCCCATGTCGCCATCTTGCTGGGCGTGGCAAAGGTTCTCGCGTCGATGCAGGCGGATTTGCCGGGTAGTGTTACCCTGATTTTTCAGCCTGCCGAAGAAACCGGCTGGGGCGAAGATCGTGATGGCGCGGCGCGCATGATCGCAGAAGGGGCGCTGACAATGGCTCCAGTCGATGCGATTTTCGGTCTGCATGTCAGTAGCCGCCTGCATGTCGGTGAAATGATGGCGCGCCCCGGCCCGCTTCAGGCCAGTTACGATACGGTGAATATCACGGTGCAGGGGCGGCAAACCCACGGTTCCTCACCATGGACTGGTATTGACCCGATTGTGGGGGCGGGGGCGGTCGTCACCGCGCTGCAAACTGTTATCAGCCGCCGGATCAATACCACAGAATATCCGTTGGTTTTCACCATCGGCAGCATCCATGGCGGTGAACGTGCAGGGATTATCCCGGACGAAGTGAAGATGGAAGGGGCCATAAGCACCTATAACGAGGCGCTGCGCGATGAGGCCTTTAGCTATATCAAATCCACGGCAGAAGCGGCGGCGGCAACGGTTGGTGCTACGGCCAGAGTTGAACTGGTCAAAGGCTATCCGGTTAATGCGAATGATCCGGCGCTCTATGAATGGGCGAAGGGGCCGCTTGGTTCGGTATTCGGTGCCGATAATGTAAAGCTGGCGCCGCTGGGCACCGGATCGGAAGATTTTGCATGGTTCGCGAAAAAGGTGCCGGGCGTTTTTTTCCATATGGGCGTGGCATCACCTGACGCCGATCTGGAAACTATTCCCAAAAATCATTCTCCGCTTTTCATGGTGGATGAAAATGCCCTGAAATATGGTGTCCGCGCGCTTTCCGGTCTGGCGGTTGAGTATCTCAATCAGCATCAGGATGGCACAAAACCGGCTTCTGTCCAATGATGGATGCACCGGAGCAAGGGGCGTTACGGCGGAGCAGGACTGGCTGGCTCATGCTGGCGGGGCTGGGCGTTTCCTATGTGATCGGCGGTGATTTTTCAGCATGGAATTTCGGCCTTGCCAGAGCGGGCTGGGGCGGAATGGTAATTGCCGTTTTGCTGGCCGCGCTTATCTGGGTAGCGCTTATTCTGACATTGGCAGAACTGTCCAGTATGCTGCCTGATGCCGGCGGAGGGGCGCTGTTCGCCCATCGGGCATTCGGGCCGCTGGCAGGGCGGCTGACGGGATATGCGATCATGATTGAATATGGCGCGGCGGCATCTGTTGTTGCGATCTTCATCGACGCTTATTTCAAGAGCCTGACTGGATTGGGTGGCTGGGCTATCATCATTCTTACCTTCGTTATACCGACGGCCATTCATCTGCGCGGGGCGAAGGAAGCAATCGGTACGGTGTTCGCGCTAACCAGTGTTGCGGCGGCTGGTATCATTGTGTTTGGGATTGCGATGGCCCCGCATTTTTCCGTGCGCAATCTTTTCGATATGGCGGCTGGTTCGGGCGGTTCGGTTTTATTGCCTTATGGCTGGCTGGGTATATGGGCCGCTATGCCCTTTGCGACTGCCTTTTTCCTCGCCGTTGAAGGGATAGCAATGGCGGCAGAGGAGGTGGAAGACCCCAGAAAGATATTGCCCCGCGCGATGATCGCGGCGGTCGCCATATTGTTGGGGTTGGCGATTATATTGTTGCTTGCGGGGCCGGGTGGTGCGGGCGTCAGCAGCCTTGTTGGCCAGAATGATCCGTTGCCCGCCGCATTGCATGCCGTCGGTATTGGTGGGCCGGTGATGTGGGTGGTCAGCATAGCCGCGCTGGTTGGTCTTGGTGCCTGCATGTTTTCAGCGATCTATGCCTTTTCGCGGCAGGCTTTCGCCTTGGCCAGATCTGGCTGGTTGCCCGCTTCTCTTGCCCGCACGGATAGCAGGCAGGTTCCTGTTCGCGCTATTCTTATCCCCGCGCTGGTCGCAATGATTATAGCTATGACCGGTGAAGCCGAAGGCGTTTTTGTCGCGATGGTGTTTGCGGCGATGATTTCCTATGTGTTTATGGCGGCAGCGCATATCCGGCTGCGCCGCAGTGAACCGGAGCATGAGCGCCCGTTCAGGACGCCGGGCGGTATCATTGTATCAGGGCTGGCATTATTATCATCGCTGGTGTTGCTGCTTGCGTGCATCATCGCCAATCCCCTGTGGTCTTTCGCTACGGGGATAGCCATGGCGGCGCTGGTGTTTTTGTCAGGGTTTCGGGCGGGTGATCGCGCGGCATGAAACTATGCGGGGTGCGTTCATGTCGATGGGGAGGGAGCGGCGATCTGGTCCTGCAGCCACTGACTAAACTGAATGAGGGCAGAATCCGTTTCCCAATCCACACGTCGGACAAGATAATAAGCATCTTCATTTTCCAGAGAATGGTCAAACGGCATTACAAGAGAGCCATTGTCTATTTCCGGATCAATCAGAAAGCGGGGGATAAGGGCTACTCCGGCTCCTGCGGCGGCGGCTTGGGCCAGCATCAGAAAATGTTCGAACATAGGGCCACGGAGCTGGGGAATATCCTTTACGCCGCAATGGGCAAACCAGCGATCCCATGCGGTCAGGCGAGAGCTTTGAAACAGCAGCGGCTTGTCGATCAGATCATGCGGGGATTTCAGAGGATGTTTCGCCAGCCATGCGGGGGAGCAGACGGCTACCGCTTTCTCCCGAAACAGGAAAAGATGCGACGCATTCGGCCAGTCAGGCTGGCCAAAATGAATGGCGGCGTCAAATCCTTCGTCGCGCAGATTGAAGGGGAAAGAGCGCGCCGCGAAATTGACCGTCATGTCGGGGTGTCTGGCGGTCAGGTCGGGCAGGCGCGGGGCCAGCCAGCGCATTCCAAAGCTGGGCAGGGTCGCGATGGAAAGATCACGGCGAGAGGTCTTGTTGATGACCCGTTCGGTGGCAGACCGTATCTGGTCAAGTGCCGGGCGTATCTGCTCCGCATAGGCTTTGCCCGTTTCGTTCAATTCAACCCGGCGGCCATGGCGATCAAACAGGCTATTTTGCAACCACTCTTCCAGAACCGCAATCTGGCGGCTGACTGCGCTTTGCGTCAGGCCGATATGTTCTCCCGCTGCGGAAAAGCTGCCATAGCGCACGGCGGCCGCAAAGCTGTTCAGCGCGGCCATGGGGGGGAGTAGCTGACGCGTGTCCTTCATTCCATTTCCTCATATATTGATGCGGGTTATTCGTTTGGAATATTCTTTATATGCCTGCATATTCAATGAAATGGAAATATTTGATGGTTGGTTGTCATGATGAATGAGAATGAAAACGTCATACATGCTCTGGTTGCATCTGTCCGTGATGAAAAGCAGGTGCAATGGTTTAATCATCTGCTGGAACCGATGATGCCGCAGGATGCCGTTCTCGCTCCTGGGGTTGGCCGCGCACAATTTGCGGCGGCTCTGAACATCGTGCTTTTTACCGACATATTGGGCCGCGTGCCCGAAGCGAAAGCCTATGTCGAAGATGTTGAAAAGCAGGGTGGTCGGATACAGTTTGACCATGGTGCCATTCGTAGCATTGCGATGCCGCAGGGCGATACCGGTGCCCTGCCGCGCGGGGAAAAGGCGTTTCGCCGCTTGCTGGAGCCGTTGGGCTATGAAGATGCGGCGCTGTATCCATTGCCTGCGCTGAAGATGACGGGGCGCGCCTATCGGCATAAGGATTTTCCTGAAACCATCCCGCAATTTTTCGTTAGCGAACTGCATGTCGATCAGTTCGATGATGAATTTGCTGATGCTGCGCAGCGCGTATTCGGGGCTTCGAAAGACCCGCTTGATGATGAAACAAAAGCGGTGCTGGCGCGCTTTGCAAAGGATGGGCAGGTGGATTTTGATGCAGCGGTGCGGGCACTGCCTGTCGTCATCAGCGCGTTTGAGCGTCAGCATGACCGGCCCATGCTGGCCGATTATGAAATACTGAAGAAATCATCTGGCGAAGCGGCATGGATTGCCACCGAAGGCAATGCGTTCAATCATGCAACCGATCGCGTGGCCGATGTTGTCGCGCTGGCGGAAGAACAAAAGAAGTTGGGCCGCCCGATCAAGGATAAGGTGGAATTTTCCCGCAACGGCAGGGTGCGCCAGACGGCCTATCGCGCCGCGATGGTAGAACGCGTTTTCGGCGTTGAAGGTGGGCCGGACAAGGTTATGGCCGTGCCGGGGTCATTTCATGAATTCATCAGCCGTGATCGCGACCCTGATACTGGCCAACTGGACCTTTCTTTCGATAGCGGCAACGCAACTGCCATTTTCCATATGACGAAATGACGAGAGGCCATGGCTGAGAAGAATGAACTGCAACACTCGTTGCGTGCCCTTATCGGTGAATCCTATGTCCTGACAGAAGAGCAGGACATGGCGGGATATCGTCATGACGGGCGCGGGGCGGCGGGCGGCGTTCCGTTGGCTGTTGTGCGCCCGGACAGTGCGCAGGCCATTTCTGCTCTGGTTCGCTGGGCAGCGGATCATGATGTCCGTATTGTACCGCAGGGGGGCGCGACTGGCCTTGTCGCTGGGGGTGTCGCGGGCGAAGGCGGTGAAGATGTTCTCCTCAGCCTTGACCGGTTGACGCGGTATATCGAAATTGACCCCGTTAATCGCACCGCCACGGTTGATGCCGGGGTTCGTTTATCGGTGCTCAATGCGGCGGCGGCAGAGCATGGTCTGTTCTTTCCGATTGATCTGGGGGCGGACCCGACAATTGGTGGCATGGTCGCGGCGAATACCGGCGGAGCGCGCCTTTTGCGATATGGGGATGTCCGGTCGAACCTGATGGCGATGGATATGGTGCGCGCTAATGCTGATGGCACCTGCCTCAGCCTTGGCGGGCCGCTCTGGAAGAATAATGTCGGGCTGGACCTGAAGCAGCTTCTCGTCGGTGCGGGCGGAACAACGGGCATCATTACCCGTGTGACTGTCGCGTTGCAGCGTCTGCCGGATGCGCGGATGACAGCCCTTGTGGCGCTTAACGATCCGCATAAGGCTCTGCCCCTGCTCCTCGATATGGAAAAGGCCCTGGGGGCATGGCTATCCGCTTATGAAGGCATGAGCCAGATTGCGATGATAGCAGCTTTTGCCCATGTGCCGGGGCTGCGCATGCCTTTTGCTGAAATTCCGCCTTATGCGGTGTTGATTGAGCTTTCTGCGGGCGGGGCGTTTGACGAAAGCATGATGGAAGACCGGCTTGCTGCTGTGCTGGGGCCGATGATGGAAGGCGAAGGCGCCCCTGTGCTGGATGTGGCGACCGATCAGCATGACGGGCTGTGGGCCATCCGTCACGCGGTTCCCGAAGGACTGCGCGCAAAGGGGTATGTCGTCGGGTGTGACATAGCGATGCGGCGCGGCGACGTGATGCGGTTCCGCGATGATCTGGCGGACCGTATCTCGCGCGATGCCCCCGGTTTTGTTCCCCATGATTTTGGCCATATTGGCGATGGTGGCCTGCATTATAATCTGGTTTGGGACATAGCGCAGGGCGTGCCAGACTTCGCGGCTGTTGAAGCGGCGAGACATATTGTTTTCGATGCCGTGGTACAGGACTATGGCGGTAGTTTCAGCGCCGAACATGGCATCGGCCCGCGTAACATCGCTTATTACAGAAAATATGTGCCGGAGGCCATTCAGGCTTTGGCAGGAAGAATAGAAAAAAACATGGCGCCGGTGGCGTCGGGCCGGGTAAGTTTCGGATTGATGGAGGAGTAAGTCATGCTCAGCGAATTGATGGCGGTGTATAATCGTGCGCCGGTGGAAGTGGAACGGGGCGAAGGTGTCTGGCTGCATTCCCGCGATGGAAAGACCTATTTGGATTGCGTGGCTGGTATCGCGACCAATGCATTGGGGCATGCTAACCCGGTGCTGGTGGAGGCGCTGATCGCGCAGGCTAAGAAGCTATGGCATGTTTCCAACATATTCCGTATTCCTGAGCAGGAAGAACTGGCCCATCGGCTGGTGTCAAACAGCTTTGCTGATGTGGTGTTCTTCGGCAATAGCGGATCGGAAGCGATTGAATGTGCGCTGAAGACCGCACGTCGGTACCATTACACCAATGGCGCGCCGGAACGGATCGACATTATCGGGTTCGCCGGGTCGTTTCATGGCCGCACTTATGCTGCGGTCAATGCGTCGGGTAATCCATCCTATCTTGAAGGCTTTGGCCCGCGCCTGCCCGGTTATACGCAGCTTAAAATAGATGATATGGACGCTATCCGCGCCGCTATTCGTCAGCCGACAGCAGCGGCTGTCATTGTTGAGCCGGTGCAGGGGGAAGGCGGTGCTCGTGCGCTGAGTGAGGAATGGCTGCGGGAGGTTCGCGCGCTATGTGATGAAACCGGCACGCTGCTTATTTTCGATGAAGTGCAAAGCGGCATGGGGCGCACGGGCAAGCTGTTCGCGCATCAGTGGTTCGATGGTCTTGCCCCTGATATTATGGCGGTTGCAAAGGCGCTGGGCAGTGGTTTTCCGGTAGGGGCCTGCCTCGCGACGGAAAAGGTTGCAGAAGGCATGGTGTTCGGCACCCATGGGTCTACATTTGGTGGCAATCCGCTTGCTATGGCGGTTGGTATCGCTGCATTTGATGAAATTGCGAAGCCCGAAACGCTCGCCAATGTACTGGCAATTGGTGAGCAGTTGCGGGCCGGGTTGCAGGCGCTGGTTGAACGCTATCCCGACATTGCGGTTGATGTGCGCGGCAAAGGTTTGCTGGTTGGCGTACAGCTGATCCCTAATAACCGCGAAATGATGGCAACTGCGCGCGAATATGGTTTGCTTGTCGCGGGCGGGGGAGAGAATTGTATCCGTATGCTTCCTCCGCTCAACATGACGGCACAGGAGGCAGAGGAAGCCATCAGGAGGCTGGACGCCAGCTTCGCTGCGACGCGTGAAGCCATCGCACAGGCCGCCTGATGCTGTTCGTGCGTCCGGCAGGCCTTGCCGATATAGATGCGCTGATGGATCTGGCTTATCTTTCCGGCAGGGGGTTTACCAGCCTGCCGGAAGATCGCCCGACACTGACCGACAGGCTGGAACTGTCGGAAGCCAGCTTTCTGGGGCAGGTCGATGACCGTGCCGCATGGTATACGGTGATGCTGGAAAACAGTGAAACCGGCCAGATAGAAGGTGTCGCCAGCGTAAAAGGCGGGGTGGGGATCAGCCGTCCCCATTATTCCTTTCGCGTCATGACATTGTCGCAATATTCATCCGCGACGCAAACGCGGTTTGACCATAATGTGCTGGTGCTGGTGAATGAATGCGGAAGCTGTTCCGAGGTTGGATCATTGTTCCTGCGCCCCGGCAAGCGGCAGAGCGGGGCGGGGTCGCTGCTTGCCCGGTCGCGCTATATGCTGATCGGTGCGGAAAAAGAACGATTCTGTGATAGCATCATGTCGGAATTGCGCGGCTGGTTTGATGAGGCCGACAACAGCCCCTTCTGGGAAGGGATTTCCAGTAAATTTTTCCGCCTTCCTTTTGAAGAGGCAGATCGGATGATTACATCCACCGACGGGCAGTTTATCCCTGATCTCGCGCCGCGCCATCCCATATATTTGCAACTGGTCGATGCCGCAGCAAGAGAAGCGATTGGCAAGGTGCATCGCCATGGCATGGCTGCGCTCACTATGCTGGAACGGGAAGGCTTTAGCCGGTCTGGCCTTGTCGATATATTCGACGGAGGGCCTACGATGACCTGCCGCCGCGATGATATTCGCACGGTCCGCGAAACTAGGCGCTTTTCTGTGCGTATCGCAGATGATGCGCCGCAAGGGGATGCGCAACCGGCTGGGGCGCAGCAGGCATTGGTGTCGACGCCATATATTGCGGCCTTTCGGGCGGCCAGAATGCCGGTTGTGATTGATGGTGGAACAGTTGTGTTGCCTGCCGCAGGGGCAGCGATATTGGGCGTTGATACAGGCGCAGAAGTTCAGGTGTGCATATGACAAACATGTTCCAGTCTATTGATCCGGCAACCGGCGCTATCGTCTGGGAAGGGGACGCGCACAATGCAGATGCCTGCGCTAATGCATTAACGCGTGCGCGCGCTGCTTTTCCGGCATGGGCGCTAACTCCGCTGGAATATCGTATCGCCATTGCCCGCCGTTATGCCGAGGTGCTGAAGGAAGGCACGGAAGAATTCGCCAGCCTGATCGCCCGCGAAACCGGCAAGCTGCTTTGGGAAGCGCGTGGAGAAGTCGGTTCGATGGTCGCCAAGGTTGACGTGTCGATCCGCGCTCAGGCGGAACGGGCGGGCTATCAGGAACAGGATATGCCGTTTGGTAAATCCATCCTGCGTCATCGCCCGCATGGTGTGATGGCTGTTCTTGGCCCCTATAATTTCCCCGGTCACTTGCCGAACGGTCATATCATCCCGGCGTTGCTGGCAGGCAATGTGGTGGTGTTCAAACCGTCAGAAGAAACCCCGGCTGTGGGGGAATATATGGTGCGGGCATGGGCAAAGGCTGGATTGCCCGATGATGTGCTGACCCTTGTGCAGGGCGGGCGTGAAACAGGCGCGGCGTTGCTCGCGGGCGATATAGATGGACTGCTGTTCACGGGTTCCGCCGGAGCAGGGTCGCATTTTCGCAAGATTTTCGCAGACCGGCCGGAAGTGATTGTCGCGCTGGAGTTGGGCGGCAATAATCCGCTTGTTGCATGGGATGGCGATAATGATGCCATTGCATCGCTGGTCGTGCATTCCTCCTTTATTACTACGGGGCAACGATGTTCCTGCGCCCGGCGGCTGATCGTGCCGGAAGGGGCGCAGGGCGATGCGATGGTGAATGCCATTGTGGCCCTCACCCGGCGTTTGCCGATTGCTGCGTGGGATGAAGGCGGGGACGCCTTTTTGGGGCCGCTGATTTCTGATCGCGCAGCCAATGATGCACGCGAAGCGGTGCAGGCGCTGATCGCCAAGGGGGCGCATATAGTGCTGGCCGAAGCGGATCTTTCGGATCGCAGAGCGGCATTCATGGCCCCGGTCATTCTGGATGTGACGGGGGTAGAGGTCCCTGATACCGAAATCTTTGCGCCCATTCTCCAGGTGCGCCGCGTCGCCGGATTTGATGCAGCGATTGATGCGGCAAATGCCACGAAATTCGGCCTGTCTGCTGGCCTTATTTCTACGGATGAGGCGTTGTGGAGACGGTTTTCTGCGCTGGTACGGGCCGGTGTCATTAATTGGAACCGCCCGACTACCGGGGCTGCTTCCGCCATGCCTTTTGGCGGGCTGGGTGAATCCGGCAATCATCGTCCCAGCGCTTATTATGCGGCTGATTATTGTGCTTTTCCGGCTGCCAGCTTTGAAACGTCAAAGGTTGAGGCATTGGCGATACCGGGTCTGCCATGAGGGAAAAGCCTGCCTTCCTCTCTGGCACTGATCTGCCCGGCATGGATGATGTGACGCGCTATCAGTCCGTGCTGGATCATGTCGAGGGAGCTGGTATGCTTGACCGGGTGCTTGCGTGGTCGGCGATTAACAGCGGATCACGCAACCTTGCCGGTCTTTCGCATATGGCGGATATGCTTGCTGATGCATTGTCCTTCCTTCCGGGGGAGGTGCGGCGGCTGCCTGCTGATATTGGTTCATCGGTTGATGTATCCGGTGCGCAGAAGGCGGAAACCTATGGCGACAACCTGCTGTTGACGGTGCGTCCCGAAGCCCCTGTGCAGATTTTGCTGACTGGCCATATGGATACGGTGTTTGCAAAGGATAGTGATTTTCAATCCTGCCGCTGGTTGAATGATGACGTGCTGAACGGCCCCGGTGTCGCGGATATGAAGGGCGGCATCGCGGTTATGCTGGCGGCGCTAAGCGCCTTTGAACGCTATGAAGGGTGTGAAAGGCTGGGGTATCAGGTCGTTCTGAATAGTGATGAAGAAATTGCATCGCCCGGGTCCGCCGCTTTGCTGAAGCGGGCGGCGCAGGGGAAATATGCAGCATTGACCTATGAACCATCCGCACTTCCCGATGGCACCCTGGCGGGGGCAAGGCCGGGAAGCGGTAATTTTTCCATCATTATTACCGGGCGTAGTGCGCATGCTGGCCGTAACCCGCAAGATGGGCGCAATGCCGTCGTTGCTGCGGCGGATTTGACGCTGCGCCTCACCGAACTGGTCCGACCCGGCCTTTCGGTCAATCCCGCCCGCATTGACGGTGGTGGGCCAAATAATGTGGTGCCTGACCATGCCATCGTGCGCGTTAATATGCGCCCGGCCACGCCGCGGGATCAGGAAGAGGCGCAGGCAGCACTCGATATGATAATAGCGGATGTTGCGCGGCAAAGGGATGTTGCCATTCATGTACATGGCGGGTTCGCTCGTCCGCCTAAGCCGATGGATGCACGGGCACAGGCATTGTACGAATTGGTGCAGCAGTGTGGGCGTAGCCTTGGGCAGGAAATAGGCTGGCGGGACACTGGCGGTGTGTGCGATGGCAATAATATTGCGGCCTGTGGTGTGCCGGTGGTTGACACCATGGGCGTGCGGGGCGGTTCAATCCATTCCGCAGATGAGTATCTCATCGTTTCCAGCCTTGTTGAACGGTCCCGCCTTTCCGCGCTGCTATTATGCCGACTGGCGCAGGCTGCTCCCGTATTGCATAGGTCCTGACCCTAGATAACGAAGTGTTGTGGTCTCTATCCTGATGCTGAGGTGCGGAGGATATGGACCATCAGCTAGTTTTTAGTATATTTCATTTCATTATTGCCAATAATGGTTGTATTGTATGATATGAAACCATCTTTGCCGTACCGGAGTTTCTCCATGCCTCATCCGTCATCCCCTTCTTCCATACTGACCCATTATCTGGTGACCGATCTGGCCGGAATTACGCGCGGACGAGGGGCATGGGCACTGGCGAATGAAGGGTTAAAATCAGGGGTCGGCTGGGTGCCGGTCAACCAGATCATATCGCCATTTGATACGATTGCATCGCCCAACCCATGGGGATCGCATGGGGATTGCCGTTTAAGGACGGACGAAGCAACCCTGGTAGATGTGCCATTGACGCCCGATGGACCGAGGCTGCGCTTTGCCCTGTGTGACATAAGTGATCTGCAGGGACAGGATATGGGCTTGTGCGCCCGTAGCTTTGTGCGGAGAATGGTCGAAGAGCTGGCCGCGATGAAGATAAGGGTCATGGCTTCCTTTGAGCAGGAATTCTGGTTGACGTTGCCCGGCGAGGATGGCGGCACGCCCGGTTTCTCTTATCAGCGCGCAGTACGACATGAACCGTTTAGCAGTAACCTGATGACTTTGCTGGAGCAGGCCGGGGTGGAACCGGAAATGCTGCTGGCAGAATTTGCGGAGAATCAGTTTGAACTGACGATGAAACCGTCTTTTGGCGTCACATCCGCCGACAGGGCGGTGGTATCGCGGGAATTGGTGCGCGCTTATGCCCACCGGGCTGGCGGGCATGCCTCTTTCTCTCCGCTTCGCCATGCGGGCGGGGTCGGCAGCGGGGTTCACGTTCATCTGTCATTATGGGATGGTGAAGGACGCCCTCTGTTATATGATTCTGCCGGAGAGGCGGGGCTGAGCAGAATAGGGCAGGCCTTTTGCGCGGGCATTGTTAATCATATGTCGGCATTATGCGCGCTGACGGCGTCATCCGTTATTTCTTATGAACGGCTGAAACCGCACCGCTGGAGTTCGGCCTATACCTGCATGGGGGACCGCAACCGCGAGGCTACATTGCGTCTCTGTCCTGTAGTCGGCAGCGATCCTGCTTCCATCGCCCGTCAGTTTAATGTGGAATACAGGGCCGCCGATGCCACGGCCAATCCTTATCTCGTGCTGGGCGGGCTGCTCGCGGCGGGGCTTGATGGCATCAGAACTGACGCGGGCATGCCTCCTCTCGTCAACAGTGATCCATCAGAATTGCCGGAAGAGGAATTACGTAGGGCCGGGGTGGAAAGGCTGCCGCAATCGCTGCCAGAGGCGCTGGATCGGCTGGAAAAGGATGCGTTACTTTGCGAAGCGCTGGGCGCGTCGCTGGTTGAAGCCCTGATACTGGCCAAGCGGCATGAAGCAGATTTATGTTCCGCGTGGGACGCTGATGAACTTTGCCGTCGCTATGCTGCCATTTATTGAGGATGATATGACAATTCTTCGTGATGCTCCGCTTACGGATGCAGGCAGCACTGCCTTGCTGGTTGTGGATGTGCAATATGAGGTTGCGGGCTATGGATATGGCGACCTTGCCGATTATGATCGGGATAGCCTGCCCGATGAAAAACGCTATTATATGGATCGGATAGAGCAGGTGATGCTGCCTAATATCCGTGCGCTACAGGATGCTTTTCGGGCAAAGGGCGCGGAAGTAATTTTTACGACCGTTGAAAATCTGACTGATGACGGGCGCGATCGTAGCCTGGATTATAAGGTAAGCGGTATTAATGTCGCTCGCGGATCGAAAGAGGCGCAGGTTTTGGAAGAAATCGCGCCGCAAGGAGACGAAATCCGCCTGCCCAAAACAACGTCGAGCGTGTTCAATTCGACGATTATCGAATATCTGCTGCGCAATCTTGGCATTACGCGCCTCGTCATTGTCGGGTTGTTGACCGACCAATGCGTGATTTCGGCGGTAAGAGATGCGTGCGATAAGGGGTTTCTGGTGGTCGTGCCCGAAGATGCCTGTGCCACCTATACGCCGGAACGGCATGAATGGGCGCTGGAACTGACGAAAGGCTATTGCCGCGTAACGAATACGCCTGCCTTGCTGGATGAGATGGCTAAGCTCCAGTAACCAGATCCGAAGCTCGTTACAATATGGTGCAGGCGCTGAATGAACCTCTGATTCATCAGGGGCGCTAGAAACTCCATGTTCCTAGTGCGGTTTGTGAATTTGAAATATGCTCTGCGCCTCGCCGCTACGATGAAGCGTATTTCAAATCAAACGTCCTAGAGCGGGTCTTGGCCAAGTTTAAGCCCGTGCTTAGCAAAGCCGCAGGGCGCTTCTCCGACACCACATGGAGGGGCGCATCGGTTCGCTCCTTGAAAGACTTTCTGCCGCACGAATGTGCCAACTACCTCTGAAACGGCGGTTACGCTCACCGCTGATCGGGATAGCCTCTAACAGGTATGGTCTTGTGGCATACAGGTTATGCTATGGTGTGCTACTCCATATATCGTCGCTCGCGCCGGATATCGTGGCGGCTGTAACGGGCAACAACCGGTGGGGCTTAATCGTCAGCGGCTGGCGCAGATGTCGGGCCTTCCCATTGACTGGCAGGGCTAACGGAAGGCGCTGGGGTTCGTCTGAACGCGCCCATCACTGCCATCATGCTGCTCATCGCATCACCGTGCCGCCTGCATACCCCCACAGAGAAATCCTTCAGAATGTTCTGAAAGCTGTGGGTACAAAATGTCTCCCGGCTCTGTGATTGGAAATAGCGTCCGTTAAAGGACGCAGAAAAGCGGGGTTCCTGCACCCTAATTCTTCTCTGGCGATATTTGAAGAAAAGTGGTGCCTGAGGACGGGATCGAACCGCCGACACTGCGATTTTCAGTCGCATGCTCTACCAACTGAGCTACTCAGGCACTATCCGGTTTGGGCCGGTTTCGGTTGCAGTTATGTGTAACTGCTTCCTGTTGGAGACGGGGCTATAAGCATCATATATGGTCCCTGTCTAGTCCATAATCACTGCTTTTTTGAAGTTCGTCTTCTTCTGTCGATTTTCCGGCGATGCGATAGCCCTCGCCCAGCCAGCCCAGAAGGTCCCGATCCCGGCACCCACGGCTGCAAAAAGGCGCAAATTCAGCCACTACTGGCGCTTTGCAAAGCGGGCAGGGCTTATTGGCCTTAACCGACATGATGTTGACCAATGGCCATCTTAGAATCGACATTTAACGTCACTGAACCGCCGCGCCGCTTTTCTAGCAGGCTGGTCCAGCCCTCATTCTTGCGCAGCAGATCAACCACCGCAGGGCTGGCGGTCAATGTCACCGCGCCGCCGCCGGTGCCGTGCGCGCCGTTAAAACGCTCTGCCTGCCGTAGCAGCGCCATGGCGGCAGTACGCACCGGGTCATCCCGCAGCAATTCGATAAGCGATGCGCGTTCCCGCTTGCGGATGATCTGGACAAAGCCAAAGCCATTGACGGCGGTGCGCTCAAAAGGCTGCTCCAGCACTTTATCAATTTGCGCAGCTGCAACGACGCGCTCATCCTTGTTGTTCATCGTCGGCAGATCAATGCCGATGGAGCCGGTGAGGTTCATGGCGCGAATCGCCTGTGCCGCCAGTTTTGCGCCCTTGGGGCCAAGCTGTGCCGGGGGCAGGCTGCCATCCACATCAATCAGCACCATGGCGGGTGTGGGGAATATCCGCAGCGCAGCCGCCTCTGTGCCGACTTCGCCGCGCATGGCCGAATCGAGCAGTTCTGACCAGCCATGGTCCTCGAAATGGTCTTCCTCATGCGCGGGACAGGGGAGGACAGGAATACCGGTTTCTCGAATACGTTGCAGCAGGCTGGGGCCAGCATGGGGCTTTACCCCCGGCCCGGCGGCGCGGGCGAGGGCCAGCTTGTCACGGCGCTCGCCGTCAAGGCCAGCCTCGCCCAATGCTTCACGCCTTATTTCCACCAGCACATTGCCGCCTTCAGACAGGCGCGGGGGAATGGGCTCCAGCAGAACCTCCTCACCCGACAGCAGACGCACAATGCCGCGCTTTTTGGGGATGAGGACATGAATGAGGCGTCCCTGCGCTACGGCCCCTGACTGCACATGGTCTGTCTCGCGTTCAATCAAGGCCTCAAGGATGCGGCCATGGGCAACAAGGGCAGCGCGGCTTTCACCAATGCCTTCTTCGTAAAGCCATTGCGTCTGGTTCATAATGCTAATCCTACGGCCTTCAACAAGGCCTGTGTTTCATAAAGAGGGAGGCCGACAACACCGCTATGGCTGCCAGAGAGGGCACGGATGAGGCCCGCGGCGCGGCCCTGTATCGCATAGCCGCCTGCTTTGCCTTCCCATTCGCCGCTATCAATATAAGCGGTGATTTCGTCCGGGTGCAGCCGTTTGAAGGTGACGATGCTGTCCGACAGGCGGTGCCGGGCCTTGCCGTCCGCATCGATCAGGGTGATGGCGGATAACACATGGTGTCGTCTGCCTGATATCAGATCAAGGCATTTGCGCGCGGTTTCCGCATCCTCTGCCTTGGGCAAAATACGCCGCCCGCAGGCGACCACCGTATCGCCCGCCAGCACCAGCGCGCCTTTGTGGCGCGGGGCAACGGCTGCGGCCTTTTCTGCGGCCATGCGCAGGGCATAATCATGCGGCAGCTCACCCTTCAGGGGGCTTTCGTCAATATCGGCGGGGTCAATGGCATCGGGCGTCACGCCGATCTGCCGCAGCAGATCAACCCGGCGCGGCGACGCGGACGCAAGAATAAGGCGGATGCCATCCGGGCGCGACATAATGCGCGCCAGCCTTATTTGAAGCGGTAGGTGATACGACCCTTGGTAAGGTCATAAGGGGTAAGTTCGACAAGCACTTCGTCGCCTACCAGCACGCGAATGCGGTTTTTGCGCATTTTACCGGCGGTATGACCCAAAATTTCATGGTCATTTTCAAGGCGGACACGGAACATCGCATTGGGAAGCAATTCCACAACGCTTCCGCGCATTTCGAGCAGTTCTTCTTTGGCCATATTATCCTGATTTCCTGAAATTCGCGCCGCCATAGCGCCAAATCCACAAAAAGGGAAGATCAGGAACCAAAGAGATGTCCTGCTTCGTCGATTGCGGTGAATATTTGGTTCAGCTGTGTGTCGCTGATGCAATAAGGCGGTAGCACATATATGGTGTTACCAAGGGGCCGCAGCAAGAGGCCGCGTTCCAGAAAAAAGGCGCGGAGCTTTGGCGCAACATCGGCCATATAGCCATTCTCGCCGGTGGTGATGAGGTCAATGGCGGCTATTGCCCCCATGCGCCGGGCATTGGTAAAAGCCTTGTGGGTGCTGAGCCGGTCAATATGTTGCTGCATCGCTGCGCCGCGTGATGCGATGCGGGCGGGCATGTCCTCGCTTTCCCAGATCGCGATATTGGCGGCGGCGGCGGCGCAGGCGATGGGGTTGGCGGTGAAGCTGGAGGAGTGGAAAAACATGTCGGCGCGGTCATCGGAGACATGCGCGTCGAATATTTTGCGCCGGGCGAGGGTGGCGGCCAGCGGGAGGCTCCCCCCCGTCATCCCCTTGGAGAGGCAGAGTATGTCGGGCGTGATCTCTGCTGGCTCGCATGCGAAAAGGGTGCCGGTGCGGCCCCATGCGGTCATTACTTCATCCGCGATGAACAGAACATCATAAGCGGCGCAAATCTGCGCCATCGCCTTCAATGTCGCGGGGGAATAAAACAGCATCCCGCCGGAGCCTAATATCAAAGGCTCGACGATAAGCGCGGCGGGTTTGTCGGCGGGGTCATGCGCGGCGCGGCAGGCGGCTTCCAAGGCATCGAGCATTGCTTGTTCCCGCCCTGCAGCGGGGTAGGGAATCGTTGTCACATCAAAGAGCAGCGGCGTATAGACCTGATTGAACACGCCCCTTGCCCCCACCGACATGGTGCCGATGGTGTCGCCATGATAGCTATGCTCCATCACGATGATGCGATGGCGGGGCTTGCCCCCATGGTCGCGTGCATGGCGGTGCCAGTAGCCCAGCGCCATTTTGAGGGCGACCTCGACCGATGTTGATCCGCTGTCAGAGAAAAACACATGGGTTAGTGGATCGGGGGATAGCGGGTCATGAGACGGCAAATGCCGGTCGGTCAGGCGGATGAGGCCTTTTGCGACTCTTTCTGCCGGTTCATGGGTAAAGCCCGCGAAAATGACCTGATCGAGCTTCTCGGCTTGTTCCCGAATGGCGGAGATAATCGGCGGGTGGCAATGGCCGTGCGTTACGACCCACCAGCTCGATATCCCGTCGATCAGTTCACTGCCATCACGGCATGTGAGAGTCGCCCCATCGGCACGATCTATCAGAGGTTGTGCTTCGTTGAGGCCGTGCTGCGTGAAGGGGTGCCAGACAGGAGAGGAAGTGTCGGTCATGCGGCTATCTGTCATGCTGTCAGGACCTCTATCGCGGCCATATCTATATACGCCTGTACTGCGGCGCGCAGAATATCGGGCGTCAGGGAAGGGAGGCGGGGCAGGCGACCCAGCACCGGCACATTGGCGAAATGCGGGATGATGCGTTCATTTTCGGGATGCGGATCACCAGAAAATATCAAGCCGCCTATGGGTATGTTGCGGGCGCGCAGGGCCTCTATGCTCAGCAGGCTATGGTTGATAGTACCAAGGCCGGTTCGGGCGACGAGAAGTACCGGGCGTCCCCAGCGGGCGAACAGGTCAATCGTCAGCAGATGCTCGCTGAGTGGCACCATTAGCCCGCCTGCGCCCTCCACCACCACAGGCGCGTCTACATCGGGCAGGGTTAGCCGGTCTGCGAGGATCTCTACACCCTCCATTCGGGCGGAAAGATGAGGGGAGGCTGGTTCCTGTAGATAATAGGCCTCTGGTAGAAAGCGACCATCGGGGAGGCCGGTTAGCGCCTTCACTGTTGCGGTGTCGGTGGATGGCGTGGTGCCGGATTGCACCGGTTTCCAATAATGCGCCCCTGAAAGGCATAGGGTGATCCCTGCAGCCACAACGGTTTTCCCCGCGTCAGTATCGGTTCCGCTGATGATGATGGCGCGGCTCACAGGCTTTCCTTTGCACGCAACGATGGCAATAGTGTCTCTGCCAGCGCGTCTATATCTTCATTGGTGAGGTTGCGGGTGATGGAGAGGCGCAGGCGGCTGGTGCCGGGCGGCACCGTGGGCGGGCGCACACCGCGCACGTCAAAGCCCGCGTTCTGGCATGCAGCGGCCACCTCCATTGTGCGTGCATCCGCGCCAATGATGATGGGGATTATTTGGGTTTCTGGCATAGGCAGGCCCAATGGCGCGCAAATGACCTCGCCCGCATGGGTGGCGAGGGCGCGCAGCTCATCGCGCAGCATATCGCCTGATGGGCCGGATATTTGGTTGAGGGCTGCGCCTACCGCCACGGCCATCAGGGGTGACGGCGCGGTGGAGAAGATAAAAGGCCGCGCCTTGTTGATGAGGGTTTGGGTCAGTAATTTGGGTGCGCAGACCAATGCCCCTTCCACCCCCAGCCCCTTGCCGCAGGTGTGCAGGGTGATGAGGTTTTCCGCCCCTTCCAGATGTGTCGACAATCCTTTGCCATCCGGGCCAAAAACGCCGGTCGCATGCGCTTCATCCAGCAGCAGAAAGCCGTCATGGCGTGTTGCGATGGCGAATAAATCATCCACCGGGGCCATGTCGCCGTCCATTGAATAGAGCGTTTCCGCGACAATCCATGGCGTTCCGGTGCCACCCTGTGTCCGCCATGCGGTGATGGCGTCCTCAAACGCCACCGCATCATTATGGGTGACGAAAACGGCCTGCGCTTTTGATTGGCGAATGCCGTCTATCATGCTGGCATGGGCGAGTTCATCCGCGATAATGAGGTCACCCGCACGGGGCAGGGTGGAGAGGATGGAGAGGTTCGCCGCAAAGCCATTGGCCATGTAAAGCGCTGCCTCACTGCCGAAAAATCGCGCAGCCTGCTCCTCCAACGCCTCATGTTCCGGCGCGTTACCGCGCAGCAGACGTGATCCGCCAGACCCCGCCGGAACGCCCTGTGCCAGCGCTTCCATCAGCGCCGAGGAGATGGCCGGGCTGTGCGCCAAGGCTAGATAATCATTAGAGGAGAAATCTATGCCAGCGCGGGGGATGAGGCGTCTGGCTCTCGCCCGTTTTTCCAGCGCATCAATCTGGCGGGCATAAGGATGAAGAGGAGACATGGCAGAGCTTATAGGCGCGGGCCATTCAAAACAAAAGTTGGTCAGAACAAAAGGTCGCTAAAAAATCATCGCACAACGAAAACCGGCGACCACCCTATGGCCGCCGATTTACCCTTTTCGGTACGGCTTTAGGCCACCCCGTGCGCCAGCGCCGCCAGCAGCAGCAAGGCCACGATGTTGGTGATCTTTATCATTGGGTTAATCGCTGGCCCGGCGGTGTCCTTATAGGGGTCACCCACTGTATCGCCGGTAACAGCGGCCTTATGCGCCTCTGACCCTTTGCCACCATGATGCCCGTCCTCAATATATTTTTTGGCATTATCCCAAGCGCCGCCGCCGCTGGTCATCGACAGCGCGACAAACAGGCCGGAAACAATGACACCTAATAATAGCGCCCCCAAGGCGGCAAAGCCATTGGCGGAACCGGCAATGGCCGATATGGCGAAATAGACTGCCACCGGGGCCAGCACGGGCAGCAGACTGGGCAGGATCATTTCCTGTATCGCGGCCTTGGTGACGAGGTCCACCGTGCGGGCATAATCAGGCTTGCTCGTTCCCGCCATAATGTCGGGATTGTTGCGGAATTGCTCGCGCACTTCCTCTACCACTGCGCCGCCAGCGCGGCCCACGGCGGTCATCCCCATCGCCCCAAAGAGATAGGGCAGCAACGCGCCGAGCAGTAGCCCGACAATCACATAAGGGTTGGACAGACTGAAATCTGGCGGTTCCACCAGCCCCAACGCGCTGTTATAATATTTGAGATCCTCATTATAGCTGCCGAACAATACCAGCGCGGCCAGCCCTGCTGAGCCAATGGCATAGCCCTTGGTGACGGCCTTGGTGGTGTTGCCCACAGCATCCAGTGCGTCGGTGCGGGTGCGGACGTCTTCCTCCAGCCCTGCCATTTCGGCAATGCCGCCCGCATTATCCGTCACCGGCCCATAGGCATCCAGTGCCACCACCATGCCAGCGAGCGCCAGCATCGCCGTTGCGGCAAAGGCAATGCCAATGAGGCCCGCGAAATGCCATGCGGTGATGATACCAACGCAGATCACCAATGTCGGCAGCGCGGTTGCCTCCATGCTGATGGCGAGGCCCTGTATCACATTGGTGCCATGGCCGGTTTCTGATGATTTGGCGATGGAGCGCACCGGGCGGTAGCCTGTGCCGGTATAATATTCGGTGATCCAGACGATGAGGCCTGTGACGCCAAGGCCCACCATCATGGATGCAAAGAGCGCCCATCCGGTATAGCCGCCTTGCCCATCGAGATCGGTGCCGAAACGGGCATTGAGGTCGCCCAATGTGATTTGCGTTGCGGCCCATATGGCGATTATGGAGAGGAGGGCGGTTGTCCAGAACCCCTTATAGAGCGCGCCCATGATGGACTGTTTGCTGCCCAGACGCACCATATAAGTGCCGATGATCGAGGTGATGATGCACGCCCCACCCACGGCGAGGGGGAGGGACATGAGCTGCGTCAGCTCCGCTGCGCTAACCCCTTTCACCAGCAGCGCGATCAGCACCATGGTAGCGCCGATCGTTACCACATAGGTTTCAAACAGGTCCGCCGCCATGCCCGCGCAGTCGCCGACATTATCCCCCACATTATCCGCGATGACGGCGGGGTTACGCGGGTCATCTTCGGGGATGCCTGCCTCGACCTTGCCAACAAGGTCAGCGCCAACATCGGCGGCCTTGGTGAAGATGCCTCCGCCAAGCCGAGCGAAGATGGAGATGAGCGACGCGCCAAAGGCCAGCGCAATCAGGCTGTCAATCACCATCCGGTTATCGGGGGGTAGGTCCGCAGGGCCAGTCAGATACCAGAATAGCAAAGCGATGGCGAGCAAAGCCAGCCCCGCGACCAGCATCCCTGTGACCGCCCCGGCCCGGAATGCGACGGTGAGGCCGGATTGTAGCGATTGCCGTGCGGCCTCTGCCGTGCGTACATTAGCGCGCACAGATATGGTCATGCCGGTATAGCCCGCCGCGCCAGAGAGAACCGCGCCCAGCGTAAAGGCGATGGTGGATGTCAGCCCCAGAAAGATCAGCACCAGCACGGCGACAACCACGCCGACAATGGCAATGGCGCGATATTGCCGCCCTAAATAAGCCGAAGCCCCCTCCTGTATTGCGGCGGCAATGCGCTGCATGGCTTCATTCCCGGCGGGGGCATTCAGCACCTGACGGCTGGTCAGCCCGCCGTATATCAGTGCAATCAGCCCACAACCAAGGGCCAGCATCATTGGCGTTATGCTCATATCCTCTTCCCTTTCACTATTGCTTTGTTTTCATGGGATGCGGCGGGCAGAATGATGCAGCGTCCTAATAGAGGCGCTGTGGTTTTTCTGCCCTGTTTCAGTATCCTGCCGGCCATTGGCGCGATCCTGACCTGAAAATGAAGATGGGCTGAACCTATTCTTATCATGGGGCGCGTCAAGCCAATTTAATGGTTCATTTCGGCGTGGCGGCGGTGCCATGTTCAAAACCCAGCCGGGCGGGCAGGGTGACAGGCGTGCCCTTATACTCAACGACCAGTTGCGGGCTTTGGGGGGTGGCGGTGGCGCATTGTCCGATTGCCCGCACGGTTCCGCCTTGTTCATTGATGAGTGATGCTATGGTTTCGGCCTTTTCCGCGGGGGCGGTGAAGAGCAGTTGATAGTCATCTCCTGCCGTTGCGGCGGCAATGCGGCTGGAACTGCTGTTGCCGCGCAGGGCGATATAAGCGGAGGAAAGCGGCATAACATCAAGGTTCAGCCGGATCGTACATCCGCTTGCCTGCGCGATGCGCTGTGCGTCGATCAACAGCCCGTCCGATATATCGGCCATCGCGGTGACAGTAGGGGCTATGGCTTGTCCCAAGGCCATTTGCGGCTGAGGCAGACGATAGGCGGCAATCAGCGCCTCTTTTGCCGCAGGTGGCAGGTCCGCGCCTTCTTGCCCTGTCAGCAGCGCAAGCCCCGCCCCGGCATCCCCAATGGTGCCTGTGACGAATAGCATATCGCCGGCCTGCGCTCCGTTGCGCTCCGGCGAGCCGGTTGCAGGGGCCGCGCCAATGGCGGTGAGGCCTAATGTTCGTGGGGCATTGGCGGGCATTTGCACCGTATCCCCGCCCAGCAATGGTACGTCGAAATGAGCAAGCGCGTTGCCTAGCCCTGCGGCGAAACCCATGTCCCATGCGCTGTCGCTGCCAAGGCCCTCCATATTGCCAAGGCCATAGCCCACCAGCACGCCCAAAGGTTTGGCCCCTTTGGCGGCGAGGTCAGAGAGATTGACCGCCAGCAATTTCCACGCGACGCTCTCTGCCGGGTCATCAGGCAGGAAATGAACCCCCTCCACCAGCATGTCATGGGTGAGGACGACCGCGCCTTCTGGCCGGGGCAGGATGGCGGCGTCATCCATCAACCCGCGCGCTGCTGAATGGGTAGCGATGGCGCGCATTCGGGCAATGAAGCTGGCTTCGTCACTCATGGCTGTCATTGTCTGGCCTTAGTGCCCAAAATGCAAGTTGCGGATTGGGTGCTACGCAAGCAGTAAAGCAGCGGCAGGCTCCTTCAGGCCCGCACGTCCTTTGCCACGGCATCCAGCAGGCCATTTACAAAGCCAGCCTCACGCTTTTCATAAAAGGCCTTGGCGACATCCACATATTCGCTGATGACGGTGCCAGTGGGCACATCAATGCGCGCGACCAGTTCATAAGTGCCAGCACGCAATATCTGGCGCATAGGGCGGTCCAGCCGGTCGAGCGCCCAGCCATTGGAAAGGCGCGCACTAATGCGCTCATCCAGTTCTTCGCGCCGGGCATCGACGCCTGCGACAATATCATCGAAAAAGCTGACCTCTGCATCGGCATAGGTGACTTCCTCAATGGTTTTACCGAGGCGGTGGTTGTGAAATTCCGTCAGCAACAGGGGCAGCGGCGTTCCCTCCATCTCTTTCTGATATAAAGCCTGCACAGCGGCGAGGCGTGCGGCGGAGCGGGAACGGGAGCGATCATTCATAGTTTACTGTGCCTTGATACGCAGCGGGCCGAGGAAATCGACCTTGCCGATGGCCATGCCCTTGCCGCGCAGAATGTCATAGGCGGTGGTGGCATGGAAATAAAAATTGGGCTGAGAGAAAGAGAGCAGGAAATTTTCCGCCGTGAATGCAATGTCGAGATTATAAGCGGGCACGACGAAACGCACGGTGCTGCCTTCGAAATACTCCATATGGTCGGGCGTAATCTGGGCGAGGCCTTCCAGCGCGGCGTCCAGTTCTGCCTTCAACCCGGCAAAGTCCTGCGCGGGTGGGGTATCCGTGGGCTGAAACAGGCCAGCCTTCACGCCCTTGAATGCACCCATGCTATGATGGGCGATCCAATGGATTTGCATGTTAAAGGGCATCATATCATCGGCCAGACGCGCGGTGATGATGTCGCCTTCGGCTATGCCTTGTTCCGCGCAATATGTCTCTGCTTTGTCGAGGAGGCCGCGCACAGCGGTGACGATCTGTATCCAACTGGGAACCAGCGCATCATAAAGGGAAATGGCCATGGTCGTATCTCCTCTTATTCAGTTGTTCAGCCCCAGCCGCCGCGCGACGGAGGAAGCATGGGCGGGCAGCCCCTCTGCCTTGGCGAGGGCAACGGCGGCAGGGCCAACGGCCTTGATGGATTGTTCATTGAGGGCCAGAAAGCTGGTGCGTTTCATGAAATCCAGCACGGAAAGGCCGGATGAGAAACGCGCTCGCCGCCCGGTTGGCAACACATGGTTGGGACCAGCGACATAATCGCCCACGGCTTCCGGCGTCATACGGCCCAGAAAAACCGAACCAGCATGGCGGACCTGCGCGAACAGCGCATCCGGGTCATCCACCGCCAGTTCCAGATGTTCGGGCGCGAGACGATCCACCAGCGGCATGGCATCATCCAGCGTTGGTGTAACGATAATTGCGCCATTGGCGTCCCAGCTTGTACGGGCGGTCTGGGCCGTTGCAAGCTGCGGAATTTGTGTTTCCACTGCCTGCGCCACAGCATGGGCAAAACTGGCATCATCGGTGAACAATATGGATTGGCTCGTCGGGTCATGCTCTGACTGGCTGAGGAGGTCTGCCGCTGTCCATTCCGGGTCATTCTGCCCATCGGCCACCACGACGATTTCCGATGGCCCGGCCACCATATCAATGCCGACAACGCCATAAACCTGACGCTTGGCCTCCGCCACCCAGCTATTGCCGGGGCCAACAATTACATCCACCGGCGCGATAGTGTCTGTGCCATAAGCGAGTGCTGCAATGGCCTGTGCCCCGCCAACGCGCCACATTTCGGTGACACCGGCCAGACGCGCCGCCGCCAGCACCAGCGGGTTCATTTCCCCATTGGGTGTCGGGGTGACGATAACAATGCGTTCCACTCCCGCAACCTTGGCGGGCAGGGCGTTCATCAGCACCGATGACGGATAAGCGGCGCGTCCACCCGGCACATAGAGGCCTGCGGCATCGACCGCGCCCCAACGCGCACCGAGGCGCACGCCAGCGGCGTCAACTTCATCCCGGTCCTCTGGGCGCTGTTTCGCATGATAGGCGGTGATGCGCTCTGCCGCTAATTCCAGCGCATGGCGCAGCTCAGCGGGCAAGCCATTTAGGGCGGCCTGCATCTCGTTCTCGCCCACACGCCACCCGGTGGCGTTGAGGTCGTGCCGGTCAAAGCGCAGAGTCAGATCATGCAATGCGGCGTCCCCTTCGCGGCGAACGCGGGCGATAATATCCTGCACTGCGCTGGTAACGTCAGCATCCGATTCGCGCCGGTCATTGACCAGCGCATCAAAGGCCGCCGCAAAATCGGGGCTGGTCGAATCAAGCCGCTGCATCGTTCACCTCCACCGCGGCCCGAAAGGCCTCAATCATCGGCACCAACTGGGCTGCGCGCATTTTCAGGGCTGCGCGGTTGACGATCAGCCGTGCGCTGATCTGCATGATGACGCTGGTTTCCACAAGGCCATTGGCCTTCAGCGTCGCGCCGGACGACACCAGATCAACAATACGCCGGGAGAGGCCCAGTGACGGGGCGAGTTCCATCGCGCCATTGAGTTTGACGCATTCCGCCTGAATGCCCCGTGCCTCATAATGGCGGCGGGTCAGATGCGGATATTTGGTCGCGACGCGCACATGGCTCATCGCGCTTTCATCTTCGGCTAGCGCATCTTCCGGTTGGGCAACCGACAGGCGGCAATGACCAATGTTGAGGTCAACCGGCGCGTAAATCTGGGAATAATCAAATTCTTCAATCACGTCGGAACCGACAATGCCGATCTGCGCTGCGCCATGCGCCACGAAGGTCGCCACATCAAAGGCGCGCACCCGGATAATCGACACATTCGCGTGATTGGTGGCGAATTTAAGGGCGCGGCTTTTCTTGTCGTGAAACTCTGCATCCGGCTCAATCCCTGCTTTGGCAAGGAGGGGCAGGGCTTCGTCCAATATGCGCCCCTTGGGCACGGCGATGATGAGCGGATTGGTCATGATCGTCGCGCTTTACTGTTCTGCGGAAAAAAGGGCAAGCTGAGTCGATTTTCGTGGTGATGCGGTATATGGTGGCGCACCAAGGCTGGTAAGGAGTGCGAAATCATGGGACGCTGGAAAAAGGGACTATTGGCGGCGGCTATCATTGGCGCTGCGGCGGCAGTGATGCTGCCCCGTGCGGCGACCAGTGCACTGCCCGTTGGGGCGGTGGCGCCCGATTTTACGACTCGCGGCGCGCTGGCGGGTAAACCCTTCACCCTCACCCTCTCGCATCAGCTAAAGCGCGGGCCGGTGGTGCTGTATTTCTTCCCGGCGGCTTTCACGCCCGGCTGCACAGCAGAAGCCCATGAATTTGCCGAGGCCGTTGATGAGTTTAAGAAAGCGGGCGCAACGGTTATTGGCATGTCGGCGGACCCGGTGGATACTCTCATCAAATTCTCGGTAGAGGAATGCCAGAATAAATTTGCGGTGGCCTCTGCTGGGCCGGGCATTATCAAGGGTTTTGATGTTGCTATGCCCTTGCGGGCGGGTATGACCAACCGCACATCCTATGTCATCGCCCCGACGGGGCGCATCGCCTATGTGCATAGTGCGCTCAGCTATAAAGAACATGTGCAGAATACGCTGGCCGCTGTGAAGGCGATGCAGGCGAAGTAAGGCGCCGGGTGTGAGGGGGCGGTTCGTCCCCCTTCCTATCGGCCCCGTACCAGATCAGCGAACCGGGCGGTGCGGTGAAATTCCGCCTCCCTTATTGCGCGGCGGGCGGTGGCTTCATCATCCTCGCCCCATTGCGCCGCTTGCCAGATTTCATCCAGTTCGGCGGCCTGCCATAAGGCATCGCGTTCAAAGGCGTTTTCGATTACCGCGAGGCTAATGACCAGCGACCCGCTAAGGCTGACCAGAGGGGATAGCGCCGCCATGGTGAACGCATCCTGCGCGCCGACTATTTCACGCAGCCGTGCTAATGTGGCCGGGCTTTGGGCAACATGGATGATGCCGGATGTTACCGTGAAGGAAATATCATAGCGCGCACTGGCCCAATCCAGCAGAGGCTGCCACGTCTTTGCCTGATGGGCGACAAGTTCGGATGGCGTGTCGGCGCGATAACAGAGAAGGTCGCTTTCCCCATAAACGGATATGGTTTCGGCAAAGGCCGTGGGGTTGGGCGCTATCTGGTCAATTGCTGCATTGGCAAGGCCGGTGATTGGCATAGAAGCCGGGTCGATCTTCTCGCCCTGATCGCGCCATTCTTGCGCAATGGCCTCGGCCAGAGCGGCGTTAGGCAGGGCCAGCGCCATGCGCGCAGGGGTACGCACTGGGCGGCCATCGAGGTGGATATGATGACCATCACCCAGCGCGACAGTGCTGACTTCCTTATAGAAACGCTTCATAAATCTGCTTTCTGTGCCCATTTCTGGTAGGACGTCCGCGCCCTATCCATCTGGAAAAGCGGGATCGCCCCGTAGCTGCATCTGGGTCGCAAAGCTAGTGACCCGAATCTGAAGTTCGTCTTATTATTGGGCAGGCATAGAACGAACTTCAAATTCATAAGGGGCACTAGCAACTCTCTGTTTCCAGTGCGGTTTATGAATTTTAAATGCGCTCTGCGCCTCGCCACTATAATGAGGCGTATTTCAAATCCACCGCACTAGGGTCTTGCCCCTAATAGCCAGCTTGTTCCGGGATGCTTATGCCGATTGGTCCTGCTTTAGCGCTTCTTGCGCCTGTTTGGCCTGCGCCTGCTTCCATATGCCTGCCAGTACGCGCGGGACGATGATCGTCTGGATCAGGCCGATGGTGGCGATGATGGAGCCAAGCAGCTTTGCATCCTTGCCGGATACGAAGCTGAACTTCCCTAATAAGATTGCCCAGGCGACCATCAATATCGCAATGCCGGACAGGCGGAACAGCGACAGCGCGAAGAATCTTTGCTTCGCGGCCTTTTCCCGTGCGGCTTTTTCGGCTTCGAGGTTGGTGGGCTGATGGGCGGGCGCGGTGGCATCTGCCTGCGAGGAGAGAGATGGGTCTGTCATACGGGGATCGGTCATGGCTGCGCGATATGCCGCGCCAGATCATCCATGTCCACCGCAATGGCGCTGGCCCCGGAATCGCGCAGCTCTGTTTCGCTATGATAGCCCCATGTGACACCAATAGCACGCACCCCGGCATTACCCGCCAGTTCCATGTCGAAACTGGTATCGCCAATCATTACGGTGGTTTCCGGGGTGGCTCCTGCCTCTGCCATGGCCTGCAATGCCATGGAGGGGTGGGGTTTGCTGGGGTGCCGGTCTGCCGTTTGCAGCGTCACGAACTTGGTGAGCAACCCATGGTGGGTAAGGCACAGGTTGAGGCCGCGGTCGGATTTTCCTGTGGCGACGCCCAACATCCAGCCATCCTCATCCAGTGTATGCAGCAAGTCCGCCATACCGGCATAAAGCGGTTCCACCACGCTCTGTTCCTGCCGCATCAGGCGGAAGGCCGCCTTATATTGCTCCGATAGATGGTCATGATAGTCCGCATCCGCTTCGGGCAGCAGGCGGGCCATCGCATAGGGAAGCGATAGCCCTACGATGGAGAGTATCTGCTGACGGCTGGGCGGTTGCAGCTTCTCGGCGGTGAAGGCACGGCTCATCGCCTCGACGATGCTATGCTGGCTATCGACCAGCGTGCCGTCACAATCAAACAGGGCAAGGCGATTGGGTTTGCTCATCGTGTCGCGTCTTATTTCCTGCCGGGCCTGTCGCCATTGGGGCGGGGTTTATCAGAGCGCGGGCCTGCGGTTTTGGCCGTGCCAGCCTTATTGGTCGGGCCTTTGCGGGGGCCGGCGCTTTTCCCTTTCGCCGGGCCTTTAACCGGCGCGGCTTTGTTTGCCTCTCCGCGTCCTCGCCGTTCACCGCGCCGTTCCTTGCGCAAATCCTTGGCATGTTGGCGGGCGGCCTTTTTCTCATCGTCTCTGGTCGGGCCGGTGTCGATTTCCTCATCCAGCGGCAAATCGCCCGTCGCGATGTCAAAGCCCAAAGCCAGTAAGCTGTCAGCGAAATGCTGCGGCAGATCAGCACGCATATCCACGCGGCCACCATCGGGATGATCCACCCGGATACGCCGGGCATGAAGATGCATTTTGCGGCTGATTGCACCGGTCAGAAAGGCTTCTTTGCCGCCATATTTACCGTCGCCCACAATCGGGTGGCCAATCGCCGCCAGATGGGCGCGGATCTGGTGGGTGCGCCCGGTATAGGGCTGTAGTTCCAGCCAGCATGCGCGGTTTCCGGCGCGTTCAATCACCCGGTAACGGGTGCGGGAGGGAAGGCCATTTTCCTCATCCACATGCATTTTTTCGCCGCCAGAGCCGGGTTGTTTCGCGAGCGGCAAGTCGATCATGCCGTCCTCAATGCTCGGCACATCCATGACGAGTGCCCAATAGACCTTGCGCGCGGTGCGGCTGGCAAAGCTCTTAGCGAAAAACGCGGCGGCGCGGGCAGAGCGGGCGAGCAGCAGCGCACCCGATGTGTCTTTATCGAGCCTATGCACCAGCTTGGGGCGATCATCGCGTTCAAACATCAATGCGTCCAACAGGCCATCAACATGCTCGTCGGTCTTGGTCCCGCCCTGCGTGGCGAGGCCCGGAGGCTTGTTGATGACAATGGCCTGATCGTCCTTATGGATGACGAGGCTCTGAGCGAAATCCATTTCCTCGTCAGAGAGCAGGCGGCGGGTAGGGCGGTTGCGCTTGGGCGCGGCCTCTTCCTGCTCCGCTATGGGGGGGATACGGATGACCTGCCCGCCCTCTATGCGGTCGCCGGGGGTGGCGCGTGCGCCATCAACGCGAAGCTGCCCGGTGCGAGACCAGCGCGAAACCAGCGCGAAGCTGATGTCGGGGCGGTGGCGCTTGAACCAGCGATCAAGGCGGATGCCGTCATCGTCGGATTGCACGATCATGCTGATGGCAGCGGAGGATGGCTGCGGTGTTTTTGCGGCGGATTTTGCAGCGGCGGAGCGTGGAGGGGATGATCTTACTCCCTCTGCTGCGCCTTTCGCGCCGGAGCGTTTTTTCTCAAAGGGGGCACCCGGTGAGCGCTTGCGCGAACCGGCATCGGCATTATCCCGCTTAGGCCACTCAGATTTGGGGCCTGATTTTGAACCAGAGCGGGATGCACCGGGCTTGCCGGAACGAGTCGTGCCTGAACGACCAGCGCCAGAGCGCGGCCCATCAGAACGGGAACCGTCATGGGAGCGCCCTGTGCTGCCGCGGGGCTTGTCGGGACGAGGGGGACGACGTTCACTCATGCCATCACCCCGCGCATCAGCATCAATCCGGCAAACAGCGCCGCGACGGAACCAGCAACAGACAGCAGCGCATAGCCCAGCGCCACACCATATTGCCCGCGCTCCATCAGCGTGACCACATCAAGGCTGAAGGCGGAGAAGGTTGTGAACCCGCCCAATAGCCCCACGCCGATCAGCAAGCGCAGCGATTCGCCGCCGGTGCCGAAGCGGGCAAGAGAGCCAACCAACAAACCCATCAGCAATCCGCCAATCAGATTAACGCCAAGCGTCCCGAAAGGAAGAGCTGCGCCCCATATATGAGTGGCCATCCGCCCAAATTGATAGCGGGCGAGAGAGCCTATCGCCCCGCCGAACATGACATAAATATTATTCATCGCGCAGCCCTAGAGCATTTTGGAGGCAGATGGAACCATCACCGCATGGTTCCCATGGCGGGGGTTTCACAGGCCGCCATATACGGAAAGGTCAGCTTCTGTCCCATTACCGCGCATATCTCGGAAACGAATATGGAAGGCTGCGCTATTACCGCCTTTGGTGCCGCTCAATATGGCGTCCTCATTTTCCTCAACATGCTCGACGGAATAACCGGCGCGTTTTGCCATGCTGGTATAGAAATCCATTATATCTGTACGGGATACCCCGGTGCGGAAGCTCGCGGCGCGAATCGCACAGGGGCCGTTGCCCTGCGCGCCAGCGGCTTCAATAAGCTGCGCGCCGGGATAGAGGGGGAAGGCTTTTGGCAGACGGAGCGCCCAGCGGGCATCATAGGTGATTTTCGCTCCATTGCATCGTGCGGCGCTGTTCTTTGCCAACTGTGCCTCCATCAGCGCGCCGAGGGTGATGGGCGGTGTGCCAACTGATGTAATGTTCTTGGTGGAGGCGGGGGTAGGTGTGAATTTGCCGCCTGCCAGCTTTAGCGCTGCGTCCTTTGCATCCGCAATGCTGAGGCTGGTCGAACCAATATTGGCCGGAGTTGTGCCGGAAAGGGGCTTATCAGACGGGCGTACCGAGTCACGATTGGCGTCGGCGGCAAGGTCAGGATCAGATGCCAGTGGCGCTTCCAATGCCTCTCTGAGGGCCGGGTCTTCGGCATTGCTGAGGAGGGGGGCGTCAAGCTGAGCGGGGTTGCCTTGCTTTTCTTTTTCGCCGCACCCTGCCAGCAAAGCACATAATAAAGGCAGTGCCGGGGATATTTTAACGGCAGAAAGCAATGACATTCGGGTTTCCTGAAAAAGCATGAAAGCACGCGCAGGCTAAACAAATTTGCTGCCTATAGGAAGTAGGGTGCGGAACGAAAAAGGTAGCCGATCACAGAGGTATGAAAAACAGGCTTGCAACCGTGCGCGTGCAGGCGCAGGGGGCAGCTATGACCCAAATAGCCCAGCCCGATCAGAAAGATTCCGTCCGCAAAGGTTTTATACTGGGCATTAGCTGTTATGCGATGTGGGGGCTGCTGCCGCTTTATTTCAAAAGCATGTCTACGGTTTCGCCTTATGAAATTGTGGCGCAGCGCGTTGTCTGGTCCGCCATTTTCATGATGATGATTGTGCTGTTTCAGGGCGAACTCGCCAGCCTCATCAGCCATATGCGCAACCGGCGGCTAATGAGTGTGCTAACGGTCACATCGGTGCTGATTGCACTCAACTGGCTGATATATGTGTGGGCGGTGGCGAATGACCATATTTTGGCGGCGAGCCTCGGCTATTTCCTTAACCCACTGGTCAATGTGGCGCTGGGCGTCATGGTGCTGAAGGAAAAGCTGCGCCGGGGCCAGATGGTGGCCATTGGTTTTGCGCTGGTGGGCGTGGTGATATTGGCCTTTTCGGCGCTTAATACATTGTGGATCAGCGTGCTGTTGGCGCTGAGCTTTGGGATTTATGGCCTGCTGAGGAAAATGACCCCGGTTGCTGGCACCCATGGCCTGACGATTGAGACATTGGTGCTGACACCTTTTGCGGTGGTCTATCTGCTGTTTCTGGGTCAGAATGGGACGCTGCATTTTGGTGATGAATTGGGTGTTACGACGTTGCTGGTGCTGGCGGGGGTGGTGACATCCGTTCCGCTCTTATGCTTTAATTATGCGGCCCAGCGCCTGCCGTTGGCGACACTGGGCGTGATGCAATATCTTGCCCCCTCTATTCAGTTTCTGATGGGAGTTCTGATGTATAAGGAGCCATTGGATGACCAGAAATTAATGAGCTTCATGCTGATTTGGGCAGGGTTGATTATTTTCACCCATGATGCGCTGAAAGGGTTGCGGGCGCAGGCGGCGGCGCGCCGCACCGCGTAAGCAAGTGCGCAGAATAGGGCGGTTATGCTGCCCTATGGGCCTGACCCGAATCCCTCTATAAATGCCGATGCAGATTATCGCCGGATCAGCCTGAGGAGTGCGCTGACCCGGCCTGTAACTCTGGCTTGTAATTATTTCGTCAGCGCTTCTTTGATAAGCGCGGCTGCTTCTGGCCCCTCCCAATCCGGTGCGCCGATGATTCGTGCAATTTCCTTGCTATCTGCGCTATACAGCACGCTGGTGGGCAGAACGCCGGTGCCATAATGAAAACCGAGCTTATTTTCCGGGTCGAGATAGGGGTGGATATGTTTAAATCCCTTGCCGTTCCAATAGGCCATCACCTTGTCTACGCCCAGGCTATCCTGAGATATGGTCAGAAGCTGGAGGCCATCCTTGCTATGTGCCCCGGCAATATTATCAAGCTGGGGCATTTCCGCGATACAGGGCGCACACCATGTCGCCCACAGGTTAACCAGAACCGGCTTTCCGGAAAATTCCTTTAACGCAATAGCTTTGCCCTTTTCATCGGTGAACGCAACGTCGGGCAGCGGTTCGCCTACCTTTTTACGGTCAATGCTATAGGCGGGGGCTTTCCCTGTTTCGGGTGCGGGTGAAGTTACTTCGCCAGAAGTTATCGCATTGTCTTGCCCGGCGGGCGCGGATTGCTTATCGCAGGCGCTGACCATCACCCCCAGCAGGAGCGGAACAATTAGCGACCGGGACGAAAAAGGCATGACGGCTGGCTCCAACAGCATGTGGGGCGGGCGCTTCGCAGCGGGACCCGCTTCGGTGATGAGAGAGATAAACGCCTCTATCCCCTTCGACAAGCGCTTGTGGAAACAGGATATCGCCGGGTCCAAGGCGCATGTCGCCATGCTGGCGGTACGCGGTATTGTTTCGGGTGAGGACGCACAGGCGATTACCGAGGGGCTGAGCCGCGTCGCCGCCGAATATGAGGCGAATGGCGTTCCCGTGAATATGGACCTTGAAGACATCCATATGGTGACGGAGTCGCGCCTTGCAGAGCTGATTGGCCCGGTGGCGGGGCGCCTGCATACGGCGCGCAGCCGCAACGATCAGGTCGCGACCGATTTCAAGCTGTGGGTGCGTGACGCGATTGACGAGGTGAATGCGGGCCTCAAGGCTTTGCAGGCGGCGTTGGTTGCTCGCGCGGCTGAACATGCCGACAGCGTTATGCCGGGCTTCACCCATTTACAGAGCGCGCAGCCAGTGACACTGGGCCATCATCTGATGGCTTATTATGAAATGCTGAAACGGGACCGCAGCCGCTTTGCCGATGCACGGGTGCGTTTGAATCAGTCGCCTTTGGGCGCGGCGGCGCTGGCTGGCACGGGCTTTCCGACTGATCGTTTCATGACGGCGCAGGCGCTAGGCTTTGATGGCCCCACCGATAATAGCCTCGATTCGGTGTCGGATCGTGATTTCGCGCTGGATTATCTGATGGCGGCAACGCAGGTGTCGCTGCACCTGTCGCGACTCGCCGAAGAGTTCATCATCTGGGCGAGCCAGCCCTTTGGTTTCGTAAAACTGCCCGATGCTTATTCCACCGGCAGTTCCATCATGCCGCAAAAGCGCAACCCGGATGCCGCCGAATTGGTGCGCGGTCATGCTGGGCGTATCATGGGGTGTATGAATGCGCTGTGTGTCACGATGAAGGGCCTGCCGCTCGCTTATTCCAAGGATATGCAGGACGATAAGCCCCCGGTGTTTGAAGCGCATGATCTATTGGGCCTCGCCATCGCGGCGATGACCGGGATGATCGAAACCGTGACCTTCCGCACGGACCGTATGCGGGCATTGGCGGAAAGCGGTTTCGCGACGGCAACAGACCTTGCCGACTGGCTAGTGCGTGAAGGCGATATTCCCTTCCGCGAGGCGCATCACATCACCGGCCATGCGGTGAAGCTGGCCGAGGAAAAGGGCGTGCAGCTTGCGGACCTCAGCCTTGAAGAGCTGCAATCCATCGACCCGCGCATTACCAGCGGCATTTATGATGTGCTGACGGTGGATGCCTCCGTCGCCAGCCGAATGAGCCATGGCGGCACCGCCCCGGTTCAGGTGCGTGCCCGCATTGCGCAGGCACAGCTTGATATGGCGAAGGAAGCATGATGCGCCTGCCTGCCTCTCTCCCGGTTCGTGCTGCCCTGTTGCTGGCCGGTGTGGCGCTTTCCTTCAGCGCCTGTGGTTCGCGTAAATCGCTGAAGGCGGTGCCGGGCATGGAACCGACGCCGGTAGCCCATGGCGCGGAAAAGCCCGCCACGCCGGATGACATGCTGAAAACCGGCCCGCAGGCCCGGCCTGATCGCAGCGCCGAGCCACTTCTCCGTTCGCAGGAGCGGGCTGAAGACCCGTTCAACCTGCCGCCATCACGCTAATGACGGCCAACTGCGTAACCACCCCGATTCGCCGCCATTTCTGACCAGCTATGGGGCCAGATCAGTTTTGAGAACAGAAGCACCTTATGGATTATTTTGAATATCGCGGCGGTGTGCTGCATGTCGAAAATGTGCCGATGCCCCGCATCGCGGAAGAAGTCGGTACGCCGGTTTATATCTATTCCCGCGCCACGCTGGAACGGCATGCGCAGGTGTTCAAGCAGGCGCTTTCCGGTTTGCCGCGCACGCATATTGCCTTTGCGATCAAGGCCAATCCCAATATTGCGGTGTTGAAGGTGCTAGCGAAACAGGGCTATGGTGCCGATGTGGTGTCCGGCGGTGAAATCGCCCGCGCATTGGCGGCGGGTATGAAGGCCGAAGATATCGTGTTTTCGGGCGTGGGTAAGACGCGGGCCGAATTGCAATATGGGCTGGACGTTGGCATCGGCCAGTTCAACCTTGAGCTGGAGGAAGAAGGCGCGGTTCTGGCGCAGCTCGCCCATGCGAGCGGCAAGACAGCATCGGCGGTATTGCGCGTTAACCCGGATGTGGATGCGGGCACTCATGCCAAAATTTCCACCGGCAAATCGGAAAATAAATTCGGTGTGCCGATCAGTGAGGCAAAAGGCATATTTGAACGCCTTGCGGGGCGTCCGGGCCTTAATCTGCGCGGTGTTGCGCTGCATATTGGCAGCCAGCTTTTCGATCTTGCCCCGCTGGAGGCCGCCTATCGTCGCATTGGCGAACTGGTGGCGGAACTGCGCGCTGAGGGGCATGTGATTGACCGGGTTGATCTCGGTGGTGGCCTTGGAGTGCCTTATGAGCGGGATAAAGTTCCCCCTAGCCCCGCTGATTATGGCGCGATGGTTGAGCGCGTGGCGAAGGATTGGGACGTTACCCTGATGTTTGAGCCGGGCCGGGTTATCGTCGGCAATGCCGGTGTGTTGCTGACGAAGGTGATCTGGGTGAAGCCCGGTGTATTACGGCCCTATATCATCGTTGACGCGGCGATGAATGATCTGGCGCGGCCCGCCATGTATGATGCATGGCATGATTTTGAGGCCGTTGTTCCAACGGGTGAGCGGATCAACGCTAATATCGCAGGCCCGGTGTGCGAAACCGGGGATACCTTTGCCATGAACCGCGATATTGATGCGATGAAGGCGGGCGATCTGGGTATTTTCCGTACGGCGGGCGCTTATGGTGCGACGATGGCCAGCACTTATAATAGCCGCGCTCTGGTGCCAGAGGTATTGGTGGATGGTGACCAGTTCGCTGTGGTGGCGGACCGTGTCATGCCCGAAACGCTGATCGCGGCGGAGCGGGTGCCGGATTTCCTAAAGGACTGAACACGCGATGCACAGCCTGCCTCTTTTTGTAAAGCTGAAGGGGCGGCCCGTCATTTTGTTGGGTGACGGGGAGGCCGCGGAGGCGAAGCGGCGTTTGCTAGAGCGCGCCGGGGCGCTGGTGCGTACGGATGAGAATGCGCAGGCGGCGCTCGCCATTGTGGCGGTGGAGGATGAAGGGGTTGCGCAGGCCGCCATCGCCCGGTTGCAGGCGCGCGGTGTTCTGGTGAATGCGGTAGACCGTGCTGCCCTTTGTGATTTTACCTTGCCCGCGATTGTTGATCGTGATCCGGTCATCATTGCCATTGGCACAGGCGGGGCGTCGGCGGGCCTCGCCAAAGCGTTGCGACAACGGTTGGAAGCCATATTGCCGTCGACTTTGGGTGCGCTCGCGGAGGCGCTTGGTAAGGGCCGCGCCATGATGCGGGCACGTTGGGGTGATGCAGCCACCCGCCGTCGGGCGATAGATACGGCGCTTGGCGAAGGCGCGGTGCTGGACCCGCTGGATGGTTCTGCGAACGCGGCGGCGGTAGAACGCTGGCTGGCGGATGAGGGCAGGGAGAGTGAAGCCGCCCCGGTCCGGCTGGAAATCATCCCGCTCCTCTCTGATGATCCGGATGACCTCACGCTGCGCACGGCGCGCCTTTTGGGGCAGGCGGATCACATCTATCACAGCGCCTCTGTTGCGCCCGCCATATTAAACCGCGCTCGCGCCGATGCAGGGCGAACAGTCTCTGCCACTTCGCCAATATGGTCGGGGCCGGGGCTGGCAATATGGCTGAGAAAGGCAGGCGAGGAATGAGCCAGCTCTTCGTGCGGGAAGGTGGGGTGGTGCGCGAATGCGCGGTAGACAGCTTTGCCCATCATGTGCCGGGTGCGGATTTTATCTGGCTGCACCTTAATGGTGCCAGTGATGATGTGGACAAGCTGATCGCGCAGATCACTTTATTACCGGATGCTGCTCTTTCGGCGCTGAAGGCCTATGAAACCCGTCCGCGGTGCGCGACCTTTGGTGGCGGCGCGCTGGTTAACATGCGGGGGCTGGGGGCAAGCACGGAGGATGACGGTGATCCGCTCGTTTCTATCCGCATCTGGGCGCAAAAGGGGCTGGCGATCAGCCTGTCTTTCCGTCCGCTTTCCATCTTCCCACAGATGACACAGCAGATGATGGCGGGCTATTTTTCTGACCCGGGGGACCTGATTTCCGCCACAGCCATGGCCATTACCGATGAACTGGACCCGGATATTGCTGATCTCGGCGATGAACTGGATGAATTTGAGAGCCGCGTACTGGAGGAAGGGCAACGCGGTGTCCGGCATCGTGTCGCGGAGTTGCGAGCGATTGCGATTAGCTACCGGCGTTTCCTCGCGCCGCAGCGGCAGGCGATGGAGCGGTTGATGGCCCTGCAGGAGGACTGGCTGGAGCCTGATGACCGTATCCACCTGCAAGAAGCCGCGGATCGCTGCGCCCGCATGGTTGAGGAACTGGAGGCCGTGCGGGAACGCGCCGCGCTTGTCCACGAAGCGCTAACGGATTTGCGCGCGGAGCATATGAACAGGCAGGCGCTCATCCTTGCTATTGTTGCGTTGATTTTCTTGCCCCTGACCTTCGTGACGGGTCTGCTGGGAATGAATGTCGATGGTATTCCCTTTGCCCATCATCCATGGGCCTTTTGGGGGGTGGTTGCTTTTTGCCTTATCATGGGTGCAGGCGTCGCCATCTGGTTCAAGATGACCCATTGGTTGCGAAAATAGTGGGTGAAGCGGCGAAAATCACCGGCTTGTAGGAACTCAGGCTCCTGTGTCGGCGTTCAGACGAACGCAAAAAGGATTCGCCCCGCCGTTCGTTCATTGTCGTTTCATGATGGGACGAAGATAGCTACAGTCAGCGTTCGCGATGACAAATCATATTACCGAGGATTATAGCATGATCGCAGCATATATTATGGGGCTTTGCACCGGAAAGCAGAGCAGGCCAGACGGGCGCTCTACAGGCTCGGTGCTGATGTCAGCCATAGTTGCGCTGGTAGCATTGATTTCTCTGGCCTCTGCCCCAGTGTCGGCGCAGATCAGGACGGTAGACCCCAATAATGCAATTGATGCTGATCTTGCCCCCCCCGGTGGGACGACCGAAGTGCCCGCGGACCCGGTGATTGACCCGGTTCCGTCTACGGGGACTTACGATTATCAGTCTGGTACTGACTATACACCGCCCCCTGTGACATCGCCGGGAGCGACCACCCCTGCGACGGATGCAACCACATCCTATCAGAAGGATGATGTGCTGGGCGCGGCAGAAGGGGTCTTCGGGCGCGGGGCAGAAGGCCTTGCCGGGATCATCGAAAGCGTCCTGAAGGATCAGGGTGAACCCAATGCGTATATTAGTGGGCGCGAGGCTGGCGGGGCATTTGTTGTTGGCCTGCGTTATGGTTCAGGTACGCTCAATCACAAGGTTGAGGGGCAAAGGGATGTATATTGGACCGGCCCGTCCGTTGGTTTTGACGTGGGCGGTAATGCATCAAAGGTGTTCGTGCTGGTGTACAACCTTTATGATTCGCAGGAATTGTTCCGGCGCTATCCGGCGGTTGAAGGCACGGCCTATGTGATCGGTGGTTTTACCGCGACCTATTTACGGCGTGGTAATGTCGTGCTGATCCCTATTCGTCTGGGTGTTGGCTGGCGTCTGGGGATTAATGCTGGCTATATGAAATTCACCGAAAAATCGAGCATATTGCCTTTCTGATAAAGGACGCCATGACGGAACGAGGTTGCGTCTGAAAGCTGATCTTTTCACTGGCGATTTACAGCGCAAGGCAAAGCTGTTGTCGGACCGTGTCATTCTTGGGCGCAGGGGCGGGCTGGTCCTTATCCTCGGCCGCGAGATTATGGACGCCAAGGCCCAGTAGCCGCACCCCCTTCGGCACTGGAAATTGCCGCATCAGCAGCATCTGTCCGGCAGTACGCAGAGCATCGGGGGAGAGGACTGGGCTATCCTGACTGGCGGAGCGGGTGATAATAGCGAAATCGTTGAACTTGATTTTCAGCGTAACAGTGCGGCCAAAGCTTTGGGCCTTTTCCATGCGCGCCCATAGTCGTTGTACCACATCATCCAACGCGGCCATCAGCGCGTCATCGGCATACAGGTCTACCTCAAATGTATCTTCCACACTGATGGATTTACGAATGCGCTGATCGTCCACCGGACGATCATCCATCCCACGTGCTGCCGCATGATAGAAATGGGCGGCCTTACCGAAATGCTGTTGCAGAAAGGACAGAGTGTGCGCCCGCAGATCTGCACCGGTTTCTATGTTCAACTCCCTCATCCGCCGGGCAGTAACAGGGCCTATGCCGTGAATACGGGACACCGGAATGGTGGAGATGAAATCGGCCCCTTGTTGCGGCGTGATAACGCACTGGCCATTGGGCTTATTTTGGTCCGACGCCAGCTTTGCCAGTAACTTATTATAGGAGATTCCAGCAGAGGCAGTGAGGCTGGTTTCTTCATAGATCATCCGCCGAATTTCCTCGGCAATATAGGTGGCCGATACGATGCCGGGCTTGTTACGGGTAACATCCAGATAGGCTTCATCCAGCGACAGGGGCTGGATGATGTCGGTAAAGCGCTGAAAAATAGCGTGTATTTGTTGAGAAACAGCGCGATAAGCATCAAAACGTGGGGTAACGAAGATCAGGTCCGGGCATAGCCTGCGGGCGCGGCTACCGGGCATAGCAGAACGGACCCCGAAAGTGCGGGCCTCATAGCTGGCGGCGGCAACAACTCCGCGCGGGGCAGAGCCGCCCACGGCGACGGGCTTTCCCCGCAATTCCGGGTTGTCGCGTTGTTCTACCGACGCGTAAAAAGCATCCATATCAACATGGATGATCTTGCGGAGGGCGGGCGCATCCGAGTCCATAGCCCCCTCTATAGCGCCCTTCACTCATGAACAAAAGAGGAGCATTCAATTGATAGATATTAGGTCGTGACCGCAGGCTATGCTGTGCCTCTATGATTTGAGTGCCGCCAGTGCCGCAAAGGGGCCAGCCTGTTCCTCGGTCAGCACGCCTGATTCGCGTAAATAGTTGTCCGCCTGAGGACTGCGGGGGTAGGGATTGATGGCCAGAGCCAATGTTTCAGCGATGGCCTCTCCCATATCAATGCGTCCATCCGTATAAGAAAGGGTGTCACACTCATCGGCGTCCAGCTCTATTTCCACTGGCGTGTCGGCAGTAGCGTCCTGTTCGGCTTTTTCTTCTGGTACGAAGCGAATATTGAAATCCTCGCTTACTTCCTCTGGCACAGGTTCACCAGTAGCGATGCAGGGTTGGGCGAGTCGGGCATATATCTGCCCTGTGGCCATCAGGACATCGCCTTCTGCCTCTACCGAAAATTCTGCGCGTAGTTCATCCAACGCAGCAAAGCCGAAGCGCTTGGCTAATGCGGCGCGTTCATCGGGCGCGGCGCTGATTCGCACTGGCCATTCGGTGCGGCCCATAGTGTCGCGGCGGATGATATAAGAAAATTCGGGGGTTTCCTCGCTCATGCGGGCAAATGTCCTTTTATTAATTCTTCGGGCGTGGTGGTGTTCAGCGCTTGCGCAAAATGATGCAGACGGTTTTCCACATCACTAATGGCCGCCTCCGCAACCGGCTCTCCACGATAAAGATTGCGGAGTAAAGCCTCCCGCATCTGGCAGGTGCCACTGGCCTCGCTCGCCTTCAGTGCCTCGCGATAAGCGCAAAGCCGACCGCCCAGTGCGCTGACCATGCGGCCCAGATGCTTGCCAACCACCACATCGCCCACCCCAATCTGGCGGAGCTGCCCTTCCATGTCATCGATGAATAATTCGGTTAGCCAGACATTTTCGTGTCGCATTTCAGCCTGTTCCAGCCGCAGCAGCACGAGGCTGAGGATGGCGGCGATCATATCGAATCGGCCATCGAGCGTATCGGGAACCGCGCCATCGACATACCAGTGAACGGCGCGGGCACGGGCGACAACGGCCTGATAAAGCGGTTTCATCGTGTTTTTCGGGTTCTCACGGCGGAGCAGGCGATCCATCAAAGACATGAAACAGACATAACCTTTTGCCAGAGTGAGCCAAGGAACAGGCATAGCGCTGCGCTTTGGCTTGTGCAGGGCTGCGCAATTGCATATTGGTGGACATGCGCCTGCAATGCAATGGCCTTGGTCTGATGGGGTGGTTCCGCCCCGGGCCGGGCCGCAGGCACTGTTATTTTGGACCTGTTGGAGACTATGATGCGGTTACCGGGCAAGCGCCTTTCTGTCATTCTTGCGCTGTCGGTTGTGGGGGTGGCACTCTCTGGCTGCACACGCATCCGCACCCATCAGGGCTATCAGGTTGATGCTTTGCTGGTTGATTCGCTTCAGCCGGGCATTGATAATCGTGAATCGGTCGAGGGGACTCTGGGCCGCCCCACATTTGTCAGCGAATTTGGGCAGCAGGACTGGTATTATGTTTCGCGTGACATGAAACAGCTCGCTTTTTCTAACCCTAAAGTGGCGAAACAGACGGTGCTGCGCGTGCGTTTTGATGGCGCAGGCAATGTTACGGCGGTGGACCGGCGCGGGGTAGAAAGCGCGGTGAATATCTCCCCCAAAGGCGGCAAGACAGAAACATTGGGGCGCAACCGCACCTTCTTCCAAGAATTGTTCGGCAATATCGGTGCTGTTGGCGCGGCGGGTGCTGGCGGTGGCGCGGGTGGTGGCACCGCGAACTGATCTCCGCTGTTTCGCTATTGTATAGAAGAAAGGGGCCTTATGGCCCCTTTTTTGATTCTGTTGTGGGAAGAGTGGGGGAAGGGGCAGGGTTATGTTCTGCCTTGCCCCATTCGAGCAGCGTTCGATTCTTTGAATCGGTTGAACTGCTCTAAGATTTTTTACCGGGATTGAGTGGCGTTTCTTAACCGGCAGAGGATGCCATCTGCTTGAGAAATGCTCCAGAGCCGATATTATTTCTTTTCCCGCACGGTGGCGACGGCCTTTTTCAGGGCATCATAGCCAACGGCCCCGGCCAGTATCTGATCCCCAACCACGAAGGTAGGCGTACCACTGGCGCCCAGCGCCTGCGCCAGCTTGATATTCTTTTCCAGCTCGCCATTATAGCGTTTATCGGCAATGGCGGCTTCGGCGGCCTTTTGGTCAATACCGACGCTGGCCGCGGCTTTGATGATGCTCTCTTTGGTGACGCGTCCGGCCTCATACAGATTCTCGTGAAATGCCGAATATTTGCCGCGTTCTGCCGCCAACAGGGATACCTTTGCCGCCTGTCCGCTTTCTTCGGACAGGATCGGCAATTCGCGGTACACGACCTTTAGATTTTTATCTTCGGTCAGTAGTTTCGCAATATCCTTGCGTGCCGCTCGGCAATAACCACAGGCGTAATCGAAAAACTCAACCAATACGACATCGCCTTTCGCTGCGCCTTCCCAGCCGCCCGCATAAGGCGTTTCAATTTCTGCCCGCTTTTCTGAGATGACCGCACCCATGCGTTTAGATTGCAGCTTTTCCATCGCCTCTGGCAGAATTTCGGGATTGTTGAGGATATAATCCCGTACAATCTGTTCTACCTGCGCCCGGCTGGTGATGGCAGGGTCGCTGGCCTGAGAAGCAAGGGCCGTGGTGGCCGCTGCGGTAGCGATGGCAAGAGCGCCAATCAGCATCTGTATTTTCCTGTTTCTGATTGCCGCCCGAAAAGATGCGGGGGCAGTGTGGGGGGAAGAGTCTGGCATTATCGTTTCTTCTTCTTTTCAAGCATGCCGCGTGCGGACATGGCAATATCCTGCGCGCGCAAATAATCATTACTATCTGGCGGTATTCCAGCCATGGCGGCCTCTGCGCTGCGCATGGCAAGGCCTTCCTGCCCCATGAGCGAATAGCGTTCCGCCGTGGCGAGCGCGGCACGGGCCAGATCGCCCTGCCGTTCATAAACCATGCCAAGCTGATACCAGGCAAAGGGGTTCTCGCGGTCTTTCCCTACGGCAGCGCGTAATACCTGCTGTGCTTCGGGCAGGTTGCGGTTATCCTCTGTAGCGATCAGTGCATGGCCTAACAGGCTGGCGATCAGCGGCTGGCTGTTGGTGAGGCGCGTGGCCTCTCTCAGCGGTGCTATAGCATCCGCCGGGCGACCATTTTCGAGTAAAACCTGTCCCTGCAATTCCAGAAAATAAGGATCATGGGGCTTGAGTTTCAGCAGAGCGTCGACTTCGGCCATGGCTTTGTCGGGATAGGCGGATTTATGCCATGCATAAGCGCGGGCATAATGGGCGGGGATGGACTGGTCGCTTTCCGGGTAATTGCGCAGAGTCTGCGGCGGGTCGGCAACAAATCCCGATAATTTCGCCTTTATCCGCTGAAACTGTGCTTCTGTGTCCGCCGGGGTTTTGGCGTTCCATGCCGGGTCTGGTTCATATACCTCCCGCAATACCGATATACGTTCGCCCGATAAGGGGTGGGTGCGGCCATAGCTATCCTCTTGCGGGATGGCGAGGCGATATTCCTGATTTTGCAGCTTTTTAAAGAACTCAAGACTGCCTTTGCCGCTAATCCCTGCGGCGGAGAGATAGCGCGCACCGGCAAGGTCGGCGCTGCTTTCCTGTGCGCGGGAAAAAGCGAGATATTTGCCCATTGCGGCCTGTTGCCCGGCGGCCATAATGCCCATGCCAGCCTCGCCGCCCCCGGCCGCCAGCGCGGCGGCCCCCAGTAACATGGTGAGCAGCGTGATGCCGGTGACGGCCTTCATCCCTTCGGAAGAACGGATGATATGCCCGCCTTCAATATGGCCCAGTTCATGGGCAATGACGCCCTGTATCTGGTTCACATTGTCGGCGCTGGTGAACAGGCCACTATGAATCCAGACGATTTGCCCACCCGCCACAAAGGCGTTGATGCTGGGGTCGTTAATCAGCAAAACCTCGGCATTGCGCGGGTCCAGACCCGATGCGCGGATGAGAGGTTCCGATATTTGCTTGAGGAAGGCCTCTGTTTCGGCGTCGCGCAATATTTGCTGGGCCATGGCCGGGCGGGTCAGCAAAGCAATGCTGAGGAATAGCGCAACGGCAAGGCGCACGACAGTCAACAAACGCAGATGGGGCAAAAAGATGCGTGAAAACCGTGCGCGCCACAATGGGGCGTGGGTGGAAAGAGTGGCCACGGGCGCTGTTCTTGTGCGCGGCAAATCATGTGGTGGTACGGCGGGTTGCATAGTTACCAATTTGCCCGCTTGTGCCTGAACGCCAGATGACGCCGCCCACTCCCCTCGGCCCGCCTGATACTATCAGGGTATGGGATGGGCCGAAGGAAGAGAAGCGGCATCAATATGGTGCTTTATTCGCCAAAGGTGCGCTGCCACCAGCCCCGACGTGGTGGCTGGCCATCGGTATCGCTGGCTCCCGTGGTATCGGGAGCAGCGGTGCCGGCCTCTTTCGCTGTATCTGGCGCGGAAGCGGAAGGAGCGGTTGCGGGAGTGCCCGCTTCCGTTGCAGGCGCGGTGGTCGCTGCCTCAGCGGCGGCATCCTGCGCCTTTTTGGCAGCACTGGTACGGCGGCGCGGCGTTGCAGCCTTAGGGGCTGCATCGGCATCATCGGCCTTTTTACGCCGTGGTGCGCGTTTCGGTTTGGCCGGTGTCTCCTCTGCTGCCGGGGCAGCTTCGGTTGCAGGCGTTGCTTCGGCCTCTGTTGTTTCCGCAGCGCTGGCCGCAGCTTTGGCGGCACTGGTTCGGCGGCGGGGTGCGGCCTTGGGGGCTGCATCGGCATCATCGGCCTTTTTGCGCCGTGGTGCGCGTTTCGGCTTGATCGGCGCTTCTTCAGCGGGCGCGGCTGCTTCCACTGCGGTGTCGGCAACATTTGCCGCAGTTTCTGCTGCAGCTTCGACCGGCGCTGCGGTTTCTGCCTCAGCATTTTTCGCCTTGGCAGTGCTGGTCCGCGCACGTGGGCGACGCCGTGTTTTAGGCGCTGCTTCTTCCGCAACGGGCGCTTCTGCTTCTGCCGGTGTTTCCACAGAGATTGCGGTGGCTTCACCGCCGCTCGCTGCTTCGGCGGCAATCACGCTTTCACCAGCTTCCGATGGCGTTGCTACGCTGCTTTCGCTGTTGCCAGCGTCAGACCGTGCCTCACCGGACTCGCCATTTTCACCGCGCCGACGACGACCACCACGGCGACCACCCCGGCGGCGGCGACGTCTGCGACGGCGGCGACCACCTTCGCGGTCTTCTCCGCCACGATCTTCGTTGCGCTCTTCGGCGGCGTCAGCGTCTTCTTCCTCGTCCAGTTCATCCAAGGGAAGATCATCGTCTTCTTCTTCGATGAGCGGGGCATATTCAACCACACGAGTTGGACGGGGGCCGTTGGCCTCCACCGACATGCGGGCGCCTTCTGCCTCGCCATCCGGCAATATGGTGATGGAAACACCATAACGCTGCTCAATCTCATCAATTTCGCGGCGCTTATTGTTGAGGACGTAGAAGGCTGCTTCCTGGCTGGCGCGTAGCGTGATGATGCTGCCCTTGCCGCGGGCGGCTTCTTCTTCCAGCATACGCAGAGCGGAAAGCCCAGCGGACGATGCGGTGCGGACGAGGCCGGTGCCGTCGCAATGCGGGCAGACCCTTGTGGATGCTTCCAGCACGCCGGTGCGCAGGCGCTGGCGGCTCATTTCCATTAGGCCAAAGCCGGAAATACGGCCTACCTGAATGCGGGCGCGGTCATCCTTCAGCGCCTCCTTCATTGCCTTTTCGACCTTACGGATGTTGGAGTTATTCTCCATATCGATAAAGTCGATGACAACGAGGCCTGCCATATCGCGCAGGCGAAGCTGACGTGCAATTTCGCGCGCCGCCTCAAGATTGGTGGCGATGGCGGTCTGTTCAATCCCATGTTCGCGGGTGGACCGGCCAGAGTTGATATCGATCGACACCAAGGCTTCTGTCGGGTTGATGACCAGATAGCCGCCTGATTTCAACTGCACCACAGGGTTGTACATGGCGGCGAGTTGATCCTCGACCCCATGACGCTGGAACAGGGAAACGGCGTCCGAATATTGCCGTACCCGTCGGGCGTGGCTGGGCATCAGCAATTTCATAAAATCTTTGGCAGCGCGATAGCCCTCTTCGCCTTCGATCACCACTTCTTCGATATCGCGGTTGTAAATATCGCGAATAGCGCGCTTGATGAGGTCGCTGTCATTATGGATGAGGGCAGGGGCATCGCTGCCCAATGTTTTTTCGCGGATACCATCCCAAAGGCGGGCGAGATAATCGAAATCACGCTTGATTTCGGTACGGGTGCGGGAAAGCCCTGCGGTGCGGACGATGCAGCCCATTGTCGCGGGCAAATTCATATCCGCAATGATGGATTTCAGGCGCTTACGGTCAGATGCGTTAGAAATTTTGCGGGAAATGCCGCCGCCATGGCTGGTATTGGGCATTAGTACGCAATAGCGGCCTGCGAGGCTGAGATAAGTGGTGAGGGCAGCGCCTTTATTACCGCGCTCTTCCTTCACGACCTGAATCAGCAGTACCTGACGGCGCTTGATAACGTCCTGAATCTTATAGCGGCGACGCAGGGCCATACGGCGGCGGCGAAGTTCGTCGGCCTGATCGTCGTTAACACGGCCGCGGCGGCGTCCTGGGCGGGCCTGGCCTTCTTCGCTCTCGCCTTCGCCATCGGCACCGACGGCAGGCACGTCCTCTATATTGTCGGCAAGTGCATCGGGGCCTGCAGCTTCATCGCTGGCGTCTTCCTCTGCCGCTTCTTCGCGCAAGGCCGCTTCTTCGGCGGCATGTTCTGCTTCTTCGCGCAGCAGAGCTTCGCGATCTTCCTTGGGAATTTGGTAATAATCCGGGTGAATTTCCGAAAAGGCCAGAAACCCATGGCGATTGCCACCATAATCGACAAAAGCAGCCTGCAGCGAGGGTTCAACCCGCGTTACCTTGGCCAGATAAATATTACCCTTGAGCTGTTTATGCTCTGTTGATTCGAAATCAAATTCTTCGATTCGATTCCCTTTGACGACGGCGACACGGGTTTCCTCCCGGTGGCGCGCATCGATCAGCATACGCATGGTCATTCAATATACTCCGGGCGCGACAGGGCCTGATGAAAAATCGGCGGGTCGCGCTATTGACTGGGGGCTGTAGCCTGCGCCGTGCCAAAGGGGCAAAGCGGGCCTCAGCCGGTTTGAAAACATTGGAAAAGCTATGAAAAGCGTCGCCAAATGCGGCAAATGTGTTTGTTTCATGGGCATGACCGGCCACCATGCCGGTTCCATTCTGTGCCAACCATAGACCAGCGCCGCCAACAGGGGCTGGAATGGGTTGGGAAAAATGCCTCATGCAACGTCAACCTATTGAAATAGCGTGGGTTGGCGATACAGATCGCTGCCCCCGGCGGGATTGTGCATTTCCGGTCATAGCAATGCATAACCTGATAGCACATTTGAATGGCTAGCATCAGTCCGGGCAAGGGGCAACATCTGCCCGATGATTTTGTTTCTTCTTTCGGTTTCTACTGTTTTTCTGTTTATAGGATGCAGGCATAAAGGAGAGGTAAAGATTTGCTTTCCTTTCTGGTGAATGACTTGAGGATGATTATCAGGCGCAGATGAATTATCGGGCACTATCATATGGCGCGGGGGCTGTTTTTATTGCCTTACTGGCCGTTGGCGGTGGGTATTTCGCTTATGCTGGCCTGACAGGGAAGGCGGCTGGATGGGGTTCCCACGGCGTGATGCATCGGCTTGATGTAAGTCTGCCTGTGGCGGATCCTCCTCTTTCTTTACCGCCGATATCGGGGCCGAATGACCCGTCCCTGCCACTGGTAGTGATTGATCCCGGCCATGGGGGGCGTGACCCCGGCGCGATTAATGATGCTGCTAACGGGGGTAAAAATACATCGCGGCTGATGGAAAAGGACGTCACCCTCGCCCTTTCCCGTTCTATTCGGGACGGCATTGTGGCTCAGGGACGGGTGCGTGTAGCGCTGACACGCGATGATGACCGGTATATCAGCCTGCCTGAGCGGTATGAGATGGCGCGTAAAATGGGGGCAGGGCTGTTCCTTTCCATTCATGCTGATGCGGCAGAGAATGAAGAGGCGCAGGGGGCATCCATCTATACCCTTTCCGAAACCGCGTCAGACCGGGAAGCCGCGCGTCTTGCTGCGCGGGAAAATGGCGGGGCGGTGATTAATGGCGTGGTGCTTTCCACTGGGGATGGGGTGGATGCCACCAAAGGCATGACTGCGGATGTTTCGACAATATTGATCGACCTATCGCAGCGGGATGCCATGCGGTCTTCGGCTGATTTTGCGCAAATTCTGTATCGGGAGGCCGGGCCTTATATTGGTTTTCGCGGGCGTTGGCATCGTTATGCGTCATTGGTGGTGTTGAAGGCACCGGATATGCCCTCTGCCCTGTTTGAGGCGGGCTATATCAGTAGCGCGCAGGATGCAGCGCGGCTCGCGGATAAAGCGGGCCGGGATAAGATAGCGCAGGGCGTGGCGCGCGCCGTTGGCGTTTATTTCGCACGCCTGTCGGACAGCCGCTGATGGCAGGGTATCTTTCCTGCGTCGGACCATCGCGGAAGCACTGGTCAAAGCGGCGATATTCTCCTAGAGCGATGGCGTGATGGATCAGAACGACATAAGCGAAACATCCAAAGGCAAGAAGTTTAGCTGGCGCGCCTGTAGGGAAGGTGCCGGGGGCGATGGCCGTTTGTCCCGTTTATGGGGGCGGAAATGGGTGCGCCTTGGGGGCTATGCGATAGGCGTGGTCGCGGTGCTTGCGGGCTTGTTCTGGTTCGTTTTTGCGCGGGATTTGCCCGATGCAGCGGCCCTTGCCGATTATGAACCGGCGCTGCCCAGTGTTGTGCGCGATATTAATGGTGAACCAATATACAGCTACGCCCGTGAACGGCGCGTTCAGTTGCAATATGATGATTTCCCGCCGGTTCTGATCCGCGCTTATCTGGCGGCAGAAGACAAGACCTTTTTCACCCATCATGGGGTGGATTTGCCGGGTCTTGCGGGCGCGGTGTTTGATTATGTCAGCAAAATTGGTTCTGGGGCGCGGGCAAAAGGTGGGTCCACAATCACGCAGCAGGTGGCGAAAAATCTGCTGATCGGTGATGCTTATTCCCCCACCCGCAAGGTGAAGGAAATGATCCTCGCCTATCGCATGGAAAATGCGATGACGAAGCAGCAGATTTTGGAACTCTACCTCAATCAGATATTCCTTGGCCGTAATGCTTATGGTGTACAGGCGGCGTCGCGCGCATATTTCGGCAAGGATGTCGGCGATCTGCAACTGCATGAGGCAGCCTATCTGGCAATTCTGCCTAAAGGTCCGGCCAATTATCGCCCGGAAAGCAGCGCAGGTCATGCCCGTGCGTTGGAACGGCGTAACTGGGCGTTGGGCGCGATGCTGGAAAATGGCTGGATCAATCGCGCTCAATATAGCGCCGCTGTTGCACAGCCCCTTGGTACGGTCACGCAGCGTGGGGATTTGTTTGATCGGGGGGAGGCTGCCGCTGGTGGCTATTATCTCGAAGAAATTCGTCGTCGCCTGATTGATAAATTTGGCGAGACTGAGGAAAAAGGCCCGAATAGCGTCTATGGCGGGGGATTGTGGATCCGCACCCCCTATAATGCACAGATGCAGCAATCCGTTGCCTCTGCGCTGCGGGCAGGCCTGATCCGCTATGATGCGGGCCATGGCTGGTCTGGCCCGATTGCGACCATCGACATGGATGATAAATGGGCGCAGAGACTGGCGAGCAGCGCCAAGACCATCCATTATGATGACTGGCGTGTTGCGGTGGTCGTTTCAAAACAAGGTGGCAGCGCGCAAATCGGTTTTGCGAATGGCGATACTGGTGTTTTGCCAGCTTCTTCGGCGGGTCTTGTCTATCGCAAGACTGGTGGCACCGCTTTTTCTGCGATGCAGCCGGGTGATCTGATCGCGGTGAAGGCGACGGGCGGCACTAGCTATGCGCTGCGGAATATCCCGGCCATATCGGGCGGCATGATGGTCGAAAGCGTGGCAACGGCGCGCATCCACGCGATGCAGGGCGGTTTTGACGCAGGACTGTCCTCTTATAACCGTGCGACGCAGGCGATGCGTCAGCCCGGCTCGACGATTAAACCCTTTGTCTACGCGTCTGCGCTGGATAATGGGATGACCCCGGCGACCATCATCGTCGATGGCCCCTTCTGCGTGTGGCAATCGGCGCGTCTGGGCCAGAAATGCTTTCGGAACTTTGGCGGCGGCGGCGGCGGTGCGCAAACAATGCGTTGGGGCATTGAGCAATCGCGTAACCTGATGACCGTGCGCGCAGCATCCCAGACCGGGATGGACCGGGTGGTCCGCACGATCAAGGCGATGGGCATTGGCGATTATGAGCCGTATCTCTCTTTTGCATTGGGTGCGGGCGAAACCACGGTTGAGAAGATGGTGAACGCATATGCGGCGCTCGCCAATCAGGGCCGCCTGATGGAACCCAAGGTGATGGATTATGTGCAGGATCGCCGCGGCAAGGTGATCTGGCCGGAAAAATGGCGTGCCTGCGATGGCTGTAATGCGCCTGACTGGGATGGCAAGGCGATGCCGCGTTTCGGCGCGGAAGGGCGGCAGGCGATGAACGCGATGACCGCCTATCAGATGGTCCATATTACCGAAGGCGTCATTCAGCGCGGCACCGCGACGCGTTTGGTCGATCTGAAGCGTCCGCTTTTTGGCAAGACTGGCACCACCAATGGCCCCACCAATGTGTGGTTTGTGGGTGGATCGCCTGATCTGGTCGCCGGGGTCTATCTCGGTTTTGATACGCCCCGGTCCATGGGTGGCTATGCACAGGGTGGACGGATTGCAGTCCCGATCTGGAAGGAAGCGATGGAGCCGATCCTGAAGGACATGCCCAAAACACCGTTCATCGCCCCGCCGGGCGTGCGCATGGTGCGGATTGATCGTCGCTCTGGCAAGCGGGTCTATGGCGCATGGCCGACGGGCAATGATGGCAAACCCGCCATTATATGGGAAGCCTTCAAGCCGGAATCAGAACCGCGCCGCACCATCCGCAAGGAGGAGGTGGAGTCCCAGCAAAAGGCAGTAGCCCGCACGCGGTCCACCACATCCTCTGCGCCGCGTGACAGTGATTTCTTGCAGCGCGAAGGCGGTATATATTAGGCGGCCTGTCGGGATGCAGGGAACGAGATGATTCTCTTGCTGTCAGGAATGAGAGTGAAGCGCGCCGGGAAGGCGTTTGAAGAGTTTGGTGGAGAACAAATATGCGCGCCGAAGCGCAAGCTAATGTAGATCGTATCAACGCCGCACTGGATTTGCTGCGTCGGTTCCTTGATTGGGATCGCGCCCTGCGCCGTCTTGATGAACTCAATGCCCGCGTTGAGGACCCTGCCCTGTGGAATGACCAGAAGCAGGCGCAGGAGGTGATGCGGGAACGCACCCGGTTGGACAGCGCCATTTCCGCGACCCGTGCCATTGAAACAGAGATGAACGACACGGTTGAACTCATCGAAATGGCCGAGGCAGAGGGCGATGATGCTATGGCGGATGAGGCCGTAGCATCCCTTAAGCAGCTTGCCGAAAAGGCGGATGATGCCAAGATCAAGGCTCTGCTGGCCGGTGAAGCAGACGGCATGGATACGTATCTGGAAATCCATGCGGGGGCGGGCGGCACCGAAAGCCAAGACTGGGCCGAAATGCTGCAACGCATGTATCAACGCTGGGCCGAAAAGCGCGGCTATAAGGTGGAACTGGTCGATTATCAGGCCGGTGAACAGGCGGGCATTAAATCCGCCACATTGCTGATTAAGGGCGAAAACGCCTATGGTTACGCCAAGACGGAAAGCGGCGTGCATCGGCTCGTGCGCATTTCGCCTTATGATAGCTCAGCCCGGCGGCACACCAGCTTCTCTTCCGTATGGGTCTATCCGGTGATTGATGACAATATCGACATTGAGATCAACCCGGCGGACCTCAAAATGGATACTTACCGTGCATCGGGTGCGGGCGGTCAGCACGTTAACACCACCGATTCGGCGGTGCGTATCACCCACGTTCCCACTGGCATCATTGTCGCCTGCCAGAATGACCGTTCGCAGCATAAAAACCGCGCAACCGCGATGAACATGCTGAAGGCGCGCCTCTATGAAAAGGAACTGGCAGAGCGGGAAGCAGCAGCCAGCGGCGAATATGCGGCCAAAACCGAAATTGGCTGGGGCCATCAGATTCGTTCTTATGTGCTGCAACCCTATCAGATGGTGAAGGATTTGCGCACTGGCGTGGTTTCCTCCTCGCCTGATGATGTGCTGGATGGGGCACTGGACCCCTATATGGCTGCTGCTCTTTCCCAGAAGGTGACGGGTGAGAAGGTCGAGGTCGAAGACGTCGATTAAAGGAAATATGGGGTGTTGGAGTCCGGTGACCGATGCAGGCCAGCGATTATGCAGGATAAGGGCTGATGATCGTGCCGCGCATGGCCGGACTGCCTAAGGGGGCATGTCTGCTGGCCGGTGTGGCCGGTTTGTTGCTGCCATCCTGTGACGGCGTAGAAGGCGACCAGCACAGCGGGGAGGAACGGCGCGCCAGCGCGGCAGATTTCCCGAAGGCAGAGCGCCCTATCGCCCCTACAGTTTCCACCCGCTATAGCAGCGAAGAAGCCCGTGACCGGGTGAATGAAGCCAAAGATATTATGGATCGGGCCGGGATCATTCCCGGTATGACGGTCGCCGATATTGGTGCGGGTGAGGGCTATTATACGGTGCGTCTGGCCCAGCGTGTCGGGCGCAACGGGCGGGTGCTGGCGCAGGATATTATGCCTGAGGTGACGGAGGCACTGGGCCGCCGTATCACCCGTGAACATTGGGATAATGTCAGCGTGACACTGGGCACAGCGGATGACCCGAACTTGCCACCCGCCAGTTTCGACCGCATATTCATGGTGCATATGTACCATGAAATAGAGGAGCCTTATGCGTTTCTCTGGAATTTACGGCCTGCCATCAAGAAAGATGGTGAGGTGGTGGTGGTCGATTCGCTGCGGTCTACCGATCAGCATGGCACGCCGCCTAAATTGCTGATTTGCGAATTTTCGTCCGTTGGCTATCGGTTGATTGAAATTATGCCGCGTCCCGCAGCCGGTGGTTATATGGCGCGCTTTCGGCTGGCTGGTGCGCGCCCGGATCCTGCCGCCATCCGCCCCTGTGCGCTAGTAACGGAATAGCTATAGCGGGATCACCGTTTGTTATGTTGGTGATCCCCCGCCGCGCCTTGTTATTTAATCAGTGATTCCTTGATGGAACATGCCGCCGGCCCAAGAATAACGACGAAGAGCGTTGGCAGAATGAACAGGATGAGCGGCACCGTCATGATAGCAGGCAGGCGGGCGGCTTTTTCTTCGGCCTTCATCATCCGCTCATGACGAAATTCAGCGGAGAGAACGCGAAGGGCAGAGGCCAGCGGAGTCCCATATTTTTCGGTCTGGATCATTGTCGTGACCACACCTTTCAGGGCGTCCACATCAACGCGATAAGCAAGATTTTCAAATGCCTGTCGCCGTTCCGTCAGGAAAGACAGCTCGATAGAGGTCAGGTGAAATTCCTCACCCAGTTCAGGGTAAGCGCGGCTCAGTTCCTTGGAAACTCTGACAAAGGCCGCATCCACGGTTAGACCAGCTTCGGCGCAGATCACCAGAAGATCAAGGGCATCAGGAATGCCTTTGCGTATCGCGGCAGATCTTTTGGTGATTTTGTTTTGCAGATATATATCCGGGGCTTTGTAGCTCAGCAATAAGATACCGGCAAAGATCATGAACCGCTTCATTGGGCCCCAATCCGGATACGCGCCCAGCCCATAAAGTATCAAAGCCGCGCCGCCACCAAATAGGATGGGCATGACCATGCGCCCGAAAATGACGGTAACGGCCAGATCCTTGGAACGGATGCCTGCTTGCGCCAGTTTCTTTTGAACCTGTTTGAGCTGGTCATCCTGCAACACGCTCAGCTTTTCCAGCAAGGCACGGATTTTATCGGTGCTGTCGCGTTGATGGACCAGCTTGGCGCGGCGTTTGACGGTGGTGGTCGATATGCCAGCCTTTAGCTGCTCCCGCCTTTCATTCAGCGCCTTCACGCGCTTTGCCATGGGATCGCGCACAGTGGCGGCTGCATAAATGGCGACCATTACCGCAAAAGTTGCCAGTGCCGCGAGGATCGTCGCAACATCGGTCAGCGTCATGCCGAACAAGGTGGAGCCAGTGGAGGGGAGATGAGGTGCCATGACTTAGATCTCGAAATTAATCATCTGGGCCATGATGAACACGCCAATGCTCATCCAGCACATGCCGCCTATCCCGATGATCTGCATCAGGCTGAAGCCAAAAATCCCTTCGGGGTCGGGCGTGAAAAACGGCGCCATATATTCGAAATTCATCCAGCTGATGATAGCGAAGACCAGAAAAGGCAGGCAGCCCAATATCCATGCGGATGCCTTAGCCTCTGATGACATGGCATTGATCTTCAGCTTCATCTGGCCGCGCTGACGCAATACATTGGCGAGGTTAGCCAGCGTCTCGGCAAGGTTGCCGCCGGTTTCGCGCTGAATATTCAGGGTGATGCAGAAAAACTGAAATTCCGGTGTGTCCAGCCGCGTTGCGGTTTCCTGTAAGGCCTGATCCATCGTTTTACCGATTTTGATACGTTCCCCAACCAGACGGAATTCTTCCCCTACAGGGCCGTCAACTTCTGTTGCGACAACCGAGAGGGTTTCGGCAATAGGCAGGCCGGACCGCAGACCGCGCACCATCAGCTCCAACGCGTCAGGGAAAGAGGCGATGAACTGGCGCAACCTTTTGCTGATGAGCATGCCCAGATATTTATAGGGCAGGCCAAAGCCACCGGCCACACCCACTAACAGAGTGAGTGGCAACGGCCATCCGCGCGTCAACCCCAGAAGAATGATCGCCAGCATCAGCGCGACACAGGCCATGATATACTGGTTGAGCGTCCATGGCTTGCCAGTCATGTGCAGGCGGTTGGTCAGGTTTTCCGGGTTGGGGATGAGGGAGGCAAAGCTGCCCTTATCCTGCCGTACCGTAGCAATAGCCTTGCGCATCCGCGCATCCAGCCCCGCATTGGCAGATGGAGCATGGCGGGCAATAGCGGCGGATAATCTGCGCGATTGCGCCTTGCTTGTGGAAGGGCCCGAAAAAGCGAGCAACAACAGCACAACCATGCCTGCCAGCAGGAGGATGAGGAGAAGGAGCTTCGGGTCCATCGGTCAGTGTCCTGTTCGTGCTGGCGAGGGCATGTTATACCTTCGCCTGCCCTGAAAATTGTTATTTGCCGCTAGTTGGTCTGGAGGATGGCTGCCCCTTGCCATCTTTTTTGGATGCGCTGGACAGAAGCCCTTTAATGCCCCCCAGCTTACCCAGCAAAGTGGTGCTTTTGACGGAGGCTTCTGCATCCGTATCTCCTACCTGTGCCAATATCTGGTCTGGCAGGGTGGCATAAGCATGGCCGAGTTTGCTGTTCTTCGCTACCTCGACAATCGGCTTGCCCAGCTTGGCGGCTTGCGCGGACAGGCGCAGATCCCATGGCAGGACAATATCAATTGCGCGTTCCACCGATTGTTCAAAATCCTTCCGGCTGATTTCCGGTGTGGTGGTGTGCATCTTGCCAGCAACCAGCAGGGTTTTGACGTGCGGCGCATTGGAACGCAGCCATGACAAGGTCCGAATAGTATCCCGCGCGGCGGCCAGCGTTACATCCGTTACCACTATCGCAACCTGTATATCCTGCATCAGCTGCGGGAACTGGTTAAGCATGTCACGTGGCAGATCAATGATGGCGCATTCAAACGCGCTGCGGAATTCACTCAGCAACTGATGAAAGGCGCCGCCATCGGTTAGCATCGATTGGTTGATCGGTGCCTCAGCCGATAAAATCGCCAGCTTATCCGTCGCACGCACCATGGCGCGTTCAATGAACAGCCCATCAATGCGGCTGGGGTTTTCGATGGCGTCAATAAGGCCCCGGCCCGGATCAAGATCGAGCGTTAGTGCATGGGTGCCAAAATGCAGATCAAGGTCGAGCAGGGCTGTGGTGCGCCCTTTGGTTTCGCTCATCATCCAGCCCAGCGAAGTCGCCACGGTGGATGCGCCAACCCCGCCACGCGTGCCGATAACGGCAATGGCGACATGATTATGGGCCGCTTCCTGATCCCCGCGCGGGGCCATGAACGCTGCCTGGGCATTGGTAATGGCATCACGGAGATGGTCGATGTTCAACGGCTTCAGCAGATAATCCTGCAGCCCGGTGGACAATAATTCGCGGTAGAGGCGCACATCATTCACCTGACCACAGGCGATGACAATGGTGCCGGGTTCGCATACTTCGGCAAGGCCGCTAATATCAGTTAGCGGGTCTGCGGCTTCTGAAAGATCGACCAGCAATATATGGGGGCTGGCGCTGACAGACAGCGCCTGAATAGCACCGCGCAGGCCGCCCATTTGCACATGTTCCGATGGCCAGCCCATTTCGATTGCAATGGCGGTCACCGTTTGCGCGCTGTTATTGTCGCAGACATAGGCATGAAAGGCGTCGCGCGTTGTAGCCATGCCTGGTTTCCAGGGAGCATTCATATCACCTGCCTCCTGCACTTAGAGTTTTAAGCTCGCCTGAGCCAGACGGCACTTTGTCCTGCCAGCTTTTGATGGCGCGGGTCGCGGTGGCGCCTTCCAGATCGCTATCGGATGTTTTGCCGCGTACCAGATCATTCGGGTCGGCTATCATTGCGGCCAGATTGCTGTTGACGCCGCATCCATAATTGGAAGACGTGCCGCCATAAATATTGCCTTCCTGCTTCTTCGACCAGTCCGGGCAACCGGGAACAGAGGCACTCGCCCGGCGTAGTATCAGACGCACTGTTCCGGCAGGCAAAGCGCTGGCAACATCTGCATTGGCCGCTTCCAGCCTGAGGCCGCGTTTGCCCAGCAAATGGCTAATATCCTGTCCCAGAGCATAAGATACCGTGTTTCCGCCAGTGGCGATGCTGATGCGATCACCATAGCGTGCATCCAGCGAAGCCAGCCAGCCAGCCAGCCGGGCTTCCTCTGTATCGCTGAGGCCGCCATTGCTGCCCGCTGCAAGATCATAAGCAAAGCTGGTGGTGCTGACGACGGGCTGATGCACCGATTCGACACTGCGATTCTGGTTGTCCACTCCGCAGGCAGCCAGCGGCAACAAGGCTGCCAGCAAGGCTGTGCGGGAAGCAAAAGTGGAAAAGTTGCGGATCATCATGACTGCTTTTCCCGTTAAAATGTGAAACCGGGGCCAACATCTGCCTGAGCAGAGCCGGAGCCTTTGGTTTTCTGTGATTTGCGGTTGCGGTTGCGTTCTGCGACGGATGGGCCGGAAGGCGCGCTGTTGTTGCCCGCAGGGTCAGACGGCGCGGCATAAGGGAGATAGGGCTGGCCTGCTTCTCCGCTCTTGCCATCTGTCGCCTTTTGCAGCGCCAATGCCTGTAGGGTTGTGGCGTTACGATAACCGTCCGTTGGTAAACGGGCATCGGCGGCGTTCATCGGTTTCACCAGATAAGGCGTGACGACAATCACCAGCTCCGTCTCGTCCCGCTGAAATTTGCGGGATTTGAACAGGCTGCCCAATATCGGAATATCCCCCAGACCGGGCACTTTATCGATGACATTGGACGTGCCGTTGTTGAGCAGCCCCGCAATCATGAATGCCTGACCAGAGCCAAGCTCTACCGTTGTTTCAGCACTGCGGCTCTTGAGCGCAGGGACTTCTGAGTTGATCGAGAAATCCAGCGATGACACGGTGGGTCGTACGCGCAGGGAAATGCGCCCATCGGCCAGCACTGTGGGAGTGAAAGCAAGCTGTACGCCATATTGCTTGAACTGGATGCTATTGCCCTGCGTGCCGTTGGACACGGTATAGGGATATTCGCCGCCCGCAAGGAAGCTCGCTGTTTCACCCGATAGCGAGGTGAGGTTGGGCTGCGCCAATGTGGAGGCAAGGCCGTTTGTTTCGGCAAGGTCCAGCGCCCCGGCGACATCCATGCCGAACATCCGGGCGACGAAGCCCAATGTGGTGCGGCCATCCGTCGGCTGGGTGAAGGTATAGCTGCGCCCGCCGCTGGCGGTGACACCAGTGGTTACAAAATCACGCGAAGACCGGCCTACATAGCCTGAAAAGCTGCCTGTACCGCCGCCAAGGCCAGATATGTTGGTGCCAACTTCATGGATGAGATTACGGCTGACTTCGGCAAATTTCACTTGCAGATTGACCTGCAACGGTGTGGCGGTGCGCAGGCGGCTGACCACCGTATTTTTCTTGCCCGGACCATCCACAAAGGCGGTGACGAGTCGTTCTGCCTCTGCTGCGTCCTCTGGCGATTTTACCGTGCCAGTCAGCAAAAACAGGCCGTTCATTTTGGAAACGGTGATGTTCGCGTCTGGCATCGCCAGCTTCAGCATCTGATCGACATTGGTGAGGTTGTTGCCAACCCGTACCATGCCAGACCAGAGCGTCCTGCCAGAAGAGGAAACTGCCGTAACCGCCGTTTCGCCCGACCCCTTCGCCAATATGTAAAGCTGGTTCTGGGACCGCACAAATACATCGGCGACATTAGGGTCTACCACTACCACATCGCTCATGGAGGATGGGAGGGTGATGGTACGGCTACTGCCTACGGAGAGCAGTATGACATTGCTGTCCTGTGCCGCAGTCTGCGCAGCGACGAAGGCGGGGCTGCTGAGGACTGCCGTTGCTACGCCTAGCATAGCGATGGCAGGAAGCAGGCGCGAGCGGCGCGGTGCAGGACGAGTGAGGGCAGGGCGAATGAGGGATAGTGTGGTCATCTTATTTCCCCTTCAGCTCGACCGCCTGAACGGGGCCGCCGCGCGATATGTTGACCACCGGGCCCGTAGGTTTGGCGGCTTCCTGCTGCTGTTGCTGTGGCGTTTTACGTTGCGGCGCAGTGCGGCGTTCGAAGCGAGAGACATCTGCCCCGGTCGAGAATGTGATGGTGCGGTCCTCTGGCTGGCCAGCGCGGGCCAGCGATAATGCGCGCTTTTCTGCGGCTGGGTCATTATTGCCGGGCATATCGACATTTCCGCCAGCAATAGCGGCGTCGAGATCCTGTGCATTGTCAGCGATGGAACGTAGTGCCAGCGACAAAGCGCCGACATTTTGTGCAACGGCGATTTTCTCAGCAATTTTGGGCGTCACTTCCAATGTGACGTTGGAATAAGTGCGGACCTCTGGCTTGCCTTCGGCGTTCAGGGCGTCGGTGCGCTGGTCAGTGGCCAGTACACGCAGGTTACGCACGACGGTCTGGGCGACCTTCAGCGAATTGTCCTCTTCGCTGCCTGTGATCGTCTGTGTCATCAGCAGATCAACTCGGTCGCCGGGGAATACAAAACCAGCAACGGCTGTCTGCACCGAAACAGGAACGGTGATAGCGCGCATACCCGGGCCGAGGGCCGCAGCGAGGAAGCCGCGCTCACCCGGCTGGATGAGGGAACCAACGGTGATGGGTTGGCCTGTCGCAATGGCGGTGCGCACAACGGCACCTTGCAATTTTGCAAGATCGGCCTTGTCCTTCAGATAATAGGCGTCCTCTATCAGATCTTTGGGCCATGGCTGAAAGCGAAAGCTGCCTTCGGTGATGATCGTGCCTACCGGCAGGGCTGCCGTGGCGACCAGCACCTGCGGGCCTTCTTCTACCTGTTGCTGCGTGACATTTTGCCCGGCATCGGGATTCCCCGCAAACATAGACCGGGCCATCAGCGCTGCGGCAATAGCGATGATCAGGGCGCCCGCTAAAAGGGCAGCTTTTTTCACATCCATGACGACTCTCGCTCTCCAAATCGGAACATTAGGACGGCCAAAATATGACTATCCGGTAAACTGGTAAAAAATCCGTTCACCTGTTAGCCATAAAGCAGCCAGCGATATGGCCACGCCATATGGTATTTCCGGCTGGCCTTCTCTCTTGCTCAGGCGGTGGTGAACGATCGTGATTAACGTGATGATGCCGCCCAGGACCGACATAAGGACCAACAGCAGCAGCATCGCTTGCCAGGGGAACCATAAGGCCACCGCCGCAAGCAGCTTCACATCGCCGCCGCCCATCATGCCAAAGGCAAAGAGCAGCGCGAAGAAGCCAAATACCGCAACACCCAATGCCACTTGCAGTGCCATGTCGGGCCAGACGGGCAAGCCACAGGCCAGCCAGTACAGCGGTGCGAGTGCGGCAATAGCGATATTCAGCCGGTTTGATATGATGCGCGACCCTATATCTGTTATCGCTGCTGCAACCAGCAACGACACAAACAGGCCAAGCAAAATAAGACTGATAATTTCCCCACTCATGTGAAAGGATATTAAGGCTAATGTTTTACTAAGACGTAAACGCGCCATTAATATGAAAAATTCATTATTATGAATGGGATAGATATATGACCATCTCTATTACCCCAATGCGGGATGGCTGGCCGATCCGCCATATGGCGATTCTTCCCGATCAAAAAGGGATGGAAGAAAAGGGGGATGACGATTCGTTTCCTTCGTTGCTTTTCTTGAATGGTCGCGGCGATTATCTTGAGAAATATGCCGAAACACTTGAGGATTTCGCTGCGCTGGGGTGGCAGGCAGAGAGTTTTGACTGGCGCGGGCAGGGCGGTTCCGGGCGCTTTGTGCCGAATCAGCCTTTGCTGGGCCATGCAACGGATTTTGCACTATGGCTGGATGATCTGGCCGAATTTAGCGCTGATTGGCGGGGCAGAACCGCCGCGCCGCATGTGATGATGGGCCATAGCATGGGCGGGCATTTGCTGTTGCGTGCATTGGCAGAACGGCGCGTGCAGGCGGATGCGGCGATATTGATTGCGCCGATGCTGGGGCTGGTGGCCAATGGGGTGCCGCATCGCATTGGGCGTCGCATTGCGGGCGCAATGTGCGCATTAGGGTTGTCTCAACGCCAGATATGGCCCGACCGACGCAACATTGCCGCATTGGAGGAGGTGGTACGAGAACGACTGACCCATAGTGAAGATCGCTTCGCCAGCGAGCAGCTCTGTCGTTTTCGCCGTCCCGAAGTGGCGATAGATGCGCCGAGCTGGGGCTGGTTGAAGGCGGCTTATGATTCCATTGATGCGCTGGCCCGGCCCGGACTGCTGGAGGCGCTGGATATTCCTATTCTTATCCTTGGTACACGGGCAGATAAGCTGGTGCTTCCTTCTGCAATAGAACAGGCCGCATTGCGTTTGCCGCAGGCGCAGGTGCATTTTTATGGGGCAGAAGCAGCACATGAGATATTGCGCGAAGCGGATGGGGTGCGCAATGACGCACTGGCGCGGATAGAGGCTTTTCTGGCGCAGACTGTTCAATCGCAATAGTCTGGTGCCGCCTGCGGTTCCGCGCCACGGGAAGGACTGGAATGAGTGAGTGTGAAGGCCGCTATGATGCGGTGATTATCGGCGCGGGCATGGCTGGGGCGAGTCTGGGGGCTGAACTGGCTGGTCATATGCGGGTGCTGATGATCGAGATGGAGACTATGCCCGGCTATCATGCCACCGGGCGCTCGGTTGCTTTTTGGTCGCAAAGCTATGGTGGTCCGGCGATCAGGCCGCTTACCCGTGCATCGGGGGCTTTTCTGGCGCGGCCCCCGGTAGATTTTGCCGACCATGGATTTTTACTGCCGCGCGGCGGTGTGCATATTGGCCGGGCGCAGGATGCGCCCCTGCGTGACGCGATGATTGCCGATTATCAGGATGCAGATAAGGGGCCGAATGCGCTGTTCCGGCCTTTGGCTGCCGATGAATTGCAGTCCCGTATAATGGGGTTGCGCCCGGAATGGGTCATTGGTCTGGAGGAAGAAAGTCTGCGCGATATTGATGTCGCGGCGCTGCATGGGGCTTATTTGTCGGCCTTTCGTCGGCATGGAGGGGCGCTGTTATGTCATCATCGTTTTGCCGGGGCGGAGTATCGTGGCGGGGCGCAGGGGTGGCAGATGAGCCTGTTCAACGGCGGGGATGCCCCGGTCACGGTGACGGCATCACTTCTCATCAACGCGGCCGGGGCATGGGCGGATACTGTAGCACGCGGCGCGGATGTGCGCCCTCTGGGTGTCAAGCCTTTACTCCGCACGGTGACGCAATTGCGGGTTAGTCCTTCCGCTCCTGATGACATGCCGCTGGTGCTGGATATCTCACAGCGGTTTTACTTCAAGCCGGTGGGGCAGGGGCGTATCTGGCTTACCCCTCATGATGAGCAGCCTGCCGCCGCGCAGGATGCAGCGCCGGAGGAAATAGATGTCGCTATTGCGATTGACCGGCTGCAATCGGCAATGGATTGGCAAGTGGAGGCGGTGGAACGCAAATGGGCGGGGCTTCGCAGCTTTGCGCCTGATCGCCTGCCGGTTTACGGGCGTGACCCGCGCCAACCAGCCTTTTTCTGGTTCGCGGGGCAGGGGGGCTTCGGCATACAGACTGCGCCTGCGGCGGCGAAGCTGGCGAGCGCGCTGATAACGGGGGCTGTGCCTGATGTGATGGTGCGCGATCTGGACCCCGCTGCCTATGCGCCGGGGCGTTTGCAAAGCTGAACTCGGCACCTGACCCTAGTTGACGATCCGGATTGGCGGAGACGCGAAATAGTGCTTTGCAGAGCGTTCAGGCCGCGATAGCCTCATCATCGGTTTCAACCGCATGATGGGGAATATTATGGCCCATAAATTTGTGATCGAAAAGAATAAGGCTGGTGAATTTGTTGCCAAGTTCAAATATAATGCCGAAATTATCTTTTGGACTGAGGGTTATAGCAGCAAGGCTTCTGCGCGTAATGCCATTGAATCTATATTGAAAAATGGTCCGACCGCACCGATTGAGGAAGTCTGATCTTCCGATTACATATATGCTGTTTTAGTAGGGTTTTCGATCAATCTGGATCGGGCAAAATGCACTCCTTATTGGGTCTGCCGCGTTCTCCGATTCATCAGGTGTTCCGCCTGATTAGAAAACGCTCTGGCAGGCAGGATATAGGGTAAAGGCCGCGGCGAAGGTCAGTGGCCTTTATTCGTCTTGCCTATATGATGGCGTAGGGAACAGATGGCGCGGTGCCGCCGCGTATTTTTCTTTGATCGTTATTTTAGCGCAGATCAGTCCTGATATCCCATATGGGCGCGCAGATCGATGGCGTCGATTATCTTCGCCCCGGCCATGAACACCGCCCCGGTACAGCAAAGCGCAAGTATCTTGCCCGGCCATCCGGGATAGTGTGCCATATAAGCGACACCCCTGTCTGCAGCTCCCATAGCCAGCGCATAAATGACGCCGAACGCCTCAAATTTGGTTTTGATGGCGAATAGGCGACGAAATTTGCGGATAAAAATGGTTACCATATGGTTAAGATAACCGTACCGTAGGCTGAGTTGTAAAGGGGGATATCCTCTTGCCTCTGTCTCTGAATGAAACAGTTATCGCAGGGCAAAGGTAAATTGGTGGGGGGCGCCATATTGCGGGTCAGAAATCGTAGATCAGTGTCACGCGGCTGGTTGTGTCAAAGGAACGATCAGACAAATTAGCCCCGGTTTCATATTGCATATTATAGGAAAAACGGGCCGACAGCTTGGTAATGATGCGCGCATCCAATGCGGTTCGGCTACTGACGCTCTTTGTATCATCTTCGGCAAAGGCAGATGCCGTTTGCTGAACGGATAAAGTCGGGGTTAGCGCCCATCTGAAATTCAACGAAGAACGTCCGCCCCATTTTGTATCGGTGCCATCATCAATATAGGATATTTCGCGTAGCGATGGCCCCAAAGTGACAGCCAAAAGCAGCTTGCCATTATCAATGAAGGTATATCCGATACCCAGAGAGCCGGTGTACCGATAATCATAGCCGACAAATGGGTCCCGTTCATATTGAACCAGCCCATATACGAAATTGCGCGTATCCAGTTGAAGGGTCGGGCTATAAGATGCCAGCAATCGTTCAGATGACTTCTTGCCATTTGCTTCGCGATAATCCGCATTGGCGGCAAGGGCGTGGGTCCAGCTTAGCCCTTTGCGTGTGGCGGACATGGCCATGTTGACGCCAAATTCACTGGATGAGCCGGTGGACCGGAAACCGCCAAGTTCAATCTTGCCCACCCACAAAGCAAAAGGGCTGGCCTGTCTTATGGTGGCGAGGCGCTGGGCTTCTACGCGTGCCCTATGTTCGGATACAATCGCCTGAATGGCATCGGTGGCCTCTGGGTTGGTGCGCCGTGTATATTTGACGATGGTGTTCAGTTCGGAATTGTCCCCGCTGGAAAGCGCTTCTTCCAGCATCATCCGGACATTTTTGGGAATGGGATCACGCTCGGCTGCTTTGGCGGCTTCTGTTGATGCAGTGTTGATGGCGGCGGCTATGGCGGCGGTTACAAGGGCGGTGGCGTTATTCGTGCTGGTCAGACCATCGGGGGATGGAACGACAGCGGCTTCTGCCTCCGGGTTTTCAGCCGGATCGCCTGTTTCCGCATTGCTATCGTCTGTTATGCCTGATGCGGATATGGTTGATGCAGAGGGTGTCTTCGCCGGTGGTTTAGGCGCAGAAACAGTGTTGGCGGCTACAGGTTCTACTGCGGCCAGGGCCGGTTGCGTGTTTATGCAAAGGCACCCGGCCACGGCCAGCGCCGTGCCATAAGGGGAAAGCAGAGGCATGTAACTCAGACGGTGAGAACGAAGCATGTTCTTCTTGCTATGGGCTGATGCGACGGAAAACAAGTGTAGCCGCAGATGGTCCCTGTGAAATAGCGCTTAAATCAGATCAGGTGATGGAATTCCTGTAAGATGTCCCGATAGAGTTTTTTCTTAAATGGGACGATCAGTTCCGGTAATTCTTCGGGATTGGCCCATTTCCATGCACCGAATTCCGGGTGAGCGGTACGGATGTTCACATCCTTGTCTGTTCCCAGAAAACGCATCAGAAACCATGTCTGGCGTTGCCCGCGATATTTCCCACCCCATGTCTTGCCGATTAATTCATCGGGCAGATCATAGAAGAGTTCTTCTTTCGAATGGGTTAGGATGTTGACAAGGTCCGGGGTGATTCCGGTCTCTTCTTCCAGCTCACGCAGGGCAGTATCACGGGGGTCTTCGCCTTTGTCGATGCCGCCTTGCGGCATTTGCCAGGCCTCGACTTGGTTATCGAGTCGCTGTCCAACAAAGACTTTCCCGTCCATATTAACCAGCATCATCCCGACGCAAGGGCGATAGGGCAAAGTGGAACTCATGGCGTTTGTCTATCTGGCTGTTAACTCAATCACATAGGAACAGAAGAGCAGATCAGCCCCCCGCGGATGGTCTCCTTAGCCGACCAGACCGGATGAAGCCAGTGCCATTGGCATCTTTTATCATGTTTCATGCCGGGACGTGGTGAGGATGGCACAGAAAGGCCGTATATGATGGAATGGTTCCTGCCTTTGCGGGCGCTGTTGTCCTTGACGGAAAGGGCCGGGCATGAAATGCGGGGGCATGACGAAAAGCTGGAAACTGACCTTGCCCTGTACCCGCGCCGAAGCCGAAGCGCTGAGTGACGATATGGGTGCCCTTGCCGAACTCGATCCGCCGCCCGCATTGATGACCAGCGAGATGGAACTGGATGACCCGGAAAAATGGCAGGTCGATGCCTATTTCGAAGGAAAGCCTGCCAAAAAGACCATTGCCCTGTTACAATCCATGGTGCCGAGCAGTGCGGGCGTAGCGCCTGCGCTGGAGGCTTTGCCGGATGAGGATTGGGTGACGCTTAGCCAGCAAGGGCTGGAGCCGATTGTCGCGGGTCGTTTCCATGTACGCAATCATGCGGATGACCCGGTGCCATCGAATCTGGTGCCTCTTTTGATCCCGGCAGGGCGCGCCTTTGGTACAGGCCAGCATGAAACCACGGCAGGTTGCCTGATGATGCTGGACCGCTGCCGTGGGCTGGGGGAAAATTACCGTAATATCGTTGATGTTGGCACTGGAACGGGATTGCTGGCCTTTGCCGCGCTGGATTTGTGGCGTCGTGCCCATGTCACCGCGTCGGATGTTGATCCGGCGGCGGTAGAGGTGACGGCGGAAAATGCGGTGCTGAATCATGTGGCCATTGGCCATCGGGGCGGCGAATTGTCTCTTTATGCTGCCGCAGGGGTAAACCATCCGGCGCTGCATGGGCGTGCGCCTTATGATCTGGTAATTGCCAATATTCTTGCCGGGCCACTGATTGAACTGGCACCATCGCTTTGTGCGGTGCTGGAAGAAGGCGGGACGCTCATCCTCGCGGGGTTGCTCGATACGCAGGCGGATCGGGTTGCGGCGGCTTATCGTGCGCAAGGGCTGCGTCTAGTGGACCGGATTGAGGCGTCAACGAAGCATGGCGAAGGTGGACAATGGCCCTGTCTGCGTTTCCGTAAGCGGCCCGCTATTGGCTGGAAACGGCCTCGTCGCTGGTCAGCAGAGGCCAATGGTGATGCACCGGGCTTTGGTAGCTGGTAAAGGGCGCAATCATAGTCTGCCTCTCCGATCAGCCTGAGATATAGTCGCGCCTGATGCTCACCCGCCTGACCCTCAGCGATTTTCGCAATCATCCTGATGCGTTGATTGTGCCGGATTCTGCTTTCGTGGTGCTGACGGGCAATAATGGCGCGGGCAAAACCAACATATTAGAGGCCGTCTCCCTGTTGACGCCGGGGCGCGGCCTTCGCGGCGCGGCGCTGGCGCATATGGCCCGACAAGGCGGGGCGGGCGGCTTTGGTGTGGCTGCGCAGGTCGATGGCGTTACCATCGGCACCGGAACCAGTCCGGACGCGCCAGAGCGACGTCAGGTCCGCATCAACGGCGTAACGCACGCCACCAGCGCTCTGGGCGAATATCTCTCTGTCCTATGGCTGACTCCTGCGATGGATCGGCTATTTACGGACAGCGCGGGCGGAAGGCGGCGGTTTCTTGATCGGTTGACGCTGGCTCTGCGACCTGACCACGCGCTGCATAGCAGCCGATATGAGGCCGCCATGCGGGCGCGTAATAAGCTGCTGGGGGATAATGCGCGGGGCTGGGATGAGCATTGGCTTTCCGCGCTGGAGGGGCAAATGGCTCAGCATGGCGCAGCGCTGGCTGGTGCGCGGGCGGAAATGGTGTGGCGGCTGAACGAGGCGCTGTTGCTGGCCGAAGAGGGGGTGTTCCCTCGTCCGGCGCTTTCCCTTGCCGGGCCAGAGGAAGGGGAGGCCAGCGATGATAATATGGCTGATGCTGCGCCGGGTGCTGAAAGGTTAGCAGAGCAATTGCGTGATGGGCGCAGGCGGGATGCTGCCGCCGGAAGGACGTTGACCGGCCCGCATCGCACGGATTTGCTCGTCCGCCATATTGCCCGAAATCAGCCTGCTGCGCTGTGTTCGACGGGGGAGCAAAAAGCCCTGCTGCTCTCTATCATCATGGGGCACGCGGCTTTGGTTGGGCAGGCGCGGGGACAGGCCCCTTTGTTATTGCTGGATGAGGTGGCGGCGCATTTGGACCCGAACCGACGGCTTGCATTGTTCGCGCGTCTTGCTGCGACGGGTAGCCAAATCTGGATGACTGGAACGGAGCCGGAATTATTCACCGGCATAGGGGCCGCGACGCGTCTGCATATAGAGGATGGGCAGGTAATGCCCGGCTGATACAGGTGCCCTATTGGTGGTTGGTTGATTATTGGTGGAGGCGGGGCTGCGCGGCTGATCGTGATTGGCGCGCGCTCGCCTGTGTTCGCGTAGGCAACTTATGTGAAATGCCCATTGCCTAGAGCTTCGCTGCCTGAAAGGACGTCATCCGATCAGTAGAATGTCGGGGCTGTTGCCAGATATGCAAACGGGGCCGCATGTTGCCGCCCCGCTTCCCTTCATTGCAATGACTATCCGGCCTTAGTCGTCCTGCTTCTGGTCTTCATACCATGCCGAAACCGGGCCATTCAGCTTGATGGTCAGCGGCTGGCCGTGGCGATCCCGCGTCTTGCCAGCGGCAACGCGAATCCAGCCTTCGGAGATGCTATATTCTTCAACATCATTGCGCACCCGGTCCTTGAAACGGATGCCGATGCCGCGCTTCAGCACCTCCATGTCAAAAAATGGGCTGCCCGGATTGGTCGAGAGACGATCAGGCGGTGTGTCGCCGCCAGCAGGGGCGGTGTTCTCTGTTGCGGTGTCATTGTCGGTCATAATGGCCCTGCGCCTAACCTATTTTCATCAAAGAAGAAAGCTGCATCTGGCGGTAAGGCACATCGAATATAGCAAAAAGGATCGTGCGCGCCCTCTCTTTTCGGGCTATGGGGCTGGCGATGGATCATCCCCCTGCCTCGACTCAAGCTACGGCTCCTGCTGGTGTTCTCCGGCCTGTCACCGCCATCATTCTGGCTGGTAGCCGGCCCGGTGTTGACCCGCTGGCTCAAGCCGCTGGGGTGAAAACCAAGGCGCTGGTGCCGATTGCTGGTCGGCCTATGGTGGATCATGTCGCCCGTACTTTGCTGGCGCATCCGCGCATTGGGACCATCATCCTGATGGCGCAGGAGCCGGAGGCGCTGGCGGATCACCCGCAGACACAGTGGTTGTGGGATGAGCCGAATATCCATTTCCATGCCAGCGGTGCCGGTATCAGCCAGTCTTTGCGGGACTGGATGGACGCGCAAGGTGATGGGCAAGCGAACAATGGCCAGTTGAACAATAGCCTCCCAGCGCTTGTCACTACGGCGGATAATGTGCTGCTGACGGGCGATATGCTGGATGTATTTCTGGCGCGGGCTATGGGCGCGGACATTGCGGCTGCGATGGTGGAACGCAATATTCTGATGCGGGCTTATCCGCAATCCCGCCGCACATGGCTCAAGTTCCGGGGTGGGGCATGGTCTGGCGCTAATCTATTCTGGCTTGGCGGGGAAGGGGCGCGGCCTGCGCTCGATAAATGGCGGGAAATTGAACAGAACCGCAAAAAGGGTTGGAAAATCATTTCGGCCTTTGGGCTGAAGCTGCTGCTCGGTGCTGCTCTGGGCCTGCTGACCGTGGAACAGGCGATGGCTGGTGCGGGCCGCCGTCTTGGTGTGGCGCGGGCGCGTATCATATCCATGCCGATGGCGGAGGCCTGCATTGATGCGGATAAGCCCGATGACATAAGGCTGATTGAAGAAATCATGGCTCGCTCGCCTTATGCCGATGGGGCGTCTCCCACCGAAATGGGTGAAAGACCTTCCGCCGCTACGACTGGACCCGTCGGCCCCTCATGATACTGCAATCATTGTCGGCGCGCAGGGTTAGTCTGCTTGCGCCACTCGCTTGCCTGATGGGTGTGGCGAGTTTCTCCATCATGGATGCGACGATGAAGATGCTCTCCCTTGGGATTGGCGTCTATAGCGCGTTATTGCTGCGTGGGTTGACGGGAACCCTCATCACCGGAACGGCGCTGGTGGCCAGATCGGGCTTGCGCCTGCCGCCGCCAAAGGTGCTGCGCCTCCATATTCTTCGCGGTTTGGTGATGACGGTGATGGGCTGGCTGTTTTTCCTGTCCCTCACCTTATTACCGCTGGCTGAGGCGATTTCGTTGAGTTTCATTGCACCGCTGGTGGCGCTGTTTTTGGCGGCATGGCTGTTGAAGGAAACGATTCCTCCCACGGCGATATTATCTGCCATTTTGGGCCTTGTGGGGGTCGGCATAGTATTGTCGGGGCGGTTGAGCAGCACATATGGGCAGGAGGCCATCATCGGTGCGGCGGCGATTCTCTCCTCTGCTGTGCTGTTTGGCTATAGTCTGGTGCTGCAACGGCAGGTCGCGCAGCAGGCACCGCCAGTTGAGATGAGTTTCTGGCAGAATTTCGTGACTTTTGTTGCCCTTGCGCCGCTTGCCTTCTTTTTCTTGCATCTGCCTGAGGGAACGGAATGGGGCTGGGTGGTTATTTCGACCCTGCTGGTGGTCAATTCGCAGATATGCCTTGGGTGGGCCTATGCGCGCGCACCAGCATCACGGCTTGTCCCTCTGGAATATAGCGCCTTCCTCTGGGCATCACTGTTTGGCTGGCTGTTCTTTCAGGAAAAGCTGACCATGACGGTGGTTCTGGGGGCGGCGGTGATTGTCGCGGCCTGCCTGATTGCAACACAGAGCGCGACAAAAGCCGAGGGGAAAGCCTGATTTCATCCTGCATAATTGCGAAAAGCCAGCCGGACTCTTGACGCCGACTCCCCTGCCGGGGCATTGTCGCCGTCGGAACAAATCAAGAAATAGCGGGATAATATTCATGGCCAGCCGGTCACCGGCCAAGCGCAACGCCGACTGGCGCATTATGCTGAAACGCAGCCTCATCAGAATGGCGCAGTTGCTGGGGGCGTTGACGCTCAGCCTGCTGCTGGTGTTTCTGGTGCTGGCATTGCTCAGCTATAATGGAAGCGACCCATCGATGAACACGGTGGCGGGCGGTGCGCCGCGTAATATGATGGGCCTTGCGGGCAGCTATGCGGCGGATTTCCTGCTGTGGCTATTGGGCTTGGGCGTTGCGTTACTGCTGCCTCTGCTGGCGCTTTTTGCGCGGCGGTTATGGATTGATGATGACCTGCGTGGCTGGTCCGCCCAGATTGGGCAAGGCGTCGTTGGTGTTATCTTGGTTGGTGTGGGCCTTTCTATGCTGGCCCCCGATGCGCCCGTTGGCCTGCCTGCTGGCCGGGGAGGGATTGTCGCGCAATTGCTTTCGTTACCTTTATTGGGTCTGACGGCGATGGCGGGCGATGGCTGGAGCCGATGGGCGGAATGGGCACTGGTTGCGCTGACGGTCTTTGTCGGTGGCACCATCTGTTATCGCAGTTGGCGGTTGGAGCGTCCACTGATGCGGTTGCGCAAGCCAGAAATCAGCCTGCCGCGCCCTTCATTCTCTATATCCTCTTTGTTCCGGTCGCGTGGTGAAAAGCAGGAAGATGAACCGCCCTTTGATGTGGATGAGGACGAGCCCAGTGCCCGCCGCGCCGCGCCGCGTCCGCAGGTCTCCGCCGAAGCAAAGCCGCCTATCCGTATCCAGTCACCCGGTGATGCCGCGCCCGTGCAAAAGGCGCAGGCTCCTGCCTCCGCACCAAAGCAGGAAGAGTTGTTCGGTCATGGCGCGAAAGCAGCGACCCTGCCTTCGCCGGACTTGCTGGGAGAAGTGCCGCCCAGTACCGGGCCGAAAATTGATAAGGCCGCGTTGGAACGCAATGCTCGCCTCCTCGAAACGGTGCTGGATGATTTCCATGTAAAGGGCAATGTGACTGAGGTTCGCCCCGGCCCGGTTGTCACTATGTATGAACTGGAACCTGCGCCAGGCATTAAGGCCAGCCGGGTCATCCAGCTTGCTGATGATATTGCCCGCAACATGTCGGCATTGTCAGCGCGTGTAGCGACTATACCGGGGCGCACGGTAATGGGTATTGAGCTACCGAATGTTAAGCGCGAAGGCGTGGTCCTGCGGGAATTGATCGAAAGCGAAGCCTTTGCCGATCAGACTGCGCAGCTTCCCATCATCCTTGGCAAGAATATCAGCGGTGAACCGATCGTCGCCGACCTTGCGCCGATGCCGCATCTGCTGATCGCGGGGACGACTGGCTCCGGTAAATCCGTGGGCCTCAACTGCATGATCTTATCCTTGCTCTACCGGATGACGCCGGATGAGCTACGCCTCATCATGATCGACCCCAAAATGCTGGAATTGTCTATCTATGATGATATTCCGCATTTGCTCTCGCCGGTGGTGACGGAACCAAGCAAGGCTGTGCGCGCCCTCAAATGGGCGGTGGAGCAGATGGAGGACCGCTATCGTATGATGGCGAATATCTCCGTACGGAACCTTGCGAATTTCAACGAAAAGGTGCGCACGGCGCAGGCCAAGGGTAAGCCTTTGGGCCGTAAGGTGCAAATTGGTTACGACCCAGATACCCACCAGCCCATTTATGAGGAAGAGCAGATTGATTATCAGCCATTGCCGCAAATTGTGGTGGTGGTCGATGAGCTTGCCGACCTGATGATGACCGCGGGCAAGGAGGTGGAGTTCCTGATCCAACGCCTCGCGCAGAAGGCACGAGCGGCGGGCATCCACCTTATCCTTGCGACGCAGCGCCCATCGGTTGACGTTATCACCGGCGTTATCAAGGCGAACCTGCCAACCCGCATCAGCTTCTTTGTGACCAGCAAAATTGACAGTCGCACCATCCTTGGCGAGCAAGGGGCGGAGCAATTGCTGGGCAAGGGCGACATGCTCTATATGGCGGGCGGCAAGGGGCTGATGCGTGTGCATGGTCCTTTTGTATCGGATGATGAAGTGCGCATGGTGGCCGACCACTGGCGCGCGCAGGGTTCGCCAGATTATATCTCTGCGGTGACAGAAGAGCCGGAAGATGGCGGCTTTGCACTGGAGGGGGCCGATTTGGGCGATGACAGCCCGGATGCACGGCTTTACCGCAAGGCGTGCCAGTTGGTGTTTGAGAATCAGAAGGCTTCAACCAGTTGGCTCCAGCGCCAGCTGCGCATTGGGTATAACAGCGCCGCCCGCCTTATCGAGAGGATGGAGGAAGAAGGGCTGGTCGGGGCGCCTAACCATGTGGGCCGCCGGGAAGTGCTGCGTGATGAGGGGGGTAATCCGCTCTAAGGCAAGATGAAGCGGGGCGGGATGTGCCGCATCGGGTACGATGCGTGCACCCGCTATGCCCATATGATATTCGCAGTCGCATCATAGGCGATGGGCTGTTATACTGCCGCCATGACTCAGAGCATCTCCCATCGCTATGACATCCATATCGAGCCGGGCGACATTGATTTTATGGGGCATGTTAATAATGCCAGCTACCTGAAATGGGTGCAGGCAGCGGTTATCAGCCATTGGCAAAAATTCGCCCCTGCCGACGCCGTTGCAAAGCATTTGTGGGTCGCCTTTCGGCACGAAATCACCTATCGGCGCCCTGCTTTTCTGGACGATGAAGTGATAGCGACCGTCCTGCTGGAAAAAGTGCAGGGCGCTAAGGCCTTTTATGAGACGATCATCCGCCGCGGCGAAGAAGTGCTGGCGGAGGTGAAATCAGGCTGGTGCTGTCTGGATGCAGAGACGATGCGGCCAACCCGGCCCGCCAAAAGTGTGATTGAGCATTTCTTTACGCGGATATGATCCGCAGGGGGCAGGCTGTGTATATGCCAGTTAGCAACCATGAATGACGCTGCGACCCCTTATATTATAGCCCTGCTTTTCTTCCATGCTCGCATGCGGGTTCGCGCGTTGGCATAGGGGGATGAGCTATTGAACTGGATCATTCTGCCCATGGTCCATTTGCCGTACCAACCTTGCCCATAAAGCGTGTCATCATCCCGCGCCTCTATCTCGTGAATAATGGCATCTTTGGCGCGGCCAAGGCGGGCCAGCAGCTCGGCATAGGGTAAATCTTGATAGTCCCGATAAAATTTCTGTGCCAGCCCGCCCAGATCATTCCATTTATAGCCGGTTTCGGGGAAATCCGTTGCGATGCCTGCCTGATCCTGCGCCAGCCATTTCAGCACAAGCTCATTCCAGCCCGTTAGATAGGCGATGAGGTCGTGTAGGCTCATCACCGTGCCAGCAGCATGGCCTTCCATATCCTTATAGTTGGCCTGCTCCTCTGGCACATCGAACAAATCCTTCATCAGTCGATCAAAATTGATGGTGATAGCGCAGAGTAATTCGGCCTTATTTTGTGGGACGGCCATGGCTTATTTCTTTTCCCATAACAGCCATGCTTTGGGATATTTGCTGGGGTGGGGTGTGCCGTTGAGGCGCTTTGCACGGATGAGGATAACGGGCTTTAATATCATTTGCCCCTTCATAGGGCCGACGCCGCCACCTGATGGCTGGGCGAGTATCCGCTTTACCACGTCCATCCCGGAAACTACCCGGCCAAAGGCGGCATAGCCCGCATAATCGCCCCGTGCATCCATATGGGGGGTGGGGCCGACGGTGATGAAAAAATTACCCTTGGCGGTATCCACCGAATTTCCCCGCGCCATGGAGATTGTGGCGTCCAGATGTGTAATGCCGGTCACATCGGTGCGTTCATGCGCAATGGGAGGTAGGGAACGGCGCAAATTGGTGCGAATGCCGCCTTGAACATATCCGGTCCCTGGGCGGGCTTTGCTGCGGGCAGCACGGTAGAAATCGGTTCCATCAAATCGGCCATCATCGACATAAGTGAGGAAATTATCGGCGGTTTTGGGTGCGCGTTTCCTGTCCACCGCGACGGTGATGCTACCCATGCCTGTTACCAGTTCCACTCGTACAATATCAGGTTCCGGGCGCGTTGCTGCCTGTGTTGTCGGTATATGAAACAGGCAAAGAGAAAATAACGCAAAAGCAAGGATGTGGACCGATTTTTTCATGCCCCATCCTAAGCGCGGGAAAGCCAGACAGGCAAGGTGCGATGCAATAAAATGGCGTTTTTCTGTGCTTTTTACCAGTTATTTACCTTATATAGTTCATGCTGCGGCCTTCGATATTTCCTAGTTTGGAGTCCCGCATGTTCTGGAAACCCATATCGCACGAAGAAGCAGCCCGTCTGAAGCGTCGCTATGATGAACTGGGTTCGTTAGAGGCTGTGGCCGAAGAAGCCAATATGCACACGGGAAAGCTGGGCCGGGTGCTGGTGATGCATGATCGCCGCGTTGCCGGGTCTGATGCCAATTATACCGGGCCGGAACGCCGCAACAGCCGACTGTGATTTTAGAAGTCTGCTGCCCCAATTTCTTGCGACTTGAATATGAGAGGGGCCGCCAGAGGCGCACGCCCCCGACGGCCCGTCATGACATGGTCAGCGGTCAAAAAGCCTGCGACCAACAGGGCCGCATAGGTCATTGGGGAATGGAAATCGCGCTATTGCGGGGGAGGGGGCTGCTGCGGTGCGGTCTTTCTATAGCCGCAGGGCGCAGGCCCATAGCCATCACCCGATTATCAGCCGCGTATCCCCCGAATGGACTTGTCCGACCCCATTGCTGAACCATGAGACATCGGATCACCTCCTTTCGCGCTGTTAAAGCCGTGTGTCGCCCAAGCTGAGGTATCTGGTCCTTTCGACCAGACAAACTCACCGGCCACAGGGGAATATGTGAGTCAAATTACAGGCAGGATCAAGGCTTGTATTTTTCTTTTTTCGAATCATAATATCCGTCCCGCCCTTCGGCTGGGGCTATCTTTGTGCAGGGCAGCAAAAAGGGCGCATATTGCGCCCTTTTCCGTAACATTGCGATTGAGAAACAGCGATTATCCCCGGCAATCCTCGATCACCCGCGTGATTTCTGCCCAGTTGGGAACGGAAATCGGCGTCGTTCCCGGCACTTCTATCGCGAAGCGGCCACGGGAGAAGGCAATCTGGTCCAGCACGGCATCGTTGCTGGCGCGCACGGCGCCTACATAGCCATCAGTCACATTGGTTTCGACCGCGATGGGCCATTGCACACTGCCATAGCTGGTGTGAATGACCATCTGGCTGCCGGGTTGCGCCGGATGTGGGGTGGTGCGTAGCATATGAATGCGGCGCGTCGCACTTTCGCAGCGAAAGACGACCAGCATCGGTTTGCCCGGTTCGCCAAAAGCAGCGATGGAGCCATCCTTGCCCTTTTGATAGCTCCAGTCTCCCTTCGCGACGGGCCATGCGCGCCAGTCTTTTGGTAGAGCTGGCGATGGCGGTGGCGGCACAGGTCGTGCGGCAGGCGGCGGCGTGGGCGCGTCTTTGGGTGCGCCAACGCAGCCAGCGAGGAGGAGAAGGCCGCCGAATGTCGCAGCAGCCTGAAGCTGATAAGTCATTTTCATGGGCCTGATTATGGCCGGGTCTGCGGTGATGCTCAACCCCATAACTTTTCTGGGATAATGGGCCTAATCTGAAAGGTCATCATATTATGCCGCGCGTCTGGCCGCTATAGGATGATGTATTGCAGATATTTATGATCGCCCCTTCCGCTGGATTTTGCCAAAGCGTGTCTTGCGGGTGCCCGCTTTCCCCTCGGTAGAACGGCCCAGTGGGCGCGCCATTTGTTGTGTACCGGGCAGGCCCAGTTCGCTGGCCTCCAGTTGTTTGATCTGGTCACGAATTTGGGCAGCCTCTTCAAATTCCAGATTGCCAGCGGCGGCGCGCATCTTGCCCTCTAATTCCTCGATATACGCTCGCAAATTATGGCCAACGAGATGCTGCGGCGCATCGTCCCCCATATCAATCGTGACACCATCCTGCTGCGATACATCGGCAATGATGTCGCCAATCTGCTTTTTGACGGTAGCGGGCGTGATGCCATGGGCGGTGTTATAGGCCACTTGTTTTTCGCGGCGGCGGCTTGTTTCCCCCAGCGCCCGTTCCATGCTGCCCGTCACTTTATCGGCATAGAGGATGACGCGTCCGTCCACATTGCGCGCAGCGCGGCCTATGGTCTGGATAAGCGAGGTTTCGCTGCGTAGAAAGCCTTCTTTGTCCGCGTCCAATATGCCGACAAGGCCGCATTCGGGAATGTCCAGCCCCTCACGCAGCAGGTTGATGCCCACCAGCACATCATAAACGCCAAGGCGCAGATCACGGATGAGCTCAATGCGTTCCAGCGTTTCAACGTCGCTGTGCATATACCGCACTCGCACACCAGATTCATGCATGAACTCGGTCAAATCCTCGGCCATGCGTTTGGTGAGGGTGGTGATGAGGGTACGATAACCCTTTTCGGCGGTCAGCTTTGCTTCATGGATGATGTCCTGTACCTGATCCTCCACCGGGCGGATTTCTACTGGCGGGTCGATGAGGCCGGTGGGGCGAATGACCTGTTCGGTAAACACGCCGCCGGTCTGCTCCATCTCCCATCCGCCGGGGGTGGCGGAAACGCTGACGGTCTGGGGGCGCATCGCCTCCCACTCGTTAAAGCGCAGCGGGCGGTTGTCGATGCAGCTTGGCAGGCGGAAACCATATTCCGCCAGCGTGGTTTTGCGGCGGTGATCGCCGCGTGCCATCGCGCTGATCTGCGGGATGGTCTGGTGGCTTTCGTCCACAAACAGCAACGCATTTTCCGGCAGATATTCAAATAAAGTCGGTGGCGGCTCACCGGGCAGGCGGCCTGTCAGGAAGCGGGAGTAATTTTCAATCCCCGCGCAGGCACCCGTGGCAGCGATCATTTCAAGGTCGAAATTGGTGCGCTGTTCGAGGCGCTGAGCCTCCAGCAGTTTTCCCTGATCGTTAAGGTCCTTGAGGCGCACGGCGAGTTCCGCCCGCATCGCCTCCATCGCTTGTTTAAGCGTAGGGCCGGGCGTCACATGGTGGCTGTTGGGGAAAACCCGTACATAATCCAGCGCCGCGATTTTCTTGCCGGTCAGCGGATCAAATTCGACGATTTCCTCTATTTCATCACCGAAGAAACTGATGCGCCATGCGGTGTCTTCATAATGGCTGGGGAATATTTCCAGATTATCGCCGCGCACGCGGAAGGTGCCCCGGAAAAAGGCCGCGTCATTACGCTTATACTGCATTGTCACCAGCTTGCGAATGATGTCGCGCTGGTCCTCCATGCAGCCTTTCGCAAGGCCGAAAGCCATGGCCGAATAGCTCTCGACCGATCCAATGCCGTAAAGGCAGGAGACCGATGCGACGATCAGCACATCATCGCGTTCCAGTAAGGCGCGGGTGGCGGAGTGGCGCATCCGGTCAATCGCCTCGTTAACGCTCGACTCTTTCTCGATATAAGTATCGGTGCGGGCGACATAGGCTTCTGGTTGATAATAATCATAGTAGCTGACGAAATATTCGACCGCATTTTCGGGGAAGAAGCTCTTAAATTCGCCGTAAAGCTGCGCCGCGAGGATTTTATTGGGCGCCAATATCAATGCCGGGCGCTGCAAAGCCTCAATGGTTTTTGCCATAGTGAAGGTCTTGCCGGAACCTGTGACACCCAGCAGGACCTGATCTTTCTCGCCTTCTTTCGCAGCGGCAACCAGCTCCGCGATGGCGGCGGGTTGGTCCCCCGCCGGTTCATAATCACTCACCAGCTTGAAAGGCCTGCCGGAAAGGGCCTTTTCAGGGAGGTTCGGGCGATGCGGAACGAAGGCTGGGCCTGTTTCCGGTTCTTCCAATGATGTGCGGATGGCGATCGACATGCTTGCTTATATGAGGGGAGCATGTCGATTCCGCAATGAGCAAGGGAACCGGGGGAGGGCTGATAAGTCTTTACATATTGGCCAATTGTACGAATGTGGCGGACAGACGGGATGCCAGATATAGTGGCAGATGATAGCCATACGCATAATGATAGTGCCGCTACAGCGGCGAAAGGAATAAAATGAAACTGTTTTCTGTGATGCTGGCAGGCTCTGCCATGATGATGCTCGCCGCGTGTGACAAAGGGCCGGGCGAGGCAAAGAACCAGAGCGTCGAAGATGTCGCCTCTGAAATGAAGAAAATATCGTTGCAGCCCGGTGAATGGGAAAGCACGCAGGAAGTCGTGGATGTGAAGTTTGAAGGGGGTAAGGAAGCGGCTCCTCCGGCCCTGATAGAGGCCATGAAGGGGCAAAAACAAACCAGCAAAAGCTGCATCACGCCTGAACAGGCGGCCAACCCCAGCGCAGATTTCCTGACCGCGCAGAAAGACAGCAATTGTACCTATAGCGGTTTTGAAATGGCGGGCGGCAAGATCCAGGGCAAGATTAGCTGCCCCGCACCGCAAGGCCAGCAGGGCAAGGCGGACGTGACCATCGACGGCACCTATTCCGAAACAGCCTATGCAATGAATATGGAAATGCAGGCCGCTGGCATGGGTGGCCCTGCGGCTGGCGATATGAAAATGCATATGGTCATGAAAACATCGGGTAAGCGCATTGGTGATTGCCCGGCAACGCCCGCAGCAAAATAATCGGGTCTGTAAACATGCGCTCTGCCTCTGTGCCGCCTGATATCATGCCGGAACAGGGGCAGGATTTTGATTTAACAGCCTATCTTCGTCGTATTGGGCTGGATGGTCCCATCCCAATATCGGCGGAGGGGCTGGCGCGTCTGGTGCAGGCGCACCGCATGGCCATCCCCTTTGAAAATCTCGATATTGTGCTGGGGCGGGGTATCAGCCTCGCCCCGCAGGCCATATTTGATAAGCTGGTTCATGCCCGGCGGGGTGGTTATTGTTTTGAACAAAATGCCCTGTTCGACAGGGCGTTAAAGGCACTGGGATTTGACGGACGCCCCCTGATGGGGCGTGTCTGGTTCCGGGCGGAACAAGGCATAGTGCCGCCGCGTACGCATCAACTGGAACTGGTCATGCTGAATGAGCAGCCATGGATTGCGGATGTTGGCTTTGGGGGCAGTCTCACCCCGCCCTTGCCGTTGGTGGAAGGGGAATATGGGCCGGATAGTGATGGTCTGCGCTTTCGCTTGCGCCATGATGATGGGCATGGCTGGATGTTTGAGCGACAGGGCGCGACCCATTTCATGGAAATCACCGACGATGAAGCCGCCATATGGCAGGAGCAATATAGCTTCACCACCGATTCGGTTTTTGAGGCGGACAGGGAAATGGGCAATCACTGGACCTCAACCCGCCCGAATACGCGCTTTACCAGTATTGCTATGGCCCATCGTATTATGGAAAATGGCTATGCGTCCCTGTCCGGCAATCGACTGAAGGTGCGGAATGGCGGCGACATTCTGTTGGCAGAGATGAAGAGCGCCGCAGACATCAGAAACGCACTACACCGCTATTTCGATATGCCGGTCAGTGATGAAGAGGCGGCGCATATCTTCGCCTTTTGACGGCTTTATGTCGCTCTTGTACTCAACGGCTCGGTCCATATATCCTTCGGTAGCCTGATAGCAGAGGTGGTGAAGCCCCTTTGAACCGATCAGTATAATCGGAACATCTGATTTTTCTTCGGAACAGATATGGAGTAGAATATTCTTCCCGGTTGCCTATGGCAGGGACAGCCCATAGAGAATGTGCCAATAGGGAATGGAAATAATGCGCATGATGCGCATTGATACAGGAGTTGATGAAGTGGCGGCGAACTGGACGCCCGGCAGTTGGCGGGAACATGAAGGGCTGCAAATGCCCGAATATCGTGATGCAGCGGCCCTTGCCGCAGCGGAAAAACAGCTTTCCAGCTATCCGCCGCTGGTCTTTGCTGGCGAATCACGTGCGCTGCAGGCAGAACTGGCGAAGGTACAGCGGGGCGAGGCATTTCTGCTGCAGGGCGGAGACTGCGCCGAGAGCTTTGCTGAGTTCCACCCGAACAACATCCGTGACACATTCCGTGTGCTGCTTCAGATGGCGGTGGTGCTGACCTTTGCGTCAAAGTTGCCGATCGTGAAGGTAGGCCGCATGGCCGGACAATTTGCCAAGCCGCGTTCTGCGCCGACGGAAGTGATTAACGGCGTAGAGTTGGATAGCTATCGCGGGGACATCATCAATGATATCGCCTTCACACCCGAAGGGCGTGATCCTGACCCGCAGCGCATGGTGCAGGCCTATAATCAGTCGGCGGCGACGCTCAACCTGCTGCGTGCCTTCGCGCAGGGCGGCTATGCCAATCTGCACCAAATTCACCGCTGGACCCTTGATTTCATGGGCCGCAGCCCTTGGGCTGAGAAGTTCAGCAAAACGGCGGATCGTATCGGTGAAGCGCTGGATTTCATGGCGGCGTGCGGCATCAGTGCGGATACCGTGCCGCAACTGCGCACCACCAGCTTTTACACCAGTCACGAAGCGCTGTTGCTGCCTTATGAGCAATCGCTGACACGGCAGGATTCGCTGACTGGTGGATGGTATGACACATCGGCGCATATGCTGTGGATTGGCGATCGTACCCGGTTTGAAGGGTCTGCCCATGTCGAATATCTGCGTGGTATCGGTAATCCGATCGGTTTGAAATGTGGTCCGTCGCTGGAGCCTGATGCTTTGCTGCGCCTGCTCGATGTACTGAATCCTGGCCGGATCGAAGGGCGCATCACGCTCATCACCCGCTATGGCTATGATAAGATCGAAGCTGGCCTGCCGAAGCTGGTGCGGGCAGTAATGCGTGAAGGGCATCCGGTGCTGTGGTCTTGTGACCCGATGCACGGTAATGTCGTGAAGGCTGCCAATGGCTATAAGACGCGGCCGTTTGAGCGTATCTTGGCCGAAGTGCGAGGCTTCTTTGCGGTGCATCGCGCCGAAGGCAGCTTTGGCGGCGGTATTCATGCCGAGATGACCGGCCAGAATGTAACGGAATGCACCGGCGGCGCGATTGCTATCACCGATGAGGGATTGGCAGATCGTTACCATACCCATTGCGATCCGCGTTTGAATGCGGCGCAATCGCTGGAACTGGCTTTCCTGCTGGCGGAAATGCTGAATGATGAATTGGCAGAACGCCGTAAAGCCGCTGCCTGATAGTCTGGCCATCTGGCCGATTGTGACAGGATAGAAATAACGTGCCGGACCGCCTTGGTGGTCCGGCATTTTGTTTTTTCACACGTAAAATAGGGGGATAGTCCATTTACTGATGAACTGGTGCTTGATTCCGGGGGGCGAAGCGGTTAAGGGCCTCTCTCACCAACGATGCCAAGGCATCTGATGGCCCCTTCGTCTAGCGGTTAGGACGCGGCCCTTTCACGGCTGAAACACGGGTTCGATTCCCGTAGGGGTCACCAAAATCCTCTCCCAGAGGGTTCCAGAAGATGCCATAAGTGGCTGATTTCTGCGGGTTTTCGGTGGTATAGGTATCCCATACGGAGCGGCTTCGTGCCACCGGATACCAGCGTTTTGATGGTATATCTGATGGTAGCGCGCCCCTCCCCCAAAAGGAGATACCATCATGGCGCTTACCGCTGTTGCAATTAACAAGGCCAAGGGCCGCGCAAAGCCCTATAAACTCACCGATGGCGACGGGCTGTTTCTCTATGTCACGCCCAACGGTGGCCGCTACTGGCGCATGAACTACCGCCACCACGGCAAGCAAAAGACGCTGGCCTTTGGCGTCTATCCCGACACCGGCCTTGCGGACGCCCGCGAGCAGCGTGACGCGGCGCGGAAGGTTCTGGCGCGCGGCTGCGATCCGGCCGAGCAGATCAGGCTTGAGCGCATCGCTGCCGCCGTCGCGGCGTCCAACAGCTTCAAGGCGGTTGCCGACGAATGGCTGGTCAAGGTCGAGTGCGAAGGCCGCTCCGCCGTCACCATGAAGAAACTGCGCTGGCTGCTGGACTTCATCAACGAGTCCATCGGCAAGCGGCCTATCGCTTCCATCACCGCGCAGGAGCTTCTTGTCATGCTCCGCAAGATGGAGAGTAAGGGCCGCTATGAGACAGCCAAGCGGCTTCGCAGCACTGCCAGCCAGATATTCCGCTACGCCATCGCCACGGCGCGGGCCGAGCGCGATGTGGCGGCAGACCTTCGCGGCGCACTGATTGCGCCCCAGCCCGTCCACCGCGCCGCGATCACGAACGCCGATGCAGCGGGCGGCCTGCTGCGGGCCATCGAGGCGTTCGAGGGGCACCCCAGCACCAAGGCGGCGCTTCGCCTCCTACCCCATGTGTTCGTGCGTCCCGGTGAACTTCGCTTTGCCGAATGGGCCGACTTCGATTTCGGCAAGGCCGTGTGGACGATCCCACCGCACAAAACCAAGATGCGGCGCGTTCACAGCATCCCCCTGTCCCGGCAGGCACTCGCCATTCTCGAAACCATCGAGCATGACGCGGACTATAGCAGCTACCTTTTCCCGTCCCTGCGTTCGGTTGACCGGCCCATGTCGGAAAACACCATCAATGCGGCATTGCGGCGCTTGGGGTTCGCCCAGGACGAAATGACCGGCCACGGGTTCCGGGCGATGGCCGCGACGTTGCTCAACGAAATGGGCCTATGGCATCCCGACGCGATCGAGCGGCAGCTTGCCCATTGCGACAACAACGCGGTGCGCCGTGCCTATACGCGCGGCGAATATTGGGATGAGCGCGTTCGCATGATGCAGCACTGGTCCGACCATCTCGATTTCCTCCGCGACGGCGCGAAAGTCATCAAGGGGACGTTTCGCAAGGCCAAGGCCGGGCAATAGCCCGGCCTTGCGTCACTCGGCGCGATCCTCGCGGTAGGCGGCGGGGTTGGCGATCCAGCGATCCACGGCGGACTCATGCCAGCCGGTGCCGTGGACGCTGATTGTGATTTGTCGGGGGAAGCTGCCTTCCGCGATCTTGCGATACAGGGTGGAGCGGGAAAGCCCCGTGCGGGTCAGCACGGTCTTGAGACGGATAATCTTTTCCTTGTTGGACATCTGGGTAACTTTCGACTTCGCCGTTGAGACAATCCCCCTACGAATAGAATTGGCGGCCCGGATTCGCAGCGCAAGAGCGCCCCGGCCAAGATATGGCGAAGATGCGGACTACGGCGGTCTAAGTGTAGGTAACGGCGGGAAACGGTGGCGAACTACGGCAAACGGTGGCGTATGACGGTGGACGGCGATGATAGGCGGAAATCGGCGGCCTATACTTTGACGTTTCTTTGCCAACCGTGACAAATATGCCACGCGATCATGCGACGTTCTGGAAAGCAGTGCGACCCGATGAACTTGGCGTGATTCCGATTCGCACGACATGGCGGAGCCTTTCTTCAAGGTGGCCCGCCATTGCCACGAACCCATGCTGTATCAGTTCATTCCGCAACGCAAGAGGGGGAGGCACTACACTGCCGACAGGTGCCAACTTAGTTCTAAAGGTGCTGATTTTGTCCGTTTCTGCCCGCAGGTGGGCAATTCGGATGAAGATTGCCGCCCCCCTGCGACCATAGCTTCAAGGCTATGGACAAATTATAGCCCAGAGGATATATAGCCCTATGCCGTGGACGGTTCGCAACCATGATGCCTTTGATGCCGAATATGACGCGATGCCCGATGCGGTGCAGGACGAGCTATTGGCGGCAACCGGCCTATTGGAACTTTATGGCCCCCGGCTCGGTCGCCCCCATGCCGATACGCTTGGCGGATCACGGCACGCGAACATGAAGGAATTGCGCTTCAATGCCGATGGCGGCGTTTGGCGGGTGGCCTTCGCGTTCGACCCGGAGCGGCAAGCGATCCTGCTGGTTGCGGGCGACAAGGCAGGTGTGGCGCAGAAGCGGTTTTACAAGACGTTGATCGCCATGGCCGACAAGCGGTTTGACGAGCATCTGGCGGCGCTGGCCGCGAAGGAGAAATGACGATGGGACGTTCCCGCAGTGAAATCATGGCCGCCCTGCCCGAAGAGCGCCGCCGCCGCATCGAGGCGCGCGCGCAGGAATTGGTTGCGGAGGTCGAGGGACTGAAAGCGTTGCGCCAGCTTGCCGAGCGCAGCCAAGAGCAGATTGCAGAAACCTTGGGCGTGAAGCAGCCTTCCGTTCACAAGATCGAGCGGCAGACCGACCTTTACCTTTCGACGCTGCGCCGGTTCGTGGAGGCAGCGGGCGGCAAGCTGGAACTTCGCGTCGAGTTGCCGGGCAAGGGCGTGCTGCATCTGACAGGCGTTGGCGATCTTCACGCCTGACCCGGCGCGCTTCCCGTCCCGGTCTTGGTTTCCGCTTCCGCTTCCGCTTCAAATGCGCGCTTGCCCTTGCGCTGCCATAGGGCAAGCGCGTTGGCGCCTTCCTCGCCGCGCAACTTGTCCGCGACCGTGAGAAACGCACCGTATAGGGTGGCGCGGTCGTCGTCGGTCAGATCGACTAGCCCGGCCTTGATGACCAGCCCGCCCAACTCAATCAGATGGCGCGTTCTCTCCCGCCGTTTCATCACCCATTCCCTTGTGTCCGTTCGGGCCTTGCTCGCCTCAATGCGATGCCGCGCCGCCTTCGAGCGGTAGAGCGCCTTCCGGCTGGCGTTCAGATCGCGGCACAGGCTTGCGTTCCTTGCCGCGAAAGAACGCCGCGCCCGCCTTGCGCCAGCCCTCCCTTGTCGCTGCGTCTTTCATCGCGAGCGCATCGAGCAGCGCACCGGCCAGCACATCGGCGTCGAGCGCATCGGCCCCGGTTGCCGTCACCAGCTCGCCAAGCTGCCGCACCCGCCGTTCCTTGATCGCCTTCGCCTTGTCGGCAAGGGCTTTCAATTCCGAATCGTAGTCGCGCGGTTTCCGCATCGCAAAGTCTCCATTGTGTGACGATGCATCCATGATAGAAGAAGGCAGGCGGTGACGCAGTAGAGTCGCCGGGACGTAATGACACCGCCTAGTCCCTGCTCGGATTTTATTCGAGGAGGGCGCGCTTATACGTCGTTCCGACGTGCGCTTGAAGGTGTAGATGGTGTCGCCATCATGGCGATCTACCATTTCTCCGTTCAGGTCATCAGCCGCGCGCAAGGGCGCAGCGCCGTCGCGGCGGCGGCCTATCGTTCCGCCTCGCGGCTGCACGACGAGCGGCTGGATCGCGATCATGACTTCACCAACAAGTCGGGTGTCGTCCATTCGGAAATCCTCCTGCCCGAAGGTGCGCCCGAACGCTTTGCGGATCGGAAAAAGCTCTGGAACGAGGTCGAGGCGACCGAGAAGCGCAAGGACGCGCAGCTTGCCCGCGAGGTCGAGTTTTCCATTCCGCGCGAGATGACGCAGGCGCAGGGCATCGAGCTTGCCCGCGACTTCGTCGGTCAGGAGTTTGTCGATCGTGGCATGATCGCGGATTTGAATGTGCATTGGGACGTTGGCGCAGACGGGCTGGCGAAGCCCCATGCTCACGTCATGCTCACCATGCGGGAGGTTAGCCCCGATGGTTTCGGCCAGAAGGAACGCGACTGGAACCGCACCGAGCTTGTCGAGCAATGGCGCGAGCGGTGGGCCGATCACGTCAACGCCCGCCTTGCCGAACTGGATATAGACGCCCGCATAGATCACCGATCCTTGGAGGCGCAGGGCATCGACCTTGAGCCGCAGGACAAGATCGGCCCCGCAGCTTCGCGGATGGGCGAGCGCGGGCTTGAATCCGAACGGATCGAGGATCACCGCGCCATCGCGCAGCGCAACGGCGAACGCATCATTGCCGAACCGCGCGTTGCTCTGGACGCAATCACGCATCATCAGGCGACGTTCACGACGCGCGACATGGCGATGTTCATCCACCGGCACAGCGACGGCAAGGAGCAATATGACCGGGCGATGAGCGCCGTTCGCGCGTCGCCCGATTTGCTCGCGCTCGGCAAGGACGGGCGCGGCGATAATCGGTTCACCAGCCGCGACATGATCGAAACCGAGCAACGGTTGCAGCGTGCCAGCGAATTGATGGCGGAACGCGAACGGCACCGCGTGGACGAGAAGGCGCGCGAAGCAGCTTTGACCAGCGCGGAGGGGCGCGGTTTGGAACTGACGGGCGAGCAGCGCGCGGCGTTCGATCATGTGACGGGCGAACGCGGGTTGAGCGTCGTTGTCGGTTACGCCGGAACCGGCAAGAGCACGATGCTGGGCGTTGCGCGCGAGGCATGGGAGCGCAGCGGATATGAGGTGCGCGGCGCGGCGCTGTCGGGCATCGCCGCCGAAGGACTTGAGAACGGCTCCGGCATTGCGTCGCGCACCATCGCCAGCATGGAACATGGCTGGGCGCAGGGCCGCGACCTTCTCACGTCCCGCGACGTGCTGGTGATCGACGAGGCGGGCATGGTCGGCACGCGCCAGATGGAGCGCGTTCTGTCCCATGCCGCAGACGCCGGCGCAAAAGTGGTGCTGGTAGGCGACCCGCAGCAGTTGCAGGCCATCGAGGCGGGCGCGGCGTTCCGCGCGATCAACGAACGCCACGGCGGCGTCGAGATTACGGAGGTTCGCCGCCAGCATATCGAGTGGCAGCAGGACGCCACCCGCCAACTTGCCACAGGGCGCACCGGAGAGGCGATCCGAGCCTATGCCGATCATGGCATGGTCCACGCAGCCGAGACACGCGAGCAGGCGCGCAGCGAGCTTGTCGAGCGCTGGGACCGCGAACGCATCGCCGCGCCCGATCAATCCCGCATCATCCTCACCCATACCAACGACGAGGTGCGCGAACTGAACGAGGCGGCGCGCGACCGGATGCGGGCGGCGGGAGAGCTTGGCGACGATGTTCGCGTGAAGACCGAGCGCGGGGCGCGGGCCTTCGCATCGGGCGACCGCATCATGTTCCTTCGCAACGAGCGCGGCCTTGAGGTGAAGAACGGCACGCTCGGCACCGTCGAACAGGTCAACCAGCAGGGTATGACCGTCCGCACCGATGACGGGCGTTCCGTTGCGTTCGACATGAAGGACTATGCCCATGTCGATCACGGCTACGCGGCCACGATCCACAAGGCGCAGGGCATGAGCGTGGACCGCTCCCACATGCTCGCCACGCCGGGAATGGATCGGCACGGCTCCTATGTCGGCATGACGCGCCACAAGGAGGGCATGGCGCTTCACTATGGGCGCGACGACTTCAAAGACGACGCCCGCCTTGTCCGCACCCTGTCCCGCGAGCGCACCAAGGACATGGCGAGCGATTATGCGCGCGCCGAGTCTGCCCGCGACGCGGCGCAGCAGTTTGCGGAGCGGCGCGGCATCAGCTTTGGCGAGCGAGTCATGGAGATTGCCCGCGCCGGGGCGGAGAAGGCGCGCGGAATCTTCGACGGCTTGCGCCTCTCGCTGCCCGGTCAGCAGCGCGAGCCATCGATCGCGCCCGAACCCCGGCGCGGCATGTTCGATGGCCTTGACCTTGGCCGTTTCGTTTCCCCATCCGGCCACGATGCTGCCCGCCAGCAGCAGCGCGAGCATGACCCGCAGCCGCTACGGGCGAGCGGCTTGCGCGGCGCGGTCGAGCGTTACGCCAAGGCACTGGACGCGATCCGGCAGACCCGCGCGCAGGGTATCGACGCCATGCCTCACCAGCGCGAGGCGCTGGACCGGGCGGGGCAAGCATTGGATGCCATCCGGCCCGAAGGCACCACGGACCTTAACAGCGCGTTCCGAGGCGGCCCGGAATTGATCCGCGAGGCGGCCGAAGGGCGCGGCCATGAAGCGGTGCGCGCGATGCAGGCGGAGGCGGAAATCCGCATCGACCCGTTACAGCGCGCCGACCGCTTCGTAGAGGGCTGGCAGCAGTTGCGCGAGCAGCACGCCGAGCTGGTGCGCGACGGTAATTTCCGGGGTGTCAAGACCACCGCGCAGCACATGGCCGACATGGCGAAAAGCCTTGAACGCGACGCCCAGCTTGAATCCGTGCTGGGGCTACGCAGCCGCGAGCTTGGCCTTGAGATCGGCGCGGACATGGGCCGCAGCATCGGCCGCGCCCTCGCCGCTTCCATCCCCTTCGATCATGGCCGCGACATCAGCCGCGGCATGGAACGCTAGACCAAGGAGAATAGATCATGGACGACCATTCCCTATTGAACGGGCCGGAACCCCAGCCGCCCACCGCCACGGCGGCGGAAGCGTTCGCGCGCCTGGCGGCGCGCGTGGAGGCGATGGACGCGCGGTTTGATGGGCGCTTGGCGGTGATCGCCCGCGCCCTTGAGCATATCGCCATCGAGAAGCAGAGTATCGAGGTTCCCGACTACAACCCGACGCTTGGCAAGATCAACGCCAACATGGCCGAGTTCGCCAAGCACATAAAGGCGCTTTCGCAGTCCGAAGCATTACGGATGACCCCGGAGAACATGGCCGAGCGGATCGACGCGGCAGCGGAAGCGGCGCGCCAGGCCGACAGGATCGCCATCAAGGAAATGCGGGAGCTTAACCGGCAGAGCAACGCCGCGATAAGCAAGGCGGTCGGCACGCTCCGCGCGAAGGAGGATCAGCGGTGGCACATGCTCAATGCTGTTGGCATCGCGATCCTCGCCATATCGCTCCTATGGCTATTCTATCCGGGATGGGCGGTCAGCCTTGCGCCCAATAGCTGGCACTGGCCCGAACGGGTCGCGCGCCGCACGATGGGCGAGCCGACGCTATGGGATGCGGGCATACGCCTGATGCGCGTCGGGAACCCGGAAGGCTGGCAGGCCATCGTGGACGCCGCCGACATGCGGCAGGCGAACCGCGACACCATCGCCGCGTGCGAGAGGGCGGCGGAGAAAGCCAAGGAGTCGGTGCGATGCACGATCAGGACTGGAGGGCGTCGATCCCCTTGAGCGGATCGCGTGTGGAGAGGCCACGAAGCCGACCGGCCGCGCGCTCTCATATGTAGCGCCGTAGCGGCCGGTCGGCTTCGCTCTTTTTGGAATCCTGTGGCGCCCGGGACCAAACAGCTAGCCCGGCTTATTCACCGGCGGGGGTCTGAAGGTTGGCGGGAGTGGCATAAGCCTCTGATCTGAATTAGGAACTGGGTGTCAAAGCCGAACCTGC
>SPEL01000003.1 GCA_009360885.1 Sphingobium sp. | reverse complement strand
AATCTCGTTATCATCAACCATCAGCCACCCCGTCCAAAAGGCGACAATCAAACCCGCATAACAACTATCCGCAAGGCGGCCTGCAGACCCCGCTTACGATGATACCTATCCACATCAATCTGGCACGATCTTTGGCATCAACACCTGACGACCGCGATACCTTTGTCATCAGTACTCGCGGAAAGGCATATACGCTTGATAGCTTTGGCATGTGGTTCAAGAAAAAATGCGTCGAGGCGGGGATTAAAGATCGAACCATGCATGGGTTACGAAAAGCAGCTGCGCGGCGGATGGCGGAGTGCGGCCTTTCAAACCAGATGATAAAATCTATAACTGGGCATACCAACGATAACGAGGTTGCGCATTACACAGCTGCTGCCGATCAGAAAAAGATGGCGATGAAAGCAATGGAAATATTGAATTTGGCTAACCATTCCGCATAGGATTGGCTAACCCATACGGAGATTCTTGAAAATGCACCACATTATAAAAAATATGGTGAGCCCTGCTGGGTTCGAACCAGCGACCTACTGATTAAAAGTCAGTTGCTCTACCGACTGAGCTAAGGGCCCGTAAGGTGCGATCAGGGCCGCACCGGCAGGAAGTAGGCTGCACCTAATGAGCATCGCCCTAATGGTCAACAGCCTTTGCGCATTTTTCTTGGTTTTTTAAGTGTAGCCAGCATTTGTCGCACGCTTTTCCCGCTTTTCGGGTCTTTCCAGCGGGGTGCAATCGCGCATACCGGCTCCAGCACAAAGATTCTTTTGCTCCACTCCTTATGCGGAACGGTCAGGCCGGGGCTAATCCACCGACCACCACCCCATGCAATAATGTCTAGGTCGAGCGGGCGGCTGCTCCACCGTAGGCCGGGGCGGCGACCTGCCGCGCGCTCCATCGCCTTGAGGTGCCGCAGCAGCGTGTCAGGCAAGAACTGCGCTGTTTCCACCATGATTGCTGCATTGGCATAGCGCCGCTTTGACGGGCCAAGGGGGGGCGTTTCGATAATCGGAGAGCGCGCCAACAGGCGAAAGGGGGCGATGGACAGTGCCTCTATCGCCTCCTCAACCAGTCTTGTGGGGGGGCGGGTGCGGGACCGTGGTTGGTTAGACCCCAGCGCAATGATATAGATTTGCGTGGCCCCGGACACGCCACCTGTAAGAGATAAAGCGCTCAATCAAATATCCTGCGCCAGTCGGCCGTATAAATCGGGCCTGCGATCACGGAAGAAGCCCATGCCAGCCCGATGCTTGCGCGCGCGGGCAAGGTCCAGCGTGGCGACGAGAGCGCCGCTTTGCGTGTTTTCCACATCCGCCAGAAAATCACCCCATTCATCGGTGATGAAGCTGTGGCCATAGAAATTCTGCGTCGCGCTTTCGCTGCCCGGCACAGGTTCCTCGCCAATACGATTGGCAGCGATTACCGGCATGCAGTTGGAAACCGCGTGGCCCAGCATAGCACGCCGCCACATGCGGCTGGTGTCGAGGCTGTCATCATAAGGCTCAGACCCGATAGCGGTGGGGAAGAACAGCATCTCTGCCCCCATCAGCGCCATGATGCGGGCCGTTTCGGGATACCATTGGTCCCAGCAAATGCCCACGCCAATGGTGCCATAGCGGGTCGGCCAGACCTTGAACCCGCTATTGCCGGGGCGGAAATAATATTTCTCCTCATAACCCGGCCCATCGGGAATGTGGCTCTTGCGGTAAACGCCCATAATCTCGCCTGCATCATCAATCATCGCGAGGCTGTTATAATGGTGCTGTCCATCGCGTTCAAAGAAGCTGGTGGGGATATAGACGCCCAGTTCCTTCGCCAGCTTCTGCATTTCGCTGACGGCGGGATGCTCGTTCAAGGGAAGGGCGCGTTCAAAGATTGCCTCATCTTCAACGGTGCAGAAATAGGGGCCTTCGAATAGTTCCGGCGGCAGGATGATTTTGGCTCCGCGCGCTGCGGCCTTACGCACATGGTCGGCGACCAACGCGATATTATCGGTGCGATCATCGGTAAAGGCCAGTTGCAGCGCGGCGACAGTGACGGAGGAGGCGGATAGGCTCATTGGTTCAGTTTCCATGACATAAGACCTTGGTAACGGGCTTTGATGGCTTTTCCCTGCTCGTCCCTGATGATACCGGGCGGCGGGAAGCGGCGCAACCGGGGGCATGTTGCGGCATCCAGATCGGCATGGCCTGATGATTGCGTCACCTGGCAATTATGCATCTGGCCATCATCAGTGATGGAGAAGACATAGCCGCTGGTGCCTTCGCGTTGTTCCTGCATGGCCGTGACGGGATAGCCCTCATAAGTGGTGGCAGGGCGCGTATTTTGGGGCTGGGCCCCCGCTTCCATTGTTTCGCTTTGCGCGTTAGCAGATTGGGCAAGCAACAGGAAGGGAAAGACTGTCAGCGCGGGAAAAATCACGGAATCCGCCATATCATTTGGCCGCTATATGTATCACCCATAGGCAGGCCCTGCACATCTTTGGCCGGTCGAAAGCGGGCGCGGCGTTTCAGCATGTTGCATGTCGCCTCATCCAGATCGGCATGGCCGCTCGATTGGGTGATGATGCAATCATCAATGCCACCCAACTGGCTGATGACAAGGCGATAATGGGTGGTGCCTTGCCGGCCTTCGCGCAATGCTTTGGCGGGGTAATCTTCTCCGACGCTCCATTGAGCATAGGCTGGCCCTGTCGCGGCGCAGGCGCATAGGGCCATGGTCGCGCACCGCATGATGTAACGGCCTGCGATGAAATGCCTTGTCATGCCCGCACGGAAGGCATTTGCTGGCTGGAGCAGTGAAAGCTGCCACCACCGGCGAGGAGGGCATCAGAGGGTAGGGGGATGATGTCCCGGCCGGGGAAGAAGGCAGCGAGCGCCTGAACAGCCGCATCATCGTTGGGAACGCCATAGACCGGCACGATGACAGTGGCATTGGCGATCAGGAAGTTCATATAGCTGGCGGGGACAATCTCGCCATCCACCACCACCTTGCCGGGGGAGGGCATGGATGCAACCGTCAGGCCGTGGGCGCGGGCGCGGGCCGTGGCATCGGCATAGATGGCGGCATTGGGGTCATCGGCGCTGGTGGCCTCAGGGATGGCGATTACCCCCGGTGCCACAAAGCGGGCGAGGTTGTCGACATGGCCATCGGTATGGTCATTGACGAGGCCATCGCCCAGCCACAGCATATCGGTGAGGCCAAGGCTGCCCGCCAGCAGTGTTTCAATCTGCTTGGCGTTGAGGTCGGGGTTGCGATTGGGGTTAAGCAGGCATTGCTGCGTTGTCACAAAGAGGCCGGTGCCGTCTGTGTCGACCGCGCCGCCTTCGAAAATCAGCGGAACCGATGTGGTGGGGAGGCCAGTCGCTGCGGCGAGGCGGGCGCCAACATCCTCATCGCCGGGCATTTCATATTTACCGCCCCAGCCATTAAACCCGAAATCCGCGAGGGCGAGGCTGCCATCGGTCTGCTCCACCGCAATGGGGCCGGTATCCCGCAACCAGACATCGCCCAGCCTTTCGGTAACGATCTTGGCGTCAGATTTAATAAGCGCCTTGGCGATAATAGCACTGGGCAAATCTGTGCAGACAACGCGGACCTCCTCGCCCCTGCCGCCTGCGCGCACCGCATCGGCAAAGGCGATGAGCTGGTCCTGCGCCCGCATCAGCGTGCCATTACCGCCCCATTCCTGCGGATTCCACGGGAAACCAATCCATAACCAGTCATGGGGTTCCCATTCGGCGGGCATACGGATGGTCATAGGGGCGGCTCCGGTACAGATGAGGAATAAGCGGCGTGCTTATACTCCATCATCTGCGCAGGAACAGCCCCTTCATGGCTTGGCGTACCGGTTATTTCCGGCTGGCGGCGCTCTGGTCGCGGATGGCGCGGAATTCGTCGCCTTCGGTCCAGTTTGGCCAGTCCGTCGTGGTGACGAGTACCCGGCCAATATCATAATAAAGCCGAACATCGGCCATCGCGCCGGACCAGTCCCAATTGGGGTTATATTCGTCCTTGGGACCATGATAGCGATTAGCGGTGTAATCTTCGGCGGCCTTACGCCCGGCTTCTACGCCGCCCTTCACCAGATCCTGTCCGCCTTCGAAATAGAGCATTGGCACGCCGCGCTTGGCGAAGCTGAAATGATCTGACCGATAATAATAGCCCTTTTCGGGGGAGGGGTCGGTGTCAGATGCGCGTTTCTGGCTGCTAAGGGCGCGTTCCAGATAGGTGTCGAGCTGAGATTTGCCTTTGCCGATGACCGTTACATTGCGGGCGAGGCCACCCATGGACAGCGCATCCATATTGATACCGCCAACGGTTTTTTCTAGCGGATAAACCGGGTTTGCGGCGTAGTAATCAGAACCAAGCAGGCCAGATTCTTCCCCCGTAACGGCAAGGAATACCAATGAGCGATCCGTCGGGCCTGCCTTGGCGTGGGCCTGCGCCAGCGTCACGAGCGCGGCGGTGCCGGTCGCATTATCAATGGCACCATTGCAAATATCGTCGCCATCGGGCGCGGCGGGGCAGCGGCCCAGATGATCCCAATGGGCGCTGTGCAGCACGACTTCATCCGGGCGGGTCTTACCCGGCAATATGCCAATGACATTGTGCGACAGGGTCTTTTTCGTGGTGGTGTCGAACGAGAAAGAGATTTTCTGGCCAAGGTCCAAGGCCTTAAAACCCGGTTGTTTTGCCGCCGCCATTTGGGCATTCAGGTCCTGACCGGCACTGGCGAACAGTTCCCGCGCTTTGTCTAGGGATATCCAGCCATTAGCGAGCGGGGCGGTGCCCGCACCTCCCTCTGGCGTGTCTGCTACCAGTTGGGAACTGCCCCAGCCGGATTGTACGACATTCCATCCATATGCCGCAGGGACCGTATCATGGATGATTAGCGCGGCGGCAGCGCCCTGACGGGCGGCTTCCTCATATTTATAGGTCCAGCGGCCATAATAGGTCATCGCCCGGCCATTAAACGGGCCGTCCAGCCCCTCCATCGCATAATCCGGGTCGTTAATCAGGATGACAACGGTTTTGCCCTTTACGTCGAGGCCCGCATAATCATTCCAGCCTTTTTCCGGGGCGTTAATGCCATAGCCCACAAATATCAGCGGGCTATCCTTTATGTCGATGCGAGGAAGAACGCGGGACGTGTTGTATACGATGTCTTGCCCAAAGGAGAGGGCGGGCGGTGTTTTTCCGCCAGTGATGGTGATGGCGGAGAGGTTTTGCGGGGTGATTTCCACCAACGGCACAGCCTGAACCCAACTACCATTATTGCCGGGTTTGAGGCCAGCTTTCTGAAATTCCTGCTGCAACAGGGCGATGGTTTTTTCCTCGCCAATGGTGCCGGGGGCACGGCCTTCAAAGGCATCAGAGGAGAGTTCTTCCGTTACCTTTTTGAAGGTGTCGAGCGAAAGCGATGGGGCCTGGGCTGGCGCAATAGTGCGCGCATGGGCCGGGCTTGCTAATATGGTGCCGGTAAGCGCAATCGCCAGCAACGAAGAAGTGATACGCACGAGATAATTCCTCATCATCCTGTTAGCATGGGCTGGCGTCATAGTCCGCCCAGCTATGTTGTGACCTGCGGCGCATGATTGTCGCCGGGTCATGATGACGGGGACTGTTGCACGCAGCGCTATTGAACTGCAAGCACCCATATGTGCGGGGAGGGGGCGCAAAAGAAAAAGGCGGCCCGCAGACCGCCTCTCCATGAATTCGTTCCCGAAGGAAACCAATTAGCGCGAATAAAATTCGACGACCAAATTCGGTTCCATCTTCACCGGATAAGGTACTTCGTCCAGCGTGGGGATGCGTGTGTAGGTTACCTTGGCCGGACCATCGGGTGCGACATAATCAGGAATGTCACGCTCTGCGAGGCCCTGTGCTTCGAGGACGAGAGCCATTTCGCGGGCCTTCTTGCCCAGAGTGATTTCATCACCCGGCTTTACAAGGCGGCTGGCGACGTTGCACTTTACGCCGTTCACATAGATGTGACCATGGGAAACGAGCTGACGCGCGGAGAAGATGGTCGGTGCAAACTTGGCGCGATAAACCACCGCATCAAGGCGACGTTCCAGCAGGCCGATCAGGTTAACGCCGGTATCACCCTTCAGGCGCGACGCTTCGACGTAGCTCTTCTTGAACTGCTTTTCAGTGATATCGCCATAATAGCCCTTCAGCTTCTGCTTAGCGCGGAGCTGAATGCCGTAATCGGAAATCTTGCCTTTGCGGCGCTGACCGTGCTGGCCGGGGCCATAAGAGCGCTTGTTAACTGGGCTCTTCGGACGACCCCAGATGTTTTCGCCCATCCGGCGGTCAATTTTATACTTGGCGCTTGTGCGCTTCGTCATGATATTTCCTTTGCATATTGCGTTTAACGATCACCCGTCATGAAAGACGAACGACAACTCCGGTCTCGCCTGCTTTTCCTTGCTATCAAGGGGCAGGGCCACCACTTCACCGGAATGCGGGGCCAATTGCGAAGGCGCGCCTATCGCCGTTTCAGGCCGCAGAGTCAAGGGATGAGAGGAGAAAATACCTCACCCCGCATGATAATCATCCTGCACAGGGCGGATTAGACTATGAAGAGCGTGCCTCAACTGCGGCTTTCTATAAAGAATATGCGACATTTGGCCGTAGCAACGGGCCTGTCTCATTACAGATCACTAAAAGAAACCGTCGCTGCCATGCGCAAAATACAGGTCATCAGCCGTGATGGTGTTTGTTACGCATCCGGAGGGCGGGGGCGCGCTTCCATGGTTCTTCATAATGATGGGCAACGGCGACTTCTGATACATGACGAATTTTTGTCATGAAATATGAGAATGGGCTGTTTTTACTGATGGAACCGGACATTTTTCATTCCTCCTGACACGAAATATCTGCTGAAATCAGGGGGCGAATTATCATGGTTCATCTTGTGATTGGCGCTATAATCATGCACTATGATGATAAAATTTATCATATTTGGTGACGTATATGCAAAAAATAGGCGCTATGGATAGTTTTGATCGAAAGATACTGGACCGTGTGCGCCGCAATAATCAGGAGCCTGCGCGGATATTGGCGGAGAAGGTTGGCCTGTCGGTTTCGGCAGTTTTGCGTCGCCTGCGTAGAATGCGCGAGGAGAAGATCATCATTGCCGATGTCGCAATTGTGGATCCGGCGCTAACGGGCTCTGCCATTACATTGCATGTTTTGCTGAAGGTGAAGCAAGCAAACCCGCAGGTGGTGGATGATTTCGCCCGGAAAATCGCTGCTCATTCGGAAGTTGTCGCTGGCTGGGACGTAACCGGAGACGATGATTTCCTGCTAAAGGTGCAGGTCAATTCCATGAAGGAATATGATGAGTTTACCCGTCGAGTGCTGGCCGCAGAAGCTGGAATAGTATCGTTCAAAACCCTCATCAACATTCGCACAATCAAGGAAGATGAGGGAATAAGGCGGCCTTTGATCGGGTGAAAGGAGTGGGTGTCAGCGCCTACGCGGTTTGGCGAGGTGCGAGAGGATGCCGCGAAAGGTGCGTACTTCCAGATGGTTCCACGCCGGTTTGGTCAACAGGTTGCGTAAGGTCCGTTTTGTGGCAGGGGCGCGGTCTGGCAGAAAGAAATAGCCAGCCTCTTCCAGCATCGCATCAAGCTGGAGGATCATTCCTTCCAGTTCATCCTGAGGAGCGGGGGGCAGCAATTCTTCCTCTGTGGGCGAGGTAAGCGCGACGCCTTTTGACCATTCATAGGCGCATAAAATCACGGCCTGCGCCAGATTGAGAGAACCAAATTCCGGATTGATCGGCACCGTCACTATTTTTCGCGCCAGAGCCACATCATCGGTTTCAAGGCCGGAACGTTCCGGGCCAAATACATAGGCGCTGCGGCCTTGCTGATTATGTATTTCCCGTGCCGCCTCTTCCGGTGTAACCACCGGCTTAGTGACGCCGCGTTTACGCACGGTGGTGGCATAAACATGGGCGCAGTCAGCAACAGCCTCGGCAAGGCTGTCATACACTTTCGCCTGCTCCAGCACTATGTCTGCCCCTGCAGCGGCCGGACCTGCGCTGGGGTTGGGCCAGCCATCACGCGGGGTGACGAGGCGCATTTCGGTGAGGCCGAAATTCAGCATCGCGCGGGCAGCCTTGCCGATGTTTTCGCCCAGTTGCGGGCGCACTAGCACAATTACCGGCGGTTGCGGCGCAGATGTAGAGGCCGATGCTTGAGCGTTCGGGGAAATAGAGGGGGTGTTGGTCATCCTTCGACCCCGTCGCTGCCGACTTCTTTCACGGTGCTGGCGAAATCCTCAAAATCACGCGCCTCGCGGAAATCTTTATAGACGCTGGCAAAGCGGATGTAGGCGACGCTATCCAGTTCCTTCAGCGCATCCATCACCAGCCCGCCAATAGTGCCGCTGGTGATTTCGCTGTCCCCGCCGGTTTCGATCTGGCGCTGAATGCCTGATACCAGCTTTTCAATCTGGGTGGAATGTATCGGGCGCTTGCGGCAGGCAATGTCGAGCGAACGGGCGAGCTTGTCCCGGTCAAAAGGCTCACGCCGTCCTTCGCTTTTAAGCACCCAGATATCGCGCAGTTGAATACGTTCAAAGGTGGTAAAGCGCGCCGCGCAGGCCTCGCACTGGCGGCGGCGGCGAATGGCTGTGCCATCTTCGGTGGACCGGCTGTCTTTTACCTGACTGTCTTCATGGCCGCAAAAGGGGCATCTCATGGCTTCTTACTCTTTTTGCTTTTGGGCATACCCAGATAAAAACCGATGATAGCGCTCACAATCCATGACTGGTCGGTGAAAATGACGGTCAATATCGCTGCGATTACTGCGAAAATACCCGCGCGGACATAGGCTGGTGGAATAGGGAAGGGAGGATTTTCGCCATCCTTTCCTACATCATCCATGGTTCGCGGGGCAGGCGATACCGGGCTGCCCTTACTGCTATGAGCCAATTCTGCAAGCCCAGAAAAAAGACCGTTAAGTCCGGATATAATACCGCCCATTTTCCGGCCGCAATGGGGGCAAAAGGGCCGCTGCCCTTCAATCACCCCATTGCAGTCGGGACATTTCACCTGATCGCAACCCTCTTAATAAATGGGAAAACGGGTCGTCAGCGCCAACACCTTTTCCCGCACATGGGCTTCAACCTGACCGTCGCCTTCGTCGCCATTGCGCTTCAGACCTTCAACCACTTCGGCAATGAGGTGGCCGATTTCGCGGAATTCTGCCTCACCAAAGCCGCGGGTGGTGCCCGCAGGTGTGCCGAAACGGATGCCTGATGTTACGAACGGGCTGGCCGTGTCAAAAGGCACGCTGTTCTTGTTGCAGGTGATATAGGCACGATCCAGTGCCTTTTCTGCGGCTTTGCCGGTGGTATTCTTGGCGCGCAGATCAACCAGCATCAGATGATTGTCGGTACCACCTGAAACAACGCTGATGCCTTGTGCGGCCAGTGTTTCCGCAAGGGCCTTGGCATTTGCGACGATCTGATGGGCATAGGCCTTGAACTCAGGCTGCAAGGCCTCTTTGAATGCAACGGCTTTGGCGGCGATCACGTGCATCAGTGGTCCGCCCTGTAGGCCAGGGAACACTGCGGTGTTGATCTTCTTCGCAATGGTTTCCTCATTGGTGAGGATGATGCCAGAACGCGGCCCACGCAGCGATTTATGCGTGGTGGTGGTGGTCACATGCGCATGGGGGACCGGGCTGGGGTGCGCGCCGCCAGCAACCAGACCGGCAAAATGCGACATGTCCGCCAGCAGATAGGCACCTACTTCGTCAGCAATTTCACGGAACCGCTTGAAATCCCAATGGCGGGAATAGGCCGTGCCACCGCAGATAATCAGCTTCGGCTTATTTTCGCGGGCAATGCGGGCGACTTCATCCATATCAATGCGATGGTCATCTTCGCGTACGCCATAAGGGACGGGCTGAAACCATTTGCCAGACATGTTGACCGGTGAACCATGGGTGAGGTGACCACCTGCGTTCAGGTCCAGCCCCATGAATTTATCGCCGGGCTGCAACAGGGCGAGGAACACTGCCTGATTCATCTGGCTGCCCGAATTGGGCTGTACATTGGCAAACTGCGCACCGAAAAGCTGCTTAGCGCGCTCTATTGCCAGATTTTCGACAATATCAGCATATTCACAGCCGCCATAATAGCGCTTACCCGGATAGCCTTCGGCATATTTATTGGTGAAGATGGAGCCGGTTGCCTCCAGTACCGCACGTGATACGATATTTTCCGATGCGATCAGCTCAATCTTATCTTGCTGACGTTTCAGTTCTTTTCCGATCGCGCCGAAAACATCGGCATCGCTATCGGCAAGGCTACGGGTGAAAAAAGCGCTGGTGGAGGTGCTTTCAGCGGAAAGGGCGGTGCTGCTCATCTTGGTTCCTTTTCAGAGCGCGGGGTTTGATAGCTTGGCAACGCGGCGTTGATGCCGCCCGTTGCTGTCATGGGCGTCGGCAAATTCCGTGGAAAGAAAGGCCGAGAGGCAGGCTTTTGCCATGTCGGGGCCAGTGAGGCGCGCACCCATGGCGATGACGTTGGCGTTATTATGTTCGCGGGATAGTGCGGCGGAAAGTGGCTCTCCCACCAAGGCGCAGCGGCAGGCGGGGTTGCGGTTGACCGCGATGGAAATGCCAATGCCGGAACCACACAGGGCCACGCCGCGTTCCGCTTCTCCGCTAGCGATAGCAGCGGCGAGCTTATACCCATAATCAGGATAATCGACGCTCTCGCCCTCTTGCGGGCCTAAATCGGTGACGTCATGGCCCTGTTCCCGCAGAAAAGCGGCAAGCTGAGCCTTGAGATCAATAGCGGCATGGTCTGATGCAATGGCAATGCGCATAAGGTGCGAACCTTCCCCGGATGATTCGTTTGCGGCCTATCTAGGCGCGATGTCATATAAATGCCACCGGGCAGTTGCGCTTATCATGCGTGATGATGCATCAAAGCCCCGGAGAGGAAATGCCATTATGTCCACAGTTGCCGAATTATCCGCGCTTTCCGGTACTATATTGTCGGTTTTGATGCTGGCTGGTTTTTTATTGCTGGCGGGCGGGATATGGCTGCTGGTGAAACAACCGGATAGCCGCAAACAGGGCTGGTTGATGCTGGTGGCGGCGATCGTGATGTTCGCCAATGTGGCGATATGGGCGGTGCCGGTGAGGGGATAAGGTAAAAAATCAGCCTGATTAAGTCGGACGATGCGATGATATTTCATATAATGTCAGGTCGCGGTCGCTAATCCCCAGATCAGCCCATGTTCGTCGCCATTGTACGATATGATCTGACGCAAAATGCACTGCAAGCGCATCTGCACTGGCCCATTTTTCGGTGACATGGATGATGTCAGGAACCAATATGTCCTGCGCATAGGAATAATGGAGGCATCCCGGTTCCGCCCTGCTGGCGCGGATCATTTCTGCCATTGCGGCGCGTGCTTCCGGCAGTTTTTCCGCCGGAAGCTGTATCGTGCCAGTAATGAGCAGTAGTGCGCTCACTTAATCGGGCTGTCGGGCGCGAGGCGCATATCGAGATAATTATCGACTGACATCATGAGCTGATCCAGCTCATCCTTGAAGAAGTGGTTGGCGCCTTTGATCTCATCATGATGGATGGTGATGCCTTTTTGGGTGCGCAGCTTATCAACCAGTTTCTGCACCGCACTGGCGGTCACGACCTCATCATTAGTTCCCTGCACGATGATGCCCGATGATGGGCAGGGCGCGAGGAAGGAGAAGTCATACATATTGGCGGGTGGCGCGACCGAGATAAAGCCACGAATTTCCGGGCGGCGCATCAGCAATTGCATGGAAATCCATGCGCCGAAGGAGAAACCGGCAATCCATGTTGTCTGCGCCTCCGGGTGGAAGCTCTGCACCCAATCGAGCGCGGCAGCAGCATCAGAGAGTTCGCCAATCCCGTTGTCGAACGTGCCCTGACTGCGGCCAACACCGCGGAAATTAAAGCGCAATGTGGCAAAGCCGCGCTTCTGGAATGTTTTATAGAGCGCCTGTGTGATGCGATCATTCATCGTTCCGCCGCCCTGAGGGTGCGGGTGAAGGATCATCGCGACAGGGGCGCGGGGGCGGGGCGGGGGGCTGAAGCGCCCTTCAAGGCGGCCTTCCGGGCCGGGAAAAATTACGTCTGGCATGGCACCTGATATCGCTGGAGTAGCACAGAAACAGTCATCGGCGCATGGGCGCTGGTGACAGGAGAATGTTGCCCTATATAGGAAGACGCGCCCATTTCGCAACAATATGAGTCCCTACATCGTGGTTAATCCGGTTTCTGCTTCCTCTCTCTACCTCGATCATGCCGCCACAACGCCGGTCAGTGAGGCCGCGAAACAGGCGATGATGGAAGGGCTGGACCGTTGGGCCAACCCTTCTTCGCCCCATGCGGCGGGCCGTGCGGCACGGGCTGCGCTGGAGGATGCGCGGGCGCGCATAAAGGCGGCTTTGGGCTGGTCTGGCACGGTGATTTTTACATCGGGCGCGAGCGAGGCAATCAGCATCGCCCTTACCCGCGTTAAGGCCGAAAATATTGTAACGTCGCCGGTGGAACATGATGCGGTACTGCGCGTCACCAAGGGAGCGCAGCGCCTTGGCACAGATGAAAACGGGCTGGTGCATGACGTCGTTGCGGGGGCGCTTCATGCCATTCAGCATGTGAATAATGAAACTGGTGTCATTCAGCCTATTCCTCAGTTAATGAAGCGGATCAGGGAGGCGGGCGGCCTGCTGTTTTGCGATTGCGCCCAAAGCGCGGGCAAGATTGATCTGCCTGTGTCGGGTGATGACAGGCCGGATATGGTGGCCATCAGCGCCTGTAAATTTGGCGGCGCGCCCGGTGTCGGGGCGCTGTTGGTGCGTGATCTGACGCTTCTCCACCCCAGTGGCGGTCAGGAACAGGGCTATCGCGGCGGCACGGAAAACCTGCCGGGCGTCTTGGCTATGGCGGCCGCATTGGAAGAAAGCCGCGACTGGATGGGTGAAGCGCTCCGGCTACGTATCCTGCTCGATAGCGCGATTATCGCAGGCGGCGGTGAAATTGTCGCCGGGGATGCGCCGCGTATCCCCACTATCGCTAGCTACCGGATGCCGGGCAAGGCAGCGCGGGCGCAGCTTATTCAGTTTGATATGGCGGGCATTGCGGTTTCGGCTGGCTCTGCCTGCTCCTCCGGTACGCTCAAGACCAGCCCGGTGCTGAAGGCCATGGGGTGGGATGACAAGGCCGCTGATGAAGTGGTGCGCGTCAGCTTCGGTAGGGGGACGAGCGAGGATGATGTGCGGCGCTTCATTGCGCAGTGGCGGAAAATTGCGGGGTTGACTGCATGAAGGGGGCGGTGTGAAGGGCGTGATCTACCTCGATTATCAGGCGACCACGCCAACGGACCGCGCCGTGTTTGATGCGATGCTGCCATGGCTGCGCGATGATTTCGCCAATCCTCACAGTGCGCACCGATTGGGCAGGGCGGCGGCGGCGGCGGTTGAGGTGGCGCGGGAGCGGGTGGCGGCCTTGCTGCCCGATGATGGCGCGGTGACATTTACTTCTGGCGCGACCGAGGCGCTTAATATCGCCATTCAGGGCGCGGCGCGGCGGGGGCAGGCGTTGGACCCGAAGCGCATCCGCGTGCTGGCCGCCGATACCGAACATAGCGCCGTGCGGGATACCGTTCTGTCGCTGGCGGCGGAAGGGTTTGAGCCGGTCCTGTTGCCGGTTGGCGTTGATGGTCTGCTGGATAGGGATGCCGTGGAGGCCGCGCTGGATGATCGCACTGCTTTGCTCGCCGTCATGCTGGTTAACAATGAAATCGGCGTCATTCAGCCGGCGGAGATGTTAGCGGGCCTCGCCCATGATGTTGGCGCGCTATTCCTGTGTGATGCTGTGCAGGGTTTTGGCCGGGTTACTCTCCCTCAATCTGCCGATATGATCGCGCTCTCTGGCCATAAAGTCTATGGGCCGAAGGGCATTGGGGCGCTGTGGGTGCGGAACGGGCTGGTCTTGCCGCCGCTGCACTATGGGGGTGGACAGGAAAAGGGGCTGCGGCCCGGCACGCTCTCTCCCGCACTTTGTGTTGGTCTGGGTGAGGCTGCGCGTCTGATGGCGGTGCGTAAAGAGGAGGACACCGCGCATATCGATGCGCTGTGGGCGCGGGCGAGGGAATTGTTCGCGGGCTGGACGCTGAATGGCAGTGCGGACATGCGTTATCATGGGAATTTGAATGTGCGCAGGCCGGGGCTGGATGCGGCGCGGTTGATGTCAGAATGCCGGAACATCGCCATTTCTCTGGGGTCAGCCTGTGCCAGTGGTTCCGGTCGGCCCAGCCATGTGCTGAGGGCACTGGGCCTGTCGGACAAAGATGCACGTTCCTCCATCCGTCTCGGCTTTGGCTGCATGACCAGCGTGGAAGAACTGGAACAGGCTGCCTATGCTATAAATGCAGCGGCGGACTTGCAGGGGGCTGGCAAGGCTGTCACATAGAATAAGGTTAATGCAGGTTGAAAAAGGCCGCATGAACGGGGTAGCAACAGGGGAACGGACTGTAACATGACCCTCATTCGTTTTATCAGTGCCGATGGGCAGAATGTGCAGGAAGTGACCGCGCAATCGGGCGATAATCTGCTCGATATTGCGCAGGCATCCGGGCAACCGCTGGAGGGGACCTGCGAAGGGCAAATGGCCTGTTCCACCTGCCATGTCATTGTTTCCGCCGATGATTTCCCCAAATTGCGCCCCGCGAGCGAGCCGGAGGAAGATATGCTGGACCTCGCCGCTGCCGCCACGCGCACTAGCCGCCTTGCCTGCCAGATTAATATCCCCGGTGATATGGAAAGCCTCACGGTGCGCATTCCCGGCGAAATCCACAATCTGCAAGGATTGTAAGGCATATCTCATGAATTATGGAGGGGGCTTGCATTCACCCGATGAAGCCGCCATATGCGGCGCGGGAGTCGGGCGGACGTAGTCTTCGCCTACCTGGTCAGATCCTGACGGAAGCAGCCAATGTGAATTTGCTGCGGGTCGTTCCGGCTCCCACCCTCCTACATGCTCATGGTCAAATGCAGTCTCGCTATGGGGCGCATGGCCGCCTGCTTTTGTCAGCACGGATTTTCTGGTGCAACCACCCTTCGACATTCTGTTGCTCTGCCGCTACACATGCCTTTGATGTTTGACGAATCTCAGCCCCAGCCTCCACCCGCCGACAGCGCTTATCGCGTTTTGGCGCGGAAATATCGCCCGCAAAGCTTTCAGCAATTGCTGGGACAGGATGCGATGGTGCAAACCCTCGGCAATGCGATTAAGCGCGGGCGTCTGGCCCATGCCTTTTTGATGACGGGCGTGCGCGGGGTAGGGAAAACCTCGACGGCGCGCCTGATTGCCAAGGCCTTGAATTGCATCGGCCCGGATGGGCAGGGCGGCCCGACGATTGATCCCTGCGGTGTGTGTGAGCCTTGCCGCGCGATTGCCGAAGGGCGTCATATCGACGTTATCGAAATGGACGCGGCCAGCCATACCGGCGTTGATGATGTGCGTGAAATCATCGAGGCGGTGCGCTATGCCGCCGTTTCGGCGCGGTATAAAATTTATATCATCGACGAAGTGCATATGCTCTCACGCAATGCCTTCAACGCGCTCCTCAAAACGCTGGAGGAGCCGCCCGCCCATGTAAAATTCCTGTTCGCCACGACCGAGGTGAACAAGGTGCCGATCACGGTATTGTCCCGTTGTCAGCGCTTTGACCTCAAGCGGATTTCTGCGGAAATGCTGGCGGGGCATTTCGCCCATGTGGTGGAGGCAGAAAGCTTCGCCGCCGAACCGGATGCGCTGAAACTGATTGCGCAGGCGGCGGAAGGCTCGGCCCGTGACGGTCTTTCCATTCTCGATCAGGCGATTGCCCATGCGGAGATGGAAGGGGCGGAAGGCGCAGGGGGGGACGAAGCGCGTCCGCTCGTCACGGCCGCCCATGTGCGCGATATGCTGGGCCTGTCAGATCGGGGGGCGGTGCGTCGCCTGTTCGGCCTGATCCTTGAGGGGAAGAGCGAAGAGGCGCTTGTCGCCCTGTCGCAGCAGCATGATCTGGGCGTGGAACCGTTGCCGATATTGCGCGGGCTGATGGAAATTGTCCACGCCGTCACCATCGCTAAGGCTGGCGCTAAGACTGGCCGGGGGCAGGATGACCCCACCCAATCGGCAGAGGAGCGTGAGGCGCTGGCCGAATGGGCGAGCCGCCTCGGCTTTGCGCCGCTCCATCGGCTGTGGCAGCTCTTGCTGAAGGGGCATGAGGAGGTTTCCCGCGCCATCATGCCGATGCAGGCCGCTGAAATGGCGTTGCTGCGGATCATTCATGCCGCCAGCCTGCCGGACCCATCTGATCTCGCGCGGATGCTGGCGGGGGGAGGGGCTGCGGCCTTGTCGGCACCATCTGCTCCTGCCGCCGCTACGCCTGCCTCCCCGGATACCGTGCCATCACAAGGGATGACGCCCCCGCCGCATGATGAGGCGGAGAGTGAAATCGCGCCGATTTTTGCGCCGGAAACACCGCCACCGCCTGCATCGGTTCAGCCAATGGCACCGGAGCCAGCGCCCGTAGCTGCACCTCAGCCCGCCGTGCAGGAAGTTGCGCCCGTGCATCAGCCGATATTCCCGGCAGACTTTCCGGCACTGGTGCGGCTGATTGATGAAAAACATGCGCTGCTCGCGAATGAGCTTTATGATTGCGCATCGCTGGTGCGATATAATGCGCCGGAACTGGTCATTCACCTTACCCAGTCCTTGCGCCCTGAATTTCCGGTGGATGTAGCCGCTGCCCTTACCAAAATGACTGGTGAGCGCTGGACTGTTACCCTCAGCGATGAAATGGGGGAACCAACCTTGCGCGGGCGTGAACTGGCCGACATAGAGGCCGCAAAAGAGGCAGTCCTCGATCATCCCGTGTTAAAGGCGGCGAAAGCAGCCTTTCCTGATGCGGAACTGGAATGGCCGATCAATGAAAATGCGAAATGGAGCGCGAACGCATGAAAGACCTGAATGAAATTCTTGGCATGGCCAATCGTGTGCAGGAGGAACTGACGCGCGCTCAGGAAAGCCTCGACAAGATTGAGGTAGAGGGCGTTTCCGGTGGTGGCGTGGTTAAGGTGCGGGCAACCGCCAAGGGACGCATCGTTGGCGTTTCTATTGACGAAGGCTTGCTCGCCCCTTCCGAAAAGCAAATATTGGAAGACCTGATCGTCGCGGCATTTAATGATGCACGCAAAAAGGCAGATGAGGCTAGCGGCACGGAAATGGCGAAAATGACCAGTGGCCTGCCGCTGCCCCCCGGCTTCAAACTGCCGTTTTGATAGGGCTGTGCTGGTGGGAATGCCCGCCTTTTTGTGTGGGCCCCAATAGGCGGATAGGGGGTGGGGTGGTTCGCCACATCCCCACCGGATAGCCCCCGATGCTTGTTCTGATGCCTCTGCGCCATTGAACATGCGTTTTTCGCACACATATTAGCGTGGACTGCCGCCAGAGCATTTGCAGCTCTGATCGAAACTCAGCTCTGATGTCGGCATGATGGAGATAGAATGAATAGCAATTACCCCCTGTTGCCGCTGCGCGATATTGTTGTTTTCCCCAATATGATTGTTCCCCTGTTCGTAGGGCGTGACAAGAGTGTCGCCGCGCTGGAAAAGGCGATGGAAGCGGATAAGGAAATCTTCCTCGTGTCGCAGCTCAACCCGGCAGAGGATGACCCGGATCGTGAAGCGCTCTATGATATGGGTGTCATCGCGACGGTTCTGCAATTGCTGAAGCTGCCCGATGGCACGGTGCGTGTGTTGGTAGAAGGGAAGCAGCGGGCGCGCCTTACCGGCATTGAAACGGCCGATGGCTTTGCGAATGCGACGGTGGAAAGCGTCAGCGATGATGCCGCCACAGGACCGCAAGTGTCGGCGCTGATGCGGTCGGTGGTCGATCAGTTTGATAATTACGCCAAGCTCAACAAGAAGCTGCCTGCCGAAACCTCTGTGCAGTTGCGGGAAATTGAGGAAGCAGGCCGCCTCGCCGACGCCGTTGCCGCCAATGTCAATGTGAAGGTATCGGATAAGCAGGCTTTGCTGACCGAAATCGATCCCGCCAAGCGGCTGGAAATGGTGTTTGCCTTCATGGAAGGGGAGCTGGGCGTTCTTCAGGTTGAGAAGAAAATCCGGGGCCGCGTTAAGCGCCAGATGGAAAAGACCCAGCGCGAATATTATCTGAATGAGCAGCTCAAGGCCATTCAGCGCGAATTGGGCAATGGCGAGGGCGAGGAAGGTGATGAACTCGCTGAACTTGCCGACAAGATCAAGAAAACCAAGATGAGCAAGGAGGCCAAGACCAAGGCCAATGCCGAGCTCAAGAAACTGCGCGCGATGCAGCCCATGTCGGCGGAAGCAACCGTGGTGCGCAATTATCTTGATGTGCTGCTGGGCCTCCCCTGGGGTAAGAAGAGCAAGGTTAAGAATGACCTCGTCCATGCGCAGGAAATTCTTGATGCCGATCATTTCGCACTGGAAAAAGTCAAGGATCGTATCGTCGAATATCTGGCGGTGCAGGCGCGAACCAACAAGCTGAAGGGGCCGATTCTCTGCCTCGTTGGCCCGCCGGGCGTGGGTAAGACGTCGCTGGGTCAGTCCATCGCCAAGGCGTGCGGGCGTGAATTCATCCGCCAGTCATTGGGCGGTGTGCGTGATGAGGCCGAAATTCGTGGCCATCGCCGCACCTATATTGGCTCGTTGCCGGGTAAGATCGTTTCGAACCTCAAAAAGGCCGGGACGATGAATCCGCTCTTCCTTCTCGATGAAATCGACAAGCTGGGACAGGATTTCCGGGGCGATCCGGCATCCGCTTTGCTGGAAGTGCTGGACCCGGAACAGAATAGCAAGTTTCAGGACCATTATCTCGAAATCGACGTTGACCTCTCCGACGTGATGTTCGTGACGACGGCCAACAGTCTTAATCTGCCGCAGGCTTTGCTGGACCGGATGGAGATCATCCGCCTCGAAGGCTATACCGAGGATGAGAAGGTTGAAATTGGCCAACGTCACCTCGTTCCGCGTCAGATTGAGGCGCATGGCCTCAAAGATGGCGAGTTTTCGCTGACCGAAGAGGGGCTGCGCGACTTGATCCGCTATTACACGCGGGAGGCCGGTGTGCGCACTCTGGAACGGGAAGTAGCGCGCCTTGCCCGTAAGGCATTGCGTCAAATCCTTGAGGGCAAGGTGCAGGCGGTTACTATTACGCCTGAAAATCTGGCCGATTATGCCGGGGTCCGTAAATATCGTCATGGCGTGTCGGAGGAAGATAATCAGATCGGCGCGGTAACAGGCCTTGCATGGACCGAAGTGGGCGGGGAACTGCTGACTATCGAATCTGTGACGGTGCCTGGTAAGGGGCAGGTTAAGACCACCGGCAAGCTGGGTGAGGTGATGACCGAATCGGTGCAGGCGGCTTTTTCTTATGTCAGATCCCGCGCCCCGGGCTATGGTATCCGTCCCAGCATCTTTGCGCGCAAAGATATTCACATTCACCTTCCCGAAGGGGCGGTTCCAAAAGATGGCCCCTCTGCGGGCATCGGCATGGTCACGTCGATCGTTTCCACCCTCACTGGTGTGCCAGTGCGAAAGGATGTGGCGATGACCGGCGAGGTCACTTTGCGGGGACGGGTACTGCCGATTGGGGGGCTGAAGGAAAAGCTGCTGGCGGCGTTGCGCGGTGGTATTAAGACGGTCCTTATCCCGGCAGAAAATGAGAAAGATCTGGCGGAAATCCCGGCAAATGTAACAGAGGGGCTGGAGATTGTTCCGGTGTCGCATGTTGATGAAGTTTTGGCGCGGGCGCTGGCTGCCCCGCTGGAGCCGATTAGCTGGTCAGAGGAAGATGACCTCGCCTCTCAGCCGCTTTCTTCGCAGGGCAAAGAGGGAGATGTTGCAGTGCGGCATTGATGCTTTTGGGGTGGATTGACACCGTTGGTCATGGTTAATAGCGTAAAAGCACTGAAATCCGTCGTGAATTTGCGCTTTACCCTTTGACAGACGCGAAAATCCGCGCCTTTATGGCGCCCTTCAATTTACTGATTCCTACTTTTGTAACCTAAACACCAAGGGGGTTCCCACGGCATGAATAAACAGGATCTTATTAACGCAGTTGCTGAAAGCAGCGCCCTTAGCAAAGCAGATGCTGCCAAGGCAGTTGAAGGCGTATTTGACGCGATCACCGGCGCTCTGAAAAAGGGTGACGAAGTACGTCTGGTTGGCTTTGGTACTTTCGCTGTTTCTCAGCGTAAGGCTTCCACTGGCCGTAACCCGCGCACCGGCGAAACCATGACAATTGCTGCGTCCACTCAGCCGAAGTTCAAGGCTGGCAAGGGCCTGAAGGACGCCGTTAACGGCTAATTCTGTTAATCTCCGTGCGCGGTTCGGGGCTGTTATCAGGCAATTGGCATCAGGCATCTGTCTTTGATAGTAGTTTAGCGTTGATATTGGGTAGGGGGATAGCCTGCTCTCCTATCATCGCTCTAGCGCTGCACGGTGGAAACAGGAATGCAAGGGCAATAAATGGAGGGAAACCTTCATTATTGCCTTTCGGCATGTCGGGAGCGAGGGTTAAGCCTCGCTCTTTTTTATTGTGAATGGTCCGGGAATTTTTCTGGAATTTGATGTTAACAAAGCGAGGAAATGCTTTGTTTTTCAAATTTTCTGCCATAAAATCTCTTTATAGCAAAAAGGGTGCTTGACGCTGCGCGCTGGCACGCTTAATTGCCCTCCACTCAACGGACATTGTCCGGATATGGCGATCGTAGCTCAGTTGGTTAGAGCGCTGGTTTGTGGTACCAGAGGTCGGGGGTTCGAACCCCCTCGATCGCCCCATTTCCTTCCTCCCTATTATCATCTGAATGTTCCCTTATTGGGCAACATATTCGACATAGGGCTGCATTTTCTTCCATAGGGATATTTTGCGTTCCAGAGCCATTGTGTTGGCTGGACTGCTGGATGGCAGGTCGATCAGTTCTATGCCCTTCAATCCCTGCTCCAGAACCACAGCCAATTGTCTGCGTCCTATTTTGCTGGCGGTCGCCCCATTAAAGCCAATGGCCCTGAGCGAAGGCAGGGAGGCTACAAATTCACCAAGGCCGTTGGGCAGTACATCGCGCATATGCTGATCGAGGCTGCCGGGGCGCACTGCATGGGCCACTACATCCCATAGGCCAATGCCTGCGCGCTCAATATGCCCCAATCGGTCATCATAGGGCACCGCCAGCAAATCGGTGTTGATGAGTTGCCCTAGCAATGGCCAGAAATGATTGCGTGGATGGCCATAATATTGGCTGAGCTGTAAAGAGCGCACTCCCGGCAGGCTACCGAGGATTAATAGACGGGTATTTGCCCCGGCTATTGGAGGCAGGCAATAAGAAGGAGGATTTTCCATCATATCTCAACCTCGGACAGCGCCACATAGCGCTGCCCGGTCTGGTAATAACAATTAATATGGCCTGCTCTCTGTCAGAAAGAAATCGGATAGGATCAGGGGACCGCTGGTGGGTCGCTCGCCGGGAAAGAGGCGTCGTTCGCTTCGTCGACTTTATCCCATTCGCCCTGCTTATCCGTGTCCTTCTGTTCGTCTTGTCCGGCATTGCGGATGACGCCAGAGGAAAAAACAGGCTCCCCGGTTGTCTGCTCCGGCTCATCCTTTTTACGGAGCAGCTTATATACCAGCGCACCAGCGCCTGCCAATAACCCCACACGAACCAGAAAACTCATCTCATTTCTCCTTTATGGGAAGGTTTTAATACCCTCAAAACTGATTTTTCCTGACCGCTCCAACCAAACATGGCTTAGAATAAGCATAGCATGAAAAGGCCGATATAGGGATAATGCCACTATGGGTGGTTCTGACATCATTTCCCGGTCAGGGGGATGGTCTGGTGCAGGCCCATCTCACGTGGGGTCTCTGTTTTACCAGACATCAGCCGGAATAGCCCCTGAAGGCTATTGTCGGGTTTCCATATCTCGGCATTTTCAAGGTCAAACCGCATCATCAGCATGTCTGGGTCAGTGCGGCCTTTAGGATACCAGCTATTGACGCGCGGCGACCAGTAACGGTCAATTACTGCCGAATCTTTCTCTTCGGTCAATGTGCCTGATATGCTGCAAAACAGATCATGATTGCGCGAAACATATAGGGCAATGGCGGGCCCACCCGGCGCAATGCGGTTGTTGCGGCTGGTATAGAACCAGAACTCACCATTAGCAGCCGGATCAAGCTGAGCGATGAGCGGTTCTGCATGGCTGTCATCGCTATTGAGCTTGACCATCAGTATCGGGCTTTCGGCCATTGTCTCCCAAAAACTGGTGCGGATATTATCGCTCATCTCTATCTCCTTAATTTCTTAACCTATGACGGACAGTAAGGTTGCAGAAAAGAGGATTAGGTCCTGATCCTAAGAATGAGCCTGAGCGTGATCTTACCTGCAACGCTTCCGCACGGGCAATTGTGCGAGTGGTCAGGTTGAGGGGCTATCCGGCGCAGCGGCGGCGTTATGGGCCGGGGCTGGCTCTGCCGGGTGGTTCTCTGTCACCGGGGATGCGGTGTGAGCAGGTGGTGTTCCTTCCCTGCGGTTCTCGCTGGGCGTAGCAGATGCGGTATTACTACTATTGGCGGCGTCATCGGTCGCTGTGGCAGCAGAATCAACCGCCAGCCCCTTCGCTGCACGATAGGCGTTTATCTGAGTCTTCAGTCGCTGTTGCGGCGTACCGCCCCATGATTTCTCATAATTCTCCAGCTTCTCCATCGCCTTTACGGGATCAACCAGATAGGTCATCACATCGGCGGAGATCATCGGTGCGTCCTCCACCCTGTTAAGGTGGCCACCATGTTCGATAATGGTCGCAACGGCATATCTTGGCTTGTCGAAGGGCGCATAGCCCACGAACAGGGCGTGGTCCCGCTGCTTATGCGGCAGGGCAGAGTTATGGAGGACCCCCCGGCTGCGCTCGGCCATGGTGATGCGCCGTACCTGCGCTGTGCCGGTTTTCCCTGCCATTAGCATATCGGGGAAGGGCAGGCGCGCTGCGCCGCCTGTGCCGCCGCCATTCACCACCGTGCTCATCGCCTCGTGGATGATGTCAAGATGATCTTGAGAGACACCGAGAGATGCAGGCAGGGGACGTTTTGGGTCCAGTAGCAAATTAGGCATTAATATCTTGCCAGATGCCAGACGCGCGCCCATCACCGCCAATTGCGTTGGGTTAACCAGCATATAGCCCTGACCAATAGTGGCGTTTACGGTATCGTAAATCTGCCAGCTCTGGTTATATTTCTTCTGCTTCCATGCCGGGTCTGGCACAGTGCCATAACTCTGGCTGGGATAGGGCAGCGGGAATTTCTGGCCCAACCCCAGACGGCGCGCCATATTAGCGATGACCTGCATGCCAAAGCGCTGGGCCAGCACATAGAAATAAATGTCACAGCTTTGCGCAATAGCGGTGCGCATATTGACCGCGCCATGGCCCCGGCGTTTGTGACAGTGGAACAGGCCACCACCCACGCGCAGCGCGCCGCTACACTGCACCGTCTCCTGAGGGCTGAGGCCTGCGTCCAGAAAGGAAAGGGCGACCATCGGCTTTACCGTGGAACCGGGCGGGTAGAGGCCCTGAAGCGTCTTGTTGCGCAGGGGGACATGGTCATCTTCCGACAGCATGTTCCATTCCATATGGCTGATGCCGTCGGAGAAGCTGTTGGGGTCATAGCTGGGCATGGACGCCATCGCCAGCAAATCGCCATTATGACAATCCATAACGACGACAGAACCGCTTTGCGTTGCAAGCCGTCGCCCGGCATATTCCTGAAGGCCTGCATCAATAGTGAGGCGCACCGACTGGCCCGGCGTGTCGGGACGAGTGGTGAGTTCCCTCACCACCTTGCCGCGGGCTGTTACTTCAACTCGTTTTGCGCCGGGTTTGCCCGTCAGATATTTCTCAAAGGATTTTTCGAGGCCCTCTTTGCCGATTTTGAAACCGGGGGTGATGAGAAGGGGATCGCGCCGTTCCTCATATTCCTTCGCATTGGCAATGCCGACAAAGCCCAATAAATGGCCGACAGAAGGCCCGGCAGGATATTCGCGTGCATATCCCTGCGCCGGGGCGACACCGGGCATTTCGGGCAGCCGCACGGAAACGGCGGCATATTGTTCATAGCTCAGCTTGTCGGAAATTTGCACCGGCTGAAATCCGGCGGCTTTTTCCAAATCTTCTTCTATCCGTTCCACCACTTCTGGTTGAAGGGAAAGGAGGCTGGTGAGGGTGCTGACAACGGCTTTTTCATTGTGCAGCCGGTCCGGAATAATATCGACCCGGAAATCGGTGCGGTTCTTCGCCAGTGCTTTACCGTGCCGATCCAATATCCAGCCCCGGCGCGGTGGGATGAGGGTGAGGTTAACCCGGTTCCCTTCGGAAAGGAGCGCATATTTCTCATTTTCAGCAACGCTGATCCACGCCAGACGCCCCGCCAGAAGCGCACCAATGCCGCCCTGAAACGCCCCCATGACCATGGTACGCCGGGTAAAGCTTTGCGATAAACCGGCCTGAGAAACATGCTTTGGGGTGATTTTGGGAAATTTCATGCCATCATGCGCCATCTGTCCATGGCGACTGTGATCCGCACTACGAAGGGGTAGAGCAAGGCGGACCAGAACAGTTGCGGTAATATTAGCATAGGTGAAGCAAGGCTGCCTGAAAAACGATTAATCAGCAAGGCCCCGCCTAGAAACACTATGCAGGCCAGAATAGCGATGAGCCAATCATGCCAATAGCTGCGCCATTGCAGCCAGTCATCCAGCATTTCCATTGCTATCATGATGGCGGACCATAGGAAAATCGCGGTGCCGAGCGGGTTGCCGCTCATCAGATCATCAACCGCCCCCAATGGCGCGCCAATCCATAAAGGTAACATATCATGGCGCAATAGCCGCCAACTCAGCAGGAACAACAGGCCCAGCGGTGGTAAAGTAGGGGCCTGACTGATAAGTGGTAGCAGCGCTGGCAGCATGGATGCCAGCATAATCATGATGATAGGGGTGCCCCGCATTCGAAAGCGTGACGGAGTACGCCCCAGACGCGGCACGGGTTGATTATTAAGGGATGTGCTGCGGCTCATGACCCTGCCGGTTGTTGCGGCGCTCCATTTTGTCCGGTCTGGCCATCTTGCTCAGCAGCAGGCGGGGCTGGCACACCTGCATCATAAGGATGCTCTACCATCACAATTTCAACACGGGCAGGGCTGGCGAGGGGGACAGCGATTGCGGTGCCGCCCTTCAGCGTAACAACCACCGCCACGGGGATATTGGGGCTATAGAGGCCGCCTGTGCCGGTTGTTACCAATATATCGCCGGGTTTGAATGGGCTGGTTCCTGCATTAAGCGGGCGGATTTCCAGTGTGCCATCATCCATGCCGGTGGAAATAGCCTGCACATTATCACTGGCGCGGCGCACGGGAATGATATTCTGGCTGTCTGTCAGCAATAATATGTCTGCGCTATTGGGCCCCGCGCGTAGCACCCGGCCAATTAATCCTTCCGGTGAACGTACGGGCATTCCCGCGCGAACCCCTTGGGCGCTGCCTGCGCTAATCCGGGCCATACGGCGAATTGCGGTAGAGGAGGAACTGATAAGCCGCGCTGTTGCGACCTCGCTGGTGGAGGTTTCAGTGAGTTTCAGCAGCTTTTTGAGGCGGACATTTTCCTGCTGAATAGCGCGGGCCTCAATCATCTGAATGCGGTTCGCGTCTACCTGACGACGCAAAGCGGCATTTTGTGACCCGGCATTTACATAAGCGACGACATGCTCATCAATAGAGCCGATGTTGCTGACCATTGAGCTGAGCCCGGAGGAAACAGGGCGCGTGACCTCGCTGGCTGCGGCGCGCAATGCGGCGAAACCAGCTGGGTCTGCCTTTGCCAGAATCAGGGTGAGCAGGCCTATAACAGCGCCTGCAACAGCAATGACATAGCTGGCGAACAGGCTATATTGCGCCCGTCTGTTTATTCCGGGACGGCGGCTGGTTGGTCGCGCCATCGCAGAAAATCTCCTTCACGCCAGCTTTAAGCCGTTTGTAATACGCCCCGGAACATCGGATCTTCCAGCGCGCGTCCGGTACCAATAGCCACGCAGGTCAACGGATCTTCGGCAATCGTTACCGGCAGACCGGTTTCGTCGCGCAGTTCGTCGTCAATTCCCTGAAGCAGCGCGCCGCCACCAGTCAGCACAATGCCCTGATCGACAATATCGGCGGCCAGTTCCGGCGCGGTATTTTCAAGCGCGATGCGAACGCCCTCTACAATCGTGCTGATTGGTTCAGACAGGGCCTCGGCAATCTGCGCCTGATTGATGCTGATTTCCTTGGGAACGCCGTTTACGAGATCACGGCCCTTGATGTGGATGATAGCGCCAATGCCATCTTCCGGGGCTTTGGCGGTGCCAAATTCCTTCTTGATGCGTTCTGCCGTGGCTTCTCCAATCAGCAGATTGTGGTGGCGACGCACGAAGGAAACAATTGCTTCGTCCATCTTATCGCCGCCCACGCGCACCGATGTGGTATAAGCAAGGCCACGCAGCGACAACACGGCCACTTCGGTAGTGCCACCACCAATATCGACAACCATCGAGCCAATGGGTTCGGTAACCGGCATATCCGCGCCAATGGCGGCGGCCATCGGTTCTTCGATCAGATAGACCTGACTGGCCCCGGCATTGCTGGCGGCGTCGCGAATAGCGCGACGTTCTACCGATGTAGAGCCGGAGGGGATACACACCACGATTTCCGGAAAGCGCCAGGGGCGAGATTTGCCACCATGCACCTTGGCGATGAAATGCTTTATCATCTGCTCCGCGACATCAATGTCAGCGATTACGCCGTCCCGCATCGGGCGAATAGCCTCTATGCTGTCAGGCGTTTTGCCCATCATCAGCTTGGCGTCATTACCAACGGCCTTGACCCGTTTCACACCATTGAGGGTTTCCACCGCGACAACGGAGGGTTCGTTAAGCACAATGCCGCGGCCCCGTACATAAACCACGGTGTTAGCCGTGCCGAGGTCAATAGCCATGTCCTGCGATGAAAATTTGAACAGACGTGAGAAGAGCGACATGCCGTATCCCGTAATTATTGCCCCCTGTCAGAATGAAAGGGAACGAGTCCTGCTGGTGATTCCATAATGACGGGGCGCGGGCAATGGCTAAGCATATGCATAGCAAAAATAATTGTCCGGTCCCGGCTCGCGGAAAGCGTTCGCTTGGGCTAGTCAGTCACATATGTCAATACGCCGTTTACCTGAACATCTCATCAATCGTATCGCTGCCGGTGAAGTGGTTGAAAGACCCGCCAGTGCGCTGAAGGAACTGGTTGAAAACGCCATAGATGCGGGTTCAACGCGAATCACCGTTCGTCTTTCAGGTGGCGGCCTGACCCGAATCGAGGTCGTTGATGATGGCTGCGGCATGTCGGCAGATGACATGGCCCTCGCGCTGGAACGCCATGCGACGTCCAAACTTCCCGATGACCGGATAGAGGAGGTGACGACACTGGGCTTTCGGGGGGAGGCCTTGCCGTCCATCGCCTCTGTTGCGCGGTTGACGGTTGAGAGCCGGGTGCGCGGGGCCGATGGCTGGCGGCGCGTGGTGGATAATGGTGTGGTGGTCGAGGAAGGGCCGCACGCCATGCCGCCCGGCACGGTCATTCGCGTAGAGGAGCTCTTCGGGCGCGTCCCTGCGCGGCGCAAATTTCTGCGTTCTGCGCGCGCTGAATATGCCGCCTGCCTTGATATTATCCGCCGTCTTGCAATGGCGCACCCGGAAATTAGTGTCTCGCTGGAGCATGACGGGCGGCGTAGCCTGTCGGTGCAGGGCGGGGAAAGCCGCGAGGAACGGGTGGCATCGCTGATTGATCGGGCACTCGCTGATAATCATGTGATTGTGTCACTGGAACGCGAAGGGCTGCGGCTGGCCGGTGTTGCCAGCCTGCCCACCTTTAACCGCGGCGTGGCGGATCATCTCTATCTGTTCGTCAATGGCCGCCCAGTGCGGGATAAGCTGCTGACCGGATCGGTACGGGCGGCTTATGCTGATCTGCTGGCGCGGGATCGCCATCCCGTATTGGCGCTCTTCCTTGAGGTTCCGGCTGGCGAGGTGGATGTTAACGTTCACCCGGCGAAAACAGAGGTGCGTTTTCGTGATCCGGCGCTCGTGCGCGGGATGATGGTGAGCGGGCTGAAGCGTGCATTGGATGATGCCGGTTTCCGCTCGGCCCAGCGGCCTGATGCCACCAGCATGATGGCGTGGAGGTCGGAAACCTTTGCTCCGCCAGTTTCCCCCACGCCCATTGGAGCGACACCGATATTTGATTATGGGGCCTCCGCCGGTTTCGGGGCGGAAGGTCTGGGAATGAGGGGCGGGCAGGGTGATTTGTCATCGCCGCCACCGTCTTTCTACGCTGTGCCGCCTGCGGGGGGAGAGGGTGGGGCCTCTGTCTCGGATACTGTGCGGGGGTACTGGCCTGCGACATCGGGTAGGCTTGCCCCTGCCGCCCGCGCTGAAAGTGCCCATGCTGCCCCGCCTGATGGCGGACAATTCCCCTTAGGGGTGGCACGCGGGCAGGTGGCGAAAACTTATATCGTGGCTGAGGCAGAGGATGGCCTCGTCATCGTGGACCAGCATGCCGCGCATGAACGGTTAGTGCTGGAACGTATGCGCCGGGCATTAGCGGGGACGGGCGTTGCCTCTCAGGCATTGTTGTTGCCAGAGGTCGTGGAACTGGATGAACCGGCCTGTGACCGATTGGAAACGCGCATAGCGGAATTCCGGGAGTTTGGGCTGGAACTGGAGCGTTTTGGCCCCGCCGCCATGCTGGTGCGGGCGATGCCTGCCTTGCTGGGTAATGGTGATGTGATGGGGCTGGTGCGCGATCTGGCCGATGATCTGGCCGAGGCGGATGAGGCATTGTCTTTGCGGGAACGGCTCGATCATGTTGCCGCGACTATGGCCTGTCATGGCTCTGTGCGGGCAGGGCGCATATTATCGGTGACGGAAATGAACGCCCTGTTGCGGGAAATGGAAATCACTCCCCATAGCGGCCAGTGCAACCATGGTCGCCCGACATGGGTGAAACTGGCCCATGGTGATATTGAAAAGCTATTTGGCCGGAAATAAGCGGGTGGGCGGGAATAGCCCCGCCCATCACCCTATCACCCCGGCTTGCGTTTCAGCATCCCCAGTGAGATTTGCCGCATAACCGGCTCATCATGTTGGTTATAGGTCGTCCATTCATATTTAACGACGCCCCGATCTGGCTTGCTGCGTGATGGGATTTTTTCGATCAGCTTCACCACGCAATAGAGCGTGTCATCAGGATAAACCGGCTTTAACCAGCGCAATTCATCCATGCCGATGCCGCCCATATTGGCCTTGTCGGTGCCGGTTGCCTGCCAATGATCGACCATCATCCGCATGCTCATCGCGGCGGTATGAAAACCACTGGCCGCAAGGCGTCCAAATAATGTTTTTTCGGCGGCTTCATCCGACAGATGAAAGGGCTGCGGGTCATATTTACTGGCGAAATCCAGCACTTCTTCGCGGGTGACCTGATATTGGCCGAAACGTTCGGTCATGCCGACTTCGATGTCATCAAAATATCTTTCCATATCCTGTTCATGGCGCAAAGCCTCGGTCATGGAAAGTGGGTATGGAAAATGACAGGCTGTGGCTATTCGTCTGTTGCCACTTTTGCTTCCTGCGCGGCCTTTGCCCGTGCCACCATCGTTTTGCCCATCGACTGCATCGACGTCAGCATAGATTGTGCCAGTTGCGGGTCTTTTTGGGCAAGATCAGCAGCGGCCTCGGTCATGCAATCCATCCATTGTCGGGCGGTGATTTCGTCGATGCCGCGCATAGCCGCGTGGGCGGACATGATGCACGCGCCTGGCTTCTTATCGAACCAATCCCTCGGTCCACCCATCCATGCGACCAGAAAATCTGTAAGGCTTTCGCGCATTTCGGTAAGATCATCCGAGTGAATAGAGCGCAATTCCGCATAAGCCGGATTGCTCTCCATCAGATCATAAAAACGCTGCACCAGATGGGTTACAGGAGCGCGCCTGCCTATGCGTTCATAAGGCGTGGTTGGGCGCTTTACCGTTTTTTGCGGGCGTAGGCTCATGAGCGTTCACGGAGGCAGGGCAGGGCGGATTTCCACCCCACCCATGTCTCTGCGGGATTAGCTATGCAGGAAGTGCATGACGTCGCCGTCCTGCACGATATAGCCCTTGCCTTCGGCGCGCAGCTTGCCTGCCTCACGCGCTTTGGCTTCGCCGCCCAGCGTCACATAATCCTCATAAGCGACTGTTTCTGCGCGGATGAAGCCTTTTTCAAAATCGCTGTGGATTTCGCCTGCCGCATTGGGGGCCGATGCGCCCTTATGCACGGTCCATGCGCGGGCCTCCTTCGGCCCAACGGTGAAGAAGGTGATGAGGTGCAGCAGTTCATAGCCCGCACGGATGACACGGGCGAGGCCGGTTTCCGCAAGGCCGAGTTCTGAAAGAAATTCCATGCGTTCTGCGGCGTCCATGCCAACAAGGTCTGCCTCAATCGCTGCGGAAACGACAACCGCCTGCGCGCCTTCTGCGGCGGCCTTTTCAAATACGCGGGCGCTGAATGCATTGCCGGTGTGGGCGCTTTCTTCCTCGACATTGCAGACATAGAGGACAGGCTTGGAGGTGAGAAGCTGCGCCTGTTTGAAGACGCGGGCTTCTTCTTCGTCAGCGGGGACGACCAGACGAGCGGGCTTGCCATCACGCAGCAGATCCAGCGCTTGCCCCAAAACGGAGGCGATGAGCTTGCTTTCCTTGTCGCCCTGTGCGGCCTTTTTCTGGGCGGCAGGGACGCGCTTTTCGAGGGATTCTAGGTCCGACAGCATCAGTTCCGTTTCGACGGTTTCCGCATCGGCAATCGGGTCCACCTTATTATCGACATGCTGAATATCGTCATTTTCAAAACAGCGCAGCACATGGACTACGGCGTCAACCTCACGGATATTGCCGAGGAACTGGTTGCCGAGGCCTTCGCCCTTGGACGCGCCGCGCACAAGGCCTGCAATGTCCACAAAGGCGAGCTGTGTCGGGATGATTTTCTGGCTTCCTGCTACTTCCGCCAGCTTATCAAGGCGCACGTCCGGCACCGATACATTGCCGACATTGGGTTCAATGGTGCAGAAAGGGTAATTGGCCGCCTGCGCCGCCTGCGTTTCCGTAAGCGCGTTGAACAACGTGGATTTGCCGACATTGGGCAGCCCGACGATACCGCATTTGAAACCCATAGCCTTTTTATCCTTATGCCTCTTGCAGTCGCAGCGCGACATCATTCATGAAACGAACATCATCCCCATTGGCGAGCCATGGCGCCTCTGCGCCTATGGCACCCAACATATCGGTGAGGGCGTCTGTCTCGCTCTTGTGGAAATTGGAAAGTACGTGGCCATGCACCCGGTCTTTATGGCCGGGATGGCCAATGCCCAGACGAATCCGGCGAAATTCCTTGCCGATATGCGCATCGGTGGAACGCAGGCCGTTATGCCCGGCGCTGCCGCCGCCGCGCTTAACCTTCACCTTCATTGGCGCAAGGTCCAGCTCATCATGGAAAACCGTGACGTCCTCTGGGGATAATTTGTAAAAATCGACCGCCGCCCGGATAGATCGCCCGCTTTCATTCATGAAGGTTGCGGGTTTCAGCAGCAGGATTTTATGGGAACCGATACGCCCTTCGGCGCTCCATCCCTGAAATTGTTTCTTCCACGGTGAAAAACCGTGCATATCGGCAATAACGTCAAGTGCCATAAAGCCGACATTATGGCGGTGAAGCGCATAATTTGGTCCGGGATTGCCAAGGCCGACCCAGAGTTGCACGCGCTTCACCCCATTATTTTAAAGCGAGAAAGGGATTATTCCCCTTCGCCCTCAGCAGCAGCTTCGCCTTCTTCACTCTTCAGTGCGGAAGGGGCAACAACGGTGGCGAGCGTGAAATCACGATCATCAATAGCGGTTTCGACGCCCTTAGGCAGCTTAACAGCGCTGATGTGGATGCTATCGCCAATTTCATAGCCCGTAAGGTCAACGGTGATGTCTTCGGGGATGCAGGCTGCGTCACAGATCAGTTCGATTTCATGACGAACAACGTTCAGTACGCCGCCGCGCTTCAGGCCCGGTGCTTCTTCTTCATTGATGAAGGTCAGCGGAACATTGACGTTAACGGTGCTATGTTCGCCAATGCGCAGAAAATCTGCGTGCAGCGGACGATCCGTGACGGGGTGAAATTCAACATCCTTTGCGAGGGTGCGAACAGCCTTGCCGTTCACTTCGACCATCACGAGGGAGGTGAAGAAATGCCCGGTGTGGAGCAACTTGTTAAGGATCTTTTCCTCAACATGCACCATAGTGGGTTCTTCGTTATTGCCATAAATGACGGCAGGTACGCGGCCTTCGCGGCGCAGAGCGCGGGAGGCTCCCTTGCCAGCCCGATCACGTACTTCTGCCGACAGCGTAAGCTGATCGCTCATTGCATGTCTCCAGTATTTGATTGCATAAAACCGCCACGCCTCCAGGGATGACCATAGCGGATGCGCGGGCCAATAGCAGAGATAGCCAGAAAAGCAAGGGGCATTGGGGGAGGCGTTCAGCGCTGAATGCTGATTCGCTCTTTGAGCGGCTGCTTGGCTGGCTCTTCTATCCTTACTGAACCCGCGTCACCTTCAGCTTATGCTGGCCCAGCATGTCGATGACGCTGTCCTTGCCCGCCAGATGGCCAGCGCCCACCGCCAGAAAGACGGTGCCGGGTTTCGCCAGCCTTTTTTCAATCCACCCCGTCCAGTTGGCGTTGCGATTGTAAAGTAGGGCTTTGGCCAGTTCGGGCGTGGCCTCCAGCGAGGCATTCATTTGCTTTGCCAGCTCATCAGGCTTACCTGCGGCCCAATGCGCGAGAAGCTGGTTAAATTCCTTTTCGACCTGAGGTAGCTCAGCCACGGTCACGTTGAGGTAATGAAGCTGGGCATCTTCGGGCAGGCTATCAAAATAACCAAGTTGCTGCTCCACCGTTTCAAGGCCAGAGATTGGCTTTTTGGCCTTTGTCGCAGCTTCGCTCAGTTGCTTTTCAACACCCAGATTCTGGTCATAGCCCAGCTTCGCCAGCGGGGTGATGGATAGGGTGACGGCAACCATCCATGGGTCGAGATAATCCATCGACGCAGGGGGAAGGTTATAATCCGCCAGCGCCTTAAGATAAGCTTCCTTGTCTTTGCCGGAAAGGCGACTGGTGATTGTTGGCCCATTGGGGTTGAGCGCGAGGCGGGTGACAATGGTCCCCATTTCCGACTCGTCAGGCTCCACAACCTCCAGCACCAGTTCATCGGAACGATCAAAGGCATTTTTCACATCGCCTTCAAACCAGTTCATTCCCGGTTTCAGCAAATGGACCGTGCCAAAGAGATAAATAGTGGTGTCTGCATCCTTCACCACCCAAAGGGCGGGAGATGTAGCATGGGGGGCTGTCTTGCTGGCGCTCTTATTCTCTGGCGTCTTATGATCTTGCGCGCTGCCACAGCCGGAAAGTGTGAGGGCAATCGCCGCGCCTAAGCAGGTGCCAAACTTAACAAAAGCATGGGGCCAGCCTGTTTTTTGTTGTTTCTTTATCATGGAGCGCAGTCTTTCCTGATTCCGCACTATAACGCAAGAAAAAGCCGGAAACGGGTGCGTGGTGCCAAGCTATTGACCTGTGTTGAAACAGCATGACGCCGCTAATGACTTGACCATGATGGTTCCATGGGCCAAGGCGGGCCGCGAAATTCCATATTGCTCGTCTATGAAGGATAAGATGGCCGATCCGGCAACGAGTTTGAGCTTTCAGGACCTCATCCTGACCCTGCATGATTATTGGGGTCGGCATGGCTGCCTGATTCTGCAACCCTATGATATGGAAGTGGGCGCTGGCACCTTCCATCCCGCCACCACTTTGCGTAGCCTCGGTCCGCAGCCATGGAATGCCGCCTATGTGCAGCCCAGCCGCCGTCCGACCGATGGCCGCTATGGTGAAAACCCCAACAGGTTACAGCATTATTACCAGTATCAGGTGATAATGAAGCCTTCGCCGTCCAATTTGCAGGAACTCTATCTGGGGAGCCTCAAGGCGATCGGGATTGATCCTTTGCTCCATGACATTCGCTTTGTTGAGGATGACTGGGAAAGCCCGACTCTGGGCGCATGGGGACTAGGCTGGGAGGTCTGGTGCGATGGCATGGAAGTATCGCAATTCACCTATTTCCAGCAAATGGGCGGTTTTGATTGCAAGCCTGTCGCGGGTGAATTGACCTACGGCCTTGAGCGCCTTGCCATGTATATTCAGGGCGTCGATAGCGTTTATGATCTGCGGTTCAATAGTGCCGTGGGGGATCGTCCATCGGCCTCTTATGGGGATGTATTCCTCGCTAATGAGCAGCAGATGTCGAAATGGAATTTCGAGGTCGCCAACACGGAAAAGCTGTTCCAATGGTTCCGTGATTGTGAGGCAGAGGCGCAGGCGAGCATCGCGGCGGGGGTTCCGCTGGCTGCCTACGATCAGGCGATCAAGGCCAGCCATGTATTCAACCTGTTGCAGGCGCGCGGCGTGATTTCGGTGCAGGAACGCGCCAGCTATATTGGCCGGGTGCGTGACCTCGCCAAGGGAAGCTGTGAGGCGTATATTGAAAAGAACCGCGCCGATTGGGAAGCGAATTTTCCGGGGTGGACGCTCTGATGGCTGATTTTCTGTTGGAATTGCTGTGTGAGGAAATTCCTGCACGGATGCAGGCAAAGGCCGCGGATGATCTGAAGCGTTTGTTTGCTGAGAAGCTGGCGGATGCCGGGCTGAAGGCGGAGGGGCTGGATGCCTATGTAACGCCGCGCCGCCTTGCTTTGATCGCCAAGGGTTTGCCGGTGGAAACGCAGGCCGTTAGCGAGGAGTTTAAGGGGCCGCGCACATCAGCGCCCGCGCAGGCATTGGAAGGGTTCCTCCGTAAAACCGGCCTGACGCAGGACCAGTTGCAGGATCGTGATGGCGTGTGGTTTGCGGTGGTGGAAAAGCCGGGGCGCGCGAGTGTTGATGTGCTGGCAGAAGCCATTCCGGCGATCATTCGCGCCTTCCCATGGCCGAAGTCGATGCGTTGGGGCAATGCGTCGGTAACGACGGAATCGCTGCGCTGGGTGCGTCCGCTTCAGGGCATAGTTGCGCTGCTCGATGGCGCAGTGGTGCCGCTTGAGGTGGATGGCATCGTATCTGGCCGCGAAACCGTGGGTCATCGGTTCCATTCTTCGGGCGTGGTCAGCATCGCGGATGCTGCGGCCTATCAGGATGCGCTGCGCGGAGCCTATGTGATTGTCGATCCCGCAGAGCGGCAGGCGATTGTCGAGGAACGCGCAAAGGTTCTGGCGGCGGACGCGGGGTATGAACTCATCGAGGACAAGGGGTTGGTCGCCGAAAATGCCGGCCTAACCGAATGGCCGGTGCCGTTATTGGGGCAGTTTGATCCTGAATTTCTTGAGGTTCCGCCAGAGGTCATTCAGCTAACCCTCAGGATTAACCAGAAATATTTCGTTCTACGGGATCAGGCAGGGAAGCTCGCTCCGGCGTTCATCTGCACGGCCAATATTGAAGCGAAAGACGGCGGCAAAGCCATTGTCGCGGGCAATGGCAAGGTGCTGGCGGCGCGGCTTTCTGATGCCCGTTTCTTCTGGCAGCAGGATAAGAAAATCCCGCTGGCAGAGCAGGCGAAGAAACTTTCCCGTATCACTTTCCACGAAAAACTCGGCACCGTTTCCGATAAGGTGGAGCGCGTGGCAAATCTGGCGCAATGGCTGGCGGATGAAAGGATTGTTCCGGGGTGTGATCCGGTGCTGGCGCGTCAGGCAGCGGAACTGTGTAAGGCCGATCTGGTAACGGAAATGGTTGGGGAGTTCCCTGAATTACAGGGCCTTATGGGCGGCTATTATGCCCGCGAAGAAGGACTGAACGCCGCGGTGGCTGATGCCATTCGTGACCATTATAAGCCGGTGGGGCAGGGCGATGATGTACCCACCGCGCCGGTAACGGTGGCCGTTGCGCTGGCGGATAAGCTGGATACATTGCGTTCCTTCTTTGGGATTGATGAAAAACCCACTGGTTCTCGTGATCCATTTGCGCTGCGCCGTGCGGCATTGGGCGTTATCCAGATTATAACCGCCAATGGCCTGCGTTTTCCTGTGGCACAGGGGGACCTTCTCGATTTCTTTGCGGACCGCCTCAAAGTGCAGCAGAAAGAGGCTGGCGTTCGTCATGACCTCATTGACGCGGTGTTTGCATTGGGGCGGGAAAGTGGGGGCGGCGAGGATGATCTCGTCCGCCTGCTGGCCCGTGTTAAGGCGCTCCAGTCTTTTGTGGAAAGCGAGGATGGCACCAACCTTCTCGCGGGCTATAAGCGCGCCGCCAATATCCTGAAGAAGGAAGATTTTGCAGGCAGCCCCACCACGGCACTCTCCTATGTGCCAGAGGCGGAGGAGCAGGCCTTGCTCAGCGCGCTGGATAGTGCCGAGGAAAAGGCAGGGCAGGCCGTTGTTGCCGAAGATTTTGCGGGGGCTATGTCGGCCCTTGCATCTTTACGCGCGCCGATTGACGCCTTTTTCGATAAGGTTACGGTAAATGATGCCGATTCTTCCAAAAGGGAGGCCCGTCTGGGTATCCTTATCCGTATTCGTAATGCCGTTCATCAGGTTGCAGATTTTTCGAAGATAGAAGGGTGAAAATAGCCGCCTTTGAGGGGCTGTTTTCAATAAAATATTGTCAGTTTCAGGTGCCATCCTCAAAAAATGGGCCTGATTTCATCAGTGCAGGGATGAGATTATAATGACCAAATATGTTTATCGGTTCGGTGGCGACGTCAATGACGGCGGCAATGGCGATAAGAACCTGCTGGGCGGGAAAGGTGCCAATCTGGATGGCATGGCCTCTATTGGCCTACCGGTGCCGCCGGGGTTCACTATCACCACGGCGATGTGCACCCGCTATTATGAAGATGGCGAGAAGTTCCCTGATAGCCTGCTGGAGGAAGTGAAGGCCGGTATCGCCCACATTCAGCAGATCACGGGCAAGAATTTCGGCGATGCGGCTGATCCGTTGCTGGTTTCCGTTCGTTCGGGTGCGCGGGTTTCGATGCCCGGCATGATGGACACCGTTCTGAACCTCGGCCTGAATGACCAGACGGTCGAAGGGCTGGCGGCTGTTTCTGGTGACGCGCGTTTCGCATGGGACAGCTATCGCCGTTTCGTTCAGATGTATTCTGATGTTGTGCTGGGCCTTGACCATAGCGAATTTGAAGAAGCGCTCGAAAGCGCCAAGGAAGGCAATGGCTTTCACCTCGACACTGAAATGCGCGCCGAGGATTGGAAGGCTCTGGTCAGCGAATATAAGGTGATTGTTGAACGTCAGTGGGGCAAGGCGTTCCCGCAGGATGTAAACGATCAGCTCTGGGGTGCGATTGGCGCCGTATTCGGTAGCTGGCAGTCTGAACGCGCGAAGGTCTACCGCCGTCTCAACGATATTCCAGCGGAATGGGGCACCGCGGTTAACGTGCAGGCGATGGTGTTCGGTAACATGGGCGATACGTCCGCAACCGGCGTGGCCTTCACCCGTGACCCTGCGACCGGCGAGAACGCTTATTATGGCGAATATCTCATCAACGCTCAGGGCGAAGACGTGGTGGCGGGTATCCGTACCCCGCAATATCTGACGAAAATCGCCCGTGAAAAGGCTGGTGCAAAGCCGCTCAGCATGGAAGAATCCATGCCGGAAACCTATGGCGAGCTGGCCCGTGTGTTCGACATTCTCGAAAAACATTATCGGGATATGCAGGACATTGAATTCACCGTGCAGCAGAACAAGCTGTGGATGCTCCAGACCCGCAGCGGTAAGCGCACGGCCAAGGCTGCGCTTAAGATCGCCGTAGATATGGCGGCTGAGGGCCTGATTACGCAGGAAGAAGCCGTCGCCCGTGTGGACCCGGCTGCACTTGACCAGCTCCTTCACCCGACGCTGGACCCCAAGGCCCCGCGTGATGTGCTGACCAAGGGCTTGCCCGCATCGCCGGGCGCAGCGAGCGGTGTTATCGTATTTGACGCCGACAGCGCTGAACGCCGCGCAGAACTGGGTGAAGCGGTGATCCTCGTTCGCGTGGAAACATCGCCGGAAGATATCCATGGTATGCACGCAGCCAAGGGCATTTTGACAGCGCGTGGTGGCATGACCAGCCACGCGGCGGTGGTTGCCCGTGGTATGGGTCGCCCCTGCGTTTCTGGCGCTGGCGCTCTGTCGATTGACAATAAGGCGCGCACCATGCGCATTGGTGATCGCCAGCTGGTTGAAGGGGATATCCTCACCATTGACGGTGGCACAGGTGAGGTAATGGCCGGTGAAGTGCCGACGGTTCAGCCGGAATTGGCCGGTGACTTTGGTACGCTGATGGTGTGGGCTGATAAGGTTCGTCGCCTGAAGGTGCGCGCCAATGCCGAAACCCCGCTGGATTGCAAAACCGCGCGCGAATTTGGTGCAGAAGGCGTTGGTTTGTGCCGTACGGAACATATGTTCTTTGACGCGGCGCGTATCACTGCCGTGCGTCAGATGATTCTGGCTGATAGCGAGGCTGGCCGCCGTGAGGCACTGGCAAAGCTGCTCCCCGAACAGCGCGCTGATTTCACCGCAATTTTCGAGGTGATGGCTGGCCTGCCGGTGACGATTCGTTTGCTCGATCCGCCACTTCATGAATTCCTGCCGCATCAGGAAGCTGAGTTTGAAGAAGTCGCTAAGGCTGCTGGTATCGGTGTGGAAGCATTGAAGCGTCGCGCCGCCGAACTGCATGAATTTAACCCGATGCTGGGTCATCGCGGTTGCCGTCTGGGTGTTACTTACCCGGAAATTTATGAAATGCAGGCTCGCGCTATTTTCGAAGCGGCGCTTGATGTGGCCGATAAGTCGGGTGAAGCGCCGATTCCAGAGGTGATGATTCCGCTTGTTGCGACAAAGAAAGAGCTGGAACTGATGAAGGCCGTTGTTGATACAACGGCGCAGGCGGTGTTCAGCGAACGCGGCAAAACGCTGGAATATCTGGTCGGCACAATGATCGAACTTCCCCGTGCGGCGTTGATGGCTGATGAAATTGCCGAAGTTGGCGAATTTTTCTCCTTCGGTACCAACGATCTTACGCAAACCACCATTGGTATCAGCCGTGATGATGCCGGTCGCTTCCTGACGCAATATGTTGATAAGGGCATTTTTGCGCGTGATCCGTTCGTCAGCATTGATGTTGAGGGTGTTGGTCAGTTGATCGAAATTGCTGCTGAGCGGGGCCGTAAGACCCGTGAAGGCATCAAGCTGGGTATCTGCGGCGAACATGGTGGTGATCCGGCCTCTATCGCCTTCTGTGAGAAGACTGGCCTCGATTATGTATCGGCATCGCCTTACCGCGTTCCGATCGCTCGTTTGGCGGCTGCGCAGGCTGCATTGTCTGCGAAAAAATAATATCGCAATATTTGTGAAAAAGGGGGTTGCCAGATAGCGCAACCCCCTTTATCAGCGCCTCCACACCGCAAGGCACACAGCCTCTTCGGTGACAAGAAATGGAATATGCGCCCGTAGCTCAGCTGGATAGAGCATCAGACTACGAATCTGAGGGTCGGACGTTCGAATCGTTCCGGGCGCACCATTTCAAAGACTTACGAGAGATTGCGGCACCTTCGGGTGCCGTTTTCGTTTCTGGCGATTACGAGATCTATCTGGCATACAAAAATTGCTGAGCAGGCTGCGCATAAGTTTGCCTCAGCTTGAGCCTGTTTCTTTCCAACGGTTTCTTTCTAACCGTCCAATGCCGTGTACGATGCACGACCTATATTGGGCAGCAGGATGAATGGATCACTATTCGGGCGGATGCCGCTTCCTTTTCTGTCTGCTTCTCTTGCTACAACATCTCTTCCTGTAGCTGATTTGCGATTACGCCCTTTGCAAAAAGGGAAGGGTGGGCTGGCGCGTTTTGAATGATGGCCTGCATATCTGTCATTCCGGGCAAATTTGATAATACGCCAAGTCCGCATGTGGCGGCAGCACCGCAGGCTGCAGCCCATGTCATCGCCTCCTCCAATGCTTTACCCGAAAGCATCGCAGCCATCAGCCCAGCGTTAAAGGCGTCGCCAGCGCCCATCATGTCCCGCGTATCAACCTGAAAAGCAGGCTGGAAATATGGCGTGGTGCCGTTTCTAAATGCGAAGGCCCCTTGCGCACCCAAAGTGATGATAACCAGTTCAACGCCTTCTGCAAAAAGGGCTTGGGCCAGATTATGCCATATCATCGGTATATCATCTTGCGGGGGCTGGTCAGGCGCTATTTCACCGGTAAGCGCCATATCAACGGCAAGACAGGCAGCTTCTACCCGGTTCACTATCAATATACTGCACCGTGTGAGTATTTCGGGGGATATCGGGCGATAAGGGGATGGGTTGAGCAATGTTTGCCGCCCTGCGGTGCGCGCTATGGCAAAGGCTGCGCTGATGGCCTCATCCGGGGCCTCAAACTGCGCAGACACGATGGTCGCCCCGGTGATGCGGTCCTTTAGGGCGCGCATATGGCTGGCATTCAGCAGGGCGTTGGCACCGGGGTAAACCGCAAGGCAGCTTTCCCCCTCGGCATCGGTAAAGCCCGCCGCGCCGCCAGACGGGCCGGGAAAGCGATGAAGCATGTGGGCAGGCAGGCCTTCTTCGGCAAACACAGAGGGGGCGCATCGTCCTATCAGGTCATCCCCCACGGCGATGATGCCATCCACAGCAACGCCTAGTCGGTTAAGGCCCGCCAGCATGTTGAAACCTTTGCCGCCGACCTCCAACAGGCACGATGTCGCCATGCGGGATTCGCCGGGCGAGGGAAGTGTATCGACCTTCACCACGCAGCCAGCAACGAAGCTGCCGATAGTGAAATTTCTTTGCCTGTCAGCCATGGCTTTTCCTCATCCCCCTAACCATATAAGTTTGATGGATGACAATTGAGGGTCCAGTTAGCAAGCTTTTGTGCGGTATCCGTGTATGAGTGATGATGAAACGGATGTGCTGAACCAGTTCGTCAGCATGACATTAGGGGATGATGAACCCTTTTATATTCAGATCGCCCGGCGGCTGGAGGCATTGATCCGCAGTGGTGCCTTGCCGCCTGATACGACTTTGCCATCAGAACGCCGTCTGGCTGTGCTGATGGGGGTTAGCCGAATTACCGTTCAGCACAGTTATAATGAGCTGCGCCGCAAATCTCTGGTAACATCTCATGGTCGTCGCGGGTCGGTGGTTGCGGACATGCAGAGCCGCATACAATCGCCTATGAACCGTCTGCGCGGCTTTACCGAGGAAATGCGGGAAATGGGCCGTGTTCCTTCCTCTAAAGTGCTGGAAAGGCGCGTCGTGGAAAATAGGCGGATTGCTGCCATCATGGGGCAGAGGCCGGGTGACAAGCTGCTGAAGGTGCGCCGGGTGCGGTATGCGGATGGCCTGCCTATGTCTAATGAGACAGCATGGTATAATCTGCGCGCCGCGCCCTTTCTGGTGAAGGAAGATTTGTCGGGTTCTATCTATACGGTGCTGGAGAATAACGGCATGGCGCTCACTCATTGCGAGCAGGTGATCGAGGCGGTGCATTGTACCGCCGAAGATGCCGAGATTTTCGGATTTGTCTCACCGACCCCTTGTGTGCTGATAAAGCGCCGCTCCTTCACTGCGAAGGAGAAAATGATGGAATATGTCGAGGGGACATTTCGCGGCGATGTCTATAGCTATCGTATGAGGCTCAATAGCTGATTGGCTATGTGGCGCGTGCAGGACAGGCAGAATATCCCTGCCTGCACGCCTGTTTCCGTGATTATCAGAGGGCTATGGGCCAGTCTGCACGATGATAGGCCGAATCCCAGAACATATATTCAAAGCGGGTCGTCATGCGGAATGCCTCGGCCATTTTCGCGCGAATATCGGCAGAGGCGCGTTCTGCGGCCCGGTCCACCAAGGCGCACACCCGCTGCGTTGCCTCACCAAAGCTGGGATCGGCATAGGTGTCGATCCATGCCGAATAGCGATTGGGCGTGACGGCGCGGGGCTTGATGATACAGCCCACCTCCCAATAGACCCAGAAGCAGGGCAATATGCCTGCAATTAGTTCCTCATAACTGCGTGTGGCCGCCAGAGTAGCGAGATAGCCGGTATAGCCCAGACAAGCAAGGGAAGGGCGGGCGGAGCGTACCATGTCCGCATCCACACCAAATTGCGTGAAATAGGATTGGTGGAGGACTTCCTCCACCTGCACCGCAACCTTGGCCCCGTCGGAAAATTCGAGGCGCGCTGCGGCATCGGGGGCGCGGGCGGCGGCAATGGCCAGCATCCGCCCATATTCGGCGAGATAAAGGCTATCTTGCAGGATATAATGACGGAAGCTTTCGGGCGCTAATGTGCCATCCGCCAATTCGCTGAGGAAGGGATGGGCGATGATGGCGCTGCGTAGCGGGCTGACGTCTTCCCAGATGGTTGTGCAAAAGCTCATGATACTCATCCCTCCTGTCAGAATTTCCAGTTGAGGCTGGCGCCAAATTGTCGACCGCTATTGATGGTGAAGCTGTCAAACGGGCCATCCGGGCCGAGGCCAAGGAGCAACGGCAATTGTTGCTGACCAAAGGCGGAAATGGCCCAGCGTTTGTCGAACAAATTCTTCGCCCAAAGCTCCAGCGTCCATGCACCATGGGATACGCCAACGCGGCTATCAACCGACACATAACCGGGAGAATGCAGGATATTATCGATTTCAAAATCCACGCGGGACACATAATTCATGCCGATACGGGCATTGACCAGCGCGGGGCCAGCATTGCCCTGCCAGCCAAGCCCTGCATTCGCCGTCCAGTCTGGCGCGTTAGGCGTGCGCTTTCCGCTAAGGTCAACAAGGGCAGGTTCACCCGGCTCCGGCGTTGGGTTGGGGGTGATATAGCGCCCGGTGCGGCTATGTGTCCATGCGACGCCGCCATCAAAGCGGAAGCCTGCGCCCAAATCTGCCTCTGCGGCGGCTTCCAGCCCATGCACGTCAACCTGCGGCACGGAGAGAACCACGCTGTTCCCCAGAAATACGGTGTTCTGGAAATTCTCATAATCGGTGATGAAACCAGCAAGGGACAGACGAATGCGGCCTTCCGCCAGATTAGCTTTCACGCCAGCTTCCGCCGCACGGGTGGTTTCGGCAGCGAAATCGGCCTGCCATATATCCGTCGGGCCGGGCAGGGGATTGAACCCGCCTGCCTTGAACCCCATTGCCCCGGTCACATAGAGGGTGAGATTTGCATCAGGCCGCCATGAGAGGGATGCCTTGGGCTGCCATTTTTCAAAATCGCGCTGGCGCTGCGCCGCCAGAAGGCCGCTCTGCGTGCCGACAGTATCTTCGCGGCGGCGGTCGCGATCATAACGCAGGGCAATGGTGGCCTCTAGCTGGGGTGTCAGATCATAGCTTGCCTGCGCGAACAGGCCGATTTGGCTGGATGTGGTCTCCGCGCGCAGAGGCTCTGCGCCGAAAAGCAGTGGCCCCAGATCATCCGTGCGATCTTTTTCCAATCGCTGGAAAAAGAAGCCAGCGTGCCAGCGTAGTGGCCCGGCAGAGCGCGAGGTGAGGCGTAGTTCGCTGGTCCATGCGCGTATATCAACCGGTTGATAAATGGGCTGTATGCCATCGGGAAACACCACAACGCCGCCCATGGTGAGGTTCTTGTCGTTACGGAAGTCGAGTTCCTCGGAAAAATTCTTATGATAATCATCATAGCCGCCAGTCCAGCTCAGCATCAGCGTATCGCCAATTTCCTGCTCCAGCCCGACCTGTGCGCCCCACCAGGTACGCGATGCGCGCCCTTCGAAATCGCCAATGGGATTGGTGAGGGCCTTGCCGGATAAGCGCCCGCCATAGAGGCCCGTCACATTGCCCGATGATATATAGGCCGCGCCGCCATTTTCATGCGCCCAGCCAATACGAAACCGAAATGTGCCGGTTTCCGATAACGCAACCCGGCCCTTTAAGCGCAGATTGCGGCTGATGAAACCATCGACCTTTTTATTGATATAGTCATTGTGGATGAAGCCATCGCTATTGCGATAGGAACCGGCGAGGCGCAGCTGCACCCGTTCTGAAACCGGGGCATCAACCGCCCCGTCCGCCGTCCATGTAAAGCCATTGCCGATGCCCACTGACGCAGTGCCGCCCCATATATGGCCGGGGTCATTGGTTAGCATATTAATTGCCCCGCCAGAGGCAGAGCGGCCAAAAAGCGCGCCTTGCGGGCCTTTCACTATTTCAACACGGGCAATGTCATAAGGGCGCAGCGTGAAGAGTTCCGAATCCGCCAACGCCAGCCCATCAACGATATAAGCGATGGAGGGGGACTGGCTACGGTTGGTCGATATGCCGCGCACGGAAATCATGTTGGTGCCGGGGTCCTGATCGTTAATCAGGAAAATGCCGGGGGTGGCGTCGATGAAATCATCAAGGCTGGTCAGCTTTCGCGCGGCGATGTCCGCTTGCGTGAACACCGTGATGCTGTCTGGCACAGCGATGGCGGCCTCTTCGCGCCCGCGTGCGGTAACGATGATGTTGCCCTCATCAGATAACGCATCAGCAGATGATGCATGGGCAATGACTGGAAAAGCACAGCTAAGGCCAAGCGCCATAGCATAGGCGCGCATAGTGGATGCGGTACGTCGCATAGTCCCTATTCCTCCGCCGGTATGAACCGGATCAGGTTCTCGGGTTTGCGGTTTAGGGCGTCATTGCCCCGAACCTCGTCTCAGCCCTGACTACGCCAGAACACCCCGTGGGTTGATAATGGCAGGTGGGATATGTCCGGCTATGCCGGCTGTCAACCGTTGCAAAAATATGACGAATTCTGCGACGAGGCAGAGGGAGGCATTGTGGTTGTCGCCTATCGCCTATCGCTCTCAATCCCGATGCTGTTTCTTTTCCATGCTGTCGGCAGGTACATTGCCCCGGCCTTCGGTGCGGTCACGATAGAGGGCGGCGCGCGCCAGCAGAATGAGCGTCACGGGCGTAGTGATGGTCAGGAACACCGCAATCAGCACCTCATGGATGATAGGGCGAGATTGCAGCACCGAAAAGCAAATCATTGACGCCAATAATATCGCCCCGGTGCCAAGGGTGGAACCGAGGGTAGGGGCATGCACGCGGTCATAAAAAGTTTTGAGGCGAACAAGACCAATAGTACCGAGCAGCGTCAGGGCAGACCCGAAAAGAACCAGAAAACCGACAATTATGGCCGCCCATAAGGGCAGATCAGGTGCCTGCATCATTCGATGACTTCCCCCCGCATCAGGAATTTGGAAAGGGCAACCGTGCTGGAAAATCCCATCAGGGCGATGACGAGGGCGGCCTCGAAATACAGTGTGCGTCCGGTCTGTATGCCATAAGTCAGCAGCAGTAACATGGCGCTGAGATACAGGGCATCCAGCCCCAGCACCCGGTCCTGCGCGCGGGTGCCGCGAATGATACGCCACGACGCGCAGGCCATGGCCGTACCAAGCATGATCTGCGCCGCGGTAATGGCAAAGGCGAGCATCATCACCGTCATTCGAATATTTCCATCAGCAGCTTTTCATATCGGTTCTGGATAAGGGTTATCCATGCATCCTGATCTACCAGATCAAGCACATGAATGAGAATGACTTTGCTTTGCGGATCATGCTGTACCCATAATGTGCCGGGCGTGGCGGTTATGATGATACCCAGAACCGCGAGCGCATAAGGGCTGGTCAGTTGCACCGGTAAATAGATGAAATCAGACCGCCTGTTTTTAGGGCGGAACAATATGATGCGCGCCACTGCGATGTTGGAACGGATGATATCCACCAGCACCAGCCAGCTCAGTTTCAGCATCGCTGGGCAGAAGCGGATAGTTGCAGGCTCAGGCTTCAGCAGCAACATCACGCGAGATACTAATAACGCGACTGCTGCGCCCAGAACGACATGGCCGGGGGAAAATCCGGTTAGCAGCACCCACATCACGAACAGCGCGAGGGATAGCAGGGGGAAGGGGACGAAGCGCTTCATGGGATGACCACCCCATCATTGGCCGGAGGCGCTATATTCCCACCGGCTGGCGAATGGGCGGACGGAGCATCAGCCTGCCCAGTGCGCGGGGCATTGACGACAGCATTCATATAACGGGCGGATGTCTGGAGCGAGGCGGCTGTGTCCTCCATATAGGCCATGACAGGGCCAGCCATTGTCATCAGTGTGAGGCACACACCCAGCAACAGACCAATAGGTACTACTTCGATGACGCTCAGATGCGCCGGGGCATCCTCCGCCGGGGTCCAGAGCAGGTCGATACCCGCTCGCGTCATCGCCACTAATGTCGCCAGACCGGAGATGATGATGAGTGCCACCATTATCCAGCTTGTCGTGGGGATGATGGTCATTTTGAACAGCGCATCAAAAATAGCGAATTTTGCGATGAAGCCGGAAAGTGGCGGCAAGCCAGACAATAAAAGCGCGCAGAAGATAAATCCGCCGCCTAATATAGCGATGGTGCCGGGAATGACGACGCCGATTTCATCTTCTTCCTCTTCCACCTGCCCACCGACATATTCGTCATCAAATACAGGTTCGGCAATGCCAGCGATTATATCTTCCTCATCAGCATTACGTTCGACAGGTTCGATGATGAGGTAAAGAGCGCTGACCGAAAGAGTGGAACTGACGAGGTAAAAGAGCAGGGCGGCGGTCACGGCCTGCCCGCCAATGCCAATTGCCGCCAATAATGTGCCAGAGGATACCAGCACATAATGGCCTGCAATCCGGGTTAATTGCCGTGCGGATAATATGCCGACGGTGCCATAGATGATTGTCGCAAAACCAGCATAAATCAGCCAGTTATCAGCAAATCCTGCAATACGGTTTGATGTTTCGCCAAAGAATAATGAGGAAAGCCGTAATATGACATAAATGCCGACTTTGCTCATGATGGCGAAAAGGGCGGCTACCGGCGGTACGGCTGCCGCATAGGTGCGTGGCAACCAGAAACTTAGCGGCCATATGCCAGCCTTTACCAGAAAGGCGACGCCTAATATGGCTGCTCCGCCTTCGAATAAGATGATGTCATCAAGGGGAAGGCCAACCGACCGGTCGGCTATATCCGCCATATTGAGCGTTCCGGTCGCGGCATACAGCATCGCGACACCAATGAGGAACAGCATGGACGTGGCGACATTGATGGTGATGTAATGCAGGCTGGCGCTGGTTCTTTCCGTGCCGGAACCATGGAGGACGAGGCCATAAGAAGCCGCCAGCAAAACCTCAAAAAACACAAACAGGTTGAAAATATCGCCGGTCAGAAAGGCTCCGTTTACCCCCATCAGCAACAGCAGGAATAGCGGATGGAAACGCGGGCCGGACCTGTCCCACCGCGCCAGCGCATAAAAGAGCGAGGTAAAGCCCAGCACATTGGTAAGCAATAGCATCAGCGCCGATAAACGATCCACCACCAGTACAATGCCAAATGGGGCAGCCCAGTTACCGAGCAGATACACAAAGGGTTTTGAAACGGCATCGGGCCCTTCTGCCCCGGTGGTGGCGGAATGTGTCACCATCCACAGGAGGGCCGCAGAAATAGCAATGAGCGTCGCGGCTGTGGACAGGCTCAGCACGCGTTTCAATACGCGGCGGCGTTCATCCAGCGCGAGCATCACCGCGCTGACCAGCAGCGGCAGGATGATCGGGGCGATGATAAGATGCTGCATCCAGCCGTTCATTGCCCGTCCTCCTCGCCATCTACATGGTCTGTGCCGGTGAGGCCGCGTGACGCCATCACCACCACCAGCAACAGGGCCGTGGTGGCGAAGGAGATAACAATAGCCGTCAGCACCAATGCCTGTGGGAGAGGGTCGGCATAAAGGGAGGGATCAGGCGTGCCCGTCTTGCCGATAATGGCGGGTGCATCGGTGCGCAGACGACCGGAGGCCAGTATGAACAGATTAACGGCATAAGAGAGGAGCGCCAGCCCCAGCAAAAGCTGAAAAGTACGGGGGCGGAACAGCAGCCACAGGCCTGATGCCGTCAATATACCAATGGCGAGAGAAAGAACGATTTCCATTAGCTGTCTCCCTCTGCGTTGGTGGTTTTGATGCTGTCCCCTTCCGGTTTGCGTGCGCGAGGTGAACGGATGGACTGATGCGCCATTGCAATCAGGGTCAGGACGGTCGTGCCTACAACCACTGCAAAAACGCCGATGTCGAATAACAGTGCGCTGGCAATCGGCATTTTACCGATAATCGGCAAGTGGAGATAGTTGAAATAACTGGAGAGGAAGGGATAGCCGAAGCCCCATGCCGCCAATCCGGTGCCGGTGGCGCACAGCAGGCCGAAACTTATCCATCGCACAGGCTGTACATTCAGGCGCGCTTCGACTGATCTGGTGCCGCTGGCCATGTACAGGATGAGGATGCCGATAGAGACGGTGACCCCACCCGCGAACCCGCCACCGGGCAGGTCATGGCCGCGTAATAGCAGATAGAGCGAAAAGGTCAGAATGACGGGGAATAGCCACTCCATGATGACGCGCGGCACCAGCAGATAGTGAATAAGGGTATCGCCTCGCTGACGGTCTTCCCGTGCATCGTCAAACGCGTTCTGGCGGCGCTGTTGGTCGGGCAGTTCTATACTTTCTGGCGCGGGGCGGAAGCGGCGCAGCAGCGAGAACACTGTCAGGGCCACAATCGCCAGAACGGTAATCTCACCCAGCGTATCAAACCCCCGGAAATCTACCAATATGACGTTGACGACATTCGTGCCGCCCCCTTCATTATAGGCGCGTTCAACGAAGAAGGACGAAATGCTGTCGGTGGCCGGACGGGTCATCATTGCATAGGAAATGGCCGCCATGCCCAGGCCGCCTGCCAGCGCGAGCAACAAATCCCGTCCGCGGCGTAAATGTACATGCAGCGGTGTCGTGACCCCGGTCCATATATCTGACCGGCGCTTAGGCAACCAGCGCAGGCCAAGGAGCAGCAGAACGAGGGTGATGACCTCCACCACCAATTGCGTCAGTCCCAGATCCGGCGCGGAGAGCCAGAGGAAGCTGATACAGGTTGCAAGGCCGCATATACCAATGAGGATCAGCGCGACGAGGCGATGGAATTTGGCCTGCCACGCGGCGCCAATTGCGGCGACTGCCCCTAATATCCACAATATTGCGAAAGCCGGGTCCACGATGATGGGTGCCTCCGGGCCTACGCGATAGCCCAGCGTTAAGAAGGGGGTGGAGCCTGCGATAATCGCGGTAAGTACCAATAGGCGCAACTGCACCTGCAACTGCGATGTACCGAGCTTTGTGTGCCAGAAACGCGCGCCATCAATCAGGAATGCCAGAGCAGCCTCGAACGTGCGTCTGCCCCTCAGCCTGCCAATGACGGGGGAACGATCAATCGCATTGAGGCGCGGGCCGAATATCGCATAGAGCGCCGCCCCGCCGATAAGCGCAAGGATGCTCATCAGCAATGGCATGTTAAAGCCATGCCATATAGCGAGGCTGTAATGCGGGGTTTGATCCCCCAGCACCGATTGCACGGCGGTTTTGAGATAGGGGCCGATGGTTAGCGTCGGTAATATGCCGACGAGCAGACAGGCCAGCACCAATATCTCGATGGGCAGGCGCATCCAGCGCGGTGCCTCATGGGGTTGGCGGGGCAAATCAACCGGCGGCGGGCCGAAAAAGGTCTGATGAATGAAACGGATGGAATAAAATACGCTGAACGCACTGGCGAGGGTGGCGAGATAAGGCAGCACTACGTCCAATATCGTGCCGCTATGGGCCTCCAGCGCCGCGCCCAGAAACATTTCCTTTGAGAGAAATCCGTTGAGCAGCGGGACGCCCGCCATTGCGGCGGCGGCGACCATCGCCAGAGTTGCTGTGATGGGCATGAAGGCCGCGAGGCCGCTGAGGCGGCGCAAATCCCTTGTGCCGGTTTCATGGTCAATAATGCCCACGGCCATGAACAAAGACGCCTTGAACGTCGCGTGGTTGATGGTGTGGAAAATCGCGGCGACGGCGGCCAGTGGACTGCCCAACCCCAATAACAAGGTGATGAGGCCCAGATGGCTGATCGTCGAATAAGCGAGTAGCCCCTTTAAATCCTGCTGGAAAATGGCAGACCACGCCCCCAGCAGCAATGTAGTGAGGCCCACGCTGGTGACGATGAAATACCAGCTCATCGTGCCAGCCAGTACGGGCCAGAGCAGGATGAGCAGATAAATGCCAGCCTTCACCATCGTGGCGGAATGGAGATAGGCGGAAACCGGCGTCGGCGCAGCCATGGCATGCGGCAGCCAGAAATGGAAAGGGGCTTGAGCGCTCTTGGTAAAGGCACCCAATAGGATGAGGATTAACGCCGTCAGATAGAGGTCATGTTCACGGATGATGTCGCCAGAGGCCAGTACGCGGTCGAGATCATAGCTACCCGCCATATGGCCAAGGAGCAGGAAGCCGACGAGCAGACACACCCCGCCCGTTGCAGTGATGATGAGGGCCATGCGGGCACCATCGCGGGCGCTTTGGTTATGGTGCCAATATCCGATAAGCAGAAAAGAGAAAAGACTCGTCAATTCCCAGAAAAATGCGATCTGAATCAGGTTTCCGGAAAAGACAACGCCCAGCATTGATCCCATGAAGGAAAGAAGAAACGCAAAGAAGCGAGGCACGGGATCTTCTGGTGACATATAATAGCGCGCATACATTACCACCAATGCCCCGATAGACAGCACCAGCAACGCAAAAAGCCACGAAAATCCGCCTATGCGGATGGTGAAATCCAGCCCCAGCGACGGCAGCCATGGCACGCTGTAGCGCACCACCCCGCCATTGGTCAGCATCGCATAATAGCTTGCCGTGATGACAATGCCGATCAGAGTAATGATGCTGGCCAGCGATGCGGCCCAGTTTCTGCCCTTTGTCGGCAAAAATGCAGCGGCGATACTCCCTAGAAACGGGAGCGCAAGAACGATTATGAGGAACCGCGAGTCAAACATCGGCGGTGCCATACTCCTTTGAACATTATTTATGGGGCCATCGGCGGGCGAATATCTTTATTGTGTATTTTCACCCTGATGCGCAAGGCATGATGCACAATTAATATGCATCACCGCCATATTTCTTTAGAATTTAACGATAGTTAGAATTGATAGGAGAGGATTTGCATTGGCTAATTCAGTTCCTCAAACCAGCCCATGCGGCGCATCACCAGCTTTTCGGCTTCCAGCAACAGGAATAGGGCCGCTCCGCAGGCGATGATGATGGCTCCTTCCATCAGTGTCAGTGGACGGCTCTCGAATATGGCGTGCATAAAGGGCGCATAGGTGAAGAGTAACTGCGCGATGATGACCACCGCTATCGCCGCAAGCACGGCGGGTGTTCCCAATGCGCCGCGCAGGGTGAGCGACCGCATATGTAGATAGCGCACGTTAAACAGGTAGAATATCTCCGCAACGATCAGGCCGTTGACGACCATCGTGCGCGCTGTTTCTACATCTCGGCCCATATACTGCGCATAGAAAAACAGGCCGAGCGCCAGCGCCGCCATCAGCACCGAAACCAGCCCGACGCGCCATAGCATGAAGGGGGAGAGTAGGGCCGCGTTGGATTGCCTTGGCCGTCGCTGCATCGTGCCGGGTTCTGGTGGCTCAAAGGCCAGCACCAGCCCCAGGGTGACAGCCAGCACCAGATTGATCCATAATATGTGCGTTGCCGTCATGGGGAGAGCAAAGCTCATCCCGATTGCTGCAATCACCGCCAGTGTTTCTCCGCCGTTGGTTGGCAATGTCCATGCAATGACTTTGCGGATATTATCATAGACCGTACGGCCTTCGCGCACAGCCGCGACGATAGAGGCGAAATTATCATCAAGAAGCACCATATTGGACGCTTCTTTGGCTGCCTCAGTCCCTTTATGGCCCATGGCGGTGCCGACATCGGCTTGTTTCAATGAGGGTGCGTCGTTCACCCCGTCCCCTGTCATCGCAACGATCAGCCCGTGGGATTGCAGAGCGCGCACGATACGCAGCTTATGTTCGGGGCTGGACCGGGCAAATACGTCAATGTCACGGACCTGCGCAGCCAGTTCTTCGTCCGACAGATGTTCAATATCCGCGCCGGTCATGCCATGTGGGGCATCACTAATGCCCAGTTGGCGGGCAATGGCGATGGCCGTGCCGAGATGGTCACCGGTAATCATCTTAACGATGATGCCTGCGCTATGACATTCCGCTATGGCCGCACGGGCTTCCTCACGCGGCGGGTCGATAAAGCCCATCAGACCAAGAAATTCCGCGCCTTCCTTGAGATCATCATGGGAAATATGGTTTTGTCGATAGGTCAGGCGTTTAATCGCAAAGCCCAGCAACCTCTCGCCCTGATCGGCAGCCTGCGCGATGCGGCCTTCCCATTCTGTCGGGGCGGCGCCTGCCATTGCCATGATGGCTTCTGGCGCACCCTTGATGAAAATGACAGAACCATCCCCGTCATCATGAAGCGTCGCCATATAACGCCATGTCGCGTCAAACGGGATTTCATCAATGCGCGGCATGGTCTCACGCTCATTATCCGGCGACAGGCCAGCCTTCATAGCAAGGGCGATAAGCGCGCCTTCCATTGGGTCGCCCTGCACCTGCCACTGGCCATTCTCTTCGCGTAAATGGGCATCATTACATAGCAAGCCGCAGCGGATGAGCATGTTTGCTGAGGCAAGGGTGGTGGCCTGTCCCTCATCTGCACTGTCCTGCGCCTTCAGCGCCCCTTCAGGCGCGTAACCGCCGCCGCTGACGCTGATGATGGCTTGCGGGATTAGCACATGCCGCACGGTCATTTCATTGCGGGTGAGGGTGCCGGTTTTGTCCGAACAGATAACTGATGTTGCACCCAGAGTTTCGACTGCAGGCAAATGACGGATCACCGCATTGCGCGCTGCCATGCGCTGCACCCCAATGGCGAGCGTAATAGTGATGACGGCGGGCAACCCCTCCGGCACTAGACCGACAGCAAGCGCGACCACGGCAATCAGCGCATCGATCCAGTGGAAATCCCGCGCGAAAACCGCAAAGGCAAATAGCGCCAGTGCGCCTATCATCACTAACACTGTGAAACGCCGCGCAAAGCCATTTATCTGGCGTAATAATGGCGTTGCAACAACCTCTACCGATTGTAGCAAATTGCTGATCTGGCCTATTTGTGTGTTCCTGCCGGTCGCAACGACCATACCGGTGGCCTGCCCCGATGACACCAACGTACCGGAAAAGGCCATGCTGGTCTGATCGGCAATGGCGGCATTGGTGGGGGCGGGGCTTTCCTGCTTATCTACCGGGACGGATTCGCCGGTCAGCGGGGCTTCGTCGATTAGCAGGCTGCGTGCCTTCAATATGCGCAGGTCGGCAGGTACTTTATCGCCAGCCTCCAGCAGTACAATATCACCCGGCACGATATGGGCGACGGCAATATGCTCTCGTTTCCCACTACGCAGCACAATGGCATGGGGCGCAATCATATCTTTAATCGCGCTCAGTGCCTGTTGCGCTTTTCCTTCCTGCATAAAGCCGACAATGGCGTTAATCAGAACCACGACCATGATGACGATGGCGTCAATGCCGTGCCCCAGCAAGGCGGCGGCAAAAGCGGCTGCGATCAGGAAGTAGATGAGCGCGCTATTGAACTGAGTAAGGAAACGGAGGACCGGGTGGGTTGTTTTGGCGGCGGGCAGAGCGTTGGGGCCATATTGAGCCAACCTGTTTGCCGTTTCGTCAGGTGACAGGCCATCTGCCCGGCTGTTCAGCAGATGCAGGGCATCCTCAGCGGGTAGAGCATGCCATGGACGTGTTTCGCCTGTCTCGACCATCATTTCCGTTCTTTAGTTGGTTGCGGGGCAGTTCCCCTGTTTGTCCCCATGTTTTGCGATGAAATCAAGGGCGCATGCGGCGCTGCAACAAGATGAAACAAAAAGAAACCGCCGCCCCATGATGAGGGCGACGGCTGTTTGATGTTGGATTTTCGTGCCTTTATTCCGATGTTTCTGCAATGGTTTTGGCCTTTTCCGGCCCATAGCCATAGCGGGCATAAAGGGTAGGCAGCAGGAACAGGGTGAGGAGCGTTGCAGAGATCAACCCGCCAATCACCACGGTGGCGAGCGGTTTCTGCACTTCCGCCCCAAGGCCCGTCGCCAGTGCCATCGGCACAAAGCCGAGGCTGGCGACGAGCGCCGTCATGATGACCGGACGCAGGCGCATTTGCGCGCCTTCGCGGGCGGCTTCTGCCCGGGACATGCCTCCTTCGATGAGCTGGCGGATGGATGTCACCATCACCAGACCATTTAAGACCGCAATGCCGGAAAGGGCGATAAACCCAACCGCTGCGGTAATGGAGAAAGGCATACCGCGCAGGAATAGCGCCAATATGCCGCCTACCCTGGCGACATATGCGCTCAGGTATCCCAGCGTCTACTGCATGGGTTTTCCATGTGTGGCGGAATGAATGAAAGACTTTCGCCTTGTCGGTAATTCCGCAGGCTACCTTATAGCGGCTGAACCACTGGCCCCATTTGTCGGTTAGCTTCTGGCCGATACCGATGGGCTTTAGATCGGGGAATACGCGCCCGGCTTGATCGGGCAGCTTCTCGACATATTCGATAAAGCCCAATTCTATGAGCTTGGGATGCAGCGGGACTAGCCGATTGCTGGCCTCATTCTTGATCTGATTGGGCAAGGCGTCATCATCGGGCGTATCGGTAATGTCGATGCACCATACCTCTTGCCGCTGCTCAGCATCATCAATGTAGGGGACGCGCTTAACGTCGCATACACGAAGCTGGCCAATCTCTTCCCGGCGCGCGCCCATGAACAAGGCAATAAGCGGAAGCCAATATGCAGCCTGCCCGCCAGCCATACCGCCCTTGGGGATTTCCCGCTTGCCGCCCATGAAGGGACGTAGCTCCGCAGGTATGCCCATGCGGAAATAATATACGCCGTTAGGAGCTTTGTGGAGATAGGAACACATTGGCTTTCGTCCTCGTACGTTTGTACCAGACGGTTGTAAAAAAGCCTTTAATTCCAACTATTTCTAAAGCTTTCAAAGTCTTAGAACAAATGGTGCCCCAAGGCAGACGAAACAGATGAATATGAAACGTCGCTTTTACTACGCTAGGACCGCATTGCTCCGTATCACGTCGCTGATTGTCGTCGTTGAATACCTTAAAATGCTATGACATACGTTTAGGCAGTTACGGATTGAATTCCTTGAACCCCGACGTTCGTTATGCGTAAGGGTAGGTGATGGATGCGGACGAAGGCCTGTGGTCGGTGCTCTATCATTTTCACTTTATCAACTGTTGATAAGGCGCTATGCTCTACCATAATAGGAGGTAAGGCTATGATCAGTGCAGATCTCGGATTGCAGCTTGAGCAATTCGTCTCAAGTCTCGTTGCAACTGGGCGCTATAATTCGAAAAGTGAGGTTTTGCGTGAAGGCGTCCGATTGATCCATGATCGGGAAACCCGTCTGTCCGCTCTGGACGCCTCAATCGCACGAGGCCTTGCCGATGCTGATGCTGGTCGCACCGCCTTAGCCGAAGGGGTCTTTGATCGGTTGGAAGCGAAATATCGTGCGCTGGGTGATGCCGATAAATGATTGTGCATCTGACGGCTGAGGCTGAATATGATCTTGAAGCAATTGGCGACTACATCGCACGTGACAATCCGGTACGAGCGCTGAGCTTTTTGTCTGAGCTGCGTTCAAAGTGCCTGGGGCTGGCTGATATGCCGGAACGCTTCCCGCTCGTTCCGCGCTATGAGGCGACCGGTATCCGACGACGTGTTCATAAGGATTATCTGATATTCTATAAGGTCGAACGAGAAAAAGTGTTCATCATTCACATTCTTCATGGCGCCCAAAACTATAGCGCGATCCTCTTCCCATCCTGAACTGCCAACAGGGCTGCCGTTCAGAGGTTAATGTAGGGCTCTGAAATATGCACACCTTTCTCCCAGTCGTTGGCTATCTTGAACGACGGAAATTGCGGACAATCCGGAAAGGCAGCTTCACAGCCGCGAAAACAGGATAGCGGACATTCCAATGCGTTGGTGTCGGCTTGGGGTTCGACCCTTCCAAGACGTCTAGGGTCAAAATTTTCCATCTCAGAATCGGACATTGAATCTGGCTGCTGCGCAATCCAAGGTGCTAGAAGAATCAAACTTCTGTTCTCCCCGCGAAGGTGAGTGCATCTACGACATCGGCGCCCAAATCGCCGCCTTGAACGCCGACGACTTTGGATGCTTCCGACTTTCGATGTAGCTAAATCCTTTCCTTGACCCCAGAAATGTTCTATCTTCGTTCCTTCAGATTGGGGGCAAGGTGGCTGAACTTATTTACGACGCGGCTAAGATCGACGAAGGCGAGCGCTTCTTTTTGGTCCATGTTGGACGCGCACCGATTGGGGACGCCATCTTGGCTGATCTCGATATGGACGAAGTTGGCCCGGTAAGCGCGGACAAGCTCGAGCCACGCCGATTCAGCGGGTTCGAATTTCCCGCGGGCGACGTCATGCACCGGGCGCACGCGCGTGCTGGTGAAACGGGCGTCCGGAAGATTTTGATTGTTGATCCCTACGGCCAGTTGAGCTTTGCCGCTCGCAGTCGATATGACCGGAGATGAACGCTCCCAAGCTCCACCATTATGTACCGCAGTTTCACCTTCGGCGCTTCGCCGATGCTACGCAGAGACTGTGGGTTTGGGATCGAGATGATGATCGCGTATTTCGGGCGAAGACCAACTCGGTCGCAGCGGAGACGCAATTCTACCGGCTCACCCAGTATGAGATCGATGGCCATGACGCGCTGGAGATGGAGCGGCAACTGGCTTCTATAGAAGGCGAGGTAGCAATCATCACAGGGCAGTGGATCGATTGGCTTCGCGATATGGACGCCCTGGATCAGGTGCCGATCCCGCAGGTCAATCGTGAGATCGTGTCGCTGTTCCTCGCGATCCAGTATCTCCGGACTGCCGACACTCGCAACATTCTCGCACGGTTGGCCCATGCCGACAGCGGCACGATGCCGACGCCTGACGAAGCGCGCCGCTTGCACACCGAACTGCTCTGGGACGAGGAGTTGGTAAACACGCTGTCGGACCGTATTCGGAAATCACACTGGCTGTTCGCCCGCAACGACACATCAACGCCCTTTGTGACATCCGACAATCCTGTGACGTTTCGCAGCGCCGACAACCGGCGCTGGCTGCGGGCAGGAATCTACACGCCGGGCACCTATTTGGGCTTCGCCATGGCGACCGACCTCATTCTCTATTGTCATCCCGACGAAGCGCCTTGGACTCAGCTTGATCGGTATGCCGATAGACTATCTCCAGTCGAGATCGATCGCGGGATGGTGGAAAGCGAGAATAGCGGACAGGTCTTCATGGCGACGCGTTTTCTGTTCTCGAGCCGCAACAGCTTCGACGCGGAACGAGATTTCGCAAAGTCCATCCGATCCGAAAGTGTGGCGTCATGAGCGCGGTGATCAGAGCGGAAATCCTCGCCCATGCTGCCAATGGCACGCTGCTTCATGCCGTGTTCCATGTTTATGGTCGGCGTTGGCTGGATGACACCGATCCAACCATGCAGGCATTGGTCGACCTCCATAACTCGGGCAAAATCGACATTCTCGCCATTGTTACGCATGAGACCATATTGCTGTTTCAGGGCTAGGTTTTTTGGGGCGGACAACAGGTCTATCGAGCGTTGATCAGCCGATTGCAGCCCTCCGCGGAAGCAATTCTCCACACTGTCCAAATCCTTATCGAAACTGCGGGACAAGACATGGCAGCCGGTATGCCGGTCGAAGAGTTCTCAAAATGGTGTGGTGCCGACCCGACACGCCCGCGCGAGCTTCTTGATCTCATCGACCGCAAGGTTCCCGACGCAGATCGGTTTCTGACGATCGCGATCAAGCAGGGCGTGCTGGTCGATCGGACTTATTTCTTGGACCAGTCTTATGCTTTTCTGGCTGGCGAGACCGAGATGGAAAGGCAGGCCAGCATCAACGCGCTGGGGCAGGTAGCATGTGAAAGCGATGCGGAGTGGGATCGCCTAATTGCGGCTTTCACCGATCTCCAATCGGCCGAAGATGTTATCCGCGCTCCGCTGATCACGGCGATTGCTCGCCAAATGAAAGATGCGCCAGAGGACCGGCGGCAGGAGTTGGCCGCGATCAGCATCGTCGCGGTTCAACAGCTCGGTGACTACACTCTAGACACGGCCGCGCGCACGCTTGCGTTCGATCCCGAGCATTCCCAGTGCTGCATCGTAATCTGGTCGGCTGCTGCCAGCAGCGAACGCGGAGTTGTGGGACATTCGTCTTCGCGTTCAAGCAAGCGGACAAGCGCGGTCTGGACGGGCGTCGAGTCTGCCCACTGTGCCAGCCACAGGAAAGCATCGGCGCGCGCTACGTTGTCGAGCAGCCCATCGACCGCCTGTAGCAGGGCCGGTTCCGACGTGGCTCCCGGATCGAGAATGCGATCTCCAAGCGGAGTGCGCAGGATGAAGATATCGTCGACGGGCGATGGCTCAGAAGAGATATGCCTCTCCCTTAGCGTACAGCCGGTGCAGGCGGCTTCGACATCAGTGCTTCGCGAAAATCGCGCAACCCTGCGTTGTTTTTTCGGCCTGCTCCCTTTCCGACCAATTCCTTTCTGCTTCCTCCATACACAGTCTCGCGGTAAGCGAGTTCTGCAGGACGCCTTGCGGATAGTTGCTTGGCGGGTTTGATTGCCACCCTTTGGATGGGGTGGCTGATGCCTGGCGATAACGAGATTTCAGTGATTAATAGTGTGAGAGGTCATACGAGTAGTCATATGACCTCTCACGTTGAGGTAGTTGGTGGCCGTCGCCGCTGGACGGTGGATCAGAAGCTGGTGATCTTGCGGGACGCCTTTGGTCCGGGCGGGTCTGTAAGGGACGCGTGCAGGCAACATAATATCGGCAATGGCCAGATTTACACATGGCGCCGTCAGGCGTTTTCGGGAGAACTGGCCGGTGTAACGCCAGCGATGCAGCCGGATTTTGCTGAAGTGCGACTGGACGATATGACTGTTTCATATCAGACACATCCATCAGGTTTGATCGGTATCGAGCTTCCTTCCGGCATAAAGCTGACCGTGGACAGTCTGGTTGATGCCGGCGCCCTGTCGCGGGTCATGTCTGTTCTGACGCGATGATATCATTACCACCATTAGCGCGGATATATCTGGCCTGCGGCACCACGGACATGCGCAAAGGGATTAACGGCCTTGCGGTGCTGGCGCAGGAGGTGCTGAGCATTAACCCCCATAACGGAGCGTTGTTTGCCTTCAGGGGCAAGCGGGGCGACCTCATCAAACTGCTCTGGTATGATGGACAGGGTTTCTGCCTGTTCTCCAAGCGCATGGACCGAGGGCGGTTCATTTGGCCGGTAACGGGGACTGGCAAGGTCAGCCTGTCGGGTGCCCAGCTTTCGATGCTGATAGAGGGGATAGACTGGCGACGGCCAGAGCGTTCTGACCGTCCTGTTCTGGCGGGATAAAAGCACTGTTTTTCTGCGCTTTTTGTAGCGTTTTCTTATGGTCATCGCTATAAGATAGCCGTGTCCAACATTGCCCTTTCTTCCCTCGACAAAGATGCTCTGATTGCCAAGTTACAGGCGGCTCTTGCCGCCCGTGACACGCTGATCGAGACCCTGCGCGTGCAACTGGCGCAGTTGCGGCGGCAGATCTTCGGGCAGTCCTCCGAGAAGCTTTCCTTGCAGATCGAGCAACTGGAACTGTCGCTGGAAGAACTGGAAGGCGAAGCTACGATTGCCGATGGTGTCCCGACCGTCGCGGAGCCATCAGAACGCTCGACACCCGTGCGCAGCCTGCCGGATCATCTGCCCCGCGAAGACCGCCGGATCGAACCGGAATGTGGCCCCTGTACCTGCCCGGACTGCGGTGGTGACCTGCGACCCCTGGGGCAGGATAGCGACGAGATGCTTGATGCCCTGCCAGTGCAATGGCGCGTTATCCGCACCCTACGGACTAAATATAGCTGCCGGAGTTTTGAGAAGATAGTTCAGGCACCCACGCCCGTTAAAGCGATCACCCGCGGCAAGGCGACTTTTGCCACGCTGGCCCATGTGGTCGTCTCCAAGTTCGATCATCACCTGCCGCTCTATCGTCAGGCAGAGATGATGGCGACGCAGGGCATCGATATCGATCGCTCCACATTAGCCGGATGGGCGGCGCAAGCTTCCCGCCTGCTTGATCCGATTGTCACCCGTATCCGCGAAGAAGGCCTCAAAGCGGCAAAGATTCATAGCGATGATACGCCCGTCCCGATGCTGGTGCCCGGTAAGGGCAAAACGGCCCAAGCCAGATTATGGGTTTATGCGGTTGACGACCGGGCGTCGGGTGCCACTACACGTAAGCGTGTTCTGTAGGCCGCCTTGCGGATAGTTGTTTTGCGGGTTTGATTATCGCCCTTTGGAAGGGGTGGTTGATGCCTGGCGATAACGAGATTTCAGCGATTAGCGGAGCGAGTAGTCATACGAGTGGTCATATGACTACTCGTATAGAGATTGTTGGCGGCCGACGTCGCTGGACGATGGACCAGAAGCTGGTGATCTTGCGGGATGCCTTTGGTCCGGATGGCTCTGTTCGTGGGGCCTGCGAACGGCATATGGTTGGTAGTGGTCAGATCTATACATGGCGTCGTCAGGCCATGTCAGGTGAGTTGACCGGCCTTCGCACACAGGCAAGTCCCGCCTTTGCCGAAGTGCAGATCGGTAACATAGCAGCTTTACCTACAGCATCATCTTCCCCCGTCAGCAGCGTGATCGGTATCGAGCTTCCTTCCGGCATAAAGCTGACCGTGGACAGCCTGATTGATGCCGATGCCCTGTCTCGGGTCATGTCTGTTCTGACGCGATGATATCGCTACCACCATCAGCGCGGATATATTTGGCCTGCGGCACCACCGACATGCGAAAGGGGATTAACGGCCTTGCGGTGCTGGCGCAGGAAGTTTTGACCATTAATCCCCATAGCGGGGCGCTGTTTGCCTTCAGGGGCAAGCGAGGTGATCTGATCAAGCTGCTCTGGTATGATGGACAAGGTTTCTGCCTGTTCTCCAAGCGCATGGACCGAGGACGGTTTGTCTGGCCCATTACGGGGACTGGCAAGGTCAGCCTGTCAGGTGCCCAGCTTTCCATGCTGATAGAGGGGATAGACTGGCGTCGGCCAGAGCGTTCCGACAGACCTGCTTTGGTGGGATAAAAGCACTGTTTTTCTGCGCTTTTCATAGCGTTTCCCTATGGCCATCGCTATAAGATAACGGTGTCTGATATTGCTGTTTCTTCTCTTGATAAAGATGCCCTGATCGCACAGTTGCAGGCGGCTCTTGCCGCCCGTGACACGCTGATCGAGACCCTGCGCGTGCAACTGGCGCAGTTGCGGCGGCAGACCTTCGGGCAGTCCTCCGAGAGGCTCTCTTTGCAGATCGAGCAACTGGAACTGTCGCTGGAAGAACTCGAAGGTGAAGCTGAGCTATCCCATGTTCCCGTGTTACCAAGCGATCCGGCCCCGCGCTCGACACCCGTGCGCAGCCTGCCGGATCATCTGCCCCGCGAAGAGCGCCGGATTGAACCGGAATGTGGCCCCTGCACCTGTCCGGACTGCGGTGGTGATCTGCGCCCCTTGGGGCAGGATAGCGACGAGATGCTTGATGCCCTGCCGGTGCAGTGGCGCGTTATCCGCACCGTGCGGCCTAAATATAGCTGCCGGAGTTGTGAGAAGATCGTTCAGGCACCCGCTGCAGTTAAGGCCATAACGCGCGGCAAGGCGACCTTTGCCACACTGGCCCATGTCGTTGTATCCAAGTTCGATCATCACCTGCCGCTCTATCGTCAGGCAGAGATGATGGCCGCGCAGGGCATCGATATCGATCGCTCCACATTGGCCGGATGGGCGGGACAAGCCTCTCGTCTGCTTGATCCCATTGTCACCCGCATTCGCGAAGAAGGCCTCAAAGCGGCAAAGATCCATAGCGATGATACGCCGGTTCCAATGCTGGTGCCCGGCAAGGGCAAAACGGCTCAAGCCAGATTATGGGTTTATGCCGTTGATGACAGGGCATCGGGTACCACCACACCGGCACTCATCTGGTACAAATTCACCCCGGACCGCAGCGGCATTCATCCGCAGAGCGAACTCAAAGACTTTAAAGGCCTGCTGCAGGCCGATGGCTACGCCGGATATGAGAAGCTCTATACCAGCAACCGGATCAGGGAGGTCGCCTGCTGGGCACACTTCCGCCGCAAGATATTCGAGCAGCACCAGACCAGCTCAACTCCGCTGACCACCGATCTGCTGGAACGCATCGCCGGTCTGTACCGGATCGAAGAAGATGTTCGCGGGCAGCCGCCAGATGTTCGTCGCCAGCATCGGCAGGAGCATAGCAAGCCACAAGTCGAGGCGTTACGCAGTGTGATCGACGATACCTTGCGACGCCTGTCGCCCAAATCGGCAATGGCAAAGGCGCTGATCTATGGTCGCAAGCGCTGGCATGCTCTCACGCTATTCCTCGATGAAGGGATCGCGGAGATTGATAACAACATTGCAGAGCGCGCCATGCGTACGGTGGCCATAGGCCGGAAAAACTGGCTCTTCGCAGGATCCAAGGCCGGTGGCGAACGTGCCGCTGCCATCTATTCTGTCATTGAGACCTGCAAGCTTAACGGCATCGAGCCGCAGGCCTATATCGCTGATGTCATCGAAAAGATCGCAGCTGACTGGCCTGCCTCCAGATGGGATGAGCTCATGCCGTGGAGCTGGCAACCCGAACAGAAAACCTCCAGTCAAGCCGCATAACCTGCGACCTCCAGAACACGCTTACCACTACACCAGCGCTGATCTGGTACAGATTTACCCCGGACCGCAGCGGCATTCATCCGCAGAGCGAACTCAAAGACTTCAGGAACTGTCACGAGGGCTTGCCGGTGTGTCGGGCGTGTTCAATTTCTATTTCGGAGCCGTCGCGGATGCGATCACGGCGCATATGCGGACAGAGCCTGCACCAATCAGGTTTTCCGAGTTTCCGCGCAATCCGATTTACGACACCAACGAGATATTGGGCGAGGTCGCCGGTCAAATCGGACAGATGTGTGACCTACTCGGGCGTCGGCGAAAGCTGACTACAGCACAGATTGCCTATGCCCGCGAAGCGATAGAGGCGGGACGGGAGACGGTCACGGGCATGGCTACTTTACTTAAAGTAGAGCGATCAACATTGTGGCGTGCACTGAAACGATCGTGAACAGCTACTTCTTGCCAGATTGTCCGCCGCTACCCTGATTTGGTGGTGGGCCGCTTGGAACTTGGCTCGTGGTCGGCTGATGACCGTTCTGTACCGTTCCAGATGGCCTTACCGCTGATGGCTGATAGCCATGCGTTTCATTTGGCCGGTAGCCCTCGTTAATAGGCCGAGGCTGTGGCCTTGATGGTGGAGGTGCCTTCTTATCTGACATTAGGTTTCCTTTTCGTCTGCGAGTGTGGCGTTGGTAATCGGCCAGAATTCAATAGACTGGATTTCTCCATGGGCAATCCAGACGCCGCTGGTGCGAGGAAGCCAATTGTTTGATTTATCTATTTCATAGACTTGTTGAATATAAATATCTCGCTCGGCAGGGTCGGATGACATAAAAGATTCTGTGCCTAAGAAGCCTGCCCATTTGGTTCCGTCTTTAAGAATGACCAAAGCCCAACAGGATTTGCAATCAACGAAACGCCAGTCCCATGCAGAATTTATTGGATGGACCGTCCCCATACCCAATTTTCTAAGAATATATTGAAGCCAGCCTTTTCGGGCATTCATGCCAAGGAGTATGCCAACCGCCGCAGGCACGATGAATATCGTCAAAATCCATACAGTCGCGGCAGCAAGATTCGTGAGGCCTTGTAGCCATACAAAAGCTGGGAGGGCAATTGGGTAATAAACAAGCGAAACAGTGATGTAAGCCATTAACCCGTCAGAAGACGGCAAGGCACGCCCCGTTAGAAATTGACCTCGCATGTAGAGGATGACGATCCCCGGAACGGCCAAAACGAGGAATAGTTGGGCCTTGTCGAGGTCAATCAAATCCATGCTTACTCCGCTGCCACCAACTCGAAGATTTCCGTTTGAGTCTGTGGCCTTTCAATGGTGGGGATCATATCCATCAGCTCGAGAACAGGGACATTGGCCAACTCCTTTGGCTCCAACTTATGCAGGCCGCCACCATAGACCCGACCTTCGCCGAGCAGTGTTTCCGGTGTGATGCGGTTTAGAACCTCCCAAGCCCGGCGAATGATTGTCGGGTCGGCTTTCATCGCTCTCTCCATAAGAAGCGTTGGGTACATGGCGAGATAGGCGTTTGCGACCGTGGCGGCAGACTTGTTCAGAATGAAGCGAAACGGTCTTCCGTTTTTAGCGTCACCGCGGCCCAGATACGTGCATACAATCGGGGCGGGTGGCCGTACCTCTTGGGCATACCAAAGCTTACGGTTGCGACAGAGATAGCGGTCATGCAGACCGCGCTCCTTGCCTTCTTGCAAGTAGGCATAGAGGGCCGGATATTGCTTTCTGATTTCATCCTCCGGCAAACCCGGATCGAGAAGGAAAAGGCGCCGATCAAGCGCGGGGACGCCGTGCTTGTCGCTATCAATCTCGTCCACCTTCACATAGCGTGGGCTCGGCAAAATTGGCCTGAATGCATGCATTGGAAGGCCTCGCGCGGCAATTTCAGCCTTGGAAAGGATGAAGAAGCTGTTGTCGCCGGTGGCGATTCCACGTTTGATCTTGAAGAAATCGGATACAACACCTCCGGTGTAGCGATCGCGTACATTCAATGCAGGAAAGCGAGTCCATTTCGTTTCGGCAGAAAGGGCTGGGATCGAAATTTCCCGCGACAAGGCTGGCTCTGCCAGCGTGCCGCCGAAGGTGAACTTGACTTGATGGTGTTTGGGAGGCGGGGACTTGCGAAACCAGACGACAGCCGACGACACCAAAGCGTCAGCGAACTGCACATCGTTGGGATCGAAACGGTGAATGTGGAGCAGGGTCACCTTTTCTAGCAGGTAACGCTTGATGGCCTGGCCGTAGTTGACGTCCATGAACTCGCTGGGAATGAGCCAGCCCGCAACGCCCCCCTCGCTCATCCATGCATGGGACAAGGCGAGGAAATGGCAATAGAGGCCAGACAGACCACTTGGACGAAAACCTGCCGCCCCCATGCTTGCCAGCTGGAGCCGTCCTTTTTCTTCGTTCGCCATATGGTGGTGGCGAACATAAGGAGGATTGCAGATCAGCATATTGAACTTGGACGACGCGCGTTGACGCGTGAAGTCCATGTGGTTGAGTTCAAGGCCTGTACCGTCCCATAGCTCGGCGGCAGGTTGCCCGTAATGCGTGTCAATCTCGTAGCCCGTCGCGCGTTCAATGCGGGTTGCAGGAAAAGCGCGAAGCAAAGCCGAATAGAACGCCCCGGTTCCGATAGCAGGGTCAAGGAAGCGGATCGGCTCCTTGTTGCCAAGGATTGATCCGGCATATTCGAGGATGTCTGTGGCCAACGCGGTCGGTGTGGCGAACTGTCCGAGTTTGTTGCGGGCGGCTCGTGTCTTCTGACTGTCGAGCTGCGCTTGCAGCTCTAGGCGATCTTGTTCGAGCCTAGCGTGATCCGTCTTGCTCATAGGCCGAACTCAGCGAGATCATCAATGCGGTGTTCCCATACCCAATCGATGCCCTCGGCTGCCTCGTATCCTAGATAGCCGCTGTCAAAATATCCGCAGAGGAACAAGTTGAACTCTACACCCTCACCGTAGTTGGTGCGGAGCTGCGACATTTTGACGGCCTCTTCCTTGCGACGCTTGTTCGTGTTCGTGAAATCGCCAGCAGACTTGGCTTCAAAGAAAATCGGTAGCTGTCCGGCGGGGCGGCTTAGTGGCATGATGACCGCATCGACGGGAATGTTGACGGGCAATGCCAGCCCTTCGAGCTTAACCGGTACGTTCATGCGGAAGCTGAATGTGCCGGGTTGCATTTGGTTGAATTTGGTCTGTCCGCCTTCGGGGAGCTGCGTGTAGCCCCGCGCTTCAAGCCAGACCTTGATAGCCGCCAGCTGACGTTTTTCCTGTGCGTTACGAATGATGGGGTTGGCGACTGCACCGCAAAGGCGGTCGGCAACGATCGTTGCAGCACGATGCATTTCTCCCTCGGGCGGCGTGTCAGTACTACCAAGCCAGGTGAAGATATCCGGGTCAGCCATACGCTCAATGATGTCGGCGATCTTGCCGAGTTGGGCATCCGCCTCTGCAACCGGCATGCGCTTTGGTAGTGCATGGTTTTCGTCCATGCACTTGACGAGGTTCTTAGAGACACCGGCAAGTCCGACAAGTCGATCAACGGCGATCGGCGGGCAAGTGGACATTCGTAAGGTTGGCAGAATTTCAGGGTGACGACGGATGGTGGCTGGCTTGATATCGCGCAAGTAATCGGTGGCTTTCAATGCCGCCTCAACGTCTTTGGTGACGCGCACGCGTGTCTGCCGGAATGCATCCGGCGCGAAGTTCATAAACCAGTCGTTATACATATCGACCGAACGGGCGACGTCGGCCTTCCAGAGGTGCGGCTTGTCGAGATTAACGGGCATTATTGTCCTTGCTTTGGATGCTTGGCGCGATAGTCCCACCACATTTCTTCGAATAGCTTGCGCAAGGAGAGGTCGCGGCGGGCGGCCTCAAGCTTCACGTCAGTTGCCATGTCAGGCGACAGGCTGAAACCGACGATACGACGGCTTTGCGGTTCTTGGGCAACGGTATGGGAGGCTGACTTGGGCATATCTCATGATGTCGACTTGTCGACTCTAGGTCAAGGCTAAAACGATATGGCGTTGGTTGGGGTGTCGTCGTTGACATCGTTGGAAAAAAGAAAGAGGGCTTATCGCGGCTGATGTGATCCGCTGGCACGAGGGGATTTTGGAGCGGCCCGGACCGAGAGGTGCGCGGAACATGAAAATCGGGGATCGCGAGGTAATCGCAGAAATGATTTCGGGGCCGGATGAAGCCGGATTTGTGACGCTGCTGGTGACGCGATTGCGTAGTGACAACCGAGCATGTGTGCAATGGCCATCTCAAGCTTGGAACGGAGATCAGGTGCCATGCGAGCATCGTAGGCCAAAGTGCCTCCATGGTCTATGCGCCTCTCCGTCCGGAGGGGTGATTTGGGATACCGGATCGCTATAGCTGCATCCGACAACTCGGCCCTGTACGGCAGCTATTACAAGTCGTACTCTAAAACCTGCCGTTCTGGATTGTCCGCCATAGCAGTGGTGATTTATTGTTTTCCGGGCAAACAATCTTACCGTTCGGGAAGAATGATACTCAAACCCCGCACCGCGCTTACACTTCTTACCGATCGGTAAGAAATGACGTTGAAAAAGCGATAAATATGTGTGATCTTACTGATCGGTAAGAAATATGATTCGAACAGCAGCAGAATTTGGAGCCGCCGTTGCGCAGGCACGCAAAGCGTTGGGGCTGACCCAGCGGGAGTTAGCGCTTGCCATCAACAGCGGTGAACGGTTCATTGTCGATCTGGAGGCAGGCAAGCCTACGGCCCAACTCGGTAAGGCACTCGCCGCTGCTCATGCTGTTGGGTTACGGCTCGGGGCGGGTGAATAAATGCGCCTGTCTATCCTTCATGATGATCGCAAGGTTGCGACGATTACTGCCGACACGGACGATATATATCTTTCCTATGATGCTGAATGGCTGAGCGCGGCTGATCGTTTCCCTGTTTCGTTGACGATGCCGACGGGAGACACTCCCTATGGACAGGACATACTCCTTCCCTGGTTGATGAACCTTTTGCCCGAAGGGGAGCCGCTGCGGGCGATCACCCGCGCACTGGGGGCATCATCCGAAGATATTATAGGCCTTCTTATGGAAACCGGCAGTGATCTTGCGGGTGCCCTGACTATCGGCGCCGCGGGATTAACCGGTTCTCCTGATTATCGCGTCATTCCTGATGAATCTGCGCTAGAACGGATCATTACCGATTTGCCTGCTCGCCCTTTTCTGGTGGGTGACGATGGTGTTTCGATGAGCCTTGCGGGCGCGCAGGATAAGTTGCCGGTGGCATTGAAGGGGGATAGGCTGACGGTTCCCGTCAATGGCGCGCCTTCGACGCATATTATGAAGCCTGATAATCAGCGCTTACCCGATAGTGTGCAGAATGAAGCTCTCTGCATGGTGTTGGCCCGGCGCATTGGATTACCGGTGGCCGCCGTCACGACGGGAAGGGCCGGAAAGCGCAGCTATTTGCTCGTCACGCGCTATGATCGCAGCGTCGGAATGGAAAGTATCAAGCGCCTCCATCAGGAAGATTTCTGTCAGGCTCTGGGGCGTTTGCCTGCCGCCAAATATGAGTTTAACCGGACGGGCCGACGCGGGCCATCTCTGGCCGATATGTTTGCGCTGGTCAGGCAGCATATGACCGCGCGAGACATTACAAGGCTGCTTGATGCGGTGATCTTCAACATCGCGGTCGGTAATGTGGATTCTCACGCCAAGAACTATTCGATTCTGTTGGGGCAGGGCGGGCCTGAACTGGCGCCTTTATATGATTTGATGTCGGGCCTTGCCTGGGACGGGATCACACAAAATCATGCTCAGGCCATCGGTGGTCAACGACGGGGCGCTCATGTTTATGGTCGCCACTGGCAGCGTATGGCGGAAGCCTGTGGTCTTGCGGTGCGTGGCACGATCCGCCGCGTAGAGGATGTGACGAAGCGGATGCTAAAGGAACTCCCCGAAGCGGTAAGAGAAGTGGAGGCCATGCCCGCTGGGCGTGGGTTCATGCTCGACATCTTTGCGGAGGCACTGGAAAAGCGAATTCAGGAAGTCAGGAACCATGTACAAGATGGCGACATCGGGGAAACGGAATCCCCCGATGTCAGTGCCGCGCCTGATGATACGGCCTATTGAGACTGGTTACGCTTGCATGGAGGCGTCTTCCGGAAGACGCCTCTTATATTATTCTTCCAGAACGAGAGCAATATTTCGTCATGCGGTGACCATCACATTATCTGGTCAAGCGCCGCTATCGTTTCAACTAGAATGCGGCGCAACGATAGAAGGCTTGCTTCCAACGACAGCTCTGGTCTGTCCGCCATAAGCATAAAGGCCTTGAGGACTGCGTTAGACTCTTTCGCCAGAAGGACGAGATGCACGCCGTTGGGGGCGTTAGTTCCGTTGAGCCAATTCTTCGCTGTGCGTTCGCTGACACCGGTCCACCGAGTAATGATTTTGGTGCCGTTACGCGCCGAACCGAATTCGACTTTCAAGGCCGCCGCGATCACCTGAGCGAATTCAGCATCCGTCAACGCCGTCCGACGAATTGGAAAAGAACTTCCTTTCTTTGGAAACATGTTGCCTCACCTTTACTGTTAAGGAGGCGTCAGCAGACAACAGGAAAACGACAGATCAACAGTAAGGCATTTCTATGGTCATCAAATGGGGGGCAGGAAAAGAGTGCCAGTCTGGTGACAGGCCGCTGAAACGGGCCGTGGCATATGTCCGAATGTCCACCGATCATCAAAAATATTCGACAGACAATCAATCAGCCGAAATTCTTTCCTATGCGGAACGTCGGGGATTCGAGATTATCCGTACCTATGCGGATGAAGGAAAAAGCGGTCTTCGTGTCAATGACCGCTCGGCATTTCAGCAACTGCTTGCCGACATAGATTCAGGCAACATCGATTTTGAAGCAATTCTTGTTTACGATGTGAGCCGTTGGGGCCGATTTCAGGATATCAATGAAGCCGCTTATTATGAACTGCTCTGCAAGCGGGCGGGTATTACCATTCACTTTTGTGCGGAGCAGTTCGAGAATGATGGCACGATCGGCTCATCCATCATCAAAGTCGTAAAGCATGGCATGGCTGGCGAATATAGCCGAGAGTTGTCTGTGAAGGTATTTGCGGGCCAATGCCGTCTTATCAGCCTCGGCTATCGACAGGGAGGCCCTCCGGGTTTCGGGTTACGCCGGATGCTCGTCGATGAGCGCGGAGAGCAGAAAGGTGTCCTTGATCGAGGTGAGCACAAGAGCATCGCAACGGATAGGGTGGTTCTTGTTCATGGACCCGGCGAAGAAGTCAGCATCGTACGGGAAATATATCGCCAGTTTGTCAAAGAGCAGCGTTCAGAGCGGCAGATCGCTGATTGGCTGAACGGCAAGGGGATCTCGTCTGATCTTGGCCGACCATGGACGCGGGGTACCGTCCACCAAATTCTCATTAATGACAAATATGCCGGACATAATGTTTGGGGCCGTACATCCTTCAAGCTGAAAGCCCGGCATGTGCGTAACGATCCTTCGTCCTGGATCAGGCGTGATCAGGCCTTCTCGGCCATTGTGTCGCAGCAATTGTTTGATCGAGCCCGGCTCATCATTGAGCAGAGGTCGAAACGGCTATCCGACGAGGAATTGCTTGCTTTCCTTTCTGACATTTTCGCGAAAAATGGCTATCTTTCCGGTTTGATTATCGACGAGTTTGAATATGGGCCATCTAGCAGCGCCTATCAGACCCGCTTTGGCAGCCTGCTTCGTGCCTACTCCCTGGTCGGCTATGTCCCCGACCATGACTATCGTTATCTTGAGATAAACCGCGCGCTACGGCGGATGCATCCGTCCATCGTGAAGAACGTCATCAAGGGCGTGGAAGCCGTAGGTGGCACCGCCATTCAGAATCTCGAAAACGATATGCTGCTCATCAACGAGGAGATTACAGCATCGGTCATAATCGCTCGATGCAAACTCACACGCGGCGGCAGTCGCCGATGGAAAATCCGGCTCGATGAGAGCTTGCGACCGGACCTCACAATTTGTGTCAGAATGGACGAGGACAATATGAACGCACAAGATTATTATATCCTGCCGCGCATGACACTTGCCGAAGGCGTCTTGCGTCTTGCGGACCACAACGGCCTCTCGTTTGATGCATTTCGTTATGAATCGCTTGATGCCTTCTTTGCCCTGGCGAAGCGAGCGCCTTTTCGGAAGGTGGCTTAAACCATGGCACTTCCGGCACAGCGCGTCGAAATGATCCCGATCGACCGGATTACCATAGTCAATCCACGCCTTCGGAGCAAAAAGCTATTCAAGGGCATTGTCGATAATATCGCCGCGATTGGTCTCAAGCGCCCGATCACGGTAACATGTAGGCAAGGCTCTGATGGGCCCTTCTATGATTTGGTTTGCGGGCAGGGCAGGTTGGAGGCTTTTCGTGAGCTGGGGCAGGCGGATGTTCCTGCACTGATCGTAACCGCCGATGCCGAAGACTGTCTTGTTGCAAGCCTCGTTGAAAATTGTGCTCGTCGGCAGCACCATGCTGTGGATCTTCTGCAAGATATCGTCGGGATGCGTGAGCGTGGTTACACCGACAACGAGATCGCCGGGAAAACCGGGCTTTCAGCAAATTATGTATATAGCGTCGGTAAATTGCTGGAGCAGGGGGAGCGCCGCCTCGTCGCTGCCGTGGAGGCGGGGTATCTTCCGATATCGGTCGCGCTCGAAATCTGCGAAGCAGACGATCACGGCATTCAGGCCGCGCTTCACAAGGCATATGAGGACAAACTCCTTCGCGGTCGTGCACTGATTGCCGCTCGCCGACTGGTCGAGGTCAGGAAGCGATCTGGCAAATCAGCAGCGCTGAACGGGCTTGTCGAGAAGACTACCGCGACTACGCCCGAAGGTCTGGTGAAAGCCTTTCAGGAAGATACCGAACGCAAACGCATGATGATTCGCAAAACCGAAGCGACCCGCAATCGTCTTGTGTTCATCGTCGAAGCTTTGAGCCAGCTCTCCAACGATGAAACCTTTGTTGCGCTTCTCGAAGACGAAAATCTGGCGGAGATGCCGGATCGGCTGGCAGAGCGTATCCACAAGGTCAGGATTACTGTGCAATGACTGGAACTTCACGCAAACGCAAAATCAAGCTTGCTTTTGAAACAACCAGCCTGCGTATTCCGCTCGCCGATATAGAAATGTTGAGGGCGATGACGCCCACGATCAGGAAATCGGTCAAATATGGCCAGATCGCGGCTTCCATCCGCGAGGTTGGAATCATCGAGCCACCTGTTGTGGTCCGGATAAAGGGGAACGAAGATCGTTACCGGCTGCTTGACGGGCATATCCGGATCGAAATCCTCAAAGAGCGAGGCGACAAGGATGTCATATGCCTGATCGCCACCGAGGATGAAGCGATTACCTACAACAAGCGCATCAGTCGTATGGCAATCGTGCAGGAGCACAAAATGATACTGAAAGCCCTTGATAAAGGGGTTTCGGAGGAACGGCTCGCCCGTGCGCTGAACGTCAACATAGCCACCATCCGCGACAAACGACGGTTACTTGATGGCATATGTGATGAGGTAACGAAACTGCTTCAGGATCGGATGGTGCCGATCAACACGTTTCGCGAACTTAGGAGGTTGAAGTCAATGCGGCAGATCGAGGCTGCTGAAACCATGATCGCTATGAACAAGTTTTCATGGTCCTATGCCAGATCGCTTGTGGCTGCGACCCCGCAGCATCAACTGGTGACGAGCAAGAAGAAAGCGTTCCGAGGTCTCAACGATGAACAGATCGATCACATGGAGCGGGAGGCTAGCAATATTGATCGGGAATTTCGTATGATCGAGCAGAGCTTTGGTGCTGATCACCTCGATCTCGTTCTGGCGGGAGGCTATCTGTGTCGTTTGATGGATAATGTGCGTGTTGTGCATCATCTCGCGCGGCATCACCCTGAACTGTTGGCAGAATTCCAACGAATTATCCAGTTGCGGAATGCCGCCTAGCGAGGAATGTCCAGCCCACATTTCTAATCCGATAAAGTTATCATGACGTCGTTGGTGGTGCCGAATGCGAATCCCTATGTATGGGTGATACTTGTTTGATAGGCGACTGGCCTGTCCCCATAGGACATCCTTGATTCCGGACACAATTGACCGGTTCGCTCAAAACGGACTCGAACTTTCTGCTGCCATACGTCGCCGTGCCTACGCTGTTGAAAAACAGCGCCAACGTGGAGGCGGCGGTTAGTGACGGGGAAAGGCGATCCGGGCGTACTGTGACGTAGTAGCCACGGCGGTGTTGGTGCCCCAAGGCAGACGAAACGGATGAATATGAAGCGCCGCTTTTACTACGCTAAGTCTGCCTTGCTCTACATCACGCCACCGATTGGCGTCGTTGAATACTGTAAAATGCTATGACATAAGTTCAGGCAGTGACGAATTGGTAGATGGCTACCCGTTTTGACGGACGCTTTCGCCAACATCTTGGACGTTCAGGCCGACGAATGAGCATCCCGCAAGCAGTCATTCATTCATCCCTATTTTTTGACGCGAGTTTGGACATTTTCGCCGTTCACCGGCGATGTGGCGAACGACAGGTATTGTCGAATGCCGACGTTCAGCGCTTGGTCCTCCGGCCTAATCGGCCGACGGAGATTGGCCGATTTCGGAATGTCGGCTTACCGGCGGGTAAGAGGGGATAGCCGCCGCTACTCTTTAGGGGATGGTGCCCAACAGCATCTATGTTTGACGAGTGCTCTCCGCGCCTAAATCAGGTAACAAGCCAGAAATTCAATGGGCATACGCGATCCGTACTCTCGTCAGGTAGCACTGGGTTGGCACCACAGACCACACCGAAACCGAAATCCCCATAGGCATCGAATACCCCACCGTGGGTCGTACCTGTCCGGGTTTAGTACGCCTGTCGGCGCCCGAAACCCTTCGACTGTCCGGAATGGCAGATTTTAGCAGCAGAAATAGAATAGCGGACATTAGGATATGGCGGTGCCGATTTTCCGTTCCCAAGTGGTCGGTCTACTTACTCTCCCCCGTCGGTAGAGGACTGTCAGCTTCGACGAATGGGGCACGGGAAGCTGCCTTTGGAACATCCCTGAGCGCCAGATTTGGCGCTAACTCACACTGCCAGCTCAGGGGACGAGGCCTCATCGCACTGAGCGTGATCGTAGCGTCGGTTATTGCTTCACTGTCTCGGTGGAAGATAGCGGATCCGCCGAAATAGCTACGTTGGATGACCTCCATCGTCACAGGATCGTCCATCTCCCGACCATTACCGCGCTGCCCATAACCGTTAAGGTGACTTTCTTACCATCAGTTGGAGCTCCGAACAACGCAAGGTCGAGGGACGATAACGCCTCTCCGTCTCATCACTCTCTATCTTTCAATTGCCTACAACGTACGCATAACTATCTTGATATTTTCATGAAATCATGATTTCATGAAAATATGACTGAGCAGCAGGCGGTGATGGACAAAGACGAACATCTCCAAATCCAAATCCCATCGGAGACCAAGTTCGACTTGGGGCTGAAGGCTCTGCACGCACACGAACCACTACGGATGATCGTTCTTCGAGCGCTGGATGCCTATGGGGTCATTGTTCCGCCTGACGCTATTAGGGATCGTCGAAAGCGGTGAGATGACAGACGATTTCCAACTTTTAACGGTCGCGGATTATGCTGAGAAAGCTGCGAGGACCGACAAGCTCAGGGCAAGGCAAGGATTGACTTTCCCAATGCTGGGGCTGTTCGGGGAAGCGGGGAGCCTCCTCAGCGAGGCCAAGAAAAAGCTTCGCGATAAGTCTTCATACCTTGGTTACGCTGAGGCGGTTGCTGAGGAATTGGGAGATGTCCTCTGGTATCTCGCCGCAGTTTGCAGGCGGGCAGGCATTAACCTCGCTGACATCGCCGCAGAAGCTTCGGGAAAAGCTCCCAATTCAGGCATCACGTTCCATGCCTTGCAGCCCGAACATATACCTCTATTCAAGGATCCGACCAACGCAACAGAGCATGCTCTGTTGACGTTGGCAGGAGAAGTCGGCCTGCTGGTCCATCTGCATGTAGGTCAGGCGCATGTGAGCAAGGGCCAACAGCGGGCACAAATTGTACGAGTGGCGAATGGTTTGATCAACGCGGCGACGGAGGCTGGCGTTACGCTCGAAGGCGCGGCCTTTAAAAATCTCGTTAAAATCAATGATCGATGGCCGATAAAGCGCGAATATCCGCCCGCATTTGATGAGAAAGATGATCCCGAAGAGCGCTTGCCTCGTGTAATGACGATCGATATTTACGAACGGACAGTACGTGGGCGCCAGTATGTTTATCAGAAGTCAAATGGAGTATATGTTGGCGATAGGCTAACGGACAATGCCGTGGTCGAGGATGACTATCGGTTCCACGACGTTTTCCATTATGCCTATGCTGCTGTACTGGGATGGTCGCCTGTCATGAGGGCCTTACTCCGGCTGAAGCGCAAAAGTCGGCCCGACGTTGATGAAGCTCAGGACGGTGCCCGCGCGATCCTCATCGAAGAGGGAGTTACCTCCTGGGTCTTTGGGCAAGCACAAAAGCTCAAATTCTTCGGTGATATAAAGCGTGGAGGACTTCCGCTGGACATGTTGAAGCATGTTCGCCAATTCGTCTCCGGTTACGAATCGGCAGAATGCCCCTTATGGTTGTGGGAAGACGCAATCCTTCAGGGCTATGAAGCGTTTCGTTTCCTTCAGGATAGACGGCGAGCGCAGGTCCAGATTGATTTCAAAAGGCGCCGCCTAAAAGTGAAGGAACTGCCGCTATGACACCGAGGAGCTTTGTTTCCGCCCTTGCCGGGATGCGGCTTACCAACGTATTCAATCCTTGGGTAGATCGCTGCGCCATACACGACCGTGCTGATGCGCCACAACGTCGCAGGGCAAACCTTATCTCGATGCTAGATGCGGTAATTGAAGCCCGGGTCGAGACGATATGGATCGCTCGCGACTTGGGATATCGTGGAGGACGACGCACCGGTATCCCTTTGACGGATGAAGTTCATCTAGATGATGCCAGCCGGTTGCTGGGCGATATTTCCTTTGCCAAAGCGACCACCGGTCCGGCGGTTGCTGAGCGCACGGCTGCGATCGTTTGGCGGATGCTCACGCAGGTTAATGAACCAGTAATGCTATGGAATGTTTTTCCTTTCCATCCGCATGACGCAGATGATCCGATGTCGAACCGTTGCCACAGCCGTTCGGAGCGCGAGATGACCTGGCCTCTGCTGGAAGCCCTCATCGAAATGCTTGCCCCCCGGCAGATCATCGCCATTGGTCGCGATGCCCATCTCGCGCTCGAACCATTACCCCTTCCAATCCACCAAGTACGCCATCCAAGCTATGGTGGTCAGGCCGATTTTATCCGAGGCATCTTCGACATTTATGGTGTGGAGAACGAAACCGCCTCGAATTGCCGCATGCCGGAGCTATCTTTCGCGTAAAACATCAGGTTGCAACCGACGTTAATTCCATCTCTACCCGATCACACTCCTTGAGCAGATTAAGGATCGCGTCTCGCGTACATTTACCTGGCTGATCAATTTCCGCATGGGTGGATATAATAGTTAGCGATCCACAGGCTACGCCTCCCTCCTTGGCGATGAAATCCAGCAAGCGACCGAGGCCTATCAGGTTGCCTAAGAGTTTCTCGATGTAGAAGTGGTTCCGGTATAACGCGGTCATCCCCAACTTCTTGCCATTGCCATCCTTGGACAGCTTCAGACTGGCAAAGCTGAGACATTGCCCGCCATACGGAGAATTGCTAACGTCGCGAAGTGGGTCGAAGACACTCAGTTCAAATTTATTTAGTGCCTTCACATCGGGGTTTCTTAGCCGTTCGACGATATTCCAGATCTGATTGAATGGTTCCTGCCCAGTGCGCGGCATCGACATCATTCGTTCGAAATAATAGCCAGACCAATGGCTGTTGGTCCGCACTCGATTGATGACATTTTTCTCAAATCGGTTGAAAAATGCCGGCGCCCCGTGGCGCCGATAAAGGCTGGACGGGAATATCGTATTGGCCACAGTTTCAATTGGCTTTTCTTTCTTATCTCGAAGAAAAGCATCAACTTGCGCTACGACTGGATCGGATAAGTCAGCTCGGGCCGTGGGGTCCGCAATATCGATGATGACGTTATGGGCCTCATGGCCCTTTTTCTTATCAACGGCCCGTACCGCCTGCAACCAGGCTGTCACGCAATCAGGTTGCGGTTGTATGGCAAGATACATCACGTTCCTCCGTTAGGCAGGCAGCCGCTACGAGACTGGGCTTCAAATAAATGTCGGTTAGCCATGCATGGCCGTCGATCCCCCATGCCGCACCCCAGCTATTGCGGATGAGAAGAGCCGGCTGGCCTTTCACCTGTCCATGCCCAACCGCGATAAGCGCATGCATCAAGTTTGGATCGGGTCGTTCATTTGCTGGTGCTTCAACCACGCCGGATGCTGAGGGCACGAAAAAGCTGTTGGAAAGCATTGCAACGATCAACACTGGCGAACCGAAATTCAGAGCATTTCTGACTATGTCCACCGTTGCGGCCATCGCCATATGGCTGCGACCGAATAGTTCGCATATGCCGCTTGGCGGCGTCCATTGCGATAGATCTGCCGGGGCCGCAGCGAGATAAGCCCATTGTTCTTCAACGGGCTGGCCGTTTTGTTCAATGCCGCTAAGCATGTCATGCCACGAGGCTCCCTCATAGGGCGACCGACCACCACGCTTCTGCGCTTGAAAGAAGGCATATTCGCAGGATAATGGCGTCAGGACACCACGCGCGGCTGCATGTGCATCGCTGGCCGCAAACGCCAGACACGTAGGGCGAGCGCCCTGATCTCTCGCTGGCCCCAGCAAACTCCTCAAATCGACATCAATCTCGATCATGCGTCGGTCACACCGCCTGCAAGAGATGACGGCGCTCGGCGCGCGACAGACCGAGCTGCTCTGGTCCACTCAAATCGACGTCCAGCGAGATTTGCGTCAATGGTTGCGCCGGCAACCACGGCCGCCGTTCTTCTAAGGCTAAAATTCCGCGAGGAATATCATCCGAGACCGCCGTCACGCGCCTGATCGCTGCCCCTCCAACAGTGTGGGGATCAACTGCTTCACGCACGTCGCGAACAATCGCGAACCCGCTAGAAACAAGCGCATCAAAATCCCAGATGAAGCCTGACGCACCATGCTCCTTTAACGAGAGGACAAAGGTGTCGTTGCGACTACCGTCGATCCGGCTGCCTGCATCGCGTTCGGTGAGATGCCACACATCGCCGCGATAATTTGCCGGTTTGTAATCGCGCAATAGTGCCATCTTCATAGTTTTGGGTGGAGTGTCTACTAGGCGCTTGACCGTCGGCGCTGGTAGAAGCCGGTAACGCTCGAATGTCCGACAGGTCGCTTCGTAGCTCGCACCCAACCGCAGCGACAATTGATAGGCAATATGGGGATTAGATAGATTCGCAGTAATCCAGTCCTGCCGCCGGCAATGAGCGGCAATCAGCCATTTCGGAATCATGAACGCGACGGCAAAGGCATCCGCCTCGGCTTCCTGAAACTTACCGGAAGGTTCAGGAGAATTAGGCATCCGCCGGAGCACACTTTCATCATCCAGACTTGGCTCATGCTGGAGGATGTAATGCCCGAGTTCGTGGGCTGCTGTGAACCGCTGGATGCTCATCGGGCGCTCAGTCGTCACTAGGATTCCGGGAACAGGCGCACTGAGATACGCTCCCAATAATCCCTTTAATGGCCGTAACATCAGCGGCAAATCGAGCATCCGGATCGCGTCGAAGATGTCGATGGATCCGCCGTGTACCTCGATGAAATCGCGAATACCAAGTTCGCGTTGCAGGCGTCCGGCCGCCGCTGTACCGTTCCTTACCGCTCCGGCATAGTCAGTCGCCATGATCAGAGAGTATCCTTGCTCGCACGCGCCCGGAGATATTCAGCGAAGCGTCCCAACTCCTCGCGATCTTCCATGGAAAGGTCTGCCACCCTGCGAGCCAAATGTGCGACATCTGGTGGAAGCGTCGCAGACATCTCATCTTCGCCGGTGAAATAGCCCACCGATTGACGATACAAACGCGCGAGCCTCGTCAACTCGATAGCCTCCACGCGGCGTTGGCCACTCTCTATATCTGAAAGAGCGGTTCTGGGAATGCGTAAATATCCGGCAACTTCTTCCTGCGTTAGGCCAAGATATTTTCTTGCCTCGCGTAGGCGGTCGCCAAGTTCGCGGCGCGCTTCATCATCTTCGCTATCATTTCCTATGGGCACAATCATGACACAGCGCTCATCGATTTTGTAGCACTATGCTTCTGCCATGCTTTTTCAATCCTTGGCACCATATAATCAATGGCCTCTTGGACCGAATCGAATCCGCCGGTTTTGACAATACTCTCCTTCAGTTCGAACCCGACGACGGGATCGACCGTGCAAAGCACATCAACGATTGTTAGGGAATCCATGGGGATGCTGACGGTCATTTGCCCAGCCTGATCCAGAGGAAATGGCATACCCCGAAGCTGGGCCTCGTCCCTTGCAATGCTCAACAATTCTTTCGTGAGCACAGCGGTAACGGCAGTTTTGGGGAAGACCGCCAGGGGCACTGTAGGAGCAATGATCGTCGCCAAGCCAACCTCGTAGGAAAATTTGACATTTCACTATTATAATGTTGGTAATTCCGACATTCAAGAGGCCTGTCCATTTCGGCTGAAGTATTTCTATTTGACCTGAAGTAGCGCGCAAGGCGATAGAAGTGAGGCGGAAACATACTCCGAGGATACGAGCTTGACCCATGTTCACGATTTTGGAAAACAGCGCTTTCGAGCAATGATCGAAAAGACGAGCGAGGCAAGGCCCCGTCTGCCACTTGTCCACAGCACAGATAGCTATGTCTTGGAAGATCTCCTCACAGCCGGACAGTTGGAGCCACAGCCCTGCAAGGTCTTTTCCGAAAAACTGACGTATTTATTCTACGGTCGGCCAGCTTTCCGACCCAACAATGATGCAGAACCAACCAGTCTCAGCCATTACTTTCCAGTCTGCTTGATCTTTAAGCCCGATTGGGCAGCTGCAATCAAACGTATCTATCCGTTTGACAGCGGTGCGTTCGCAGAAGGCTTCTACCAATCATATTTGCACAAGGCCATGAAGCTAGCTGATTTTGGACTTGAACCCCATGCAGCCACGCCGGGCAAGCTGATTGACTGTTTCTTCGGTTCAGTTCCTGCTTATCTTTTAGGAAGGCCTATCGCTACGCCAGAGTTTGATCCATCTGAGTTCGAAGCCTCAAGTTACCATGCGCTCATCAATGCTCGCGAAGGCAATGCGATAGATAGCCGCGGATCAGGTGTTGAGATTCAGACCGACACATCGTTGCCTCTCGCTGAAGCTGTTTCAGCCGTCATCTTACCTTCTACCTTTGCTGACGGCTCGACTGGTGAGACGTTGCAAGCGCTTGACATTGCTCCGCTTCCATATCGCGTTACTGCGCGCAGCCGACCAAGCGAGTATATGAGCATGATCACCGATATTTGCTTCAACTACTATATCCATATGAACCTGATCACGAAAGATGATCTCTGATGGTTGCGTTGATCGGACTGGATTCGATCGGGGGACCGGGCGCAGGGTTTTTGTTGCCGATCTTTGGGACGCATGCCAACGCTAATCATGCGTTTATCCAACGCATCGATAGGCATAACAATGTCTCTGAACTCGTACCTGTGCTGCTTGAAGGAACTTTGCTCAAAGAGCCGATTCCTTCCTTAGAGATCGAGATCGGCCAGCCTGGCCTTTGGGCGTTCCGGGACGAAACCAATAAGGTCCATCTTGGCGATGCTCAAATAATACAGAATTTCGGTTTTGATTTATTGAGCTGCGGCGGCTTAGAAAATTCACCGATGGCAGCTGCAGAACTCGTGCAATTTTGTTCAGCTGAGGCGCATTTCCCAGATGTAATGAAGGCGGCTTTCGCGGCATTAGCGAAGATCTCAAGCGCCGGAGCCAACACTTGGCTCGATACGATGGTTCTATTGCCTGCAATTAAGGCCGATTTATCACGAAACGCCCGTAGCATCCAAGATCGGCGTGCAATCCGTGAAGTGGTCGCGGTTTCGAGTAAAGGTGTCACCGATGTCTTCGGGCATCACCGACTATCAGGCGCTCTAGACCGCCCCACTTCTTGGTCGCAGTTAGCGAAGATATTCGGCATCTCGAAAATACAATTCCATGCGTTCGACGAACCAAGAGACCGAGAGGTAAGTGGGCGACCGCAATGGACGGTGTCTGGCATAGGCGGGATTGCGCGTTTTGTCATGAAACGCGCACCCTTTCACGGTGCGCTCGACAGCCCGGAAGCACCACGAGGCGGAGCATTTGTAAAAGGACCGTCAAAGTCGGCACAGCTTGATTCATCTATGCTGCCACCCTTGCTCATCGGTATATCAGGTAGTGACCTAGCCGACGTAAAGGCGATTGAAGAAAGCTTCATTCAGCAGAGCGATGGATCGGAATTGCGCCATCTTATAAACGTGCGCCCTACCGGGTTTGGCACGCCTAAACCGAGCAAGGCGTCGCCGCAATCAATATTACAGAGTCAGGAACATCTTGATGGACTTTGGCTAATTGCCGCGCATCGTCTTCGCCAAACCGGCCGTCATACAAATGCTATGTCGGCTTCGAACGTCGCATGCCGCTTCGTGCGCGCAGCGCTTAACGGGCTTATTTGGTCGGTTCGCAATGGCGATCCGGGTATGATTCTTGCAGAGAAGCTGGGACATCCCAAGATTGGTGTAGTTGGCGCAGCGCGCTACAATGCTCAAATCGACATCGAAGAGATGATTAGAAGAGCACTATATTCGATGCTTTGTGAGGATACTCCGCTACATAGCGCACAGCGCATCGTATTGCTTTGGCCCTATGCAATTCTTGATGCCGAAAATCACCATACTGTACAACTTGGCCGTCACCGCCTAGGCGTTGAATTATATTCTAGTCCTAATGCGTCCGGCGTGCCTGACGTGATTGGTTTCGCTATGAATGTACAGCCAAGTAAAAAGAGGCCAGCAGATTTTGCTGACCTCTGTATCTCAATAGCTTCCGGATACAATTGGCGTCTTCGTGATGATGATAGTCGCAGCCTGATCTTCGAAAATGAAGGTGAAGCGATTCGGCTTTGGCCTATTAGCGAGCGCGAACGACTAGCAAAAATGGTCTGTGAGAAGAGCGAATTTGGACCGACCGGCGATCTTATTATCACTAATCAAACTCTAACAAAGCAAACACGTAGATCCGCTATGCAAAATGGTTGGGGAATCGTGCATTACTCCGAGATGGAACGCTGGATGAGGTCCAATTATGATACCGCGCTGTTCGCCGACTGGTAGTGTAGTCGCTCAGAAAAGACTTTCGTTACCACCATTGCCGGCTGACAGTAAAATCCCAATTACAGTGCTCCAAAGCCGTCAATGGTTTTCTATGGGAACGACCGCTTTGAGCTATCGGACACCCAATGAAAGTCGATCGCTATGCCGCGATTGCCTGATGAACAAAGGGCAAGTTTCAGGTGACCATTTCGATCAGTCGAATGACCGCATTTGAGCGGCAGCCGACAGTTTTTGCGTCATTGCCGCCGTTAACTGGGGTAAGGTAACTTGCTGGAATCGTTCAATCCCTGTTCAATTACAGGAGGGATGATCTGGCAAAATTACCAGTTCCCCTTGTTTCCTTCCATTGCGATGGTGTGTAACCAGTCACGCGCCTGAACGCGGATGCAGATTTCCCGGGATTGGAATAGCCCAGCATTGCTGCAACATGCGTCACCGTCAGGTCTGTCAGCAGTAGTGCAAATGCACGTTTCATCCGTCGTTCCGTCAGCCAGGCATAAGGTGCAAGGCCGGTGCGGGCACGCAGCGCACGGGTAAAGCCACTGCTATCAAGGCCTGCCACCTGCGCGAGTTGAACAACGGACAGGTCGTCGGCTAGTCGATCCTCTGAAAATGCCAGCACCCATTGGCCGTTCGCGACAAGGAGGCATCGAACTGGAATGGAAGTGGTGAGAGCTAAGCTGGGATAAGCCGGATTCCACCCCCTTCCTTGCGCCTTGCGCGCCAAGCACCATGACAAAGCGGTACGAGTGCGGCTAAAATAGGAAGCGCAGTCTTTATTGCACGGCTGCATTCGTCCATCAGCGAGGGTGGGTGGCAATTGTGCTTGCCTATTTCATGGTGTGCAAATTCTCTTTTGACGCGAGATGCCTGCCGGTTGTTCTTTAACGACAAAGGTCGCGAAGGCTTTCCTTCGCGTCGTCGCGGCGGATCTCAACGACTATTACCGATTTCAGGTCGACCATCTCAGCGGTGTTGAAGGCGTCAGAAATGTCAAAACTGATGTGTCGATGCAAACTGTCAAAACAGGTAGGGAAGTACTGATTTCGCGTCGGTAAGGCGAGCGAACAGTAGGATAGTCCGCACTCGCAACAAAGCGGTCGTTTTTAGTTCCAATCGGGCTGTCGAACCTGCCATGTATCCATAAGGAGCTAATGGTGGCAACTGGGTGATTACGGCTCAAACAGCCCAGCGGAGGAAGGCAGCCATTTCGGCGTCCTGCTTTCAATCACCATTTTCTATCGGAAAGACCAGCAAAGTTGAGGTAGCCGAAGCGCATAATTTGCCCCGTGCATCCACCAGCTTCGCCTCGGCAAATGCCACGCGGCGGCCCAGCGACATCAGCCTTCCTTCCGCCCGAACGGGGCCACTCGTTTCACCCAGCGCACGATGGTAGGAGACCTTCAGTTCCAGCGTCGTATATCCTTGCCCCGCCGGAAGGCTGGAATGAACCGCGCATCCACATGCGCTGTCGAGCAGCGTAGCCGCATATCCGCCGTGGACCGATCCGATCGGGTTGAACACCTTGCGAGAGGGCGATCCCTCAAACACGACGCGCCCGCGTTCAAGTTCCACCAGATAAAACTCCAGCGTTTCCCCGATTGGCGGATTGCGGTTTGCCGCCATCAGTGCGGCGAGTTGGTCATGGCCGTCCAGATTGGCCAGCTCGTGCATCACGTTCATGTCGTTATCCTCTCTGAGGTGGAATTGTCCGCAAGCCAGCCGCGTGTGCTGATGAGCAGCTCGTCTGCCAGTGCGGGGTCATCGACCGCGCGTGACAGGACGATTGCGCCAACCATCGCCGCCCAGCGACCGATGGCTTCCTGTCTGCGGTCGTCGTCGCTCCCTTCCGGAAGTGCAGCCGCGAACCTCGCCAGTTGCTTCTCCAGCCCCTTCGCCATCGCAGAGCGTGCTTCAGGCGTTTGCTGTCGCATCAATCCGGCGAGGCTTGCCGTCGGGCAGCCTTGCTCCGGATGGTCACGGTGCAGGGGCGACAGATAAGCATCGGTCCATGCCTCAAGATCGGTCATGCCCATGCTCTCGCCCGTCAATGCCTCGGCAACTGTCGCAGCAATAAGGTCGTCCTTGGAGGCAAAGTGGCTGTAAAAACCGCCATGTGTCTGCCCGGCGGCCTTCATTACGTCGGCTACCGTTACTGCCGCAAATCCCTGCTCGCGAAACAGGCGGCTGGCTTCCCGCAGGATGCGCGCCCGGTTTTCGACCATTTGTTCGCGACTAACCCTCATTGAAAAATCTCCATGGACCCTATTGACATATTCATGATGATCATCACATTTAATGAAACGTGACGACCATCATGAATATAGTGACGAACTGGAAAAGAGCAATCCTATGAGCAAGCCTGCCATTCTCATTACCGGTGCCTCGACGGGCATTGGTGCCACCTATGCGGACCGTTTCGCCCGAAGAGGGCATGATCTTGTGCTCGTAGCCCGCGATGCGGCGCGCATGGAAGCACTCGCCACCCGGCTGCGCGCTGAGGCGGGTGTGTCGATTGATGTCCTGCCCGCCGATTTGACCCGCGCTGATGAAATCGCAGCGGTGGAGGCCCGGCTGCGTGAGGATGACCGGATCGGCATTCTCGTCAATAATGCCGGGGCGGGCCTAGGCGGGCGGTTCATTGACCAATCCGCAGATGCAATCACCCAGCTCATCACGCTGAACATGACGTCCGTCACGCGTCTGGCAAGCGCAGTTGCGCCGCGCCTAACCGCACGGGGTGACGGTGCGATCATCAACATCAGTTCGGTTGTCGGGCTGGCCCCTGAACTGGGCATGTCGGTTTACGGCGCGACCAAGGCGTTCGTGTTGTTCCTGTCGCAAGGGCTGGCGCTCGAACTAGGGCCGCAAGGCGTCTATGTGCAAGCCGTCCTGCCTGCCGCCACTCGCACCGAATTATGGGGCCGTGCGGGTGCCGACGAGGCAACATTGCCGCCGATGATGGATGTGAACGATCTTGTCGATGCTGCATTGGCTGGGTTCGACAAGCGCGAGGGCATCACGATCCCGCCACTCCATGATGGCTCCCTGTGGGATGCGTTCAACGGTGCACGGCAGGCAATGCTGCCGGGCTTCGGCCAGACCCAGCCCGCACCGCGTTACGCAGCCTGAACCCCAAACTTGCTTTACAGAGAGAGGCAATTTCTCATGACCGATACCACGCTTTTTTCGACCTATGACCTCGGCGGCCTCACGCTCGCCAATCGCGTCGTCATGGCACCGCTGACGCGTAATCGCGCAGGCGCGGGGTTGGTGCCCAGCGAATATGCGGCGGAATATTATGCACAGCGGGCGAGCGCCGGGCTGCTCATTACCGAGGCTACGCAGGTTTCGCCGCAGGCACAGGGTTATCAGGACACTCCCGGCCTCTACACGCCCGAACAGATCGCCGGTTGGCGCAAGGTGACTGACGCGGTTCATGCGAAGGGCGGGCGTATTTTTGTGCAGCTCTGGCATGTCGGGCGTATCAGCCATGTCGATCTGCTGGGCGGTAATGCCCCTGTCGCGCCTTCTGCCATACGGGCGGAAACCAAGACCTTTGTGAACAACAGCTTCACCGATGTGTCCGAACCGCGTGCCCTCGACCTCGACGAGATTCCCGCCATCATCAACAGCTTCCGCCAAGCGGCCGCCAATGCAATCACGGCCGGATTTGACGGGGTGGAAGTGCATGGTGCCAATGGCTATCTGCTCGACCAGTTCGCCAAGGATGGTGCCAACCAGCGCACGGACATCTATGGTGGTTCGATCGAGAATCGCGCTCGTTTGATGATCGAGGTGACGGCGGCCGTCGCAGAAGAAATTGGCGCGCACCGCACCGGCATCCGTCTTTCTCCCGTTTCACCCTCCAACGGCATTTCGTCGAGCAATCCGCAAGCGCAGTTCGATTATATCGTCGCGAGGCTGGATGAGTTGGGCATTGCCTACATCCATGTGGTGGAGGGCGCTACCGGCGGCCCGCGCGACATTGCCCCGTTCGACTTTCCGGCCCTGCGCAAGGCCTTCCGTAACAGCTACATTGCCAATAACGGCTATGACCTTCCACTTGCTGAGGCGCATCTGGCGAATGGTGAGGCCGATTTGGTTGCTTTCGGGCGTCCCTTCATCGCCAATCCCGATCTGGTGCAACGCTTGCAGTCCGGCACTGCGCTCGCCCAGATTGATCCTGCGACGATCTATGGCGGCGGGGCAAAAGGCTATATTGATTATCCCACCGCGAACGCTGACTCGGCCGCATAACCGCACATCGGGAGAGGGTGCCATGAAAGCCTATATACTGGATCGTTATGGTAAGGGGCAGGCGCTTCGTCTGGGTGAGGTGCCCGACCCTGTGGCTGCCGCGGGCGAAGTGCTGGTCGAGATCCATGCTACCGCGCTCAATCAGCTAGACGGCAAGATCCGCAGCGGCGCGTTCAAACCGATCCTGCCTTACAAGCCGCCATTTGTGTTGGGACATGATCTGGCGGGGGAAATTGTCTCGGTTGGTGCAGGGGTACGCCGTTTCAGGGTGGGTGATACCGTCTACGCCCGCCCGCGTGACGGCCAGATCGGCACCTTTGCTCAGCGGATTGCGCTTAACGAAGCCGATGTGGCGCTCAAGCCCAAAAATCTCTCGATGGAAGAGGCTGCCTCGCTCCCGCTGGTTGCCCTCACAGTCTGGCAGCTACTGGTCGAACGGGCGCAGCTAAAGGCCGGACAGAAGATTTTGATCCATGCCGGATCGGGCGGGGTTGGCACAATCGCGATCCAGCTGGCCAAGCATCTCGGTGCTACTGTCGCCACCACGACAAGCGCGGCCAACGCCGACCTTGTTCGCGGCCTCGGCGCGGATGTGGTGATCGACTACAGGACGCAGGATTTCTCGGCGATACTGTCGGATTATGATGTCGTGCTGCACAGTCTGGACGCCGAGACGCTGGAGGCATCGCTCAAGATACTCAAGCCGGGTGGCAAGCTGATCTCTATCTCCGGGCCGCCCGATCCTGCCTTCGCAAAGGCCCAAGCTCTGAACGCCATTTTGCGCCTCGTCCTGCGCGTGATGAGCGCGGGCATCCGCCGCAAGGCAAGGCGGGCGGATGTGGACTATTCATTCCTGTTCATGCGCGCCAATGGCGAGCAACTTGGTGAAATCGCCAAGCTGGTCGAGGACGGCACGATCCGTCCGGTCGTGGACCGCGTCTTCCCCTTTGCGGATATCAACGCCGCAATGGCCTATGTCGGTAGCGGGCGCGCAAAGGGCAAGGTTGTTGTTAACGTCAAGGACGGGCAGGGGGCGTGACCGTAGGATGCTGAGCGAGAGTGCTCGCGACCTTGCTCACCGAGTTTCGGGAAGGGATGCCTTCATTGTGAAGGTCAAAGAGTTTTTCGCCGCCTGAGCGGCCGACATGGAGATATAATGATGGAGTATGTGACGTTCGGCCGTACTGGCCTTCAGGTCTCGCGCCTTGCATTGGGCACTGGCAATTTCGGCACGGGTTGGGGCTATGGCGCGGATGCTGAAGCCGCCCGTGCGATTTTCGATGCCTATGCCGATGCCGGAGGCAATTTCATCGATACGGCCGACGTCTATCAGTTCGGCCAGTCGGAGGAGATCGTCGGTACGCTTTTGCAAGGTCGGCGCGAGGATTTTGTGCTGGCGACGAAGTTCGCCAACGGCGCGGTGGCCGCACCCAATCGCCTCGTCACAGGGAATAGTCGCAAGGCAATGGTCGCCTCGGTCGAGGCCAGCCTGAAGCGGCTTAAGACCGACCGGATCGAGCTTTACTGGGTACATCATCCGGACACGGCAACCCCGTCCGAGGAAATCGTGCGCGGTCTGGACGATCTCGCACGCGCGGGCAAAATCCTCTATGCGGGCTTGTCCAATTTCCCGGCGTGGCGTGTTGCGCACGCAGCTACTTTGGCGGAACTGACGGGCAAGGTGCCGATTGCGGCCGCGCAGTTTGAGCACAGTCTGGTGCATCGCGACCCCGAATCTGACCTGTTTCCCGCATGCCATGCATTGGGGATTGCGCCGGTCACATGGTCGCCGCTGGGCGGCGGCGTGTTGACCGGTAAGTATCGCAAAGGTGAAACCGGCCGGAAGGAAGGCTTTGGTGGCCGTGTCTTTCAAGACGAGAATAGCAAAGCGCGCACAGCGACGGTTGATGCGGTGTTGGCGATTGCACAGGAACTGGGCACCAGCTCTGATCGTATCGCCATTGCATGGGCGATGGGCCATGGCTCGGTGCCGATCATCGGCCCCCGCACGCTGGAGCAGACGAAGAGTAATCTCGGTGCGGCTGATATCACTCTTTCTACGGAACAAATCGCGCGTCTCGATACAGTAAGCGGCATTGCCGACATAGCAAATGGGTCAGCCGGTTCGTGACCGGCTGACCCATAAAAGGCAGCTATGGCGTAAGGGCAAGGGCTCCGTGAAAAAGCCCTTGCTGGTTCGTACCACTCTGAACGTGTCACGCCGGGGGGCAATGTCTGCCATTGACGGCCATCAGCAATGGTTCGTCAATGGTCTGGTCATTCAGGTCGTTATTCTCACTCCTGAAAGATGCCATCCATTCATCAACTATTATTAGTACATCGAGGCTCTCACCGGTGACTGGAAATAACGGAGTCAGAGGATAGCTGATAACGAGGCGCAATATCGCTGAGGACGCGATTGCGATCATTACCATCATTGACATTCGGGTAGCTGCGAAAGCGGTAATCCGTGGCAAGCCTGTGCGGACCACGATCAGCAAAAAAAAGCTGGCTCGATCAAGTAAACCGACAGTTTCACGCGTCGGCGCCCAACAGGCTTTGGGTATCCGACTTCACCTATGTCGCATTCATGATCGACGTCTACGCTCGATATATCGTGGGCTAGCGGGTCAGCAGGACTGCCCATGCCAATTTCGTACTGGATGCACCGGAGCAGGCTATCCACCAATGACGCCTTGCCCATCGGGGTGGCCTTGTCCATCACAGCGATCGCGGGTCGCAATATATGTCTATCCGATACTCGGAGCTGCTATCTGAAGCCGGAATCTAGCCATCGGTTGGTAGCGTCGGCGACAGCTATGACAACGCCTTGGCTGGAACGATCACCGGCCTTTACAAAGCTGAGGTGGTACATAGGAGAGGACCATGGCGTTCTTTTGAAGCCGTGGAATGTGATATGTCACGCTGGAATGGGTGGAATGGTTCAACAACCGACAACTGCTCGAACCCATCGGAAAGATCCTGCCCGCTGAAGCAGAAAAACGATATTACGCTCAACTGGACGAAACACCTATGGCAGCGTAGATTAAACTAAATTGCCTCCGGCAAACACCAGGCAATTCAACCATATACACTAAACAATGATAAGCTGTATCGGTTCGGTCGGTGGTTGGTATGCGTGTTACTGTCTCTTAATCGCTTCATGGGCGTGGAGCCAGAGCCTCTATGATGCGGCAATCCGCTATCGTCGGGCCTTCACAGCAATCCAATCTGAGGACCAGTTGATCCCGCAACGCAGTAAGGTCGTTAATTTTCTGGTTGATCTCAGCAATATTTTCAGCCGTGATTGCATCGACCTCGCCGCAGGAACCTGAGATATTATCTGCCAGCGCGAGCAGCTTGCGTACTTGTTTCAACGTGAAGCCTAGATCACGGGCTCGGCGGATGAACGATAACCGGTTGAGGTGTTCGACTTCGTAAATCCGGTAGTTTCCGACATTGCGGCCTGGAACGGGAATGAGACCTTCCTTTTCGTAAAAACGGATGGTCTCGACGCGAGTGTCGGTAAGTTTTGCAAGATCGCCAATTTTCATACTTGACCCTATAGTTGCTTTAGGGTGCATGAGTCCATGCCATAACGAAACGAATCGGATTTCGAACTATGGTTGATGACTGTTGCTCGAAGAAGGGCAATATCCTTACTGAACTGGCGAGCAAGAAGGACCAGCGCCGCGTCCTGATCATCGTCATGCTCATCAACCTTACGATGTTCGTCGTCGAGTTCGGTGGTGGGCTGGTGGCCCGCTCATCGGCGCTCATGGCCGATTCAGTTGACATGTTGGGCGACGCTTTCGTCTATGCTCTGAGTCTTTATGCCTTGCATCGGGGAGCACGCTGGGAGGCTGGCGCGGCCATTGCTAAGGGCGGCATTATACTCGTCTTCGGTATTGCGGTAATTATAGAGATTACTGACAAGATCGTAAATGGTGTTCCGCCCTCATCGAATCTGATGCTGACCTTTGGTAGCATGGCGTTGGTCGCGAACCTCATTTGTCTCGCAATGCTTTGGCGCTTCCGCACAGTCAACGTGAATATGTCGAGTACCTTCGAGTGCTCGCGTAACGATGTTGCTTCTAATATCGGCGTCCTCGCTGCGGCTGGATTGGTAGGTGGAACTGGTGCTGCGTGGCCAGATATCGTGGTCGGATCGATCATTGCGCTCATCTTCCTTCGCTCAGCATGGCGCGTTCTTGCGGAAGCCATTCCTGCTTGGCGGCAGGCGCATCCTTTGCAGAATAAAGCTCTGAAATGACAGGTGGCAGATGATCAGCCCTTTCGTTCTGGGTATGCCATCAGAGAGGTCGGGAAGATCGCGCTCGTCGGTTGTACGGCCTTGGCCACATGATTGTGATTTGAATTGACCGTCATTAAGTAGCCGATGCTATCGGCAAAGAGATGGAATTAGCCGAGGTAGGGGGCGCCTCATTCCGGAAGATAGGGATCGCCATGGGAACGACAGATTCTAATGTTGTACTAGTAAGGTGTCGATATCGTCTTATCGAACATCAGTCGCACATTTGTTTGTTGTCTTACTCAATATCGGTTCTCTTTACTCAAGAAGTAGAGCTTCCAACAAAATCAGGGGCGTTAAATACGTTTGAAATTTGAGAGCACATAAAGATTAAATGATTTTATGTCAGTAAGGCGATAATGATGAATGGAAAACATGCTCACAAGAAAGTCTTTTAGCGAGTTTTAAAATAAGTTGGTTGCAATTTTTCATGACAAATTTATGCGAATCTGCTAACAGTGTTACCATGCTACGGAAAAAATTCCTGTTTCTATGGATTTTGGTGGCGTCGCTTATGACGTCTACCCTCGTTCATGCGCGGGAGGTTCCAAACTTCGCTGGATTAGAATGCTCGGGCGAAGTGCACCCGGAGCAGAATGAAGAATCTGCGCCGGGTGATACAGAAAAAGCTGTTTCACATCATCATGGCTGCCATCATTCTCTGTCCTCTTTGAATGCAATGGTTGTTGGCGGGGGTTTGATAAACCTTGATTCTGCGTCCTATGCCCGTGCGGCTATAGATTTTCCAATATTTCAAATCTTTGGGCTGGATTTACGCCCTCCTATTGCCTGATCGGATCGTAACGCTTCTGCAGTTCTGACGTTAATTCGGCAGTTGCAGTCACGCATTTTGTATCGGGATTACCATCATGAAACGATTAATCGCGGCTGTGTTGGCCGTGACGTCCTGTGCGGCTATCGCTCAGGCGCAAACCGCGCTGTCTGTGGAGGCGCGCGGTACTCTCAGCCTTGAACAGGCTCTTTCTATGGCTGGAGCTTCGGCGCCGCAACTGGAGGTAGCACAAGCAGGCATAAGTGTTGCTGCTGCCGGTAGAACTATTGCTGGACTCCGCCCCAACCCGCAGATTTCTATAGATACGGAGAACGTTGCCGGAAGCGGTCCTTATAAGGGAGCACGCAATATGGAAGCTACTACCAGCGTCTCTCTGCCTATTGAACTCGGAGGTAAGCGCGCGGCAAGAATTGGTGTCGCGGACGCCCAGTCGCGTCGGGCGGCCATACAGGCAGCCATAATGCAGGCGGACCTGCGCTATTCTGTGATTCAAACATATTCTGAGGCTGCTGCGGCACAGCAAAGGCTCGCAACCGTTCAGTATCAGGCCGGAATTGCAACGGAAGGACTAAGAGCTGCCCGTGTACGAGTTGAGGCTGGGCGGGCGTCTCCTATCGAGATTCAGCGGGCGGATGTGGCGCGGATCAATGCTGTTGCTGAGGTTGAGCGTACTGAACGACTTGTTCAGGTGTCTCGCTTCTCTTTGTCAAAGATCATCGGGCAATCATTTACAGGCGACCTCGACATCGGTTGGTTTTCTTCAGTTCAATCGGTTTATGGTCCTTTGCAAGAGATTGAGACTGCCAATACGTTGGCCATGGCAGCGGCGGAAGCAGATTTGGCAGTCGCTGATGCTGGTGTGCGGCTCGCCCGGGCGCAACGTGTCCCCGATCTCACTGCAGGGGCAGGAGCGCGCTATTTCCGAGATACCGGAGATACGGCGGCAGTCATTAGCCTAACCATCCCTTTTCCGCTGTTTAACAATGGCAAGGCAGCTGTTGCGCAGGCATCATCGGAGCGCCTACGTGCCGATGCTCAAAAGCGTGTGACTGTGCTGGAAGTCGATCAAGCAATCGCGCGGGCTCAAGCTGAGGCAGCAAACGCCGCAACATCGGCTGTTACGGCCAAAGGACCTGCACTGGCCGCAGCAGAAGAAACTGCTCGTATCGCTCGCATCGGATATCGAGAGGGTAAGTTCAGTCAGCTTGAGCTGCTCGACGCAGAAAGGACTCTGGCCGAGACGCAGATCTCTGCAGTTGATGCCCTTCTTACATATCACAACACTCAGGCACAGCTTGAACGGCTGACTGCGCGTGCACCTGATACTCAAGGGAATTAATCCAATGAAAATATATATCAAGGCGGCTTTGCCCCTCTCGCTTGGGGTGTTGCTGATAGCAGGCTGCTCTGGCGGAGATATTGCAACAGGAAATAGTACAGATGCTAATAACGCAGCAGATGCCAGTGAAGGAGGACACGAGGAAAAAGAAGGCGAAATTGATCTCAGTGCCGAGCAGATAAAGGCTGCAGGAATAGAGATGGTTCGCGCTGTTCGCAGCGGTGGTGGTATGTTGACATTGCCCGCGACCATCGGAGGTGACCCCCAAGGAATGCAGGTCGTATCCGCTGCCATTGGTGGCCGGGTGGTATCGTTAACACGCAATCTGGGTCAATCAGTCGGGCGCGGGCAGGCACTTGCTATTATCGAAAGCCGCGAGGCCGCATCTCTTAATGCTGAGATTGAGGCTGCTCGTGCAAGGTTGTCGCTTGCTGAAACCAATCTGCGGCGTGAGCAAAGACTATTCGATCAAAAAGTTTCGGCTGAACAGGATCTGATCACAGCCAGAACGGCTTCGGCAGAGGCTAGAATTGCGCTGCGCCTTGCACAACAGCAGGTTTCGGCAGCGGGGGGAAGAGGAGGCACACTCAATCGTATTGCGATCAATGCGCCGCTGGCTGGCCAAGTCGTGTCCCGTAGCGTGACATTGGGGCAAACTGTTGCGGCAGATGCGGAACTGTTCCGGGTTGCAGATTTAAGGCGCGTCGCAGTCACGCTTTCGCTCTCGCCTGCTGATGCAGGCAAGGTAAAACCGGGATCGGAAATCGAGGTAGTTTCTGGTTCACGTAAGTCGGTGGCACGCGTGGATTTTGTTTCACCAGTTCTTGATGAAACGACGCGTCTTGCGACTGTAATCGCGATTATTGACAATGTCTCCGGGCAATGGCGTGTGGGTGAACCCGTGACGGCTTCTATCCGTCTGGCCGGTGGCGCAGGCAAGGCGTCAGTCTTGGTGCCGCAAGCTGCGGTGCAAACAGTCGAAGGTCAGCCCACGGTGTTTGTCCGAACGGATCACGGCTTTCAGGCAGTTGTTGTTACCCTTGGTAGCCCGAGCGGTAACGACGTCGTCGTAACGTCAGGGCTCAAGGGCGATGAGCAACTCGCTGGCCTCAACAGTTTCACCCTTAAGGCTGAGCTCGGTAAGGGCGAGGCGGAGCATGGACATTAATCATGATTGATCGCATCGTCACATTTTCTGTCGAGCGACGCTGGTTCGTGTTGCTTATGACGCTTATCGCCATGGCCATCGGAGGGTGGGCAATTAGTCGCCTGCCTATTGATGCTGTTCCTGATATCACCAATAATCAGGTGCAGGTGAACATTAGCGCACCTGCTCTGTCGCCTGAACTGGTTGAAAAACAAATAGCTTTTCCGATCGAAACAGCACTCGCAGGGGTTCCCGGTCTTGAATATACCCGTTCGCTTAGTCGAAATGGTTTTGCTCAGGTAACGGCTGTTTTTAGTGAATCTACTGATATTTATTTCGCACGCCAGCAAGTCTCTGAAAGGCTGAAGGTAGCCGAGGAAAATCTTCCTGACGGAGCCGTTCCGACTATGGGACCGATCGCGACAGGTCTCGGCGAAGTCTATATGTGGACCGTCCATTTCCAGCACCGCAAGGAGGACAAGCACAAGCCGGGAGAACCCGGTATGCAGCCTGATGGCAGCTACATAACACCAGAGGGGGATCGTTTGGTTAGCGAAGCTGATCAGGCAACTTATCTGAGGACTGCGCAAGACTGGATTGTTTCACCATTACTTAAAAATACACCCGGCCTTGCCGGTGTGGATTCTATCGGCGGTTACGTTAAACAGTTTCAGGTCATTCCTGATGTCCAGCAGCTTGCGGCTCTGGGGCTAAATATGACAGATCTCGCCCGTGCGCTTGAAGACAATAATGCTGGCGTGGGTGCTGGGGTTGTTGATCGTGGGGGTGAAGGTCTTGCCGTTCGATCGGATGCGCGTATTCGCAATGTAAACGAACTGGCGGGTACCATAATTGCAACCCGTGAAGGAACACCGATACGTTTAGATCAGGTAGCTCAGGTACGCCTTGGGCAGGCTATTCGCTATGGTTCAGCATCCGAGAACGGTAAGGAAGTTGTCGTCGGCACCGCAATCATGCGGATTGGTGAGAATAGTCGCACTGTAGCGTCGGCCGTTTCCGAGCGGCTCGATACGATTAATGCTTCGCTGCCAACTGACGTTGTTATTCAGCCGGTACTTGATCGTACGGCACTAGTTAATTCGACTATTAAGACCGTAGCGAAGAATCTTACCGAAGGTGCGCTGCTGGTTATTGTCGTTCTCTTCCTGTTGCTTGGGAATTTCCGGGCTGCGCTGATCGCCGCACTGGTAATTCCGATTACCATGTTGATGACCAGCTTTGGCATGCTGAAAGGCGGGGTTTCTGCCAATCTCATGAGTCTGGGAGCCCTCGATTTCGGTCTCATTGTTGATGGTGCGGTCATTATCGTAGAAAATGCTCTTCGACGTATCGCAGAGCGCCAGCATCATATGGGGCGCAATCTTTCGCTTGAAGAAAGGCTTGAATCCGTTGTTCGTGCGGCTCGAGAGATGATCCGTCCTAGCGTCTTTGGTCAGGCGATCATCATTCTGGTCTACGCTCCGATGCTCACATTGACGGGCGTTGAAGGCAAGACCTTCTCACCGATGGCGCTCACTGTCATCATGGCTCTGGTCAGTGCTTTCGTGCTTTCGATCACCTTCGTACCCGCTCTGCTGGCCATCTGGTTGTCGAAACCAGTGGAGGAGAAGGAAGGTCGGATCATGTCATGGCTGAAACGCAAATATGAGCCAAGCCTTGATAAAGCCATGAAACGCCCGACGCTCACCATGGGTGTTGGTGTTGGTGCTTTTCTCGCGGCGATTTTGACATTTTCCTTTCTTGGTCAGGAGTTTCTACCTCAACTCGACGAAGGTGATCTCACCGCACAGGTTCTGCGGGTGCCTGGAACATCGGTGGATCAGAGCCAGGCAATGCAGGCCCGGATAGAGAAGGCCGTCGCGCAATTACCGGAAGTACAGTTCGTGTTTTCGAAAACCGGTACTGCGGAACTGGCGTCTGATCCAATGCCCCCTAATATCTCTGATACCTTCATCATTATGAAACCAAGGGATCAATGGCCTGATAGCGGATTGTCCAAGGCGGAATTGGTAAGCAAAGTTGAAAAAATACTGGAGGGCTTACCCGGTGGCGCGTTTGAGATCAGCCAGCCCATCCAGATGCGGTTCAATGAATTGATTGCGGGCGTGCGCGGAGACGTTGCAGTCAAGGTATATGGTGACGATTTCGACGCCATGAACGCTACCGCCAATAAAATAGCGGCAATCCTGCGTAAGACCGAAGGCGCGGCTGATGTGCGCGTAGAGCAGACCCAGGGCCTGCCGATGCTCGATATTCGGCCGAACCGCGATGTTATGTCACGTATGGGGGTATCCGCGCAGACAGTTCAGGATACCGTATCTGCCGCCATTGGTGGTCGAAACGCAGGCATGATTTTTGAAGGGGACCGGCGTTTCTTTGTTACCATCCGTTTGGCTGACGCGGCGCGGGCCGATCTTCAAACCCTTGCCCAATTGCCTGTTCCGCTTCCCAATGGTGGTTTTGTACCACTGCAAAGCGTGGCAGACATTGGAATTACTGATGGGCCTAATCAAATCAGCCGCGAAAATGGCAAGAGGCGCGTTGTGGTGCAGGCTAATGTGCGTGGGCGCGACGTCGCTAGCGTTGTCGCTGATGCACAGACTATGATTGGCAGCGAAGTTCGCCTTTCTGCCGGTCAATATCTCGACTGGGGCGGCCAGTTCGAGAACTTGCGTTCTGCCAGCGAACGCCTGATGTTGGTGGTGCCAGCCTGTTTTGCACTCATCATATTGCTGCTCTACGGTGCCTTGGGAAGTGTCCGGGATGCATTGATCGTGTTCACAGGTGTTCCACTTGCGCTAGTGGGTGGCGTTACGGCACTGGCACTTCGTGGCATGCCCTTTTCTATCTCAGCGGCTGTGGGTTTCATCGCCTTGTCCGGCATCGCGGTCTTGAATGGTCTCGTAATGGTGACCTCAATTCAGGAGCTTATGGCTAATGGGATGAAGAGAGCCGAAGCCGCTTATGCAGGCGCTATGATGCGTTTACGACCAGTGGTTATGACTGCGCTGGTTGCAAGCCTCGGATTTGTACCGATGGCGATCGCCACGGGTTCAGGCGCGGAGGTTCAGAAGCCGCTGGCAACGGTTGTGATTGGCGGCCTGATAACTGCGACACTGCTGACACTCTTCGTCCTCCCTACTCTCTATGCCCGTTACGGGCGTAAAGAAATGGAGACTCTTTCAGAGCGTACAGAGCATGCTTCAGAAGGGGATTATGACGGTCCGGAGAAAGTCGGGATGACTTAATCCAGACTGGTCTGTGGTGAAGCCACTGGGAGGCGAGCGAGATAACCGCTCGCCTCCATAGCAAATTGCGCCTGCTAGTCGCTGAGGCAGATCATCGATTGAAGTCACTTTTAGAACCATTTTTCGCGAGCAAGCCGGGATGTTTTGGAACGGAGAGGCCTGAATGTGGAAGGGCAACGATGACAGAGGAAAATATTTTTACAATCAACATGTCTCCGCTCCGGCTTTGGACGCACCTTGCCGATTTTAAGGCATTTGCACTGTGGCATCCAAATTATGTCTTTGGAGATCAGGTGGAACTCAATACCGCCATTCCGCTGCACTATGCTCTGTTCAGGGGTAGGTATTGGATCAGGGCGGAGGCGGGGATCAATGATTTCGATAAGCCGGACAGGCTAGGGTGGACGGTCGGCGTTGGAGGTGTTCCTGTTTATTGGGAGACATATTCTATTCAAGTGAATGGAACGGAAACGGAAGTTCGACATGTAGTGGAATATCGAGGGGTTTTTGGTTTCATAATGAGCCTGACTCTTAGGCGTGCGTTGCGTCATAGAATCAAGAATCAGGATGTAGCTTTTGTTTGCTTTTTAAAAAAGCAAATGCGCAGCAGCACATCGGGTTCAAACCGTCAACGAAGGCGCGCTCAGGTTGCTCAATATTCGAGGAAAGACGGATAATGGCGCTCCCGGTACTTTCTGAACGGCAGACCTTGTGGGTTGTCCTTGCCCTCAATTTGGGAATTTCAGTGGTATTTTTTCTCATCGGGGTGATGGGGGATTCAAGTGCGCTGATAGCAAATGGTGTCGACAATTTATCTGATGCGTTTGTTTATCTCCTGAGTTTGATTGCCTTAGGTCGGGGAGCCATATGGAAGAGGCGTGTTGCAACTGCTTCTGGCGTGATGTTGCTTTTGTTCTCACTCGCTATCATCATTGATGTAGGTAGGCGCTACACCTATGGCAGTGAGCCAATGGGGTTGGCAATGATGATTGTGTCTACAGGTGCGGCGGGCGTTAATTATATTTGCCTACGCCTTCTGCAAAGGCTCAGACAACCTGATGTGGCGCTGCGGGCCGCGACTACGTTCAGTTTCAACGATTTCATATCTAATGGCGGTATTCTTGTTGCCGGGGTCATGGTGTTGTGGCTGGGGGTGAACTGGCCGGATTTAGTTGTAGGTTTCCTTACCGCACTGATCGCGATCAAGGGTGGCTTCGAAATTCTGTCTGACGCCCGCATGGAAAAACGTCAGCAAAGACGAGGAGGTGCTCTATGAAAGAGCTATCTTCTCGATATTTACGTGTCTGCGCGGTGGTAATGTATTTCCTCCGATTGAGACGTCTCCGTTCAATAATTTCTGTCGGGAGTGGATGTGCGGAGGAACGCCATGGCACGCGATCTGCCCCAGATATTAATGCAGAGATGCAATCTGAGACACCGGAGGCCAGACTGGCCAATTACACCTTGGTGTGTGGATTTAAGCCGCCGTGGCTTCGCATATTGGCCGGAGCTATGGTTCACATTGCGGTCGCAGGCTGCTCCGCACCGCCGACATCAGATGAGAAAGCTAATTTGCTTCATCAACGACCGGAAGGACTGGTTGGTGAGCACTTCTACATCTGTGAGGATAATATGAAAATAGACGTCGACTTTTTGAAGGATGGACTGACCGTTGATCTAAAGGTTTTACCGGATGGAGAGAGCAAACGCCTTTCATCTCCCGCAACAGGCGTCCCTTTTTTCGGCGACGGGATCAATCTTCAAATTGTCCAAGGAGACATAATGATCTTTCGCGTTGATGTTCCGGCGCAGAGATGTCGGCGCATCAAGACAGGGCAGGCTCAGAGGTAACCTCATAGTGCCAGATGAGTCATTTCGAATCTGTGGATGCTGCGCCAGCTGCGCTGGTGTCAATTGAGAGGATAGAATTATGGTAGAAAAGCTACAATTAGAAATTCCGCTCATTCTTCCTGATATTCCGGATATGAGCGATAGTTGTATAAATCGGTTAACCGCGAATCTCATTGCACGACCTGGAATTGATCAGGCGCATATTCTTGCCCCGGAAGAAGGGGAGGTGGCGATGTTGTGCATGCATTACGATCCTGAAGTCATTTCCTTGTCACGTATTCGCGATGTTGCTCGTGCGGCTGGTGCCGCGATTGCCGAGCGCTATGGTCATGTCCTGTGGTCAGTTAAAGGGATACGTCATCAGCGTAAGGCACGCATTGTGGGAGAGCAGTTACGGACGTTACCAGGAGTGCTGGAAGCAGAAGCGAATGTCACTGGTATAGTCCGAATAGAGTTTGACATTGAGCAGATATCAGAGCGCGTTCTTCAAGATGCACTTACTAATATGGGGATATATCAAACGAGAGGTTCGCTTGTTCTTCCGGCAAGCAGTGAGCGCGGGGGACATGATCATGAATCTGATAGTCACGTCTCTGATACGAGTAGAAAGGTTAATAGTGACAGTCATGACCATAATTCGTCTCTAGGTCCCAATACTGAACTTATTTTTGCGCTGATATGTGGCTTACTGCTTGGGCTTGGCTTTGCGATTGAGAAATTGGTCGAAGATGAAGCTGGTTGGGTGTCTACAGTTTTATATATGGCCGCTTATGTATTCGGTGGTTTCTTCACCCTTCGCGAGGCAATCGGCAATCTTATACAGCGTAAGTTTGAGATCGACACATTGATGTTGGTTGCTGCCGCAGGGGCGGCGGCACTCGGAGCTTTTGCTGAAGGCGCACTATTGTTGTTCTTGTTCAGTTTTGGTCATGCACTTGAACATTATGCGATGGGACGTGCGAAGCGTGCAATCGAGGCGCTAGCTCAGCTCGCACCTCAAACCGCATTATTACGGACCAAAAGTGGCGGCACCAAGGAAGTACCCGTTGAAGAGTTGGCGGTGGGTGATACCATTGTCGTTAAACCTGATGCTCGTGTACCTGCAGATGGCTTTATTATTAGCGGCATAACGAGCATTAATCAGGCACCCGTGACTGGTGAGAGTATGCCAGTCGATAAGATTGCCGTACCTGATGCCCTTGCCGCACGAAGTAGGCCTGATCGTATCGATGCAGCGAGCCGAACCTTTGCCGGTACAATTAATGGGAACGGCCTGATTGAGATTGAGGTTACCCGCCTGTCTAATGAAAGCACACTGGCTAAAGTGGTGAAGATGGTCAGTGAGGCAGAGACACAGAAATCACCTACACAGCGCTTCACTGATCGATTTGAGCGGATATTTGTACCTTTTGTCCTGATATTAGCCTTTGCGCTTCTGTTTGCATGGGTCGTGGTAGATGAACCATTCCGCGATAGTTTTTATCGCGCTATGGCCGTGCTGGTCGCCGCTAGCCCCTGCGCACTAGCGATTGCGACGCCTAGTGCTGTCCTGTCCGGTGTAGCGCGTGCCGCACGTGGCGGTGTTCTCGTTAAAGGTGGTGCTCCTCTCGAACTGTTAGGATCACTCAAGGCTATTGCGTTCGACAAGACTGGTACGCTTACTCGTGGAGAGCCTCGCATCCAACGCATTGTTCCAGCTGTAGGCGTAACACAAGAGGAGCTAATGGCTATTGCAGTTGCGGTAGAGAGTCTCTCGGACCATCCGCTGGCACAAGCTATCGCCCGGGATGGACAAAAATATATTGGTGAACGTACGGTCATTGAAGCTAACAGTCTCAAAAGTATGACAGGTAAGGGCGTTTCTGCGGTTGTAGGTAGGGATGAAGTCCTGATCGGCAAGCCGGAAATGTTCGGAATGGACGGCATCCCTGCTCTTTCAGATGACATGAAACTGGTTATCGAGGAATTGCGAGAAGGCGGCCACACAATCATGGTCGTTCGACGGGACAATCGGGACATGGGCGCGATCGGTCTGATGGACACCCCCCGGGATAATGCACGTTATGCACTCGATCGGTTGCGTGCGATCGGTATCGAGCGGATGATCATGATCTCAGGCGATAATCAGAGAGCTGCGGAGGGGGTCGCCGCGCAGGTCGGATTGAGTGAAGCATGGGGAGATCTCATGCCAGAAGATAAAGTCGAGGCTATTAAGAGACTGCGCAGTGAGGCAAGGGTTGCTATGGTAGGTGATGGTGTCAACGACGCCCCGGCCATGGCAAGTGCAACTGTCGGTATTGCCATGGGCGCAGCTGGATCAGACGTTGCACTTGAAACAGCTGATGTCGCGTTGATGGCTGACGATCTGTCGCATCTGCCATTTGCGGTGGGCCTCAGCCGCACGACGCGATCGGTAATTCGTCAGAACGTCTTTGTCAGTCTGGGCGTAGTTGTATTTCTGGTGCCCGCAACAATCCTTGGACTTGGCATTGGACCGGCGGTCGCGGTTCACGAAGGGTCGACATTACTAGTCGTGTTCAATGCCCTCCGGTTGCTTGCTTATCGCGATAACGCGTGACTTTTGAACAAGCTAATCAAATAATAGGAGAATTAAGTATATGAATGAGTTTTCGACTTCTAGGCAGAGTATGTTGTGCCCGATATGTCATGTTTCGCTTATGCTTTCCGAACGACAAAATGTAGAAATTGACTATTGCCCGCGATGCCGGGGGGTCTGGCTTGATAGAGGCGAGCTGGACAAGATCATTGAGCGTTCGGAACGTCCGAGTGATCCTCAAAGCCGTTTGTCTCCTACTCATAGCTTTGCACGTGATGATGACCGCAGTGGACATGAACATACACGTCGTCATGGTGGCAAAAGGCGACGTGGGTTTCTCTCCGAATTGTTCGATTGAGGTCATAAAGCGTCGCTGTAAAATATCAATTATAATAAAGAATCATAATACTTTGATTTTCGTATAATTACACATATTTCTCTTAGAAATTTAGTGAAAAGATACGATCATAATTCTACCTTTCTAAGGCCGCACGGTAGCGGAGCGTGAAACGTTATTTTCAACCATGGCCATAGTGAGAAGGGTTGGCTAATTTTTCGTACAACGCTGCCGTAGCTACTTTATGAGTTATTGATATAGTCACAGCGTTCCTGATCTAGCAGAGAACATATCCCGACGTGGTGGTGCATGGCCATGACGATTTACCGTTCAATCATCCACATTTGCTTGAAGGTCATCCGGTGGTCGTACCATTCGTAATTTTGTGATCGACGAATTGCATCCGAGCTGGCCTATGCGGTGAAAAGTTCAACTATGCCTTTTGATATTCGCCAGCTTCGTTACGCAATCGCCGCAGCAGATCATGGTAGTTTCTACCGGGCAGCACAGGCAATGGGCGTAGAGCAATCAACGTTGAGCCGATCAGTTCTCAAGCTGGAGCGTATGATTGGAGATAATATCTTCAACCGCTCGCGGGCCGGAGTCACCTTGACCATCGCTGGCGCACAATTCATTCGCAGTTCCCGACCGATGGTTGCGAGCGCAGATAGAATGGTAGAAACCATGCGGGCGGCAGGGCAAGGTCGTGCAGGTGGGCTCATGATCGGGCACTATAATTCGGTGTCGGCTGGGAATCTGCGAGCGACCATGCTGAAGTGGCGTCAGGACCACCCCGATGTTGACCTGGATGGTGTGGAAGCCACCAGAAGTGCATTGTTCGCGGGGCTTGATACTGGGGAAATCGACATCGCGATTCTGCTCGGTGACGCCAATCATGATGGATTCCGGCATGAACCGTTTTGGAGCGAACGTGTGATAATTGCACTGCCGACGGATCATCCACTGGCCGAGCGCAAATTGCTCCACTGGACTGATTTGCGACGCGAGCGGTTTTTGCTCACCGCCTCTGATCCTGGTCCTGAAATTCGTGATATGCTGCTCGGTCGTCTGTCAGTATCGGGGATACAACCAGAGATCAGCATGCATAAGACTAGCCGGGAAAGCGTTTTGAGTGTCCTGGGTGGTGGTTTTGGTCTCACGGTTATCTGTGAGGGTGCGACGGGGGTGCGTTATCCTGATGTGGTATATCGGCCCGTTCATGGTGAGCAGGGGGCAACACGCGTCGAATATTCGGGTTATTGGCGTGAGGATAATGGCAATCCCGCGCTGCGGCGTTTCTTGGCATTCGTGCGGGATCGTTACTCGCTCTCCTTCGATATTCCGCGAGCATGATGATGACGAGAGCAGATGAGCTTGCGCGGAATTGTAAACAGGAATTCGATATGGTTTGCAGCTTCCGGAGGGGAGCGATGATGTTGGGTAAGGCACTAATTATCGTTATGATTGCATTGATTAACGGGTTAGGGGTGGGATCTGTATTGCGACCAGTATTAGTCTCCACCAACTTGCCCATCGGTCATATATAATTCGTTTCCTGTTACTTCGGCTCTTATTTTCCCGCGTGGCTAGCCCTAATTTTGATGCTCACGTCGCAGAGACCAGGCAGATTTTAGCGCGCTGCACTGGAGGAACGGTCTGCGGTTAGGGTTGTGCCAATGCAATCACGGCCGCCATCGAAGCGGAAAGTCGTGCACGTTTCATGAAGTTCATGGGACCGTGAGGTTTTGCTTCAATTGCTCTACCCTTCGCGCCTTCGTAAATCCTCGATCAGTCTGCATGAAGCGTGCGAGCATAGGCACGATCAGTTTCTCAGGTGTAACCGCCGCACCGCCGGTTTCGGCGGCGAGCGCGGCGGCATAGACAACAAGATCACGGTGAACAGCAGCAGGTAATTCCACCATCAGCTTGACCGGCTTGTTGTCTGGCAGCGGCCCGAGTTTCAGTTTGGTCATCGTACCGTTCCAATCGGCTCCAAGATTAGATCATGAGTCAATATGACCCTGAGTGGATGGCCTGGCCGGATGGTAAGTGTCGGCTGCACGTTTAATTGCCGACGCACGATCTGCTGACCCGATTGGTTGATCGTGTCCTGAGTCCCCCGGCGCAGTGCGCGGGTGAGGTCATCGTCGCTGTCTGCCGCGAGTTCCGTCCCCACGCCGAGCAACATCGAGATGGCGGCGGCTTTCAGGAGATTGCCCCAATGCTGGTTCACGCCGTCTTGCAGTCCGGCATATCCAGCCACATCGGCGCCGGGCTGACGATCGAGAAGGATTGAACGCCCATCGGGCAGGATCAGCCGATCCCAGACGAGCAGGACGCGGGTCTGGCCTGCGGTGATCTCGCTGTCATATTCGCCGATCAGCCTCGCCCCTTGCGGGATTAGCAATATGCGCCCGGTGATACTGTCGTAGACGTTTTGAGTGACCTGCGCTGAAATTTGTCCCGGCAGATCAGAGCGAATGCCGGTGATAAGCGCAGCAGGGATGATGCTGCCCGCTTGCAGGATGTTGGGGGATGCGGGTGCGGTTAGCCGCTCAATGCTGAGTGTGCGCTGACTCGACGGCTGGGCCATAAAGGCGCGCTTGCCAGCCTGATCGCCCTGTCCCGCCTCAACAGGTTGGAGAACGCCATCCGCATTGGGCGCTGCCACTGCAAGGGTTGATAATGCAGGAACGGGCGGTATCGCAGCCGCACCGGCATTGTTTCCACCAAGGAATACGCTGCTCATCCGTGCTGCATCTCGCTCCTGTGCGGCGCGCTGCCGGGCGGTTTCGGCAGCCTGGACGCGTGGATCGGGCTGCGCCGTCCCCATGGGCGGAACTGGCACATTCTCTCCGCGCTCCCGCGCAGCGAGGATCGGGCCACCAAGATCACCGGGTAGCGGATCTCCCAGCTTCGGTACCTGGCTATAGTCCTTCGGTCCTGAGGTGATCGCGTCAGCAGTGCTTCGGTTGTCGGTGCTGTAAAGCTCCTCGGCCTGTTTTCCGGTTGGCGGCCGCAATGCATAGATCAGTGATCCCCCGATACCCAGACCGGCAACCACGCCCATGATAGCGAGCGCCTTGCGCGACAGCCGCATCACGCGGGGAATATCGCCTCTCAGTTGGAACGCCTTGGGATCGGAATGTGGCACCTGCTGCTCGGCCATGGGTGCGGGCGTTTCGGCCGAACTGCTCATCTCCGCCGCTCCCGTCCCTCATACCGCACTATGCGCACGCGCCGTTCGCTGCGCTTGTCACCAAGACGGAGCTCTGCTGCGGCAAACAGCCGGTCCACTACCATATAGCGGCCCTGCACGCGGTAATTGACCAGCTCGGCGTCACCAGCTGGCCCGATCACGAACAGCGGTGGCATCTCGCCCTGCGCAATTTCCGGCGGGAACTCTATAAACATCTGCTTGCCATCATCGAACGCGCGGACTGGCTTCCATGGTGTTCGATCACCCTCAATCCGGTAACCAAAATTGAGCGCAGTAAGATTTAAACCTACGGCAACTGGCGCGATGGCTTCAGCAGCCGTGTTAGCGCCTCGCAGCGCAATGATCTCATCTTGCGGATAGGTCCAGGAGACTGATGCCATATAGGTCGAGGGCGTTGCCCGTAGTTCCAGATGATAGGTCCGCCTGTCGGTGTTGATGACGAGGTTTGTGGTGATATCAGGGCGCGTCGGCTTCACAAGAATATGAACGCGCGTAGTGGCCCCGTTACCGCTTGTCGTATCGCCGATGATCCAGCGCACGGTGTCGCCCGCTGCTACTGGTCCTGCGCCTACAAGCTGTTCGCCTTCCTGTAGCGCAATATCGGTCACCTGTCCGGGCGCGGCATAGACCTGATAAAGCGCGCCATCGGCATAAGGATAGCGCTGGATCGCATTGAGATAATCATCCCGCGCCGGTTCAACGCGCGCGGCGGCATTGGCAGCACCCACACCGCGGCGGGGATCCGCCGGTTCTGAGGCATGCACACTCTGCGCAACAGGTTTCAACTGGCCGGGCAAAGCTAGCGGTTGTGGGATCGTTACGATCTCAACCCTTTGCGGTGCTTCAGCCTTGAGTGTTGCGGCGATTTCCACCGGCGGAGCATCCCGGACGACATCCGGTACTTTCGCTGATGTGGCAGCGCAGCCGTCAAGGAGGCTTGCAGACAATATTAGCGCCGCGCTGGCGGCATGGCGTGAGGATAGCCGGGTCATTGTGACAGTTCTTTCGACCAGTTGAGAGCATTGACGAAAATGCCGAGCGGGTTTTTGCGCAGACTTTCGGGGGTGCGCGGTGGTTGCACGACGACCGTCAGGATCGCCGACCAGCGCTCGGTCGCAATAAGGCTGCCATCCTGATAGCGGCGTTCCGTCCATGCTATGCGAAAGCTGTCAGGCGAGGCCCGAATGACGCTCGATACATCTACCGCGACCTGAACCCTTCCAATCTGCGCAAATGGGTCATTGGCACGCGCATGGTCATTAAGTGCCTGCCCACCCTTGTCGGTAGTAAACTCATAGGCGCGCAGCCAATTCTGTCGGACGATGATCGGATCAGCGGATAGGCTCCTGACCTGCTCAATGAACCGGGCGAGATGGAACGCGATTTGCGGATCGCCAGGCTGATATCCAGCTTGCGCCGGGGCGACCACCTGTGCCTCGCCCAGCTTGTCGACCTCGACGACCCATGGGACTATCGTTCCGCGCGCCGACTGCCAGACAAGGCCAGCGGCAAGACCGCCGGACATCGTGAGTGCGGCAAAGAAAGCGAGCCGCCAGTTCTTCGCCTGCACGCGGGCCGAGCCGATGCGATCATCCCAGACCTGCGCCGCGCGCTGATAGGGTGTGACGGGCTGCGGGGTATCCCCATAGCGGATCGAAGGGCGTCGGAACATAGGTTCAGTCCTTTTCTCTGATGTCCGGGACCCCGCCGCCGCCATGGCTGTCACCACCCTTGAGGCTGTGGGCGACCATGGAGGCTCCCTGTGTCACGGCCTGACGCTGTTTCATGGAGGCGGCCCATGCGGGCGGAGCGGAAGGTGATACGGCCTGAGCCGTTGAAGGGGCCGCGGCGGATGCTTTTTGTCCCGCATCGGATGCTCCCAGCCCAGCGCGGGCACCCGCACGGAAATTGTCTTTCATGGAAGAGCCAGCCTTAGCGGCGGCTTTGCGCAAAGGTGACAGAGCGGCAGTGGCAGCTCCGGAAGCAGCCTTCTGCCCGACAGCCGCCATACCGCCTGCAATCGCGCCCGCACCGCTTTTGCCCAGAGAGCCAACGCTATAAGCTCCCGTAGCAGCGCCAGCGGCTCGCGCTCCGGCCTGCGCCGCAGATGCCGCCATGGAGCCACCTGCCGACAGCGCTGATCCCGCAGCCCCTACCCCAAGCTTTGCGGCCGCAGCGCCACCGGCAAGAGCACCGCCAGCGGCTAGGGCTGTTCCCGCCGCGACTCCCGCGCCAAGCTGCGGTCCGCCCGAGACGATGCCATTGGCGATACCCGGACCGAAGATAGCGAGGCCTAACAATGACAAAGCCGCCAGCGCGATAGCCATAACCTGATTGATATCGGGTTCGACCCCAAGATTAGCGTCTGTGAATTGTGTGAACAATGTGGTGCCGATACCGGTGATAACGGCGAGCACCAGCACCTTAATGCCGGAGGAGACGATGTGGCCCAGCACCTTCTCCGCCATGAAGGCGGTGCGCCCCCAGAAAGCGAAAGGCAGCAGTACGAACCCGGCTAGCGTCACCAGCTTGAACTCGATTAAGGTGATGAAGACCTGCACGGCGATGATGAAGAAAGCCAGCACGACAATCACCCAAGCAAGCAACAGGATGAGGATCAGCGCGGCATTGGCGAAGAAGGCCATCAGACTGGCGAACTGCCCGGCTGTATCAAGCAATGGCTTGCCTGCTTTGAGACCAGTTGCCGCGATGCTGCCGGGCTTCATAAACTCCGCTAGGCTGAGTGCATCGCCGCCTGCCTTGAGCCCTAGCCCTGCAAAGCTCTCGAATATGATGGTGGCGAGCGTCTGGAAATTACCGATGATGAACGCAAAGGCGCCGATGTAGAGGGTTTTCTTCACCAGCCGCTGAATCACGTCCTCATCCGCGCCCCAGGCCCAGAACAGACCCGCGATGGTCACATCAATCGCGATCAGGGTTGAGGAAAGAAAGCCCACCTCACCGCCCAGCAGACCAAAGCCGCTGTCGATATAGCTAGTGAAAACAGCAAGAAAACTATCGATGACGCCGGTATCGTTCACGGCTTAAGGCCTTCCAGATCAACGGGAGGGACATTGCTGCCCAATTCCTCACTCGTCTCCCGTTTCTCCTGACGGAAAAAGCGCCTGCGGTTAGTTGCCCATGCGGCCTCACATCCGCTGTCAGGCATGGTGAGGGTAGCGCAGCGTTCCAGTTCGCGGGCCAGCGGTATATTCGCGCCACTCTCATCAGAAATTGGCAGGGCTGCTTCAGACAGAATATTCCGTGGCTCACGCAAGGTCGCGATGCCAACCGCCAGCATCATGCCTGCAACCGCGGCTACTGCTGCAATCTTTGCCGTGCGCGACATGGCAATCAGTTGCCCATGAACCGACGGAAGCGCTCGCGCGCTTCTGCTTCGATCGCGGTTTGCCGGGCGGATTCCAGCGCCTGCGCGCGGCCCTGCGCAGCAACGACTGCGGTCAGATCCGCCAGTTGCTGAGATTGCAGCGCGAGAAGCTGGTTACCGGCCTGCGTTGCCTGCAGAGCACCAGTCGCCGACTGGCTGGCTGTAACCAGACTGTTCATGCTGCTACGCGTGCCATCGATGTTACCGACGACACCCGCCTGCACCTTCAGCGCATCTTCCAACGCGCCGACACTGTCTTCCCAGCGGGCATTGGCATTGGTGACCATCTGCTCATGGCTGCCGGTGAGCGCTGATCCCTTATAGCGATTACTAAAGGTCTGCTGGATAGTCTGCACATCATAAGCGATGCGTTGGGCCTGCCCCAGCAGCTGACGGGTCTGCTGAACTTGCTGTTCCAGCACCGACAAGGTCGAGAGCGGCAGGCTGGTCAAATTCTTCGCGTCATTGACCAGGCTGGTTGCCTGCTGCTGGATCTGCGTGATCTGGTTATTGATCTGCTGCAAAGCCCGGGCGGCCTGCAACACATTGGATGCATAATTGGCCGGATCATAGACGGTGATCGCAGCAGCGGGGCCCGCAAAGGATAGAAGCGCAACGCTGGCCATGGCGACTGCCATCGAACGATAATATGCAGAACGGATCATGATGCTGTTTCCTGACTGACGGAGGGAAGAAGCTCTGCGGCCCAGTCGAGCCCATGATGACGCAACCATGCAGCCGCAAAGGCAGACGCCCCTTGGGTTTCAATGATGTTGGCGATGGCGAGCTGGTCGGTTTTCGACGAGGCGACAGCAAAGGCCAGCGCAACCTCTCCCAGCCCGAGCTCGAACAGCCGGTTACCGCGCCGCGACTGGCAGTAATAATCGCGCTTAGGCGTGGCTCGACTGAGTATCTCGATTTGCCGGGCATTGAGACCGAAGCGCCCATAGATAGCGGCGATCTGTGGTTCGGCGCCGCGTTCGTTGGGCAGAAAGATACGTGTCGGGCAGCTTTCGATGATCGCCGGCGCGATGCTTGACGTTTCGATGTCGGCGAGGCTTTGGGTCGCGAAGATAACGCTGGCGTTCTTTTTACGCAGCGTTTTGAGCCACTCCCGCAATTGTGCTGCAAAATCCGGACTGTCGAGCACCAGCCAGCCTTCATCGATGATGATGAGCGTGGGCGAACCGTCGAGGCGCCCTTCAATCCGGTGGAAAAGATAAGACAGCACGGCAGCGGCAGCCCCCGCACCGACCAGCCCCTCGGTCTCGAATGCCTGAACCGAGGCTGCACCCAGTTGCTCGACCTCGGCATCGAGCAACCGTCCCCAGGGCCCACCAACGCAATAAGGAGATAACGCCTGCTTGAGTGTCTGCGATTGTAGCAGCACTGCTAGTCCGGTGAGCGTGCGTTCTGTGACAGGAGCTGAAGCAAGTGATCCCAATGCCGACCAGATATGCTCCTTTGCCTGCGGATCGACCGTAACGCCTTCGCTGCCAAGGATCGCGGCGATCCACTGCGCCGCCCACGCCCGCTGCGCCGGATCGTCGATCCGGGCCAGCGGCTGCAACTGCACTCCGCCGTTACTGTCATCGGAGAGGTTGCCGCCCAGATCCTGCCAGTCGCCCTCCATGCCGAGCGCGGCGGCGCGGATCGAACCGCCGAAATCAAATGCGAAGACCTGTGCCCCCTCATAGCGCCGAAACTGCATCGCCATGAGGGCAAGCAGCACAGATTTGCCCGCGCCGGTTGGCCCAACAATGAGGGTGTGACCGACATCGCCGACATGAAGGGAAAACCGGAACGGGGTCGAGCCTTCGGTCTTGCCGTAGAGCAAGGGGGGAGCATCCAAATGCTCGTCCCGTTCCGGCCCCGCCCACACCGCTGACAGGGGTATCAGGTGGGCGAGATTAAGGGTAGAGATCGGCGGTTGCCGAACATTGGCGTAGACATGGCCGGGGAGACTTCCCAGCCATGCTTCGATGGCGTTCATTCCTTCGGGGATGGTAGTGAAATCCCGGCCTTGAATGACCTTCTCGACCAGCCGCAGTTTCTCGGCGGCAATGGCCGGGTCGCGGTCCCAAACCGTCACAGTCGCGGTGACATAGGCCATAGCGGCATAGTCAGCACCCAGTTCCTGCAACGCTATGTCTGCATCAGCTGCTTTGTTCGATGCATCACTGTCGAGCAGAGTCGATGCCTCATTGGTCATCACTTCCTTCAGGATTGCGGCAACGCTTTTGCGCTTCGCGAACCATTGGCGACGGATTTTCGTTAGCAGCTTCGTCGCATCCGTCTTGTCGAGCATGATCGCGCGGGTGGACCAGCGATACTCGAAGGCGAGGCGATTGAGTTCATCCAGCAGGCCGGGGAATGTGACACTCGGGAATCCAATGATAGTGAGCGTCCGCAGATGATGCTCACCCAGTTTCGGCTCCAGACCGCCGGTCAGCGGTTCGTCGGCCAGTAGTGCGTCTAGGTGCATCGGTGTTTCCGGTACGCGCACATTCTGGCGGCGAGTGGAAATCGTCGAATGGAGGTAGGTCAGCGTTTCACTATCATTGAGCCAGGCGACCTCCGGCACGAAGCCATCGACAAGGTTTAGCAGCCGGTCGCTGCGATCAATAAAGCCCTTGAGTAGTTCCTGACTGTCGACGCCGCCATTCGACCGGCCCTCATAGAGCCAGTTTTCTGCCCGCGCAGCGTCCTCGGCTGGCGGCATCCACAGCAGGGTCAGATAATAAGCACTTTCGAAGTGACTTCCTTCTTCCCGGAACTGTTCGCGCCGCTCCATGTCCACCAGCGCCGAGACGGGATCGGGGAAATTGCTCTCCGGATAGTCGAGTGCGGGGCTGCGCTGTGCTTCAACGAAAATGGCCCAGCCTGAACCGAGACGCCGCAGCGCATTGTTGAGCCGCGCGGTCGTCGCGACTAGTTCGGCGGGCGTTGCGCTGTCGAGATCCGGCCCGCGAAAACGCGCTGTCCGCTGAAACGAACCGTCCTTATTGAGCACCACCCCTTCACCGGCCAGCGCAGCCCAAGGTAAGAAGTCGGCCAGATGAGCAGCCCGGTTCCTATATTCACGCAGGGACATCATGGCTGCATCCACGTCGGATATTTGAGATGCCGTCGGGCTACGTCCACGAATTGAGGGTCACGGCGTGCTGCCCAGACAGAGAGCCCATGACCGATCGCCCATATGACAAGCCCGGCGATCCAGAGACGCAAGCCCAGACCAATGGCACCCGCTAGTGTCCCGTTGACAATCGTGAGCGCACGCGGGGCGCCACCGAGCAATATCGGCTCGGTCAGTGCCCGGTGGACCGGGGCATAGAAACCGGGGATGATGTCTTCTCCTGCCATCAGACCAGCGCCCCGCCGCCAAAGGAGAAGAACGAAAGGAAGAAGGAACTGGCGGCAAAGGCGATCGATAGGCCAAAGACGATCTGGATCAGACGGCGAAATCCCCCTGAACTATCGCCGAACGCCAACGTCAGGCCGGTGACGATGATGATGATCACCGCGACGATCTTGGCCACCGGTCCCTCGATAGATTCAAGCACCGACTGGAGCGGGGCTTCCCACGGCATCGATGAGCCCGATGCATGAGCCGGAACGGACAGGGTGAGCGCGATCAGGCTGGAGGTAGCGGTGAGTATGACGCGGCGTGCGCCATGGTGGATGGCATGGATCATTTTTGGTCTCCGGGCTGGGGATTGATAATTGGGATGAGGCGATAGTCGCCGGTCATGGCATCGATGCCCTCGACGCGCGCCAGTTCGGCAAGACGGCGGAAAGGCTTATTGACCGCTATTTCCGAGCCGCTTGCCGTCACCGGTTCGCTTGAAATCGATCCGGGTTCCTCGCGCACCAGCACCGCGATCAAATCAATGGTCTCGGCCAGCAGTGCTCGCGGTACCGTCACCACTACCTCCTGGATGAGTTGTTCCATCCGCCGCAGCGCGCCAAGCGCGCTGCCAGCATGGATTGTGCCGACACCTCCGGGATGACCGGTGCCCCATGCTTTGAGCAGATCCAGCGCCTCAGGTCCGCGCACCTCGCCAATCGGGATGCGATCCGGTCGCAGGCGCAGCGCGCAGCGCACCAGATCGGACATGGTGACGACGCCTTCCTTTGTACGCATCGCGACGAGGTTAGGCGCGGCGCATTGCAACTCGCGCGTGTCTTCGATCAGCACGATACGGTCGTTCGTCTTGGCGACCTCTGCCAGAAGCGCGTTCACCAGCGTGGTCTTGCCTGTGCCTGTGCCGCCAGCGACAAGGATGTTGGCGCGGGTCCTGACACCGTGTCGAAGTGCCTCGGCCTCCACGGATGACATGATCCCGGAGGCCACATAGTCGTCCAGCGTAAACAGCGCGACAGCGGGTTTACGGATCGCGAAGGCTGGCGCTGCGACCACGGGAGGCAGCAGGCCTTCGAAACGTTCGCCCCCTTCAGGCAGCTCCGCCGAGACACGGGGGCTGCTTGCATGGACTTCGACTCCGACATGATGGGCGACGAGGCGGATGATGCGTTCCCCATCCTCTGCAGTCAGCGTTAACCCTGTATCGCTGATGCCTTCGCCGAGCCGATCGACCCATAATCGGCCATCAGGATTGAGTATCACCTCGATGACCGCAGCATCGTCGAGCCAAGTTGCGATCGACGGCCCCAGCGCCGTGCGCAGCATGCGCGCGCCGCGTGAAATTGCCTCGGAACGGATCGGGTGAACGGTCAATATCATGCCCCTGAAACGGACCATGCGACCATCCGCATGGCATCAGGGGAACATCAAGAGAGACAGAAAGTGGCTTCGTGCAACAGTTCAGTGATGGCGTAGTATAAGAGGCGGCAGATACATACGGAGGGCGGAATTATCTGCCCGTGAGTTTCCGAAGATAGCCCATGATTGAGGATTGTGTCAGCGAGCGCATCCGAATCGTCGGTTCGGGTTTTGGTTTGGTCGGCTGCTCGTCAGGGATGTGCCCCATTGCTGTTTCTTGTTCGAACAGCCCGGTGCGAGCGGCTGCCTTGTTGACCAGTTCCCGATTGACAGCTTTCGCCCGTCGTTCACCATCTCCATCGGGGCGGAATCCATGAACCCGCGTCACCCAACTATAGTCGCTTTCCCATTCATGGCGCGAGCGACGCTCCCACTGGTCGAACGCGAATGCGACGGCATCCTCCGCCTGCGTCCGGGTCCAACGGTTAATGTGCATCAAAAGGATGAAGGCTTGCTCTTCATGCCCGTCGACCATCGTCTTGCCCCAATGGCGAATATGATGACAATCCGGGCACAACGCGATCACGCCTTTTAGCGTCTGCGTCCGGGTTTCATCATTATACTCCCAAGCCTCATCCGCTTCGACAGGCCATTGCGGGCCGCGCCCGCCACAGACACGGCAGCGATTACCGCTTGCCGCATAGGCTGCTTTGCGAATGACATCCCACTCTTTCTTGAGCAAAAGAGCCCGGAGATTTTTGCCCCATACTGTCTGAGGAACCATCCAGGGCCGGATATAGGGAGGTTGCAAATCCGGACGATACATGCGCGGTACGAACCGACGCAATCGCGCATAGGCGTCTGTTGAAAGGAGGGCGGTCTGGCAGGTCCAGACACGCTGCGTGGCGTCCCATCGTGCACCTGCCTGACGCGCTTCGTCCTTTCTCTCGAAGGGGACACAGAGAGGAATCACCGCCATCCGGTTAATTTGACGGGATAGTCTTTGTTCGTCCAGACTTTAGGTCAGAATGGGACCTGACTGTGGAAGAATAAACGCCAGCCATATTCACCACCTATTCGGATAGGGGTGTTACATCTTCACGAATTTCCTCTCTAATCTTTGGCCCGTTAGCGAGCCTGCGGCCCAGCGCTTCGATAAATGCATCGTAACGGTCATTCCCCAGACGGCGCAGCGCCGCGCGTTCCGTCTCGGGCGGTGGCGGAGTCGATGTCAGCCAGAAGCGCACGAACTGTGCGATCATCTCGACGCTGATGCCAACATCACGTTCGATCCGCGCCATCTTGCGGTCCAGCCGGTCAATGCGCTTCGCCATCGCCGCTTCGCGCCGTTCGTCGCCATCGGGAGAAAGAAAGGATGCGATGGCCGCTTCCGCGACCAGCGAGCGGGATTGCCCGCGCCGATCAGCATAGGAGGCCAGCGCCTGCATGATGTCCCGGTCGAGATAGACCGACAGCCTGTCCTTGCTCATAGCTCGATCCCGTCATCGCGATCCATAGAAGCCCGACGCGCATTTATTATTTGGTCCCGGAGGATTGCCCGGTTGCGGATTGCGTCCGCATCGGGTTCCGGTTCGTCAGGATCGAACTCGTTGACCGGCGCGGGCAGGGGTTTGGGCGCAATATCGAGATGCCGTTCCTGCTCGGGTTCCTGACGGATATCGGTGGCTGTTTTGCTTTCGTCGGTTGTGTCAGACTTTTTCCCCTCCTCCTCGCATTCCGGTTGTCCGCTTCCTTTCGCTTCTTCCCGCTTGCGTGCGAAGGTCCGCATCATCGCGTCGTCGGGGGCAATGGATGGTAAGTCGCGCCAGTCGTCGGGGCGGACTTCCCGATCGATCCAGTCAGCCGGATCGGGCGGTACCATGATCCGTCTGGCCAGGCGGGGGTCGGTATAATAAGTTGCCTTCTTCGCGCGTATCGGATTGACGCCCGATACCATGACGATTTCTTCGTCGGGCGGAAGCTGCATGACCTCGCCCTGCGTGAGAAGCTGGCGGGCTGTTTCGGAGCGCGACACCATCAGATGTCCTAGCCATGGCGAAAGCCGGTGTCCGGCATAGTTCTTCATCGCCCGCATCTCGGTTTTGGTGCCGAGAGCCTTCGATACACGTTCTCCCGTCTGCTCATTGTTAGTCGCGAAACTCACCCGAACATGGCAGTTGTCGAGGATAGCATTGTCCCGCCCATAGGCTTTCTCAATCTGGTTGAGGCTCTGCGCGATCAGGAATCCCTTAATCCCGTAGCCAGCCATGAACGCCAATGCACTTTCGAAGAAGTCAAGCCTTCCCAGCGCCGGGAACTCGTCGAGCATCAGTAACATGCGATGCCGCTGACCGGTCGGGTTCAGTTCCTCGGTCAGTCGTCGCCCGATCTGGTTGAGCATAAGACGAATAAGCGGCCTGGTCCGCGAAATGTCGGAAGGCGGAACCACCAGATAGAGCGTAACCGGCTGGGTGCCACTGACAAGGTCAGCGATGCGCCACTGGCAGCAGCGCGTCACCTGCGCCACTACCGGATCGCGATACAAACCTAAGAAGGACATAGCGGTGGACAGGACACCCGACCTTTCATTCTCGCTTTTGTTGAGGAGCTCGCGCGCGGCGGACGCGATCACGGGATGCACGCCCGCTTCGCCCAGATGCGGAGTCGCCATCATCCGATCGAGGGTTGACTCGATCGGCCGCGCGGGATCTGACAGGAACGCGGCCACGCCGGCCAGTGTCTTGTCGGGTTCAGCATAGAGCACATGGAGGATTGCACCGACCAGCAGCGCGTGGCTAGTCTTTTCCCAATGGTTGCGCCGTTCGAGCGAACCTTCGGGATCAACCAGCACATCGGCCACGTTCTGCACGTCGCGCACTTCCCACTGCCCGCGCCGCACTTCCAGCAAAGGATTATAGGCGGCCGATAGTATGTTGGTAGGATCGAACAGCAACACCCGGCCATGTCCCGCACGAAAACCTGCAGTCAGCGTCCAGTTCTCGCCCTTGATGTCGTGAACGATGGCCGAGCCAGGCCATGTCAGGAGCGAAGGCACGACAAGGCCGACGCCCTTGCCGCTGCGGGTTGGCGCATAGCAGAGCACGTGCTCCGGTCCATCATGGCGTAGATAAGCACGTTCAAACTGGCCCAGCACTACTCCATCATTACCGAGCAACCCGGCTTTGCGAATTTCCTTTTCGCTGGCCCAGCGTGCGGAACCAAAGGTTTCGGCGTTCTTCAGCTCCCGCGCGCGCCAGACTGACATGGCGATGGCCACCGCGATCGACAGGAAGCCGCCGGAAACGGCGATATAGGAACCGGTCTGGAAGATATCAGGTGCATAGGCATCAAACGAGAACCACCACCAGAAGAAGGCTGGCGGCGGATAGATCGGCCAGTCGCCGACCATGAACCAGGGTGGCCCAAGCTCGGGCTGATAGGCCAACGACGAGGCTGTCCATTGCGTCGCACTCCAGATCGCTATCAGCACGATCAGGAAGACCGTGATGATCTGGCCCCAGAGTATTTTGGTTGCGGACATCATCAATACTCCATGAGAAGGAGAGGAAAAGAAGGCGCATAATCATTGCCCGCCGCTTGGGAGGCATCTGCACGAAGGTTCACAATCCCAGCCCACGACCACGTCCGAACGACCAGTCCACACCGCCATCACCGCGCATGATGCCGGAAATGTGCTTGCCCATCTGCCTGTCGAGCGACGGCGACCATGGGACGAGCTGGAAGCCGAGCGTATTGTCGATCATCGCATAGCGGCCCGATGCCAGTGTGAGGCGCTGGCGCACGGTGCCCATGATATAGTCGCCCGTCTGCGATGGCGTATGCGGTAGCCCGATCTCGGCGGACAGCTTTGCGGCTGTGGCATCCAGTTCGCGCTGTTTGAGCGTGTCAAGCAGCCCCCGCGCAAAAATGATGCGCTGGCCCTGTCTTCGTGCCAATCCCTCGTCAGCGAGATACTTCGCGCGCGCTTCCATGGCATCCCGTACCTCAGCCCCAAACCCTCCACCAAGGTTACACCCATCGGCTGACAGATTGCGGCGGTCGAGCCAGGTCGCCCCCGGCGCAGTAATCTGTTCGGCAATATCCATGTCCGAGCGTACTGCGAGCGCCATTCGCTGCTGACCCTTCCGGTCCTCGAAATAGCGCAGTTCGACGATGGAGCCCGGCCTGCAATCGCCGGTCGCTTCGATGTCGGGAAATCGGATATGATGTGTGCGTCCGTCGATGCCGTCGACGATGGCATATGCGCTACCATTGAGTTCGTCATGTAAGCCCCGGTCGATCAGCCTCCCGATCACCGGTTTGCCGGGATCGGGGTCCAGCACGTAGCTGCCAACTCCCCGGTTAATGCCGCGTTCCGTCATTGCCTGATGCATGCGTTTGATGATGTCGCCGCGTGTCTGTAACTCGCGCAGCGTCGTCTCGGCATCACCACGCATCGTCCATTGACCCGGCGCGATCTCGCTGGCGAGACCCAGCCCCTCCAGCTTGCGCAGGCGACCGATCCGCAAGCTATGGTCCGGGCCGGGAGGAGCGCCCCGTTCGGGCGCTGTGTCGATGATGCCGTTGTGATCGCGCTCCTGGGCAAGCGTGCGGTCGATGTCGGTCCAGCGTTCAGCCTCAATCTGCCGTTCCAGCGATTGCCGGATATCGAGATCAGTGCGAAGCCCGAGTTCCTGCGTGACGATCTCACGTGCCGTCGCCCGCATTCCCTCGCGGATATAATCACGGGCGATGACAAGATCTCGGCCATCATCGGCCCGCCCCCGGACAATGACATGGATATGGGGATTATCGGTGTTCCAGTGTTCAACCGCCCGCCAGTCGAGACGGGTGCCAAGATCCTGCTCCATCCGCGCCATGAGATCACGGGTGAAGCCCTTGAGATCGCGCATCCCGGCTGCATTCTCGGGCGAAACGATGAAGCGGAAATGATGCCTGTCGTCCTCGCAAGCGGAGGCGAACGCATTGCGGTCGAGATTGTCTCCCTCCGGCCCGAACAGTACGCCCCGCTCGCCGTCGCGGGTAACGCCTTCACGCTGTAGATAATTGAGATGCGCGGCGAGTGACGAGCGGCCGCCATGCCGGACCACGCGTGTCTTGATAACGACATTGCGTGCGCGGCTGCCGAGGCGATGGGTGGAGCGGATGCTTGCTACCCTGCCACGCCCGAAGGTTGAGAAGCCCGGTCCCGAGGATCGGGCACGTCCCCCCGTACCGATGCCTCCCGCACGCTGCGTTGCTGCAAGCACCTGGTTGATGGCAGGCCGGGTCCGCTGGTTTCCTCGCGAGCGTATGCGGCCGGGCCGGATACGGAAATCGTCGTCGCAGATCATGATCGATAGCTCCGCGATGTGCGGCAAAGCTGCGCAAACAGCGGAAATTCGTGGAAGATCCACAGTGCGGGATTTGGCCCGCACATCACGGCGGAACGCCGCAAAGGCTTGAGAAACAAGGCTTCGACCGTGGCGAAAGGGCTCCGCACATCGCCTGTTTTATCTTGCCGTCCTTTCTTTCTGCTATTTTCTGCCTTTCCAGTGATTTTCTGTTCTTCCTGCATCAATCCGGAACACCGCACGAATATCGCGCATCGGCTTTCCGCTGGCTGTCGGATGATGGGTGATCTGACAGCGGAAATATTACCCCTGGTGATCTTCATGGCTGCCTCTGACGTGAAAGTGGGACGAACAGATTGTTTGCTGGTCGCCCGGCGTCTGTGCGAACCGGCGTCGTTTCCATTGCGGTCGGACTGTCGCCGGCCCGTGCCGTAAACAATGCCGCGCGGTGCCAGGCAAAAGGATCGGGCGGTGCTGGTGCCCTGAGCTGAGGATCGGATGCTCCACCGATAATCGGTGCCAGCTTTGCCAGATAAGCATGCGTCTCGGCGGGCAATGAACGACCCCGCGACATATAATCATCCATGCGGCCCGGCCCTGCATTGTAAGCCGCCAGCATCGCGGCGACATTGCCGTAGCGGTCCCACATTGCGCGCAGATAGGCCGCACCCGCCATGATGTTGTCTCGCGGATCATAGGGATCGTGGCCAAGGCGATGCCGCGCACGCAGGCTGGCCCATGTAGCGGGCATGATCTGCATCAGTCCCATTGCTCCGGCTGACGAGATAGCGCGGACATCACCGTTGCTCTCGACGCGCATCACTGCCCAGATCCAGGCTTCCGGAATATCGAACCGCCGTGCGGCATCGGTGACATAAGGTGCGTAAGGGTGGGCGGAGCGCAGTGCATCCGCTTGCCGCGCGACCGCGACCGGGGCGCAGGCCTGTTGCATGGAGAACGCCAGTGCGAGGATGAAGACCCGGCGCTTCATGATCCGATGCCCCGCCATTGGAGAGGAGCCTGCGCCGTCTCGCGGGTCAGTATCGGGATCGCGCGGCCGAGTAGCGCGGACGCAGGAAACACTCCGAAATATCGGCCGTCCACGCTGTCGGCGACGGACGGATTGAGCAGAAATATTTCGCCCGAGGCTAGCTTTCGGCATCCTTGCCATGATGGCAGGGCCCGACCCTGGCTGTCATGCGACCGTGCTGTGGCGACCGGACGGCCGTCGATGCTGAGGGCATTGCCAGTGCGGCAAACCTGTTGTCCGGTCTTCGCTGCGACATACTTCAGGAGCGGCACGCCATCGGGCAGATAACCACGCTTGGACAGCCAGTGCGCCAACCGATCGGGCGGCGTAACTACGACCAATGTGCCGACCGGCGGATTGTCTACGTCGTTGATCCTGTATAGCCCGACCGGCACACTGGCGCTGGCGTTCCAGATCAGACGCGGCTGTGGCTGCAGCCACGCGACGAGTGCGAACAGCCCGGCGAACAGTTCGGCCACCAGAACCGTCACGATGACATAACCGAAACGGCTCATCCTTCGATCTCCCGGCGCCGGAGCCACGCGCGATGCCGCTCCATCGTGTAGGGCCGCGGCGGCTGACCGGCGGCAATGCGGTTGTGGACATGCCGCCAGTGATCGGGCGCGGCGTCACAGGGATCGACATTGGCTGCTTCCACCGCATCAATCGCGCGCAGCACCTGTTCGACCTTCGGCCAACCTTCGATATGCAGCAGGATGTCGCCACCGGGCCGGACAAAGGGTAATGTCGTGTATGCCTCACCTGGCGCGACGGCACGCATGATATTGATGTGCGAGCTGACCGTGCCATAGTCATTGGCTGACCAGCGGACGAACGCGAAGATTGCGTCTTGCCGGAAACCCATGATTCGTGTGCGGCGTGTGACGATACGCTCCTGTGCGATCCTGCCGAAGCGTATCCAGTGTTCCAGTTTCTTTTCGACCCAGAACAGTTCCACTTCCGTCAGACCTGAACGGGGCATCGCCTGCGCGGCGACAGGCGCGGATCGTTCGCGCGACCGTGAAGCTGCGGTCTTGCGAAGCAATTCTAGGGAAAATCCGTCGGAATTAATGCGGGAGAGATGCGAAGGGTCGCTCATGACTTGTCTCCGTGAATGTGATGGGGACCGCGCCCGAGCACCGCGTCGAGTGCGGCTTCGGCGCGCAGGATCCCGCTACAACAGGACGCCAGAATGGGTGGCTATGGGAAAGAGATGGTGAGCTATAGCGAAGTAGGTACGGCGATCTTGTTGGTTCATGCTTGGCTGCGTTTTGCGAGTTATCCACAGCGCGCCGCTGCGTTAGAAAGAATACGAAGTATTCTTTATTGTTAGCATAGTTAGAAGGAGGCTGATTTTGCGAGTAATTCCAGATGCTTGTGTAGCATTTGGGTTTTTTATAGGCCGAGTCAGCGGTTTTTAATCGGCCGTGTGCGCCGGTTTTCAATAGGCCGTGTGTCATCGCAGGTTATCCACAGTCAGGCCGATGCGCCGCACTGCTTTCTCGAACGGATCGACAGGCGCGGGCGTGAAGGCCAGCCGTTCACGGCCGAATGCGTGCTCGATTGCCAGCACATAGCCCGGCAGGGACTGTCGCTGCACAATAGCGCGCAATTCGAATGCGAACTGTTTCAATGGCGAGAGCGCGCCGGATTTAAGGTAAAGATGGGGAAAGTCGAAGCTCCAGCCACCCTCCTGCTGACCACCATGTTTGCGTACGATCCGGTAGAGCCAGCGCTCCAGCCCACCAGTGAGTGAAAAATAAGCGCGGTCGATGGTGAGGACGAATGTGCGATCGACCACGCCAGCATAAAACCAGTCCGGCAGGATTAATTCCAACCCAAGCGGGCGCCCGTTGGTGTCGACCAACTCCCGCCATTCGTTGATCCACGAGAAGCGATGGCGGCGGCGCTGGTGCTGCTGGCGGATGGATGTCGCAACAGTCGTCGATTGCAGACGGTCGAGCGCGGCGCGCAGGCGATCATAATGATCCTTGCCGGTTCCTCGCCCGATGAAGGTCAGGATTTCATGCGGTGTGGTTGCCATCAGTCGCGAGGTCGGCAGCCCTGCGTCGCGCGCAGCGACGATCTGGCTGGCCGCCCAGATCAGCACATCGGCATCCCAGATCGTCGCCATGCCATGGTCCGGCACGGCCTCGACCGAAATCCATGTCGCGCCCATCCGGAAGTCGATGGGGGTGACGCGCCGGCGTTTGGCGAGGCTGAAGAAGGGCCAGGCCATCAGGTCCTGGGCATCGCGCGGCGCGATGCCAGACCCAAGCGAGGGGAATAGTGTGAGCTGGGTGCGATTCCCGGAGCTAGATGAAGGTTGCGGTTTCATCGGCGGTTCTGCGCGATAGCCGCATCCCGCCGGGGCATGAGATCGTCCTGGCCGGGGTCGGAGGTGGAATATCTGGTGCCGAGGTCTGCCCAGGCGCGCAGGTCGTCAAGACTGTAGACGACGCGGCCGCCAAGTCGACGATAGGCCGGGCCGGTTCCGAAATAACGATGTTTCTCCAGCGTTCGGCCTGACAGGCCGAGAAAGCGCGCCGCTTCGGGTGTGCGAAGAAAGCGTGGTGGGAGGGTGATGTCGGGAAGGGGCAAGGGCAGCTCCTGCGGGTGTAATGGCGTCAGGAGGCAAATCTAGCGAAGCGCATACTTCGGGGTGGATGTCGAATATCGTCTTTATTCCGGGGGATAAATGACTACCCCTGCGGACTATCGGAAGGTAAGCAGCTTTCGATAGCCGCCATTGACCATCATGCGTGCAGCGCGGACAAGGCGGATTGTCCATGAGCGTGTCGAGGATAGTTTCCATTCCGTTGCACTGAGAACGGCGGCCTCGTCGCTGTCCAGCGCAATCGCGATGGCGCGGTAGCTGGCGCCTGCCTGTTTGAGATCGAATGCACGGATCATCCTTAGCAGCCGGTCGCGGCGATAGGGTGTCAGTGCCCATCCTCGCGGTAGCGATCCCGATGGATGACCGAGAAGATGCCGATGGAAGCGCAGCAGGCTGGTAATTCTTGTGTCAAAATCGGCGTCAAAGGGAATTATCGCTGCGATGGACCGGCCATGGGCTGAAGCATAAACCCAGAGCCGATGCTCGCCGTTCGGGTCAGCGATGACAAGATGGCGGCCGTTGGGCGTGTTGGCGTCTGCGCGCGGCGTTCCCAATGCGGAGATATCCGACAAGTTGGCGGATCTGAAACCCGGCGGTGCGGTATCCAGAAGAATAGCGACGGGAATGCGGTCAGGTTGCCAGAAAAGCGGGCCATTGCCGGTAAAATCTCTATGGGCGAAAGGATATCCCCCATCGCCGCGCAAGTTCGGCATGCGCGTCTTCGGCACTTATCTCGCCTGCCGTAACACGCCGGGCAAGGCTGGCCTGATCGTTACGGAAACGCTGATTGCGGCGTAAAAATTCGGCTGCAATTTCGGGTCTGCCGAAATGGCTGGAATCGTTCTTGCTGCGCAAAGGCTGATCTGACGATGGCATGGCGTTGCTCCCTGTGTCATTCTTCACCAGAACATTGAGGGGCTTTGAAAGTTACAGAAGCAGGACTGGCTGAATAGCGCGCATGTGTCCTTCCATGATGCATGAAACGCAGCGCAATATGTGCCAGATCAATATGGTATGAAGAGTTTTCGACGGTGTGCTGCTAAAGACGTTATGCGCTCCATACACAAAGATATGGCAAATCGGCATATTATATTGTGGTGGTCGAAACTCGAAGGGCAAAGCATCACTACTTCTGTTTTCGTGCCTTGATAGCGAGCCGGGCATATGCCCGGCGAGTGCGCTTTCTAGGCCCGCGTAAGCGGGCCGCTGGCCTGATACTATGGCCAGCGGCCCCATATCTGGAATTTCAGGAGGCTGGATAAGGTGTAAATCGTTGCCAGTTCTCCTGACTGCCCGCGCGGCGATAGCTCATCCGGCGACAGCGTGCATGGGTGTTCCATGTGAACATCAGCGGCTCGAAACCATGCCACCAATCCACGTCTATATTGCCGCAACGGCCCTCGAAACAGAGGAAACCAAGAGAGTCATAGAGCCGAAATTCCATTGGCAGGTCATAAGCCTGTTCGGGTTCTGCCCTGGCAGGGACGCCCTCAGCATTTTCACCAAGCCCAAGGCATCCGCCCATATAGTCAGTCGTGATGATCCATCGCATGATGTATAAATCCTTGTTTGGGGAGCGCCCGCCGCATGGACGGGCGCATATGGAGGGAATAGGGAGGGGTTCAGGCTACTGCCCTGCCACTTCGAGGGGCCAACCGTCTGCTCGCGGTGTGGTAATGGCCGTTGTTCAGTTCGATGCCTGTCCAGTCGCGCCCAAGCCGTTGCGCTGCGTCCAGCGTGGAACCGGACCCGCAAAATGGGTCCAGCACAAGGTCGCCGGGTCGTGTGAACGCTTCGATCAGGGGAGCGAGCGCCTCAACCGGCTTCTGTGTCGGGTGCAATTTGTTACCGGTATAGGGGAAGTCGATCACATCGGAGATGGGATGCGGGGGCATGGCAGGTTCGCCCTTGGCCAGCAAATAGGCTTGCTCATGCTCATAACGGAGAAAGCGCGTCGATGACGCATAGCTTTTCCTGAACACGACGTGCCCGACGATACGGAAACCGGCCGCACGCCACGCCTGCGCGAAAAGGTCAATCTTGTTCCAGCCATAGAAGCTGATGCAAAAACCGCCATCCTTCAAAATCCGGTGCATCTGGTTGAACGCGGGTGCAAGCCAGCGGGCGTTATCATCATTGGCGACGGTGCGACCGTCCCGGCTGCGATAATGGGTGATATAAGGCGGGTCGGTCAGAATGAAGTCCACCGATCCCCGGTCGAAACTCCGCATCACGTCGATGCAATCCGCGTTGAAAATTACATTGCGGGGAGCCTTTGCATTGCCTGTCATGTCTCAAATCCTTTAACCTGAAGGTCAGCGCAGCGGTATGCCGCACCTGACCTTCTGGCCGTCGCCGAGACTGGGGTGTAACGGGCAAGGGCGGTCGGGGCGGAGGGGGCTCACCCGGCCTGCACAAGCGAAGCGCGGAAGGTTGGGGATACCGCCCCGGACGGTTTATCTTCCCTTGAGCGGCGCGAGGGCAAAGCCCTTAGCTCGTCCGCACCGTTTGGGGTGCGGGAAGAAAGATAGCGAGTTTGCTCGCTTCCTCGTTGCCTTTCTGTGTGTTTTCGATTAACTTTCAATCATTCCGATTTGATACGAATTATCCGGAGGCCTCTCCATGGCGACAGAAACGAAAGTGCTGACAGCGCATGTGCCGCTCGGCCTTGCCGACAAGGTGGACGCGATGGCGGCACGGCTCGAACGCTCGCGCGGCTGGGTGATGAAACAGGCGCTTGCCGCATGGGTCGATCTGGAGGAGGAACGCCACCGGATGACGCTTGACGCGCTGGCCGATGTCGATGCGGGACGCGTGATCGACCATCGGGCGGTTCAGGCATGGGCCGACAGTCTTGGAACCGACACGCCCCTGCCGCCGCCCGTCCCATGAAAATCCAGTGGACCGGCAGGGCATCCTCGGATCTTGTGCGTCTGCATGACCATCTGGGTCCGGTTGCGCCGGAGGCGGCTGCGCGTGTCATCCGCCAACTTGCCCATGCGCCCGACCGGCTGATCGACTATCCCAGGATTGGCGAGAAGCTGGAAGCCTATGAACCGCGCGAGGTTCGCAGGATCATCGTGGGCGACTATGAATTGCGCTACGAGATAGCGTCGGCGACCATCTTCATCCTGCGCCTCTGGCACTGCCGCGAGGGACGCGGTTTCGATTCGGAGGATTGAGGAACGATGGCGCAGGCGGGCAGGATCGACCATGGTAGCCCGCAACGGACCGCCGTGCGCACGTATCTCTACTACGCCATGCTTCGCCCTTTGCATTGCGGAGGTGTGCGGGGCAACAGGGCGATATGGCATTACCACGCAAACGTCGTCGCCGTGCTCCGCGCGACTGGGCCGGGGGCTTTGACCTGCGGGACTATGTCACTCTTTTGCCGGAGCGCAGGAGGGCGCCGCGGCGGCATCCCGATACGCCGATATGCGTTACCGATGACTGGGGAGAGCAGCTTCCTGTTACCGACGCCGAGCTCCGTGTCATCGAAGGCCATTTCCGCAAGGAACTGGACGCGCTGTTCGGTCCCTTGCCCTGAATTGAGGAGCACAACGCGATGACCAGCGCCATTCCCATGCCGGAAGAGGAGCCACTCGCGGCGACAGCCCGCGCTGCGCTCTATCTGCGCGTGTCGACGCCCAATCAGGCGGAGCATGATCTCTCCATTCCCGATCAGCGCCGTCAGCTTGAAGGCTTCTGCCTCGCGCGTGGTTGGGATGTGGCGGAGGTCTTCGTCGAGCCGGGCGTTTCTGGCACCGATGACCGCCGTCCCGCCTTTCAGGAGATGATCGACGCCGGGCTCGCAAAGCCTCCGGCCTTTGATGTGATCGTGGTCCACAGCTTCTCGCGCTTTTTCCGCGACCAGTTCCAGTTCGAATTCTATCTTCGCAAGCTGGCGAAGAACGATGTGCGCATCGTTTCCATCACGCAAATCCTCGGCAATGATCCGATGAGCGAGATGATGCGCAAGATCATGACGCTGTTCGACGAATATCAGTCGAAGGAAACCGCCAAGCATACGCTGCGGGCGATGAACGAGAATGCGCGTCAGGGTTTCTGGAACGGTGCGCGGCCGCCCATTGGTTATCGCGTGGTTGCGGCCGAACAGCGGGGCACGAAGATCAAGAAGAAGCTGGAGGTCGATCCGCTTTATGCCGATGTCGTGCGCCGCATGTTCCGTCTGGCGCTGGTGGGCGTCGATGGATCGGGGCCGATGGGTGTCATGGCGATTACGACATGGCTCAACGAGAACAACATCCGTACCCGCTATGGCGGGCGTTGGGGCAAGGGCACGGTGCATCAGGTGCTCACCCGCACCACCTATATCGGTCAGCACCGTTTCAACCGCTATGATGCCAAAAAGGGCAGGCCCAAGCCCGAAGCAGAGCATGCGATCATGGAGGTGCCTTCGATTATCTCAATCGCAGAGTTCGAGGCTGTGCAGCGGTCCTTGAAGGCGCGCAGTCCGAAGATGATGCCGCCGCGCGCGGTGGGCGGGTCGACGCTGCTGACGGGCATCTGCTTTTGCGCCTCGTGTGGCGGTGCGATGACGCTAAGGACCGGCACCAGTCGGAGTGGCAGGGAATATCGTTATTACACCTGCGCCACCAGGGCTGTGAAGGGCAAGACGGGGTGTCCTGGCATCACCATCCCGATGGACCGGCTCAACACCGCCGTGGTTGAGCATCTGGAGAAGCGGCTGCTTGATCCCGTGCGGCTTGAGGTGATGATGGGCAAGCTTATCGATCGACGGGAGGAATGGGTGACGCAGCGCCGCTTGCATGTCGCGGAACTGGAGCGTCGGGCAACGGAGGCGGACACGAAGCTTGCCCGGCTTTATGAAGCGATCGAGAATGGATTGGTTGATATGGGTGATCCGTCACTCAAGAGCCGGATTACAGAACTGACGGCTATTCGCGATCAGGCGCGAGGCGATGCGGAGAGGGCGGTCGCGCATATCGAGCAGATCAGTCCGGAAATCACCGCGGAGAGTCTACGCGTGTTCGCACTGGCGATGCGCCGGAAGTTACGGAACGGTGATGGTGCTTATGCTCGCAATCACATCAGGGCTGTTGCCCAGCGGGTCGATGTCATCAGTAAAACGGAAGTTTGCATCCGAGGTAGCCGGACGGAATTGCTCCGAACCCTCACCGCTGCCTCTGGCGTAGAGGCGGCGGTGCTAGGGACTCGCGGTTTTGGACCGAAATGGTGCCCAGAAGAGGACTCGAACCTCCACGACCTTGCGATCGCCAGCACCTGAAGCTGGTGCGTCTACCAATTCCGCCATCTGGGCACGGGGTAGGTGGGTGCAGATAGTCGCCGACTCCGATGCTGTCAACAAACTATTTCACATTTTTTGCGGCGCAGCCAAAGATGGCATAAAGAGGCATTGTTTCGGCGCGCGCACTGGTGCATGGAACCCCATGAAGGCGCGGTAGCTCTCGCTAACTATGCGCCAATATTCAGATGAAGCAATTGAGAACGGGAAAGAACATCATGCTGGTAACATTATTGGGTGGTGGTGGTTTCGTTGGGCGGTATGTCGCGCAGGAATTGCTGGCGCGGGGTATGAGGGTGCGTATTGCGCAGCGGAATCCCGGCATTGCATTGCGGGTGAAGCCGCTTGGTGGCCTTGGTCAGACGCAGCTTATGCATGCTGATGTACGGGATGCTGCCAGCATTGCACGCGCTGTTGCCGGGGCGGATGCAGTGGTTAATCTCGTTTCCGTACTGGATGGCAAGCTGGACGCTACTAATCATCAGGGTGCTGCCACAGTTGCTCAGGCAGCGGCGCAGGCCGGTGTACGTGCGTTGGTGCAGATTTCGGCACTTGGTGCCGATTCTGGTAGCCCGTCTGCTTATGGCCGGTCCAAAGGGCAAGGGGAAGATGCTGTGCGCGCTGCCTTTCCTGCGGCGACGATCATCCGTCCGTCGGTAATATTTGGCCCGGACGATCAATTTACCAATCGTTTTGCCTCTATGGCGCGATTAATGCCTGTGTTGCCGGTGCTGGCGCCAGAGGCAAAGTTTCAGCCGGTCTATGTCGTGGATGTGGCGCGCGCTATATCTGATGCGGTAGAGCATGCGGCGGCCCATTCTGGTCAGGTTTATGAACTTGGCGGGCCGCAGGTGCTGAGCATGATGGAAATCAACCGCTATGTGGCGCAGGCCAGCGGGCGAAAAGATACGCTTTTGCCGGTTTGCAATCTGGGTGGTTCCATTCTCGCTGCGTTGCCGTTGACGCCCATTACACGTGACCAGTGGAAGATGTTGCGGAGCGATAATGTTGTGCAGCAGGGGGCGAAGGGTTTTGCAGAATTTGGCATTGAGCCGACGCCATTGGGCGCTGTCGCGGAAAGCTGGCTGATTTCCTATCGCAAACATGGGCGCTTTAGCGACTAATTGCCCGTATCGACGCCGAAAATAGCGATTAAATTGCGTAGTGATGCCGGGGAGGAATGTCTTCCCCGGCTTTTTCTGTGTCCGTTTTAGGGCATCGGTTGAGGGCGTCATCGCGGAGCATTGTTGCGTGCTCATAATGACTTGTGCTGGGTATTTAAATTGAAATAGGTCCGAATCGTATCTAATTATTGAGAATAATTCGCAAATTTACAGGAAATGGAATTAATAATCAAAAAAAAAGGTTATATATACTGACCTATAATGCAATTTTCTCGTGACTCTCCTATGAAAACGGCGTAAAGGCGCTTCAGCCAGAGCGAATATGTGGCACAGGAGGAACGGTTATGGGTGATAGCCCAATGTTGAAATTCGTCGGACAGGCGCAGGATTATCCTGCTAAGCGTACAGCTCAGGACCGTGCGGACGATTTCCATGAGATTAACCGCAGCTTCCTGCTGGAAAAGGCGGAAGAGCAAGCTTCGCGCTGTTCGCAATGTGGTGTGCCTTATTGCTCCACCCATTGTCCGTTGCATAATCATATACCGGATTGGCTGAAGCTGACTGCCGAAGGGCGTCTGCGTGAAGCCTATGAACTATCCAATAGCACATCGACCATGCCAGAAATCTGTGGTCGTATCTGTCCGCAGGATCGCCTGTGTGAAGGCAATTGCGTCATTGAATTTTCCGGGCATGGTTCCGTTACTATCGGCAGCGTTGAAAAATTCATCACGGACACCGCATGGAAGGAAGGCTGGGTAGAGGCTCTCGTACCCGGTAAGGCAACGGGCCAGTCTGTGGCGGTCATCGGTGCTGGCCCGGCGGGGCTGACGGCGGCGGAATATCTGCGCGTCGCAGGCCATGAAGTGCATGTTTATGATCGTCATGACCGCGCCGGCGGCTTGCTGACCTATGGCATCCCCGGTTTCAAGCTGGAAAAAGAAGTGGTGATGCGCCGCGTTCAGCGTCTGAAGGATGGCGGCATTGTTTTTCATGAGAGTTTTTCGGTGGGCCGTGATGCCACGCTGGAGGATTTGCGTAAAAAGCATGATGCGGTGCTGATTGCGACGGGTGTTTATAAGGCTCGTGATGTGAAAATGCCCGGTTCCACCCTTGGCGGCGTGGTAAAGGCGCTCGATTATCTGATCGCGTCCAACAAGGCGAGTTTTGGCGATGTTGTGCCAGAGCATGAGGATGGCAGCCTGATGGCGAAGGGCAAGCATGTCGTCGTTATTGGCGGTGGTGATACCGCGATGGATTGCGTCCGTACGGCCATTCGTCAGGGCGCGAAATCGGTGAAGTGTCTCTATCGCCGCGACCGTGATAATATGCCGGGTTCCCAGCGTGAAGTGCAGAATGCCGAGGAAGAAGGCGTCGAATTTGTCTGGCTCTCCGCGCCGGTCGCTTATGAAGGCGAAGAAAGCGTCACTGGCGTAAAGGCCATTCATATGCGCCTTGGCCGCCCGGATGCTTCTGGCCGTCGTTCGCCTGAACCGGACCCGGAAAGCGAATTTGCGATGGAAGCCGACCTTGTCATCAAGGCATTGGGCTTTGAACCGGAGGACCTTCCTAAGCTGTTTGATGCGGATGAGCTTTCCGTCACCCGCTGGGGGACTGTGCGGGTTGACCACCGCACGATGATGACCTCGCTCGATGGTGTTTTCGCCGCAGGGGATATTGTGCGCGGGGCGTCTCTGGTCGTTTGGGGCATCAGGGATGGCCGCGATGTAACCGGCCATATGCATCGCTACCTCAAGGCGAAAGCCGCTGCCACGGTGAAGGAAAAGGAACTGGCATGAGACTGTCTTTCGTTTCAAAGCGTTTGACATGGTCTGTGCTGGCTTTGATGGCGGTCGCCCCTGTGATAGCTGCGCCAGACAGCGCCTATGCACAACAAAGGCAGAGCCGGAAAGCGGCGAAGGCAGAGGCACAAGCGGCAGCGCAGGCTGCTGCGGATGCTGAGGCTCCGGTCCAGCAGGAGGAGCTCGTTCCGCCTGCTATTGAGGACAGCCCGGCCAACCGGCTGGAGGCGGCCAATGCGCTGGTCGCCATGCTGGATATGGAACGCACGTTGGATAGCATGTTTGCTAACCTCAAATCGCTGTTCGCTGAAAATGTCGTCGCCAATATGAGCCGTGATCCCAAGGGCGCTGAGTTTTTCAACAAGGTTGAGGGCGGGCGAGATCGCTTTAGCGCGGTGCTGGCGGATGAATTTCTTGCAGGGCTGCGGGCGCGTTACCCTGAATTTCGCGCGGCGGCTGGTAAAGAATATGCCAAACAGTTCACCGTACAGGAATTGCAGCAGTTAACGGCATTTTTTGGCAGTGGTGTGGGTGAAAAATGGCGGATGGTTGCCCCGAATATTGAAAAAAGCATGAGCGCATGGGGCGAGCAGGTTGGTCAGAAAGTTGGTATGGAAGCCATGATGACCGTGATGACTCGTTTTCAGGATGAGCAGCAGAACGGAAAGAAGAAGTGATGGTAAAACAAAGTTTTGCATTCATCATTGCTGTCGCCGGATTTTCGCTGGCGGCTTCGGCTTCGGCTTCGGCTTCTTCGTTGATGGTTGCGGCTTCTGCTACGGCAGATAATGGGGCTTCTGTGGCTCAGGTCGCGGCGGCGCGCCCGGTGGTGGACAAAATCTTTCCGGAAGGCACCTATCGTAAAATGATGGGTGAGAGTATGTCCGGCATGATGGACGCGATGCTGGGTAGCGCCATGGCCATGCCAGTTGCCGATATCGCCCGTATGTCGGGGCTGCCGATGGATCAGGTTTCGCAAATGGACAAGGCATCGCTGGAAGAAGCAATGGCCATTGTTGATCCCTATTTTCGTCAGCGCACCCGCAGCGGTATGGACGCGATGATGGGCGCGATGGCGGAGCTGATGAATGGCTATGAACCGCGTGTTCGTGATGCGCTGACCCGTGCCTATGCGCGCAAATTCAGCATTACTCAGCTTGGTGAGTTGAAGGCGTTTTTCAATACGCCGACAGGGTCTGCTTATGCGGCGGAATCCATGATGATCTTCATGGATAAGGAAATCATCAGCGAGATGCAGGCGTTGATGCCGGATATGATGAAGCAAATGCCGGATATGGTTGCCAAGGCAGAAAGAGCGACGGCGGCGCTGCCTGCTGCCCGCAAAATAAGTGATCTTTCAAAACAGGATCGAACCCGTCTCGCCAAAATATTGGGCGTGAAGGAAAAAGACTTACAGGATCGTGCCTCCGGTCATGACGATAGTGGCCATGACGATGAAGGGGCGGATGATGCGGTAGGCGTTGTGGACGCTGCCGCTGGGGAAGGAACGGAATGATGACTGGGCAACAGAAAATGGGGCAACAGATGTCGGGGCAAAAGAGCTTTACCGCCAGCGCCGAAGAACGCGCTCGCATTGCGCGGGAAGGCATGTATCGGCCTGATCTGGAATCGGACGCATGTGGTGTTGGCCTGATTGCCGCAACCGACGGCAAGGCATCTCGCCGGGTGGTGGTTTCCGCCATTGATGCGCTGAAGGCCGTTTGGCACCGCGGCGCAGTGGATGCCGATGGTAAGACAGGTGACGGCGCGGGCATCCATGTTGATTTGCCGGTGCGCTTCTTTGACGATGCCATCGCGGTGTCGGGCCATCAGCCGCTCCCTAATCGCCTCGCTGTTGGCATGATCTTCTTGCCTCGCACAGATCTTGGCGCGCAGGAAACCTGCCGCACCATCGTGGAATCCGAAATCATCGAGGCTGGCTATACCATTTATGGCTGGCGTCAGGTCCCGGTGGATGTATCGGTCATCGGTACCAAGGCACAGGCCACCCGTCCGGAAATCGAGCAGATCATGATCGCCGGGCCCATGCCCGAAGAACAGGATATGGCGGAGTTTGAAAAGGAACTCTACCTCATCCGTCGTCGCATCGAAAAGAAGGTGGTGGCGTCGCAAATCAATGATTTTTACATCTGCTCGCTGTCCTGCCGGTCGATCATCTACAAGGGGCTGTTCCTCGCGGAATCCCTGTCGGTTTTCTATCCTGATCTTCAGGATGATCGTTTTGAAAGCCGCGTTGCGATTTTCCACCAGCGTTATTCCACCAACACTTTCCCGCAATGGTGGCTGGCGCAACCCTTCCGCACATTGGCGCATAATGGTGAAATCAACACCATTCGCGGCAATACCAACTGGATGAAGAGCCACGAGATTAAGATGGCGGCTCTTGCCTTTGGTGAAGGGTCTGAGGACATCAAGCCGGTGATTCCGGCGGGGGCGTCTGATACCGCAGCGCTGGATGCTGTGTTCGAGGCGATCTGCCGCGCGGGGCGTGATGCGCCAACGGCCAAGATGATGCTGGTGCCCGAAGCATGGCAGGGGGATGATGACATCCCCAAGGCACATCATGACCTGTATGAATATCTCGCATCCGTGATGGAGCCATGGGATGGCCCTGCGGCCCTCGCCATGACGGATGGACGCTGGGCGGTCGCTGGCGTTGACCGTAATGCGCTGCGTCCGCTGCGCTATACTCTGACGAATGATAATCTGCTGATTGTGGGTTCTGAAACCGGCATGGTCATCGTGCCGGAAAGCACCATCGTCAGTAAGGGGCGCATGGGGCCCGGCCAGATGCTGGCGGTCGATCTGCACGAAGGCGTGGTCTATAATGACCGCGAAATCAAGGATCGTATCGCGGGTGAAAAGCCCTATGGCGAACTGGTCAAGGGCTTTCTGACCATTGAAAATCTGCCTGATGCAGGCGAAGATGTGCGCGCCCGTTATGACCGCGCCGATCTTACCCGGCGTCAGATTGCCGCCAATATGACGTTGGAGGACCTTGAGCTTCTTCTCGCCCCGATGGTTGAGGACGCGAAGGAAGCCATAGGATCTATGGGCGATGACACGCCGCTTGCCGTTATTTCGGATAAGCCGCGTACCATCAGCCACTTCTTCCGCCAGAATTTCAGTCAGGTTACCAATCCGCCGATCGACAGCTTGCGCGAACGGCATGTGATGAGCCTGAAGACGCGTTTCTCCAACCTCGCCAATATATTGGAGGAAGGGTCGCAGAATGCGCATGTGCTGGTGCTGGATAGCCCGGTACTGACCAGCACGGAATGGGCGCGGCTCAAAAGTTATTTTGGTAAGGCTGTTGCCGAAATCGACTGCACTTATGCGGCCAATAGCGGTCATGAGGGGCTGCGTGCGGCCATCGCCCGCATTCGTAATGAGGCGGAGCAGGCCGTTCGTGCTGGGCAAAGCGAAATCTTCCTGACCGATGAAAATGTCGGGGAAGATCGCATTGGTATCGCGATGGTGCTGGCCGCTGCGGCGGTGCATACGCACCTCGTGCGCAAGGGGCTGCGTAGCTATGCGTCGGTTAATGTGCGCTCTGCCGAGTGCCTTGATACGCATTATTTCGCCGTATTAATCGGCGTGGGCGCGACCACGGTGAATGCTTATCTGGCCGAAGCCTCCATTGCGGATCGTCACGCACGCGGGCTTTTCGGCGACATGCATCTCGACACCTGTGTTGAGCGTTACCGTATTGCGGTGAATGAGGGCCTCCTCAAGATCATGTCCAAAATGGGCATTGCGGTCATCAGCAGCTATCGTGGTGGTTATAATTTTGAGGCAGTGGGCTTGTCCCGTGCGCTGGTGAATGATCTGTTCCCCGGTATGCCATCGAAAATTTCTGGCGAAGGCTATGCGTCGCTGCACTATAGCGCCGGGCTGAAGCATGATGCGGCTTATGATGAAGCCGTTGTGCGCCTGCCTATTGGTGGTTTCTATCGCCAGCGGGCAGGGGGCGAAACCCATGCCTATAATGCGCAGCTCATGCACCTTCTTCAAACCGCCGTGGCGACGGATAGTTATAGCAGCTATCTCCAGTTCTCGCGCGGTGTGCGTGACCTCGCGCCGGTTTATTTGCGCGATATGATGGAGTTCAATTACGCACCGGAAGCTGTGCCGATTGACGAGGTTGAGGCCATCACCGAAATCCGTAAGAGGTTCATCACGCCGGGCATGTCGCTGGGGGCATTGTCGCCAGAGGCGCATGAAACGCTGGCCATTGCGATGAACCGCATCGGCGCAAAGGCGGTGTCCGGCGAAGGCGGCGAAGATAAAAAGCGCTTCACCCCTTATGAAAATGGCGACAACGCCAATTCCAACATCAAGCAGATTGCGTCGGGCCGCTTTGGTGTAACGGCGGAATATCTGGGCGCGTGTGAGGAAATCGAGATCAAGGTCGCGCAGGGTGCCAAGCCGGGTGAGGGCGGTCAGCTTCCCGGTTTCAAGGTGACGGAATTCATCGCCCGCCTGCGTCACTCGACGCCGGGTGTGACGCTGATCTCGCCCCCGCCGCACCATGACATCTATTCGATCGAGGATCTCGCGCAGCTCATTTATGACTGTAAGCAGATCAACCCGCGCGCGCGTGTTTGCGTGAAGCTGGTGTCGCAGGCCGGTATCGGCACTGTGGCGGCAGGTGTGGCGAAGGCCCATGCGGATGTCATCCTCGTTTCCGGTAATGTCGGCGGTACGGGCGCATCGCCGCAGACCAGCATTAAATTTGCCGGTCTTCCATGGGAAATGGGCCTTTCCGAGGCTAATCAGGTGCTGACCTTGAACGGTCTGCGTCACCGGGTGAAGCTGCGTACCGATGGCGGCCTAAAAACCGGGCGTGACATTGTGATCGCCGCGATTTTGGGCGCTGAGGAATATGGCATCGGTACGTTGTCGCTGGTTGCTATGGGTTGCATCATGGTGCGCCAGTGCCACAGCAATACCTGCCCTGTGGGTGTCTGCGTGCAGGATGAGAAGCTGCGCGCCAAGTTCACCGGCACGCCGGAAAAGGTCATTAACCTGATGACCTTCATCGCCGAAGAAGTGCGTGAAATCCTTGCCCGTCTAGGTGCGCGCAGTCTTGATGAAATCATTGGTCGCACGGAACTGCTGCGTCAGGTCAATCGCGGTGCAGAGCATCTCGATGACCTTGACCTTAACCCGATCCTTGCCAAGGTTGATGCACCGGACGAACTCCGCCGGTTCAACATTGACACGCATCGTAACGATGTGCCGGATAGTCTGGACGCACAGATTATTTCTGATGCCAAGGCCGTGTTTGACCGGGGTGAGAAGATGCAGCTCACCTATAATGTCCGTAACACGCACCGCGCCGTTGGTACGCGTTTCTCGGCAATGATTACTGAGAAATTCGGCATGGCGAGCCTTGCTGAGGATCATGTCCATATCCGTTTGCGTGGTTCCGCTGGGCAGTCTCTTGGTGCGTTCTTGTGCAAGGGCGTGACGCTGGAGGTCTTTGGTGACGCGAACGACTATGTAGGCAAGGGCTTGTCGGGCGGTGTTATCACAGTGCGTCCGGTGGTTTCCAGCCCGCTGGAAAGCCAGAACAACACCATCATCGGCAACACCGTCCTTTATGGTGCAACCAATGGCAAGCTCTATGCCGCGGGTCAGGCCGGTGAACGTTTCGCGGTGCGCAACAGCGGCGCGCAGGTCGTTGTTGAGGGCTGCGGCGCTAATGGTTGCGAATATATGACCGGCGGTATTGCGGTTATATTGGGTGAGGTTGGCACGAATTTCGGTGCTGGCATGACCGGTGGTATGGCCTTTGTGCTGGATGAGAAAAACCAGTTCGCCCGCAAGGCCAATGGCGAAACGATCTTGTGGCAGCGCCTTGCAAGCGCCCATTGGGAAGAGTTGCTGAAGAGTAAAATTGCCAACCATGTTACGGCAACGGGTAGCCAGTGGGCGGCCAATATCCTTGAGGACTGGTCGCATTGGCGGGATCATTTCTGGCAGATATGCCCGAAGGAAATGGTTTCCCGGCTCGACCATCCTTTAAGCGACCATATGGAACTGGAAGCTGCAGAGTAAGATTTATCGATATTTCATTCGCTTGTCGGATGATGTCCGCAAATGGAGGGGGAAGGGGATTATTCTCTTCCCCCTTTTTATTTTTATATGATGCCGGGCGGTGATATGTTTTCTTTACTTATATTCATCATGTTAAAATAAATGCACGTTCATGAGCTGGCAATTAATTATAATTAGAATGAGCGCGATGATGGGGAAGGATAAGTCATGAAAAAGAATATAATATCGCTGACGGCAGTTTCATTCTTATTGACTCTTTCAGGCTGTGCGACGGTTCCCGCATCTGGAACGGATAAGAATGCGCCATCTTTTGCTTCGCAATATCCGGAAGATAATAGCCGTAATAATGTGGATTGGGCAGGAAGTTATCTGGGTGTGCTTCCCTGTGCAGATTGCGAAGGCGTTGAAACCATTGTCACTTTGCAGGTCGATGGTGGTTATTCTGCATCTTCGCGTTATCTGGGTAAAGGTGGTGCGCCTGTCCATGAAAAAGGGCGTTTTAGCTGGGATGATACTGGCGGTATCATCACGCTTTCTGGTCAGGAGCGCGCGCAATATCGTGTCGGAGAAAATCGGCTATTTCGCCTTGCGCCGGGTGGCACGCCCATCACGGGTGCGCTCGCCAGTCGTTATGTGCTGAAGAAAGTGGATGAGGCCGTGACATCACCCATCACCGAGAAATATTGGAAGCTGGTGGAATTGCGCGGTCAGCCGGTCGCAAAGCTGGACCGTGAGCCGCACCTTATCCTCAAGGCAGGGGACAACCGCGTCACTGGCTTTGGCGGATGCAACAATTTCATGGGTAGTTATACGCTGGATGAAAAGATGCAGCGCATTCGCTTCAGCAAGATAGCATCAACTATGATGGCCTGCTCCAAAGGGATGGATGTCGAGCAGCAATTTCATGAAGTATTGGAACTGGCCGATAATTACTCGATTAATGGCGATCATATGACGCTGAATAAGGCGCGCATAGCTCCGCTTGCGCGGTTTGAGGCGGTTTATTTGCGATAATAAGCATAGGAAAAGGGGCGCAGGTTTACCTCTGCACCCCTTCCCCTGGGAGAGATTGCCCGGATCAGGCCATTTCAACCGAAACAGGCTGCTGTGACCGTGCCTTTACCTGTGCGCGGTAACGATGGAGCAGCGGCTCTGTATAGCCATTGGGCTGGGTTATCCCTTCAAATACCAAAGCGCGTGCGGCCTGAAACGCCAGACTATCCGGGGTGAGCGGATGATAGAGCGGGTCGGCAGCATTCTGCGCGTCCACCTTTTGGGCCATGCGGGCAAAGGCGCCGTCAATTTCCTGCGCCGTAACAATGCCATGGAGCAGCCAGTTGGCCATATGCTGTGAACTGATGCGGAGCGTGGCGCGGTCCTCCATCAGGCCGATGTCATTGATATCCGGCACCTTGGAACAGCCAATGCCCTGATCGACCCAGCGCACGACATAGCCCAATATGCCCTGCGCATTGTTGTCCAGTTCGGCCTGTTTCTCCGCTGCCGACCAGTTGGGGTGCTGTGCAATTGGGATAGTGAGCAGCCGATTGAGCGATGCTATTTCCTCGGCGCGGCGCTCCTCTTGCCGGGCGAAAACATCGACCCTGTGATAATGGGTGGCGTGCAGCGTCGCGGCGGTGGGTGAAGGAACCCACGCGGTATTCGCGCCGCTGTTGGGATGGCCGATTTTCTGCGCGAGCATATCGGCCATGCGGTCCGGCGCGGCCCACATTCCCTTGCCAATTTGCGCCTGACCAGAGAGGCCGCAGGCAAGGCCGATTTGCACATTACGATCCTCATAGGCCGCGATCCAGTCCGCAGCCTTCATGTCACCCTTACGGATCATCGGCCCGGCGCGCATGGATGTGTGCATTTCGTCGCCAGTGCGATCGAGAAAACCGGTGTTGATGAACATGATGCGGCCCTTCACCGCCTCTATGCAGGCGGCGAGATTGGCCGATGTGCGGCGTTCTTCATCCATCACGCCGATTTTAATCGTATGACGGGCAAGGCCCAGCACATCCTCTATCGCGTCGAACAGGCTGTTGGCGAAGGCGCATTCCTCCGGCCCATGCATTTTGGGTTTGACGATATAGATGCTGCCGGCGCGGCTGTTGGTGAACTGGCCCTGACGGTTGAGGTCGTGCAGGGCAATGAGGCTGGTGATAATGCCATCCATGATGCCTTCGGGCGCTTCACTGCCATCGGGCAGCAGGATAGCGGGCGTAGTCATCAAATGGCCGACATTGCGGACGAACAGCAGTGACCGCCCCGGCACAGTAAAGGCCGTGCCATCGGGTGCGGTATAGGTGCGGTCGCCGCTCAGACGGCGGGTGATGGTCTTGCCATTTTTCTCAAATGTGTCGGTGAGGTCGCCCTTCATCAGCCCCAACCAGTTGCGATAGGCGAGGGTTTTATCCTGCGCATCCACCGCCGCAATGCTATCCTCAAGGTCGCAAATGGTGGTGAGGGCAGATTCCAGCACTATGTCGGCCAGATGCGCCTTATCGTCTTTGCCAATGGGGTGGGCAGGGTCAATCACCAGCTCGATATGAAGGCCATGGTGGCGCAGCAAGATGTTCTCTCCCGCATGGCCAGCAAGCTGCGTGGGGTCCGCGAGTTCGGGAATGCCGCCTGACCAATTTGCCCAGCTTCCGTCAATCAGCGGCACGGCATTATCGAGGAAATCCCGCCCCCATGCGATGACGCGTTGCCCGCGCTCAGCATCATAGCTGGTGCCAGTAGGGGCGCCGGAGATGGCGTCTGTGCCATAGAGCGCGTCATATAGGCTGCCCCAGCGCGCATTGGCGGCGTTGAGCAGGAAACGCGCGTTCAATATCGGCACCACAAGCTGCGGTCCGGCCATATTGGCGAGTTCGGCGTCAATATTCTGGCTGGTGATGGTGAAGGGCGCGGGTTCGGGAACGAGATAGCCGATGGCGCGCAAAAATGCCTGATAATCCGCGCTGTCTATGGGTGTTCCGGCACGGTCACTATGCCATGCGTCGATCTGCGTTTGAAGCGTATCGCGTTTCGCGAGTAAATTTGCGTTTACTGGTGCGAAACGAGTGAGAATATCCGCTGCGCCTGCCCAGAAAACATCCGGTGCGATGCCGGTGCCGGGCAAGGCCGCATCCTCAATAAAGGTGGCGAGCTGCGCATCGACCAAAAGCCCGGCGCGTTCTGCCCTGTTGCTATCGCACTTGATGGTCATGCTTCCTGCTCCTTTTTGTGCTGATCTGGGTCAGCATCACTTATAATGAATGTGCCCCGCCAAAGCCCATACAGGCAATGACGGGGCACGACTTTCCTCCCCAGGAAAGCTCGGTTCCGTCGGTGAGGGCGTTTAGAGCGTTTTCTAATCAGGTGGTATCATCTGATGACTCGGAAAACGTGCCAAACCAAAACTGAGAGCGGTTTTCCCGATCCAGATTGATCGGAAACTGCTCTAGTGCAGGCGCCCCAGACGGTGATAGAGATTCACAAATTTGGATGAGCGCGGGTCATCCTGAATTTTTTTGACATAGTCCGCGACGGCTTCCTTCATCAGGTCAAAATCCTCGGTCGAAAAGACCGCGCGGGACCGTGTTGGTTCGGTTAAATTGCTCATTATCCTGTCCTTTCTTGTCCGGTGGGGCGGGCAGGGGAATGGACCCGCCCCGGATTGTCACTCTTTTTCCTAGAACTTCTCTCTGCTTTTATTCCCCTGAACTGCATTTCTGGCTGTGGGTTAGGTTCCTCCGCAGCTTAGCTTTTGTTCGGCGCAATTTCGGGCGGAAAATCGGTTTCCACTTTTCCTGAAATTGCTTGTCAGGCCGCAAACTGATTCCCCCGCAGCCTTTAGGCTGCAAATTGATTCATCGTATTGTCTTTGCCGCCTGCCTTTAATGCGGCGTCACCAGCGAAATATTCCTTATGGTCATCGCCCATGTCGGAACCGGCCATATTCTGATGTTTGACGCAGGCGATACCCTGACGGATTTCCTGCCGCTGCACGCCCAGAACATACCCCAGCATCCCGGCTTCCCCGAAATATTCCTTCGCCAGAGTATCGGTAGACAGCGCCGCGGTATGATAGGTCGGCAGGGTGATGAGGTGATGGAAAATGCCCGCTCGCGCCGCTGCATCGCGCTGGAATGTGCGGATGCGTTCATCGGCCTCTGCCGCCAGCGGGGTGGTGTCATAATCCACACTCATCAGCTTCGCCCGGTCATAAGCGGACACATCCTTGCCTTCCTCAAACCAGCGATCATAAACCTGCTGGCGGAAATTCAGCGTCCAGTTGAAGCTGGGCGAATTATTATAGACCAGCTTGGCGTTTGGCACGGCCTCACGGATCCGGTCCACCATCGACGCGATTTGCTCGATATGCGGCTTTTCGGTTTCGATCCACAAAAGGTCCGCGCCATGGTGCAGCGACGTGATGCAGTCCAGTACGCAGCGATCCGCCCCGGTTCCACTGCGGAACTGATAGAGGTTGCTCGGCAGACGTTTGGGCCGCATCAACTTTCCATCGCGATTGATGAGAACGTCGCCGGGGCTGCCTGCGCCGTCTACTTCCTCGCAATCGAGAAACGCATTATACTGATCGCCCAGATCACCGGGTTGGCTGGTGAAGGCTATTTGTTTGGTGAGGCCAGCGCCAAGCGAATCCGTGCGGGCGACGATAATGCCATCCTCAACGCCCAATTCCATGTAGGCATAGCGACAGGCGCGGATTTTCGCCAAAAAATCCTCATGCGGCACAGTGACCTTGCCATCCTGATGGCCGCATTGCTTTTCATCGCTGACCTGATTTTCGATCTGGAGCGCACAGGCGCCAGCCTCAATCATCTTCTTCGCCAGCAAATAGGTGGCCTCTGCATTGCCAAAGCCGGCGTCAATATCCGCGATGATCGGCACGACATGGCTTTCATAATTGTCGATGGCGTTAAGCAGCCGCTGCTCCTCTACATCATTGCCAGCATCACGGGCATCGTCCAGCGAGCGGAACATCATACCCAGTTCGCGGGCATCGGCCTGCTTCAGGAAGGTGTAAAGTTCCTCAATCAGCGCGGGAACGCTGGTCTTTTCATGCATGGACTGGTCTGGCAGCGGGCCAAATTCGCTGCGCAATGCTGCGACCATCCAGCCCGACAGATAAAGATAACGCCCCTTTGTGCTGCCGAAATGCTTCTTAATGGAAATCAGCTTTTGTTGGCCGATGAAGCCATGCCAGCATCCCAAAGATTGGGTATAGTTGGCCGGGTCAGCATCATAAGCGGCCATGTCGGCACGCATGATCTTCGCGGTATATTTCGCAATATCCAGCCCGGTCTTGAACCGGTTCTGAAGCTGCATACGGGCGACTGATTCAGGGCTGATGCCATCCCATGTGCCTTTGTGGCTTTGTATGATGTGGCCGCTCTGATTAATCTGTTCCTGATAAGACATCGCGCTCTCCTCCGGATAAATCTGGCTTTTGGATGAAAGCCTGATCGTTCCTGATCTCCTGAGAGTGTGATGCCGCGCCGATAAAAATTATGCGACAGATTTTGTCAAAAAAACTGGCAATAAAGTCGGATAAAGCATATTTTAATTTGTAAATATGTAAATTAATTTACAATTCGGATAATGAAATAGATAATCGAGAACGGCTCTTCACTATGGCGGACAGGAAAATATTGGCGGGTCATGCGGTCCGGCGCTTACGGCGCTCATCAGGGCTGACGCAGGTGGCATTGGCGGATGCGCTGGATGTTTCGCCCAGCTATCTGAACCTCATCGAGAAAAACCAGCGTCCGCTTTCCGCTGCGCTGATGCTCCGTCTGGCGGAGCGGTTCGATTTTGATCCGCGCCAACTGGGCGGGGATGCGCCCGGTGGCGGTATGGAGGGGCTGAGGCGGCGTCTGGGCGATCCTTTATTCGCTGACATCTCCATCGACCGGGCAGAGATAGAGGAATGGCTCGCAGCCGCTCCGGGCGGGGTGGAGGCCTTTGCCCGCGCCTTTGACCGGATGATTGAGGGCGGCCATGGTCCGGCGGAGAGCGCGGAGAGCCTGACCGTGGCCTTTGTCCGGCGGGAAATAGAGCGGTGGCGTAACCATTTCCCTGATCTGGATGCGCAGGCAGAAGCTCTGGCTGATGAGCTTCGCCTCGGTAGTGGGGATCTATACGGTGCGTTGGCGGAGCGATTGCGGCAACGGCATCAACTGGCCATTCGCATATTACCCTCCGATGTGATGCCTGACCATGTCCGGCGGCTGGACCTTCATGCGCGGCAATTGCAATTGTCGGAAATGCTGGATGGTTCCTCCCGCACTTTTCATGCCGCCTGGCAGATAGCCGATATGGAGGCGAAGGATGAGATTGATGCGCTGGTTGCGGGCGCCGCCTTTACCGATCGTCATGCGCAGCGACTATTCCGGCGGCACTTAACGGCCTATTTCGCCGCCGCTGTCATGATGCCTTATGCGCGCTTTCTGCGGGCCTGTGAGGCCAGCGGCTATGATCTGATGCTGCTCCAGCGCCGTTTTGGTGCGGGGTTTGAGCAGGTTGCGCACCGCCTCACCACCTTGCAGCGCGTGGGCGCAAGGGGAATACCCTTTTTCATGATCCGCATTGACCGGGCGGGGCAATCCTCCAAGCGTTATGTGGGGGCATCCGCCGCACCGTTGGTGGAACAAGATGGGCGCTGTCCGCTATGGGCGGTTCATGCCGCTTTTGACCGGCCCGGCGAAATTATGCCGCAACTGGTGGAGTTAGAGGATGGGGAGCGTTGGTTCACCCTGAACCGCACCGCCATGGGGCAGGCTGCTGCGTTGCAGGGCGGTAAGGCCATGTTCGCTATCGCGCTGGGGGTGCGGGCGGATTATGCGCGCAGCCTGCTATATGCACGGGGGCTGGACCTTGACCGGGGTGATGCGCAACTGGTTGGGCTTGGCTGCGGGGCCTGTACGCGCCCTTCCTGTGCGCAGCGCAGCGCCCCGCCGCGCGGAAGGCCTCTGCGGCTCAATGATCGGGAGAGGGGGCTATCGCCTTTTGATTTCGCCAAAGAGTAAGCTGCGGGCTGTTTTCGTGTATTTTATGACCGTCTTTTCATTTTCTTTACATCATCTTTACGCAGTCTTTACGCTATGGCGCCGTTTATTCAGCCCGAATTCAGTCGCACTGCAGCAAAAGCGCCTATGTAGCGTCATGGTCGGCTGGCGGAATGAAATAGTGCCGGTTGTTAAGGGCAGTTTTTGATTAGGGCGGTTTTCGATCATTTTGCATCGACTGAACTGCGCTAAAATTTGTTTTACAGCGATTTCCTGACGGCAGATGGTCGTGTTTGCCCGGAAAGCGCTCATGAAAGGGTGGGTATTGCGTGGTGGGTGTTTCTCGCTATCGGAGGGATCAATTCGGGCTACTCCGCTCGGCTTCTTTATTCGCGGTTATGGCTTTTGCCGGGGGTGCTGCGCAGGCTCAGGAAACTGTGGCTTCGGGGCAGGGGGCGGCTGAATCTGCGGTCGTGGAAGACGTGCATGACGAAGAAGTCGCCGATATCGTTGTAACCGGGCAGGCGATGCCGGGCGCGGTTATCGGTGATATTCCGCCGGAGAACCAGTTGCGTCCTGCCGACATCGCTTCTTATGGGGTCAGTTCGGTAAGCGAGCTTCTTTCTGAAATCACCGAACAAACACAAAGCGGCATGGGCCGCGATAGTGCCAGCGGTCCGGTCATCCTCGTCAATGGGAAACGCGTATCGGGCGTGAATGAGGTCAAGGACCTGCCGACAGAATCCATTTTACGGCTCGATATTTTGCCAGAGGAAGTGGCCCTCAAATATGGCTATGGCACGCAGCAAAAGGTGGTGAATATCATTTTGCGCCGCCGGTTCAGCTCCATGGTCGCGGACCTTGAAGGGGGCATGGCCACGCAGGGGCAGGGCGAAAATGCCGAGGGCAAATTCATCTATACCCGGATACAGAATAATAACCGGCTTAACATTGCGGCGATTGCCGAAGGGCAGGCGTCGCTGCTGGAAAATGAACGCGGCATTGTCGCAGATGTTACCGGAGCAACTGACCCCACGGGTACGTTGCCGGATGAAACCTTGTATCGCACCCTGCGGCCCAAAACGCGGAAATATGCACTGAATGCCACTTATTCCCGCCCGCTTAGCAGCATCATAACGGCTACGGTGAATGGTGGAATTACCCATGATATCAGCGACAGGCTGAATGGTTTTGCCTCTTCTCGTATCATGGTGCCGGTTGATAACCCATATTCACAATCGTCAGCGGCAGACGTGATTGATCGTTACTTGTCCGATCATGTGCTGACCCAGAATAGTGAAAATACGCAGGTTCAGGGAGGGCTCTCGGTCAATGCGAATCTGTCAAAGGCATGGCAGCTTTCGCTGATCGCTAATGTTAGCCATGGCGATAGCCGAACGGGAACGGACCGGGGCTATGATGTGTCGGGGCTGCAATCGGCCATTACAGCGGGTGATCCGCTGGTGAATCCTTATGGCGTGCTGACCCCGACTTTGCTGGGCGATGTGCTGCGGGACAAGAGCGTAGCGAAATCGGATAATGGCAATGCCAGTATCCTCGCCAATGGTAAGCTCTTCAAGCTGCCAGCAGGTGATGTACGCACCAGCATACGTTTGGGCGGGGCGTTTAGCGCGCTGGATTCAGAGGTGACACGGAATGGGCTGACAACTCGGTCTACCAATATGAACCGGACTGAGGGCAGTGGTCAGATCAGTTTTGACATTCCCATCGCTAGTCGGAAAGAGGGCTTTTTAGGGGCGCTTGGTTCTCTGACATTGAATTTCAATGCGTCGGCAACGGCGCAATCGGGCTATGGTACGCTTGCTACTTATGGATATGGTCTTAATTGGGCGCCCAAAGACTGGCTGAGTTTTCTCGTTTCGGCCAGTGAGGACCGTAATGCACCGGGCCTGTCGCAACTGAATGGCCCCATGGTGACGGAGGAAAACGTCCGTTACTATGATAATGTGCGCGGTGAAACGGTGAATATTACCCGCATCAGCGGCGGTAATTCGGCTCTTAAGGCCGATAGTCGCCATGTTTTCCGCCTTGGCGCGACGATAAAGCCGCTAGACCGGCTGAATTTGAACATCAACTATATTAACAGCCGTACCGATGACGCAATTGGCACTTTGCCCGCCATTACATCTGCATTGCAGGATGCCTTTCCTGATCGGTTTGAACGGGATGACAGCGGCAGGTTGATCCGGGTGGATAGCCGTCCTCTAAACTTCGCACGGCAGGAGCAGGAGCAAATTCGCTGGGGTGTGAATTTTAGCAAAGTGCTGCGTCAGCCGACCCGTCCTGCGCGACCAGCGGGGGCGGGTGTCCCGGGCAGTGCGGCGGCGGGTAATCGCTTTGCTTCAGATGTTCCTGCGGGCGCGGGTAGTGGCGACCGCCAGAGGATGCAGGCACAGGGGGCGCAAGGGCAGGCTACACAAGGACAGGCCGGTGGAGATGTCGTTGTTGATGGCGATCGTCGGCCAGAGGGGGAGTCTTCGCCCCCGCCCGGAGGCTTTGGGCCGCCGCCTGATGGCATGGGGCCTCCTCCGGGTGGTTTTGCCGGTGGCCCGGCTGGGCAGGGCGGTTTTGCTGGTGGTCCGGGAGGGCCGGGGGGCTTTAGCGGCCCACCCCGTAATTTCACCCCCGGCGGCAATGGCGTGAATCTGCAATTCTCGCTTTATCACACTTATTATTTGAAGAACCAACTGGTGCTGGCTGAAGGCGGCCCGGTGGTTGATCTGCTGAATGGCGAATCCGCAGGCACTAGCGGTGGCGGTCAGCCGCGGCATATGGTGCAGTTCAGCACCGGCATCACTGATAATGGCATTGGTTTCCGCCTTAACGGATCATGGCGCAGTGCATCGAAAATGGTTGGTGAGGTTGGTTCTGCCACGGGTGACCTTGATTTCTCATCGCTTTACACCATGAATTTGCGGTTATTTGCTAATCTCGCCAATCGTTTCCCGGGGCAGGACTGGGCAAAGGGCACCCGTGTGACGCTGAAAGTGGATAATGTTTTCGGCAGCAGGCAAAAGGTGCGGGATGAGGCAGGAAATACCCCTTATGCCTATCAACCGGGCTATCTGGACCCGATTGGGCGCAGTATTGCGATTTCCGTACGCCGGACATTCTAATGTAATGTGCTAATAAATGCTGCCCGTGGCAGGAAAATGGCGTGGTTCATCAACAGATGGTCACGCCTTTTTCATGGCATTTTTTTGCCTTTTCGTTCAGAAGCGTAAAATATTCCGATCTTCTCAACCAAATCTTCGGGATTTAACCCGATAGGTCTATGGCGTCGGAGTGACTGACGCGTTGTCGGTGGTTTTATGGTACTTCTGCGGGACAGGCGTGAGAGATGATTCGCGTATTCAAACATTATGTTCCCCATGCGGTCCTGTTTCTGGGGCTGCTGGATTTCATTATTCTGTTTGTTTCCGCCGAAGGTGCATGGGTGATGCGCGCACATGAAATTGGCATGGATGTCGATCATGTGATGAACCGCATATGGCCGCTCCTCAGCTTTGCTTTCGCTTTCCAACTGGCGATGATTTCTGTCGGCGCTTATGGAAATGAGGCGCTGCAATCGCGTCGCTATGCGCTGGCCCGTTTGGCTGTTGCGGCGTCGCTTAGCTTCATTTTCATGGCGATTCTTTATTTTGTGGTGCCGTCCCTAACCCTGTGGCGGTCCCACGCGTTGTACGCGATGATGTTCGCTATTACCGGGTTGGCGCTGGTGCGCCTGCTGCTCGGTTCGATGTTTGGCGGGGAGGTGTTTCGCCGCCGTATCATGGTGCTGGGTGCGGGGAACCGGGCTGATCGTATCCGTAGGCTGGAACGCAGGCCGGGGGCCAGTTTCATGGTTGTGGGCTATATCGGCATGCGCGAAGGGGAGCATGTGATAGAGGAAGCGATCAACCGCAGCGCCATTCACAACCTCTCTGATTATGTGGTGCGCTTGGGCGCGAGCGAGGTCGTTTTGGCGCTGGAGGAACGCCGCAATGCGATACCCATGGGGGATTTGCTGCGTATCAAGACCACTGGCGTTGATGTGAATGATTTTTCGACCTTTCTGGAACGGGAAACAGGCCGGGTTGATCTGGATAGCGTGAACCCAAGCTGGCTGATTTTCTCTGATGGTTTTTCTGCCGGAAGGCGGCTGTCCGGCATGGCAAAACGCCTGTTTGATGTGGTTGCCAGCCTGCTTTTATTGGTGCTGACCGGCCCGCTTATCGCGCTGGCGGCGATATTGGTGAAGCTGGATAGCAAGGGGCCTGCCTTTTACCGACAAAAACGTGTGGGCCTCTTTGGTGAGGAATTCTGGATCATCAAACTCCGCACCATGCGGCAGGATGCGGAAGTTGGCGGCAAGGCTGTGTGGGCGGCAGAAAATGACCCGCGTATTACCCGCCTTGGCACATGGCTCAGGAAATTACGCATTGATGAGCTGCCCCAGACATGGGTGGTGCTGAAAGGGCAGATGAGCTTTGTTGGCCCCCGACCGGAACGACGCGAATTTGTCGAGGATCTGGAAAAAGAACTGCGCTATTATGCTGAACGGCATATGGTAAAGCCCGGCATCACCGGCTGGGCGCAGATTAATTATCCTTATGGTGCCTCGTTAGAAGATGCGCGTAACAAGCTGGAATATGACCTGTATTACGCGAAAAACTATACTCCTTTTCTCGATGCGCTGATCCTGCTGCAAACGGTGCGGGTGGTATTATGGCCCGAAGGGGCGCGGTAAGTATATGGGGGCAGACAAGCGCCTGTCGTCCCGTTATGGCCTGCTGAGATATGATGGCTGATAAACGCAAATCTCTTTTTATATCTGGTATATGTGCGGCTGTGGCGGTGGCGTCCTTTGCGCTGCCTGTTTCCGTTCCGCCGCTGATGGCGTCAGCGCGGGAGGATGCGCGTGCTGCGGTGGCGCGCGGTCTGGCTGCTATCAACCGGGGTGATCCGCGAACGGCGCGGGTTGAACTGATGAACGCGATCAAGGCTGATCCTAACCTTGCCGAAGCGCGCAGCGTGCAGGCGCGTGCTTTGCTGATGCTGGGCGATGGGCGCGGTGCGCAGGGGGAGCTGGAACGGGCGCAGGCATTGGGGGAGAAGCCGGGGCCATTGCGGCATTTGCTTGCCCATTCGGCGCTGCTTCAGGGGCGTTATGAGGATGCGCTGATACAGGTACGCGCCGATGATGCGAACCCTGCGGAAGCGCTGTTTCTTGCGCGGATGGAGGGGCAGGCTCTTCAGGCATTAGGGCGTTATGACGAAGCGGCAAAGGCTTTTGATCGTGCCCTGAAACTTGCGCCGGAGGATGGCGTGGTCTGGGCGGATATTGCGCGCTTCAACCTTAGAACCGGCAATATGGGCGCGGCGATCAGCGCGACGGACAAAGCGCAGGCCCTGTCCCCGAAAAGTGCGGATATATTAGTGTTGCGGGCGCTGATCGTGCGGGAACAATATGGGCCGGATGCCGCCCGGCGCTGGTTTGATGATGCGCTGGCTATCAACCCGGATTATATTCCTGCGCTGATAGAATATGCCGCGACGTTGGCTGATCTCAGCCGAGGGTCGCAGGCTCTGGTCCTGACGCGACGCGTGTTGGCGCTGGCACCGGGGCATGAGCGGGCCTATGCGATACAGGCGATCCTTGCGGCGCGGGCAGGCAATTACGAATTGGCGCGGACGTTGCTGGGGCGGACCAATGGCATATTGGATGGCTGGGCCTCCATCATGCAGCTTCGCGGGGTGCTGCACCTTCAGGCGCGCAATGCGGCGCTGGCGGTTAAGCAATTTCGCCCCTTACTGGAAATGCAGCCGCTTAATATCAGGGCGCGGCTGCTACTGGCGCGGGCGCTTTATGAAGATGGCCAATATGCGGATGCAGAACGAACGCTTTTCCCGTTGGTTGAGCGCGCTGACGCCAGCCATTATGCGCTGACACTGGCGACGCGCATCAATGAGGCATTGGGCAATCGCGACGCGGCGGACGGCCTGTTGCAGCGCGCATCCTTGCTGTCGGCGGGGCCATCAGACGCCTATCTTGGCGCTGGTACTGTTGGGCAGAGGGCGGCTGATGCAGGGGCTTCCCCGGCGCAGGCGCGGCCCAATCTGCTTTATATCCGGGCGCTAATGTCCGCTGGCCGGGATGATGTGGCCTTAACGCGGGCGAAAGGGCTGGCGGCGGCCAATCCTGGTGCGCCTGCGGCTATCATGGTGCTGGGCGATGCGCAGATGGCGGCAGGAAAATATCGCGACGCGGCGCTTACCTATGAAAAGGCCGCGAATATCCGCTTCCGTGAGGATATTGCGCTGCGGCTGGTCGATGCCTGGCGCAGGGCGGGGGATGAGGGCACGGCACGGCGCGCTCTTGGCCTGTTTGTCGCGCAAAACCCCATGAATATAGAGGGGCAGAGGCTGCTGGCTGCCTTCGCCCTTGCCGGGCAGGAATATGACCGCGCCTTGTCGTTGCTATCGGGCTTGCGCGATCGTCTGGGCAATGAAGATGTGTTGTTGATGGCGGACATATCGCGGGCTTATGTCGGGCTGGATCAGCCGGAAAAGGCGCTTCCCTTTGCAGCCCATGCCTATCGTCTGGAGCCGATGAGCGCCGTGGCCAGCGATATTTTCGGCTGGACGCTTTTGAACGCCGGGTGGGATAAGAAACAGGCCATCACCCTCCTTGAAAAAGCACATGGCCTTCGCCCGGCAGAGGCTCTGGTGCAATATCATCTGGGGCAGGCCTATGTCGCTGATGGGGCAAAGGATAAGGCGCGACCTTTGTTAAAGGCGGCGGCCGATGCGCCCGCTTTCCCGCATCGGGAGGAAGCGCAGGCGGCCCTGAAAAGCCTCTGACCTGAGGGGGAGGCCTTATGCCTCGCCCTGCCAGATGGAGACGACATCCTCATATTTCGGGCGAGGGCGTTCCTGTAATTCGCCCTTAGGGGTGCCGATGAACATGAAGCCGGCAATGCGCTGATTTTCATTCCCAAACACATTGCGCACTTCATTATGGAAGGCGGGCCATGCGGTGATCCAGCTACCGACAAAGCCCAGTGCATGGGCCGCATGAAGGAGGTTCATCGCGGCGGCCCCGACAGAAAGCTCCTGCTCCCAAAGCGGAATGGTGCTTTCCCGCTTCGGGCTGGAGAGCAGCACAACGAGGGTCGGCGCATCGCTGATGAAGCCGCACATGGCATTGGTTTCGGCGATGGTTGCCTCTGGCTTATCCGCCAGAAAGGCCCGTTTTAGAACATTTTCCAATGTTTTTCGATGTTCATCAGGGATGATGATGAACCGCCATGGGGCGAGCTTACCATGGTCAGGGGTCCGCGTGGCAATTTCCAATATGGAACGAAGTTGCCGGGCATCCGGGCCGGGGGTTGTCATTTCACGGGCCTTGCCAGAACGACGGGTTTCCAGCAGGCTAAGCGGGGAAGAAAGATCATTAAACATACAGCATTTTCTGGGTTAATTGCTTATCAATAGCAAGGATGAAAGCGTCCTTATGCTTTCATCTCAGGCGGCTGTTCTATCATTTCGTATACAAAAAGCAGAAATTGCGGTTTTCCCATGCGGCTTTTTTAGGTAAGCATGGCCGATTGATGACAGAGCGCCATAAAATTGCGCGCCAGTTAAAGGGTATTTATGTCGGCTTCATCTGATCCGGTTTCGGCGGATAGCAAAGGCACTTTGCTTGGCCACCCCAAGGGGTTGTTCGTCCTGTTCTTCGCAGAAATGTGGGAAAGATTTTCCTATTATGGGATGAGGGCCTTGCTGGTTCTCTATCTTACCAAGCATTTCCTGATGTCGGATCAGCAATCCGGCATGGTCTATGGGGCTTATACCAGCCTTGTTTATATCACCCCGGTCATTGGTGGCTATCTGGCCGATCATTATCTGGGCCAGCGTAAGGCGGTGTTGTTCGGCGGTATATTAATCGCCATGGGGCATATATTGCTGGGCTTTGAGGGCACTGGCGGGCAGGACGCGTTCGCAATGAATGCCTTCTGGATGGCGCTCTCCTTCATCATCGTTGGTACGGGCTTTTTGAAGGCCAATATTTCCGCGATTGTAGGCCAGCTTTATCCGCGTGACGATGTGCGGCGCGACCCGGCCTATACCATCTTCTATATGGGCATTAATGTGGGCGCGATGCTCGGCGCGATCATTTGCGGTATATTGGGGGAAACGCTTGGCTGGTCATGGGGCTTTGGCGCAGCGGCCATTGGTATGATCGCCGGTGTCATTGTGTTTGTGCTGGGCAAGCCATTGTTGCTGGGGCGTGGTGAACCCACTGACCCTGCAAAACTGAAGGCGTCGTTTCTCGGCCCGGTATCGCGGGAGTGGGGCATTTATATCCTTTCCACCCTGTCTGTCATTGTAGTGGCTATGTTGCTGCAAAATCATGATGCGGTTGGTTGGCTGCTGGTGACGTGCGGCGCTGTAATGGTCGGCTATTTGCTGTGGGAAGCTTTTGGTAAGCTGGAAAAAATCGACCGTGACAGGATGATGGCGGCCTTGTTCCTGTTGGCGCTTAATCCGTTATTCTGGGCGCTCTTTGAACAGGCGGGGTCTTCGCTCAACCTGTTTACCGATCGCCATGTTGACCGCACTGTATTGGGCTGGGAAGTCCCGGCATCGGTGTTCCAGTCGGTCAATTCCATCTACATTATCCTGCTCGCTCCAATGTTTGCGGCGCTCTGGGTGGCCCTCAATAAACGCGGGCTTGAGCCGTCCATTCCGGCGAAATTCGGTCTGGCTCTGTTGCAGGTCGGTCTTGGTTTCCTCGTGCTGGTCTGGGGTGCGCAGTGGGCGGGCGTTCATAATACGACGCCTCTCATCTTCCTGCTGCTCATCTATTTCTTCCACACAATGGGTGAGCTTTGCCTGTCGCCGGTTGGGCTTTCGGCTATGTCCAAGCTGGCATTGCCACGCATGATGGGACTGATGATGGGTGTGTGGTTCCTTGCAACGGCTGCTGGCGATTTCATTGCGGGCCTGATCGCTGCTAATATCGGCGCGAAGAGCGAAGGCGTGACTGATGCATCGCTCATCACCCTCGGCGTGTATCAGCAGGTGGGATATTATGCGATTGGCATAGGTGTTGTTGTGCTGATCCTCGCTCCCTTTGTGAAGAAGTTGATGCATCTTGACCAGTTGAAGGACGACTAATCAGTCCGTCCATCGAATGAAGGGAAGGGCGGGTGGGATATGGTCCTTCCCGCCTTTTCTCATGGCTCCGTTCAGGCGCTTCTTTCTCTCTCGCAGGCTTTGCGCTATGCGGGGGCCAGCGCGATAATAGCATTGAGGGAAAAGCGTGAGTAATCGCACCTATTTTGGCACGGATGGCATTCGCGGGCGGACCAATAAATGGCCGATGACTGCCGAACTGGCGATGAAAGTCGGCATGGCTGCAGGCACGCATTTCATGCGCGGCAAGCATCGGCACCGGGTGGTTATTGGTAAGGATACGCGCCTTTCAGGCTATATGGTGGAAAATGCGCTGGTTGCCGGTTTTACATCGGTTGGCATGGATGTGGTGCAATTCGGCCCTATTCCAACGCCTGCGGTGGCCATGCTTGCCCATTCCATGCGGGCAGACCTTGGCGTGATGATTTCCGCCAGCCATAATCCCTATCATGATAATGGCATCAAGCTCTTCGGTCCCGATGGCTATAAGCTGTCGGATGAGGATGAGCTGAAGATTGAGGCGCTGATCGATCAGGACATTGCCCTTGCCCAGTCGCAGGATATTGGCCGTGCGCGCCGGGTGGAAGATGCGCGCGGGCGCTATATTCATGCTGTTAAATCCAGCTTTCCGGCGGATTTGCGGTTGGATGGCCTGAAAATCGTGGTCGATTGCGCCAATGGGGCGGCCTATCAGGTTGCGCCCAGTGCGTTGTGGGAACTGGGGGCGCAGGTTGTCGCGGTGGGTGTTTCCCCCAATGGCACCAATATTAATGAGGGCTGTGGCTCTACTGCGCCGATGCTGCTTCAGGAAACGGTGGTTTCGTCTGGCGCGGACATTGGCATAGCGCTGGATGGGGATGCGGACCGCCTCATCATCGTTGATGAATATGGCAAGGTGGTTGATGGCGACCAGATCATGGCGCTGATCGCGGCAGGCTGGTTACAGGATGGGCGGTTGCGTGGCGGCGGTCTAGTCTCCACCGTTATGTCGAACCTGGGGCTGGAGCGTTTTGTGCAGGGGCTGGGCATTGACCTCATCCGCACCAAGGTGGGGGATCGATATGTCCTCGAAGAAATGCGTGAGGGGGGGTATAATGTTGGCGGTGAGCAATCCGGCCATATGATCCTTTCCGATTATGGCACAACGGGCGATGGCACGGTGGCGGCACTACAGGTTCTGGCGGCTCTGGTGCGGTCCGGCAAAACGGCAAGCCAGCTTCTCCATCAATTTGATCCGGTGCCGCAGCTCCTCAAGAATGTGCGCTTTTCCGGTGGGCGTCCGCTGGAGGATGATGCCGTGCGTAAGGTCATTGCGCAGGCAGAGGCCGAATTGCAGGGAAGTGGTCGTCTGGTCATCCGTCCGTCAGGGACAGAGCCTGTTATTCGCGTGATGGCAGAGGCCGATAGCGAAGATCAGGTGCGGGATGTGGTAGATCGTATTTGCGACGCGGTAGAGAAGGCGACGAACTGATGCTGGAAATGAGGCCTGATTGTGAACGCTGCGGGGCGGATTTGCCAGCGGATATCGGTGGGGCGTTCATCTGCTCCTTTGAATGCACCTATTGCGCGCAGTGCGCCGATGAACTGGACGAAAGCTGCCCCAATTGCGGTGGCGAACTGATGGATCGTCCGGCCCGTGTAGGCAAGGCTCTGGTGGATCATCCTGCGTCAACAGAGCTGCGGTTCAAGGCATGAGCATAGCACGGGTGCTGATTATCGCCGGGTCGGATAGCGGCGGTGGCGCGGGGATACAGGCAGACATAAAGGCGGTGACGGGCCTTGGTGGTTTTGCGATGACCGCCATTGCCGCGCTGACTGCGCAAAATACATTGGGGGTTACGGGTGTTCTTCCCGTGCCGGTCGATTTTGTGCTGGCACAGATGGATGCTGTCATTGCTGATCTGGGCGTTGATGTCGTTAAAATCGGGATGATTGGCGGGCCGGATATCGTTCATGCGGTCGCGGATCGGCTGGATGACATGCCGGATGTTCCGGTGGTGTTTGACCCGGTGATGATAGCAACCAGTGGCAGCGTGCTGGCCGATGATGCGACGATTGCGGCTTTTGGGCGGCTTATCCGCCGCGCGACCCTTGTGACACCTAATTTGCCGGAGCTGGAGGCATTGGGCGGTGAGGCGGTTGTGCGCGGGCAGGCTCGTGGGCTTCTCATCAAAGGCGGTCATGCCGAAGGGGAAGTGATTACCGACCGGCTGATTGATGCCGATGGCACAGAGCATATCTGGCAGGGCAGCCGTATCACCACCAATGCCGACCATGGCACGGGCTGCACATTGGCCAGTGCCATTGCGACAGGTTTGGGACGGGGGATGTCCTTGCCGGATGCTGTCGCGCAGGCGCGGGATTATGTGCGGGCGGCTTTGTCTTGCGCACCGGGGCTGGGGCAGGGGCGCGGGCCGATGGGCTTTCCGCTGACGCCTTTTCGCGTGTGAACCCGGTTTTGGTGTCAGCAGATCCCATAGTAACCGCAGGCGTGGATGAGGCTGGGCGCGGGCCACTCGCCGGGCCTGTGGTGGCCGCAGCGGTGATATTGAACCCGGATGACCCGATTGTTGGCCTCAACGATAGCAAGAAACTGAGCGCCAAGCGCCGTGCCGTACTGGACATTGAAATTCGCGCTCGTGCGCTGCATTTCGGCGTTGGTGTGGCAAGCGTTGAGGAAATTGACGCCATCAACATATTGCAGGCGACGTTCCTTGCCATGACCCGCGCGGTGGAGGCCATGAGCGTGGAGCCTGAGCATATAGTGGTGGATGGTAATCGCCTCCCCAAATGGCGTTATGCCAGCGCAGAGGCAATTGTGGGCGGGGATGCGCTCCATCCTGCCATATCGGCGGCCTCGATATTGGCAAAGGAAGAACGGGACCGCTTCATGGCGCAGGCGGCACTGGATTATCCGCATTATGGCTGGGCCAGTAATAAGGGCTATGGCAGCGCGGTGCATATGGCGGCGCTGAAGGAATATGGGCCGACACCTCTGCACCGGCGTAGCTTCGCTCCGGTGGCACAGCTTCTCCTCCTTTGAAAAATAATTTTGCGGCCCGCCCGTTGGTGAGTCTTTCAAGCAACAGCACGATATATTGAGTCCCCTATGGGCATGGAGACTCAATATATCGTGTTTATGGTGCGACTCGTGGTGTAAGCTACTGATTCCTGATGTCTGTTAACCTTTATTACCACCCTTGACGCCGAGTCGTTTGCGACTCATCAGGGGCCCTGAAACGAAATTCGGGGACGCAATATGGGTGTGATGGAACTGGTCGGGACAAAAACGCGCAGGCGCAAAGCCGTTACGCCATTGCCCGTTGCGGTTGAGGCTGACAGGCTGATTCAGGGCGAATGCATCGCCGAAATGCGTAAATTGCCCGATGCCTGCATTGATATGATTTTCGCAGACCCGCCCTATAATTTGCAATTGGGGGGTGATCTTGCCCGTCCGGATGGCAGCCACGTGAACGCTGTTACCGATGATTGGGATAAATTCTCCAGCTTCGCGGCCTATGATGCCTTTACACGGGACTGGCTGGCCGAAGCGCGGCGTATATTGAAACCCAATGGCACCATCTGGGTGATTGGCAGCTACCATAATATCTTCCGCGTCGGCGCGACCTTGCAGGATCAAGGCTTTTGGATCCTCAACGATATCATCTGGCGCAAGGCGAACCCGATGCCTAATTTCAAGGGCACTCGGTTCACCAACGCGCATGAGACATTGATCTGGGCCAGCCAGAATGAAGATGCGAAATATACGTTCAATTATAAAGCGATGAAGACGCTGAATGATGAACTGCAAATGCGTTCTGACTGGGTATTGCCGATTTGCGGCGGGCAGGAGCGTCTGAAAAAAGACGGCACCAAGGTTCATCCGACGCAGAAGCCGGAATCTCTGCTCTATCGCGTGATGCTCGCCTGCACAAAGCCGGGCGATGTAGTGCTGGACCCGTTCTTTGGCACCGGCACCACTGGCGCGGTGGCAAAGCGCCTTGGCCGTAAGTGGATCGGTATTGAGCGTGAGGACAGCTATGTTGAGGCGGCGCTGGAACGTATAGAGGCGGCTCTTCCGCTCGATGAAAGCGCGCTCACCATCATGCAGAGCGCACGTCAGCAACCCAAGGTGGCTTTCGGCACATTGCTGGAAACGGGCTATATCACGCCCGGCACGGTGCTTTCTGACAGCAAGCGTCGGTGGAAGGCGGTGGTCCGCGCCGATGGTTCGCTGGAGGGTGAAGGGCATAGCGGGTCCATCCATGGCGTTGGGGCCAAAGTGCAGGGGGCGCCAAGCTGCAACGGCTGGACTTTCTGGCAGATCGAGACAGATAAGGGCCTACAACCTATTGATACGCTGCGGCAGACTTATTTACTCGCTACCCAGCCATAAGGACGTACCGAGGCTTATGATGATCGACCCATCCTTGCTCACACCGGACACAAAGCTTTACCTGCGGCCAATATGGTTTGCGGAAAGCCCGGTTGGGCTGGATGGGCAGACGGCGCGTATGGGCAATAGCCTGATCTGGTTTCAGGGATATGAAATAACCGCGCGAACGCAGGACAGCCTTCAACGAGACAGGATTTCCGTTGCGGATTTTGATGGCTGGTGTTCCGCTCTGACGGAGCCATTGGCGCACCGCGCCCGCCAAATCGCCGCTAATATCTCCGCCATTCGTCCGCCGCTAGCATTGGGGCAGAGGGTTATCCGGTTCGATGTGCCGCAAGTCATGGGCATAGTGAACGCGACGCCGGACAGCTTTTCTGATGGCGGGAAATATGCGGGTGATCCGGCGCGGGCTGCGGATCAGGGCTTTACCATGATGGAGCAGGGGGCGGCCATCGTTGATGTTGGTGGGGAATCCACTCGTCCCGGTGCTGATACCGTGTGGGAAGGCGATGAAATCGCGCGGGTTGTCCCGGTGATTGAACGTCTGGCGGCGAGCGGAACCCCTATTTCCATTGACACGCGTAAGGCTGCCGTCATGGAGGCTGCACTGGGGGCTGGGGCGCATCTGGTGAATGATGTGTCGGCCCTGTTGCATGACCCGCGCAGTATGGAAATTGTGGCGCAGGCGGGATGCCCTGTGGTGTTGATGCATGCCTCATCGGTGGGTGAGAACCCCCACGATAATCCTTTTTATCAGGATGTCGTGACCGATGTGTATGACTGGCTGGAGGAACGCGTTGCCGCTTGTGAGGCCGCGGGCATTAGCCGCGACAAGATTATGATCGACCCCGGCGTTGGCTTTGGTAAAGGGCTTCAGGGTGATCTGGCGATTATGAACCGGCTTGCGCTTTATCAGGGGCTGGGGTTGCCTTTATTGCTTGGCGTCAGCCGCAAGCGGGTCATCGGCGCATTGTCGAATGAGGCAGCAGCAGACAAGCGGCTGGGCGGTTCATTGGCGCTGGCGCAGCGCGGCATAGAGGCTGGTGCGCAGATGGTGCGCGTTCATGATGTGCCGGAAACCGTGCAAATGATGCATGTGTGGCGCGGTTTGCGGGATGCCGCATTGGTAAGTGGTTAGGCGAATAATAGCTCTCGTTCAGGCGGCGTTATCAATCCCCAGTTCGGCCAGCTTTCGATAGAGAGTGGAGCGACCAATCCCCAGTTGTCGTGCCACTTCGGTCATACGTCCCCGATAATGTCCGATGGCAAGGCGAATAATATCTGCCTCTATATCGGCCAGAGACCGGATATGGCCGTTATTCTCAAACAAAGTAATGCTGGTGCCCTCCCGCTGCTGGTTGCTGGCTAAGCGGGGATGTCCCTCAGCACGAGTGATGATCTGCGCGGCAATTTGCGGGAAATCCTGCGGGGTTAATGCAGGGCCTTCGCATAATATTGCGGCGCGGAACAGGACGTTCTGCAGCTGGCGAACATTGCCTGGCCAGTCATGCTGCATCAGCAAGGAAAGGGCTTCGGTTGTTATTCCCAGATTGCGCATCCCCGGTTGTTCGGTAAGTCGATCAAGCAAATGACGGGCGAGCGCTGGAATATCGCTTTTACGGATGCGGAGTGGTGGTACGCTGACATGCATGACATTGAGGCGATAATATAAATCTTCTCGGAAGCGGCCTTCGCGCACTTCCTCCTCCAGCACTTTGTTGCTGGCGGCGATTACCCGCACATCGACCCGTATCGGAATACGCGCGCCGAGTGGTTGAACTTCGCCATCCTGTAAGACACGCAGTAATTTCACCTGTGCTTCTGGTGGCATTTCACTGATTTCGTCGAGGAAAATGGTCCCCATATCAGCATCGACACATTTACCAATTTGCCGTTCAAAGGCACCGGTAAACGCGCCGCGTTCATGGCCGAACAGGACGGATTCCACCAAATTAGCCGGTATTGCCCCGCAATTTACCGTCACCATCCGGTTGCGATATCGTGGGGATGCTGCGTGAATGGCCTGCGCGATGACTTCCTTACCAACGCCGCTTTCGCCCTCAATCAACACCGGTACACGGGCGCGGGCAGCCTTTGCCGCAATAGCCAAAGCGGCCAGAAATTGCGGTGCGCTGCCGACGATTTCGTTAAAGGCCAGCGGGGCGGTCATTTTTTCAGTCAAGGGTCGCAATTCGCGCGATTTGCTCTCTGACATATCCAATGTGCTGTCGAGTGCGGCCATCAAGCGGTCAGGCGCGATGGGCTTGGTGAGATAATCACAGGCCCCTGCGCGCATCGCCTCCACGGCATGGCTGACATCGTCATGCGGGGTGATGATTAATATGGGCAGAGTGGGGCGACGTTGGCGAAGTATGTCAATCATATCTGACAGGGGGTGCTGCTTATTCCATCTGTCGATCAATATGGCGTCAATGTGTGTGCCTTCGGCAGTGCTGAGGGTGGCTGAGGCGGAAAGAGCATCGCGCGCAAATATAGTACGCCACCCGGCGCGTCCTGCAATGGCAGAGATAAGCCGTTTCTGCGCTGGTTCATCATCAACAAGCAGCAATAAAGGAGTGCCGTCTCGCGCCATCATTCATCCTTACAGAGTCCTGACTGGCAACCCTAATGGCATCAGGTAAAGCGGGGGTTAACTTGTGGAAATATCTACGTTATGGCTTGTCCCCGCCGATGAAAGGCCATAATCTGCGTCAAAATCGTCGAAGGAAAGCGGCGAGATGCACGAAAAGGAAGAGGGTGGATATGGCAACGCAAAATGATATGGAAATGGCACAGCATACCTATCGGGGCTTTATCTGGTTCGTGAAATGGGGGACGCTTGCGGTTGCTTTGATCGCCATATTGGTTGTGTTGCTGATTAGTTGATGAAGCGTTTTTCTTCCTTTTTCTGCGTGTGAAAAGGGAGAGGATGGGCCAGTTAAGCGGGACAGATAACAGATTATGTATTTTATTTCTGTCCTGCCATTGATGGTGCTGGGCTGCTCCATTGCCTGTTTTTATATCTGGCATAGCCAATCCACGCGGTTTTTGGCGATTATCATGGCAATGATCGGGATGGTTTCCATTGTTGTCGTGGGGGCGATAATCGTCGCGGCTGAAATCGGCGAAGGAATATTGAACTGGCTCAGCTATGGTGCGATTGCTTTCGCGTTTTTTGCCGGGGTCACGGCTTTCACTATGCTGGCTCGTTTGCCTGATGAGCGGCGGCATGATGAACGGCGCGATGAGGCAGAGTGATGATGGTGCCATCATTGTTGATACCTTTGCCCCTGCTTATTGGCGCGTCAGTCTCTCTCCTTCTGTTCTTGTTGGTCTTACTCTTCCTGCTTGGGGGAAAGCCTCAGGCGGGTAAGGCTGGTTTCTGGTTGGGCGCAGCCGCTTTTGCGCTGGCCATTGTCCTTACTATTTCCACGCATAAGTTTCTCGATATGGCAGAAATCGCAGTTGCTCTTTGTGTTGGGGGAGGTGCGGGGTTTCTCTTCGGGCGCTTCTGGCCTTTGATGGGGGTGTCGCGGCTGGCGGCGGTGTGTCTCTCGCTCTCTGCTTTGGCTGGAATATTGCTTGGCCTGGCATTGTGGCTTAGCCCGATTACCTTTGGGCTGGTGCAAAGCGAGAGGGGAGGTGTTTCTCTCCCTCATCAGGTGGTTTTGTTCGGGGCGGTCATGCTCTCGATCGTCGTTTTTTTGTTCGCATTGCGGTCATATTGGGCGAAGTCTGTCGAAAAATGGACCGAACAGAGATTAGCAATATTGGCTGGCCTGTTGGGCTGGGCGGTATTTTTGGTCGGACTGCTGCTGGCTAATGTCCTCATGACGGGCGGGGGAATGCTCTCTGGTGCCTCTGCATTTACATTACTGCTGAAGATGAAGTGCAATCAAAAAATGAATTAAGAGTGATTAGTGGAATGAAAAAAAAAGGGCGCAACCTGAAATCAGGCGCGCCCTGTGAAGTGCCGAGGAGGAGAAGGCGTGGGAAACGCCTTCGACAGAAAGAAAGGGTGTCTCTCTCGTCTGTCTGATGTTGGTATATGCCTGTTCAATTATTGCTGCGTTGATCTGAATCAATAATATGAGATTTTCTCATTTTAAAAATTTTTGAACGAGGGTTTTAAATTTTTCGGGCTGATCCTGCATAATCATATGGCCGCTGGGGCCTATGGGGGTCAGCACTGCGCTGCGTGCATTGGCATAAGCGCTTTGATAACGCTGGCGCTGGGCGGCGGCCATTTCCTTGTCATTGGGGAGGGCATAGATAATCTGCATCGGGCAGGTGATGGAGCCTAGCCGCGGGCGAAGGTTGATCTGGCCTAGTTCAGTCAATGCCTGCGCGATGACCTGAGGGTCACTATCCTGCGCGCCGGGGGTTTGCATCACCATTTGGGCCAGCATCTGTCGTCCGGCCTTTGTGCCGGTGAGATAGCCATTAAGTTGTCCCGCCAGAAAGCCGATGCCGCCTGCTGTTCCGCCTAGCATAGCCGCGCCCTCAGGCAGCATATCCACCACTATTATCCGGTTGATCTTGGGCGTGGGGCGCAGAGCCAACATCATGGATAGCATGCCGCCCATGCTGTGCCCGATAATAGCGGGCGCGCGCAGGGGCTGCGTATCAATATAGCGGGCCAGTTCGCTCACAAGCGGAGTGAGTAATGGCCCGCTCGCATTTCCTCCGACTGGGAGCCCCGCAAAGCCAGCTATATGCACCAGATGAAACCTATGTCCGGGCATGGACGCAGGCAGGTCATTCCATATGGCCGGGCCACTGGCGAGGCCAGCAATCAGGATGACGTCCCGCCCGCCGGGGCCGAGGGTGCCGCGCCGCTTCATGGTCATGCGTTGAGAGAGAAAGGGAGCGGCCTGTGCTGGAGTAGAAGGCAGGGCGGTCATGGCAGCTATTAACGCGGCGCCTGCGCCAAAAATCAGTCTGCGTCTTTCTGTCATCATGGAAACGGGGGGAATGCTCACTATATCATCCTCATGGGTGGCATTTTTTCAAAATATCGTTCAGGTTTCGCGGGTTAACCTGATATTTGAATCATTCGTCGCATAATTGGCCGATGGGGCTTCATTATCAGCAGTTGTTAAGGGCATTACTATTAATAGCTTTTAATGAGTTTAGCAGTATGAGTGGTTGCTGAACCAGCGGGGACGAAAGGGACTATGAGGGAAAGTTGGTCAGGTCGGGGGCAGGCAGGTAAAATCACCCTGAAACGTGGGGCGTTGCCGCAGGGGCGCGGATGGAATATCGGCTGGACCAAAGGGGTTATCGTATCGGTCCTCCTGTCCGGTTGCGTTGCCGATGCGTCGGTTAATCCGCGTCAGGCCCATTATCCTGCGCCTCAGGCCCCTGTTACCCGCCCACCGGCGTCAGCTTATGTTCCTGCTCCTCGTCCCCCTATGGCGAGCCGGGCTGTTGCTCCGGTAGAATTGCAGCGCAGCATTGCTGCATTAGGGCAGAATTTTAACGGTGTGGCTGGCATATCGGTCCGCCGCGTCGATGCGGATTGGGAAGTTTCCTATAATGGCGGTCGCCTGATGCCGCAGCAAAGCGTGTCGAAGCTGTGGGTGGCGATGACTATGCTGGATGCGATTGATCGTGACCGGTTGACGATGAGTGATCCTGTCACGATTAGCGGCAATGATCTAACCTTGTTTCATCAGCCTGTCGCAGCGATGATGAAGGGCGGAACCTATACAACGACCCTGTCGGACCTGTATAACCGCGCGATGCAGCAAAGCGACAATACCGCCAATGATGCAATATTACGCAAAGTAGGCGGGCCGGAGGCTGTGCGCGGTTTCCTCGCGCGGCGATTTATCCCCGATATTCGTTTCGGGCCGGGAGAGCGCTTGCTTCAGAGCAAGACTGCGGGCCTTACATGGAACCAGAGCATGTCGATCGGGCGCAATTTTTATACGGCGCGGGCCAATTTGCCGAAATCGGTGCGGGAAAAAGCACTTGATGATTATTTGGCCAATCCACCAGATGGCGCGGCGGCCAGTTCCATCACCCTTGCGCTGGCGAAGCTGAAGCGTGGGGAAATGCTTTCTCCTTCCTCTACGGCCTATCTTATTTCAACGATGGAGGGCGCGAAAACGGGTCCGCAGCGTATCAAAGGTGGTGTTCCCGCAGGCTGGCGCTATGGCCATAAAACAGGCACAGGGCAGGATCTCGCCCCCCGTTCAACAGGGTATAATGACGTCGGCATCATGACCGCACCGGATGGAACCAGCTATGCCGTTGCCGTGATGATCGGCAGCACAACGGCCGCCATTCCAGAGCGTTGGCAGTTAATGCAGGGTGTGTCCCGCGCCATCGCGGCCAGCCATCGGAAATAATCTGGTATCCGGGAAATAGGGATTTGGGAAATCTGGCACCGGGAATAGCCGGGCATGAATGAAATGGGGCGGGCTTCGGTGGAAGGAGCCTGCCTTTTCATTATTTAGGCCGCTATCCGCCTCATCATTTGGCAGCAGGTGCGCCCTCGGCTATTCCGGCTGCATGACCAGCCAGAATCACCTCTATCTCATCGACGGCAGCGGCTATATATTCCGTGCCTATCATCAGTTGCCGCCGCTTACGAACCGCCATGGCCAGCCAGCGGGCGCGGTTTATGGCTATACAGCGATGCTGTGGAAGCTGGCGGCGGAGCTGCATGCGGCCGATGGGCCGACCCATCTGGCAGTCATCCTCGATAAATCCAGCAAGACCTTCCGCAAGGAACTTTACCCCGAATATAAGGCGAACCGCCCGCCGCCACCCGAAGACCTCATCCCGCAATTTCCGATGATCCGCGATGCGACGCGGGCCTTTTCTCTACCATGTATCGAGGAAGAAGGCTTTGAAGCCGATGACATCATCGCCAGTTACACGGTGGAGGCGGTAAAACGAGGATGGAAAGTCACTATCGTATCGTCGGATAAAGACCTTGCGCAGCTTATTCAGCCCGGTGTCGATATGCTCGACACGATGAAGAATGAGCGCCGGTCCGATGAGTATGTGATGCAGAAATTCGGTGTCATGCCCGACAGGCTGGGGGATGTGCTGGCGTTGATGGGCGATACGGCGGATAATGTGCCGGGCGTGCCGGGCATTGGCCCCAAAACCGCGTCGAAGCTGATTAATGAATATGGCGATCTGGACGGCGTATTTGCGGCTGTGCCCTCCATGAAACCCTCAAAAATGCGTGAAAAGCTGGCCGAGAATGAAGGGTTGGCGCGTTTGTCGCGGGAACTGGTGGAACTGCATAAGGCGGTGCCTTTGCCCGATGCGCTGGAGGATTTTGAACTCACGGCTGTGCCGCCTGAGCCTTTGCGAGCGTTTTTGGAGGAGCAGGGCTTTAATTCATTGCTCTCGCGCCTGTCTGCCGTTGCATCGGCCAATGGTGCGCCGGTGCAGGGAGGCGGCGCTTCCGCCTCGGTATCGGCTCCCGCGGTTTCGTCGTCGGTTGCTGCTTCCGCGCCTTCTGCCCCTGCTGCACCCCAATATGCACCGATTGACCATAGCCTTTATACGATGGTGACGGATGAGGCGACGCTGGACCAATGGATAGCGGAGGCGACCGCCAATGGCCTTGTTGCCGTGGACACGGAAACCGATGCGCTGGATGCCATTGGTGCGCGCCTTGTTGGCATCAGCCTTGCGACCGCGCCGGGGCGCGCCTGTTATATCCCCGTGGGGCATATCGGCAGTGATATGTTCGCGGAAAGGCCCGACCAACTTACCCCGGCTGTGGCATTGGCGAAGCTAAAGCCATTGTTAGAGGATGAGGGCGTATTAAAGCTCGGACATAATCTGAAATATGATATGAATGTTCTTGATATTGCTTACCAAAAAGAAGGTCTGGGCGGTGTCGTCATCACGCCTTTTGATGACAGCATCCTCCTCAGTTTTGATCTGGAGGCTGGTAAGGGCCTTGGCGGTCATGGCATGGATGAGGCCGCGAAAACTCATCTGGGCCATCAATGCATCGCGTTCAAGGAGGTAGCGGGAACGGGCAAAAAACAGATCAGCTTTGCCGAGGTACCGCTGGACAAAGCCACGGCCTATGCCGCCGAGGATGCTGAGGTCACGCTGCGCCTTTGGCAGATTTTGAAACCCCGCCTGTATCAGGAACGGGTCACGCGCATCTATGAACTGGTGGACCGCCCGTTGGTGCCCGTCATCGCCGGTATGGAGCGCAAAGGCATTAAGGTTGACCGGGACTATCTCTCCCGCCTTTCAGGTGAATTTACGCAGGGGCTGGCCGCTCTTGAAACGGAAATCCACGGGCTTGCCGGGCAGGAATTTCTGATTTCCAGCCCGAAGCAGCTTGGTGAGATTTTATTTGATAAAATGGGCCTAAAGGGCGGAAAAAAGGGCAAAACTGGTGCTTATTCCACCGATGTGACGGTGCTGGAGAAATTAAAGGCTGAGGGTGTGGAAATCGCCGGAAAGTTGCTCGACTGGCGGCAACTGGCGAAGCTCAAATCCACCTATACCGATGCGTTGCAGGCGCAGATCAGCCCGGTGACGGGGCGGGTGCATACCAGCTATTCCTTATCGGGGGCGCAGACGGGGCGTTTGTCCTCTACTGACCCGAACCTCCAGAATATTCCCATCCGTAGCGAAGCGGGGCGGCAAATCCGCGCGGCCTTCATCGCGGAGCCGGGTAATGTGTTGCTTTCTGCGGATTATAGCCAGATTGAGCTGCGTCTCGCCGCGCATATGGCCAATGTGCCTGCGCTGAAGGATGCCTTTGCACGCGGTGAGGATATTCATGCTGCTACCGCGCAGGAATTATTCGGGGAGGTCAACCGAGATACCCGTGCGCGGGCCAAGACGATCAACTTTTCGATCCTCTATGGCATTTCCCGTTGGGGGCTGGCGGGACGCCTCGAAATATCGGCGGATGAAGCGCAGGATATGATAAGCCGCTATTATGACCGTTTCCCAGGTATCGCCGCTTATATCAACGAAACATTGGAGAAAGTGCGCGCCAATGGGTTTACCGAAACCCTGTTCGGGCGCAAGACATGGTTCCCGCGTATCAATGCAAAGGTCATGCATGAACGGCAGGGGGCGGAGCGTGCCGCGATTAACGCGCCGATACAGGGGACGAGCGCAGACATCATCAAACGTGCCATGGTGCGCATGGGGCCTGCGCTGGAGGCGGCAGGTCTGACGGATGTTAAAATGCTGCTACAGGTGCATGACGAACTGGTGTTCGAACTGCCAGAGAGGCAGGTCGAAGCCGCTAGCGCAATCATTCGCGATGTGATGGAAAATGCCGCCGCGCCGCTTGTCGATATATCCGTGCCCTTGGTGGTCGAGGTAGGAACTGGTCCCGATTGGGGGGCTGCCCACTAATTTGACGCGCATCAAGGATAGGGCGGGCGGCATCTGCAATAGAGGGTGGCGCTTCGCTCGTCCTCTGGTCAAAAAGGTGCCTTCATGGATTTAAATTCCGTCACCCCCTATGAAATGCTGGGCGGGGATGCCGTAGTGCGGGCGATTGTTGATCGTTTCTATCGACTGATGGATGAGGAAGAGACCTATGGCGAGTTGCGGGCGCTCCATGAGGATGATCTCTCCGGTGTCAGGGCTGGGCTGACGGAGTTTCTCTCAGCGTGGCTGGGTGGGCCGAAAACATGGTTTGACCGCAAAATTTGCATGATGTCACTGCATCGCCCTTTGCCAATCACGCCAGAGGTTGCGCGGCAGTGGAGCGAGGCGATGGCGCGCGCGATATCGGACCAGCCTGATGTGGATGAGAAGCTGGCAGTTGCGATGACGCACCGGCTGATGGATATGGCCATGTCGATGGTGAATGAATAAAAGCAATTCCAGCAAAAGTGGGAACCGGTTTTGCGTTCGGGATTGCGTCTAACGCATAAATAATTCCAGCAAAAGTGGGTACCGGTTTTGCGTCCGGGATTGCGACTAACGCATAAATAATAACAGCAAAAGTGGGAACCGGTTTGTTGGGCTGGCAGGGGCAGGCTGGTAGCGGATGAGGGGGACCATGTCCTGCCGCCTAAGCTGCCTTCCACTGTCTATTCCGCGCGATATTTGCCGCGCCCGGCCTTTACCGCGCTACGGGCCTTTTTGCTGTCTACTCGCCGCGCCTTTGCGGCCTTGGATGGTTTGGTTTTAATGCGTCGCGCGTCCCGATGGTGCGCCTGTGCCAGCATTTCGATGAACCGCGCGCGAGCATCCTCGCGGTTGGCCTCTTGTGTGCGAAAGCGCTGAGCGATGATGACCACTGCGCCGTCATTGGTGAGGCGTGACCCCGCGAGCATTTTCAGTTTTTGATAGGCCGCAAGGGGCAGGCCCAGCTTATAGAGGCTCACCCGCAATTGGACGGCGGTTGCCACTTTGTTGACATTCTGCCCGCCGGGGCCACTGGCGGTAACAAAGCGTTCCTCCAGCGCATCTGCGGGTATCACATAGCTGTCAGGGGCAAATTCCGGCATCGTCCAGCATCTTTTGGGTAAAGCCAGCGTCAATGAACCGGTCGGGCAGGGGGGCGGTTGCCTCTGCCGGCGGCTTGGCACCACGCGGTATCGACAGAGACAAAGCGTGAAGCAGCATCGGTGCCTTCGCGTCAATGGCGGGTGCGCCATAAACCGGGTCGCCAATAATGCCGAGGCCCAGCCCATCCGCCAGATGGACGCGAATTTGGTGGGTGCGCCCTGTGGTGGGGAAGCAGGCGATCAATGAAATTGGCCCCTCCGGCCCTTCTATCGTCTTAATCAGCCGCCAGCGAGTGAGGGCCGCCTTACCCTTTTTCTCACTACCGATCATCCGCCACCCTTTTTCGGGGCTGCTGATCTTGGCGAGCGGCAGGTTGATCTCGCCCTCGTCTGTTTCAGGTGCGCCGGCAACGGCGGCGAGGTATGTTTTGGCGACATCGCCAGCCTCAAACGCAGCGGTGAAGCGCTTATGCGCCTTGGGGTTACGGGCCAGCAGCAAGCAGCCGCTGGTGTCGCGGTCTAGCCGATGCACCGCGAGCGGCCAGCGCTGAAATCCGAAAGTCAGCGATGCCAGATGATTTTCCAGACTGAGCGATCCATCCCGCGGCGGGTCCACCGGCAGGCCCGATGGCTTATCAAGGATAATCGCTTCTCCATCCATGAAGAGGATGCGCTGGGCGAGGGGCGACATGGTTGAAACGGACACAGGCGGTTACTCATACACAAAGCGGGCCGGGCGAAATTAGAGTGATCCGGCTGCGCATATTGACGTCATTTCCTGTTGCTATAGGCGGATACGCGAAAGGGGCAAGTGATGGTTGCACAGGAAGGCGCGGATAAGGGGGCTACTGCCGGGCGGTTAATATGGGTGGACGCCGCCAAAGGTGCGGGAATAGTGCTGGTTGCTATTGCCCATGTGTGGACGCGGGGCGATGTGCGTGATGCCATTTATGTCTTTCATATGCCGCTCTTTTTCCTGCTGGCGGGCTATGTGGCGCGTCCACGGCCTATGGGCCTGTTCCTGCGCGCGCAGATATGGTCGATGGTTATTCCCTACATCTGTTTTCTGCTGCTGATTACCGCGCTGGATCAATGGATAGAGCATAGCCGCGGCCATTTGCCGATGTTTCGGACATGGCAGGGGGCTGCAGAGGCGATGCTGCTCGGTGGTTCCTTGCTTAAGGGGCCGTTTACGATTTTCTGGTTCGTTCCGTGCCTGATGGTGGCGCGGATACTGCAAAATGCGCTCTTGGCCCGCTGGCCCAATCCGGTGGACTGGCGCTGGGTGCTGGCCATGGGGGTATCGCTTGGCGTTGGTATGTGGTTGGGGGCGGAGACGGACTTCTCGCCTCTGGGGTTGCTGACGGTGCCGGTGGCGCTGGTGCTGCTGTGGCTGGGGATGGTCTGGCGGGCGTTGGGCGCGGGGCGCGATAGCCGGTTAATGCTGCTGGCGATGGCGGTGAGCATTATGGTATTTGCTCTCTGGGCGCTGGGCTATTGGAAAATTGTGCCGATTGACATGAAAAGCGGCAATTATGGTATGCCGGGCCTCTCGTTATTGCTGGCGGTAGCGATGTCGCTGGCCTTATGTGGGGTGATGCGACTGGTGGTAGGGTGGATGCCCGCGCAATCATTGCTCGTCGGGTTAGGGCGTCGCTCGCTGGTCATCATGTATTGCCATGTGCCGGTCATTCATTACGCCGCGCCTTATTTCAGCAAGCCGGTTTTACTGCTCCTGAGCCTTGTTGCGTCGCTGTTATTTTATGAAATTGCGATGCGCTCACCATGGATGCGCTTCCTGTTTCTGGGGGAGAAACTTCGCCCGGCGATGGCCCGCTAAGGTGCTGTTAACCGATTCTTTTTGGAGAAATTACCGCCTATTAACCCTCTGAAAACAGATTCAAAATGAATGCGACTCGTGGATTCAGGCTGGTTATAGAAAAATTAACCTTTTGCATTCACCATTGTTTCAGTTAATGAGGTGGGGCAACTGTCGTTCTTAACGCAGATAAGGCAGATGCTTTTGTCAAGTCATGTGTGGGCATGAGTGAAGGGGTTTTTATGCGCGTTCTGCTGATCGAGGATGAGCCGACAACGGCAAAGGCTATTGAGCTGATGCTGACGACCGAGGGGTTTAACGTCTATACGACGGATCTGGGCGAAGAAGGCCTCGACCTTGGTAAGCTCTACGACTATGATATTATTTGTCTGGATCTTAACCTTCCTGACATGCACGGATATGACGTGCTGAAGAAATTGCGCGCTGCACGGGTGCAGACACCGGTTCTGATCCTCTCTGGCATTTCTGAAATGGACAGCAAGGTTCGTTCCTTTGGTTTTGGCGCGGATGATTATGTCACCAAGCCATTCCATCGTGAGGAACTGATTGCCCGTATTCATGCAGTTGTGCGTCGGTCAAAGGGGCATAGCCAATCCGTTATTCGCACCGGTAAGCTGTCGGTTAATCTGGATGCAAAGACGGTGGAAGTCGATGGCAATCGCGTTCACCTGACGGGTAAAGAATATGCGATGCTGGAACTGCTGTCTCTGCGTAAGGGCGTGACGCTGACCAAAGAAATGTTCCTCAACCATCTCTATGGCGGGATGGATGAGCCGGAACTGAAGATCATCGACGTATTCATCTGCAAGCTGCGCAAGAAGCTGGCGCTGGCTTGTGAAGGTGAGAATTACATCGAAACCGTCTGGGGCCGTGGCTATGTGCTGCGTGATCCCGATGCCGATATGGATGATGTGGTTCGGGTCGCCTGATTATAAAATGATCGCAGGCCTAAAAAACAGGTGCTCCCGTTTGGGAAGCGCCTGTTTTTTTATATTCGGGGAATGCCGTTATTTCCCGGTCGCGAATTTCAGCACTGCCATTGGTGCAGTGTCAGTGGTGGGGGTGATTTTCCACTGAATCTGTTTGCCCTGCGGCACAGTGGTTGCGCCATCTTCCTGATTCTGGCTGATGATTTCGGCGTTGGTGGTCAGCGTGAAGATACCGCTGCGTTCGGCTGAGCTTTTGCCGCTGCCCCCCATTGCTGCGCTTTTGGAATCGCTATTTTCAGCAAAACCGGGGGCCGATATCTTTACCCGGCCATCTTTGCGCATTTCGATAGCGACAAAGGGGAAGATCGCCTGAGCATCCGGGTTGAATGGGAAAATAAACCCATGATCGAGTTTACCGGTGATGCGGTAATCAATCTCAAACTTATTTTTGCCGACATAGCGGACGGAGCGATAGCCTTCCTCTTTCATCAGGGCTTCGGCAATACCCTGCATCTTGACGATTTTTTCTTCGCTGTCCGGGGCGTTTTCATCAGTTGCGGCAGCGGCATCTACGGCTTCGCCGGGCTCATCCGTCATCGCGACCTGCTGATATAGCGCGGTTTGCACGCTGGCGGTGCTGTCTTCTACGGCTTCATCCCCTGTGGTTTCTTCATCAGAGTCGGAATCGCCGGATGAGGATGGCATATCATCAAGATCGGTGACGATCACCTCACCCTGATAGGCAAAGGTGAAGGTTCGGTCTGCCCGAATATCGAGTGAGGATGTGAATTTGCCGGGGCTCATCATACAGGCGGCCAGCCCCATAAGGGCCAGCAGCACGCTTCCTGTCTTCGCATACAATGCGGTCGTTGGATTCATAAATATTTCCCGCTGTTCTGGGTGAAAGCGATAATCAGCGATTGGTCGCCGCATAAAGGGCGATGGCAGCCGCATTGGAAACGTTAAGGCTCTCCATACGCGAACTAATCGGTAATTTGGCGATGATGTCGCAATGCGCGATGCTGTTCTGACGAAGGCCATCGCCTTCTGCGCCCAGAACGAGCGCAACCTTGCCCGCGCCGTGAAGGGCCTGGCCCAGTGTTTCGCCCGCTTCTCCATCCAGACCAATGCGCCAGTAACCGGCCTCGGCGATTTCATCGAGCGCACGAGCGAGGTTTACCACTCGAACCCAAGGCACCGTTTCCAGCGCGCCACTCGCCGCGCGGGCCAGCACACCTGATTCGGGTGGGGCATGACGATCCTGAGTCACGATAGCTAATGCATCGAAAGCTGCAGCAGAACGGAGAATCGCCCCGACATTATGGGGGTCCGTTACCTGATCCAGCACGAGAATCGGACGTGCATGGGCCGGGTCATCCTCCGCGCCTTCCTCTAAAACGTCACCCAGCCAAATATCGGGCAGGGGGTCTACTTCTGCTACCAGACCCTGATGTGGGGCGTCTGATGGCACCATCCGGCCAAGGTCTGCACCATCAGCATAAACGATGGGCAAATCGGCCGGAAGGTCCAGCATATTCAACGTTTCCCGTATCCCCCACAGCTTTCGAACATCCCTGTTGGGGTTCTCCAGCGCGGCGATAACGGCGTGTCTGCCATATAGGCGGGTGTAGCCACCTTTGGGCTTACCAGTGCGATGTCCTCTTTTCATATTTGCCTCTTTTCACGAAGAAGCATTGACAGGCAAGCCCGCATTCGCCAATAGCCCCCTCCACCGGTTGAAGAGACAGACTCAATCGGAAGGCACTGGACAGGTGGCCGAGTGGTTAAAGGCAGCAGACTGTAAATCTGCCCGGGTTTCCGTACGCTGGTTCGAATCCAGCCCTGTCCACCATCCTTTATGCTAAGGGATTGGAATTAGGTGCTTTTCTTGCGGTTCGCCAATTTGCGGCTTTCTAGGTTCGCCAAGGCGTCCTCAGCTAATCGTTCTCTATTAGCCTTTGCGGCGTAATAAGCGAACGTCTGATTTTTCTTCTGCCCCGTGAATGATCTGCCTTGCGCATCGGTCGATCCTGATTCGGCTAGACGGCGGCTGGTGGCTTTGCGCAGCCCATGGGCTGAGCAGTGCGGCAGGCCAGCATCATCGCACCATTCGCGCATTTTGTTACCAAAACCGGGCGCGGTGAATGGTTTGCCAAATTGGGTGGTAATGAAATATTCCAGCGAGACCACTGGCAGGCTCTCAATCGCCCGACGGGTTTCATCAAACACCGGCACGATGGTTGGGTCATTATCCTTCACATGCTGAATGTGAAATTTGCCGTTTTGCATATCGGTGCGTTTCAGCCGGGCCACGTTGCAGCGCCGTGCCGCTGTATTGAGCAGCAGCTCCAGCGCAAGCCGGGCTGTGGTGCCATAGGGATGATGTGCGCGGTATTGCTCTATCTCCTCCTCTGTCCATGTGTGGAAGCCAGCGCCACCCTTGAACTTATCAGTTTCGGTGGCGGGGTTATCGCTGCGCATTCCGGCCTTTACGGCCAGACGGAATAAGCGTTTCAGCACTTTTCGCAGATTATTGGCGGCGGCTGGTGTTTCGGCCATGCCCGCCAAGATGGCGTCAAGATGGGCCGTGGTGACGGCGGCAACAGGTTTATTGCCATGTTTAGCCCGGAACCGTTCGATGATAGAACGATAGGTAGTCTTTGTGCTGTCCGCCGTGCCTTTCCATGTGGGGGTGTTATAATAGCGGATGCATAGTTCATGGATGCTGCCCTTTGGCGCGGGCGTGGGGCCAGAGACGCTTTCTATGCGTCCGGTAAGGGCTAGGGCGTATTCCTGCCTAAATTCCTCTGTACCGGGCTGTGCGACGAAATGATGGGGGGTATAGCCCGTCTTGCGGAACCGATAGCGGGCCTTGCCGTGCCTGTCACGATATTCGGTTACGCCTGCGGGTAGCCATGATTTCTTGGTCATCTGTAAACACTTCGTCCCATGGATTGCCGGTGCCGGTTTCGGTCTCTGGCGCTGATGCATCTGAGGCGATTAATCTCATTGGCCCACCGTTCTGGTCAATCACCAATGTCGCGGTAGCATAGCCGGATTGTCTGGCTGCTGCCAAAAGCCGCTTTGCATCGGCCTGCCTGATTTGAGCCGGGCGGGTCATAGAAGGGGCCTTATCACTGCGTTGGGGTCAAGTGGTTCGACGGGTTCACCCTTCTCCCAAACGTCACGATAGGCGGTGCAGCGCGGTTGGCCGCTATCGGGTGAGAGTATCCATTCTTTAGGATATTGGGGGTCATCCACATTATAAATCATGGTGTCGCCCATGATTTGGCATGGTTCCTCGTTATCAGGGTCGCCCCGATAATTTAGGTTGATGGTGCAGCGGTCGCACCACTGAGCCATGAAAATTTCGCCCTCAGTTCCGTTGGATGGGCGGTAGGGTGTAGTCATTCGTCGCCTCCCGCCTGAGTTGTGAGGGCAGGTGTCGCGGGTTGTGACACGTCGATAGCAAAGACCTTGACCGGATCAGGCCCGAAATGAGGATGGGTGATTGTTTTGCCGATATAGCCCAGCCACTTGCGCGTTAAGCGCGTTTCACCTTCCACGCCACCGCCTTTTGGGTAGCCGCGCATTAAAACGATATGGTCATATTTCTTATTCAACCGGGCGCACCAATGATGCGTCCGCAACCGAAATTCTTCCAATTTTTCACCAGATTTGATCTGGTCGAAGTACTCCCCTTTGATGGGCAGATTGAGAGTGCGGCTGGTCATGCGGCCTCCTGCTGTTGGGATATGGAGTATTGCGCCATATGGTAAGCCAGCCAAAAACGGATGCAGCCTATATGGCGGGGGTGATTTTCGTCCGCCGGATTGGCGGCGTGATGGGCAGCGGCCTTATCCCATGTATTATCCACGCTGGTCTGTGCGCGGGGCCAGTCCGCATCTGTCATGCGATCATGGAACAGATCATCATGGTTCGCGGAGTTGGCGATGGCGGCGGGCAGGAAGAAAATGCGTGTGGCCTGTTCACCCCATGGATGGTGCATCTGCCAGCCATAGGCCAGCGTGTTCGCCACGCGGTGCCACAGGCCGATATCGACCATGGCCTTTGCCATCATTTGATGCCGGTCATCGCCGGATTTCGCGGCAACGATACCCGCCCATGCGATGGCGCGGCGCTGAATTTCGACGCGGAAAGAATGATGAAGGCAGGGGCGGTTCATATGACCGGCCCCTTGCATGTGCAGGGTTCCATGGCGAAGTGCGCATAATCTTTCGTGCCAGTGTCATCGCACATGGGGCAAGTCGGTGCGGTTGGTCCGGCACTTTGCGCTTTTTGCAAATTGCTGTCGGCCAACTCGTGCAATTCTTGCACAGGTTCGTAAGAAATCCCGTCTCGTGGTCCATCGGGGCCATTGGGGTGTGAGTGGGTTATCGCCTCTTCGAGCGAGTAGCGGCCCGCCTCTGCCTTGTTGGCCGTATATCCCTGCGCATTGGGCCGGTAATAATAAGCACCCTTGCGGATGAGGTATTGGGGCGCATCTGGCAACTTGTAAGGATTGCTTACAGGTTCGGCGGGAAGGCTGGCGAGGAAGTCGCGGGCACGGTCCGCCGCCTCTTTGAAATATTGAGCGCGGTCGCAAAATTCATCCACCATGTCATCAGAGCATGTTTCCGACCGCGCTATATTCATCGCAGCCTCATCCTCAATGCACTTGACCACACCATCCAGCTTGGCGCGGAGTTGCTCGCGTTCGGTTTCTACTTGGCGGTCGCGCCACTCCGCATACTCGGCTACAATACTAAGAATTGTCGGGTTGAAATATTCTTTTTGGTCCGCTTGCCATGCGCTAAGGTCTGGCCGGTCATAGTCGCCCGCGAAATCTGGTTGTGTGTGGCGGCAAGGATTAAGGCGTTCAGTTCGCAACTGCCCCTTCAACCGCGCGATCTCTGCATCCTTCTCAGCCGTGGCGGCAACGATCTCATGCAGCTGTTCGGGATAGATATCGTCGCCGTGCGGATCGTTGGGCAGTGCAGCCAAGACGATATTAAGCATCGTGCCGCCTAGATCGCCGTCGAACTCCTCCGTTCCGTCGCAAGCGTCATAGTCAGTGACTTCCATCGTTTTCGCAAGCAACCGCACCGCATATTGGATGCCAGCCTCATAAACGCACCGCAACGGGTGGTCATAATCCGGCAAGTCGCCATGATAATCGGCCCATGGTTTCGTCAGATCAGCCGTAGCGGCTTCGACAGAGGCTATGCGGTGTCGGGCGAAGTGAGATTCCCGAATGGCTGCGCCATTACCTTCAAACATGGCAGCGCCTAATGCCTCGCAAAGCCCTTTAGCAGCTTCTCTATCCTCCTGCGCCACGGCAGGCGTTTCGGGGGTGGTCATTGTAATGCCTCCGTAAAATTGGGTTAAAGGAACAGCCGGAGGGCGAGGCCCAGTGCGATGACAATCCAGATCGGCGCGGTGAGGATGATCCCCCAGACGCACCCGCGCGGGGTGGATTGTGGCTGTGTGCGGCGGATGGTGGCGCGATAGTCCATCATGCTGCACCGCCCGGCAGCGGTAGTAGCCAGTTGACCAGCATGGCGGCGGACCACAGCCCCATGCCCAGTGCGCCAAGCCCCGCGAAAATGGCGGGGATGGTGCCATAGGCCTTATCCCAGCCCTTAGCCTGCCAATGGCGGCCCATGGTGTCAGTGCGATGGCGCATCACTGGCCTCCATCATTACTACGCGGGTGCGGCCCGCCCAGTTGGTGCGGTCGTGCGGCTTCTCGCGGCAACTGCGTACGCCAGCGTCAAAAGCATCTTGCGCAGCGTTGAGGGCGTTGATGGCATTGGTTTCCGCCATTGCCGTGCGGCGGGCATCCTTCGCCGCCCTGTCTGCGCGCTCCATCGCTTCGCCAAGGCGGGCGGTGAGGTCTGCCATGTCTGGTAGCTTGTTGGTGGGAGGGGTCATAACAATTCGCCTCCCGCTGCGATTATGGCATCGGTTGCTGGTTTTACTGCTTCCAAAGCCAAGTCGGGATCGGTCCCGCTGTGAATGACGGCATTGAGGAAGCGGCGACGAAGATCAATTAATGCCGCGCGCATTTGCGGGGCGGCGGTCAGCAGTTTGATATTGTCCTCAAATTCGCTGCCACCATCATGTTCGGTGGAGATAGCCAGAGCGACCAGCTTGTCACTGTCGGTCGGGCCAATGCCGGTATAGGTGACGTATGGCGCGAAGTCGTTTTCGGCTCTCCAATCACCGGCGCATTGCCGGACCCAAGGCACAATTTTCATACGGTCACGGATGTTTGCCATCACGCGGCCTCCTGCTGGGTGGCCTTGCGCAGCCAGACGGATTGCCCGCGTGAGCGGCGGCAAAAACGCCAGCCAAGCGCCCGCATGATATGGCCCAGATATTTCGGGCTGGCGCGCATGGGGATGTTATGTTGCGCGATGATGATTTGCGCGCGGTCCATCAACATGGCGTTGGGGACAGCATCCATTTCCCGAAAGGCCAGCGCGAGGCGCACGGCAAGCGGTGCGTCCGGGTGGCGGGCCTGTGGGCTTTCCGGGTCGGTCAGGTCGGCAAGGGGAACCGTGCGGGTGCCGCTGGCCTTGGTATCCGCATCATAAATGGTGGCGGTGCCATCAGCATTGGTGCGCAGGATGCGCCAAAAACGATCATCCAGCAGGGCCGTGCTGCCTGCATGGGGAAAGGTGGTAGCAGTTGAAAGCATGTAATCCTCCCATCGGGTTGATGGGAGGAAGGAATAGCAATAATGCTAATATTTGCAATATTAAATTAGCAATAATGCTAATTTATGGAGTTTCAGCCCATTTGGCGGCCTATCCAGATAACCTTGCCAATGATGAAAACGTCCTCTGGCAATGCGATTGTGGATGGCACGATTGGGTTATCTGATAGGATTTCGATTCGATCGCCATCGGACGTGCGGATTCGGCGTAGCCTTTTTATCATACCAGCACCGGCGTAGCTGAGTGCCCAGATCATATCTTGCTGACTGACGCGGTTGACGCTGGTGTCAATCATGATTGTATCGCTGCGCAGTAGGGTTGGCTCCATGCTTTCCCCATGGCCGGTAGCAATGAATAATTGATCGGTGTCAGTCCGCGTTAGGTGCCTGATGAAATTGAGGTTGAAAGGAATTAAGCCGGTGGCTGGATATTGGTCAATTTCTGAGCCGTCTCCCATGGCGTAGCTGATGTCTACTTCCCGGATATATGCCAATTCTTCGGGCTTCTCGTTGGGGTCGGCGCGTTCACCCCTCATGCCGATTTGGTCAGGAAGTTCATTTTTCCAGCCCGGAAATTCGGGATAATGTGATTTGAGTTTTTCTAATGTAGGCTGTGAGAGGCGGGACGTGGCCAGCCCTTTATAAGGGCGTGAGATGGTTGTGACAGCAGCGCCAATGTCCCGCGCCACCTGAGTAGGGGTTTGCTTGGTCCATTTACATAATGCCTGCACAAGTTGCTGATCTGATAATAAGCCATCCATGGCGGGGTTATTAGCAAATTCGCTAATTTGAAGCGATTTGCAAAATTGCTCTTGTGAATTAGCAATAATGCTAATATCAGTTTGCGTCATGAGTGATCCAGTAGAAACATTGTTTGAGAGGGCGGGCCGTCATGGGGTTCCTATGGCCGCTATATGTTCTGCCGCAGGTGTGGCACAGTCTACGCCGTCACGTTGGAGAGGCGGGGCTTCCGCCCCTACTTTCAGCACCTTGCGGAAGCTCGAAGGTGCTTTGAGCAGGATTATTGCTGACCGAGATACAGTTCATACCGCCGCAGATAGAGCGGCACAGTGCCCCGCGTCACCCGGTAACGGCAGCGACTTTACCGAAAATCAGGAAACCGCCGGGGATGATCTCTCTCTCGTCGCTGCACCCGGCGGCGGTGAAACCGGGGTGGGGCCTGCACGTCCTGTCCCGGTTAGCCAAGGTCAGGAGGCCGCATAATGGCAAGCCGCCTAGAGGAAGATTTGGCAGAGGCCGCCCGTTGGCTGGCAGAAGCGCAGGTGGCGCAGGTTACCGCCATGAATAATGTGATTGCCGCCACGCGCCAGCATGAGCGCGCCTTGGCCGCATTGCGGGAAGGGCGGGGCAATGGCTGATCATCAGGCGGAAAAAGTAACGCTGGCCCCATGGCAGCAGGAATTGAAGGCCGCCACCAAGGGGCTTGTCGAAGCCTTTGGTGGGCAGGTGGCCGCCGGGGCGTCCTTCGGTCGGCGGCAGCAGAAATTCTCTGACTGGCAGCATGCGACCATCGCTGATTTTTTGCCGGTTGATCTGGTTGTGCAGTTGGAGGGCTGCACCGTAGGCCTGCCGGGCCATCCGCATGTCACCCGCGTTCTCGCCCGGCGGGCGGGTTATCAACTGGTGCCGTTGAGCGAAGGGGTGGTGAGTGGCGACAATCTTCTCTCTGACCTTGCGCGTATCACGCAGGAGGCGGGCGACCTTAGCCATGCGATATTGGCGGGCCTGTCGGATGGCCAGCTTTGCGCAAACGATCATGGGGCCATGAACCGCGAGTTAGAGCAGCTAGAAACTGCGGTGGCGGCGATGCGCTCCAAATTACACCATTTGCGGGGGAAAGCCTGATGGATTGCCAGTTTCAACCGGCTGACCGCGTGTTGGCGTGGGCGGAAAAGGCCGCGAAGGGTGAAACGCTGGCCTATGCACGGGCATATGATCGTGCGCCGGATGATGCCTTGGTAATGCCGCGTAGCCTGTCTGATGCGGGTTTGGTGGAATTGGTGCGGCGGCGGCGGGATGGGCATTGGGCTTATATAGCGCAGCGCACCGCCATGCCATTCGACCCGGCACGGATTAACCGGCGGGCATCTCGCGGATGTGTGCGCTTGGCCGGGCGCGGAAGTGCGCAGGCGATGGACCGGGCGCTGATGCGGATATTGGGGCGCTGTGTCCGTCTGGAACAGCCATGCCCCAGCAATGCGGCACTGGCGGTTATGTTGGGGCTGACCGGGGAAATTGCGGCCAGTTACCGCATGCGGCGCTTGGTGGCGCAGGGGTTGATTGAGGTTGAGCAGCCAGACCCCCGCGCCGGGCGCATCATCACCATATTATCGAGCGGGGCGCGGACTGCGCCGGGGACGCTGGCGGTGCGCAGTAAGGGAGATAGCGCATGAGCAGACGTGGGTATATGCCAGATTGGTCCATCGCGGAAATGGCAATTTTGCGGGAGGTCTACCCCATTGGGGGTATTGACGCGGCGGTAGCTATGCTGCCGGGGCGTAGCGAGAGGGCCATTATTCGTCGGGCGAGCGTCAATAAAATTAAGGCGGGGTGTCGGCGTAAACTGCGGGCGCGGGTCGATGTTGAATTGGCGGTTGATGTTTTTTCGGCTGCTGCGCGTGCGGGTGTGGCCGCACGCGCAGCGCCAGCCCCGGCCAAGCCCGTGCGGCGGCGCAGTTTTGAGGAGCAATTGGCGGCTGTGCGCGCGGGCGCGAAGCTGGAACGTGCGTGGAAGCCGCCGGTTGGCGCGGGTGTTGCGACCTTGGCCGGTGTTGCCAGCGGATGGGGGCATTGATGGTCTTTGTTCCTCACAAGCTGACGGATGCGCAGGTGCGAGCGGTCTATATTGATTGCAAGGCCCCGCCCATAGCGGGCTATCGTTCGCCAACCTACCAGATGGTGGGCGACAAATATGGCATTTCCGCCGTGATGGTCCACAAGATTGTATCGCGGAAAAGTCGGCGCGGGGCATTGGACAGATTATTGCCGGTGGCGGTGCCGCATGGTTGATATGTTCCCCCAAGGCGAACCGCAACTGGCACCGGGCCAGCGTGTCGGGGTGGGCCGTATGATGGCTGGTGGCGTAAACAAGCCCCGGCAGGGCAATGATTTTTACCCTACGCCCCCCGCCTGCACCCGCGCGCTGATAGCCGCAGAGCGACGGGCGATGGTGGAGGCGCTGGGCGCTGACCTTTATTCGCCAATCTGGGAACCATGCGGGCGGGGCGGTGCGATCATGGCGGAGCTGCGCCGCGCAGGCTTTGATGTGATCGGCACGGATATTGTGGCCGATAGCGCGCACGGCGTTACCCAGCAGGATTTATTGACGGCAAAGCAGGCGCATAGCCAGGTTGTCGTCACCAATCCGCCCTTTGCGTTGGCGGAACAGATGATCCGGCATTTATGGCTGGATTTGCGGGTCGATTATATGGCCCTGATGTTGAAGGCGACCTATTGGCATGCCGAAGTGCGCACTGGCTTGTTCCATCAGACGCGGCCCGCGCGCATCTATGCGCTTAACTGGCGGCCCGATTTTCTGGGCGGCGGTGCGCCTACCATGGATGTTATCTGGTGCATATGGCAGCGCGGATGGGCGGATGCCTGCGCCTATCATGTGCTTGGCCCGGCCAGTGGCCCCAATTTGTTTTCAGAAAATGAGGTATCATAATGGCGACCAAGGCCAAGGATAAAGTTGCGGCCCCGGCGGGTCATGCGCGGGTTGATGTTAAGCCGCTGCGCGGTGCGGTAAAGGCCGTGGGCGGGGTCATTGAAAAGCGTAATACGGTGCCGATATTAGCGGGCCTGTTGATGCGGTCCGGCCCTAGCACCATGACGCTGACCGGCACTGATTTGGATATGGAAATTAGTTACCAGATCGACCTTGCCGAAGCCGGGCAGGGTAAGGCCATGCGCGTGGTTGCCGGTTCCGCCGTGCTGGATAAGATCATGGCGAAATTGCCTGCCGATGCGCTGATGACGATGGAGGAAGATACGGACGCCCGGCAGATCAAGGTGAGCTGCGGGCGCTCCCGCTTCACCTTGCCGCTGATGGATGCGGATGAGTTTCCCGAAATTACGCAGGGCGGGTTTGACCATCAGTTTGAGATGATGAGCGCCGAATTTCAGGCGATGATGAACGCGGTGCGCTTTGCGATGTCCACCGAAGAAACGCGCTATTATCTGATGGGTATCTATCTGCATGTAGCCGATGGCAAATTGGCGGCTGCGGCAACGGATGGTCATCGTCTGGCGCGGTGGGTGGGTGAATTGCCGGATGGCGCGGAAGGCATGCCGGGCGTCATCATCCCGCGCAAAGCGGTGGCGGTGCTGGATAGCCTGCTGGATGCGGTAGAGCAGCCCAAGATTGAAATAGGCGTGTCGGCCACGCGAATGCGCGTTGATGTGGGCGGGGTGAGTTTCACCACCAAGATGGTTGATGGGCAATTCCCGGATTATACGCGGGTCATCCCCGTCGCCAATGACAAGTCGCTGTGGATGGACCCGAAAGCGCTGATTGAGGCGGTGGACCGGGTTGCCACGGTGGCCGATGGTAAAACCAAGGCGGTTAAATTCACCCTGTCTGATGGGGGTGATTGCCCCCTAACGCTGTCCTGCCGTAGCCTAGAAAATGGCAATGCGGAGGAAGAGGTTGAAGGCCAATATGATGGCGATGCGTTGGAGATAGGCTTTAACGCGGCCTATCTCACCGATGTGCTGCGCCATCTGACGGCGGAACCGGCATTAATCAAGTTTTCGGATGGAGCGGGGCCGGTGTTGCTGGTCGATGCAGAGGACGCACGGCGCACCTATGTGGTGATGCCGATGCGGGTTTAGGAGGCAGGGCGATGGCAGGCAGCGTCAATAAGGTGATTTTATTGGGCCATCTGGGGGCTGACCCGGAAGTGCGCCATTTCCAAAATGGTGGCAAGGTGGCGAATTTCCGCATTGCTACGTCGCAAAGCTGGAAGGACCGGCAGAGTGGTGAGCGCAAAGAGCGCACCGAATGGCATAGCATATCCGTGCAGAATGAGGGGCTGGCCGATGTGGCCGGGAGCTATCTGCGCAAGGGCAGCAAGGTTTACATTGAGGGGCAGCTACGCACCCGTAAATGGCAGGACCAGCAGGGCAATGACCGTTACAGCACGGAAGTAGTGCTGATCGGCCCCGGCGCGGTGATGACCCTGCTGGACAGCAAAGAGGATAACGAGCGGCGCGTGCAGGGCGGTAGTGCATCCTCTGGCCGTGGTTCGTCCTCTGGCGGCGGGTCTGGTGGTGCGTCTGGCGGGCAAGGCCAGCAGGGCGGCAACTGGGATAATCAGTTGGATGATGAGGTGCCGTTCTGATGGCCCCGATTTGCAGAGACTGCGCGCATTATCGTGCCACGCGCTTCGGCCAATATGTGACCGATGATTGCGCCCGATTAGCGCGGGTGCGGCCTGTTCGTGGTGATGAGACGCGGTTGATGTCTTGCAACGATCAGCGTTCCGATGGGTGGCTTGCTCGTTTATTTTTTAGGGACAGGTGCGGGCCGCAGGGGCAATATTGGCGTGAGCGGCTTCCCCCACGTCCAGCGGATGCACCGCCACCGCCAAGGCCCAAACGATGAGATAACCGGGCGCGGGCCGGGCCGCGATTGGGGTTAACACTGCGCCTCCAGAAATGCGCCAGATCAGGCGCAACCCGGCAATTTCTCTTTCCCATTTCAACCTGAATTTTCGGGAGTGGTTTTCTTGTCCCATAGTATTCTCAGCATGAGAGAGCGGATTGACCGGGCTTTGTCCGGCGCTGATCTGTTGTCGATTGTTGGTGCGGCGATTAATTTGGGTAAAGGGAATAATAGGCAGCGTGGGCGCTGCCCGTTTCACGGCAGCAAATCAGACAGTTTCGCCATCTACCCTGAAAAGGGATATGCGCGGTGCTGGGGTTGTGGCTGGCATGGTGATGCCATCAAGTTCCTGATGGACCATGAGCAGATCAGCTTTGCTGAGGCTTTGTCAACCATAGAGGGTGGCGCTGTTTCTGGCGGCAAGGCGAACCCTGTCACCCGCACGAAATCGGCATACCGGCGGCGGGCTGATGTGCCCATGGTTGATTCTGTTATCTTGGGCCGCTGGCTGTGGAAGCATAGTGTTTTTGATCCTGACGCCATCCGCACCTATTTGCGTGGGCGTGGGGTGCCTGATCATATTGCTGATAACCGGCGGCTAACGGATATCAGGTTTTGTGGGCTGGGGCCGATATCGGTTTGGCGCGCAGACCGTGGGCCGGATAGCGTGAAGCAAGCCCCGGCGATGCTCGCGCTAGTGCGCGGTCGGCCTATTGATGGTTTCTGTATGGGGCCGGGGCCGAAAGATGATGTTGATGACTGGCCCGCTATTGGTGTCCACGCCACATTTTTAGCCCCTGATCTGCGCGATAAGATGCGGCGGGTGGCTGGGGATGGCACGAAATTACCGAGTCGTAAGATGTTGGGGCCGGTTGGTCGGGGTTGCGTGTGGTTACCGGGTGAAAGTTTTGGTTTAGGTCCAAAGGCCCGCCTTTTTGGCGGGGAAGGCATAGAAACTGTCCTTTCCGGCATAGCTATGATGGGTGGTGGCGCTGAAAGCTGGGGCATGGCGATGCTGAGCCTCGTTAACTTGCAAGGTGCAGAGCCGCGTATTCGTGGTGGTGCTATCCCGCTTTATGACCCGCGCCCCAGTGGTGACCGCCCGGCGCTTTGTTTCACCCATCAGGGGCCGGTTGTTGGCCTGATGGATGCGGACATGAAGCCCCTGCGCGGCCAGATCGACCCGAAAACCGGCGCGCATCTGGGTGAAAAGTTGATTGAAAAGAAAGGTGGCCCGATTGTGCGTCGGGCTTTGTCGTCTGCGGAACGAACGCAGATGTGCGCCACATTATTCACGCGCGCTTGGCGTGCTGCGGGTTGCCCGGATGTAAGGGCCGTCAGGCCGCGCATGGGGCTGGATTTTAATGATGCTATAAAGGAGGCCGGGCGATGAGCGCGGATATGGACGCCGATATGAACGGTGGTCAATCAAAGACCCTGCTTGTCGGTTATGTGCGGCGATTGAAGGATATTGCCGATCAAATTGGTGAACTTCAGGCCGATATGACCGAGATATGTAAGGAAGCAAAGAGCGCGGGTTTTCTGCCTGTGCGGCTGCGCGAAGTGGTTAGCTGGCTGCGTAAGGTCGATAAGCATGGCCGTGAAAAGGTCGAGGAAGCGGAAGCTATATTCGACCTGTACCGCACGGTAATTGACGGGAAAACGCAGAATTTTGAAGCGATGATGAATGATGCGCGCGACCGTGCTTTGCTGCGGCAGTTTGCCCCTGATGACCAGATGGAAGCCAAGCTGTCCAAAAGCAGGCAAACCATGCGCAATGCGTTGGCCATGGCGAAGATGGCTAAGGAGGCGCGCGGTCGATGAGTGATTTTATGGAAATCGGCGCGGATGATCCGATAAAATCAGCATGGCTGGATGCCAGTGATTTTGGCAATGGAAAGCGCGTGGTCATTGTTTCGCAGGGTCGTTTGCTATGGATTGAGGATTTGCAGGCGTGGGCGTGGCACGATGGGTTGCGGTGGTCTGTGGAGGCGGGCGCGATGGAATCTTTGCGGGTTGCCCATAAGGTGATTGAGCATATCGACGCTGAGGCCATGGCATTGGCGGAAATCGCGGAAAACCCCATAGCCATTAAGGAAAGATGCGGGCAGTTTGTTACGCCTGAAATAGCGCAGAAGCGGGTGGAAACATTGCGCGGTCATGCGGTGCGCTCTGGCAGTGCTGGGATGACGGCGGGGATGCTAAAGCAGGCGCGGGCCTTCTTGTCTGTTCGGCTTGACCAGTTTGATGTTGACCCGCTGGTATATAATGTTCGCAACCAGACGCTGCGTTTTGTGGAGAAAGATGGCAAATGGGCGGTTGAAGCGCGCCCTCATGACCCGCTGGACATGCTAATGTCAGTGGCGAATGTTGATTATGACCCTGATGCGGCCTGCCCTTTCTGGGCGGAACGTCTGGAAATGCTGGTGCCGGATGCCGAGCAACTGGCGGCGTTCAAGCCTCTTTACGGCTATACCTTGACGGGGCTGACCTCAGACCAGAGTTTCTATGTCCATCAGGGCAAGGGTGGCGATGGTAAATCCATGACACATATGGCGCTGGCTGATTTGCACGGCGATTATTATCGCCATGCCGGGATCAAAACATTCTTGCAGGGGCGTGATGGCGGCGGGGCGGAGCATCGCTCTGACCTTGTGCGGTTGCGGGGTGATGTTCGCTTTGTCACGGCAGATGAGCCTAAGCGTAGTTCGGTGTGGGATGGCGAAATTATCAAGCAAATCACCGGCAGCTTTGTGACGGCGCGCGGTGCCAATGAGCGCACTGAGGTGACATTTGCGCCGCGTTTCAAGTTTTTTGCAGAGTGCAATGTCATCCCGCGTGCGCCCAGTGACGACAAAGGTTTTCGGCGGCGGTTTAAGTTGTTCATGTGGCAGGTGTCGCTGGATGAGACGCCGCAGGGCGCTATGCCGCCTGATGTGGTGCTTGCTAAGTTAAAGTCGGAAAAATCCGGCATATTGAATTGGTTGATCGAAGGTGCGCTGGAATGGTTGTCTACGCGCACGATACCGCAACCTGCGGCGATGAAGGAAGTTTTGGCTGATCTCTGGACAGCTAGCTCGCCTATGCTGGAATGGATGGAGGAATGGTGCGATACCAGCGACCGTGAATCGCGGGAGTATTTTGACGCGCTGTGGAACCATTTTAAAGACTGGGCAGAGCGACAAGGCACCGATATCAGCAAGATAACGAAGACGCGTTTCGGCACGGATTTGACTAATAAGCAATTTGCGGGGAAGAAGGATGCGCGGGGCAAGCGATACCGCCGTGGCATCAAATTGAGGCCGCATTCGATTTTCGATGCAGGGCGCGGTGAGGGCGGTTCTGGTGACGTTTCCGCACCCGCTGGGCCTTTGCCGCCTGATGGCGCGACTTATAACCAACCCGCCGTAAATGATGGTGATGACTATGTGCCGGGCTATGACGACTGATGCCGGTGCTGTGCGCATTGTCCTGTCGTTTGGCACAAGATGCAGCACGGCGGGTAACGGCGGGTATGGTTCAACCCGCCGTATCGGCGGCAAAAACGGCGGGTTGCGCAGTGGGGCCACTCAAGGCGGGTTGGCGGCGGGCCGATCTGGTGCGCGATTGTGGGCCGTACGGCGGGAAGTGACGGCGGGATAACGGCGGGTCACTCAATCGCTGAAACCAAGGATTGCCAAGGGTAACGGCGGGTAGACGGCGGGACGGCGGGTTTTGTTAATGTGTGGCTATGTGCGGGGGCGCGGGCGCGCGCGGGCCGTTACTATCTAACCCGCCGTATAATCATTATCTTTAAGGATACAAGATATGGTGGTTGATAGAGAAGAAAGTCCTTGGACATTTGATGTGGTTGAGGAACGCTTGATTGAGGCGATGCACCTGTGGCGGCGGTCGCCCGGTGGTGGCCGCTGGCCCTTCGCCAGTGATGGGCCATGGCATCTGATACAGGCCTGCGCCGGTGATTATGATGCGCGCGGCGGCGATGGTGTGAGCAGCGATGTGCCGCTTCGTCCGCTGCCGCTCAGTGCCGCGCAGGTGGCACGACGTGATGAGGCGAGCCAATGGGTAGGCCGTTATGTTGCGGACCGTGACCGGCGTTTGGTGGTGCAGGTCCTGATCATCAAGGCGGCGGGTCGTACCGTCAGTTGGGTGCGCCTGCGGCGCGATATGGGTGTGGCCGTTGGTGCTGGCGGCTTAGGTAAGCGATATTCGCGTGCTGTTACTCGCATTTGCATAGCCCTCAACGCCGCAGAATTACGCGGGTAGAGGGGTGTCAAAGGGTAGAATGTTGCGTTTGGAAAATAAACTATGTCCACATTTCCGCTTTTTCAGGCTATCCCAATGGCAAGATGGTCGCAGGCGTTTGAGCGCAGGCCGCCTGAAAAATCCGACATATGCGAGCCAGTTGCACTTGACATCCTGATGGGTGCCGGGGGTGCATCGACCTCGAAAAAAGCGACATTTGCGAACCGATTGCACTTGACGCGGCGGGCCGGTGCGGGGGTGGCCCCCCTTTGGGTCCTTCTGGGGCTTGATTCGGGTACGGGGGCCGAAGGCGTTCAAGTCGTCGGAGAGTGGATTTTTTTTGTAACCTCTTGTTTTTGTTTGGTTTTTGGATTGTGAGCGCGAACAAGAAACAAACGATGGTGGTTACGCTGGGGCAACTGGCCTCTGTGCCGGGCCTGCCTTCGGAACCAACATTGCGCAGGATGATCGAGGAAAACCAAGATTTCCCGCTGGTGTCCCGTGGTCGTAATGGCGTTGCCTATGAAATGGACCTGTCAGATGCCATCGCGTTCATAAAAAATCTGGAGGCGAAGAAAGAGGAAGAACGCCGCGCAAAGGGTGAGGAAGTCCGGCAAATGGGGCTGGCGCTGTTGGGTGATGATGCCGCCAGCGATTTGAGCCAGACGGGCCTTAGTGCATCGGAACGTAAGGCTTTGATGGAGGCGGAAATATTAGCGACCCGTCTGGGCCGGGAACGTGGGGAGTTTGTGCGCAAGGTTTCGGTTGAGGCTGCGATGTCTGAGGCGTTTCAGATGCTCAACCAGAAATATCGGAGCCTAGCAGCCCGGCTGTCTAAACGAATGGAATTGAGCCGGGAAGACATCGTTACGATTGACCAGATGGTTGAGCGCGATTTGCACGAATTAGCGGATAAGTTTGAGGGAATGGGTAGCAGCGGCAATGCTGATGGAGGGCTTACCGGCGATACCGCCATTTGAAACAGGTTTTCAGATGGTGGCGCGGCATGCCTTTTTGGTCCGGCCCAAGAAAAAATTGACCGTATCCCAGTGGGCGGCGGAATATCTAAAATATTATGATGCTGATGCCCTGCCATTTTTGGCGGAAATCATGGATGCCTGCGGCGACCCGGAAACCTGCGAAGTGGGGGATATGGGGCCAGCGCAGGGCGGCAAGTCGATGGTGGGCGAAGCCTTCATAGGCTGGTCCATTGAACAGGACCCCGCGCCGTTCATGCTGGTGCAGCCAGATAAGACGGCGGCTGAAACCTTTGTTAAGTTGCGCATCAACCAGATGCTAAACAGCACGGCCGTTTTGCGGTCGCAACTGGCACCTGTCGGCAATGCCGATAACATGTTTATCAAGCTGTTTCGCGGTATGTCGCTGATAACGGCCTACCCAGTGGAAAATCAGTTTCGGCAACGTTCGGTCTGCCGGGGCTGGCTGGATGATTATGACGGCTTTCCGACCAATGCCGCCGGGCAGGTGGACATTGAAGGCAAAGGGGATGGTGTCAGCCAGATTGAAGGCCGCATGACGGCCTTTAAGGGCAGAGATACCAAGCTGGTTTCGTCATCGCCTGCACTGGGCGAAGATGCGGGAATTGAGCCTTTTATTCAGGGAGGCACGGATGAACGGCTGTGGCCAGTCTGTCCCTCTTGTGGCGAGCGGTGGGAAATCGACTTGCTGCGCGATTTGAAATTTGATGAAGGCACACCGGAGGAAGCGGCCCAGTCGGCCATCGTGGTGTGCGGCGAAGGTTGCATATTAGGGCCATCGGACAGGCATAAGTTGCTTGCCAGCCTGAAAGACCTGCCGAATGCTGGCTTTATCGCCCGCCGTCCACAGGCGGGGAAATATCGACGGACGTTTCGGCGCGATGGGTTGCTTGCCCTAACGCCTTGGCCCGAACTGGCGCGGCAATGGATGGATGCGCTGATTGCGTGGCGGAGCCGTCAAGATGAAGCGCCGCTTCGGACGTTCTATAACACCAAGGCAGGAAAGAATTATCGTTCCCAGCTATCGGGTGAAAAGCCGGTGGCGGTGGATGACCTGAAGAAGCGATTAGAAGCTGGCTGGGTGCTTGGCACGGTGCCACGCGGGCCGGTTGTTCTGAACCTTGTTATCGACGTGCAGCATGATCGTTTTGAATGCGGGTTGCTTGGCAGCGCGGAAAACCGCGAATCATGGCTGGTTGACCGTTGGCGTATTGATGTTCTGGAAGATGGGCTGACGCAAGTTTCGCCATTCGTTCATAAAGAGCATTGGCGGGTATTGCTACCTTTGTTTGATCGGACATGGCCGCTGTCGGAGATCGGCCCAGATGGCAAGTCGGTGGGTTATGCGCCGGTGCTGTCTGTCACCATTGATACGGGCGGCAGCGATAAAAAGGGCGATCAGGCGACCGAAGGGGCAAAGTTCTTTTGGCAGGCGGCCCGCGCCGCAGGCATCGCGGCAAACCGCATAACGCTGGTAAAAGGGGCGTCACGGATAACAGCGCCATTGATGGCCCCAGCGCAGTTTGCCGACCAGAAAATACGGGGAGGCGCGAAGCGTAACAGTGCGAAATTATGGATGCCGGGCGTCCATAAGATCAAAAATATTATTGATGCGCGGTTGCGGCGTGAAAAGCCGGGGCCGGGTTACATCCATTTGCCGCGCAATATTCCAGAGGAATATCTGGATGAGATGACCGCCGAAGAACTGATTGACGGTAAATGGGAAAAGCTACGGGTCCGCAATGAAACGTGGGATTTGTTGGTCTATGGAGAAGCGGCGATTTTGAAGCCGCCCTTCGCCCAAAGCCGTTCAGATATGCGGTGGGTGCCCAAGGCGTTTCGTATTGAGTGGCCCACGGCAGCGCCTTTGCTTGAGACGGTGCCAATCGCAGAGGCATCGCCGCAGGCTGATGTGCAGACAGTGCCGATTAGAAAACAGAAATCACCTGCGCCGGTAAAGCGGCGGCGGGCCAATCCTTTTACAAACCGGAGTTGATTATGGCATGGTCAAGTGATGACCTGACAAGGCTGGATGCTGCCATAGCGTCCGGTCTGCGTTCAGTCACATATGCCGATGGCAGAAAAAAAGAATATCAGAGCCTGTCTGAAATGATGGCGGCCCGGCGCGTCATGGCAGCAGAAATTAAGATGCAGACCAGCGCGAAAGCGCGGCGCATTACTCCTTATTACAGGTCAGGCCTGTGAGTAAGACCGGCAAAGGTTTTTGGTCGCGGCTGTTCTCACGGCCCGCATCGGTGGGTGCAGCGCCTGTCGGCAGGCAGCGCATTAGCCGGGGTGCGCGCAATGCCTATGATGGCGCGACGAAGGGTAAGCGGGCTGGTGGCTGGCGGCGTTCCGGGAAGGACGCTAATGCAGAATTATCGCCCGCAGTGCAGGCCGCGTTGCGAGGTATTGCGCGGGATTTGGTGCGCAATAATCCTTATGCGGCGCGGGGTATAGCAGTCATAGCTGAGTATCTGGTGGGTGATGGTATCACCTTCCAAGTGTATCGGGATGGCAAGGTTGATGATGTTCTCAATAAGTTGGCGCGGGAGCATTTTGATAAAACCAACTGTGATGCACTGGGGCGTCATGACCTATACGGCCTGCAATTACAGGCGGCCCGGTCAATAGTTGAGAGTGGCGCGGTTCTGATGCGCCGCCGCTGGCGGCGGGCGAGTGATGGACTGCCCTTGCCATTCCAGTTGCAGATATTGGAGCCGGACTATCTGGATGCTGGTCGCAATGGCCCATTGGGCGGCACTGTTGATGGCGGCTATACCCTCGACGGGATAGAATATAGCCCGATAGGGCGGCGGGAAGGATATTGGCTGTTCAACGGTCATCCGGGTAGCGCAAAAATTGTTCGCTCCGGTTCCACCTTTGTTCAGGCCAAAGATATAGCCCATGTGTTTCGGGCAGATCGGCCAGAGCAGGAACATGGGGCAACATGGTTTGCGCCAATCATTCTACGGCTAAAGGATTTTGGCGATTATGAAGATGCGCAGTTAGTTCGTCAGAAAATATCAGCGGCCTTTGCTGGTTTCGTTCATGGTGACCCGGATGGAGAACCAATATCAGGAAAGGATGATGCTGGTGAATCCACGCATGAATCGTTGGATTATGTAGAGCCGGGAACCATAAGTTACCTCTCTGATGGCCAGACTATTACATTTCCGTCACCTCCCACAGTAGATGGTTATATTGATTATTCGCTGGTAACCCACCGTGCCATCGCTGCTGGTTTGGGTGTGCCCTATGAAAATCTGACGGGCGATCTGTCAAAAGTGTCTTACATATCGGGTCGGTTAGGCCGCCTGTCCTTTTTACGCAGCGTGGCAACATGGCAGTGGACGATGTTTATCCCGCAATTTTGCGGTTCGGTTGAACGTTGGTTTTTAGATGCAGCGGCCCTGATGGGTCATGATGTGCGCGGTGTTAGCCTGCGCTGGACGCCGCCGCGCGTTCCGCTGCTGGACCCGGCCAGCGAAGTACCAGCGATCCGCGATGCCATCCGTTCTGGTCAGGACACTATATCCAACGCCGCACGGGAGCGCGGGCAAGACCCTGATACATTTTTAGATGAGTGGGCGGCTGATGCGGCGGCGCTGGATGCACGCGGCCTGATTTTTGACAGCGACCCACGGAAGGTCACAGCCGTGGGCAACCCGACTTTCCCGCCAACTAGGGCGGAACGCGAAGGAAAAACAGAATGACCGATATTTTAATTTACGGGATTGTCGGTGATTGGTGGGACAATCTTGAGGCTAAATCGCTTGTTCCTCTCATCAGCGAAGGTGACGATGATCTCAACATCAGGATAAACAGTCCTGGCGGTTACGTCATGGAGGGACTGGCGATCTTCAACGCGATCCAGCGCGAGGCGGCGAAGGGGCGCAAAGTAACGACCTACATTGATGGCTTGGCCGCGTCTATGGGTTCCGTGCTGGCGATGGCTGGCAGTGAAATTATCATGGCCGATAATGCGCTGATGATGATCCATAATCCATGGGATTGTGCCTGTGGGGATGCGGACGAATTGCGCCGTGCGGCTGATAAGCTGGATATGATCCGCGATCAGCTTGTGAATATTTATGCAAAGCAAACAGGCATGGATAATGGGGCACTTGTTGCCATGCTGGATGCTGAAACATGGCTGACGCCAGCAGAGGCGCTGGCGCAAAACTTCATTACATCCATCAGCGGCGGGGAAACGATTGTTGCCATGGATGTAAGTAAATTCGGGTTCAAAAAAGCTCCCGAAGGCCCGCACTTCGCCGCTGCGGCGATGGTGCGGGGCGCAAGGGCGGCGACCGCCGCCACCCATAACCAAAGAAAGGAAGAACCTATGCCAGCACCGGCAAATCCGGCGGTCGTGGAACCGAGCGCCACCAATCAGCAGCCTGTGGCCGTTACCGCCGCAGACGTGAATAATGCTGTTGTTAATGAGCGCAAGCGGGTCAGTGATATTCAGACATTGGCAAAACAGCACGGCATAACCGATGATGTGCGGGATGAATTGATTTCATCCGGCGCAGATATGGATGCCGCCCGCGCCAAAATTCTTGATACTCTTGCGGCTGCGGGAGATGGGGCGCAGATTGGTCATAATAGCCCGGCACGGGTGACCCATGACCAGCGCGATAAATTCCGCGAGGGTGCAACCAACTGGTTGCTAGTCAAAGCCGGTGTTGCAGGCCTTGTTGAAAAAGCAGCGGCCTTGCAGGGCAAAACTGTCAAAATAGATCCCGGTGAATTTCGCGGGGTTCGTAACGCTGATCTGGCGCGTGAATCGTTGCAGATGGCTGGTATTAATTGCACGGCCCGCGACCCGGATATGGTTGTGCGTGATGCGATGACCGCACGTTCGCAAATCGGGCAGACCACCAGTGATTTCCCCATTTTGTTTGAGGAAGCGCTTCATCGCGTGTTGCAGGCCGCCTATTTGACCACGCCAGACACTTGGCAGCGTTTCTGCGGTATTGGTTCGGTGTCTGATTTCCGAGCGCATAACCGTTATCTGCGCGGCAGCTTTGGCAAGCTGGACCGTGTGAATGAGGCTGGTGAGTTCAAAAACAAGGCCATCCCTGATCTGGCGAAAGAAACGATCAAGGCCGATACGGTGGGTAACATCGTCAGCCTGACCCGTCAGGCCATCGTCAATGATGACATGGATGTGTTTTCCGGTATTGCAGTTGATCTAGGTCGGGCGGCAAAGCTGTCCATCGAAATTGATGTTTATGCCTTGCTGGCTGCCAACCCCATCATGAATGATGGCAAGCCTTTCTTCCATGCTGACCACGGCAACCTTGCGGGGACTGGGGCTGTTCCCTCCATGGCCGCATTTGAGGCCGTGCGTGTGGCGATGGCGAGCCAGAAGGACATCAGCGGCAATGAGTTCATTGAGAACCGGCCCTATGCCGGTTTGTTCCCGTTGGCGCTGGAAGGTCTGGCGAATACGGTCAATGGCAGCGAATATGACCCAGATGCTATCAATAAGCTGCAAAAGCCCAATATTGTTAAGGGTATGCTCTCGGAGGTTATCGGTTCGCCCCGGCGTAGCGGCACTTCCTATGACTTCTTTGCCGATCCGGCGATTGCCCCGGCCTTTGAGGTTGTGTTCCTCAACGGTGTTTCGGAGCCTTGGGCGGAAAGCCGCGAAGGCTGGCGCGTTGACGGCACTGAATGGAAAATTCGCCATGACTATGGTGTGGGCGGCGTCAATTACCGTTCCGCCTATCGTCAGCCCGGCGCGTAAAGCGGCCTGACGGGCGGGGGAAACCCCGCCTTTTTTAATACCCATTTTTCAGGAGTAGCGCAGATGCGTAATTATAAACAGGACGGTGCTGTCATCACGCTGACTGCACCTTATGGGGTGGCCTCCGGCGGTGTCGTCAAAGTTGGTTCCATCATCGCGGTGGCCACTGGCAATGTTGCAGAAGCCGCCGAAGGTGAATTTTGCACCGCAGGCGTATTTGATCTGACCAAGGCCAATGGCGCGGTAACACAGGGCGCACGGGTCTATTGGAATGATACCGATAAGGTTGTGACCACCACCGCCAGCGGTAATACGCTGATTGGTGTTGCGATCCTTCCCGCTGCCGCTGGTGATGCAACCGTGCGGGTGCGCCTGAACGGCAGTTTCTAAGCGAACAATTTCCTTGGGAGGAAGCCGGGGCGGTGCATGACGGTGCATCGCCCCGTTTCATTTGGAGCGAGTGATGCAGCAGATCATATTGAATACGGCCAAGCCCATAGCGCGGCTGAAAGATCATCCCGGCAAGCCCGTTTATACCGGGGCGGGCACCACATTGAATGTGCCATCGGCGGGCCTGACGAAAGAGCAGGCAGCGGCATGGGTGAAGGATGGCAGCGCCAGCCCGGTTGAAACCGCCCCGGCCAAGGGTGCGCAGTGAGCATCTTTTCTGACCATCTGGCGAGCATTCACAGCGAATTTGCTGACCCGGTTGAATATACCGGCCAAGGGTTGGTGGATGCGGAAATCACCGCAATTTATTGCGATGAACCGGCAGATGCATTTCAGGGAGCAGGTGCAACCCTTCGCGCCATATCCTTTGAAATTCAGAAATCCGACCTTCCCGGCAAACCGGTAAAGGGCGACAAGATAGTCCACGAAACCGGCGCATGGTCTGTGCTGGATGCATCCAACCATAGCAGCGTCGCCGCTTGGGTGGTGACGGTGGAGCGCCGGTCATGACCGCGATCCGCGATGATGTGTTTGACGGCCTTGATGCGGCGCTGGCCGCCATAGCCGGGTTGGGTGAATATGATGTGATGCCCGCCGGTGACCCGGTGAAATTTCCTGCCCTGCACCTTATTGATAATGGGCAGGGGCCGGAGCCCAATACTGAGGCCCATGTCAACCGATACGCCCTTGCCTTCAGCATAGAGGGCTATGTGGTTTCCGATGCGGGCGGGCGCGCGGCCCATAAGGATATGAACGCCCTTTACGCAAAGGCTGTGGCCGCCATCATGGCCTTTGCCGATACCAGCCCCATGATTGAGGATGTTGAGGAAGGCACATTGCGCGTGGTCACAGCCAAGCTGGCAGAGGTGCGCACCATTGGATTTTCGCTCGATTTCACCTTGATTTACGCGACCCGGCGCGGCGACCCGGAAAACCTCTGACATTTACAGGAGATACACATGGATCAAGTCATTCGGCCCAAAAATGCCGTCATGCTGTTTAAGCTGGAAACGGTTGAGGGTGTGGACGCGGTGCCCACCATCGCCAATGCTTTCCCGTTTGAGGCGGACGGTTACAGCTATAACAACCCATTTTCCGAAGAAACCAGCAATGAGGCCACAGGGTCACTGGTTGCTGGTGCGCCGATGATCGTAGGGCAACCGGCCCAGATCACGATTAGGTTCCGCATGAAGGGCGCAAATATTGCCTATAGCGCCAGTGTGAAGCCGCCCCATCATGACCTGTTGGCCGCCTGCGGCATGCGCGGTGTCTTTACCGCCAGCGTTTCCGCCGCTGCCCTTGCCGCTGGCACAGTGACCAGCGCCACCCTTGGCGCGGCCTTTGCGGCGACGGCACAGGCCTATCGCGGCATGCCGCTGGTGCTATCCAATGGCCGCACAACCTTCATTTCTGATTATACGGCGGGGAAGGTCGCCACGCTGGCGGATAAGTTTGATGCGCCGCTGGATACTTCCGTCACGGCCTCCATCCCCGATAACTGGACCTATGCAGGCACCAGCCCCAAGGATGCCGCCGCCCGCATTGCAGACCACCCCAGTGGCACCCTTTACCTCTACGAAGATGGCACATTGCAGAAATGGACCGGGTGCCGTGGCATATTGACGGAATGGAGCGGCGATACGGCCAAGCCCGGTTTTATGACCGTGCAGATGGTTGGCGTGTTTGCGGGCGCGGTGGATGCGCCGGTGCCGGATGTATCGGTGGCCGCGCATCTAGCGCCCATTGTCGTGCAGGGCGTCAACCGGCCAGACCCGGCCTTTAGCGTCAACCGCCACCCATTGCCGATTGATAATTGGTCCATCGCCAACGGGACGGAACAGGAAAGCCCCGCCGACCCGAATACCAATTATGGTTTCGGTGCGTCTATCCTTGGTGGCCGTGCGCCGCGTCTGGAATGCAACCCCAAGAAAACCCTATATGCGGTGCGGGATATTATCGCGGATATTCAGGCCAGTAAGCAATATCCCGGCAAGATATCTGCGCCGGGTAGCGCCTATAACCGATGGGGTATTACCTTGCCGCAACTGACCCCGGCAAGCGCAGAGCCGGGCCAGTCCGGCAGCTTGCGGGTAGAGCAGCAGCGTTACGCCATGACCAGCACGGGCAAAGATGCCTATGGCCGTGACGGCGAAGCCATTTTGGCATTTTGGTGAGGGCGGCATGATGATCTTAACAAACACACATCCGACTGCGGCTATCCGTTACACTCCCGAATGGCTAAAAGGAGATGACGCCCCTGTGTTCCTGTTGCGAGCCGGGACGGTTTTTGAACGGGAAATGATGGAAGCATCATTGACGGCTGCGCAAGCCGGGACCGTCTGGCCGTGGGAATTATATGAGGCAATCTCATCTGGGTTCACGCAATTTGGCGGTGAATTTGTTGAACGGTTGCTGATGTTGGCCGAAGCCGCACAGTCTGGCGATTTGGAAGATGAGGCGGATTTACGCGACTATAAGCAGGCTTTGAAAATATTAGGCCAGCACTGGCCAGCTTATAAAGATTTGATGAAACAGCAGGCTAATCGCAATGTGTTATTGCCGTTAGAATCCTTCCGCCGCTTTTGTGTGGGATGGGAAAATATCACCCATGATGGTGCGCATCTGATCTTCGCTAAGGCCATGGACCAGTGCGTCACCGAAGCCCTACTTGCTAAGCTTGACCCGCTTTTGCTGCGGGGGGCCGGTTTGCGGGCCTATAATCTGCAATATGGCGGGGGAGAGGAAAAAAACTCCGTTGCGCCCTCGAAGTCAGACGCCGACCCGGTGACTTTGAATATGGGCGCAAAGTCTCCGGCGGGTGGATCATCGGAAAAGACCGCTACGAAGAAAACCCGGCGCTGATCGTGCCGCGCTGGGCGCTGTTCGTGGTGGACCAGTGGCTGCGGTGCCAGATGCAGGCACCCATGATGATGTTGGGGGTAAGGGCAGCGGCCCCTTATCCCTGCCCTGGTGGGTGGCAGGACCAGCCTGCCGCCCTGATGGATGCCTTTGCCATATTAAACCGCCTGACGCAGGGGGAGGATAAAGAATGAGCGTTGTTTCACTGACCATAGACCAGAAACAGCTTGATCGTGATGTCGCACTCTTCATCACCAGTGTCTTATCAAACTGTACAAAGATAGTTGGCGGGCAAACGCGTGAACTTGAAAAGGAATTTGAGGCCGCAACACAGCGCGGTGTTAAGGGGAGGCTATATTTGGCATGGGCCAGCAGGGTTTACCCCAAAGGGGGTAAGGCTGCATATGCTCCCGCTGGTGAAGTCTACGTAAATGGCCGTTCCCGCTCGAAAGGGACGATGATTTATTGGACGCAACCCGGAGAGCAGCGAAAAAAAGGTGGTGGGAAATATCTTGCCATCCCTACACCAGAGGCCGGTGTTCTTCCGCGTAATCGTAATTTAACGCCAGAAGAGTGGGAACATCGCACTGGGTCGAGGCTTCATTTCGTGCCGGGGAAGCGGGGTAAGGCTGCCCGTCTGGTGGCGCGGAATGTGGTTTATGGCGCTAATGGTAAAGGAACGCGCAAGGCCACCCAGCGGAGGACTAATAGCGCGCGATACGCTAATGCCGCTGGCGGTGCCGTGCAGGCACAGGAAATCACAATTTTTGTTTTAGTAGAGGTGCAGCGGTTCGCCAATAAGGTGGACTTGACCCCTATATTGGCGCGCCGTGAAAAATTGTTGGTGGAGGCATTCGAACGCAGGATGATGCGTATGAACCGTGCGGGTTCCGGTTTGTTTGGCTCAGCGCCCGCCCAGTAGATTTTGCGTTAATTATTATCTGTATGCATTTTTTCAATGGCGCGAATAACGCCAGAAAAACCAAACATTATGAATGAAATAATGAGCAATGTCAGGCTGATTATGGTTCCTATGGTTTGATAGTGCATCAGATAGAAATTAACTATTTGTTCTCCAGTATATGTGGTTGCCTCTGTCTGTACAGTTACTTGTCCGCTTATTGACAAAATAATGCCGAGGATAGCGAAAATTAAAGTAAATATTCCAGTCCAGTAAAATTTTTCGCTTGATTTCATCGTGACTGCCTCATCGTTAAATGTGTATTTCGCCTGTTTCCATCGTTTCCAGCCATTCTGTATAGGATAAGATGGATATGCCGTTCATTCTGGCTGCTCTGATTTTGTTGCTAGTGCCGTCAGGGTCGCTTGCAACAACTATCATTGTTTCTTGTGTAACTGACGATGTTTCCCGCCAGCCATGGCTATGGGCCATTTTGACCATTTCACCTCTGGCTATCTCGAATTGTCCGGTGAAGCATACTGTTGGCCGCCTGTTATATGTTTCCAAATCTTCACCCAACTGGGCGTGGGTGTCATTGGCTTTAGGCGCGCGGCGTGGCGTCGGGGGCAGGCCGCGCCATTCTTTGTTTCTTCTCCATGATCCTTTCCACCCATCCGGCGGGGTAAGTGGTGGCATCTGGGCCATGATTATGTCGGCTTTTTCCCGGTCATCGGGGTGGACCATGAACCGCTCGCCTGCAACCAATGCGGCATCTACATGGGCGCACCACTCCCATGGGGGTGGAACGCAATCGCAATGAATTTTTTGGGTGTCTGTATTGTATTGGATGATTCGATAAGAAGAATCGTCTGTTTTCGCAGTGATACGGATTTCTATAATCATAGCCCCTCCCAATCGCGGGGAGGCTATTCAGCGGAATTTTGAGAGTCCAGAAAAGATTGCACCATTCTGCGGATTGCTTCTGCTCTGGCGGGTTTATCGGGCTGGGATAGCCGCCATGTGTCAATGGCGTCGAATAGATCATGGCGGATGCGCAGGGTTATTGGTGAACTATCCACCGCCGGGCGGCCACGTTTATTTTTGACGTTATTAATTGACATGGATTTTTTATAACGTCATAAAAGGCGGACGGCAAGAGAGTTCGCAGCTCTCAAGCCGCCCTAACCATCAACATGGAGTAAAGCCATGTCTCAGGCTGCTGAAGTTATTAGCGTAATGCCGGATGCATTGTCACCCGGCATATTGCGGGAAATTGCCGATAAGGAATCGGTAAGATTGGAAAATGCCCATAGCAACCTGCACAGGTTGCGCGGGCTGATAGAAACCTTTCGTGATGTGGAATATGATGACCGGCGCGTGGATGGCCTGCTGGCCTGCATTGGCGATCTAGTGGGAATGACCATGTTGCTGACGGGTGGCGGGGCGCACCGTTCATTCCATAGCCCGGTGCCTGCCATTAATAAGGAGATGGCGGCATGAACGCATTGGTAGAATTGCGCCATGATGGCCCACGCACCACCAGCCTGATGGTGGCGGATAAATTCGGTAAGCAGCATCAGCATGTGATGCGCTCTATTCAATCACTGGTGGAAAGGGATTCTGATCTTGGGTCCAATTTTGGACTGATGATAAGACAGGTCGAAACTGCCAAAGGTGCAAGCCGTAGTAGCCGTTATTATGAAATAGATCAGGACGGTTTTATATTCCTGATTATGGGTTTTACCGGAGCGGAAGCCCACGCTTGGAAAAAGAAGTTTCTGGCAGAATTTAAGCGGTTGGAGGCCATCGCCGCCCAGCATGATAATGATGATGAAACCGGGTTGGTGCTGGCGGATGACAGCCCGGTCTTTGCCCAGATACGGGGCGAGGATTTTGACAGGAAATTGTCACTGGCGCGGGAAATTCGCCTTGCCTATGGGCGCGGCGCGGTGCGCAAGATGTGGAACAGCATCGGCCTGCCGCCGGTGGAACCGGATGAGGATAGCGAAGATTTTGGCGATATATCGGATGATATTGCCGCATGGCTGAATGAACGCACGGCCCGCGCACCGGGCCACCGCGTTTCCATGCAGGCATTATATAATGATTACCGCGAATATATGGCGGGGCGGGGTGCTGATGCGCGTGGCCCCGGCAGTTTGGGCAAGGCATTGGTGCGGGCGGGTTTCCCAAGCCGCAAGAGCAATGGTGCCTTTCGGGTGGGCCTTCGGCTGATCTGACAGAATAGAAATAGTTGTTTTCAAACCGGCTGCGGGGCGTTGCCCCGTGGCCCGTTTTGCGTTGGAGTTTTTATGGCAACTGACATGATTGCTAGGCTGGGCGTTAATGCCGAGGAATTTTCACGCGGCGTTCAAACGGCCACGGCGGGGCTTGGCCCGGCGATGGAAAAGGCGGGGCGGGAAGCCGCCAGCAAGTTTGATTCTGCGCTAACGCCGGGGCTGAAAACGGCGGAACAGCGCATTCGTAAAACGCTGTCTGCCGCCACTATTTCTACCAACGACAATGGGCTGCAATCGCTAAATCTGGATGTTGCCGGGTTGCGGGCGGGCGCAGCCGCCGCGCAGCTAAAGGCGGATGCCGCGCGGCAACTTGTTGTTGCTATGGATGCGGTCAATCGTTCCACCCAGAATGTGACTAAGGCGCAGCAACTGGAATTGGCCGCCGCTCAATCTGTGGCGCAGAAATATGAAGAGCAGGCGCGCGATGCCATTGCTAATGCTGATGCGCTGGGGAAGGTGCAGGCGCAGCTGGCGACAACTGGGGCTAATGCGCAAACCGCCGCGACGGGCCTTGCGAAAACAAGCAAAGAGGCAGGTGGCCTGCGTATGGCGACCATTGGTGCGGGCCAGCAGCTTAACGATATTATCATATCCCTGCAGGGTGGGCAGCGCGCCAGCACTGTATTCGCGCAGCAGTTGCCACAACTGGCGCTCGCTATGTCCTATCTTGAAGGATCATCAAATAAAACATTGGGGGCATTGGGAAAGTTCGGCACCTTCCTCTCTGGGCCTTGGGGTCTGATTGTCCCGATAGCCAGCATTGCTCTTGGTCTGTTGTCCAGCAAAATGGGGCAGGTTGAGGAATCCTCTGCTGGGGCGTTGCGGGGTATGAATGATGCAGCGAAGGGCTTTGATACCGCTGCTGCTGCGGCGGCGCGCTATAGTTCAAAGCTGGATGAATTGCTAGCTAAGCATGGTCGGCTTGGCCGTGCGGAAATAGGCACTGCAAAGGTGCAATTAATGTCGCAAGAAGCCGATTTAGCGGCGCTGGATCGGCGCATTGCTGCTGGCCCAGACCGCAAAAAATTTAACTTGGCATCGGTTGCATCCGCCATGGTTGGCGGTTCGGCAGAGGTCGGCGTTGATGTTGCCTCGACGGCGTTACGACAAGAGAGGGATCGCCTAGCTAGCGCCGTAGCCGATGCGCGGGGTAAAATCCGCGCCATCGAAATACAGACCACCAACCGTGAACGCTATGATGCTTCCCTCGCGCAGGCCGCCAATGATAATAAAGCGAACCGCAAGGCGGAGGCCGATGCAAAGCGCGAAGCTGGTAAAGCGGAACGAGAATCCCAGCGTTTGGCAAAGGAAGCAGCACGAGAAGCAGAGCGCCTGAAAGAGCAAGAGCAGCGGCGCTATGACACCCTAAAGGGGATCGTCCAGACCCAGCAGGATGAAGCCGCCGTCGCTAAAATTCGGGTAGAACAGGGGGATGTTGCTGCGGATGTTGCTGCGGCTCGCCTAGCGTTGGAACGCCAATTCCCCGAATATGCGGGTAAAACAACTGAGGAACTTGCCGCGCAGTTGAAATTGTCGAAGGAAGTTGCCCAGACCCGCAAGGATGATTTTGAGAAGGCGTTGTCTGGCCGGGAAAAGGCCATTCGGGATCGAGAAGATGACCGGAAAGCGCAGGAATTTGTTGATGAAGAATATAGCCGGGGTGAAGCGATTTTCCGTAACAAGAAAATTGAACGGGATCAGGCCCAGCAGGAAATTGAAGAGCGCATAGATGAACTGGCCTATTATTTTGAAGACATATTCCATGGCGGTTTCAAAAATCTGTGGCAGCAGTTTGAATATGAAGGAAAGCAGGCCATGGCCCGCCTTGCGGCGGAGCAGGTCATGGGCCTTATCAGTGGCAAGGGTGATTTTGCATCCCTGCTGGGTAAGGCAGGCATCAGCCAGAAAACATTGCAGACCATAACCGGCAATGCCGGTCTGGGGGCGATGGGCGCAGGCATGACCGGCGGCAGCAGCGTTGGCGGCATGGCGGGCGGTGCCATTGGCGGCGCGGCCATGAAGGAATTATTCGGCTCTGCCTTGGGTGGTATGGCCGGGCCGCTGGGGTCAGTCGTGGGCGGTGTGCTGGGCGGGGCCATCGGTGGCCTGCTGAAAAAAAGCAAATATGGCACCGCCGTGCTGACCGGCAATGATAGTGCCGCCACTGTCACCGGCAACAGCAGCGGCCTGCGCGGCAATGCGGGCGGGGCGGCGGGTAGTGTGCAGGAAGGCCTTGCGGAAATTGCCGAAATGCTGGGGGCGGACGTGGGCAGCTACCGTGTCAGCATCGGGCAATATAAGGATAACTGGCGGGTTTCCACCACTGGGCGCAGTGGTAAGCTGAATTTCAAAGGTGACACCAGCGGTCTTTATGATTTTGGCGATGACCAGCAGGCCGCCATTGCCTACGCGATACAGGATGCCCTGTCTGACGGGGCGATAACCGGCATATCCGCCGCCGCGCAGAACATATTAAAATCCGGGCAGGATTTGCAAAAGGCCATTGAAAAGGCCGTTAATATTGAAAGCATCCCGAAACAGCTAAAGGCGCAGCTAGATCCACTGGGTTATGCGCTGGATGAGGTTGACGATAAATATAAAAAGCTGGCCGCCACATTGAAGGAGGCCGGGGCCAGCAGCGAACAGGTGGCGCAGGCGCAGCAGCTCTGGAAGTTGGAACGGGCAGAGGTTATCAAGTCCGTAGGCAGCGTGTCGGATGGCCTAAAATCCTTCCTGCAATCCTTGCGGGCGGGGGATAGCAGCCCGCTATCCCTGCGCGAACAGCAGGTAAATGCCGGATTGGCGTTGGACCCGTTCCGCAAGGCGATAGAGGCCGGGCAGGCCATTGATACCGATGCATTCCAGCAGGCCGCCCAGACATTTTTGGCGGTGGAGCGGCAGATTAGCGGGTCTACGCAGGATTATTTCGCACAATATAATCTGGTCACCGGCCTGATGGAAAAGGCCATTGCCCAGATTGACGCAAATGCCAGCGGCACGGATGCGGCGGTCGATCCATTTAGCGAAATGATAGCCACCGCCACACAGGCCAGCGCTAATATATTGGAACAGCAGAATGAGATATTGAGCGACATGAAAAATCTGTGGCAACAGGCGCTGGATGGTAACCCCGGCCTGAGTGATTTCCTAACCGCCAACCGGAATATGGCGGCTTGATATGCCAGCTTTACCGGCGGATATTATCGCGGCCAAGCGAGAGGCGATCATCGTCATCGTCTCTGACCCGGCCATTCAGGCCCGCTACCCCAATGCGGGTGACGGGCAGAAGGCACCTGCCACCGGATATTTTGAAAATGAGGCAGATGCGAATGCCAGCCTGACCGTGCGTGCCAGCCTGATGGGGGTGGAACGGTCACGTTATGGTGTGCGGGTGGATGATCTGGTGGAGGTTGACCTGTCCGCCGGGGTGCCGTGCTGGCGTCTGATGGACGGTGAACTGGGCGTGGACCGTGTGTGCCTGACCGCCCGATATGAAAGTGATTGGGAAAATGAAACAACGGCGATGGAGCTATGGGGATGAGTAAGGCTGTATTCTTTCGCCCTCTGCCCATGACAATAGTATCTGCCACCGGCACGGTTGCGGGGCATGATGCGGCCTATCTGGGTAATGACCATATGGGGGTGGTGTGGCGCGCTGTTTCCGATGCAGGCGGCAATAGCATTATGATTGATATGGGCGCGGATGTGGCGGTAGATAGTGCGGCGCTGATCTGTATTGATGGTGCCGGGGTGGGCTGGTCCGTGCAGGTGGATGGTGCCACATCGGCGCAGGGTCCATCCTTTGCGGGCACAAATTTTACGGCGGGTGTCATACCGCAATTATCCCTGTTGATTGGTGACGCACCGGTTAGTGGCCGGGGCAGGGGATTTTACCGCCGGGCGGGCGGCCCGGTGGTGGCCCGCTATTGGCGGGTGCTGATAACCGCGCCATCCGCCGGGCAGACTTTCTCCATCGCCCGCATCGCCCTTGGCTGCGCGTTCCAACCGGAACGGAATTTTGATTTTGGCGGGGCGTTCGGTGTGCGGGATAGCGGCACGGTGGATTGGTCATCGCGCGGGGTGTTCCTGCGCCGCCGGGGCATGAAGAACCGCAGCACCGGCCTATCCTTCGCGAGTCTCTATAAGGATGAGGTGAAGGCGGCGGTGCAGCCGATGATAGAGCGGGTGGGCGGCACCGGGCCGATAGTGCTGGTGACGGACCCGGACGCCGATGATGATTTGCAAAACCGCATATATTTTGGGCCATTGGTGGGGGACCTTGGCACAATACAGGCTAAGGCGAGCGCGGGCTGGCAGTTTCAGGCCAATATTGTTGACCTAGAATCTTACGCGGGTGACGCATGATAGCAACCCTGTGCCGTATTGATGGCTATCAGGCTGGTGTCGCAACCAGTCTTTTTTTATGCAGCCATGATGACCCGCGCCTGTGCCATCTGGATGGTGAAACTTGGTGGCCTGCTATCGCCCGATTGCCGGTGCTGCGTTATGATTTTTTTGACGGCAGCTTTGGCGGGGACATCATTGCCCCGACGGGTGAAATGCAGGTGCATATTGGCGCGGTGCCGGGCCTGCCTGCGCTATCCCTGCATGATGCGCGTGTGCGTTTGTGGCGCGGCCCCTTGGGCGGTGCATGGTCTGATTTTATCCTGCGCTTTGACGGTCGGGTGAAGGATCAGCCATCGGTGTCTGATGGCATGGCGGCCATCAGCATCGGCGTGGATGATGTCTGGCTGGATGAACCGTTGCTGCGCACCTATGCGGGCACCGGCGGGGCAGAGGGGCCGGAGGATATTAAGGGCACGGTAAAGCCGCTGATTTTCGGGGTGATGCGCTATGTTTCCGCCACCCTGATTGACCCGGTGGATAATATCTATCAGATTAATGACGGCCCCATCAATGGCGCGGATACCGCCATGGACAGGTTGGTGCGGTTCAGCCTGCCTATGGCGAACCACGCCAGCTTTGCCGCATTAAAGGCCGCGACGGTCCCCTCTGGCCGCTGGGCCACGGCGCTGGCCGGGGGCTATGTGCGAATGGGCGCTGCGCCGGATGGGTTGCTGACCTTCCACGCGCGCGGTGATAATGGCGGTGCGGGTGGTTGGGTGCGTAAGGCCGGGGCGATTATCGGGCGCATTGCCGAAATTCGCGGGGCATCGGCGCGGGTCAATGCCGCCAGCCTGTTGGCGCTGGATGCGGCATGCCCATGGAATTTGACCGTCGCTGTGCGCGAACAGACCACGGCGCGGGACGTGATATTGTCCGTGGCGCAGAGTATTAATGCCGTGCCGGTTATCGACTGGCTGGGGCAGTTGCATGTACTGCCTGTGCGCATTGGCGCCGCAGGCGGTGTGCTGGCGTCTGACGGTAGCGCGCTGCCCCCGGTGGCGAGTGTTGAGCAAATGGCTGTATCCGCGCCCTACTGGCGTCTGGCGCAGCAGGCCGTGCTAACCCAGACCGTGCATAATGCCAGTGATATACAGTCGCTCGACCCCCAAAACGAACGCGGTGAATATGACCCTGAAGAATCCTATTATCGCGGCAATATAGTCAATCTGGCTGATGGATCACGCTGGTTATGCGCGGTTGATGGGCCGATTACAGGCAGCGCGCCTGCCGATGGCAATGCAGACTGGACCCGCCTCGCCGGGCCGGTAGAGGCTGATTGGGATTTAGTGACCGGCCCGGGCAAGCCAGAGGACAACGCAACCAATGGTGCAAATCAGGAGGAAAAAGATCAGATAGCCGAGGCCGAGCGCATATCAGCCGAAGCCATGACGGCGGCGGATGAGGCACGCGATGCTGCGGAAGCGGCGAAGAATGACGTTATTGCCAATGCCACAGAGATTGAGGAAATCCGTGAGGACCTGACTGCCCAAGGCGCGGTGGTGTCTGAAAACTGGCTGGCGCTCAACAGCCCCACAGGCTCGCTGGCGCGGTTGCGGCAGGAAGTTGCTGCGGGCGGCGCTGGCAATATGTTTGATAATGCGGCCCTAGCCATTGGCACACAGGGCTGGGATAACTGGACAAACCAACCGAATGTGACCTTTGGACGCAATCTACCTGAGGGTGACGATTGGCATATAGAGGGCGTTAACGCTCTGGCCATTCACCAGTCCGGACGGACCGGAACGGATAGTGCGGCGGATTGGCGGCAAACTGTTTCTGTTGAGGCGCTGGCGTGGTATGATTTTTCTGCACTGCTCGCTGCCCATAACACGCTTGGTCGATTCATTATCCTGTGGGTGGACAGCGCCGGGAATGAATTGCCGGGCAGAACTGTCACCGATTGGATGGCATTGTCCACCGGCGGTCGTAACCGTGACGGATGGAACCCGCGCCGTGGGGTGAAGGCGCAAGCTCCTGCTGGAGCAGTGAAGGCTGTTGCGGTTATTCGTAAAAGCGACACCAACGAAGGTGCGGCGGATAGCTGGATGTGGGCCAGTGAGCCGCAGTTTAAGAAGGTTTCGGAGGATAGTAGCAGCCCGCAACCCTATTCGACCGGCACTGACCTAGCCGCCTCCTCCATCCAGCAGGAGGCGTTATCAGCCCTTGGCGTCGATATGGCTGCGCTGGAATTTGCGGTGCAGGCCGGGGGGAACCCTAACCTTATTCCGAATGGGAACTTTGAAAACGGTCTGGATGGTTATTGGATATTTCAAGGCTCTTGGGCTTTGGCAGATAGCAATGAAAATGGTCGTTATCTGTATTGCTGGGCCAGTGATTTAGTTCAATTTATGAGTGAGCGGTTTGACGCAACCAGTGTAGGAACCAATATAACTGTTAGCGCCAGTATAACATGCAATGCGATCGACATAGCACAGACATATGTTCAAATCCGGTTTGAGGATGTTGATGGTAATACCACAGGTTGGTCGCCGGGCGGCTTGGTCGGTGCGCAGCATAAACCTTTCGATACAAATCGGACATTTACCACAGGGACCATCCCTCCCAATACGCGATATGGTCGTTTTTTCTTCAATGGTCGCCCTGAAAATGGGCAAACAGGTCAGCATATTGCTATCCAGCAAATAAAAGCTGAGCGCGGTTCAGTTGTTACAACATACAACAACAATGCCGCCGTCACGCAATCGTTCAAGGCTATCCGCACACAAGAAACCGCGATGTCCCAGATGGATACTAATCTGAATGCGCGGGTTGACGACGCGGAAGCGCGGGTTGACGAAAATCGCACCGCCATAGCAACGACCGATGGCAAGTTGCTGGGTAAATATGGGCTGGAAATCGCAGCCGGAACCGGTCTTGCGCGCTTTTCGGGCTTTGCGGGGCAAGGCTTTTCGGGTTGGAAGTTTGAGGCTGATTATTTTGGCATCGGCTCTGGCGGTCAGACGCCTTTTGAAATCATCGGCGGCACCGTCTACATCAAAAATGCTATCATCAAAGACGCTGCGATTATAACCTCGAAAATCGAAGGGCAGTCCGTTTCACGGGCTGTTTATTCTGATACGCTCACAGTACCGATGATTGGGACGATTGGTCTGTGGATTGATCTGGTCGATATGACATTGGCGGATGTTCTGGCCGGTAGCCGTATTGTCTTTCAGGCTGGTTTGCCAATCCAGTCGCCCCGCGACATCGGGGTGATTTTCCGTCTCGTGAAATATGTGAACGGGGTGGTTGTTTCATACCCGTATGAAGAGCGTATCGGACAGGCGGCAGGCACAGACCTTGCGCAGCAGGCGCTCTCTTATGTTGGCTGGTCGCGGGGTAGCGCCGAGGCGGGTACGCATCGTTATGTGCTGCAAGCTAATCGCTATGCTTACAAAGACAATAGTTCCCAGAAAATACAGACATTTTCAGCGATGCTGAAGGAAGAAAGGCGTTAAGATGGATATGGAATATTTCGTCATTTATGATGTGATGACGGGGAAGGATGTAACCCGTAGTTCCGGGCCGCCCGGCACCGCACAAGTGCAATATCTTGGCGATGACCGCGCAATCATCACGGTTGATCCATTATGGTATGAGCAGAAAGAGCCGATTGCCGCGCTGCCATTGGAAGCCGCGCAAGCCGCGCTTTGGGGTCATGCGAAGACCATCAGGGATAGTTTGGTTTTCGCAGGGGCGATGACATCACGCGGCGCGGTTGAAACAACACCATATTCCATCACAATGTTATCGGTTAAGCGGGCGCTGGCGTCGTCGGCAAACCCGGACACCGAAATGTCATTTACGATGGCAGACAACAGCGTTGTCACGATGTTCGCGGATGATCTGGTTGAAATGATTGATGAGGCGCTGGCGTGGATTGATAGCATCCATGAATATGGCCGCACGCTTCGTCAGCGCATTTATGCCGCAGAAACAACGCTGGATGCAATCAAGGTTGATGTTTTTCGTGGGTGGCCGATTATCGTTCCGGTAGCCGCACCAGTGCCAGAAGAAGAGCCGTCCGCCGGATAATCGGCAAGAAATAATGGGATTTTTCGGGGCGGCATTGGCCGCTTTTTTATTGGGTGGGTGATTTGGGATGGATAAGCCGCCGATTGATTATCTGGGGCCGCATGGCGGGGCGCTGTCTATGGCCTTTGGTGCGGGGTGTGCGGCGGCGTCAGCCTTTTGGGCGGTTATAGGGCGCTGGCTGTTTCCGCGTCTTGAAAAAGGGTGGAAGGCAGAAAAGGCGTTGCTGATTAAGCGTATCGAGCATTTGGAGGCCGACCTTGAGGAGGAACGTCATATTTGCCGCCGGGATATGTCAGCGCTGAATGACCGTATCCGCATTTTAGAGGCGATGACGCTGGGCGGTGTGCGCCAGCAGGCACAGGCCGCGATTTCCGAAATGCGGGTGCATCCGGGGGGATAACCGCCGGGATCTGATGAGATTTTTCAGGGTGGCTTTGCCGCTCTTTTTATTGGGCGAAAGGATTGGATTATGGCGCAGAGTTTTCCCGATTTGCCGATTAGCAAGGAATGGCTAAACGCGGCTGCGGTCTACCCAGAATTGGCGGGTAAGAAGGTGACGGCCCAGTATAAGGGCGGTTATGAAGGATATGCTTATTTTGGTGTGCCGGGAACGCCGCCGAGGGGTGGTGATGGTGGGCTGTTACGCACCGGCATGTCGGTAACAGGTACGGCAGATGCGCTGTGGTTGTGCGGCCTTATGGGTGGCACGTTTTACCTCCAGATAGAGGATTGAGCCATGGCCTTTTCCAGCACAATAAACCGGGAGGGCGGTGGGCGCGTCGGCAGTAAAGCAGCAACGATATCGGACACTGCAACAGGGCCAGTCTATACGCTGACCGGTGCATTGGCGTCCCCGATTTCATGGAGCAAAATTAGCGGACACGCCAACATCACAGTGGCATTATCGGGCGCGGTATCGGTGACGGCGGCCTTGGCCGCTGGGGTCAGCCAGAGCGCGATTGTGCGCGGGGTTAGCGGTACGAGTGCGGTAGAGTTTCAGATCACCTTGACGGGGCGGGCGGCCCCTGCGCTCCCGGTAAACACGGTGCTGCCGTCTATCACCGGCACTCCCGTTGTTGGCGGCGCGGGTGTTTATAATCTGGGCGCTTGGACTGGCGCGGACACGCTGTCATGGGCACCGTTCATCGGTGATGAGCAATTCGGGCCTGATAACCCCGACCCTAACTTCACGTTTCCATCAGAAGCTGAGGGCGTTCCTTATCGTTTGAAAGTGACGGGTACTAATCAGTACGGCTCGACAACTGTGTGGGTTGAGAGTGGCGTTGTGCAGCCCGCCGGGTCAACTACCCCATACCCTCCATCCGAAGACCCGTACCCATTTGCATTCAACGCCGTCGCGCCTGATTTCGACGCGCTGTTTGAGGCGGCGGGCCTGCTCGAAAAAGCCTATATCAACGGTACGACATACAGCCGTGCTGATCTGCTGGCGTCAGGCTGGCTGACCGTGGTCAATGGTCAGGACCGGCTGTCATGGGCGGCGATGGGCTTTGCTTCCACGCCCACTAATTTGACATGGCGCGCTGACCTTGTGGTGGGTACTGTACCCGCAGCCGATGAGTGGTTTTTCTCTGTCGGCACACCGGGCACCGGCAATAACCGGATGGGGCTGTCTCGAAACACATCCGGCGCGCTTGTGCAAAGGGCGACCAAGGGCAGTTCGACCGGCAATCTTGCGGCGCAGGCTGTCTCACCGGGCAGCAACAGCGCGGCAGGCAAGTGGAAGGCGTCTGACTCAATGATGGCAGTCGGCCCAGCCTCTTCTTCCGCCACGACATCAGCCAGCGCCAACTCCATCGCGGGCGGCCTGCAAACCCTTATCCTTTTGGGTGACACCAGTACCGGCGCGAGCGCAATTGCAACGGGCGGTCGGCTTAACAGGCTGACCTTGTGGGTCGATCATCTGGACCTGACAGAATATCAGGTCAATGCGCTCTCCGGTTCACCCTACCGCGCCAAGATCCGTAACGTGCCGGGCGGCACCACGACGCCTCGATCTGTCGCCACGCCTGATGGCAATTTTACGCTGCTGCCCTTGGTTGCTGGTAACACCAGCTCCTACGGGGCCGCCGTCATCCGGCATGATGGCGTCACGCCCCCACATTTGATTTCACTCAATCGCAGCGGGGCGTCTCCGTCGTCAGCAGGATCAGATGACCACCAAGGGGCCGGTTGCGCCATTATCAAGCATGGGGTTCACGCGGGTAAAGGGCTGGTGGTGCATCCGTCGACGCACGGCACGAGCAACAATGTCTATGTGCGTGTGGTGGAGCTGTCCACTGGGGTGACGAAGACGACTGTTCTGAATATTGGGCGGGGTAACACCCTCTCGACCGGCTCTGAATATATTCAGCTATTTGAGCTTTCAGACGGGCGCATTGTCTGCATTACCAAGTGCAACGACATCTGTTGGGGTTTCCTCTGGCTGACGATCAATGAGGACAACAGCGTTTCGCAGTCCGATTTCAGAGGCCTGATCGGCAGTACCGGAGGGATTAAAAACTATATCCGCTGCTGGCCATTGGGCGGGACCGACGTTATCCGGGGTTTCTTCAATTTGAACAGCGCCGCAGCGACAAGCCCGATGCAGATGTTCGAATGGGATGTGGTCGCCGGTAAGGTCTATACCGGCGCGGACAATGCGCCGCTGGAGATACTGGACCTAGCCACCACCTCAAACGACCAGTTTGCAGATCAAGCGTCCTTGATGACACTGCATGAGGTCACGAACCACAGCATGGTTGCGATTGAGACAACAGACGGCGGCGACTGTCTGTTTAACGATAGCACGAGCGCGGGTGACTTGTTGGTTAAGCGCCTGCGCTTGACCGGCGCGAACAAGTGGAACCCCGCGCATTGGACCGTCGATCAAATTGGCCCGCAGTCGATCAATTTCAACACCAACTCATCTGGTGTCCGCGTTTCGGGCAGCACATCGGGGTACGTCACCCCGGACAAGTCTGTAGCGCCCGGAGCTAAGCCCGCCTACTTTATGGGCTATCGGATGCCAGATGGGTTTGATCGTATCTCGCGGTTTGAGGCCGCTAATGTGGCGGGGGATGGACCGTTTACCGAAACCGAATTGGTCAAACGCGCTTACGCAGGGCCGACAATCACATTCCGGCTTTACGGCCCCGCGAACGCAAGCCCGCGAATGCCGGTGCTGTGGCACACCGGCAACTACTTCACCGATTACAATGCATCCGGTGCGTTCCCATATTCCGTCGAATGGCTGGGTAATTATCAGGCCCCATTGTCGGATTAGGGTGACACCCGCCCCTACCGGGCGGGTAAAATTTGATGACACAGGCGGCCTGCGGGTCGCCTTTTTTATTGGGGATCTACTATGAAATTTATTGAGCGGCTCCGGTCCGCGCTGGTCGATGACTGGCGCGATTGCTGGCGCTGGCTGTCTGTTCAGGCGGCCATCATTGCGGGGGCTGTGGCCGGGTGGGCCGCGAGCGAGCCGGAACAATTTGCACGGATGATGGAGGCATTGCCCCCATGGGCGCGGCCCTTAGTGGGTGCGGGCGTCGCCATCATTCCGATTTATCTACGCATTTATAGGCAGGAGGGCCGCAGCGATGGCGAGTAAGAAAAAGGTGGCCTTTGGCACATCGGCGGGGATTGCGGCGGCGGTCGCCGTGATTTTGGGCGGGGTTTATAAGGATGAGGGCGGATATGTGAACCACCCCAATGACCCCGGCGGCGAAACCAATATGGGAATCACTATTGGGGTTGCGCGGGATGCGGGCTGGGGGGGCGTGATGAAGGCCTTCCCAAAACAATGCGATACCGAGGCCGATGTGTGCGCAGACCGCATTTATTATGAGCGTTACATGGTTGAGCCGGGCTTTGTGCCGGTCATCATTGCTGACCCTGCGGTGGGTGAGGAGCTGGTTAACAGCGCCGTTAATTTCGGAAAGGCGCGGCCCTCGCGCTGGTTTCAGCAGTCAATCAATGAACTGTGCGGCACAAAACTAGCGGTGGATGGTAAGGTAGGCGCGCAGACCGTTTTGGCATTCAAGCAATGCATGGTGAATCGTGGGCGGCCTCGGCTGTGTGTGGCGATGCTGGATAGGCTGGATGCAAAGCAGCGCGCAGAATATGACCGGCTGGTGCGCGTCAACCCCGGCCTGAAGGTGTTTTATAAGGGCTGGGTCAATAAGCGTATCGGCAATGTGGACCGCGCCAAATGCGGGGTGGCGGCGTGAAGGCCGCTGCCCTTCGTCCGTTCCTGCCTTATATCGGCGTGGCCTTGGTGGCTGCGCTGATGGCCTCCCACTGGTGGGCCTATTCGTCTGGTGTGGATGCCGAAAAGGGCCGGTGGGAAATCGTGCAAGCGCGTGAGGCGGTGGACCGGGCCGCCCAGACCGAGGCGAACCGCAAGGAAAGCGAGCGGCGCTATGCCGCACAGCAGGAGATAACAAATAATGCGATACAAGAACGTGATAAAGCGCGGGCTGATGCTGATGCCGCTGTTGATGCTGGCGTCCGCCTGCGCGCAGCGATCAGGGACGTTACCACCACCAGCGCCGCCGGTGATACCGGGGCTGCCCTCTGTAGCCCGGCAACCGGCACCACCGGAGATTTGCTTGAGCGGGTGCAGCAACGGCTTGACGCTGCTGCGGAACAGCTTGCACGATATGCTGATGACGCCAGCACCGCAGGCAGGGCCTGCGAAGCCAGTTATGATGCGTTGATGGGTGGGTTTGTGATTAATTAACCTCACCCCAAAGATCGTAACCGACAGGCCCGGCAGATGCGTCGGGTGTGAGGGTGCAGACGACCAGATATTTTCGGCCCTCGCTCTCCATAACATAATGCGCGCGCCCATCCGCTATGATTGATTTTGCACAATCAAATGCGCCTTGGGCGGACTGGCGCAGTATTTCGGCGCGGCGGGCGTCGCTGGCTTCGAGCCATTCTTTGGGCGCTAGGCCTTCCTCGTACCGTTTTAACTGATATGCTCTTGCAGCGGGTAGCCCGCCCTGAACGATGGCTTTGGCTTCCTTAAACATGTCCTCTGCCATGGTTGTCCGCGCATCATTACCGACTGGAAATTCTGTGTCATAATCGGACGCTGCTATGACTTTGATTGCTAAATATCGGGCAGCGAGTTCTGTCCGTCTTTCGATGGGTGCTTTGCCCAATTCCATTTGGCTAATCAGCACGTTGGAGACGTCGAGCGCGTCTGCAAATTGTTTTTGCGTCATATTTAGCTTTTTGCGGATGGCTTTTAATTCATCGGGTTGCATTTCAATCTCCGAAGACATATTCTCAATCCGGTCCCCCGGCAGGATTGCGGCCCGCCGGGGGTGTTTCGGTTATCTGATCGTTATTTCGAGTAGCTTAAACTCGATACGCCAGAACCGAAACCGGATTGAGAAGTGCATGTCTCTTTCCTTTTCGTTGTATCGGCGGGATTAGGTGGTTTCCCTCTCCGTCCGATAGGTATTTTATAAGCTACTTATAGTTTTCGCGCAAGCGTTATTATAAGTAGCTTATATTTTTATCTCCATCATCTGGCTTGGGTATGCGGCCTGTAATTGCAATGCGTCTTCATAGGTGCCGGTAAGCCAGCGTTCCTGATCGTCCGCCAATAATATGACCGGCATGGCCTTTGGGTGGTGGGGGGCCACCAGTGGGTTGGGTTCGGTGGTGCAAAAGGCAAAGACATGCTCATCATTCACCTTGCGCCATAGACCAGCGAAACAAGGTATAGGCTGGTCGGTCACGGTAAACCAATGTTCTGCGGGCCTGCCGTTTTCATCTTTGCCCGGCGCAGGTTCAGCAAATGATGTGAATGGAACAAGGCAGCGGTTGAGCGGACGCGATGCCATCCCCTTCCAAAATGATGATGATAGATTGCGGGCATTAGTTACATGCTTTTTGCGGCCCTCTATTGTTGTAGGTACGCCCCATGACATCGGGCCGCCCTTGCGCCTGCCTTCGTGGCTGATGATTACCGGCGCGGTACCGCGTGGGTAAATTTCGTCCTTCCATTGCACGGGCTGAATGACAGACACGTCCAATGCCTTGGCGATGTCTGCGCGTAATGCGTTCAGGCGATAATGGTTGCACATAGGCTTGCCTCCATCATGCTATACCCCCGACAAAGCCGCTTGTTTCCCCCGCGTGGGGTTTTGCCATGCGCATGGGGCCACCGCAGCCGCGCTGGGTGCATTTGGCGCGGGCCTCGACCTGATCGAGATAGAGCCGTGCCGCGCCATTGCGCGCGAGCAACTGCGCCCCGGTGAGGTAACGCAGGTGCCCGCATTTTTTGCAGATCATTTCGAGGCGGTCATCTGGCGTGAGGTCCAGCACCTGAATGTTGGTTTTCCAGTTCATAGGAAATCGTCTGCGCTGGGGATGCGGGTGAAGCTGATCTTCCCCCCGACATTGCCACCCTTTGGCGGGGACCAATGGCCTAGGCTTGTAACGGTTTTGCCGTAACGACTATTCAGCCCGTCAATCACCGCGCCAATGCGTTCCCATTTTTGGCGATCCTCATCATCATTGATCAGCATATCCAGTTGCCGTTGGCCCGCTGGCGTCAGTTCACACAGGCTGATGCCTACGCGCATTAATTTGGTACGCGGGGTGGTGACGGTTTCCAGTTCGGCCCATAGAGCATTGAGGGCCGATAATAAGGCTTGATCGTCCTGCACCTGTGGCAGGCTGCGATATTGGCCCCAGCGGCTATCAAAGGGTTGCGCCGATAGGTAAAGGCCGGAGCAATAATAGCCCGCCCGGCGCATGCGTCTGGCCGCCTTGATAAGTAATAGTCGGGCTATCTTGCGGGCCTCTGGCATTGAGCGCGCCTCTGGCGGTAACACGCGGGCATGGCCGAATTGCCCACGGTCGGTGGGCTGCGCGGCGATGTCATAACCATGGAGGGCATACCAAAGCCGTTCGCCAGTGACGCTGTGCCAGATGGCGCGCATTTGTTTTGGTGATGTGTTGTAGAGTTCTTCGGTTGATATGATGCGCGAGAGGATGAGCTTCTTTTTCATGCGGCTGCCGACGCCGGGGATGTCCTCAAGCGGGACGCGAAAAAGCGGGCCGGGCATCAGGTGAGGGTGCCAGATGGTGAGGCCGTCCGGTTTTTGCGTGTCGCTGGCGATTTTTGCCAGATGTCGGTTGGCCGCAAAGCCGATGGAGCAAGTGATGGTGGCCCCGATATTATAGCGGATAGTGCGTTTGATTTGCTGGGCCAGCCCGTGCGGATCGGCACGCTGCCCTTCGTCCAGACGGCAGGAAAGCTCATCTATGCTCTTGATCGTATCAATCGGGATGACCGAGGCTATTTCGGATGCCAGTGCATTATGTGCGCGGCGATACAGATCAGGCTTCTGCGGGACAAGGATGAGGTCGCGGCAAATGCGTTTGGCCTCATCCACCATCATGATATTTTTGACGCCACGGGCCTTAGCCTCCCGACTGCATGCGATGATGCATGTCTTGCCGCCCTCATAGGGGACTACGCCAACAGGGCGGCCCCGCAGGCGCGAATCGTTGGCCTGTTCGACGGACGCAAAAAATCCATCGAAATCAAGGTACAGGTGTTCAATCGTCTCTGGTTTACGCATGTTCTTATTATGTTCTCATTTTCATGCGTAGGCAAGGTGGTCGATACTTCGTTATATCTTGTTGATTTCACTATCTATTGATTGGAATAAGTGCCGTGTGGCCATCGCCCATGCGTCACGACGAGCGCTTAGCGCGCTGCGTTGTGCATTGCGAAGGGGCAGGTGGGCAGAGTGTTCCTATTTGTCTTTTTTAGGTTCGCCAAATGGTCTGGGACACCGCAGAAATGCGTTGCAGATTTTGGGCAGGTCGCCAATTTATCATACTGAAATCATACATTAGTTCTATTCCAGCCCTGTCCACCACCTTCTAAGTGAAGGTGGCACCGCACGGGCGGGCAGGTTATGATAAAGACCAGCATTAAATCAGCAAAAACATAAAGTTAAATAGTAAACGCGCAGAAGGCGCGATCCTGTATCTGCGCTCTTATCGGGCCAACGATCTGTCGATAGCATCGCTATCAGGCGTTACGGGCATGGGGGCTATTAGCTTAGCAATGTCGTAGTGCAGCATTTAATGCTATTTTCCTGTTCAAAATCACAATGTTAATCACTCTTTTAGGTTCATGACATAATTTTACCTCCAGAGATTGAAGACCAGAGATTCTGGCCAGCGATCAGAGAGGCGACCCGGTGGTCGTCAGATCAAAAGCCAAATGTACGGGGTAGGTGTATCCCGCTACAGAATTGCAGGGGTATCGTAATGAACATGAACGGCGAAGCAGCGAGCAAGAAAGAGGTGCCTTTCACCACTCTTTCGGACGAGAATTACCGCGCTTTTCCGAAGGTGAAGGCGTTGATAGAGCGATACGGCGATACGGCGCTGGAAACCCTTTATGGGCAAATCGCTAATCATGAGCATACATCGGCCCTGCTTTCCACTGTGGAACAGCGGATGCGCGCCCGTAAGGCGCAGCTCAATCACTGGCTGGAGCTATTTTCAGGCCGGTTTGATGATGCAGCTCTTGCCCGGTGCAATCGCATTGGGGAAGTTCATGCGCAGATTGGTTTGTCGCCTTCGCTTTATATAGGCGGTTATGCGATGGTGCTGGAGGAAGTGATTACCCACACCCTTGGCCGCAGCGTCATGAACCGCCGTGCATCCAATGTGATAGGCACGCTGGTGAAAACGGCTTTGCTGGATATGTCAGCGGCATTGCAGGCTTATTTCGCGGCAGAGGAAAAAGCGCGCGCGGCGACGATTGATTCCGTGGGTGACGCGATGGCCCGTGTGGCCACCGGCGATTTGCGGGCAGAGCTGGGGAATTTGCCAGAAAATTATCAGCGTATGGCCGCAGATTTCCATAATATGCGCCGCCAGTTCAGCGAAATCATCAGCCAGATGTCGAATGCCGCGAATAATGTGGATACTGGCGCCGGAGAAATCAGTGCAGCGGCGGATGACCTTGCCGTGCGGACAGAGCAGCAGGCAGCAGTGCTGGCACGCACATCTGAGGTGATGAAGCAGATCACCAGAGATGTGCAGACGACAGCATCCAATGCCCAGCAAGTAGGCGAAAGCGTCTCATCTGTTAACGGACAGGCACAGCAGGGCGGCGAAATTGTGGAAAAAGCCGTCGCAGCCATGGGTAAGATCAAAACCTCGTCCGAAGAAATTGCTCAGATCACAGAAGTGATTGAAGCGATCGCCTTTCAGACGAACCTGCTGGCACTGAATGCCGGGGTGGAAGCGGCGCGGGCCGGTGAGGCTGGCAAAGGATTTGCGGTGGTCGCCAACGAAGTGCGGGCGCTGGCGCATCGGACGACGGAATCGGCCAAAAACATCAAGGGCCTTATCGGTAAATCCAGCGATGATGTGAAGCAGGGGGTTGATCTGGTCGATCGTACTGGCAAGGCGCTGGAGCAAATTATCGGGCAGGTCAGCGAAGTGACAACGCAGGCGCAGGAAATCGCGACGCTGGCGGTGGCACAGGCCGATAGCCTCAAGGAAATCAGCGCTGAGATTGAACAGATGGATTTCACCACCCAGCAAAACGCCGCTATGGTTGAGGAATCCAATGCGGCGGCGCGGGCGTTGACGAATGAAGCCAGCTTGCTGACGCAGATTGTCGGTAAATTTGTGCTGGAACGGCGTGACTGGTTGCGGTGCAAGGCTGATGCAGAGGTACGTCACCGGGCAGAGCAACAACAAAAGGCATCATTGGGCAGGCCTGCCCATAATTTAGGCAGCCATCATATGCTCGATGATGGTGATGATGCGCATGATGATTTTGCCAATTTTCGTGTGGCGAACCAATGAATGATGGCAAGCGAATCATCCTGATCCTGCATGGGTTCAGGATGATTTTTGCAGCGGCTGACCCAAAATAAAAAATAATGTTACAAGTCGCTCTGCGTCGCCGGTGGGCAAGGGCCAGCTGAATTGCTTTCTGTAAACTGTTGAAAATCAGGCTGTTGCATTTTCATTGCGGCTTTGTTTCGCGGGCGCAGCAAAGCCGCAAAAACCATATTGCAACAGGTCTGCATTTTGGTGACTATGCCTGCATGGCGCATGAAAACAGCTTCTTCGATGAAATGCTTGACGAGACACAAACAGCGCGCGCCCCATTTCACCAATATCATCAATGGTTTTCAGATCAGGACCCTGCAAAGTTGCTTAAAAAAGCAGCAGAGGCAGAGGATTTGTTTCGCAAGACCGGCATTACTTTTGCCGTTTACGGGCAGGAAGATGCTGAGGAACGTTTAATTCCTTTTGATATTGTGCCCCGCATCATTTCTGCGGGGGAATGGGCGCGTCTGTCGCGTGGGATTGAGCAGCGTGTACGGGCGATGAATGCCTTTTTACACGATATCTATCACCGGCAGGAAATTGTTCGGGCGGGCCGCCTGCCCGAACATATGATTAGCCGTAACGCAGCCTTTCAGGAAAAAATGATCGGTTTTACACCGCCTGGCGGGGTGTATAGCCATATCATTGGCGTTGATCTGGTGCGCACTGGGCCGGATGAGTTTTTTGCGCTGGAGGATAATGCGCGCACACCATCGGGTGTTTCCTATATGCTGGAAAACCGGGAAACGATGATGAGCATGTTCCCGGAATTATTCTCGCAGAATAAAATCCGGCAGGTGTCGGATTATCCCAAAAAACTGCGCCGGTCTCTTTCCGCCAGTGCGCCAAGAAAATGTGAAGGCGACCCGGTTGTCGCGGTGTTGACGCCGGGTATCTACAACAGTGCTTATTTCGAACATGCTTTCCTTGCCGATCAGATGGGAGCTGAACTGGTAGAGGGGCATGACCTGCGCATAGTGGATGGGCGCGTTGCAATGCGCACTACGCAGGGATACCGCCCGATTGATGTCCTTTATCGGCGGCTGGATGATGATTATCTCGATCCCTTGTCTTTCCGACCAGATTCGGCTCTGGGCGTGCCGGGCATCATGGACATCTACCTGTCTGGCGGCATCACCATCGCCAATGCACCGGGCACCGGCATTGTCGATGATAAGGCGATTTACAGTTATATCCCTGATATTGTGCGTTTTTACATGGGAGAGGAGCCGATCCTCCAGAATGTTCCGACATGGCGCTGTTCAGAGCCAGATAGCCTTGCTTATGTGCTGGATAATCTGGCCGATCTGGTGGTGAAGGAAGTTCATGGTTCCGGCGGCTATGGCATGCTTGTGGGGCCAGCGGCGAGCAAGCGGGAACTGGCGGCCTTTGCTGCGAAGCTGAAACGCCATCCCGGCAATTATATCGCTCAGCCGACTTTGGCGCTCTCAACCGTGCCGATCCTGACTAAACAGGGCCTGTCGCCCCGCCATGTGGACCTGCGCCCCTTTGTGCTGGTGTCGCCCGATAAAGTGGAGATTACCCCCGGCGGTCTCACCCGTGTGGCCCTTAAAAAAGGATCATTAGTGGTCAACAGCAGTCAGGGCGGTGGAACCAAAGATAGCTGGGTGCTGGAGGACTAATGACGACACTCGGTAAAACGGCGGGCGGCCTGTTCTGGATGTTTCGCTATCTGGAACGCAGCGAAAATCTGGCGCGTCTGATTGAGGCGGGCTTTCGTATCTCCCTGACACGGGGAGGGGCCGCAGGTGAGGAATGGCGGTCCATCATCAGCACAGCGGGTGTGGCGCAGGCCTATGAGGCAAGCGGCGGCACTTATTCCGGGCCAGAGGTCGTGAATTATTTGCTCCGGGACAAGAGCCACGGCGGTTCTGTCCTCTGCATGATCGAAAAGGCCCGTGATAATGGGCGGGTGGTTCGCACGGCCATTACCCGCGAAGTGTGGGAGGCGACCAATGAATGTTATATCACGGCGCGCTCCATCCTCGCGCGGCCTGTGAAAGAGGCGGACCTTCCCGATATTCTCGCCAGCATCCGGCGGCAGAGCGCACTGGTGCGCGGGGCGCTCCATGGTACGATGCTGCGCAATGATATATATAATTTCGCGCGTCTAGGTACCTTCATTGAACGGGCGGATAATAGTGCCCGCATATTGGACGTGAAATATTATCTGTTGCTCCCCAGCCTTGCCCATGTCGGGTCTTTGCTGGATAGCAGCCAATGGGAAACGGTACTGCGCTCTTTATCTGCGCTGCATAGCTTTCGCTGGCTCCACCCCGGCGACCCAAAGCCGGTAGATGTGGCGCAGTTTCTAATACTTGACGGGCGTTTCCCACGATCCATTCTGTTCTGCATTCGCAAAATTCATGAGCAGCTTCATTGGCTGGAGCAGGAATATGGCCAGCGCCTCGCCAGCCAGCATATTTCCGGGCAGTTGCTGGATCATATCGGGCAGACGAGCATTGAAAAAATATTCGAGTCTGGCCTGCATGAATTCCTGCAATCCTTCATGGCAGAGAGTAGTCGCCTCGCGCAGCAGATTGAGGAGGATTACCGCTTCATAGGCTGAAGGGATAAGGGGAGGCCGCATTTGGCTCCCTTCATCCGGTTACAAAACAAGAACGGGGTAAGAAGGCACAAAAAATGAAAATAGCCATCCGTCATTCCACTCATTATTATTTCGATCAGCCGGTTCCTTATGCGTTACAGCGATTGCGGCTGATGCCCAAGGATAGCGCCGGGCAGCAAGTTATTCACTGGACCATGAAAGTGGAAGGTGGCGTGTGTGAGGCGGAATATGATGACGCCTGCAACAATCATGTCGCCCTCATCCGCGTGGAAAGCGGCGTAGAAGAAGTGCATATTGAATGCACGGGCGAGGTTGAAACTGATGCGGCCTATCATGGCATAGTCGGGCGACATCGGGGCTATACTCCGTTATGGTTTTTCCGTCAGTCCACCCCGCTGACCAAGGTGGGGCATGAGATAAATGCAATTGTTAGCCGGGTGAAAGCATCCGGTGGGGGCAATGATATTAAACAGCTTCACGCCCTGTCGGCGGAAATATTGAACAGCGTTGATTATGTTGTGGGCGCAACCCATGCCACCACCACCGCAGAGGAAGCAGCGAAGCTGAAACAGGGCGTCTGTCAGGACCATGCCCATATTTTCCTCGCTGCTGCGCGGCAACTGGGCTATCCTGCACGCTATGTCAGCGGTTATCTTTATATGGATGACCGGCCAGAGCAGGAGGCAGGCCATGCCTGGGCCGAGGCATGGGTGGAAGCGCTGGGGTGGGTAGGCTTTGATATATCTAACGGTATCAGCCCGGATGAACGCTACATCCGTGTCGCCACCGGGCGGGATTATGCCGAGGCTGCACCAATTCATTCCATGTCCTTTGGTGCGCGCGATCAGCAGATGATTGTGCGCTTGCGAATAGACCAGCAATAACCGTAATAAGCGATAATGAACAAGAATAAGGGTAATAAGGGGGCGTCATGACCTATTGCGTGGGGATGCAGCTCAATGCAGGTCTGATCTTCATGTCCGACACGCGCACGAATGCGGGGGTTGATAATATTTCGACCTTTCGGAAAATGTATAGCTGGGAAGTGCCGGGCGAGCGCGTCATCACTGTGATGGCGGCAGGGAATCTGGCGACGACACAATCTGTCATCAGCCAGTTGGAAGAACGCACCAAGGCATTGCAGGATCGGCGGCCATCTATATTAGAGGCGCCCAGCATGTTTCAGGTCGCGAATATCATCGGCGAAACCCTGCGCGAAACCATCCGCAGTGGTGCGCTGGCGGGGGCAAATGCAGAAAGCCAGTTTGGTGCGACGCTGATAGTTGGCGGGCAGATTGCTGGCCAGAAAATGTGCATGTTCCTGATCTATCCGGAAGGTAATTTCATCGAGGCAACAACTGATACGCCTTTCTTTCAGAGCGGAGAAACCAAATATGGCCGCCCGATATTGGTGCGCGCTTATGAGCCGGGGATGAGCTTTGCCGAGGCGGCGAAGCTGCTGATGGTGTCCTTCGATTCGACGCTGAAGGCGAATTTATCGGTTGGTTTGCCCTTTGATTTCCAAATTGTTCGTAAGGATGAATGCCGCATCGCCCATAATGCCCGGATAGAGGCGGATGATCCGTATTTCCATGAAATTTCAAGGGGATGGGGCACTGCGTTAAAGCAGGCATTCCGTTCCCTGCCGGAATATGACCTGTCACTATAGTGCGCCGAAACTATTGGTGATGTGCGTGTCTGTTATTGATTTGCCCTTGCGATAAAGCGCCCCGTGGGCATGGTGGGTTGCGCTCTGGCGCAGTCCCTCTATGATCGCGCCCGCCCGGTTGGGGGCAAAGCAATCGGGATTATCTTGCATGACTTTATGGCAAATGCCTGCCCTTGTGATGGCGATTGGCTATCTCATCGGCTCCATTCCCTTTGGTATTTTGCTGACGCGGGCCTTTGGCGCGGGAGATTTACGCGCCATTGGTTCGGGCAGCATTGGGGCGACCAATGTGCTGCGCACTGGGCGGAAGGGGCTGGCGGCGGCAACATTGTTGCTGGATCTTGCCAAAGGCGCGGTCGCGGTACTGGTGGGCGCATATTTGCTGGGGGAGGACCCATTGGTCCATGGGGGGGCGATGGCCGGCGTGATGGCGTTTATCGGCCATTGCTATCCGGTATGGCTTCGTTTCCGTGGCGGCAAGGGCGTGGCGACGATGATGGGCGTATGCGTTGCCCTGATGTGGCAGGTTGGGTTTGTTTTTGCGGTGGTGTGGATCGGGATGCTGGCCATCAGCCGTATTTCCTCGGCAGGGGGAATATGTGCGGGGCTCTCTGCGCCGATTGCATGTCTCGCGCTGGGGCGGATTGACCTGTTTGCACCAGTGGCAGCGATGGCGCTGATATTATTATGGCGGCACCGCAGCAATATTTCTCGGCTGTTAAAGGGGCAGGAACCGCGCATCGGCAGTAATAAATAATCCGCCGACAGGACGGGGTGGGGCCTTTTATCTGTGGATCAGGAAAGATTTAACCATATCCGACTTGCCCGGTCGCAAAATGTAGGGCCAGTCGTCTATCGGCAGCTATTGCGCCGGTTCGGCAGTGCGGGCGCGGCGTTAAAGGCCATATCCACCGGCAAGGATGGGGCAGGGGGTGGCCGCACTATCATTCCCGCTGATGAGCGAGAAATCGCGCAGGAAATAGAGCGTACCTATCGGCTTGATGCGCAGTATATGCTTCCCGGCGACATGGATTATCCACCCTTACTGGCGCAGATAGCTGATGCGCCTTTGGTCTTGATCCGGCGAGGCAATCCTGCGCTGGCCGCCGGGCGGCTGGTGGCAATGGTAGGCGCGCGTAATGCCTCTGCTGCAGCGTGCCGTTTTGCGCGGACGCTGGCGCGGGATTTATCAGCGCGAGGCGTCGTCGTGGTTTCCGGCCTTGCACGGGGCATAGATACGGCGGCCCATCATGGTGCGCTGGCCGGAATTGTTGACGGTGCGAATGATGCAGCGGGCGGCACCATAAGCGTCATCGCCAGCGGTATTGATATTGCCTATCCGCCGGAAAACGCAGCCTTGCAGGAAAATATCGCTCATCATGGCCTGCTTCTTACCGAACATCCGCCCGGCACGGAGCCAAAGGCGCGCTATTTCCCCAATCGTAACCGGATAATTGCCGGGCTTTCCTGTGCAACGTTGGTGGTGGAGGCCGCGCCGCAATCCGGCTCGCTCATCACGGCGCGGATGGCGGGGGATTATGGGCGGGATGTGCTAGCGGTGCCGGGATCTCCGCTCGATCCGCGTGCGCATGGATGCAATGACCTTATCCGAAATGGCGCGACGCTTATTCAATCCGCCGATGATGTGATGGAGGCGATTTCGTCGTTCAACGGCGCGGCGCGCTATAATGGGCTTAGCCATGGGGGGCAGGGTGGCTTTGCCTTTGATGAGGCAGAGAGGAAAGAGCCGGATAGCATCACATTGGTTCAGGGTTCACCACATGCCCAACCGCGCCCGCATTCTAGCCCGGAGAATGAAGAGGCGGCCAGCATTCTTAGCGCGCTTGGCCCGGTCCCGGTGAGTGTTGATGAACTCATCCGCCAGACCGGTCTGGACCCTGCCACCGTGCAAATGGCATTGATGGACCTTGAGATGGCAGGCCGTCTGGAACGGCATAGCGGGGCGCGCATTTCCCTGAAACCCTGATGACGGCGCGCTTTTTCGCTTGATTTGCGTGGGCTTCCCGGTCATCCCGCAACAATGGTGACTTGACGGGGGCACTTTACCTCTTACATCCTCGGTCGCAAATATTAGGTTTGGGAAGCAGCCCGTTCATGAAGCTCGTCATTGTTGAATCGCCGGCCAAGGCCAAAACCATCGAGAAATATCTGGGTGGGGGCTATCATGTGCTGGCCTCTTACGGGCATGTGCGGGACCTGCCGCCAAAAGATGGCTCGGTAAATCCGGACGATGGCTTTGCGATGAGCTGGGAAAATTACGCCGATAAGGGTAAGCAGCTCAAGGCCATCGCTGATGAAGCGAAAAAGGCCGACAGCCTCATCCTCGCGACTGACCCTGATCGCGAAGGGGAGGCGATTAGCTGGCACGTCAAGGAAGTGCTGAAGGCGAAAAAGGCGCTACCCGCTGATGTTTCACGCGTTACCTTCAACGCCATTACCAAGCAGGCCATTACCGAGGCGATGGCCCACCCGCGTGACCTCGATCATGATCTGATCGACGCCTATCGTGCGCGCCGTGCGCTGGATTATCTGGTTGGTTTCACTCTTTCCCCGGTATTGTGGCGTAAACTACCTGGTGCGAAATCGGCGGGGCGCGTGCAGTCTGTTGCGCTACGCCTGATTGTGGACCGTGAGCGCGAGATTGAGACCTTCCTGCCGCAGGAATATTGGTCCGTCGCCGCCGAAATGGAGCAGGATGGCCGCGCCTTTACCGCCCGTCTTACAAAATGGCGCGGGGATAAGATTGACCGCCTGACGATCGGCAAAGAAGGCGATGCGCTGGCCGCAAAGGCGGATGTAGAGGCAGGGCGCTTCACGGTTGAAAGCGTCGAGACCAAGCCCGTTTCGCGCAACCCACCACCGCCGTTCACCACATCGACTCTGCAACAGGAAGCTGCGCGCAAGCTCGGTTTTTCGGCCAGCCACACGATGCGGGTGGCGCAGGCGCTTTATGAAGATGGCGCGATCACCTATATGCGGACCGATGGTGTGCAGATGGATGGCAGCGCCATTTCCGCGGCGCGCCGCGCGATAACGGAACGCTATGATGGCGGTTATCTGCCTGAAAAACCCCGCCAATATCAGACCAAGGCCAAAAATGCGCAGGAAGCGCATGAGGCGATCCGTCCTACTGATTTTTCGAAAGATCGTGCGGGCAGCGGCGACCACTCCAAGCTTTATGACCTGATCTTTAAGCGCGCGCTGGCGAGCCAGATGGCATCGGCTCGTCTAGAACGCACGACCGTTGAATTACTCGATGGCACCGGCCAGCATGGCCTGCGCGCTACCGGGCAGGTGGTGATTTTCCCCGGCTTCCTCACACTCTATGAGGAAGGCCGTGATACCCCCAATAACGCCGATGGCGAAGATGATGACAGCAAGCTGTTGCCGCGTCTGTCCGCTGGGGATGTTCCCGCGAAAAAGCAGGTTACGGCAGAGCAGCATTTCACGCAGCCTCCGCCACGCTTTTCAGAAGCCAGCCTTGTGAAGCGTCTGGAAGAGCTGGGCATTGGCCGCCCATCCACTTATGCATCGACGCTTCAGGTCCTCAAAGACCGCGATTATGTGCGGATTGAGAAAAACCGCTTCTTTGCCGAGGAAAGTGGGCGTCTGGTAACGGCCTTCCTCGAACGCTTTTTCGAGCGCTATGTCAGCTATGATTTCACCGCTGGCCTCGAAGATGAACTGGATGATATTTCCGGTGGCCGTGCCCAGTGGCAGGAAGTGCTGGAGGCATTCTGGAAGGATTTTAAACCCAAAACTGCCGAGGTGATGGAGCGTAAGCCGTCCGACATTACGGCGGATCTGGATGAGTTTCTCTCGCCCTTCCTGTTCCCGGATAAGGATGACGGCACAGACCCGCGTAGCTGCCCGCTATGCGATGGTGGGCGGCTGTCGCTGCGTGGTGGGCGCTTTGGCGCGTTCATTGCCTGTTCCAATTATCCCGAATGCAAATATACCCGCAAATTCGGCCAGCCGGGGCAGGATGGCGCGGTGGATACCGGGCCGGAGGTTCTGGGTAAGCACCCCGAAACCGGCGAGGATATCAGCCGAAAATCCGGTCGTTTTGGCCCTTATATTGAAATGGGTTCCGGTAAAGAGGCGAAGCGGGCCTCCATCCCCAAGGATTTGCCCGGCGGCGAAATGACGCTTGATTGGGCGGTGAAGCTGCTGTCTCTGCCGCGTGAGGTGGGTAATCACCCTGAAAGCGGGAAACCGATTGTAGCGAGCATCGGGCGTTATGGGCCGTATCTCTCTCATGATGGCAAATATGCGCGGCTGACCAGCACGGCGGATGTGTTTGAAACGGGCATGAATGCGGCGGTCGTGAAACTGGCCGAGGCCGCCGAAAAAGGCCCGCGCCGGGGGGCGGCGAAGGAGCCGCTCAAGGTTCTGGGGGCGCACCCACGTACCGAGGCAGAGATTAAGCTGATGGAGGGGCGTTTTGGTCCTTATGTGACCGATGGCACCACCAATGCGACTTTGCCTAAATCCATTGACCCTGCGGCCCTGACGCTGGAGGAGGCTGCGCAGCTCATTGATGATCGCGCTGCTAAAGGCCCGGCCAAGGGCAAGAAAAAAGCCCCTGCGAAGAAGGCTGCTGCGAAAAAGCCCGCCGCTAAGGCGAAGGCAGATGATGGGGCGGAAAAGCCTGCTAAGAAAGCCGCAGCAAAGAAGCCAGCGACGAAGAAGTCCGCGACCAAAAAGGCTGCGGTAAAGAAGGACGCTGAATAAAAGAAAAGGGCAATTGCTTCCCCTCTGCCTTGTTCGATGGGATTATAGCGGGCGACAGGAAGGGACGAGGCATTGTAAGGGGTAAGGGACGGGGCGTTGCAAAGCCACGGCTGACCGGGCAATTGGTCGGAACGCCTTGCTTCCTGTGATGGTTAATCTTCTACTTTCTGCATATTAGCGCCGGGAGAGTAGGTGGTTAATTCGTTTATCAGTTTCAATGGCTTTGTCGGGCGGTGTGCCTACGGCCCGGTTCGTTATGAAGATAGCAGCCAGTTGCACCCTAATATGGCTGCTGATGCGAAGCCGGTGCGTGAACATCATTGGGATTTTCTGCGGGCGTTCCTGATGCTGCTTGGCATCCCCTATCATCTGCTTTTATCTTATCGCGTTGGCGAGAACTGGATCGTTCGCAGCGGCGAAGGACTGATGGCGGCGGCGACGGCGGCTGAATTTCTCCACCTGTTCCGTATGCCCGCATTTTTCATCATCGCGGGCTATTTTGCGGCCCTGCTATTGGCGCGTAAGGATGCGGCAGGCTGGCTATATGGTCGTTTCATACGTTTGGGCGTGCCATTGGTGGCGGCCTTGTTACTCCTCAATCCGGTAATAAACTATATATGCGAGCTTTCTAATTTTGCGCCGGATGCAGCGTGGCAGTCCTTCCTGCATGAAAGCGCGACATCAGGCGGATATTGGGTGCGGCATTTATGGTTTCTGATCGTGCTGCTCTATTTCTCTGTGGTTGCGGCGGTAGCGGTGATGATGTGGCCCCGCATCGGGCGGGCATTGTTGCCTGCATGGGTAGATGCTTTTGTGGCGCGCCATGCTGTATCCGTCTGGTTGGGGCTGGCGGTGTTCATGGGCATGTGGCAGGCTACCGCGATAGAGGCGTTTTATGAGGCGGGCCTTGCTACCAATATTCCGCAGCAAATATTCCGGCTGGATGAGGCCATTCAGTTCGCCCCTTATTTTCTGATAGGTTGTTTGCTGGCGCGTGCGCCCATGATGCGACAAAAGGTGCTGAGCGTTTCAGCCCCGGTTTTGGTGCCGATAGTACTGGTTGCTGGGGTGGCTGCCATTGCTCGTCTGTTTTTCATGGAGAATATTGCCGCGCTAATGTCCCCTGCGGCGGGATTCATGACGGGACGTTTCCTTTCCGCTATCGCAGCAATGGGGCTGGCGCAGGCTATGTTCGCATTGGGCTATCGTTTCATGAACCGGCCCCGCCGCTGGGTTAACCGGCTAGTTGCGGCTTCTTTCGTTATTTACCTGTTCCACATGCCGATTATCGCGGCGCTGGTGGTACTGGGGCACGGCATAATGATGCCATTAGGGGTGAAGGTGGCACTGATGATGGTGCTGACCTTCGCGCTTTCTTATGGCATATGGCTGGTGGTGGAGCGGTCGCGCTTGTTATCCTTGCTTTTTGATGGGCGATGGAATGCCGTAAAGCCTGCGCGGCCCAATAATCCTACACAATCTAGCCTTGCGGTGAAAGAGCCGGTTCCGGCCCGCGCCTGATGGGGGATGTGGGGCCGCTGAGATCAATCAGCCTATCGCCCGTCCTTCATTCCACCCAATCCAGCCCAATGTCGCGGTAGACATTGCGGTCTTCGTCCCAGCCTTCCTTAACCTTCACATGAAGGTAAAGATGAACCGGGCAGCCCAGTAATTGCGAGAGTTCTGCGCGGGACCGGCTGCCAATTTCCTTGAGGCGCTGTCCACCTTTACCCAGTACGATGGCGCGTTGCGTGGGGCGGGCAACAAGGATTTGCTGATGGATTTCAACCGAGCCATCGGTGCGTTCGCTATATTTCTCCGTTTCGACGGCGGCAGCATAAGGAAGTTCGGCATGGAGCTGATGGTAAATCTGCTCCCGCGTAATTTCGGCGGAGAGAATACGGTCTGTAGCGCTGGATACCTGATCCGCCGGGAAATGCCATGGCCCCGCGGGCATGGCGGCGGCGAGGGCAGCCTTCATTTCCGGCAAGCCATCGCCGGTTGCGGCGCTGACGAAGAAAATCTCTTGAAACGGCACTAGTTCATTCAGGCGCTGGGCATGGTGAAGCAGCTTGCCCTTATCGGCGATATCCACTTTGTTAATGATAAGGATTTTAGGTTCACTGCGCTCGGTCAGCCCTTCGACAATGCGCTCTATCTTACCGCCAAGGCCTGCCTTGCCATCAATGACGAGGGCAATGAGATCGGCATCCTGCACGCCGCCCCATGCCGCCTGCACCATCGCCCGGTCAAGGCGGCGCTGCGGCGCGAAAATTCCTGGCGTATCAACCAGAATGAGCTGCGTATCCCCTTCTAGCGCGACACCCAATACGCGGGTGCGGGTGGTCTGCGCCTTGGGGCTGGTGATAGCAATTTTCTGCCCGACCAGTGCGTTTACCAGCGTCGATTTGCCCGCATTAGGGGCGCCCAAAATGGCGACAACGCCGCAGCGCTGGTCTTCAAGGGCGGGTTCAGATGCTGGCCCGGTAACAGGCTGGGGAAGGGCGGAAGGCGTGGTTTCTTCGGTCATGCTAATTGGTCCAGTAAAGCGCGGGCGGCGGCAGTTTCAGCTTCTTGCTTGGAAGAGCCGGTTGCGCTGGCTTCCCCCACGGCATGAATGGAAACGCGCACGGTAAAGCGCGGATTGTGCGGCGGGCCGCTGCGGTCCGTCATCTCATAATCGGGGGAACGGCGCTTATGCGATGCGGCCCATTCCTGTAATGCGGACTTGGGGTGTTTGGGCGCGTTATCAATGCCCTCAACCCGGCCTTGCCATAAGCGGCGGATGAGGGTGCGGGCGTCGCTTAGTCCCCCATCCTTTCCGCCATCGAGATAGAGCGCACCGATCAATGCCTCCATCATATCCCCCAGCACATTGATGCTGTCCGTCGCGCCATCGTCACGGGCTTGTTTGCCCAATATCATATGGGGCTGTATACCAATGTCGCGGGCGATCAGGGCGCAGACTTCCCCCGATACAATCTGATTGAAGCGGTTGGACAGTTTTCCTTCCGGTTCATCAGGGTAAAGTTCAAACAGCCATTCACCGATGATGAGGCCCAATATCCGGTCCCCCAGAAACTCCAATCGTTCATAATGACGGGCCGAGGCGCTGCCATGGGTGAGGGCGCTTTGGAAAAGGTCTGGCAGACGCGGGGTGCGCCCAATCAGATCGGCTATCCACTCTGCCCGTGCATTTTGAGTGGCCTGTTCGCGTGTCAGGCCATCTCGCAGGGGGGCATTTTGCAGTTTATTATCTTCCACGGCCCGCATGCGCCTCAAAATCCTTCCCCAATGCGGTTAAAGCGCGCGGCGGTGAACCATGTCCAGGGCAGTAGCCAGTTGGAGGTGCCATCGGTGGAAAAGACGGTGAGCATTGCTTTGCCGACGAGGTTTTCCTCTGGCACCAGCCCGATGCCGCCATTGGGTTCTGCCGGGAAACGGCTGTCGGCGCTACGGTCGCGATTATCCCCCATCAGGAATAAGCGACCTTCGGGAATGAGAACAGGTTCACGGTTATCCGCCGGGCCGTCCTGCACCACATCCAGCACATTATAGCTTTTCCCGCCAGGCAGGGTTTCACGATATTGCGGATAGCGGCAGAAACGAGCGCCTTCTTTATCTTCTTCAAATTCCGGGCGGTAACAGGGGCTGATGCCGCCTTCGGCGCGGGTGGCGTCAATCATATTCTGGGTAACGGGAATGACGAAATCTTCTATGCGACGACGCTCTACCGGCTTACCGTTCAGGATGACCTGCCCACCGCGAATTTCAATAATATCGCCGGGAATACCAATGACACGCTTGATATAATCCAGCTTCTGATCTGGCGGGGCCTTGAATACTGCGACATCGCCGCGTTGCGGCGTGCTGGCGAATATTCGACCGGGAATGAGGGGTAGGCTGTACGGCAGGCTATGGCGCGAATAGCCATAGGGCCATTTTGCGACGATCAGATAATCGCCAATCAGCAGCCGGGGTTGCATCGATTCAGAGGGAATATTGAATGGCGCAAAGATGAAGCTGCGCAGTACGAAGACGAAAACCGCCAGTTTCAGCAAAAAGCCAAAGAAATCGGCCATTTCTGATTTGGCGCTCGTCTTTTCCTTTTCGTCCACTGTACCCATTCCCTGAAAATTCGCCGCAGTCTCATGGTGCTTTGCGGTGCTGATGTGTTCACGTCAAGCAAATGCGTGTATCCCGGCACTGATTCGAGGCCTTTTGCCTGTCATCATCCTGTGCCCCATATGGAATAAGGGGTAGGATGGAATGGTGGAAAGTCGGAATGGACGGGAGATATAGATGACAGAGACTCGGTGGAACGCCATTACTGCGATGCAGCAACCGGACCTCAAAGCCTTATTTAATATAGACCCGGACCGGCTTGACTGGCTGACGACCTCTGTTGGCGGGCTGCGGTTTGACTGGTCCAAAACCCATATGACAAGGGAATTGCTAGGCGAACTACTGGCTCTGGCGGAAGATCGCGGATTTACTGCGCGGCGCGATGCGCTTTTCTCTGGCGCGGCCGTTAATATCACCGAAGGACGCGCTGCTGAACATGGCGCAGAACGCGGCGAAGGTACGGCAGACAGCGTGGCCCGTGCGAAGATGCTTCATAACCGGATGCGGGGCCTTGTCGATGCGATAGACGCCGGGGCCTTGGGTGAGGTGCGCCATATTGTGCATATCGGCATAGGAGGCTCCGCCCTGGGGCCAAAGATGCTGATGGATGCGCTGAGCCGGGACGGTTCACGTTATGATGTGGCGGTTGTATCCAATGTTGATGGCTGCGCACTGGAAGAAGCCGTCCGTTATTTTGACCCGGAAACGACGCTGGTCGCCGTTGCATCCAAGACCTTCACCACCGCCGAAACCATGCAGAACGCCAGAAGCGTGATTGAATGGATGACCGATGGCGGGGTGGAAGATCCTTATGGCCGCATCATTGCGCTGACCGCCGCTCCTGAAAAAGCCGTTGAATGGGGCGTTGATGAAACCCGCATATTGCCTTTTTCCGAAACCGTAGGCGGGCGTTATTCGCTATGGTCGTCCATTGGTTTCCCGGTCGCACTGGCGCTGGGCTGGGATGCGTTTGAGAGCCTGCTGGAGGGCGCGGCTATTATGGACCGGCACTTCCGCTTGTCTCCGCCGGAAAAAAATGCGCCGCTGATCGCCGCCTGTATCGACCATTATTATGTACGGGCGCTGGGGGCGCAGACACGCGGCCTGTTCGCTTATGATGAGCGCTTGCGTCTGCTCGCTGATTATCTTCAGCAGCTTGAGATGGAGAGCAACGGCAAATCGGTAAAGCTGGATGGCACGCTAGTTGACGGCCCTACCGCGCCGATTACATGGGGCGGGGTTGGCACTGATGCGCAGCATGCGGTGTTCCAGCTTCTCCATCAGGGGACGCATCTGGTGCCGGTGGAATTCATTGCGTCGATTGAGCAGGGGCATGGTTTTGACACCGCCCATCATCAGATGCTTCTTATCAACTGCTTTGCGCAGGGCGCCGCACTGATGCAGGGGCGTGAGAGCGATGATCCGGCGCGGGCTTATCCCGGCGGACGACCTTCCACCACTATTTTGATGGATGATGTGACGCCTGCGGAGCTGGGGGCGCTGCTGGCCTTTTACGAAAATCGCACTTTTGCAAATGCGGTGTTGATGGAGATTAATCCTTTCGATCAGTTCGGGGTTGAACTGGGCAAACAAATTGCCAATTCCATTGCACAGGACGGGCCAAAGGATTTTGATCCGTCAACCGAGGCGCTGATAAAGCTGGCATTTGGGTGAGGATGAAGAGAGAATGAGCGAGTTTGATTTTGATCTGTTTGTGATCGGTGCCGGTTCTGGCGGTGTGCGCGCATCGCGCATCGCAGCGTCGCATGGTGCGCGTGTTGCGGTGGCAGAGGAATATCGTGTTGGTGGTACCTGCGTCATCCGGGGCTGTGTGCCTAAGAAGATGCTGGTTTACGGCGCGCATTTTGCCGAAGATTTAAATCATGCTCGTCGTTTCGGATGGGACATAGCCGAACGCCGCTTTGACTGGGTGTCGTTGCGCGATGCTGTGCTGGCCGATGTCGATCGCCTAAATGGCCTTTATCAGAACACGCTCGATAATAATAAGGTTACGACCTTCCGCGAAACGGCGCGCATTTCCGGCGCGAATGAGGTGACGTTGGCGAGCGGGCAGAAGGTGACGGTCGGCACCATCCTCATCGCTACCGGCGCATGGCCGCTGGTGCCCGATATTGAGGGGGCAGAGCATGGTATTACCTCTAATGAGGTGTTCCATCTGGATGCTTTGCCGCGCCGCGTGGTGATTGTTGGCGGCGGGTATATCGCTAATGAATTTGCAGGCATCTTCAACAGCTTCGACAGCAAGGTGACGATCCTCAATCGCTCTGACGAGATATTGCGCGGCTATGATGCGCAAATTCGGGACCGTCTGGTGGAAATTAGCACCGCGCGCGGCATAGAATTCCACCTCAATACCACCCCGCAACGCATTGAAAAGGCAAGTGATGGTACACTTTCTATCCATCTCAATGATGGCGAAGTAATAGAGGCCGACGTGCTGCTCTTTGCCGCCGGACGCAAGCCCAAGAGCTTCGATCTGGGGCTGGAAACGGTCGGGGTGGCATTGAATGATAAGGGTGCGGTCATCGTTGATAAGTATAACCGTACCAATGTCCCTTCCATCTATGCGGTGGGTGATGTGACGGACCGGGTACAACTGACCCCGGTTGCCATCCGCGAAGGCCATGCCTTTGCCGATACCGTGTTCGGTAATACCCCTCGCACGGTTGATTATGACTGCATCCCTTCCGCCGTGTTCAGCGACCCGCCAATGGCAGGTGTTGGCCTGACCGAAGCCGAAGCGCGGGAAAAGTTGGGGGATGTGAAGATTTACACCTCTGATTTCCGCCCTATGAAAAATGCTCTGTCAGGCAGCACCGAACGCAGCCTCTATAAGATGATCTGCGATGCTAGTGACAAGGTTGTGGGCCTGCATATGATTAGCCCCGAAGCCCCGGAAATATTGCAGGCAGCGGCGGTAGCGGTGAAGGCTGGCCTTAATAAGCAGGCCTTTGATGATACGGTTGCGCTGCACCCAAGCATGTCAGAGGAACTGGTGCTGCTGAAATAAACTGATCCAAAAGGAGCATCATCGTCCCGCAGGGTTAGGGGGGGATGTTCCTTTCTGGCTGCCTCATCAATACGGTGAATTTCTGCTTCTGGTAATAAGGGCGCGGGCCCTTATTCAATCGCATAAGGCACAATGTCGCGGTTGTCCGGGTCAACGCGAATGGGACGGTCAGACGGCGGAAAGGCGCGTTGGTCGCATTCGCGGCGCGGGCAGAGGCGGCAACTAATGCCGATCGGTGTTGATGCGGCCTCGTCGTGTAATTGCAGGCCGTCTGCATAGATGAAGTCCGGTGCGAAATCGACCTCGCAGCCCAAAGCAACAGCATAACGACGCGGGGGGCGGGTATAGCTGCCCGATGGCTTTGTCAGCCCCTTTGCCATGGAAACATAACGCACCCCATCGGGCGTTTCATTAAGCTGCACGAGGATGCGGTCAGGAATGGCCACGGCTTCGTGCACAATCCAGAGCGGACAGCCGCCACCAAAGCGTGCGAATTGCAGGCGGGTGGCGCTATGACGTTTGGTGATGTTGCCTGCCATATCCATGCGATAGAAATAGAACGGCACACCGCGCAGCCCCGGCCTTTGTAGCGAAGACAGGCGGTGGCAGGCCTGCTCAAAGGAGACGCCAAATTGGCGGGCAAGCCTGTCTACATCGTGGCGCAGCGACCGCGCTGCTGTGCGATACCGCAAATAGGGCATCAGCAAAGCGCCCGCCGCATAATTAGCGAGGCTGACGGAGAGAATCTGTGTCGCCGCAGAGGATGGAAGTGCCGCCTGATGGATGATTGATTGGATAAGACTATCCGCATGCAGGCTCATTAACTGATGCGCGATAAGGAAGCGGCGGGTGGTTAGCGGTGTTGCGATGTTGAGGAAAAGTTGATTTGTTTCGCGGTCAAAATGCCGCAAATGGCCGGATGGGGTTTCATCAACGATGATTTCAGTGCCGTAAATATGGGTGAGTGCGTCGGAGAGAATAGTGTCATTCATCCGATCATCCACGCACAAATGGGTGCGTAGATCCTCCGCCATCATATCAAGGTCATGTACATAATTGCCGGTGTCGTGGAACCAGTCGCGCACCATTTCCCATGGCAGGCGGGCGTGAACGGACATGTCGCTCATGATCGCTTCCTCAACCATGTTGAGGCGTTGTTGTGTCTGGCGAAAGGCCCGGTGAAGATCGAGATAACGGGCGGCAAATTCGGGATAATGCAGGTGCAGCTTCTCTATGCGTTCCGGTTCCAGCATTGGTCCTGGCACGTCTGGCTGGGCGAGGGCGTGGGCAAAAGCGCCGAGCAATTGTTCGTCATGCCGGTCATCAAAACCAGCCCAGTCAATGGGATAAGATTGTGCCAGAGCAGCCTTTACTTTGGCGGTTAAGGGGCGGTCATCATTTTCTAGCTGAGACAGATAAGATACGGAGATGCCCAGCACCCGCGCCATGCCGGCCTGATCCATACGGTTATCCAACCGCAACTGACGCAGGCGGTTTCCTGCAAAGAGTCTGTTACCTCGTGCCATATTCCCTTCTTATTTTGCAAAATTGCAATTTGCAATTCTGCAAGTTTGCATTTGCACTTTTGCGTCGGTGGTGGAATACATCTCTTCAGGCACTAGGAAACAAAAGAAGTTCAGGAGAGGGTGCCTTATAATTTGTGACCCACATAAGATGGGCGCATATAAAAATAATAATAATGATACATAAGATCGCAGAAAAATAAGAGGAGAGGGTGTCGCTTTGACTTATCAATAGGGCAAAGCGGTGAAAGTTGCGATAGAAATGGCGGGGCTTTGGCAAGGCAGCAAATATGCGCCGGCCAAAGTCCACGGAGAGGGTGTCGTAAAACCGCCATGATATCGCATTGCTTTGCCCTATTGATTTTCAAAGTGTCAGCAAATCAACAGCGAATGGGGGATGTAATGTCCCCCATTTTTGCGTTAGATTTGGCAGTGGTTCATCCATAGAGAGGCATATGATGAGTGCCAGCCCCCCTATATTATTGAATATGCAGGATGATGTTGCGACGCTGACGCTTAACCGGCCAGAGCGTATGAATGCCCTGACACCGCACCTTTTCACACAGGCTGTTCTGGCAATTGATGAAGCGCTGGCAGGAGGCGCGCGGGCGCTGGTGCTGACGGGGGCGGGTAATGCCTTTTGTTCCGGTGCGGATATGATGCCTGATGCTTATGAGGATGGGAGCAGACAGGGACGTGCCGCATCCATGCCAGAAGATCTGGGCGCGGTATTGGAGCGATATTATAACCCCTTTGTCCAGAAAATAGCCGCGCTGGATGTGCCGCTGATTACCGCGATTAATGGCCCCGCCGTGGGGGCCGGGCTGGGGTTGGCCCTGCTTGGCGACATCAGCATCATGGCGCGTTCCGCTTATGTGATGCTGGCCTTTGTGAATATCGGGCTGGTGCCGGATGCGGGGGCGACATGGCTGGTGGCGCAGAGCGTGGGGCGGGCAAAAGCACTTGAAATGGCGCTGCTGGGTGAAAAAATGGATGCGCAGGATGCTCTTTCTGCAGGCCTCATCACGCGCGTAGTGGATGATGGGGAAGTGCTGGAACAGGCGCAGGCCATCGCCCAACGCCTTGCTAAGGGGCCATCCATCGCCATCGGGATGATCCGTAAACAGGTCGCCGCCGCCCTGACAAAGGACCTTGATGGCAACCTTCTGATGGAACGCGCCAATCAGCGCCGCGCCGGAATGACGGCTGATTTTCATGAGGCTGCTCTGGCTTTTGCACAAAAACGGCCGCCTCATTTCACCGGACGGTGAAGCCTCCTTGCAGCTTTAAGATGATTATCTGCGTGACGCGGCGGGGCAGGGCATTTATGGGCAGGATAGATGAAATGACGTGATGCATGGTCATAGGCCAGCATTGCGCCGGGAATTAATGTGAAGAGACTGACAGCATGACGATCGTCGCCCGCACGGATTGGACCCGCGAAGAAATAACTGCCCTGTTCAATATGCCCTTCATGGATTTGCTCTATGAAGCGCAGAGCGTGCATCGCGCTAATCACCCGCGTAATGAGGTGCAGCTATCGACCTTGCTGTCCATTAAAACCGGCGGGTGCCCGGAGGATTGCGGCTATTGCAGCCAATCCGTCAGCGCAGAAAGCGGCGTCAAAGCGACGAAACTGATGGATGTGCGCACTGTGTTGCAGGCGGCGGCGCAGGCGAAAGATGGCGGTTCTGGCCGTTTCTGCATGGGGGCTGCGTGGCGTAACCCCAAGGACCGCGATATGCCTGCCCTGATTGAAATGGTGAAGGGCGTGCGGCAAATGGGCATGGAAACATGCATGACGCTGGGTATGCTGAGCGCCGATCAGGCACGCCAACTGGCGGATGCGGGCCTCGATTATTACAACCACAACATCGACACCGCGCCGGAAAATTACGCTAACATCATTTCCACCCGCACCTTTGAGGACCGCGTGGAGACGCTGGAAAATGTGCGCGACGCAGGCATTAATGTGTGCTGCGGCGGCATTGTGGGCCTTGGCGAAGCGCGCGAGGATCGTATCGGTTTCATTTATGCGCTTGCCACTATGCCGCACCCGGAAAGCGTGCCGATCAACGCGCTGGTCCCCGTAAAAGGGACGGTGCTGGGCGATATGCTGGCCGACACGCCCATGGCAAAGATTGATGAGATTGAATTTGTTCGCACCGTAGCGGTAGCGCGAATCACTATGCCGGAATCGATGGTGCGCCTATCTGCGGGGCGCGAAAGCATGAGCGAAAGCTGTCAGGCATTATGCTTCATGGCGGGCGCGAACAGCATTTTTACAGGCGATAAATTGCTCACCGCCCCTAATGCCGGTGATGATAGCGACGGCGCGTTGCTGGCGAAACTGGGCATATCCGCGATGCAAGCTGCTCCGCACGGGCATATGGAAGAGGCCGCAGAATGATGCTGCTGTCGGCTATTATGCCCGTGGCCTTTATGGCCTCTGGTAGCGCGGGTGTGATTAAACCGGATTGCACCGCTCCTGTAACTCAGACGGATATGACGATTTGTGCTGTGCAGGATTTTAATGAGGCGGATAGGCTTCTCAATGCCCAGTGGAAAATCACGGCCGCGCATATGAAGGCCATAGATGAAATGGCCAAAGAAGATGATGGTGATCCTACCTATTTTCAGGCCTTACTGAATGCACAGCGGGCGTGGCTGCAATATCGTGATAGCCATTGCATGACCGTGGGATTCTATGCCCGTGGCGGGTCGATGCAGCCAATGCTGGTCGCTCTATGCCGGGCGGAACTGACACAGGAGCGAACGAAGCAGATTAAGGCTTTGACGGAGCAATAGTTAATCGCTTCCATGTTTCCTTTCTATGCTCCCTGAATATATCAACAAATGATTATGGTCATATTAGCGTAATATTAGCACATCCATTGTAATGCGATGCCCTTCATTATGATACTGCCGGGCGCAGTCATGCACTTGATACTCTCTTGCCTGAAAAGGCATGGTTTCATTCTGTGAAGCAGAGGGCGGACGGTACAGGCGGCACGGTCAGAAATGGTGCCGCCAATGACGATGGACTATCAATCTCCCTTGCGGCTGAAACTGGACCGCGACGCCCTTATTTCCAATTATCGCTGGCTGAAGCAGCTATGCGATGGCGCGGCCTGTGGTGCGGCGATCAAGGCCAATGGCTATGGCCTTGGTGCGGTGGAGGTGATGCGGCATTTGTTAGATGCGGGATGCCGTGATTTTTTTGTCGCCACATGGGCAGAAGCACAAGCGATTGAGCCATTATTGCGTGATTTTGAAGGAAGGGCTGGTCTCTCTGTTTTGCATGGTGTGCGGGCGGAGGATATGGAAATCGCGCTGGCATCCCGTGCGCGCCCGGTCCTTAATAGTGCGCAGCAAATTGCCCGATGGAAAGAGGCTGGCGGTGGCCCCTGCGATGTGATGATTGATACAGGGATGAACCGGCTGGGCCTGTCCCTCAACGATCTTGATCTTAGCCTGTTTGATGGACTGAAGGTTGATGTGCTGATGAGCCATCTGGTGAATGCCGAAGAAGATCAACCCCTTAATGATGTACAGCGCACCCTGTTCATGCAGGCTCGTGGGCAAATACCGGCGCAGCGATATAGCCTTGCCAACAGCGCGGGCCTGTGCCTTGGGCGGGATTATCATTTTGATCTGACGCGCCCCGGCCTTGCCCTTTATGGCGGTATTGCCCATCCGGCGTGTGAGGGGAGTATCCGGCCTGTCGTCACCCCGCAGGCAGAGATTTTGCAGCGACGCACCGTGTGCGGGGGAGAGGCTGTTGGGCGCGGTGCGGATTATGTTGCGCATCGGACGATGGAAACGGCGACAATTAACCTTGGCTATGCCGACGGCTATTCCCGCATTATCTCTGGCATGGGGGCCGCCATGAAAGATGGTGCGCGCCTGCCGGTCATTGGCCGTGTGTCGATGGATTTACTGAGCATTGATGTGATGGATAAACCGGAACTGAGAGAAGGCGATTGGGTCGATATCGATTATGATTTGTCGATGACATCCTTGCTGGCGGGTATATCGCAATATGAATTGCTGGCGGGGCTGGGGCAGCGGTTTGATCGATATTGGGTGTGATCGCGGAATAGAAGAAAGAACATTGGTTTCCTCCGTCCCGGAAACACTCTACACTGTCGGGCTATGGCAATAGCGAAACAGATATTCGGCTGGTTCGGGCGCAAGGTGGCGCTTTATGTGCTGCTGGTTCTGGCCATACTGGCCGCCGCCTTTGTCGTTCCATGGATCAAGACGGAATGGACTGGCCCCGCAGCCAATCTCAATCGCGCACAGCAGCTTGAGGACATTAATGCGGCGCTGAAACAGAGACAGTCCGCATTGCAAAATCAGCTTCAGGCGAGCGGGCAGGCCGCCAAAGAAAAAAGCATAGTTCAGATCGATGCTATGCTGGTTGAGGCTCGACAGGCGCGGGATCAGGCCATCGCCCGGCGACGCAGCGACAGCCAGCGGGCGAGCAGTTTCCTGCGGCTGGATGCAACGGCTTTGCTGAATGACCGGATGACCGAACTCGATATTCAGTTTCGGGATCGTGAAATAGCCGGGCTGGGGGCTATGCGCGACAGGTTGGTAAAGCAGGATGCGCTGGCCAGCCTGATCGGTGCGGCGCAGGGGCAGGCGGCGCAGCTTCGCGTCTCGCGGGAGCGCGCGCAGGAGGCGGCACAGCATTGCCGTAGGGCAGAGGCAGACCTTAACGCCTTTGAGAAACGCTGGTTGGTGCGTCTGACATTACAGCTATACCAGAAACGGGAGCATCAGGCGCTTGTCCGGGCGCGGGATACGCAATGCGGCCATGCCAAAAGGCTGGATGCTGCGCAGCGAACTGCGGAAGAGGCAGCCCGTCAGTTGGAGGAAAAGCGTAGCGCAGCCGAGCAGGTCCTGCGCACTACCCATGGCTGGGTGGATGAAACCTTGCCGTCCGTCACGGCGGATATTGAAAAGCGCATAGGGGCGGAACGAGCAGCGGCGCAGGGGTCCTTCCGGGCGCAGGCAACCCTGTGGGCAGAGAGGCTGAACCTGAAAAAGGTGATGGTGCAGGCAGCCTTTGCCTTTGCGCTGATACTGGCCACGCCATTTCTGATACGGCTGTTTTGCTATTATGTTCTGGCCCCTACTGCGATGCGCAGGCCGGGTATTCGTTTGATCGTGCCTGGTGGGGTGGGCAATGGTGAAGATGTGCCCACTGGGCTGCATGCACAGGGTGCGGCAAGGCCGGTCATCGCGCCAGCGCAGCGTTCTGCTACCTCCGTCAGCATCATATTAGGCGCGGGCGAGGAATTGCTGGTTCGGCAGGATTATCTCCAGTCGAGCAGCCATGTGGGCGACAAAAGCACCCAATGGTTTCTGGACTGGCGGCACCCCCTCACTAGTTTTGCAACGGGGCTGACCTTCCTTACCCGTATCAGGGGGGAAGGCCAGATGACGTCGGTTTCCGCCGTGCAGGACCCCTTTGCCGAGGTAACGGTGCTGACTTTGCCGGAAGGGAGCGCCTGCGTGTTGCAGCCGCGCGCACTCGCGGCCTTTGTGCAGCAGGTGAACAGGCCGCTGCGGGTCACGAGCCATTGGCGGCTATTCTCGTTAAATGCATGGCTGACGATGCAATTGCGCTATCTGGTGTTTCACGGCCCGGTGGCGCTGGTGATTAAAGGCGGGCGCGGGGTGCGTACCGAAAGGGCAGAGGCCGGGCGTATTTTCGGGCAGGAACAGTTGGTCGGCTTTTCAGCGAATCTGACATATTCGGTGACACGCACGGAGACGTTCTGGCCTTATTTTCTTGGCCGGGAGTCTTTGTTTAAAGATCGGGTCGAAAATGGCGAAGGGCTGCTGATTGTTGAGGAAGCGCCGATGGCGGGCCGCCGTGCGGGCGAGATGAAACATGGTATAGAGGGCATGATAGATGCGGGTATGAAGGTGTTCGGTATGTAGGGGCGTGGTATGCCTCGAAGCCTGTCCCAGCCTCATCTTCTTGTTCAGGTGGCCGAGGGTATGAAGATGTTCGACATGCCGGGGGGCACCCTTATCGACAGCACAGGATGCAGGAAAAGCGTGCTTATGGGTGTCCCTTCATCCTTGGCGGGGCACCCTTAGCGGGGCATTTTCAGCGGCGGATGAGTGTTCCGCTGACCAGCCCGTTGCGCACCGAGCAGGCAAAGGAGCGCGCTTCGTCGCCGGGGATGCTGATCTGCCCTTCTACTTCCCATCCGGTGGCCATAGTGCGGGTGGATGGTGTGCCAATGATGGCAGCACCATTACCAGCCTCTGCAACAATTTCGTCGGAACAGACGCTTTGGGCCTCTGCGGCAGAGGCGATGGAGCCTTTCTCATTGCTCATATAGGGCCATTGCCGTGCATCTCGCACTGCCTGACGATCATGTGCCATATCACTGAGGATCGAGCCGACGATCACATCGCCAATGGTTACCCTGTCCTGTGCCAAAGCTATTGGCGCGTTCAGCGCAAAGACACCCATGACAGGGGCCGACATCAGCAAAGCAAATAACGGAGCCTTCATCCTGAACCCTTTCAACAGCTTTGACTAAAAAGAAAGCCGGGAATGGCTATAAGGAAGGAGGGCAGCATCGTCCAGCCCTCCTTCCTGCATCGCGCTGGTGCATAAAAGGAGAGCTGGGGACAGAGAGTTAGCGTTTTTGCGGGGCAAGGCCCAATATGTCGCGGGCTTCACCGGCAGAGGCAATTTCCAGCCCCAGTTCGGTGGCAATGCGCCGCGTGCGGGCGACAAGCTGCTCATTGGTGGCGAGTACGCCCCGGCTGTAATAATTATTATCCTCAAGGCCCACACGGACATGGCCGCCCAGCAGCATGGCCTGCGTCGTGGCGGGAAGCTGCGCCGGGCCAATGGCAGACACACAGAAAATCGACTGTGGCGGCAGCACGGCAATCATCGCGGCGAGGAAATCATGGCTATAGGGCATGGCACCCTGAAAGCCTTTGTCGGCACCCAGCACCATGTTGATATAATAAGGCGGCTTGTCATAACCTTTCTGGATGAGGCGGGTCACGTCCTGCAAAATATGGGTGGGGGAGAAAACTTCCCACTCTGGCTTGATGCCGCGTTCGGTCATACGCTTGACCAGCGCTTCACAGCGGCTCGGCGGGGTAAGGACGATGATTTCCTTACCACCATGCACATCGGCAAAGGTCATGCCATCAAAAGTCGCCATTTCCGCGCCAGCTTCACAGCCCTTCAGCCGTTCTTCAAAATTATTCTCATAGAGGCCATCGGGGCGCTCTATCAGCATATCCCCGCTGGAACCGCCGCCGGTGGAATTGTTGATGATGATGTCGCAGCGGCTGCGGATGCGTTCATTAATGTCGCGGTAAATATCGGCGTTACAGGTGGCTTCATCATCCGGGCGGCGCGCATGGAGGGCAGCAATGGCTGCGCCTTCTTTATAGGATAGTTCAACCGACCGGGCGATTTCTTCCGGCTGGGTTGGCAGATTATGGTTCTGGGACTTGGACGCCATGCCGCCAGTCGGGGCGACGGTGATGATGAGCTTACCCATATTTTTGCCTTTCAATCCTAAGCTGCGTGCTGATGAAGCAGCGCATCCACATCAGAAAACGTCTCCCGCCTTATCTGACCTGATCCTGTTTCAGGCAGGCCAGCAGGCTAATGATCGGGTGCTTTGCCTGATGCTCCCCGGAGGGGAAATATCGGGCAAGCGCCTCTCTCTGTGGGATGGAATGAAGGCCGCCATAGAATTTGGCAAGGGCAATCTATTCTGCTGTTATTAGAAGAAATAGGATAGAATATGATCGTCCTGATGGGGGATTCTGGTGGTGGCTATTAGCAAACATCTATCCGCGCCATTTCCGGGCTGGCGACGGGGCGGCCTGCCTCATCAATGCCAAGGGCACGAAGGATTGCCAGCAATTTGGCCGAGGTTTCGTCTGCCTCTGCGCGCGGGACAGAGCCTTCGACAATACCCGCCCCGGCACAGATGCGGGCCTGATTTCCGCTGATCTGTGCGCAGCGGAGCGACACATACCATGCGCCATCGCCAGCCGCATTATTCCAGCCAACAGCCCCGGCGTAAAAGCTGCGGTCATAGCCTTCGAGCTGAGGGATAAGGGGAAGCGCTTGATTGCGGGGGAAGCCGCCGACGGCGGGTGTCGGGTGCAACATAGCGGCCAGTTGCGCGGAGGAAACCTCTTCGGGATGCTTGAGGGTGCCCTCTATTCTGGTTCCCAAATGCCACATCGTCTGGGTGGAAACGAGGGAGGGGTGTTTTGGCGCAGATAACTGGGCGCAATAAGGGGTGAGGGCATCCAATATCGCCTCTGTCACCCACCGATGTTCGCGCTGATCTTTGGCAGACCCTGTAAGCGAGGCAGCGGCCGCTTCGTCTTGCGCAGCATCGTTACTGCGCGGTGCTGAACCGGCAAGGGGATGGGATAGGACTGACGCCCCCTTACGAGAGAGCAGAAGTTCCGGGGTTGCGCCGACCAGATGCCGCATAACGCCATCCGGGCCATTGCCGACCGGCGTCATAAACCGCACCGCGCCGGGGTCTCCCTTCAGCCGCCGGAATATAGCGAGCGGATTGATCTGTTTATTGGCATGAAGGAGCAGGCTGCGCGACAGTACGATTTTATCCAGCGCTTTGTCTGCCGCAGCATCTGGGGCATGGGATGCCGCAATAATGTCCAGCGCCTTTGATACTGCCTGCTGATAGGCGGTGCGATCTGGCTGTGGCAGGACGCGCCAATCCAGATCATCTTGCTGTCGCGTGCTATCGGCCATTAACGGGGTGAGGGGAGAGAGGCTTTCTGGCTGGAACAGAAAATCATCCGCCATAATATCAAACGGGATAGCCCCGACGAGCAGGGCAGGCGGGGTTTCGCCGTTGGTGGCGGAGGAAGCGTCGACAGGGGTTTCTCTGAAAAACTGCCGCACGCGCTCGCCAAGGCTATGGGCCGGGCCGGGAGGCAGGGGGCGGGCCATACCATTTGTGAATAACGGGGCATCGGGCGTCTGGAGCGCGAAGGAGCAGGAAGAGGAATATTGGTTTTCTAGGGTGATGTGACTGCGCATATCTGTTTCTGTTACCATGTGAAGCGAAAAGAGGCCGTAAGAGGGCGAGAATATTCCTGCGCTATGGCTATGGCGGCGCGCGCAGGGGCCTGATAATGGCGATTATATCTGTCGGCACCGGATAAGGCTGGTTGCATTGCATACCCTGTTTGCTATCAATGAGAGTAGTTCTCATTCTCAATCCTTGGTCGCTTAGCCCATGAAACATTCGCGTAAGATGACGACAACATTAAATCCGGCGTCAAATAGGGGTATGACGGGGGTAATATGAGTATGATCCTATGTCTGCTTGTGGGGGTGTTCTGATGAAAATGCTGGTGGTTGAGGACGATCCCCAAACGCGTGCCTTCATTGTGCAGGGCATGCGGCAAAATGGTTATGTGGTGGATGAGGCCGATAATGGCGATGCGGGCTTAGACCTCGCACTGGTTGATAGCTACGATGTGCTAGTGGTGGACCGCATGTTACCCGGCTGTTCCGGGCTGGACCTTATTCGTACCATGCGTACACAGGGCATTGCGACGCCTTGCCTTATCCTGTCGGCTGTGGGTGCGGTCGAAAACCGGGTGGAGGGGCTGAACGTCGGAGCGGATGATTATCTGACGAAACCTTTTGCCTTTAGTGAATTACTGGCCCGTGTTCAGGCGCTGGGGCGGCGCGCACCATTGATGGGGCAACCGGAAACCATGCGCATTGCGGATCTGGAAATTGATTCATCCGCCCATCGCGTCACCCGTGGTGGCAAGGTGATTGAGCTGACATCGCATGAGTTTAAGCTGCTCGAATATCTAGCGAAACGCACAGGGCAGGTCGTAACGCGCACTATGTTGCTGGAGGCCTTATGGGGTTTCCACTTTGACCCGCGCACCAATATTGTTGATGCGCATATCAGCCGCTTGCGCGCTAAGATTGACCGAAATTTTGATGTGGAACTGATCCGCACCGTGCGTGGGGTAGGCTATGCCCTTCAGGCGCCACAATAAAGAAGGCAGAGTATCCGCGCCGGGCTTGTGGTCAACCGCGAGCCTGAGGCTGGCGCTCGCTTTTTCGGTGATATTCGGTCTGGGCAGTGCCATCCTGATTATCGGGGTGGATTATGGGTTGCTGCGCTTCGCCGAGGATGAAGTGCGCCATGACCTCAACCACCAGATGGAAGTGATGCGCGATGGTGTGGCGCGGGTAGGGCCGGAGGGCTTGATACGCCGTCTGGAAGCACAGCGGCGTAACCGGGATGCGCGTCGCTATTTATTTCTGGTGGTGACGCCGCAGGGGCATAGCTTCTCCAACGGCCTGACGCGCGCCGCAGTCAATGATGAGGGCTTTCGCCAAAATATCGGAACGACGAAGCGCCCCACGCGCTTCCCCGACCAAAAGCCTAATATGCTGGTACTGAGCCAGACGTTGCAGGATGGCACTTTGCTCGCCATTGGGCGGGATACGCAGCATCTTGATGAATTGCGCGGTGGCATTCGCGCCTTTGCCTTGTGGAGTGGCGTTGGCATCATTGTCTTTGCCATCATAGCCGGGCTGGCAATTGGTTATGTTTTTCTGGGCCGGCTGCAAATGGTTAACCGGTCGGTTGAACGTATCATATCGGGCAAAATATCAGAACGATTGCCGCCCATCGGCTTTGGCCGGGAATTTGATGATCTGGCCCGAAACCTTAATCTGATGCTGGAACGGCAGGAAGCCACCATGGGGGCGCTGGAGACGGTTTCAGAAGGGATTGCCCATGATTTGCGTACCCCGCTCAGCCGGTTACGCAACCGGATGGATGAGTTGCAGGCGGCGGCTGATAACCCTGAAAAGCGGCAGGCGGCGATCGACTATGCCGTGCAGGAGATGGAGCAGATTAGTGCCTTGTTCGAATCCTTGCTGGTGCTGGCGCGGGTAGAAGGTGGACAAACCGAAAATAAAGGCGTGCCGGTTGATCTGGCCATGTTGGTAGAAGAGGTGGGTGAGGCGTATCGCCCGGTGCTTGAGGATGCAGGGGGCGTATTACGCCTGTTGCCAGCACAGGGCGGTGATAGCGATTCCCTGATGGTAAAGGGCGACGCCAGCCTGCTGATGCAGGCGCTTTCCAACCTTATCGAAAATGCGCTGGTCCATGCGGTGGGTCAACCTGACATCAGCGTGATGGTTCAGCAGGACGATGGCTATATGCTTCTCAGCGTGGCGGACCGGGGGCCGGGCATTCCGGCTGAAGAACGGGGCAATGTGTTGCGGCGTTTTTACCGGATGGACCGTAGCCGATCGCGCCCCGGTTCGGGGCTGGGGCTGGCCATGTGTGCTGCCGTGGCGAAATGGCATGGCGGGGAATTGATGCTGCGGGATAATCAGCCGGGTTTGCGGGTGGAGATGAAGCTGCCTGCGCTGCGTAGGGGGGCTGACGATGCAGCCTCTGCCTCTGCCGTGGGAAATGGCTGAACGACGGCTCTTTGCGCGATAGAAGCCGCAGTGCATGGCCATGAAAAGTCCGGCCTTGGTTTGGCCGGTTCTTCCCTGCTTCATTCTTAAAGAAATTCTTGGGTTGAGGCAAAGAAGGATATGCAGACAAAACTCAATTAAATTAGTAGTGAATTATTCAAGGCACCCGCCTCGCGGCTTTTGATGGATGACAGCTTGCTCCGCGTAACCAACGGCTAAAGCGCACGAAAATCTGGCGTCTGTGTCGGCTTCGTGTTCCTGATAAAAGGAGAAGTAGAATGAGCCGAACCAGAAATTATCCCGCATCCTCCATACGTTCGGCGCCGGAACCCGTCGGATATGCCCGGCCTTTGCCGCACCCATCATGGATATATGGCCAGATAAAACGAACATCGTCTGAGGGCGCTGTGTCACCGCATGAATTTTGGGCGAAACTGGGTTTGTGAAAGGGGGGGGAGGCGTGTTCCTCCTCTTCGTGACGTGCTTTCTTATACGTGCGCCTCTCCATGCCCTGACTGAAAGAATGGACTGATGACGGTTTCTCTTCGTTCGACCTCTTATGATGTTGATCCGTTGATTTTAGGGCGCTGGTCCCCGCGCTCTTTTGATGCTTCGCCGCTGAGCGAGACTGAGGCGCTGACTTTATTTGATGCTGCGCGCTGGGCGCCGTCGGCCTATAATTATCAGCCATGGCGTTTCCTCTATGCGCACCGCGAAGACAAGGTCTGGAATGAGTATCTTGATCTCCTGCTGCCTTTTAACAGTGCATGGGTGAAAGATGCATCTCTGCTGATCTTTGTCTTGTCAGATACATTGTTTGTTCCGCTTGATGGTACAGATGCCCGCCCGGCGACGACCAACAGCTTTGACACTGGTGCAGCATGGGCATTGCTGGCGTTACAGGCCGCTCGGCTGGGTCTGCATAGCCATGCGCTGGCAGGATATGATGAAGGGAAAGCGCGGGGCTATTTCGATTTGCCAGACCGTTACCGGATAGAGGTTGCCGTTGCGGTTGGGCGTATAGCCGACAAGGAGCGCTTGCCCGAACCATTGCGGGTGCGTGAAACCCCCAGCGATCGTCTTCCGCTGGATGTGCTGGCCTTTCGCGATCATCTGCCGGATGATTTCGCCGGATAAAGAAACATGAGCGATTATTGGGATATAGATTCTATCGTGACCCGCCTTGCAACTGTGCGGCAGTCATGGCGCAGTGCGCAGAAACGTCATGGCGAATTTGGGGAGGATAGCTTCCCTTCTCGCGGAGATATTGGCAAAATTATGGAGGCGCTGTGCGGGGCATTGTTCCCGATGCGTCTTGGCCCTTCCTTCGTTCGGCCCCATAATGAGGACGCCTATGTCGCGCAGACGCTCCAGACGGCATTGTCGCGCCTATATGGGCAAATCAGGCGGGAACTTATTTATGCCGCACAGAGCATATCGCATGAGGCGATAGACCAGCGCGCGAGCGACATTATCGCTGATTTCGCTCAGGCCTTACCTGATTTACGTAGGATGCTGGATAGCGATGTAGAAGCCGCTTATCATGGGGATCCGGCAGCATATAGTGTGGATGAGGTGCTGATCTGTTACCCTTCTATGCTGGCGATCATTCACCATCGTCTTGCCCATCATCTCCATGGGCTGGGTGCGCGGCTGGTGGCGCGTATTATTTCGGAAAGGGCGCATAGCAAGACAGGAATCGACATTCATCCCGGAGCGAAGATTGAGGAAGGCTTCTTCATGGATCATGGCACCGGGGTGGTTATCGGAGAAACGGCGATTATCGGTAAGCGGGTCAGGCTCTATCAAGGGGTTACTCTGGGCGCGAGGAGCCTGCCGCTGGGGCCGAATGGCGTTGCCGGACGCGGGGAGCGGCGTCATCCAACGGTGGAGGATGATGTTGTAATTTATGCCGGTGCGACATTGCTGGGCCGGATCACTATTGGGCGCGGGTCGGAAATTGGCGGTAATGTCTGGCTGACGCAAACGGTGCCTGCAGGCAGCCGTATCACACAGGCCCATGCGGAGAACCGTATTCGCCCTGCTGTACCAGAAGAAGTGTAGGTTCTTACCAGAGCAATTTCAGGCAGATGATATAGGGTCAGGCCCCATTTGTTTCGGCGCGAAGTCACGGCAGCGAAATGAATGCGTCCTGACCTTAAGAAACGCAGTTTCGCGAGAATAAATGACAGTAAAATACAATCTTAGAGCGGTTCGGCTGATTTAAAATGATCGGAGATCGCTCTAGGTGCTGGATCTAAATCTACGCAATGAAGGAATGTGGTTTTGCTCGTCATCGCCGTAAGATGACGTGCCGCAGATGCCCGGGTCTATTGTACATCAGGGGGAGGCAGACAGAAGCTATCACGGAGCCTGTAGCCTCTTCCTGACAAGCCGATTACCTTTCCGGCTAAAGCTCTATGTCGTGGCTATCTGAAAAAACGGCCCCGGTTCTTCCCCGAGGCCGTCCCGCGGAACCGTGGATGGTGGATACCGCACTGCTATTCATAGTTGGAGAAAGTTAAGAAAGCAAAAAAAAACGACCCCGGACGCACCGGGGTCGCTCCATTTCATAGAGAAATGCAGTGGCTCTTAGAGCCAGCCGTAGAACCTGGAGATACCGCTCCAGAAACCACGCTGCGCATTCTGAGTTTTCTTCTTCGACATTAACTTTCTCCCATCCACGGTTCCAGCCGAATCAATGACTTAATCGGCGTTTTGATGGTTAACAAAATATTAACTATAGGCAATGGGTTTTCATCAGTTCTTGTAAAAAAAAGAAAAAACCAGCCTGAAATATGTCAAAATCAAACCGTGCTATTAGGAAATTGGCCTGCGTATGTGGGGCAGAAAGTGCGACGAAATGAAGCGCCATGTCTTACCGACATGGTACGAATCGAACGGCTGTTCGTCGTGAATCGGTTTCGCGTCGTCATTAATCTTGTTTTGTGAGTCGAATTGGGAGCCGGAGAGCGGAGTATATCCGGGGTAGATATTCCTCAGAGAGCGATAGGCCTCAGAGTGCGATAGGCCTCAGAGTGCGATAGGAAACTTCCGTTGTCCTATCTTGCTTAATTCCACCGGTAAATGAATGTGCTGCGTCAGAAAGACGCGCAGTGGATAGCTATCAGGCAGAGCCTCGGCCAAAGATTTATTCAGCACTGATATTGGAACGTCAGGATGAATATTTCCGGGCTGGGGACCAGTGGCGCTGTTGAGCGGCGATGAAATCCACCAGTTGGTTAATTGGCATAGGCCTTGCCAGATGATAACCCTGTGCCAGATCGCAATTAATGGTACGCAAAAGATCAAGAGTGGCCTGATCTTCAATGCCTTCCGCAACAACGGTTCTGTTCAGGCGATGGGCGAGGTCGATGGTTGTTTCAACCATGTGCCGATCGGCTGCAGATGAAATGATATCGCTGATAAATTGCCGGTCCAGCTTTACTTCATCCCACGGAATGGAACGCAGATAATCCATTGTGGCATTGCCCGTGCCATAATCGTCAATCGAAATTCTGATACCGATAGATTGCAGATTTTGCAGAGTCGCATTCGCCGTTTCGCGCGCTGCGAAGCTGGTGGTTTCCGTGATTTCCAGCGTCAGATTTTCGCTGGGGAAGCCTGTTTTCAAAAGGACACGACGTATTTGGGCGGGCAGGGAAGGGTCTTCCAATAGCCCGGCAGAGATATTGACGCTGAGGCGGAAATCAGGATTGTCACGCACAATTTTCTTGCAGGAACGGGTGCCCAGTTCCAGCAGATACAGCGTTAGACGAGTGACCCGATTATAGCGCTCCGCTGTCTGAATAAATTCATCAGGCGGAATGAAGCCATGTTCCGGATGAATCCAGCGTGCGAGCGCCTCTGCCCCGACTATTTCATTCGTGCGAATATCGATCTGGGGCTGATAAGCAAGCCACAGTTCTTCCCGATCCATCGCAATATCAAGCTCACTCATGAGCGATAATTTCATCTGCTTTGCGGTATCGGAACCTCGCTCATAAACCTCCCACAGCTTGTTCGCAGCGGCAGCACTATCCGCCGCATACAAGGCCTTTGTGATCCGGCTTTCGACCGGGGCCTGCATATCCTGATCCACGCCGAAGGACGTCTGGATATCAATCATCCGGCCACGAATGGATAATTGGGTTTCGAGTATCTGGGCCATCCCCTGCAGATGCTCTTCCAGCGCCCGGCCATCCAGCACAGGCGACAGCAGATAAAGCACATCTTCGGCCTGATAATAGATGGACGCATTGCTTGTCAGTTGCATACGACGTGACAATTCTGTCACCAGCTCATTCCCGATATTATCGTCAAAGCCCGCGCAAATGGCCGCATAGTTACGAATGCGCATGGCGATGATGAGCATTTCTCTGGTTCTGCGGTCTTCCTGTAGCACGGCAAGATTAGGAAGGTTGGTGCCTTCATGGTGCCGCTGAGAACTTAAAAATTCTCTGAGGGAATTGGTTCGATAGGATATCAGGCCGAATAATAAAAAGGCAGGAATATAATCAGCCGTGACGAACGATATGTCGCCAATGAATGGAATGGTGAAACCGGTGGCAATTGCCACGCTATTGACGATTATAGCACCTTTTTTGCTTCTGGCGCGAACGATGGCGATGCTGAATATCAGCGCGAGGCCATAAGCCGGAAGCCAACCCCAGTTGGTTGGCGTGCCTTCTTTCAGAGTCTGTGCGCCGATGGCATGGAAATAAACACCGGAAATCCAGCCCTGACCGACAATATTATGCTCATCCTGATACTGCAGGGATGTCGGTCCGATAATGACGTCTTTGCCCTTAAAGGCATTGGACGTTACTTTTCCGGTGATAACATCGACATAGCTATAGGTAGGCACGGTGGATGCCTGAATGGCCCAGTCAGGCCGGTAATAATCTGTTTTGTTGGTGTGGATATCTGCCAGACTTGCCGAAATGGATTTCTTAAACCCATTCGGAAAATCTGTCCCGTAAACCAGCTCTGCGGAAAGAGAGAAAGGGGTCGCATAGCCGTTCAGCGACAGCGTTTCCGAAACGGCCAGAAAGTCGGGATGAGAAAGGATAACCTTTGAGCCGCTTTTCTGATTTGAATCGCCCTTCTGAGTGGCGATTGTCATTCCGCTCAGAAAAACACGCCCTTTGTGGCGTTGCAAGGCAGCGATGAACGCATTGTCATTGGCCTTGTCGGTACGGTCAGCATAAATCCGGTCGATATAAACCCGCTTTGCACCAAGGCTGAATATCCGGTCAACCAGTTGGGCGTCCTGAGCGAGAGGGAAGCGAATATTCCCATATGTTTCTATGGAACGGTCATCCATGGCGACAACGGCTATGGTGCCATCCGCCGGACGCTGACGAAGATAGTTTCTGCCGCCGCGATATAAATCTTCTAACGGTTCGCCAAATTCAATCGCACCCAGCACGGATGTGATGATTAATATCCAGACGATCGAAATCCACCCTTTGCGGGTGTTTCGCTTATTAGAAGAGCGGAGAAGGCCGATAGTCATGAGTGCAGCCGCCTTGCCAATATAGTATTGGCGGCAAAAATCTGGGTGACTAAGGGAAGGAAGGCCTTGTGAATTTGCCTGATTAACGGGCTAATAGCAGCAGGAGCAGGGGCTGCATGCTCATAAGAATGAGCGCAAATGCCTGCATCGCTGATATCCGGACCCTGATAACCTTTTCGGCGCATAATGCAGCCAGTATATTGAAATAGTTAAGATAGTTTTGAAAAAACGAGAAAAAAGACATAAAAATCAACTGGAAATTGCTTTGTTTTATAGCATAAAAGATGAGCGAAAATGACCGTGAATATTAACTCGCTGGTCTGTTTTGATGCCTGCTCATGGCTTTTTGGGGCCTGCCTTTCGCTCATGCGCCTATGTTTCCTCTGTGTGACAAAGAGGAAGAGCAGGCTGTATAGATGATTGGCCGCGCTCATTTTACTGGCCCAGAAAACGCCATCATGCCCAGAATTTTCTCATATAGCGCTTTAGGCACAGCAATGCCCTTTTTGGCTGAGAGTGCGCGTGCGCGATAGCGACGGTCCCCTGAAAGATGCGCGCCCTGATCGGTTATGCGGGTGAAGAGATCTTCGGCATTATCCTGCGGAAATCCCGCATCTCTATTACTTGCTTCCATGATTGCGGGGTTGAAGGCGATAAACAGTTCCCCATGGCAAGGTGCGGCGCTTGCTCCCTCTCCGAAAGCGGCGGAGCCCCGGCTGGTTCTGTCGCCGATGAAGGGACCGGCTATTAGCTCAATCATCGTGGCGAGAGCTGCCCCTTTATGGCCGCCGAAGGATAGCATAGCCCCGGCCAGCACATTGGCCGGATTGGTACTGGGCTGACCTTGTGCATCCAGCCCCCAGCCTTCGGGTATGGCGCGCCCTTCCTGTCGGTAAAGGGCTATGTCAGACCGGGCGGCAGCGCTGGTTGCAAAATCGAACACATAGGGCGGGTGGTTGGTGCGCGGCCATGCAAAGGCAATGGGGTTTGTGCCTAATGCGCCTCTCCTGCCCCCGGCGGGTGCGACCCAGTCATGAGTTGGATTCATCGACAGGGCGGCGAAACCATTTTCGGCAATTTCCTCAACCACAGGCCATAAAGCGGTGGAGTGAAAGCCATTATTAACCGCCAGCACCCCGATGCCGATCTGCTTTGCGTTGGCCAATAACGAAGGCAGGCCACGCCGCGCGGCGAGGGTAGAGAAACCATAATCAGCATCAATGCGCGTGATAGCGGGGGTCAGTTCAACAGGCTGCGGGTCCGCTGTGTGATTAAAGGCTGGGTGCGCCATTGTTTCGATAGTGCCGGGGAGGCGCTGAAGGCCATGGGATCGGCATCCATCGCGCTGAGCCTTGCACAATATCTCTGCAAGCGCCTGCGCCTGCGAGGGGGACAGGCCATGGCCGGTTAAAAAATCATAACAGAGGGTGAGCAATTCTCCTTCCGGAAGGAAGATATCGTCTTGCTCTTTCTGTATTGTCATCTTTCAGTCCATCCCTCTTATCCTGTGTCCTTATGGTGGCCACTGCCCTGTGCAGACCGTTGCTGCAAAGCCCTGATGGTATTCAGAAACGCACCCAAGCTGGTTTGAAACCCGTTTGAAAGGGCGATGGCCAGCATTTGAATGCGCCATGGGGCCATGCCACTTGCCTCTTGAAATAATGCGGCTATGATAAATTGTATACCATATAATTAACTGACATCCAGCTCTTTGGTTTTGAGAGGCGCGTTATGAAACAGTCCCACCCTGCACATTCCCATCTGTCGCGTCGGACCTTGCTGGGCGGTGCGGCTCTCGGCGTTGTGATTTCTGCGATGCCGGAATTTGCGCGCCCGGCATTTGCGCGGGCAGGGGCGGGCGCTGTTATTCCCGGTCAGGCAAGCGCATTACCACTGAGCGATGTTCGGCTGCTGCCTTCGCCCTTTCTGAATGCGGTTGAGGTGAACCAGCGTTATCTGATGGCGCTGGAGCCGGACAGGCTGCTGCATAACTATCATAAATTCGCGGGCCTGCCGACCAAAGGCGAAATTTATGGCGGGTGGGAATCTGACACTATCGCGGGTGAGGCTCTTGGCCATTATCTCAGCGCGCTTTCACTCATGTACGCCCAGACTGGGCATCAGCCCTGTATAACGCGCATCAATTATATCATTGATGAACTGGCCAAATGTCAGGCGGCCCATGGCGATGGCTATGTTGCGGGTTTCATGCGTCGGCGCAAAGATGGCACAGTCGTTAATGGGAAGGAGATTTTCCCCGAAATCATGGCTGGCGATATTCGCTCCATGGGTTTTGATCTTAATGGATGCTGGGTGCCATTTTATAACTGGCATAAGCTCTATGCCGGGCTGATGGATGCCCAGACCTATACCGGCAATGATAAGGGCATTGCGATATTGGTTGGCCTGTCTGGTTACATCGAAAAAGTCTTTGCGCCCCTGAATGATGAACAAATTCAGACCATTCTTGATTGTGAATTTGGCGGGATTAATGAATCCTTCGCCGAACTCTATACCCGTACAAAGGACCCCCGCTGGCTACATATGGCGCGCGTGACCTTCTACCATGACAAGGTCATGAACCCATTGGTCGACGGGCGCGATGAACTGGCCAATCTCCATGCCAACACCACCATACCCAAGCTGATTGGTATGGCTCGGCTCTATGAAATTACCGGTGAGGCTGGTTATGCAAATGCGTCGTCCTATTTCTGGGACAGGGTGACAAAGCATCACAGCTTTGTCATCGGCGGTAACTCCGACCGTGAGCATTTCTTTGAACCGGACAGCATCGCGAGCCATATTACCGAACAAACATGCGAGAGCTGCAATAGCTATAATATGCTCAAACTGACGCGGCATCTCTATAGCTGGTCGCCTGATGCTGCGTGGTTTGATTATTATGAGCGGGCACACCTTAACCATATGCTGGCCCATCAGCATCCCAAAACCGGCATGTTCACCTATATGATGCCGCTGATGTCGGGAACGGCGCGCAGCTATTCGACGCCCTTTGAAACCTTCACCTGTTGCCTGCTGTCCGGCACAGAAACCCATTCCAAACATGGGGAGTCCATTTACTGGCAGCAGGATGGCACTTTGTTCGTCAACCTTTATATCCCATCGACGGCGACATGGGCTGCGCAAAAGGCTGATTTTGAACTGACCACCGAATATCCTTATGAGGGGCAGGTGGCACTGAAGCTGAAGCGGATGAGCGGTAAGCGCAGCTTCTCCATTGCCATGCGCATTCCGGGATGGGCGCAGTCGCATAGCCTGCAGGTTAATGGCCAGCCAGCGGAGGCCGTGATTGAGAAGGGCTATGCCCGTATCAACCGAACATGGCGCGCTGGCGATGTGGTAACGCTTGATCTTCCGCTGGAACTGCGCCTGGAAATCGCGCCGGGCAGTGATAAGGCGGTATCGATCCTGCGTGGCCCGATGGTGATGGCTGCTGATCTGGGGGCTGCGCCGTCGGCAGAGCAGATATATTCGGATAGCACTGAGCCAGCGGAAGATGTCGTCACGCCTGCGGGTGAGAGCCAAACACAAGCCGTATGGGATGGCACCCCGCCGGTTTTGGTAGGGGCGGATGTTCTTGGCAGTATCAAGCCGGTTTCGGGCGAGCGGGCTGTCTATCGCACCCAAGGGCTGGGGCGTCCGCAGGACCTGACGCTTCGGCCTTTTTATGCGCAATATGAACGGCGCATTGCGGTCTATTTCAACCATTATACCGATGCCCAATGGGCCGTTGCTCAGTCGGAGGTTAAGGCGGAGCAGGAGCGCCTGCGCGCCCTTGCCGAACGGTCGATGGATGTAATGTATCTGGGCGAAATGCAGCCAGAGCGTGACCATGATTTGAAGGCCGATATTTCCTATCCCGTCACCTATCGGGGCAGAAAAGGGCGTGATGCGCGCACCGATGGCTTCTTTGAATTTGATATGGCCGTCACGAAGGATGGCAAGCCAGCGGGGCCTTTGCTGTTGCAGGCGACCTATTGGGGGTCAGAGGTAAAGAAAAATTTCTATATCAAGGTGGATGGCGTACAAATTGCTCATCAGCTTTTGAACAATGAGAAACCGGGTGAATTTTTCGACATTGATTATGCCATCCCGCCTGAGCTGACCAAGGGTAAAAAGAAAGTGCGGATACGGTTTGAACCGGCAGCGATGAGCCGCTGCGGGCCGGTATTTGGCGTGCGCCTGTTCCGCAAATAATGATGTTCCGCAAGGGGGGAATAGAAATATGAAATCGACAATAGCGCGTTCGCTTCTGCTGGCGTCGGCTTTGTGCCTGCCACTTGTGGCGCAGGCCGCGTCAGAAGAAACGCAAACGCGCGCAGAGTGGGAGCAGCCAGAGGTTCTGGCCGTTAACCGGATGCCGATGAAGGCGACCTTCTTTAACTATGAGACGGTTGAGAAGGCGGTTGCTGACGATAAGGCTGCATCGGTCAATTATCTCTCGCTGGATGGTGTGTGGAAGTTTGCCTTTTCCAAAACACCGGAGACGCGCCCTGTCGATTTTTATAAGCCTGATTATGATGTTTCCGGCTGGGGCACGATACAAGTGCCCGGTATATTGCAGGCGCAGGGATATGGTACGCCGATTTTCAGTTCGGCGGGTTATCCGTTCGGCGCGAATGAACCGCTGGTGCGCCATGATGTGAATGAGGTTGGTTCTTATCGCCGGGATTTTGACCTTCCCCAAAACTGGTCCGGCAAAGACGTGTTCCTGCATATCGGCGCGGCAGGGGCGGCCTATTATATCTTCGTCAACGGAGAGAAGGTCGGCTATTCCGAAGATAGCAAGCTGCCATCGGAATTTGACCTCAGCAAATATGTGAGGCCGGGCAAAAATATCATCTCTATAGAGTTATATCGCTATGCTGACGGCTCTTATCTAGAAGATCAGGATTTCTGGCGTCTTTCTGGCATTGAACGCAGCGTTTACCTCTATGCAGAACCGAAAACGCGGCTGGCAGATTATACTGTCCGGGGGCTGCTGGATAGCAGCTATAAGGATGGCCTGTTTTCTCTGGAGGCGCAGCTGGGCGGTGTCCGTGGCGGTGGGGCAATCAGCGCAACGCTTTATGATGGCAACAGGGAAGTGCTGAAAACTTCGGCCCGCGCCACCACAGGCAAAGCGGCAAAGCTTTCCGGCACGTTGAAGAATGTTAAAAGCTGGTCGGCGGAGGCCCCCCATCTCTATCGGATGGTCATCGAATATCGCGATGATAAGGGCAATCTGGTCTCTGCCACGTCAAAGAAAATCGGTTTCCGCACCGTAGAAATGCGCAATGGCGAAGTGCAGGTCAATGGCAAGAGGGTGATGATAAAGGGCGTTAACCGCCATGAGCATGACCCGCACACATTCCGCATTGTTTCACCGGAAACGACCCGCAAGGATATGGAATTGATGAAGCAGGCGCATGTCAATGCGCTGCGTCTGTCCCATTACCCGAATGATCCCCATGTTTATGATCTGGCCGACGAATATGGCCTCTATGTCATGGATGAGGCGAATATCGAGAGTCATACTTATATGGCGATGATCCCCGATATTGACCAGCGTTACAAAACGCAACTGGGGTATAAGCCGCATTGGTATGCGGCTCATCTGGACCGCGTTTCCCGCATGGTAGAGCGGGATAAGAATGTTACTTCGGTCATCTTCTGGTCTCTGGGTAATGAGGCGGGTATCGGCCCGGCCTTTGAAAAGGCCGCAAAATGGGTGCGGGATAATGACAAGACGCGGCTGCTTAATTTTCTCGGCTATGGCACGATAGGCGAAGAACATCGGCCCAATGCCTATGTCGATGTTTATGCCCCAATGTATGATGATATCGAAAAAATGGCCGATTACGCCAGAGATGGTCGCTATACTCAGCCGATGATCCAGACCGAATATGCCCATGCGATGGGCAATTCTCTGGGGAATTTAGAGGATTATTGGGAAACCATCCGCGCCTATAAGAAATTGCAGGGCGGGTTTATCTGGGACTGGGTTGACCAGTCGATGATTAAAAAAGACGATCAGGGCAGGCCCTATTGGGCGCAGGGCTTTGATTATGCCGATGGCACATGGGATGACAAGGCGACCATTGGCGATGGCGTCATTCAGGCAGACCGCACCCCTGACCCGGAATATTATGAATTGCAAAAGGTCTATTCGCCTGTTGTGTTTGAAGGTGATCCGAAATCAGGTAAGGTCAGCGTCATCAATCGCAATGACCTGATTGACCTTAGCGGCTATGCCTTCGGCTGGAAGGTTGAGCGTGATGGCGTGACGGTGAAAGCCGGGGTGCTGACGGGGGTGAATGCCCCGGCTGGCGGGCGTTCGGACATATCAATCAACCCCGGCATTAATGATTATGACCCGGCGTCGGAATATGTGCTGACAGTGTTTGCGACGGCGAAGGATGGTCGTATGCCTGGCCTGCCAGCGGGTTCCTCGGTTGGCTGGTCGCAATTTGTGTTACAGGGGGCTACGGCTGCTGCCCGCCCCAATGCCTCTGGCCCTGTGCGCATAACACGTACTGCCGCGCAGGTGGAATTGAGCGCGGGTAAAACCCGTCTGACGGTGAATGCGAAAACCGGCGACATCCTATCTTATGCCGTGAACGGGGAAACATTGCTAAGCGGTGGGACGCCTTATTTCTGGCGGGGGCTGACCGATAATGACGAAGGCTCTGGCGTGGCCGTCAGCCACTCCATCTGGAAACAACTGAGCGAGAAACGCACGCTGGAAAGCTTCTCCGTATCTGATGCGGGTGAAGTGAAAATTGGCTGGCGTGTGGGGGCCGGATCCGTCAAATTTTCTACCGTTTATCAACTCTATGGTGACGGGACGCTGAATGTGCAGGCCGATTATGTGCCTGTCCGTGATGATCTGCCCGATCCATTGCGCGTCGGCATGAAGTTTTCCAGCAAACCGCAGCTCAGCACCATGGAATGGTATGGGCGCGGTCCGCAGGAATCCTATTGGGACCGAAAGACTGGTGCGGCCATTGGCCTGTATCAGGGCAAAATAGCTGACCAATATCATGATTATATTCGTCCGCAGGAATCCGGCAATAAAACGGATGTGCGCTGGGTGGCATTAACGACCGATAATGGGCTGGGGATGAAGATAGAGGGGCATCAGCCGCTCTCCGTCAATGCTTTGGCGTTCCCGGTTGAGGATCTGTATCTGCGGCCAGTGGGGGAACGGCATAGTTCTGACATTATCCCGCATGGCGATGGCACGGTGATGATTGATGCGCTGCAAGCCGGTGTGGGCGGGGATACCGGCTGGAACAGCATCGGGCGGCCTCATATGAAATATCGCATCCCTCATGCCCCGATCAGCTATGGTTTCACGATCCGCCCCGTCGGTGAATGAGGGATGATAACGCCTGTATCATGAGATATTATTACACATGATGTTGACAGTGACGTAAATAGTATAAAAGATACGATTATCACTTTCACAAAGGGGACAGGATAATGGCGCGACCGTCAGTTTCACTTTTTCTGGCTTTGGCCTGTGCGGCTACTCCGCTGATGACTTCCGGTGTGGCGCTGGCGCAGGCGGCCACCCCGCCAGCGGCGCAGGCTGGTCAAACGGCCGATCAACGCCTGAAGGCGCTTTATGATGCAGAATGGATATGGCGTCAGGCAGAATATGGGCGCGGCGGGGAAGATGGTGCCGGTCGTAGCCTGCCGAGCGTAACCCCGCAAACATACGCCAAACGTCTGGCATATTGGGAAACAGTTCTGAAAGAGCTGGACAAATTGCCGCTGACGCAATTGTCCCACGAAGAGAAAATCAACTATGACGTATTTCGCACCTTCATTGAGGCGGAGGTTAACCAGATCCGTTTCAAAACCTATGAAACGCCATTTAACTCTGACAGTTTTTTCTGGACGGGGATGAACCCACGCACGCCATTTCGCACCGCAGCGGAATATCGGGATTATATCTCCCTGATGCGGGACATACCGCGCTATTTTGATGAAAATACCGTCAATATGAAGGCGGGCCTGAAACGTGGCTGGACGGTGCCTTATGTTTCCACCATTGGCCGCGAAAAGACCATGGAGCCTTATACCAAGGCGGATATGAGCAATCCATTTTATGAGGCTTTTGCCCAGATGCCAGATAGCGTTCCTGCCGATCAGCAGGCCGCATTAAAGGCGGAAGCGCAGGCGGTTATCAGGGATGTCGTGGCCCCGGCCTATACAAAATTGCACAGCTTTTTTACGAAGGAATATCAGCCAAAGGCTAACCGCAATATTGCCGCTTATTCTCTGCCGGATGGCAAGGCATTTTACAAAGCACGGATGAAGGAATTCATCACCCTCGATCTGACGCCAGAGGAAGTGTATGAAACCGGCCTCAAAGAAGTAGCCCGTATCCGCGCTGATATGGAAAAAACCATGAAAGAGTCCGGGTTTAAGGGGAGCTTCCCGGAATTTCTGGTTTTCATGCGTACAGATCCGCAATTTTACGCCAAAACGCCGCGCGAATTGCTGTCTTATTCTTCTTATGTCGCCAAGAAAGCCGATGGCCAGTTGAAGGATTTCTTCAAGGTTTTGCCGCGCTATCGTCATTCCATCCTGCCGGTGCCGGATGCGGTTGCCCCTATTTATACATCGGGCCGTGGCGGTCTCGATAGCTGTCTGATGAATACTTATGATCTGCCGTCCCGCCCACTTTATAATCTTGCGGCGCTGACTTTGCATGAATGCACGCCAGGGCATAGCTATCAGGCGGCGGCTGCACTGGAGGCCCCGCCGCGTCCTGAATTCCGCCGCACTACCTATTTCTCTGGCTATGGCGAGGGCTGGGGCCTTTATGTTGAATGGCTCGGCACCAAGATGGGGATTTATGAAACTCCTTATGAGGAATTTGGGCGGCAGACATTTGAGATGTGGCGTGCAGCGCGTCTGGTGATTGATACGGGCATGCACACCAAAGGGTGGAGCCGTCAGCAAGCCATTGACTATCTGACGGAAAACACCGCTCTTGCGCCGCTGGATATTAAGAATGAGGTTGATCGCTATATCGCATGGCCAGCTCAGGCTCTGGCTTATAAGCTGGGTGAGTTGAAAATGCGGGAAATGCGCGGTTTGGCCGAAAAGGAGCTAGGCGCTGATTTCGACCAGCGGACTTTCCATGACACGATCCTCAATATGGGTGGCGTGCCGCTTACGACCTTTGAATCGGAAATGAAGGCTTATATCGCGGCAGAGAAGGTGCGAATTGCCGCGCAGAAGAAGGCACAACCTGCCGCGCAATGATGGGCGGGCTATACACAGCCTTTCAGTAACATATCAGAATTTGAAGAGCATGGCAGGGATTGTCTCCTCGCCATGCTTTTTCTTTGCCATCGTTGATGAGGAAGGGGGTGCGGAGCGCGTCGTTGTTCAGAGGAAGATGGCAAGGGCGCTCATATTATGGGCGCTCGGTATCAGGTGGCATTAAAGCGTCTGCCTGATTTTATAATCGATCGGGGGTAAAGAAAAAGGGCGACATGTGGGTAACATGCCGCCCTGTTATCATATTAGAAAGTGACGAATTAGAAATTCACCGTCGCACCGAGGAAGATGGTGCGGCCCAGTGCGTCATAAACGCCCGGATAGGTGTTGCCGTTGCCAAAGGTCTGCAACAGGCCTGAGTCGAGTACTGGCGGATCCTTGTCGAACATGTTGTTAACGCCAGCGCGGATGGTAAGGCGCTTGTCGACGACCTGCGTGAGCGACAGATCGATATAGTTATAGGCATCGATCTTGCGGTTTACGACGGTCTTGTCGGCACCCAAAAGCGGGTTACCCGACAGGCTCGACAGACTTGTGCCGCCGATATGACGCCATGACAAAGAGGCCGTGGTGTCGCTGGGTGTCATCCAGCTAAGGCGTGCAACATGGCGCCATTCCGGAGAGGGTTGGCCACAAGTGTAACCGAACAGCCCCTTACAATCGTAAGAGCCCTGACCCGGAACCGGCTGGGACACCTGTTCGATCAGATAGGTGCCGACGACACCCAGATTGATGCTGCCCAATTTGCCCACGTCGAACGTATAGTCGGCATTGATGTCTAGGCCGGATGTCTGAAGATAGCCGGTGTTCATCGTGGTGGAGATGATATGGCCCGAATTCTGACCAAAAACCTGACCCGAACGCGGATCACGGACGAACAGACCGCAGAAATACGGATCACCTGTTGCAGCGCACTGACCCATGATGAGCGAAGGTGCGATCGACCCGATATAGTCCTTTACCTTGATGTTATAATAATCGACCGACAGCGAGAAACGGCGCAGCGCCTTTGGCGTCAGAACGAAGCCAACGGTATAGGTGTCGGCTGTTTCTGGTTTCAGTGCAGTGTTGCCGCCGCCAAGGCCAGAGCAGGTGTCAGAAGGACATTCCGGGATGCGGCCATATTGAGCCTGTGTCACACCCGTCAGACGGCAGACGTCAAAGGATGCGCTGGGGCTACTGCCTGCACAGGGATCAGTGCCGTTGACGTTGCCGACCGCTTGTGCAGCGAAGAGTTCAGCCACGTTGGGAGCGCGGATGGCATGGTTATAGCTGGCGCGAACACGCAGATCGTTAATCGGGGCCCATGACAGCTCGCCCTTGTAAGTCCACACATTATAGCTGGACTTAATGCCGGTCGAATTCTGCTTATTATCATAAGATGAATAGCGCAGGCCGCCATTGATCGTCAGCGATTGGAAAAATGGCTTATCTTCAATCAGCGGGATTTCGAGTTCACCAAAAGCCTCGGTCACACTGATGATGCCATCGGAGGGCAATGTACCGTTTTGCTGCGCAACTTCGTCGGCAGTGAAATTCAGCGTTTCACGGCGGCGTTCAAGGCCCAGTGCGATACCGACGCCATGGGATGCCCATGGCATGGTGATACCCATCTCACCAAGGTCACCGCTCAGCGACCCTGAAATGACGCTAAGAGAGTTGCGGGAGCCTGTGTTACTATCCTGAAACAGATAAGCTGCCTGCTCTGCGGTGACGCCATTGGGCTGGAATACGTTGATGGGGATGCAGTTCGGGTCGGTACCATCAATGACGGAGCGGCAGGTCGCCACGCCGTTGACATCAATCACGTTAAGCCCGCGGCCAGCCTTTACCTGATTGACGTCATTCAGGTAAGTTTCCTTATATTTGACCAGCGAATACATGTAGTTGACGTCATAGCTGAAGCCACTGCCAATATCCCCGCGTATACCGGCAGAGTAACGATAATCGTTGAATCGCAGATTGTCGCGACGTGGGGCAACAGCAGTACGATAGCCGACATTCGCCTCGGCAGTGGCATTGGTGCCGGCGGCAGTACCGCAGATAGCGTTTAGCTGAGAGGCGCTGGCCAGCGGGTTATTACATGAAACATCGAAAGCTGTGCCGAACCAGATGCCGGATGGTGCGACCTGTGAAAATGTCTGGTCATGCATATACATGAAGCTGCCGTATAGCTCGGCGGCCTGACTGATTTCAAACCGACCGAAGGCACCTGCCGTAATGCGTTCGTCGGAACGCTGGAAGTAATTATCGGGGGCGTAATTGTAGGAGTATGAAGGATCATAGGGCACTAACGTGCCGTTGCCGTTACGGTTGTTGATGAGAGTCTGGCCCACGAAAGGGCTATTCTCGGATAAGGGTATGAACGAACCATAAGGTGTGTTGCTCGACCCGCCGCAGAACAGCTGGTCGAACTGGCCGGAGTCTGCCACCGATTCACGATCTTGCAGGGCGCAGGCAGACACATCGCGGTCAGACTGCCGGACCGGGCTGAATTTGCGATAGCCACCATAAGCGGTGATATTACCACGGCCATCGGCAAAGTTCTTGCCCGCAGCAATCGTTATATCTTGTTTGCCGCCGTCGATAACCGAGGACCGGGCCGGATTGTAACCGGATGCCTGCTGCATGGCGCGCAGTGATTTATTGTCATTATTATGCTGAGCAAAGCCGGTTTGCGCATCAATACGGATGCCATCCAGGTCTTTTTTCAGCACGAAGTTCACGACACCCGAAAGGGCGTCTGAACCATAAACGGCAGATGCGCCGCCGGACATGACATCAACGCGTTCTACCAGAGCGCTGGGTATGAAGCTGGTGTTGATTGCCTGCGATGGCATCATCCGCTGGCCGTCGATCAAAACCAATACGCGGTTGGAACCGAGATTACGCAGGTTGATTTTGGATGTGCCGTCTGAGCCGTTGGAAACATTCTCGTTCGCGTCGGCGGTAAACTGTGGCAGGCGGTTTAGCACCTGTTCCACTGTCGTTGCGCCCTGATAGGCGAACTCTGCCGAGCCAACGACAGTTTGCGGGCTGTTGCTCTCAAGATCGGCGCGCTTGATGCGAGTGCCGGTAACAATAATATCGCCACTTGCTTCACTGGCGCTTGAGGATGCCTCCTGCGCCTGAGCCTGCGACGCGCCCATAACCAGCGCCGTCAGTGCAACGGCGCAATAAAATTTCGTATGATTCCCCTTCATACTGAACCTCCCTTGTTTTTGACTCGTAACAAATGCGTCATTTAGTCTGACAAGTCAAATACGGTATACGAAATACTTTTTATTCTGTGGTGGTCAGAGAGAAAGGTGCGACAAACTGCGGTTTTCTGTGATGCACAACCTCTCGCCTGTGCCATCATTTTTTGTCTTTTTAGGATGTAGAGAATGATTGCGGGGACGCTAGACTTATTGTGAATCTATACAATAAATAATAAAATCAAATGGTTGCGATATTTTCCATACCTTGGAGGCTATGTCTCGATTCTGTTTGTGTGAGGGGCAATAAAATGTGACTGGCAGCTATATAGCTGAACATCATCGTCCGCCGGGCAATATGTTCAAGTCCGGCATCGTCATTTTATGATCGAAGTGGGGGATTTCCTCCCCCTATGTTTTGATCGCTACTTGCTGCCGCAATATCAGAAATCTCATGATTGTTCAGCCAGTGCCTTCACGACGGAAAGGGCAACAGCATGAACCTGCGCCGCTTCGACACCGGGACGATAAAGGGCAGAGCCAAGCGCTATTCCTTCGCAGCCAGCGTTCAGCCAATCACGGCAATTGCCTGCATCCACACCGCCGACAGCCCACACACCTGTTGCGGTGGGCAGGACCGCTTTTATGTCCTTAATATAGCTGCGTGCAAAAGTGCCTGCGGGGAACAGCTTAATCCGGCGCGCACCTGCGGCAATCGCAGCAAATGCCTCGGTCGGGGTTAGGAAACCGGGCAAAACATCAAGGCCCAGTTCTACCCCTTGCGTGATGAGGGCTGGGTTGGTGTTGGGGGTGACCATCAACTGCGCGCCCATGTCGCCAAGCCGGTTGACTGCGTCCGCATTGAGGACGGTTCCTGCCCCTATGGCGGCGTCCTTGCCAAATTCCTGCTGAAGTCTGGCGATGCTGGTGAACGGGTCGGGGGAATTGAGCGGGACCTCAATCAGGCATATGCCAGCGTCTACCAGCGCCTGCCCAACGGCTACGGCCTCGTCAGGGGTGAGGCCCCTCAATATGGCTACAACGGGCGGCGCGCCAGCGGCAAGAAGGTCATTCATCATGGGCATTGATTAGTTCCAGTCCGGCCATCGTGCAGGCCTCATCATCACATATAAAGGATTGTACCGCGAATAATGTGAGGGCTTCGCTATATCGCGCGCATAGGTCCGGTGAACCCACCAGCGCAACCCGTTGGGGTAAAGAAGTCTGAGCCTGCATCTGGGCCACCTCGTCGGCGAGCAAAAGGCCAGAAATATAGCCTTTAGCCCAGAGGCCGCTCTTGCCATTGCGTAGTTGCGCGGCGCGGGCATGGAATAAATTAGCGGTCAGGCTGGGGGAGGTTTTCCCGGTTGTCAGGCCCTCGGCAAAGCCCTCGGCTTCGTTTGTGGCTGGCCCATCCCCTTGTGCCCCTGCAAATAGGCTGGAGCGAGAGAGGAGGGCATGAAGTTCGCCGGTCATGAAGGTCCGCAGATCGGTAATCTGACCATCGTTCACGCTCACCCACTTGGAATGAGTGCCGGGCAGGATGATGCTATGCGCTCCGCTTGCCAGTTCAGGCGCGGTTGCCATAACGCCGAATATCTGGGCTTCCTCGCCGCGCATCACATCGGCGCGCTGGTCATCTGCTGCTGTGGTGACGCCAGCGGCAATGGTGAGGGGCAGACCTTCAAATGATGTGCGAACGCTGCCCTTGCTCCATCCTGCTGCGTCGGCGGGGGTGCTCACATAGTCTGCTTCGTAGAGGCCACCGCGAGCGCCCGCCATTCCGCACAGGATCATACGGTCAATCACATATTCCTTGCGCCAGCCCTGTATCAGCTCTGATAATCGGGCCGGAGCATCGGCGGCCAGCGCCCCAAGGCTGCGGCCATTGATACGGTCAATAATCGCCCCATCTTGCCACAGCCATAGGCGTAAATTGCTGGTTCCCCAATCGCCCAATATCCGCGTCTTGCTGGTCACAGGCGTACTCTGGGTAATGGCAAGCCGGCGACTGGCGCACGAAAACTGAACAAGGCACCGGCAAGGGGCTGGTCTGCCAATGCCTGTTCATCAAGCCCAATACGGGCGGTGGTAACATAAGCGGTTTTCATATCGGGTCCACCAAAAGCAATTTTGGTGACGCGCGCGCAGGGCAGGGGGATATGCAGCAACAATTCCCCTTCCGGCGAATAGCGCCTGACGCCCCAGCCATCCCATAAAGCAACCCACAGGCAGGATTCGCTGTCGAGGATAATGCCATCAGGATAGCCTTCTTCTTCGGTTAGCTGAATGAAGGATTCGCCCTTATCGCATTTTCCATCGTGGCCGATCTGGTGGCGGCTGATCTGCCGTTCACCTGAATTGACATGATAAAGCCACTGCAGGTCCGCACTGACGGCTGGCCCATTTGTGACAACCGCCTGTGTGCCTGCGTGGGTTATCGTACCCATATTATAACACCAGATTGTGCCGGTGGGGCTTTGCTCGGCATCATCCATCGTGGCGATCCATAGCCGCCCCATCGCATCCACCGTTGCATCATTGGTGCGATTCCCGGCTGGCTGGTCTATCAGAGCGAGCAAAGGGCCAAAGCCATTTTCATCAACATGGCGAATTTCGTGGCGAGAGCCTGTTATCAGACGGCCATCCTCCGTTAGGACAACAAAACTAGGGTTGCCACCGGTTTCGATGGTTTGTTGTTCTTCCTTGTCCGGGTAATAGCTATGTAGCCGCCCGCCCTTAATGTCGACAAACCACAAACGGCTGGTTCGTTCATCCCAGACAGGGCCTTCACCCAGCAGGCAATCAGCTTTCCAGACCGGAATTACTTGAACTGTCACTAAAAACTGTCCTTTTCAGGAAATAGGGGGCGTCATTGTAATGACGTGATATCGTATACAAAGCTAGCCCCTATGGGCAAGCCTTGCTGGCGCGACCGGATATGCCTGCCAGATCAGCCTAATTGTCATGACGATGAGTAAGAATGGAAATTGCGGGAAAGAAGCAGGATAAGGTCGGCATATAGTGTCCCCAAATGCGCGACCCAAGAAAAAGGGCAGGGAGTTTTATGCAACCGCCTGATACTGTCTTTGCAAAGATATTGGGGAATTAGTCAGGCTAAAGGCGCTGTATGGCCCTGCCTGAAATTGGTGAGTGGCTCCCCGAGTAGGATTCGAACCTACGGCCATTCGATTAACAGTCGAATGCTCTACCGCTGAGCTATCGGGGAACGATACTCTGTCACCGCAAGCACCGCTGCGGTGGACGGGCCTATAGCAGCGCTTTTTCGGATATGGCAAGAGCTATTATGCAATAAATTGTTCTGCGGCGATGCGATCGTCCAAAGTATGCTCCGGATCGAACAGCAAAGTGAGGGTGCAGCTATAATCCACAGCCACGTCAACCCTTTGTACATCGCGGATTTCCCGCTGATCCGCCACGGCGCTGACGGGGCGTTTTTCCGGGTTCAGTACATTGAAGCGGATTCGGCTTTTCTCTGGTAATATCGCTCCGCGCCAGCGCCTTGGCCGGAAAGGGCTGATGGGGGTAAGGGCCAGCAGCTTTGATCCCAGTGGCAGAATCGGCCCATGGGCGGAGAGGTTATAGGCCGTGGACCCGGCGGGCGTTGAAACGAGAACGCCATCACAAACCAATTCGGGCAATACCGTGCGATCATTTACCAGAACCTCTATTTTCGCGGTCTGGCGCGTTTCGCGCAGCAACGATACTTCGTTAATTGCGGGCAAAGAGAAATCCTCGCCGTCAATAGTGCCGACTTCCATACGTAGCGGATGAACCTTAAATTCCATGGCCGCGTTGATTCGTTCCTCCAGCCGCTCCAGCCGCCATTCATTCATCAGGAAGCCGACAGTGCCAAGATTCATGCCAAACACGGGCATAACACGCCGGTTCTCCAGCATTTTGTGCAGCATTTGCAGCATGAACCCATCACCGCCCAGCACGATGAGCATGTCAGCATTCGCTATATCCACAAAATCATAGCTGGCGCGCAGCCTGTCTTCCGCAGCGCGGGCGGCAGGGGTGGATGAAGCCAGCAGCGCCCGGCGCACTTCTCTGTTCACTGGCTGGCTCCGCAATAGGGGGCAGATAATAGCTTGGTCATGCCAGAATAGCTAAGCGATGCCTCCATGAGGCGCAAGGCTGGTCATGGGCATGGCGGCATATAAGGCAGGTACTTCATCCAAAACAGAACAGGAAAAAATGGTTCCGCTCTTTACAGGAACGAAAAATCAGATGAAGCATGGGTTTAAGGCTGCGATGGGCGCCGGGTGGGGCAGGTAATTCTATGGATGCAGATAGCAGGCGAGGCATCGCGTGGTTTGCAGATTCTGTTGCGGCTTTCAGGGAAGATGCGCTTGCCTCATGGTTAAGGGATGCTGGCTGGCAGATTAGCCTTGCCACACAAGGGGAGGAAGCAGATTTTGCTGCGCTTCCTGTGCTGGATATGCGTTCGGTCGTTTCCCCCATGCTGGCGGACGTCGCCGGACGGGTTTTGACCGGACGGGCCGGGGCCTGTGTTGCTATACTGGCGGCGGAGCAGGGAGAGGGGGAAGATATTTCGGTTCCCTCGCTATCTGATCTGACCGCCGCAGGGGTCAGCCATATTCTTTACTGGCCTGCATCGGATGCGGTTGTGCGATCGACGCTCGATACGGCCTGGGCTTGCCACCAGCGTCTGCTGCAAGCGGCGCGTATCAGTGATGAAGCCATGGTGCTGTCAGACGATGAAGATAAAGACAGTCACGCCGATTTGCAGCCTCATGTCACGCCGGGCGGGCTGGACTGGCTGACGGGTCTGACAGGGCGCGGTGCGGCGTTGCACTGGCTGGACCGTACGCTGGCCTCTATGCGTCAGCGCAAGAGCAAAGGCGCGGCGCAGGGCGGCATATCTGCCTGTCTCCTCATCGGTATCAGCCAGTTTGACAGCGTGAATGCGGCCTATGGCAAAAAAGCGGGCGATATAGTGTTGCTGCGCGTTGCGGAGCGTATTCGGCAATGTACGGTTGCCGCCATTGGCGAAGAGGGATTGCTGGCCCGAATGGGTGGCACGGAATATATGGTCGCCCTGCCCTATAAAGAGGGGCAAGATACAGAGGCCATGAGCCGTGACCTTGCCCGGCTGATTTTGTCGGAAGTGGCGCGCCCTCTGGTGGCGGATGATAAGCTCATCCGGCTGACCTCGCGCTGTGGCATTGCGGAAACGGCACCGGAAGATGACGGGCGGCGTCTGGTACGACGGGCGGCGGCGGCGCTGGCCGATGCACGGCGGTCTGGCAGTAGCGATATATGGTTCCGCCCGGCCTTGCGGCGTGATGGGCTGGTCCATAGCGATTCTGACCGGCTGGATGCTGATTTGCGCCTCGCGCTCGACAGGGGCGAGATTGGTATCGTTTATCAGCCCCAATATGATAGTATCAACGATCAGATCATCGGCGTAGAGGCGCTGGCGCGGTGGAACCATCCGGAACTGGGCCAACTGGACGCGGGCACTTTGTTTGCTGCGGCGGACAGGTCGGATTATCTCTTGCCGCTTTCCCTGCATATTCAACGTTGCGCCCTGATGGAGGCGGGAGGCTGGCCGGAGCCTTTGCGTAAGCTGCGGCTGGCGATTAATATTACGGCGGTTGATCTGGCGCAGGGGGATTTCCCGGCAAGCCTTGAAGGGCTGGTTGCGCGTAGTGGTTTCCCCGCCGACCGGCTGACCGTAGAAATTACCGAAAGCGGCCTTATCGAAAATATCGACCGGGCAGGCACGATATTGCAGATGCTACGGTCGAAAGGAATAAGGGTCGCGATTGATGATTTCGGCACGGGCTATTCCAGCCTTGCTTATCTGAAGGCGTTGCACCCGGATTATCTGAAAATCGACCATAGCCTGAGCAGGGATATTGTCGGCACGGCGCGGGATAGGGTGATATTGACCGCCATCATCGCGATGGCGCGCTCCCTTGCGCTCACTGTCATTGCTGAGGGCGTGGAGAGCGAAGAGCAACTCACCCTGCTGGCGCGGGCGGGATGTGATATTTATCAGGGGTTTTTGCGATCACCAGCGGTTTCATCGGCTGATTTGCTACGATTGGTTGATGAAAATGGCCATATTCCGGTAACCAGCCATTAGGGCCAGGACCCAAGGGAATAAGGTCCTGCCCCCAGGCTGGCATTTGTGGAACATGGCCATTGCCCGATAGTCGTTATGGTATGATGGCAGCAGTCGGGGTCGGGGCCAGAGTAGCTGTTACAGCGGCAGGTGCGGGATTGGGCTGGGCCACATTATTGGCCGCGATGAATTGGACAGGCTCTGTCGTGTAAGCCTTAAGGTTCATGCCATTGGGTATGGTGGCGGATTTACCAGTCACAAATGCGCCAAATACACCTGCTGCCACAACGGCTCCGATGGTTGCACCGGTATTTCCGCGCCCTTCCTGACGATGGGTGCCATTTACGGCAATACGGCGCCCGCCCAGTTCAATCCACTGATAGCTGATTTCCATTTTTGCGGATTTGCCAAAGGCGCCTTTGCCGGTTCTCCATGAAACCCAGCCCTGACCGCGTGTCCCCTTGGGAATGACGATCTGGTTGTTCATCATCACATCAAAAACTGTGCTGAAGAGGAACGTGTCACCTTCCTTCAGCTTCTTGCTGTTCAGTTCATTATTGGGCGTGATGGTGAGTTCCGTGTTGACGGGCAGGGTCAGATAGATCGGCGTAACAGGTGCCGGCGCGGCCACGGTTGTCTCTACGCTTGCTGCGGCTGGCGCGGATGTCTCTGTTGCCCATGCGGGATGCGCAACCAATGCGGCGCAGGCAGCGCCCGTCAATATCAATTTCATAAATTCCCCCAAAAGAAGCCCGGATTAAGAAAGGGCCGGAACGCCCGTTAAGAGATAGTCATGTCAGGAGCTATGAGGGATGAATCCGTTTTGGTTGTGACGGCAAAATAATAGCGGAGATGTCCTCTATGGTGCGATCTGCTCTACGGCGTGATTTGGCCAATCCCTAACCGGCCACCTTCGCCAGCCCCTTAGACAGTTGCAGCGCTGCGTGAAGGCGTGCTGCGCCATCTTTCCATGCACGGGTGATGACCAGCTTATTATCCGGGCGTAGCTTGGCCGTCCCTTGCAGGCGCTGGACATAGCCGATAAGGCCGACGGGGTTGGTGAAGTGGTCATTGTGGAAGCCAACGAGCGCGCCCTTCGGCCCGACATCCAGCCGTGAAATACCGGCCTTCACGCAATTCTGCTTAATCTGGATGAGGGTCAGCAGATTTTGCGTGGCATCCGGCAATTTACCGAAACGGTCGATGAGTTCAGCGGCGAAGGATTCAATTTCCTGTGCGTCCTCCAGTTCATTGAGGCGACGGTAGAGGCCCATGCGCAGGTCAAGATCCGGCACATAATCCTCTGGTATCTGCACCGGCGCATCGACGGTGATTTGCGGTGAAAACGCATCCTTTGGCACGAAATCGGTGCTGCCGCCGGATTTGGCTTCCTGTATCGCCTCTTCCAGCATGGATTGATACAGCTCAAACCCGACCTCCTTGATATGGCCGGATTGTTCATCCCCCACCAGATTGCCCGCACCGCGAATATCAAGGTCATGGCTCGCAAGCTGGAACCCCGCGCCGAGGCTGTCGAGATCGGTCAATACCTTGAGGCGCTTTTCGGCGGTTTCGGTAATCAGGCGACCAGGCGGGGTGGTGAAATAGGCATAGGCCCGCGTTTTCGACCGCCCGACACGGCCACGAAGCTGATAAAGCTGTGCCAGCCCGAACCGATCTGCCCGGTGGATGATGAGGGTGTTGGCGCTGGGAATATCAAGGCCGCTCTCAACGATAGTGGTCGAGAGCAGCACATCATATTTCTTATCGTAAAAGGCCGACATGCGCTCCTCAACATCGCCTGCGGCCATCTGGCCATGGGCGACGATGGGGCGAATTTCCGGCACATGTTCGCGCAGAAATTCCTCTATTTCGGTGAGGTCTGATATGCGCGGTACGACGAAGAAGCTCTGTCCGCCACGATAATGTTCGCGCAGCAAGGCCTCGCGGATCACCACGCCATCCCATGGCATTACATAAGTGCGCACGGCAAGGCGATCGACCGGAGGCGTTTGAATGACAGAGAGTTCCCGCAGGCCCGACATCGCCATTTGCAGCGTGCGGGGAATTGGTGTCGCCGTCAGCGTCAACACATGCACATCGGTCTTGAGCTGCTTTAGCCGTTCCTTATGGTTGACGCCGAAACGCTGTTCCTCATCCACAATGACAAGGCCGAGGCGCTTGAACTCCAGCCCCTTGGACAACAAAGCATGGGTGCCGACCACCACATCAATCGTGCCATCGGCAAGGCCTTCTTTGGTTTGCTTTGCCTCAGCCGCGGGGACGAGGCGCGACAACCGCCCGACATTCATCGGAAAGCCGTGGAAACGCTCGGTAAAGTTGCGGTGATGTTGCCGCGCGAGCAAGGTGGTGGGGGCGATGACAACCACCTGCATCCCGGCCATGGCGGCAACGAACGCGGCGCGCAGGGCGACCTCCGTCTTGCCAAAGCCCACGTCACCGCAGACGAGGCGGTCCATCGGGCGGCCAGCGGCCAAATCCTCTATCACGTCGGAAATGGCGCGGTCCTGATCCTCCGTCTCATCATAGGGGAAACGGTCGACAAAGGCAGGATAACCACCTGAATCCGGTTCCGCCGCCGGGGCAGAACGCAAGGCGCGGGCGGCAGCAACCTTCAAGAGTTCGCCCGCAATTTCACGGATGCGTTCCTTCATCCGGGCCTTGCGGCGCTGCCATGCCTCACCGCCTAATTTATCAAGCGGCGCGCCTTCTTCCGCTCCATAGCGGGACAGGACGTCGATGTTTTCAACCGGGACATAGAGCTTGTCCCCGCCCGCATATTCCAGCGCAACGCAATCATGGGGCGCATTGCCCACGGGGATGGAGGTCAGTCCTTCATATTTCCCAATGCCATGGTCCGCATGAACGACCAGATCACCGGGCGTTAATGTCGCCAGTTCGGCAAGAAACGCATCAGCATTTTTCTTGCGTTTTGCCCGGCGGACAAGTCGGTCGCCCAGCATGTCCTGCTCGGTGAGGAGGGCGACATCCTTGCTGGTAAAGCCATGGTCGAGTGGCAGCACGACCAGCGCGACGGAGCCTTGCGCGGCGAGGCCCTGTGCCTCCTGCCAGCTATCCGCCATCGCAAGGCGGCTGGCCTTATGGTCATGCAGCAGGCCATGGAGGCGTTCCCGCGCCCCCGCCGAATAGCTGGCGATGATGACCTTGCGCGGGGCATCCTCATGCAGGCCCTTACGCAGCGCATTGATATGCGTGGTGACGGCGTCGTAAATATTGGCATTCTGGGCGCGTTCCGGTGCGAAATCGCGCGCCGATGTAACGCCAAGGTCCAGCACAGTCGCGCTTTCCGGCTCATGGAACGGCGATGTGATGTGAATGGGGCGGGCGGCAATCTCTGCCTCCCACTCCGCCGAAGTGACATAAAGCTGATCGGGGGCGAGCGGACGGTAGCTGCCGGGGTCGCTACCGCGCGATGCAATGCGGTTGGCGTGATAATCGGTAATCGCCTCGAAACGGGTTTGCGCCGCGCCGGTGACACCTGCATCACGAATAATCAGCGTGCCTTCGTCAAAATGGTCGATCAGCGGAACCAGCCGTTCTTCAAACAGCGGCAACCAATGTTCCATGCCCGCCAATCGCCGACCTTCACTGACGGCCTGATAGAGCGGATCCCCTGTTGCGGTTGCGCCAAATAGCTCACGATAGCGGGAGCGAAAGCGCTTGATCGTCTCCTCATCCAGCAAAGCCTCTGACGCAGGCAAAAGGGTGAAGCTGTCCACATCACCGGTGGAACGCTGGGTGGCGGGATCGAAACTGCGCAGCGTTTCAATCTCATCACCAAAGAAATCGAGCCGCATCGGTTCGGGTGCGCCGCCGGGGAACAGATCGACTATACCGCCGCGCACCGCATATTCACCGGCGTCATAAACGGTGTCGGTACGGACATAGCCATTGGCCTGCAGCATAGTGGTGAGGCGGTTAATATCAATTCGCTCACCGGGCGCGAGGCGCGCCACCAGTTGCCGCACGCGAAAGGGCGTCAGGGTGCGCTGTGTCACCGCCGCCGCTGTCGTCAGTATCAGTTGCGGCCCGGTTACTGCTCCCTGAACGCCATGCAGCCCCGCCAGCCTTTGCGCCGCTGACCGCAGCGAGGGCGATGCGCGGTCATAGGGCAGGCAATCCCATGCCGGGATAGTGACGATCTGTAATTCCGGCGCGAACCAGTGCGCAGTGTCGGATATGGCCTGCATCGCCTGCTCATCTGGCGCGATGAAAACGGTGCGCGCTGGCTTGCCTCCGGCACGAGGTCCGATATTGGCCCGCGCCAAATCCGCCAGCAATATAGGCAGAAACCCCGTCGCCACACCGGAAAGGGTGAGCGGGACGGTCGCGGATATTATGCGGGCAGGATCATTCATGGTGCGCACTAGGCTCGCTATATTCAGTTACGGATTTTGATGAAGTCCAGCTTTTTAAACGCATCCATCATCGGGCCTTGATATTTTTCCGGTACATCCGCCGTGCCCATGCCCCATGCCATGATGTCTACATCCTGCTCATCCAGCAAGGCCTCAAACCATGCGAATTGTTCTTCATTCCATGTCTGGCAATCTCGGTCAAAGAAACCGCCAACCATATAATCGGCCTCACGCGTGCCGCGATGCCATGCCTGAAAATGCAGGCGGCGCAGGCGGGGGTCATCATACATAGTCTTGCTTTCTATTGGGGCCGCTGCCTTCTCATTCTCAATTTGATAAGGGCGGGCCACTGGGCTATCGGATAAGGCAATAGCCATGCGACCAGAACTTCTCAATCCGCTCTTTGCCGAAATTTCGGTGATAAAAGGCGTGGGCAATGCCCTCGCCAAGCCATTAGACCGTCTGGGCCTCGCCCGGATGGTGGACCTTGGCTTTCATCTGCCGACGGGGTGGGTAGAGCGCAAACGGGTCGACCGGCTGGATGGCGCGGATGCGGGGCAGATGATTATCATTACCCTGACCCCGGTGGAATATCGCGCTGGCGGTTCCTCTCGTGCGCCTTTTCGTGTGGTGGCGGAGGATGAGGCGGGGGAGCGCATTACCCTCACTTATTTCGGGCGCAATAGCGGCTGGCCGAAGAAGCTGCTGCCCCTTGATGAGCCGCGCATTGTCTCCGGCAAGCTAGAGATGTGGGGCGATCAGCTCCAGATGGTTCACCCGGACCATGTTGTGCCACCCGAAGACTCCGCCGATGTGCAGGTGAGGGAAGCCGTATATCCGCTTTCCGATGGGATAACGAACGCGCGAATGCGCGACCTTGTGAAAGAGGCGCTCTCCCGCGCTCCGGAGCTTCCCGAATGGATAGAGCCTTCGGTGCTGGATCGTCATAAGTGGAAGGGCTGGCGCGACAGCCTGCTTTCCGTTCACGCAACGCCGGATAGCGTAGGTGAACGCCGCCGACTTGCCTATGATGAGATATTCACCGGCCAGCTTGCGCTGATGCTGGTGAGGGCCGCGTCGCGTAAGAGGAAGGCGCAGCCGATCACGCCGACCGGGGTGCTGCGCGATCAGGTGAAGCTGCCCTTTCGTCCTACGGGTGCGCAGTTGCGATCGCTGCATGAAATTGATGGTGATATGCAGCAAGGCTCCCCCATGTTGCGTTTGTTGCAGGGCGATGTCGGCGCAGGGAAAACATGGGTTGCGCTGATGGCCCTCCTCGGCGCGGTAGAGGCCGGGATGCAGGGCGCGATGCTGGCCCCCACGGAAATCCTTGCGCGCCAGCATTATGAGACGCTGCGGCGGATGCTATCGGGTGTTCCGGTCAATATCGCGGTGCTGACCGGGCGTGATAAGGGCAAGGCGCGGGAGGCAACCCTGATGGGCCTTGCGGACGGCAGCATAGATATTCTCGTCGGCACCCATGCGATATTTCAGGAGGGGGTCACCTATAAAAATCTGGGCCTCACCGTCATTGATGAACAGCATCGTTTCGGTGTGGTGCAACGGATGATGCTGGCGTCGAAGGCGCGGCTCAACCCGCATGTGCTGGTGATGACGGCAACGCCCATTCCACGCACGCTGACGCTCACATATTATGGCGATATGGAGGTCAGCCGCCTCGATGAAATGCCGCCGGGCCGTCAGCCGATCAAGACGCTGGTGATGTCGGCGGATCGGCTGGATGAGGTGACGGAGGCGCTGGGCCGCCATATATCTGGCGGAGAGCAAGCCTATTGGGTTTGCCCGCTGGTGGAGGAAAGTGAACTTTCCGATCAGACCGCGGCCGAGGACCGGGCGGAGGCCTTACGGATGCGCTTTGGGCCGGATGTCGTGGCACTGGTCCATGGCCGGATGAAGGGGCCGGAAAAGGACGCAGTGATGGAGCGTTTCGCCGGTGGGCAGGCAAAGGTTCTGGTCGCCACCACGGTGATCGAGGTTGGCGTGGACGTTCCCAATGCGTCGCTGATGATTATAGAGGGAGCAGATCGCTTCGGCCTTGCGCAATTGCACCAGCTTCGTGGGCGCGTGGGGCGAGGAGATAAGGCGTCTACATGCCTGCTCCTTCGCGGCAATGGCCTGTCGGAAACGGCGCGGGCGCGGCTCGCGTTAATGCGGGAAAGCAATGACGGCTTTCGCATCGCTGAGGAGGATTTACGCCTGCGCGGGGCAGGGGATTATTTGGGCACACGCCAGTCCGGCGAACAAAGCGCCCGTATCGCCACGCCAGAGGATATGAATGACCTTATCGACATGGCGCGCGATGATGCGCGCCTGTTGGTGGAGCGCGATGGCGGGCTGGATTCCCCGCGCGGACAGGCTGCCCGCATTGCGCTTTATCTGTTTGAGCGCGATGCCGCCGTTGGGCTGCTGAAGGGGGGCTGATTATACTTTTAAGCCTGAGCGACAGAAATAGGGCGCTGATTTAGTATAAGTGACTTGCCTCTCTGACATGTGCTCCATGCCTGCAGATAAGGCACGGCAACAATGGAAAAACAGGCGATTGCGCTTCCGGCAATCAAATCAACTATATAATGGCTGCCAATAGGGACGGATGAAATAAACATCGCTATATTGGCGGCCAGCATCGGCCAGCGTAGAAGGCGAGACTGCCAAAAGCTCCATGCTAACACAACGGACGCTGCGGCGTGAAAGCTGGGCATGGTGACAATGCCTTCAATCGTGCGGACGCCAATATGGGACAAGGTGCCATTTTTCAGTTCACGCAGGATTTCGGGGGCGTCCCATGCCGCTGCCACATGGACATAAGGGACATCAGCTCTGGCAATGCCATAATAGACATAGCCCCCTGTTGCAGGTGCTAATGGAAACAGTAAAATACACAAAGAGGCTGCTAATATCAGGCAACTAAGGGCTTTCCACCCATGATCTTGGCGGCCAATGCAGCAAAAATAGCCAATGAGTAAAAGGGGTTGCCAGTTAAGATTGGCATAGGACTGACTGAAAAAAGACCCCAAATTTTCATTATTTCCTACCATTAGCATGGTTTTCTGCCAGTCGAACCACGGAAATAAGGCGGCGTCCGCAGCGGTCAGTGCTTTATCTGCATAACCTAGGCTGATGGTCGCAAGAACAGAACTTCCCAACATGCTGACTATCGAAAAAAATAAGAAAATCGCTATCATTTTTAGGGCCGAACCAAGGCGATCGAGGCTCAATATTTGTATAAGCAGCCCAATTATCCATAAAAATATCAATATACTGAAGGGGGGGTTAAGTTCATTCCATCTATAGTCGAAAGGGCCGAATATTATCCCCATCGCTATGATCGTCATGAACAGAGCAATAAGGGATAATGCTATGATACTGCCATTTTCGATCAATGGTCCTATATCGCCAAATCGTTTGGGGAGGCCAGATACTATAGGTTTTTTCAGCATGATTGAGATGTAGCTGGGAAAGAATGAAGTTGTGGTAAATATACCATCAATGATGATTAAAAAAGGGCCGTGCGTTTCAGTATTTTACAAGGGCGCGTCGCAAAATATGCTGATTTTTGGGAAGGGGCCTGCCAGTAGATAGGGCAGAAAAGGGGCATATGGCCTTTGCGTTTATCAATTGAGGGCAAGATGAAAAATATTCTGAAAATTTCCTGCTGTGCGCTTGCCATTGGGGTATGCTTCCCCGCTAGTGCCGCGTTGCCGCCAGAGGTGCAGGCGATGCTCGATACCGCCATTGCCAAGGGCGATAAGGCCAAGCTGGAGGCCGTCGCGGAAATCGCCAAGGCAACCTATCCGCAGGATGAAGCGGAAATTGCGGCGGTTGTGGCGAGTTATAACGCACAGCAGGCCGCCGCAGCAGAGGAGCATAAACGTCAGGCCGGTTTCTTTGACAATTGGAAAGGGACGGGCGAGGCTGGCGGTTTCATCACCACCGGGAACAGTAGCACCAAGGGCGTGAGCGCGGGCCTATCCCTCAATAAAGAAGGCATAGACTGGCGGCATAAAATTCGGGTGCAGGCCGATTATCAACGTGCGGATGGCGAAACCACCCGCAATCAATGGATGGCCAGTTATGAGCCCAATTATCAGCTAAGCCACAACCTGTACGCTTATGGCCTCGGCATGGTGGAGCGGGATAAGTTTCAGGGCTTTTCCAACCGTCTGACGGCATCGGGTGGTCTGGGCTATCGCGTGATTGATAATGACAGCATGACGTTGGACGTTAAGGCTGGCCCGGCGTGGCGGCGTACCAAATGGACCGTCGAACCAGCAACGGAAACCTTGAACGGATTGTTGGGGGCGGATTTCCTATGGCATGTTACCCCTACGATTGATTTCACCAACGGCACCCAAATGCTATGGGCATCTGACAATAGCACCTATAGCAATGTATCGGCGCTGACCGCCAATCTGGGTGGGGCTTTATCTGCGCGGCTTTCCTATAGCTGGCGCCGTGAAACCAGCCCGCCTGCTGGCCTTAAAAAGACTGACACCATTACCCGCGCTACGCTGGTTTACGGGTTCTGATATTCGCGGCAAGGGGGCGGGCACAGATCGGTGCCTCGCCCTTCTGTTATAGAGAAAAAGGCCGGGGCATTTGGTGATGCTCCGGCCTTTGTTTTAACTCGATATGATGGTGCGGGCTTAGCCGATCATCCCATGCTTTTTCGCGCCAAAGCTAACCTTGTCGCCAGCATTCAGCGCATGATGCGGGTCTTTGGTGACTTCGCCATTCACACGGATCGCGCCTTCTTCCAGCTTACGCCGCACTTCCTTGTTGGAACTGGCAAAGCCCAGAGCAACGACTGCGGCCAGCACTGTTACGGCATCGGCCAGAGCGACGGTGGGAAGGTCAGCACCTGCCCCGCCAGAGAAGGTCGCGGCGGCGGTTTGCGCGGCGGCCTCTGCGGCCTCACGCCCACGGCACAGCGCGGTTGCTTCATTGGCGAGAATGAGCTTCGCCTCGTTAATCTCCGCACCCTGAAGGGAGGACAGACGATCAACCTCTTCCATCGGCAGATCGGTAAACAGGCGCAGTCGGTTGTAAACGTCTCCATCCGCCGTGTTGCGCCAGAATTGCCAATAATCATAATGGGATAGCTGATTTTCATTGAGCCACACCGCGCCGCCCACGGTCTTGCCCATTTTCGTGCCATCAGTATTGGTCAGCAGCGGCGTGGTCAGGCCGAAAACCTGCGTGCCATCAACCCGGCGCGCCAGCTCAATGCCGTTCACAATATTACCCCACTGGTCAGATCCGCCCATTTGCAGGCGACATTCCGCGCGCCGCGACAGTTCCAGAAAATCATAAGCCTGCAGGATCATATAGTTGAATTCGAGGAAGGAGAGGGATTGCTCCCTATCCAGCCGCATCTTCACCGAATCAAAGCTTAGCATTCGGTTGACCGAGAAATGCTGCCCAATATCGCGCAGGAACGGAATATACTCGAGGCGGTCGAGCCAGTCCGCATTATCAACCATGATGGCATCCGTCGGGCCATCGCCAAATTTCAGGAAACGAGAGAAGACATTTTTAATGCTGGCGACATTTTCGGCAATCAGGTCGGTCGTCAGCAGCTTGCGCGCTTCATCCTTGAAACTGGGATCTCCGATTTTGCCGGTGCCGCCGCCCATCAGTACGATGGGTTTATGCCCTGCGCGCTGCAACTGGCGCAGCATCATGATGGAAACCAGATGCCCAACATGCAGCGACGGCGCGGTCGGGTCAAAGCCGATATAACCGGGGATGACCTGTTTCGCGGCCATGGCATCAAGCCCTTCCGCATCGGTCAGTTGGTGGATATAACCCCGCTTCTCAAGCAGGCGCAGCAGATCGGATTGATAGTTGGTCATAATGCGCGGCCCTTTAGCATGGAGGAAACCGGGTGAACAGGGTTTTGGAACTGATATGTCATGCTGATAGCCCGAACAAGACGCCGTTGACGATTACTGTCGTGACGGAGCAAGGGCAGGGCGCGGGGCAGACCCTCCATTATCGGCTGCGCGGTGCGGTGGGGAGGATCATGCTGCCGGAACTGGGCCTTCCCCGGCGCGGGCATGAATTATGGCAAACGACCTGTTTTGAGCTGTTCGTGCAGCGGACCGGGGAGCAAGGCTATCGCGAATATAATTTCGCCGCATCGGGTGAATGGGCGGCTTATGATTTTACCGGTTATCGCGCTGGAATGAAGGAGGCGGATACTCCGGCGCCAGAGATAATATCCGTCATCGGGCCGGATTTTTATGATCTTAGCATCTACCTGCCTGACGCCCTGCCAACCGGGCGTATAGGCTTGTCCGCCATTATAGAGGAGCAAAATGGCGCGAAAAGCTATTGGGCGCTGGCCCATGCACCGGGTAAGCCGGATTTTCATCATCCCACTTGCTTTGCGCAGGAAGTGACGGCACCAGAGCAAGCATGAAAAATGGAATTGACCGGCTGATCGCCGAACCGGACCTGCGTAAACCCCTTGTCGGCAAGCGTGTTGCGCTGATGGCGCACCCGGCCTCGGTGACAGTGGACCTGACGCACAGCCTTGATGCGCTGGCGGCCTTGCCGGAGATTAGACTGTCCTCCGCCTTTGGCCCGCAACATGGCCTGCGCGGGGATAAGCAGGATAATATGATGGAAAGCCCGGATTTTACCGATCCGGCTCTCGGTATTCCGGTATTCAGCCTCTATGGCGAGGTTCGCCGCCCCACTGCGCAGATGATGGACAGTTTCGACGTGATCCTGTTTGATTTGCAGGATTTGGGAACGCGTATCTACACCTTTGTGACGACCTTGCTTTATGTGCTGGAAGAAAGCGCGAAGCATGGCAAATCGGTTTGGGTGCTTGACCGGCCCAACCCTGTTGGTCGTCCGGTTGAGGGGTTGACGCTGCGTAAAGGGTGGGAAAGTTTCGTGGGCGCGGGGCCGATGCCTATGCGCCATGGTATGACGCTGGGCGAATTAGGGCACTGGTTCATCGCGCATTACGATCTGAACGTGGATTATCATGTTGTGACAATGGAAGGCTGGCAGCCGGACACCACGCCTGGTTTCGGCTGGCCGGTGGAGCGCATCTGGGTCAACCCCAGCCCGAATGCGCCCAATGTCAACATGGCCCGCGCCTATCCCGGCACGGTGATGCTGGAAGGGGCGACGCTGTCCGAAGGGCGCGGCACCACCCGGCCGCTGGAGCTATTCGGCGCGCCGGATATTGATGCCCGCGCGGTGATAGCCGAAATGCGCTTACTTGCACCCGAATGGCTGGCGGGCTGCGCGCTGCGGGATTGTTGGTTTGAGCCGACATTCCATAAGCATGTGGGGCAGCAATGCCATGGTGTCCATATCCACGCTGAAGGCGATTTCTACGATCATGCCGCCTTCCGGCCATGGCGTTTGCAGGCGCTGGCGTTCAAGGCGATCAAGCGGCTTTACCCGGATTATGATCTGTGGCGTGATTTCCCCTATGAATATGAATTTGGGAAGCTACCCATTGATGTGATTAACGGATCGCCCTTATTGCGGGAGTGGGTGGATGATCCATCGACCACACCGGCTGATCTTGATGCGCTGACCATCCCGGATGAACAGGCGTGGGAAGCAGAGCGCAGGCCACATCTACTATACTGATTGCATAAGATGGCCCGCCGGGAGATATCGGCTGGCCATCTTCGTGATTCACCATGGGGGTTGGTCAGGCTGAGTGGGAGCCGCCGCTAATTTTGCCGGATAGCCTTGCCGTTTCCGCCGAGCGGGCGAGGGCGCGATCATCCAGTAAATCCCACAAGCTATGGTGCTGGCGCAGTAACTGCCGCGCGCCAAATATTATGGCCCTTTCACTTGCTTCATCGCCAGCGATACCGCGCAATACTTTTCGGCTGTCCTCGTCATCTGGCAGGATGCATTTGATAGGGTCCAGCCCGATACGGATGGCGGCATGGTCCATCAGGCGGCGGACCCCGCGCCAGTCCAGAGCAAGTGTAACGGCCGCACCAATGGCACAGCCATGACGGTCAGACTGAGCAAGCATGTCCAGCGCATGGCGTAATTGCAATACGATGGAATCACTGCCTGCATGGCCGCGTGTGCTGGGAACAGGGCCAAGCTCTACCGACAAACGCGCTATATAGGCGCGTTCCCGTGCAAAGCCCTCACATGCTTCAATCAGCCAGCGACGCGCAACATTGTCCGCACAATGATTGGCCGCATGGTCCATTATGCCGGGAAAATGGCCATGCATCAGGCATAAATAATGGGCAGCATCGGCCAGCGGGGCATTAGGCTGAACGGTGCGGTCAGCCGCGAGAGAGATTAATAATCGGACATGATGATGGACGGCAGAACCCTCGCTATTAATCAGCGCGGCAATTTTTCCGGTTATGGTGCTGTCGCCATGTGCGTCGCCATCATAAGCATTTCGAGATGCCGTTTCAAAATTATGCTGGTAGTGCATGGTGCGCCTCGTTTCCTTATGTCTCATGCCCCCCGGTCCGTGCTGTCCGGTATAGCTAATCTAGGTGAATTCCTCATTTATAACGGACAGATTGTTCCGGCTTTTAGCTGTCTCGTATGTTTCAATAAGGAGCATTTATTGACCTAGATAAGTTAATGGATGTTAATATATGCTTCCTGATGGGACGGGTGGGGCGATATAGGAAAAGCGCCTTGTTATCCCAAAATGGAATGGCGCATCGCAGCCTTGGCAAGAAGCCGAGTCGAATCCAGAACAGGTAGCGGTGAGTTTTCATTGTTGATGATGAGCGGAATTTCAGTGCAGCCTAATATAACGGCGTCGGCCCCTGCACCTTTCAGGCGGTCAATAATTTCTACGAAGGCATTGATGCTTTCAGCCCTGAACTGGCCATAAACCAGTTCGTTCATGATGATCGCTCCCATGGCTTGTCGATCAGCCAGAGGAGGGCAGTGATAATGGAGTGACTGCGCCTTTAGGGCCGTTGGGTAGACATCACTTTCTACCAGCCATTGTGTGCCGGTTATGCCGGGACATTTATACCCTTTGGATGCGGCTTCCTGCGCGACAATCTCGGCTATATGCAGCCATGGCAATGGTGATCTGGGGCGAACATAGTCCATTGCCTGATGAATGGTGTTGTCCGGGCAAATAAGAAATTCCGCCCCACAAGCCGCCAGTCTATGCGCGGATTGCAACATTAATTCTCTCACGCCTTTTATATCGCTGCGGTCAAGGCAGGCGACATAGTCACTGAGCGAAAGGGTGTGCATAGATATTTCGGGGTGCGCATGGGTACCCATTATTTCCGCGCTATCTATGCAGATGCTTTTGTAACAGAGCGCGGCACCTTCAGCAGAGCAGCCGACAATTCCGATATGTTTTGGCATGACTATTTTCCCGACCTGCGTGAAATCGCATTTCGTTACATATAGTTATCTGGCTCATGAGAATAAGAAGAAGGCGGTAAAAGAAAAAGGGCCACCCCGTTAGAGGGCAGCCCTTTGAACATGATATGGATATAATCAGATTACTGATCGAGGAAGCTGCGCATTTTCCGGCTACGGCTTGGATGCTTCAGCTTACGAAGGGCCTTGGCCTCAATCTGACGAATACGTTCGCGGGTCACACTGAACTGCTGGCCGACTTCTTCCAGAGTATGATCGGTGTTCATGCCGATGCCGAAACGCATACGCAGCACGCGTTCCTCACGCGGGGTGAGGGAAGCAAGAACACGGGTGACGGTTTCCTTGAGGTTCGCCTGAATGGCCGCATCCACCGGGATGATGGCGTTCTTATCCTCGATGAAGTCACCCAGATGGCTGTCTTCTTCGTCACCAATCGGCGTTTCAAGGGAAATCGGTTCCTTGGCGATTTTCATCACCTTGCGTACCTTTTCCAGCGGCATAGACAGGCGTTCTGCCATTTCCTCTGGCGTAGGTTCACGGCCCTGCTCGTGCAGGAACTGACGCGATGTGCGCACCAGCTTGTTGATCGTTTCGATCATATGCACCGGAATACGGATGGTGCGCGCCTGATCGGCGATGGAACGCGTGATCGCCTGCCTGATCCACCATGTCGCATAGGTGCTGAACTTATACCCACGGCGATATTCAAATTTATCCACCGCCTTCATCAGGCCGATATTGCCTTCCTGAATAAGGTCGAGGAACTGAAGCCCGCGGTTGGTATATTTTTTGGCGATGGAAATAACGAGACGCAAATTAGCCTCCACCATTTCCTTCTTGGCAAGGCGCGCTTCACGCTCGCCTTTTTGCACCATATTGACGATCCGACGGAATTCCGAGAGCGCCATGCCGGTTGCCTGCGCAATTTCGGCGACTTCACCGCGAATACGGTCAACCGCTGCGGCCTCATTTTCTGCAAACTTCGCCCATTTTTTATCGAGCTTGGTAACGCGTTCCAGCCATGCTTCGTCCAACTCATGGTTTACATAATGGGTCAGGAAGTCTTTGCGGCTCACCTTATGGCGTTCGGCAAGGCGCAGCATCTGACCGCCCAATGTAGTGAGGCGACGGTTATAGCTGTATAGCTGATCGACCAGATATTCGATTTTCTGCTGATGGAATTGTACGCTTTCCACCTCTGCGGTCAGGTCTTCGCGCAGTTGCTGATATTCTTCTTCGGCCTGTTCGCTGATGGTCAGGCCATTGCCCATAGCCTCCAAACGGGCGGCCTGAGCGGCGGCAAACTTATGGAAAATGGCCGTGATGGTGGCGAATTTTTCCAGCGCCATCGGTTTCAGCGTTTCTTCCATCTGCGCGAGGGAGAGGGTGTTATCATCCTCATCTTCTTCCTCTACGCGGCGGGCGCGGCGTTCCACCATCGAGTCTTCATCATCCTCGGCGGATTCTTCCTCGACATCTTCTTCTTCCTTATAGGAAGGCCCGGCGGTCTTTTCCGATATTTCCCCGTCATCGCCATCATCATCGTCAGAGAGGCTTTCGGGCGCGGGATCTTTGGAAAGCATAGCGTCGAGATCAAGAATCTCACGCAGTTGCATTTCGCCCTCGTTAAGAGCGGTGGACCATTCGATGATGGCGTGGAAGGTCGTCGGGCTTTCGCACAGGCCAAGGATCATCGTATCCCGGCCCGCTTCAATCCGCTTGGCAATGGCGATTTCGCCTTCGCGGGAAAGCAGTTCCACCGCGCCCATTTCACGCAGGTACATACGTACCGGGTCATCGGTGCGGTCCGTCGTTTCTTTCTTCTTTTCGAGGGTGATATGCTCGCCGCCCTCGGTAGAAGAAGCGTCAATGGCTTCTACTTCATCCTCGCGCTGTTCATCACCATCTTCGCCGGCTTCTTCGTTTTCGACGATGTTGACGCCCATGTCATTGAGGGCAGACATGATGTCTTCAATCTGCTCGGACGACATCTGGTCTTGCGGCAAGGCGGCGTTCAACTCATCATAAGTGATGTAGCCACGCTTGGTCGCCTTGGCGATCATCTTCCGGACGGACGCTTCATTCAGGTCGATCAGGGGTGCATCACCACCTTCATGTTCCTCACCCTGAGCTTTATTCGCCTTGCTCGCCATTCGTTCGCCTTAGTCCTGATAAAGTTGCAGCCAGCTTATGCGGCCAGTAATTGTTCTTCGATATTTGCCTTCAGTTCCCTCAGGCGTTCATCGTTTTTGCGTTTGTTAATTATTAACTTAAGTCTTTCTTGCCATTCGTGTTCAGTAATCTCGGCAAGATTTTCTGTTTCTTGCTCGCGATCGTGAACTGTCTCAGATAATTTCTTTAATACGGGAGAGTATTCCTGTTCAAATAATATTATCTCAATGACATCCTTTAAGTCTTTTTCAGCTGCCAGCCTTGCTTGCTCGTTACGGCTTTTTCTGAAAAATGAAAATGCTAAGTCATGTTTTAAATTGCGCCGTTCGGGCAGGGGAGTCAGTTCGTTTCTCAATATGGCGCTGATTAGCGGTTCTTCAAGAGGATCATGCTCTATTGAAGCTTGCACCATTAATGCAACCCATTGACGCAGTGCCGGTGTTGGCATTGATATTCGAGTAATTTGTTCACGATGACTGTATAAAGCGGAAGGGTAACGAGAAATTCCTAAAAGAATTCCTCGTTTAATCATCATGTCTATTCTTTTCATCATACTGGTCTTATCGGATGAAATTTCTTGTCGAGTGATGCTTATATAAGACCTTGCAGCTTGAATTTCTTGCTTTTTCCAGCCAAATTCATCCCAGAACAGGCCGCGTAAGGCGCGCTGATATTCCTTGCGCACCAGTTCATCGGCGATGACTGCTGCATGATCGGCCGTGCGCTGCTGAAGGCCTGCACGTCCTTCCGGAGAAGTGACATCGCCGGATGTTTTCTCATGCTGCCAGATTTGCTCAACCAGCGGACGAGGCGAGAGGAGAGCGCCCTCAAATCCTTTTGCGCCCTTCGCCTTGATGAGGTCATCCGGGTCCATGCCGCCGGGTAATGTCACGAAATTGAGCGACTGGCCCGGTTTCAGGAGAGGCAGGGCGCGCAGGGCCGCGCGATTGGCAGCCTTTTGCCCCGCATTATCGCCGTCAAAGCAGAGAAGCGGCACATCGACCATCTTCCACAGGCGTTCAAGCTGATGTTCGGTAAGGGCGGTGCCCAGCGGCGCGACGGCTTCCTCTATCCCGGCCTGAGCCAGCGCAATCACGTCCATATAGCCTTCGACGACGATCACCCGGTCAGCACGGCGGGCGGCGGAGGCGGCCTTATCGAGATTATAAAGGGTACGTCCCTTATCAAATAGCGGCGTGTCGGGAGAGTTTAGATATTTCGGTTCGCCCTCACCAATGATGCGACCACCAAAGGCAATGACCCGCCCGCGCGCATCGCGGATGGGCAGCATCAGGCGCCCACGGAAACGATCATAAGCCTCCCGGCCTTTATCATCGGGCTGAATGAGAAGGCCTGCCTCCACCAGCATTTCGGTGGGGAAATCCTTGAGGGCGCTTTTCAGCTTTCCCCGCGAATCCGGCGCAAAGCCAAAGCCAAAGGACCGGCGCGTGGCATCTGTGATGCCGCGTTTGTTGAGGTAGGCGCGGGCTTCCGCTCCATCAGTACCGGCAAGCTGCGCCTCAAACCAGTCCTGCGCGGCCTGCATGGCTTCGTGCAGACCTCTGGCCTGCTTTGCCTTTTGCGCGGCGCGAGGGTCGGCGGCGGGCATTTCCATCCCGGCGGCGTCGGCCAGTTCCTTTACTGCATCAATGAAGGGGAGACCGCGCTGCTCGGTCATCCAGCGAATGGCATCGCCATGTGCGCCGCAGCCGAAACAATGGTAGAAACCCTTTTCATCATTGATGGTGAAGCTGGGCGTTTTTTCGTTATGGAAGGGGCAGCATGCCTTATATTCCCGGCCTGCCTTCTGCACCTTTATGGTCTTGCCGAGCAAGGTCGACAAGGTGGTGCGGGCACGCAATTCATCCAGGAACTGAGGCGAAAGTGACATGCCGTTATTATAACGTAACTAGCGCGAATCGAATATAATGTTCAAGTCACAAATCGCGCAAAAATGGACCGAACAGTAGATAATTGTGCATGGCCTCGGTGATTTGATATATGATACATCATCCAGCGAAGGCACGATAGAAGAGGGTCGCAGCCCCGCAGTCCCCCCTTCCATAGCACTTCTGTTGGATCGGTCAGGGTCAGCCCAATGCTGCCTTTACCAATGCGCTGGCCTTGCCCATGTCGATGACAGTGCCGTGACGTTCCTTCAGAACAGCCATCACCTTGCCCATATCCTTGACAGAGGATGCCCCGGTTTCAGCTTTGATGGCTTCAATCGCTGCGGTGGTTTCTTCGTCGCTCATCTGTTTGGGCAGGAACGATTCGATGACGGAGAGTTCCGCTTGCTCTTTCTCGGCCAGCTCCGTGCGACCACCCTGTTCATACATGGCAATCGATTCGCGGCGTTGCTTCACCATTTTCTGAAGCACATCGACGACGAGCCCGTCATCATCAGGCGTGGTGCTGGCGGTGCGCAATTCAATATCGCGGTCTTTGATTTTCGCGAGAATCAGGCGAACAGCGGCAAGACGTTCTTTGTCGCCACCCTTCATAGCCTCGATTTGCGCGGATTTGATGGCGTCACGGATCATGACGGTGCGAATCCTTCTTCACATATTGCGGAAAAAGCCAGATATAACGGCAAAACTAATTTTTAACAGTCATTGACCGTGAGCGTACAAAGGCATAGGTGGCGGGCCGTTTAGCCTGAACGCCATCGCAGCATGGCGGAATGGTATCGCCCATAACGACATTATAAAGGAACAGACCCATGGCAACTGCCACATACCCCAACGTGCCCAGAGGAGCGACAGGGGTGTTGGTATTGGCCGATGGCACCTGCATCTTCGGCCGTGGCTTTGGCGCACAGGGCGATGCAGTGGGTGAGGTCTGCTTTAATACCTCCATCACCGGCTATCAGGAAATCATGACAGACCCCAGCTATGCGGGGCAGATCATCACCTTTACCTTCCCGCATATCGGTAATGTCGGCACCAATGCCGAAGATGTCGAAGGTGTGGTTCCCCATGCTCTGGGGTGCATCGTCCGCGAGGATGTGACGAAGCCCAGCAATTTCCGCAATGTTCAGCCCTTTGATGAATGGATGAAGGTCAATGGCCGCATCGGTATTTCGGGGGTCGATACGCGGGCACTGACGCGCCGCATTCGTACTGTGGGCGCACCCAATGCGGTGATCGCCCATAATGCTGATGGAAAGTTTGATCTGGCGGCTCTCCACGAAAAGGCGAAGAGCTGGCCCGGCCTTGTCGGCATGGATCTGGCGAAGAATGTGACGGGCCACCAGCGTGAATGGAATGATGGCGGGTGGAAGCTCGGCGCGGGCTATCGTCTTGATGCCGCGCAGGCGGATGCCCCCCATGTTGTTGCGCTGGATTATGGCGCAAAGAACAATATTTTGCGCGATCTGGTAGAGGCCGGCGCGCGCGTTTCCGTGCTGCCCGCCACCGCCAGCTATGACGATGTCATGGCGCAGCAGCCCGACGGCGTGTTCCTTTCCAACGGGCCGGGTGACCCCGCCGCGACTGGCGAATATGCGGTGCCGGTGATCCAGAAATTACTGGCCGATAAAATGCCGATTTTCGGCATTTGTCTGGGCCATCAGATGCTTGCGCTGGCAACGGGTGCAAAGACCATCAAGATGCAGCAGGGCCATCGCGGCGCCAATCATCCGGTTAAGAATCTCGATAAAGGCACGGTGGAAATCACCAGCATGAACCATGGTTTCGCGGTGGATGCTGATACATTGCCCGCCAATGTGCGCACCACCCATGTCAGCCTGTTCGATGGCAGCAATTGCGGCATTGAACTCACGGATACATTCGCTTTCTCTGTTCAGCATCACCCCGAAGCATCGCCGGGGCCGCAGGACAGCTTTTACCTCTTCACCAAATTTGTTGACGGGTTGAAAAAATAACATGCCAAAAAGAACAGATATCAACTCGATCCTCATCATTGGCGCTGGCCCGATCATCATCGGTCAGGCTTGTGAGTTTGACTATTCCGGGACGCAGGCCTGTAAGGCGCTGAAGGAAGAGGGCTATCGCATCATTCTCGTCAATTCCAACCCGGCCACCATCATGACCGATCCGGAATTGGCAGACGCGACCTATATCGAACCAATCACGCCGGAAATCGTCGCGAAGATCATCGAAAAGGAGCGCCCGGATGCGGTCCTGCCGACCATGGGCGGGCAGACGGCGCTCAACACCGCGCTGGCATTGTTCGAGGACGGCACGCTTGAGAAATATGGCGTGCAGATGATCGGCGCGGATGCAGAGGCGATTGATAAGGCCGAAGATCGCCTGAAATTCCGGGATGCGATGGACAAAATCGGTCTGGAATCCGCACGGTCCCGTATCGCCCATACGATGGAAGAGGCGATAGCGGCGCTGGAATTTACCGGTCTTCCTGCCATTATCCGCCCCAGCTTCACCATGGGCGGCACTGGCGGCGGCGTTGCCTATAACAAGGATGAGTTTGTTCAGATCGTTACCTCTGGTCTCGACGCATCCCCGACGACTGAGGTTCTGATCGAAGAATCGCTCCTTGGTTGGAAAGAATATGAGATGGAAGTCGTGCGGGACCGCAACGACAATGCCATCATCATTTGTTCGATCGAAAATATTGATCCCATGGGCGTTCACACCGGCGACTCTATAACGGTTGCCCCGGCACTGACGCTGACGGATAAAGAATATCAGATCATGCGCTCCGCCAGCATCGCGGTGTTGCGCGAAATCGGTGTGGAAACAGGTGGTTCCAACGTACAGTTTGCGGTTAATCCCAAGGATGGCCGCCTAATCGTTATTGAAATGAACCCGCGTGTGTCGCGCTCTTCCGCGCTGGCGTCAAAGGCAACCGGTTTCCCGATTGCCAAGGTCGCGGCGAAGCTGGCGGTTGGTTACACGTTGGATGAAATCACCAACGACATTACCGGCGCAACGCCTGCCAGCTTTGAACCGACAATTGATTATGTCGTCACCAAAATCCCGCGCTTTGCCTTTGAAAAGTTCAAGGGCGCAGAGCCTTTGCTGGGCACGGCGATGAAATCGGTGGGTGAGGTGATGGCCATTGGTCGTAACATCCACGAATCCATGCAGAAGGCTTTGCGTGGCCTTGAAACGGGTCTGTCAGGCTTCAATCAGGTTGACCATCTGGTGGGCGCGCCGAAGGCCGAAATCATCGCGGCGCTGGGTATGCCGACGCCGGATCGTTTCCTGATCGCGGCACAGGCCCTGCGTGAAGGGCTGACCGTCGAAGAAATCCACAATGTCGCAAAGTTCGATCCTTGGTTCCTTGAACGGCTTCAGGAAATTGTGGATGCCGAGCGCGAAGTTCTGACCAATGGCCTGCCGCAGGATGCCGCAGGGATGCGTCACCTGAAGGCCATGGGCTTTTCCGACAAGCGCCTTGCTTGGCTGGCGTTGCAGTCCGCCAATCTGAAGCCGGGCATGGAAAGCGCCTTGCGCCATGGTTCCGGCCTTGTGCGGGACGCGGTGGTGGCTATGACTGGTGGCGTGACCGAGGCTGAGGTGCGAGCTCTGCGTCACAAGCTGAACGTCCGTCCGGTGTTCAAGCGGATTGATACCTGCGCCGCGGAATTTGAGGCGAAAACGCCTTATATGTATTCCACTTATGAGGCGCCGAGCTTCGGTGAACCGGAATGTGAAAGCCAGCCGACCGACCGCAAGAAGGTTGTGATTCTGGGTGGCGGGCCGAACCGCATCGGTCAGGGTATCGAGTTTGACTATTGCTGCTGCCATGCCTGCTTTGCTCTGGAAGAAGTTGGTTATGAAACCATCATGGTCAACTGCAACCCGGAAACAGTTTCGACCGATTATGACACGTCAGACCGCTTGTATTTTGAGCCTCTGACCGCCGAAGATGTGCTAGAAATTCTGCACACCGAACAGCAAAATGGTACGCTGGCTGGCGTTATCGTGCAATTTGGCGGGCAAACGCCGCTCAAACTCGCGCAGGCGTTGGAGGATGCGGGCATCCCCATCCTCGGCACGTCGCCTGATGCAATTGACCTTGCCGAAGATCGTGAGCGTTTCGCAGCCCTCATTGAGAAGCTGCAATTGAAGCAGCCCGCAAACGGCATCGCGCGTAGTCGTGAAGAAGCCATCGCAGTTGCAAACCGTATCGGTTATCCGGTGCTGATGCGCCCCAGCTATGTATTGGGTGGCCGGGCGATGGAAATCGTTGAGGGCCAAGCGCAGCTCGAAGAATATATCGCTACCGCCGTTCAGGTGTCGGGCGATTCTCCGGTGTTAATTGACCAATATCTGCGCGATGCGATTGAGGTCGATGTGGACGCACTGTGTGATGGCGACGATGTCGTGGTCGCGGGCGTTCTCCAGCATATCGAGGAGGCTGGCGTTCACTCCGGTGATAGCGCCTGTTCGCTGCCGCCTTATAGTCTTTCCGATGAAATCGTCGCGGAAATTGAACGTGAGGCCGATCTGCTTGCCCGTGCGCTGAAGGTTCGCGGCCTGATGAACGTGCAGTTCGCGGTGAAGGATGGCGAGGTTTACCTGATTGAGGTGAACCCGCGTGCCAGCCGCACGGTGCCTTTCGTGGCAAAGGCCATCGGCACACCGATTGCCAAAATCGCGGCCCGCGTGATGGCGGGTGAAAAGATCGCTGACCTGCCCAAGATAGACCGTAACGCGATCAACCATATCGCCGTTAAAGAAGCTGTATTCCCGTTCAATCGCTTCCCCGGTGTGGACCCTGTCCTGTCGCCGGAAATGAAATCTACCGGCGAAGTCATGGGGATTGATGTCGATTTCCCGACAGCATTTGCTAAGGCGCAATTGGGTGGCGGCACGAAACTGCCTCAGTCCGGCACAATTTTCGTGTCGGTGAAGGATAGCGATAAGGTAATTATCCTGCCTGCTGTGAAGAAAGCCGCAGAATTGGGCTTCCACATCATCGCTACCGACGGCACCGCATCCTATCTGGCAGGGGAAGGTATTGCTGTCGATACTGTCAACAAGGTGACACAGGGCCGCCCGCATATTGTGGACCGTATCACCGACGGCGATATTGCGATGATCTTCAACACGACGGAAGGCTGGCAATCATTGAAGGATAGCCATTCCATCCGCACCAGCGCCTTGCGGATGAAGATACCGAGCTTTACCACTGCCGCCGGTGCAGTCGCTGCCGTCGATGCTATCGAAGCATTAAGCGAGCATCCCCTTGAAGTAAGAGCGTTGCAATCCTATTATAGCTGATCGTATCTTATTCTATTCGGGAATTTAGGCTTTATCCGGGGTGTTCTATTGTCCCCCGGTGTAGGGAATTATTGGGGATTTTCTGATGTCAACTGTTGAAAAAATGGCAATGCTGGCCATTGGTTATGAAAAGCTGAATGAGCAGTTGCGTGCATTAAAAGCCGAACGTCCCCTGATTGTCGACGCTATCGAAGAAGCTCGCGCCCATGGTGATCTTTCCGAAAATGCTGAATATCACGCGGCCAAGGAACGGCAGGGACAGGTTGAGGCCACCATCGCTGATCTGGAAGATAAGTTGTCTCGTGCGCAGGTGATTGACCCTTCCACCCTTTCGGGTGACCGGATTGTTTTTGGTGCAACCGTTACCCTGCTGGATGAGGATGATGCGCCGATCCAGTATCAGATTGTCGGTCAGGCGGAAGCAGATGCCAAATTGGGCATGATTTCCTACAACAGCCCTCTGGGCCGTGCGCTGATCGGTAAGAAGGTTGGCGAAGATGTTGAAGTCGTCGTGCCCTCCGGCGAAAAATATTATTACATCGATAAAATCGAATTTATCTGATTTTTCCGCTCTTATCCTGCGGGAGGCTCTATGGCGGCAAGCCAATTTTCCGACGGATTGGTGACAAAGATCCTCGCGCTGATAAGCGTGCTGGTGTTCGTTATAACATTGCTGACCGGGTTGGATGGGGTTGCTGCTTATGCCGGAGGATTCATTCCGGCACGCGTGGCTGACCCCGGCTTGCTGGATGGTGCGGGGCTGGGTTTGCCTGTTGTTCCATTATTGTTGACCCCCATCACATCGACATTTCTGCATGGCGGATGGCTGCATCTGATTTTTAACATGATGATGCTGTTTTTCTGCGGCCGTCAGGTTGAAATGGTGCTGGGCGGCAGACTGCTCATCGTTCTTTATGCCGTGGGGGCTTATGCGGCTGCTGCCGGGCAATGGATGCTGGAGCCTGATGTGATGGTGCCGATGATTGGGGCCAGTGGAGCAATATCGGCGATCATTGGTGCCTATGCTCTGCTGTTCAGTAATAATGATGTACGCCCTTTGGGACCAGTGCCCGCTTATGTTGTACGGATGATCTGGCTGGGGGCAGGGTGGATAACGCTGCAATTTTTAATTGGTTATGCGTCAGGTCTGGATAGCCAGTCGCTGACCGGTGGATCAGATGGCATTGCGATCGGTGCCCATATGGGCGGATTCATCGCAGGTATGCTTCTGGTGCGGCCTTTACTGAAAGTCCGTTTTAGGCGGAACCCTCTCTGATCGCTTCATATGATGTTGCTTCTACTATTTGAACACGGCTTAACTTCTTAAACCGGCCAGCATATTTTCAACATATGGAATGTGCGCTGGAACAGGCGCAATAATAGTCCGGGGAATTAATATGCCCCGGATCATCTGTGTTTCCCCTGATAAGGGAGGCAGGATCAGGCTGCGTTTTCAGTGTCCGGGGTCAGCAGGCGATGCACTGGCACCACCACATATTTCATTTCAGCATCGTCAACCGTGCGCTGGGCAGCGGCGCGCCATGCTTTTTCAGCCGAATCATAATCCGAAAACAGCCCAACAAACTCAACAGCGTTGAGGTCAGCGAAATCGACGGTTTGGGGGTCGGTAACTCGCCCGCCCATTACAAGGTGAAGTTTGCTCATGGACTGTGCTTTTACGCGAAACTGCCCGGTAAAATCAACACCGGGCAGAGGATTTTTCGCATGTGCGGCATAAGAATATGTAACGGGGGGAGGGTATGAAGCCTGCCTTTATCCCTTTTTCTTACTAGCAGCGGCAATATCCTGCATTTTCTCGCTCAGTCGCGCAGCCACATCGGATGCAGTGTCTGCGATAGCCCCTGGTGCCTTACGAGCCGCTTCTCCTGCCTGTCCCATCAGGTCTCCGGCGTCACGAATGACAGTTTTGGCCTTTTCTGCCGCCTTTTTCCCAGCTTTATTGCTCGCAGCTTTCAGTTTTTCTGCTTTGCCGCCGGATGTGTTTTCGGGTTTGGCGGCCTTAGCCTTTTTGGGAAGCGCCCATGCGGCAAAGGCCCCAATGGCGACCGCTGCGGCAACGGCGGACAGGGGGTGGCTGCTGACAATCTTGCTGGTGTTTGCTGCGGCTTTTTCTGCCTGAGCGCGGGCCAGAGAGAGTTTTTCGCCTGCTGCGCTGTTGATGGAACGAACCTGTTCACCCAGAATTTCGCTGCCGTGCTGCAGGGCGGCCTCACCACATTCTGTCGCATCAGAGACGATATTACGGATTTGTTCCAGCTTTTCTTCGGTTTTCGGGTCCATATTCTCAGTCTCCTTTTGATGTGCTGGAAATATCGGTGTCCTGCGCGCCAGCATTGCTCTCATCGGTGAGCCTTGCTGGCGCATCATTATTGCGTAAGCTGGCATATCCCTGACGGCACAGGCGTATTAATGGTTTGCGGGCGATGATCGCGCCTATGGCTAAAATGCCCAAAGCTGCCTTGCCGGGGTTGCGTTTCATACCAGCCTTTGCCTTGTCGATTGTGTCCAGTCCCAAATCCAGCACCTTATTGACAGCCTCTTGCTTCAGGCTGGCCGGTTTCAGACGTTCTTTTGTCAGGTCAACAAGGCTGAGCAGATTCTGGCGCTGCTCATAGGCCTGAACATCGAGAGAATTAAGGCTATCCGATGCCAGATCGGGTTTAGGGGAATGCGATTCGTGACTCATCAGCGCTTCTCCTTCTGGAATGTCTGATTGAGGGCCGACATTATCCGCGCCCGGATGAACAGAAGCAGAAGGATGATGAGGGCAAAGCATCCGCCCATCACAATTACCAATGCCCATATGGGGCCTACATGGGGAGCGAGCGCCCATATGCCGCCAATCAGTAATGCAATCAGTAATCCCATCAGCAGAAATATAGCGACGAGCCCAAGGATGATGGCATCCCGTACGGCGAGACCCAGAATGCGCACGCGCAGTTTTTGCCGCTGCATTTCGGTTGCGGCATATTCCTGCCCTTGCATCACGAGCATACGGATCACCTGCGTAGTGGACTGAGACTCCGCATATTCGGGCCCGCTATCATGGTCATTCTGAACGGTGGAATCTTCTGCCCGGATGATGTCATCTGGTAGTTGTCCATTCTCCTGCGCCTCTGGGGTCTGGCCCATTTGCTGTGTCACGCCTTTTCTCTCCCCCTCCCGATCAAACAGATACAGGCTGGCTTTATTCGTCGGTTGCGGTTTCTGCGTCATTGGCATGTGCCGCCGTCGCATCTTCCTCCGCAGGCTTGGCTCCTTTGGCGAGGCGCATCAGCACATAGCCAGCAATAGCTGCCGCGCCGATGGTGACAGCCGGGCTTTTGCGTACGAAATCGCGGGCTTCATTCAGCAACTGATCCACGTCGGAGGCATCCAAGGATTTAGCTGCTTTGGCGACGGCGTTGGCTGCCTGCCGGGTATAGTCTCCATATTGCGGGCCTAGCTTTGTATCGACAGTTTGCGCAGTATCGCTAATCAGTTGGGCCAAACCCTGCATAGCAGTGCCGGTTTTTGCCTTGGCGGCTTCGGCAGTGTCATGGGCTGCTTTTTCAATTTGTTCACGCATGTCTCTTCACCCCAGATAGTGATTATCAAATGGTGGGCGTTCAGCCGGAATCGCGGCTGTTTTGCGCCTCTCCTATAATAATGCTTATCCCTGATTAGCAGTTCCATCGGCACATTTCATCCCGCAACAGCGAAATTTTACGGCAGGGGGTGGAAGAGGGGCTGTTAAGAGATTGCCTTATAGGGTGGCGCTGGCTAAGCGGACGCCAGAACATCAGTCATTCCTTGGGTGCAGACGAAGGGAAACATAGTATGACGGCCATTCTTGATATTCACGCACGGCAAATTCTTGACAGCCGCGGTAATCCAACAGTTGAAGTTGATGTGTTGCTGGAAGACGGCAGCTTCGGTCGGGCGGCTGTGCCTTCGGGTGCTTCGACGGGTGCTTATGAAGCCGTCGAAAAGCGCGATGGTGATAAGAGTGTTTACCTGGGCAAAGGCGTGCTTCAGGCTATTGATGCCGTGAATGGCGAAATTGGCGAGGCGCTGCTCGGGCTGGACGCGGAAGAGCAGGGCGAAATCGACGCCGTGATGATTGAGCTGGATGGCACCGAAAATAAGGGCCGTCTGGGTGCGAATGCGATTCTGGGCGTCAGCCTTGCTGTGGCGAAGGCTGCTGCTGATGCGCGCGGCTTGCCGCTGTATCGTTATGTTGGTGGTGTTTCCGCCCATGTGTTGCCGGTCCCGATGATGAACATCATCAACGGTGGTGAACATGCCGACAACCCGATCGATTTTCAGGAATTCATGATTATGCCTGTTGGCGCAGACAGCATTGCGGATGCGGTGCGTGTGGGCGCTGAAATCTTCCACACCCTCAAAAAGGGTCTGCATGACAAGGGTCTGGCAACGTCGGTTGGTGATGAGGGTGGTTTCGCACCTGCGCTCGCGTCCACTACGGATGCGCTGGACTTCATCATGGCCTCCATCGAGAAGGCTGGCTACAAGCCCGGTGATGACGTGATGCTGGCGCTGGATTGTGCCTCCACGGAGTTTTTCAAGGCTGGCAAATATGAAATGGTGGGTGAGGGCAAGAGCCTTTCTCCTGCGGAAATGGCGGATTATCTGGCTGATCTGGTTGGTCGTTACCCGATCAAATCAATCGAAGATGGCATGGCCGAAGATGACTTTGAAGGCTGGAAGCTGCTCACCGATAAAATTGGTGATAAATGCCAGCTCGTCGGGGATGATCTGTTCGTCACGAACCCCAAGCGCCTTGCTATGGGCATAGAAAAGGGTCTGGCTAACTCTCTGTTGGTTAAGGTTAACCAAATTGGTTCGCTCTCTGAAACTCTTGCTGCGGTCGAATTGGCGCACCGCGCTCGTTATACTGCGGTGATGTCGCATCGTTCGGGTGAGACCGAGGATGCCACCATTGCGGACCTTGCTGTCGCTACCAATTGCGGCCAGATCAAAACGGGTTCGCTGGCGCGTTCTGATCGGCTTGCCAAATATAACCAGCTCATCCGTATTGAGGAAGAGCTGGGGCCGCAGGCTGTTTATGCGGGTCGTTCCATCTTTCGTTAAGGCTGGTTTTGCCCGATGATCGGGCATTAAATGGAATATTCGCCGGATGTGATCATTTTTTGGTTGCACCGGCGAATCGAACGTGATTCAAGGGGCTATGGCTCAGTTGGTGAAGCTCCGTATGTTATTTGCGTCGGCCCTTGGTCCGGCGATTGCGATATTGCTGCTGGCAATGCTGGTTGGCTACGCGATAATCGGCCCCAATGGTATATTGGCATGGGGGGATTATACCCATCAATTGCGCGATAGTCGGGCTGAGTTGAAGGTTGTTCAGGCGGAACGGGCTAAGGTCGCCAATCGTGTTGACCTGCTGGACCCTCGTCATGTTGACCCGGACATGGCTGATGAGCTTATCCGACGGGAGCTTAATGTCGGGCACCCCGATGAGGTGGTTGTGCCGTTGAAATAACGGACGATGCAGGCATGTTTATGCTGCGCTGCATCAATTGTAAAATCGTCATATAGGTTCGTTTGCTAATCCTTTTTGTTGTTCCACTGGCCTTTTTGTTGGCTTTTGGACCGTGGGTGTTTATATTCGCGGCTCCTCCCTGTGGATAATAAAGAAGGATGCGCTCTTGGTGAAACCAGCAACGCCCCGGACAAAAGGAAAGCCTGCATCGCCTGCCCGCGCAGCCGCTGTGCCAGCCCGGCCGGATCATAACGAAGAAAAGCCCGTTCTTCCTGCGGCGCTTTATGAAGCCAGCAAAGAAGAGTTGCTCGAATTTTATCGCCAGATGGTGCTGATTCGTCGCTTTGAAGAAAAAGCGGGTCAGCTTTATGGGCTGGGGCTGATCGGTGGTTTTTGCCACCTCTATATTGGTCAGGAAGCCGTTGCGGTTGGTATCCAGTCCGCGCTGACACCCGGCAAGGACAGCGTTATTACCGGCTATCGTGACCATGGTCACATGCTTGCTTATGGGATTGACCCCAATGTCATCATGGCCGAACTCACGGGCCGTGGTGCGGGTATCTCGCGCGGTAAGGGTGGCTCCATGCATATGTTCAGCGTTGAACATAAGTTTTTCGGCGGCCATGGCATTGTGGGCGCGCAGGTTTCGCTCGGCACGGGCCTCGCATTCTCGCATAAATATGCGAATGATGGCGGCGTGTGCGTCGCTTATTTCGGCGATGGCGCGGCCAATCAGGGGCAGGTTTATGAAAGCTTCAACATGGCGGAGCTTTGGAAACTGCCGATCATTTATGTGATCGAAAATAACCAATATGCGATGGGCACATCGGTCAACCGGTCTTCGGCTGAGGACCAGCTTTTCCGTCGCGGTGAATCCTTCCGTATTCCGGGCCTGCAGGTCAATGGCATGGATGTGCTGGCTGTTCGTGCTGCCACCGAAGAGGCGCTGAAATGGGTGCAGGCTGGTAAAGGCCCGATCCTCCTCGAAATGAAGACCTACCGCTATCGTGGTCACTCCATGTCGGACCCTGCAAAATATCGTTCCCGCGAAGAAGTGCAGGAAGTGCGTGAAAAGTCTGATCCTATCGAAGGCGTCAAGAAATATCTTGAAGAAGCGGGCATCAGCGCGGACGAGATCAAGATAATCGATCAGGACATTCGCAAGATCGTCAACGCAAGTGCAGAGTTTGCCGAAGTCTCGCCAGAGCCGGAAATCGCTGAACTGTATACCGATGTGCTGGTGGAGCAATATTAATGGCAATTGAAATTAAGATGCCGGCGCTGTCCCCCACGATGGAGGAAGGCACATTGGCAAAATGGCTCGTCAAAGAAGGTGACGAGGTTAAATCCGGCGACATATTGGCCGAGATCGAAACAGATAAGGCGACGATGGAATTCGAAGCCGTGGACGAAGGCGTCGTTGGCAAAATCCTGGTTGCTGAAGGCAGCGAGAATGTGAAGGTCGGCACGGTCATCGCAACGATGGCTGGCGAAGACGGTGATGTTGAGGCGGCACCTGCTGCGGCCCCGACAGCGGCCCCAGCGTCGGTCGCCGATGCGCCCTCAGCGAAGCCCGCCCCGGCAGAAATCAAAATCGCGGTTGATCCAGCGGTTCCTGCTGGCACGGAATATGTGAAAACCACGGTTCGTGAAGCTTTGCGGGATGCCATGGCTGAGGAAATGCGCACGGATGAGCGTGTTTTCGTCATGGGTGAAGAAGTCGCCGAATATCAGGGGGCCTATAAGGTTACTCAGGGGCTGCTTCAGGAATTTGGTGATAAGCGCGTCATTGATACGCCGATTACCGAACATGGCTTTGCAGGCATTGGTGCCGGTGCGGCCATGGGCGGTCTGCGTCCGGTCATTGAGTTTATGACGTTCAACTTCGCCATGCAGGCGATTGACCAGATCATCAACTCCGCAGCTAAGACCAACTACATGTCAGGCGGCCAGATGCGCTGCCCGATTGTATTCCGTGGCCCGAATGGTGCGGCGAGCCGCGTTGGCGCGCAGCATAGCCAGAATTACGGCCCATGGTATGCCGCTGTTCCCGGCCTCATCGTTATCGCGCCTTATGACGCAGCCGATGCCAAGGGCTTGCTGAAGGCAGCAATTCGTTCGACCGACCCGGTTGTGTTTCTCGAAAATGAGCTGCTTTATGGTCGCAGCTTTGATGTGCCGGTGCTGGATGATTATGTCCTGCCAATCGGTAAGGCCCGCATCATGCGGGAAGGTAAGGACGTAACGCTGGTTAGCTATTCCATCGGTGTTGGCATTGCGCTGGATGCTGCGGAGCAGCTTGCAGCGGAAGGCATTGACGCTGAGGTTATCGACCTGCGCACGTTGCGTCCGCTTGATACCGGCACGGTTCTCGCCAGCCTCAAGAAAACCAACCGTATGATCGTGGTGGAAGAAGGCTGGCCGGTATGCTCTATTGCCAGTGAAATCGCTGCCGTTGCGATGGAGCAGGGCTTTGATGATCTAGATGCCCCTGTTTTGCGCGTGACCAATGAGGATGTGCCGCTGCCTTATGCAGCGAACCTCGAAAAGCTGGCGTTGATTGATGCGCCGAAGGTCATCGCGGCGGTAAAGAAGGTCTGCTATCGCGGATAAAGAAAAGAGGGGAGGGGCTGCTCGCTCCTCCCTTTTTATATGCCAACTCAGGTCGCCGGGGCAGAGGTGTTTCCCGAATCGCTATTGTTTTCCGGGCTCGTGGTGGTGCAGTGTGAAACTGTGACGTTTTCGTCATTATGCACGCCGGAAAGGTCTCGTGTGTCACGTACGTTGAACGATGCGCTCTCATGAAGATCGCCTAATGGCATGAACATCACCGGCATTATCGGTTTGTAGTGATAATGTACTTCTACCACCATTACAGCAGTTCCGTCGCTCGCGGTGACGAGGGACCCTTGTGGCCCCATTCCATCAAAGTCAGATCCTGTTGCACCATCGCCTTCCACTCCCCAGGATGAAGCGAATTCGCCAGCCCCATAGCAGCGTTGCCATTTAATGGTTTGTCCGCCATCCTCATTTTTCTGCAGGCTGGACAAGATGATTCTGCCATTTTGCGCTACGTTTAATCCCCCGCTCTGCATCTCGGCACCGGTGAAAACATCGTTAATCTCTGCCTCCGAGATCGGTTTGTCATTGATGATGTTTTGTGCGCCCATGCGTGATGCGTTGTCCGCAACCATCGCCGCCATTTCCCCCACGCGTTTGAGGGTCAGAACATAATTGGCCAGTTCCAGACCCGCTGTGGCAAAGAGCAGCAGCAGCGGCAGGGAAACGGCGAACTCAATCAGAGCAACACCGCTAGCATCCTTCAGCAAGGCAGCGCACCGTCTAAATATTGTGCGTTTTGGCCGAATGACATTGTCCTGATCGGCTATGCAGGAGATGCCACCGCTATCGAGGGAGGTGATGCTAGCCACCGAGTGAGGGGACGTGATACTCATGAGCATGTCCCTTCCTTAACAGCAGATTGTTTGTCGAATGGCTGGTTCCGCAAAATCGTGCTTTCAGATATGGACATATCATTGCTCCAGCCCATCATGGTCGCGATAGGAAAGAGGCGGTGATAATGCAGGGTCGCCGTGTATATGGTCACATCGCGGGCATTGCCTTGTCCATCTGATCCTATATCGAGATCGCGCGTGCCATTCCCATTTGTATCTTCAAAAAACTCACCCTCATCACAAGTGCCATTTCCATTAGCATCCTTAAAGGGTTCCGCTCTCGTTGCTGCTTGATCGTAAGATCTGAAGGATTTACGAGAAAATTGAACGGTTCCGTGCGGAACAACCTGCTGAACCACGGCGGTTACATGGTTATCCAGCGCCGTCTGCGCTTCGTCTGTTGCGGTTTCTAGAGTTGAGGAACGTCCGGCGGCCTGTACTTCCCCGCCTAACACAGCGCGGGCGTAGTAATAATAAGCTGTATCGAACAAAAACATAATTATCAGCAGGAAAACAGGAGCAACGAACGCAAATTCTATAATTGTCGCGCCCCGCTTGTCTGATGCTAATCGCGTTATGGTTGTTCGGTAAGCGCTCTTTCTCATCGCGTCAGCCTCAATTGCGCAATCTGTGATGCGATTTCGGAGAATGTCGCTGTCAGTTCCGCCGCATTATCGGCCTTGTAAGCACGATTAGGTGATGCGCAGCCAGATAGCAGGCTGGTCAAATCTGTACCAAAGGCGATGACCCAGACGGTAATATTCTTCTTATCTTTGGCAACTGAGCAGAGTTCTTTCAGTCGATCCTCGGTAATGGTATTTTGTGCAGCATTGGTTGGAATGCTGTTGGTTGACGTACGCCGCCGTGCCACACCGGAAAGACCCCATGCGTCATAAGCGCCGATACGGGTGTCTGTGTCACCGTCGGTCATAAAAATGAGGTGGCGAGCAACGCGGCCAGTTGCTTCGGCTGCCTGATTTTCTTCCTTGAATATACCATCGCGAGACATCAGGCGGAGGCCCCATAAAAAGCCTATGTCATGATAAGTGAAGCCCGCCGGATTAAGCGCATTCAGATATTTTGTGAGATCGTTATATGTGATTTCTGCTAGTTTTCTGGATGGGCTGGGGCAGGCACCATATTGGGTGGTGTCATTCCATGGGGTGACTAAATTACTGCTGCTGCGCGTTTCTGCAGCTCCACTATAGACCCAACCAGTGGTTGCTGTTTTGCTCGTGGTATCCCGGCCATAGACCAGCCCCGGCAGAAACGGTTTCCACTGTGTATCAGGCTGGCTATTGTTGGGAACCAGATCAACATCCATGTCGTACATTGGAACGTCTGCGCCCTCATTCGTGCGACGCGTAGCGCGTTCTTCAATGCAGGCGTTTTTGGCTTCCCATTTTATTGTACGTGTTGTGTGATTATTTTCTACCGGTGCTATGAAACTACCACCACTGACTGTTGGTCCACCCCCTTTCAGCGCAGAGACGTCATATTCAATGGGCTTATATTTCCAATAATATCTTGTCGAGGAACCTTTATCTTTACCCGCATTGGGGTTCGCTTCCCTCTTTTCTGTATATTTTATAATATGATTATTGTAGTCTGTAGGCGTGATCCAGCAAATACCTCCGCTTAGGCTAGCGGAATAGCTGGTGCCATTCATGGTTCTTGTTCTTGTTCTTGTACGGGGAAGAGACGTTGACGATGGAGACCAGCCAGACCACGCTGTATACACATCACTGAGCTTATTGGCTGGAGCGGTGCATTTTTCGGCAGCTCCCTGAAACTTAGTTCCAGTAGATACTCCATTGTTGAGAATTTCTGAGGATGTTGTTGTCAGTTCCTCGGCTTCTACTCCTGAACTGACGATTTCGGTACCATCTGCTATACGGGAATCGTAGGTCCATTTACTGGCCAGCCACTCAGGTTTCAGCAACATCCCGACATTGACGGTGGAGGAATAAGGAACGAATCCATAACGGATGTGGCTGCCTTCTGGCTTTACCAAGTTTAGTTCATTATAAAAACTCGTTACCGAATTGCGAAGGGCAGTAATGCGGTTAACGGGATCTCCCTCATTACTGTCGTTCATCGACAAAGTGGTATCGAGAACGAACATGATGTCTGTATTGGGAAGCTGTAAATCGGCCGTACAATTAACAGAAATCGGTATTATAGATTTATTGAACACTGCCATTAATGTCATCGGAACATTAGTGGTTGCAGTGCCACTGACTGCGCCCAGATTATTGGCCTGAAAACTGACTGTTGGCACGCTCGTCCCATATTTCCCGTCAGGGAAATTCATGGTAAAGAATTCCAGCGCTTTCTCTCTATTTTCTGTTTCCCAACTCAGGCCCGTCATGGACTTGCGACCCGCCAAAACGCCCGCATCACACGCCTGTTGCAGGCGAGTGCGGGTCAGATAGGCACGGCTGATATCGACGGCGGCCCCAACAATAGCGATCATGGGTATGGTTGCGGCGGCGGTGATGACCAGTACATTGCCTGCCTGATCTTTTGCCAGTCGCCCAAGAAATCCCTTTTTCATGGTCATGTTTCGTGCCATTCGCATATCCAGTCCAGATTTCGGGCCAGCCTGCAGCATATCATGGTTAAGATTTGCGCATTTACGGGCCGATATGGCGGAAATAACTAAGCGATATAGCTTAAAAAAATGGTAATATTGTTTTTACCGGGGTGGCAACTACGTGGGTAATGGGAAAGAATTACCGGAACTGACCTTTGTTCAAAGGCTTATTCTGGCATCAGCGGGCGGGAATATGGATGGTGCCCGGCAAATCATCGCCCTTGATAATGAATGTGCACATATCGCTCGTCAGGCGAGAGAGCCGATGATGGCACAGATTCGCCTCGCATGGTGGCGGGATGGGTTGGCATCAGAGGAGGCATTGCCTGCTCATCGTTCCCCCCAGATGGATGCGCTGCGGGCGCTGGATCAGTTTGGTGATATTCGTCCAGCGCTAATCGCGATAATTGATGGCTGGGAAGAGATGATCCTGTGGAATGGCGATCAGCCAGAGGCGATGCTGGAAATATACGCCAGTGGGCGGGGCGGAGGATTTTTCTCGGCACTGCGCCCTGATTATGCCGGTGATGCGGCGCTGGAAGGGGCGATCTGGTCGATGTGGGATTTGGCCGGCCATTTGGGTGATGCGGAATTATCCGCTGCGGCCATAGCTTATGGGCGGCAATTGCTGATGAAAAAGCCTGCTATGCCGGGCGGGTTGCCGCGTATGCTGGCGATGCTGAGCGGGGCAGCACGCCATGATGTAAAGAGGGGGGCGGCCATGCCAATGCAGTTGACGCCTCAGCTCTATATACGGCTTTTGCGGTTACAGATATTTGGACGCTGACAGGGTAAAGAGACGGATATGGGGCGTTTTGTTGCAGGTGCAGTGGCCAGTTTATTGCTGGTGACGGGCGGGTTATTCTGGTGGCAGATCCGGGCGGAGAAAAAGCCACCTGTTCTGGCGGTGGCATCACAAAGCGCCTTCCCGGCGGCTGAGGATGATCTGGCCTTGCCGGTGGGGGATGAATCGCTGACGGGGGATGATTTGCCTGCCCCTCCTGCGGCCAGCACGAAGGATAAGGAAGCAAAGCGCTTTGACCGTTATGATCGTAACCGGGACGGTATCATCACTCGTGACGAATTAATGGGCAGCCGGGTGAAGGCGTTTAAAAAGCTGGATAAAGACGGCAATAATCTGTTGTCGTTTGAGGAATGGGCAGTTGCGACGTCTGATCGTTTCGGCGGGGCGGATGCCAATGGGGATGGGAAGCTCAGCCGTGCTGAGTTCGCTACCACAGCGCCAAAACGCACCGCCAAGCCGAAATGCAAATGTTGAAAGAGGGGAGGGGTCAGGCCGTTTCTACGGCCAACCCCTGTTCCTGCATCCATGCGGCCATATCCGTCCGCGCACGGCCTGTATAAGCCTCTTTGCGGTCCTTTTTCTTCACCTTTTCATCAGGTTGAGGAAACAGGCCGAAATTAACATTCATCGGTTGAAAATGGTCTGCATCCGCGCCGCCAGTCACATGAGAGAGCAATGCGCCCAATGCGGTGGTGATTGGTGGTGGGCTGAGGGGTGTCCCTGCCAGTTCGGCAATCGCAAAGCGGGCGGCGATGAGGCCGATTGCGGCGCTCTCGACATAGCCTTCACATCCGGTCATCTGCCCGGCAAAGCGGATATGCGGCGCTGATTTGAGGCGCAGAGTCGGGTCCAGCAACTTGGGGCTTTGGATGAAGGTGTTACGATGCAGGCCGCCCAGGCGCGCAAATTCGGCGTTTTCAAGGCCCGGTATAGTACGGAACAACTCTACTTGCGCGGCATGTTTCAGCTTCGTTTGAAAACCCACCATGTTCCATATGGTGCCCAGCGCATTATCCTGCCGGAGTTGTACCACGGCATAAGGCCAGCGCCCCGTGCGTGGGTCATCGAGGCCCATTGGCTTCATCGGGCCATGGCGTAATGTCTCGGTGCCGCGTGACGCCATCACCTCAATAGGCATACAGCCTTCAAAATAGGGCGTGTCTTTTTCCCATTCCTTGAACTCGGTCTTGGGGCCATCAAGCAATCCCTGAACAAAGGCGTCATATTGTTCCTTGTTCATCGGGCAGTTGATATAATCTTTGCCATCGCCTTCGGGGCCTACCTTGTCCCAGCGGGACTGCATCCAGCAAATGTCCATGTTGATGCTGTCGCGGTAGATGATGGGGGCAATGGCATCGAAGAAAGCGAGGCTTTCCATGCCCGTCGCCGCACCGATATTGCCAGCAAGGGCCGGGGCGGTGAGTGGCCCGGTGGCGATGATCGTCATGCCATCAGTCGGTAGCGTGTCGATCCGTTCGCGGACAATTTCGATATTGGGATGCTGGCTGAGGGCCTGCGTAACACCATCAGAGAAAATATCGCGGTCTACCGCCAGTGCGGATCCGGCAGGCACCTTGGCAAGGGCTGCCTGCGCCATGATGATGGAGCCTAAATCGCGCATTTCCTGATGGAGCAGGCCCACTGCATTTTTCGCTGCATCATCAGAACGAAAGCTGTTGGAGCAGACCAGCTCGGCAAGCCCATCCGTCTGATGCGCGGGCGTCATATCGCCGCTGCCGCGCATTTCAGACAGGCGCACTTTCACGCCTGCTTGTGCGAGTTGCCATGCCGCCTCGGAACCGGCCATGCCGCCGCCAATGATGTGAACCTGATATGTCATGGACGGGGCCATAGAGCATTTTCAAATCAGATCAAACATCTTGCAGGCGTAACCCGCCCTACGCCGGCTGCCAGACCTGTGGCGGCGGCTATGGGCCAGAGTTTTAATCTACCGCCGTGCCGATCACTGCCCCGGCGGCTCCGCCGATCAGGGCGCCGTCCTTAACATCTTTATCGGTCGCGGCCGCAACGCCAGCACCGCCTGCCGCGCCAATACCAGCGCCGGTCAGGGTAGAGCAGCCCGCCAATAATGTGGCGCCAGCGATGATGACAAATGGCATAAATGTCTTACGCATGTCACTTTCCTTATCTGGTTAATGCCTGATAAGATAATGCGCGGGCATGGGGAGTTGTTCCTGCACTTTAATCGGTAAATCCCGCCGGGAACACATGTTGTCCGTTTTCATCGAGGCGCAGCCGGGCCTTGGTAGTGATTGCGGACATTGGCAACACATCATAAAGATGGGGGAAGAGCGCGCCGCCGCGCGATATTTCCCATTTCACCTTGTCGCCGAATACGGAAAGGTCAACCATTGCAAGGGTTAGGTCATCCTGCCCGGCAAAATGTTTGCGCACGGTTTCGGCGGTCTGGGTGCGGGTGGAAAGGTGGATATAGCCATCGGCAATATCCACCGGCGCACCGTGGAAAACGCCTTCCTTGCGAAAGGCGTCCCACTGATCGCGCGTCAGGACCTTATAAGCGAATAGTTCGCTCATGCTTCGGTTGTTTCGCCTCCGGCCTCAGGCGTTGTATCCGCACTGGCCCCAGCCTCTTCATCGTCGGTTTCTTCAATCTTTGCGGCAGAAACCACATGCTCCTGATCGGCGACGTTAAACAGGCGCACCCCTGCGCTGCCCCGGCCAATGACGCGCATGCTATCAAGGCCCATGCGGATCATCTTTGCCTGATCGGTGACGAGCATGAGCTGGTCACCTTTCTTTGCGGGGAAGCTGGCGACGACCAGGCCATTGCGGGCAATATTGTCGATATTGGTGATGCCCTGACCACCGCGACCCGTGCGGCGATATTCATAGGCAGAGCTGATTTTGCCATAGCCATTGGCGCAAACAGTCAGGATGAACTGCTCATTTTCAGCCATTTTAGCGAAATCTTCCGCCGACATGGCCGGTTCGCCTTCTTTCTCTGCTTTCCACGGCGCAAAACGAAGATAATCTTCGCGTTGATCCTGCGTCGCACCGGACCGGTCAAGGATAGAGAGAGAGATGACCTCATCATCATTTTTAAGGTTCATACCCCTTACACCGGTGGAGGACCGGCTCTGGAACACGCGCACATCTTCGCCCTGGAAACGAATGGCCTTGCCCTGACGCGAAGCAAGGAGAATGTCCTGACCTTCGTTCAGTAGTGCGACACCAATCAGGCGGTCGTCTGCGTCTTCACCTTCAAATTTGATGGCGATCTTGCCGTTAGAAGGGATGTTGGCGAATGCATCCATGCTGTTGCGGCGGACGCTGCCCTTCGCCGTTGCGAACATGACGTGCATATTGGCCCATTCGGCCTCATCCTCTGGCAGAGGCAATACGGTGCGGATAACCTCACCTTCGGCGAGTGGTAACAGGTTCACCATCGGGCGGCCACGGGTGGCGGGGCCACCTTCGGGCAGGCGCCACACTTTCATGCGGTAAACCTTACCAAGGGTAGAGAAGAACAGCACCGGCGTGTGGGTGCTGGTCACGAACAATTCGGTGATCGCGTCCTCATCCTTGGTCGCCATGCCTGCGCGGCCCTTGCCGCCACGCGCCTGAGCGCGGAAGGCATCAAGCGGGGTGCGCTTGATATAGCCTTCATGGGTAACTGTGACGACCATATCCTCACGCTCGATGAGGTCTTCGTCCTCAATACCATCAGCGGCAGGCGCGATGGTAGAACGACGAGGCGTATCAAATTCCGCAAGGATTGCGTTAAACTCTTCGCGCATTACGGCGTAGAGCTTTGCCCGGTCCGCAAGAATGGCGAGAAATTCAGCGATGCTGGCGGCCAAAATCTGCAGTTCATTGCCGATTTCATCACGGCCAAGGGCCGTCAGGCGATGCAGGCGCAGGTCAAGAATAGCACGAACCTGCGTTTCCGACATTTTGTAGGTGTCGCCGGAAATTTCCGTCTCAATCGCTTCGACAAGACGGATATAGGGTGCGATTTCTTCTATCGGCCATTCGCGGGCGATCAGCTTTTCACGTGCTTCCGCCGGGCTGGAGGACCCGCGAATAATCCGCACGACTTCATCCAGATTGGTAACGGCCAGCACAAGGCCGAGCAAAATATGCGCACGTTCGCGGGCTTTATTGAGTTCAAATTTCGTGCGGCGGGTGATGACCTCTTCACGGAATTTGATGAAGGCGTCGATAATATCCTTGAGGTTCAGCAGTTCCGGGCGGCCACCACGAATGGCGAGCATATTGGCCGGAAAGTTGGACTGGGCAGGGGTGTTCCGCCAAAGCTGATTAAGCACAACATCGGGGGTGGCGTCCCGCTTCAGGTCGATGACGATGCGCACGCCTTCGCGGTTTGATTCGTCGCGAATATCGCTGACGCCCTCAATGCGCTTGTCCTTGGCCGCTTCAGCGATTTTTTCGACCAGACCGGCCTTGCCAACCTGAAACGGAATTTCCGTAAGGACGATGGAACGGCGATCCCCGCGTCCTTCCTCAACCTCATGGCGGGACCGCATGATGATGGAACCGCGCCCGGTCGTATAGGCATTACGTGCGCCCGACTGGCCAAGGATGAGCGCGCCGGTCGGGAAGTCTGGCCCCGGCACAATCTGCATCAGTTCATCAAGGCCAATGACCGGGTTATCCAGCGTTGCGAGGCAGGCGCGTAACACTTCGCCCAGATTATGGGGGGGCACATTGGTCGCCATACCAACCGCGATGCCGCCAGCGCCATTGACCAGCAAATTGGGAAAGCGGGCAGGGAGAACCTGCGGTTCCTTTTCCGAACCATCATAGTTCGGGGTGAAATCAACCGTGTCCTTATCAAGATCATCCAGCAGGGCGTTGGCTACCTTGGCAAGGCGTGCCTCGGTATAACGCATGGCGGCGGGGCTGTCCGGGTCCATTGATCCGAAATTGCCCTGACCATCGATGAGCGGCACGCGCATCGACCAGTCCTGCGTCATACGCGCAAGAGCGTCATAGATGGAGCTGTCACCGTGCGGGTGGTATTTACCCATGACATCGCCAACGATGCGGGCTGATTTGCGATAGGGCTTGCCAGCGACAAAGCCTTGTTCATGCGCACCGTAAAGGATACGGCGGTGAACAGGTTTCAGGCCATCGCGCACATCTGGCAGGGCGCGGCTGACGATAACCGACATGGCATAATCGAGGTAGCTCGACTTCATCTCATCGACGATATCGATAGGGCTGATATCAGAATGTTCGGCGAGCAAGGTCTCGTCGGTCAAGGCGACTCTCTTTTCGGATTAAGTTTATTACGAACAGGGGAGCCACCCTAGCTTCTTGGTGTGTCTCTGTCACCCCATCTCAGCACTGCTATGCCACACTGTTATCATCCAGCGTGATTGCTCTGTCGCTGTCTGCTTTTGTCGAAACACCATAGAAGCAGACGGCAATGTCATTTATATTTCACCATCTGCTGGCCGAATTAATAGGGCGGATTAGCAATGAATTGAACATGATGAATGATGTTTGGCTTGATGTGACGGGGGGGAACGGTATAGCTTCGCGCCGTTCAACGACCGTTCACGCCCTTTCTGATACTGCGAATATGCGGTTAAGAAGAGATGGGACCGGTCTGTCCGGCCCGATCATGGAGATAGGATTATGCGTTTTGTTTCGTCGGTGACACTTGGTCTGATGCTTGCTCTGGGGGGCGCGTCGGTTGTGGCATCCACGCCTGCTCTCGCCCAGAAAAACAAGAAAGACGCTGGTGGCGATCAGGCACCTAAACTGAAGCTTTCCAAGGATTTCATCCCCGCCATCGCCAAGGCCAGTGATCTGGTTGGTAAGAAGGACGTTGAAGGCGCAAAGGCCGCCCTTGCTGAGGCATTGCCGCTGGCCACCACCAATGATGATAAATATCAATATCATGCCATTGCGCTGAATCTCAGCATCGCTGCTAATGATGCTGCGCTTCAGACTGCTTCGCTGCGTGGTATGCTCGATACCGGCCTCGTTCCGCAGGCGCAGCAGGGCCAGTTCAACACGGTTGTTGCCAACAGCGCACTCACTGCCAAGGATTATGATACCGCCATCGCTTATGCTGAAAAGGCGCAGGCGCTGGGGTATCGCCCCGATCAGGTGTCGCCGTTGCTCGCACAGGCTATCTGGGGCAAGGCTGGCAATGATAAGGCGCAGATTGCCCGCGGCCTTGATATATTCAAGCAGGGCATTGATGCGATGAAGGCAAAGGGTGAGGCTGTGCCTGCGCAATGGTATCAGGTGGGTGTGTCCAAGGCCGCAGCCGCCGATGTGCCGCAGCTCAAGGATTGGGCCGATATGGCCTATGATGCCTCGCCGACTGGAGAAAATCTTCGTACCGTTCTGCGTGTGTTTCAGCGGAGCAACCCCAATATTTCCAACCGCGAAAACCTCGATTTGCTGCGCCTGATGAATGTATCTGGCGGTCTCGCGGTGAAAGCGGACTATCTTGAATATGCGGAAATGGCGTTCAAAGGCGGCCTGTTTGGTGAAACAAAGACCGCAATCGACGCTGGCCGCGCGAAGGGCGTTCTTACCGCCAGCGATGGTGCAGACTTCTACTCGGTAGCAAATCAGCGTATGGCGGCTGATAAGGGCTCGCTCGCATCTTCTGCGGCGGATGCGGCGAAGGCTGCAAACTCCAAGGTCGCCAGTGCGACTGCCGACGCCTATATGGGCTATGGCGAATATAGCAAAGCCATCCCGCTCTTTGAAACGGCTTTGCAGAAAACCGGTGTTGATGCTGCCGAAGTGAATACTCGTCTGGGTATTGCTAAGGCGCTTTCCGGCGATACTGCCGGTGCGCGCTCGGCTCTGTCAAAGGTCACTGGCGGCGCACGCGGCGGCATTGCCCAGTTCTGGCTGAAATGGCTGGATAAGAAAAATGCGGCTCAGCCTGCTGGCTGATAAACAGAGATGAAAAACGGGGCGGTGCCATAGTGTCGCCCCGCTTTTTGTGAATTACAATCAATGATATTTCCGCGATGAGGAATGAAATGGTGCATCAACTGCGTTTGGTATGGGGAACAACTCTGGCATTGACGGCGGCGGTCGTTTCTATGCCGGCTCAGGCTGCAAAAGCGCCCGAGACCAATGTGTCTGCCAGCGCAGCCTTTCGTCAGACCGTTGCACAAATTAGCGATAGTCTGAAAAAGGGGGATGTCACCACGGCTGGATCGGCCCTCAATTCTTTATCGCCCTCTACCCCGTTTGAGAAATATATCGCAGCCAGCCTTGCTATGGAGCTGGCGGTTAAGCGTAATGATGTAGTTGCGCAGCGCAGTGCCGTTTCCAAGCTCATTGAAAGTGGTGGCGTACCCGAAGGACAATTAGGCCACCTCAATCACGTCGCGGGTTATCTCAGCTATCAGACCGGCGCGATCGATAACGCCGTTGTGTACCTGAACCGCGCACGGGAATTGGGGGTGACAGACCCGCATGCCGCCTTGATGCTGGTGGAATCTTATGTTCGCCAGCGCAAGATGAATGACGCCGCGCAAATATTGGATGCGGTGATCGATCAGCAGATAAAGGCCGGGCAGGCTGTTCCTGCAAGCTGGTATGACCGGGCTATTTCCATTGCTTATGCGCGTAAAGATTGGGCGGCGGTCGCCCGTTACGGCGCCAATAAACTGGCGGATGGAAAGGGCAGCGCACCGGAATGGCGCAGCGCTCTTGCTACTTATATGGAAGGGGCAAAGCCGGATAAGGAAGCTCAGCTTGATCTATACAGGCTGCAGGCTGCAACAGGTGGTCTTGCCAGCGAGCGGGATTATCAGGGCTATGCCACGCTAGCTGCCGGGCAGGGCTATGCCGCTGAGGCCAAGGCGGTGCTGGATACCGGGCTGAGCGACGGCAAGTTGATGAAAAATGACTCGGTTGCGACCCCTTTGCTGAAAACGCTGACACCGCGTGCGGTCACGTATCTCGCATCAATCAAGGGGCTACCCGGTAAGGCCGGGTCTGCTGCCAATGCCACCAAAGCGGCGCAGGACGGTGATAAATTGCTGGCCAATAGCCAATATGCCGAGGCTGTGCCTTATTATCGCGCTGCGCTGGAAAAGGGGGCGACGGATAAGGACCGGGTTTCCACTCGCTTAGGTATCGCACTGGCGCGGTCAGGCGATTTTCAGGAAGCGCGTAAGGCGCTCGCTCAGGTAAGCGGTACTGGTGGTTGGGGGCAGGTCGCCACATACTGGTCTGCATGGGTGAATGGCCGGGCATTGACGGCTCAGGCCGGAGGGGCTGCAAAGCCACAGCAGACGGCCAGCCTTTCACAATAAAGGGGCTTGTCTGGCTGGTCGTTCGGCGCACTGATGTTATGATTAAAGAAAGCGCGCCCTGTAATAGTGGCGCGTTTTTCTTTCTATACCGTAACCAAGGGATTTGGGCATTCGGATTTCAGATGCTCTGGCTTCGGGTGCGTCAGTTTCAGGCCTCTGTAGCCGCCGAAATATTACCCATTGGGATGCCCGGCTCATTTTTAGATGTGCGGATAGTAAGCGAGGTTTTTACGCTGGCGACATTGGGGGCTGATGTCAGGGCCGATGTCAGAAATGATTGAAAGCTCTGCAAGTCCCGCGCCACCAGTTTGAGGATGAAATCAATCTCACCGTTCAGCATATGACATTCCCGCACTTCCGGCAGGGTGGTGACATAATCTTCAAAGGCTTTGAGGTCCTTTTCGGCCTGACTTTTCAGGCTGACCATCGCAAAAACCGTGATGCTATATCCCAAAGCCGGGCCGTTTAACGCAGCGTGATAGGACTGGATAAGCCCGCGGTCTTCCAATGCCCGGACACGGCGAAGGCAGGGGGGGGCAGTCAAGCCTACATGGCGGGCAAGATCGACATTGCTCATCCTGCCGTCCTGTTGCAACAGGGAAAGGATTGCGAGGTCTGTTTCATCCAGCACAGAGGTTGGCATATGTGCAATATCCTTTCGTTAACGATTTGAAGGATATAATAAAATTTCAATTTTTTGCAAGAGTCCCGCATTGTTACAAATAGTGAGAATATCGGACAAAAGCATCTTTTCCTGTTCTTTTGAAAAGCTTAAATCTGTAGTGTTAATGATGATTCCATTGAATAATCCGTTGGAGAAAATGGTTGCGGTTTAACGATCTTACGCAAACCATATTGGCTGTTGAGGAACGGACAGGTTTGGCCGCCACTACGTTATGGCGGCAATGCATTGATATGCTTGCACAATATGACCAGCCGGGAAAGGTTCGGCTGGAACAGGATGACCGGGTTGCTCTGGTATCACGTCTCAATGACCTGCGCGGGGCGTTGAGCGAGGGACAGCGTATTGCCAGCGTGGTTGAACTGGGCGGTCGGTTGCGCTCTCCTGCTTTGGTTGAGTTTTTTTCCAGCGATAAGCCATCGGTGTGTGCGGTGGCGATGGCACGGGCACAGTTGCCGGATATGATCTGGCCGGTGCTGCTTTCGCGCATTGGCCCCACAGCGCGCGGTGTGCTGCGGGGGCGGCGTGACATTGGCGAGCGTACCCGCTTAGCGCTGGAAGCCTTTGGGTCCGTTGATTTTGTGCTTCAGGGCCCCGATAAGCCTGCTCTTGCAAGTGGCGCTCTCGCGCTGGTTCATGATCGTGATGATGGTCATCATGAGAAGGAAAGGGCTGCAACTCCGGCGGTGGATAAGGCGGAGGAGCCTGTTTCTGCCCTTACCCAAAACGAAACCGTGCCCAGCCGGGATGAGCGTAGCCAGATTAAACGTCTGGTTGAACGTATTGAGAGGTTTACATCCGCGCGTCCCCGCGAAACATTTTCTGCTCCTGATCTGGATGGACTGGCACATGGCAAGGAAACCCTGCCAGATGTACCGGGCCACTTCCCCTTTGAAACGGATTCTGATGGGCATTTCACATGGGTAGGCAGCGCGTCGCGCACGGCCCTTGTTGGTCTGTCGATTGGGCAGCCCGCGCTACCCGGCGAAACAGGGCCAGATGGCCATGTCGCAGGGGCTTTTGCCCGGCGCACCAGTTTTCAGCATGGCCGCCTGTTCATAGGCGAAGGGGCTTATCGCGGTGAATGGCGCCTGTCCGCCGTGCCATTTTTTGATCCGGCCACCGGGCGGTTTCAGGGATATAGAGGCCAGTCCCGTCGGCCCCTTGCCCATGAAACACCCCAAAAAGTGCAATCCCTCAATAAGGTTGCAGGGCAAGCGCCGACGCTCGATTCCATGCGGCAGATCGTTCATGAACTGCGCACCCCGTTGAACGCTATTCTTGGCTTTGCAGAAATCATCGAAAAGCAGCTTTTTGGTCCGGCTGACGCGCATTACCGCGATATGGCCGGAAATATCATGTCCGATGCCCGGCAATTAATGACCGTTTTTGATGACATTGATCTGGCGGCTCGTTCCGCTGCGACAGAGGCGCAAAAGGCTCCTTCGCATGATGTGGTTGATATTGGGCAGGTGATGGAAAATGTCGTCGCCCTTTATAGAGGAGGCGATGGCGGTGCCACTGTTCCCCGGCAGATCAGCCTGACATTGTCAACGACATTACCGATGGTACAGGCAGATCCGGTTCAGGCCGAGCGTATGGTGCAGCATCTGGTGCGGACTCTGGTTTCTGTGGCGGGTGAAGAAGAGGTGGTGAATGTCTCCCTCTGGTTCCAGCCTTATGGCGGTAGCGGCCATATCATCATTGGCTTCGATCGCCCTCGCCGTTTAATAGGGCTGAGCGAGAAAGAAATTCTTGATCCCGGCTATGGCGTTGACGGTGACTGGCCGGATGGGCCTCTGCTGGGCCTTGGTTTTTCGATGAGGCTGGTACGCAGTCTTGTGCAAGGGCAGGGCGGTTCATTGATAATGGACAAAGACCGGCTATTGCTGGAATTGCCGGTTGTCCAAAATGCCGCTGGTCATGAAGCGGGGTGAGCGCCTCGGTTTATAAGCCGGGCGGAGAGATATGAATGTTTCGTCTGGCCTCGATTTACTAACCCCGCCAGCGAGGAAAGATTTCATCTCTTTTCCAGATGATTTCGGTACTCGCTTTCTGGTCGTGGTGGATACCGAAGAGGAGTTTGACTGGGCCGCCCCCTTCAGCAGTGATAGCCGCTCTGTCACTACGGCCCATGCGCTTATGCGGGCGCAGGGATTCTTTGCGGGGGCCGGAGTGTGCCCGCTCTATGTGGTGGATTATCCGGTTATCGAAAATCCAGCGACAGCGGAGATATTAGCTGGCTGGTCGGCGGAGGGGAGCGCTGATGTTGGCGCTCATTGCCATCCATGGGTCAATCCTCCGCATGTTGAGGCAGTGAACGATCAAAATAGTTTTGCGGGCAATTTGCCGGAGGAACTGGAACGCGCAAAACTAACCTTGCTACGGGATCGGCTGTCCGAAGTGATTGGCAAGGCTCCGCTGGCCTTTCGTGCCGGGCGTTATGGGGTAGGGCGCAACACGGCTTCGATATTATCTGATCTGGGTTTTCGGGTGGATAGTTCCGTGCGTAGCCGGTTCGATTATTCAGCGCATCATGGCCCTAATTTTACCCATATGCCGCTGCGGCCTTATCGTGCTGGGCCGAGTGGGCAACTGATAGAAATGCCTCTTTCGACGGCGTGGGTGGGTATGCTGCGTTCAATGGGGCGCCATGTTCAGCCACTTATCCGCCATGGGAAAGTGTCCGCTGGCATATTTGCGCGTGCCGGGCTGTTGCAGCGTATCCCTTTGACGCCCGAAGGCGTTAGCCCGACAGAGGCAGTTCGGGCGATAGATCAATTGCTCGCCGATGATCTGAAGCTGCTTATGTTTGGTTTTCATTCGCCCACGCTGAAGCCGGGCCAGACGCCCTATGTGCGTAGCGAGCTGGACCTCGGGAATTTTTACCGCTGGTGGGATGTGGTTCTTAACCATCTCGCCCGCAGGGGCGTGTTGCCCGCAAGGCAGGCGGACATAATCAATGCAGCAGATAGGGGATAAATGGCGGCAGCCCCTATGCTGATAGATTCATATGATAGATTATAAAAATATGCGATTTGTGCATCGCAGCATCAAACTAGGTTTTTCTAGCTGTTGGGCAGGGCTCATCATCGCGATTGGGCGTATTGCTGCCCGTTTTTAAAACAAGGCGGATTCATTGCACCGCCCTGTCATCGGCGGGTTATGCATTACGTCGATAATCTATATCGACGAACGTAGATTGCATCCTTGCCCGTAATGCGGGAAAATATCTCAACTTAAATAATAGATAATTCTTTTGTTCAGAGTCTGAACCGGATTTGACATAAACAGAAAGTTGAAGGTGTTTCTGATGAAAAAATATAAGGGGAGTCAGGGAGGTGCGCTCATTGCGTTGATGGTATCCGCCGGGTGCGGTATGGCGCAGACGCAGGCCTTTGCTCAGGAGGGCGCGTATTCCGATGTGATTGTAACCGGAACACGTCAACGGGGCATGTCTGCGGCAGATAGCCCGGCCCCTATTCAACTTGTTGGCAGTGAAGCGTTTGAGAAAGTCGGTCAGCCAGACCTGACGCAAGGCTTGCAGCAAAACCTTCCTTCCTTCACGGCGCAAACCTTTGGTGGCGATACCGGCAATTTCACGCTGTCGGCGGCACTTCGCGGGCTTAATCCCAATCACACGCTGGTCCTTGTCAATGGTAAGCGTCGCCACCCCAGTGCGAATTTCCATGTATCGCCCGGTGGCAGGGCTTTATCAGGGTGCAGCATCGGCGGATCTTAACCTAATACCTGTAGGTTCGATTGACCATGTCGAAGTGTTGCAGGATGGCGCCGCTGCCCAATATGGCACCGATGCTATCGCAGGCGTCATAAACATCATCCTTAAAGATCAGTCTCGCGGCGGCAGCTTCACCCTAACTGGTGGGCAATATTATAAAGGGGATGGCGAAACAGGCGGTGTTCAGGCCAATGTCGGGATTGGACTGGGTGAACGCGGTTTCATCAACCTTACGGGTGAAGCCCGTCTGCATGGCCGTAGCCAGGTGGGTGGCATTGATTATCGCGCCCTGAACCCGGATGGTTCTATCAGAGATGATCTCAATCCTATTGATGCTGAAGGTGTGCCGGGAGCGCGCAACTATCCTTATATCAACATAGGACAAGGCGATGCGGCATATAAGATTTACAACTTCACCTATAATGCCGGATATGATCTGAGCGATACGGTGAAATTTTATAGCTTTGGCGGCTATAGCAACCGCTATGCTACATCGTACCAAAATTATCGCGTCCCCAGTTCGATCACCAAAATCGTCGATGGTAAGACTGTTGCGCTTTATCCCAATGGTTTCAGCCCGCAACAGGTTTATTATGAGGATGATTATGCGTTCACGGATGGGTTGAAGGGCGAATCCTCCGGCTGGTTGTGGGATATATCATCGACATATGGGCGCAATGTAGCAAAAGTCTGGGTAAAGCGGACTGGTAATCCTGCGCTCTATGCCGAAACCGGCGAGACCCCGACCGAATTTTATACCGGGGCTTTCAAATCATCGCAGTGGACCAGTAATCTGGACATCAGCAAAGAATTTGATGTTGGCTTTGCTAAGCCTTTGAACGTTGCCTTTGGCGGTGAATATCGCCGTGATTCCTTCACCATCGGGCAGGGGGATGCTAATTCCATTTATATGGGGGGTGCGCTGGGATATCCCGGTTTTCAGCCGAACGATGCCGGAACGCACTCGCGGCGTAATATCGCTGGTTATATCAACCTCTCCACTGATGTTGTTGATGGGTTGCATGTTGATCTCGCTGGCCGGTTTGAACATTATAGCGACTTTGGGAATGCCACCATTGGCAAGCTGACAGCGCGTTATGATTTTTCTAGATCCTTTGCGGTGCGCGGTACAATCAGCACAGGGTTCCGTGCGCCGACATTGCAGCAGGAATATTATTCCGCGACAACGGTGACGCCAACCTATGCAATCGTGTTGTTGCCGACAAACTCCCCTGCGGCGGGTGCGGCAGGCTTTAGCGCACTCAAGGCGGAAAAATCACGCAGCCTGAGCCTTGGTGCCGTGTTTAATCCCGCACCGGGCCTGAAGGCCACGATTGATATTTATCAGACCACCATTGATGGCCGTATTCTCTCCACAGGCTATTTGCTGGGGCAGGTCGGCTCGACAGTGGTTTCGCAGGGCGTTCTGGATGCCATTTCTGATCGGGGTAATGTCCTTGGTTCAAACCAGAGCTTCGTCGCGATGCAGATTTTCACCAACGCGGCGGATACCCGTACCCGCGGCCTTGACGCTACGCTGAGCTATAACTTCGATGTTGGTAACGAGACACGCGTGAGCAGCAGTCTGGGTTTCAACATCAACCGCACCAATATACTGCGGCAGGCCCCGATGCCAGCGGCGGTTGCTGCGCCAGCTTTTGGCCAGACCGACCTGCTGGGACCTGGTGCGCTGGTTACTCTGACGAGGAGTACCCCCAGATGGCGTGCAATGCCGTCCGTAACGATCAGCCATGGTCGTTTGAACGTCACTGTGCGCGAGAATGTCTATGGCCCGCTTCATCGGCTGGTCAGCTTGGATGGTACGGGAGTAAACGGTACGATTGTCAGAATGCCTGTTACCGCCATTACGGATATTGATGTGAATTATGATCTGACTGACAACCTGACCCTCAGCATCGGGGCGAATAATCTGTTTGATCGTCAGGCAGTCAAAACTCCCACCGTTCGGGATAGCAGCGGTGTGCTGAGGCCGGTCGATGGCACCTATATATATGGCATGCCAATGCTGGCATCTCCTTATGGCATTAACGGCGGATATTATTACGCGAAGGTCAATTTTAAATTCTGATCGCCTGAAAAATATCAGGAGGCCGATGTTCATCCATGGTGAATGGCGGCCTCCGTTCTGAATTTGCAGCAGTGCATCATTGCACAGAAAAGATAGATGGTCGCCGCGCCCTGCCTTATGCAGCTTCGCTCCGCCACGTTTAAGAAGGTGGTTTGTATAAATGTCATCCCATGAAATTACAGGCCGAATAGATTCTGCCAGCGGGCGCAATGAAATTGGCGGATGGACTTTGCCATCTGTTTACGCACTTTCCATGCTGACCATTGCATATTCTTTCAATTATTTTGATCGTCTTTTGATTTCTTTGCTTTTCCCACTGATCCAGAAGGATTTGGGCCTTACCGATACACAATTAGGGTTGCTAACTGGCGTAATATTCGTGCTGGTTTATTCTTTTCTGGGTATCCCCATTGCGCGGCTGGCAGACCGTAGCAAGCGCAAGGTCATTATCGGCATCGGATTTTCCTTCTGGAGTTTGATGACATTCCTGACCGGTTTTGTGAGTAATTTCTGGCAAATGGCGGTTACCCGCTTTCTTATGGGCGCGGGGGAGGCTGCGGGGACGCCGTCTTCCACCTCTATGTTGTCAGATTTATTCAACCCGAAAAAACGACCCGTTGCCTTTTCCATCATGGTTTCCGGAACATCCATTTCCGGGCTGGTGCTAACGCCTGCAGCCGGGTGGATCGCCCATATTTATGGCTGGCGCATGGCGTATTGGCTGGCGGGCGGCATAGGTTTTTGCCTTGGCATGTTGCTGTTGCTGACTGTCAGGGAGCCTAAGCGGGGGCAATTTGATGAAGGGGATGTGAAAGAAGAACTGAGCAAGCCGAGCTTTTGGGAGGCTCTGACATTTCTGTTGCAGCGTCGCACCTATATCTACATCACATTATCCGCATCACTGCTGATTATCTCATTTCTGGCATATGTTGTTTGGGGCAGCACATTCATGCTGCGGGTTCATGGCCTGAACGTAGCAGAGAGCGCGACCATGCTGGGGCCCATTCGGGGCATTAGCGGTCTTGCCGGTGGGCTTAGTTCCGGCGCGGTACTGGTATGGCTGATGCGTCGGGATGATCGCTGGCAATTCTGGTTGCCTGCCCTGTGTTTTGTGGTTGTCGGGCTGGCCCAGTATCTGTTCCTTTATTCAACCAACCTGTGGTTGTTGGGGTTGGGGTCAGTGTTTGACAGTTTCGCCATTACGATGGCGGTTCCGCTGATATCCCTGCTGCTCATTCAGGTGATGCCACCAGAAATCCGGACATTTGGTATGGCTTTCTATCTGCTCGCTAACTCTCTGCTGGGGGATATTATGGGGCCGCTCGCTGTTGGGATTTTGAACGACCAGTTCAATCAGATCTGGGGGGATCAGTCTATTCGTTACTCCCTTAGCATCACGGCCTTTGTATCTTTGCTGGCAGCCCCGGTGATGTTGCTGGCAGGAAAGCATCTGGCCAAGGATGCTGCCGCCGCACAGGCATGGCGAGATGCAAGGCAGGCATCTGCCTGACAGAGGCATATCGGTATAATGAATTGATAAAAGAAAATTTCCGGTGCGGGCCAGATTATGGCTCGGCCAAATGCAAAAGCAGGAGCAGCAGATGAACAATCTCGTTTCGACACAGTGGCTGGCCGATCATCTGGGGCAGGCTGGTCTGGCCATTGTAGATGCCTCGCGCCACCATTTTGAGCCTGAGCGTAACTCTGCTGCCGAATATGAGGATGCGCATATTCCCGGCGCGGTATTTCTTGATCTGGTCTCGCTGGTTGATGCCAATTCACCAATCGAAAATACATTACCAACCAAAGAGCAGTTCACACGCCGCATGCGGGAACTGGGGATCGATCATGACCAGAGGATCATCATTTATGATGATAGCATCGTAAAAACGGCGACGCGGGCGTGGTTTATGTTTCGCTTGTTCGGCCTTGAAAATGTCGCTGTGCTGGACGGGGGAATCGCCAAATGGAAGGCGGAAGGACGTTCGCTCACAAACGTGGTTGAGGTGCGGACGCCCGGCGCCTTCGAAGCTGTCGTTAATGATGCCCTCTTGAAGAATAAGGCTGATATTCTGGCTAATATCAGGGAAAAAAATTTCCAGCATGTAGATGGCCGGGGAGCCGCGCATTTTTCGGGGCAGGACGCAGACCCTCATCCCGAAGTAGCATCGGGCCATGTCCCCGGTTCCATCAACGTACCGTTCTGGGATTTGTACAATGCTGACGGCACGTTGAAGGATACTACCGAACTACGTGCGCTGTTCGATGGCGCGGGCGTGGACCTTTCCCAACCTGTCACCACGAGTTGCGGTAGCGGCGTTGTCGCCTGTGCGTTGGCATTGGCGCTGGGACAGCTCGGTAAGGATGATGTCGCCCTCTATGATGGCAGTTGGACCGAATGGGGCGCGGACCCCGCCCTGCCCAAAGTAAAAAGCTGATCCGCACAAGAATAAATGACCGAAACAGGCAGATGAAGGACCCTATATGACAGGCACACATGCAATTACGGTTTATGACCTGCAACTGGAAGCAGGATGCACGATCAGCCCTTTCTCATGGGCGCAGAAATATGCCATCGCCCATAAGGGGCTTAATATTGATATCGTGCCGGGCGGATTCACATCGCTTTCGGCGCGCACTGGTGGGCGGACGGACTTTCACCCCGGCATCCGGGATGGGGATGAGTGGGTTTTTGAAAGCTTGAGGAGCGGCGAATTCATCGTCGCGGATTATCTCGACAAAGCCTATCCCGACAGGCCCTTGTTGTTCAGGAACCCCGACCATCGCAATTATGTGCGCTTTCTGGATAACTGGTTGTGGGCAACCGCGATCAAGCCGTGGTTTAGCTGTTATATTCTGGATTATCATGATCGTTGCCTGCCTGAGGACCGCGCCTATGTGCGCAAAAGCCGTGAGCAGGACTTTCTGGGCGGTAAGACATTGGAGGAAGTGCAGGCCGGGCGTGAGGAACGTCTGCCACTCGTCATACCAATGCTGGAGCCTTTGCGAGAGATATTGCGCGAAACCCCATGGTTAGGTGGGGAAGCACCGGATTTTGCTGATTATGCGGCGCTTTCAGTCTTTCTGTGGGCAGCATCGGTTGCTCGTACACCTCCTCTCCCTGATGATGAACCGCTGCGGGATTGGATTGAACGTGGTTTTGATCTGTTTGATGGCCTTGGTCGCCATCCGGGGCTTAACCCGCTATTTGGCCTGAAAATGCCGACGACAGGGGATGCTCAGGGCTGAATGCCTCAGCATGGCATAAAATGATGGGAAGGGGGCTGGGGCTAGTGACCCGGATTTGAGGTTTGCGCCATTAACGAGGGCGTAGAAAGACCTTTAGTTTCATAAGGGGCATTAGCAACATCATGATTTTAGTGCGGTTTATGAATTTGAACTAGGCTCGGTGCTTGACCTTTGTAATGAGGCGTATTTCAAATCCGTCACGCCAATATGCCCCCTTCTTTGTTTTTGCCGACGCCTTTCCAAACTCTGTTTCTGCCAGAGCCGAGATTTCTATTTTACCCTATATAGATAAGATTAATTGCGCCTCTTCCTTTTATAAAGCAGTTCCAAAAAGAAGACGAGTTTCTCATTCTGCGATGATTAATGAAGGGCCATAAGGTGACGAAAGATAAGCTCAGAGATATTGATCTTAATCTGATTGTCATTCTTGAGGCGATTTTGCGCAGTGAGAATATTTCCAGAGCAGCAGATGATCTGAACATGTCGCAAAGCGCCGTCAGCCATGCGCTGAAGCGTCTTAGAAGCCAGTTTGAAGACCCGCTGTTCATTCGGTCTCGTGATCGCATGGTGCCAACACCGAAGGCCGCGGAGCTTTCCGACGCTATTTTTGACATCATGCGGCTGACCCGCAGCGTTTTGTTGCCCTCCCCATCTTTCGACCCCGAAAAGTCTGATCGTCCTCTGATATTATCGCTGGGTGATGTGGGAGATATGCGTATCTTGCCGTTGCTGGTGAAGTATGTGAGGCAATATCAGGCGGATATTCAGATTATTTCCCGCTCGACAGAGGCCGAGGATGCGGTTGAGCTATTAGAAAATGGTAAGCTGGATTTATATATTGGTACGATGGAAACGACATCATCAGAAATTCTATGCCAGAAACTGTATGAAGATCGCCTTGTTGTTATAACATCAAATGATAATCCATTGCGCGACACGATAAATTTTGACCAATATGCTGAACTGGAGCATGTCAAAATTCATTCGAGGACAAAATCTAAGTCAATGTCTTTCATATCTGATTTATTTATGAAGAGGGGGTTGGAAAGAAAAGTAAAGGTAGAAACGCCATATATTTTATTTGTACCAATCATCGTGGAAAGTGATGATAAATTATGTGCATCAATACCTATATCATTGGCGAGATATTTTCAGAGAAATGCCAATATCAATATTCTGAAACCAGAATTCGATATGCCTCGTGTTGCAGTGAATCAATATTGGCATAGACGATTTACTAAAGATCCGTTCATTTTGTGGATCAGGCAGGCTGTATACACCCTTTTGCGAGACCATGAATCTGAACTATATTAGAGCAATTTCCGTATAGATCAGGCTTGCCGAGGTAGGGACGCCATGGCTTTACCCATACGCTGTATTGCTTCTTCCATAATAGGGAGTGGGGTTGCGAATATGAATCGGGCAAATCCTTGAAAACCAGCGCCGCAGCTAAGGCCTTCAGTTAGATGCACGCTGGCGTGCTCTTTGAAAAAAGCGGCTGGTTTGTCAGCAATGGCTGTATCGCGAAAATCGAGCCAGCCGACATAAGTGCCTTCTGGTTGTTGATAGCGTACATCAGGAAGGAATTCAGCCGTTAATGCTGATAGGGCCTGTCGATTACGATCAAGATAGGCAAGGGTATCTGCCAGCCATTCAAACCCGCTTTCATAAGCAGCAACGCTGGCGATTATACCAAGATTGCTGGCACCATGGGCCGCGAAAAAACCAATTTTGTCCCATATTTCACGATCGGCATCGTTGCTGGTCACGATTTGTGCGCATTTAAGGCCGGGCAAGTTCCATGCTTTGGAAGCGGATAATGCGGTGATTGTATGCCCTGCGGTTATCGAATTTACCGATGCGTAAGGGATGTGAGAGCGGCCAGAATAAACCAGAGGTGCCCATATTTCATCTGAAAAAACTCGCCCGCCATTGCGGTCTACAAGTTCACTCAGGGCTTCAAGCTCTTCCCGATCATAGACGCGCCCACCGGGGTTGTACGGGTTGCACAGGATGAGCATGTGACCGCCATCATCAAATGCCCGTTGCAATTCATCAAAATCAAATCGGTAGAGGCCTTCGTGAAATCGCATAGGTACTTCGATGACATCTCGCCCAGCCATGGGTGGGATGATGAGAAAGGGCATATAAGAAGGCGTGGGTACGATGATCTTTGAGCCGGGGCGTGAATTGTGGCGGATCGCCAGTTCCAGCGCCTTTATGACATCTGGCAGGGGGCGGACATCGCTCATGTTAACCTGCCACCCGTAGCGGCTATGAAGCATAGTTGCCGTCGCGCGCTGCAAATCAGTTATAAAGCTGGCTGGCATATAGCCGAACAGGCCCTGATCGACGGCCTTATGAAGCGCCTGTGTGATGGGGGGGGCAATGCCGAAATCCATTTCTGCGACGAAGGCACCAATTATATTATCGCCTGCTACCCATTTTGTTGCGCCGGAACTTCTCAGAGAATCCAGCGTGATGTGATCTGTCAACTCCGTGAAATTCACATGCATTCCTTAATTGCTACCACCTCCTTGTTGTCTTCAACTGGAATGAAGAGAGGAGGCTTCATGAAATGGTCTGATAAAACCTATTATTCATTTGAATAATGGCTGTTATTATTTGGATTGTGACGAGGGAAGGCTGTATTTACAAGCCCTGCCATTCTGATTGTAATTGATAAGGACCATGCACAACATGCATTATCTGTAATGGCAGATTATCGAGGCGGGATGAATGGAACTGGTTTTGGGTTTCTTAGATAGCGCGGATACTAGCTCAATATCCGCCGAGTAGAGACGAGGGGGTAAGGCCTGAGTAATGTTCGGTGCCTGATACCACCCGTGCCCTTGCAAATCGTTATTTCATATTCGCTTGTGCCGCAAATGATGGCGCTTTCCGTCATTATGCGATAATTGGCGGGCGATGATGAACGATATTCTCCTTGATGTCAGCCGTTTGCTGTGGCGTGCATGGCGCCGACAATTGCCCACTGGTATCGACCGGGCCTGCCTTGCTTATGTGCAACACTACCGTGATGAAGCCTTCGCCGTTGTGCAGCGGGGTGGGTTCACCTATGTGCTTGGTAAGCGGGCATCTGAGGATTTGTTTGACCTGTTGCTGCGTAGCCCGCCAAATATCAGGGGTGAATTGCTGCGCCTGATACCGCGCCTGTTGACAGAGCGAGGCCCGGCGAGAACGCTATTAAAAGGCGCTCTTTATCTGAACATCGGCCATACGGGCCTTAACCAGCCGGGGCATGGGCATTGGGTGGCGCGCACCGGAGTGCGAGCCATATATTATGTGCATGATCTCATTCCCATCACGCACCCCCAATATGCGCGGGAGGGAGAGCCTGAGCGTCATGAAGCCCGGATGCGCACGGTGCTGCTGCGTGGGGCAGGGGTGATTGGCAATAGCGAGGACAGCCTGACGCAATTGCGATTGTTCGCGCAGGATCATAGCCTTGCTGTTCCGCCAGAGCTTTGCGCGCCATTAGGGGTTGAGCCTTTCATTCGTCGGGTTGCGCCCACTTCTCCGATACAAGAGCCTTATTTTGTGGTTCTGGGAACGATTGAGGGGCGTAAAAATCATGCCTTGATGCTGGAGATATGGCGGGAATTAACCCGTAATCAGGCGGAGCCTATCCCAAAACTCGTCATCATTGGCCAGCGTGGCTGGTCCGCCGGGCCGATATTTGATGTGCTGGATAATGATAAGCAACTAAGCCCTTATGTCATGGAGCTTGGCCGGTGCAGCGATGGGGCATTGCAGGCATGGCTATGCAACGCACGGGCATTGCTTTTCCCCAGCTTTGTTGAGGGGCAGGGGCTTCCGCTCATTGAGGCACTGGGGGCTGGTACGCCGGTGATCGCCAGTAATCTGGCTGTGTTTCAGGAAACTGCGGGCCTGATCCCTGACTATATTGATCCCGATGATTTGTCTGGCTGGCTTGCCGTTGTGCAGGACTATGCGCGAGAAGATAGTCTGCGGCGGGCGGACCAAATGGAACGGATGAAGGCCTTTGCGCCGCCATCATGGGATGAGCATTTTATAATGGTCCGGCAGTGGTTAGCGCGCCTTAGCCCCGATGGCTGAGGAAAGCCCGCGCTATTACTTTTGCTTTGCGGCCCAGCCGTCGCCACCAGCCACTGCGTAGTTTTTCCAGATCACCTGATTGCTCCAGCACGGTGCGGGTGCGCAGCAATTCATCCAGCACAGCCTCGCATGTCGATGGCGCACGGCTGTTTTCGTCCCAATAAATCGGGTAATGCAGTAATGCGCCTGCGACCAGCTCATCCAGCGTGAGGGTGCGTTGCCGCCGGGCCAATGCTGCGCCTTCTTGTTCCCGATCATGCGTCAGGCCCCAGCCCGCGAAAAAGGGCTGGCCATAAGTGACGACCTGTTTACCGCGCAACAGCGCATCAAAGCCAGCGAGGGAGGTCATCACATGCACTTCATCACTGGCATCAATGCAGCTAATAACGCTGAGATCAGTTTCGATATGATCGGCAATGGACCGCGCCGCCGCCAGCGCCATTTTACCGCGGCGGTTGCCAGACATTACATCGGGATGCGGTTTATAGACGATATATCCATCGGGACAGGTTTGCCGCGCGGCCTGTAGCAGCCCTATATTTGTTGAAACGGTCTTACACCCAAAGCGGATGGAGGCGTCATCCTCCACCTGTCCTGTCACCAGCAAGACACGTCGTCCGTTCGTTGGCCAATGGGCCGGGGTGCGCGGCTCCATATTATATTTGGTAATGCCGTGCCGAGTAATGAACGACCGGATTTTGCGGGCGCGGGCAATTTCTTCTGCCGTGAAATTTACTGTCGCCAATATGGTTTCAAGGTCAGATGGAGTGCGCGGGTCGAAATAAATGCCGCTGCGGTCCAGCACGAGGGAAAGGGGCGGGATAAGGTCTGATCCAAGGCCGACAGAGCGAACAAAGCCGTCCTCTATGCGAATAGACGCCGCCCCGGTGGAGTGCGCGATTTGGGCGATGCCTTCGGGCGGTGTAACACCCCAATAGGCGATGGCGTCATCAGGGCCAGGCCGCAATTTTACAACCGCTTGCGCATCGGGCGCGAAGATCAGCTCACCGGCCTGTTCGTGCAATATGGGCGCGAGATTGGCCTGCCGCCACCGCCGAAAACCAACGCAGATCAGGCGCTTTGGGCGAGGGGTGGGCTGCGTGGATGTGTCAGCCATGCTCGTTAAGTGCGCTGTTCTGGCGCACTTGGTGCAGGGCGATAAGATCCCGCATCAATGCCTCGGCTTTGTCGATGGGCCAAGCATTGGGGCCATCGGAAAGGGCGTTGTCCGGGTCCGGGTGGGTTTCCATGAACAGGCCTGATATTCCTGCCGCCACGGCTGCGCGCGCAAGTAATGGCACGAACTGGCGGTCTCCGCCGGAACGGTCCCCCAGCCCGCCGGGGCGCTGTACGCTGTGCGTCGCGTCAAATACCACCGGGCGGCCCGTATCGGCCATGATGGCAAGGCTGCGCATGTCTACAACGAGATTATTATAGCCAAAGCTGCTGCCGCGTTCGCACAGGGTGATGCCATCGTCATTAACGCCCGCATTACGGGCGGCGGCTTGCGCCTTGGCGACGACCTGTTGCATGTCCGCCGGGGCCATGAACTGCGCCTTTTTGATGTTGACCGGCTTGCCTGTTGCAGCGGCGGCCTCAATCAAATCCGTCTGGCGCGCGAGAAAAGCAGGCGTTTGTAGCATGTCAACGGCGTCTGCTGCGGCGCGAGCCTGTTCTGGCGTGTGAATATCGGTGAGGACGGGGAGGCCGGTTTCAGTGCGTATCTTCTCCAATATGCGCAGCCCCTCATCCATGCCGGGGCCACGAAAGGATGTGCCGCTGCTGCGGTTCGCCTTATCAAAGCTGCTTTTGTAGAACAGAAGCACGCCCAGACGATCTGCTATGGTGCGCAATGTTTCTGCGGTGGAGAGCGCGAGCGCCTCGTTTTCGATAACGCAAGGGCCTGCGATGAAGAAAAGCGGGGAATCTGAGCCGATTTTCTGACCGAGTAACTGCATATGAAAAGGGCCTTCAGGCTATGGAGCGGGCGCGCAATATCGCCTCTATCGGGGCGGCATCGCTGGGGTTGTTAAGTTCTATCACGTCCCATTCTGGCGGTTCCACCGGCAAGACATGAACGGGCATATGATGAACCAGAAAACGAAGCTGTTCCAGCCCTTCAATCCGTTCAAGCTCTGTTTCATCCCAACTGGAATAAGCAGACAGCGCCTCACGCCGATAGGCATAAAGCCCCAGATGGAGGAGAACCGGAGGGTTGGCCTCTCTTGCATCTCCCGGCGCGATATGGGGCAAAACGCGCTTAGAGAAATACAGCGCCCGCCCGTCATCGGCCAGAACGGTAGTAGTGCCGCCTACACGCCCGGCGGCCTGATCGGTAACCAGATGCTGATAAGCACTGGGGGAACAACGCACCGCGACAGTTGCCACCGGACAATCCGGGTTCGCCGCCATATGGTCGATCAGCTTTTCCACCAGATCGGGCGGCGTGAGCAGAGCGTCGCCCTGAAAATTGATGATGATGTTGGTTTCTGCGGGCAAATGGGGAAGGGCAGCGGCAACGCGTTCCGTTCCATTTCTGCATTCCGCAGGCGTCATGATTACCTGCGCGCCGAAGCATCGCGCAACATCCGCAATGCGGTCATCATCGGTGGCAATATATATTGATGCATTACGCTTAACCTGCGCTGCGCCTTCATGGCTGCGCTGGATAAGCGGCTTGGCTATGCCGGTTGCACCAGTGAGTGGAGCCAGCGGTTTTGCCGGAAAGCGTGTCGATTGATAGCGCGCCGGAATGATGATGGCGACATGCGCGGTGGTCGCGTCGGTCATGCAACGCCTGCACGCAGCAGATCATGTATATGCACGATTCCAACCGGGCGCAGCGCAATATCCACCACTGGCAGAACCGAAATCTTGCGCTGGTTCATGAGGGCAAGCGCGCTGGCGGCCAGCATATCGGGCTGAATAACGGTGGGGCTGGCGGTGGCAACTTCGCCTGCCTTATGGCTCATCAGATCCTGCATGTTTCGGCGTAAATCACCGTCGGTAATCACGCCTGCAAGACGACCATCATCATCGGTAACAATAACTATACCAAATCCCTTGGAGGACATGGTGAGCAAGGCCTCGCTCATCGGAGAATCAGGGCGTACAAGCGGGAGGGTGTCACCACCGTGCATCAGTTCCCCGGCGCGGGCCATTTGCGCACCAAGCTGGCCGCCGGGGTGAAAATCACGAAAGTCCTCAGCGGCGAAACCACGTGCTTCCATCAGCGCAATGGCGAGGGCATCGCCTAATGCCATCATCATCGTGGTGGATGTGGTGGGGGCCATGCCATTGGGGCAGGCCTCTGGCACATTGGGGAGCAGCAAGCGATAATCTGCGCTGCGCATGATGGTGCTGTTGGCGCGGCTGGATATAGCGATAAGCGGAATGGAGAACCGCCGCGTATACGCCAATATATCGCCCAATTCTGACGTTTCGCCAGAGTTGGAGAGGAAGAGGCAGACATCTTCCTGCGTGATGGTGCCAAGGTCACCATGGCTGGCCTCTGCGGGGTGAACAAAATAAGAAGGCGTTCCGGTCGATGCCAGCGTTGCGGAAATTTTGCGGGCTACGTGGCCGGATTTACCGATGCCTGAAACGATAACGCGGCCCGTCGCCACCAATATGACGTTAACGGCGGATTCCAGATCAGCGGGAATGGACCGGCTCAATATTTCCAGTGCTTTGGCTTCGGCGCTCAGGACATTCCGGGCAGAGGCAATAGCATCTATTTCTGTTTTCGTTGCGGCTTGTATCATCCGCCGAAGGTCTACGATATTGGCCATCACTGTTCAAGCATTAGCATGAGGGCAGAGAGGTGTTCATGGTCTTTACTGTGATGTAATTGTCGCATGGTCTTCTCCTCCTTCATGATGGCCCCTAAAACTGAGTTTAGGGGGCGCTCCATATCCCTCTGGTGTCGACAATGTGGATGCCGGCGCGGGTCGGCACTGGCATCGCCTTGAAATCATCATGATCCACCAGCATCAGCAAAATATCGCACTGGCGCACGGCTTCGCTGGAGGTGATATGCCGCGCTTTCCCGGCTAGGGAGGATGGTAATTCCTTGATGAATGGTTCGATGATGTCGAGTTGATCCGGGTAAAATTCCGCCAGACGGGTGGCGATGGAAAGGGCCGGGCTTTCGCGCAGATCATCAATATTGGGTTTGAATGCCAGACCGAAACAGGCGATGCGTGCTGGGGTGTTGTGCGTTGCGGCATGTTCCGCGACGGCCTGATGTACCTTCGCCATCACCCATTCCGGCTTGGCATCGTTGATTTCGCGGGCGGCGCGGATGATGCGCGCGTCCTCCGGCGCTTGTGACACGATGAACCATGGGTCTACCGCGATGCAATGGCCGCCCACGCCGGGGCCGGGCTGCAATATATTAACGCGCGGGTGGCGGTTGGCCAGCGTGATGAGTTCCCACACATTAATGCCCAGCCGGTCACAGATGACCGATAATTCATTGGCGAAGGCAATATTCACATCACGAAAGCTGTTTTCCGTTAGTTTCGCCATTTCCGCCGTGCGGCAGTCGGTTTCGATGCAATCACCCTTGACCACCAGCTTATAGAGCTTGCGCGCCCGCATTGCGCAGCGGTCCGTCATGCCGCCGATGATGCGGTCATTGGTGATGAGTTCGGTAAGGGCGCGCCCCGGCAAAATGCGTTCCGGGCAATGCGCCACGCAAATATCGGCTTCCTCGCCATGGGTTTGCGGAAAGGTCAGATCGGGCCGGGCCTCCGCCAGCCAGCGCGCAACCTGTTCGGTAGTGCCGACGGGGCTGGTGGATTCAAGCACCACCAGATTGCCCTTGCGCAATACCGGCGCGATCAGCTTTGTTGCGGATTCAATATAGGACAGGTCAGGATCATGGCTGTCACCATGTTCATGAAAAGGCGTTGGCACGGCGATAAGAAAAGCGTCCGCCTGTTCTGCAATGGTGGTGGCGCGCAGATGCTCTGCCTCCACCGTGCGGCGAAGGGCGTCATCAAGGCCGGGTTCGACGATATGAGTGATGCCCCGGTTGATCTTGTCCACGGCGGTTTCATTCACATCAAGGCCAACGACATTAAGGCCACGTAGAGCAAAAACCACGGCAGTCGGCAGGCCGATATAGCCAAGGCCCACCATGCAGATGGTCTGGAAGGGATTGCTCATTCACTGTCTCCATGTTGGGCCAGATAGTGCGCCAGCGCATCCAATATGCGCGACGTCGCCTTGCCATCACCATAAGGATTATGGGCAAAGCTCATTTCATTCCATGCGGCTTCATCATCGAGGAGGCGTGATGCCCAGCCGATGATGGCGTCAGTATCCGTGCCGACAAGGCGGACGGTCCCGGCCTCAACCGCTTCGGGGCGTTCGGTGGTGTCACGCATCACCAGAACTGGCTTGCCGAGAGAGGGAGCCTCCTCCTGCACGCCGCCGCTATCCGTAATGATGATGTGGGATCGGTTCATCAGGTAGATGAAGGGCAGGTAATCCTGCGGTTCGATGAGGTAAATATTGCTCGCCCCCGCAAGGATGCGCTGCACAGGTTCCCGTACATTGGGGTTCATGTGCATGGGGTAGACGATGTCCACATCCGGGTAGCGCGTGGCGATCTGGCTCAGCGCATGGCAGATGCGTTTAAAGCCGCCGCCGAAGCTCTCCCGACGATGGCCGGTGACGAGAAGCATCCGCCGGTCGGGGGAGAGAAATGGGAAAGAGGATGCCAGTTGCCCTTCCAGCGCCGGGTCATTCTGAAAGCGTCCCGCGATTTGCAGCAAGGCGTCAATCACCGTATTGCCGGTAACGGTAATGGAGGCATCCGGTACATTTTCGCGCAGCAAGGCTTGCCGCGAATTTTCAGTCGGCGCGAAATGCAATGTGGCCAGCGCCCCTGTGACGCGGCGATTGCCTTCCTCCGGCCATGGCGAATATATATTTCCGGTGCGCAGCCCTGCCTCAACATGGCCGACGGGAACCTGCGCATAATAAGCCGCGAGCGAGGCGGAAAGGGTGGTCGCGGTATCGCCATGGACCAGCACGATGTCGGGCCGCGCATCAGCAATGACGTTTTGCAGACCGAGGAGAATGTCCGACGTAACACCATAAAGCGTCTGGCCGGGTTTCATTACATTGAGGTCATAATCGGCCTGCATATCGAACAGGCGCATCACCTGGTCGAGCATTTCGCGGTGCTGGGCTGTAACGCAGATATGGCTTTCAAATCGCGGGTCCGCCGCAAGGCCAAGGGCGACGGGTGCCATTTTAATAGCCTCCGGCCTTGTACCGAAGATTGTGAGAACGCGCATATAATACCCAGCCAGATGATGAACGGCGCTAACTAATAGAGGAATGAGTCCGCTATTTCTAACTATCCCGACGCCATGATACAGTTTTTGACGTTAATATTCGTATAATGCCCGGATGCAGGGAATTTGCTTGGTCGGGCGGGATTAGGCGGTGGTGCTTTTGCTCGGCTTTATGCGGCGGTGTGCGTTGCTTTTCTTTTCATGCTGCCGATCAGCGCCATGGCAACCGCGACGACCCCGCCGATGACGATACCGAAAATGGCCGAAAGTGTCGCACTGGTCAGCCAGCCCAGAACCGGGCCAATGGGGCCGGTCGCCGCGCTGATGGCGTGGGACGCTGTTTCTATCGGATGGCCGGGGAAATGCACACCCAGTTCCTCCAGGCCATGGACGATAATGCCGCCGCCAACCCACAGCATCGCCGCTGTACCGATAATCGCAAGGGCAGCGAGGACCATGGGCATGGCCTTTAGCAGAAACCGCCCTATTGGCTTCACCGAGGGGCGGCCTTCTTCATACAAATGCAGGCCAATATCATCCATCTTCACGATGAGTGCGACTACGCCGTAAACGCCCACGGTAATCAATATGCTGACGACAAAGAGGATGATGGCCTGTTCCCACACCGGCGTATCTGCGACGGTAGAAAGGGCGATGGCCATAATTTCGGCAGAGAGGATAAAATCCGTCTTGATTGCGCCGGAAACGGTGCTTTGTTCGATATGCGCGGGGTCATCCGCGCCGGGGCCATCCTCGTCGCTGGCGTGGTCGTGGTGGGGGAGCCAGCGGGCGAGCAGCTTTTCTGCGCCTTCATAGCATAAATAGGTGCCGCCTAGCATCAGTAAGGGCGTTAATGACCATGGCGCAAGCGCGCTCAGTAACAGTGCGGCAGGCAGTAGGAACAGCAATTTGTTGCGCAGCGACCCCATAGCGATCTTGCCGATGATGGGGAGTTCCCTCTCCGGCTTCAGTCCGGTGACATAGCGCGGGGTGACGGCGGCATCATCAATAACGACCCCAGCGGCCTTGGCGCTGGCCTTGGCAGCGGCGGCGCCAACATCATCAACCGAAGCGGCGGCCAGTTTTGCCAGTGCGGCAATATCATCCAGCAGAGCAATAAGACCGACAGACATAGGGGAATCAATCCTTCGCAGTTGCGATAGCGCATCTATCTTATTTTGCCTCGTTGCGGGAGAGCTTAACTGCGATGTTTTGAAACTTGCTATATTGGGGCAGTGGCGCATAGGGTAGGGGATGATGTCTGAACCTCTGTTGATGCCTTTGTTGCGTCCTTCCCTTTTGTTGCGGCCTATGGCCTGCCTGTCCCTTGCCGGAGTTTTGCTGATGACTGCGCCTGTTTCCTCTCCTGCTGTTGCACAGGAACAGGCATCATCGGTGGGACAGGGGCAGACGGAGAAACTCACGCTGGAGCGTTTGTATAGCAGCCCGGATTTGTCAGGCGCTCAGCCCCGTGCCCTCAAAATTTCGCCCGATGGCAGGCTGGTGACAATGCTGCGCAACCGGACGGAGGACCGCGATCGCTTTGACCTTTGGGCGATTGATACCGGCACCGGCACAGAACGGATGCTGGTCGATAGTTTGAAATTCGGCACCGGCGCGGAGCTTTCCGAAGCGGAGAAGATGCAGCGGGAACGCGCCCGCATTGGCGGGACAAAGGGCATTGTCGCTTATGACTGGGCCGCCGATGCCCGCCATATATTGGTGCCGCTCGACGGTGATCTCTTCCTTGCGGATATAGACGGCGGCGTGACTCGTCTGACGCAGAGCGAGGAAGGCGAACTCAACCCGATGGTCAGCCCGAAGGGAAAATATGTTTCCTTCGTGCGCGGCGGCAACCTGATCGTTACGGACATCGCATCCAAAGTGGAAACGCCCCTTACCACGGGGGCCAGCGATACGATTAGCTGGGGCGTCGCGGAATTTGTCGCGCAAGAGGAAATGGACCGCACAGCAGGCTATTGGTGGTCCTCCGATGATGCGCTGATTGCGACGGCGCGGGTGGATGAAAGCGGCGTCGCCATCGTCAACCGCGCGGCCATTGGCGCAGAGGGGACGAAAATCTATCCTCAGCGGTATCCGCTAGCGGGCACTGCCAATGCGGTGGTGGATTTGTACATCATCAACCCCATCACAAAGGCACAGGTGAAGGTTGATCTGGGCGCGGATAAGGATGTCTACCTCGCCCGCGTTAACTGGGCGAAGGATGGCAAGACGCTCTATGTGCAGCGCCAGAGCCGTAACCAGCAGAGGCTTGACCTGCTTTCGGTAAACCCGGCAACGGGCGCGTCCAAAGTCATCCTCACTGAAACTGGCAAGACGTGGATTAACCTCCATAATGCCTTCCGTCCCCTGTCAGATGGCAGCTTCCTCTGGTGGTCAGAGCGCAGCGGTGATGGCCATCTTTACCGCGTGAAGGATGGCAAATGGACCGCCATTACCGCCGGGCAGTGGCAGGTGCGCGATGTTGTTGGCGTCGATGAAAAAGCCGGAACCGTCACCTTTACGGGTAATCGTGAAACCCCGCTGGAGCAGAATGTCTACACGGCCTCCCTTCATGGCAAGGGCGAGATAAAGCGCCTGACGGAAACTGGCTGGTGGAACAATGCGGTGATGGATGGCGCAGGAAGCCGCCTCATCATTTCCCGTTCCAATACGGATCAACCTGCGCAGATTTATTTGGCCGATCGGGATGGCAAGCATCTGCGTTGGCTATCGGAAAATAAGGTAGAGGGCGCGCATCCTTATGCCCCCTATAAAGCCGCGCACGTCAAAACGCAGTTCGGCACTATTAAGGCCAAGGACGGTAGCACGCTCTATACCAAATTGCTGACGCCGCCGTTGGAGAAGGGCAAGCGCTATCCTGTGTTCATGATCCATTATGGCGGCCCCGGTGCGGGGCGTCAGGTGACCAATCAATGGGGCGGGGCGCTTAGCCAATATCTGGTGCAGCAAGGCTGGGTGGTGTTCGCGGTGGATAATCGTGGCACGCCGGACCGAGGCAAAGCCTTTGAGGACCATATTTACCGTGCCATGGGCACTGTTGAGGTGGATGACCAGCTATCGGGCGTAGAGTGGCTGAAGGCGCAGGATTTTGTCGATCCCGCTCGTATTGCGACCTATGGCTGGTCCTATGGCGGCTATATGACGCTTAAGCTGCTGGAAAAAGCGCCGGGCGTGTTCGGGGCGGGTATATCGGGCGCGCCGGTTTCCAAATGGGAACTCTATGACACCCATTATACCGAGCGCTATATGGCCAGCCCTGTGGGCGCGGACAGCGCTTATCCCGCCTCTAATGCCATAGCAGAGGCAGGTAATATCACGGACCCGCTCCTCCTCATCCACGGCATGGCGGATGATAATGTGGTGCTGGAACATTCAACGGCGTTTATGGCGGCAATGCAGGAAAAGGGCCGCCCCTTTGAACTGATGCTCTATCCGGGGCAGACTCACCGCTTTGCGGGCGAAGGGGCCAATGTCCATAACTGGCGGACGATAGAGCAGTTTCTGCGGCGGTTGGGCATCGCACCGGACGCAAATAAGGCGCAATAAAAGGATGATGTATAAGGGGAGGAGTGCTGTTTCTTTATAAAGGGACAGTATTTCTACCCTAAATACGCCTTTCGGTTTCTCTTATAATAGAGTATCGGCCCAACTGCCTGCGCACACTGCCGGGCCTTATACAGTATGGAGCGTTGAATTGGGCTATCGCGTCGTCGTCGTCGGTGCCACCGGTAATGTGGGCCGTGAAATGTTGAATATCCTTGCCGAGCGGGAATTCCCCGCTGATGAGATTGCGGCTGTTGCTTCGCCGCGTTCCACTGGTACGGAAGTTGAATATGGCGACACGGGCAAAAAGATTAAGGTCAAAAATATTGAACATTTTGACTTTACCGGATGGGATATAGCCCTTTTTGCGGCGGGTTCCGGCCCGACGGCTGAATATGCGCCAAAGGCGGCTGCGGCTGGTTGCGTTGTCATCGACAACAGCTCGCTTTACCGCATGGACCCAGATGTTCCCTTGATCGTGCCGGAGGTAAACCCGGATGCGATTGATGGGTATAAGAAGAAGAACATCATCGCCAACCCGAATTGCTCGACCGCGCAGATGGTGGTGGCCCTAAAGCCGCTGCATGACGCGGCGATAATCAAGCGTGTGGTGGTGTCCACTTATCAGTCCGTTTCTGGTGCTGGTAAGGAAGGGATGGATGAGCTGTTTGAACAGTCCCGCAACATTTTTGTTGGGGATTCGGCTGAACCCAAGAAGTTCACCAAGCAGATTGCCTTCAACGTCATTCCGCACATCGACGTTTTCCTTGATGATGGCTACACCAAGGAAGAATGGAAGATGGTCGTTGAGACGAAGAAGATCCTCGACCCGAAGATCAAGCTGACGGCAACCTGCGTCCGCGTGCCGGTATTTGTGGGCCACTCTGAGGCGCTCAATATCGAGTTTGAGAATGAAATCTCGGCTGAAGAAGCGCAGAATATCCTGCGTGAGGCACCGGGTATCATGCTCGTCGATAAGCGCGAAGATGGCGGTTATGTAACGCCGATTGAATCGGTGGGCGACAGCGCCACTTATATCAGCCGCGTGCGCGAAGATCCGACCGTCGAGAACGGCCTCGCCCTCTGGTGCGTCAGCGACAATCTTCGCAAGGGCGCGGCGCTCAATGCTGTGCAGATTGCCGAGTTGCTGGGCCGCCGTCACCTGAAAAAGGGCTGATCGGCCGCGATGCTGACGATGTGGCATAGCCTGCCCGTGGTTCAGCGCGGAACGATAATCATAGTTTTGATTGCGGTGGGGCTGGCCAATGTTGGTCAGCCTTATCCGTTTCTGGCCCCACTTCAGCATGTGCCCACGGTGCTGCTGGCGCTCGCTGCGCCGTGGTTGATACGGCGCTGGCAGCTCTCCACCGTCAGCGTGATTTCCATCGGTCTGTTCTTCCTCGTCCATACGCTGGGCGGGCGGTATATATATTCCAACGTGCCTTATGATGAATGGGCGCTGGCACTGACTGGGCATGGCCTGTCAGAAGTTTTTGGCTGGAATCGCAATCATTATGACCGGCTGGTGCATTTCCTCTTTGGGCTACTCTGGACTTTGCCAGTCTGTCGGGCGCTGATGGCGCGCCATGGTATGACGCGGGCATTGGGCCTATGGGCAGGATTCGCCTTCATAGGCCTTGGCAGTGCGCTCTATGAAATATTTGAATGGCTGCTTACCCTCGTCGCGGAGGGGAATACTGCGGACTATTATAATGGGCAGCAAGGCGATATGTGGGATGCCCAGAAGGACATGGCCCTCGCGCAATTGGGCAGTCTGACAGCAATTATCGCAGCAAAATTGAGGCGCAAATGACGGATGTTCGCACTTATTCCCTTCCTGGTTTTGATGGAGCGGCCATAGCCGTTCATGAAGTGGGGGATGAGGATGCCCGGCCATTTTTCCTGATGCATGGTTTGTTTTCCAGCGCGTATGTGAACTGGATTAAATATGGCCATGCGGCGACCATCGCGGCGGGTGGCTACCGGGTTATCATGCCGGATTTTCGCGCCCATGGCCTTTCTGCCGCACCGCATGAGCGGGATGCTTATCCCGATTTCGTGCTGATAAAGGATATGATGGCCCTGCTGAATGCGCTGAGCCTGTCGGGCGATGGCTTTGACCTTGGCGGTTTTTCTTTGGGTGCGCGGACAGCGGCGGGCTTGCTGGTTGAAGGGGTACGTCCCCGCCGCGCCATATTGGCGGGCATGGGCATGGCCGGACTGGATCGCTGGTCCGGGAGGAGTCGTTTCTACCTTGACGCCATAGCGATGCGGGAAAATGTAACGCGGGATGATCCGCACTTCATGGCGGTGATGTTCCTTAAAACCATGAAGATTGATCCGGTCGCGGCGCAGCTTCTCCTTGAATCCAATGCGGATCTGGATGTGCCGGCTTTGCTCGATATTGACCTGCCCATCGGCGTTATTTGCGGTGATGAAGATCAGGATAATGGCTCCGCGCCGCAACTCACCAATGCGCTGATGGATGCAACCTATAGTGAGGTTCCCGGTACGCATATGAGTTGCATCGCCAAGCCTGAACTGGGGCAGGCCATACGGGATTATCTGAACGGCTGATCGTAAATGTATACGATAGTCAATCTGCGGATTGCTAATTTTCAGCCCAAAGTGCATGGTCGGACCATAAGCAAACAGGAAAAAAGGGTTCCCCATGTTTTCTTTTTCATCGCGCGCTGCCATGGCAGTTGCGCTCTTTTCTCTGTCAGCCCCGGCCATAGCCGAAAGTCAGGTTCCCGCAAAACCAACAGCCGCCGATGCTGAGGCTTTTCTGGCAAGCGTTGAAAAAACGCTGACTGATGAATCTCTCGATGCCAGCCGTATCGCATGGATTAACTCGACCTATATTAACGATGATACGGATGCTCTTGCTGCCTCCAGCGGTGCGCGCCTCACCGAAATGGGCGTTAACTATGCCCTTGATGCTGCGAAATATGCGCAGGCACCGGGCCTGTCTGCCGTTACTCGTCGTAAGCTGGATATGCTACGGTCCAGCCTGACATTGGCCGCGCCAACCACGCCGGGTAGCGCAGCGGAATTGAGTGCAATATCGACCGACCTTCAGTCTCGTTACGGCAAAGGCATGGGTACGTTGAAGGGGCAGCCCATCAACGGCTCTGACATTGAAGAGGCAATGGGAACGGTGCGCGATCCTGCGCTCCTGAAGGAGATGTGGATCAGTTGGAACGATAATGTTGGCGCGCCGATGCGGCCAGATTATACCAAAATGGTTGGCATTGCTAATCAGGGCGCGAAGGAACTGGGCTTTGCCGATACCGGCGCTATGTGGCGTTCGCGATATGACATGCCCGCCGATGATTTCGCGAAGATGACCGATAAGCTGTGGGCGGAAGTGAAGCCACTTTATGACGCGTTGCATTGCTATACGCGCGATGGCCTCAGCCTGAAATATGGCGAAGATGTACAAAAAACATCCGGCCCTATCCGTTCTGACCTGCTCGGTAACATGTGGGCGCAGCAATGGGGCGGTATTTATGATCTCGTTGCACCAAAGGGGGCCGGTGATCTGGGATATGACATTGGCGAGCTGTTGAAGGCACGCGGTGATGACCCGGTGAAGATGGTGAAAATTGGCGAAGGCTTTTACAGTTCGCTGGGCCTGAAAGGGCTGCCTGACACCTTCTGGTCGCGTTCTCAGATTGTGAAACCGCGCGACCGTGATGTGGTCTGCCATGCTTCTGCGTGGGATATTGATGCGAAGGACGATATTCGCATTAAAATGTGCACCAAGGTGAATAGCGATGATTTCATCACCATTCACCATGAACTGGGTCATAACTATTATCAGCGCGCTTATCAGAACCAGAGCTATCTGCACCGCGATGGCGCCAATGATGGATTCCATGAGGCGATTGGTGATTTCGTCGCGCTTTCCATCACACCCGATTATCTGGTGAAAATCGGCCTGCTGGATGCTGGAAAGGTGCCGTCAGCGGATAAGGATATTGGTCTGCTGCTGCGTCAGGCGATGGATAAAGTAGCGTTTCTGCCTTTCGGTCTGATGGTTGATAAATGGCGCTGGGGCGTGTTTGATGGAACGATCCCGGCAGGTAGCTATCAAAAGGGATGGGATGATCTGCGCCTGCAATATCAGGGCATTGTTCCCCCCGTTGCACGGGATGAAAGCAAATTTGATGCTGGCGGGAAATTCCATGTTCCCGGCAATACGCCCTACACCCGTTATTTCCTCGCGCATTTGTTGCAATTTCAGATGTTTGAAGCAGCTTGCAAGGATGTCGGATGGAAAGGGCCGCTTCACCGCTGCTCCTTCTATGGTTCGGAAAAGGTCGGCAATAAGCTGAATACGATGCTGGAGATGGGGGCGTCAAAGCCTTGGCAGGATGCCCTGCAATCCTTCACCGGAAAGCGGGAAATTAGCGGCCAGTCGATCATTCGTTATTTTGCACCGCTCAAGACATGGCTGGATCAGCAAAATAAGGGCAAGCAATGCGGCTGGTAAGCCAGTTGCCTGATCGCACATAAAGAAAGAGCCGGGGGCGGGTGCCTCCGGCTTTCTCATTTCTATACTGGGTGGATTAAAGCTGGCCCAGCATATAGTCTGCGCTGGAAAGCTTGAAATCGCCGGGGGCTTCGACGTTCAGTTCCTCAACAACGCCATCCTTAACGATCATCGAGAAACGCTGGCCGCGCGTGCCCATGCCATAACCGCTGCCATCCATTTCAAGGCCAACAGCCTTTGCGAAATCGCCATTGCCGTCAGCAAGCATCGTTACCTTGCCATCGGCGGAGGCCGAGTTACCCCATGCGCCCATGACGAATACGTCGTTTACTGCTGTGCAGGCGATTTCATCCACGCCCTTTGCCTTCAGCTCTTCGGCTTTTTCAACAAAGCCGGGCAGATGCTTGGCGGAGCAGGTTGGCGTGAATGCGCCGGGTACGGAGAACAGCGCAACAGTGCGGCCCTTGAAATAATCAGCGCCATTGACCTGTTCCGGGCCATTTTCGGTCATTGTGGTAAAAGTAACGGCGGGCAGTTTATCGCCTTTTGCGATGGTCATTGTCATGCTCCTCGGTTCAGTGATGTTTCGGTGCTGCTATGAACTGGTATGCGCGGCGTATAAATCAACTCTTTGCCTGATGAAATGACAATAGCATGGCATTAACAGCAAAAGAGGCAGGAAAAGAGGTTGCCGGTAGGTCCGGCGAACGCTTAGGATGATGGCTATGACGTCCGCATCCTCCTCCGCTATTGATAGTCCGCTATATTATGCGGGGCGTATGCTACTCGCGTTGCCGGGCATGGGGGATGAGAATTTCGATCGCGCGGCCATTGCGATGTGCGTGCATGATGAACATGGCGCATTGGGGCTGGACATTGCCCATGCGATACCGGGCCTTACTCTGGCTGATGTAATGGATGGCCTCTCTATTGAGGGGGGCGAGGGGTTGCTGCATGTGCCGGTGTTGCGCGGCGGGCCGGTGGAGCCTCAGCGCGGATTCCTGATCCATAGCCGCGACTGGGGCGGGCAGGACGCGATGGTGGTGAATGCGCATTGGGCGCTTTCTGGTTCGCTCGATATATTGAAGGCTATCGCCCAAGGTGGCGGTCCGCGTGATTATATTGTCACCCTTGGCTATACTGGCTGGGGAGAGGGCCAACTGGAAGATGAGATGACCCGCCATGGCTGGTTTCTGGGGGAGGATATTGCGCCCGGTCTTGTAGGGGTTGATGCATCGCGCCGATGGGAAAAGAGTTTTGCGGCGAGCGGGGTGGATGTGCGTTTGCTGGCGGGGCAAAGCGGATTGGCCTGATTGGGCGTTTAAAATCCGTTATCGGGGAAAATCTATTTAAAGAGGTCTTTATATTGCCTTGCGGCGCGTTGCCCGCCTTGCTAAAGGGCGCAACATCGCCGCGCATTTCCGCGCCGGCATGTTGTGACCTTATCTGGGAGATTCTCCGTGGCCACCGCTGCTCTCGACAAAGATTATGTAATCGCTGATATTGGCCTTGCGGATTTTGGCCGCGCCGAAATCGCTATCGCTGAAACCGAAATGCCGGGCCTGATGGCTCTGCGCGAAGAATATGGCGCTGCGCAGCCGCTGAAGGGCGCGCGCATCACTGGCTCGCTGCACATGACCATCCAGACCGCTGTTCTTATTGAAACGCTGGTTGCGCTGGGTGCGGATGTGCGCTGGGCAACCTGCAACATCTTCTCCACGCAGGATCACGCTGCTGCTGCCATTGCGGCGGCTGGCATCCCCGTATTCGCCATCAAGGGTGAAAGCCTCGCTGAATATTGGGATTATGTCGGCAGCATCTTCGATTGGGGTGATGAAACCGCCAATATGATCCTCGACGATGGCGGCGACGCCACGATGTTTGCCCTGTGGGGTGCGCGTATCGAGGCTGGTGAAACCCTGCCTGAACCCGCCAATGCCGAGGAAGTTGAATTCCAGCGCGCATTGAAGGCTTTCGTTAAGGCGAAACCGGGCTACCTCACCAAGTCGGTTGCTAATATCAAGGGCGTTTCCGAAGAAACCACCACCGGCGTTCACCGTCTTTATCACATCGCCAAGGAAGGCAAGCTGCCTTTCCCGGCCATCAACGTGAACGACAGCGTCACCAAGTCGAAGTTCGACAACCTCTATGGTTGCAAGGAATCGCTGGTTGACGCCATTCGCCGTGCCACTGACGTGATGCTGGCTGGTAAGGTCGCCTGCGTCGCTGGCTTCGGTGATGTGGGCAAGGGGTCTGCCGCGTCCCTGCGTCAGGGCGGCGCGCGCGTCATGGTAACAGAAATCGATCCCATATGCGCGCTTCAGGCCGCGATGGAAGGCTATGAAGTCGTCACGATGGAAGAAGCCGTTACGCGCTGCGATATTTTCGTGACCGCTACCGGCAATGAAGACGTCATCACCGCCGACCATATGAAGGCGATGAAGCCGATGTCGATCGTGTGCAACATCGGTCACTTCGACAGCGAAATCCAGATTGCTGGCCTCTCCAACTATAAGTGGACCGAAGTTAAGCCTGGCACCGATCTGGTTGAATTCCCCGATGGCAAGCAGATCATTATTTTGGCGCAGGGACGTCTGGTGAACCTTGGTTGCGCCACCGGCCACCCCAGCTTCGTTATGTCATCGAGCTTCACTAACCAGACTCTGGCGCAGATCGAACTGTTCACCAAGCCGGGCGCTTATAAGAATGACGTTTACGTTCTGCCTAAGCATCTCGATGAAAAGGTTGCCGCGTTGCACCTCGAAAAGCTGGGTGTGAAGCTGACGACTCTTTCCAAGCGTCAGGCCGATTATATCGGTGTGCCGGTCGAAGGGCCGTTCAAGGCAGATCATTATCGTTACTGATTTTTCGGTAACGCATTAACTAATAAAAGAAGGGGCGGGCGGTTGTGCCTGCCCCTTTTCATTTTGTCTGGTCAGCCAGCTAATATTCTTATTTTACAGGCGCGCAGATGGTTCCATCCGTCATGAAAATGCTTTAGTCGCATTGGAATGATTGGTGTGCGCCAGTGCAGGGGGACATGGCCCCGATGACGGAAATTTCGGCAACGGCAATGCTTATGCTGGGGGTTGTCCTTGCATTATGGCTGGCGGCGGGCGTCTGGGCGATTGTAACCGGTCTGCGGATGCGCCGGGACAGCCAGTCGCAACGGGAACAGGCTGAGCGTCTCGCTGGCTTGTTACAATCCGCGCCTGCGATACCGCTGCTCGTTCGCGCTGACGGGCGCATAGAGGCACCGGGACGTCTGGCCGGATGGCTGGGGCGTGAAACTGTCCCTGCCTTTGTCTCCGAACTGACGGGCGCTGGTGGTGGATTGAAGCCGGTGGACCGCCAAGGGCTGGAGCAGGATATAGTGGCGACGCAGCGCGGAGGGCGGGCCTTTGTCCGTTCCGTGCGGGCGGAAGGCTCCAACCGTATTTTGCTGGTGCGCGGCGCGCCCGCCGGACCGGATATCGCCAATGCGGGCGGGGTCATCCTCTGGATATTCGATGCGACCGATAGCCAGCAGCGCATTGCCACGCTGGAAAACGAAGAAACATTGTTGCGTGAGGCGCTGGAGGCGCTGTCCGGCCTGATAGAGGCCGCCCCGCTGCCTATGTGGTATCGGGATAAGGATTTGCATCTTTCGCTGGTCAACCACGCCTATGTACGGGCAGTTGATGCCGCCAGCGCAGCCGATGTGATAGAGCAAGGCATTGAATTATTTGAAGCCATTGATAACCTTCCCCCACGGCAGGCTGCTCGTTTCACGCTGACAAAAGGGACGGTCATGTCTCGCACAGTCCCGGCCACTTTACATGGTGAGCGGCGGATGATGCAGATGGTTGAGGTACCGGTGCGATCGATGGGCGTGGCAGGCTATGCCATTGACCGGCAGGATTTTGAGAGCGTACGGGCAGAGCAGGTGCGGCTTATCGCATCGCAGCGGGATTTGCTGGATCGTCTGTCGGCGGCGGTGGTGCAATTCGGGCCTGACCGTTCGCTCAGCTTCTGGAATCAGTCTTTTGTCAGCCTGTTTGCGTTGCAGCCCGACCATCTGATGGATCACCCGGAATTTGAACGGGTGCTGGACAGAATGCGCGAGGGTGGCCGTATCCCGGAACATCGCGATTTTCCTTCGTGGCGCAAGGAAAGGCGGGAATGGTTCACAGCGGCCGGGGCGACCGAAGAAAACTGGCTGCTCGCGGATGGAACCCATTTGCGGGTGTTCGCCCAGCCTATGCCTGATGGCGGGCTTCTGCTGATTTTCGAGGACAGGACGGAGCAGGTTCAGCTATCGAGTGCGCGGGATACTTTGCTTCGTGTCCGCACCGCGACATTTGACAGCCTGTTTGAAGGCATCGGCGTCTTCGCGGCGGATGGTCGCCTGCATTTGTGGAATAGCCGTTTTCGCCATATCTGGAATGTCGATGAAGCGGTGCTGGCCGCCCATCCGCGCATTGATGATTTCATGAACAGCATGTCGGATCGGCTCGCCCGTCCGCCACAGGCCAGCCTCGTGCGGGAACTCATGCGATCCTGCACGATTGACCGCAAGCAGCGCAATGGCCGGGTGGTGTTCGCCGATGGGCGTACTTTTGATTTCGCGGCGATTCCCTTACCTGATGGCAATGCGCTCTTCACCATGATGGATGTTACCGATAGCCGCCGGATAGAAGAGGTGCTGCGCGAACAGAATGAGGCACTCGCGGAAGCCGATAAGATCAAGACCGCCTTCCTCACGAATATGAGCTATGATCTGCGCACGCCGCTCACCACTATTGGTGGTTTTGCCGAGATGATGAAGGCGGGCTATACCGGTGAACTACCCCCGGTCGCGCAGGAATATGTCAGCGCAATATTGGAATCGACGGAAAAGCTCTCCAGCTTGATTGACCGTGTGCTGGACCTTACGCAGGGTGAAGCCGGAACGCTCCCCCTTGGCCGGGTTCCGGTGGAATTGCAGGGGTTGGTGGAAGCCTGCCATATGCGTTGGGAAAAAGCGGCTGAGGACAGAAATATTGCGCTGGTCATGGATGTGAAACCATCGACAGGACGGGTCATGGGAGACCCGAAGCGCCTCGCGCAGGCGCTGGATCAACTGGTTGATAACGCCTTGCGCGCGGTGCCTGCGGGCGGGCGCATATTGCTCCATAGTGATGGGCAGGTGAAGAACGCGCGGCTGGTCGTATCCGATAATGGCCCCGGCATGGATGCGCGGGCGCAGGCGCGGGCCTTTGATGTGTTCAGTCGGATGAGCGAAGGCGGCGGGCGCAGTAATGGCGCGGGGCTTGGTCTGCCGCTGGTGCGCAAGCTGGTAGAGGCCCATGGCGGGACTGTATCGCTGATTTCCGAGCCGGGCGAAGGCACGATGGTGGTGATGGAATTGCCGCGTGGTGATTTGCCGAGGGTTGATATGTCAAAGGCCAGCGTGAAAAGGAATGCCCCACATGGCTGATGAAGGCGAAGATCGGGACATTGGTGGGCAAACCGAGCCCATCCTTGTCGTCAGCGATGCCGAAATGCAGGCCATTGGCGCGGCGTTGGCGCGGTTATTGGCCCCTGGTGACGTGATCGCCCTTAATGGCACTTTGGGATGCGGTAAGACCACGCTGACCCGTGGGCTTCTCCATGAACTTGGGCTGGAAGAAGAGGCACCCAGCCCCAGCTTCGCTATTGTTCAGGCCTATGAAGTGCCAGAAGTCCGTCTGCCGCTCGCCCATGTTGATTTGTATCGGCTCGATGATGAGGCAGATATGGAGGAACTTGGGCTGGATGATTATCTTTATGATGGTGCGCTGGTCATCGAATGGCCGGAACGCATGGGCAGCCGCTTATGGCCCCATGCTCTGGTCCTTACCCTCAGCATGGATGACCCTGCTGGCCCGCGCACTATCACCGCAACTTTGCCCCCTCAGTGGAAAGAAAAATGGCCCTTTCAATGATCCCACCCGAAACCAGCCCTGATTTTCTGCGCTCCGTGGGATGGGGAGGGGCAGACATCCTGCCGCTGGCGGGGGATGCATCCTTTCGCCGTTATTTCCGGGTGGTGGATGATGCGGGCAACCGCCGTGCCGTTCTGATGGATGCTCCCCCGCCGCATGAGGACCCGCGCCCCTTTATCGCCATAGCGCAGCATCTCTCGGCGCAGGGATTTGCCGCGCCCGCCATTTATGGGCAGGATCTGGACCATGGCCTTGTGCTGCTGGAGGATTTTGGCGATGCCCGCGTGCGGGATCATCTCGACGCCTATCCGCAGGATGAGGAGGCGATTTATGCGCGCTGCATCCGATTGCTCGCGGATTTGCACCGTCAACCACCCGCCGATGTACCGCCTTATGACCGTGCCACATATCAGCGCGAAACGGATTTGCTGACGCAGTGGTATTGTCCCGCCGCCGGGGTGGATGCTGATGAGGGTGCCTATCGCGCGGCATGGGATGTGGTATTGCCTTTGGCGGAGAGGGATGACGCGCCCAACGTCACGGTTCTACGGGATTATCATGCCGAAAATATCATGCTGATCGACGGGCGGGAGGATGCGTATAATCTGGGCCTTCTCGATTTTCAGGACGCTCTGGTGGGCCATCCGGCTTATGATCTGGTTTCCTTGCTGCAAGATGCGCGGCGGGATGTTTCGCCGGAGCTGGAGGCCAGAATGATCGCGCTTTATAAGGAAATCGCACAGTCCGGTCCCGGTTTTGACGCGGCCTATGCGGTATTGGGGGCGCAGCGTAACGCCAAGATTATCGGCATTTTCACGCGCCTCTATCAGCGCGATGGCAAGCCCCGTTATCTCGATTTTCTACCGCGCATGTGGGCTTTGCTGGAACGCGACCTTGCCCATCCGGCGCTGGCCCCGGTGAAGGCGTGGTTTGACGCGCATATTCCGCCTGCCATTCGTCGCAAATCCCTGATGGGAGAGGTCGCATGAGCGTTCCCCCCCCAAACAGGCCCGTTACAACCGCTATGCTGATGGCCGCCGGCCTTGGTAAGCGTATGCGTCCGCTTACTGCTACCCAGCCCAAGCCATTGGTGCGCGTTGCGGGAAAGCCATTGATGGACCATGCGCTGGATAGGCTGGAGGCGGGCGGCATAAAGCGTACCATCATTAATGTTCATTATCTGGCGGATACGGTGGTGGCCCACGCGCGGGCGCGTCGTACAGATATGGAAATCCTCATTTCCGATGAACGGGAAAAGTTGCTGGAAACCGGCGGTGGGTTGATGAAGGCCGCGCCTCTGCTGGGCGATCAGCCCTTTTTATGCGCCAATAGCGATAATATCTGGGTTGATGGCCCGCAGGACAGCATCGAATTCCTTTCCCAATTATGGGATGATGAGAAGATGGATGCGCTGCTCCTGCTCATTCCTCATGCGGAGGCGCACTGCCACAGTGGTCCCGGTGATTTCCATATGGCGAGTGATGGCCGCCTTTCCCGGCGTAAATCCGGCTATATCGCGCCATTCGTGTTTACCGGGGTACAGATTATGTCTCCGCGTTTGCTGAAAGACCCGCCTGCCGATGCGTTTTCCACCAATATATTGTGGAACCGGGCGATGGAGGCGGGGCGGCTTTATGGGGCGTCGCATAAGGGGCTGTGGTTTGATGTTGGCACGCCGCAGGCCATATCGGTGGTGGAAGAAGCGCTAAGTCGTGTCTGAACGGGCCGCGACCCCATCGCTCTATACTATTTCGGCGCATTTGGCCTTTGCTGATGCACTGGCGCGAGGGGTGATTACCCAATATGGGGATGATCCTCTGGCACTGGCGCGGGGGCTGATCCTCCTTCCCAATAATCGCGCCATCAAGGCCGTGCGGGATGCTTTCGTGCGCCAGTCGGGTGGGGGCTTGCTGATGCCGCGCCTTGTTCCCATTGGTGATGAGGAACTGGGGGAACGGCTTGGCTCTGCGCTTGATCCATTGGGGGAGGGGCTGGATATTCCGCCTGCCATTCCCGCGATGGACCGGCAGATGATCCTTGCCCATATGGTGCAGCAGGTTCGGGCCGAGCATCGCCAGCCGGTCGATGCGGGTGAGGCCATGCGTCTGGCTCAGGCTCTGGCTCAAAGCATTGACCAGCTCCATATCGAAATGGTGGAGCCGCGGCGGCTGAAAGAATTGCCGATGGCGGAGGAACTCTCTGGCCATTGGCAGGCGTCCTTGCGGCTTCTCACGATTTTGCTCGACCGCTGGCCAGAGGAGCTGAACCGCCTTGGCATGATTGATCTTGCCGACCGGCGCAACCGCCTGCTGAGCCACGTAGCGAAGCGCTGGAAGGAGACGCCCCCGTCGGGATTTGTGATTGCGGCTGGCATTGCCTCTGTTGCGCCTGCCGTTTGCGATGTGCTGCGTACTGTTTCGCGCATGAAGAATGGGCAACTGGTGCTGGCCGCGCTGGATCCGTCCATGAGCGCCGAGGAATGGGATGCCATCGGCCCCTTTGATGCCGACCCGGTCAGTGGTTTTCGGCCACGGCCGCAAGAAAGCCACCCGCAATATGCGATAAAGGTCATGCTTAACCGCATTGGCGCTGCGCGGGATGAAATCGCCCAATGGAACTGCGGTGGCGGGCATGATGCGCGTGCGGTGCGGGCAAGGAACATCTCCAACGCGATGCTGGTTCCCGCCCATACGGCCAAATGGCGGATGCTGGAGAAAACCGAACGCACCTTAAATGGCGTAAGGATGATGGAACTGCCCACCCCGGCGCAGGAGGCGCAGGCCATCGCCTTATTGCTGCGGGAGGCACTGGAAACAAAGGAGCGCACTGCTGCCCTGATAACGCCCGATCGCGCTCTTGCTGCGCGGGTATCGGCGCATTTGAAGCGTTGGAATATCAATGCGGATGACAGTGCGGGGATGCCGCTATCCCTTACCCCGCCCGGCACATTATTGCTGGCGTTGGCGCGGGTGGCGGCGGAGCGCTTTGCACCGGTCGCCTTGCTTGATCTTTTGAAACATCCGCTGGTGCGCAAGGGGGATGAACGGCAGGACTGGCTGGAACAGGTGCGCGGGCTAGACCTTATCCTGCGGGGGCCACGCCCTGCGCCGGGTTTGTCAGGGCTGGCGGCCCGCCTTGCCCCGCGCGCAGCAGGTGAGCAGGACCGGCAGGCGAAATTGCGCGCCCGCGTGGCGCAGTGGTGGGCAGACACGCAGGCGCACTTCGTTCCGCTGGAGGGATTGGCTGTTGATGGCACGAGCCTGCCCCACATGCTCGGTACTTTGCGCGCCATCGCCAGCGACCTCAGCAATGACCAAATATGGGCAGGGCATCAGGGTAGGGCGCTCTCTGATCTGTTCGCAGAGATGGAGCGCGCCGCGCCATCCGGGCCGGGCCATGTCGAGGTGGAGGCGCTGCCGGATCTACTCGCCCGATTGCTGGAGGGCGCGTCGGTCCACCCACCACAAGGGGGGCATCCGCGCATCGCGATCTATGGTTTGCTAGAGGCACGGTTGCAGCAGGCGGACCTGATGATCCTTGCGGGCCTGAACGAAGGCACATGGCCGGGCATCCCGTCGCCAGACCCATGGCTGGCCCCGCGCATCAGGCAGCTATTGGGCCTGCCGGGGCTGGAACAGCGCATTGGCCTTTCCGCGCATGATTTCGCCAGCGCTCTTGGCGCGCCGGAGGTCATTCTCTCCCGCGCTCGGCGTAGTGGTTCGTCTCCTGCCATCGCATCGCGCTTCTGGTTGCGGTTGCAGGCGATGGCGGGCGACCATATCGAAATGCTCGATACCGCGCCGCATTGGGCCGGGACAATCGACGCCCCTGCACGCCACACGCCCACACCACGTCCGCAGCCTTGCCCGCCGCCAGCGCTGCGACCGGGGGCTCTCGCCGTGACGCAGGCGGACAGGCTGGCGGCGGACCCTTATGCCTTTTACGCGGGGCGGATATTGCGGCTTTCTCCGTTGGAGCGGGTGGACGCTGACCCCGGCCCGGCATGGCGCGGCACCCATGTTCATCGTGTGCTGGAACTTTGGTTCCGTGAGGACAAATGCGCTCCCGGCAGATTGGAAACCCGCACGCGGGATTTATTCGGGCAGGGGGATGCCCACCCTATTTTACGCGCCCTGTGGATGCCGCGCCTGCTGCAGTCGGTGCGGTGGATAGAGGAGCAGGTGAGGGAAGATAGCGCCGTAGAGGGCCGCCATATCCAGCTTGTCGAAACAAGGGGCGAAATTACTCTGGGTGGCATCACCCTCAGCGGCACGGCGGACCGGATTGATCGTCTTGCGACGGGTGGCATTGCGATTGTCGATTATAAAACCGGCAAGCCCCCCAGTGCAAAGCAGGTGAAACAGGGTTTTTCCCTGCAACTCGGCTTGCTGGGCGTTATCGCTGAGGAAGGCGGCTTTGCCGATCTGGGCAAGGATACAGAGGCGCAGAAATTTGAATATTGGTCCACTGGGAAGGGGAAGGGCGGAGCCTTTGGCTATCGCGTCAGCCCGGTTAAGCCGGGGGGGAGTGAGAAGATCATCGCTACCGAAGATTTTACCCGCCATGCGACCGATCAGTTCCTATTGGCAGCGGGGAAATGGTTGACGGGCGACGCGCCCTTTACCGCGCAGCTTAACCCGGATTTGCCGAGCTACGGCGAATATGACCAGCTTATGCGGCTGGAGGAATGGTATGGCCGCGGGGATAGTGATGGCCCCAGTCATCACCACAGTTCCGGCCCTAGTCCGGCCTCCGGCGGAGGACGCGATAATGACTAAGCCCGCCAGTTCGCTTCTTCCCCTGCGCGGTGCGCAGGCGAATGCCTCCGCGCCGGATGCGCATGTATGGCTCTCAGCCTCTGCTGGCACCGGGAAAACCCATGTGCTGACGGCGCGGGTGTTTCGCCTCCTTTTGGGCGGGGTGCCGCCGGAGCATATTCTTTGCCTCACCTTTACCAAGGCGGGTGCTTCGGAAATGGCCGAGCGTGTCCATAGCCGCCTTGCCGCATGGGTGCAGATGGATGACATCGCCCTTGCAGGGGATTTGAAGGCGCTGGGCGAAAATCTGGGTCCGCAGGGACGAGAGGATGCCCGCCGCCTGTTCGCCCGCGTGCTGGAGGCCACCGGGGGAGGCCTGCGTATCCAGACCATCCATAGCTTTTGCCAGCAGCTTCTCTCGGCCTTTCCGCTGGAGGCTGGCCTTATCCCCGGATTTCGGGCGATGGAGGAACGCGAGCAGCAGGATGTCGCCCGGCAGAGCCTTGAAGAAATGGTCATTCGCGCTGGCGAAACCGGCGATGATACGCTGATGGAGGCGCTCAATACACTCGCCCTGCGTCTGGGTGAAAAAGAGGCAGAGGGTTATCTGCTTCGCTGTGGTCAGGCGCATGGGGCGCTGATGGTGCTGGATGCGGATATTCGCGGCTGGCTCTTTAGCGTGATGGACCTGCCGACGGGCGATGTCGAGGCAGAGTTGGCAGCGCTTTGCGGGGATGATGTATTTGATGTGGGGGCGCTCCGCCGCGCTTCCCTCGCCAATGCCAATTGGGGCACGAAAACGGGGCTCGCGGCGGCGGATGTGATGGCTGCGTGGCTTTCCGCCTCCCCGGTGGTACGGGCGCAGAGGCTGGATGATCTCGCTGCTTGCTTCCTCACCGCCAAAGGAGAATTGCGCAAGGTTTCGACGGGCCTCATTAAGGCTGAACCGGATTATGAAGGGCTCGCCATTCGTCTGGGTGAGGCCGTGCGGGACATGCAGGCCCTGCGCCAGCGCGTTGCTTATGCCGATCTGGTTGCCAAGGGGCTCCATGCTGGGCGGGCTTTCGCCGCCACTTACGAGGCCGCCAAAAGGCGCATTGGTGCGGTCGATTATGATGACCTCATCGCCCATTGCGCCGATTTGCTGACCCGGCCCGGTATAGCAGACTGGATACGCTATAAGCTCGACCAGCGGATTGACCATATTTTGGTGGATGAGGCGCAGGATACCAATAGCCGTCAATGGGCGATTATCGGTGCGCTGGTTGACGAGTTTTTCGCGGGTGAAGGTGCGGGTGACGAAGCGCGGCACCGCACCCTCTTTACCGTGGGGGATTTTAAGCAGGCGATTTTCGGGTTTCAGGGCACCAGCCCACGGGCCTTTGCCGATGCGCGGGACCATTTCCGCGCGCTGGCCGATGGCGCGCAGCATATTTTCCATGACTTGTCGTTGCAGGAAAGTTTCCGTTCCACCCCGCCGGTGCTGGAGGTGGTGGATGCCACCATTGCTGCGCTGGATGCGCAGCGCCTTGGCCTGCCAGCGCAGTCTATCCTTCACGCCAGTGCGCGACAACATCCCGGTGAGGTTGTGCTTTTGAAGCCCGTTAGCGCCGTTCGCCCCGAAGGCGATGAAGCCCTGACGGATGAACCGGAACCGGAAGGCGAGGAGGATTGGCTGGCCGATCATGATCGGGCGCTGGCGGAACGGATCGCGACACAGATCAAAGGCTGGATGGATGAGGGGATGATGCTGCAATCGCAGGGGCGGCCCGTTCGCCCCGGTGATGTGATGGTCCTTGTGCGTAAACGCGGTGATCTGGCGCGGCTCATCGTAGCGCGGCTGTATGAGGCCGGGGTGCCGGTTGCCGGGGTAGACCGGCTGCGGCTGCAGGCCCCGCTGGGGGTGCAGGATTTGATGGCGGCCCTTCGTTTTACCAGCCAGCCGGAGGATGACCTTAACCTTGCGAGCCTGCTGGTGTCGCCGCTTATTGGCTGGACGCAGGATGAACTGATGAACCGCGCCGCGCCGCGCCGGGGCGGCCTGTGGCGACATATTCGTTCTTCGGCAGCGATCCCGGCGGAGAGCCTTGCTATGCTGCAGGATCTCCTGGCCAAGGCAGATTATATCACGCCCTATCAGATGCTGGAGCATATCCTTTCTGGTCCGATGCGAGGGCGGGTAAGGTTACTGGAACGACTGGGCCGCGCGGCGGAGGACAGCATTGATGAATTGCTGAACGCGGCCCTTGCCTATGAACAGAAAGAGCAGCCTTCGGTTCAGGGCTTTATCGACTGGTTTGACCGCGAGGAAGGCGACATTAAGCGCGAGGATGACGGCAGCGCCAACGCAGTACGCCTGCTGACGGTCCATGGCGCAAAGGGACTTCAGGCACCAATTGTGGTGTTGGCCGATGCTTGCACTAACCCTGACCGTTCGGTGCGGCGTAGCGTGCTGGAGGTGGGGATAGAGGAAGGGGCGAAGCTGCCCCTTATCCCGCCGCGCAAGGATGAGCGCTGGGGCCTGATTGATGCCGCCGTCACCGTTCAGGATGAGCTGGAGCGGCAGGAGCATTGGCGTCTCCTTTATGTGGCGATGACGCGGGCAGAGGAAAAGCTGTTTGTGACTGGTGCATTGGGGCCGCAAGCCAAAGGCGTGGTGCCGCCAGAGAGCTGGTTTGCGGCGATTGCAGGCGCGACCGAGGGGCTTGGCGCGGAGTGGAGCGATGATGCTTTATGGGGCGGGGCGCTGCGTTGGGAAGGGGCAGAGGTCTTGCCGCCCAAAAAGGCCAAGGCGACGGAGAAAAAGGCCATTGCTGCGCCCGCGCCTTTGCCCGAATGGGCATATACCCCTGCGCCGGATGAGGCCCGCCCACCGCGCCCACTCGCGCCGACGCTGGCGCTGGAGGATGATCTGCCATATCCGCCGCCATCACTGGAAATGCGCGAGGCAGCGCAGCGCGGAAATCTCCTCCATAGCTTGTTTGAGCGGCTGCCGGATGTTCGCGCCGATCAACGCGCAGAGGCTGCCCATCGCTGGTTGCTGGCGCAGGGCGGGCTGGATGATATAGACGTGCGATCACCCCTTATCGCCCACGCGCTCTCGATCATTAATGACCCGGTCCATGCGGAATTATTCGGGCCGGATGCTCTCGCGGAGGCCCCGATTGCGGCGGTTGTGGGTGAGGATGTGATTAGCGGTGTGATTGACCGGCTGGTCATCACCGATGATATAATTCGCTTGGTTGATTTCAAAACGGGTCGCCGCGTTCCTGCCCATGCGGGGGAAGTGCCGCTCCCTCATTTACGGCAGATGGCGGCTTATGTCGCCGCGCTGGAAAAGATATTCGCGGGGCGAGAGGTGGAGGCGGCCTTGCTCTATACCAGTGGCCCCGTACTGATACCTCTCAGTATCGAGTTATTGGATCGTTACAAGCCGGGCTTGGCGGCGGAATAAAATTGCTTGGCGCAGTTGCCCGTTGTGGGTGGTGCGTCCCTTCCCTACATAGGGTGCAAGTTACCGAAGGAGATACTATATGGCGACCAAGGCAATTAGCGATGCAAGCTTTGAAAGCGATGTTCTGGGCGCGGATGTGCCCGTTCTTGTCGATTTCTGGGCAGAATGGTGCGGCCCGTGTAAGATGATTGGCCCGGCTCTCGAAGAAATTTCAGAAGAGCTGGACGGCAAGGTCATCATTGCTAAGCATAATATCGATGACAATCCTGAAGTGCCGGGTAAATTTGGGGTGCGTGGTATCCCGACGATGATTTTGTTCAAAAATGGCGAGGCTGTTGCTACCAAGGTTGGCGCTGCGCCCAAGAGCCAGCTCAAATCATGGCTCGAAGAACAGCTTTAATGGTTCTGAGATTTCGCTGTTAACTCAGTGGAATCATGACTGATTTTTGATAGGCGGGGCGCTGTTGCAGTTTTGCAAACCAACGCTCCGTCATCGGTAAGGCCGGGCGATCAATCGCCAGATTATAATAGCTGTAGGCAAAGACGCCCATAGCAATATCCCCCAGACCGAGCGCATCGCCGGATAGATATTCTGAACTTTCCAGCATATTTTCAATGATCTGCATCGCGCTGTTCATCGCCTCTGCGCTTGCAGAAATGGCGGCGTGATCTCGCTGGGCCTCTGGCGTACGAATAAGGCCGAGATAAGCGCCCTTGATCTTCTCACCAAAGCCGATTTGCCAATCCATCCATTTGTCACCGATGGCGCGCTGCGCAGGATCAGCGGGCCAGAATGTGCTGCTGTCCCCGTAACGGGCTGCCAGATAACGTAGGATGCTGTTTGATTCCCACTGGATAAGGTCGCCATCCTCTAATGTCGGGATGAGGCCATTGGGGTTTTTTGCGTGATAGACTTCATCCATGCCGAAAGGTCCGCCCACATCATGGCGGACATAGGATATACCCAGTTCCTCCAGCAGCCAGAGCGGCTTTTTCACATTATGGCTGTTAGAGCGCCCCCATAGGGTTATCATCTTAACAATATCTCACAGATAAATGATATAATAGGCTGATATATTAGTGGAATAATATTTCCGCTACCTGATCCCACAGGGCGGGGCTGGCTGCACCTAACATGCCAGTTTCTGTCGTACCCACATGATAAGGCGAGCTATCATAGCGTGCTACGCGTCCGCCTGCTTCCGTCAGAAACAGCGCACCCGCGGCATGATCCCACGGCAAGGTGCGGTGGAACAGCGCCACATCATTTACACCCAACGCGATACGCGGATATTGCTCGGCGGCGCAGCGCGGAATATCGACCATGCGTAGCCTTCCTTCCGCCCGGCGGATGATTTCCGCGCGTTCATCACCGGCCAGAAACAAGGTTGAAATACCGGCTATCGGCAAGGCCTCACCGCTCCCTCGTGCCTTTACTGCTACGCCATTAATGGCTGCACCCTCGCCGTGCACTGCATGACATAGGCGCTTGGTTAGAGGATCATAAATCCAGCCTCCCAGCGTCTCCGTCCCATCGGTAAGTGCAATCATTACCCCAAAGGGCGGTCGCCCCGCCGCGAAATTGCCGGTGCCGTCTATGGGGTCGATAATCCAGCATAGCCCTGTGCCCACCTCATCCAGCAAGGCGGGGTTTGCCGCGCAGGCTTCCTCGCCAATGATGCGGGCATCAGGCAGCAGTCGGGCGAGTCCCTCTGCCAGAAAAATTTCGCTTTCCTTATCGGCGACCGTCACCAAATCATCTTTTGCTTTTTCTTCAATATCTTGTGCATCAAGCCTCTGATATCGTGGCAGGATGATCTCTTCAGAAACGGTGTGAAGAAGGTCAGCGACTAATGGGGTGAGGGAGGATATGGTCATGCGAGTAGGGATAGCGCCATTGCCCCCGCAATGACTATTAAAATCGCACCGCTGATGCGGGCAATCCACCGCCCGGAATGAGCGGACATGCTGCTACGTCCGAATTTCTCTATCAGCATTCCATAAGTAATCAGTACGATCACCTCTATACCAATGCCAACCATCGCCAGATGGAGGAGTTGCAGGGCAACAGGCCGCTCTATGTCCAGGAAAGGCGGCAGGAAGATGGTGAAATAGACCAAAGCCTTGGGATTGGAGGCCTGCATCGCCACGCCACCAGCAAAGCTGGCGAAAAAGCCTTTAGCTTTCTTCCGCTGCGCCTGCGCGCCATGAGCTGGATGCCGCCATGTTTCCACGCTCAGCCATAGCAGATAGGCGATACCCGCCACCCGCATGACCATGAACAGCGTAGGGAAATGATGGAACAGCGCAATCAGGCCGGTGCCCACCAGCACATACCACAGCGCATTGGTGAGGTTCATGCCAATGATCGCCCCCGCGAGCGCTTTTCGGGAGCCGGAAAGCGCATGGCTGGCGATATAAAATACCGCCGGGCCAGGGGTGATGGCGGCGATGAAGGAGGTTACTGCATAGGCCGCAAGCAAGCCGCCACCCTCTAACATGGCTCGTTAGCTGCGGTAATCAGCGTTGATGGAGATATAGCCATGAGTGAGGTCGCAGGTCCACACGGTCGCGCGGCCATTGCCCAGCCCAATATCAACGCCGATGCTGATGTCGGTGCCTTTCAGATGCTCTGCAACGGGCGCTTCATCATAGCTGTCCGCCGCCAGCCCTGCCTGAGCCACCCACTTATCGGCAAAGCGAATGGCGAGCTTGTCCCGATCAGCCGGTTCCCCGGCTTTACCAACGGCCATGACGACGCGGCCCCAATTGGCGTCTTCACCCGCGATAGCGGTTTTCACCAGTGGTGAGTTAGCGATGGAGAGGCCAATGCGGCGGGCGCTTTCATCGCTGACCGCGCCGGTTACCTCAACCTCAATGAATTTCTGCGCGCCTTCGCCATCTCGCACAACGAGATGTGCAAGCTGTGTGCAGATATCGGTGAGGGCGGCCTGAAACGCATCCGCACCGGGTGAATCCATAGTACTGAGCGGTGCATTCCCTGCCTTACCGGTGGCGAAGGCCAGCACCGTATCGCTGGTCGATGTATCTCCATCAACGGTGATGCAGTTATAGCTTTTGGCGCTCGCTGCGCTCAGCATGTCCTGTAGCAGCGCAGGCTCAATCGCGGCATCGGTGAAAATATAACCGAGCATCGTCGCCATATCCGGCGCGATCATGCCAGAGCCTTTGATGATACCTGACAACAGAACCTTCTTATCGCCGATCATGGCGCTGGTTGTTGCGCCTTTGGGGAAGGTGTCGGTGGTACCAATGGTGAGGGCTGCATCCTCCCAGCCACAAGGGGCGGAGGACAGGATTGCATTTACGCCGTCTCTGGCTTTGTCGAGCGGAAGCGGCACGCCGATCACGCCGGTGGAGCTAACAAAAATGTCTGTCGTGGCGCAGCCTAAATGTGCTGCGACCTGATTTTGTATCAGTTCCACAGCCTCACGACCACGATAGCCGGTAAAAGCGTTGCTATTGCCTGCGTTGACGACCAGCGCCCGTGCTTTGCCGAGTTTCACATTCTCGCGGCCTATTTCCACCTCGGTAGAGCAGCATATATTGCGCGTGAAAACCCCCGCAACGCTAGTGCCTTCAGTGAGGCACACATAGGTAAGGTCGCAGCGATCCCATTCCTTATATCGTGCGCGGGCGACATGCAGGCTGACACCATCAATTGCGGGCAGAACAGGGAAAGCGGCGGGGGCGAGGGGTGATTTTTCCATAATGTTTCGCGCATACTCTTTTCAGGCTGGGCGTCAATTGCTTCTATCGCTGAAAAAGGGGCGGAATAGCAACAAAGCTGCAATCGAATGTCTGCCTTTCAATTGACTTCGTGGGTGGTGAACCCTACATCGCGGCGGATAGGTTTTGCAGGCGGGATAGCCAAGGATATTCCTCGCTCTGCACGAAAAATAGTCAGGATATATGCATGTTCGGCGCTCTGGCCAAATCTCTCTTCGGCTCTTCTAATGAACGTTATGTCAAATCGCTCAACAAAATTGTGGGGCAGATTAACAGCTTTGAGCCGCAGATTTCTGCGCTGAGCGATGAGGATCTGGTCGATCAGACGCGCAAATTCCGCGAACGGCTGAGCGCGGGTGAAACACTCGATGATCTGCTGCCAGAAGCCTTCGCCACCGTGCGCGAGGCTGGCAAGCGCACCATGGGGATGCGCCATTTCGATGTGCAGATGGTGGGCGGTATCGTCCTTCATCGCGGTGAAATTGCCGAAATGCGCACGGGTGAAGGTAAAACGCTGGTTGCGACGCTGGCGACCTATCTAAATGCTTTGACGGGTGAGGGCGTGCATGTCGTTACCGTCAATGATTATCTCGCCCAGCGTGACTGTGAGCAGATGGGCCGTATCTATCGCTTTCTGGGCCTGACTACCGGGGTGATTGTTCCCGGCCTTAACGAGCAGGAACGGCGCGAAGCCTATAATGCCGACATCACCTATGCGACCAATAATGAACTGGGTTTCGATTATCTGCGCGATAATATGAAATATGACCGGGAAATGATGGTCCAGCGGCCTTTCAGCTATGCCATCGTGGATGAGGTTGACTCGATCCTGATTGACGAGGCGCGCACGCCGTTGATTATTTCAGGGCCTACCGATGATAAATCGGAACTCTATATTGCTGTTGATAAGCTGGTGCGGCACCTTGTTGCCGAGGATTATGAAAAGGACGAGAAGCAGCGCAACATCACCCTCACCGAAGAGGGAACCGAAAAGATGGAGCGCTTGCTGGAAGATGCAGGGTTGCTGGTAGGTAATAACCTGTATGATTTCGAAAATACGCAGGTTGTTCATCATGTAAATCAGGCCCTACGCGCCAATATGATGTTCCGCCGTGATATTGATTATATCGTCAAAGACGGCAAAGTTGTCATTATTGATGAGTTTACCGGTCGCATGATGGATGGTCGCCGCTGGTCTGATGGACTGCATCAGGCGGTTGAAGCCAAGGAAGGCGTCAATATCGAGCCAGAGAACCAAACGCTGGCGTCCATTACCTTCCAGAATTATTTCCGTATGTACCCGAAACTGTCAGGCATGACGGGAACGGCTGCTACCGAAGCAACAGAATTCCACGAAATCTATAAGATGAACGTGGTCACTATCCCTACCAATCTGCCGGTTCAGCGGATTGATAATGAGGATGAATTCTACAAAAATACGGCTGATAAGTTTCAGGCCATCGCTAAGGCGGTCAAGGAACATTCGGAAAAAGGCCAGCCGGTTCTGGTTGGTACTGTCAGCATCGAAAAATCAGAAATGCTGTCAGAATATCTGAATCAGGAAGGCGTCAAGCACAGCGTTCTCAACGCTCGTTTCCACGAACAGGAAGCTCATATCATCGCACAGGCCGGGCGTCTGGGTGCGGTGACGATCGCCACCAATATGGCCGGACGCGGGACAGATATTCAGCTCGGCGGTAATCTTGAATTACGGGCTGCTGATGAGCTGAAGGATATACCTGAAGGGCCGGAACGTGAGGCTGGGCTGGCGCGGATTCGCGCTGAGATTGAGGCGGAAAAGGAACAGGTGCGCGCCGCAGGCGGGCTGTTTGTCCTTGCCACTGAACGGCATGAAAGCCGCCGCATTGATAATCAGCTGCGTGGCCGTTCGGGCCGTCAGGGTGATCCCGGCCTTTCACGTTTTTACCTCTGCCTTGAGGATGATTTGCTCCGCATTTTCGGGCCGGATACGCTCTTTGCCCGCATGATGAATGCCAATATGGCTGATGGCGAAGCGATCGGTTCCAAATGGCTGAGTAAAGCTATTGAAACCGCGCAGAAAAAGGTCGAGGCGCGGAATTATGAAATCCGTAAACAGGTTGTTCAATATGACGACGTCATGAATGACCAGCGTAAGGTCATTTATGAGCAGCGCGCCGATATTATGGATGCTGATAGCATTAATGATGTCGTTGCCGATATGCGTTATGAAACGATCAATGATATAGTGGCGGCAACTTGTCCGGAAGGGACTTATTCTGAGCAATGGGACGTTGCGACCCTGAAGGAACGGGTAAGTGCTACCCTTAATCTGGAACCGGATATTGATGGCTGGTTACAGGAAGATACGGTTGATCCGGAAATTGTTGAAGAGCGTCTGAATGCGCTCGCAGATGCTGCACTGACAGAGAAAATTGCCCAGTTAGAGCCGGGTAGCTGGAATGGGATAGAAAAGAGCATCCTTCTCCAGAATCTCGACCATCATTGGAAAGAGCATCTGGCAACGCTGGATGCGCTGCGTCAGGTGGTTCATTTGCGTGCTTATGCGCAGAAAACCCCGCTTAACGAGTATAAGGCAGAAGCTTTTGCCCTGTTTGAGCGTATGCTTGGCAATATTCGTGAGGATGTAACACGCACGATTTCTCATGTTCAGTTCCAGATGGAAATGCCGCAGGAACTGGCTGAACTGCCGACCTTGCCGGACTTCATCACCAATTATACTGGTGAGGAGCCGTCTTCTGGTGTGGATGAGCATGGCTTTGTTACGACCCGCCTGCCGAACTTATCGGCTGTGGGTGATACTGGCCGGGAAGGTAATCCTTATGCGGCCATGGACATCAGCCGCAATGCGCCATGTCCTTGCGGATCAGGCAAGCGTTATAAGCATTGTCACGGCGCACTCGCTTGAGAGTGCGCTTAATAAAGACCGCACTCGCTTGAGAGTGCGCCCGACAAAGGCTGCGCTCACCTGAGGGTACGCTAAACAAGGGCTGCTTTCGTGCAATAGTTGGCAAGGTGAATAAAGATTCTCTTATTAAAGGTGCGCGCCAATTCACTATTAAAAGGGCAGAGGCTGAGGGGCTACTGTCCTTTTTTCTTATGATGATTCCAGATTTAGTGACCTGAATCTAAAGTTCGCTCTATGAATTGGGGTGCTAAATGGACTTCAGATTCATAAGGGCACTGGCAATATCCTGATTCTAGTGCAGCTTATGAATTGGAAATACGCTCGACATCTGTCCCCCTGTAATTTGGCGTATTTTCAATCGATTGCACTATCTTATATCAGCCGCGATTATTTGACGTGGGCTGAGCATTCCGGATAAATGCAGGTCCAGTGGTGGTTTGCAGGCTATATCACGGGATAGCAGACGGTGCGCTTCAACTGGGCCGGGGGCTGACCATTGGGATGTCGCCTGTGCGGTGAAATTCCAGAATCTGCCATAATATTCCGGGTCGCCAATCATCATTAATGGTGCGTCGGCGCTCAGATCAGCGTCTTCCACCAGGCGGTCCATCAGCATACGACCAATGCCTCCGCCCTGATGATGGGGGGACACAGCGACTGGCCCTACCATGATGAGCGGAGTTTGAATGCCGGTTTCTTCGTTTCTCAGCATGACTGGCCAGCTCTGGAGCAAGCCAACAAATGCTCCATCATCATCAATGGCCGCGTAGCTGAATGAAGCTATCCAATTTGTTCCTCGCCGGATGATATAAGCCGTCCTGCTATGGCGATCCTGCCCAAAGGCTGCGTCGAGCAGTTCTTCAATGGCATCATGTTTCTGGCTACTGAGGGGGTGAAGACTAGGCACGCTTGCGATTTCATCCTTTACCGGGCAATAGCGCCCGACGCAGCGCATTTAGCGCTTTGGCTTTTAATGAAAAGGGAAATCGGCAGGCTTGTGTCGATTATCAGGCGATGAGACAGAATATGATGCGGGAACAGCAGGATTTTTTGGTGCTGGAGGTCGATGATCTTGATGTAGATATATTGACGGGCATTTATTCCGAAGAAACGCATCTGCCGCAGCCATTGCGTATTTCGGTCCATGCGTTGCTGGAAATTGCCGAGCATTATGAATTGGATACACCCCTTGATCGGTCCAAAAATTATATGGACCTTAAACATGCGGCGACGGATGCCCTGCCTAAAAATGTGCATTTTACTCTGATCGAGGCAGTGGCCGATCATATCATTGACACGGTATTCCTTCAGGATAAGCGGGTGCGCCATGTGAAGGTGAAGATCATTAAGCTCGCCCTTTCCGAGAAAGGCGAATCCATCGGTATTACCATGGGCCGTTGGCGCAAATAAGCCTTTGGGTTCTAACGTCCCGGTGCCAATGATGGTATTATAAGGCGCATAGCAAAGCGCCCGCACATTTCTGCGCGGGCGTTTTCTTTTCGGCAATAAGGGAATATTATTTCCAGTTGCCCATTTCTGTTTCAAGGTTAACCCGGATCGCTTCGAAGAACTGTTCCGTGGTCATCCAGGACTGTTCCGGCCCGATGAGGAGGGCAAGATCCTTGGTCATTGCGCCATTTTCAACGGTCTTGATGCAGACCTTTTCAAGTGTTTCGGCAAAGCGCACGACTTCCGGCGTTTCATCGAATTTACCACGATATTTGAGGCCACCCGTCCATGCGAAGATAGACGCGATCGGGTTGGTAGAGGTCGCCTTGCCCTGCTGATGCTGGCGATAGTGGCGGGTAACGGTGCCATGTGCAGCTTCTGCCTCGATGGTTTTGCCATCGGGGGTCATCAACACAGATGTCATCAGGCCGAGCGAACCAAAGCCCTGCGCAACCTGATCCGACTGAACGTCGCCGTCATAGTTTTTGCAAGCCCAGACGAATTTACCGCTCCACTTGAGGGCGGATGCCACCATATCGTCGATCAGGCGATGTTCGTAAACAATGCCAGCAGCCTTGAACTGATCGGCGAATTCCTGCTCGAACACTTCTGCGAACAAATCTTTGAAGCGACCATCATAGGCCTTCAAAATGGTGTTCTTGGTCGAAAGGAATACGGGCCAGCCGCGACCAAGGCCGTAGTTCATCGATGCGCGGGCAAAATCACGGATCGAGTCGTCCAGATTGTACATACCCATGGCAACGCCAGAGCTGGGGAATTGGAACACTTCTTTATCGATGACTTCGCCGTCTTCGCCTTCGAAAACGAGGCGCAGCTTACCGGGGCCGGGAACGCGGAAATCGGTGGCTTTGTACTGATCGCCAAAAGCATGGCGACCAACGACGATAGGGTCTGTCCAGCCGGGGATGAGGCGCGGAACATTGCGGATAACGATTGGTTCACGGAAAACCACGCCACCAAGAATGTTGCGAATGGTGCCGTTTGGCGAACGCCACATGCTCTTGAGGTCAAATTCTTCGACGCGGGCTTCGTCCGGAGTGATGGTCGCGCATTTCACACCTACGCCATATTTTTTGATGGCATTGGCGGAATCAATCGTGATCTGGTCATCAGTGCGATCGCGCTCAGTGACGCTAAGGTCATAATAATGCAGATCAATATCAAGATAAGGCTTGATGAGGCGTTCACGAATCCATTCCCAGATGATCCGGGTCATTTCGTCGCCGTCGATCTCAACCACCGGGGTTTTGACTTTAATTTTCGTCATAAGCTGCGTTTCGCTTTCCTGTCTCTGGGGATGCGGTGCTTTGCGCTCTAGGGAAAGCGCGCGCAATGTTCAACTCTCGCGCGTAATTTTCCTGCATTTGTGGAGCGCGAAAGGGGGAAGAATGGAAGAAGAAGGATGCTAATTTATGACATGCCGTTGTCAAGAAAGCGGACAGGCCGTAGAGAATGGTTATGGAAACTGATGTACACTCTCCCGCGCCCGGCGGCGCGCCCCTATCTTCGCCTCCTCCGCCACAAAATGGTGTTAAATGGCGCTTCCCTGCGATCCATCCTGAAGGGCGTAAATTTGGCGCCATCGCGGTGGCTATTACGCTGCTGTTCTTCATTCTGGGATGGACCGTGCCGGGATGGTTGATGGCGGGTATTTCTATATGGGTATTTGCTTTTTTTCGCGACCCGGTTCGGGTTACGTCAACAGACCCCGATTATCTTATCGCGCCCGCAGATGGCTTGATTACCCTTATTCAACAGGTGCCGCCTCCGCGTGAAATTGCAGGCCCGAACGGATTGGGCAATGACCCGATGTGGCGGGTGTCCATTTTCATGAGCGTGTTTGACGTCCATATCAACCGCACACCGATTAGTGGTACGGTGAAACAGGTCGTTTATATCTCCGGTAAGTTCATTAATGCCGATCTGGACAAGGCCAGTGAAGATAATGAACGGCAACATATTGTTGTAGAGCGTGGGGATGGTCTGCGTATCGGCTTTACCCAGATTGCGGGATTGGTGGCTCGGCGTATCGTGCCTTTCGTTAAGCCGGGTGATATAGTTGCTGCGGGTCAGCGCATTGGCCTTATCCGTTTTGGCAGCCGGGTTGATGTGTATCTGCCCGCCGGAACGTTGCCGCGCGTGGCATTGGGACAGCGTACAATCGCAGGGGAAACGGTTATCGCGCGGCTTGGTGAAATGCAGGCGGGTAGCGGGGTGTTCCAGTGAGCCGAGGGGGGCGTTCACGCCCGCGCCAGCGTGATATATCATTGCGGCAGGTCGCCCCGAATGCTGTGACGGCAATGGCGCTTTGTTCTGGCCTTACAGGTGTTCGCTACGCCATGGCTGAGAAATGGGAGCTGGCTGTTCTCTGCGTGATATTGGCTGGTATTCTCGATGGGCTGGATGGCCGCATCGCACGCTTGCTTAGAGGGGAGAGCCGTTTCGGCGCTGAGTTGGATTCTCTGTCCGATTCTATTGCTTTCGGGGTTACACCGGCGCTGATTATCTACCTCTGGTCTCTTGAGAATCTACCTAAAATAGGATGGGTTATCGCGCTGGCTCATGCATTGATGTGCGTCCTGCGTCTTGCTCGGTTCAATGCGATGATCGACGTGGATGATCAGCCGATGAAACGAGCGGGCTATCTAACTGGCGTTCCCGCGCCTACCGGGGCGGGGCTGGCATTTATGCCGCTTTATGCATGGTTTGTGACGGAAGAGGCTTTGTTCAGAGAGTGGTATGTGGTTGCTCCCTGGACGGCATTTGTCGCGGTTCTCATGATTTCCAACATTCCGACCCTTAGCTGGAAAGCGCTACGTTTGCGTAGAAGTGTGAGGCTAGAGGCTATTGCTGTAGCTGCCTTGCTTGTTGCGTCCTTGCTGACTGCGCCCTGGCTTACATTGCTTGTGTTGTCGCTGGCCTATTTGGCTATGATTCCATTCGGTATGATGAGCTACCGCAAAGCCCGTAAGGCTATGGCTGGTTGACAGGGATATGACGTCAGGCCGCTTGATGGAGCCTGACGTTTTTATTTGTCGATGCGCGATAAGTGTAAGGCAGGCGACTCGCGCGGGCCGGACTATAGAGTAGGATCACCTGCCCATTATGCCGGGCGGGGCGATGGTGCATCTGCAAGGCTGCAAAAGCCTTTCTGTGATAAGTGGAAATCATATGCGTGATAGTCCACCCCGCGAGGATGAAAGCGGAGGAGAAAAGGCAACCGGCTATGAATACAAACATCATCAAACCCCTTCGTGTCTCGCATGCAATCAGAGGCCAACAGGCCACGTGTTCTAACCAAAAATCTCAATAAATACTCTATTTGTTCACTTTATGTTCTAATTTCTAGGTAATGTCAACCGCTCTTCAGGGGTTGCAATATTGTCGGCCTACGTTTAATGCGCGCCCTATTCCACATGGGATTCGTACATACCGGTGCCAGGTTTCCTGGTCACTGAATCTCAGAGGGTTAACCGGACTAAGGAGAATATCATGGCGACACCTGTCGTTACCATGCAGCAGTTAATTGAAGCTGGCGCCCATTTTGGCCACCAGACCCACCGTTGGAACCCGCGTATGAAGCCGTATATTTTCGGCGATCGCAATGGGGTTCACATTCTTGATCTCAGCCAGACTGTTCCGCTTTTTGCTCGCGCGCTGGATTTCGTATCCGCGACGGTTGCAGCGGGTGGTAAGGTTCTGTTCGTAGGCACTAAGCGTCAGGCGCAGGATCCGGTTGCAGATGCGGCTCGTAAATCGGGTCAGCATTTCGTTAATCACCGCTGGCTGGGCGGTATGCTGACCAACTGGAAGACCATTTCCCAGTCGATCAAGCGTCTTAAAACCCTTGAAGAACGTCTTTCCGGCGACACGCACGGCCTCACTAAGAAGGAAGTGCTGCAGATGACCCGTGAGCGTGATAAGCTCGAAATGTCACTGGGTGGCATTCGTGATATGGGTGGCATTCCTGACGTAATGTTTGTGATCGACGCCAACAAAGAAGAGCTGGCGATCAAGGAAGCTAACACGCTGGGTATTCCGGTCGTCGCTATCCTCGACTCGAATGTTGATCCGTCGGGTATTGCTTTCCCGGTTCCGGCCAATGACGACGCGAGCCGTGCTATCCGCCTCTACTGTGAAGCAATTGCGACCGCCGCTACCAAGGGTAATCGCGGTGCGCAGGAAGCTGCTGGCGTAGATATCGGCGCGCTCGATGAGCCGCTGGCTGAGGAAAATGTTGCGATCGAAGCCTAAGGTTTCGCATCTTTGTAATATTCTCTGGGCAGGGCGCTTTGCGGGAAACCGGGAAGGCGCCCGTCCTTTATGTAAACCCATTTGATCGAAGGAAATCGATATGGCTCAGATTACTGCTGCGGTTGTCAAGGAACTGCGTGAGCGTTCCGGCGCTGGCATGATGGATTGCAAGAAAGCACTGGCCGAAACCGATGGGGATCTTGACGCAGCGGTTGACTGGTTGCGCGCCAAGGGGCTTGCTGCTGCTCAGAAGAAGTCCAGCCGCACTGCCGCTGAAGGTCTGGTTGGCGTTGTTGTTGAAGGTACGCGCGGCGTCGCTGTTGAAGTGAACAGTGAAACCGATTTCGTTGCCAAGAACGAGCAGTTCCAGAATTTTGTGCGCAATGTTTCGGCTGTTGCTCTTTCGACTGGTGCAACCGACGTTGAAGTGCTGTCTGCCGCTCCTTATCCCGAAGGTGGAACGGTTAACGAAAAGCTGGTTTCCAACGTTGCAACCATCGGTGAAAATCAGACCATTCGCCGCATTGGTGCTGTCTCTGTTTCGCAGGGCGTTGTTGTGGATTATGTTCACAACGCAACTGCGCCAGGTCTCGGCAAGATTGGTGTTCTGGTTGCGCTGGAAGGTGACGCGTCTGCTGATGTGCTGATCCCGCTGGGTAAGCAGCTCGCCATGCACATCGCAGCAGCTTTCCCGTTGGCACTCTCGGCGGATCAGATTGACCCTGCCCTTATCGATCGTGAGCGCGCAATCGCCGCTGAAAAGGCTGCTGAAAGCGGCAAGCCTGCCGAAATCATCGCGAAGATGGTTGATGGTGCGGCTGCTAAATATGCCAAGGAAAATGCTCTGCTCTCGCAGTTGTTCGTAATCGACAACAAGACGCCGATTGCTGATGTTGTAGCTAAGGCAGCTAAGGAAGCTGGTGCTTCTATCGCTCTTAAGGATTATGTCCGCTTCCAGCTGGGTGAAGGCATCGAAAAGGAAGAAACCGACTTTGCTGCGGAAGTAGCAGCCGCTGCCGGTATCTGATTTTATTATATCCCGCCATTTACCCTATCGGTGCTTGGCGGGATTATTTTATTTCGGCCATTCGTCATATTGATGCTTGGTAGAGCTATTATATTTCTGCCATTCGCTGTATCGACGCTTGGCACGGACGCGTACGCTGAGTAAGGTGCGCGCCATTTCATAGCTAAAAGCGGAACCTTATCCATGTCCAGCCCCAGCCCCAAACGCATTCTCCTTAAGCTATCTGGTGAAGTGTTGATGGGGGAAGGGGCTTTCGGAATTGATCCGGCTACGGTTGACCGGATTGCCGGAGAAGTGGCTGCCGCCAAAGGCGCGGGCTTTGAAATCTGCATGGTTGTCGGCGGGGGGAATATCTTCCGCGGATTGGCTGCTGCGGCCAAGGGGTTTGACCGTACCAGCGCCGATTATATGGGCATGCTGGCGACGGTGATGAACGCGCTGGCTGTGCAAAACGCACTGGAACGTATGGGGCATCCCACCCGGGTGCTATCCGCTATTCCGATGGAAACCGTGTGCGAACCCTATATTCGCCGTCGCGCTGTGCGCCATATGGAAAAAGGGCGGATTGTCATTTTTGCCGCGGGCACCGGCAATCCTTTCTTCACCACCGACACCGCTGCTGCATTAAGGGCTGCGGAAATGGGATGTACCGCCCTTTATAAGGGCACGAGCGTTGATGGCGTTTACGATGCCGACCCGAAAAAAGTTGCCGAAGCAAAGCGGTATGCAACCGTTTCCTTTGATCGGGTGTTAAACGACAACCTCAAGGTGATGGACGCCAGTGCCATCGCTCTTTGCCGGGAAAATGATATTCCGATCGTTGTATTCAATATCCGGGAAACCGGAAATCTGACACGGGTGCTGAGCGGGCAGGGAATCGCCACAATGGTTGGTGGTTCAGACCAGCCTGCCGCCTGAACATCTGCATATAAGGAGAAAAACATGGCTCAGTTCGATAAAGCAGATCTGGAACGCCGCATGAAGGGGGCGCTCGAATCGCTGAAAGGTGATTTTTCTGGCCTGCGCACCGGGCGTGCTAATGTGGCCTTGCTTGATCCTGTGACAGTGGACGTTTACGGCGCGCAAATGCCGCTTAATCAGGTGGCGACTGTCTCTGCCCCTGAACCGCGTTTGCTGTCTGTGCAGGTGTGGGATCGCAGCAATGTGACCCCGGTTGAAAAGGCTATTCGTTCAGCCGGATTGGGTCTTAATCCCATTTCCGACGGCCAGACCTTGCGCCTTCCCATCCCTGATCTCACCGAAGAACGTCGCAAGGAACTGGCGAAGCTCGCCAGCCAATATGCCGAAAAAGCGCGCATTGCGGTGCGTAACGTTCGTCGTGATGGCATGGATAACCTCAAGACTGATGAGAAAAAGGGCGAAATCAGCGAAGATGAGCGTAAGCGTTCTGAAACTGAGGTCCAGAAGCTGACCGATGGCATCATCGCTGATATTGACGCGACCTTGTCTCATAAGGAAAAAGAGATTCTGGGTCAGTAATGGCTGTTGGTACAGCCGTAGATGGATTGCTGACGCATGGCGAGTGATGCAGTTTCGCTTTTCCCGGCCCCTGATATTTCCAGCCATGGCGCTCGGCATGTTGCCATCATCATGGATGGCAATGGTCGTTGGGCGAAGAAACGGCTGCTTCCGCGAGTTGCCGGGCATAAAGCCGGGGTGGAGGCTGTGCGCCGAACAGTGCGCGCTGCGCATGATTTGGGCGTGGAGTGCCTGACCCTCTATGCTTTTTCATCGGAAAACTGGAAACGGCCAGAGCAGGAAATTATCGACCTGACGGGCTTGCTTAAGCATTTTATCCGGTCTGATCTGGATGAATTTCACGAGCGCGGTGTGCGGTTGCGTATCATTGGTGATTATCGCGCATTTGAACCGGGTGCGGTTGCGCTCATTGAGGAGGCGCAGGCGCGCACCCGTGATAATCGCGCGAACACTCTGGTGATCGCGCTTAATTATGGGGCGCAGGATGAACTGGCCCGTGCGGCCCGCATATTGGCGCAGCAAGCGGTGAGGGGGGAGATTGACCCTGCCACTATCGCACCGGGGCATATAGCCACTTTGCTGGATACGGCCGATCTGCCGCCGCTTGATTTACTGATACGCACATCGGGTGAGCAGCGCTTGTCCAATTTCCTGTTATGGCAGGCCGCATATGCTGAGCTGTATTTTACCGACATGCTCTGGCCTGATTTTGATAAAAATGCGCTGATGAACGCCCTTGCCAATTTTAAGGCAAGAGAGCGCCGATATGGCGGGCTATGATGGCGAATGATGTTGATGGTGACATGGCAGCGCGGCCCCGTTCCGATTTAAGAACAAGGCTGATTTCTGCCATTGTCATGGTAGCTGTCGCGGGTGTTGCGCTCTTCATTGGTGGCTGGCTGTTACAGATATTGGTTGCGGGCGTCGCCATTGGCTTGTTCTGGGAATTTCGCGCTCTGGTCCGTGCTTTTGTTCGCAAGCAGTCTCATTACATCCTCTGGATGCTCGGCGGGGCATGTTATATCGGTTTTGCGTGCCTCAGTCTGCTTCAGATGGAAAGCCTGTTGCGCTGGGTTTTGATCGCTGCGGTGATTGCAACCGATAGCGGGGCCTATTTTGCCGGGCGGAAATTCGGTGGCGCAAAGATCGCTCCTTCCATCAGCCCCTCTAAGACATGGGCCGGGCTGTATGGCGGTATGGCAGGGGCAGCGATTGTGCTGCTGCTCGCCGCGTTACGCGCCGATGGGTTATGGGCTTATTGGTGGGGTGCGCCGCTCATCATCTTTATGGGCTGTGTACTGGCAGTTGTTGCTCAGGCTGGCGATTTTTTCGAAAGCTGGATGAAAAGGCGGGCTGGCGTCAAGGACAGCGGTGCCCTAATCCCTGGCCATGGCGGTTTGTTTGACCGGGTTGACGGGTTGCTGGCGGTATTGGCGTTTGGTGGGCTGTGTAAATGGCTGGGGCTTTTGAGTTGGGCGGGTATGGCATGACAGCACATAATCGCGCCGCGCGCACCATTTCCGTTTTCGGGGCGACCGGGTCTGTCGGGCGTTCAACGCTTGATCTGATTGGCCGTAATGCGGGTGATTATGAAGTTCTGGCGCTGACGGCGAATAGTGATGTTGCCGCGCTTGCCTCTCTGGCGCGGGAGCATAAGGCCAGATTGGCGGTTATAGCGGACGAGAGCCTATATGCTGATCTGCGCGATGCCCTTTCCGGTAGCGATGTTGAGGCTGCAGCGGGCGAAGATGCGCTGGTTGATGCTGCGTCTCTGGGTGCGGACTGGACCATGGCAGCGATTGTCGGCTGCGCTGGTTTGAAACCGACTCTCGCCGCGCTGGAGCAGGGGCGGACGGTTGCCCTTGCCAACAAAGAATCGCTGGTGTCTGCCGGTGGACTGATGATGCAGGCCGCCGCGCGTCATGGCGCGGTGCTGCTACCGGTTGATAGCGAACATAATGCGATTTTCCAATGTCTTGCCGGGGGCAGGCTAGAGGAAGCTCGTCGTATCATCTTGACGGCCAGTGGCGGTCCTTTTCGCCGTCATAGCCTCGAAGAGATGCGGGCGATTACGCCCGAAGAAGCTGTGCGTCACCCCAATTGGTCAATGGGCGCAAAAATCAGCGTTGATAGCGCAACGATGATGAATAAGGGGCTGGAACTCATCGAGGCGGGCCATCTTTTTCCTATTGGCCTCGGTAAAATAGAAATATTGGTTCATCCCCAATCCGTTATCCATTCGATGGTGGAATATCGGGATGGGTCAATGCTGGCCCAGCTTGGCCCACCGGATATGCGGGTGCCCATCGCCCATGCCCTTGCATGGCCGCATCGCATGGATGGCCCGTCTGATCCGCTTGATCTTGCTGCTATTGCTAAGCTTGATTTTGAGGCCCCTGATGAGGTTCGTTTCCCCGCTTTACGCATCGCAAGGCAAGTGGGGGAGGCCGGTGGAACGCTGCCTGCCGTGATGAATGCCGCCAATGAAGTGGCTGTCGCCGCGTTTCTCGCCCGGCAGATCGGTTTTCTGGATATCAGCGCCATTGTTGAGCGTGTCCTCTCCGGCTATAATGGTCTTACGCCGACTGGCATTGATGATGTTCTGGAAGCTGACCATCTGGCGAGAGAGGCCGCACGGCAGTTGACAGGTAGAGTGAAAGCGTGATGAGTTTCCCTTCATGTTGATGACGATATTTGCCTTTGTCGCGGTGATCGGGCCGTTGGTCTTCATTCATGAAATGGGGCATTATCTGGTCGGGCGCTGGTGCGGGGTGCAGGCAGAGGCTTTTTCTATCGGCTTTGGCCCGGAAATCATTGGTTGGGTTGATCGGCGCGGTACGCGCTGGCGCATTGCGGCGCTGCCTCTGGGTGGTTATGTGCGCTTCAAGGGGGATATGAACGCTGCAAGCCAGAGTGACCCGGAATGGGCCTCAAAATCTGCAGCGGAGAAGGAGGGCAGTTTTCCTTCGAAAAATGTGTGGCAACGCATGGCAATTGTCGCGGCAGGGCCAGTGGTCAACCTTCTTTTTGCCGTGATATTGCTTGGCGGTCTGGCGATGGTCCGCGGCGAGGCTGTGAGCGAACCTGTTATCAGCCATGTGGCGCAGGGTAGCGCGGCAGAAGAAGCGGGTCTTAAGGCCGGGGATCGTATCGTCCGTATCATGGGCCGTGATGTCCATAGCTTTCAGGACATAGCCAGCACGATTTCGCTGAGGCCAGCAGAGGCGCTTCCCTATGTGATTGAACGCAATGGTGAGCGTTTTGAAAAGCTGATTGCTGCGGGCACACGTCTGGAGCAGGATCGCTTTGGCAACACCTATCGTATTGGTCAGCTTGGCGTGGCGTCTGGTGTTATCAGTAGGCGCGATGTCAGCCTGCTTCGTGCGCCGGTGGTCGGCTTTAATCAGGCCGTTTCCATTACCCGCACGGCGCTTGACGGGCTGGGGCAGATCATCACTGGCAGGCGCCCTGTCAGTGAACTGGGTGGCCCCCTGAAAATAGCAGATGTTTCGGGGCAGGCTGCATCCATGGGGCCGGAAGCTTTTCTGTTTTTCATGGCCCTGATTTCAATTAACCTTGGGTTCATTAACTTGTTGCCAATCCCTATGCTGGATGGCGGCCATTTGCTGTTTTACATAATAGAGGCAATTGGGCAGCGTCCGGTCAGCCCGGTAATACAGGAATGGGCCTTTCGTTCTGGTCTGGCGCTGCTGCTGACCATGATGCTGTTGGTGACGTTTAATGATCTTGGGTCTTTCGGTTTATGGCGTAGTCTTTCCGGCCTTATCGGCTGATCGGATCACTTGATCCGTCAAGCAGAGTAAGGCAGGAGAGTTTTTCTTTTTGCGAGAGTGAATTTCGCTGTATCAGATGGCAGATGAAGGCTAACCGGCATGATGAGAAGTTGGTTCAGGCCGGAATGGCAGGGGTGATTGTGACGAAGAATGTAAATATGGCCCGGAACAAGACCATGTTCCCTGTGGCGACAGCCCTGCTTGCCGGAACGATCATCAGTGGTGCGGTTATTCCCGCGTCGCTGATGGCGCAAACCCGGACCCCGGCAAAGGCGGCAACGCCACCCGCGGTAAGTGCTGCGACTCCACCCGTGCAGAGCCTGACCATCAAATCCATGCAGGTCACAGGGCAGCAACGGCTTGAGCCGGAAACAATCCTTTCTTACACCAAGTTACGGGTGGGCGGCTCCTATACACGGGAAACCCTCGATACTGCTCTGCGCGATCTTTATGAGACAGAGCTGTTTGCCGATGTGCAAATCCGTGACGATCAGGGCGTGCTCACTATTGCCGTCAAGGAAAATCCGGTTATCAACCGTATTGTGCTTGAAGGGAATAAGCGGCTGAAAGAGGATAAAATCCGTCCTGAAATCCGCATGGCCTCCCGCCAGATTTATACACGGTCGAAAGTGCGTGCGGACGTTGCCCGTATTATCGAGCTTTACCGCCGGCAGGGGCGTTTTGCCGCCAGCGTAGAACCTAAATTGGTTCAGCTCGATCAGAACCGCGTTGATATTATCTTTGAAATTACCGAAGGGCCTAAGTCGAAGGTTCGTCAGATCAACATCATCGGCAATGAGAAATTCTCTGATGGAGATTTGCGCGCCCAGATGGTGACGAAACAATCGCGCTTCTTCCGTCTTTTCTCCTCCGGCACCAGCTATGATCCCGATCGTCTGGCCTATGACCAGCAGAAGCTACGCCAATATTATCTGACCGAAGGCTATGCCGATTTTCGTGTTATCTCTGCGGTTGCCGAACTGACGCCCGATAAGCAGGACTTCATCATCACATATGTGGTGGAAGAAGGCGACCGTTATAAATTTGGTGATGTATCGGTAAAGAGCGATATTCGCGACCTTTCTGGTGATCGCCTCACCAGCATGCTGCCTATGAAAAAAGGCAATTGGTATAATGCCAAGCTGGTGGAGGATACGGTTGACCAGCTGAGTGAAACGGCGGGGCTGTTCGGCTATGCTTTCGCTAATGTCGAACCTGATTTTAAGCGTGACAAAGACACGCTGACCATGGGGATCGATTTCCAGATTGCGAATGCCCCACGAGTCTATGTGGAACGTATTGACGTTAACGGTAACACGCTGACGCAGGACAAGGTTGTGCGCCGCGAATTCCGCCTTGCCGAAGGCGATGCGTTCAACAGTTTTCAGGTCCGCCGGTCTAAGGATCGTATTAACTCGCTGGGCTTTTTCCAGGACCGTCTGGAAATAGAACAAAAACCGGGTTCTGCGCCGGACCGCATTGTGCTGGAAACCAATGTGGAGGAAAAATCCACGGGCGAGCTCTCGCTTTCTGCCGGTTTCTCCAGCCTTGAACGCTTCATTTTCTCCTCCTCCATCACGCAGCGTAACTTCCGTGGTAAGGGGCAGGAACTCCGCCTGTCGGGTAGCTATTCCCGTTATTCCAAGTCGATTGAGCTGGGCTTTACCGAGCCTTATCTGTTCGATAAGAATATCGCGATGGGCGGCGATATTTATCGACGTGACATGAATTCGTTCAATTATATGAACAATGGCGATCGTAACACCACCTACGAACAGTCAACCACTGGTTTCCAGATCAGGGCTGGTGTGCCGATGACAGAGTATATGTCACTGGCGCTGCGTTATGTTCTGAATTACGATGACGTGTCTCTCTCCGATCAATATTATACAGATGGCCGATGTGACCCGCTCATGGCCGGTCGTTATCTGTGCGAAGCCATCGGTAAGCGCACGACATCTTCGCTCGGCTATTCTATCATTTATGATACGCGTGATAACCGCATACGGCCTACGCGTGGCATGAATTTCACGCTTAGTCAGGATTTTGCCGGTCTGGGCGGCAGCGTGAAATATGTAAAAACCCGCGCCAATGCTGGTAAATGGATTAATCTGGGCAGTGGGTTTATTTTCAGCCTGACGGGTGAAGGCGGTTATATTCATTCGCTAGAAAAACAGCGTTATGATGAAAATGGCGACCCCATTGAGAAGGTCCGTTTGACGGATCGTTTCATGCTGGGCGAGCCGCATATGCGTGGCTTTGACATTCGCGGTGTCGGCCCCCGTGTGATCCGTCGTTTGGGTGATTATGACGATAATGGCAATTTTGTTGCCAATGGTCAGACCTATGACGATGCCCTTGGCGGGAAAATCTACTATCTCGGCCATGCGGAAGTAGAAATTCCATTGGGTGCTGGTGCGCGCGAAATGGGCCTGCGACCGTCTGTATTCCTTGATGTGGGTGCGGTGGGCAATTTGCGCCGTCCACAGGTTAATAATTTTGCAGGCTATTGCTCCGTAGTTAAAGGGAAGGTCACTTCTCTTGCTGATGACGGCACGCCGGTGATTACCGCTGATAGCAGTGCAACCGAACGCGCAGGGGCCGGGGGTATATGTACGACAGCGGCCGTTACACCGGGCAATGGTGCTGCGATTGGAACTGAATCTGTTCAGGTCGCATATAGCGGCGGTGCATTCATCGAAGAATATGTCGGCGGCAGCCTGAAACCGCGCGTTTCGGTTGGTTTCGGCGTGAACTGGAACTCTCCCTTCGGGCCGTTCCGTATTGATATTGCCAAGGCTCTGGTAAAATCCAGAGGCGACGATGATAAACTTATTACCTTTAACATAGGGACACAATTCTGATGAAGACTCTCCTGAAAGCTGCCGCGCTGGCGACTGTTCCTGTAATGGCGCTGGCCGCTACCGCCGTCCCTGCTTCGGCTCAGTCCAAGCTGGGCATTGCTGTGGCTGATCTGGATCAGGCCGTTAACCGCAGCACTGCGGCAACCAACGCGCGCACCCAGATGCAGACGACCTACAAGGCGAACATCGACAATTTCAATACGCGTAAAACCGCGTTGGATACCGAACTGAAGCAGAAGGCAGAAGCCCTTCAGGCGGCTGTTAAGGCTGCTGCCGGTAAATCGACCCCGGCGCTGCAGAGCCAGTATGAAGCCCTCCAAAAGCGCCAGCAGGAAGCGCAGCAGGAATTGCAGACCATTGGTCAGCCGATTGCTCTTGCCAATGCTTATGTCGAAGAACAAATTGGCGCGAAGATCAATGATGCACTGAAAGCAGCGATGACCAAGGGCAAAGTTGATCTGGTCCTTCAGCCGGGCGCTGCCGTTTCTTATCAGCCGAGCGTTGACATTACTGCCGCTGTAACCGCCGAACTGAACACGCTTGTTCCCAGCGTGCAGATCGTTCCGCCCGCTGGCTGGCAGCCGGGTGGTCAGCAGGCTGCCCCTGCTGGTCAGGCAACTGGTCGCTAAGGCACGTTGATGAGCGATAGTGATAATCAGGGTGAGGCAGCGCGGGGTCCCATGGACGTTCGCGCTGTCATGGCCGCTTTGCCGCATCGTTACCCGATGTTGCTTATCGACCGGGTTGTGTCGCTGGTTCCGGGGAAGTCCATTCACGCGGTGAAGGCCGTTTCAGTGAACGAGCCTTTCTTTCAGGGCCATTTTCCGACACGCCCGATCATGCCCGGTGTATTGATTGTTGAAGCGATTGCGCAGGCAGCCGGTGTGCTGGCGGTCGAATCGCTGGGCCTCGCAGGTTCGGGCAAGCTGGTTTACTTCATGGGCATTGACGGTGCTAAATTCCGTAGCCCGGTTGAGCCGGGTTGCCTGATCGATTTTCATATCGAAATCACGCAATTGCGCGGTGCGGTGTGCAAATTTACCGGCAAGGCATTTGTAGAGGGCAAGCTGGCGGCTGAAGCCAATTGCACCGCAATGATCGCTGACCCGCCCAAGGATTGATTTTCCAGATTTGAAGCGCTGCCCTGCCATTTTCCTTGCTATTCTGTGGTAAGGAAGCTAAGGGCGGCGCTTCGCATTCATCTTGAGGCCGGTCGGAACCGGCCGTTACAGGAGCATATTATGAAGCAGGACACGCATCCCGATTACCACTTCATCACCGTTCAGATGACGGACGGCACAACCTTCAAGACCCGTTCCACATGGGGCAAGGAAGGCGACACGATGGCGCTGGATATTGACCCTAAGTCTCACCCGGCATGGACCGGTGGCCAGCGTAATCTCGATCAGGGTGGTCAGGTTGCCCGCTTCAACAAGCGCTTTGGCGGTCTCTCGCTCAAGAAATAAGCGCTGCTATCATCAGGATAGAGGAAAGGGCGTCCCGCTGGGGCGCCCTTTTTCGTGGAGTGATAGCTTAGTATCCAACGCTTTCCGCATTCATGTCTCACCTTGCGCTATTATATGAGGCAGACATTGCGGCACAAAAAAGCCGAGGAAGAAACCTCTGCCCCAGCCTAACATTCCTTGCTAATCCTTGCTGCCTTATAGCTTGGGCAAGGTGACGCCCCTTTGGCCCATATATTTACCAGCACGGTCAGCGTAGCTGGTTTCGCACGGCTCATTCCCCTTGAGGAACAGGAATTGGCACGCCCCTTCATTGGCATAGATTTTTGCGGGGAGGGGGGTTGTGTTGGAAAATTCCAACGTCACATGTCCTTCCCATTCGGGTTCCAGCGGGGTGACATTCACGATGATGCCGCAGCGAGCATAGGTTGATTTACCGAGGCAAATCACCAGCACATCGCGCGGTACACGGAAATATTCCACCGTGCGGGCTAGTGCAAAACTGTTGGGCGGGATGACGCAGACATCGGTTTTGCGATCGACGAAGCTGTTCGATGCAAAATCCTTTGGATCCACCACGGCGCTATCAACATTGGTGAAAATCTTGAACTCGTCGGCAACGCGGGCATCATATCCATAAGAGGACAGGCCATAGCTGATGCAGCCATCGCGTTTCTGCGCCTCAACAAAAGGTTCTATCATGCCATTCTCAACGGCCTGCTGGCGTATCCAGCGATCAGAGAGGATAGACATCTTATGGTCCTTTGCGTCTGGTCAGGCGGAAAAATCCGCTGCGGAAAAGGCGTGAGGCAGCAATTCGGAAATGGTATAAACCGCTTGCTGCGTGCCGGAAAGGCTCGCGCAATAGACTTTTATATCACGTCCCGCAAGCATTGCTGCTTCGGCTATGACCTGCCGACACCGCCCGCAGGGGGTTATGGGGGAAGGGTCTTCCTGCGCCGGAGGCTCCATCGGCCCGCCAATCAGCGCAATAGCGCGCACATTGCTAAGGTCACCTGCTGCATTGGTGGCCGCTATGGCAACCGTTTCAGCGCAAAGGGAAAGGCCGTAGCTGGCATTTTCAAAATTCGCGCCGGTGATAATGCGCCCGTCTGCCAGCCTGACTGCTGCGCCAACAGCGAAACGGCTATAGGGCGCATAGGCGTGGCCCATTGCCCCGCGTGCGGCCTCGGCCAATTCCGCATCCCATTCACATTCATCCGTCATGGTGCCACCACATCCCATTCGACCGGTCCTTCTATGCCTTCAATGCGCCGGGCATCGGACGCTGTCCACATCACCCATGGATGGGCGGCATAATCGGGCAGGAAATAATTACGCTCCAACCATAAGGTACGGTTGATACCAGAGCTAAGCTCATAACGGGTCTCGACCGCTGGCGATATGCGGATCAGCGCAGCCTTGCCGCCATGAGTTTCGACGAGGTTGAGGAGCGTGTTCAGTTCCGACAATATCGCATCGCGTCCCGGTTGATTGGGGCAATGTTCTCCGGCCATTATATTGACAACCGGAGGCAGGGCCGCATTATCTCTGGGTACGGTGGTGATGAACAATGTGGCTTGATCTGCGGCGCGCTTGCATGGGTCGTAAAGCAGCTCAGCGCCATAGCGCAGCCCGGCCTCCTGTGCGGCTTTCCAGTTATCTGCAAAGGACGGGTCACGCTTCCCATCAGGGGATGTGGCGCGGATATAGGCAAAGTCAACGCCTTGAGTACGCACCGCACCCCAGGCAATGTCGCCCTGCTGCGCTGACACGGTTATTCCTTGCATCGGATAGTCGTCCCGCGACGGTTCCCACCCGCTCCACCACTGCCACAGTACGGCCGCACCGATAATCAGCACGAACAACAGCGCAACTAATACGCGGAGTAACAGGCCTGTTCTGCCGGAATTTTTCCTGAACCCTACACTCATTATCATATGCTCATTGTTTGATGTGTAGAACGCATATCAGGGTGAAGAGCCGCCGGGCTGTGTCGAAATCCAAATCTATTTTGCCGTCGAGCCGCTCCATCAGCATTTCGGCAGCTTCATTATGAATGCCGCGCCGGGCCATATCAATGGTTTCAATCTGTTGCGGGGAGGCATTACGAATAGCCTGAAAGTAGCTGTCGCATATAGCGAAATATTCCCGAATCGGGCGACGAAAGCGGGCCAGCCCCATGATGATGGCCTCCAGGGCAGAGCCGTCCTCACGGTTGATTTCAATAACGAGCCGGCCTTCCTGCGTTGACAGATGGACACGATAAGGACCCGCATAGCCATCTTCATGCTTGCGTAGAGGAGCGAAATGATTTTCCTCCAGCAGGTCGAATATCGCAATCCGGCGCTCCTGCTCCACATCGGCGCTGCGCCAGAGGATGCTCTGCTGGTCCAGTGTAATATCTATGATGCGAGGATCGGCCATTATTGCTATGCAGTGCGCGGGACAGCCAAAAATATCAAGGGTATAATATCCTCGATATGTTGCAGTGCGGTAATTGTGGCATATCTGCTTGCTCAGGGAGAATTAAGGCGGGGATAGCTTGCGCCAGCGCCAACGATGACGCAACAAGGGCGGCATGGCAGAAGCAGCACATATCATAGAGAACGAATCCGAAGGTAAAGCTCTGGAACTTCCCCGTAATATTGAGGCGGAAGCCGCATTGCTGGGCGCACTCCTCATCGACAACCGAGTCGCTGAGGATGTTCAGATGAAACTGAAACCGGAGCATTTTTTCGAACCTGTTCATGGCCGCATTTATGAGGCCATATTGAAAATGCTCGACCGTAATATGGTCGCCAGCCCGGTTACACTGAGGCCGATGCTGGATAAGGACCCGGCGCTGAAGGAACTGGGAGGCGCGGCTTATCTTATCGAACTGACGGCCAGCGGTGCGTCGTTAATTGGCGCGCGCGATTTTGCTAAGCAAATTTACGACCTTGCTTTGTTAAGACAGCTTGTGAATGTTGGCCGGGAACTGGTTGATAATGCGCTGGATACCAGTGAGGATGTGGACCCCGTAGGTCAGATAGAGGCCGCCGAAGTCGCGCTATATAAGGTTTCAGAGGGTGAGGGCGAAACCGGATCAGTCAAAAACTTCCTTCAGGCATCGACTATGGCGGTGCAGGTGGCAGAAAGGGCACTGAACAGCGGTGGCCATCTCTCTGGTATCACCACCGGCATCACTAGCCTGAATGAGAAAATCGGTGGCCTTCATAACAGCGATCTTATGATCCTCGCCGGGCGTCCGGGCATGGGTAAGACCTCGCTCGCGACCAATATCGCCTATAATGCGGCATCTCGCTGGACACGGGATAATGACGACGGCATCGCGCCGGAAAAGAATATGGGCGCGCCAGTCGCATTTTTCAGCCTAGAAATGTCGGCGGATCAGCTCGCGACCCGTATTCTTGCCGAACAATCGGGCATTAGCGGCGAATCCCTGCGTATGGGTAAGATCAGCCGGAATGAGTTCCAGAATCTCTCCCGTGCGGCGCGTGATTTGCAGGAGCTGCCCCTTTATATTGATGATACGCCGGGCCTTACTATTGCGGCGCTGCGTACCCGTGCGCGCCGATTGAAACGGCGGCATGATATTGGTTTCATCGTTATTGACTATTTACAGTTGTTGCAGGGGTCCGGGCGCGGCAATGATAATCGCGTTAATGAAATTTCCGAAATTTCCCGTGGTTTGAAGACGTTGGCAAAGGAACTTAATGTTCCGGTTCTGGCTCTGTCACAGCTCAGCCGCGCGGTGGAGCAACGCGAAGATAAGCGTCCTCAACTTTCTGACCTTCGTGAATCCGGCTCTATCGAGCAGGACGCCGATATGGTGTGGTTCGTGTTCCGAGAGGATTATTATGTTCAATCGCGAGAGCCTAAGCGCCCGATGGAGGGGGATGACGCAAAGCTGCATGAAGATCATGCCAAATGGGCGATGGAGATGGAACGGGTTTACGGTCTCGCAGAATTAATCGTCGCCAAGCAACGCCACGGTTCAACCGGTAAGGTTCGCATGAAATTTGATGCGAAGATCACTCGCTTTAGCGATCTGGCTGAAGGGGAATATATGGGCGGCGATGATGATTATGAATAAGAGTGGCCGCGCCTGAGTGAATATAGAAAAGCCCGGAGCGGATGTTCCGGGCTTTTTATATCATGGTCAACATCTGTTATAATCAGAAGGCGGGTTGGTTGGCCGGGTCGTCCGGGTCGCCAACCGGAGTGGATATCGTATGGATACCACATTCCACCTTATCCCATCCGCGCCACCGGCCAGAGCGCGGGTCTTCACCCGGTAGCACCTTTGACGTGCAGGGTTCGCAGCCAATGGAGAGATAGCCCTGAGCCTCCAGCGGATGACGGGGAAGTTGATGCTCCTCAAAATAGGCTTCCAGTTCAGCCTTCACCCAGTCACCGAGTGGGTTGATCTTCAACCGGCCATCTTCCACCTGAAAACGCGGCAGATTTTGGCGCGTGGAGGATTGAAACGCTTTGCGCCCGGAAATCCAAGCATCTAGCCCCTGTTTCGCGCGGGCAAGCGGTTCCACCTTGCGGATTTCACAGCAACCATCCGGATCATAAGACCAGCGCAGGCCTGTTTCATCTTTCTTTGCCAGCACATCCGGGTTGGGTGTCACTACCCGGCTATCGGTAATGCCGAGCGCGGCCACCAATGTTTCCCGATAATCCAGCGTTTCCTGAAACATTTTGAGGGTGTCGACGAAGATGACCGGAATATTCGGGTCTGCCTGCGCGACAAGATGCAGCAGCACGGCGCTTTCCGTGCCGAAGGAGGAAACGACGGCAATTTCCCCCAAGGCGTTTTCGGCGAAAAGGGCGCGAAGCATTTCCTGCGTATCTACACCCTCAAATCGTTGGTTGAGGGCATCGGCATCAGCCTGAGTATAAGATGGGCGGCTATTAATTACGTCCAGTTGGCGGGCGACACTGGTCATTCTTACTGCACCTCATGCCGTTTGGCCCATATGGGCTGACGGCCATCAATGGTCTTTTGATATATATCGGCGTAACGGGTCAGGCTTGCCTCCACCACCGCTGGGTCCAGCGGGGCATTGAGAAGGGCGCTGTCAAAACCGCAGCGGCGCATGGCGAATATCTGATCGACCAATACATCGCCGCTGGCGCGCAGTTCCCCCTGATAGCCTGCTTCGCGCAATATCTGGGCGGAGGAATATCCGCGCCCGTCGCCAAAAGCAGGGAATGTGACTTCCACCAGCGCAATGCGGTCGAGATATGGGAGGAGGACGCGGGCATCCTCACCCGGCTCTATACGCACGGCGGTGGCGTTGGATGCTCCGAGAAATTCCTCTACCGAAACGGGTAGCTCGGTGACTGGGGCATCATCGCGAAAATTCAATATATCAGCCATAAATCACCTCCTTAAAGGGGGCCATGCCAAGGCGGCGATAGGTGTCTAGGAAGCGCTCGCCATCCTGACGCTGGTCGAGGTAAAGGTCTGTCACGCGCTCAATTGCGTCTACCACGCCATCCTCGTTAAAGCCGGGGCCGGTAATCTGGCCGAGCGAGCAATCCTCCGCCCCGGACCCGCCAAGGAGAAGCTGGTAATTCTCGGTGCCTTTGCGGTCCACGCCCAAAATGCCGATATGACCTGCATGATGATGACCGCAGGCATTGATGCAACCAGAGATTTTGAGCTTTAGCTCACCGATTTTCGCTTCCTTGCCAGTATCAGCAAAGCGATGCGCAATTTTCTGCGCCACCGGGATGGCACGCGCATTGGCAAGGCTGCAATAATCAAGGCCGGGGCAAGCGATCATATCGCTGATATGGTCCAGATTTGGCGTGGCAAGGCCCGCTGCATCCAGCTTTTGCCATAGGGCGTAGAGGTCAGCCTTTTTCACATAAGGCAGCACGATATTCTGGGCATGGGTGGCGCGTAACTCACCTAACGAATATTGATCGGCAAGATCCGCCATTAATTCAATCTGGTCGGCGGATGCATCGCCGGGGATGCCGCCAACCGGCTTCAGGCTGATGTTCGCGATGGCATAGCCCGGTTGCTTATGCGCGGCGACGTTACGGTCCAGCCACAGGGCGAAATCCGGGTCGCTGCGGTCGATGTCTTCGCTAAGGCCGGTTTCATAGGCCGGGTCTGCAAAGAAGGCGCGGATACGGTCCAGCTCTGCCACGGGCGGCTGGATGCCTAGCGTTTTCATATGGGCGAATTCTTCCTCAACCTGACGGCGATATTCATCGACCCCCAGCTCATGAACGAGGATTTTGATCCGCGCCTTATATTTGTTATCGCGACGACCATAGCGGTTATAGACACGCAGGCAGGCCTCGACATAAGCGATGATTTCGTCTTCGGTCACGAAATCACGAATTTCCGGCCCGACCATAGGCGTGCGGCCCATGCCGCCACCGGCGTAAACGCGCGCGCCGATGACACCATCGCGTTCCACTAGTTCCAGCCCAATGTCGTGAAGACGCATGGCGGCGCGGTCTTCCTTGGCTGCGATCACGCAAATTTTGAACTTGCGCGGAAGATAGGTGAATTCGGGATGGAAGCTGGACCATTGGCGCAGCAGTTCAGCCCATGGGCGCGGGTCCGTCACCTCATCGGCGGCGACACCGGCATATTGGTCAGAGCTGATGTTGCGGATGCAGTTGCCGCTGGTCTGAATAGCGTGCATTTCAACGGTCGAGAGATCCGCCAATATATCGGCGGCATCCTCCAGCTTGATCCAGTTATACTGGATGTTCTGGCGCGTGGTGAAATGGCCATAGCCCTTGTCATATTTGCGGGCGATATGGCCCAGCATCCGCATTTGCGGGGCAGAGAGCGTACCATAAGGCACCGCGACGCGCAGCATATAGGCGTGCAGTTGGAGATAGAGGCCGTTCATCAGGCGCAGGGGCTTGAACTGGTCCTCCGTCATTTCACCAGCGAGGCGGCGGCGGGCCTGATCGCGAAATTCCTCGACGCGGGCATCGACCATGGCCTGATCATATTGGTCATAACGATACATGGGTTCAGCCCTTCACAATCGGGATGTCAGTGTTGATGGCGAGGTCTGTGCGCACTGTCGGCCCGCTGGCGCGGATGCGTTCCTTGATATGGGCAGGAAGGGGCCCATTGTCTGTTTCGTTGGCGTCGATGATATAAGGTACGTTGACGCGCAGCGCCTCTGCCTCACGCGCCAATATGGCTGCGCCTTCTTCGCCCACATCAACGGCATCGCCAACATGGCGTGACCAGGCTGAGCCGGTCCACCAGATGACATCGCCGCTGGCGAGATCATTACCTGTTAACAGTTTCAAACTGTTATCTCCCGTTCTTCGAAATTTTTATAAACCGTATGAAGGTCATGCAGCTTTTCTGATTTTACTTGATTAACGACATCGCCCACTATGATGAGGGCGGGGCTTTGAACCTTTTGATCCGCGACCATCCGGCCCAAATCTGCCAGATTGCTGATGAGGGTGCGGCTGTCGGAGCGGGTGCCCTTTTCCAGTACCGCGACCGGCATGGCAGGGGTGATGCCGTCTGCCATCAGCTTCTCGGCTATGTCAGCCGCTGTTGCGACACCCATATAGATGACGAGGGTGCGGTCATGCCCGGCAAGCCCGGCCCAATTCTGGTCCGTCAGGCCTTTACATTGTCCTGCGACGAATGTGACGGCGCTCGATAGCCCGCGATGGGTGAGGGGGAGGCCAGCCTCTGCCGCGCAGCCCACCGCCGCGCTGATGCCCGGAACGATCTGTACGGGCACGCCAGCGGCATGGCAGGCATCGGCTTCTTCGCCGCCGCGCCCGAAGATAAAGGGATCGCCGCCCTTCAGGCGCACAACGTCCCGCCCGGCAAGCGCCTCACGCACCAGCAGGGCGTTAATATCATCTTGCGGCATGGAATGGCGTGAGCGAGCCTTTGCAACAGAGATCAGGGTTGCGCCCGGCCCGGCCAGATCGAGAATTTCCGGCGCGACCAGTCCATCATGCACAACCAGCGTTGCGCTCGTCAACAGACGCGCAGCGCGCAAAGTCAGTAATTCCGGGTCGCCCGGACCTGCGCCAACCAGATAGACAGTGCCAATGGGCGATCTATCGATAGGCAATTGCGAAGAGGATAAGGAGCCAGCCATGCTGAGGCCAATCGCTCTTTGGCCGAAAAGTCGCAACGCAGTATCTGTTGAAGGGGATGAAGTTAAACTTTGTCTAGCGGAACAGTCATATTTTCTGCCCAATGTGCATCGCCCATTTCGCGGATTTTGGCGACTTTGGCATTGAGGGGCTGCCAGTCATCCCGTTCCGCTATGGCGGACCAGATATGCTCGACCTCTTCGATGTGCGTGGAGCAGGGGCCGTTACCTTGCCAATAGGGGGTGTTTCCTAACATTGGTTGCGAATATTGCGCTATAACCGATTTGAAAGGAAGCCATAGTTCACTTTCGTAGCGGGCCTGTGCGTCATCATTACGCAGGCTACCGCCGCGCCAGTCGAAGAAAAATTGGTCAATCATCACTTTGTCGGCGATCATTGCCCGAACGGCTTCCTCCACCAGCATTTTTGCGCTTTCTGTATCTGGTGTGGCAACGCCCAGACGCCAGCAAAAGCGCCGACGCAGTGCTTCGGCATAGAGAACAGGGAAACGCTCCAGCGCCTCTATTAACGGGGGGCTGTCACTGATTGTACGCAGGGCGATGGCAAGCTGGGCGACATCCCAATGGATTGCCTCTGCCTGCCGCCCAAAGGCATAAAGCCCCTGATGATCGAAATAGGCGGCGGTAAAGCGTGCATCCCAATAAGGTGTGAAGCGCCACGGCCCATAGTCAAAGCTCTCGCCCGTTATGTTGATATTGTCGGTGTTCAGCACCCCATGCACAAAACCCGCGACCATATAGCTGGCCGCTAAATCTGCCGTGCGTTCGACCACTAGATTGAGCAGTTGCGCGGCTGGATTGTCACCGGGCTGCACCTGATATAATTTCTCAAGAGAATAAGAAATAAGCCCTTCTAACAATGCTGTGTCACCGATAGTTGCGGCACGTTGGAAACTGCCGATGCGGACATGGGAATGGGACAGCCGCACCATGACGGCGGAACGGGTAGGGGATGGCTCGTCCCCGCGTTCCAGCGCTTCACCGGTTTCGATGAGGGAGAATGTGCCGGAGGTGGGCACGCCCAAAGCCTCTAGCATTTCGGTAGCCAATATTTCCCGAACGCCGCCTTTCAGTGTCAGCCGTCCGTCGCCAAAGCGGCTATACGGCGTCTGGCCAGAGCCTTTGGTGCCAAGGTCCATCAACCGGCCCATGCTATCGCGCATCTGGGCAAACAGGAAGCCGCGCCCATCACCAATGTCCGGGTTATAGGTGCGGAACTGATGGCCATGATATTTAAGCGCGAGAGGAAGTTCCAGCGACCCGGCAAGAGATGTAAATTTTCCGAAATGCTCTACCCATATTTCATCGCTGAGATGGTCCAGCCCGATGCTGGCGGCGCGCCTGTCATTACGGAAACGCACGATATGCTGCGGAAACAAGGCGGCTTCTACTGGCACGGACAAATCCGGCAGGGTCATTATATCCGTTGCGGGAGTATAAGGGCCGGGGGTATAGTTGGTGGGTTGCGGGTTGCTCATCATAAGGCAATATGCACCGAAACGAACGAGAGGTTCAAGCATGACTGGTTATGCAGACGGATATTGGTGGTCAAAGGACGGTTTGCGCCTGCATTATCGGGATTATCCGGCCCGCCCGGAACATGCTGATCGGCCACCTTTGCTCTGTCTTCCTGGCCTCACCCGTAATGCGCGGGACTTTGAGGCACTGGCGGCGCGTTATGCGGGGGAGTGGCGCCTCATCTGCCCCGAAATGCGCGGGCGCGCAGAGAGTGCTTATGCCAAAGATCCGATGACCTATGTGCCGCTCAGCTATATTCAGGATGTTGAGCGGTTGCTTGATGATCTGGGGCTGGGCCGTTTCGTTCTGGTTGGCACGTCATTGGGGGGGATTATGACGATGATTATGGCCCCTATCCATAAGGGGCGGCTGGCCGGTGCGGTGCTGAATGACATCGGCCCGGATATTGAGGCTAGGGGGCTGGAGCGCATAAGAGGCTATGTTGGCGTTGCCAGCAACCACCCCACATGGGTTCATGCGGCGCGGGCTCTGGCGGAAAGTCAGGCGGATGCTTACCCCGATTATGATCTGGAGGATTGGCTGGGCATGGCGCGCAGGCTCTATCGCCTCAATAGCGGTGGGCGTGTCGTGCTGGATTATGACATGCGCATCGCAGAGCCTTTGCGGATGCCGGGCGGAGAGGCTGGGGTTGATATGTGGCCCGTTATGTCCGCCTTCCGCGATATTCCGACCTTGATATTGCGCGGGGAGCTTTCTGATTTGCTGAGTGAAGCAACCACCCGGCGGATGCAGAGTGACATAGGCGATAATGCGACGGTGACCATTGTGCCGCATGTCGGGCATACACCTACTTTCGCCGAAGCGGAGAGCATCGCGGCGATGGATGATTTTCTGGCGCGGGTGAATGCATTAGAACAGGCGGATAAGCGTGGCTGACAGTAAGCCAAAGATTCTGCATCTTCACAGTGGTTTTAATCTGGGCGGGAAAGAAGCGAGGGCGGTACGCCTGATGAACCTGTGGGCCGGGCGGGCGAGCCATAGCATCATCAGCGCCGACCCGAACGCGTTGGGGGCGGCAAAGGCCATTGCCGCCAATGTGGAATGTGATTTCCCTCATGATAGCCTGCCGACGCTCCATGGCCTGCCGGAACCCATGCGGTATTGGCGCTGGGCGCGGGCAATGCAGAAATTCGATCTTATCCTTAGCTATAATTGGGGGGCGATGGATGGGGTGATGGCCCACCGGATATTCTCTCCCTTTATGAAATTGCCCCCCCTCATCCACCATGAAGACGGTTTTAACGAGGATGAGGCGGAGAAGTTAAAGACGAAGCGCAATCTTTTCAGGCGCGCAGCGCTGGCGCGAGCGCATGCGCTGGTGGTGCCATCGCGCCGGCTGCATGATATTGCGCGGTCGGTCTGGCATCAGCCGGAAAAGCGTATCCGCCAGATCGCCAATGGCATTGATGTAGGTGCCTATGCGGTTGCGCCGCGGCCAGATGCTATCCCCGGTTTCATCCGTAGCCCCGGCAAGCTGGTTGTGGGGACGCTGGCTGGCCTGCGCGGGGTTAAAAACCTTCCGCGCCTTGTGCGGGCGGTAGCGCCGCTGAAGGACCGGCTACAATTGGTGATTGTGGGCGAAGGGCCGGAGAAAGCCGCAATCCTTGCCGCCGCGCAGGCCGCCGGGATGGAGGATATTTGCTTGCCCGGTTTTCTACCGGAACCTGCCGCTTATGTTGGCCTTTTTGATATATTCGCGCTGTCATCCGACAGCGAACAGTTTCCGATTTCGCTGGTAGAGGCGATGGCGGCTGGCCTGCCGGTGGTCTCCACTGATGTCGGGGATGTGCGGGACATGGTATCGCCTGCCAATCGGGACTATATTGTTCCACTGAAGGACGAACAGATGACGGAGGCTTTTGCCAGCCTGATTGCCGATGAGGCACTGCGTAAACATATCGGAACAGATAACCAGATTCGCGCGCAGGCCCATTATGAAGAAGCTGATATGCTCCATCATTATGCGCGGCTTTATGAAGGTGCGATGCACCGTCCGGGCGCATTATCCGGCTAAAACAGGGCTTGTTGGCAATCCCTCAACATTTTTCATGCGCTGTCTGGAAAAATTGCTATAGGCGTCCGTTGGAGTACGGGTCGTTAAGACTGTTAGGAGTTACAATGACGTTTAAGGGGGTCAGGCCCATATTATATGGGGGCCGCGAAGTATGGCCGCTGATTGAGGGAGGTAAAGGGGTTGCCGCCACTAATCACGCCAGTTCTGGTGCATGGGCTGCGGCTGGCGGCATTGGTACTGTTTCGGCTGTTAATGCTGATAGCTATGATGCCCTTGGCAATGTCATTCCTCAGACATATTCAGGCCGCACCCGGCGCGACCGTCACGAAGAACTGATCGACTATGCCATCGAAGGCGCGGTGGAACAGGTGAAACGTGCTTATGATATTGCAGGCGGCAAAGGCGCCATCAATATCAACGTCTTATGGGAAATGGGGGGGGCGCAGCGGATTCTCCATGGCGTATTAGAACGCACAAAGGGAATGGTTGCGGGCGTTACCTGCGGCGCGGGTATGCCCTATAAACTCTCTGAAATTGCCGCCCAATATGGCGTATATTATCTGCCTATCGTCAGTTCTGGCAGGGCCTTTCGTGCTTTGTGGAAGCGCGCTTATTCCAAGGCTCCTGAATGGCTGGGCGCTGTGGTGTATGAAGACCCATGGCTGGCAGGCGGGCATAACGGCCTGTCCAATGCCGAGGACCCGCTAAAGCCGGAAGATCCCTATCCCCGCGTTAAGGCCCTGCGCGATGTGATGCGCGATGGCGGCATATCTGACGAAGTGCCGATTGTGATGGCGGGCGGCGTTTGGTTCCTGCGTGACTGGAATGAGTGGATCGACAATCCGGAACTGGGCTCTATCGCGTTTCAGTTTGGCACTCGTCCGCTGCTGACGCAGGAAAGCCCTATTCCCCAGCAATGGAAGGATAAGCTGACCCAGATTGAACCGGGCGGCGTGCTGTTGCATCAATTCTCTCCTACCGGCTTTTACTCATCTGCTGTCCGCAACCCGTTCTTGAATGCGTTGGAAGCTCGCTCGCAGCGGCAGATCGCCTTCAGCACGGAACATGTCGGAGATCACCAATGTCAGCTTGATGTTGGGGTGAAGGGCAAGAATTTCTGGGTGACACAGGGTGACCTGATGCGCGCGCGCGAATGGTATGGCCTTGGTTTTACCTCAGCGCTCAAAACGCCTGATAATACGCTGGTTTTCGTGACTGAGGAAGAAAAGGCCGTTATCCGCAAGGATCAGACGGATTGCATGGGCTGTCTCTCGCAATGCTCTTTCTCTAGCTGGATGGATAGCGAAACCAATTCTACCGGGCGTCTCGCGGACCCGCGGAGCTTCTGCATTCAGAAAACGCTTCAGGATATTGCCCATGGCGGTGACCCTGATGATAATCTGATGTTTGCGGGACATGCTGCTTATAAATTCGGACAAGACCCATTTTATTCCAACGGCTTTGTGCCCACGGTAAAGCAGTTGGTTGATCGTATTCTGACGGGCGACTGATCTGCCGAAAGAATAGAATAAAAGGGGCCGGGGCATCATGCTTACCGGCCCTTTTGCATTTGATGTGGTTATTTCAGGCGCAGATCGGCCCAGATGGGCAGATGGTCAGACGCCCGACGAGCAAGCGGACTATCATGCACCCCGCAATTCAGCAGTTCAAAGCGATCATCCATCATGATCTGGTCGAGTTGCCCCAAAGGATAGCGCGAAGGAAAGCTGCGTCCGCACGGTGCAAAGTCAAAATGCCTTCCGAAATCATCCAGACAGCCCCGATCACGCCGCCATTCGTTAAGGTCTCCGGCCAATAATGTGGGCATGTCAGGTGCATCTTTCACCAATTGCAATACGGCATTGGCCTGCTTGCGTCGCCACAGCCCGGACAGGTCAAGATGCATCCCCAACAGGCGCAGTTTTGCGCCGCCCGCAAGGGTCACTTCCGCCATCACGGCCCCTCTTGGCTCCAGACAGGGGAGGTGGATGATATCGCTCATCGTAATAGTGGCGGATTTGCGCACGAATATGGCATTACCATGCCAGCCTATGCTGTCATTCTGTAGGTTGAGCGGGGCGGGCTGATAATCACTGCGCCGCTCTATCAGTAATGGCGGCAGAGCGGCTTCCCGCGTGCCAAAGCGCCGGTCGGCCTCTTGCAGGGCGATAATATCGGCGTCGATTTCCTCCAGCACAGCCAGCACCCTTTCCGGGTTACGGCGGCGATCAGTGCCGATCGCTTTACGGATATTATAGCTGGCGATACGCAAGGGTGAGCGCGAAGATGATGACGACATTTCCCCATCATGCCGCGTTGCAGCAGGACTGACCAGAGCATCGGTATATTTTGCTGATAAAATGCTTGATGTTCCCTCTATGTTCTGCAACATAAACGCTCATGGCCAAGGTTAAAAAGAAATATGTCTGTCAGCAATGTGGTGCTGAGTCCCCGCGCTGGCAAGGGCAGTGCGATGATTGCGGCGGTTGGAACACATTAAGCGAAGAAGCGCCGGAAACAATCTTCTCTCAGCGACATGATTTGCAAAGTGGCGGGCGTTCTCTGGTGCTGAGTGGGCTGAATAGTGTGACCACCCTGCCAGAGAGAGAGAAAACCGGTATTGCGGAATTTGACCGGGCATTAGGGGGCGGGCTGGTCAGTGGGAGTGCTACCCTCATCGGCGGTGATCCTGGAATTGGGAAGTCGACGCTTTTGCTGCAGGCCGCAGCCTTCATGGCGCGGCGCGGCCTCTCTGTTGCTTATATCAGCGGGGAAGAGGCATCCGATCAGGTGCGTTTACGGGCGCACCGCTTGGGTCTGGGCGATGCTCCGGTACAATTGGCGAGCGCAACATCGGTGCGCGACATATTGACGACTTTGGGCCGGGGGGATGCGCCCGATTTTCTGATTATCGACTCGATCCAGACGATGCATAGTGACCTTATCGAAAGCGCGCCCGGCACCGTTAGTCAGGTACGGGCTTCCTCTCAGGAGCTTATTCGTTTCGCTAAGGAGCAGGGAACGGCCCTTGTGCTGGTCGGGCATGTAACCAAGGATGGCAGCATTGCTGGCCCCCGCGTGCTGGAACATATGGTGGATACGGTACTGAGCTTCGAGGGGGAGCGGAGCCATCAATATCGTATTTTGCGGGCGATTAAGAACCGCTTTGGCGGAACAGATGAAATCGGCGTTTTCTCTATGGCCGAACAGGGGCTGGAGGAGGTATCCAACCCTTCTTCGTTATTCCTGACAGACAGGGATGAAAATATAACCGGGGCGACAGTTTTTCCAGCATTGGAGGGAACCCGCCCGGTATTGGTTGAGATACAGGCCCTTACTGTTCGTCTCGCCAGCGGTGCAACCCCGCGGCGGGCGGTTGTTGGCTGGGATAGCGGGCGTCTTGCGATGATCCTTGCTGTGCTGGAAGCGCGCTGCAATCTCAGTTTCGCAAATTGTGAAGTATATCTCAATGTCGCCGGTGGCTATCGTATATCGGACCCGGCGGCAGATGTTGCTGTTGCCGCAGCGTTGATTTCTGCCCTTGCGGAACGTCCAGTGCCATCGGGATCAATATTTTTTGGCGAGGTTGCGTTATCGGGTGAGGTGCGCCCGGTTGCCCACATGCCATTGCGTTTACGAGAGGCCGCAAAGCTGGGCTTTAGTTCTGCTACAGTTCCATCAGGCTCCCATAATGAGGCCAGAGATATGCGCCTTAGCACCTATCGTACATTAGCAACTTATGCCGATTATGCGTTAGGGAGGGGGTAATCACCAATGCTAGTGGGCATGCATGCGGCCTGCGTCTGCTGAACCAAATTGCCCTCATGAAGATAATGGAATTTATACATCATTTACGATCTGTTCTGACTTCCCATTCGTCAGAGAAATGAGCTAGGGGCAGTTCCGTTTCCATTCGGCCTGAATATTTTCTGATGATGAGGCACTATGACTGCACTTGATATGGCCATGCTGCTACTGACTGGGGGGATAGCTGTAATGGGCTTTTTCCGCGGTTTCGTGGAAGAGATATTATCAATGCTGGCATGGGTGCTGGCTGTTATCGCTGTGCGCTTGTTTCTGGCACCAGTTACTGATCTCAGCTCAATATGGCTGGGCAGCGGTGCGGCTGCGATATTTTCATTCGTGGCGCTGTTTGCCATTGTCTTTTTTGCCGGGAAAATGATTGCGCGGCGCATGGGGAAAGGAATGCGGTCATCAGCGCTGGGGCCGGTTGACCGTATATTGGGTGGCGGATTTGGGGTTTTGAAGGGGGTGATTATCGCCACCGTCCTATTCCTGACGTTCACGCTCGTTTATAATGTGATTTTCACCGTCCACGAACCGCGTCCACAATGGATGACAGATGCGCGCAGCTATCCTCTTCTAAAAGCGAGCGGAGACGCGATGAGCCGTTTCATGGAGGAACGGAGCGAGGGGACGGAGCAAGCCTCTCGAGCAGATGGCGAAGGGGCGTAGCCATTATAAGCAAGGTAAGTGGGTTTCATGCTGCTTTTTATTCACTACACTCTTTCCCTGACCTTCATATGCTTTTAGGTCATCCATATGGCATCACCCCTTTATAATCGGGATATATTGCGGTTAGCAGCTTCCGTGACGCACTATGGGCGGCTGGATAATCCAGAAGCGACGGCGGATCGCCGCTCTCTTACATGCGGCAGTAGGGTGATTGCGGATGTCATATTAGATGCAGAAGAGCGACTCGCTGGCCTTGGTCTGGATGTCAGTGCCTGTGCCTTGGGGCAGGCTTCTGCAGCTTTGTTATCGGCCCATGTGATAGGACGCTCTCCGGCAGAAATGCAGCAGACGACCCAGAAATTACGACAGTTACTGAGCGCTGAGGAACAGGCCGTAGATACGGATTTCTGGCCCGGAATATCTGTGCTGGCAGCAGCGCGGGATTATCCGGCCCGGCACCCATCGATCCTTTTGCCGTTTGAAGTTGTGAGCGCCGCAATGCTAGAAGCGTTGCATAGGCGGTCAATCTGGAAAACGGACGGAAAAGCCACTGATGATAGCGGGACTATAGTATGACCAACGCCCCCCATGTGGCTGAAACGGCTAGATCCCTCGCTATCAGCCCGACCGATATATTGATGAGCGAAGGCGTGATTTTGCTTGGGGCAGCGGTTATATTCGTGCTGCTGTTTCGTAAATTGGGGCTGGGTGCCATATTAGGCTATCTGGTCGCCGGTGCGCTGGTTGGCCCGCAGGTGCTGAACCTTGTGGGCGGCGGGGAAAGCAAGCTGCATATCGCCGAAATCGGCATTGTGCTGCTGATGTTTGTTATCGGGCTGGAACTTAACCCGGCGCGTCTCTGGCGCCTCAAGCGCGATATTTTCGCGCTTGGTCTGGCGCAGGTAGTGCTGACCGGTGCGGTGATGGCGGGCATTATCTATTATGGCACTGCCTTCACATGGGGCGCAGCCCTTGCTTTGGGCCTCCCGCTGGCACTTTCTTCCACCGCTCAGGTGCTGCCCGGCCTTAAAAATAGCGGTCGTATCAACTCTCCTTTTGGAGAAAAAGCTTTTTCCATCCTGTTATTTCAGGACCTTTCCATCGTTCCGCTCATCACGATCGTTGCGGCGCTTTCCCGCAATCCGGACGATGCTGCGGGTCCTCCGGGATGGATATTAGCGCTCTACACGGTGGGGGCAATTATCGGTCTGGGGCTGGCAGGGCGTTTCATATTACGCCCGGTGCTGAAGTTGGTTGGCGCACTTAGCGAACGAGAACTGTTTGTGGTGGTCGGCCTGTTCACCGTGCTGGCTAGCGCTTCACTGATGCATGCTCTTGGTCTTTCGACCGCTCTTGGAGCGTTTATTGCAGGGGTGCTGCTGGCGGATTCTCCTTATCGGCATGAGATAGAAGCCGATGTTGAGCCGTTTCGTTCTATTCTGTTAGGGTTGTTTTTCCTTGCCGTGGGGATGGTGCTGGATATTCGCACGGTCATGGAACACCCCATTTTCGTGCTGGTGATGGCGGTGACGCTGGTGGTCGTGAAGGTGCTGATAATATGGTGCCTTGGTATGATATTCGGTATGCCAAAGAAAGCCGCGCTGGGGCTTGGGCTGCTCCTTAGTCAGGGCGGCGAATTTGGTTTTGTGCTGTTTGGTCAGGCGCAGCAGGCGATGTTGATTGAGCCTCAGGCCGCCAGTATGTTCAATGCGGTCATTACTATATCTATGGCAATGACGCCTTTCCTGATGCTTTTCGCTCGTCGGCTTGAATTTGCGCGCCCAGCCAATAGCGAAGGTTATAGTGCGCCCAATATAGAGCAAGCGGGCACGGCGATTATCGTTGGCTATGGGCGTTTTGGTCAGACGGTTGCACAGATGCTGATGGGCCATGGTTTCGCGGTAACATTGATTGACCGTAAACCGGCCCAGATTGAATTGAGTGATCGGTTCGATATCAAAGTTCATTACGGGGATGGTACGCGCATTGATCTCCTGCGTAGTGCGGGGGCGGATGAAGCACATCTTATCGCTTTTTGTATTGATGACCCGTCTCTTGGTCCGGCGGCGCTGAAGCCCGTGATGGAGGCGTTTCCTAATGCATCGGTTGTTGTCCGTGCTTTTGACCGGCAGCAAATGATGAAATTGCACGAACTGCATCTGGCTGGTTCCATCCGCGAGGTTTTTGAATCTGCTGTTGCGATGGGCCTTATGTCCATGCGGCTATTAGGGGTGGATGAGCAGGAAGTGCGTGAGGTTGAACATCAATATCGCGAAAATGATCGCGCCCGTTTTGCCCTTCAGGTGCAGGAGGGGGATTTGCTGGCCGCAAAGGATATGATGTACAGGCCGGGACGAGCCATGACATTGCTGTTCCGCGAAAATAGCGGCGAAGGAGAGTGATATGCTGGGTTTCTGGGCGGCGCTAAGCGGGGCGCTTGCTATAACTGCGGGGGCCTTCGGCGCGCATGGCGCTGCAAGCCCACAGGCGGCAGAATGGCTGCGCACTGGCGGTATATATCAGATGGTACATGCTGTTGCCGTGATCGCTCTGATGCATATCGCCCGTTGGCCTGCCATATTGATGCTGGTTGGCGCTGCAATTTTCGCGACTACGCTTTATGGGCTGGGGCTAGGCGGTCCAAAATGGCTGGGGGCGGTGACGCCTATTGGCGGAACATTGATGATAATCGGGTGGCTGTGGGCGGGGTGGGCCTATTTGGCTACGCGGAAACCCTGAACGGCACTAATATTATAAGGGCGCAGCAGTGATACTATCCGCCGCGCCCTTCATGCATTATAAATGATGTTCTCAGGCTGGATTGGCTCTCTCGCCATCCAGAAAAGCTGCGACATCGGCAAGGGCAACAGCTTTGTCGAGATATGTCTGGCCAATGCCTCGTGCCAGCAGGAAGGGTAGCTTTCCCCCCTCCATTTTCTTGTCATGCATCATATGGGCAACAAGGGTTGCGCCATCAGCATTAACGCCTGCATCTTGCAGCCCGGCGGGCAGCCCTGCCACCCGCAAATGGGCGCTCACCCGCACGGCATCTTCAGCGCTACACAGGCCTTGCGCCGCAGAAAAGCGGAAAGCCAGCGCCATGCCCGCCGCAACGGCCTCGCCATGGAGCAGCTTATCGCTATAGCCGGTTTCAGCCTCCAGCGCATGGCCGAATGTATGGCCCAGGTTAAGAAGTGCTCGCCGTCCGCTGCGCTCCTGCTCATCATCTGCAACGATGGCGGCCTTGGCGCTGACACTTTTTTCAATGGCATAAGCACGGGCTTGTGGATCACCAGAAAACAGCTTTTCGCCTTCTTTCTCGCACCAGTCAAAAAACTCCGGGTCGTCAATCAGGCCATATTTAACAACCTCAGCATAGCCCGCGCGGACTTCCCTAATGGGTAGGGTGTCGAGGCTGGTCGGATCGATCAGCACGAGAGAGGGCTGATGAAAGGCTCCGACCAGATTTTTCCCGGCCTTAGTATTAATCGCGGTTTTCCCGCCGACGGAACTATCTACTTGCGCCAGCAAAGTCGTTGGCACCTGAACAAAGGAACAGCCGCGTTTCAATATTGAGGCCGCAAAACCAACCAGATCGCCAATAACACCGCCGCCCAGCGCGATAATATGATCGGACCGCTCCACTTCCAGTTCCAGCAACCGATCCATCAGGCCCGAAAGGCCATCCCAGCTTTTGGTGCCTTCTCCTGCGGGTAGGATGATACTCTCACTTTCAACCCCGGCGCTGCTCAGGCTGGCGGCAAGGCGCGGCAATTGCTTTTGCGCGACGCGCTCATCCGTAATGATGACAATCCGGCCACCACGCGCATAAGGGGCAAGCCATTGGCCGGCACTGTCCAGAACGCCATCTTCTATGCGAATGTCATAGCTGCGCTTACCCAGTGCGACGGGAACGACGGTCATGCTTTCAGGGCCTCCATAATGCGGTCAACTGTCTGGTCATGTGGGCCATTGCCGCTTTTAACGCGAAGCGGAGCAAGGGCATAATAAGGGTTTCGCAGAGCAGATAATTCAGTCAGCACGGCCTTAGGGTCTTTCCCCTGTAACAAAGGGCGTCCTTCCCGGCGGCCAACGCGCTCTACCAATATATCAACATCAGCGTCGAGCCAGATGGTCAGCGCCTGTTCCAGCAAAAGATCGCGCGTCTGCTCATTCATAAAAGCGCCGCCGCCCGTGGCAATGACCTGCCGGCCTTCCTCTATCAACCGGGCGATGACACGGCGTTCCCCATCACGAAAACCGGATTCGCCATATTTTTCGAATATTTCGGGAATGGACATCCCCGCAGCGTGAATGATTTCATCATCTGCATCAACGAAAGGCAGGCCGAGCCGGGCCGCCAGACGGCGACCAATGGTGGATTTGCCGACCCCCATCATACCAATCAACACTATCGAGCGTTGCTCGCTTTGCGCCCGACGGAGGTCTTGAACGGATTTGCTGTTTCGTTGCATGTCATCGGCGGCTATACAGCGCGATACGCAACTGGCAAAAGCGAATTTACGCTTTATGCAGCGTGCATGAATTGTTGATGATACAGGACCGGCCAGCATATTATGAAAATTAAACGCAGCAGCATGTTCGAAGGCTCCCCCCGTCGGCGCAGCCCTTTCCCGATCATACCGGTGGTTGCAGCGGCGGTACTGATACTCGTGCTGATCGTGGCATGGCAGCGGGGCGGAGAGAAGCCGCAGGCGCCCGTCGAAAAGGCAATTCCTGCGGAAAAGCTGGGGCAGTAATAATCAATGAGCCGCAATGACGCCGGAAATAAGGGGAAGCGGACCTTCCTTCATCGTCGCTGGATGGCAGGCGCGGCGCTGGCGTTGGTGACGCTGAGTGCGGCGGTGCCATTGGTTGCGAGCCGTGGCCCGACATCCCTGTTGCCGCCCGGCTTCGGCGATTCTGCACCATCCGATCAGCCCTCGGCGGAATCGCGTCCGTCGCAGGCTCCTTCCTCTCCGCCGTCGGCACGTCCTGCTAACCGCCCGCCTTTGCAGCTTGATCTGCCCGCCGTGGACGGGACTGCGCCGACGGCTCCTGTGGCTGAGTCTGCTGGGTTCGAAAATGCCATTGCCGAGGTGCAGGAGCTTTCACTAGAGGAACTGGCCGCACAGCAAAGCGAATATGATCTGCCACCCGTGGCGCGCCGGTCGCTGGATAGCGTCGGGCCGTTAACGGCCCAAAATGGTGGTCTGGGCATCGACGCATATGGCACCGAATCGGGGAAGTATCTTGCTGCCCTGATGCGCGCCAATAAGGCGCCGATTGTGTCGCGCTGGGCATCCATATTATTGCGCCGTACCTTGCTTTCCGACACCAGTACTCCGCGTGACATTGATGGCGCGGATTGGGTGGCTGAGCGTGCATGGCTGCTCATTCGCATGGGGGAAGCGGATTCCGCCCGCCTGCTGGTGCAGAGCGTTGACAATGACCAGTTCAGCAAGCGCCTTTATGCCGTCGCGATGCAGGCCTATCTGGCCAGTGCGGACCCGACTGGCCTGTGCCCGCTTTACCAGGGGGCGCTAATTGGCAGTTCTTCACCGGGCTGGCGTATGGCGGAAGCCATTTGCGCTTCTTTCGCCGCCGAGCAAGGGCGGGCCAGCGCTATTCTTAACCAGACAGAGCGAAGAGGCCGGGTAAGCGGCATTGATTATCGCCTGACGGAAAAAATGGCGGGGGCAGGGGCCAATGCGCGGCGTTCGGTAAAGATTGAATGGGATGGGGGTGATACCCTAACCGCATGGCGTTTTGGCCTCGCGACGGCGCTGAATGTCGATATTCCGCAGCCTTTGATGATGCAGGCGGGGCCGCATGTGCTGGCATGGCAGGCCCGTGCGCCTGCGCTGGCGCTGGAAAAACGCAAAAACGCGGTGGAGACGGCAGCTCGGCTTGGTGTGTTCTCCAGCGATGCGCTGGTTGATTATTATGCGCAGCTTGATGGCAATAGTGCCGCGCCGGATGGTTTTCAGGACCGGGCCGATCAGCTTCGTACCGCCTATACCGGCCCATCCGCCGATGACCGCATCAATGCGATGCGTAACATATGGGGGGATGCGGGGCGCAGCGATATTGTCTCGATGCTGATGATTGCGCGGGCGGCTGCGGCTTTGCCAGTCAGTAGCGTTAGCGGGGCTGATCTTTCCAACCTTATCGCGGCAATGCTGAGCGCGGGTTATGATCTCTCTGCCTTGCGCTGGACGGCGCAGGGCGATGCCCTCTCCAGTGATGAGGGCCTGCCGGGCTGGGCGATGCTGGCTGTTGGCGCGCCGCGGATGGTGGTAAACGCAACGCCATCGAGAGTGCAGGATTATATCTCAGCAGAGGGACAGGGCGGTGAAATGCTGCTCGCTGGGCTGGCCGGGCTTGGCCGCATCAGTTCTGATGATGCCGGGCGGCTCGCTAGTGATGCGGGCATAAACCTGACGCCTCGCAGCCGCTGGGCGCAGGCGATTGATCGTGCTGCGCGCAAGGGCGAAAAAGGCTCTGTTGCGATATTGGCGGCGGTGGGGATGCAGGTGTCTGACTGGCGCCGTTTGCCGCCGGAACATCTCTATCACATCGTTGCCGCGCTACACCGGGTTGGCCTCAATGCCGAGGCGCGGATGATCGCTGCTGAAGCGATTATGCGGAGCTGATCCGGGATCATGGGTGGTGACACCCTCAGCATGAGTGAAGATGGTCAACTCATCGACCGTTTCCTTGAAATGCTGGCCGCGCAGCGCGGCGCGGCGCGCAATACATTACTTGCCTATCGCACGGACCTTGAAGGTGCGCGGTTACTGATGAGGGATGGGGCGCTTGCAGGCGCTACGGTTGAGGATTTACGCGCCCTAGGGGATGAATGGTCGGCTCTCGCGGCCTCCACCCTCGCGCGGAAATTATCGGCTCTGCGGCGTTTCTATGCCTTTCTGGAGGAAGAAGGGGTGCGCGCTGATAACCCGGCATTGGCCCTTGCCCGGCCCACGACACGTCGCCCGCTTCCTAAAATCCTCTCACACGCTGAGGTGGAGCGCCTGTTCGCCGTTGCGGAGGAGCAGTCATCAGGCGAGCATCCGCCGCACCGCGCTGTGCGGATGCTGGTATTGCTGGAACTGCTTTATGGTTCTGGCCTGCGCGCGACCGAGCTGGTGTCGTTGCCGCGCCTTTCTATTCACCCGGACCGGCCCTTTCTGATATTGAAGGGCAAGGGCGGGCGCGAAAGGCTGGTGCCGGTGTCTGATCGGGCGAGGGCGGCGGTTGCCCGCTGGTCGCATCATGTGCCGCGCGAATCTCTCTGGCTCTTTCCTTCTGGCAAATCGCATCTCAGCCGCATTCGTCTTTTTCAGATAGTGCGGGAACTGGGCGGGGCTGCGGGCATAGCGCCAGAACGCCTTAGCCCCCATGTTTTGCGCCATGCCTTCGCCACCCATTTACTGTCGGGGGGCGCGGATTTGCGCGCTCTTCAGACGATGCTGGGCCATGCAGATATTGGCACGACGCAGATTTACACCCATGTCGATGGTGCGCATCTGGTGGAACTGGTCAACCAGCGCCACCCCTTGAATGATCTCAAGCCCCTCCCTCAAGCGTTGACCTGAGGCGCGGGGCAGCTTAACGGAATTTCCATGGTAAGTTATCTGGATTTTGAAAAGCCGATCGCGGAGCTTGAAGCCCGTATCAATGAGTTGCGGGAAACTGCGGCGACGGGTGAACTCGACATTGATGCCGAGATTGCTAAGTTGCAGCAGCGGTCCGACAAAATGCTCAAGGACAGCTATGCTAAGCTGACCCCCTGGCAGAAAACGCAAGTGGCCCGTCACCCGGATCGCCCGCATTTCAAACATTATGTTGCGGGCATTTTCGAAGAATTTATTCCGCTCGCCGGGGATCGCGCTTTTGCGGACGATCAGGCGATAATCGGCGGTTTTGCGAAATTGGGTGATCGCCGTGTGATGGTGATTGGCCATGAGAAAGGCGATGATACCGCCAGCCGCATCAAGCATAATTTCGGCATGGGTAAGCCAGAGGGCTATCGTAAGGCCATTCGCTTGATGGAACTGGCGAGCCGCTTTGGCCTGCCGGTTGTAACGCTGGTTGATACATCTGGGGCTTTTCCGGGTGTTCAGGCCGAAGAGCGCGGTCAGGCAGAAGCCATTGCCCGCTCGACTGAGGCTTGCCTTGCGCTGGATGTGCCAATGGTTGCGGCAGTTGTGGGCGAAGGCGGTTCTGGCGGCGCGATTGCGCTGGCGGCGGCCAATCGGGTGCTGATGTTTGAACATGCGGTCTATAGCGTGATTTCCCCGGAAGGCTGCGCCTCTATCCTATGGCGCACCGCTGAAAAGGCGAGCGAGGCTGCAACCGCGATGCAGGTGACGGCGCAGGACCTCAAAGGACTGAATGTTATTGATCGTATCGTGCCGGAGCCTGTTGGCGGGGCACATCGCAACCCGGATGAAGCCATTAGTGCGTTGCGGCAGGCCATTACCGAGGAACTTTCTGATCTCGCCAAGCTGAACGCCATTCAATTGCGTAAGGAACGGGCCGAAAAATTCCTGAAAATGGGCGGCTGATCCACTGGCATCAGCCATGCCATATCAAGGCCGCTACAGCGCATTGGCAGAATGTAAAATGGTACATAAATCGGGCCAGCGGCACTGCGACTGAGTTTTGCTGGCCAGATTGTTCTGCTATATGAAGGCATAAATGAAATAGGGCAGGGAGTATCTGATGGGTAAAAAACACTGGATTACCGCGGCCCTTGCGATCACCACTATTACCGCCTTCACGATGGAAAGCGGCGGTAAGGCGCGCAGCATTCCCCTCGCAACCTCTATCAGTGCGCAGGATAGGGAGCAGGGCGCAAAATATCACCCGGAACTGCTCAAGGAATTTGGCGGCCCCTATAGCGGGCCTCAGGCCAGCTATGTGACAAGCGTTGGCCGCAAAATCGCTGTGCAATCGAGCCTTTCCAATGCGCAGAATGACTTTACCGTCACCTTGCTCAATTCTTCGGTCAATAACGCCTTCGCTATTCCCGGCGGCTATATTTATATCACCCGCCAGCTTATGGCCCTGTGCAATGATGAGGCCGAAATGGCTGGTGTTTTGGGGCATGAAGTTGGCCATGTCGCAGCAATGCACAGCCAGCGACGGCAAAAAGCCGCCAGCCGCAACGCAATTGGCGGGGCTTTGCTTCAGGTGCTGACTGGGGCGGTACTGGGCGATTCGGGTCTGGGTAGCCTGCTGCAAAAGGGCATTGGTACCGGCAGTCAGCTTCTGACTCTCAAATTCTCGCGCAGTCAGGAATATGAGGCGGATGATCTGGGCATTCGCTATCTAAATAGCGCAGGTTATGATCCGAGGGCCTTGTCGGCTATGCTGGCGTCCCTCGCGGCGCAAAGTGCACTGGATGCACGGCTCGCTGGGCAGAATGGTTCTGTTCCGGAATGGGCCAGCACGCACCCGGACCCTGCTTCTCGTGTACAGCGTGCCTATAAAAATGCGCAGAACACGCGCTCTACGAACACGCTGCGTAATAGGGATGCGTTTTTGAACGCGCTAAATGGCGTTGCTTATGATGATGACGTATCACAAGGCATTATCAATGGTGGTCGGTTCACCCATCCGCAGCTCCGCCTGTCCTTCACTGCGCCATCTGGTTTCGCGATGGTCAACGGAACGGATGCAGTAACCATCACAGGCTCTGGCGGGCAGGCGCAATTTGGCGCTGGCAGCTATTCGGGTAATCTCGATAGCTATCTGGGTTCAGTTTTTCAGGCTCTGTCGAAAAATAGCAGCATACCGGCCAACGCGATTAAGCGCACCACGATCAATGGCATGAACGCCGCCTATGCGACGATGCGCGCCAATAGCAATAGCGGGCAGGTGGATGTGACCGTATTCGCTTATGAGGGGGATAAGAATAGCGCCTATCACTTCATCACCATGGCACCTGCGGGTAAAGGTCTGGGGCCTTTTGCATCAATGGTGCAATCTTTCCGGCGGATCAGTGCGCAGGAAGCTGCTGCGGTAAAGTCCCGTAAAGTATCGGTCGTGACGGTGAAGGCGGGAGATAGCATCGCTTCGCTCTCGTCACGTATGGCCTATGATAGTGGCCAGCAAGAACGCTTCATGACATTGAATGCGCTGACATCTTCCTCCGCGTTGAAGGCGGGGGACAGGGTTAAAATCATCACTTATTAACATATCGACTGAAAATGGCGGGAGGTCAGTTCCTGCTATTTTAGTATACAAGCCAGATGAAAACGAAAAAAGGCGACGGGATGGTCCCGCCGCCTTTTTTGTTCGCATGATAATGCGGGGGATTAGCCGTCCGTGGAGGTCGACGATGTGCTGCTGCCGCCATTAGCGTTCTTCAAAGTAGTGTCAACCTTGTTAAAGGTGTTGGTAACTTCACCGCCAACAGCCGTCATTGCACCAATAGCAGCAACCGCGATCAGGGCAGCAATCAGGCCATATTCAATTGCCGTTGCGCCCTTATTGTCTTTAATCAATTTACGAAAGAACTGCATATGCTGTCTCCTTTACCTGAAATTCCGAAATCTCGAACTACCCCGCTTGACAGTTTCCCTATCGAGCTGAAGGCCGTTGTATTTATATCTGGTTGATAAATTGCTAACGACGGCGATAGTTGTTTCGATATGGGACTATATTTGATTATGGGCAGCGGCGATCTTGTCCCACATAGAGATGGTTTCATTCGCTACTTGGCCTATGGCTGCCATTATTGCCAAAAATATGAGAGCAATGATGAAGGCATATTCAAGTGCGGTTGCGCCTTTTTCACAACACAGTAATGAATCTTTTATTTTCAATGCTTTCTTTATTGCCGCAAAACGCATGGGAAATATTTCCTCACCAATGACTAGCTTGGCTTCATAGGGGCACTGCGTTAATAAAATGATATGAACACTGACTCTTTTTTCTCTGTCGTCCCCGCTCTTTCGGCACCTCCGTTACTAGTTAGTGCGGCGGCCCTCGTTGATGCAGATGGGCGGATATTGTTGCAGCAGCGTCCTGAGGGAAAGCCGATGGCTGGCCTGTGGGAGTTTCCCGGTGGCAAGGTGGAGCAAGGCGAATCACCCGAAAGTGCGTTGATTCGGGAATTGGAGGAGGAATTGGGTATCCACACCCACGCAAGTTGCCTCGCCCCTGTTACCTTCGCCAGCGAAGCATTGGCGGGTCAGGACGATAAAGATGGGCGGCATTTGCTATTGCTGCTTTATATCTGCCGCAAATGGTCAGGTGTGCCGTATTTACGGCACGCGAGCGCAATGCAATGGGTTCGCCCGGCGGAAATGTTTCGCCTGCCTATGCCGCCCGCAGATTTACCGATGATCGGCATATTGGATGCACTGATATAAAATAGGGTAGCCGTCCTGCTTTATTCTGCACCGCTTCCCTTTGCCTCTCACCCTTTCGGCCAGCTACTTTGTTCAGGCCGTCAATTCACGCTCCCAATTCAGGCCTTCGCCTTTAATGCCTGCGCCAGCGATATCGTGGCGGAGCCTCTGCGCGCGGCCTTGGGTTGTGACGGATCAGGCTTCCACCCGCTCAGGTACAGCAGTGTGAAATGCTCCGATGTTTTGCCGTCAGGGTCGGCGGCCTCTGCAAAGGCTGCGCTGGCGCGCATCACCACGTCCCGCGTCAATGTACCGCGCCGGTCCGACGTCATCACATTGCCATAGCCCATGCCGCGTAAATCCTGCATCAACCTTAGCAGGGAGGAATAGCGCACCGTCAGCCCCTCTATATCCGCCACCGGCATGGCATAGCCCGCGCGGGAAAGAAGGTCGCCCGCAGACTGCACATCAATTTGCGGATGGATATGGGGCATGGGGCGGTCTCCCTCCGCCTTTAGCAGTGCTGATTTGAGGCGAGGCAGGCTGCCCGCAGCAACACATGCCGCCAATAGCAAGCCATCAGGCCGCAATATCCGCCGCATCTGGATAAGCGCACCGGGCAGATCATTCACGCTATCAAGGGTGCCGCAGCAAATGATGAGATCAAAGCTGTTTTCTGCGAAGGGCAAGGCATCTTCCTGCGCGCAAATGCCATCATTGGCGTCGGCATTGAACGGGCCGGGATCGGCGCAGGTTACATGCTTACCCAAAGCGCGTAATGCGGCGGCTGCGCTGCCATCCGGGCAACCGATGAGAAGCACGGTATCCAGCGATCTTTGCACATCCTCCAACCGCTCCAGCAAGCCATCGAGCATATCGCGGTATAGAAAATCATGCTCTGCAAAGGCCGTAAAGGCCCGGTCCCGCGCATGGGCGCGGCGGGCAGGATCAAAAATACGGGGCGGGCCTTGCTGAATATCCATTTTGGGGCTTGTGCCGCTCTGCTTGTAAATGGACAAGCAGATTATGCATGCCTCTCCACATTGTTCACCCTTTTTGTCTGCCCTGCACAAGGGGGCGGGTGACGCGATTACTGCTGTGTTGCAATTTGCCTTACCGCCTCGCTGTCCCGCCTGCGGCATTGTTATGCCCGATCAATATGGTTTTTGCCCGGATTGCTGGGGTAAGCTGGATTTCCTCTCCGGGCCGTGTTGCGCCTGCTGTGGCGTACCTTTTGAGGTGGAACCGCTGGCAGGCGATGAGAATTTATGCGCCCCCTGCATGGCTGACCCGCCACCATGGCAGAGTGCGAGGGCGGTTCTCGCTTATGATGATATAGTTCGCCATATTGTGATGCGTTTCAAATATGGGCGCCGCATCGGCCTCGCCCGGTTGATGGCGCGCGGGATGCTGCCCCGCATATCTGCCCTGCTGGCGAGGGAAGGGGAGGCACTGTTCATTCCTGTGCCGCTGCATCGCAGGCGGCTGTGGGAGCGCGGCTTTAACCAGTCGGCGCTGATAGCTCGGCACCTCGCAAAAATGACCGGCCAGCCGGTGGATTTACTGACTTTACAGCGCGTCCGATCGACCCGACCATTACGGGCGATGAACCCGGCACAGCGTCAGAAAGAGGTGAAAGGGGCCTTTGCGCTTGATCCGAAAAGAGTGGAGCAGATCAGGGGGAAGAATGTCATCCTGATTGACGATGTGCATACCAGCGGGGCAACGGCGCGTGCCTGCACCGAAATGTTGCTGGCGGGCGGTGCAGCGTCTGTTCATTTCCTCAGTTGGGCGCGGGCTTTGCCAGGAAGAGAGGCGCATCCTTCCACCATGGGTGATTGACAAACAGTCTCGCGCACCCGATTTCCCGGTGAAGTGATAAAGGAGATCATCAGGGTCATGAGCAAGGTCGAAATCTATACCAAGGGCTATTGCGGTTATTGCGCACGGGCAAAGGCGCTGCTCGACAGCAAAGGCGTCAGCTACGAAGAATATGACATCACCATGGGCGGGCCAAAGCGTGATGAAATGCTGGAGCGTTCCAATGGCGGGATGACAGTGCCCCAGATTTTCATCGATGGGCAGCATATTGGCGGGTCGGATAAGCTGGCCGCGCTGGATGGTGAAGGAAAGCTGGATGCTCTGCTCGGCCTTTGACGCCAACGGATGAACGAGGAGATTTTATGCGCGCAGCCATAGTGCAGGCCAATAGCGGAATAGATCCTTCAGCCAATGCGGCGATGGTCGTCGATGCTATTGCGCAGGCGAAGGCTGGTGGGGCGGATATGGTCTTCACGCCGGAGATGGTGGGCTATCTCGACCGGGACCGGCAGCGCGCCGCCATGCTATTACGCGACGAGGCGCATGATGAAGTGCTGGCAGCGGTGAGAGAGGCCGCAGCTCTTCATGGCCTGTGGGTGCATATCGGGTCGCTCGGCCTGAAGAATGAGCGTGCCGACGGGCGGTGGAGCAACCGCAGTTTCATCATTGATGCAAATGGCGACATCAGGGCGCGCTATGACAAGCTGCACCTGTTTGATGTAAATCTGCCCACGGGTGAGAGCTGGCGGGAATCGGCTGTTTATGGCCCTGGGGAGCAACTGGTGGCAGTCGATACGCCATGGGCGCGTATCGGCCTGTCTATTTGTTATGATCTGCGGTTTGCGCATCTTTACCAGCGCCTTAGTGATGCCGGGGCGACCGTGATGCTGATGCCTGCGGCCTTTACGGTTCCCACCGGCAAGGCGCATTGGGAGGTTCTACTGCGGGCCCGCGCCATCGAATCTGGCGCTTATGTAATTGCACCGGCACAATGCGGCCATCATCAAGATGGACGGGAAACCTATGGCCATAGTCTGGTGGTAGACCCTTGGGGGAAGGTTCTCCTCGATATGGGCGAAGTGCCGGGCGTTGCCTTTGTTGATATTGATCTGGCGCAGGTAAACGCTGTAAGGGCGCGCATTCCGGTGCTGGATCATCGGCGGAACTTCAATGAGGATGTAACTATCCGGTGATTGTTTTTGATCTGAAATGTGCATCTGGCCATATATTTGAAGGCTGGTTTGGCTCTGGCGAAGATTTTGATAGTCAGAAAGAGAGCGGGCTGCTGCTTTGCCCGATCTGCGATAGCCATGATGTGATAAAGGCGGTGATGGCCCCCGCCGTTCCGGCAAAATCGAACCAGTTGCCAGAAATTCGTCCTGCCGTTCGATCAGAAATCATGACGACACAGCAGGCTGAGCCATCTCTGCCGCCGGCTCTTGCTAACATGCCGCAGGAAAAACTCGCTGAACTGATGCAGGGACTGGCGCAAGCACAGGCCAAAGCGCTGAAAGATAGCGAGTGGGTGGGCAATAAATTTGCAGATCAGGCCCGTGCCATGCATTATGGCGAGGAAGATCATCGCGCTATTCATGGTGAAGTTGATGCGCAGGAGGCGAGGGATTTGCTGGAAGAAGGAGTGGAGGTTGTCCCGCTCTTATTTCCGGTCGCTCCCCCCGGTTCCCGGAATTAGGGCGGGTCTTTAGCGCAATTACCCCTCTGTTGATCCGCAAATCATTAACCATCTTTTATAATTTCTCTGCCAATCCATGCACAATCTTTTGCTGCTGTGGGACTGGCCAATGTCTGCTACGTTAGAACTTACCTTCCTTAAGGTGCGCCGTGCTGAAAAAGCAGGCGATATTGAGGAAGCGCATCGTTTGCTGACAGCCCTGCTGGCGCGTTATCCCAAAAACCGCAAGGCAGCGGATGCCCTTGCCCGGTTGGGCGGAGGAGGGCAGCAAACCTCCGCGTTCCAGAATGAATATAATGCCCTTGCCTCCCTCTATGGGCGGGGTTGCTATGCTGAATTGATCCGGCAGGCAGAAATGCTTCTTGTCAGGGCCCCACATGCTGTGGAAATTCAAGGGCTGATCGGTGCAGCATATCTGGGGCTTGATGATTTTTCCGGGGCTGAACAGGCCTTTCGGCAAGCAATCAACCTACAACCACAAGACGCCACGCAGCATAATAATCTCGGCATCGCGCTGAGGAAGCAAGATAAGCTCGATGAAGCAGAGCAATGCTATAGCGAGGCGATCCGTTTACAGGCTGATTATGTCGATGCTTATTATAATCGTGCCAATCTACGAGGACAGCTAAAGCGAACGGAAGAGGCTGTGGCGGATTATAAAGCCGCTTTACAATATAAGCCGGATTATGCCGTCGCCCATTATAATCTGGCAAACTTATATCGGGATAATAAAATATATAAGCAGGCATTATACCATTATAAAGTGGCGCTTGATCTTGATTATAGCAACCATGACATATTATTTAACATGGGGTCCATTCAACTTGATTTGAAAAATATAGATGCGGCCATACTTGCTTTTGAAGCGGCTAATCTAGTTAAGGCTGATGATTTTGATACATATGCCAACCTTGCTTCGGCCCTTTCATTGAATGAAGAATTTGAGAAATCACGCGACACCTATCGTAAAGCATTAAAAATCAGGCCGGATGAAGATAGCATAAAGGCCGAAATACTGTCTTTACAAGGCTATATGTGTGAATGGGAAGGCCGTGATGAGTTCCGCTCCCTCCCGCTTATCCCTGCGGAAGGAAAAAGGCCGATACAGCCTTTTCTCGCTTTATCTTTTGAGGATGATCCAGCACGGCAGTTGGTGCGATCTCAATCCGCCGCACAGAGAATATGTCTAGCCGAAAAGCAAAATGTTCGTTTCCCACCCCCGGAACCGGGCAGGAAGATTCGCATTGGCTATTTTTCGTCTGATTTGCAGGATCATGCAACGCTACACCTGATGGCGGGCATGTTTCGGGAGCATGATCGGCAACGGTTTGATATTCGGGCCTATAGCTTCTTCGGTGCCAATGATTCCACTGAGCGTCAGAAAATCATAGGGCAGGTTGATATTTTCACAGATGTTCATGACCTTACAGATGCTCAGTTGATAGACCTTGCCCGTCAGGATGAGCTGGATATTGCGGTGGACCTTAAAGGATATACCCGTGATACCCGGCTACGCATTTTTGCGGAACGAGTGGCCCCGGTGCAAATTGGTTATATTGGCTATCCCGGTTCTATTGGGGCGGATTTTCTGGATTACATCATTGCTGATCCTGTTGTCATTCCGCAGGGGCTGGAACAGCATTATAGCGAGAAGGTTATCAGGCTCCCTAGCAGCTATCAGGCCAATGATAACCAGCGGATCATCGGCAGTTGTACGCAGGACAGGACCGAGCTGGGGCTACCTGAAGATGGCTTTGTTTTCTGTTCTTTCAACCAGAATTACAAAATCAGCCCGCGTGAATTTTCTATCTGGATGCGATTGTTGCAACAGGTAGAGGGTAGTGTGCTCTGGCTCATCCATTCTAACCAATGGGCGGCGGATAATTTGCGGGCGGAAGCGCAAAAACGCGGGGTTGATCCTTCCCGGCTGATCTTTGCCGAGAAATTGCCCCATGCCGATCATTTGGCACGACACAAACATGCTGATCTTTTCCTCGATAGCTTTGCTGTTAATGCCCACACCACTGCCAGTGACGCATTATGGGGCGGGCTGCCGGTACTGACATTGGCCGGGCGACAATTCGCCGCGCGTGTAGGGGCCAGTCTGTTGACTGCTATTGGCTTACCCGACCTTATTACGACATCCGAGGAGGAGTATGAGGCGAAGGCGCTGGAACTGGCGCAATCGCCTGAGAAATTAGCGGCTATTAGAAAAAGGCTCGCGGAGAACAGGCTGACCATGCCACTTTATGATACCGTCGCTCACACCCGCGCCATTGAAGCCGCCTATGAGGCAGCTCACGCACGGCGGATGCAGGGACTGAAGCCCGATCACATATCGATATCATAAGGAATATTGGCACGTCTGAAGGGCGAAGGCCTCATATGTCTGGATTGGCATGGCAGGATGGCCGTAAAATCTTATGCGAGGGCCAAACCTTGTAAGAGGGAAAGCCGGCCGGGTAAATATTTGCGCCACCATTGAGGCCCGAACAAATATTGGTGCACCCAACTGGATTCGAACCAGTGGCCCCCAGATTAGGAATCTGATGCTCTATCCTGCTGAGCTATGGGTGCATTGCATTAATCGGCTGACTTCTGCGTCTTTCCCGATACCTCTGCCCTAACAGGGCGTCAAGAGAAACGGAACAAAGCGGAAATGTCCGGCACAGCGCGGCACATTAATGACACATTTTGCGGCACACTGTTTCCAGCATTTTGATTTGATCGAAGACGAAAGAGTAAAATGTCATTTATGTATATATATAATACCTAGCCGCAACAGATGGGGAGGGGGTTCTGAAAACACCCTATAAACCCTATAACGTCGCATTTCTGCGGGTTTCAGACCATATAAATAACCCTATGCCAACCCTAGCACATATGGTTTCAATAACCCTATAAATTATAAAAAAATATATAATAATATCAATCACATATGGTTTTGCACTGAAATATATAGGGTTGATATAGGGCTTCTATAGAAAGCAAAAAATGGCGGATTTCTGCCATTTATGAGGCGTTTAAGACGGCTTATAGGATTTATAGGGTTTTCTGCACACCCCTCCCTGTCCAAAACGCGCAAGCCAATAAAAATAAAACGGAAATTATACCCGTGTGGCTGCACGAATATGCAAAAATCAGACTACCGGATTTAGATCATGCAAACAAAGGTTGTCCGCGCTGCACGAGAACCTATGCACTGCAAGAAAACCGACACCATAAGTGCGCAGGCGAGGGGGGGAGCTGATTGCGCGGCGCGGGGTTTGGCGCGCAATGGCAAAAATTTGCCAGCCCGGCGGGCGGTGAAGGGTGGTGAGGTCGCCCGATAAGGGGAAGGCCACCGAAACGGGGTGCGCTTCAGTGGCCTTCTGTGGGCAGCTATGAGGGTGTTGCTCGCGGCCTTGGAACGGCCTGCGGCTTAGTTGCTGATGATCAGCTCGCCGAAGTCTTTCGCGCTGGCGGTCCCGCCGATGGTGTAGCGGCAACGCACCTCCTCCATTGTAAACCGGGCGAAGATCTGCCGCACGTCTGGATGATCGTTGATGCTCAAGATAAACCGGCCCTTTAACGCCGCCAGCACGCTGGCCATCTGGGCGAAGTCATCCCGGCTGAACAGCCCCGGCCCATAGTCCTTCTCGCAACCGTAATAAGGTGGATCCACATAAAACAGCGTCCCCGGCCTGTCCCACCGCTCAATGAACTTTCGCCAGTCCAATCGCTCGATAATGACGCCTGTCATCCGCTCGTGCAGATCCTCCAGCATCGGCACAAGCTTGCTGACGTCGAACCGCCCGCCCAGCCCCGGTGCCACCCCGAATGTTCGCGGCCCCGCGACCTTGCCACCGAACGCGAGCCTTTGCAGATAGAGGAACCGCGCCGCCCGCTGCATATCCGTCAATGTCGAAGGATCCTGCGCCGCCAGCTTTTCAAAATTCGCCCGGCTGCTGATCTGCCATCGGATCATATCGACAAAAGGCAGATAATGATGCTGCACCACCCGAAAGAATGTCGATACATCCTCGCTGATATCGTTGATGACCTCGCATTTGGGGCGCATCGTCCGGCGCAGAAACACGCCGCCCATACCCACGCACACCTCTGCATATGTTTGATGATCCACCGCATTTATACGGCTCACCAGATGCTTGGATAATATCCGCTTTCCGCCGATCCACGGGGCAACAGGCCGGACGGGGGGGACGGGTTCCAACAATGTCATTACGCTTGCATCCTTTGCTTTGTTCTCTAAATGTTCCCGCGCTCGCGTGAGTAGGCGGGTGAGTCGTGCGACGATCGCGCACGGTTTGCAGCAAGGATGTTTTGCTTGGGGAAAGGGCGCTGGAACGCCCTTTCTCCCCGCCCTTTCGAGGGCAGGGAAGAATATCAGGCGGCAGGCGGGGCGGCGCTGGACGCCTCATAAGGCCGGTAACGGATAATCTCATCACCCGCCCAGCCATTAATCTCCAATGTGCGCGTCATCAGCGCCTCAATCTCGTTCACGAAAAAGATATCAGCCGCCGTTCGCACATCACCGAAACCGCCATTATTTTGCGGGATGACGCCCAAAAGCTGCGGCGGTACGCGGTGGGCGGCTAAAATATCATCCCGCGTCACATTCTTGATGTTGAGAAACTCATCCTTCGCCGCGACCTCTGACAGGTGCATGATCTGCACACCGTCTTTCTTTCCATTCGGCACATGCAAAAACAGGTTTTTGAAATTTCCCTGACCCCGCGATTCCCGGAATGCCTCGCGGATCTCGTCCACATCGGTGTCATTCATCGCCGTTTCGGAGAGATAGAAAATAAACCCGGCATGCGCCCCATTCAGATAATATCGACGGCGGAAAAGCGTCGCATTCTCGTTCAGCAACAGGGATTGCAACGCCGCCAGATATTCGGGCTTGCCATAAAGCTCCTGTGAAACATCATGCTCGATCAGGTGGAAGATCCGCCCGGCCTCATATTGGTGGGCCTCATGATATTTCTCGACAAACCAATAGGCCCCATCGCGCCCCCGCCGAGTATTGAGCGCAAGGCTGTTTTCATAATGCGCGGTGCGTCCAAAGCGGTTCGGCACATCCTCCAGATACGCATTCCCCATCACGAGGAAATCCATCACGAACTTGCCGAATTCTTCCCGACTCAACTGCGGGTGAGGGATGAAATGCTTGACCAACAGGTTACGCTTTACCCGGATGGCGCTGCCGTGATGGGCGCTTGCCTGTAGCAGCTGCGCCAGCGTTTTTGGGTGGATCGGCGGCTCATACCAGCGGCCATTCCACCAGCATTCGACATAGCCCATCATTTCCCGCCGGTTGATGACGGAAACGGCATCATCAATGGCAAAGGCGCTCACCTTGCCGGGGGCCTCAGCGGCGCTGGGGGCTGACGTCATCGGTTAATCTCCACTGTTGATTTTTTGTGGCCGCCGTCGCTGGCGTCCAATGGTTCGCACGAAAGCGCGTGCAAAAAGGCCCATCCCAAGTCACCATGGCCGGTGGCGCTGCTTCGCCGGGCGGCATAGGTGATCTGCCCTCCGCCCTTGGTCAATTTGGGGTGGATGGACATGAGCGATTGCGCCAGATCCGCCCAGCTCGTGTCAATCTCAACGCGCCGGTTACGCAAGACATTCTGGCCCTTCAACACCATCTCACCCTTGACCACTGGCGAGTAATTTATGCGTTTTGCCAGCGGGAAGAATTTAACGACCAATTGCCACACGGCGGATCCCATGCCTGTCCCGTCGATCGCGATTTCCTGCACATTATAGCGCGACAGCAGCTTTTTGATTTCCTGCGCCTGCGCCTGATAATCCTTGCCCTTCCACTGGAATTTTTCAAGGCAACGGAACTTCCCGCCCGGTTTTTCCGGTGGCGCGATGATGATGCAGCTTGCATTGTCACCGTCTTCGCTTTCGGCAGGGTCATAACCAATCCATACAGGCCGGGTGCCATAAGGCCGCAGGCCATATGGCATGAATTCACCCTTCCACGCCTCCCAGCTCTCGACCATGCAGGGCTGGATGAGGGAGAGGGGAAAGCTGCTCTGGCTGTCATCGACAAAATGACACAGAAACAGATTGTTAAACTCATCAATCGAATATTCGAGGCGCAGCTCAGCAATGTCGGCAAGGTCGAAGCCTTGCGCCATCGCGTCCTCAAGCGTGACGATATGACGCCAGATCCCATCCGCACCCAAAGATCCACCGACAAGCGCCGCATGGCCAATGTCGATCTTGACCTGTTTATCCTTGGCCCGGCGGCGGTTGAACCGCTCGCCTGTCCACATGGGATAGGCCTCATGCGCGATGGTCGAAGGCGTGGAAAAATAGGTCTTGTGATAGCGTTTTTGGGTCGAGATCGCCGAGGCGACCTTGTTGATCTGGTCGAACCCGTAAATCCAGAAACATTCGTCAATGTAGACGTCGCCATGATATCCCTGCGCCGTCCTGAAATTAGTCCCCAGAAAATAGAAGGTTACGGGATCAAGAGTTTCGCCATCTTCCCCTTCGCGCTGGATGACCATCGGGTCACCGGCCAGTTGCTTGCCCAGCACGGAAAAGACAAAATCAATGATGTAATTTCGGAATATATTGGCCTGATTGCGGCTTGCCGAAATGAATATCTGGTTATTGCCGGTTTCCATCGCCCGGATGAAGGCTTCCCGCGCAAAATACCACGTCGCCCCGATCTGGCGGGATTTGAGCAGCATTCGGGTGCGGCGGTCGATATTGGCCCACCATGTTTCCTGATAGCCATAAAGGCCGTCCAGAAACGCCGATTTCAGCTTTAGAGTATCCTCATGCGTGATGAGGTTCTTGGGCGCTTTCTTCCGCTCGCCCTTATTCCGGTTACTCACTTTTTCGTTGATGTCGCCTTCATGGCCGCCCGGTTCGCCATAACGGCGCACGCGGGCCATGCGTTCTATCTGGCGGCCCAGAAGGTCGATTTCCTTGAAATCGGTGCCGCTTTTCTTTTCCTTGAAAATCAACTGGTTTAGCCGCATTTCGCAGCTATCTTCCACCCGGCGGATGACCGGATCCTCATCCCATTTATCGCGGTTTTTCCATGCGGTGACGGTGTTGGCGGATAGGCCCAATTCCCCCGCAATTTCCGTAACGCCCCATCCGCGCCAATAATAGGCACGCGCCACCCGCCGCGCATCATACGGGATAACCGGGGGAATGGGAGGATCAGCGGGCGGCAATACCATGGTCGCCGCACATTGGCCCGCCCGCCTGCGCAATTCCCGCCAGCGCATTTGTGGTGCGCGGAACCACAAACAGGGGCCGTTGAGAAAAAGCATGGGCCGGTGCTTTGTGGCCTTACTCGCTCAAAAACCCCTGCAAAGGAGCCGCCCTGAAATGGCGAAAACGAATTTTTTCTGCGTTGCGGTCGAAGGGCCAACGGTTGATGGCCGCACGATCGAACGCAAGCACATCGAACAGATGGCGGCCAGCTATGACCCGGCCACCTACACCGCCCGCATCAATGTTGAGCATCTGCGCGGTTATTCGCCCCAGCCACCATTTAATGCGTATGGCAGCGTTTCGGCGGTGGAAACCCGCGAAATCACCGTGAACATGGCCGGAAAGCAGGAAAAGAAACTCGCGCTGTTCGCGTCTTTTGATGTGAACGATCAGGCCAAGGAACTGACCAAGGCTGATCAGAAGATATTCTCCAGCGTCGAGATCCAGCCCAATTTTGCCGAAACCGGCAAGGCCTATCTGGTTGGCATCGCCTTTACCGACAGCCCCGCCAGCCTCGCCACAGAGGCCCTGAAATTCTCGACCCGCGACGACAAGCGCAAGGATAACCTCCTTGGCGTTGAGGACACCGGCTTTACCCTAGAATTTACCGAGGACACATCGGGCGGCGCGGATGAAATGGCGCAGGCAGGCAACTTCCTCAAAAAGCTATTTTCTGGCCTGATGACCGGCGCGCAGGCCGAAGCCGAAACCCAGCCCATCCCGCCCAAAAAGGCGAATGCGGGCGATGCTGATCAGTTTACCGCCATGGCAACGGCGATGGAACAGGGCTTTGCCAAAATGACCGAAAGCATCGCCGCATCCTTTGCGAAACAGGACGCCCGCATCGGCAAGGTAACGCAGGATCTGACGGCCCTCAAAACCGATCTGGAAAAGACGCCAGACCGCCGCAATCACAGCGCCCGCCCTGCCGCCACCGGCGGCGGTGATCGGACCCTCGCAGACTGCTGATCGCCGTCCCCCACTCCATCCGCCAGACCCATTTTTTACCGGAGCCACCAAAATGCAGGAAGCAACCCGCATCCTTTTTAATGATTTTCTCGATCGACAGGCGGAACTGAACGGCATCGCTGACCCAACTGCTAAATTCGCCGTCGAACCATCCATCCAGCAAAAGCTGATCGATAAGCGGCAGGAAAGCAGCGAATTCCTCTCCCGCGTCAACATCATCCCGGTAACGGAAATGAAGGGCGCATCGTTGGGCCTCGGTATCGGTGGCCCGCTGGTATCCAATACCGACACCAGCGGTAACGGCACCCGCCAGACGGTCTCGCCCAGCAACATGGATGATATCGAATATGAGTGCCGCAAGAACAACAGCGACACCCATATCACCTATGCGTTGCTCGATGCCTGGGCGAAATTCTCTGATTTCCAGACGCGGATCCAGAACCAGATTGTCAAGCGTCAGGCGCTGGATAACATCCTCGTCGGCCTGAATGGCACCCATTTCGCCGCGACCAGCAACCCGGTAACCTATCCCAACCGCGAAGACGTCAATATCGGTTGGCTGCAAAAGCTCCGCACGGATAAGCCCGCCCATGTCATGGACGAAGGCGCGAAGGTCGCGGGCAAGGTCACTTATGGGCCGGGCGGAGATTACGCCACGCTTGACGCGATGGTTTATGACGCCATCAACGGCTTGTTGCCCAGCTGGGCGCGGGGCGATACCGCGCTCACCTGTTTCGTCAGCTTTGATTTGCTCAATGACAAATATTTCCCGCTCATCAATAAAGAACGGGATCCGACAGAGCAGATCGCCCGTGACACCATCATGGCGACCAAGCGCCTTGGCGGCAAAGCGGCTGAGGACATCCCGTTCATGCCGCAGGCCACGATCTTCATCACCCGCCATGATAACCTGTCGATTTATGAGCAGGAAGGCAAACGCCGCCGCCATATCAAGGAAAAGCCGGAACGTGACCGGATCGAAGATTATCAGTCCTCCAACGACGCCTATGTCGTTGAGGATTATGACTTCGCCTGCCTGATCGAAAATATCGAATACGCAGCATAACCCGCCGCGAATGTGCCGGGGTCACATTCGCCCCGGCACACCCTTTCCGCTCGAAAAAGGATCAGAACATGTCTCTCGCCGCCCGGATGAAACTCCGCAAAATCACCGCCCTGCAGGAAGCCTCCCGCGCTACCGCCGTGCAGAAAGAACAGGCGGAGGCGGCGCAGAAGGAAAAGCGCGATTCCCGCGTCAATATGCCGTTCGATCATCCGAACGCGGCCACAGAGGCACCCGCTGTCACCGTGCAATCGAACAGCCCTGCCGCGCTGCTGAAGCAGGAAAAGCTCGCCCGCCTCGCCATTGAACGCGACGGTGCGCAGGGCCTCGCGCCGGAACGCAGCGCCGATGGGGAAGGGGCCAGCGAATATGAATTGCTCCTCGCCTCCCTTGGCGAAGATGAGGCCATGTTGAAAACTATTGCATCGACCGAACGCAAGGAGGAGGCTAAGCGCGGCCTGATCGACAAATACACCGCCCATGTTGATGCCACCCTCGCCGCCGCCGTTGAAACCGGCAAGGGCGTGCAGGATGAGATTGTCGCCATGATGATGATCTGGCGTTTCGATATTGGCGATTGGTCGCGTGGCCTCGACATTGCTGAACATATGCTGCGCCACGGCCTGCGCCTGCCATCCCTCAAGAATTTTGTGCGCTCACCCGCCACCATCATTTGCGAAAATGTGGCAGAAGCCGGGCTGAAAACTGCCAGTGCGGACAAGGATTTTGATCTTGCCGCCCTGCAACGCGCCAGCCAATTGACCGCCGATTATGACATGCCCGATCAGGTCCGCGCCAAGATGGAAAAGGCGCTTGCCCTGCACCTCATCCGTGCGGCTGAAAAGGCCGATAAAAACCCGGATAACGCGATTGCCGGTGCGGCCCATGCTGCGCGCTCTCAGGCGCTGGATCATCTGCGCCGGGCGCTGGCGCTCAACAAGGCCATTGGCGGGGTGAAACAGGTCGAGAAGCTGGAAAACTGGCTGAAGAAAAATGCCAGCCCGGAAACTGTCACCGAAACGGATGAAACCTCATCCGAAACGGACGAAAGCAAAGAATAGAGATCGCCCCCGGCGTCTGGGGGGCGGTGAAGGATCGCGGAGGGCCTCGGCCTAAACCAAGATCCTGATCCCCACCCCCCACTTTTTTAAGGAAAGGGACAGCATGTCAGGCTTTATCTCATCCCCCGCGCCCGCCGCTTCGCCGCCCGGTGAAACGCTGGATTTTGGCGCGTTCTGGCCGGAAATTGACATCAACCATTTCCGCGATTCCCAGCGTATCGGCGGGACACTCATTCCGCCCGCCCGCGTGAAAACCGCGCTCATCAATGCGGTGATGACGGTTGAGGATGATCTTGCGGTCTGGCTGGCGACGCAACGGGCCGCCGGATACACAATGCTGGCCGACGTGCCTGCCACCCAGATCGCGGACGAAAGCCGCCTTGTGCTGCGCTGGCGTCAGGCCGTTTACGGTATCGCCACGGCGGATCTTGCCGAAACCCATGCGGACGTCACCGTCACTGGCACCGGGCAAGCCCGCGCCGGGGAACTGGATTGGCGGGCGGATGACCATCGCCGCAACGCCTTGCAGGCCATCCGCGCCATCAAGGGCAAAGACCGCACCACGGTAGAACTGATCTGAAAGGCCGAAAAATGCACATGATCAATATCAATGATGTCGGCATCAACATTGCCGAAATATCGCATTGGGAGCCTTCTGATATTGGCAATCGCGCCAAAGGCCAGCCCGCCGAAAGCGTCTTTGTGACCATGAAAAACGGCAAATTTATCAAGATCCCCACGCCTGATGCCCGGCAATTATCGCGGGACATATGGGATGGCGTTAAGGCGCTCAGCCCCGCCGCCAAGAAATGACCACCTTCACCGCCACCGCGCATCAGGGCGAAACGCTGGATGAACTGTGCTGGCGGGTGCTTGGCATGACGGAAACGGTCGTTGAACAGGCGTTGGAACTCAACCGGGGCCTTGCCGATCAAGGCCCTTTTCTGCGGGAGGGGCAGGCCATCATCCTGCCCGCCGTCCAGACCGCCGCCGTGCCAGAACAGAAAATCGTGAAACTATGGGATTGACCAATGCGTAAACTCAACAGCCTGCGCGACCATCTGAAAACGGCGCTGCCGGAACTTGAACGTAGCCCAGAGGCCCTGCATATTTACGCGGAGGGCGGCTCCATCGCCACGCGGGACGGCCTCAATCTGGGCTTTGAAATGCGCTATGAGGCGACAATCACTTTGCCCGATTGCCGATATCATCCGGCGCAGATATTCCTGCCGATCGTCATTTGGCTGCGCCAGTGGCAGCGCGAAGTCATCCAAAATCATCAGACCGGAACAGAGCGGATCCGTTTCAAGGTGGAGCCGATTGACGATCAGGCCGCCGATATTGAAATCAAACTGCCATTGTCAGAGGCGTTGGATGTGCTGCCGAACAGTAACGCGGGCTATGACATGCATTTCCGCGATGAACCGCCTGTGCCGGGGCTTGAGCCGCTGACGGATCCCGCTGTTCTCTTGCGCCAGATCTGGGGCAAGGTCGATGCCATCCCGCCGGAATTCTGGACAGGGTATGAGGATTAACCATGGCGGGGTTTGACGCGGGCTTTAAGGAGCTGGAGGATTTTGTTGGCTCCATGCTGCAATCCTTGGGCGGCGCGGAACAGAAAAAGCTGCAACGCCACATCGCCCAGACCATGCGCCGGTCAAATCAAAGGCGCATCGGGCGTCAGCAAAACCCTGATGGATCCCGCTATGCACGGCGGAAACCACCACAGGATGATGACCAGCAATCCCGGCCGCAACTGAAATTCCTGTATCCCGGCGGTGGCTTCGGAGATCCGCGGATTGTCGTGATGAAATCGTGGAAGGGCATGGGCGATGATAAATTTATCGGCTTTGATCGCCGTGCCGGGGCCATCCGCACTTTTTTCAGAAGCAAGATCATCCGTCATCTGGATCCGGATCCCCGCGACGGACAGGGGCGGGATGGCAAGTTGCAGCGCAAGCGCACTATCCGCGCCAAGGCCATGTTTCGCAAAATCAAAACAGGCCGCTATTTGCGGGCTGGGCAGGGCAGGGATGAAGCATGGATTGGCTTTGTCGGCCTGCTGGGCGAAATCGCTGGTGTCCACCAATTTGGCGGACGGGACAGGCCAAATCCCTACGCAAAAGAGGTTGATTACCCCCAGCGCGAATTGCTGGGCCTGACGGCAAAAGACCGCGACGAATTGCTCGACGCGGTCATAGATCATCTGCTGGGATGAGAGGCGGGCTTCAACCGGCGATTCCTAAAAATCCCCGCCTCCCATAAAATCCCTATTCGCGCTGTCTACCAACGACAACCCGGCCTGACGATCATCAGGCCGAGTTTGCTGTCGTCAGACTAATCCAGCTCCTCAACGATGATGCCATTGACAAATGTGCTGCTGGTGTTGCCCGCCGCATTTGTGACATTTATAGCAATAGTCCATCCCGTTGACGTGCCTGGTGTCACTGCCGCCGCCGCAACTGTGGCGGGTTGATCGCATGTATAAGCGCCAGTTTGTGCTGCCGGTTGGCCGATAATCTTTGTGCCAGCGGGAAATGCCGGGTGGTTAATCACCTGACCGATGGCGAGCAGGCCTGACGTTACCGCCGCCACTGTCAAAGTCGCACTGCCTGCGCTCGCAGAGGCCGTAAATGCTGCACCATTTACCGGCGTAATTGGGCCGATTGGCGGGGCGCTGTCATCCGCGTTAGGTGCGATGATACTGACGCCTGCCGGGTTAATAATCGCCGACTGTAGTGTCTTAACCCCGCGCACTGTCCAGCGCATTGACCTGTCCGATGATCCAGCCCGCGCCGATGCGAGATAAAACCGATACTTACGATCAGGCCTCAGGCCACAAAGCGCACAGGCCCAGATACCAGAGGTATTGCTGCCGATATAAGTCCGCATTTCAGACCCGCTAAAATCATTAGGTGCAACTCCTACCGCTTGCTGCACACCATTGACCGTGCTGGTCGAGTTTGCAGGGCTATATCCCAATATAATGTCGGTAGCCGCTGGCTCCGCCCCTGCGAAATCGCGCAAGACAAGTTGACCTGTCGCGGTGTTATTGGTGGCGTCGTAAGTAGCCGCCGATGCCGCCGCGCCTAAATTAATCCGCAGCCGCCTTGTCACCGTCAGCACGTCGAGAGCATCGATCCGCGCCTGCAACGCTGTGGTCCCGGCCAGCCCCGCCATATTGGCCGTGGGCGCACCCCCGGCAACAGCCAGATCAAGTGCATCCTGTGCTGCGCTGATCGTCTCAGATGTCTGATAAGTCTCTGCCTCAATCACCGCCAGATTAGCGGTTTTGAGCAACACCAGAGGGTATACTGCGACCTGCCGGTTGATGATGGCCGTCTTTGCTGCGCTCGTGGGGGCATAGACGAGGGCGTAAGTCACCTCGTCATAATCCGACTGCAAGAAGCTGTCCTCAACCGTCGCAATTCTCTGCTCGATCTGGGGGGAGGACCATAAACCTGTCAGCACCCAAATATACCACGAGGCTGCGTGATGCGCTTGGAAACCCGCCCAATATGCCTCACTTGGGTGGGTCCCATCGCCGATCCATCCCCGGCGATACAGGTAATAAAGATAGGTGCCAGTTCGCGGCATCTGATATGTGTCATCCCACTGGTCGGGGTAGCGGTCACGGATAATCGGCCAGATGACCGCTTGGTTATAAGGCCCGCTGCCGTTCGTCTGGGTGGCCGGGTCTTCGGCCGGTGCGTCCGGGGTGTAAGGCCGATAGGAGACCTCATCAAAGATGACGCGCCAGCCCGCCGCCTCACAGGTGTCGATCGCTGCGTTACACTTGGTGGACAACGTAGCAGCTTGGCCTGCTGTATAAGGCCGCGAGGAAGATACGTTCGCGCCGATGATACCGAACAGATGCACACAGTTAATCAGCGCGCTGCGAGGATCAGCGACCACCCGCCCAATAGCCGCGCTGATTGTGTCCACATTGGCGGCGACTAGGCCGAAGTTGAGCCAAAGTGGATCGGAACCGGCCACGGCAGCTTGCATCGCACTTTCGAAACCTGTCGTCCCATCCCCCAGCGAGTAATGGGTTAAACTGTTCCCGAAACCCGCAAAAATCGGCGCTTTGCCGTTGAGCGGCAGTTTATGGAGCAACGGATAAACCCGGATGCTGGATGTCCCGCTCGCCCTTGTCGCTACAAGAGCGATGGTCTTTGCCGCCCCTGCCGGGATAACGGCGAATTGCCGCCTACCAGATATAGAAGTTGTGCTGCTCGGCTTTAGTTCGACGAAGCCGGTATCCACCCCGTCTATCAGGACGCTAAAGGTTAGCTGTGCAGTAGCTGCCCACCACGACAGGATAAGGTCGGTATCGTGAGCATCGACGTGATAGACCACACCAATATCCCCGACTGCTGCGGAGTTGATATAGGCTGACCGAGCTTTATCTGTGGGCGCTGTCTGCTGACCAGCAAGGTCCGGCAAGGCTGCACCTGACAGGTCTGTCACTGCTGTCGCGATAGCGCGCCAGTCCATAATGACTTCGCCCGGTTCTGGATTTGGCGCAGGGGCCTGGCCCGTCAAGGTCTGGGGAAACTCAACGGCGGTTGATCCGCTCACCCCCCGCACAACGGCGGAGATGCTTTCTCCCGCAGCAAGGGGTGGATTAACAGAAACCCCGCCCGATGCAGCCACGCCGAAACGAGTGGGGCCTGTCAGCCTGCTCCACGTTATCGGCGCGGTCAGGCCAGCGCGCAGTTGATGCACTACGCCGGTTGTGTCGGCCTCAACTGTCGCGGATTTGGCCTTCACACCTCCGCCACCCGCAAAAAAGGGAGGGATGCCGCCCATTTATGCCTCCACCACATTAAAGCCGAGGGTGGCGGATGCACCAAAGCGCCCGCGCACCCAGATTTCGCTGGCCCCGGCGCAATATTCCTCGCCGTATTGGCTTAACGGTGTCCCGCGCATGTCTGCGGTGGGCTGTGCCGCCCCGCCAAAGATGATCTCCACATCCGTGCCGCCCAGATGTTTGATAAAACCGGAAACCCCCGCCGCCCCGGTGATGGTGGCGGCAAGGTTGGTCCATTCTCCGGTGGCCTTATGCGTCTGGCGCAAGGTGGTGGTGGTCACTGCTGTTCCTCATTTTTCTCCGCGGCGATGCGCACGGCATTTTGCAGGGTGATGAGCGTGCTACGGATCCCGCCCGCAACGCCGTAAATCTCGCCAAAGCTGGCCAGCGCCTGCGCGCCGGTCATGTCCTCATTCGTTCGCTGCACTTTGGGCAGGGGCGGCGGCGCGACCAACAGATGCGGCGGGATCTTCGCCATTCGCGTTGGCGGCAAGGCGGTCGAGGATGAGCAAGCCGTCAACATCAACGCAACTGTCGAGATAGACAGGCCGATCAATAATTTTACTGGTTTCACGGATGATCTCCCGGTGGGTGGCCTCGCGGCCCTGATCGGCCAGCATGGCGGTGGTTGCCATGGCCTCAATTGTTGCGGATTTTTCGGCGGTTTCGGCCTCTGCCTTTTTCAGCTTGGCTTCATATTGCGCGGCGGCCTTTTGGAACCCGGCCTTCTTACCGTCTTGGAAAAACCAGCTACTGGCAAATACCGCGCCTGCGCTCATAAGCGCCATTGCCTGCCATGACTTCATGCGTCTTTCCGCCCGTAAAGCAGCTTTTCGGCGGTGCGGCGGCTCGTTAATCCGGCCAACGTTTTACCGCCAGCCTTATTCCACCGCGTAAATTCTGCCGCCGCGCCCAAATAATCCCCCCGGTTGTGCTTGCGCAGTAGGGTGGACCCGGCGAAAGCATTTTCGCCAATGTTAAATGCAAGGCTGACCATGGCGTCAAACTGGTTCTGGGTGGTTTTCCGCGCCAGATCGGTCACGGCCTTTTCAAACCGTGCCAGATCCCCGGCAAGCAGCGCCTGCGATTCCGCTTGGCTAATCACCATGCCGGGTTTCACATCCTTGCCGGTGTGACCGACGCCAATCGTCCACACATTTGCCGGGCAAAGATAGGATTTCAGCTTCTCGCCCTCAAACCGTGTGATGAGTGCGCGGCCCCCCGCGCTCGTAACTTTATTTTTGCTCATGCCGGTTCCTTTTTTGGCACTTTTCAATTTCAACGGCGGCGTGGGCGGCAACGGCCAGCATCAGCAATGCAATGATCAGGCTGACCAGCCCGGCGATGATGATCCAATCCTTCATGGTTCGATCCCCAGCTTTTTGCGGATGATGGCTTGCAGACCGTTGAGTAAAAACCCAAAGCCCAGACCGCCCAGCCCAATCGCAATCAACACCGCCAGCACCACCGGCACCTCCAGATAGATGACCGATGCCACGCTGATCGTCGCGAAACAGGGGAGGGCGGCCAGCTCTGACCAGATCATCCAGCGCCGCCGTCGCTGCCAATGGCGCAGCTCCAGCGGATCCGTGGGTATCTGCTCCGAAACCTTATACAGGTCGCGCATCAGCCGTGCGGTGACGGCGGTCAGGGCCGCGAACAGGCAGGCCACCCATGATATTGCTGTGTCGAAATGATTGCTCATGCCGCGACCATGCGGGCAGGCAGGCGTTATTTATATGGGCATGGTTTGTGGTGCGGCGAACCACAAAATCTAATCTTCATGCGGGCTTAAACCAAATTTATCCCACCAGACTGCGCCATTTGCCGTTCTACGCGGAACCTTATATCGTTCGAAAAATCGCCGTCATAAATGCCACCCTCTGACCATAGCCCAGAGAAAAAACCGCCTATATTTGTGTCACCATCGGCAAAAAGACGGGCTTTGCGGGTCGCTACATTAGTCTGATAGCTAAGGGTCTCAACCCCCGGCGCGCTCGTGTATAAAATGTTATTGCTGCGCATCTGGCCGTCCGATGTGCGCAGGGATGATACATTCCAGCGGGTTTTCGGTGCGCCGCCGGACGGACTAGTCGCATTATTACTGCCGACCCGGCCCCACAATGTTGTTGTCGATATAACCCCCAGCCCCCACGCCGCGTTAAAGGCGGTGTCGGCGCTGCCTGATCGTGGAAAAGAAAACAGATAGGCACGGCTGTCGCTATCTTCGGCGCGCTTATAAACCGCAAATGCGGTGACCTGTTCGAAACGAAACTCGCCGGGGTCTCCAATTTCATAATATTTTGATCCATCAAGATCGAGCCAATACCTCCATGCACCATCGCCACCGAATATCGCGCACCTAGCAATGTCTGGCTGACGCGCATGATTTCCAAATCCTGATGTATCAGTCAGCGCCATAACCGGATCACCGATTTGCGCCGGAATCGTCATTTCTAGATCCGCCCAGACCAGCGATGGATGTGCGCGGAACCAGCAACCATTGCGCGCATATGTTGCGGTTTCCGCCTGATCAATCGGGTCATCCTCAACATCATTGATTGTTACATGAAACCAATATGGTATACTGCGCACATTATTGCCGCCGCGCAGGCGAAACTGTGCCTTAATTAAATTATCCGGGTGTAACGGTGCCTCATAATCTTGGGCTTTGGTGTCAAGCTGCTTGCCGAATGTAGTAAACTCCGCCTGATCTCCTATGGTTCTATCTACTTCGACATATGCGGGCCTATCAGTCTCGATTTTGAAATTACCAATTGCATTTTCGTTAACGTTCCCGGTTGCACTCCCCAAAAGTCTGGGTGCCGCAAAATCATCATCAGCATAGATTTCCAGCTGAGCATCTTCGCCAACGATTTGGGTCATTGCCACATCTACGGGCTTTACCGTGGCGTCAATGGCGCTTTGCGTGATAGACAAAAATCCTGTTTCTTCCGCGTAAAATGGCACAAATGCTCCGGTTTGCTCCCACCGTCCACGCACAACCCGAATGAAACTGCCGCGATAGGCCCCGACCTGACAGGTATTCCCGGTCCCGCCTCGCCGAAATGGGTTGAGGCCTATGCAGTCAATAAGGGTGACTTCGCCCCAAAGTCTGTAATTGCGTTTATTATCAAAGGATTTGAAACGAACAAGAACAGTTGATGTTGATTTGAAATCAACCCCGCCATCGGTATGTCCGCCACTTTCGCAGTCCTCAAACAGAAAATTATAATTTTTGCGCTCGGTGCTGAAGCCGTCTGCGTTCCAGTAGCCATCGGGGATATTGTGATAGGTGTTGTAACTTTTTACCCGTCGCGCCACCACATCATGGGCGGTATCGTTAAACATGACGCCGGTCGCCCAAGGATTAGAGCCATCCTCTTGCCGCTCACTATCCAACCAGACATCTTCGATTAAAATATCATGGCTGTCATATCGGAAATACATCCCCTGCTTACTGTGTCCGCGCAGGGTTAGCCGCCGGAATGTCCCGCCGTTTAAGCTGGCGTGGGAATAGATACCTCCGCCAATGTTGTTGAGGACAAGGGACCGGACGTTGACCGCATCTACATCCTCAATCAGCAAATCGGTGACGGGCTGGCGGATGCGGAAAAAGCCCAGCCCGCAATTTTTCGGGGCGAAGAACTTAAACCCCAGATAATCAGCCCCAGCGTTCAGCCAGAATGTCCCGCCCGCATTACCGCCAGATCCGCCAACAGCCCATGGCGCAGTGCGGGTGCCGACAAATGGCGCATGGGCCGGGGTGCCATCCACCAGAACACCGATGATGTTAACGCGGTTTATCGGGCTGCCACCCTCGGTAATGGATATTGTTGTCTCTGGGTAATTGCCCGCGTCGGCGCGCACCCAAACATCGCCGCCCGCCTGACGCGCCAGTGCGATTTGCGCATTGAGCGATGATATCCCCGCAGCATTGGCCCAATTCCGGCCTGTGCCATCCCCCTGCGCCGTTGGCATGATATATCGGCGTGGCCGCCCGGTCGCGGGCTGCTGCAACGTCATCAGCGGGGTGAGCAGCGTCATGCGATGATGTCCGTGTCGCCATCCAGATAGGCCACACCGGCGGCCTCAAAGCAGATCGACACACCCGCACCGCGTCCCGCCGTGCCATTATGGTCGCGCCGATTGATGATCGTCACGCCTGCCGCACCCATGAATTTCAGCGCGCCTGCCCCCATTTGACGGGCAAACCAGATGGTGCCTACCGGAGCGAGCGGCACGGTCACGGTTACGGTGGCATCGGCATGGTTGATGGCAATGCGCTTGCCGCTATCTGTTGGCAGGAGGGTATAGGCCGCGCCCGCGCCGGGATTGACAGGGACAATCTCCATCGTAGCCGCCAACACCGCCATTTTGGCGGGGGAGGGAACGGCAATCGCCGGTTCTGCCCCATCATCCCACGGATAATATCCGTTCCCATCCGGCCCGCCGGTTGCGGGGCCGCGCATCCATGCGGATAGCTGCGCCATGGTTGCCGCCCATGCGTCGTCCACCGGGGCAATTTTTTCATCGATCATCGGGCCAACGGCCTCTGTGACGATATCTGCAAAATTGCGGGTAGCTATGGGGAATGCTGTGATTGGGCTGCTCATGATCGCCATTTTGCGCGCAGTCTGGCTGTTTCCCACGGCGGGCATTTGTGGTGCGCGGAACGACAAACGCGCACGGGTGCGCGGGCGTGGGGCCTCGGTCCAGATGCCGCCATGGCTGATACATTTACCGCTGTTGATCTCTCCCGTTTGCCCGCACCTGATCTAGTCGAAACGCTAGATTATGAGGCAATTCTTGCCGCCAATATCGCCGCCATGCGGATACTCATCCCGGATTTTGTTGCGCGGGAAAGTGATCCGGCGACCGTCGCGCTACAGGTGTTTTCCTACCGCGAAATGTTGCTGCGTCAGCGCGTCAACGACGCGGCAAAGGCCGTCATGGTGGCCTACGCCATGGGCGGGGATCTGGATAATCTGGGCGCGCTATTTGGTGTCGCCCGTCTCCTCATCACCCCGGCGGATACACAGGCCGGAACCCCCGACATCTGGGAGAGTGATGAGGATTTCCGCCGCCGCATCGTCATGGCCCCAGAGGGTTACTCGGTCGCCGGGCCAGAGGGGGCCTATATTTTCCACGCCCTTTCGGCGGATAGCCGCGTTCTGGATGCCAGCGCCATATCCAATAACCCCGGAGAGGTGCTTGTCACCATTTTGGGGCGAGAGGGGGATGGCACCGCCCCCGCAGCCCTACTGACCGCCGTTTATGATTATCTGTCGGCTGAAACGCGCCGCCCGTTGACGGATCTGGTCATTGTCCAATCCGCCACCATCACCCCATTTGCGGTGGAGGCGGAGATAACAACCTATTCCGGCCCAGATGCGGGGCTGGTGCTGGCGGAATCGCGGCGAAAGCTGGATGAATATCTGACGACAAGCCGCCGTCTGGGGCGGGATATCACCCTGTCCGCCATCCATTCGGCATTGCACGGCGACGGGGTACATAATGTCCGCATCATCAACCCGCCCGCCGATATCATCATTGACCCCACCGGCTGCGCCAGCTGCACCGCCACGGACGTTCGGCACATCGGCACGGGCGAATGACGACGCTCTCTCCCCCGAACGCGACGGCGCTGGACAAGGCGCTGGAGGCCGCCACCGCCCGGTTGTTGGATATTGACACCCATTTGCGCGCCATTTGGTCACCCACGGATTGCCCGGCCAGCCATTTGCCGTGGCTGGCTTGGGCGCTCTCTTTGGATGGCTGGGACAGTAACTGGCCCGCCACCCTGAAGCGAGAGAGGATCCGTCGCGCCATCGCTATCGCCCGGCGCAAAGGGACGGCAGAAAGCGTGCGGGATGTGGTCAAATCCTTTGGCGGCAACGTCGCCATCCGGGAATGGTGGCAGATGGAACCGAGGGGCAACCCTTACACCTTTGATTTACTCATCACCCTGTCCGCCGCCGCTGGTATGCCGGTTACCGCGTCCTTTGTGGATGCTGTCATTAATGAGGTTCGCCGCACAAAGCCGGTGCGCAGCCATTTTACCTTTACGCAGGGACTGTCGGCGGATGCAAAAATCGGCCTTCGTGCTGTCGCCCGTCCGGCCATTTACCACCGCCTGACGGCCACCGTTATCCGGGCCACCACAGCCGCGCTGGTCGATGATGCTGGCGCTGTGCTGGTCGATGACATGGGCCGGATGGTCACCACTCACATCAACGTCACATGAAGAGGGCCGCATGGCAGATTTCACCTTTACCGTCACCAGCGCAGGCCGCGCCGCCCTGATCAATGCCGAAAATACCGGCACCGCCCCGGTTGTCATCAGCCATTGCGGTGTGTCGGCCTCGCCCCTCGTGCCGTCGCCATCCGCTCTTGTCCTTCCCGGCGAAATCAAACGGATTGATACATTGGCGGGGGATGTGGTGGCAGATGACACCATCCATGTGATTGTGCGGGACGAAAGCAACGCGGCCTATTCTCTCCATTCTCTCGCGCTCTATCTGGCCGATGGGACGCTGTTCGGCATTTACGGACAGGCCAGCCCGATCATGGAAAAATCATCGCAGGCGATGTTGCTGCTGGCGCTGAATGTGCAGTTTGCCGATGTTAACGCCGCCTCGCTGACATTTGGCGCGACCAATTTCCTCAACCCCTCCGCGACGACTGAGCGGGAAGGGGTGGTTGAGCTGGCGACGAATACTGAGGCGCAGGCCGGGGCAGATGCATCCCGCGCCGTCACGCCAAAGACCATGCGCAGTGCATTTATGGGCTGGCTGAATGATCGTCTGGGGGAGGGCGCACCAAGCGAATTTGTCAAAGGCTTGCTGTCCATCGCCACCCCGCCCCTGTTTCGTCAGGCTATTGGCCTTGGCAATGTCAACAACACCAGTGACGCCCTAAAGCCGATCAGCAATGCGGTGCAAACCGCGCTGGGTCTCAAGGCAGCGGCAGAGCGCAGGATTACGGCAGGCAACGGCCTTACCGGCGGCGGTGATTTATGGGCTGACAGGTCCATCGCCCTTGCGACGCCCGGCACCATTACAACTGGTACGACAAATGCGGTTACCCCTGATGGCCACACCCATGCCCTCAATATCACCAAGGGCGCCATCGGCCTTGGCAGCGTCGATAACACCAGTGACGCCCTAAAGCCGATCAGCAATGCTGTGGCATTGGCGCTTGCTGGCAAAATGGATGCTTCCATCCTGTCGCAATTGGCAAAATATGCAGATTTTGCGGGGGAAAATGCACCTACCGGACGGAAATTCCTGCCCGGCGGCGTTGTTTTTCAGTGGGGGCCGCTCTCTCTCGCGGCAGACAGCTATGCCACCATCTCCTTTCCCATCGCCATGAGCTATTGCGGATACGCCGCCGTCGAAGGGATGGGGGAGGTCGGGGATCGGGGGGCCGCCAACAATAACCCCCGCGTTTATAATTGGTCCGGCACCATCGCCAATATTTTCAACCCACAGCACGCTTTGTCTGCGCGCTGGTTTTCAATCGGATATATTTGATGGCCTATTATTTCTTCGCGGAAAACAGCGGTTTTTATGATGACACTATCCACCTGACCATCCCCACTGGCGCGGTAAAGATCAGCACGAAACTTTATGAGACGTTGATGGCCGATCAGGCGAGCGGCAAGCAGATAACCACCGACAAAAAAGGCAAGCCTGTCGCGGTGGATCCTGAAAGCCTGCTGACGCAAGAGGAGAAAATAGCCCGGTTGCGCCGTCGCCGCGATGATCTGCTGTCCATGTCTGATTACGCCATGATGCCGGATTATCCAATGGATGATGAGACGCGGGCAAATTGGGTGGCGTATCGCCAAGCCTTGCGCGACATGCCCGGTTTATGGGCGGATGATCTGGCCAATATCATCTGGCCTGATGCGCCCGCTTAAAATCATCATTTGTGGTGCGCGGAACCACAAAGGCCGCGCATACAAATAACGCCTGCCTGCCCGCATGGTGGCAGGCATGGAAGACGACGATATCAATGGCCTGATTGGCGACCTTATCCGTTTTGGCACTGTGCGCTCGGTTGATCTGGCGGCGGGAGAAGCGGTGGTTGAGGTGGGCGAAGTCGTCAGTCCGCCCTTGCCATGGCGGGAATGTGCAGTTGGCGATTTCCGCACATGGTTCCCGCCATCCGAAAATGAACAGATAATCCTGCTCTGCCCGGAAGGGGATATTGAGGGCGGTGTCATCCTGCGCGGCCTGTTTTCCAACGCTTTTCCCGCCCCCGCAAATGGCGAAGATCCCGAAATCCACGGCCCCGAAGGGCTGATTATAAAATTCCTGCCGGACGGCCTGCACATCATTGCGCCGGGTGATATCGCGATTGAGGGCAATGTCACCATCACAGGGGATCTGGATGTTACCGGCACCGCCACGGCCAGCGAAGACGTGGTGGGCGGCGGCATCAGCCTGAAAAATCATAAACATGGCAATGTGCAGGCGGGCAGCGCCAAGACGGGCGGCCCCGAATGACGATGGATCAGCACACCGGCGCGGCCATCACAGGCGATGCGGATATCGCGCAATCGGTTGGCCGTATCCTCACCACGCCAATTGGTTCGCGCACCATGCGCCGCACTTTCGGGTCACGCCTGTTTGATCTGATCGACACGCCATTTACCGCGAAAAGCCGCATCCTCTGGCTGGCGGCCACCGCCGGTGCCATCCGCCGGTGGGAAGATCGCATTGCGCTGGATCAGGTCACTGCCACGCGAGACGCCAGCACCGGCAAAATCATCATCAGCATTACCGGCACCCGCACCGACACCCCCGGAAAAACGCCGGTTTCCCTCTCCATCCCGATCTGAAAGGCCCATCAATGGCTTATTATCACGGCATTAAAATCAACGAAATCACCACTGGCACCCGACCAATCACCGATGTTTCCACCGCCGTCATCGGTCTGGTTGCTATCGCGGAGGATGCAGACGTCACCGCATTTCCGCTCGACACCGCCGTTTTGGTGACCGATCTGGCCGCCGCCGTGGGCAAGGCCGGGACCGATGGCACCCTTGCCGCCAGCCTGAAGGCCATTGCCGATCAGGTCATCACCCCGGTTATCGTCGTGCGTGTGGCAGAGGGCGAGGACGCCGACGAGACCGAGGATAATATCATCGGAACCACGCTTGCCAGCGGACAGCGCACCGGCCTGCAAGCCCTGTTGACCGCCGAAAGCGTAACCAGCCTGCGCCCGCGTATTCTTGGTGTGCCGGGCCATGATACACAGGCGGTGACAACCGAACTGGTGACCATCGCCAAAAAACTGCGCGCCATGGCCTATGCCAAGCCGGTTGGCGTGACGCCCGCCGAAATCGCCACCTATCGCGGGCAATTTTCTGCGCGGGAATTGATGCTGATCGACGGGGAGGCGACGGATTTCAACGGTTCCGCCATCGCCCGCGCCCTTGGCCTGCGCGCCAAGATTGACCAGCAAACAGGCTGGCACAAGACGATTTCTAACGTGGCCGTGAATGGCATCACCGGCATCATCAACCCGCGTTCATTCTCGATCCTCGCCAGCGATGTGACGGACACCAGCCTGATCAATGATGCCGATGTTACCGCCCTTGTCCGCCGTGATGGGTTCCGTTTTTGGGGCAACCGGACGTGCAGCGATGATCCGCTTTTTGCGTTTGAGAGCGCCGTTCGTACCGCGCAAATCCTGCAAGACACCATTGCAGAGGGGCTGGTGTGGGCGGTGGATAAAGACCTCTTTACAAGCTTGATAAGAGACATCGTTGAAAGCGTGAACGCTAAGTTTCGGGCGATGCAATCACCAAATAATAGCAGTGGTGGGCGGATCGTAGGCGCGGAAGCATGGTACGATCCCGCTGCCAACCCGCAGGAGGCGCTGTCAGATGGCAAGATCGTGATCGATTATGCTTTCACGCCAGCATCCCCGGCGGAAAGCATCGCCATCAACCAGCGCATCACCGACAAATTTTATGCCAGCATCGCGGACAGCCTCTGACACCGCGTCGCCCGCCTGCACCCCTTTTACCGGAGTAAAATGCCATGGCACTGCCCAGCAAACTCAAAAATATGAACTTGTATAATGATGGCGTCAGCTTCCTTGGGCTGGCGTCAGAGGTAACGATTCCCACCCTTGCGCGCCAGTTTGAGGATTATCGCGGCGCGGGCATGGATGCGCCGATCCAGATTGATATGGGCGGAAACCTGATCGAATTCGAATGGAAACTGGGCGGCCATGTCGATCTGGTGTTTAGTCAGTTTGGCGCAACGACACATGATGCGCATATGCTGCGTTTCGTCGGGGCGTATCAGGATGACAGCACAGGCCGCTATCGCAGCGTCGAGATTGTCATGCGCGGGCGGCATCAGGAAATCGCCCCCGGCACCGGCAAGCCGGGCGAAGACACCGAACAGACCGTCAAGACCATCTGTAGCTATTACAAACTGTCGGTTGATGGCGTGCCCCTGATCGAAAAGGACGAAATGAACCTCGTCTTTGTCGTCAATGGTGTTGATCGTCTGGCCGCCCAGCGCGCCGCCCTCGGCCTCTAAACCAGCTTCGCCCCGGTGTGCAGATGAGCGGACGCGCCGGGGCGGGGACCATCCATCCGCCCATCATCCCCAAAGAAAGGCTCATCATGGGAACCCCCGAAACCACCGCTGAAACCTCCGCTACCACCGGCGTGCCGGTCACCCGCAAAATGGAAAAAATCACCCTCATCGAACCAATCGTGCGCGGGGAAACCACGATCACGGAATTGACGATCCGCAAGCCAAAGTCGGGCGAACTGCGCGGCCTGTCGATACAGGAGTTGATGAATTCCCGGATCGCATCGACACTCGATATCCTGCCTCGTATCACCATTCCGCCCATCACACAGGTAGAGGCCGATAATCTTGAGACAGAGGACATGGCCGCTGCCGCCGGGGTTATCATCGGTTTTTTTATGACGGAGGCGGACAAGAAGAAGGTGCAGGAAGTGTCGAAGCGATAATCGCCGACATCGCCTTCATCCTGCACTGGCCGCCGGAAAAGCTGTTTGAAATGGAATGGGAAGAACTGATGCTCTGGCACGGCCTCGCCGTGGAACGCTGGAACAAGGTCAATGAGGTAAAGAAATAATGGCTAACAAAGACCTTATCCTGCGCGTGATGTTTACGACCAAGGATCAGCTATCCGGCCCGATGAAAAATATCGTCGGGCTGGGGCAATCGGGTAGCCAGAAACTGGCCGCGATGAAGCAAGAGGCCCGCGACCTTGCCCGCGAATTGAAGGCTGTGCAGGGGGAAACCAAACGATCCACCGGCAATGTCACCGGGCTGATAAACCGCGAACGGGATCTGGCGGACCAGATTGCCCGCACCAATGAAAAGATGGAACGACAAGCGCGGCTGAACAACATCAACTCCCGCGCCAGCGCCATTCAGCAGGCCGGTGCAGATCTGCGTTCATCCGGCACATCCAATATGATTACGGGCGTGGCGATGGCTGCGCCGGGTGTGCTGGCCGCCAAACAGGCTATCAGCATGGAAAGCGCCATGGCCGATGTGCGCAAGGTTGTGGATTTTGAAAACCCGCAACAATTCCAGAAAATGTCTGATGATCTGGTGACGCTATCGACAAAGATCCCGATGGCGGCTGAAGGGCTTGCCCAGATCGTGGCAGAGGCTGGGCGGGCAGGCGTTGCGCGGGGCGAATTGCTGGCCTTTGCCGAGGACGCGGCGAAAATGGGCGTCGCCTTTGACACCACGGCGGAGGAAGCCGGGGGGATGATGGCGAAATGGCGCACGGCCTTTGCGATGGGGCAGGATGATGTCCGCGCCCTTTCCGATAAAATCAATGCGCTCACCAACACCTATGGCGGCAATGTCGCGGCTGTTTCAGGAATCGTCACCCGTATCGGTGCGCTGGGCGGGGTGTCTGGCGTGGCGGCGGATGAAATCGCGGCGATGGGACAGGTTATGTCCGCCGTTGGCGTTGAAGAAGAAGTCGCGGCCACCGGCATTAAGAACTTCATGCTGGCAATGACCAAGGGCGGGGCCGCCACAAAATCACAGAGCAAGGCATTCGCTGCCCTCGGTCTGGATGCTGTCAAAGTATCGGAGGCCATGCAAAAGGACGCGGGCGGGGCCATTGATGATATATTGCGCCGGATTGCCAAGTTGCCCAAGGCACAGCAATCATCCATGCTCACCCAGCTATTCGGATCCGAAAGCGTCTCTGCCATCGCGCCGATGCTGACCAACCTTGATCAGCTGCAAAAGAATTTCCAGATGATCGGGGATAAGAGCCAATATGCAGGCTCCATGAATGCCGAATTTCTGGCCGCAATCAACAAGACGGAAGGGGCGCTGGGCCTCGCCAAAAATGCGGCAACGGCCATCAATATCGAATTGGGCAACGTCCTTTTGCCTATCATCACTGCCGCATCGCATAAATTTGTCGAAATCGCCGGAAATGTGCGGGCGTGGATGAAGGAAAATCCCGGCCTGACGCAAGGCTTGGTGATGATTTATGGTGCGGTCGTGGGGCTGGTCACTGGCCTTGGCGCACTGAAATTCGGGCTGGGGCTGTTGCTGGGGCCGTTCGGCACTGTTTTCAGGCTGATTGCCACAAATGGCCCGATGCTGGTTAGCATTTTCGGCTTTATCAAGGGCGCGGCCATCGCCGTGGCGGGGGCATTGGGCCTGCCTGTCTGGGCTATCGCAGCCATTGCGGCGGCGCTGGGGGTGGCCGGTTACCTGATTTATAAGCATTGGGACACCATATCGACCACCTTCATGGATGCCGTTGCGAAGATAAAGGGCTGGTTTTCCGGCCTTCCTGAATGGTTTCGGTCGATGGGTAGCAATTTGATGCAGGGCCTCTTGAATGTCCTGTCGCCCACGGCCCTTGCCAACCGGCTGATTGATATTGCCCGGCGCGGCGTCACTGCGTTCAAGAATTTCTTTGGCATCAAATCACCCTCGCGGCTGATGATGAGCATGGGCGGATACATCACCGATGGGCTGGCGAGCGGCATTGATGATGGCCGGGGCGCGCCCATCCGTGCTGCCCGCGTCATGGCCGCCGGGGTGGCCGGGGCCAGCATGGCAACTGCCAGCTTCGCCGCGCCATCACAAATGGCACCACGTTCGGCCTATTCCTCACAGGCCGGGGCAGGGGCCGCCCCGATGCAAATTGGCAATATCTCCATCACCATTAACGCCGCGCCGGGCCAGAACGCGCAGGAAATCGCCGCCGCCGTGCAGGCCGCATTGCAGGCAGAGGCCGCCAAGGCCGCCGCCGCCAAACGATCCAGCTATAGGGATGACGACTGATGCTAATGGCCCTTGATATGTTTGTGTTTGAGATAGGGACACTGCCCTATCAACAAATGCAACAGGCGTGGGAATGGCGTTATGCGCAAGCGGAACGCTTTGGCGCGATGCCCGCCAGCCAATATCTGGGGCCGGGCGCAGAAACCCTTAATCTCTCCGGTGCGCTCTATCCCGGCGAAGGGATTGGCAAATATTCGGCGCTCGACACCATCCGCGAAATGGCGGGTGCGGGGGATGCCTACACGTTGACCAGCGGTGCAGGCCTCGTTCTGGGGGATTTCTTCATCCGCAAGCTGGATCTTAATCAGGATCTGTTCTTTGTGGATGGCGTGGCCCGCCGTGCTGATTTCACTCTCGCGCTGGATCGGGCGGCATGACGACAAATCTTGATCCTCTCTGGTGGGATAGTCAGGAGGCCGCCGCCGCTGGCGAAGCCGCGCCGGAATCGCAGGCCGTCACCACCACCGAAAAATATAAAATGCCCATCGCCGCATGGGCCGTAACGCTGAATGGCGTTGATCTTACCGATAAAATCAACCCGCGCCTGCTCTCCCTCTCCATTTCGGAAAAGCGGGGGGAGGAGGCCGATCAGATGGACCTTACCCTGCATGACATGGATGGGTTGCTGGATATTCCGCCCAAGGGCGCAACGCTAAAGGTCGAAATGGGATGGCGTCAGGGGACCGGCCTGCCCACCGGAATGACGGATAAAGGCACCTACAAGGTGGATGAGGCGAGCTGGAAAGGCCCGCCAGATCAGATAACCATTCGCGCCAGATCCGCCGACATGACGGACGCCTTTCGCGTCCGCCGGGAACGGTCATTTGTCGGCAAAACGGTAAAGGATATTGTGGGGGCCATCGCCGGTGACAATGGCCTGAAACCACAGATTGATGCCGCGCTGGGGGCAAAGACGATTCCCGCTTTGGGCAGCGGCGCGAAATCTGATGCCGCGTTACTCCGGGCGCTGGGGAAACGCTTTGACGCGGTTGCCACGGTAAAGGCCGGCACATTGATTTTTGCGCCCATCGGCAGCGGCAAAACCGCCAGCGGCACCCAACTGCCAACCGAAACCATTGATCGCAGCCAGACGGTTGATGTTGATTATAGCCGGGTAGATCAGGATGATCGCGCCGGGGTGTCTGCCCGCTGGCACGACAAGAAAACCGGCACGCGCAAGAGCGTCACGGTTGATGGTGGCGGGGAGGGCAAGGCCAAGCGTCTGCGCAAGGTCTACGCCAGTGAGGAGGCCGCGAAACAGGCCGCCGCCGCCGAAAATAGCCGCCTTTCCCGATCTAAGGCAAAATGCACGGTCAATCTGCCCTATGGCCGCCCCGATATTTTCCCGGAACGGCCCATCACCCTGACCGGGTTCAAGCCCGAAATTAACGGCCATAAATGGGTGGTCGCGGAATGCACCCACAGCATGGACGGTTCCGGCGGCAGCAGAACGAGCCTGATGCTGGAGGCGTTGGGGTAACTTGTGCAATAATTGCACAAATGTCCGTCAATGCCGTATTTTATTCTTGCGCTTTATCCGTCATTGCCGTATATAATGGCATATGCAAACGGTAGTCGAAACCCCTGAATATCTCACCGCCTCTAAAAAAGCGGGCATGACTGATGATGAACGGAAAAACACCGTTGATTTCATTGCCGCTAATCCAGAGGCGGGGGATATCATACCGGGAACCGGCGGTTGCCGCAAAGTGCGTATTGCCAAAGACGGCAAGGGGAAATCAGGCGGCTATCGCGTAATTACCTATTACACCACCGCCCAAAACCCGGTTTACCTGATGACCGTTATCACCAAGGGTAAACAAGCCAATCTGACAGACGCACAGAAGAATGATCTGCGGAAAGGAAAAGGCAAATGAATAAGGAAGATTTTGAAAGCCTGAAACGCGCCATGGGTGAGGTAAAGGCGTATCAGGAAGGTGCGCGGGATGGCTATGTCACCCATGAACCTGTTGATGTGAAGGCGCTGCGGAAAAGAACAGGCCTGACACAAAAGGCCTTTGCTGATCGCTTCCATCTGCCCGCCCGCACATTGCAGGAATGGGAACAGCAACGCCGCCTGCCGGATGCCCCAGCACGGGCATTGCTGGCGCTCATTCAAAAGGATGCTGATACCATCGCGAAAATGTTGGCGGATCATGGATAAGGCAATCACCGATCTGCGCGCCTATGATCGGGCAAAGGTCGCATTGGAAACGGGCGATGATGAATTGCTGCCTGCCGAATATGTGGGCCGGATCATCGCTGGTGAAAATCCTTTGCGCGTTTGGCGCGATGTGCGCGGCATGACGCAAATGGCGCTGGCCGATGCATCCGGTGTGAACCGGGTTCAGATTGCGAATATCGAAAGCGGTATTAAGGCGGGATCTGTTGCGACGGTCAAGAAATTGGCAGAGGCGCTGAATATCACCGTGGATGAATTGATCTGAAAGACACCGACATGGTGAAAGTGCCAACCAAACTATTCGATCCAGCAGAATATATCGAAACACAGGAAGACGCCGCAACCATCCTTGCCGATGCACTGGAAAGTGGTGACAGCGCCGTTGTCGCTGCCACCCTCGGTATGATCGTTCGGGCGGAGGGTGCAGCAAAAGGCAGCGTGAATATATGTCCTATAAATATGAAATGATCCCATTTCATCAGCACCAGATTATGACGGTGCAAACTGATGATTCCGTGATGGTCGTGATGAAACCGATTGTCGAAGCACTGGGCATGTCATCAGCAAAGGTATTCGTATAACACGAATACCTTCGTCAGGCGGGATAGTAATAGCCGGATTGGGCGAGGGTGTCGTTAGCGTGAATGCATAACCCGGTTGGCTGCCCTGAATGTCGAACCGCGTAAAACAGTTTTCCAGCTAATTTGGCTGATAAACGCAATGGGCAAAGTAATTGACAATATAATTATGTTAATCACAGCCATTATAATATTGGCAGCAAATACCGATATAACCAAACATTTCACAAATTCGCTGATGCGTGGGTCTTTATCAATCCAGCTTTTCTTTGTCTCTGTTCGGTTCAGGATAATATCGGTAAAAACACTGACAATCGCAATGGGAAGGATTATCCCAACCGTCCATGACATTGAAATGTCAAGCGCACCATCAATCCGCTTCACATCCTCTGCGCTGGCCCGCTTATCATTTTGAAAGTCATGGGCAATGTCCAGCAACCTTTTGCGATAAGGATATGCGGCCATTTGCGCGGCGATGGATATGACAACATAAGCAACCATCACGGCCAGAATAGGCCATATATTTGCAAATATGGATTGGTCGCTCATGGTGCTTATCCTAAATCATAGACCATTGATAAAAAATGAATGGTTTATTTACGTCTGCTTTTTCTGTTTTCACGGCGAACCTTCGCCAAATCTATCCGGATCATCCAGCTGCAAAACTCTTTCACGCCATATAACGCAAACCAGCAGAGATAACAAATCAGTAACGCCCATGGATCACGCTGGCAGGCTTCCTTGGCCTCTCTAAAGATCGGACTGAACTCCGCGAGTAGCGCGACCGCACCGAGAATAGCCAAAAACGAGCCATGAATTTTCAAGGCTAATTTCCATGTCATGATAGTGGGTGGCTGATCTTTCAATTCTTGTATCCGTTATGAGGAATCGCATGGGCGGGGCGGGTTAATCTGGCCTGCGCCCAGCTGCGCGCCAATCAGGCCATCTATAAACCGCAATGGGATGTAAATGGCCGGATTGGGCGGGCTTGTCGTTAATTGCCTGAAATTTTTATTTGCTCCCCAGCACCATCCTTAAATTCAGAAATCTGCTTTTTTGCGAAAACTTTGATCTTGTTATTTTGCTTATCCCAACCGGCGATATGCTTTTCATATTCGATCCAGTTTATCGCAGACGCTAGTGCAGGTTCTTTTCCTACTCCGCGATACTCGAAGAATATTTCGTTCATGACAGGCCCTTGAATAACTGGCCCATATTTTACATTAGGTTTTGCGATTCCGGCACTAGGGGCAAGGGGGGATGACCCTTGCCAATTCTGGATATTGTCTTTCAGGAATGTGCGGCCCCCTTCCGCATTTTGATCATAGCCCCTGATCGACAGCCCATGATCCACCCAATTTATAATATCTCTATGACTGAATGTTCCATAGCCATTGGTATAATCGAATGACGCCCAAACGCCGTTGGGCTTTGGTGCGGATACTGAACGGGATGAGCTATTATGGGATGACGATGGTAACCTATCCTCATCGCCTTCATCCTTTTCACGATCTTTGATCCAATCGAGACGCCAGCGCACTTCTTCCAGCGCATCGCGAGCTTCCTCAATCTCCTCATCATAGAAATTGTGCATGTCATTTGACCGTGGCAGTCCACGTTTCGCGGCGCGTGTATCTTCAATTTTATCACGAACTGCGGCTTCTTCGTGCCGCACAATTTCCTTATAATCTTGCAGGCCGATGGAGCGACTGCGGAAATTCTGGAAGGCATCTTCCAAACGATCATTAACGGCAGCGCGGCCATAATCCACCCACGGCTTAGGTGGCGAGCGAACGATTTCACCGCGCAGCCTACGTTTTTCATTTATTTCTATTACATGGGGGATAAGTGCGATCGCAAATCGCTCTTGCCAATTAGGTTTTTCCTTTTTCGGAGAACCAGAGATGATTGCATTCGCCCGTTTTTCAGCTTTGTTAAACTGGTATATTCCCCATGCAATCAACGCAATAATGCCGATGATGAAAATCATTTCAGGTCCCCACCCAATTAATTACATTTTACGGAAAATACCGACGACCCGGCCAAGGATATGCAGCTCGCCATCATAGGCGGTGTCTGGCGGCACCAACTGGTTATCAGAAAGGATCTGGACGCCGTCCCCTTTCAGGCGCAGGCGTTTGACCATCCCTTGCCCACAATAGGCGATAGCCCAGATCTTATCGCCCATTTTCATGGTGCGTTCCGAGGCGTCGATAAGCAAAAGGTCGCTGTCATGAATGGTCGGCATCATGCTATCGCCAATGCCTTGAGCGAAATAAAGATGTTCGGGCGCAGCATTGGTATATTGGCGTATCCAAGCACGGCTGAAATGGCGGGTTACATTGGTGACAGGCACCTCTAACTCTGTTGCGCCCATCCCAAATTTCAGGTCAATTTCCGGCACCTCAATCAAATCCAATTGATCTGCCAGCGTTTGAGCAGTGGGCAATGGAATTGCACCTGCTGAGGGGTCATCAGTTTCACAGGATAGATATTCTGGTGTTGTTTCCAGCACTCGCGCAATTTTATGCAAGTGAGAAGATCCTGAACTGATGCCGGATTCCAGCTTACCTATGGTGGCTTGGGATAAGCCAGCCATTTTCGCCAATTGCGTTTGAGACAGCCCTTTGGCCGTCCTTAGCGCTGCAATTCTCTCACCTGTCCGCATACCCACCTTAATATTCCATCTGGAATAATAAAAAACCTTCGATATGCACTTGACTTAATTATTCCAATTAGAATAACTGAGTGCATGAAACAGGAATTAAACCCATTGGAAGCCTTCAAGAAGGCAGTCGAAATCGCAGGAAGTCAAAGCGCGTTGGCTCGTCTCTGTGGGGTGGGTCAACCCGCCGTGTGGAAGTGGCTGCAATCTGCAAAACGCCTCCCGGCTGAATATGTCCTTCAGGTTGAGGCCGCGACGGGTGTGTCCCGTCACTTGCTCCGTCCTGATATTTACCCGCGGGAAATTGATCTCGCTCTGCCATCATCTGCAATCGGTGAACCTCATCTGGAATGTGGCCCCGCTATATCGGCCCGCGCACTGGCGCGACACGGCAATAACAATGACTTTTTGCCGGGAAAGGGCGCAGCATGACCGCCGCCTTCCTCCATCTTCTCTCCTTCATCGTCACCGCATTGGTCGGCTGCATCGCCCTCTTGGTTATCCGCCACATGGTGCGCGGATACTGGCGCAAGGCATGGCTAGCCCTGAATGGTGGGCGGCATGTCGCCATCACTTTCATGCCGGGCTATCAGCGCTGCCGCAACCGGAGGCTGGCGCGATGAACCCGGATGAACTCCCCATAAATCGCCATTGCACATTGGATGGTGCCGTTCTGGCACGGCTGTATCAGGCGGGCGGTCAAATGCCGTTCAACGCCTTGCTGTCGGCGCTGCCCTGTAATTCGCAGGAACTGAAACACGCGCTGGTTCGCCAATATTCGCATGGCAATGTCTGGCGGCATCGCATCGGTGAACCCATCCGCATGACATCATCGGCCAGCATCGCCTTTTCGGCGGGCCTCGCCTTTCGCCAGCTTTTCCCGGTGGAACAGGCCGTGGCGCTGCCAACCCTTCGCGCACGATAGGAAATATGATGACCCGAATGGATGAAGAAGATCTGCGCCGCATGATGCGCGAAGAAATCGCGCTGGATGAAATGCGCAAGATTAAGGATGAGCAGCGGAAAAGGGCTGGGGCTATTGAGAAACATCACGGCATCGAACCTATATTTGTTGGCGTTGATCTTGCGCGGGAGGAAAGCCGCAGCGCCTCCCGCACATTCCCCACCGTCGCTGACCCGGCAAAGGGCTACCCATAATGACGATCATCCGCAAACCGGCCACCTTTGAAAAGGCGCTGAAGGATATATCCGATCTTCTGGGCTGGGATGGCTGCGCCGATGTTCTGGGCAAGTCGGAATCGCATCTGCGCAAGCTCGGCACACCAGACACAGACCGCGAACTCTCCATCCGGGATGCTGTCCGCCTTGACGCCGCCTATCGCCGCGCAGGCGGGGAGGGTGCGCCCTTGTTCGACTGCTACGCCCTGAAACTGGATATCCACATGCCCAGCGCCCCGGCCTGCACCGATACCATGCTTTCTGGCGCGCAAAAGGTGGCGAAGGAAAGCGGGGAGGCCGTCGCCGCTATCATTGAACTGGCAGGCAATCTGGGCAGCGAAAAGGCCCGCACGGACGCCCTGCGCGAAATTGAGGAAGCCGTGGCGGATCTTACCCGCCTCGCCAGACGCATCACCGCCACCGTAAAACAGGAAACCGTTCAGTGAACATGCACACGGGAAATATCATGAAGGATAACAATGTCGCATCCGGTGGCGTCGTCAACCGGCCATATGGCAAGGCCCCGGCGGTGGGCTGTCCCGCCTGCGGGGCGCGGGCCAATGTGCGGTCGAGCGAGGAAATATCGCCCACTTATCGGCGGCTGTATCTCGCTTGCTCCAATTTTATTTGCGGCATGACATTCGTGTGCAGCCTGTCATTCGAACATGTGCTGTCACCCTCTGGCGTGTCGGCAGAATTTCGCCCGGCGAAGATCCGGGATGAAAAAGCACCCGGCCATGATTTCGGCCAGATGTCCATTTTTGATCTGATGGCCCCGGATATGCGCAAACCGGACGTGCCGCACTAACCCCCGCCCGCATCCGCTCTCACCGCTGAAACATGCCACCGCCGGTCATTTCCGGCGGGTGGTTTCCTGCACCCTCGAAAAGCAAAGCCGCAATGGACGAAACCCTCCGTAAAACAATATTGGACCGGCTGAAAACTGATTTCAGTTTCACGTCTGCCCAGCCCGGCGCAAACCGTTGGTCTGGCGGGAAATGCCCATCCTGCGGCAAAAAGGAACTGTATGTTTACACCCAAAATCCTTGGGTGGTCACTTGTGGGCGGGAAAGCCGCTGCGGGCAGAAATTCACGGTCAAAGATCGCTATGATGACCTGTTCAACAACTGGTCGGAACGCCACCAGCAAACCCCAGAGGATCCGCATGCCGCCGCAAAGGCCTATTTGCGCGATGCTCGCGGCCTTAATGTCGTCAAGCTGGCGGGCTGCTACACGCAGGAAATATATCAGGACAAGCGCATCAACGCGACCAGCGCCACCGTGCGATTCCCGCTGCCAAATGGCGGGTGGTGGGAACGGCTGATTGATCAGGTCCAGCGTTTCGGCAAGAAAAAGGCCAACTTCCCCTACGGCTATAAATATGCGGGGCAGGCATGGCACAACCCGGCGCACACCTTTGCGGATCTCGCCAAGGCGAATGAAATCTGGTTCGAAGAAGGCATTTTCGATGCCGCCGCCATGCAGGAGGCCTTTGCAAAGGTCCGCCCCGGCGCGTTCGCAGCCTCAACCATGTCCACCAATAACTATCCGGCGGATTGGCTGGGGCAATTGGCGGAGGCCGTTGCCGCCCTTGGCACATCGGCACGACGCCCGACGCTGGTATTTGCCTATGACGTTGGCCCTGCGGGCGTCCGCTACACCCGCGAATATGTGGCGAAGGCCAAGAACGATGGCTGGAACGCCCGCGCCGCACAGGTCCGCCCGGATGGCGAGGGGACAAAGCAGGATTGGAATGATCTCCTTCAGGCCGGTAAACTCACGGGCGAAGATCTCGAAACCTATCTGGAAAATGGTGACATCACCATTGCCGAAACGGCGGCGGAAAAGGCGTATTTACTCTATCGCCGGTCACAGAAATCATCCTTCCCCCTGACCTTCAAAACGCGTCAGCTTTGGGCCACATTTTCGGCGGAAAGCATCAACGCCAAGGTCGCGCAATATGATGAGGAAGGCACTCACCAAGCCCTCACCCAACAGGAAAAATTTGATCTCGCCGCCCGCGAATGCGCCCAGATCCAGGAAATCGCCAACTGCACATTCCGCTCGCTCTATTTTCAGCGTGACGCCGCCATCAATGACAGCAGCTATTATGTCCGCGTCGATTTCCCCGGCAAACAGGACACCGTAAAGGCCGCCTTTCCCGGCCCATGCATGGCCGGGGCAGGGGAATTTAAAAAGCGCCTGATCTCGGTCGCCCCCGGCGCAATTTTCACCGGAACGACCTTCCAGCTCGACAAGCTCATGGCCCGCCAGCTCGACGGAATACGCACCGTCGATATGCTCTATTTTTCGGGATACAGCATCGAACATGGCGCGTGGATGTTTGATGACATTGCCGTCACCGATGGCCGTCTGATCGACCTCAACGAAGAAGACTATTTCGAAATCGGCAAGGTAGGGGTGAAGCCCAAGGCGGTCGGCAATGAATTCGCCATTGAATACGACCCGAACAAGCTGAATTATTCATGGTGGGCGGATCTGTGGCAGGCATTCGGCCCGCTTGGTCTGGTCACGCTCGCTTATGATATGCTCTCCCTGTTTGCAGAGCAAATCCGCCGGTTACAACAATCCTTGGGCTTTCTGGAGGTCGCAGGCCCTCCCGGCTCCGGTAAATCCACCCTCATCATTTTCCTGTGGAAATTAAAGGGCCGCCGCCACAATTATGAGGGGTTCGATCCCGCCTCCGCCACCGGCGCAGGCATCGCCCGCGAACTGGTCAAATACGGCAATCTCCCCGTTGTCTTACTGGAAGGCGACCGCAAGAAAGATCAGCCCAGCGCCAAGAAATTCGACTGGTCGGAACTGAAGAAAATCTACAACGGCCACAGCCCGCGCACACGCGGCGTGGCGAACGGCGGCACAGATACCTTCAGCCCGCCTTTTCGCGGCTCCCTCATCATCGCCCAGAATGATCCCATCCGCGACGCAGAGGACGCTGTGTTGGAACGCATCATGCCGATGTTTGTCGATAAAAAGCGCTTTTCGCCAGAGGGGAAGGCCGCCGGTAAACGCCTGCAACGCTATCAGCCAGAGGACGTCTCGCACTGGATGATCGCGATGATCCGGCAGGAAAAGCAGATCCTCAAATTCTACGCGGAACGCTTCACCTTTTGGGAAGAACGGCTTTTCGGCCATCCAGAGGTGCAGAACGACCGTCTTGCCTTCAACCATGCTCAATTGGCGGCAGCGCTGGATTGTCTGGTCAAGGCCATGACGGTGGATGGCAAGGCCACCATCACAGAGGATCAACGGATGGAGGGGCAACGCCTCATCCTTGATATGTGCCTGCTACAGCATGGCGCATTGGGTGCAGATCTGCCCGCCGTCTCTCAATTTTGGGAGAATTTCGATTATCTGGATGAGAAGGTCTTCCAGCAACGGTTGGATAGCGCCGGTTCGTTCTCAGACGCCGTAACCGGCCTCAACCACCATCGGAAAGAACATCTGATCGCCATTTCCATGCCGGAACTGGAACAGATCTTCGCCCAGCATCGCATCACGATTCCCGGCGGCTCGATGCTGGAACTCAAAAAGCTGTTACCCACATCAAAGGCCCGAAAATTCATCAAAAGACAACAGGTTATGTGTCGTGATGGGCGCAATCGGGATTGCTGGGTCTTCCAAAAATCTAACGTAAATCAGGAGGAAAACGCATGAACGCGCACACCGCCACCACGGCGGATAATCCCTCACGCCCGATGGTCATGGTTTCCGTGCCAGATGGCATGGGCGGCACCCGCAACGAACTGCGCCCCGCACCGCCGGAAAAGCCAAAGGGCCGCAAGAAACGCCCCACGCCGGATCCTATCCGGGCAGATCCTTCCGCTGCGGCGCAGGAAATCCGCCAAGTCATCGAACGGATAGAACGCCTTGAGGAAGAAAAGGCAGGAATCGCAGACGATATATCGGACGTTTATGCCGAGGCCAAATGCAACGGATATGACGTTAAAACCCTGCGCTCCATCGTCCGTCTACGCAAAGTGGAAAAGCACGTCCGGCAGGAAGATGAAGCCCTGCTCGAAACATACAAAAATTCGCTGGGCATCGAATGATGCCGCGCCCGCCTCATGCAGATCTGCGCCCCTGCGCCTGCGATGAATGCCGCGCTGCCCGCGAGGATGGTCGCGCCGCAACCAATGTGTCGCGCTGGATCATCATCAGCACCGCCTTGATCTGGCTGCTTACCCTCTCCGCCATTTTCCATTTTTACGCCTGAAAGGAACTATCATGATCGTCATCCGCGTAGAACTCTGGTCGGCTATCACGGGCGAAAAGATCGAAATCGCCCGCATGAACATCAGTAATACGGGCGGCACTGAAAACATCGGCAACTATGCCTGCGAAACCCTGCGGGGCAGGTCAACTGCGGATCTCAATCGCCGCATCGTCCAGCGCAAGGGGCGTGTGCTGTCCCATCCCCGGTTGTCCCAGCATGTCTGGCACCTCGTCGCCAAGGCTCTCACCGGCATGGGCTATGGGGGGAGGTCATGACGATCCGCAACCATCCCCCATTGCCGGAATGCCTGCGCGGCGAAATCGAACGCCGCGCAGCTGGCTGGGCGGATCAGGCAAACCGGCGCACTGGTGATGATTTCAATATCATCATCGGGCGCGCCGCCACTGACCTGAAAACATGGTTCATGCTCGCCGGGGCGCTTACGCAGGGTCTCGCCCTGCGGCAAGGCAGGCCGCTGACCATTCCCACCGTCATCGCCACCGCGCTACCGCGTGATGAGGATCTGCTCTGGCTAGAGCCGGAATCGCAGGATGATTGGCATCGCCTCAACCAGACGGTTGAACAGACCTATCAAAAGCTGCGGGACCGCACCGATCAGGACACTGACGAATTCCGCCTGATCGCCCGTCGCATCATCAATATCAAGTTCTGGCTGTACTGCCAGACAAAATGGCGCAGCCACCTTTACCCATCATCCGAAATTCAGGAGGCAAAAGCAGCATGATTGACATTGGCGGAGTTCATCGGCATTTTCATCGCGTCTCTGCACAAACAGCAGGGATGCGGGGTGAGAGCCGCGATGGATTTCGCCGATCAGGCGCGCATGGGGATTCCCGGCGCGTTTTTCTATGGTCGGGCGCATCGGGAAGCCTTCGGGCTTGCCGGTCCCGCGAGGTCCGCCGGTCTCTCACCCCGGTGTTGCCCGGCCACCAATGTGAGAGTTGTTGGACGGGTCCATTCGAAAGGACCTTGACCATGAGCAACCCTGCTTCTGGCGCTACTGTCACGCGCCTGTTCAATCCCGATGCTGAAAATCATTATGCGCTGTCCGAAGAAGGCGAACTCGAACTGAAAATGCTGTTCGGGGCGATGGCGGCTGTCTCACAGATTATGGATACCAACCCCGGCCAGATCGCGCCGGAAATCGAATGCGCGCACATCGCGCCGCTATTCTACACCTTCGCCCGCCACGGCGAACGCATCATGGCCGAACTGGCCGACCGCCACCCATCCCAAAAATCACGCCCACGCTCCGCCGCCTGACGGCCCCCAAAGGTATGCGTGTTACACGCATACCTTTCCTTGAAAGGAAACCAAAATGACCAACCGCTTCGAAATCATCCCGTTCAACAATCACCAGCTGCTCACGGTGCAGGATGCCACCGGCACTATCCGTGTCATGGTCAAACCCATTTGCGAAAGCATGGGGCTTGATTGGGATGCTCAAAGAAAACGCATCCATCGGCACCCTGTTCTGTCCAAAGGTGCGTCCATAACGACCGCACCTTCAGGTGGTGGGATGCAGGAAGCCATCACCCTCGAATTGGAAACCTTTCATGGCTGGCTGATGACAATCAGCCCGGATCGCATCAAAGATGAAGCCGCTCGTGATGTCGTAATCGCCTATCAGGAAAAAGCCTTCCGCGTCGTTTTCGAATATTTCCACGGCCCTATGCGGGATTACAAGGCAAAGCGCGCCACCGTTTCTGACCTTCTGCGCGTCGGCAATGGCCTGAAAAAAGAACGAAACCGCGAAATTAGGGCGCTTCTCTGGGCCGAAATGGACCGGATATGCGATAGCTGGGGGCAACCGCGCCTTGCACATCAGGGCATTGGTTGGGCAGAACCGGACCAATCCGAATTGCTGAACAGCTTTTGGGAAGGCGTCAAATCCGTTGAAAATGCGGGATATATGGTCAACCACAGCCGCCGCAATCATCTCGTTGCGCTCCATCTCCCCCAGTTATCAGAATATTTCTTTGAAGTCGGTGTGCCGGTGGACATCGACCCGACGATGAAACAGGCGCTGCGTCTATGCCAAAACCCCATTTTCGTTGCTGATAAAGGGGTAAACTCCAAGGACGGCAAGAACCGTCATTGCTGGATTTTCAGCCATCTTCCTCTCCTCGAAAAAATGGAGGCAGCATGACCTCCGAACTCTCCAACGATAACGGCAAGAAAAAGCCCCGGCATCCGTGGGATTGGTATGTTGAGCAGCAATGGGTAACCCATGCGCTGGTTGATATGATCAGCCTGGACGATGATGTCACCTATCTGGATCCTTTCTGCGGGATGGGCAACATCCCCATGGCCCTGCGCCAGCGTGGTTTGCAGGCCTATGGCACGGATAAATTCACCCGCACCAATCACCCGCTCTTTCTGGGTGAGCATGATTTTTTGGGGGATCAACACCACATGATGGAGGCCGAAAAAGCGCTTTCCATCATCATGAACCCGGCTTTTTCTTTTCAGGATGGCGTTCTTGTGCAGGGCCTGTCCCTGCGTATTTGCCGCCGGGCGCTGGAAATGGCAACGCATAAGGTCGCGGCGCTGGTGCCGCTCAAATGGCTGTCGTCCGAAACCCGCTATCAATTCTTCATGAAAACCCGGCCCCAGATCCTCGTTTTCTCCGAACGGCCATCCATGCCGCCGGGCAATGAGATAGAGGCGCTGGGGGACAAGGCGTGGAAACGCGGTAAGGTCGATTATATGTGGTTGGTCTGGGATAAGCAAAACCCACATGCCTATGACCACAGCCCAACCCTCTGGATCCCACCCCGTGAAAAGCTGAAAAAGCCAAAGGTGGCGGCATGAATGTCTCTCTTTTGACCGAGGAAGAGGCCGCCCGAAAACTGTCAATTAGCCCACGCACCTTGCGAAAATTGCGAAAAGAGGGGAAATTACACTATATCCGTATCAGGTCATCTATCCGTTACAGCCCCGATGATCTTGATCTTTATGTCGAAAGCGCCCGTTCATGCACTTATATCAGCGAAATGGTTCGCCCTACTGGTGGTTCGACATTACAGTTAACGGTCGCAGACTTCGAAAAAGCACGAAGAAAACGACTAAGCGCGAAGCCAGATTAGCCGCGCTGGAAATTGAGCAACAGGAACGGGAAAGACCCTCGCGTAATGCTGAATGGCGATTACGCGAGGTTCTTGGCGTCTATTGGGATGATCATGCGCAAAATCTTGTTAGCGCATCAGATATTTTCTTCCATTATGAACTATTATCAGAATTTCTTGGCCCAGATCTACTTATGGCGGATCTGACCAATGCACTTTTGCTGGATTACCGTTCGGCGCGGCGGGGCGGATCCATCAAGGCCACCGCTGACATGCTCGATCGACGCAAGGCATGGCGGAATCGCATCATTGATGACAAGGATTATATCAAGCCCGTTCGCGCACAGACGGTAAATCGCGACTTCGCCCACCTTCAGGCAGCAATCAATTGGGCCAAAGATATGCATCTAAAACAGATGCCGGTCATCAACTGGAAGGGTCTGAAGGCGAAGGAAGCACCATTCCGCGTCCGTTATGCCTCCGGTAATGAATTTGCCGATTTGATGGAGGCCGCCCACCCGGCCATGCAACAAATCATTCTATGCGCTGTAACTACTGGTCTGCGACGCTCCGCAATTTTGGGGATGGAATGGCATCAGGTCGATCTGACAGCCTCAAAAATCACCCTGCGCCATGTAAAGGGCGGGAAACCCCATATGGTCGATATCAGCCCACCGCTACGCGCCGTCCTCGGCCTGACCGCGCCAGAGGATAGGCAAGGGCGGGTATTTGATGCCACCAACTACAAACGCAGATGGGCGCAAGCGGTCAAAGCCGCCGGGCTGGTTGATTTCAAATTCCATGACCTCCGCCATACCTTCGCCAGCTGGGCGCGACAAAGCGGTGCAGATCTGCTCGATATATGCGAGGCCCTGAAACATTCCAGCGTATCCGTCACCCAGCGATACGCCCACGTCACACCAGAGGACAGCACAACCGCCTTTGATCGCGTCGGCCAGATCTTCATGGCACATTCTGCGGCACAAAATTCTAAAAAGAAGGCATAAACGGCGAATTTCAGCCATTCTTTGACATAGGCGAACAGATTAGGAATCTGATGCTCTATCCTGCTGAGCTATGGGTGCACGCCGCGTGAAGCAGCACGGGTTGCTATAAGGGGCGTTTCTTTCCTGTTCAACCATGTTGAGCGAAGAAAAAGGCGGCGCAAACTGTGATGTCGTCGCGCCGCCTTATCTTATTTCATCATCCTAAAGCCCCGTTCCCTTAATCGGGGAGGGCATAGGCGATGACCTTGCTGCCGCGTTTCGGGTTTTCGCGGGCACCGCCAGCGGATACCACGACATATTGTTTCCCATTGGGCGCAACATAGCTCATTGGCGTCATCTGCGCGCCAACGGGCAGGGCGGCCTTCCAGATTTCCTTACCGCTAACGGTATCAAGTGCACGCAGATAAAAATCCTGCGTCCCGGAATAGAAGGTGAGGCCGCTCGCCGTCGTTAACGCACCACCAACCGTCGGCATACCGAGCGGCATAGGCAGGCCAACCTTGATCTTACCAAAGAGATAGGTGTCTTTAACGGTCCCCATCGGCACCTGCCAGACGATCTTCTTTGACGCGAGGTCGATACCAGTCATCGTGCCAAAAGGCGGCTGAGCGCAGGGAATGCCCAGCGGAGACATCACATTATCTGTCTCCACCGCAAAAGGCGTGCCGGATTGCGGGAAAACGCCTGCGCCGTGGATGCCCGCCTTCATCTTATCCGCCTCAGCGCGCGGGATCAGCCGCACATAGCGCGGAATGCGCATGTCATTGACGATTAGCAGGCCGCGTCCTTCGTCAATCGAGGCCGAACCCCAGTTCATCCCGCCAAAGGGGCTGGGGAACATCAGGCTGGTGTCGGTATTAGGCGGGGTATACATGCCCTCATAGCGCATGGACCGGAAACGGATGCGGCAATAGAGCTGGTCAAACATGCTGACCCCCCACATTTTAGCTTCCGATAGCGGTTCTACGCCCAGTTGAGGCATCCCCACAGAGAAAGGCTGCGTCGGGGAGAGCCAGTCACCCTTTGCGGCCCCCTGCGGCACGGGCTGTTCCACCACCTTGGTGATGGGCTTGCCTGTGCGGCGGTCTAGCACATAAATCTGGCCCTGTTTTGTTAGCTGAATCAGCGCGGGGATGGTGCCGCCCTTGCCATCCGGCACATCATAAAGTGCAGGCTGTGACGGAACGTCATAATCCCACACATCATGGTGAACCGTCTGGAAATGCCAGCGTTCGCGTCCTGTTGCCATATCCAGCGCTACAACAGAGGAGGAGTAGCGTTCATCAAAATCCCGGCGATGCGCACCCCAGAAATCTGGCGTGCTGTTGCCGGTGGGCAGATAAATCAGGCCCAGCTTCTCATCATAGGCCGGGGTGGACCACACATTGGGCGTACCCAGAGTGTAGGTTTCACCGGGAGGGGGAAGCTTTGTAATGGCAGGATTGCCCATGTCCCACGCCCATGCTAGTTCTCCGGTGCGGGCATCGAATGCACGAACAACGCCGGACGGTTCACCGACCTTCTGGCCGTCGAATATCCATCCGCCAACGACGATCATATCCTTCATCACTGTCGGTGCGGATGTGGGAATATACATGCCGGGCGGTGTTTCACCGATATTGCCATTGAGGTTGACGGTGCCGCCATTGCCGAACTGCGCACAAGGCTTACCCGTTGCGGCATCCAGCTGAATGAGGCGACCATCAATGGTATTCATGACGATGCGGGCCTTGCAGCTTGCATCGGCGCTCACGGCTTCCTTCGGTTCATAATAAGTGACACCGCGGCAGCGCTGCCAGATAGGGGCCTTACCCTTGGCCTCATATTTCCAGACCAGCTTGCCGGTCTGGGCATCCAGCGCATTCACCGTATTATAGGGCGTGCAGGTGTAGAGAATGCCATTGGCGTAGGTGGGGGTGTTCTGATCTTCGGCCAGCCCTTCGGGAGCCTCGCCATAATCAAATTCCCACGCGACCTTCAGGTTACGCACATTATCCGGGGTGATCTGATCCGCCGTGATATAGCGTGTGCCGTTTGATGTGCGGCCATATTGGTGCCATTCATTGCCCGCGGCGAGGGTTTCTGGCGAAATAGCTCCCTTGGCCGTCTGGGTGAAGCTATTGCGGATAACGCCTTGCGGTTGAAGGCCAATGACCACCGTGCCAACCAGCGCCAGCAGGCATAGACCCGCCAGCGAATAAGGCAGGCGATTGCTCCCGCGATAGGTGGGGAAACGCGGCACCAGCAACAGCAAGAGCAGCGCAATGAAGATCGGGCCGCTAAGGCGCGGCACCAGCGGCCAGAAATGAAGGCCAGACTCCCAAAAGGACCAGATCACCGTTCCCACGAACAGCGCGCCAAACAACCATGCGCCTATCATCCGTCGCAACGCAATCAGGCAGCCACTAACGACCAGAGCAAGGCCTGCATCTAGATAATAATAAGAACCGCCAAGGCTGACGAGCTTAACGCCTCCCCAAATTAGCGGGAGGCCGATGATAATCAGCAAAAGACCAAATAATGGTAATATTATTCGGCCTCTGTTTTTTGTTTCATTCATTCTTACCACCCCAAATAACATGTTCATCAGGCGGTGGATGAAATCACAGGCCTAAGGCTGTGCCATATAAAAAAGGATGCACCCGTCCGGGCATTCTCTCCATTACTCATTCATCCTCTCAGCCTGTCAGATTTTCTTTTAGGGCTGAGTCGCTCAAAGAGACTGTATATCCTGCCGGAGCCTTCTCAACAGGGATTTATCAATAAGTATTAATATAATTCATTATATCAGCAGGAATTAGCCAGTTTTAATGCCGCATTTCCACAAATTATCGCGCATTTGTGTCAGAACATATAAGGTCGTTTCCAGATCATCAAAATCTATTCCATCCAGCAATTTCTCCCTTTCGTTGGTAGATTTTTGCTGCATGATGATAACGGCCTTTTCTCCTTCTTCTGTCAGGCGAATAAGGCGGGAACGATGGTCTGCCGGGTCTTTTCTGCGCTGAATAAAGCCTTCTTTTTCCAGCTTTTCCATCGCAGAAACGATACTTGGCCCCTCCAGCCCTAATTTGCCTGCTACCTGCATCAGGGTGGAATCGTCATCGTTAAGCGATAAGGCGTACAATATTTCCCAGCGCACCTGACTATGCCCGACATCCTTGAGCGCCTGATCCAGCGCCTTGCGATAGCGACGCGTAACCAGCATCATTCTGCGCGTCACCATGATATCGGGCCTGCCGGACATAGGCTCCTGTTCCGGCAGGTCATGTTTTGGTGCAATAACTTTGGTATTCACTGCGATATCCGGGGCACGGTCATTAATTGGTCACAGGAATGACAGGAATATCTGCCGGGCTGGCAAGTGCCTGAGCTTCTCTCAATACGCGCAGGGCATTGCCACCCCATATTTTGGCAATATCGCTTTCCTTTATACCGGCCTTCAGCATCGCAGCGGTAATGGCGGGATAATCCGTGATGTCTTCAATTCCATCGATGCCGCCGCCGCCATCAAAATCACCACTGATGCCGACATGGTCAGCGCCTACCAGCTTCACGGCATGCAGGATATGCTTCATGAAATCGTCGAAATTGGCGCGAGGCACAGGCCAGCGCTGGTCTATTGCCCGACGCTCAGCCATCATGGCACGGCGTTGTTCTGCCGTCATCGGACGACCGGGAACCATATATTTGTCGCTAATAGCCTTTAACGCTGCGTTGCGTTCGGCAATTTGCGGGGTATCAATCATATAGCCGTTAAAGGCATTGAGCTGAATTACGCCGCCTTTTGCCGCTACCAGCTTGGCATCTGCATCCGTGACATTCCGAGGATGATTATAAATGGCCCGCATGCCGGAATGCGACAGAATGATTGGCGCACGGGACAGCGCTACCATCTGCCGCAATGACTCGTCAGAGCTATGGGACGCATCAATTACGACACCCAACCGGTTAGCCTCTGCGACAAACTCCTTGCCCTTGGGGGACAAGCCTTTCCATTCCGGACCTTTGGGATCGGTTGCGCTATCGGCAAGATCATTATTGGCGAAATGCGCTGGGCTCATCATCGTAACGCCCAGTGCGCGGAAGGTCCGCATCAGGCTGATGTCACCCTCAAAAGGATAGCCGTTTTCAATGCTCATATAAACAAAACGTTTACCAGCTTTTGTGATGCGCTGGGCATCATCGGCGGTGATCGCCAGCTCAAACTTATCCGAATGCTTTGCGATCATTTCCCTGATCTGCACGGCGCGAATAATACCTGCGTCACGGGCTAAGCGGTCAGCCTCTGGCGTGCGCGGGCCCTGAGCCGTAAAAATAACGAAAAAGCCGCCGTCAATGCCGCCTTCCACCATGCGGGGATAATCGACCTGATCGCCATCCAGCAAAGGATCATGCCGATCCAGAATGCTCCACCCCGGACGACCGAGATTCATCGGCGTATCGAAATGGGTGTCGAGGACAATAATGCGCTCATGAATGGCGCGGGAATCGGCACTTTCCTGCGCGGAAACAGCCGGAGCCAAGGCCGAGAGAGCCAAGGAAGCGAAGAGAGCGTAGCGGGCTTTTTTCATGGATATATCTCATAGCGATAAATAGAGGGATATCGCCAGATGATTTTTCCGTTTTGCGATAAATTTTCTGCGCTCCTCGCAGTTAGAATAATATGTCGATGGTCAATGTATCGGTATAGATGCCGCCGGGCGGGGTGGGCTGCCCCGGTATGATTTCTGCCTTATAGGTAAAGCTCTGCCCTGCTACACCATTATATGAGCCTCCATTCGTGGTCGCTTCGTTGCTGGAAACCCGCTCGCCAGCAAGGCTTCCCCATCTGTCCTGACCTGATGCGGGATAATAAAGATCATAAGCGATACTATTAGTGCCGTTTGAAAGGTGTCTCGAACCCGCAGAACCATGCAGACCATCATTAATGCCGACCGTATAGGCCGCCCCCTTGGAGCATAAAATGATGATGGGTTGAGTGATGGCGTCAAAGCTATCTGTAAAAGCTGCGCTACCAAAATTAACGTTAGGGGCGGTTATAGAACAATCGTTGCGCACATCGAGAGCTACAGTGATATTCTGTATTTCATCGCCACTGTCATAGGTAACGCAATATAAAACACCAAAAACACATATATTCCAATTCCATCTGATCTCAATAGAACTGCTATATTGTCCAGCAGCTATGTTGGCACCGGGCATTGTTTTTATATATAGAGGAAGGCTTCCATTCGGTCCTGTGAATAGATTGAGCAATCCAAGAAGAGTTGTGCTGGTCCATTCAATATTGTTTCCGATGGTATAGTTTTGACCGCAACTTGAATTTCTGCAAATCATAAACGGAATTTTGTCGCCTGTAACGCTGTTGTACAGCATAGGCTGGTTTCCGTCGCTATGGCTGATGCTGTTGATCGTTGCGGTAACCCTATTATTGACGATGAGCGTGACGGTGCCACTGGTTGAGCAGGTAAAACCGGTAGATGCCTCAACACCTATAGGGGTCGATGCCACATGGAAGGAGGTTTCAGACCCCAGATTGGCGGAACTGGGCGCAGACCCGCAGGCCGCCGCTGCGGGACCTGCCCCGATCAGGATCGTGCCGATCTATACAGCCAGCATAAGGGCGAGGCGCACCCGAAAAGCCGCCAATGCCCGAAAAACCAACGCATATGATAAATGATTGCGGACGGAGAAAGAAAAGGCGGTTATTGACATGCTATCGGTCCTATGCTTGCCGTGCCACTATGACCGGCAGGGAGTGTGAACCGCGCTGTACATTCTGTGCCATCCTGCAATGTCGCGCTGATGTAATTATCACTGCTGAGTTGTTCGAGATACGCTATGCCGTCCCAGCCGACATAAGAAAGTGCGCCGTCGCTGGTCCTGAACGGCGTACCAGCCAGTAGGGGTTGGCCATCTCTGTCATGAATGATGATGGTTGCGGCCACCAGTCGTTGCACCGGAAAACGCACCATTTTCCCTCCGCCCATACGCAGGGCAGTGCGCTGTTCAATGACCGATGAGGTCATGTCTGTTGGCAGGCTAAGCGGATCAATGCCAATCTTCGTGCCATAATAAGCGCTGACATGGGGAAGCAGCAGCAGGCCCCTTTGATTTGTCGCGCCGATAACCCGGTTTTCCTGCAAAACAGGAACATTGGCAAAACCATCTGTGCTAACCAGAATGAAGGCATCATTTACACGGTTAGAGGTAAAAGCCTGCCCACCCAGCATAACGACAGAACCGCTGACCTCTGCCCATTGGGTATGGCTCCCGCGCTGCCCATAGGCTCCGGCCTGGACCTGAAATGCGTCCGTCCGCATCGTTATGTCGGCGCGATAGGCTGTGCCTTCTGACCTGCTACGGCCCAGATCTATCCTGCCGCCATATCCCCCCTCCAGTGGCGTAGCACGGGAATACCCCACTCGCCCACGCCATTCCCCGCCTGTATTTCTTTCAACCCCACTGATGACAGAGCTGCTGCTGCCCAAAGGCATGACCATCTGAAGCATCGCGGCAGTCCGGCCATTCCCAAACTCACGGCTGGCATTCATCATCAGGCTGATATTCCGTCCTATGGGGCGCGAATAAGACAGGCTAGCAAGACGGTGACGCCGCTCCTTGCGGGAAATGTCGATATAGGTGGTGCTGATGGTTCCCAGTTCATTCCCCAATGTCACGCTACTACTAATTTGTGTTTCACGACGGGGCAGGGAAAAATTCGTTGCTGGCAAAAGGGGGCGGTTTCCGGAATGGATAACGCCTGCAAAATCTGCGAAATCAGAGCTGCGGCGAATATGGTTCATCATCAGGCCCAGTTGCCGCCCGGAATATTGATAGCCTATTCTCGTTTGAACGCCTGCTGTCCCTTGATAGCGACTGATTGTGGCAGACGCCTCCACCACGCCCAATTGCCCCAATTGCATGAGTCCCCCTGCGCCGCCCAGCAGAAAGGACGGGGTGTAGCGCCCCTCGCTTTCCACCGTCAGCCAGTCCGTCAGGCCATGGCGCAGCGCAGCGTTCAGTACGACATCACCATAAGAAAAAGCGCGGCTGCCATAATTTTTCCGCGCAAATCCGGCGGAGAGCGCATAATCAGACAGGCCCTGCCGCAACAGAGAACTGGCGACGTAGAAGGGGATATTGGTGGTAATGCGCCGCCCCTGCGCATCTGATGTAACAATCACCGCGCTACCTGCACCATTCACATATGGAAAATCATTGAGGGTGAAGGGACCGGGGTTCAGGCTGCCACTCATGCTATGGTGACCATTAATGAAGAGGTCCACTGCGCTCGGCACGGTTGCGGTTCCGGAAAAATCCGGAATCGGATAGGTGATGATGTCCGGTCTTATGGAAAAATTACGTGAAAGCTGTACCCCTGCCATCCTGACTGCGCCGGATCGGGGGAGGGTGCGGGTAATGAAATCACCTGCTTCATATGTACGGATATGCAGATCATCAACATATGTGAAGCTGGTGTCATAGCGAAGGAAGCGGCGCTGACCAAAGTCTTCAAAACTATGCAGATAGTTGCCGGTGGACCGTAAAACACCAAAAGGGGCAAATAAGCGGACTTCATTCCATAGGGAAAACTGATCGCCCGGCTGCCCCCCACGGGCGGCATAAAGATTGTAATTGAACAAGGCCCCTGTGCCGCTTTCGGCCACTATACGGGGCTGCCTTGAGAGCATTCCTATCGTTTGAAGTGGCAGAATATCGGCTGGAACCTCCAGCAGCAAACGCTGGCCGCTTCCGTCATAGTGCGCAATGACGCCGGGCAGGGAAGTTACATCAACCTGACCAGAACTATTCGGTTCCAACTGAATATGGACCGATCGTAAATCCTGCGCATCAACGAAAAAATGGCTGCCTCGCGCCTCAACTGGTACGACCAGTCCTGTCGCGGCCTGATTGACCACTAGTTCAAGGTTCAGCTTCATCACCATGGGGTGGTCAGTTTTTGCGGGCCGTGGGGGCGCTGGCAGATCGGCATATGCATCGGCGGGAATAACGGACAAAAAAGCCGCCCCGCCCAATATAGAGTGCAGGAGAAAAGGGCGGGCCATGGAAGGCTCATCCCTCCACACAATTCGTTATTTCGTGACGATGGCTTCCGCGGTTGACGGCGCTTAATGTCGGCCGCTCGCTCACTCCGGCAGGAACAGGCCAGGCCAGCGCACTCCCGGCCAGTATATAGCTGACCTTCGCATTTTCCAGTGGGATAAGGCCAGCTTTCTCCTGAAAGCCAATATTCAGCAGGCGAACATGCGTGGCACCATGATTTTCCAGACGGAATTGCCTTTTGCCATCGCGGTTGAAAATTTTGCATCGCAGGGTCTGATGGCTTGTATCAGACGGCGGTGTCAGGGCCTTATAAGTGAACAGCGGAACAGAATATCGCATCTGAAACTGAACACCGGTGCGCCGTGCGGTTCCATCTGAAGCAACAGGAACCTCATCTATGATGATGCGATAGGTTCCTTCGCCCTCTGGCCTTTTAGCAAGAGGGGCGCTCAGACGGATCATTTGCCGGGCGCCGGGGGCGATGGAGGCAATTGGGGGGCTGCTCTCAATATCCTGTTGCGGCTCATAATGATCTTTGCCATCAACCTGCGTCCAGCGGAAAATACGAATTTGCATGACAGCAGGGGCTGCCCCTTTATTCTGGATCCACAGAGCTTCGGCTTGCTTCTCTTTTCCCAGAACCGGATCAACCGGCCAGATCATCACCGCCGCCGCGCCATAAGCCGGGGCAGGAGAGATTGGCAGCGCCATCAAAAGGCCATAGGCAGCAAAGGCGAAGGAAGAGGTTCTGTGCATGAGCATCACCACGCCAATGTTATCCTGACACTGTCGGTATAGGTGTCGGGGCTATCTGAACCAGATAAGGTCAGTCGTCCATAAATGGGTAGGGTGATGGCTTCTCCGCCGATGAAGCTAATCTCATAGGGCTGGTTTATCGCCAGTTCCTGCCCAAAGCCTGCATCACGGTAGAGATGATAGTCGACATGGGCGGTTCCGCTGGATGACTGCAAGCGCCGACTTGACGTTGCATTTTGCCCGCCATCCAGCGACATGGAGAGCGTTACCGAAGGCGTGCAACTGATGCGAAAACCCATATCATAGCTCAGCGTGGTGCTGATGGGGCCAGTCGTCAGGCTGGGGTGACTGCCAAAATTCAGTGTACCGATCTTGCCAATCGCCGCACCATTGGCAGGGATGGTCTGATTAATCTCGCAACCATCAACAATCTGGGCTGACACCTGAAAAGAAGCTGTAACCTCAGCGGCGCTCGTGCCTATGCAGGCCAGAAGCGCCAGACACACCCCTCCAGCCCGGCCCGACAGGCCGGCGCTATGTTGGATCACGCGTTTCATTTTAGAAACTAAGCGTAAGAGATATTATGTCGGTATAGGTGCCCGGGACTAGTCCCGGTGTTCCCAGCGCCCGGCCATAGATTGGCAAGGAGAGCGGGGTGCCGTCCGTCGGTATGGCAATAGGCACATTATTGGCCATGACGGTTTGATAAGCGGCATCAGAATAAATGTCATAGGGGATGAATGTACCGCCATAGGCCATCGCCCGATTAGATCCTACTACTGCGGCATCATTTTCTCCGCCAGTAATCGCAATGCTGGCGTTCAGACCGGCAGTGCATTGCACAACAAGGGCTGCGCCATTTCCTGTGGGGGCTACTTGCGCCGTAGCCTCAGTAAAAAGGGTGTTGTGGGAGCCAAAGTCAAGGATTCCGAAGCTCGTATTATGGGCATTCGCATTACCATTGACTGCGCAGCCGGAGGTTAGCGTCATCGTTGCATCGATGGAGCCATTTACTGACTGGGCTGTGGCGGGTTGTGACGCCATGAAGGTGACAGAAAGTGCAGAAATAATAGCAAGGCCCGTGTATTTCATGACAATCCCTTTCCCTTAACGATAGATTTTCCTTTGTGCTTTCACTGCGTACCAAATTTGAGGAACTAAAACCGTCCTATGATTCGGCATCCATGATCGTTAGATTTCAACATAATTGTTAAATAGTAATTTACATCTTTGACCAGATCGGAGGATGTGTGATATTATCGTTTCATTTCAATTAATTAAAAATTGATCCAAAAGGGATCAAAAAGGCTGAAAAAGGAAGATACACCCAAATAGCGAAAATAAATCGCGTGAGATTATTATGAAAAAGTGCCGAATGACTATAAAATCTAACATAGAAAAGAGATTGGCGGCCATGCACGGAGAGTGGAGTATCTTCCGTTCATGACCGCCATACAGGGATGCAGGACCATCCCTGAATTCGACAAATAAAGCTATCTTCTACTATACAAGCTGCTTCATTCCATTTTGTTTACTGCGACCAAGATCAGGCCCTGATCCTAAGTAAACAGGATGATGATGCGCTCATAAACTCATTCCGGTTCATTCACCTGAGATATTATGGTGATTATTATGTTGACCATCTGCATGGTAAAAACAGCGGGTGTCAGCCCCACACGGCATTACACCCGCTGCATCCTTTAATCATAAAAAGCGTCAGTGATCTCTCTTCTACCGCGCAGGAAAGCATCCGCCACGAGCCGCAAGGGGGCCCTGTCTACATCGCTTCTGCCACCACCAATGAGAGTAGCAAAACGATGATAAAGGCCGGGATATTCAATATCTTCGCTATGGTCAGTGCCGCTGGGAAGGGTAAGCACCGCCCCGCCATTCGCCAACTTTAACGTGCCGGCATCGGTTTCGACAATGATGTCCCAGCTTTGCGGACCCGTCTGCCGCCAGTCGAGGTCCATATGAATGGGTGCGCCTGCGGTATCCTTGAAATGTAAATCAGCAGCGATCGGGGCTGCCCGATTTTCTGGCAAAACCAGCGTTGCCTCAGTCAGGAAAAAAGGGCGAGGCAATATGTGGGTAACGATCGAAAGCGCATTAATACCCGGATCAAACACGCCAAGGCCGCCCGGTTCCCATATCCAAGCCTGTCCCGGATGCCACACACGCACATCCTCGCGCCAGATGATGGAGACTTTCTCAATCTTACGTTCAGCGAGCCATGCGCGGGCCGGAGCAACGCCAGCGGCAAAGCGGGAATGCCATGCCGCGAACAGGGTGACGCCAGTTTTCGCAGCAATGGATTCCATTGCCCCAACCTCAGACAAAGTTGCGCCGGGGGGCTTTTCGAGGAAAACATGGATACCCCGGCGAAGGGCCGTTGCGGCCAGTTCATAGCGCACCTGCGGCGGGGTGCAGAGCGCCACGGCGTCCACTGCTGGTCCTTCTTCCAGCAAAGCATCAAGGCTCTTCAGGTGCGGAATATCCGGCAAACCGCCATCATGCGGGCTGACCGTCGCGGCGATGCTAAACGCCTTATTCCCTTCAATCGCGGGGACATGCTGATCCCGCGCGATTTTACCCATACCGATAATCGCAATACGTACTGGGTCCATCACTTACAGCGCCTTTACGGTAGCAGGGGCAGCTGCTGCGCGGGTCAATGCATTGCGCACCGGCAGGGTGAAGGGCGCAGCGCTGATTTCAAACACATCGCCTTCCTGCGTTTGTACGCCATCAGCAAAGGACAGGGTAGCCGTGCCAAAGAAATGCACATGAACATCCCCTGCGCGGCGGAACAGATCATATTTGAAATGATGATGTTCCAAATTGGCGATGCTGTGGGACATATTATCTTCGCCGGAAAGGAACGGCTTTTCCCAGATGGTTTCGCCATTACGCACCAGACGGCTGGTCCCTTCGACATGAGGGGGCAGATCACCGATCAGCAATTCCGGGCCAATGGATGCCTGACGCAATTTGGAATGCGCGAGCCAGAGGTAATTGTGACGCTCGGTCACATGGTCTGAAAACTCATTGGCAAGGGCAAGGCCGATGCGATAGGGGGTGCCGTCCTCAGCGATGATATAAACACCTGCGAGTTCAGGCTCTTCGCCGCCATCCTTTGCAAAAGCAGGCATGGCAAGCGGAGTGTTGGAGGCGATAAGCTGCGACCCATCACCTTTATAGAACCATTCTGGCTGCTGTCCTTCGGTGCCGGGGGCAGGCTTACCACCTTCCAGCCCTTCGAGGAACATGCGCATCGAATCTGTCTGCGTTTCGGCAGAGGCGGCCGCCTGATGCATTTTATTGCGCCCTTCAGCAGACCCTAAATGCGTGAGGCCCGTACCGGTGAGCAGCAAATGCGCGGGGTCTGCGTGGTCGATTGGGGAGAGCAGAGTGCCCGCCTCAAATTCCGCCGCAATGTCTGCCGCATTGCCTTTGCCTTTGGCAGCAACGGTTTCCGCAATGCTCTGGCCATTGGCAATGGCCTCCAGCGCCAGTTCCCGCACGCTGGTAACGCCGGGGATAAACCAGGCATCGTCTCCATCAGCCAAAATGACCGAACGAAGATTATCCGTGCCGCGATGTTGCAGCAAACGAAGTGCCATAACACAATCCTCTCACTAAACGCCTGCCCAATGGTGGCAATGGCGTATCATCACTATAAAAACAGGCCGGGTCCTTTGCGGATTCCGGCCTGTTGCATTCCTCAGTTTGTATGAAGCACACCGTCGATCATGCGCGGTGCCTTGCCGCCGCCATCGCGCAGATCCGCAGGCAGAATCGCCGGGGCGATGTTCTGATAAGAAACCGGGCGCAGGAAGCGGTCAATCGCAAGGCTGCCGACCGATGTCGTGCGGCTGTCTGATGTTGCGGGGAAGGGGCCGCCATGCACCATCGTGTGGCTCACCTCAACGCCGGTGGGCCAGCCATTGGCGAGGATACGGCCAACCTTGCGTTCCAGCAGAGGCAGCAGGCGCTGGGCCAGAGCAGTGTCGCCTTCATCCATATGGATGGTTGCGGTAAGCTGCCCTTCAAGGCCGTTCAGTACCGCACGGAGTTCGGCCTCATCCTTGCACCGAATGATGAGCGAGGATGCGCCGAATACTTCCGCGCCCAGCGCTTCGTCAGCCAGAAATGCTGCTGCGGTGGTCTGGAACAAAGCGGCCTGACCCTTGGTGGTGCCATTGCCTTCTTTGCCGCGAGCGAGGGTCGTGACCGCCGCATTACCCGCCAGAGCATCTGTGCCTTTATTATAAGCGGAGCAAATGCCGGTGGTCAGCATGGTCTGGGCCTCAGCCGTTTCCAGTGCGGCGGTTGCCGCAGTTGCAAAGGCATCAATGCCATCGCCTTCAATGGCGAGAAGCAAGCCCGGATTGGTGCAGAACTGCCCCGCGCCCATGGTGAGCGAGCCTATAAAAGCCGCACCAAGTGCTTCGCCGCGTGCCTTCAGCGCTTCTGGCATGATGACGACCGGGTTAATGCTCGACATTTCGGCATAGACCGGGATGGGAACTGGGCGGGCCTGAGCCAGCTTCATCAGCGCAATGCCGCCACTGCGGGAGCCGGTGAAGCCGACAGCCGCGATACGTGGGTCCTGTACCAGTGCCGAGCCCAGTTCATTGCCGGGACCAATGAGGTGCGCAAATACGCCCTTGGGCAGGCCGCAGGCTTCCACCGCCTTTGTAATAGCGCTGGCGATCAGCAGACCGGTGCGCAGATGCGCGGTGTGCGCCTTAACGATGACAGGGCAGCCCGCAGCCAGAGCAGAGGCCGTATCACCACCAGCCGTGGAGAATGCGAGCGGAAAGTTCGATGCGCCAAATACCGCGACAGGTCCAAGGGGGATCATGCGCAAACGCAGATCAGGCCGGGGCAGGGGCTGACGATCAGGTTGGGCAGGATCAATCCGGATGGATTTCCACTGGCCCAGACGCACGACATTGGCGAACAGCCTCAATTGTCCGACAGTTCTGCCACGCTCACCTTCCAGGCGCGCGCGGGGAAGGCCGCTTTCCCGCATGGCGGTGACGATCAGTTCATCACCCAGCGCCAATATTTCTTCGGCAATCTTCTCAAGGAAAGCGGCGCGGCTTTCATCATCCGTAGCGCGATAGCTATCAAAAGCCTCGTCCGCTGCGGCGCAGGCGGCCTGCACATCAGACAGGCTGTTGCCGGGAATGGCGTCGCCTTCGGGCAGGCCGGTTTCTGCTGTGACAGAATGAAATTCGGTCATTTATGAATCTCCTTATTTACTCCGACATATTATAGAGTGAAAAAGAAGGCAATCGCAGAAGTGAATCTATGTTGCGTGATGTTTACCATTTCGCCTTATCAAAGAGACTGTTAGGGAGGGGGCGATGGAGGAAGCCAGCGTGTCAAAGCTACAATCCGCAAGCGATGGCGGAAATGATGAAAGTGAAACCAAAGCTCAGCGGCCAAATCCGCGCAAGCAGGTCAGGGGACCGGGGCGCCGCCTGCACGGGGCGATTGCCCATAAGCTGGGTACGGCCATTTTGTCAGGGGAATATCAGCCGGGGGATACCCTCTCTGGCGAAGTAGCCTTTGCCGAAGAGTTGGAGGTTTCCCGGAGCGCCTACCGCGAAGCTGTGCAGGTGCTGACCGCCAAAGGGCTGGTAGAAAGCCGTCCAAAGGCCGGAACAAGAGTGTTGCCGCGCAATCGCTGGAACCTGCTGGATCCGGAGGTTCTTGCATGGGCCTTTACGGGGGAGCCAGATGTTGAATTTGTACGCAGCCTGTTTGAACTGCGCGCTATAGTCGAACCCGCTGCGGCCAGTCTGGCTGCGCAGCGGCGCGATAAAAATGATGTAAAGATGATGAAGGAGGCGCTGGCTGCTATGCGGCGACATACTCTGGCGACAGATGCCGGGCGCGCCGCCGACCGCGATTTTCATAACGCGATATTGCAAGCGACGCATAATGATGCGCTGATCGCTTTGTCTGCCAGCATTGGTGCGGCGGTCAACTGGACCACCCAGTTTAAGCAGCGTTCGCGGGCTTTGCCGCGCAATCCTATCCCCGATCATACATTGGTTTACGAGGCCATCGCAGCGGGTGATCCGGCAGCGGCAGGGGATGCCATGCGGGTGCTGGTTGATCTGGCGCTGGATGATACACGCAGCTCAATGGAGAGCTGATTTCCATCTAAGCCGAACAGAAAAAGGCCGACCTTTACCATCGAAAGGCCGGCCTTTTTTAATGGCGGGTGGTTACCCCCACTCAATCTATATGCTGGTCAGGCAGGGCATTTGTAGGGCGTGACCCCCACAAGGCATAGAATAATACATATAGCTCGCAGGCTGCGGTCAGCAGGAAAGAGGTCTGAAGGCCGTAATGATCGGCCAGCCAGCCCTGAACCACCACCAGAGCGCCGCCTGCAATGGCCATGACCAACAGGCCCGAGCCTTCCTCAGTCAGGGGGCCAAGTCCCTTAATGCCAAGGGTGAAAATGGTCGGGAACATGATGGAATGGAACAAGCCCACAGAAATCAGTGCCCACATGGCCACATGGCCAGTTGCAAACGTTGCCACCATCATCACGGCAAAGGCACCAATGGACGCGGCTGCCAGCGCCCGTTCTGGCGCAATATTCTGCATCACATAGCTGCCGATAAACCGGCCCACCATCATTCCGCCCCACAGCAAAAACAAATAATGGGATGCTTCTTTGTGCGTTAAATTGCCAATTTCTGGCTGAGACACAAAGTTAATGAAGAGGTTTGAAACGCCAATTTCAGCGATCAGATAGATGAAAATGGCCGGCACGCCCCATACCAGATTGCGATGCTGCCACAGCGAATGATGCTTACGCTCTTCGCGGGCGGCTTGACCTGATGATGACTGCATTTCGGGCAGAGGGAAGCGAGCAATGACAACCGCCAAGACCACCAGCACTATTGCAACGATCAGATAAGGAAGCTGCACCGCCTGCGCATCTGCGAGCCGTTCTGCCTGCGTTAGCGCCGCAGCGCCCGCTTCCGCATTCCCCGATGTTGAGCGACCCAGAATGAGATAACCGCCAAAAAGCGGGGCCAATGTCGTGCCAAAGGAATTAAACGCCTGCACCAGATTGAGGCGCGACGATGCCGTTTCCGGCTTTCCTACCACCGCGACATAAGGATTTGCCGCCACCTGAAGCAAGGTAATGCCACAGGCGATGATGAACAGGGCTATCAATGTAACGGCATAGGATGGTATCTGCGCCGCCGGTATCATGCCCAATGCGCCCAGCGCCATGATGGCGAGGCCAACAACGAGAGATTTCTTATAGCCGATGCGTTCAATCAGCTTTGCTGCGGGAATCGACGCAACAAAATAAGCAATAAACCAGACGGATTCGATAATGGTGGTCTGGGTATAGCTAAGGTCAAAAACACTGCGTAAATGCGGCAGCAAGGTGTTGTTGATGACGGTGATGAACCCCCACATGAAAAACAGGCTGGCGAGCAAAGTGAGTGCTGGGCCATAATTTACGCCTGGTGTTCCGCTGGCAGGCGCAGGGGTGGTCTTTGTTACTATAGGTGGGGCCATATCACCCTTCTCCGAATATCTGTGGCTTAATTTCAACTTCCCTTGCGAAAGGTAAGTGAAGCGTGACTTGCCATTGCTTGATTTGTCGGACTATATATATGCGAACCCTTCGTCAATGGGGTGTGGATATACAGGAGAATGGTAATGGCTCTGAAGGGCATGGCAAGCGCCGCGTCGATCACTTTAGCGATGATATTTAGCGCATCCGCACCAACCCATGCGGTAGAGGTTGAGCGTAAGCCTGCCGGTGTTCTGGATGACGGGACCGCTGTCGAATCTATTGAGCTCAAGGCCCGAAATGGTGTGTCGGCGAAAATACTGACCTATGGCGCAACGCTTCAGTCCGTTGTCATGCCGGACAAAAACGGCCAACTCGCCGATGTTGTTCTGGGTTATGACGCGCTCGATTCCTATGTGAAACATCCCAATTTTTTTGGCGTCACCGTCGGCCGCTATGCCAATCGCGTTGCAGGTGGGCGATTCACCCTTGATAGTCGGACTTATCAGCTTCCCCTCAATGATGGTGAAAATAGCCTGCATGGCGGCGGCCAGGGCTTTGACAAACAAGTCTGGAAAGTGGCCTCGGTGAAATCCGGCCCGGTGGCGCGCCTTGTTCTCACCCGTATCAGCCCTGATGGCGAATCAGGCTATCCCGGCAAGCTGGAAACCACCGTTACCTATTCATTGGATGAGGCGGGCGAGCTGACCATCAGCTTTGATGCTAAAACCGACAAGCCGACCATTGTTAACATGACCAACCACGCTATTTTCAATATGGCGGGTGAGGGGGCCGCCGACAGCGCGCTGGGCAACGTGCTGACCATTCCGGCTCGTGCCTATACGCCGGTTAACGAGAAACTGATCCCCACCGGCGAACTGCGCCCGGTTGAAGGATCACCCTTTGATTTCCGTCAGCCCCGCCGTGTTGCCGATGCTATTCGCGACGGACGCGATCAGCAGATCGTCTATGGACGCGGCTATGACCATAATTATGCGCTGGATAAGGGCGTTACGAAACGGCCCGAACTGGCCGCACGTCTCGAAGATCCTGTGTCGGGCCGTGTGCTGGAGGTTTTGACGACGGAACCGGGCGTACAGTTTTACACAGGTAATTTTCTGGATGGTACGCTGATCGGCAAATCCGGCCATCTTTATCGCATGGGTGATGGGATTGCGTTGGAACCTCAGAAATTCCCGAACGCGCCCAATCAGCCCAGTTTTGTTTCCGCTCGTGTCGATCCCGGCAAGCCCTATCGCCACGTTATGATTTATCGTTTTTCCACTCGCCCCTGATGGGAACCAGCATGACAGACACTTCTAAACCCGGGCTCCGTTCGCGAGCCTGGTTCAATAACCCTGATAATATCGACATGACTTCGCTCTATCTGGAGCGCTATTTGAACTTCGGCATCAGCCTTGAGGAATTGCGGTCCGGCAGGCCGATCATTGGTATCGCGCAGACAGGGAGCGACCTTTCCCCCTGCAACCGCCATCATATCGTGCTGGCCGAACGCATCCGTGAGGGTATTCGTGAGGCGGGCGGCATTGCGCTGGAATTTCCGGTGCATCCTATTCAGGAAACCGGCAAGCGCCCCACCGCCGGGCTGGACCGTAACCTCGCTTATCTTGGGCTGGTCGAGGCGCTCTATGGCTATCCGCTGGATGGCGTGGTGCTGACGACCGGGTGCGATAAAACAACGCCAGCCTGCCTGATGGCGGCGGCAACGGTCAACATCCCCGCCATTGCCCTTTCGGTCGGGCCAATGCTCAATGGCTGGCACAAGGGTGAACGCACTGGTTCCGGCACCATCGTGTGGAAGGGCCGTGAACTGCTGGCCAAGGGCGAACTGGATGAGGAAGGCTTTATCAAGCTGGTAGCTTCTTCCGCGCCGTCCACCGGATATTGCAACACCATGGGCACGGCAACCACGATGAACAGCCTTGCCGAGGCACTGGGTATGATGCTGCCCGGTTCGGCGGCAATCCCCGCGCCATATCGTGATCGGCAGGAAGTTGCCTATCACACTGGCAAGCGCATTGTTGACATGGTTCGCGAAGATCTGAAGCCTTCCGATATTTTAACGCTGGATGCATTTCACAATGCCATTGTCGTCAATTCGGCCATTGGCGGGTCTACTAACGCACCCATCCATCTGGCAGCATTGGCGCGCCATATCGGTGTTGATCTGCCGCTGAAGGATTGGGAAACCTATGGCCATAAGGTGCCACTGCTGGTGAACCTTCAGCCCGCTGGCGAATATCTGGGCGAAGATTATTACCATGCAGGCGGTGTTCCGGCGGTGGTGGCCCAGCTTATGGCGCAGGGGTTGATCCGTGAAAACGCCCTGACCGTTAATGGCAAGACCATGGGCGATAATTGCCGCGATGCCACGATCGAGGATGAGCGGGTTATCCGCCCGTTCGATCAGCCGTTAAAGGATGAAGCAGGCTTCATCGTGATGACCGGCAATTTGTTCGATGCTGCCATCATGAAAACCAGCGTCATCAGCGAAGAATTCCGCCTGCGTTATCTTTCCAACCCCGATGATCCCGAGGCATTCGAAGGCCCCGCCGTGGTTTTTGACGGGCCGGAAGATTATCATCACCGCATTGACGACCCGTCCCTGGGCATCACCCCGCAGACCTTGTTGTTCATGCGCGGGGCTGGGCCAATTGGCTATCCCGGCGCGGCAGAGGTCGTGAATATGCGTCCGCCTGCTTATCTCATCACCGAAGGCGTGAGCGCGCTTCCCTGCATTGGTGATGGGCGGCAGTCGGGCACATCAGGCAGCCCGTCGATCCTCAATGCCTCACCAGAAGCCGCCGCTAATGGAGGCCTTGCGTTGCTGAAAACCGGCGATCGGGTGCGGATGGACCTTAAAAAAGGTCGCGTCGATGTGCTGATTTCTGATGAAGAGCTGGCGGAACGGCGCGCCGCGTTGCTGGCCAATGGCGGTTACAGCTATCCTGACTCGCAAACCCCGTGGCAAGAAATCCAGCGCGCTGTTGTCGGGCAGATGAACACCGGCGCGATATTGGAAGGAGCGGAAAAATATCAGCGTATTGCCCAGACCAAAGGGCTGCCCCGCGACAACCACTAAGCATGACCCATTAAGGGTGAACGAATGTGGCCTCGCCTGTCTGCACGGGCGGGGCCTCTTCATGACTGGCCCTTAAATGGGGCAGCGCGATCAGCGTCGTTATAAATGGATAGAGAAGCGTTCCATTAACAAATGCCAGAGCGTATCGGCACGATCAGTTGGGGTAGGGTTCGCCAGCAACAGTGCCGTTTACCGGATCGGTATAATAAATCACTTGTCTCTCGCTGATGGCTTGAGGGAAGCAATAGAGCTGAGAACGGCAGCAACCTATCGATAATAGGTATCAATCAAATTACATTTCAGGAATAGACCATCACGATCCGCAAGCACATAAAATGCCTACAGTATGATCCACATATTCTCAGTTGTAATGAAAAACCACCAATATGGTGACCCCTACGGGAATCGAACCCGTGTTTCAGCCGTGAAAGGGCCGCGTCCTAACCGCTAGACGAAGGGGCCATAGCTGCATGCTTTTGCAAGCGTTTCAGCGTGGTGGAGCGCAATTAGGGGGAACCCCGCGCCGGGTCAACCCACAAAAAACAAAAATTGCACTTTGGTGAAAAAGAGATGGCATTTCCTAGGTCAATCGGCCCAAGCGGCGTCCTCCATATGCAGTTCAGCGCTTCGTCCGCCGCCCCAATCATCAATTTTCACGCGCCCAGCCAACCAGAGCCGACGATCATTCCCGGCATGTAATAACTCCTGCCCAAGGATGCTATCGGCCTGACGAAAGGCAACAGCCTTTAACGATCCGCCATCGGCCCCCGAAACAACCAGACGCAAATGGCCGTTACCTACTACATCCGCCTTGATGATGCGGGCGGGACCAGTGGCGATATGGGGGGAGGGCCATCCCGCGCCATAAGGCCCGCCTTCCTCAAGGCTACGCACCAGATCAGGCGTTACCCCGCACGGGGCCACCATCGCATCCAGCAGCAGCGCCCGTCCGGCCCGTGCCGCCGCCACGGCATCAGAAAGACGCTCTGCCAGAAAAGCGCGTAATTCACCGATCTTATCCTGCATGATGGTCAGGCCCGCCGCCATTGCATGGCCGCCACCTGCAACCAACAAGCCCATATCTTTTGCTGCCAGAACCGCCGCGCCCAGATCAACCCCGCCGATCGAGCGGCCAGAACCTTTGCCGACGCCATCTTCGTCCAGAGCAATCACCAGCGCAGGCAGGCCGAATTTCTCCTTCAAGCGTCCGGCGACAATGCCAATAACGCCGGGGTGCCAGCCTTCGCCCGCCACCACTATGACCGGCTTATCGGCTTGATCTTCCGCGAGGCGCTGGGCTTCCTCCTGCACCTGCATTTCGATGGCACGGCGCTCCTCGTTAAACATATCGAGTTGCGCTGCGATTTCACGAGCCTCTTCCGGGTCCTGCGTGGTCAACAGCCGCACGCCGAGATCGGACTTGCCCACGCGCCCGCCTGCGTTAATGCGTGGCCCCAGCGCAAAGCCCAGATCATGGCACAAAGGCGCACGGGTAAGGCGGCTCGCCTGCGCCAATGCAACCAGACCGCCATTGCCTTGGCGCGCCATGATGCGCAGCCCCTGCGCGACGAAGGCGCGGTTCAGACCACGCAATTGCGCGACATCGGCCACGGTGCCCAACGCCACCAGATCGAGAAGGTCCATCAGATTAGGCTCTGCCCTTGCCGTGAACCAGCCCCGGCCCCGTAATTCGCGTATGAGGGCCGCCCCCAGCAAAAATGCCATGCCTACAGCCGCCAAATGGCCGAAGGCGGCGGCCTCTGGGGCTTCATCCAGACGGTTTGGGTTCACCAGTGCAAGTGCAGGGGGAAGCTCGCTCGCGCATTTATGGTGATCGACCACGATCACATCCACGCCAACATCCCGCGCCATTCCCAGCGCCTCAAACGCCATAGCCCCGCAATCCACCGTCACGATGAGGGTAGACCCAGCCTGTGCCAGTTGCACCAACGCAGGGCCACCGGGGCCATAGCCCTCCATCAGCCGGTCTGGTATATAATAGCCTGCCTCCAGCCCCAAGGACCGCAACAGGCGGATAAGCACCGCCGCACTGGTCGCGCCATCCACATCATAGTCACCATAAATAGTGACCTGTTCGCCCGCCTGCACGGCATCGGCGAGGCGGGCCGCCGCTACATCCATATCCTGAAAAATGGACGGGTCCGGCATGAAATGGCGGATAGTGGGGGTGCGGTGTGCCTCCACTTCCTCTCGCGGGCAACCACGGGATAGTAAAAGCTGCGTCACCAGATCATCAGGTTGAAGCGTATTACCGGAGACACCGGCCCTGTCCCCGCGCCAGCACCAGCGCTGGCCGGTTATCGATAGAGGAATCATATTCATGGTTTGCATGGACCTTACCTATAGTGCCTCGCCCCGGTTGCAAGGGCGATGACAAATGGCGCGCACGGGCGGCGGCATGGGAAGAGGTTTCTCTCTTTGCCCGGCCCCTTGTTTGGGCGGTTCGGCAACCTATGTTTTACCGGCCTCTATGGGCCAGCCTCTTATGGGGAAGAGAAAATCCGGCATGACATCCATTATTTCCGTTAAAGGAGTGCGTAAATCCTACGCCTCTGGCCATATCGCGCTGCATGGCGTCGATCTGGATATAAAAGAGGGCGAGATATTCGCCCTGCTTGGCCCCAATGGCGCGGGCAAGACCACACTCATCAGCATTATCTGCGGGCTGGTGAACCCCAGCGAAGGGCAGATACTGGTCGGCGGGCAGGATAGCGTGCGCGATTATCGCGCCGCCCGCAGCATGATCGGCCTTGTGCCGCAGGAGCTGCATACCGACGCTTTTGAGAAAGTCATTACCACCGTGCGGTTCAGTCGTGGCCTGTTCGGTAAGCCGCGTAATGATGCGCTGATCGAGAAAATATTGCGTGACCTCAGCCTGTGGGACAAGCGCGATGCGCAGATGCAGGAATTATCGGGGGGCATGAAACGCCGGGTGATGATTGCCAAGGCGCTCGCCCATGAACCGCATGTGCTGTTCCTTGATGAGCCGACCGCGGGCGTTGATGTGGAACTGCGCAAGGATATGTGGGCGCTGGTCCGCCGGTTGCGCGATACCGGCGTCACCATCATCCTCACCACTCATTATATCGAGGAAGCCGAAGAAATGGCCGACCGGGTTGGCGTGATTAACAAGGGGCGCGTGATGCTGGTTGAGGAAAAGGACCAGTTGATGCGAAAAATGGGCAGAAAATCGCTGACCCTGCACCTCAGCCAGTCTTTAAATGCGGTGCCGCCGGAACTGTCAGCGTGGGATGTGACATTGAAACCGGGCGGGCATGATCTGGAATATGCCTTTGATGCCCGCTCTGGCGATAGCAATGCCGTTTCTGCGTTGCTGAAGCAGGTGAATGCGCTGGGCCTTGGTTATCATGACCTCAGCACCCGGCAAAGCTCGCTGGAGGATATTTTCGTGGGACTGGTCCATCAAGGCGATGAAGCGCGTAAGGAGGCGGCAGCATGAACGGCCCCTCTGGTATGAACTGGCGAGGGATTTCAGCCATTTACGGTTTTGAGCTTCACCGCTTTCGCCGCACCTTCTGGACCAGCCTGATGACCCCGGTCATCACTACGACGCTCTATTTCATCGTATTTGGGTCGGCCATTGGTTCCCGCATGAATGAAATAGACGGCATCCCTTATGGCGCATTCATTGTGCCGGGGTTGATTATGCTTTCGATGCTGCAGGAAAGCATTTTCAATGCCAGTTTTGGCATTTATATGCCGCGATGGACCGGCACCATATATGAGATATTATCGGCCCCCTTATCTCCGCTGGAAACTGTGATTGCCTATGTCGGCGCGGCGGCTACCAAATCCATGATTGTAGGGTTAGTGATTTTCGCCACCGCGCATTTATTTGTGGATGTGACGGTGGTGCATCCCTTGGCGATGCTGGCCTTCATGCTGGTGATTGCCATCAGTTTCTGCCTGTTCGGCTTCATATTGGGGCTATGGGCGAAAAGCTTTGAGCAATTACAGTTTGTGCCCTTGCTGGTCATCATGCCGATGACCTTTCTGGGCGGGGCATTCTATACAATTTCCATGCTGCCGGAACCATGGCGCACTATCACCTTGTTCAATCCGGTGATTTACCTGATTAGCGGCTTTCGCTGGACCTTCTTCGGTCAGGGCGATGTATCTCTGGGTATTAGCCTGTCTGTGATTGCAGCAATGCTGGCGGCATGTACGGGCATTATCATATGGATGTTCCGTACCGGTTACAGGCTGAAAAAATAGAGCGATGGGGAATGGGGGAGGGCGGGCTTTTCAACAGCTCCCGCCCATGAATGGAACAACAGAAAAGGGGCGATGCCATTGGCGCCGCCCCCTTTTTTCTTAGCCTCTTGTGGAGGATAAATTATTTGCTGTCTTTATGGTCGATGCGATGTTCGCCCTTGATCCAGCGAACAGTACCGGAAGAAGCGCGCATAACCACGCTGTCCGTCGTCAGTAGGCCGCCGGGCATGCGCTTCACGCCGCGCAGCAGCGAGCCATCGGTCACACCGGTCGCAGCAAAGATGCAGTCGCCCTTGGCCAGTTCCTTGAGGTCATAGACCTTATCAAGGTCGGTGATGCCCCATTTGCGCGCGCGGCCACGTTCATCATCGTTACGGAACAGCAGGCGGCCCTTGAACTGGCCACCAACGCAGCGCAGCGCAGCGCAGGCCAGAACGCCTTCGGGAGCGCCGCCAGTGCCCATGTAAATGTCGATATTGGTTTCCGGGTTGGTCGTCGCAATGACGCCCGCAACGTCGCCATCGGGGATCAGCACCACGCCGCAGCCAATGGCACGGAGTTCGTCGATGATCTTCTCGTGGCGCGGACGATCCAGCACGCAAACGATGACTTCATGCGCGTCAACGCCCTTGGCCTTGGCCACGGCCTCAACATTCTCACGAACTGACTTGTTCAGGTCAATAATGTCATCGGGGAGACCGGGGCCAACGGCCAGCTTTTCCATATAAACGTCGGGGGCGTTCAGCAGCCCGCCTTCTTCCGAAATAGCCAGCACAGCAAGTGCATTCGGTCCGGCCTTGGCGGTAATTGTCGTGCCTTCCAGCGGATCAAGCGCGATGTCGATCTTGGGGCCTGTGCCGATGGCGTTACCGACTTTTTCACCGATATAAAGCATCGGGGCTTCGTCACGCTCCCCTTCACCGATGACAACCGTGCCATCCATGTAAAGGTCATTAAATGCGAGGCGCATTGCCTCAACAGCAGCAGCATCCGCTGCCTTTTCATCACCACGGCCGATCAGGCGAGAAGCGGAAATAGCCGCTGCCTCGGTGACGCGCACCATTTCCAGCACCAGAACACGATCGAGAACTGAACTAGCCTGCACACCCATCATATTGTCCTCATAAATTTAGATGCCACCCGATAAGCGCCATTGTCTCATTTGTCGAGGCAAAGCGCACATATTTGGCCTTTACTTTAATATCGGCATAACCATCGGCTCATCCATCAAACTCTCAGAGCCGCTAATTTGCGCCAGCGTTTGAATAATGGCGCTTTCTGTCCCTTGATGAGTGACCAGAACAAGAAGGACAGAACCATCCTCGCGGGCACTGCGCTGAACGAGGCTCTCGATAGATACGCCGCAGTCCCGCATCGCGGTTGCAATTTCTGCAAGCACACCGGGGCGGTCCTGCACAGTGAAACGCATATATCTCTGTGCTTCACGATTGCCGCTATCGGCCTTGGGCTGGCGGATCAGTTCGCTGACCTGCATGGCGAAAGGGTCACCATATTCATCGCGCGCAATATCAATAAGGTCCGCCACCACGGCAGAGGCAGTCGGCCCTTCGCCTGCGCCCGGCCCCTGAAAGAACAAGCTGCCGACGAAATTCCCCTCTGCCACAACCGCATTCAATGCACCGCCCACATGGGCCAGCGGATGATCCAGCGGAACCAGCATCGGCTGTACCCGCTGGAATAATCCTTCGGGCGTGCTTTCGGCCATGCCGACGAGGCGAATACGATAGCCCAAATCTTCGGCTTCCCGAATGTCATCAGAGGTCACATTGCGAATGCCGCTAACATCCACATTGGCGAAATCAATATGTGTACCAAAGGCAAGGCTGGCGAGGATGGACAGCTTATGGGCCGCATCAATGCCGTCTATATCAAAGGTTGGGTCCGCCTCAGCAAAGCCCAGTCGCTGTGCCTCTGCCAATACCGCGCCAAAATCGCTACGGTCACGCTCCATCGTCGTGAGGATATAATTGCAAGTGCCGTTCAATATGCCATAAACGCGGCTGATCTGGTTGGCGGCAGCGCCCTCACGCAACCCTTTGATGACAGGAATGCCCCCGGCCACGGCAGCCTCGTATTTCAAAGGGGTGCTGGCCTTTTCAGCAAGCTGCGCCAGCGTCATGCCATGATGGGCCAGCATTGCCTTATTCGCAGTAACCAGCGATTTGCCAGCCTCCAGCGCGCAGCGCGCAAGCGAAAGGGCAGGGCCGTCGGAGCCACCGATCAGTTCCACCACCACATCAACATCATCGCGCCGGGCCAACTCGTTCATATCATCAACCCATGCAAAACGGCTGATGTCGACACCTCGGTCCTTGGTGCGATCGCGGGCGGAAATAGCGCTCACCACAATCGGCCTGCCTGCCCGGCGCGCAATGAGCGCTCCATTGCTATCTAACAGCCTTATAACCCCTGCACCAACCGTGCCCAGGCCGACGATGCCGATACGCATCGGGCGATGATCCTGCATTTCCATGTCCTGTCAGCTATTCAAATTATTAATCATGCGGGTTTTGCATCCTGCACTGCGGGATGCGCTACAATGTGCGACCGCAACTGCCAAGGCTTTCGATCACAAGTCTATAGTCCCTATGCGCGGCTTCTGCATCCAGCAAGGGTAATCCGCGGACAGCAGATGCTGGCAGCCGGGCAGGAAGACTGCAGGCGAGGCGATACCACAATAAAGTGTCAGGAGAAGGGGGAAGGGCCGATTCGTCTACGATTTCCCCAAGGGAAACGCCCCAATGTGGCTTTTGCCCCGGACGGCGAGTTATAGAGATAGAAACAGGCTGGCTGGTTGTTGTTTTGAGGAATATCTGGGTTTCTCCTTCACCCGATATGGTGCCTGCGGTGTGAAAAGCGTCGCCGATTCCGGTGACCGCGGGAGGCGAATCGGAGGCAACTAACTCAGTTGCAATATTTCTAACTGTGTTTTCCATCTCTGCATTCCACCGCTGTGCAGCATGACGCGACGATGTCAGGCGAACTTCACCCGCCTTGCTGCCGGGGTGAGCGAAAAGCAAAATAACCTGCTTTTTCCGCCATATACTGGTCTTCTTGTCTTGTTCTGACAGGGCTGGGGCAAGAAAGGAAACAAGGGGTGGAAGGCCGCCATCCCCGCGAATCAGTGCGTCGATTCGGGCCTCTATCAGCAAATATTTTTGGGGCTCTGGCTGGGTTGACGTTCCCGGAAGGTCCACTTTACGAACCCTCTCCACATATGCTTTTGCAACCAATGGGGAGCCGGTAACCAGATCAGCAAGGTCGCTGTACGGCAAAACAGCAGGTGAGGCAGCCAGGGTTGATTCGGCTTGGGCTGATGCTGGCATGGTAAATGCTGATTCAACCATAAATGAACCAATTATCAATGCCTTAGCGATCGATTTTCTGGCAACTTTGTGGGGGACAAAATATGTCATATTTCTCTCTTTCCGCATGTGTCATCTGTATCACACGCAATCTTTTTCCGTTTTTCGCCTGTGCGAAAGGCACAATCAATAACAAAGCGTTTGCGTCCTCCGGTTCTGCGCGATAGGAAGATTGCAAATATAGATAAAACGAAAAAGAGGCTGAAGGGGTATGGGCGTTGCCTGTACCTTTATGGTTTCTGAAATCGGGTGTCGTCTTCAATTTTGTTAATTGCAGCTGAGTTAAGGAGTGTCATTGCTGGATGGCCTACGCTGACCACTCACAGACATCGAGCAAAACTGTCTCGCTTGTCATTGTCGCTTTAATTCACGTTGTTCTTGGCTATGCCTTCGTGTCCGGTCTGGGCATGAAGTATGTTAAAAAAGCCGCGGAACAGCTGAATGTTATAGATGTTAAGGAAGAGCCGCCGCCACCGGATGAGCCGCCTCCGCCGCCTCCGAAGCCGGCGGATTTGCCTCCACCTCCGGTTGTGGCTCCTCCTGCGATAGTTCAGACTCCGTCGGTCGCTCCGCCGATCGTCACGTCGCCAACTCCCGCACCGCCGCCGCCGCTGGCGCTTCCTCCGACGCCTGCGCCGCCGGCTCCGCCGCCGCCCGCACCGCCGAAGGCTGCTGTTAAGGCTCAACCTCGTGGTAATCCCGCTAGCTGGGTTACGTCCGACGATTATCCTAGCCGTGCTTTGCGTGAAGAACGCTCTGGTACAGTCGGGTTCCGTCTGGATATCGGTGCTGATGGTCGTGTGACCAACTGCTCGATCACGTCGTCTAGTGGTCATTCTGATCTCGACAGCGAAGCCTGTCGTCTGCTTCAGCGTCGCGCTCGGTTCAAACCGGCAACCGGCACTGATGGCAATGCAATGACCGATAGCTATTCGAGCCGCTTTGTGTGGCGTATTCCGCAGTAACCAAATTTTCAGGGCGGCCTGCGCCTGCGTCGTACGGGCCGCACTTTATCCTGTGATTTTAGATTTTGAGAGGGAAGTGCTAAGATGTTGATCTCTATCATTGCCGCTGCCGCGCCGGCTGCTGCGGAAGAAAACCCCTACGGCCTGATGGCCGCTCTTAAGGAAGGCGGCCTCATTGCGCAGGGCACCTTCACCATCATGTGCATCATGTCTTTCTTTTCTTTCTACATCCTGTTCACCAAGCTGATCGAACAGCAGAAGATCATTGGTCAGGGTAAGAAAGTTCAGCAGACCTTCTGGCGTTCTGCTTCTATCAAGGAAGCTGGTGCGAAGCTGGAAAAGAACTCTGCCTATAAGCAGATTGTTGATGACGGCCTGGAAGCTCAGGAAGAGCACAAGAAACTGACCGATCCGGTTGAAGCTCATGATTGGCTGCACAGCTCGCTGGCTCGTTCGGAAACAGCGATCAACTCCAAGCTGGGTAGTGGTCTGGCTTTCCTTGCTACCGTTGGTGCAACTGCTCCGTTCATCGGTCTGTTCGGTACAGTTATCGGTATCTATCGCGCACTCGTAAAGATCGGTGCATCCGGTCAGGCATCGATTGACGCGGTTGCTGGTCCGGTTGGTGAAGCTCTCATCATGACCGCACTGGGTCTGGCTGTTGCTGTTCCTGCTGTTCTGTCCTACAACTGGCTGCAGCGCCGTAACAAGTCGATCGCAGAAGATCTCAACAACTTCTCGACCGATGTTCTGGGTTACCTCGTTTCTAACGGTCAGGTTCGCCCATCTGTTGCTGCTGCTCCGACGGCTGCTGCACGTCCGGCTGCAACTGCTAACAAGGCCTGATTTCTCTGATAGGATGGCGGTTATGCTGAATTAGGGTGTACACCGCCACCCTTAGGAATATCACACAGGCTAAAACAAAGTTAGGATACTGATCGATGGCAATGAGCGTTGGATCTGGCGGTGGCGAAGAAAAGCCCTTGTCTGACATCAACACGACTCCGCTCGTCGACGTCATGCTGGTTTTGCTGATCATCTTCTTGATTGCAATTCCAGTCGTGGTCCAGACGATTGAAGTCGAGCTTCCCAAAGTAGCGTTCGAGCCGACGACAACCAAACCAGAGAATGTCTCTCTTTCCATCACGACTGACGATAGCGGTGCGTGCATGGTTTATTGGAATCTCACTCGCGTGAATTCCACGGAGCTTCTCGACCGTGCGGTCGCAAAGTTGAAATCGGATATCGAAAAGGCTGGTGGCGTCGAAAATCTCACTCCGGAAGATTTGCCTGAAGTGCACATCCGTGGTGACGTCAACACCCCTTATCGCTGCATTGGCGGCACAATTTACACCATGCAGATGGCTGGTTACCCCAAGGTTGGCTTCATTTCGCAGCCTGATCCGGGTGACATCAAAGTTCAGCGTCTGTAAGCGTCTCGCAGGAGTTTAGACCATGGCCATGAGTGGTGGTTCAGATGATGGCGAACCGATGATGGAAATGAACACGACGCCGTTGATCGACGTTATGCTTGTTCTCCTTATCATGTTCATCATCACGATCCCGATCCAAACCCACGCGGTGAAGATCGACCTCCCTAATAACGCCAATAATCCTCCGATTGATGCGGTGGATCCGGTAAAGAATAAGGTTGCTATTGATGCAGCTGGCAATCTTTTCTGGAATGGCGCTCCGATTGACCAGTTGACGTTACGCCAATATTTGCGTGCGTCTATGGCTCTGCCGGTGGAACCGGAACTGCAGTTCCAGCCCGATCGTCAAACACGATATGTCGTAGTTGATGAAGTGCTGGCAATCATTAAGCAGTCCAAGGTTACCAAGCTGGGCTTTATCGGAAATGATCAATACGCCAATTTCTGATTGGGGTTTCATCTGGCGGGGTTAAACAATCCCGTCAGAACATTCTTTGGCTGAATTTTATTGTTTCGGTCACAAAGATGAAAGGGGGGGGCTTGCCTCCCTTTTTTTATAGCGTCATGGCATAGGTAGAAAACACTACACATGAGAACAAGGGGGAATGAGAATGAGTTTTACCCTTATCGCAAGCACGCCCAACGACATTCTCAAGATGATCGAAGAAAAAGAGATCGAATAGGTCGATCTGCGCTTTGCTCTCTCATCTAGAGCGCGGTGCTAGTTTCACGCCTGCCGTAGATTAAGTCTGCTATAGAAATATACGCTTATTATGACTGTTAGCGACCTCAACTACTTTATAGTAACAATAAGTGCAGCCAAATACCCACTTTGAGAACCGATTTTGACGATTACATTCGGGTTGGAGCGTGTAAGCTGGCCGATATAGTGATCAACCAAAGAATAGATTTACAAGCGCAGAAGTATAGAAAAACTGTGGCTGCTCATTAGCAAATGCCTTGCCAGCCTTATAATGTCGAGAAAGCGAGGATGCTCATCTAATATTTGGAGTTGGTGAGGAAGTACCCTAATATTGCATATCCCCACGACCGGACAATATCCGTTATAGAATATCAGTCAGATATGCTAAGTAAGCGGGGTCTGCAGGCCGCCTTGCGGATAGTTGTTATGCGGGTTTGATTGTCGCCTTTTGGACGGGGTGGCTGATGGTTGATGATAACGAGAT
>SPEL01000001.1 GCA_009360885.1 Sphingobium sp. | reverse complement strand
CGCTTCCAGATGGGATGAACTCATGCCGTGGAACTGGAAACCCGAACAGAAAACATCTAGTCAAGCCGCATAACCTGCGGCCTCCAGAACACGCTTATAAATGCGTTGAGGCATTTACAGATCATTTTAATGCCCGTGACCTTCAGGGGATGGATGCGCTTCTTCATTTTCCTCATATCATTCTATCCGGCGAACAATTAGTCATCTGGTCCGGGCCGGGACATTTGCCCGCATCTTTTTTCGATGATCTTCACAAGGATACAGGCTGGGTTGAGACCAGATATCAGCGGAAAACACCTGTTCTGGTCAGTCCACGAAAGGTTCATTGTGTTTTGGACTACACCCGTAACCGCGCCGATGGATCAGTGATAAGCAAACACAGCAATATGTGGATTATCACCTTTGAAAATGGACATTGGGGCATCAAGCAACGCTCTTACTAGTATTCCCGCTCCGCATTTTCTGACATCCCATCATCCCGATATGTCCTCACCATAAGAAAATCCCGCCCGGTACAATACCAGACGGGGTTTTACTTTTCCTGTCAGTGATACGGGCCATATACAGCCCGCATCACTATCGCCTCAGATCAATCCAGATCTTCAGTGGTGAAATCATCGCCCTGCACCTTGCCGAGCGGGTCATCACCAGTTGTCGCTTCGATCGGCTGCTTCAGTTCTGCAGCATGTTCCTCTGCGGCCGTCTTAGGCGCAATCAGATGGGATTCGATGCTGCGCAGTGAAGCACGCAGTGCCGCGTCGCGGCTGTTCGCTGTGACACGCATACGGTTCATGCCCGCGCCCGTCCCGGCCGGAATGAGGCGGCCAACGATGACATTTTCCTTCAGGCCAATCAGCGAGTCCTTCTTACCCTGAACCGCCGCTTCGGTAAGAACGCGGGTGGTTTCCTGGAAAGAAGCCGCAGAGATGAACGAACGGGTCTGGAGCGACGCCTTGGTGATACCAAGGAGGATAGGCTTGCCTTCAGCGGGCAATTCACCCGCGCCCAGCTTTTCATTCGCTTCGCGCATTTCCTCGGCATCAACCTGCTCACCGGGCAGCAATGTGGTATCACCGCCATTGGTGATCTCAACCTTCTGCAACATCTGGCGAACGATCGTTTCGATGTGCTTATCGTTGATTTTCACGCCCTGCAGACGATAGACTTCCTGAATTTCGCTGACCAGATATTCAGCCAGAGGCTCAATACCCAGAACTTCCAGAATGTCGTGCGGGTCTGGCAGGCCACCGATCAAGTTATCGCCGCGCTTCACGAAGTCACCTTCCTGAACGTCGATTACCTTGCTCTTTGGCACCAGATATTCAACCGGCTCGCCCCCATCATCGGGAACAATCGCGATCTTCCGCTTTGCCTTATAGTCCTTGAGGAACTGCACCCGGCCCGAAACCTTAGCGATAATCGCGTTATCCTTAGGCTTACGTGCTTCGAACAGCTCAGCAACGCGCGGAAGACCACCAGTGATGTCGCGGGTCTTCGCGGCTTCGCGGCTGACACGTGCCAGCACGTCCCCTGCCACAACCTGCTGCCCGTCATCAACGGAGAGCATTGCGCCTACCGCCAGCATATAGCGTGCGGACTCACCACTATCATCATCCAGCAAGGTGAGGCGCGGACGCAAATCTTCCTTGCTGCGCGCCCCTGCGCGATATTCACTCACGACGCGCTGAGCAATGCCAGTGGCTTCGTCAGTCTGTTCGACCAGCGTCTTACCGTCCAGAAGGTCCTGATATTTCACAATACCCGGCTTTTCGGTGATGACTGGCAGGGTATAAGGATCCCATTCTGCGATCCGGTCACCCAGCTTCACTTCATCGCCATCTGCGAATAGGATGGTCGAACCATAAGGCAGGCGGTGAACCGCGCGTTCACGACCTTCATGATCGATAATCGCCAGTTCGCCATTACGGGCCAGAGAGAGACGGCGACCATTTTTATCCACGATGGTAGGCATATCGCGCAGTTCAACGCGGCCATCAGCGATGGATTCAAGGTTCGACGTTTCGTTAAGCTGCGCCGCACCCCCGATGTGGAAGGTCCGCATGGTAAGCTGCGTACCCGGTTCACCAATGGACTGCGCCGCAATAACACCAACAGCCTCACCGATATTCACCGGCGTCCCGCGGGCAAGGTCACGACCATAGCATGTCGCGCACACGCCGCGCTTGCTTTCACAGATCAGCGGCGAACGAATCTTAACCGCCTGCGTACCGATGGCCTCAATCTTGGCGATCATCGCTTCATCGAGCAGACTGCCGATCGGAATAACAACAGAGCCATCCTTGGTATCAATGATGTCTTCTGCCGTGGTCCGGCCCAATATTCGTTCACCAAGCGATGCGATAACCGAACCGCCCTGAACAATCGCCTTCATCTCCAGCGCTTTTTCGGTGCCGCAATCGGTTTCGATGATGACGCAATCCTGCGACACATCGACCAAACGCCGCGTCAGATAACCGGAGTTAGCGGTCTTGAGCGCGGTATCCGCAAGGCCCTTACGGGCACCGTGGGTGGAGTTGAAATATTCAAGAACGGTCAGACCTTCCTTGAAGTTCGAGATGATCGGCGTTTCGATGATTTCGCCCGAAGGCTTAGCCATCAGGCCGCGCATCCCAGCAAGCTGCTTCATCTGTGCTGGAGAACCACGCGCACCAGAATGCGACATCATGTAGATGGAGTTGATCGGCTTCAGACGGCCTGTATCTTCGTCACGCGGCTGCGCACGAATTTCGTCCATCATTGCGTTGGCCACCTGATCGCCGCAACGGCTCCAGGCGTCGATCACCTTATTATATTTTTCCTGCTGGGTAATCAGACCATCCTGATATTGCTGTTCATAGTCAGCCACCAGTGCCTTGGTTTCATCAACCAGATTAATCTTGGCATCAGGGATGATCATGTCATCCTTACCGAAGGAAATCCCCGCCTGGAACGCGTGGCGGAAGCCGAGGCTCATAATAGCGTCAGCGAACAGCACCGTGTCCTTCTGGCCGGTGTGACGATAGACCTGATCGATCACATCCGCGATTTCTTTCTTACCGATCAGACGGTTCACAACGTCGAACGGCACCTTATGGCTCTTCGGCAGACATTCACCGATCAGCATACGGCCCGGGGTTGTTTCAAACCGCTTGAAATAGGTATTACCTTCTTCATCGGTCTGCGGAACGCGGCTGATAACCTTGGTGTGCAGGGTTACGACCTTGTTGAACAGGGCCTGATGCACTTCCTGCATATCAGCCAGCAACGTGCCTTCACCCGGCTCGCCTTCCATCATCATAGAGAGATAATAGATACCCAGCACCATGTCCTGTGACGGAACGATGATCGGCTTGCCGTTTGCAGGCGAGAGGATGTTGTTGGTGGACATCATCAACACGCGTGCTTCGAGCTGCGCTTCGAGGCTCAGCGGAACGTGGACAGCCATCTGGTCACCGTCAAAGTCGGCGTTGAACGCCGAACAGACGAGCGGGTGAAGCTGAATAGCCTTGCCTTCGATCAGAACAGGCTCAAACGCCTGAATACCAAGACGGTGAAGCGTAGGCGCACGGTTGAGCATGACAGGATGTTCACGGATCACCTCATCAAGGATGTCCCAAACTTCCTTACGTTCCTTTTCAACCCACTTCTTCGCCTGCTTCAGGGTCATGGAAAGACCCTTGGCATCGAGGCGGGCATAAATGAACGGCTTGAACAGTTCGAGAGCCATCTTCTTCGGCAGACCGCACTGATGCAGTTTCAGCTCAGGACCCGTCACGATGACCGAACGACCGGAATAGTCAACGCGCTTACCCAGAAGGTTCTGGCGGAAGCGGCCCTGCTTGCCCTTCAGCATGTCAGAGAGCGATTTCAGCGGACGCTTGTTAGCACCGGTGATGATACGGCCACGACGACCATTATCAAACAGCGCGTCAACAGCTTCCTGCAACATACGCTTTTCGTTGCGAACGATGATGTCCGGCGCCCGCAGCTCCATCAGGCGCTTCAAACGGTTGTTACGGTTGATAACGCGGCGATAGAGATCGTTCAAATCGGACGTTGCGAAACGACCACCATCCAGCGGAACCAGTGGACGCAGTTCTGGAGGAATGACCGGCACAACGTCGAGGATCATCCATTCTGGGCGGTTGCCGGATTCAAGGAAGCTCTCAACCACCTTAAGGCGCTTGATGATCTTCTTAGGCTTCAGTTCTGACTTCGTAACAGCCAGTTCTTCGAGCAGAGCCGTCTTTTCGCCTTCCAGATCAAGGTCGATCAGCATCTGCTTAACGGCTTCTGCGCCGATACCGGCAGAGAAAGCGTCTTCACCATATTCATCCTGCGCGTCGATCAATTCATCTTCGGTCAGAAGCTGATATTTTTCCAGCGCAGTGAGGCCCGGCTCGATAACGATATAGGATTCGAAATAAAGTACGCGCTCCAGCTGCTTCAACTGCATATCGAGCAGCAGACCGATACGGCTGGGAAGCGATTTCAGGAACCAGATATGCGCAACCGGCGCGGCCAGTTCAATATGGCCCATGCGCTCACGGCGAACCTTGGAAACCGTAACTTCGACACCGCATTTTTCGCATACGATGCCTTTATATTTCATGCGCTTATACTTGCCGCACAGGCATTCATAATCCTTGATCGGGCCAAAGATACGCGCACAGAAAAGACCGTCACGCTCAGGCTTGAACGTGCGATAGTTAATCGTTTCCGGCTTTTTGATCTCACCAAAGGACCAGCTGCGGATACGTTCGGGCGATGCAAGACCAATTTGAATCTGGTCGAAGGTTTCGGCCTTCTGCATCGGGTTTGCGAAATGGGTCAGTTCATTCATAGTCTTATTTCCTCACGTCTGAGGCAAAATTCGGGGCGAAGGTGGAGAAGACGGGGCGCCGTATAAAACCGCGCCCCTGCCCTATCATTCCGCTGCTTCCTGATGCTCACCATCTTCATCAACTTCATCCAGCGTAGCCAGATCAACATTGAGACCAAGGCTGCGCATTTCCTTGACGAGAACGTTGAAGCTTTCGGGGATACCGGCTTCAAACGTATCATCGCCCTTGACGATCGCTTCGTACACCTTGGTACGGCCAACCACGTCATCCGACTTAACGGTGAGCATTTCCTGAAGGGTGTAGGCTGCGCCATAAGCCTGAAGCGCCCAGACTTCCATTTCCCCGAAGCGCTGACCACCAAACTGCGCCTTACCGCCCAGCGGCTGCTGGGTAACGAGGCTGTAGGGGCCAATGGAACGAGCGTGGATCTTGTCGTCAACAAGGTGATGCAGTTTCAGCATATAGATGATGCCAACCGTAACCTTACGGTCGAACTTCTCACCGGTGCGACCATCATAGAGATCAGACTGACCGCTACGATCAAACCCGGCAAGGTCCAGCATATCGATGATATCCTGCTGGTTCGCACCGTCAAACACCGGGGTCGCAATCGGCACGCCAGTGGTCAGGTTTGATGCCAGCTCAATGATCTGGTCCTGCGACCGGGCATTGATTTCATCAACATATTTCTCGCCATAGACGGCCAGCAGCTTGTCCTTGATCGCTTCTGGCGGAGCAGCCGCTTCCGGGTTCGGGTTGGCATAGCGCCAATCTTCCAGAGCATCCTTGATCTGATGACCAAGACCGCGGGCCGCCCAACCCAGATGGGTTTCGAAAATCTGCCCGACGTTCATACGCGAAGGCACACCCAGCGGGTTCAGAACGATATCAACCGGCGTCCCATCCGCAAGGAAAGGCATGTCTTCCTGCGGCAGGATGCGAGAGATAACCCCCTTATTCCCGTGACGACCGGCCATCTTATCGCCCGGCTGCAGCTTACGCTTCACCGCAACGAACACCTTGACCATCTTCAGAACGCCCGGTGGCAGATCATCACCGCGCTGCAATTTTTCAACGCGATCTTCGAACTTCTCAACGATGCTCTTTACCGCTTCGTCATATTGCGCCTTAACAGCTTCGAGCGAGGCCTGCTGCGCATCATCAGCAACAGCAAATTTCCACCACTCATGACGCTCTACCTCGGCAAGCAGTTCCTCGGTGATCTCAACGCCCTTCTTGACGCCCTTGGGTGCTGCGTTGGCCGTCTGGCCAATCAACATTTCCCTCAGACGGTTGAAGGTCGCACGATTAAGGATGCCGCGTTCGTCTTCGCGGTCCTTCGCCAGACGATCGATTTCTTCGCGTTCAATCGCCATTGCGCGTTCGTCTTTGTCAATACCATGACGGTTGAACACGCGAACTTCGACGATGGTCCCGGCAACACCCGGCGGCAGACGCAGGGACGTGTCACGCACGTCGCTCGCCTTTTCACCAAAGATAGCACGGAGAAGCTTTTCTTCTGGCGTCATCGGGCTTTCGCCCTTTGGCGTGATCTTGCCGACGAGGATGTCGCCCGGCTCAACTTCAGCGCCGATGTAAACAATGCCAGCCTCATCGAGGTTACGCAGTGCTTCTTCACCAACGTTCGGAATATCGCGGGTGATGTCTTCCGGCCCCAGCTTGGTATCGCGGGCCATGACTTCGAATTCCTCGATATGAACCGAGGTAAAGACGTCGTCCTTCACAATCCGTTCGGAGATCAGGATAGAGTCTTCATAGTTGTAGCCATTCCACGGCATGAACGCGACGAGGGTGTTACGACCCAGCGCCAGTTCACCTAATTCGGTGGACGGGCCATCAGCGATCACGTCGCCAGCCTGCACCAATTCACCCACCTTCACCAACGGACGCTGGTTAATGCAGGTGTCCTGGTTGGAGCGCTGGAACTTCATCAGCGTGTAAATATCCACGCCAGACTTGCCCGGTTCCACATCATCGGTCGCACGGATAACGATACGGGTCGCGTCAACCTGATCGACGATACCAGCGCGACGAGCGGAAATAGCTGCGCCAGAATCGTGCGCGACGGTTTCTTCCATGCCCGTGCCGACGAACGGTGCCTCAGCCCGTACCAAAGGCACGGCCTGACGTTGCATGTTCGATCCCATGAGCGCGCGGTTAGCGTCATCGTTTTCGAGGAACGGAATGAGCGATGCCGCAACCGACACAAGCTGCTTCGGCGAAACGTCCATCAGCGTGATCTGATCGCGCGGGGCCATCAGGAATTCGCCGCCTTCGCGTGCCGAAATTAGTTCCTCAGCAAAACTACGGTCCGGGTTCAGCTCAGCGTTGGCCTGCGCCACGGTGTGCTTCTGCTCTTCCATCGCAGAGAGATACACAACCTCGTCCGTCACCTTACCGTCGATGATTTTACGATAAGGTGTTTCGATGAAGCCATATTTGTTAACCCGGCTGAATGTTGCCAGCGAGTTGATAAGGCCAATGTTCGGGCCTTCCGGCGTTTCAATCGGGCAGATACGGCCATAATGCGTCGGGTGAACGTCGCGGACTTCGAAGCCAGCACGTTCACGGGTCAGACCACCCGGCCCAAGGGCCGAAACGCGGCGCTTATGGGTAACTTCCGACAGCGGGTTGGTCTGGTCCATGAACTGCGAAAGCTGCGAGGAACCAAAGAACTCACGCACAGCGGCCACTGCGGGCTTGGCGTTAATGAGGTCGTTGGGCATGACCGTCGATACGTCAACCGAGGACATCCGCTCCTTAACGGCGCGTTCCATGCGCAGCAGGCCAACGCGATACTGGTTTTCCAGAAGCTCACCAACGGAGCGAACGCGGCGGTTACCGAGGTTATCGATATCGTCGATTTCACCCTTGCCGTCCTTGAGGTTCACCAGTTCCTTTACAACCGCAAGAATATCTTCGCGGCGCAAGGTGGTGACGGTATCTTCGCAATCGAGGCCAAGACGCATATTGAGCTTTACGCGACCAACCGCGGAGAGATCATAGCGTTCCGGGTCGAAGAACAGGCCAGCAAACAGCGCCTCTGCCGTTTCCTTCGTCGGCGGTTCACCGGGGCGCATGACGCGGTAAATTTCCGCGAGAGCATGGTCACGATCTTCGGCCTTATCGGCCTTCAGCGTGTTACGAATCCACGCGCCGGTCGAAACATGGTCAATGTCGAGCAGTTCGAGACGATCAACGCCTGCACGGTCCAGAGCTTCGAGGTTTTCCGGCGAAACTTCATCACCAGCTTCGATATAGATTTCGCCGGTAGTTTCGTTGATGAGGTCATAAGCGCTGTAACGACCAAAAATTTCCTCGGTCGGGATCAGCAGCGTTTCCAGCCCATCCTTGCCAGCTTTATTGGCGGCGCGGGGGGAAATCTTATGGCCAGCAGCGAAAACAACTTCACCGGTCTTGGCGTCTACCACATCAAAGGCAGGCTTCATGCCGCGCCATGCTTCGGTAACGAACGGAATCTGCCAGCCACCTTCACCACGAAGATAGGTAACCTTGTTGTAAAATTCACCAAGGATTTCTTCGGCATTGAGGCCCAGCGAATACAGCAGTGCCGTCACCGGCAGCTTGCGCTTACGGTCGATACGGACGTTGACGATATCCTTGGCGTCAAATTCAAAATCGAGCCAGGAGCCACGATAAGGAATGACGCGAGCCGCGAAGAGATATTTACCCGAAGAGTGGGTTTTGCCACGATCATGGTCAAACAGCACACCCGGCGAGCGGTGCATCTGGCTGACGATAACGCGCTCTGTGCCATTAACGAAGAAGGTGCCGTTTTCGGTCATGAGCGGCATGTCGCCCATGTAAACGTCCTGCTCCTTAATATCGAGAACCGAACGGGTTTCGGTATCCGGGTCAACCTCGAACACGATGAGGCGCAAAGTAACGCGCATCGGCGCAGCATAAGTAATGCCCCGCTGACGGCATTCTTCTACGTCATATTTCGGATCTTCGAGTTCATAGTTCACGAAATCCATTTCGGCGGTGCCGGCGAAATCGCGGATCGGGAAAACCGAGCGCAATGTCTTTTCCAGACCAGAAACATAGCCGATGGAAGGGTCTGACCGCAAAAACTGTTCATAGGATTCGCGCTGCACTTCAATCAGGTTTGGCATCTGCACGACTTCGTGAATATTGCCAAACACCTTGCGAATGCGTTTTTTCGCCGTTGGGGTCTGAACCGCCTTGGTTGCCATCTGTCTTTCGCCTTCCGGGCTATTGAGCCGATAAAATCTTCATCGCATCGCAGCGAAAATTCAGCCGATTCGTACGCGCTAAGCGACGCAAAAAAGTGCGGGCCGGGGCTGTCCGAACCGCACTGTCAGCGTTATGAAAACCTTGAATATCCGCCCCATTCGTCATGATCTGATCGCCAATCAAACCCTGTCCCGGACAGATATAAGGCCCACCACACCCAAGGCATGGCAGAGAAAATCTATGTTCCTTATACCTAAGAAGTTGGATTTTGGGAAGAGGGCAACCGAAATTCCTAAAACCTTCCTCCTCGACATCATTATGCCAGTGATTTTTCCAGCACGATGAAAAATAAGGGCAGGTCAAGTTCCACCGGAAAAGGGCGCCGCTCCCCCGTGGCGCAATAACCACGTCGTTCATAATAAGCGATCAGTTCGGTGCGCTGTGCAATCACGGTCATTTCCATCAACCGGACACCAAAAACAGTGCGAGCCTGATGCTCCGCCGCAGCCAATATATGCTTGCCCAACCCGCTATTCTGGCAGGGCGGTGCCACCGCGAACATTCCGAAATAAGCATAATCCGCGTTTTTACGCGTAACTTGCGCGCATCCCACCAAAACGTCACCCTGCCGAAACAATAATATGCGTTCATCAGGGCGATTCATCAAGGCAAGCAAATCGGCTTCATCTACCCGCTCATCATGCAGAAGGTCCGCCTCATGGGTCCAGCCCGCCCGCGCGCTATCGCCGCGATAGGCAGATTCCACCAGTAGCTTCAATGCCGGAACATCCTCGGCTCTCGCCACTGTCATTTCAATAACCGCCATCTCAATATCAGTCGCCATCATCCATTCGCCTGCCAAACTACCCGATTAAGCAAATGGGCATATATTAGATTCTTGTCCACCCCTGTCCGATGGGACTACAAGCCTCCTCATGCGAATGAGACTGATCCTTTTTCTGTTCCTGCTATCAGGGGCAGGCAATGTAGGCTTTATGCTGGGTGATATGAGCTGGTGGGTGATCCCGGCGCTGATCGCCGGTTGGTATGCTGCCGATATGCTGTCTGGCATCGTGCATATGACGATGGATTATTTCCCAGCGCGGTTACATGTCGGGCTGGACCGACTTTATTTTTACGAAGGATCACGGGAATCTGACGAATATCAAGGCATGTTTCGCGCCTCGATGAAGCAGCTTAATCCGTTCGAAAAGCTGGTTTATGATTTCAAAAACCATCATCCCCGCCCTGCTGCACTGGGTCGCCGGACGATGTGGCGGCAAATCGGATCGACGGTGATTGCCGGATCATTCCCGTTATCGCTGTTGCTGAACATCGCCTGCCTGATCTGGCCGGTGCCCGGCTGGCTGGTTGCGGGCACCATCAGCTTATTGATCGGCGGCACCTTTGCCCAATATTTCCATGGCACCCTGCACCGTCAGGACAATCCGTGGATAATCAACGCCATGCGCCGTGTCGGGTTGCTGATGACGCCAGAGGCGCACCAGCTTCACCATGACACTCTGCAACGCGACTTTGCGACCAACAGCGGATGGAGCAATGCCTTGCTAAACCCGGTGTTCCGTTTCGCCTACAAACGGGGCTGGTTGCAGGATGAGGGGCTGGAACCGCAGGGCTAAGCCCCTGCCCCCAAACTATCAGGCGTCGATCAGCTCTTCATCCAGCGATGAGGCATTATCCTGTATGAAAGCAAAGCGATGGGCCGGATTATTCCCCATCAGGCGATCGACCAGATCACGCACCGCTGATTGCTCTTCATAATTATCGGGCAACACAACCCGGATGAGGCCCCGCGTTTTCGGGTCCATCGTCGTTTCGCGGAGCTGCCCGGGATTCATTTCCCCAAGCCCTTTAAACCGCGCTACATCGACCTTTTTGCCTTTAAAGACCGTCGCCATCACTTCATCTTTATGCGCATCATCGCGTGCATAAACGCTCTTACCCGCATGGGTAATACGATAAAGCGGCGGCTGGGCGAGGAACAAATGCCCCTTTTTCACCAGTTCCGGCATTTCCTGAAAGAAGAAGGTCATCAGCAAGGTGGCAATATGCGCGCCATCCACATCAGCGTCCGTCATAATGACAATACGTTCATAGCGCAACTGATCGGTTTTACAGTCCTTGCGCGTGCCGCAACCGAGCGCCTGTATGATGTCGGCGATTTCCTGATTAGCGAGGATTTTCTGCGCACTGGCGGAGGCGACGTTCAATATCTTGCCACGGATGGGCAAGATTGCCTGCGTCTTGCGATCACGCGCCTGCTTCGCACTGCCGCCTGCGCTGTCTCCTTCGACGATGAACAGCTCAGTCCCCGACGGGTCATCGGCGCTGCAATCGGTCAGTTTACCCGGCAGGCGCAATTTTCGCGCACTAGTTGCCGTCTTGCGCTTCACCTCTTTCTCGGCCTTGCGCGCAAGGCGCTCATCCATGCGGTCGATTACATAAGAAAGCAGCGCCTTGCCGCGTTCCATATTGTCAGTGAGGAAATGATCGAAATGGTCGCGTACCGCCGCCTCAACCAGCTTAGCAGCCTCCGGGCTGGTAAGGCGGTCCTTGGTCTGACTCTGAAATTGCGGATCACGGATGAAGACGGAGAGCATCAATTCGCAGCCCGTCATAATATCATCGGCGGTGATGTCCTTCGCCTTTTTGGTGCCGACCAGTTCGCCAAAGGCACGGATACCCTTGACCAGCGCGCCACGCAGGCCCGCTTCATGCGTACCGCCATCCGGCGTCGGGATGGTATTCGCAAACCAGCTATAGCTGCCATCAGACCAGAGTGGCCATGCAATCGCCCATTCAGCGCGGCCAACAGAACCGCTAAAATCCTGTGTTCCGGTAAAAAAGTCTTTGGTCGCACATTCCCGCGAACCGACCTGCTCCTTCAGATGATCGGCAAGACCGCCGGGAAACTGGAACACAGCCTCTGCCAAAGTGCCATCGGTGATGATGTCCGGGCTGCATTTCCAGCGGATTTCAACACCCGCAAACAAATAAGCCTTGGACTGGGCAAGCTTATACAGCCGCGACGGCTTGAAATTCAGCGCACCAAAAATCTCCGTATCCGGCACGAAGGTCACACTGGTGCCGCGCCGATTGGGGGCCGCCCCCACTTTTTCGAGTGCGCTTGTCGGATGCCCTTTGCTAAAGCTCTGGCGGAATAATTCGCGGTTACGGGCAACCTCTATCACCGTATCCGATGACAGCGCGTTGACCACTGACACGCCCACGCCATGCAGGCCGCCGCTGGTCGCATAAGCCTTATCCGAAAATTTCCCGCCAGAATGGAGCGTGGTCAATATGACCTCCAGCGCCGATTTATCCGGGAATTTGGGATGCGGGTCCACCGGGATACCACGGCCATTATCGGTGATGGTCAGGCGATTTCCAGCCTCCAGCGTTACTTCAATCCGGCTAGCATGCCCCGCAACTGCCTCGTCCATCGCATTGTCGAGAACTTCGCTGGCGAGATGATGCAGCGCGCGCTCATCCGTGCCACCAATATACATGCCCGGACGGCGGCGTACAGGCTCCAGCCCCTCCAGCACCTCGATAGAGGAAGCGTCATAGCTGCCGGATGTGGCGGTGGAGGACTGGACAGAAGAGTCGAACAAATTATCGGACATAGCGCCAGCTATAAGGCGCGGCGCCGCCCATAAGCAAGGGCCGATCAACAATGCTATGCTGTGACGGACCAGACATTTTCAGGAGGCAGCACTCTGCCGCCCGCTCATAATCAGCCTGCCTGTCAATCAGGCCGTCAGCGCTTCGACCAACGCCTTCACCTTTTTCTGACGCCATTGCGGCGCGGGGGCGATCAGCCAATAGCCTTTCTTACCTTGCTCCCCACCGCCGATTTGACGCACCCGGCCATCGGCAATAGCTGCATTGGCCAGCAATGCAGGTACGCTCGCTCGGCCAAAGCCATTAGCCGCAGCCGCTATAGCTAGCCCCGCATCCGCCACACGAAGAGCCGGGCTTTCCACCTCCGCACAGCCACCCGGCCAGCCAATAATACCTTCCGATCCGCCATTCGGCCCTTCCACCGTCACATAAAGCGCATCATCCATCGGCGCGCCTTCATAATCCCCCGCCCCATCAGCAAGGGCAATGGCGATGTCCAGATTGGCCTCAGTAAAATCAGGCGGAGTATCAGCGGCTATCAGCGTGATGTTCAGCCCTTCATGCTGCTTTGCATAATCGGCAAGGCGCGGCATTAACCAAACCGCAATAATGTCACGTGGCGCGGCAATGGTCAGCGCATTGCTGGATTGCCCGGCCTGCATCGACTGCACTGCTTCCTCAAATTTCAGGAAACCACCGCGTAATGCCTCCAGCGCGCCTTCCGTTTCAGGGGTCAGTTCCAGCCCCTTGGGCGTGCGACGAAACAGCACTACGCCCAGCATATCCTCCAGCGCCCTGATCTGCTGCCCGACGGCCGCAGGCGTCACCGCCAATTCATCCGCCGCACGGGTGAAGCTAAGGTGCCGCGCCGCCGCATCCAGCACGCGTAGGCCGTTCAAGGGCAAATGGGTTCTCTTCATCTTCATTCTTCGCTCGGCGCCACCAGTGCAAAACGCGGTATAGCGACGCGGAGCATCCGCCCGTCTGCCGCGACCATATTATAATGCCCCTCCATCACACCGGTAGGCGTGGCGAGAGGACAGCCGGAAACATAATCATAAGACGCGCCGGGGTGGATGACTGGTTGTTCGCCAATCACCCCTTCGCCCTCAACATGCTGAATCTCACCGCGCCCATCGGTGATAGACCAGCGCCGTGACAGCAGTTGCACCGGCTCATCCCCCTCATTTTCGATACGGACATGATAGGCCCAGAACCAACGGCTATTGGCTGGCTGGGACTGATCCGGCAGGAAGCTGACGGCGGCGCGAACCACCACATCATCCGTTACCGCAAAAAAGGGAAATAAGGATTTCACCCCGTCAAATTCCCTTAAAGACCGGCTGCCGTCAATGCCTGATCCAGATCTTCAATCAGATCCTGAGCATCTTCGAGGCCGACATTAAGGCGCAGCATGCCCTCACCCACGCCCATTTCCGCCTTTGCCTCGTCACTGACGCTGGCATGGGTGGTGGAGGCCGGGTGGGTCATCAGGCTGCGGCTGTCCCCAATATTGTTGGAAATATCGATGAGATTGAGCGCATTCAGCAGTGCAAATGCCTGCTCCCGTCCGCCATCCAGCACGACCGAGAAAATAGGCCCGCACGCCGTCATCTGCTTCATCGCAAGGTCATGCTGCGGGTGGCTGGCCAGGCCGGGGTGCAGGATTTTCGGCACACGCTGTTCCATGAACTTGCCGACTTCCAACGCATTGGCAGACTGCTGCTTAGCGCGCATATCGAGCGTTTCCAGCCCCTTCAGCACAACCCATGCGTTGAATGGCGAGAGATTGGGGCCAGTGTTACGCTGAAACGGCAATAACACATCATTGATGAACGCCTCGGTGCCGCATACCGCACCCGCCAATACGCGGCCCTGCCCGTCCATCAGCTTGGTTGCGCTATAGGCAACGACATCCGCGCCAAATTCCATCGGGCGCTGGAGTGCAGGCGAGCAAAAAGCATTATCCACCACCGTCGTGATGCCGTGCGATTTCGCGAGGCCACAAACATAAGTGAGATCGACAATATCCATCGTCGGGTTTGCAGGCGTTTCAAAGAAAAACACCTTGGTATTGGGGCGGATCGCCTTTTCCCATTCTGCATTATCCCACGCATCAATCACTGTGGTTTCAATGCCGAAACGGGGGAGCAAACTATCCACCAGCCAGCGGCATGAGCCAAAAGCCGCCTTAGCCGCAACGACATGATCGCCCGCGCTAAGCTGCGCCAATAGGGCGGTGGTCATCGCTGCCATGCCGGTCGCCTGCACACGGCAAGCCTCTGCCCCTTCCATAAGGGCAATGCGTTCTTCCAGCATCTGCACAGTCGGGTTTTGCAGGCGGGAATAGGTCATCCCCTGCTGTTCGCCCGCGAAACGCGCCGCAACCGTTTCGGCATCGTCATAACAATAACCGGAATTGAGGAAGAGCGCCTCAGACGTCTCCCCCTGTTCACTGCGCCATGTGCCGCCACGGATGGCCTGTGTTGCCGGACGCCATTTGGACGTGATTTCGCGATTCTGACCCGTTGTGCGTTTCATCTTCTTGTCCTTGATTTTAATCTGTCAAAGCGCGGCCAGCACCGCATCACCCATTTCACGTGTGGTCATGCTGCCGCCCAGATCGGCACTGCGCGCGCCATTTTCCAGTGCCGTTGCAACTGCCTTCTCAATCCGATCGGCGGCCTCAGGCTTATTCAGCGAATAACGGAGCATCATCGCGGCAGAAAGGATCGTCGCCAGCGGATTGGCCTTGCCCTGTCCGGCAATATCCGGCGCGCTGCCGTGGATCGGTTCATAAAGTCCCTTGCCATTCGCATCGAGCGAGGCCGAAGCCAACATCCCAATGGAGCCAACGCACATACTCGCCTGATCGGAAAGAATATCGCCAAAGAGATTACCGGTAACGATGACATCGAACTGACCGGGATCACGCACCAACTGCATCGCAGCATTATCGACATACATATGGGACAGCTCAACATCGGGATAATCTGCCGATACCTCAATCACCACATCTCGCCAAAGCTGGCTGGTTTCCAGCACATTGGCCTTATCCACCGAACACAGCTTTTTCCGCCGCACCTGCGCAGCCTTAAACGCGCTATGGGCAATGCGGCGCACCTCCGCCTCATTATAGCTCATCACGTCATAGCCTTCACGCAGGCCATCAGCGGTCTTACGCATGCCCTTTTCGCCGAAATAGACGTCGCCGTTGAGTTCACGCACAATCAGCAGATCAATACTACTGGCGACCTCTGCCTTCAGCGCCGATGCATCAGCGAGCTGCGGGAACACCTTGGCAGGACGCAGGTTGGAAAACAGCGTCAGTTCCTTGCGTAGGCCCAAAATCGCCTGTTCCGGGCGCAAATGGCGTTCCAGCGCATCGCAATCCGGGTCACCCACCGCGCCAAAGAGGATAGCATCAGCCCGCTTGGCCGCATCCAGCGTTTCGGGGGGCAGAGGATGCCCCTTCGCCTTATAGGCCGCGCCGCCCACCAGTGCCTCTTCATAGGTCAGATCATCAAGCCCCAGCGCATCCAGCACCCGGCGCGCCTCCGCCATAATTTCAGGACCGATGCCGTCTCCGGCCAACAGCGCAACCCGCATTGATGCTTCCTCCGTCTTGTATCGCAGCACCGGCCCGGTTCAACAAAGAGAAAGGCCTGCCGCCCATAGCTGCAATCCGCCCACGCGGACAAAATGATGCCGAACGCATAGGAGCGCACAGAGAGTCACGCAACCGCTCTTTTGAGGCGATCAACCAGCCTGTCCCTGCTGGCCAGCACCGGCGCACGCCGTTCGATCAACACCGATCGTTCCAGAAATGGTCGAGTGAGCGCTAGTCCATCCAATATGGCAGGCCAGTCGGCGGCGGAATCCCTATCTCGCAAGAAGGCGGGCAGCGTCAGCAATTTGGCTTCATAGCCCAGCGCCCCTTCCCGGCTAACCGCCGCCCCGGTGCGGGGGGAAACATAGGCAAGGCTTTCTGGCCCCGAACCCGTCATCACGCAGCCGGAAAGGTCCAGCCCAAAGCCCATTTGCGCGAGGAGCAACAATTCATAGCGCACCAATGCCACCGCCCAGCCCCGTGCCGCAGGGGCCGCGAGGATCGCATCCAGCACAGCCCCCAGCGCCGCATATAGTGCGGGATACTGCACCTGTTCCGGCAAGGCCGCAGCGGTGAGCGCGCAGGACCAGTCAATCGCGGCAGCGGGCAAAGGCTCGGTCAATATCGGCGCGAGGCTCTGGGCCAGTTCCACTTGCACCGATGCGAGTTGGTCCGCCGTCCGTGCCCTGATCTCGGCCTTCACCCGGTTGCCGGGCATCAGTACCGGGCGCATGGCGCGGGACCGCCCCCCCCGCACATAACCCGCCACCAGCCCGGCATCTGGCGTTAGCAGGCGCACCACTGCGCCATGTTCGCCATGATGACGCACCGCGCAGATAATCGCCGGGGTGGACAGATGCGGCACGGCCTCCCCTCAGCCGCCCGGATGGAAATAATCATAGATGGTCTGCGCCACCGCGCTCGATATGCCGGGGACGCGCTGCAAATCCTCCAGTCGCGCATCTTTGACCACCGACGCCGTGCCAAAATGCAGCAACAGTGCCTTTTTGCGCGACGGACCAATGCCTGGTACATCATCCAGCGTGGAGGTCGTAATCGCCCGGCTGCGCTTGCCACGATGTGCCCCGATAACGAAACGATGCGCCTCATCCCGCAAACGCTGGATATAGAAAAGCAGCGGATCATTGACCGGCAACGTCAGTTCTCGCCCATCAGGGAGGTGAAACACCTCCCGCCCTTCGCGGCCATGATGCGGCCCTTTGGCGACACCAACCAGAGGCACATCCTCAACGCCCAGTTCCTCCAATATCGCCCGCACGGCCGATAGCTGCCCCTTACCGCCATCCACCAGCACCAGATCAGGCCATTCACCCTTTTCGCGGTCCGGGTCATCCTCTTGCGCATGAGCGAAGCGTCTATGGAACACCTCCCGCATCATCGCAAAGTCATCATCCGTCCGTGTTTCTGGGTTTTTGATGTTGAATTTGCGATAGGCGTTTTTGCGGAACCCCTCCGGCCCTGCAACCACCATCGCACCAAGGGCATGGGCACCCTGTATATGGCTATTATCGTAAATTTCGATACGGTCCGGGGGACCATCCAGCCCGAACAGCTCAGCAAGGCCATTGAGCAACTTCGCTTGCCCGGTGCTTTCCGCCTGCCGACGCTGTAAGGCCTCCGCCGCATTACGCCGCGCCATTTCGATGAGCTTCGTGCGCCCCCCGCGCTGCGGCACCTCTATGCGGACCTTATGCCCGGCCTTGACGCTGAGTGCCTCGGTCAGCCAGCTTTCCTCCTCTAAATGCCGATCCAGCAAGATGAGTTTGGGTGGCGGCACATCCTCGTAAAACTGGGCAAGGAAAGCGGAAAAGGCTTCATCCTCACTAACATCCTGCACATGAACGGGGAAGAGCGAATGGCTGCCATTATGCTGCCCGCCGCGCAGGAAAAAGGCATGGATACACATTGCCCCGCCCTGCGCCGCCAGCGCGAAAATATCGGCATCCTCAACGCCCTGCGCGACCTCACCGCTATTTTGCACGAAGGTCAGCGCCCGCAGACGATCCCGATAGACCGCCGCCAGTTCATAATCGAGATCCTCCGCCGCCTTGTTCATCTGCCCGGCCAGTTTCGCCTGCACCGCGCTGCTTTTGCCATCAAGAAACGCTTCGGCATCATCCACCAGTTCCGCATAGGCGGTTTCATCAATGCGGCCAACGCAAGGCGCGGAACAGCGCTTGATCTGATAGAGCAAGCAGGGCCGCGCACGGTTGCGAAAAAAGCTATCGGTGCAACTTCTCAGCAGGAACAGCTTTTGCAGGGCATTCAGCGTGCGATTGACTTCCCCCGCACCCGCATAAGGGCCGAAATAACGCCCAGCTATTTTTCGCGCGCCGCGATGTTTCTGAATACGCGGAAATTCATGGTCATGACGCAGCAAGATGAACGGGAAGCTCTTATCATCACGCAACAACACATTATAGGGCGGGCGATACCGCTTGATGAGTTGCGCCTCGACCAGCAAGGCCTCTGCCTCATTGGTGGTCGTCACAATTTCCATAGAGCGTGTTTGCGACACCATGCGCTGTAAACGGCGCGGCAAGCGCATTACCTGCGTGTAATTGGTTACACGATTTTTCAGCGCCTTGGCCTTACCGACATAAAGCACATTCCCCCGTGCATCGATCATCCGATAGACACCGGGGCGCAGCGGCAAAGTGCGCACCACATCACGAATGGCGGTTACGCCGGTATCCAGATCAGGCAATTCCGCACCGCGCACGGTGAAGGCGGATTTCTCTTCGTTAAAGCGGTCCGGGGCATCGTTAGGCGACATAAAGCCGATGTAGGGCCTGAAAAGGCAATTGCCCATAGGCGAAGATAATCTTTACCTCAGGACGCTTTACCTCAGGACGCTTTACCTCAGGACGAGTATATCCCTTGGCTACGATGCCTTTATCATGGTGCCGAGCCTTCCAGCGGCAAAGCAACGTTTCAATCAGCCAGATTTCCGATGTATATGGTCGGCGTAGCCCCGCATTATAAAAATGCCATGACTATCAAGGGACTCATTATACGAAAACCCCCTCTGACCTAATAGGCCAAAGGGGGCATAAATCATTAAATGCAGGGCGAAGCCCTATCAAATCAATTGATTGTTTCCAGCGATTTAATCACGCCATCAACCATTGCTTTATCAGCATTGGCATCATGATTTTGCGCGATGAGCGTCGAAGCGGCAGCGGTTGCCGCACCAACAGCGCGAGCGCGAATATCCGCAATCGCGGTACGCTCAGCAGCAGCAATCTTATCCTCGGCCATTTTCTGACGACGCTGTACCAGATCAGCCGCATTGGCCTTCGCCTCTGCAATCAAGATGGCAGCTTCTTCTTCAGCGCGGGCACGCATGGCCACTGCATCTTTTTCTGCACCTGCCAGCTTCGCCTGATATTCAGTTTTCAGCTCTTCGGCCTCAGCGCGCAGCTTTGTGGCTTCATCAAGCTGTTTGCGAATATCTGCAATCCGACCATCCAATGCCTTACCGATGGCAGCTGGCACCTTCTTCACCAGAAGGAGAATAAGGAGAACAGCCATAGCAAGGCTGACCCAGACGGTCGAATCCATGCCAAGCGCCTTAGGTTCCACATGATGATCCGCCGGACCACCTGCAGCTTCAGTAGCAGCATGAACCTCGCCAGAAAGATCCTGAACCTTATCGGCATGCCTAAGATTTTCGGCCACAGCCTGCGAACCTGCTACGCTGTTCATCATTGCTTCCTTAGCCATGTGCCAAAGCCACCTTTACGGCCTGCGTTGCGGCATCCCGCGAAACTTCACCACCAGAAATACGGGCGACCATATCCTGTGCAGCTTCTGCGGCGACAGCTTCGATTTCTGTCAGTGCCTTAGCGGAAGAGGCAGCAATGGCTTCTTCAGCACTGGCAATTTGAACAGCAATTTTGGCGTCAGCAGCAGCAACCTGCTTTTCACTTTCTGCCGCAGCCTTAGCGCGTGCATCAGCGACAATGGACTGAGCCGATGCGCGATTTTCTGTATCGCGCTTGCGGCAATCCTCTTCAATTTCATCCGCACGGGCAAAAGCCGCCTTAGCACGGGCCAGATCATCGGCGATTTTTGCATTGCGCAGATCAACCGTTGACTGGATTTTCGGCACCATACCCAGACCGATCACAAAGAATACCAGTCCAAAGGTAAGCAGCAGCCAGAAAATCTGGGAGCTATAGGTTGCGGCAAGCTGGGCTATCTGAGGCATCTCACCCGTCCCGTTCGTTCAATCAGAGAATAAAGTGCGGAGCGGGCATTAAACCCGCCCCGGCAGCAATCACATCAAACAGATGCTTAGGCGACGAATACCAGAATCATCGCGATAACGAATGCCAGCAGACCAAGAAGTTCGGCAGCGGCAAAACCGATGAACAGACGGCCCTGCTGACCATCAGCAGCCGAAGGATTGCGCAGTGCGCCTTCGAGGAAGGAAGCGAAAACATTACCCACACCAAGAGCAGCAAGACCTGCACCGATAGCGGCCAGACCAGCACCCAACAGCTTTGCGGCTTCTGCGTCCATAATGATAACTCCTTTTCTGAAACTTGTGCTTAGTGAAATTGATGAACTAATTAATGAAGATTTTCAGCGTCGTTAATGTAGACCGAGGTCAACAGCGCGAACACATAGGCCTGAATGCAGGCAACCAGCAGTTCCAGCGCGTTAATACCGATCATCAGCGTGAAGCTGGGAATACCAACCAGCGCGCCATAGCCAGCGCCAGCATTGGTAGAATTAATAACGAAACCCGCCAGAACCTTCAGCAATACGTGTCCTGCGGTCATCGCAACGAACAGACGCAAACCGAGGCTGAACGGACGCACCATGAAGGACACCAGTTCGATCGGGAAGATCACCGGGATCATCGGCAGCGGCGTACCGTGCGGTACGAACAGCGAGAAGAAGTGGAAACCATGCTTCCAGAAGCCAACCACCAGCACAATCAGGAAGCTGAGGATAGCCAGCGCCCCTGTAACGGTGAAGTGGCTGGTGAAGGTGAAGGGATGGACACCCAGCAGGCCCAGCGGCAGCATACCCAAAATATTGCCGATCAGGATGAACATGAACAACGAAAATACATAAGGCATGTATTTCTTGCCATTATCACCCACATTATCGGTCAACAGCTTGTTGATGAAACCGGTGAAAAACTCAACCGACATCTGCCAGCGACCCGGAACGAGGCTGCGCTTCATACCACCAGCAACGAATATCCAGAGCACCACGGCAGTGACAACCATCCACAGCGAGCTGTTGGTAAAGGCGATATTATACCCGCCCACCGACAGATCACCGGTGCCGAACATCGGCTGGATCACAAACTGGTGCATCGGGTCGATTTTACCGGATTCTGCCACTCTTAACCCCCGAACCAATTATCTAAACCGTGACACCCTAAATTCAGTCAGGGCGCCGCGTCGAAATTCTGATAATATTCCTGAAGGCAACTATTATCCCCAGAAAGAGGAACACCAGCAGGAGCCAGGGGGAAGTGCCAATGACATGGTCCAAAAACCAGCCGATCAACGCTCCGCCAGCAAGACCACCAATCAATTCCGCCAGCACGCGATTACCAAGGCGGTTATTTTCCTCCGCCACAGGATCACGCTGACCGGTTCTGATTCGTTCGAGATGCTCCACCTCACCGATTCGCTTTTTCAGCGAACTAATGCGGGGGTCTTCCCGAACCGGGTCTTGCCCGGGTTCAATATCTGACATTCCTGCTTTCCCTTCCTGCCAATGGCGACCGGAAATAAAAAGCATGGACCGCATCCATTGCACCCGTCAAGGCGCGGCCCGTTTAGAAAGGGTAAAGGGCCAAGTCAACCAGCCTCTTGCCGCATTGGGCGCATAGTTGAAAGAAGGCAGGAAAGAAGTGCGGAAGAATAACGATACTCTTACGCACTTCTCCTTCAGTTTGCAGTGGCGCAATAGCTAGGCAAAGCGATCGGTGCCGCAGTCTTTTTCTGCCACGCCCCAGTACCGATACGATAGGCCTGACCAGCTTTTACGCGACTGGCGAGGGTCTGACAGCCGGTTGCAGCAGCGACATCAGCCACAGTAACCCCCCGTTTAGCCGCAAGGTCTGTATAAGCGGCGCGGCGCTTAATGTTAATGGCTTCGACCTCAGCGCGGACATCAGCACCAGCAGAGCCCGCTATGCCGAGATAACCATCTGATTGCTCCCCAACGGATCCATCAGACATAGCAGCCGCAACCGCGCCGGATTGCGCATAGGCCGAATCGGAAGAAAAGATGAGACCACAGCCGCCCGCAAGCGCGAGACCAAGGGCCGCCGAAAACAGGAAAGATGTGCGTTTCATTCTGGGAATAGCTCCGGATTATTCTGGATGAGGTCCTGCGCATCTTTTTGAAGACGAACGACCACTTCCTGTTGAATTTTAACGTTCAGGTTGATTTCAATAGGTTTATCAGGCGCTTTTACAGAAATACACCCGCCCAGCAGCGCAACCATGCACCCCGCCATCAGTATGACACCGAGGCCCCGCCCTGCTCCATAAACCTTTTCATCGCCCCGCATATCGCACCTATGGCTCATTTCATCTCCTTATTTACGCATAGTGTCGCTGTCGCGGGGCTGAACGACAACCCCATTTCCGGCGACCGGCATTAATTGTTTTTCCATTTCCTCACGAATCCTGATGCGTGGGTCGATGAAGGATTGCGCCGTTCCCATCAGGCCCCGAAACGGCGCCTCTATCTTGATATTGAACAGGAAAGGCAGGCCAACAAATTTCTTCGCGATGATTTTCGGCACGCTGGATAATTCACCGCGATTGACACCGTTAAAGATAACCTGCGCCACCACTTCGCCATCAATCGCGCCATCCATCAATATTGTCAGGCACTTATATTGCAAATCCTTGAGGGCATCGAAGGCCATCTTCCCAGTTGCGCCCAGATTTTCATTCGACACCTGCCCCACATAAGACAATCGCCCAGCGTTACGATTCGAATCACAAGGAATCGTCAGCCCCTCAGCCGGATTGATGATAAGCGGCGGCATATCCTGCTGCCGCGCAGCAATAACACCGCCGACGATACGCCCACCCTGCGCATCAAACACCATGGGGAGCAGACCGTCAAAAGTGCCAGTGGCGCTGACATTCTCTATTTCCATCAGGTCGATAAAGGCCCCTGCCTCCATACCGACCACGCGGAAGGTAAGGTTGCGGGCACGTTCTGCGCTCATATCCATCACGGTGGGGAGTAATGAGAGCCGCCCTTGGGCAAGCGGCCACTCGCCGCCTTCTATCGCCACGCGCTGATCGGCCAAGAGCTGATATTTCACCACGCCATCGCGCACTTCAATGCCAGGGTGAACACTAACGAGGCGCACCTCCTGATGCGGCTCTGACACCATGCCCAGCAAATCGGTAAAGCGAATCGTGGTGGACAACCCCTGCACTGGCCCAAAGGCGGCGGCAAGGTCCATGCCCTGTGTGGTAAACTCACCCGTGCTGGTAACGTTGGAACCACGCCAGAGAATCGCCCCATTGCCATCGACGGCCCCCTTCACATTGGCGACCACGCCAAGAGCCAAATGGGTCAGTTCATCGGGCTGAAGCTGAGGATCAAATTTCAGCCCATCGACACGAAAATCCGCACGACCAACACTGTTACCCAGATTATGACTGATGGTAACAGAGGCAATCTGCCGGTCTTTACCCGGCGGGTTCAATGTACCGGCAGCGGTGATTCGTCCATCCGCCAGCCTCAATGCGAAATCTCTCGATTCGACCGGGTTAAACCGATCCGGCGCGGCGTCATCCAGCACAAGGATGCGACCATTGAGCGTGAGCGCGCCATGCGCATAGCCCCAACGCGCCTGCCCTTCCTCAACCAGCAGCGGAACAGAAGCGATCTTTGCCTCTACGCCGGAGAGAGCGCCGCCAAAACCAGCTCCCTTCATCAGCCCATCAACCCGCGCCGCCGCCAGCCGGACAGGGGCAGCCCTATCGCCTAGCAACAGCTCCGCGCCCTCTATTGTCAGGCCCGATTGCGCCAGCGAAAGCCCCGCTGACTGCGCCGTGAAGCGCATCGCCGTTTCGCCCAGACGCCCACTGAGCGCCACATCCCGCAGCGCACCGCCGCCGCTTATCCGCCCGCCGCGCGACGCCAGTAATGCTCCGCCCTGTTCTGCACAAAGGGAGAGGCTATGCGCGCCCAACGCCACCGAAGAAGCCTCCAATGCCCTGAATGCCACCGGCGTGCATCCGGGATTGATTGACCAGCCGCCACGCCCGTCCAGCATTGCCATTACCGGCACATTCAACCCCTGCACCCGCCCACCGGGCAATGGCCCATCCAGCTTCATTTGGGTGGTAATGCGCGTGTGGCCACTGGCATCCGCCGAGAAACGGACCCTGCCGACCTCCAGCCGGGCCTGCCCTGCTGCATTGGCCGCAGTATAAGGCCGCATGAACATCTCGCCAGAGACACCGCCCCGCGCCATCGGTTTCAGGCGCAGCGCCAGTTCCGGCAAGTCCCCGCCGCCAGCGCTCAGCCCGCCATTCAACGCCCAGCGCCCATCGGCCAGCCCCAGACGGATTTCCCCATCATCGCTTAGGCCAACATGCTCGCCCCCTTTGCCCTTCAGGCTGATGGAAGGAAGTGTGATCTGCTGCTTCACCCCGTCAAAAGCGATACGCCCGGTCAGGCGATTATCCGCCTGCAACCCTGATATGCCGCGCACCAGCTTTTCCGCCAATGGGCCAACGGGGGTTTGCGCCATGCTCCGTGCCATACCGCCTAAGGATGATGCATCAACGCCGCTTAGTTGCCGCACATCGAATATAGCATTGGCGAGCAAAGGCAGCGACGCGCCCTGCTTATTTCCGGCAGAAGGCCCGCCCTTCCATTGCCAGTCACCTTCCAATCGCGCAGTGCCTGTACGCAGCTTCCTCGTACCAGAGCCAGCCCCGCCCCCTGCACCAAAGCCCGATAACGCCAGTTCACCGCGCCCTTTCAGCGCAACGCCTTTCTTGCCCGCTATGGTGCCAGCCAAATGCATATCCAGCCGGGGCGCGGCTAAGGTAATCCCCTTGCCGCCTGCCGCCTGCGCGCCGCCGGTCAGTCTGCCCGATATTTCCTCAAACCGGCTGTCCAGCTTCATATCTGTCTGAATGGCAAGCCCCGCAAGCGTCACCGTCTGCCCAGCACCACCGCCCCGACACCTCAGTGCATCGGCGCGCAACGGGCCAGTCCATGAAGGCGCGCCATCATCTATCTTCAGCTTGAGATAAGCGCTCGCCACCGGGGCAGTGCATCCGGCATAGGCCGCATTACGCATCAATGCGCCGACCGTTCCGGTAAAGCCATCGTTCAGCCTGCCGCGCCCCTCAACCGCCAGCCCCAAAGCACCCGCTGGCGTATCCAGACGGGCACGACCATCGCTCAGCGTCAGATGAATATCGGGAAAAGCAAAGGGGTCTTTGGATGCAGGATCACGAAATTTATCCAGCTCCCCCAGATGGACGCCCTTGTCATCTACGCTGCCATATAGCCGCACACCCCGCGCGCGAACCGCCCCCACACGGGGTATCCACGCCCCATAATCAATATCGACCTCAACCGCCCGCGCCGTCAGATCAGGTCGGGCCGGATCACCCAGCACCAGATTTTCAATGCGCTGCGTGCGAAAGGCGATTTGCGAGAGGGTGTAGCGCCCTTTAATCCCGCGCGCCTCTAACTGCTGCTGCACCAAATGATCGGCAATAGATGTACGCATCAACCATAGAGCGCCCAGCCCACCCGCAAGAGACAAGGTGATGCCCAGCATGATACGCCGCCGCGCCATTATGCGCCTGCGGTCCCTTGCTATCTGCGCCGCACCATCTGCTTCCCCGCCACCATTCATGCGCGTTTCTTCTACTCCGCTGCTCATTCACCACAGCCAGACAGGAATAAACGCCAGCCCGGCTATGTCAGGTCAAACGCTTGATCTCTTGTAAATATCCTTGCCGGGTGATTTAGCAACGCCTAGCTACAGAGTTCATGACCAGCCGACCATCTGACCACGATGAGCAGAGCCAAAACACCGCCCGATTGGCGGAGGCCCCTTTCGCACCGCAGCATAGCCTGTCTTTGTTCGCTGCGCCAAGGGAAGAAAACGCGCCTGAGACAGATAAAGCGGAAGATGCCCCAGCAAAGGCAGGGCGGAAAAAATCGCCCCAAAATTCCGACAAAAACGACGCCCCTACACCTCATCACGGCACCGGCCACCGCGCCCGTTTGCGCCAGCGCATGGCCGAAGGCGGGCCTGATGCGTTGCTGGACCATGAACTGATTGAATATTTACTCGCCCTTGCCATTCCGCGCCGCGACACAAAGCCGCTGGCCAAGGCATTGCTCGCGCATTTTGGCGGCATTGGCGGGCTACTGAGCGCTGACTGGGATGCCCTTGCCCGCTTTCCCGGCATGGGCGACACCAGCGTTTCGGCGCTTAAAATTGCGCAGGCGTCCGCGCTACGCCTGCTGCGGGCGCCAGTGGAAACACAGCCAGTTCTAGCAAGCTGGCAGGCTTTGCTGGATTATTTGCGCGCTGACATGGCGTTTTTGAAGATAGAGAGAGTGCGGGTGCTACACCTGAACGCCCGCAATATGCTGATTCGGGACGATCACATGCATGACGGATCGGTCGATCAGGCCGCCATTTATGCAAGGGAGGTCATCCGCCGGGCGATAGATTTCGGCTCCTCCTCGTTGATATTAGTTCACAATCATCCCAGCGGCTCCCCCCAGCCCAGCAAGCAGGACATCGCCATCACCCGCCACATAATAGAAGCCGGAAAACCTTTGGGCATCGCCGTCCATGACCATATCATCGTCGGAAATGAAGGCTTTTCCAGCATGCGGTCCATGGGGCTGTTCTGAAAACGCGATTTCACTCATGAAACAGGACGCACCCCCAATAAGGATGCGTCCTGCCAGAAAAGAGAGCCTGCCCGACACCGCTAATCCGCTCTCTTTCCTGTGAACCATCAACCGCCCAGATAGCGCGTCAATTCTTCCTTGCTGACAGTACCGCTCTTGTCGGTATCAGCCGTGGCGAAGGCTGCATCAGCCCATTGCGTTAACTCCGCAGGGCTTAATGTCGCCCCGGTGGTTTGCAGCTCCTGCTGCTTAAGCGCGAGCATCCACTTTGAAAATTCCGCCTTATTAAGATCACCAGACCCGTCGCCATCATAAGTGGGAAACTCACTGTTAATGATCGCGGTCACCTGTGACGCAGCATTAGTGGCGCCAGCCTGATCGGCCGGAGCGGCCTGCGTTGTCGTCTGGGCGGTTCCAGCCTGAGCCGGGCTTTCGGCCTGTATATCCTGTGCCATTGCAGGCACGGCAGAACCAAGAGCAAAGGCAAGGGCCGCACTGGTGGTAAGGATATGAAACATGGCTAAACTCCTTCATTCATTCACTTTTCACCCCCGCTTGCTTTCAAGCTGAGGATGCAGGCGGCCATGTGCAACCCTCCAATTATCACCCCCCTCTCCTCAACCGCCGCAGCGGCTCACCCTATCTTGGAAACGTGCATATTATGGGATGGCTGGCCACCCCTCTCTTGCGCCATTCAGGCGCATTAGCGGATGAGAGCATTGTTACGCCCCATTGCCGGGAGGGCTGCATCTTGCTAGGCGATCCGCTGATTCCCCATTCATCTAGCCAAGAAGAGTCGAGCCATGGTCCCTCGTTATGCCCGCCCTGAAATGACCGCCATCTGGGATGCGGAAAATCGCTATCGTATCTGGTTTGAGATTGAAGCGCACGCAACTGATGCTCTGGCTGAACTGGGCGTCGTCCCGGCATCCGCCGCCAAGGCTTTGTGGGACTGGTGGGCAACCAACCCCAAAATCGACGTTGCCGCGATTGATGCGATTGAGGCCGTCACCAAGCATGACGTCATCGCTTTCCTCACCTGGGTGGCCGAAAATGTGGGTGATGAGGCCCGCTTCATGCATCAGGGCATGACCAGTTCCGACGTGCTGGACACCTGCCTCGCCGTTCAGATGACGCAAGCCGCTGATTTGCTGATCGCTGATCTTGATAAGCTGCTCGACGCCATTAAGCGCCGCGCGTTTGAACATAAAATGACACCTACCATTGGCCGCAGCCATGGCATCCACGCTGAACCCGTCACCTTCGGCCTCAAGCTGGCTGAGGCTTATGCCGAATTTTCGCGCAACAAGGCGCGCCTGATTGCTGCACGCGAGGACATCGCCACTTGTGCCATTTCCGGCGCGGTCGGCACCTTTGCCAATATTGATCCCAAGGTTGAGGCCCACGTCGCCGCAAAGCTGGGCCTTGCGGTTGAGCCTGTTTCCACACAGGTCATCCCACGGGATCGCCACGCCATGTTCTTCGCAACCCTTGGCGTTATCGCCAGCTCGATTGAGCGCCTCGCCGTTGAGGTTCGCCATTTGCAGCGCACCGAAGTGCTGGAGGCAGAGGAATATTTCTCGCCGGGGCAGAAGGGCAGCTCCGCCATGCCGCATAAGCGCAACCCGGTCCTCACCGAAAACCTCACCGGCCTTGCCCGCATGGTGCGCGCCGCTGCTATCCCCGCCATGGAAAATGTTGCCCTGTGGCATGAGCGGGATATTTCCCATAGTTCGGTTGAACGTTTCATCGGCCCGGACGCAACCATCACGCTGGATTTCGCACTGGGGCGCCTGACGGGTGTTATCGACAAGTTGCTGATCTACCCTGATCGGATGATGAAAAACCTCGATAAAATGGGCGGTCTTGTCCATTCTCAGCGCGTGTTGCTGGCGCTTACTCAGGCCGGTGTATCGCGTGAGGATAGCTATCGCATGGTTCAGCGCAACGCGATGAAGGTTTGGGAATCCGATGGCCAGCTTTCCCTGAAGGAATTGCTGAAGGCCGATCCTGATGTGGCCGCGGCCCTGTCGGCTCAGGAAATTGAGGATAAATTCAACCTCGATTATCACTATAAAAATGTGGACACGATTTTCGCCCGCGTATTCGGCGAATAATCCTCATCCTCTAGGCATCATAAGCGGGCTGGCAAAATGGCGTAATTTATGCCTAAACTGTCAGCCCGTTCAATCATCGAGGGCAAGCCATGAATTTTCTGAGAACTGCCTTCTGGGTTATCGTCGCTGTAGCGCTTGCCCTCTTCACCAAGGCAAACTGGTCGATCGCCACCGATTATTCCGGCTATGTTCCGGTGAAATTATGGGGCGACATCATCGTAGAGGCGCGCCTACCGGTGCTGATCCTCGCGGCTTTTCTGCTCGGTCTGGTGCCTTCATGGCTATGGTCGCGCGCGGTGCAATGGCGCCTGCAACGTAAACTTGCCAGCACAGAAAAAATGCTGGCCAGCGCCCTTGCCTCCACCACGGCGGATGGTGATGGCGCTGCTACAGGCCACACCGCTGGCATAGCCGCTGGCACAGAAAGTGGCTGGCTGGCAACTGGCGATGAAGACCCTACAAAACCAACACCTCCTTCCTCCATTTCATAAGGTACTGCATGTCCAGCCCTGTTTACGTCGCCATTGATACACCTGATCTGGACCATGCCCGTGCCATTGCAGGGCAAGTGCGCCACCATATTGGCGGGATAAAGCTGGGGCTGGAGTTTTTCTGCGCCAATGGTCATCATGGCGTGCATGAAATGGCGAAGCTGGGCCTACCGATCTTTCTTGACCTCAAATTGCATGACATTCCCAACACCGTTGCTAAGGCAATTCAGGCCTTAAACTCTCTGGAACCAGCGATTTTAACGGTCCACGCCGCCGGTGGCCGGGCGATGCTGGAGGAAGCAAAGGCCGCAGCCGGGGCGCATACCAAAGTGGTGGCAGTAACCGTGTTGACCAGCCTTGATGCCAATGATCTAGGCGATATTGGCGTCACCCGCACACCCCCGCAACAGGTGGAAGCCCTTGCCGATCTGGCACGGGAAGCCGGGCTGGATGGCATTGTCTGTTCCGGCGAAGAAGTCGCGCTGGCAAAAAAACGCTGGCATGACGGCTTTTTTGTCGTGCCGGGTGTGCGTCCTGCTGGCGGCGCATTGGGCGATCAGAAACGCGCTGTTACCCCCCGTGCAGCGAAGGATGCAGGCGCATCCATCCTCGTCATTGGTCGGCCCATCACCAAAGCCGCAGACCCGGATCAAGCCGCGCGAGACATCGCCGCGACATTATAACAGCTATCGTCGTAGCAGAAGGCGGAGCAAAGCCTCCGCCTCCAGCCTGATATCCCGGCGTTCCAGCACCCACCAGCATAGCATATCGGCATTGGTCGAAAGGCTCTGCTTATAACGGTCCTTCCCTGCAAGGAAGCTATAGCGCCCCCATGGCTTCCCATTATCCGAAACCCTTCTCGCATAATGCTCAATCGCAGCGACATGGGCCATCAGCCCCGGCTTGCTATGCGGCCCACGCGGAGGCGCAAAGGCGGACTGATAATTCATCACCCGTCCTGCCCACAGGAAATTGAGCAAATACCCCAATACTTCCCCCCCTGCTGTTACGCAGAGTATTTCTACCGACCCATCATCTGCCCCCGCCAGCACCAGCCGCCGCGCAAAATCGCGGAAAAACGTATCTTCCCACGCTTCATCATGGTGCCGCCCGATATTAAGCAGAGCCATTTCGGCAAGGGCCGCGATGATATCCGCTTCCCCCCTCACTGGCATGACGACAAGGCCCACCCCTTCCGCCTTTAATGATCGCTTTATCTGACTGCGACTATTGGCGCTGAGGAGCGACAGATGGTCGCCATCAGCCCGGCGAACGGCATTCAGATCGACATAATAAGCAGGAGATCGATCAAGCATTTTACGCCGCCGTATCCCCGGAACGGCCAATAGAGGCGAAGGCACAGCCTTTTCCTCCAGCCCGGAAATATAGAGCGCCCGCCAGTCCCTGCGACGCCCCATCGCCCCGCCAAAAGCGCGAGCGGCGGCGTCCTCTGCTCCTGCCTTCACCAGCAGACCATTATATTCCATATAAGGCCGGTCGCCCTGCGCATCCCCACATTCATTGAGCCAGAGCGCAGGTACATGCCCCAATTTTCGCCGTACACTGCCATGGCCGATCAGCGCCAACGCAATATCCGTTCCGCCTTCATCACGCATCGACAGTATATCAGGCATCGGCAGGCTCGCGGCCTGCAAGGCCGACAACCAGCTTCCCACCCATATCCAGCGCAAAAAGAAAGAGGGAGTATCGGCCTGTTCCTCCACCGCCCGCCAGCGGCGCGCCAATGCATCCCTATCCGATATCGGTTCCATATGAGCATGAAGCGCCATAGCGCCTTGTGCCGTTCCCTTGGCATTGCCGTCAAGCAGTGGTGACAGAGGCCCAATCTTCCCCTAAAACTTCCCCTATGACTGATACGCCCTCCCCCACGACCTATATTACAGAGGGCACATCGCGCCCGCAGCCGCAATTGGATAAGAGTTGGGCCGAGCCACTCACGCCAATATTCGCGTCACCCGTGATGACGCAGTTGCGGGAGTTTTTGCTAACAGAAAAGGCTGCTGGCAAACGCATTTTCCCTAAAGGCAGCGAATATTTTGCGGCGCTGAACCTCACGCCGCTTGATAAAGTGCGCGTGGTCATTTTGGGGCAAGACCCTTATCATGGCGAAGGTCAGGCCCATGGCCTGTGTTTTTCGGTGCAGCGCGGGGTTCGCCCGCCGCCCAGCCTCGTCAACATCTATAAGGAATTAAAGGCCGATCTGGGCATCGACCCGCCGCGCCATGGCAACCTTACCCATTGGGCAGAGCAAGGGGTACTACTTCTGAACAGTGTGCTGACGGTCGAAATGGCCAAGGCCGCATCGCACCAAAAGCGCGGATGGGAGCAGTTTACCGATGCCGTGATTGCTGAGGTCGCCCGACAGGAGCGGCCCATCGTCTTCATCCTCTGGGGTGCCTATGCCCAGAAGAAAGCGGCCTTTGTGCAGGACGTGACACAGGGCGGACGGCATCTGGTCATTCGCTCAGCCCATCCGTCACCGCTATCGGCGCATAATGGCTTTTTAGGCAGCCGCCCGTTCAGCCGCACTAATGATTTTCTCCGCCAGAACGGTCAGGCGGAAATTGACTGGCGCCTGCCGGAATAAGTCAGTGCCGCCATCCCCATTTGATCCCGCCCGCCCTTTATCTCCGCCAGTCATTTGACCCACATCAAGGACGTGTCCGGGGCGTCAGTTTCATGGTGGCTCTCTCATTCCAAGGCGGAGCCATCATGTCTTATTCCATTCGTTTTGACGGATGCGGCACAACAACCATCTGCGCCCCATCTCGCGCGGCGGCACTTGAAATTGCCGAAGGACTGCGCCAGCGTGGCCGGCGCAATATCATCATCCGTGCGGAGGATAAGCCCGCCCAAACGCCCGCCCCGGCAACAAAGGCCACATCGGGCTGAACGCCCCCATCACCATTGCGCAAGGCCATCGGCTTTCCTACATATTTCTCTGATAATGGGATTGATACAACACCCACAGGAGGAATAGAGGTGAACGGACTGAAAACAGCCATGCTACTATCGGCGCTGACGGCGCTGTTCATGGGGCTGGGCTATATGTTTGGTGGCACAGGCGGCGCAGTTATCGCCCTGCTGGTGGCCGCTGGCATGAATGTTTTCACTTATTGGAATGCGGATAAGATCGTTCTCTCCATGCACAATGCGCGGGAGGTCGACGCCCAGAGTTCCCCTGATTTCTACAATCTGGTGGCAGATCTCGCCCAGCGCGCCAACATGCCGATGCCAAAGGTCTATGTCGTCGAGGATGCCAATCCCAACGCTTTTGCGACGGGGCGCAACCCGGAAAATGCCGCCGTAGCCGCGACGACTGGCCTGCTCTCCATGCTATCACGAGACGAAGTGGCAGGCGTGATGGCGCATGAACTGGGCCATGTGCGCAACCGTGACACCCTCATCATGACCATGGTGGCGACCATTGCAGGGGCGATTTCAATGATCGCCAATTTCGCACTGTTTTTCCGGGGCGGGAATAATGGCAATGGCGGCCATCCAATGGCCGCGATATTAGCGGTTGTAGTGGCACCATTTGCGGCGATGATCGTTCAAATGGCAATCAGCCGCACCCGCGAATATGGCGCGGACCGCGCAGGCGCGGAAATATGCGGCACCCCCCGTGCGCTTGCTTCTGCTTTGCGACGCATATCTGATCCAGCGCAGCGTATCCCCAATCATACGGCAGAGCGTAACCCCGCCGCCGCGCAGCTTTACATTGTGCCGACGGCAGTGTCTGACCTGTTTTCCACGCACCCTGCCACTGAAAAGCGCATATCCGCACTTCTGGCGATGGAGGCGGGAGAAGAAGCGATGACACCCCCGAACGGCACTAACGCACTCAGCATTGATCCAACCAGCACACGCGCCCGCCCCTCTGTAACTGGCACGGTGCAATCGGGCCGCCATCACTCTTCACCCTCATCAGTACCAGTAACGCGGCGGAAGGCAGGCGCGGCAACCGAAAAGCCAGCGCATAAAAACCGCCGTTCCGCGCTGAACCCTAATGGACGAGAATAACAGTCGCCCATAAAAAAACAGCCGAAAGCATTATGCTCCGGCTGTTTCTTCTCTTGTAATCCGAACGGTCGTCCGATCGCTTTCAATCAACAGAACCCCGCCAAAGCCTTGTTTGGCTCCAACTGACCATCGCTGAAGTGTGGCCTTTAGTCAGCAGATGATAGCTCTGTCTGGAAAGCGCTTTAGTTTTAGTTCCCTGTAGCAGCGCGACCAAATTGCCCGTCACCTTCCGGTGCAACCAATATATCGCGGGTCGTTGCGCCCTTATCCACCACATTGGTGGACGGATCACCGACCGAAGACCGAATCCCCGGCTCTGCCTGAGCGCGCCCTGCCTGCTGCAATGTGGCCGACTCGCTACCGGAACGAGCCGATGGACCCCCAAACATCGCTTCCATCGCTTGACGGCTGGCCTCTGGCGTAGCGGTCGGCGCCGCCCCCGGAGCAGGTGGAACAAGCGAGAAATCCGGCGGAATCACCAGCGGAGCCTGACGTGTCACGGCCATTTCATCAGGCCGGTCGCGGTTCAACACCCCGCGTGAACCGCAGGCCGAAAGGGCCAGTAAAGTGCCGGTAAGGCAGGTCGCAATCATCAACTTACGCATGGTTATGACTTCTCCGTCTTTGCGCCCTTTTCGCCCAGCAGCAGCGCCCGCGCAAGCAGGATCAGCACACCAATGGTAATGGCCGCATCAGCGAGGTTAAAAACAAGGAACGGGCGCCACTCACCAAAGTGCAGATCAGCATAATCCACAACAAAGCCCAGCCGTACCCGGTCCACTATATTTCCAAAAGCCCCGCCCAATATCAGGCCGAGCGCTAATACATCCTGCCGCGCCTTTTCCCGCCACATCCAGATGGCAACAAATAGCGCAATCAACAGCGTCATCCCCACCAATATCCATCGGGCTGTATCGGTATCGGCATGGAAAAAACCCATGGATACGCCCCGATTTTCTAACCAGCGCAGTTTGAAAATCGAAACAATCTCCAGCCCTGCATCCCCACGGGATTGCAGTTGCAGCGGCACCGTAACGACATATTTAACCAACTGATCGAGCAGGAAAATAGCCACCGCGACCAGCAGCCCCAGCCCGCGATGGTGGAGAGGAACCGGCACGTGCTGAGAAGGAGAATCCGTCCCTTCGCTCACGCCAGAACATCCTCACACCGGCCACACAGCCCGCCATCTTCCTTCACTTCGGGCAGATGACGCCAGCAACGGCCACATTTATGATGCTCTGTGGGGCTGATCGCAATGGCATCACCCTGCTGCACATCAGCAACGATGCACAGTTCCGCCATGTCGATACCCACGGCCTCTGTGAGCATTGGCATGACAACCTGTGCCTCCAGACTGGAGCGCACGATTTTCTCACGGCGCAGAGGCTCAATCGCTTCATTGACCTGATCGCGCGAAGACCGCAGCGCCGTCCATTTACGGCCCAGCGCCTCATTCTGCCATGCGGTATCAACCGTTGGCCATGTCAGCAAATGCACACTGCCCGCGTCGGGGTAACGGCTAGACCAAACCTCTTCCGCCGTAAACGGGATAATCGGCGCGGCATAACGGATGAGCGCATGGAAAATATAATCCAGCACCGTCCGATAGGCGCGGCGCTTTTCCGTCTGCTTGCCCGTCGCCGGGTTCACATCGCAATAGAGGCAATCTTTGCGAATATCGAAGAAGAAAGCCGACAGGTCGATATTAGCGAAATCATTGAGCGCACGGCTATACCGGCTGAATTCCAGCCAGCTCTCGCCCTTCTTATCCAGAACAACGTCGCGCATGATCGCGTCCAGCCCGGCGAGACGATGGAGCATATAACGCTCCAGCTCCGGCATCTGGCTAACCGGTACGCGCTCTTCTTCGGTGAAATCCGCGAGAGCGCCCAGCAAATAGCGGAAGGTGTTGCGCAGCTTACGATAGGCATCGCTGCTGCCAGCCAGCACTTCCTTGCCGATACGCACATCATCAAAATAATCGGTGCTGGCGACCCACATGCGGAGAATATCCGCCCCGCTTTCGCCAATAACCTTCAGCGGATCAACCACATTGCCGAGGCTCTTGGACATTTTACGGCCCTGACCATCGAGGGCAAAACCATGGGTCAGCACCGCATCATAAGGCGCGCGGCCACGGGTTCCGCAGCTTTCAAGAAGGCTCGACTGGAACCAGCCACGATGCTGATCAGACCCTTCAAGATACAGATCAGCGCGGGTGCCTTCGCCATAGCGGGCCTCCACAACGAACGCATGGGTAGAGCCACTATCAAACCACACGTCGAGAATGTCCGTGACGACCTCATAATCATCGGCGCGATAATTATTATTGAGGATGACGCCATGATCGGCGCTGAACCATGCATCCGCTCCGCCCTTTTTAAAGGCCTCAATGATGCGCTGGTTCACCTCAGGGTCTACCAGATATTCGCCGGTTTTCTTGTTCACATAGAGGGCGATGGGAACCCCCCATGCCCGCTGGCGCGAAATCACCCAGTCCGGGCGGCCTTCCACCATCGAACGAATACGGTTGGTGGACCGTGTCGGCACCCAACGCGTCCGGTCAATCGCATCAAGCGCGAGATTACGCAGCGTCGGCGCATTACCGGTCATGATCGCAGCCTCAGCATAGGCCTCTGGCGCACCCATATTGATGGGCCGGTCCATCGCGATAAACCATTGCGGCGTGCAGCGGTAAATGATGCGCGCCTTGGAGCGCCAGCTATGCGGGTAGCTATGCGTAAAGTCGCTGGCAGAAAGCAGCGCACCGGCTTCCCGCAGATCGGTAAGGATAGGACCTTCCGGGCCATTGAATTTGGTATTGATGACGCTGCCCTGCCCTGCCAGCCACAACCAGTCATCCCGGTAACGGCCATCATCGGTAACAGCGAAAACCGGGTCGATCCCCAGTTTTTTGCTGGCGAAGAAATCTTCCTCACCATGATCCGGTGCCATATGGACAAGGCCGGTGCCTGCATCCGTCGTTACATGATCGGCGGGGAGAAGCGGACGTTCCTTAGCGAAGAAACCACCCAGATGATGCATCGGGTGCAGAACCTTGCCCCCGGCCAGCTCTGTGCCGCGAAATGCCACGGAACGGGCGGTAACATTCAGACCCGTGCGCGCAATGAAGGCATCGGCCAGCGCCTCAGCGACCAGATATTTACGGCCTTCCGTCGCCAGCACCTGATAGTTGACGTCTTCACCATAAGCGATTGCCTGATTAGCCGGGATAGTCCACGGGGTCGTCGTCCAGATGACCGCATAAACGCCGATCAAGTCCTTCAGCTTTGGTGCATCGGTGATTTCAAACGCCAGATCAATCTGGGTCGAAACCACATCCTCATATTCCACCTCAGCCTCAGCCAGCGCGGTTTTCTCAACCGGCGACCACATGACGGGCTTCGCGCCGCGATAAAGCTGGCCACTTTCCGCAAATTTCAATAATTCTGCGACAATCGACGCCTCAGCCTCATATTTCATGGTGAGATAGGGATTTTCCCAGTCCCCCATCACGCCAAGACGCTTGAACTGATCCCTTTGTACGCCCACCCATTTGTCGGCATACGCACGGCACTGGGCGCGAAATTCCGTTGCCGGAACCTCGTCCTTATTCATCTTCTTCTTGCGATATTCTTCCTCAATCTTCCATTCAATCGGAAGACCGTGGCAATCCCAACCGGGTACATAAGGGGCATCTTTGCCTGCCAGCGACTGGGCGCGGGTGATGATGTCCTTCAACACCTTATTCATCGCATGGCCCATATGAATGTCGCCATTGGCATATGGCGGGCCATCATGCAGGATGAAGCGTTCCTTGCCTGCGCGGTCCCTACGGATTTGCCCGTAAAGATCGTCTGCCTCCCATTTGGCGGCGATTGCCGGTTCCTTCTGGGCGAGGCCAGCCTTCATTGGGAAGCTGGTTTGCGGCAGGAAAACGGTGTTTTTATAATCCGTGTCTTTGGGGCTGGGCGCGTCGGTCATCGGGTCCGGTCTATTATTTGGCGTTGGGCGGAAAATAATCGCTTTAAGGCAGAGGCGGCGTTCCCGCAAGGATTTGCCGCGCCTCTTCGCAATCAAGCGCAATCTGGCGACGCAATTCCTCTAGGCTGGCAAATTTTTCTTCGCCGCGCAGACGGGCAATCAGCTCCACCTCAATCGTCTGGCCATAAAGATCGCCGGAGAAATCGAAGAAATGCGGCTCCAGCAACTCTTTGGGTGGGTCAAACATAGGGCGCACCCCCAGATTGGCGGCTCCATCCAATATGCGCCCATCCGGCAAGCGGCCCCGCACAGCGTAAATGCCATAAGCCGGGCGCAAATAGCTGCCGAGATCAAGATTCGCCGTCGGAAAATCAATCGTCCTGCCCAGCTTATCGCCGTGCTGCACCACGCCTTCTATTGCATAAGGACGGGTAAGCAGGCGCGTAGCAGCAGCCATATCCCCGCCGCGCAACGCATCACGGATGAGGGTCGAAGAAACGATCGCCCCGCCTTCATCCCGGACCGGCGCAACAGCCGCATGACGCAGGCCATGAAGCGCGCCCTGTTCAGCCAGCGTAGCCACAGAACCACTGCGCCCTTTGCCAAAGGTGAAATCCTCACCCGTTACCACCCCTGCGGCCCCCAAATGATCCGTCAGGCGGGTAATAAACTGCTCTGCGCTCAGTGCTGCAAGGTCATGGTTGAAATTAAAAACCAGCATCGCATCCGCCCCCGCCTGCGCAAACAGGCGCTGGCGCTGGGCAAAACTCGTCAGACGAAAGGGCGCAGCATCGGGCTGGAAAAGCTGTATCGGATGGGGATCAAAAGTCGCGATAATAGCAGGACGACCTTCTGCCCGCGCCCATTGGATCGCCCGGTCTGCAACGGCCTGATGCCCGCGATGAAAGCCATCGAAATTGCCCATGGCGATGATAGCACCGCGCAGAGCATCCACCATAGGCAGACGATCGTCCAGCCTTATACCATCAGCAGATGAAACCATCAGGCGCCATCCCCTGCCGGATCGCCTGCCTCTATCGTCCGGCGCCGCAATGTAACGAAATCATAGGCCGGGCGCGCACCCTCAGCAGGGTAAGATTCCCGTGCCACTTCTTTCCACTCTGCCGGGTCCGGCCTATCAAAATGCGTGTCCCCATCGACTGTTAGATGCACTTCTGTAAGCTCTATCCGCTGGGCCAGCGGCAGAAACTGGCGGTAAATCTCTCCGCCACCAATCACCGCAATTTGCGGCGCATTGGCGATCCGAATCGCCTCCGCCGCCGTGGTGGCGATTTCAACGCCTTCCTCCTGCCAGTCCGCGTTGCGGGTAAGAACAATATGCCTCCGCCCATCCAGCAAGCCCGGCAGGCTATCAAATGTCTTGCGCCCCATAATCATTGGGCGGCCCTGTGTCAGCGCCTTGAAATGGCGCAGGTCAGCAGGCAAATGCCAGGGCAGCTTACCATCGCGGCCAATCATCCCATTGTCGCTACGCGCAAGGATGAGGATGATTTCATGCTGATGCATCACCGCACCCTTTCCTTGGCTTCACGGCTCCAGCCGGGTGACATGGCCCATTTTACGACCGGCGCGCGCCTCCTTCTTACCATAAAGGTGAAGGTGATTGGCAGGATCTTCTAATATCACCTGCCAACCGAGCGCATCTTCGCCAATCAGGTTACGCATTGTCACACCCTGTGCGACGAGGCCAGTATCCCCCAATGGCAGGCCACACACAGCACGGATATGATTTTCAAACTGGCTAGTGACGGCCCCTTCGATCGTCCAATGCCCGCTATTATGGACACGTGGGGCCATTTCATTAAACACCGGCCCCTCCGCACCCGCGAAAAATTCCAGCGTCAGCACACCAACATAATCCAGCGCTTCGGCAACCTTGGCGGCAAGAGCACGGGCTTCCTCCACCTGCGCGGTGATGACAGGCCCGGCGGGCAGAGTGGATGTATCCAATATGCCATCCACATGCACATTGGCCGGGCTGTCCCAGAAGCGAATATCGCCATCAAAGCCGCGCACCAACAGCACCGAAAATTCCTGATCGAACTGAACAAAGCCCTCAAGAATCGCGGGGGCCTCACCAATGGCAGACCATGCGGCTTCGGCATCAGCGGCATCGTACAGACGCACCTGCCCCTTGCCATCATAGCCAAAGCGATTGGTCTTGAGGATAGCAGGCGTGCCGATAGTTGCCAGAGCCGCTTTCAGATCATCCAGACTGTCCACAGCCGCGAAGGGGGCAGTACGCCCGCCCAGATCGGCAACATAATTTTTCTCTTTCAGACGATCCTGCGCAATACGCAGCGCATCGACCGACGGACGCACCAACCCGCTGCCGGAAAGAGCCTGCATCGCCCGGCCATCAACATTTTCAAATTCATAGGTCAGCACATCAACCGATGCGGCAAAGGTAGAGAGCGCATCACCATCATCATAGCGCCCCTGTGTCCAGAACCGGCTGGCGTCGCTCGCGGGGCCATTCGCCTCTGGTGCATAGATATGCACCGCATAGCCAAGCTGCGCGGCGGCCACACCCAGCATCCGGCCAAGCTGGCCGCCACCCAATATGCCAATGACTGATCCGGGAGGAAAGCTGCTCATTCCGGGGTGTCCGCCACATCTGCAGTTTGCTTCGCGCGCCAGTCATCCAGCCGTGCAGCCAGTGCCGCATCCTCATTTGCCAGCATCGACGCAGCCAGCAGCGCCGCATTGACCGCACCGGCACGACCAATGGCCAATGTACCAACAGGAATACCAGCAGGCATCTGCACAATAGAAAGAAGGCTATCCATGCCCGATAGCGCCTTAGATTCGACAGGAACCCCCAGAACAGGAAGGCGCGTCATGCTGGCCGCCATGCCCGGCAGATGCGCGGCTCCCCCCGCCCCCGCGATAATGACCTTCAGCCCGCGCCCAACCGCGCCGGTTGCATAATCATAAAGACGCTGCGGTGTACGATGGGCCGACACCACCTTACATTCATGTGCGACGCCCAGAGCCGTCAGCACATCCTGCACATGGCGCATGGTTTCCCAATCTGACCGGCTGCCCATAATGACACCCACCAGCGGTTTTTGCTGCGCCTCACTGCCCGACATAATCTGTTCCCTATAAATCTCCTGCTTTTGCGCCTTAAACAGCACAAGCGCATGGGGCAATGCCTAACATTTAGTTCAGAGGGCGCACTGTCCTGCTTTTCCGCCTCCCTTTTTCCGCACTGCATCTTCGCAGCGCAAAATTTTCTCCACTATGGATATGGAAAATGATTTGCATTCATGAATAGGCAACCATCTAATGGCTATATCCATTTTACAAATGTGTAAAAAACACGAACAGGAGCCGGGAACCCCGTTCGTGCATTTGCGTTATATCAGTTCAGCGTTCATCGTGGGGAGGGAACGAAATAGTGGGTGTATATGGTCAGCACGGTCAGGAACCGGGCAAGAATCCTCAATCAATCAGCAAGACCCCACTGACCGCAGGATCATTTTCGCCTGATGGTTTACCATGCAACCTGTCCAGCATATTACACGAAAACAAAGGCATAGCATCGACCGAGCCAATGCGAACAGTAGACGAACTACGGAATGAAATTACCGCATTGCGGCGTGAATTACGGTTGCTACGCATCGCCAATTCCGAACTGGAGCGGGTTGCGATACAGGATACGCTGACCCCTTTGTTTAACCGCCGTTATTTTCTAAATAGCCTTCAGGAGCAACTGGCGCGCGCACGGCGTTATAATAATCAAGCCGCCCTTTTGTTCATTGATGTAAACCGCATGAAGCATATTAATGATCGTTTCGGGCATAGCGCGGGGGATTATGCATTGGTGCATGTCGCCCGTATTGTCGAAAGCCATATTCGTAGCACTGACATTGCGGCCAGAATCGGTGGCGATGAATTTGCCATGATTTTGGAGGCCGTCGATGAACAGGGTGCCACCGCCAAGGCAGAGCAGCTTTCTGCAATGCTCCACAGCACGCCATGCCTCTTTGGCGCAGCAGCTCTGCCGGTTTCAGTCGCCATCGGGATAACCATGCTACGCCCTAATGACACGCAGGAATCGCTGATGGATCGGGCGGACGCTGATATGTATGCCCGCAAAAGGGCATGGCATAGCCGACAGGAAGCAGCATCCGGTGAACCGCCCCTACCACCCCATCATGAAGCGGTTGCCTAAATCGGCGCTTCCTTCCTCATCTTATTAAAAGAAAAGCGCCGATAGTACGGCGCTTCTTTTTTGTCAGCTTGTCAAAGTTGGGCGGGATAGTACCCGCCCGCCCCAGAATCATACCGCCATCACCGTTCCGACAGATAATAACGATCCGTCGCATTCAATGCGTCATCCAGTTCGTAGACAATCGGCTGCCCAGTCGGGATTTCGAGACTGGTAATTTCATCATCAGGAATGTTCGACAGATGCTTCACCAATGCCCGCAGGGAGTTCCCATGGGCAGAGATGATGACACGCTTCCCAGCCTTCAGTTCCGGCGCAATACGGCTTTCCCAATAAGGCAATACGCGGGCAATCGTGTCCTTCAGGCTCTCTGTCGCGGGGATATTAATGCCCGCATAGCGACGATCTGCCGAGAGATCGAACTCACTGCCGGTTTCGAGCGGCGGCGGCGGCACGTCAAAGCTGCGGCGCCAGACATGCACCTGCTCATCGCCATGTTTCGCGGCGGTTTCCGCCTTGTTGAGACCAGTAAGGCCACCATAATGACGTTCATTAAGCTGCCAGTTCTTCTCAACCGGCAACCACAAACGGCCCATTTCTTCGAGAGCGAGATTCAGCGTCTTAATCGCGCGGGTCTGGACCGAGGTGAAGCAGCTATCAAAATCCAGCCCCTTTTCCTTCATCAGGCGGCCAGCAGCACGGGCTTCTTCCGCACCCTTTTCCGTCACATCCACATCCCACCAGCCGGTGAAACGATTTTCAAGATTCCAGGCGGACTGACCATGACGAATAAGAACCAGTTTAGGCATCGCGTTTCCTTGTCTCTGCACAGATAGGATAGGGTAACGCGGCCCTCAATAACGGGATTTATCCACAACGCAACTTGCACCATTTGCTGACCCTTATAATAAATACCCATCCGACATCCCAATCAGCAGAGGATTATTGCATGACCACCGAACGTCACATCATCATTCACGAAGGACCGGGTGGCCCGTTTGAGTCCATGGCTGTTTACGATCCTGCTGCGGGCACGCAGCCCGGCCTCCTGCTATTCCCTAATTTTCTGGGGACCAAGGAATGGGATTTCGCCAAAGCAGAAGAATTGGCCTCACTGGGTTTCAAGGTTCTGGTGGTCGATGTCTATGGGCAAGGCAAGCGCGCCAGCGGCATGGGCGACCCCAAGGCCGGCGAGTATATGCATGAACTGACCGAAGACCGCGCCGCTATGCGGGACCGGTTAACTGATGCGCTGGGCGTATTACAGAGCCTGCCGGGTGTAGACACCACGCGCACCGGCGCCATTGGGTTCTGCCTTGGCGGCAAATGCGTGCTGGATCTGGCCCGATCAGGCGCAGACATCGCTCTGGGCGTCAGCTTCCACGGCGTTTATGACGCCCCTCCTTTCCCTAATGCCGAAATCAAGGCAAAGCTGCTGATATGCCATGGGTGGAATGACCCTCTTTGCCCGCCAGAGGCCACCGTTGCACTGGCGCAGGAACTCACCGCCAGCAAAGCCGACTGGCAACTGATTGCGTATAGCGACACCGGCCATGCCTTCACCGCCAATGATGTGCCACTGAATGACGACCATAGCTTTGGTTTTCAGCCCGCCACCAATGACCGGAGCTGGAAAGCCATGCAGGCGATGCTGACCGAGGTTTTCGGCTGATTCAAACCAACAACTGATGAACAAAACCCCGCCATTCCTTATCCGGGTGGCGGGGTTTTCCTTATATTTAGCTATTTACGCGGATAGCAAATGCCGATCATAGATCGTCGATAATCTCAGCCAGCATAGCGAGGCAATCCTTACCCAGTTGCGCACTGCGCGCAGGCGACCAACCATAATCCTCATCCGGCAGGGCGTCATTATCCTTGAACGGCATTTCCAGCGTCATGCTGACCGCGCCGTAACGCTCTGCCACCTGATTGGTGGACATAGAGAGATTCGCCTGCCCCGGCGCAGAGACAGCATATCCAATCTCCGTCTGAAAATCGGGTGATCGCGCAGCCAGACCATCACGATAGCGATGATAAAGTGCCATACGGTCTTCGCGCTCTGACGGTATCCCTTCAAAACCCGCGATGAAAACCGCTGGAATCGCCTCATCACCATGCACATCCATCGCGAAATCGACGCCGGTGCGGTCCATCTCCGCCCGGACGAGGAAAACCTCAGGACTGCGGTCCATTGTCGGCACATCCCATTCACGGTTGAGGTTTACGCCAACCGCATTGGTGCGCAAATGCCCCCGACGACTGCCATCTGGATTCATATTGGGAACGATGTGGAAGGTCGCCTTCTGCCGCAACAGGCGAGCAACGCTGTCCTCTGGATCACAGAGGCGCTCCAAAGTGCCCTCCATCCACCACTCCGCCATGGTTTCACCGGGATGCTGACGGGCATAGAGCCACACCTGCTTATCCCCATGGCCCATCGTCAGCATGTCGAGCGGTTGACCATCCAGCGTCAGGCCCAATTCTTTTTGTGTAACGCCCGGCTGCAACGCGGCCCATGCCACCATATCATGGTGACGTTCCATCGAATAAGGCGCGAAATAGGCAAGCCACAAATTGTTACTCTCTGGCTGCACGCGAATCGTCAGGCGGCCATCGGCATAGCTGGTATCCGCCAGCAGCCAGTTTTCCCGGTCCTCACTCATCCGCGCTTTGTAACCCGGCCAACCATCGGGATAAGCCGAATCGGCGCAGTTGGTAATCACCAGTTCCACATCCTGCCCGGCTGCACCCGCCACACGGAAGTGAAACCACTGATAAAAATCGCTCTGATGGTCCTTCACGATTTCCAGTTCCGCCCGCCATGGGGAGGAACTGGTGTCGATGGAGGTGACGCTTATGTTGCCTGCGTCAAAGGCCGTGCTGATAGATAGAGTCATTTGACCGTTATAGTCTCACCAGACTTGCCGGGATAGCCCTTGAACAGCGCGCTCGCCAGTTTTCCGGCAGCAAGGCCAGCCTGAGACGCAGGCGTACCAACCTTGGCGCTGGTTTCGGCGCGGCCTTCCCAGATGGCGATATTATCTGCCCGCCGCCTGATCTGTACTGAAAGGCGTGTCACCACCACATCCTTAGGCTTGCCCGAAAGGTTGATGCCAATACCGACGCCAAGACCGCTGCCATAGCTGCCGGTGGAACCGCCTACACCAACGCTGACGGGAGAGCGCGAATCAGCATAAGGGGATTGCACCACCCGATCATAAGAGATGAGCGCGACATATTGGCTGGGCGCAGTGGTCTGGCGGCCTGCCTCATCGACAAAACCGATGCGCTGCAACTCCTGACTAACCGCCCCGGCATAAGTGCGAAACTCAAGCTGATCGACCGGAGGGCCAATCTGTGGTTCCACCACTATGCCGCCTGCCTGCACCACCGGGCCGCCTGCGTGGAATCGGGTAACATCGACCGGCGCAACAGATGTCGCGCAACCGGAAAGCGCCAGCCCACCTGCGATGATGAACGCCATGGCAGCAAAATGTCGGGACATACTATCCTCCCTTAAAAAGAATATCGCGCGGCCTGTATCCAATGAAACAGCCTGCCATTGTGATGATGTCGCGTTTATACATCATGTCCTGCGCATATTGTATCTGCACCGATGATGAACAAAAGCGCAAATTCGTCGCGCTTTATGAATTATTACGCAAAATCCAGCATGGTTCAGGAATCTGGACACTTGACTTTGGGTGCCCGGCCCCATAGGGACGCGGCTTCGAAATTACCAATCAACAGAATCATATCGAAGGCTGCGCAATGAAGATCCGCAACTCGCTGAAGTCACTCAAAGACCGCCACCGGGATAACCGCGTGATCCGTCGTCGCGGTCGTACATATGTTATCAATAAGACGAACCGCCGTTTCAAGGCTCGTCAGGGCTAATATATCTATTCGCAGGCTTCCCTGCGGATTCCAAATATGAGGAACCCGGCCATCAGCGCCGGGTTTTTCGCATTACGGCTTATCGCACTAATCCATCTGACGACGCCCTTAATAAGGGGCATATTCATTCGGGCATATTGGCGAAGCACGGCGATGATGGCGAGCGGCCAGGCTCAGGCCATCATCCAACCTACCCAGGGTCAGACCCGAATCCCTCTAACGCCGCCCCTCCAGCTCATCACCGCGCACCTGCGCGACATGAATAACGTTGGTGGAACCAGATGTGCCAAAAGGCACCCCTGCCAGCACCACGATTCGGTCTCCGCCTGCGGCCAGACCATGGCGCATCGCCATGCGACAGCCCTTGGCGATCATCTGCTCAAAATTCTCAATCTCTCCGGTGCGTATTGCATGCACCCCCCAGAGCAAGCCCATGCGCCGCGCGATTTCCGCATAAGGGGTGAGCGCAAGAATGGGCGTCTGCGGCCTTTCGCGTGACACACGCCGCGCAGTGCTGCCGCTCGATGTGAAACTGACAATCACACTGGCCTGCAAGGTTTTCACAATGCCTTCCGCTGCCTCAGCCAGCGCATCAGCCGCCGTTGGCTCAGGCCGGGTTTCTGTGAAATGTAGCCGATCAAGATAACCAGCATCCGCCTCCACTGACCGGGCAATATTATCCATCATCAGCACGGCTTCCCGCACATGATCGCCAACCGCCGTTTCCGCCGATAACATGATGGCATCCGCGCCATCATAAACAGCAGTTGCGACGTCAGACACCTCGGCACGAGTCGGCGTCGGCGCCTTCACCATAGATTCGAGCATCTGCGTCGCCACCACCACCGGGCGGCCCATGCGCCGGGCTGCCGCAACAATCTGCTTTTGCAGCGGTGGCACCGCTTGCGGAGGCAATTCCACGCCGAGATCCCCGCGCGCAACCATCACGCCATCGGCCTGCTCCAGTATCGCATTGAGGCATTGCACCGCCGCCGGCTTTTCGATCTTCGCCATCAGCGCGCCCCGCCCACCCATCAGCACCCGCGCTTCGACCAGATCCTCTGGCCGTTGCACAAAGCTAAGGGCGATCCAGTCGCAGCCCATTTCCAGCGCAAAGGAGAGATCATCCCGGTCCTTATCCGTCATCGCGGCAAGGGGCAGCACCACGTCCGGCACATTAACGCCCTTGCGGTTGGAGAGAGGACCGCCAATTTCCACCACGGTCTCGATCCGATCGTCACTGACAGATCGCACCCGCAGTACCAGCCGCCCATCATCCAGCAGCAATCTTTCGCCGCCCGACAGCGCCGCGTAAATTTCCGGGTGCGGCAGGGTGACACGGCGCGATGTGCCGGGGGCCGGGTCACGGTCTAGCACAAAGACCTCCCCCACACGCAGCGTCACCAGATTATCGGCAAAGCTGCCAATGCGCAGTTTTGGCCCCTGAAGATCGGCCAATATAGTCGTCGGACGCTTAAACTCTTCCTCCAGCGCACGAATATAACCGATGTTCGCGGCATGATCTGCCCGTGCGCCATGGCTCATATTCAAACGGAAAGCATCAGCACCGGCCAGAAAAAGCGACCGGATCGTCTCCGCATCGCTGCTGGCAGGGCCCAATGTCGCCAATATACGAACCTTGCGCGCACGGGGTGGGAAATAAGGCACGGTTTCTCCATCATTATACGGATGCCGACGATACCGGCGCAGGTTGAAAAACACTCCCGCGGGGCACGGCTCTTTCATAAAATGCTAGCGCGGCTGCACGACAGCTTTGTGACGCAGGAGGGTAAACCATTCACCACACAGGCGCAAATGATAGAACCCATAAAAATGCCATGAACCAACGCCTTACCCACAGTTTGCCAACATTTACCTTCGTCTTGCAATAGTCATTGCGAAGAAAACATAGCCAGAACGCGGACAGATGGTTAAGGACGGCGCTATCATTAATCATGCATGATTCACGCTAAGGAGTTACCATGAGCGAAGGCAATGTCGCCGCCGAACAACTGCGCCTATTTATTGAGCGCATTGAACGGCTTGAGGAAGAAAAAAAGGGCATCGCCGACGATATTAAGGATGTCTATCTGGAGGCGAAAGCCAATGGCTATGACGTCAAGACGATGCGTGCTATTATCCGCCTGCGTAAGCTGGAAAGCCACGCCCGGCAGGAAGCAGAAGCCTTGCTGGAAACATATAAAAACGCCCTCGGCATAGAATAACCCCGCGCAGTGTGCGCCGCAGGTGCGGTTATAGGGGCAGCATGCGCCCAATGGCCACATATTGCCCCTATACTAAGCCGGGCCGGATAAGGAATTTCACATGGCACAATCTCCATGGGGGTCATCTGACCCGGCAGGTAAGGGCAGCATGATCGTCACCACCACCAATGGGGTGGAAGGCCGCCCCGCCCGCCAGTATCACGGCATCGTCACTGGCGAGGTTATTGTGGGCGCGAATATATTCCGCGATTTATTCGCCGGTATTCGTGATCTGGTTGGTGGGCGCGCAGGTGCTTATGAAGATGTGCTGCAACGCGCACGGGAACAGGCGCTTCAGGAAATGCAGGCTCGCGCCGCCGAATTGGGGGCCAATGCCGTCATCGGCGTTGATCTGGATTATGAAGTTTTAGGGTCTAACGGCTCTATGCTGATGGTGTCGGCAACGGGCACCGCCGTATCATTATAGCTTCATCAGGCTGTTTTCGCGCCATTTCACCCTTACTGTGGGTGATTTTTGCGCTTTTCCTGTTGCGCAGGGTGTTTTCTCATAGCCCCAATCGGGTATAGACGGCGCCACATATTGATCATTCTTGTTTGAGGGAGTGGGCCATTGGCAGGCCATAGTAAATTCAAAAACATCATGCACCGCAAAGGCGCGCAAGATAAAAAGCGCTCCGCCATGTTTTCCAAGCTCAGCCGCGAAATCACCGTGGCAGCGAAAATGGGCATGGCCGACCCGGATATGAACCCCCGTCTGCGCCTCGCGGTGAACGCCGCCAAGGCACAGTCGATGCCTAAGGATAATATCCAGCGCGCCATCGACAAAGCAACCAAGGGCGAAGGCGATAATTACGAAGAAATCCGTTATGAAGGCTATGGCCCCGCAGGCGTCGCCATCATCGTTGAGGCATTGACCGACAACCGCAACCGTACCGCGACCAACGTGCGGACGGCCTTTTCCAAAAATGGCGGCAACCTCGGTTCTTCCGGTGCGGTGAGCCACGGCTTTGACCGCATGGGCCTCATCACTTACCCGGCCAGCGTTGGCGACGCGGAAAAGATTTTCGAAGCGGCCCTCGAAGCTGGCGCAGAAGACGTGTCATCGGACGAAGATGAACATGAAATCTGGACAGCGATGGATGCCCTTCACGAAGTCGCCAAGATATTGGAAGATGTGCTTGGTCCGGCAGAAGGTGCGAAGCTCGCGTGGAAACCGCAAACCACCATCGAAGTCGATGAAGCCAGCGCCGCGACTCTGCTCAAGATGATTGATGCGCTGGAAGATGATGATGACGTCCAGACCGTCTGGGGCAATTACGAAGTGTCCGACGAAGTAATGGCTAAGCTGGGCTGATCATGATCGCGCTGATCGCCCGGGCCTTGCTCTGCGGGGCGTTGATCGTGGCGATCAGCGAAATCGGTAAGCGGCAGCCGACCGTTGCGGCGCTAGTCGCATCGCTGCCGCTCGTCTCCGTGCTGGGTATGATCCTGCTGTGGTACGGGCGGCCGGATGCGGAGAATATGGCGCAGCATTCGGCCGCCACCTTCTGGTACGTCCTCCCGTCCCTACCCATGTTCCTACTGATGCCGCTGCTGCTGCGGCACGGCACCTCCTTCTGGATCAGCCTGTTGCTGGGCTGCGGGCTCACTATGCTGCTCTATCTGCTGATGACCCTGATCGCGCCATCCTTTGGGGTGAAGCTTTGATTATTCTGGGTCTCGACCCGGGCCTCGGCACCACCGGCTGGGGCCTGATATTTGCCGATGGTAATCGCCTGCGGCACATCGCCAATGGCCATATCAAAACGGAAACCGCTGCCCCGCTGGCGGAACGCCTTGTTACGCTGGACGCAGCGCTCACCGACCTCATCCTTCAGCATCGCCCGGATGGAGCAGCCGTTGAGGAAGTGTTCGTCAACGTCAATCCGCAATCCACGTTGAAACTGGGGCAGGCGCGCGGCGTCGTGCTGTTAAATGCCGCACGGTCCGGCATGGCGGTGGGCGAATATGCGGCACGGCTCGTTAAGAAATCGGTGGTCGGCGTCGGCAATGCCAGCAAAGATCAGGTCCATGCGATGGTGCGCCAACTGCTTCCCGGCACGAAGATCGTGGGTGCGGACGCGGCGGATGCCCTTGCCGTTGCAATCACCCATGCCCATCATCTTGCCAGTGCGCGGTCTTTATCGAAAATCCGTTTCTAACCCCGCCGTGCGCGGCGAAAAATGACAGGCTAAGCCTTCCCCACAAACATAAATGCTGCGGCCCCGGCCATACAGACAAACGCACCCGCATAACGCCAGCTTAGCGGCTCCTTCATCACCAGCACCATGAAAATAGCAAACACCGCGAGAGCAATCACCTCCTGCGCTATTTTAAGCTGACCAGCGCTCCACCCATGGGCAAAGCCGATGCGATTGGCCGGAACGGCAAAGCAATATTCCACAAAAGCAATGCCCCAACTGATTAATATAACCAGCATGATGGGCTTGGCGTCGCCGCCCTTCAGGTGCCAATACCATGCAATCGTCATGAATATATTGGATATGATGAGCAGCAATATCGTTGGCATGGCTCCTATTATGTCAGTTTCATGGCAATGCAAATCCCCTCTTATACATGATGTTGCATTTTTCGATTGGAAACGAAGGGTGAACAAGGCTAAGCAAAGCGCATGATTGCACATCTTAAAGGCCGCCTTGTCAGCACCGGGATAGACCATGCCGTCGTTGATGTCGGCGGCGTGGGCTATATGTTTAGCGCGTCCACCCGCACATTGGCCGCTCTGGGGCCGACGGGGGAAGCTGTTACCGTGCACACGGATATGCTGGTCGGGGATGATTTCATCCGCCTCGTGGGCTTCGCCAATGCCGGGGAACGGGACTGGTTCCGTTTGCTGTCGGGCGTGCAAGGCGTTGGTTCCCGCGTGGCGCTGGCGATATTATCGGCGCTGGATGGGCCGGAACTGCACCGCGCCATTGCTGCGCAGGACAAAGCAATGGTCGCCCGCGCCAATGGCGTCGGTCCTAAGCTCGCTGAACGCATTGTGCGCGAGCTCAAGGATAAAACCGGCAAGATTGCGGGGGCCGGAACAGCACCCCTTTCCGGCGATGGCAGCAGTGCCCCCCTGCCCATTGCAGGTGGCCTTGCCGCCGATGCCCTCTCCGCCCTCACCAGCCTCGGCTTCAAACCGGCAGAAGCCAGCGCAGCCGTTGCCGCTGCGGAGGCCGAACTGGAGGCCGCCAGCCCCGGCAAAGAAATTAACCTGGATGCGCTGGTGCGCCTGTCGCTTAGAAAAGCCGCGAAATGACGGATAGTGATCGCCTCATCGCCCCCGCCCGCATGGTTGAGGATCAGGACGCCGCGCTGCGCCCCAAAAGCCTCGATGAATTTATCGGCCAGCAACAGGCCCGCGATAATCTGCGCATCTTCATAGAGGCCGCGAAGGTGCGCGGCGATGCGCTGGATCATGTGCTGTTCTTCGGCCCTCCCGGCCTCGGCAAAACGACGCTGGCACAGATTATGGCGCGGGAAATGGGCGTGGGCTTTCGTGCTACATCCGGCCCGGTCATCGCCAAGGCGGGGGATCTCGCGGCTCTCCTCACCAATCTGGATGAAGGCGATGTGTTGTTTGTGGACGAAATCCATCGCCTCAATCCTGCGGTGGAAGAAATCCTCTATCCAGCGATGGAGGACCGCGCATTAGACATCATGATTGGCGAAGGGCCATCGGCGCGATCGGTGCGGATTGACCTTCCCAAATTCACGCTGGTCGGTGCAACCACCCGGCAGGGGTTGCTAACGACACCGCTGCGTGACCGTTTCGGCATTCCCGTGCGCCTGCAATTTTATACGGTGGCGGAACTGATGCTGGTCGTCACCCGCGCGGCCCGCCTGCTGGGCCTTGCGATGAGCGAGGATGGCGCAACCGAAGTAGCCCGCCGCTCCCGCGGGACGCCGCGTATCGCCGGGCGATTGCTACGCCGGGTGAGGGATTTCGCCAATGTCGCCGGGGTCAGCGTGGTGGATGCTAGCATGGCTGATAGTGCGCTCAACCGGCTAGAGGTAGACCGGCTGGGGCTGGATGCAATGGACCGGCGCTATCTGATGATGATCGCTGACATCTATAAGGGCGGCCCGGTCGGTGTGGAAACGCTGGCGGCAGGCCTTTCTGAACCGCGCGACACGATCGAGGAAGTGATTGAGCCTTATCTCATTCAGCTTGGCCTTGTCGCCCGCACGGCGCGGGGGCGCTGCCTCAATGCCGGTGGGTGGAAACATCTGGGCCTCAACCCGCCTACATCAGTTCAGGATGGGCTGTTCGACACATGATATGGCGTGCTGATGGCGCGCTTTTTGCCGCCTGCACCACTCAATCACCGGATAAAGCGTAAAATTGTGACGACGAAGTGAATTTCGCCCTTTGCCAAGGAGTCGCACCTCGGTTAACAAAGCATTGATGTCTGTATCTTCACCCGCCCCTGATTTGCCTCTGCCCGCCTCTGGTCGTTTTATCGGCGGGGTGCATTATTATCCGGTGCGCGTGTTTTTCGAGGATACAGACACCGGCGGGGTCGTCTACCACGCCAATTATCTGCGCTATATGGAACGGGCGCGTTCTGACATGCTACGCCTTGTCGGCATAGATCAGCGCGCTGCATTGGATGATGGGATAGGCGTTTATGCGGTCACCCATGTCAATCTGGATTATCGCCAGCCCGCCCGGCTGGAGGATGACCTCATCATCATCAGCCGCGTTACCGCCGTTTCCGGCGTTACCGTCACCATCACGCAAGACATCATGCGCGGTAATATTCCCGTCACATCCGGGGATATAGTCGTCGCCTTTCTTTCACCCCAGGGCCGCCCCAAAAGGCAACCAAAGCCCTGGGTCACGCTTTTTACCCGGATTGCTCAAGGGGAAGATTTTCACTCATGACTGCGCCACTTGTTGACCTATCCGCCCACGCGGCCACATTATCGCCCTATACCCTGTTCATGCAGGCTGATCTGGTCGTCAAAGGGGTGATGGTTGGTCTTGCCCTTGCGAGTATCTGGACGTGGACGATCATCATCGGTTTCGGCTTCTCTGTTGGCCGTACCGCCAAAAAATGCCAGCAATTTGAACAGGAATTCTGGCGCACCGATGATATTGATCGTTTCTACGAAACACGCGGCAAGGAGGAACTCCCCATCGCCCGCGTGCTGGCCGCTGGTATCACCGAATGGCGGCGTTCGACCCGCAATAAGGTGGTAGACCGCGAAGGGGTACGGGATCGCATCTCCACCACCCTTTCCAGCGCCGTTGGCGGCGAGGTAGACCGGCTTTCTGACCGTCTCAACATATTGGCGACAATCGGCGCTGTAGCCCCCTTTGTTGGCCTGTTCGGCACAGTTTGGGGCATTATGCGCAGCTTTACCGCCATTGCCGCGCAGCAGAATAGCAGCCTTGCAGTGGTCGCCCCCGGCATTGCCGAGGCACTGTTTGCAACCGCAATCGGCTTGTTTGCGGCCATTCCGGCGGTTATCGCCTATAACCGCTTCAGCCATCGCATTAACAAAGTGGAATCTGGCCTCAATCGCTTTTCCGATGGCTTCTATTCCATGCTCAGTCGCGAGCTGGAGCAAGGCTGATGGGCATGGGTGTGCCTCCTTCGGCGCGGCGCGGGCGTCGCCGCGCGCCAATGGCGGATATTAACGTCACGCCACTGGTGGACGTGATGCTGGTGTTGCTCATCATCTTCATGGTGACTGCCCCGCTTCTGGTGACAGGCGTTCCGGTGAAATTGCCGGAAAACCGCGCTAAGGCACTGGAGACGGATGAAAAACCAACAGTCATTTCCGTCACCGCGCAAGGTCAGCTCTATTTCAACGAAACCGAAATTACCGAAGCCGAACTGCCGGATCGCCTTGCCGATTTTGCCGCCGCTCATGCTGGGCTGGACACACCGCAAATCTTCCTGCGCGCCGATGAAGCCATTAATTATGGGCAGGTGTCGCGTGTTTTGGGCGAACTCAACCGGGCGGGCCTCAATAAAATCTCGCTGGTTAGTAACGCCGAAGGAGGCAACCAGTCAGATAGCGCCACCGCAACCGTAAGCGATGGTTCAGAATGAACGGTGCAAACTAAGTGGCTATGAACCGGGCGGAAAAAATAGGATTTGGCGTTGCGAGCGCGGCGCATGTGCTGCTGTTCGCGGCACTTTCCGGCAGTTGGTTTGGGCCTCACAAGCCGCTGAAGCTGGACAATAAGCCAATCGAAATTTCTATCGCGGATGAGGTCGCGCTGCGTTCCTCAGCGCCGAAGCTGGCGGACTCTCCGCCGCCGCCCACGCCCGGCGATATAGAAGGAGCGCCAGAAGAAGCCGCCCCTGCACCATCAGAAACCCTCACGCCGCCGGAGCCGACACCGCCGCCGCCCGCCGCCCAGCCAAAAGCGCAGCCAAAAGCCGCGCCAAAGCCGGAACCGAAGCCCGTCGCCAAGCCACAGCCCGCCCCGAAACCGGCCAAAAAGCCAGCCGAGAAACCAAAGCCCCAGCCGAAGCCTGCGGCACAACCCGCTCCCAAAAAGCCTGACCCTAAAAAGCCCGCGCCAGCCGCAGCCAGCCAGAGCAAGGCAAATAGCAAGACGCCAGCCAAGCCAGCAGCCAAGCCCGCAGCGAAACCAGTCGCCAATGCCACCGGCAAGGCGACCGCCAAAGGCACCAAGGCGCAATCCAGTGGCTCGAAACTCAAACTCGACACCAGCGACTGGGTGAAATCATCCAGCAATAGCTCGGCAACCAACAGCAAACCCAGCGCAGGTGCGCAGGCCACCACCATCGGCCCGGCACAAAAAAGCGCGCTGGACGCAGAAATACGGCGCCAGATCAAACCGCATTGGAAGGCGCCGACCGGAGCGGATGTAGAATCCCTACGCACCATCGTGGAACTAAAGCTGGCGCGCGACGGTTCCATCATTGGTGAACCGCGCATTGTCGATACCACTGGCGTTACCGCCAGCAACCGCACGCAGGTAAGGCTGCATCAGGAACAGGCCATCAAGGCTGTAAAGCTGGCCGCCCCCTTCCGCCTGCCCGCCAATTTCTATTCTGCATGGCAGACCCTTCAAATCAATCTCGATAAGAGGCTTTCGCAATGATCCGTTTTTCCTCGATCACCCCCCGGATGACGGCGCTGCTGGCCCTGTTGCTGGCCACCACAGGCGTTTCCCATGCCCAGCTTTCGGTGGATGTTACCGATGATAGCGGCACCAATGCGTTAAAAATCGCAGTGCCGGTTCTGCCGACCAGCCAGAATGTCGCAACGCCTGCGGGCAGTACGCAGGAACTGGGCCAGAAAATCGCACAGGTCATCGCTGATGACCTTAAAGGCTCCGGCCTGTTCGCGCCCGTCGGCCCTGCCGGTCTGCCCGCCATCAGCATGGCCGAAGTCACCGCGCCGGTTTTCTCAAAATGGTCCGCTTATGAGGCATTGGTTCAGGGCTTTGTTCGCTCTGCGGGCGGAGACAATGACATTACCGTTGGCTGCTATCTCTATGACACGGCTCTGCAATCGGAACTCACCCGACAGGGCTATGTCGTCGCGCCGAAGGACTGGCGCCGCGCCGCGCATAAATGCGCCGACGCCATTTACGCGCGCCTTTCCGGCGAAAGCCCGTTTTTTGATAGCCGTATCGCCTATATCGCCGAAAGCGGCCCCAAAGATAAGCGCGTCAAACGCCTCGCCATCATGGATAGCGACGGGGCCAACCATCGCTTTATCACCAATGGTCAGTCTATCGCGCTCACCCCGCGTTTTTCGCCCGATTATGGCTCCATCCTCTATGTGAGCTATGTTGGCGACCGGGTGCGTATCTTCGTTTATGACATCGGCACCGGCAAACAGCGCCTGATTACCGAAAGCAGCAACACCACATTCGCCCCGCGCTGGTCCCCCGACGGGCGATGGATTCTCTTTTCCATGGCGATTGGCGGCAATACCGATATTTACCGCGTGTCATCAAATGGCGGCACCCCAACCCGCCTAACCACTGCGCCCGGCATTGATGTGGGCGGCAGCTACTCCCCCGATGGCACGAAGATCGTGTTTGAAAGCGACCGCAGCGGCAGCCAGCAACTCTACATCATGAATGCCGATGGCTCCGGCCAGCGCCGCATCAGCCATGGCAGTGGCCGCTATGCGACCCCGGAATGGAGCCCACGCGGCGATCTCATTGCCTTCACCAAAATGGCAGGCAATTTCCATGTCGCCGTGATGACGCCAGACGGTAATAACGAGCGCATCCTCACCAATGGCTGGCAGGACGAATCGCCTACATGGTCCCCTAATGGCCGTGTATTGCAGTTCTTCCGCACGTCCGCCGGACGCAGTGGGGCCAGCCAAATCTGGCAGGTGGATCTTACGGGTGTCAATGAACGACGTATTCCCACACCACTTTCCGGCTCTGACCCTGCATGGGGCCCGCTGCTGCCCTGATACGCGCCGAAAAAGCCACACAACCGATTGACAAGAGGCTGAAAGATCATCAGCCTTCTGCCCGATCAGCTTCTAAGGAGAAACTGCATGGCCCCGCTTACCCGCACTCTGGTGATTGCCACCGCTCTGGTCGCTTTGTCGGCCTGTTCCAAAAAGCCTAAGCCCGAAGACTTGCCGCCACCACCGGTAGATAATAGCCAGGCTTATGATCCTAATGCCAATGCGCCGACCGGGCCGGTTAAGGGCAGCCAGGAAGATTTCCTTGCCAGCGTCATGTCTGATCGCATTTATTTCGGCCTCGACCAGTATAATGTCGATGAAGAAGATCAGGCCACGCTGCGCAGTCAGGCCCAATGGCTGGCACAAAACCCAACGGCTCGCATCACCATTGAAGGCCATGCGGATGAACGCGGCACCCGCGATTATAACCTCGCCCTTGGCGAACGCCGCGCGAATGCTGCGAAAAACTATCTCGCCTCTATCGGCGTGGATTCTTCGCGGATCAGCACCATAAGCTATGGCAAGGAGCGCCCGGTCGCACTGGGTTCTGACGAAGCTGCATGGGCGCAGAACCGTCGTGCTGTGACGGTCACCGTTCAATAAAAACAAAGCTGATATTACACCGAACAGGGCGGGACAGGGTTGCAATAAAATGCAACATCTTCCTGCCCTGTTTTTGGTTTTCTGCGGTTTCCGATCATCCAGCCCGACAGGGATGCCCGTTAATGAGCCGACATATACAAATGCGGCTGGCGTCCCCGGCAATATCGGCCTAGATAGGGGCCATGTGGCGTCTCTATCAATTCCCCCTTTGCCCCTTTTCCCGTAAAGTCCGCCTTCTTCTGGGTGAAAAAGGTGTCGGCTATGATCTCGTTCGCGAATCCCCCTGGGAAGGGCAGGATGCGTTTCTGGACCTGAACCCTGCGGCGCAAACCCCCGTCATGGTGGATGAGGAAAAAGGCGTTGTCCTGATCGATAGTCAGGCCATATGCGAATATTTTGAAGAAACCGTCGAGAAACTACCGCTCATCAACGGCAGTGCGGCTGGCCGGGCCGAAATCCGTCGGTTAACCGCTTGGGCAGATCAGATTTTCTACCGCGATGTGGTTTCCCCTTTGCTGGATGAGCGGATGAAAAAACGCCTCGTCCACCGCGCACCGCCTGATGGCGGGAAACTGCGTGAGGCGATGCGGAACGCCAACACCCATATGGACTATATGGATTATCTGCTGGATCATCGTAGCTGGCTGGCAGGCGGCACGATGAGCCTCGCAGATATCACCATTGCCGCCCATATTTCCGTAGCAGATTATCTGGGTGGGCTGGACTGGACTGGGCATGAGCCGGTGAAACGCTGGTATTCGGCGTTCAAATCCCGCCCTTCCTTCCGCCCCTTGCTGTCGGAACGGATGGAGGTCATCACGCCTCCCCCTTATTACGAGAAACCGGACTTCTGATTATTACGGATGGCATATTGGAAAACCGGTCAACCGGGTAAAATCGGCTATGCCTCATCCCCCGGTCTGGGCGCAATATAGACACGATTGCGGCCATGTTCCTTTGCCAGATAAAGCGCTTTATCTGCCGCCTTTAACGCATCTCTGGGGCTGGAATAGCCGAATATATCAGCTACCCCACCTGAAAAGCTGATCTGCTCCATCGGCTCTCCGCTCTCGCGGTCAACCAGATGGCGTGAGGCAAGGTCTTCACGCGTTTCATCAATGACCGCACAAGCCTCGCTGATGGTTTTGCCGCGCAACAGCATGACAAATTCCTCTCCGCCGTGGCGGGCGACATGGCATTTCTCATTCGTGATTTCGGTAAAGAGAGACCCTACGAATTTCAGTACCCGGTCGCCAGTATCATGACCATGCGCGTCATTCACCTGCTTGAAATTATCAATATCGCAAATGGCGACACTAAGAGATTCATGATTTTCTTTCGCCTTGATGACCTCGGCCTTCAGCAAAGCCTCAAAGGCTCGCCGGTTCGGCAGCCCCGTCAAATGGTCTTGTTCAGCCGCTTTGCGTGCGGTTTCCAGACTCCGCTGCAAAGCATGGGTGCGTTTCTGATTGTCGCGCATCTCCGTTTCCACCTGACGCGTCTTATCCAGCATGATGCGCGTCAGGCCCATAAGAGCCGACACTATCTGCTCAGGCGTCTGTTCACCGTCCATATCCGTGACACTGGCCTGCAGAGCATCACCATAATCACTGGCGGAAACTCTTGATTCGTCAACAAGGTGAGCAAAATGCATGAGATTTTGCTCCACAGTATCCAGCAGATTACTCAGCCCCTCAGCCGTCAGTTCACCTGAATTACGCTCTGTGACGATTTTCTCTGCCAGACCATTGGTGATCTGACCATGTTGCGCCAATATCGCTTTGATCGCAGTCTCTATCCCCCGATCATTGCCGGTCAGATAATCATGCGCCAGCCCGAAATTAACCGGCGTCAAATCCAGATCATGTGCAAATAAGAAGCCGCCAATATCATCGTAAAGCTGGCGCCGCCTCTCCACTTCCCGGCTGGAACGATAGCGGGAAGCCTCTCGTGAACTTATTAGTTCTGCTTCACCATTGCCTTCATCAACTGCTATTCCCTGAACCCAGAGAGAAAGTCTTTTCCCTAACCCGACATGCGCATTCATTGGTGCTGCCTACTATCTGCCTTGATGTAATATACATAAGACAAAGGAGTAAACTTTTCGTAGCTGCGCGCTATCAAATCTCAAAAATCACATAAAAGAAAAATGCTTTATAATCATGATATTATAATAATTCTATACAAAGCAAATCACGGTAATAAATATTCCGAATATCAAGCCGTTTTATTATGCCCCAACAGCCAGTCATGGAAGATGCGTACGGCGCGATTCTGCAGCGCGCGCGGCCGGCATACAAAATAATAACGATAAGGGCTTTCTACATCAGCATCGAACAGACGCACCAACCGCTCATCCTGTGAATGATCAAAATGGCTGGCGAGCATGACCGCAATCCCCAAACCCTGCGCCGTTGCCTCTAAGATCAGATTGCCCGAATCATAGGTATCAATCGCCATTGGCTGAACGGCTTCCTGCCCGACACCCTTTTTCCAGTCATCGAAAATGGTGGGCATATCACGGTGGACAAGCAAAATCTGATTCTGCAAATCATCAATAGTGTGGACAGGATTTTTCTCCAGCCGATCCTGACTACCAAAAAGATAAATATATTCGCGACCCAATTCCTGCGAATAAAGAGCAGGATCCGTTTCCCGGGCCAGTACGATCGCCGCATCCAGCCCCTCACCCAGCCGGGCAACAGCATGAGGGGTAGTTTCAATCTCAAGATGCAGCATGGGATAGGCCTGCCGCAACTCCCCCAGCATAGGAAGCAACCGCTGCGACGCAAAAAGCGGCATGACAGCCAGCCGCAGCCGGAGCTGATTCCCGCCATTCATCAGCTTTTCAACCGCAACTGACATTGCATCCAGTGCAGGCGCAATATCATTGAGCAGCATCAACCCGTCTGCGTTGATCTCCAGCGCCTGATGGCGGCGTTCGAACAGCGGCCTTCCGACATAACGCTCCAACGCCTGAATCCGGCGGCTGAGCGCTGGAGTAGACAGAGCCAGTTCCTCCGCCGCAGCTTTGACTGAGCCAAGCCGCGCCACCTGAACAAAGGCCTCCAGCGCCGTTAAAGGGGGCAAACGCCGCATGTATGATGTTTCCGCTCGCTATATTGATAGCATTGTCATGCCTTAATTCGCGGAAAACGACAATGGGGATAACATCGCTGTCATCAGGCAGCATGAATTCACTACGATCAGCAGAATGAAAGATTGGGCAAGAGATAGTATTTTTTAGTTGCAAAGTTTGCATGTAAAAACCACGCCTTCGCACTTGCACAAAATCATGTGGCAATGCACATAGGAGGTGCCTTTCAGGCATCCTCTCCTAAATAAACTTTCAAGGGTCAGCTTCGGCTGGCCCCTTTTTTATCTGCCTCATGCCGATATTTCCCACTGGCGCATACAAGCAGCGACAGGCCGTTTTCAGCTTTGCTGATTCCCCGCATATGGATAAGATGATAGTCCGTCATAGGCAGACCTGTAAGGCATGCCCATGCGCCTTATCATCTAAAAAGAAATCGTCCGCCGCCCATGCATAGTTTTTCCGAAAATCTGAAATTTTTCCGTCAGTTCCTTCGCTCCCCTAAAATGGTTGGTTCTGTAATTCCCACCTCCCGTCAGGCGATTGATGCGCTACTGTCCGAGGTGGACTGGAGCAAAGCTGATGTTTTTGTGGAATATGGCCCCGGCGTCGGTACTTTTACTTATCCGATACTGAAGCGGTTACGCCCCGATGCCAGACTGATCGCGATTGATACCTGCCGTGATTTTATCGACCATCTGGGCGCATCTGCCAAAGATCCGCGCCTGACATTGGTGCATGGGTCAGCATCAGATGTGAAAGATATATTAGAGAAATATGCCCCCGGTCAGCAGGCTAATTATGTGCTTTCCGGCCTCCCTTTTTCAACTCTGCCAGAAGGTGTCGGAGACGATATTGTCGCGGCGACAGCCCAATCTCTGGCCCCTGATGGTGCGTTTCTGATTTACCAATATTCGCGCTTTGTAGTGCCAATGCTACGCCGACATTTCACCGATGTGCGCAGTCGCCGTCATTGGGTGAACATTCCACCCTGTTACCTCATCACCGCGCGTCAGGGCTGAAGCCCACCGCTAGACCCCCGACAGGCGGCAAGCATGAAGTTACAACGCACATAAAAAGGGGCAGGATTTCTCCCGCCCCTCTCTTTTCTGTATGAATTGCCTTTCGCAACCTCTACCTTAGTAACGGTAACCGAGCGTCAGGCCGTAGGTCCGTGGCGGCAACCATGTCGCGCCGATGACACGCCCCGTCGAAATCGCAAAGCTAGAGCTGGCGCGCAGTGTATCCGCGATATTCTTAACCCACAGCGATGCCGTCAGGTCTTTCTTGGCCGATGTCCAGCGCAGCGAGGCATCATAAATCTGATACGCCTTTGCGCCTTCGCTCAGACGGTTAAACTCGGTGAAGTAGACGTTGCTCTTGCCCGACATATCGCCCGACAGAGTGACAACGCCAACCGGCCCATCGATCACATCAACTTCGGCATGGACGTTATACGCCCATTTCGGCGAGTTGCGTGTCGCGTTGCCGGAAAGCTGGCTGTAGCAGCCAGTAACATTCGCCGTTCCATCCAGACATGGCGCACCAAAAGCCGTCGGGGAAGGATTAGTTACCGGATCGTAACGAGGCTGCCCCGGCTGATCCACGTTACGCGGATCAAGCGGATCAAGCGTCACAAAGTCCTTATATTTGCTATCGGTATAGGAAACAGCACCAGACAGGCGAACCCGATGAACCGGGCGCAGCATCCAGTCAATTTCGATACCTTTGGCCTCAGTCTTTGCGGCATTTTCGAAAATGGTCGTATAACCGGTAGGGCCGCCACCAATCGTTTTATTGATCTGCAAATCGTTGAGCTTGTAATAATAGCCAGCAATGTTGAAGGTCAGCTTACGATCCAACAGGTCAAGCTTCATACCCACTTCGTGGTTCTTCATCGTTTCCGGCTTTACGATTGTGCTGCTGAACGCTGCATTTTCGCCGGAACCAGCCTTAAACCCTTCAGAATATGTGTAGTAAAACAACATATCATTATTGGGCTTCCAGCTCAGCCCGATTTCCGGGGTGAAGTCTTTGAAGGTCTTTTCGTTATAGGTGCCGCCCTGACTGACATCAGCATCCGTGCCAACCTGCACGATGCCAGTGGCAGCAGCCGGGTTAGCATTGGCTGTCATCACCATGCTGCGGTTGGTTGTCGATACCTTTTCATGGCTATAACGACCCCCCAGCTTCAGCGTAAGGCCATTGAGACCCAGCGCTTTTTCAAGGTCGAAGTTCAACTGGCCAAAGGCAGCATATGCCTCGGTGTTCAGGCGGGATTTAACGCAGACACGGTTGGGAATCGTACCCGCCGGAAAATCACACAAATCCAGCGCATCAGCGAGCGAGAAATAGCCCGGCGCTTCCATCCGGCCATCAATACGAACGGGTTTCGTATTAAAGAAGGTAAGCGTGCTCGGAAGATCACCGCTGGTGCTGTAACCAACCTGATCGCGCGGGCGCTGATGCTCGCCGAAATAATAAAGGCCGACAACCGCATTCATGATGTCGCCATCATATTTTACCTGAAATTCATTGCTCCACTGCTTGGCCTGAACCGTGCGGGTCTGCATGGTCGTGGCATTGGGCAATGTGCTGACGGTTGAGGAAATATCCAAATCCTGAATCAGCTGAGTTTTGAAATCACGATAGTTGGCGATATTCGAAATCGAGAAATTATCGCTCAGTTCCCAGTTAAGGGTCGCGGTATAAGACTGGCTCTTCGTATCAACCGAAGGCGGCTCATCACTGCCCAGATCGCGCGGGTCCTTAGCGATGCCAGCAGGAGCCAGCGGTTGCAAACGCGCAACACCCGGGAAGGCGTCGCCATAATAATGGACTGCGCCGCTATTGTCCTTTTGACGGAAATATTCCGCTGACAAGAGCAAATCTGCCCGATCAGAGAATAAAATCTGCGCCTGACCGCGTACCATCTTGCGGTTAAGATCATCCACATCCCATTTGTGGACTGGATCTTCGCCATAGCCATCACGCAATTCTGATTTGGCGGCGACACGAACACGCAACCAATCGGCTAACGAACCGGAAATGGCCGCTTCAGCCGTCAGCGCATTATAATTACCATAGCCAAAGCGCGCATAGCCGGATGTTTCCGCCGTCGGCTTGGCGGTAATGATGTTAATGGAGCCACCAACTGCGTTACGGCCATAAAGGCTCCCCTGCGGGCCGCGCAAAACTTCGACGCGCTCCACATCAAAAAGCGACGTCAACTGCGCTTCTGCGCGGGCAACATACGCACCATCGACATGGAGAGCAACGCCTGTGCTGCTACCCGTGGTGGACGTATTGGCACCGACACCGCGAATGAATACCTTTGCCTGATTGAAGTCATTGCCAAAGGTCACCGCAGGAACAAGCTGCTGCATATCTTGAAGGTTGCTGATCCCGGCATTGACGAGCGCATCAGACGTAACGGCCGAAACGGCGACGCTGACATCTTGCAATGACTGCGCACGCTTTTGCGCGGTCACGATGATTTCATAATTATCCGCACCGCTATTCGCGCTTTCGTCCTGTGCATATGCTTGCTGTGTAAACAACAGGGCAATTGCAGACACAGACATCCCTGCGATATTCTTGATTATTTTCAACTTTCTCTCCCTGAATGCATGGTTATGCATCATGTAACCGATGGTTACTGATAATGTTTTTATTGTTTCTATTAGATATGACTAGATATGACAATGATACCTAGGTCGGCAAGTCACATTTATGCAACAGTGGTGCAAAATCAACATCGATATATTCCATATCATTCCACCTTCCCATACGTCCCTACCCGCCCGCATGCAGCAAAACATTGACTTTTACCCCCCATGCTGATAGCCGCCCGGATTACTCTTTTATTTTCATTCAGGAGGCCCGATGGCCCGCGTTACTGTCGAAGATTGCATCGACAAGGTCACGAATCGCTTTGATCTCGTTCTGCTTGCCGCACAGCGCGCCCGCGAAATTTCGGGCGGCGCGGAACTGACCCTTGACCGTGATCGGGATAAAAACCCCGTTGTTGCACTGCGTGAAATCGCAGAAGAAACTGTTCTGCCCACCGAGTTGCAAGAAGCGCTTATTGGCGATTTGCAGAAGGTTCGTATTGATGATGACGATACGCCTGATGAAATCGGCAATATTGCTCAGTCGGCAGAGGCGCTGCGCCTGACGGCAGCAGCCCCGCCACGCAACCAGAATATCGGCAGCGATTACGAAGGCTGAACACAGCTATAACCGCTGCTTCTAAAAGATCACAGGGGAGGAGGAGAAGCCCGGTCGCTGTAAAGTGGCCGGGTTTTCTTTGCGTGCGCTCACTGAAATGGAACAAAAGACAGCTTTCAAACGCTTTATCTGTACCCTCTCATCTACCAGAATAAAGGAGGATATGGATGGGTAAAGGCATAATATTATGGCTGCTGGGCATACCTATTCCGGTAATATTGCTAATGTGGTTCTTCTTTTTCAGATAGAATATGGCACATAAAAAGGCCGGAACCCTCGCCCTTCGAGGAAGTCCCGGCCTTTCTTCTATTCCTGTGCGGAACCGATGGCTCCGCTCATTCTACTTCAATCCGCAAATGGATCCCGCACCAATATGGTGTCATCCCGCTGAGGTGATGTTGAAACCAATGTCACCGGACATTCAATCAGCTCCTCAATCCGGCGGATATATTTGATCGCCTGAGCCGGAAGTTCAGCCCAGCTCCGCGCACCAGCAGTCGTGCTTTTCCAACCATCAATGGTTTCGTAAATAGGCTCAACCCGCGCCTGATCCTTGGCATGGGGCGGCAGATAATCATAACGCTGCCCATCCAGCATATAGCCGGTACAGATATTAATCTCATCCAGACCATCCAGAATATCGAGCTTGGTGAGCGCAATACCCGTGATACCGCTGACCGCAGCAGATTGACGCACCAGCACCGCATCAAACCAGCCACAGCGCCGCTTGCGCCCAGTATTCACACCAAATTCATGGCCGGTGACACCCAGATATTCGCCCACCTCATTGTCCTGCTCCGTCGGGAACGGACCAGAACCAACGCGGGTGGTATAGGCCTTTACAATACCCAGCACGAAACCCGCGCCTTTGGGGCCAAGGCCAGTGCCAGAGGACGCCGTACCAGCCACCGTGTTCGAACTGGTGACGAAGGGATATGTGCCGTGGTCAACATCCAGCAGCACGCCCTGCGCCCCTTCGAACAGGATGCGGTCGCCACGCTTGCGCGCCTCGTTAAGGGTGAGCCAAACCGGCTTGGCGAAGGGCAGGACGAAATCAGCAATTTCGCGCAGATTCGCCATCAATTGATCGCGATCCACCGGCGGGTGGCCGAAACCAGCGCGCAGGGCATCGTGATGGGCGCACAGGCGTTCAATCTGCGGGCCAAGATCATCAAGATGCGCAAGATCACAAATACGGATAGCGCGGCGACCTACCTTATCCTCATAAGCGGGGCCGATTCCGCGACGGGTCGTACCAATCTTGCCCGCACCCGATGCGTCTTCACGCAGACCATCAAGATCACGATGGATAGGGAGGATGAGCGGCGCAGTTTCCGCCACATGCAGCACATCAGGGGTAATTTCCACGCCCTGCCCTGCAATTTTTTCAACCTCATCCCGGAAATGCCATGGGTCAAACACCACCCCATTGCCGATAACCGACAAGGTGCCACGCACAACACCGCTGGGCAGCAAAGCAAGCTTGTACGTTTTATCGCCGATTACCAGCGTATGACCGGCATTATGCCCGCCCTGAAAGCGCACGACGCAACTGGCGCGCTCCGCCAGCCAATCCACAATCTTGCCTTTGCCTTCATCGCCCCATTGGGCACCAATGACGGTCACATTCGCCATATATTCATCCTCGCTGGAAAGTTCCCCTGTTCCATAAACCTTTTGGTGCAGCAGGCAAGGTCATGGTCAGGGCGTGGGGGCCAAATTGCCCCACATAGTCAGGCCTGCATTTAATAAGCGAGAGCTTCGCCCCCATTGAGATGGTGGGAGCAGCCCAATGCCCGCCCATCATCATCAGCGGAAAGCGCCGCCACCGTGCGCCACCCTTGCGCCCGCAAGGCTTTGGCTCGCTCTGCATCATGTCCCAATGGCAGAAACAGAAACTGTGCGGTCTCCCGGCCAAATCCCACGTCAATCAGCGGGTCGGGATACAGCGAAAAGCCCATAGCGGCTTCGTCATGTCCATCACCATGACGAATAGCATAGCTGCCGCCCCGACCAATTTCGCCGACAAAGCCCGCCGCAAAAACCGAAAAACCAAACCAGCTATGATATTCAAAGCCATGGCGTTCGGTAGGGTCCAGTGTGAGGGTGATGTCCCAATCGATCGGCTTCGCAATGGCGCGCAGGGCGGCAATATACTGCCCCAAAACCCCATCAGCGCCAAAAGCCTCTAACCGTTCCAGCGCCCGATGGAATGGGCCCGTCGCCTCAATCAGCGGCAGATAAGCAGCAGCCTGCGGCCCCAATGCCACCAGCCCGCCAGCATCTTTCGCATCCAGCCTGGCACGCACCGCGCCAATCATCTCCGGCGCGAGGGGGAGCGGACCAGCCGCCAGATCGCCCACCAACTGGGGCAAATTGAAATCAATGGTGATGCCGGTGACACCCGCCGCCTGCAATGCCTCTATCGCGACGGTTACAATCTCAGTGGCCGCTGCAACGCTGTCATTGCCGATCAGTTCAGCACCCACCTGCATCGCTTCGCGTTCTGGCCGCAACTGATCCGCGCGCAATTTTAGCACAGAACCCGCATAGCAAAGCCGCAATGGGCGCGGTGCAGAACCAAGCCGGGTCGCAGCGATGCGCCCAACCTGCGCGGTAATATCAGGCCGCAGGGCAAGGGTGCGCTGTGAAACCGGATCAATCGCACGAAGCATGTCTTGCGCCCCGGCAGATTGCAGGCGAGTCGTCAGTGTTTCCTCGAACTCCGCCAGCGGCGGCATTACCCGCGCATAACCATGCGCCGCCACCGTATCCAGCACATCGCGTACCAGCCGGGCAGACGCCTCAGCCTGCGGGGGCAAACGGTCGGCCAGGCCTTCGGGCAAGAGGCCGTCAGCAATCAGGCCAGCAGATTTGGGCATCACAGTCATGATAATGTCTTCACGGAGAATGAGGGGTTTTCACAGTAAATGGCTTTAACGCCATAGCCTTTACCGCAAATGACCCGACATTCCACCAGAAATGCCGGGCCACCTGTCAGATTGTGCGGGTTTTTCCCGGCTAAATCAGAATTTCAATGCCTTAACGCGGGTCACGTTCTTCACAGATGCGATAGTGTCCAGCAGATTTTGCGGCAACGGGCTATCCAGCGTCAGCAGCAGGATCGCCTCTCCGCCAGCACTGCGGCGACCAAGGTGGAAAGTACCGATATTGATGCCCGCTTCGCCCACGATGGTGCCAACCCGGCCAATGAAGCCCGGCGCATCTTCGTTGACGATATAAAGCATATCGCCTTCCAGTTCGGCCTCAAGGCTGATACCGAACATTTCGACCAGACGCGGATTGGCATTACCAAAGAGCGTACCGGCAACCGAACGTTCACCCTGACTGGTGTTCACGGTTACGCGAACGAGGGTCTGATAATCGCCTTCCTGCGCATGGCGAACTTCGCGCACGTCAAGACCGCGCTCCTTCGCCAGATAGGGGGCGTTGACCATGTTCACCGTATCAGAATAGCGGCGCATGAAGCCCGCCAGAACCGCGCCGGTGATCGGCTTGATGTTGAGCGCCGCAGCAGCCCCTTCAACCTCGATAGCGATATTATCAAGATCATCCGATGCGAGCTGCCCCACAAGGCTGCCGAGCTTTTCAGCCAGAGCCATATAAGGCTTCAGCTTCGGTGCTTCTTCGGCGGACAGGCTGGGCATATTGAGCGCGTTGGTAACGCCGCCGGTCATCAGATAATCGGAAAGCTGTTCCGCAACCTGAAGCGCAACATTGACCTGCGCTTCCTTGGTGGATGCGCCCAGATGCGGCGTGCTGATGAGGTTCGGCACACCGAAAAGCGGGTTTTCTTTGGCCGGTTCCACCGCGAAAACATCCAGTGCCGCACCTGCGACATGGCCGGATTCCAATGCTTCCTTCAGTGCTGCTTCGTCTATCAGACCACCACGGGCGCAGTTGATGATACGAACGCCCTTTTTGGTCTTGGCCAGATTTTCCTTGCTGAGGATATTGCGTGTCTGGTCGGTGAGCGGCGTGTGTAGCGTGATGAAATCCGCCTTGGCCAGCAAGGTGTCCAGATCAGCCTTTTCCACGCCCATTTCAATGGCGCGTTCCGGCGTCAGGAACGGGTCAAAAGCCACGACCTTCATCTTGAGGCCCAGCGCACGGCTGGCGACGATGGAGCCGATATTGCCGGCACCGATGAGGCCCAGCGTCTTACCGGTAACTTCCACGCCCATGAAGCGGTTCTTTTCCCACTTACCGGCCTGCGTGCTGGCGTCTGCTTCGGGAAGCTGACGAGCGAGCGCGAACATCAGTGCAATCGCGTGTTCAGCAGTGGTGATGGAGTTGCCAAAGGGCGTGTTCATCACCACTACGCCCTTGGAACTGGCGTAGGGGATGTCCACATTGTCTACACCGATGCCAGCGCGCCCAATGACCTTCAGGTTCGTCGCAGCGTCGAGGATTTCCTTCGTCACTTTAGTGGAGCTACGGATAGCCAGACCATCATATTCCCCGATGATCTGCATCAGTTCTTCGGGAGTCTTGCCGGTAATTTCATCTACTTCCACGCCATTATCGCGGAAAATCTGCGCGGCCTGCGGATCCATTTTATCGGAAATAAGCACTTTAGGCATGAGGGTACACTCCTGCGTGTTACGCGGCCCGTAATTTCCGGGCGCGCGCGATGTAATGCAAAGAAGGTTCAGAAAAGAGTATGCTTAGCCAGCCTTGGCGGTCGCATAGGCCCAATCGAGCCACGGACCCAAGGCTTCGATATCGGCGGTATCGACCGTCGCACCGCACCAGATGCGCAGACCAGCCGGAGCATCGCGATAGCCAGCAATGTCATAAGCCGCATCTTCTTTTTCAAGTGCGCCAGCCATCTTCTTGATGAAGTCAGCGTCGGCCCCTTCCACCGTCAGGCAGACGGAGGTGGTGGAACGAGTAGCCTCATCCGTTGCGAGATGGCCAAGCCAGTCACGGTCAACAATGATCTTCGCGAGCGCCGCAGCATTGGCGCCCGACCGCGCCTTCAGCCCTTCAAGGCCGCCAACAGACTTTGCCCATTCCAGCGCGAAAATCACATCTTCTACCGCCAGCATAGACGGGGTGTTGATGGTTTCGCCCTTGAAGATACCTTCCGCCAGCTTACCCTTTGCCATCAGGCGGAAAACCTTCGGCAGTGGCCATGCAGGAGTATGATTTTCAAGACGTTCAACAGCACGCGGGCCAAGGATGATAACGCCATGCGCACCTTCGCCGCCCAACACCTTCTGCCATGAGAAGGTCGTTACATCGAGCTTATCCCACGGCATATCATAAGCGAATACGGCAGAAGTCGCATCGCAGAAGGACAGGCCTGCGCGATCATCAGCGATCCAGTCGCCATTAGGCACACGAACGCCGGAGGTCGTGCCGTTCCATGTAAAGAGAACGTCATTGGACCAGTCAACGGCATTCAAATCCGGGAGCTGACCATAATCAGCGCGGATAACAGTGGGGTCCAGCTTCAATTGCTTAGCAGCATCGGTGACCCAACCCTCACCAAAGCTTTCCCATGCAAGGGTGGTAACCGGACGAGCGCCCAACATCGTCCACATAGCCATTTCAAACGCGCCGGTATCAGAACCGGGGACAATGCCGATACGGTGCGTATCCGGCACACCAAGCACTTCGCGCATCAGATCAATCGACAGACCCAGACGAGTCTTGCCAATCTTGGCGCGGTGAGAGCGGCCCAGCGATTCAGTAGCGAGTTTGGAAGCATCCCAGCCCGGTGCCTTTGCGCAGGGGCCAGAAGAAAAATGCGGACGCGCAGGCTTCGCCTGCGGCTTAGTCACTTCAGTCATGTATGCGTCTCCTTACAGAGAGCTCGCGCGGCGTTGGGACCGCGTGGCCCGTCGCTGCGTCTAACGTCCAGATCGTTAATGTCAAATGAAAATGCCGCCATGTTTTTCCGGGCCTGTTTTTCTGGCTCTGCTTTTTCGCGCCTGCTTTTCCGGCGCTGCTTTTCCGGAGCTGCGTTACTCCCCCTCTCCATCCGTCGCATATATGGGACTTTTTAACCTCTCGTTAACCAAAACATGGCTGAATAAAGGGCATGAAAAGCCATCAGCCCCCTTTTCTGACTCTTCCTGTGGTACCGGCGACGTCCGCCCGCATGGCCGGATTGCTCGCGGTGGTTGCGCTCATCCTTTCCGGTTGCGGCGGCACCGTTGCAACACCAAAAAAATCCATTGCGCACAAACCCGTTTCCTCCGCCCCTGCACCGGGGCGTTACCGGGCAGGCAGCACGGAATTCCGGCAATGCGCCGTCAAGCTGGCCAGCCTTAACGCGCAATATACCCCCCTCCCCGATCGCAGCTATAATGGAGGATGCACCGCTTATGGTTCGGTCAAATTACTGGATGTCGGGGTGCCAGTTTCCAATCTGGGCGCGATGACATGTTCTCTCGCTGAAAATTTCACCGCATGGGCGCGCTATGGCGTCGCGCCTGCCGCGCGATTGATATTGGGCAGCGAACTGGTGAAGATAGAAACCATGGGCACGTTCAATTGCCGCCCTATTGCCGGTACGGGCAGATTGTCCGAACATGGGCATAGTAATGCGGTGGATATTTCCGCGTTCATTCTGGCCGATGGACGCCGAATCACGGTAAAGAATCACTGGAACAGCGACCGGCGAACAAAGGAATTTCTGCGCACCGTCCACGCTAGCGCCTGCAAGAGATTTCGCACGGTATTAGGGCCTGATTATAATGAAGCCCACCATGACCATCTGCACTTCGACATGGGCGGAAAAGGCACTTATTGCCGTTAATCTTCTGCTTTTCTGTGCCGGATGGTCTTTTTACTGACCCGGAAAGTCGCTACCTTCCCCATTATGAAACGCAAACATAAGATTGAAGAACGCATCTTCCGCCCCGCAAGGCAGGAAGCCCACGACGCCCTCGATAGCGTCCACAGCCCCCAAACCCGCAGCGATGCTTATAAGCTGGCCTTTCAGGATACAGACTTTCTGCTGCGCGATGATTTGCGCCCGGTGCGCTTTCAACTGGAACTTCTGAAACCCGAATTACTGCTGGATGAAGCGAAAATCGCCTCTACCTTTGTATTTTACGGATCGGCCCGTATTCCATCACCAGAAAAAGCGCAGGCTCTGATTGATGCCGCCCGAACGGAACGAGACAGCCGAATCGCAAACAGCCTCGCCGCCAAGGCAGTATATTATGAAGAAGCCCGCAAATTAGCAGGCATTGCCGCTCGTTTTCCGGTCGATACTGCGGGAAATCATAACTTCGTCGTCTGCTCCGGCGGCGGACCTTCCATCATGGAAGCCGCCAATCGCGGCGCAGCGGATGTTGGCTCTCGCTCCATCGCGCTGAATATCGTGTTACCGCATGAGCAAGCCCCCAATGAATATGTGACGCCGGATTTATCCTTCCAGTTTCATTATTTCGCGCTGCGCAAAATGCATTTCCTGCTGCGCGCAAGGGCGCTGGCAATCTTCCCCGGCGGATTCGGCACTTTTGATGAGTTTTTCGAACTGCTGACACTGGTGCAGACCGGCAAGGTGAAACCGATACCGATTCTGCTTTATGGTCGCGATTTCTGGAAACGCGTCGTTAATTTTGAGGCCCTCGTCGAGGAAGGCGTGATTGCGCCCAGTGATCTTGACCTGATTACATGGGTGGAAAGCGCCGAGGAAGGCTGGGCGGCAGTGGAAGCCTTTTATCAAAATGGCACCTGAAAAGCCTGCTAACGGAACAAACACAAGGGAAGAGCGCGGAAGATAACGCGCCCTTTCCCTTAGAGGCCTTTATATGTCCTCCTTCACCCCGCATCCGCCTCACGCGCCAACAAGCGGCGCTTACGCTCCACGCCCCAGCGATAGCCAGAGAGCGAACCATCATGACGAATCACCCGGTGGCAGGGAATGGCAACAGCAATAGCATTGGCGGCGCAGGCACCGGCCACAGCGCGGGTTGCGCTGGGCGAGCCGATGCGGCGAGCGACCTCTGCATAGGTAGCTGTTTCCCCTGCGGGAATAGCACATAATGCCTGCCACACACGCTGTTGAAAGGCGGTGCCACGCACATCCAGCGGCAGATCAAGGCCGATATTAGGGGCTTCGACAAAGCCGACGACTTTCGCCACCATCAGTTCATAATCAGCATCACCGCCGATTAACTCGGCCTTAGGAAAGCGGTCCTGAAGGTCACGCACCAACGCATCCGGTTCATCACCCAACAGGATGGACGCCACCCCCTTATCACTGGACGCAACGAGAATCGCGCCCAGCGAGCATTGCCCAATCGCAAAACGTAGCACCTCATCCGCGCCGCCATTTTTATACCGCCCCGGCGTCATGCCCAGCATCGCAGAGGATTGTTCGTAAAAACGACCGCTGGAATTAAACCCAGCCTCATAAATAGTGTCGGTCACGCGATTTCCTTCGGCAAGGCTATGCCGCACTTTGTTAGCGCGGTGGGCCACCATATATCCTTTTGGAGTAAGGCCGGTATGTGCCTTGAAAAGGCGATGAAAATAACCCGGGCTAAGTTTAACCGCCCCGGCCAGCTCATCGAGCGAAAGAGGCTCCTCCGATGCCTCGATCCTCCGACATGCCTGCTCAATCAACCGCGCATTGTCTGCATCAACGGGCAATCCTTCCGGGTTGCACCGCTTACAGGGGCGGCATCCGGTCGCCCGCGCACTTTCCAACGTGTCATGCAAAGTCACATTGTGCGGGTTCGCACTACGCGATGGGCAGGACGGGCGACAATAAATGCCGGTCGTCGCTACTGAGTACCAGAAATGCCCATCGGCACTTTTGTCGCGCGCCACAATATGCGCCCAGCGCGGATCACTGGCGACATCAGCATAGTTTGTATCTCTATTTGTCATCATGAAACCATTTTGCCAGTCTTTCCATAAGACCACACCCTGTTTCTTGCTTTCAAATTTTCGGTTGAAAAACATGGTACCGAGACACCATGAAAATAAACAGATTTCCGGGTTATGGATGATGTTACATATTATGGGTGCGAAGGGGTAATGATGCGGCTGGTTCTCGTTCCGGGGCTTTTGAATGATGGTGCACTCTGGAGAGACCAGATCGAACCTCTGAAAGCTGTTTGCGACCCTGTCGTCGCGGATATCACGCAAGGGGAGAAACTCAGCGATCTGGTGGATGCTGTGCTGTCTGTCGGTGGAGACTCATTTGCATTGGCAGGCTTTTCGCTTGGCGGCATTGTCGCGCAAGAGGTGATGAAGACAGCTCCTGAGCGGGTTACGCACCTCGCGCTGCTTGATACCACGATGAAGCCGGATAGCGTTGAACGAGCGGATGAAAGACGGTTTTTAACGGCTTTGGCGAAAAATCCCGGTCGGTTTCATGGTTTCGGAGAAAATTTGTTAAAGCGATATCTTGCCCCTGAGAATCTGGATAATGAAGAAATGGCCAATCGTATTCGGGACATGACGGCCCGACTGGGGCCAGAAATATTTATTCGGCAAAGCCAGATTTCTCGTCCGGACCATCATGTTGTCCTTCGCACAATCTCTGTCCCTACACTGGTGCTATGCGGTGAATATGACCAATTAACACCGCCGGATATTCATCGTGAAATGGCGGCCTTAATCCCCACTGCACGTCTGGCTATCGTAAAACATGCAGGCCATATGACACCGATAGAAACGCCTGACGTGATTACGGTGGCCTTGAAACGCCTTATGGAGCGGTAACAAGATTTGGTATAGCAAACATGTGGGACGTTACCGAGCCCGACATCAATCGAAAATTCCGTAAATATAGGGTTAGGCTTCACCCATCTCGTGACTATGGGGCGGCAACCTCGTCCATCATGATGCCTTTGCCGTATGAGGCAGCGTTAGCGCCAGCACGATGCCTGCCACCGCGAAACCACCGGTGAGAGCCGCAACGGCTAGCCAGCCTCCGTGCTGCCAGGCCCAGCCAGCGACAGACCCTGTCAGGCTAGCCCCCATATAGTAGAACAGCAGGTAAAGCGAAGCTGCGTGCCCTTTGTGAACTCCGGCAACCGGCCCAACCGCACCGCTGGCGACCGAATGGCCGATAAAATAGCCCGTCGCCACCAGCGCTATACCAATTGCGATAACGACAAGGGAGGGCGAAAGCGTCAGGACCACGCCAGCAAGCATGGTCACGAACCCTGCAATCAACAGAGGGCGTCGTCCAAATCTGTCCGCAAGCCCCCCCGCCATCGACGAGGACACAATCCCAAGCGCGAAAGCGAGAAAGATCAGGCTCACCTGCGACGGGCTCAGCAAATAGGGCGCGCCCGACAGGCGAAAGGTCGCATAGTTGAACAAAGCACTGAAGATACTGGTCAGCGCAAAGCCGAGGGCATACACCCTCAGCAGACGAGGGTTACGCAAATGCATTGCCCATGCCGCCAGGTGAAAGCGCGGATCAAAACCCGGCTGGCGGACGAAGTTGCGCGATGGCCGCAGGAGCAGCAGGAAACCCAATGCGGCGACAAAACATAGCAGCCCCAGCGCAATCATCGCCACATGCCAGGAAGCATATTCGGTCATCAGCCCCATCCCTACCCGGCCCATCATCGCCCCGAAAGCGGTGCCGCCAATATAGAGCCCCATCGCCTTGCCAAGATGCGCTGGCTCAATCTCCTCTGCCAGCCATGCCATGGCCACCGCGGGCACCCCGCCCAGCACAATGCCTTCCATCGCGCGCACCACCAGCAAATCATGCCAGCCCGGCACCAGACCTGCGGCGATGTTGAGAACGGCCCCGATAGCCATCGACACAAACATTAGCCCGCGCCGTCCCAGCGCCTGCGAGAATGCCCCTGCGAGGACGATCGAGATAGCGAGCAGGCCCGTGGTCAGCGACAGGGCCAGGGAACTCTCCGCCGGACTGACGCCGAAAGTGCGGGCGAATTGCGGCAATAGCGGCTGAACACAATAAATGAGGGAAAAGCTTGCAAAGCCGAGCAGGAACAGCGCGTATCCGGCGTTACGATACTCAAGAGTGCCGCGCCGAACCCAATTGGGTGTCGCGCCAGAGGTGGGAGTCGCGCCAGAGACCGCATTGCCTGCTCTCCCTGCGCCTGACGTGCCTGCGCCTGAACCGCGTGCATCTATACTATTTGACGACCTGTTGGTCATGACGAGACGTGTGGGCAAATTAAGATCGGACATGATCTGCTCTTTCTTTTACGCCGCCACTATCGAGGGAAAATATATATTTGTCTAATATATGGAACTACCATTCTTTATATGTTATATAAATGATATGGAACTTCGTCACATCCGCTACTTTCTGGCTGTCGCTGAGGAGGGAAACTTCACCCGCGCCGCCATCAGGCTCGGTATCGGTCAGCCTCCACTCAGCCTTCAGATCAAGGATCTTGAGAGGGAAATCGGTGCGCAACTATTCCATCGCGTGCCGCACGGCGCAGAGCTGACCGAGGCAGGAACCGCCTTCCTCGAAAATGTGCGCGATATGCCGGAACAAGCATCCAACGCCATGCGGGCGGCGCAGCGCGCATCACGCGGAGAAACAGGAAAACTGCGCCTCGGTTTCACCGGGACGGCGGCACTCAACCCCGTCATGCCGGAGGCGATCCGCGCTTTCCGCCGTGACTATCCCGATGCGGAACTGATATTGGAAGAAGCAAATTCGGTCGCGCTGGCAACGAAACTCATCGCAGGGCATCTGGATGCGGCAATCCTCCGACCTTCCGAATCAGACCCTGTTGAAATCCGTAAATATGTGCTGATGCAAGAGCCATTGGTCGTTGTTTTGCCCGCATCCCATCCGGCGGCCAGGGATGGTGCCCCCATTGACCTCGCCTCGCTGGCTACAACGCCCCTCATACTCACCCCGCGCATGATTGGCATCGGCCTCCATGATGCGGCCATATCCGCGTGCCGTGCATCGGGGTTCGAACCCATAATGGGCCAGTCAGCACCGCAGATTGCCTCTATCCTGTCGCTGGTGTCAGCCGAGCTAGGCTTTTCTCTCGTGCCAACGTCGATGGTGCAACTCAACCTCGGTGGTATTTGCTTCCGCCGTCTGCCCGGCGATCAGGCAAATATCGACCTCGCCATCGCTCATCTCAGGACAAGGCCACCGCAACCAGCCTTAAACTTCACACAGATTGCGCGCGCTGTAGCAACGCAGGCACAGCCTCCAATGTGATAGCCCGATATGATGGATGGCAATATCCGTCAGGCCGGGCAGAGGAAAAAATAATGCACTGCCAATATTGGGGCCAATATTGGGCTATCTCTGGTGCAGCGCCGAGGGAATGACATCATTCTGAAACCTGACGTGCCGCAGCGGGAACAGAGCGTTGGGACCAGAGCGTTTTCTGAACAATCAGGCAGTCAACATTCCACCACATTGACCGCAAGACCGCCTGTTGAGGTTTCCTTATACCGGTCATTCATATCTTTGCCCGTTTGGCGCATCGTTTCGATACAGGCATCAAGCGGGACAAAATGGGTGCCATCGCCCTTCATCGCCAGCGAGGCCGCCGTTACAGCCTTCACCGCACCCAATGCATTGCGCTCAATGCACGGCACCTGCACCAATCCGCCAACCGGATCACAAGTCATGCCCAGATGATGTTCCAGAGCAATTTCAGCAGCATTTTCAATCTGTTCGGCTGTACCACCCATGATCGCGGCCAAACCCGCCGCAGCCATGGCAGACGCTGAGCCAACCTCCCCCTGACAGCCAACCTCGGCGCCGGAAATAGAGGCATTATGTTTCACAATGCCGCCAATCGCCGCCGCCGTTAGTAGGAAATCATGGATTTCCTTCCGCGTCGCATCTTCATTGAAATGGAGATAGTAGCGTAATGTGGCGGGAATGACCCCGGCGGCCCCATTGGTGGGGGCGGTCACCACCCTACCCCCGGCTGCATTTTCTTCGTTTACCGCCATCGCATAAACGCTCAGCCAGTCATTGGCGAGCAGTGGGTTGAAGCGGTTCGCCCGGCTTTCCTCATGCAGGCGATCATGAATAGCGCGCGCGCGCCGACGTACCTTCAACCCGCCGGGCATGATACCATCCCCGCGCAACCCCCGGTTGATGCAGTCGTTCATCACCATCCAGATATGGTCCAGCCCAGCATCAAGCTTAGCCGCCCCGCCAACCCTGACTTCTTCATTCGCACGCTTCATCTGGGCGATGCTCAGCCCGGACTGTGCCGCCATTTCCAGCATCTGCCGGGCAGAGGAAAAAGGATAAGGAACGCGGCGTTCCGGTGGATTATCACTTGCCGCACGCATGTCTTCCAGCTCCTGATCGGTGACAACAAAACCTCCACCGATGGAGTAATAAATTTGCTCCATCAGGATATTTCCTGACACATCATAAGCATAGAAGATCATGCCATTGGCATGGCCCGGTAAAGGGCGTTCATAGTCATAGATAAGGTCGGTTTCCGGATGGAAACTATAGGGTGTATGGCCGGGAGGCGTTACCTTTCCCGCCAGTTCAACCCCTGCGATGATGTCGTCCATCCTGTCCGGGTCAACATGGGCAGCATCTTCCCCCATCAGGCCCAATATAACGGCCCTGCCACTGCCATGGCCGACCCCCGTAAAGGCAAGAGAACCATGAAGGCTCACCTTTACCGCGGCGATGCGATCACCCCTATCAACCGTAAGAATGGCCTTTAAAAAGCGCCCTGCCGCAACCATCGGTCCCATTGTATGGGAACTGGATGGACCAACGCCAATTTTAAAAACGTCAAATACCGATAGAAACATGCGCCCATATTCTCATTATCTGCATTATGTTGGGCGCTACTGATGCCCGATATTCTTTTCCTGACAAGCGCATATTATGAATGGAACGACTTATAATCGGGGTATCGCGGTAAAGCGCCGGGCAATACCGCGATTTCCATAGCCCCTTTTAATGCGTTGCATCTTCCTTCACGATCAGGGCTTTGCCAGCATAATCTGCGGGGTTAACGTTGCGGATGGTCTGCACCTTGCGCCCGTCATTGCTCATGAAGGTGACCTCAACCGTAACACGCTGCATCTTCGTCAACCCAAAATAGGCCGGTAATGCGCTCTGGGTGTTATAACCATCACCAGCGCTGATAAGCCTTGTGCCGAGGATTTTACCCTTGCTATCCTTGATACGAACCTCTGCGCCATAGCGCGTAAAATGCCCCTTGGCATCGGTTACCTGTACAGCCAGACTACGTTTGGCAGTAGCGGCTGCCATCATATTCCGGAACAGGAAATGCCCGCCTTCTGGCCCGTATCCATCCGTAATCGACAGATCGAGTGCGCCGTCCTTATTATAATCAACCCATTGGGTGCTATGATCCCCGGCGTTCATTGGGCTGTCATCGGCAAGGACATTGACGAATTTCTTGCCGCCAACATTGCGTAGCAAACGGTTTTTGGGGACCTGCTGGCCTGACGGACCTTCATAAGACATGATGGAAAGATCAATGAAGCCATCATTGTCATAATCGCCCCATGCAGCGCCCACGGCGTGATTGTCAAATGCAAGGCCGACTTCTTCTGCAACATTGGTAAAAGTGCCGTTCCCATTGTTACGGAACAGAGCATTTACCCCATAATTCGGCACAAAAATATCAAGCAGGCCGTCATTGTCATAATCGCCAATGGCGCAACCAACCCCGCCTTCCTGTTTGCTGCGGCCGGGGCTGGCAACGCCTGCTTCTGCCGCCACATCGGTAAAGCCATTACCATCGTTGCGCCATAATGCATCGGTTGCGCCGGATTGGTTGGCAAGGAACAAATCCAATTTGCCATCACCATTATAATCAAACCAGCAGGCACCAACGGTTGGCCGCGGGTCCGTTATGCCGTTATCGGCAAAGGCCTGCACAAATTTTCCATCATCATTGCGATAGAGGCGATTCACGCCGATGCGATCTGTGCCGTAAAAATCAAGATCGCCATCATTGTCATAGTCAATCCAGCTCGATTGCCGGGCCGATCGACCGGGCAAAGTCAGCCCCACTTCTTCCGCGACCTCGCGAAACCCTTTACCGCCTTCATTATGGAATACGACGCTGATTTCCTTAGGGCTGGTGGCACCACCATGCAGGTCCAACCAGCCATCGCCATCATAATCGCCCCAGCTTAAACCGCGAAATTCCTTGCCAGAGGTCGGCAGCCCCATAGCCGAACCAATGCTGACAAAGACCCCATCATCATTGCGATACAGCCTGACTTCGCCGCTCTTCATCGACACAGCGAGGTCAAGATCGCCATCATTATCAAAATCACCCCATGCGTTGGAAAGCGACCCGACCATGCCGAACATTTCGGGCTGTATCGAGGTGAAGGGCAACTTCGGCAGAGTTTCCGCCTTATCCTGCGCCGATGCCATGGCGGGAATAAGCGCAAGGACAGATAAGGAAGCTAACAGGCGCATAAGATGACCCTTTCTGTTTTAACTGCCCCTGCACCCGGCCGGGACAGAATGGATATTGGAATGTTTATCTATTTTGCCAAACGGTCGTCTTTACTGGTTTCCGGCATCATGATGTACACGATCAGCGATACACCGATCATGGCCGAAACATACCAGTAAAAGCCGCTTTCCATATCCCATTGCTTTAGCTGCAATGCGACATATTCTGCCGTTCCGCCAAATATTGTATTGGCTAGGGCATAAGGGAGGGCAACGCCCAGCGCCCTGATATTGGCCGGGAACATCTCTGCCTTCACCACGGCGTTAATGGACGTGTAACCGCTGACAATCATCAGCCCACCCAATATCAGGATGAAGGCGGTGAAGGATGAGGTCACAGTCTGCAAGGTCGTGAATATTGGCACGGTGCACAACATGCCCAAAACACCAAAGCCGACGAGTAAGGGCTTGCGCCCGATACGATCCGAAAGGCCTCCCATTACGGGCTGGGCCAACATGTATATGAAAAGAGCGCTCGCCATGATGGCGGTGGCAGTCTGCCGACCAAAGCCGACGCTGTTGACCAGATATTTCTGCATATAGGTGGAATAAGCGTAGAAAGCGAGCGTCCCACCTGCCGTCATGGCAATAACCGTGAATACCTCACGCGGGTGTTCGCGAAACAGCATAAGCCCGGAAGATTTGGGTGCATCCTTACGCGCAGCATTATTCTTAAACGCCTGCGTTTCCTGCAACCCACGCCTGAGATAGAAAACCAGCAAGGCCATAAACCCGCCGACAACAAACGGAATGCGCCAGCCCCATTGATCGAGCTGATCTTCGGTCAGCAACAATTGCAAAAGCAGCAACATACTCAGCGCCAGTAGCTGCCCGGCAATCAGAGTTACATATTGAAAGCTGGAGAAGAAACCGCGCCGCCCCGGCAAAGCCATTTCCGATAAATAAGTGGCGCTGGCCCCATATTCACCGCCAACGCTAAGCCCCTGTAACAAACGGGCGAAAAGCAACAAAGCGGGGGCTGCCACCCCGATTGTGTCATAGCTGGGGATGCAGGCAATCAGCATAGAGCCACCGCCCATCATCATGACAGAGAGGGTCAGCCCGGCCTTACGGCCATGCCTATCAGCATAAACCCCCATCAACCAGGCACCCAGAGGACGCATTAAAAAGCCAACGGCAAAAATAGCAGCAGCACTTAAAAGCTGCGCTGTCGGGCTATCAGATGGGAAAATAACCGGCGCAAAATAAAGGGTGAAAGCCGAATAGACATACCAGTCATACCATTCGACCAGATTGCCCAGCGACCCCCCAATTATGGAGCGAACGGGTCCTGCGGAACGAGCGGGAGAGGCATCCCTGTTATCATTTTCTGTTGTCATATCGGGTGATACGGACCAGCCGTCTTAAATCTGCCAGTATCAATCGCAGAAATATGCATTATTCTGCGGCCACTAATAATATAGAATCCCGCCCTTCAACCGCATCTATGTCGAAACTCTGTTTAAGGGCGGCCACAAAATCATCAGAACCATCATTGAGGAATGTTCCACCGATACGCAGCCCCGATATGGCCGGGTCAGCGATAACAAGTGGTACTTTGCGATAGCGGTTAAACTCTTCAACAGCCTGAGCAAGGGTTGCGCCATCCAATTCGATTTTGCCGCCCTCCCACGCCATTCGCTGGTTGATACCGCCCGGCTCAATCGGCGTTACCGCAATAGCTCCGCCCCGGATGGCTGCGGCGCGACCTGCCGACAGTTTACGGGATGAACTCACCCCGTCCCCAACCGAAACCACGCCTTCTATAACGGTTAGTTCCGTCAATTCCGGTTTCAGACGCACATTAAATGCCGTTCCAACCGCCCGAACTGTAGTGCTACCCGCCTGCACTAAAAAAGGGCGCTTTTTGTCTTTGGCCACATCGAAGCGGGCCTCCCCCTTTAACAAGCGAATAAGCCGCCGGTCAGGGCGCAGCGCAACTTCGACGGCGCTATTGGTGTTGAGGCGGATGACAGACCCATCGGAAAGGGTAATCGTACGCATCTGCCCAACGGAAGTACCATAACGATCAACGGCATTTTCAAATTGCCAAAATGCAACACCGGCTGTCCCAATGACGGATGCCGCCATCAAACCCAGAAAAGCTCTTCTTACCCAGCCCGTAGGAATAGGGGGCATGTATCCCCGCTGAGGCAATGCCGTATCGCGGTCATTATCTGGCGTTGACGCCCAGAGAATCGACCTGTCGACATTATCCGGTTCAATTTCGTGAGAAGCCGAAAGGGTCTCATCCGCATCAACATCACATATATGCGGTATTTCACACAGCCGCCCGGAAATTTCCCAGCTTGCCTCGGCCTTAACAAAGGCAACACCATGCGCGGCGTCCTGACCTATCCACTCATAGACAGCGTTCCATGCTGCATCTGTGTCAGCAGACCTGGCTTTATGAAAGCGACTGGCGGCTTCCGCTTCCAGTGCCTGCCTTGCTTCGGCGCTTTTGTAGCGACCATCCAAAACCACTGTCCTCGAACTGGCTAAGGGCGTCCATAATTTTCGCTGACGCCCGCATAAGATGCTTATCAACTGTTGAAACGGATAAGCGCATCTCCTCTGCTATCTCAATAACAGATTTATCGAACACCCGTCGTAAAATAAACGCCCGCCGACATTGAGGCGGCAATGTATCAAGAATTTTCTGCAGATGTCGCAATTCATCGCGGGCGTACAGAACATTTTCCGTTTTCTCATCCGCGTGCAGCAATTCCATGTCTGCTACAAATTCAAATGAAACGATTTTCTCGCGACGCACTTCATCGATGAGCAAATTGCGCGCTATCTGGAATAAAAAAGCCCGACCACTTCCTGTATGATGCGGATCGCCAGCCGAATAGGCCCGCGCCATCGCTTCCGCCACCAGATTATCAACATCATAACCGGCCGGTAAAAGCCGACGCATACGGCTCCTCAACGCTCCCTCATGCGGAAGAATCGATTCTTTATACCATTCCAATCTCAGTCGAACAGGATGCAAGTTCCCCCCTTTTCACCCTTCTAAGCTGATTTTTCGTATTTTATCTGTATCGGTATCCGTTCAAAGTCACGCAAGCACCCTCTATCAGATACAGAGCAAGCCGCATCATTCAATAATTTGCAACAATAATATGTGATGAGCGTAAAATTTAATCTAAATGGAGCTACAGATTTAATTTCACAACCAACCAGTGGCAGAATATGCCCATCCCCTTCGTATCCCCTATTGAACGAAATATAGGGGGTTTACACATATGACACCATTCCATCTTCTGGGTTTAACCGCCAGCGTTGTGGCTATCAGCGTTGCCGCGCCCGCCACGGCTGAAACAAGCCAGGCCCGTAAGAACTTCAACATCCCTGCGCAGGCAGTGAAAAGCGCCATGCCGCTGTTTGCGCGGCAATCGGGTGTGCAGATACTTTTCCCCTACGATCAGGTAGAAGGCTTGCGCACAAAGGCCATCACAGGGTCGATGACGCCGCAGAGCGCCCTGAAAAAGATGATAGCAGGCACAGGCCTTAATATTAACATCACCTCTGCAAACTCGATCGCCCTTTCCGTGCCAGCCAGCACACAGCGCAATATGCCAGCAAAGCCAGTCCAGATTGCGAGCCTTGGCAATAGCAATATGGCACCGATCATGGTGGCGACAGGTTTGCAGGGCAGCGCTCCTTCGGTTGCGCGTGCGGGCGCCGCAGCCGCGAACGAACCGGCAGCAGACATCATCGTCACCGGTTCTCGTGGTCAGCCGCGCACCGTTACCGACAGCCCAACACCGATCGACGTAATCGGGGCGGCAGAAATGGACCGCACCGGCAAAGCAGGCGTGCTTTCCGCCCTCAACACATTGGTTCCTTCCTTTAACCTGCCCACGCGCGCTGGCGGCGGCACATCAACCGTTATCGCAACAGGCGGTCTGCGCGGGTTAAACCCCGATCAGGCGCTCATTCTCGTGAACGGCAAGCGCCGCCATAAAACATCGCTCATCAACGCGGTATCGACCTTCTATAACGGCTCTGTTCCTGCGGATATGGACATGATCCCGTCCTCTGCCATCAGCCATATCGAAGTGCTGCGCGATGGTGCTGCGGCCCAATATGGGTCTGATGCTATTGCGGGCGTTATCAACATCATCCTCAAGGATAAAGCGCAGGGCGGTTCCGCCTCCTTCTCCGCCGGCCAGAATTTTGACCGTAGCGATGGGGAATTATACCGTGCAGAGCTGAATCTGGGCACCAGCATCGGTGATCGCGGATATTTCAATGTGTCCGCCAGCGCCAAGAAGCAGGAAGCATCCAACCGCGCAGAACCGATTTCTTCCAGCATCCGCCTTTACCCGCTGGTTGGCGGACAGCCTGACCCGCGCGAAGCAACCGTTGATCGCCTTGTAACCTATAATTATGGTTCCATGCCGCAAAAGAGCATCAACCTTGGCTATAATGCTGAATATGATCTTGGAGGCGATTTAGAGCTCTACTCCTTCGGCACCTATAGCCAGCGTAAATCCGACCTCAACTACACTTTCCGCGCGCCCAACAACGCAAACTCTCTGCCGCAAATCTTTCCCAATGGTTTCCGCCCGCGCGTCATGATTGCGGAAGAGGATCTGGAATTCGCCGTTGGTCTGCGCGCCACGATCGCCGGGTGGGATGCTGACCTCAGCACCACTTATGGCAGCAACCGCGCACGCCAGAGAGCCGATGGCACACTGAACGCAACAATGGGGCCGACCAGCCCGACAGAATTTTATGTCGGCACGCTGAAGTCCAAGGAAATCGTTACTTCGCTTGACTTAACCCGTGGCTATGATGTGGGCGGCGGTAATTTGCAGGTCTCCGGTGGCCTTCAGCACCGCTATGAACGTTATGCAGTGTTGCAGGGTGACGAACCCAGCTATTATGCAGGCACCTATACGTCTCCTCTTGGCCTTCTCACACCCGGCGCATCCGGGGCTGCGGGCTTTACTCCGGCGGATGCGGGCAGCATGAACCGGAACAACTTTGCCGTTTATGGTGATGTTGCGTGGGATCCTAATAAAGACGTGACCCTCGGTGCTGCCGTCCGTTACGAAAATTATGATGACGACAGCGGCGACACATTGATCGGTAAGTTCAATGCGCGTTACGCAGCCACATCATGGCTGTCGCTTCGCGGTGCCGTCAGCACGGGCTTCCGCGCCCCGGCCCTCGCGCAGCAGGTCTATGCATCCACCACCGGGCAGTTCCGCAATATCGGCAATCCGCCGGTACTAACCCTGCTTCAGATCAAGACTTTGCCAGTAGGGTCAGCCGCGGCCATTGCTTTGGGCGCAGAACCACTGACACCGGAAAAATCAACCAACCTCTCGGCCGGTTTTGTGCTGACGCCGCTAAACGGCCTCAACATCACGGTTGACGCCTATCAGATCAAGGTAAAGGATCGCATTACCCTCACCAGTACGCTGACGGGCACGGCTGTATCCAACATACTGATCGCTAATGGCCTGTCCGGGGACATCAGCGCGCAATATTACACCAATGCTATCGATACCCGTACACGCGGTATCGATGTGGTGGCTACATATCGTCACAATGTTGGCGATGACATCAGCATGAACTGGAATCTTGGTTATAACTATAACAAGAGCGTCATCACCAACATCAAGGACAATCCAAGTGAACTTGCATCTCTGGGCGCGGATTATGTGCTGTTCGATCGCCTTTCACAGAGCAATATGACGGTCAACCTGCCACGCACAAAACTCTATCTGGGCAACTCAACAACCTGGCAGGATGTTTCCCTCAATACCCGCGTAGTTCGCTATGGTGCATTCAAAAGCTATGGCAACAGCACATCTACTGACCGCGAATTCGGGGCAAAGTGGATCACGGATGTAGAGCTGTCTTGGAAAGCAACTGAGCTGTTCTCTATCGCCATCGGTGCAAATAATCTTTTCAACGTTTATCCTGAACGTAATGATGCAATGGCAAACGTAAATACCGGGGCTGGTTTCTATGCGACCAGCGGTGCCTATGGTTTCACCGGAGGCTTTTATTATGGCCGCATCACGGTTAATTTCTAAGGGGTAAGGATGACCATGAAAAATATGACATTATGGTTGGGCCTGACGCTGGCCGGGGTTGGGGGCATAGCCGCCTCCACCCCGGTTGTGGCGCAGCAGGCTGCTAAAACGGCCTTTGGCGGTGGCGAAATTTTATGGGATAGCTACGGCGTTCCTCATATTTACGCCAAAACCGAAGAAGGCGCTTTTTACGGCTTTGGCTATGCGCAGGCACAAGGGCATGGCAATCTGGTCATTCGCCTCTTTGGTGAGGCACGAGCAAAAGCCGCAGAATATTGGGGTGAGAAATATGAGGAACAGGACCGCTGGTTAATCGCCAATGATGTTCCTGCGCGCTCTGTGACATGGTATAAAGCCCAGACGCCGCAAATGCGCAAAAATCTGGATGCCTTTGCCGCAGGGATTAACGCCTATGCCAAAGCCCACCCCGATAAAATTGACCCGGACATCAGCAAAATTTTGCCCTTAACCGGCGTTGACATCATGGCGCATACCCATCGCCTGATGAATTATGTCTATGTCGCATCAGATAGGAAGGTCCTCAAAGACCCCAGCACCAATCTGGCAGGTGGCTCTAACGCATGGGCGGTCGCGCCCTCTCGTTCCGCCAGCGGTAAGGCTATGCTGCTCGCCAACCCGCATTTGCCATGGGCGCCCAGCCAGCTCACCTATTTTGAGGCCCATCTGAACGCGCCGGGCATGAGCCTGTATGGCGCTACGCAGGTGGGGCTGCCTGTACTGCGCTTTGGCTTTAACAACGAGCTTGGCTTTACGAATACCGTGAACACCATGCAAGGGTTCACCTCTTACCAGCTCACCCTGAAAGACAATGGCTATCTGTTTGATGGCAAGGTGCTTCCCTTTAAGTCAGAGGTCAAAAGCTATAAGGTAAAGCAGGCCGATGGCTCGCTGAAAACCGTCAGCTTCACCCAACGCAGCACCCTGCAGGGGCCGGTTTTTGAACTACCCGACAGCAAAACTGAAATAGCATTGAAGGTGGCGGGTCTGGATCGTCCCGGCGCTCTGCAACAATATCTGGATATGGGTAAGGCCACCAATTGGGCGCAATTTGAAACGGCACTGAAAACCATGCAGGTGCCGATGTTCAACATCATCTATGCGGACCGGGCCGGACACATACTCTATCTCGATAATGGCATCCTTCCTAAGCATAGCAGCGGCGACCTTGCTTATTGGTCAGCACCGGTGCCGGGTGACACTTCCAAAACCCTCTGGAAAGATGTTCATAGCTATGAGGACATGCCGAAGGTAGTCGATCCCAAAAGCGGCTTTGTGCAAAATGCCAATGACCAGCCCTGGCTGGCGACATGGCCGCGTCAGCTCGATCCCAAGGCTTTCCCGGCTTATGTTGCACCCGAAGGGCCGATGAGCCAACGCGCACAGCTTTCCGTTAAGCTGATGGATGCTACCCCGAAATTAAGCTTTGATGATTTCATCCAGCGTAAGGTCGAAACCCGCGCATTAATGGCAGACCGGCTGTTGCCGGAACTGTTCAAGGCGGCAGAGGGGAATACGGACCCCGAAATCGTCAATGCCATTGCCCTGCTGAAGCAGTGGGATCATCGGTTTGAACCTGAAGCACGGGGCGCATTGCTATTTGAAACATGGGCCGGAATTTTTGCGCCGAAAAACTTTACGGACCAGTCTAACTATGCGGTAAAATGGACATTGTCTGATCCGCTGGAAACGCCACGCGGCCTTGGAAACCCGGCCTCTGCCGTCGCGATGCTGAAGCAAGCAGTCGCCAAGACGAAGACCCTTTATGGAGCGGTTGACCGCCCTTATGGCGATGTATCGCGTTTCCACATTGGCGATGTGAATCTGCCCGCCAATGGTGGCTTTGGGAATACCGGCGTATTCCGCACCATCACATGGGGACCAATGAAGGACGGGCAGCGCACCCCTGTTCATGGTGAAACATGGGTATCCATGGTGGAATTTGGAACACCGCTAAAGGCCGTCGGCGTCATGAGCTATGGCAATAGCAGCCAGCCCGGCTCCAAACATAATAGCGATCAGCTCAAATATGTAGCGTCAAAAACATTCCGAAAGTTGTGGATTGATCGCAAAGAAATAGAGCAGAATCTGGAAGAAACGACGAAATTTTAACAAATTCTGGTAGTGTATTGGGAAGGGCCATGTGATTTAATCATGTGGCCTTTTTCGTATATGCACCTACAGCTTTGCATAATAACAGACGTCGCGGTGCGATATGAACCTGACCAATATATCGAACAATAAGTCAGGCATATTTTCGCCTATCGAAAAATCCACAGATTATTTAGAGCCAGACCAACGAAACCACCCTGATACGATATAAATATCGCTGAAGCGTGAAGATTCATCCCTCCCTCACGGCAGTTCCTGCTTACTTATGTAGAATTTACCGCTATATCCTATAGGAAATCATCAATAGCAGGTAGAAATATGTCAGAAATCAACATCAAAGATCTGGATCTGACTGATTTTCGGATCATGCGTCAATTGGTTGAAGATGGCCGCGCATCTGATGTGAAACTAGGCGAAGAACTGCATTTATCGAGCACAGCTGTCGCACGCCGTCGCAAAATATTAGAAGAATCCGGCTATATTAAGGGCTATAGTGCCGATCTTGATATGCGGGCGCTGGGCTATGGCATCATGGTCATCGTACAGATCGAACTATCATCGCAGGCAGAAAATGTGCTGCGGGGCTTTGAAGAAGCCGTGCTTGCATCCCCTTCCATGCAGTTTTGCGCCTTTGTTTCAGGCGATATGGATTTTATGATGATCCTCAACGTCCGTTCTTTTGAGGATTATGACACAATCTATCGCAAGGAATTGTCCGCCCTGCCCCATGTTTCCAAAATACGTAGCAGCTTTGTAATGCGACAGGTGGCAACGCGACCTATTGCCCCAATTGTACTTTCGGGGGAATAAGCGCCTCTCTTCTCAGTGCAGCGAAGAGGCAACGAAAACACCGACACGCGATCTGCCCGATCCCCCGCCCGTCTCCGCGAATCCCACGGGAACAAAACTACTGCCCCGATCTGACTTTACATCGTCAGACCGAGGCATTTCAGATCAACTGGCAGCCGTGTTTGCTTCCCACACCAGCACAGGCTTACGCGCCGCTAATGTTTCATCCAGACGCCGCCGGGGCGTATACCATGGCGCACCCTTTAGCATTTCATCGCCAGCCTTTGCCCGCTGCGCCACGTTACGCAAGGCCAGAATGAACTGATCCAGCGCAGCCTTGCTTTCCGTTTCGGTAGGCTCAATCAGCATCGCGCCATGCACCACCAGCGGGAAATAGACGGTCATCGGGTGATAGCCTTCGTCGATCAGTCCCTTCGCGACATCCAGCGTGGTAAAGCCTTCGGCCAGACCGCCATTGCCATGATCTGCGTCACTGAACAGCGCCTCATGCATACAGGGGCCGCTCGCACCAAAGGGCGCATCGAGGAGATCATCGAGGCTCCGCAATAGATAGTTGGCATTCAGCACTGCGTCTTCTGCAACCTGACGTAGACCATCGGCCCCATGGCTGAGGATATAGGCCAATGCCCGCGTGAACATGCCCATCTGCCCGTGAAAAGCAACCATGCGGCCAAAACCATCAGCATGGTGGTCGCCTGCCGTTTCTTCCTCCACCAGCAGGAAGCTGCCATCATCCTGTTTCTTAACGACAGGCAGCGGCGCATAAGGGGCCAGAGCCTCTGACAGGACAACCGGCCCACTACCCGGCCCGCCGCCGCCATGGGGTGTTGAAAATGTCTTGTGCAGGTTGATGTGCATCGCATCAACGCCAAGGTCTCCGGGCCGCACCCGGCCAACAATGGCATTGAAATTCGCCCCGTCACAATAGACGAAAGCCCCTGCCGCATGAACGGCATCGGCGATATTCTTCATATCGCGTTCAAACAGACCGCATGTATTGGGGTTGGTAACCATCACCGCCGCGACATCCGGCCCTAAACGTGCCTTTAATGCGGCGAGGTCAACCCTGCCATCTGCCGTTGCAGGGATGTTTTCCACTGCATAGCCACAGAAAGCCGCCGTTGCCGGATTGGTGCCATGGGCGCTTTCTGGCACCAATATCACCTTGCGCGCATCGCCCCGAGCCTCCAGCGCGGCACGGATAGACAGCAAACCGCATAGCTCACCATGCGCGCCTGCCTTGGGGCTCATGGCGACCGCCGCCATGCCCGTCAACGCCTTCAGCCACTCTGCCAGTTCATATATGACGGCCAATGCACCCTGAACCGTGCCAACAGGCTGCAACGGGTGAATGTCGGCAAAGCCGGGCATCCGCGCCACCTTTTCATTCAGGCGCGGATTATGCTTCATCGTGCAAGACCCAAGCGGGAACAAGCCAAGGTCAATCGCGTAATTCTGACGCGATAACCGGGTATAATGGCGCACGGTTTCCTGTTCCGACAGGCCGGGCAGACCGATAGCAGCATCGCGCGATAACCCGCCAAGGTGCGACGGCACATCGGGGGCGGTCGCAATATCGACGCCGGTGCGGTCAGTTGCGCCAATTTCAAAAATCAGCGCCTCTTCCAGCATCAAGCCGCGATTGCCCGTTACCGTTGCAGGCATGGCCTGAAGGGCGGCAAGGTCTGCATTGGCTTCTGGCCGCCAGCCACTCTGGTTAATCGTCATGCCAGCACCTCCTTCAGGCCCGCAATCAGGGCATCAATATCCTCGTCCGTGACCATTTCCGTCACCGCGATCACAAGGCCACGCGCAAGCGCAGTTTCATCAGGGAACAGGCGACCCAGCGACACACCGGCCAACACGCCCCTATCGGCAAGGTCTCGTACAACCTGCCGCGCATCCTTCGGCAAAATCACCGTAAATTCATTAAAGAAAGCATCATTCAGCAACGATATACCGGGGATGGTCGCCAGCTTTTCTGCCACTTGTACCGCGCGCTTATGATTCAGCATCGCAAGGTCACGCAGGCCTTTTTCACCCAGCAACGTCATGTGGATGGAAAAAGCCAGCGCACAGAGGCCCGAATTGGTGCAGATATTGGACGTCGCCTTTTCACGGCGAATATGCTGTTCCCGCGTGGACAGGGTCAGTACAAAACCGCGCTTACCCTCTGAATCGACAGTTTCACCGCACAGACGCCCCGGCATCTGACGAACATATTTATGGCGCGTCGCGAACAGACCAAGATATGGCCCGCCAAATTGCAGGCCCACACCAATGGACTGCCCTTCCCCAACGACAATATCCGCCCCCATTTCGCCCGGTGCCTTTATCGCCCCCAGCGCCAATGGCTCTGTCACAACCGCAATCAACAGTGCGCCCGCTTCATGTGCTTTATCAGCGAGAACCGACAAATCACCGATGCGGCCCAATATGTCGGGATATTGCACCACGACACAGCTTACATCCTTCCCGATTGCATCGGTCAACACATCAGCATCACCCGCGACATCAAGCGAAGGTGCCTGATACACCAGCTCATCACCGGTGAATTTCGCCATAGTCTTTGCGACATTCACATAATGGGGGTGAAGACCAGAGGACAGTAACGCCTTGCCGCGCTTGGTGATGCGGCGGGCCATGCAGATGGCTTCCCAGCAAGCGGTTGAGCCGTCATACATGCTGGCATTGGCGACATCACAGCCCAGCAGCTTTGCAACCTGAGTCTGGAACTCAAACAGCACCTGCAAAGTGCCCTGCGCGATTTCCGGCTGATACGGGGTATAGGCCGTCAGAAACTCACCGCGCTGGATCAGATGATCGACACTGGCTGGCACATGATGACGATAGGCCCCTGCCCCCAGAAAGAAAGGGGTAGCATCTGCAGAAATATTGCGCCGCGCCAGTGCCGCCATATGGCGCTCTACTGACATTTCGCTGGCATGAAGCGGCAAGCCCTCAATCAAGCCGGGCAGACGAGCATCAGCAGGCACATCAACGAACAAATCATCAATCGAAGCAGCACCTATCCGGTCAAGCATAGCCTGCCGGTCAGCCTGCGTTAGTGGAAGATAACGCATATAGGGTCCTTTATCGTGCGCGCTTATAGGGGCGCAAAAGGGAGGCAGAAGGTCAGTCGCGGGTCATAACCCGGCGACGAAGGCGTCATAGGCCGCCCGATCCATCAACCCATCTAGTTCCGAAATATCAGAGAGGCGCAGGCGGAAGAACCAGCCATCGCCTTCGGCGTCGCTGTTGATAAGGGCAGGGTCAGCTTCCAGCGCACTATTGGCTTCGACAACCTCACCCGATACCGGGGCATATACATCGGATGCAGCCTTTACGGATTCCACGACTGCGGCGTCATCCCCCTTGGACAGGGCTTTGCCTTCTTCCGGCAGTTCGGCGAATACGATATCGCCCAGTTGACATTGGGCATAATCAGTCACGCCAACAGTGGCGATATCGCCGCTAACGTCAATCCATTCATGTTCATCGGTAAAATAGCGGCTCATTATGGTTCCCCGTGACAGAGCATTTTCCAACCAACCCTTTGCAGCCTGTTTTTCGGAAAATGCGGTATTAAAATTTAGTTTTTCACCCGGTGATAGCGGTGCGGCACAAAGGGCATCGGCGCGACGGTGGCCCCAATGCGTTTGCCACGCACTTCTATCTCCAGCGCCGTTCCGGCGGCGCTCAGCGAAGCCTCGATCCAGCCCATGGCAATCGGGCCACCAACACTGGGCGCAAAGCCACCGGATGTTATATGGCCTATCTGGCGTTCTCCGGCGAAGATCGGGCACCCTTCACGCGCAGGCAAACGCCCTTCGATAGTCAGGCCAACACGGCGGACCGGCGGCCCACCCGCCAAATCCGCGACGACACGCTCATGGCCGATATAACCGCCTTCTTCGCGGCGGCGTTTTAAAATCGCGAAACCTAAATCTGCGCCAATGACGCTGATTTCGGGCGTCAGATCATGGCCATATAGGGGCAGGCCAGCTTCCAGACGCAGGGAATCCCGCGCCCCCAGCCCGATGGGCCTGACGGCCTCCAGCGCACAGAGCGCATCGGCAAAATCGGTGACAATGCTGGCGGGCAGGCTAATTTCGCAGCCATCCTCCCCCGTATATCCTGAACGGCTGATCCACAGCGCATGGCCATTCCACAGGAAGGCATCCGCCTGCATGAAAACGAGGCCTTCCACCCCCGGCACAATCTGCGAGAGCGCCTCAACCGCCTCTGGCCCCTGCACAGCCAGCAGTGCCTGATCCTCCATCAGATTCAGGATCACATCCTGCGGCAGATGTGCTTTCATCCATGCGATATCATCATATTTGGTCGCACCATTAACGACCATGTAAATATCATCGCTGCGGCGCGCGATCATCAGATCGTCAAGAATTCCGCCTGCTTCATTCAGCAGCAAGGAGTAACGCTGCCGTCCCACCGGCAATGTCGACAGGCTGACGGGGATCAGCGCCTCAATCGCGGCATCAACACCTGTGCCGGTGAAGCTGATCTGTCCCATATGGCTAACATCAAACAGGCCCGCATGCTCCCGCGTCCAGAGATGCTCAGCCATGATACCTTCATATTGAATAGGCATCTCATAACCGGCAAAGCCAACCATCCGCGCCCCTTGCGCACGGTGCCAACTATCCAGAGGCAATGCACACAGCGGCGATTTTTCAGGGACCATCGGGGCTATGTGATCCCCGGATTGTGTATCAGCAGTGGCGGCAACGCCCATATATATCTCCGTTCAAATTGGGCAGGAAAAAGACCTGTTACGCCTTTACTTCCTGACCCCCTCTGTCACGGAACCTGAGAGCTTTGACCGCATATTCCCACGCGGAAATATGTAGCTTACCCCTTCGGTGGGACGAAATATCGCCCTCTTTCCAGAGTGCCTGTATCATGATGCGGTCCTTTGGCCTGAGAGATTCCGGGGCGGTTGCTCCTTCGGCGGTTTGGCCCGGTTACCCGTGCCGCACACTCTCCCGCATCATGACCATGACGAATCTTCATCCGCCACGGAGACGGCCCCTATTTCATCAATTAGGTATCATTCGTCAACCACAACCGCGCAACAAACATCACATTATCGAGAAATTATTTTAAATAGCAGCAATAATTCCCATTATTTTGTCAATTTAATTTATGAATGCGAAAAATATCAATTTTATTTGATTTTTTTCATATATCCGAAACAACTCAAAGGAAGGCTGAACTCCATCCCACAGTCAGTGCAGGTCAGCCGATTCAGACAGATTTAATGAAATCTGCCAACTCAGCACTTAAGGGATCATCCAATTCCCCCAAAATCAATGCTGGGGACAAATGATTATGCCCTGATAAATATCGCATTCGTGGCCAGCGGCCATTTACCCGACAATTTTCATGCACCACCCTCTCTGCCTGCATCTGGAAACTATCGGGATCAAATTCCGATAGAGTGAACAGGCACGGCAGGGACGTTCGGACCAGGCCCGTGAGGCTGGAACGCTCCGCAAAAAGAGCGCTATCCGTCCCATAATAGGCATTCTCTAGTGGAGAATGCGCAAGGGTCTCCAGATCATATATGCCGGACATCATGATTGCTCCGGCAATGGAAGCCTCTGCGTCTAAATCTGGATGAGCGATATATCCGGCAACATGGGCCGCCCCCGCTGACTGGCCCATCGCCACGATCCGCCCTGTATCCCCTCCTACCTTCTGAATATGATTGCGCAGCCATTGCACCGCCTGGGCTATATCTTCCGCCCCGGCGGGCCAAGGCGACGATGGGGCCAGCCTGTAACGAAGCGTAACCCCGACCATGCCATGACGAACCGCCCATGCACCGATATTATTGTAGAAGAGGGCATCCTCCGCCCCCTTATCCCCCCCAACAAAGCCACCGCCATGGACGAACACCACAACCGGAAGGCCCTGCTCTTCCTCCATATGGGGCGCAAATATATCCAGCCGATGCCGCTCATGATCGCCATAAGCAACATCGCGCCGAATAATGCCGGAGGATGAATCCGGACGTGCTGCATAGGGCGCAAAAAGCGCCATTGTTTGCTGCAGCATCTCAGGCGATATTTTGGTTCCTAACGCACGGAGATGGTCGACACGCTGAGGCGCACTCATCAGACCGAACCTTCCGCTTTTTTCAAATAGGATGGCAAGGTCGACACATCAATGCGCCGCTTATCTTCCTTGAACGGGGCTTTGGCAACGATGGCTCTTACACGCTTCTGACGCGCCCCCGGCGCCCCCCACAGAACCTCAACCTGTGTACCGGGCACCGATGCATCCACATCAATGCTACAAAGAGAAATCATCTCACGCAGATGATGGCTATAGCAACGGGATGTTGAAACGCCGATCTGACGATCGCCAATCAATACCTTATCAATAGCAACTGTGCCCAGCAGCCCCCGCGGCATTTCCATATATTCATAAGGCTCTTCGCCCCCCAGAAGGGATGCGAAAATATCAACGACATCCTCCTTATTCCACACGAGGGAGACAAGTGTGCGTTTGGGTGCCGCCACAATTTGTTCCAACGCAGCGCGGCCGACAAATTCATGGTCAAATTTTATATTCCTGATCCAGCCCAACTCGGTTGGATCCCGATATAATTGTCGAATATCAGTAAGCTGTTCGCTTCCGCTCGTTTTCAGACGACTGGCGATAAGCAATTCCGGATGATGCTGTTCCACATAAGAAACATAGTCAGGGTCACTATATAATGCGGGCATGAAATCGACGCTTGGCGTCGGGAATGCAGCCTCCGCATGGTTCACCATTTTTGTGCGACCACCCAGCCGGCGCACCCCGAACTCCTCCCCCGCGTCCAGCAAAGCCTGATGCACAGCCAGCGCATCTTCACCGCGCCCGTGCAGTTCAAAGCCTAGCTCCCCGGACATTCCCTGCCGAAGGGAGAGGAACGCCCTGCCCGCGATGCTGGTCTCCCGAAAGCGCATAAAGCCATAATCCCGGTGCGATTCGCCCGTAGCTTTTTCAAGGATATGGATGGAATTGGGGCCTTGTAACTGAATTATAAAAAGATCGGTGCCATGCTGGGTCAGCGTCGCGTTATAATTGCCACGCTTAAACTGATATTCGGTCCAGAATGCAGGGCCACTGGTGAAGAGCAGTTCATCCTCCTGCAATCGCATCAGAACCCCCTCCACCATCACCTTGCCATCTTCGGCACATTGGATGCTGTGCTTTGCCTGACCAACTTCAAATTTTGCGAAGCTGTTGACCGAAATATCCTGAAAAAACCTGAGCGCATCAGGGCCTTTTACGATGACCTTGTTGTTGAGTGGTGACCAGTCACCAACATAGGCCGTGCGCTTCCATGACAGGCTTTCATCTACCCAGCCGCTAAACTCATATGGTTCAAACTGCGCGGTAAAGCGCGTCCAGCTAATGGCGCCCGGCGCTGCTGGGATGAAAGGATTGGTAATAAGATGATGTTGGCTTTGCATGACAGTCACTCTCCGGCTTTTTTGATTACAGATTTTATTTGAACTGCATCTTGTAAAACTTAGAACTGCATGTCAATGAATGTTCAACAAGTAAAAATGGAGAGACCAGTGAAACAGGCGCCGAGTCGAGGCAGCAAGCCCGAAGAGTTATCGGACGAGGCACTCGTGCAGCTATATTCCAACCTGTTTTTCTTGCTGCGGCGGGCCGATCAAAGGGCCGTCAGCCTGTTCAATCAGGCCGCAAAGGGCCTGCAAACCACATTGCCCCAGTCGCACGTACTTTACATCGCAACGCAAGTTGGCGCTTTCCCTCAGGGCGAAATTGCCCGTCAGGTTGCCGCGGATGAGGCCACAACTAGTCTGGTCGTCAGCACATTAGTGAAAAGGGGATGGCTCAACCGGGAAGCCGATCCGCAGGACCGGCGGCGTAAGGTTATCAGCGCAACCGCCGAAGGACGAGCCCATTTCAGCAAATTACTCCCGCCCTTCCGCAGCGCCATTCAGACGCTGGAAGCCCCATTGGGTGGTAAACCGGGGCGGTTGATCCATTTGCTGGCTACACTCGTGAACCGGGGTGGCGGCAAGATTAGTGGGCCGGCGGGTCTGGGGCCGGATGCCTCACAGAGACTCACCATTGTGCATCGCTCAATGCAATTTCTCATCCGCCGCACTATCCAGTTGATCGAGCAACGCTGCGCACCGTTCCTCGCGGATAGCACAATGACGATAAGGCAATATGTTGTATTGCTGATTATCGGACTGCATAATGATGTCGGCGAAAGCCAGATCGCTTCAACAATCGGGCTGGAGCTTTCAAATACCAGCTTCATTGCACGGGGGCTGGTCACAAAAAAGCTGATCGACGTCGATGAAAGCAAGCGGCGACGGCGGTATCGGGTAACCGAAGCCGGGCGCGACCTTCTTCAGACACTTGAACCCAAAATATATACTGCCACCGCCAGTTTTCTGAACCTGCTCGTTCCGGCGGAACGGATTGAACTACTGAAAAATTTGTCGGAGATTGTTTTGGGGGATGGCACCAGCGGCCCCCCGGCTCTGGCCCGCATCGTGCAGCTGCCTCATTGGCCCACACTCAATTCCCCCCTCATGTCCGCACAATCGGATTTACCATCGCCGGAAACAGACGATCAACGGCTACTAAACGAACTTTTTGCAGAAGCTGCCATCGTGTCAGAGAAGAAACCCCATCTTCTTTACGATCTCGGCCCGGAAGATCAGTCCACCCTCGCAGAATTGCTCAGAAAAATACTGAAGAACGCAAAAAATCAATCGAATGCTGCCCAAAAAAGGAAGAATTAATCTCCTTCAATGGCTGCGTAATTTCATCATTATTATATCTGGATATGAAATTATGACCGAACATTTGCTGATCGATAGCTTTTACGCGCAGAAGCAAAAAACTCTTCGTTTCGAAGCCGATGTTTATGACTGTGAAGTCATCGGCACAGTTCCGAAAGAACTGAATGGCGCGCTCTTCAGGGTAGGGCCGGACCGAGCCTATCCCACCCTTGAAGGCGACGTCATCATCAACGGTGACGGCATCGTGTCTGCCTTTTACTTTGAAGATGGCAATGTCGATTTCCGGTGCCGCTACGTGCAGACAGAACGATATCTTACTGAAAAACGGGCACGTAAACGCCTTTATGGTGCGTATCGTAACCCCTATACTGATGATCCATCTGTTGCGAATACTAACCGCGATAACACCGCCAACACATATGGTTTTTACCATCATGGTAAATTATTCGCCCTGCGCGAGGATAGCCATCCCACCGAAATAGATCCCGCAACCCTGACGACAATCGGTGAATATGATTTTGATGGAAAGCTGAAAGGGCTGGCGATGACGGCCCATCCCAAAATTGATCCTGTAACCGGCGAATGGTGGGGATTTGGGCTGTTCAGTCATAAGCTTTTCGAAGGAGAAATGGCACTTTACGTCGTCAGCCGGGACGGTGAACTCATTCGTGATGAGGAGTTTAAGGCCCCGTTTCCGGGCATTTGTCACGATTTCGCCGTTACCCGCGATCATGTGATATTCCCCGTCATGCCGCTGGTTGTCGATATTGATGGCGCGCGAGCTGGTGGCGATTTCTATGCTTATGATCCCAATCAGAACCCGGTTTACGGCATCATGCCCAGAACCGGAACAGTGGCGGATATGCGCTGGTTCGAAGTTCCCCATGCCTTCATGGGGCACGTCATGAACGCATGGAGTGAAGGCGACATTGTTCATTTCGATGCGGCAATTTCCCCCGGCAACCCTTTCACATTTTTCAAGGATAAGTCTGGCAATGTGACGGAACCGGTCATGGGTCTGGCTACCATGACAAGGCTCAGTTTTGACCTGAGCAATCATAATGCCCCCGTCGCTGTCCAACCCTTTCCCAATGCAGTCGGCGAAATGCCGAGGCTGGATGAGCGTTTTCAGATGAGCCGCTATCGTTATGGTTATGGCAAATCGCGCAATGGCATTATTCGGCTGGACTGGGAGACCTTGTCGCTGGACGAGCATCTGACGCCCGGAGCCCGCACTCAGGAGCCTATTTTCGTGCCCCGCATGACGGATGCCCCCGAGGGGGATGGGTGGCTGCTCTGCGTGGTCAACCGCCCGGAGGAAAACCGAGCAGACCTGCTGATCGTCGATGCGATGCACATAGACCGTCCCCCGGTCGCAACGATAAGATTACCTTTTGATCTGCCCATGGCTTTTCACGGGATGTTTCAACCCGGCATTATTTCAAATCGATAATTCCATAATATCATAACATGATAATCAAATAATATTCAAAATAATAAATTAAAAACAAATGCTGGAGAGGAAAATGAGAAAATTTATAACATCCATATCATATTTTGCATTTGCTATATGCACAGCAACTCCTATCATTGCCCATGCCGACATTATTAATTCTGAAAATACGTCACCAGAAGACGAGCAATATAGAGAGAAATCAGTCAGTAATTCTGGCATTTCTGACATTATCGTCACAGCAAGCCGGCGGGAACAGTCGGTTCAGAAATCATCCCTTGCCATAGAAGTTCTGGATGGTGGCGCCCTCGTGAATCAGGGCATAACAAAGGTGGCAGATTTACAAAATGCCGTGCCCAGCCTGACTTCTGCATCATCAGGCCAGAATATCTCAACCTATATTCGCGGGGTTGGAAGTTTCGCAACAGATGCAAACTCAGACAGCTCTATTGCCTATAACTTAAATGGCGTTTTCATTTCACGCCCTGCGGGTGTTGGCGCAATTTTCTTTGATCTGGATCGCGTTGAAGTTCTCAAAGGCCCGCAAGGCACATTATATGGCCGCAATGCCAGTGGCGGCGCCATCAACCTCATTACCCGCCGCCCAAGCAAAGCGCTGGAGGCCGATTTCTCAGCCGATATCGGCAATTACGGCCTCTTGCGCCTTAGCGGAGGTGTAGGAGGGCCAGTAACCGATACATTAGGCATTCGCGCCGCTGTCCAGCACACCAAAAGGGATGGCTATTTGACCGACGGTTATAACGATCAGTCAGACATTGCTTCGCGCCTGAGCGTCCTGTGGCAGCCCACTAATACTGTGTCGCTTCTGGTTGTCGGGGAATATATGAAACTGGACGGACGCGGTTCTGGCGGTGCCTTTCGCTCCTCCCTTCAGCCTCAGCCGCATGATCCATGGACTGGCCCAACGCAAGCCCCTCCACCCGCTGCCGCTCTGATTGGCCCCGACAAAATCACTACCAATGGTTTTGTTGATACGCGAATTGCTGCGATCAGCGCCCAGCTTGACATTGATCTTGGTTTCGCAAATCTGACCTTCCTCCCCGCCTATCGGGACACAAAACCAAGCACCCTGACCTATCAGCCCGGTTTCTATTTCGGAACGGCAGAAACAGCGCAGCAGCAAAGCTATGAATTGCGGCTTTCAAATGAAAGTGACCGGTTAAAATGGGTGATCGGTGCCTATTATTTTGATGAGGACCAAACGCAGGACTATACGCTGCTCGCGCGCCCAATTCAGCAGAACCATGTGCAAACCACGCTTTCGACCAAGGCTTATGCCTTCTTTGGCGAAGCGAATTTGAGCCTGAGCGAACAGTTCAGGATCATTGGCGGGCTGCGTTATTCCAATGACAAAAAAGGCCAGAACGGCATTAGTACAGCAACCCTGCCGGTCCTCACGATTACTGATAATTTTGGCCGCCGTAAGGATGATAATATCTCTTTTCGCGCTGGTCTGGAATATGATCTTTCGCCCCGGAACATGCTTTTTGCGACTGTCTCTACCGGATATAAAGCCGGTGGTTTTTATCCCAGCGTAACGGCACCGAATAACAATTTTAAACCAGAGAAAATTACTGCTTATACTATAGGTTCCAGAAACAGATTTCTTGATAATAATCTTCAAATCAACATTGAAGGATTTTATTGGAAATATGATGATAAGCAGGAACGCTTCCTTGGTGTTCTTCCCAGTGGGGGCACAGGCCTCCTGACGACTAATGCTGGCGCAGCAACATTATACGGCGCAAATCTTGATATTATGGCCAAAATTGGGGCAGGTACGCTGCGTATTAATGGTGAATATCTTCACACCAAATATGACAGCTTCGTATATACTGCTGTCAGTGCCGGTCCTGCGGCCTCTTTTGGCTATTCACCACTGGCGACGACCTGCGCCATTGGCCCATTGACGCCTATAAACCCGGCCCTTGCGACGAACAGGATTGATTGTTCAGGGATGCCTCTGCCCCATGCGCCCAAATGGACCGGTTCCGTCAAATATGACTATCCAATCGAACTGAGCAGCGGAGATCATATTATACCCGCCGCCTCCATGAAATTTGCCAGCAGCATGTATCTGAGCCCCGATTATATCTCATCGGCCTATGATGATGGTTATGCCGCATTTGACGCTGACCTTACATTTGAGTCACGACACGGGTTTTCAGTAACAGGCTGGGTCCGCAATATCGGCAATCAGGCCATTTATTCAGGTGGCTATCGTTACCCATTTTCGCTGCCACGGCAAATTGGCGGCGATCCTACATTATTTTATGCGGATATTCGGCCACCAAGAACCTATGGCATCACAGTACGCGCCACTCTTCGCTAAAAAACAATATAGGCCAGACCATCATTCCTGACTTGGTTATGACTGGCTGGCCTGTCTGTTCCATGCTGTCTTATCCCGATCATGCCGCCAGAGTAAGGCAGCAGTGGCAATCAAAAAACACCAATATGGACAGGCCATAGCGCCGCCTGTCCATAGTAACGCCATAGATGCGAAATATAGTGCATCACCTCAGGCGGGAATAGCGACGAGAAAGGGGACAGCGACAGCCGCATGCCCCCCTCTATACAATCAGAGAGATGTCGGTGTTGCATCCAGCAATATCGTCTTCGTCTCTAAATAGGACCAAAGCCCCTCTTCTCCACCTTCGCGCCCAATGCCCGATTGCTTAAAGCCGCCAAAGGGAAGGTTAAACTCCATCCGGAGGCCATTTTGCCCAACACCGCCAGTCCGCATTTTGCGCGCGATATGATAAGCAGCGTCGGCATCATTAGTCAGCACCGCGCCGTTCAGCCCAAAATTGCTTTCATTGGCGATCCGCAGGGCATCGGCTTCATCTTCGGCAGGAATAAGGGCAAGGACAGGGCCGAAAATTTCTTCCTGCGCGATGCGGGATTGATTATCGACATTGGCAAACAGGGTCGGTTCAATGAAATAGCCCTTGTTCATATGGGCAGGGCGTCTACCTCCGGTTACCAGATCAGCCGTTTTGCGGCCATCTTCGATATAGTCCTCCACCCGTTCAAGCTGCCGCTTCATCGCCACCGGGCCCAATTGCGTATCGGGTGCATCGCTATGGCCAATTTTAACGCCTTGCATTACTTTGGCGATAGCATCGGCCAGTTCGTCATGGCGGCTTTTCGTAACAATGGCACGGCTGAGCATGGCGCAAACCTGCCCACTCATCATTGTAATCGTGTTGCCCAATATGGCCGCTGCGGCTTCTATCGGGAAATCATCGCGGATGATGGCCGCAGATTTACCGCCCAGTTCCAAGGTACAGCGGGCAATACGGCCTGCGCATACCTCACCGATACGTTTTCCGGCGATAGTGGACCCCGTAAAGCTGACTTTATCAACACCGGGATTATTCACCAGATGGTCAGACGCGTCCCGCCCACCGCAAACCAGATTAACAACCCCGGCGGGAATACCGGCCGCTTCGGCTGCCTCGGCAATTATATAGGCTTCCAATGGGGTTTCGGGTGACGGTTTCATAATCACGGTACACCCCGCCACCAAAGCATAAGCTACTTTGGACGACATGATGGAATAAGGGGCATTCCATGGCGCAATAGCGACGACAACCCCGGCCGGTTCGCGCGTAACAATGGCAGTATCAATCATCATACTGGGCCGCCTTTCCGCGAAGGGGAAGGTATCACACAGGCCAGCGATATTATTGAACACCATTGTTGCCCCGCCAACCATCTGTGGGGCAAAGCTGGCCAGACCGCCTACTTGCGCCGTAAAGGCACGGGCCAGTTCCGGTTCGCGGCGTTTCAGTTCTTCACCCATGGCGGCGATATATTTGCTGCGCTGGGCCGGTGAAAAATCGCCCCATGGGCCATCATCAAAGGCTTTGCGCGCAGCCGTGACAGCCTGGTCCATATCCGCAGCATTGGCGGCAACAATACGCCCCGTGACGGTTTCGTTATTGGGATCGACCAGATCAAACGAATCATCGCCTGTTGAATCGACCCATTGGCCCCCGATGAACAATTTGTCGGGATGAGCGACGTTAACGCCATTAGGTATCATTGAGACTCTCCGTCATTGTGGCTGACCGGGATTACCGGATCATGTCTGATTTCGTTATTTATAGTATGTTATATTACATTATTACGGTCAAGCCCATAGACACTTATGGCGGCGGAGGATCGCACCGTTCAAAATGTCATCATCATATGATTTGCACCTTATTCTTGTTATGGTATATATCATAATATAAAAATGGAAGAGGAACAGCATGTCTAAGGAAATATGCCGCGGTTTTGGCGGGATAGAGCTGATAAGCACGACCTATGGCAATCAGATAAATCCCCCCGTCATCATTGTTCCGGGGGCGACATTACATCCCGATGCATGGGAAGCCGCCGCAAATGACCTCGCCTCTGCCGGGCGCTATGTCATCAAGCTTGAAATGCGCGGACATGGTGAAAATGGTCCGTCACCAGATGGCAGCTATGGCATAGATTATTTCGTCGCAGATTTAAGGGAATTACTGCGTAATCTGAGTTCACGGCCTGTGGTCATTGGTGCCACATTGGGCGCATGGGTGGCTTTGCTCGCAGCGGGAGAAGGCGAACCGGATCTTGTCTCCGCACTGGTCCTCATCGAAGCCAGCCATGATTTTGACCCCGACCGAATCCGTCAAACCGCCGACCTGCTAATCGATCAGGCTCGCTTAAACCCTGCGTCGGTCTTTGACCCTTCTATACTCGATCAGATCGACCCAACTGCCTTAAAGAGCCGCCTTGCGCTGGCCGCCCGGAAAATCTCCGTTCCCACTTTGCTGGTTCGCGGGGCTTTGTCCCGGCATACCAGCGAAGAGGAAATCCGCAATCTTTCGGCCCTGATTAAACCATCTGAAATCGCACACATCACTGGTAACGGGCAGCTGCTGATTGATAGTGATACAGAACAGCTAGGCGCTTTATTAATTGAGTTTATGGAGCGTCAGGCCCCACGCCAGCCCATAGAGTATGTAGAAGGGTCAGACCCGCGCCTGCTGCGCAATTTGCTGGGCGGCTTTGCAACCGGCATCACGGTCATAACGTCCCGCGCCCCGGACGGAAGCCCGGTTGGGCTAACTGCAAACAGCTTTACGTCTGTGTCGCTTGACCCGCCCTTATTGCTGGTCTGCCCTTCTGCAACAGCAGGGTCATTATCCGCATTTGAGGAAAATGAGTATTTTGCCGTTAACATTCTGCATATCGGGCAGCAGGAAATATCCAATTTATTCGCGAGAAAAGGCGAAGATCGCTTTGCCGGGATTGAATGGGAATGCTGGGATAAAAATGTCCCCATTCTGACGCATTCCTTGGTGAGCTTTGAATGTCGGAAATATGCGATGCACGAAGGCGGCGATCATAAAATATTGGTCGGTCAGGTTTTACGGGCCCGCTTTGAACCGCACAGAGACCCTTTGCTGTTTTTCCGGGGTAAGTATCGGCGGCTTCATTTCGCATGAAACCCCACCCCACATCATTCAACACCCATTCTACCATGAAGGATAACCACCTCATGTCGATGTACGATCAACCGGATATCATAATCATTGGCGGCGGATCATCAGGTTGTGCGCTGGCTGGCCGTCTGGCTGAACGGGGTGATCTCACTATAATGCTGATCGAAGCGGGCAAGGCCGCGCCGGATCGCAACACGCATATTCCTGCGTTGGTGGCAAAACTGGTTATGAACCCCGCCTATGACTGGATGTATCCGACGGAGCCGGACGCATCCACCAACGGCCAGCCGGGTTTCTGGCCAGCGGGGCGTATATTAGGCGGCGGCAGTGCCATTAATGGCATGATGTATATTCGCGGCCATGCGGAAGATTATGATAATTGGGAAAAGGCCGGGGCAACAGGGTGGAGCTATGCAGATTGCCTGCCCTTTTTCCGCCGTATGGAGAGCAACCCGCGGGGCGGCCCCTTTCATGGCAATGACGGGCCGCTGCATATATCGGAAAGCAGGCTCGATTACCCGCTGACTGACATATGGATGCAAAGCGCCGTTCATGCAGGAATTGCCCGCAACGCTGACCTGAATGGAGATGGATATAACGCCATCGGTGTTGATCGGGTGCAGGCATCGCAGAGGAATGGCAACAGGTGGAGCGCCGCCGATGCGTATGTTCGGGGGAAAAATTATAATGGCCGCCTGAAAATATGCGACCAGACAATCGTCCGTAAAATTCTGATCGAGCATGGAGCCGCGACCGGGGTTGAAATCATCGCGAATGATGGCACCGTGCGCACTATCTACGCGAAACAGGGCGTTATCCTCGCGGCGGGGGCCATCGCATCGCCCAAGCTGCTCATGCTGTCCGGCATTGGCCCGGCAGACCATCTGCAAGCCACAGGCATAACGCCTATTATCGATTCACCGGGCGTTGGCGCTAATCTTCAGGACCATGTCGGCGCCAATGTTGCCTGGCGGGTGCGGGGGCGCACAATCAATTCCGATTTGCGCGGACTTCGCCCGGCCAAGGCCGTGCTCGATTATCTCTTCCGTCGCAGGGGGATGATAACCGCCGCCATTTCCAATGCACAGGCCATGGTGCAAATCCCTGAGAAAAGAGCCGCGGCCTCTCTGCAACTGGCCTTCAGCCCTTTCTCCTTTGACATTCTGCCCAATGGCGAAAGGGTCATGCCCAAAGACCCGATGATAAGCATGCTGGTGTGCGCCCTGCATCCTCAGGCACGCGGTTCTATCCGGCTGCGCTCCTCTGACCCCATGGCATCGCCCGTCATCACGCATCAGCTATTGGGCGGTAGCGAAGATGTTGATCTGCTGATGACGGGAGTCAGCCTCGCTCGCAACATCATGGCCCAGCGCCCCATGGCCGATCATGTCATTGCCGAAGCAAAACCCGGCCCGAATATAGAGGGCGACGCATTGAAACAATGGATCAGGCAACAGGCAATCTCCTGTTTCCACCCGGTCGGCAGTTGCCGCATGGGCAGTGATGACAAGGCCGTTGTTTCACCCGATTTACAGGTCAAAGGACTCAACCGCCTTTGGGTGGCGGATTGTTCCATCATGCCGGAACTAGTGTCAGCCAATACAAATGCTACCGCCATCATGATTGGCGAAAAAGCGAGCGATCATATAGGCAAGGCCCTAAATCATGGGTAATTCCACCATGGGTAATCCTATGCATCCCCATGAAAGGGCACCGCCCTGTATCAGCATATTTAGGGCTTAAACCCTGAATAATGACGATCATCGTCATTGAAACAGCGGGTGAAGGGCCGCCCCTCTTCCCCCTCCCCCCCCATGTAACGACGAATGACAGAGGATTTTCAATAATGCGTGTTCTGTTATGCCTTGCTGCTGCCCTCTCTCTGGCCAGCCCCGCCCATGCGAAAGAAGTGACGATAAAGATGTTGAATTCCGGGCCGGAAGGGATGATGATTTTCAGCCCGGCGATGGTCAAAATCGCGCCGGGCGACAGCGTTAAATTTCTGCCTACAAATCCCAGCCATAATGCGGAAAGCATCCCCACGATGATGCCGAAAGGGGCCACTGCATTTAAAGGTAAAATTAATCAGGCCATTTCGGTTAAATTCGATAAGCCGGGCGTTTATGGTATTAAATGCCTTCCGCATTATGCCATGGGGATGATCGCGCTGGTGCAGGTGGGAAATAAGTCTCCCAATCTGGCGGAAGCGAAGGCTGCCGGGGCAAAGTTGCCGGGCATCGCCAAAAAACGGATGGCCCCCTTACTGAACAGCGCCCAGTAAACGAACAGAATACCAAACAAGCAGGGCTGCACCGTCTTCTGATGCAGCCCTGCTTAGGTTCAGGTTCAGACATCATAATGTCGATGCCTGTCGATGAAATATCTGTCGATGAAAGCCCGCTTATGTTTCAGGCTGTGCCTTTGCATTTGCTGCTTTTGCCCGCATGGCCAACAAAATAGCGCCCCACAATAATATCACCGCTAATGTCCAGCCAATGGCGAGCAGCCCGATGAAAGGCGTCCACTGTCCCGTTGCGGCAATACCCAGCCACAAAGGAGGGTTGAGGAACGTCGCAACAGCGCCTGCAAAATTGATAAGCGCCGCTGCCGCACCAGGCCGGGCCGGGTCCGCCACAACCGGAAGCGTGGCCATGATCGTTGCCAATGCTGCCCCCGTCAGGATGAACCAGCCAATCAGGGCACCATATCTTGCTTCTACACTTACAGAAGGCAGGAAACACAAAGTCCCGGCAATCAGGCCACCCACTGCAATACAGGCGAATAATATTCCGGGTCGGATACCTCTTGGCAAGATAACGCCAACACCCAAAGACCCCAATATCATCGCCAATGTTGTGCTGGCCACCATTGTCGATGCGCTATGCACCGATATATGATGCGCAGATGCCAGATAATTGGGGAAGGTCACATTGGCTCCCAATCCCATACTAACCATCAGGAAAAAGGCCGCCGCCAGCATCAAGAGCATAGGTCGTAAAAAGGCGCTGCCCAGATCGGCGAACTTATCCTTCAACGTGGACATTGCATTGGACGCAGCCACCGGGAGGGTGGGCTGCAGAACGCCCAGCAAAGCAGCAGCAATATACAATATGCCATGAACAATGAAAGTATTACGCCACGCATCGCTCTGGGAAAAAAGTCCCCCCACGACAAGACCAAGGGCCGTGCCAACCGGGGCATAAGTAGACCATAATGTCATTGCCCTTGTGCGCTTGGTTCCTTCGGTTGAAACCATCAGCATCGCCGGGCCGGCCGTATAGATATGGACAATGGCCAGCCCTTCCATCAGGCGGGCGATTTGGACGACCAGCAAAGACGGCGCGTAATAATATATTATATTAGCCACGCATCCCAGAGCAGCCGCCAGTAACAAAACGGTTTTCGCCCCCAGCCTGTCAACGACCAGCCCGCTAGGCAAAGAAAAGATGGCCGCAGGCACAGCAATCAACGCCACAAGCCAGCCAAAATTCGCTACCGCCAGACCAAAATCATTGCCAATGTCGCTGGTTAGGGGGATGATTTTACTGACGGTTGCAGCCCCGCATACCCCGAATAAATAGATACCAATAATCGACGGCCAGCTACCTGCTTTCATCACTTTTCTCACTTCATAACTAGATAACCAGCGCCAAGGAATATGCGTGCGCTCCATTCAGCATGGGCAATGGTCAGGCCGGTTTCGTTATCTGCAAATGATATATGTTGCCCGCGATTCTACGGCGGACGACATTGGCCCTTATTTCTCGCGCCAATCCGGTGAAAATCAGGCTGTTATCCCATCGCGTCATTATTTCCAGCGCGCCGGCGCGCATCAGCTTGTCCAGAAGATCACGCCGCCATTGCCACACGATTTCGCGATCAAGCGATGTCCTTTTCCGGTCGGCCAGGATCGAAGCAATCTGCCGCTGTTCGGCGGGTAAAAACCGGCCATCAACCAGCACGCTGCCCTGATCTTCGGGCGAAGGAGCCAACATGGCATGTCCTACCCCCATCTCTGCCCCGACAATCAGCCCGGACGTCCCGATAGCCGCCAGCACGCGGCGCCTGTTTACAAGACTGGCCATTATTTCTTCCCACGTGCCAGATAAGTAGCGATCTGATCCAACTCAGCGTCTGAAACCTCACCTCTGGGAATACGCGGCATATTGCCAATACCTTGTCGGGCGGCCATGATGACGAATTCTTTGGTCAGATCTTTGCGCGGTTCCAGCATGGCCTGATCCTTCGGCATCCGCCGTCCCAGCAACACCGTTCCCATACCAAATTGACGGTGACACATCGCGCATTTTTCAACGAAGAGCCGCCCGGCGGGGGTGGATGCGGTGCGGTCCTGCAGTGCATTCATACCGGTATTGCCCATTTGGCTCGCCTTCGCCGAAGGCTGTGCCTTATCGCCACCGCCCTGAGCATAAGCAACGGACGCTAGAACAAGCGTTGCAGACAAAAAGACGAAGGATTGTGTAATTTTACTCATCAGGCTGCACCTCCCTTTTTAGGCGAAGGCCAAATCCCGCTCTTCCCCGGGGCCAATATTCCGTTGGGGTCTAACGCGTCCTTCACACGGCGATTGAGGCGACCAAGCGCATGATTATTAAAATCAAATGTATCAGCAACGACATCCATATAGCCAATATGGGTGCGATATTCGGCAAAACCGTCCGCCGCTGCCTCCTTCACCATTGTGCGGAACAATGTATCCAGCTTCGCCACCATTTCAGGATTATCCTGATCGAACAAAAGCTGATTAATATTGTTCATGCTGCGATCCTGTATCGCGAAGCTAGGATGATAATCGAACCCATATTCATTGTGCAGGTCGTAATTGCGCCGGAAATATTTGAGGGCCAGATCACCACTGACCGGTAATACTGGCGAGAATCCCAAATGCCCCCCTCGCCCGCCAAACCAGTTTGCATTGGCAAGGGGGTAAGTGACAGGAACGCCGGTTGCGGGTGACCCTTCCGGCGCGCCCCCCTTAACCCAGCGGGTCGGTGACATTTTGAGGACCGGCTTGCCGTTGAAGGACCGTTCCAGAACCTTCAGGGTGGCCTCGGTTATTTCAACCGGACCATAAACCCGCAGGGCCACAGCCCACCATCCGATGTTAAATTTCTTACGAATGGCGGCAATGACTTTTTCGTCGAGAACTTCGCCGGGCTTTGCCCATTCCTCACGCGTCGTCATGGTGGCAGCCGCGCGCAGCCAGTTCCCGATGGACGGTGACTGCTGCAATATGCCTTCACGGCGGAGCTGGCCCAGAGTATCAATCAGCCAGCCCAAATCCTCTGGCTTATCCACGTCAATATCAAAGCCCAGAACAGATTCCGGTTCCGGCATCAGCCACAGGCCCAATTTGGTGACAATGCCAAAGTTAGACTGACAGAACATGGTGTCCCACGAAGGGCCGAACCCCGGCTTATAAAGCTGCCATGTCGTGCCCTTAGCGGTGGCCCCCATACCCGTGCGGACCAGATCGCCATCGGGCAGCACCACCTCTAGCCCGCAAATGCGCGATGCGTGGTCGCCATAAGGCGTGTAACCAACACCGCGATCAAGCGCGTTGCCCGCAACAGACCCCCAGCTATTCCCCGGAACGGATATCCACAGAGGAATATTCTGCTGTTGCAGATAATCATACAGGTCAAAGAAGCTGACACCCGGCTCCACCAGAACCGTGCCGCTGGCGGCATCAACCTCAATTTTTTTCATGCGGGAAAGATCAAGAATGATCGATCCCTTCAGCACGGGTGCCGCCCCGCCATAGCCGAAATTTTTACCACGGCTGATGGGCCATAACGGCACTTTATATTCATTGGCGATCTTCACAATCGCCTGAATTTCCTCGACCGTTGATGGGGCGACAGCGCCAGAAGGCTGATGCTGTTCCTCCATATCATCTGGCGCGAAATGGTCGGAATAAGCGACCTTATCTTCTTCGCTGGAAAAAACATTGCCTGCCCCCACAATGGCGGCGAACGCCTTCAGCGCCTTTGCAGCAGCACCAGCATCCACTTCCTGTTGTGCCATCGGTCACAACTCCCTGATTGAATTGGTGTAATTAAAGGGAAATCACCCAATGAAACGAGGCTCTGGCAAGCCCTTAGCCCCCAGTCCTTCGATAACCCACAAGGCACCGCCACCATCTTCCGCGGGCTTATCCATACCCAGCGCCTTCAGCGCGAGCGGATCAATTGTGGTGACATATAGCAGGTCCAGATCAGGGCCACCGAACATCACGCTGGCTGGCAGGCTGATCGGCATGTTGATGCACCGTTCCAACGTGCCATCCGGGCGGAACGCCACAACTTTGGAGCCTTCGCAAATAGCCATCCACATCAGGCCATCACTATCAACCGTAGCACCATCAGGGATGCCGCCCAACCCTAGTTCCTGCGTATTGGCAAATTTACGGCGATTATCAGCCCGGCCCGTTTCCAGATCATAATCATAGGCGTAAATCTGGTTCCGGCCCGTATCAGAAAAATAAAATGTCTTATTATCCGGGGACCAGCAAGGCCCGTTACTGATGATGATGTCATCATTAATCATCGTCAGATCATGGTCGCTATTGAAAGTATAAATAGCACCCAACGGTTCCTTTACTTTGGAATCGGTTGTGCCCACGACGAAACGGCCCGCACGGTCAACCTTGCCATCATTAAATTGTATTTGAGGGTTCAGCCCTGTCGGCAAATATAGCGGCTCTACCGTGCCATCATCGGTATTGAGGGCATATAGGCCGTCTGCCAGAGCCACCAGCAGGCCACCCTGCTCCCTTACCGCCAGCGAACCAATGACACCGGGCACAGCCCAGCTTTTACTGATACCATTAGCCGGGTCGTAACGATGAACCTGCTTGCCAATGATATCGACATAATAAAGCGCCTGTTCAGCAACATCCCATACCGGCCCTTCGCCGACCAGACATTGCGGGGCATCCAAACGATGGATCCTCATACCCTCTCTCCAACATTTCCGCAGTTGAACGGATTTTATTATTAGAGTATAGTATATAACATAATAAACTGGCACGCAACACAATATGTCCATTACTAATGAAGCGACCTTTATCCCCCGGAACATATTGAAATGCGGCGCACCACCATTTCCCTTATAAACGAGAGGCCCGCTTGCCCATCATGAATCCGCTTAGCGGGTAAGGGCCAGCCAATATGAGGCCAGCCCCCTCCCGTTATACTCCCGTCAGACTATTTAGCCGGGAACGCGCCAGGCGCCTGATTCTTTCAGGAATTCACGCACCTGACCACCCTCGCCCTTCATCTGGGCCACCATATGATCTGTCATAAAACCACGCCCTGCGCTGCCGAAATAGTACATTTCATATAGCTCAACCCGGCTACCCAGCGCCGATCCGGCAAAATCCCATGCAGTCCGCATCAGAAGCGACCTTTCTTCCGCCTTCATTCCATTCGCCCCCGGCAAATAACGACGAAGAAGGTCGCCCATATGCGAATTTTCAAAGGCCGCTGCCGTGGGGGTCGCCAGCAAATTATGCGATCCGATATGTTTGATGATGTCATTTACCCGCATCATCCATCCCGGCATAACACAGCGCAGCGCCGATAAATCAGGATGGGGGAACCATGCAGGTTCATCGCCTGTACTATGGTTGGATGCCCGCGCCTCTGCCGCGACAACCGCTGCCCGCGTCAGGGAGAGATAGGTGTGGATTTCCCCCAGCATGACCGCCACTTCCGGACGCTTGTCGCTATTGGTGACTTTCGCAATCTCGGTACACAGATCATAAGCGAATTCCAGCTTTACCATCGCCCGGATGCAGATTTGCTGCGCAGTATTACTGGGGGATACCGCCGGTGAAATAGCGTTATACACGTCCAGATTTCCATCACAGAACACGCGTTCCCAAGGTATTTCAACATCATCAAAAATGACGAAAGCATCCTGCTCATCAAAGCGGGAAGAAAAAGGCTTATCCGCAATATCGGCATCCACCCCATAATGGTCACGGCACAAGGTTATCAGCCCCTTCGTGCCCACAGGCACGGAGAAGCACAACGCATAGGCCTCTGCCCCGGAAGGAACAGGCGCAGACGGATACACAAAAATCTCATCCGCAAACGGGCCCAATGTCGCCAGCAGCTTACCCCCACGGACAACAATACCATTTGCGTTGCGGTCCACCACCCGAAGCGTCAGGTCGCTATTCATACCAGCGAGTTCACCCGCGCTTTTATCAATCGCGGCGTGAATGATGGTGTGGGTCATCGAAAGATCGCCTTCAATCACTTCCCGCTGAAACTTCCGCAGGCGTTCGTAAAAAACAGGATCGCCAGCACGGTCATAAATATCCTTACGAGCGACATGGCCCGCCAGCACGACATTCACATAATCAGGCGTCCGCCCCAACATGCCGTAGGAATAACGCGATAGCTGCTCCAGCCCCTTATGGCGGATTTGCAAATCCTCTGCGGTTCGCGGCACGATATGGCTAGCACTCATGACTTCGCCGGGGCGCTCAGGGTCCGGCACCAGACATGTATCAGCATATTTATGTTGCCAGTCGAAATATCCGGCCATGCCATTAATGGAACCGGCAAAGCGTGGGTCGCTGGCGACATGGATATTTTCATCGCCCAGCCAGACTTCCCGCGCATCATCCAGCCCGGCTTTATATTGTTCACCTGTTCGTGCAGTCATCTACTCTCTCCTAATCAGAGGGAACGAACCAACTTGCGTGATTCTGGATACAGGTGTATCCGTTTTGTAATTCGGATGCAATAGATGTTATGGTGCATAGCATGACAATGAAAAAACGATCTGACCGTTCAGACGCCAGCCGCCAACGCTTTCTGTCTGCCGCTGACCATGTTTACATCCGCGAAGGATATGATGGCACGACGATAAGGGCGATTACCGCAGAAGCCGGGACCAGCCTCGCCCGGCTCAATCGGCATTGGGAGGGTAAAAAAGACCTGTTTCAGGAGGTTTTCTCTCGTCACTTCGGCGCTATCCACACCGCACAGAATGAAGGCTTTGACGCGCTTGAAGAACGCGATGGCTCCACCAGCCTCGTCAGCGACATAGTCTCCGCCTTTTTCAGCCCGGCCCTGAACGGCGCACGGGCAGACGATGATGCACGAATAAGTCATCAGGTTTATTGCCGTGCACTAACCGACCCTTCTGCGGAAGCCAGCGAACTGGTCGCTCCTCTGGTTGAGGATATACGCGCCAGATTAATTTCTAAGCTGAAAATGGCCCTGCCCGATCTGGACGAACAAAGCTTTTTCATCGTCTGCTCGACGGTTTTGGGGTCTTATATCTATCCCCAGATTAACGGCCCTCGTCTGGCGATAGCCATGAACATCACCTTTGATGACATAGACTGGATCAAGGCTGCGCAGCAAATTGGCGCTGTGCTGGAAGGCGGGCTTGGCACTCTCAAACGAACCAATACTTCACCTGCCTGACAGCCCAGATACAGAGTTGGCTTGTCAGAAATAATTACGTTATGCTATATACCATCTATAAATAAAAATATCAGGAGTGGGGCATGTCTGTTTCATTTGATTTCACGGGCAAATGTGCATTGGTAACGGGCGGCGCATCGGGAATCGGTCGTGCGTCAGCAATGGCTTTTGCCGCTGCGGGGGCGCAGGTAGCCCTGATTGACCTCGACGAAAAAGGCGCTGCGGAAACGGTTGGGGCCATAAAATCTGCCGGAGGCAACGCAGAGTACCGGCTGTGTGACGTGGCCGATGAAACGCAGGTTGGCGCCATGGTTCAATGGGTTGCCGACCACTTTGGCCGACTGGATATTGCGCACAATAATGCCGGTATCGAAGGGGCCAATGTTCCCCTTGTCCAGTGGCCGGGGGATGACTGGCGACGCCTGATTGACGTCAATCTGAATTCGGTATTTTACTGCCTCAAGGCCGAAATTGCCCATATGCAAAACCATGGCGGCGGGGCCATCATCAACACTTCGTCTGTGGCCGGGTTGATTGGTGGCTTTCACATGGCCGCCTATAATGCCGCGAAACATGGCGTTATTGGCCTGACCAAAGTCGCGGCGATGGATTATGCCACCCAATCTATCCGGGTGAACGCATTATGCCCCGGTCTGGTTGATACCCCTTTCATTCAGCAACTACCGCAAAGTTTCCGGGACAGGCTGGATTTCGCAACCCCAATGTCGCGCCCCGGAAAGGCCGAAGAAATGGCGCAGGCCGTTTTATGGCTGTCCAGCGATGCGGCAAGCTATGTGACGGGCCATGCGCTTGTAGTTGATGGCGGCACATCTCTTGGCGGTATTGGCACACGTTTTGATGACCTGATTCCGGCCTGAAACCGGAACAGGGCACGAGAGCAAACTATAAGAAAAAAGTCACGAGGGGGCATTCGTCCGCGCTGACATAGAATGATATATATCATTACAAAAATGAAGCGCGATACGGTCTGCACTTAAGGAGAGCATAAAATGAGTATGAATAAATGGCCGGACTCATTCGATTTTCAGGGTTTTAACGAACCAATTGGCGAAGAATGGTCTGCACAAAATCTCGACGTCGAAGGCAGCATCCCTGCCGAGATAAATGGCGCATTTTTTCGCGCCGGGGCCGATCCTGCTTTTTACCCCACCGTGGAAAAGGATACCTATCTTTCTGGTGATGGCGTCGTCAGCCGCTTTCTGATTCAGAATGGCAAGGTAGATTTTGCCCTGAAATATGTGAATACGGCGCGGCATCAGGCAGAGGTCGCCGCCGGTCACGCATTATTCGGCGCGTATCACAACCCCTATACGGATGACCCATCGGTTGCCGGTGTTGATCGCACTACGGCAAACACCACGCCGATATGGCATGCGGGCCGCCTGTTCCTGAGCAAGGAAGATGGCCATAGTTACGAGGTAAACCCGCATACGCTGGAAACCATCGGGTCATGGACCTATGGCGGCAAGCTGCGTACATTGACGACTTCGGCCCACCCACGCTTTGACCCGGAAACGGGCGAAATGTTCATTCATGGCTATGAAGCGTCCGGCCCTGCCAGCAAAGATGTGGCCCTGTGCGTGATTGATCGCAATGGCAATGTGGTGTCGGAAGAATGGTTCGAGGCGCCCTATTGCGCAATGCTCCATGATTTCGTGCTGACGAAAAACTGGGCCTTGTTCCCGATTTTCCCGACCATTGCCGATCTAGACCGGATGAAAGCTGGCGGCCCCGCATGGGTTCATCATCAGGACCTTCCCAGTTGGGTTGCCATCATGCCACGCTATGGCAAGGGCAGCGAAGTGCGTTGGGTGAAGGGGCCAAATGGCCTTTCCGGCTATCATATGATGAACGGCTATGAAGAAGAAAAGGACGGCACCACCCTTCTTCATATCGACCAGAATGTGATGGAAACGAACATTTTCCCGTTCGTCCGCGAGGCCTCGGGCATTGATGCCAGCCCGGCGGATATTCGTGCAGCGTTGGTGCGCTGGACAATAGATTTGAACAATCTTGATGCCGGTTGGGTTGAAACCCCGCTGGGCCCTCCCGGTGATATGTCACGCACAGCACTGAAGGATCAGGCGCGGCCTTATGAAATCGGCTATTACGCCTGTTACGATCCAGAAGTTGGGCCGCCCATCACCCACAGCGTCGTTGGGGCAGGCTTCAACACACTGATCCGCGTCAATGTGCAGAATGGCGAAATCACCGCTCTGCCACTTGGCCCGGACAGGTCCATCAATGAACCCGTGCATATCCCATCACAGGAAGCAGGGCATGAAGGCTGGCTGGCGGCCGTGGTGGATACCCATTCAACCATGACGTCGGAACTGTGGTTCATCGAAGCTGGAGACCCCGGGAAAGGAGCGATTGCAAAGGTTAAGCTGGGCCGCCGTCTGCGCCCGCAAATTCACGGAACATGGGTGGAAAAGGACGATCTGGATAAGTCCATCCATCAATAGCGGTCGCTAATAATCAATAACAAAAATCACATAATGGTGAGGATTTTGGGAGGCAAAATATGTCGAAATATCGGTATATGCGTGAAACATCTGTAACGGCTTTGTGCGTTTTTATTGCATCTTCTTTCCCGGCTGTCGCATCAGCGCAGGATAGTTTGAACAATAATCAGGACATTATCGTTACTGCGCAAGGGCGCGAACAATCATTGCAGGATGTCCCTGTCGCCGTTTCCGTAGTGAGCGGCGACACGCTGGTGAAACAAGGCATCACCAGCCTGCAGGACCTGTCAGCCAGAGTTGGCAACGTCAAAATAACCAAAGGCGCACAGGTCAATTCCATCAATGTTCGCGGGGTTGGTTCAGGCGAAAATGCTGGCTTTGAACAGGCCGTCGCCACCTTTGCCGATGGCGTTTATCGCAGCCGCTCAAAATCCACCTTTGCGGCCTTATTCGATGTAGAGCGCGTCGAATTACTGAAAGGACCGCAGACCACCTTCTTTGGTGCCAATGCCTCTGCTGGGGCGCTGAGCATTACGACAAAGAAACCGGGCGATCATTTCGAATATAATGCCAGCGCCCTCTATGGTTTCAGTGACGGTGAATATGATGTGCAGGGCGGGGTATCCATCCCGGTTTCGGATGATCTTGGCATTCGTGTGGCAGGCCGTCTTTCGGGGATGGAAGGCTATGTAAAAATGGAACCCCGTGGCAAGGGGCCAAATGAAGATAGCCAGCAGGGCCGTGTTTCGCTGCGCTGGACACCGGGCAGCAACTGGACCACCGACATCCGGGTCGATTACGCCCGGACCAGAGCAACCGACAATTTCCCGTTTCAACTACTAAATTGCCCTGCGGCGGGTTTCCCAGCCAATTCCAATGCCTGTAACGCCATATTGGCCAATTCACCGGGTATTGAGGACAGGCTGGATTATCACAGCGATGGCAATCGCGGCACCTATATGGATTTCGATTTCTTTGAATCGGCCATGACGAACAGCCTTAATCTGGGCTTTGCGAATTTGCGGTCTATCACCGCTTACTCGGATATGACCGTTAACTCCCGCGTCAGTCTGGTGCCGGCCCGTTTCCCTGCGACGGTTGCAGGGTCAGACCCTTTCCCGGTGGAATCGAGAGAAAAATATAAGTTCTTCAGCCAGGAAATCAGGCTGGAATCAGAAGCTGGCGGCACATTGGAATATATGGTCGGCGCTTATTATTCACATGGCAAGCTAGGCTATAGCGGGCCTTCCAGCTTCAATTTTCTGCCGCTGGATTTCCTCACCGAATCTGTTTTCAATGTGAATTGGCCTGATCTTGCACCCGACCGTGTCATGACCGGCATTCCGGCATTGCGACAGAAAGAGGATATGTATTCGGCCTTTGCCTCTGCCACTATCCGCCCCGTTCAGGCCGTCAGGATCAACATGGGCCTGCGCTATACCAAGGTGAAGAAGGAAGGGCATCGCTCGCTTCCATGGGGCACAACCCTGAACGGCGTAACCGATACGTTCATTCCGTTTAGTGATGCTCCGCAATTAATTACTGTGGGCGCAGATAATTTCGGCAACCCCATTCAAATGCCTGCAACCCGCACCCAGACAATCTGCATGATTTTGGGATGTGATACGGTAGATTTCACACCCACAAAGCGCAATGATGACAAATTCATGCCATCCGTCGGCGTACAATTTGACGCCAGCGATGATGTGATGCTGTATGGCACCTATAGCAAGGGGTTCAAAGCAGGCGGCTTCAGTTCCACCGCATCGGCCAGCGTTTTCGGCCCCGAAAGCGTAGACGCCTATGAAATCGGGATGAAAAGCCAGCTTTTCAACCGGGCACTTAGCCTGAACATCGCCTTATTCCGTATGGATTATAAGGGCCTTCAGGAAACCACATTTGACGCCAATCTCTCATCAGATATTACCAATGTGGCTGGTGCACGATCACAGGGCGTAGAAGTTGGTGCGGCCCTGCGCATTAACGATTATGTCCAGATGACAGCCGATGTCGCCTATCTCGACGCCACCTATAAAAATTATGCCAATGGCGAATGCACCAAACTCCAGACCGCTAACGGCAGTTGTGCGGCCAATGGCGGAATTCAGGACTTAAGCGGCAAAAACCGTGCTTATGCCCCGGAATGGAGCGGCAGTGTTGGCTTTGACATGCGCATTCCCAACGGCAGCTATGAATTCCGCGTCAATCCGGTGATGAACTTCTCCTCCTCTTATTTCATGACGGCCACATCAGACCCGCTTCTGAAACAAAGCCGCTATCAGAAATATGACCTGCGCCTTAGCTATGGCCCGGAAAATGGGCCATGGGAAATTGCCGTTATCGGGCGCAATCTTACCAATGTTGCGACATCCAGCTACCGACTGGGTGTTCCCGGCGGCGATGGCAGCGTCACTGCACTGGTGGAAAGAGGCCGTTCTGTAGGTGTGCAGTTTTCTATAAGAAACTGAACTCAACCAATCATGGGCCGCTGCGTTTATCAGCGTGGCGGCCCATAAATCTGTCCTTATTTCGTTCCGCGCAGCCGCCGTAATGTTGCGATTATTTCATCAAAGCCGACCGGATCAAGCGCCGCGATGAAATCTCTTTCGTGATTTTCCATAATCATCTGCACTTTTTTAGCGACGGATCGCCCCGTCGCCGTCAATCGCAACGCAAACCGTCTGCGATCAATCGGGTGACGTTCCAACCAGCCCTTGGCAACGAGTTGAATAATCAAGGGAACCATATTGGCCCGCTTCATCTCCAGACACCGTGCAACATCGGCCTGATTAGCATCAGGGTTCGCCAGAACTACCGTTAAGATAGATGCTTCTGCAGGCCGAACATCATGTTTAGAAAGCTGTTCGCCATAATCAAGCATCATAGCCAGCGATGCACGGCGAAGATTAAACCCAAGCCTCTGTTCCAGTGGGTTTTCAAGTTGATTTGACATAATATTGGCCAAGGATTGTCCTTTCGGTGGGCAAATTCTCTGGCCCTTCAGAGAACAGGCATAGTGCAGCCGGATTAATGGTTCAATCGACCATCGGCAAGAGGAATGGCGATAACGCCCCCCCCTTCTCATCAGGGTTAGTCCCCATTAGTTGCAGGAATGACTCGCCAGATCGGCCAGCCATTCCTTCACCATATGTCATTATGCCGTTGTTGCCGGGCTAACGTCGCTATTGCGCTCTGCTGTCAGATAGGGGAACTGATCCACCGTCACGCGAACATCCTTGATCCGTCGGCCAAAATCACCCCATTGCACGATCAGTTCCGTACCCGGCGTCGCCAGTTCCTCATCGATGCAACCCATTGAGAGATTTTCACGGAAATAATAGCTGTAGATCGAACCGGATGAAATGCCGACCAGCTTGCCATCCTTCAAAATACGATCCGCATGTTCCAGCATACCATGGGACCATGGCGGCGTGGTCGGCAGGTCCATCGTCCGATATTCTTCACCCTGCTGATATAAAGAGGCGTAGATGTCGATCACATCCTCAGCGTTCCAGCGCAATGTGACGGTGCGGCGCTGATCGGGCGACTGCGCCGCCTTTTCCAGCGCTTCCCGCCCCAGAAAATCATGGTTGAACCGCACCGCACTGCCCCAGTTCACCTCAAAGGGGGTACGTTGCCGGGCACGATTATCCGCCGGATCATAGCTGCCGGTGCGCTGGCCGTGCAGAGCAAAATGGTCCTCACCAATCCATTTACGGAAACCGGGATCGTAGCTTTGCCCCAGCCCGAAAGTCCAACCCTGCTGGGGAAAGCCCCCCTCAACATGGTTGACCAGATAAGTACGCCACCCCAGACGCTCGATACCGATTTCGCGGTTGGCCTGATAAATGGCATCATAAACCGCCGGGCCATCTTCTATCGGCCCGCGCACCTCATACGCCAGATTACCCGACATGCCGATACGGCCAACTTCAACTGTTTTTCCGGCAATGGTCGTTGTGCGATAGCGCAGAAACGCAATGTCAGAGAGATCCTCACCGCTCGCGCGCTGCAATGCCTCTAAGGATCGGGGGCCAGCAATCTGGCTGAGATACATGTCCTCCATCCAGACGCGAACATTAAAATCACCCGTCATGCCCTTATAGAGCGCCCATGGTCCGGCCGCGAAATGCCGATACATGCCATTGTCATAGCGCTGCAAAATACCATGGGCGGCAATCAGCCCATCGTCCTTGCACATAACGGCATGGCGCATCACGCCTTCGGGAAAGTTTTTCAGGCTGTTGGTGCATAACCATGCAATGAATTTGTCGGCATCCGGCCCATCAATACACACAACCGGGCCGGATAAACCGGTATGAATATAGCAGCTATTTTTCCATGAGAGGCTTTCTGCCTTCCACCCGCTATGCTCCCACTGGCGGAAACGTCCACCAACCGTCACATAGCTTGCAGATTCGTCATAATAAGGGAAAGCACGGGGTTGATCGAACAGGTCCGTCATTATTCTCTCTCCAACTATTTGCGCCATACGATCAGGCGCTTCATTGTGTTTATGGGGTTCAACTCCGCTGTGCGGCGGCTTCTATTGCTGCATTTCGGGCGCGAAATGGCTCCAGATATTCGGGATGGGTAAAGCACCAGAAATCGCCCCGCTCCACCGCATCCAGCGCAATGTCGGCGGCCTGCGCCGCTGGCATACGCGGAATATCCAGCATCTTCAGCGTCCCGCTACCGATGCTATCTGCCGCCACTGCATCCACAGCGCCATAGCGCGCTGGCCTGCGATCGCCGCTGGTCGCGATGTCGGTTGCAATCGGGCCGGGGCAGAAAGCCGTGCAATGGATGGCGGAACCTTCCTGTCGCAATTCAGCATCGAGTGCCTCTGTTAATGCCAGTGCTGCATATTTGGACGCCGCATAGGCCGCACTACCGGGAAAAACATACAGGCCCTGCAAAGACACGGTATTGAGGATATGCGCCCCATTTTCATTGGCACGCAGCATCGGCATAAAGGCCGTCAGCCCGTTACGAATGCCCCAGAAATTGACATCCATTATCCATTGCCAGTCTGTTGGCGAAAGATGGTCAAAGCCCGCATAACGGCCAACACCCGCATTGTTGCAAAGAAGGTCAACCTGCCCAAATTGCGCCTGCGCCAAATCCGCGAGGGCCACCATATCTTCCGGGCGGGCAACATCCGTCCGCAAGGCTGGCATATCTAACTGCGCCGCCACATCCGCCAACCCGACTTCATCAAAGTCAGCCAGCAGGACTTTGGCGCCGCGTTTTGTCAAAGCCTCTGCCAGCGCCCGACCAATGCCCGCTGCTGCCCCCGTGACAACGGCGACTCGATCATGAAAGGATTTCATCACCCAATCCCCCCTCAATAACCAACAGTGAAGCGGGCGCGATGATGACGGGGCTGTTCCAGTTCATCGATCATGGCTTTGGCATAATCGGTGACGGAAATATGGCTGATACCATCAGCATCATAGAGCATATGGTCGCTGCCGACACGATAGCTGCCCCGTGCGGGTTGATCGGTCAGCATATTGGATGGGGACAGATACACCCAATCAAGGTCCTGCGGCGTTTCCTTTAGCAGATAGAATAGTTCCCGCGTCGCCAATATGCTGGGTTTATATATATCGAACTGGGCTGGCCATTCATCCGATTCCAGCAAAGGCAAACCCGACCGCGTAATCAGGCTACCCGCCCCGCCGACGCATAATAGCCGCTTGACCCCCGCAGCCAGTGTCGCAGCGATAATCGACCTATGCCCCGCCACGAAAACATCGAATATATCCGGGGCCGTTGATCCGCGCCCCGGATTAAAGGCGTGGATGACCACATCATGTCCTTCTAATATTTCGCTCAGCCGGTCGGTATCGAATATATCCGCCGCCACCTCATTTGCGCCGCTGGTTGCGGAACGTCGAATGCCTGTCACCTGATGTCCACGCGCACGCGCCTCATCCGCAATCGGGCCACCTACATAACCGGAAGCACCGATGACCGCGATTTTCTGATATTCGGGGGTTGCCATTGCTTATCCTTTCCCAAATCCATATTCCTCCGCAGAGGTCTTTAATCCTGAAACACCACCGTTTTCGCGCCATTGGTCAGGATGCGGTCATCCAGATAATAATGCACCGCACGGGCCAGAACCCGCCTTTCAATATCGCGGCCTTTGCGGACGAGATCATCCGGCGTATCGGCATGGCTGATACGTTCAACATCCTGCTCGATGATCGGCCCTTCATCGAGGTCAGCCGTCACAAAATGCGCGGTCGCCCCAATCAGCTTGACCCCGCGTGCATGTGCCTGATGATAGGGTTTTGCTCCCTTGAAACCGGGCAGGAAACTATGGTGAATATTGATGCAGCGACCGGAGAGAAAGGCCGCCAGATCATCCGATAATATCTGCATATACCGCGCCAGAACAACGAGATCCGCCTCGCTTTCTTCGACAATGGCCTTAATCCGGGCTTCCTGCTGCGCCTTGCTGTCCTTCGTAACGGGCAGATAGTGAAAGGGAATGTCCCCCAGATTAGACACGGCAAGCACATCGCGGGGATGGTTACAAACCACGCCGACGACATCCATCGGCAATTCCCCAATACGCCAGCGATATAATAAATCACCAAGGCAATGATCGAACTTGCTGACCAATATCAGAACTTTTTTGCGGCGCTGCGCCGGGCGCACTTCTATGGATAAACCGAAATGATCTTGCGCTCTGGCCAGCGCAGCCCGGCATCCCTCCATCGCCTTTTCAGCGATGCGAAATACAATGCGCATGAAGAAACGGCCCGTTTCCAGATCGTCAAATTGCCGGGCATTCAGGATGTTGCCGCCAGATTCGCTAAGAGCGCCTGTAATGGCCGCAACAATACCGGGCCTGTCTTCACCAGACAGGATAAGAATATAATCACTATTCATACTATTTTCCCAGAAAAGGAATGATCTGGCGGTCAGAGCAAAGCGTAATAGCGGATTGTGTTACCAACCTTCTGGCGGCTACCGATGCCCACCACGATGGTCCGCATCAGCCAGTCATAACGGCCTGTTTCCACCTCAAAAGTCGGGGTTACGCGTAAGTAATATTCTTCAAACGGCACCTCTGGCCCATCACGGAACATCCACGCCTGAATGCGCGACAACACATCATCGCCACGTGGGGCGAGATAACCTTTGTTGTGCATCAGGATCAGCGTGCCGTCATCGGCCTCCAGCATATAGCGCGCGTCAAGTCCTAGGACTGTATCGGGACGAAACTGCGCCCAATCCGCGCCGCTGCGCGGGCAGATGACACCGTTCAAATGGGGACCACGCACAATGCCTTTTTCAATATAAGTGGCACCGCGCCCATGGCCACTGGGCATGTTAGAAATATTCTGAAGCCCACCCCATTCAAGGGAGATTTCAAAGAGGAATTCAAACCTTGGCTCATCCGGTCGTGATGTTTCGGCAAAATAAGGCTGCATGATCTTCTCCTGTTCATTATAGTATATGTGGTGGGTTGCGCCCGTATTTATTCAGCATTCAGCCGCAATTACCCTGTTCAGCCTCGCATTCTGATTGCTTCAGAATACACCATTATTATTGGCCGATTGCGCTGGGACAGGCTGCGACGCATCCCAATGTTCCGCGATTAAGCCATCTTCTAAGCGGAAAATATCAATCACCGCATTGCCAGCCGTTCCCGGTTCAATCACCACATGCACATGGGCAATCACATAGTCCCCGTCGGCGAACATCCGTTTGACGTCATGATGGGCATCCGGTGACTGCGCCTTCGCCCAGTTCAAAAAGCATTTAAGCCCATCCGCGCCGGTTTCTGCCATCGGGCTGTGCTGGATATAATCCTGCCGGAACCATTTATCGACCTGCGTAGAATCCAGCGGTTCCAGCACTTCATCATAAACGGCACGAACAGTGCGAAGGTTGGCCTCTTCCTGAGGCATGTAAGAATTTTTCATCAGAAATCAGATGATGGGAGGGGCGTTTTCAATAACCACGCCTGATAATGGCGGCATTTTACAATGACGATCCTTCATGCCTTCTTACTCCTCTTCTTTATAATATTTGCAGGGAAGCTATCCAGAAGGAGATAATCAGGGAATACAGTTGCTCCCTGACAGATGATAAGTTAAAACCGATCACATGAGCGCTATTACGATCAGGCAGCTGGAAATATTCGTCCAGATTGTGGAACTGGGAAGCTTTCGCCGCTCGGCCGAACAAATTGGCATTTCGCAGGTCACCATCAGCGATCATATTCAATCGCTTGAACAACAGCTCGGTTACCGTCTGTTTGAACGACGCCCCGGCGCACCCGCGCAGGTCACACCGGCAGGGCAGAAAATTTACACCCGCGCCCTGCGGATATTAAGCGAACTGTCGGCGATGGAATGGGAATTTTCAGCCGACCGTAAGGGGGCCGCGCGACGGCGGCTCACCATGGCCACGCCGGATTTTGTCATTCGTGATTTGCAAGGAAAACTGGATCAGTTCCGCAATGACAACCCGCAAATCAACATGAATATTTGTCTGGAAGCACTGAGCTATGAAGATATTTCCCAGCGCCTCAATAATAATATAATCGATATTGCGTATATTCTTGCGGTGGATGATCCCGGCCTGTTTCCATCCCAATTCATCAGCTACGAGCCTTTAGCAATATATACATCACCCAATCATCCACTGGCACAGAAAACTGAGGTTTCGACGACAGATTTAATGGACTATCGCACCATTCGCCTTGGGCCACATGGCCATGCCCGTGCGGCTGTGGATGAGGCAATGGCAAGGTGCGGGCTTGGGCAGATAGAGACAGCCCTTGAAAGTGACGGCTATGGTCTGGTTCTCAACGCCTTGCAACAAACAAACTGTTTTGCTTGCATGTATGCGGGGAAGCCCGGCGAACAGCTCCCCCATAATCATTTTATTCGGCTGCCTATTAATTTCCCATTGCCCCCCTTACAGTTGAGAGAGGCCTTTTCTGCACGCGGCGCGCAGGATCCGGCAATACTCAACCTGTCTCAGATGGTTCGCGAATGGGTTGCCCAACCGCAATAAAAGGCTTCATCCAGCCCCTTCCACAGCCCCCGCCCTTTCCAACAATTCCTGCTTATGGCTGATAAGCAAATCCCGTAATGAACGAGGCCTGTGACCGGTTAATTTCGCCACATCATCGGTTAAAATGGCGAAATGCCCGTCACGGACGGCCACTTCAAAACTCACCATATCATCAGAATTCCACGGGAAGTTATTGACCGTTAAATCATCCACGGGCTGGCGCGGCACACCTAATGCATCAAATATCGCATAGAGGCCATCCACATCCGTCAGTTCAAAATCAATCGGTGTTCCCGAAATTTCTGAAATCAGGGAGCAAACATCACGATAAGACAAAAGCTCTGGCCCGCTAATACCATAAACCTTGCCTTCATGCGCATCCCCCGTCAGCACGGCCACCGCAGCGGCCACACAGTCATCACGGCAAACAAACGCCATGCGGCCATCACCGGCAACGCTGGTCATGCGCCCTGATGCTATGGCCAGCGGCCCCATCGCATCCAGCACAGCATCGGAATATTGGGCATTACGCAGAAAGGTAAAATCGACCCCAGATGCCCGCATCAGCTTTTCGGTAAAGATATGGTCTTTCACTGCCATGGACGGGTTGGAAGCATCCGCCCCGATAAAGGAAGTGTAGATGATATGTTTCACCCCGGCAGCAACCGACGCCTCAACCGCATTACGGTGCTGTGGTTCGCGAAAGCCCACACGGGTTCCGCTAATCATCAGCACCCGATCTGCGCCGCGCAGCGCCTCTGTCAGACCATAGCCATCATCAAAATCGCCTTGCCTGACAACGCAGCCCTGCTCTTGCAGATCCTGCAACTTCTGGGGGGAGCGGCTGATGAGGATCAAATCCTCAGCAGCCACCACAGCCAACAGCGCCTCTGCCGTTGCCCGGCCAAAATGGCCCGATGCCCCGGTAATCGCAATTTTCGTCATACTCCCCGCTCCTTAAAATTCAAAGCGAAGGTCGAGATAGACCTGACGCCCCGGCATGATGAGGGATTGATGCCCAAAGGCCGGATTGGCCGCAGGCGCGCTGAAACCGCGATAGATTTTGTTGCCCAGATTCTTACCGGACAATGTCATGCTCCATCCGCCTTCACGCTGCGCCAACGCAATGGACGCATCAAACAGCGTGTAAGACGGCACCCGGTCGAGGGGGTCCTGATTAGACTGAAACTGCGCGCCATCATTATAATGCACACGCCCGCGGGTACGAATTTCCCAATCATCCCCGACGTCAAAGGTATAAGACGCGTTCATGCTGCCTACAAATTCAGGCACACCATCGAGCCTCCCGCCCTTCGCATTGGTCTGAGCGTCAACACAGGATGTCGGCGTCACCGTGATGATGCAGCCCGCACCGGGATAATCATCATAACGCGCATGAATATAGGCCGCATCCGCCCCAAGGGTGAAGCCGGGTGCAACCAGCCATGTCACATCGGCCTCTATCCCCTTTGCAGTGGCGGACGCCGCATTGGTGGTGAAGATACTGCCATTGGCCAAGGCTTGCGACGCCTGAAGGTCCTTATATTTGGTGTAGAAAGCCGCAATATTGGCGCGGACCTGCCCCGTATTCGCCTTCAGGCCAATTTCAAAATTATGCGCTTTTTCGCGGTTGAAGGAAAAGGCATCGGACGTAAAACCATTTTCAGGCACAATCCCTGATTTTTCCTGATCGTTAAATCCGCCAGCCTTCGTGCCCGTGGTGAAACTAGCATAGCCTGACAATTCCGGGCTGAATTTATAATTCAGGCTGACAGATGGGTTAAAGGCGGTGAAACGCCTCCGCCGGTCCATCGTCGTCGGGCGCATGGTCGTTACATCTGCCGGGTCCAGATAGCTGAAAAAGCCGATGGAATTCAGCACAAACATGCTGGGTATATCAATCGCATATCCAGCAAGGGGTGATCCCGCCGCCGCCGGGGCAAGAACATAATCAGCACGTTTCAGAATAGAGCTGTAACGCCCGCCCAATACAAGGTTCAACTGATCGGTGAAGTTAACGGTGCCCTGCGCAAAAACGGAATACCCATCGGTCTTCTGGTCAAGGCCATTACGCACCCCTGCCGTCACGCCCGACGCACCAAAAGCGCTAAAGTCAAAATCAACGCCCTGATCGATCTTTGAACGCTGATGATAATAGCTGGCGCCGACGATATAATCGATGAATTGCTTGCCCGAAGATGCCAGCCGGACTTCCTGATAAAATTGATCGAATTTTTCTGCCGCCAGTGCCGTGCCGAAATACATGGGTACAGACCCCGCCGGCAGCGCCTGAGAGAAACTATAATGCGAATATCCGCTGGATGATGAGAGATTGGCATCCCCCACATCCCATGAAATATTCAGCGTTACATTATCCGTTTTGATCCGCGTAAAATTGGGCGTACCCGGCGTTGATTTGGTTAAATCCAGCTTCCCGTCTTCAATCGCTGGTGGAAAAATCTGCGCGGGCAGATAAACTGTCTGAAACGCAGAACCATCAATCTTCTTATGGGCATGTTCATAGGAAAGATCGACCCGCACATCAGATGAAGGTCGCCAGCTTGCGACTATGCGGCCAATTTCACTATCGGTTTGCGGCTCATCTTCGTTCGTCACCGTGTTTTTGAGATAAGCGCCCTCCCGGTTCACCTTCCCGGCGACGCGTATGCCAAATGTATCGGACAAAGGAAGAGATACGCCTCCTTCGATATTATAGCCTTCATAGGCAAATTCATATCCGCCTGTGACATAGCCTTCCAGCTTATCCTCCGGGCGTTTATTGACGACGTTAATCGCCCCGGCAATGGCGTTCACCCCGAATAACACCGATTGCGGCCCACGCACGACCTCCACCCGTTCCACATCAAAAAATGGGTTCAGAAACTGGTTGGCGCGCCCGGCATAAACGCCATCGACATACATGGCGACAGATTGTTCAAACGCCCGCGTCCCCGCACCGGAACCAAGGCCGCGAATAGACACGAAGGGCTGAAACGGAGAACGCGTAACCACCAGATTGGGTACGGCTGTATTCAGGCTCTCGACGCTGTTGACATGCTGCGCCGTCAACGCCTCACTGCTCAATACAGAAACGGCAATTGGTACGTCCTGTAAGGTTTGCTGACGCTTTTGGGCGGTGACAATGATGTCACCCAATGTTGCCTGACTGCTATTCCTTTCCTGCGCTGCCTCTGAGGAAGTATTTTGCGCCATTACGGCTGTTGGGAAGGCAGCATATCCTGCCATCATCGTCCCACATGCCAGCCAGACATGAAAAGCCTTATTTTTCATTGACTATCCTCTCTCTATTGTCCTGTGCAGCCTGTTTTTGGTCTTTTTGACTGGTGCTGCATCAAGGGATGAAAATGATATTCAGGGTCAGTCCCTAGTGCTTAGACACGCCCTCCTTCACTCTATCTGGAGGCGTGATGGATGACACAGTTTCTTTGCCCGCTGGAAAGCTACGGCCCAGAATGAAATCAGCACAGCGCTCACCAATCATCATGGCAGGCACGCTGGTATTTCCGCTGATGATATGCGGCATGACGGAAGCATCGGCCACGCTAAGACCTTCCACCCCATGCACCTTCAGGCGTGCATCAACGACAGCATGAGCGGGATCAACGCCCATGGCACAGGTGCCTACCTGATGCGCTCCGCTTAATATCGTGTTCGCCAGAAACGCATCCACATCATCGTCGGTCGTAACCGATGGCCCCGGCATCAGTTCGCTTGCCACAAAAGGCTGCATGGCAGGTGTCGCAAAAAAGCGCCGGATAAAACGGAACATCGCACGGGCCATCTGCCGGTCATATTCCGTGGATAGCAAAGAAAGGTGGATGAGAGGCCGTTCCATCGGGTTCGCCGATCTTAGCATAACCCTGCCCCGCCCCTCTGGCCGCAAATGCAACGCAGCAACCCCGAACATGTCCGGGGAAGGCCGACGCCAGCCGGGAAGCCAGGGGCGGCTCATTAATGAGCCACAACTAATCTGAAACTGCGTGTCAGGCCGATCACTAGCCTCCATCGCCCGTACATAACCCTGCACACATAGGGGGGCATCGGATAGCAGCCCTCCTTTGCCCATCAGCCATTGCAGGCTGGATTTAGCAAGGCGGTCTAATCGCAGCGCCTGCTCAAACCCCAAAGGCTTCGCCGCAGCATAGCCCGCCACCACCATCGGGTGATCCTGCAAATTCTGCCCCACGCCTGGCAGATTAACAACAGGCGCAATGCCATGGCCCAGCAGAAAATCAGCAGGCCCGACACCCGAAAGCTGAAGCAACTGAGGAGACCCAAACACGCCTGCACTCAGTATGATTTGGGGGGCATGAATAGAGGTAACACCCCCTTTAGCAGCCATCTCTACCCCTATGGCCCGCCCCTTTTCAATCAAAACACGGTACACATTCCCTTGTTTTACCGTCAGATTTTTAAGGACGGCGTGATCGCGCAAATAAGCCGTTGCACCACTCTCCCGGCGCCCCGATCGCTGCGCGAAATCCGGCATGCCAAAGCCTTCCTGCTCCGCGCCGTTAAAATCAGGATTATACTCATAGCCGAGGGAGTGTCCCGCAGAGATCATCGCATCGAAAATTGATGGATTTGTGGGATTCGGGATCACATTCAATGGGCCATCGCCACCATGATATTGCCCGGTCCCACGCCAGTTTCTCTCTCCCCGGCGGAAATACGGCAAAACATCGCGCCAGCCCCAACCATCCAGACCCATCGCGGCCCAGCCATCATAATCCGCCGGATGCCCACGGGATACCATCATGCCATTGATGGAAGATGTACCGCCCATCACACGCCCACGCGGCTGATCGAGCCTGCGTCCAGCAAGGGCGGCATCAGGTTCTGTTTCCAGCCCCCAACCATATTGGGGGGTAATAGCCGCCAGAGGCCATGCGACCGGCGCTTTTATCAAGGGCGACGATGACCGGCCACCGGCCTCGATCAGTAAAACACGCAGTCCCGGTTCACAGGCAAGCCTGCCAGCGACAGCACAACCTGCGCTACCAGCCCCGATGACAATTACATCATAAACGGATTTTTTCATGCCTCACCTGTCTGGACATCACAACACAGACAAGCATGGAATCGGTCTGAAACCACAGCTCATACTCTCCCCAACGACATCTTCGCCCTGCTCTTTATTGGCATCGGCGGATGTCTTATGGTCTGGTTTATGAAGCTGTATATCCTGCGAGAAGAAGCCCCCCCACTATCAGGTGTTCGGTAAATACGAACACTTCACCATTCCATATCTTTCAGAGGCCCTATCCTTGAAAAGGGAGAACCACATTGGCAGCGAAATTAATGGATTCTAACCTTAGTGACTAAAATCTGAAGTCCGTCATAATGATGGGCAAGGATAGAACGACCTTAAAATTCACAAACATCACCAGCAACATCATGATTATATTGCGGTTTGCGAGTTTGAAATATGCTCCGCACCTGCCCCCCTATTCCAACTTGCTGGCGAAAGCTGCTGCCAGATCATCAGGAATTTCACCTGATGAGAAAACGCCCTGACATGCCCAATTGGAAAGCATGACAATCCACGCGACGAAACGACACAAAACCGCTCTTACACCCCTTATGGGCACCAATTATATGTTCAATATGTGTCTGGAAATTTGGTGGACGCACTTGGGCTCGAACCAAGGACCCGCTGATTAAGAGTTTTGGAATCACGCTCTTGTGCTAGATTGCGACAGCTTATGCTAGCTTATTCTATCATGCAAAATCAGTGCGTTATCTCGTTGCTTGATTGTGGGTGCTTGTCGTAGCTGTTTCTAGCGCGCTAGCATTGTGCTAGCATGTCGCTGGAGGCGTAGCATGGCGGAACCGATTAAGATCAAGCTCACGAAGACTTACACCGACAAGGTGGAGGCACCCGCAGAAGGGTATGTCATTCACTGGGACGAAAAGCTGCCCGGCTATGGACTGAGGGTGACAGCGAACGGCGTCCGCAGCTTCGTCGCGCAGGGCAGGGTCAACGGTAAGGCGGTCATCACAACGATTGGTCGCTATGGCTTGTTCACGGAGGACGCCGCGCGCAAGAAGGCGCAGAAGGTCTTGCAGGACATGCGCGAGGGGATCGACCCGCGTGCGGTCAACAAGGCCGAAGCGGCAATGAAAGTCACGCTGCAAGAGGTGCTGGACGCTTATGTAGGCAGGCCGGGCAAGATGAAGGACAGCACGGCGCGCGAGTATCGCCGCCATGTGGAAAAGACCTTCGCCAAGTGGGCCGCTCTCCCCATCGCCAGCATCACCCGCGACATGGTGAAGGACCGCCACGCCGCGCTGGTGAAGGGCGGCCTTGAGGGCAAGAAGGCAGCGCCTGCCAGCGCCAATGCGGCATTCGTCACGCTCCGCATCCTGATCCGCTTCGCAATGGACGAATACCGGCAGGCGGACGGCACCCCGCTAATCCGCGACAATCCGGTTGATGCGCTCAAGCACCATTGGGCGAAGCTGGGCACCCGCACGGAGCGCTATATCGACAAGCGCAAGATCGGCGAAGTTTGGAACAAGCTGCACGCCATGCGCGACGAAGTGCAGGGTTATGAAGCACTTGCCTCGGTAGACCTGACGATCTTCGCGCTGCTGACCGGAGCGCGCCGTGACGAAATGGCGACCCTGACATGGGATCGCGTAATCATTGATGACCACAACCTGTCTGATTCCCGGTGGCGTCTGGACGACCGCAAGCGCGGGGAGCCTATCGAACTGCCGTTGAGCAGTCAGGCCGTGGCGCTGCTCAAGTCCCGCCCGCGCCTCAAGCTGGCGGATGGCACCGACAGCCCGTTCGTGTTCCCGTCGTGGGGTAAAACCGGGCGGATTATGGATGCCCGCGCCCCAATGGAAGCGATTAGCGAGATCGCTGGCAAGCACTTGAGTCTGCATGATTTAAGACGGTCGTTCACGAACTATGCCATGCGGGAGTGCCGAATTGGCAAGTTTGAAACCGACATGCTCACCGGCCATAAGCCCGCACAGGAGGATGTGACCGCGAGTGCGTATCTCGACTTAACCGTCCTGACCTGGCTTCACAAAGAAGTGCAGATGATCGCTGATTGGATTGAGCAGCAGGCCGCTATCGCTGCCAGCAAGAACGTGGTGCAACTGCAACAGCGAGCGTGACGCATGCGGCGGGTCGCTGCTGCCGGGGTAGCAGCCCCGATCGCGCAGCGCTGCCGGGGTAGGGACGAGCGCATACCGATCGCGCCCCAGCGCGGCTTACAGCGAGAGCCGCAAAAATCGGTCAAAAAGATTTAGCATCGACTCTCGGCGTGAATCGGCATACCCGAATCACACACATCGTAGCTTTCGACCTCGGTCGTCCGTGCGACGCGGCAATGCTGATCCGCCTCGCGCATATCTCGCTCACAGCGATTGATGTGTCACCAGCGAATATAGTTGGAGACACGACGTGATTGACGCAAACGACCTGTATGAAATCCCGGCTTTCAATGAAGAACATCTAAGGTCTGTATTCGAGTCTGCCTATAATAGGTTGTTCCACGGCCTTTCCGGGGATGGTGTGCTTCCTGCCTCTTTTATTATCGATTCTATTAATGAGGAGGTTAATTCGCGGCTTCACTCAATGGTAACTGACGCCATTGCCGAGCTTGAGTGGTAATTTTCTCAAACACTAGCGCACTTGTTTGCGCTATAGCTACCTTACCGGCCCGCTTTATCTGAGATAGGGTGGGCCGGTTGTCTATCGGCTCCATGGTGGAGTGTTCACCCCTCGCGTCAGGTGGCGGCGCACGGAGCCGTAACATGACCGAAATGTCTTTCGAGCAGCTCTGCGAGCTGTTTGCCTACACCCCCAAGCGCCGCCCTCTTGATAGCCGTGAGGTTGCCGAACTGCTCGGCGTCCACCCGAACACGATGGAGCAATACCGCTTCCGTGGCGAAGGGCCGCGCTATTTCAGCCCGCCCGGAACCCGTCGCGTTTGGTATGCCGAACTTGATGTTCTGCGCTGGCTCGCTTCCGGCGCTCGTCACAGCACGAGCGAAGCCGCCTGATCCCCCTCCATCATGATTAGCGGCAGGGAGCCACCCCTGCCGCCGAAAGGATCATCGTGAACCCTACCTTTTTACGAAATGGGCCGCTTGGTCCACAACCCCGGCCATGCCCAAAACTTTTTGCGAAATATGTTGCGCCGCGTAAAAATTTGCCGAGTGCAGATGGGCGCGTTGCAGATTTGACCCCTAGCCCGACCCGGCAGGAGGTTCGACATGGCCGATAAGTCGGTTGATGGCGTTACCTTCAGCGCAGCCTTCCTAAACAGCGGGGAAGCTGACCGCCTTCATGCGAAGGCAGAGGTTGAAGCGGAGCGCGCAGCGAAACTCGCTCAAGCCGCAGCGCGGGCACCGAATGGCGGTGCGTATGCTGCTGACGGTCCCGCGCCACCCGTGCAAGGAGCACTGCCCATGCCTCCCGGCTTCGTCGGTGCGCTTGCGCAATTCATCTATGAGCAAGCGCCGCTACCTGTGCCCGAGGTCGCTATCGTCGGTGCGCTCGGTCTTATGGCTGGTATTGTCGGGAGGGCTTGGCACACGCCTGCTCCGCACGCCGGTCTAAATCTCTATGTCGTGCTGGTCGCAAGGTCCGCTATTGGAAAGGAGGCCATGCACAGCGGGATCGCCAAGGTCATCACTGCCGCTATGATGCAATGCCAAGTTGCGGGCAACTTCGTGGATTTCAATGACTACGTGTCCGGGCCTGCGCTTGTCAAAGCGTGCGCCGCTAACCCGTGCTTCGTGAACGTCGCGGGCGAGATCGGGCACAAGTTCTTGGCTATGTCGAAGGACAATGACGCCAGTATGCGGTCACTTCGGAAGGTGCTGACCACGCTATATTCCAAGTCGGGACCGGGCAATGTCGCCGGTGGCATCTCCTACAGCAGCCAAGAGAACAATGTCGCATCGATGCAGAGCGTCGCGTTTAGCCTCATTGGCGAGACGACCCCTGGCACCTTTTATGATTCCATCACGGATTCCATGATGCGCGACGGGTTCATGTCACGATTCTGCGTCATTGAGTATGGCGGTGACCGCCCCGAATGGAATGCAACTCCTGTTGAGCACCCGCCGCGCGAATTGGTGGAACATATTGCGCGCATCATGGCGCATTCCGACTTGGCTATTGGCGGCGACAAGTTTCAGGAGGTTGCGGTCAGCGAAGGTGCCAGGGCAACACTCGATGCCTTCCGCCTTGAATGTCATCATGCAATTATTGCGGCAGGCGATGACGAACGGAAGCGGGCGGTGTGGAACCGGGCGCACCTGAATGCGCTCCGCGTCGGGGCGCTGTTGGCGGTCGGTGACAATTACCTCAACCCGGTCGTCACTGCCGAACAGGCAGAATGGGCGGTCATGCTCCTGCGCCACGGCGTCGTTTCCTTTCTCAAGCGCCTCGATGCGGGTGAGGTGGGCGAGGGCAGCGACGGCGGGCGCGAGCAGAAGGTCTTGCAAGTCTGTCGGGACTTTTTGCTGATGCCGCCAGACAAGCTGCCTTCATGGTTGAAGCACGGTAAGGCAATGCAGGAGGCGGGCATCGTTCCTCGCCGATACATACAGCAGAAGACCCAGCGACTCACCGCATTCGAGAACCACAATCTCGGGCACACAGCAGCGCTGAATATGGCGATCAAGACCGCCATGACGAACGGCAATCTGTTGGAGGTGAAGAAGGAACCGCTGGTCGAGCAATACGCCTTCTTTGGGCAGGCGTATCGGGTGCTGCTCTGAACCGAATGACCACAGTGGCAGGGCTACAGCCGAGCGTTGCGTTAGCCTGTTTAGCCCTGCCAGTGATCGACCTTCGGGCTATATGTAGCCGGAGTTAGCTTCGCCCCGGCTAACGTGAAAAACGGCCTAAATTCAAGGGAATACTATGTAAAATAGTAGTGTGTTAGTGCGTTAGCCTCTACTGCTCTTTCTTGGGTCATTTCAGCTTTTATAGGGGTGCTACAGGGGGTGCCCCGAGGCTAACGGCTAACGGGCTACAGTCGGTCATGCCTCGCTAATGTGGTCATCGCCTTCGCTTTGCTCAACCTTCACCGCACGCTGCCCTTCTAGCCATTCAGTCAACAACTTGGTGAGGGCAGCTTGGTTGTCGAAGGTCTGCTCATCTACCGTTGCAGGAAACTCTTTCACCGCCATCGGAATGGCAAGTTCTTCCTTGAACATCGCAGCGAACCCGCGTCTGATCAATTCTTGGTCGTCCTCAATGACCTTGTGCCCCTCTGGATAATATACGTCTTTCTCCAACTCCGACCTATTGAAGCTGTAGCCGAGAAAGATCGAGATTTTGTGTAGCATGTCCATAAAGGCGTTTTGGCGCGCTACAGCGAGGACCTGTCCTTCCAAGTTTCCCTTGTTCTCCAGCGTATCAAGATAGGTATGCCAGTCATCTACGATTGGCTTCAATTTCTTGCTGCGACCGTAGAACTCGACAGGAATGGCATTTAGTGCCTCAACGTGGCCCGGAGACAGGCGTGCAGCGCGTGTCGCCATCAGCACCCGGAAAATGTGATTGCGCCGGTCATTTATGGCGCGGCTCTTTTCGAGCCACTTCTGCGCCTGCACCGCGAGAACTGGTCCGGCCAACGTAGCAATGATGATTGCCACGTCACTAAGCTGAAAAGTCCAAGTCGCTACTGTCGCCGGCGTTGTCATCGGATTCCCCCTTTGTTCGACAATAGCGCCCGGCTGGCGCGAGGCAAGCGCCCTGCGCTCGCGCCCGTGTGGTCATCACCGGCAAATCGCCGACCCACAAATATGCTGTTTCATGGCCTGTCGCGCCTGAACTGACCTAAGCGATTGTAATAACATAATAATCGCTTGCACGACCTTCACCGGCCTCCCTACGCTCTAGCGTAATCATAGCCGTATCCGACATGGGAGTTCGATAAATGGCCGATGAAGTTGATACCCGCGTTACCCCGTCTTTTCATCCTGACACTGTGCAGGCGATTGCCGAATACGACGACGACACCGCCAGTATTCTTGCCGGGACCGAAGCCGCGTTCAAAGAGGCGTATATCGGGGTCGGGCGCGTCCATGATGCCAGTGCAGCGAGCAAGACAAACCCGGCGTGGACGGAAGCGGCGGCGCTCATTGAGGTTCAGGGCTTCGCGGACAAGATGACCACGCAGCTTGCCAAGAAGTTCGACAGCGCCACCGCGAACCTCACCCGCGTCATTGAAGGTCTGGAACGTGACCTGTCCCAGCCGATTGAGAGCCGGGGCGTTGGCGCAATGTCCGCCGAGATCAGGGCGTATGTGAAGGGCTTGCCTGATGGCGAGCGCATGGGGTTCATCCGCAAGGCCATCGAAAGCGGCGACGAGCGCACCGTTGGCGCAGTGCTTGGCGGGGTTCCCTACCTGTCCGGCCTCACCCCGGAAATGCAGAACGTCATGCTTCGCCTGCATCACGAGAAGTCCAACCCGCGAGCGGCCAAGCAACTGCGGGCCGCGAAGGCCGGACTTGAACTGCTCGGGGAACGCGCACCGCTACTTTTCAATGAAATGCAAAAAGCGGTCGGCGCACCCCAAGCCAAAGTCCAAAAGCTCCGCGCCGCAAAGGCGAAGGCTGAGCAATCCTTCGTCGTTTGATCCAATCAAATCGGGATAGTTCGATGACAGCCGCAGTTCCGCCCCCTTGGGGTAACGATTGGAAGCCAGCGCCCCCGGCAGCAAAGCCGGCGCGTGGTCCGGGCAATCCGTCATGGACGCCGGGATGCGCTTCGCCCAACCCGAAGGGGCGACCGGCAGGCGTGCCTGACAAACGGCTACTGGCCACACAGGCCGCGCTGGACGAGATGCGCAACATCGTCGCGATGCTCGTCGGGCGCGCCCTTGAGGGAGACACGAACGCGGCGAGCATCGTTCTGTCGAAGGTGCTGCCATCGGTGAAGGCTCAGGCCGAGAAGGTGAACTTCGAGTTCGACAGCACTGCGCCGGTCAGTGAGCAGGTCGCCCAGGTGCTGGACGCCGTGGCCGCTGGCGCGGTCGCGCCCGATGTCGGCAGGCTCATCATCGACAGCATCAAATCGCTCGCAGACGTGCGCGCCACCGAGGAGCTGGAAGCCCGGATCGCCGCGCTTGAGGAGGCGGGTCATGCCCGAGCGTAAATTGGAATTATTTGCACAAATTATTTTCGGGGCCGGATGCGACCGGCTTCCGTGCAGATTGACAGGTAGGGGCACCGGCATGGCTATCATTCAGACCGAGCGGAACCGCGTCCACGCCCATGCCATTGGCGATGACGATGTGTTCGTGCGCATCTCGCTCTTAGGATATGACGAGACGGGCGCACGGGTAGCGCGCCATCTGCGCTACGAGCCGATCACCGAATATCAGGCGGCGGTGGATTGGGCTGTCAGCATGGCGGACCTTATGGCGCACCCCATCCATGTCGTTCCGCTCAATGGCGATGACATGCGCGAGCCAAGCCGCTTCGGACCGATCTGCGATGCGGTCGCCAGCATGACGGATCAGGAGCGCGGCGACATGCGGCGGGTCGTGGTCACCACATGCTGCGAGGTCATGCGCGACTGTGACGACTGGCAGGTCCGCGCCGATGCCTACGACATTCTGCGCCAACTGAAGGTGACACATGAAAGCTGATATTCCGAAAGAGGAACGCCAACGCCGTGAGCGGGAGCAGTGGGCGGAGTTCCGCGCTGCCCTTGTCCGTCGCCATTTCCAGACCGTGCAGGACCAGATGGCGATTGACGCAACGATGGCTCGGTTGGAGGTGGAACACCTCACGCAAGCTGCACCTGCCATCTATGCCGCGATGGGCCGCACTCGCGCAGACGCTGAACCCATGCCCGCGCCCGTGGTCATTTCCGAACCCACTGCGCCACCCGATCCCGCGCCCGTGGCCGCTCGTCCCGGTTCGCCGGACCTGCCGTTCGACCTGCGCTATCACCTCGGCCTGCGATAACCACAATGGCGGGCATCCGGGCACTTCAGAAGCGGCTTGGGAAGCTGGAAGATGCCGGGAAGCCGAGACCGTCGCCCTTCGCCGTTCTGTTCGGGTCGTTCGACGCATGGGTTGAGGGCGAGGTGCTACCCGGCATTGAGAGCGGGGCGCTGGATGCCAACGGCATGGTGGCGGTCGTCGCTGCCCTTCGGGCTTGGGAAACCGAGGGGGTATGGAATGCTAGCTGACGGTGAACCCGCGTGGCTGGTAGCATGGCGCGAGCGCGACCGTCAGCAGCCTGCGTCCCCGGCTTCACCCGCACCGAAGCCAACCTACGCTCCGCGCGACACCTTCAGCTTCCCCGCCAAGGCAGGCGTTGACTGGCAGGGCATGATTGTCCCGAAGCGCTGGGACTATGACGGATGCGTGCGCCGGGAGGCTGTGCTGGATGCCGATGCTACCCCGCCGCGTGTGGTCAGGAAGATAGGCTGGCAGCGGTGCATGAAGTGTCGTCGGCCATTTTTCTCAGAGGACGTGCTTCGCCTACGCCTGTGCGATGGCACGGACGGATGCAGGGGTGACGAGGACAGGTTCACTTAGTGCGGCGGTTCCATTTTGACGCTGCGCCGGGGCATAGCGGTGCGTTCCCCGCCAATCCAACGACCGCAGCAGCGGGGCGAGGTTCTTTCTCCTCCTGCCTGACGCTGCCAGCACCCTGCGCCTTCGGGTGTGGGGTGCTGCTATGAGCGGGTTGGCCCATGCTAGCGCGTTCGCTGCGCCGCTAGCATAGTGCTAGCATGGAAATGCTAGCGGCCTGCGCTGCCGCGCTGGACCTTCGCTAAGTGCTTGGTTTTGCTGGTGAAAAATGGTGGACGCACTAGGGCTCGAACCTAGGACCCGCTGATTAAGAGTCAGCTGCTCTACCAACTGAGCTATGCGTCCACATAGGAGAGAGATCAAATATCTTCTCTCTTGGTGAGGCGCGCTGTTAGCGTGGGATGACATAGTGCGCAAGGGAAAAATGCGCCTTAGATTTATTTTCTGCTCTCTGCCCCCTGTTCTCCGCCACAAAATAAATCTCCCTCACCCATAGGCATAAGCATCTTGTCCTTTGGGAGGGCGCGACTATCATCGCCTGCTTTCAGGCCAAAACAGGCCATTGCTCTGATGCTAAAAAGGCTGCTTCCATGACGTTTCTTATCCCCCCGCCGCCCACTCCTTCCATCGCGGTCGCCGGAAGCGATGCACGGTTCGCGGTGCGCCGCATCTTCTGCGTCGCACGGAACTATGCCGCCCATGCGCGGGAAATGGGGGCAGACCCGGATAAGGAACTGCCCTTTTTCTTCACCAAGCCAGCCGATGCCGTTGTCGATAGCGGATCAACCATAGCCTATCCGCCCGAAACCAATGACTATCAGCATGAGGTGGAACTGGTGGTCGCCCTCGCCAAAGGCGGCGCGAATATCGCCACCGAAGACGCGCTGTCCCATATCGCAGGCTATGCCGTTGGCCTCGATATGACGCGGCGCGATTTGCAGGCAGAGGCCAAGGGAAAAGGCCGCCCATGGGACTGGGCCAAAGGGTTTGACAACTCCGCCCCGATGTCGGCTCTCTTACCAGTGGAACAAAGCGGCCACCCCCAATCTGGGCGGATATGGTTGGCGGTGGATGGGGAAGTCCGCCAGCAAGGTGACCTTTCCGACATGATCTGGCCGGTCGCTGATATTATCGCCCTCATTTCCCGTTATGTTGAGCTGAAGCCCGGTGACCTCATCATGACCGGCACCCCCGAAGGCGTGAGCGCGGTTCAGGCCGGGCAAGTCATAACCGGCGGGGTGGATGGAATAGGCGAAATCAGCCTGACAATCGCGCCCTGAAGATTATAGGATAATCCATCATGGCCGTCACCGATATTGCGACCAGAACCTATAACCATAATTTCCGGCTCGACCCGATTGTCCGCAGCCTGCTGGATACGGATTTTTATAAGCTGCTGATGGTGCAGATGATCCGCCACCTCCACCCGGATGTGCTGGCGACTTTTTCTGTCATCAACCGTACCAAAAGCGTGCGCCTTGCGGACATCATCGACGAAGGCGAACTACGCGCTCAGTTAGACCATGCACGGGGTCTGCGTTTCACCAATAAGGAACTGATCTGGCTGGCGGGTAATAGTTTCTATGGCCAGACACGCATGTTCAGCCCTGATTTCATATCATGGCTACGCGGCTTTCAATTGCCTGATTATGATCTACGCCGCACCGATGACGGGCAATATGAACTGCATTTTGATGGCCCGTGGACTCATACCAGCCTGTGGGAAATTCCCGCGCTCGCCATTATTAATGAACTGAAATCCCGCGCCGCGATGCGGGATAAAGGGCGGTTTGCGCTCGATATTCTCTATGCCCGCGCTAAGGCCAGATTATGGGAAAAGGTAGAACGGCTGCGCCAACTGCCTGATCTGGTCATTTCCGATTTTGGCACCCGCCGCCGTCATGGCTTTTTGTGGCAGCGCTGGTGCGTTGAGGCGCTGAAGGAAGGGCTAGGCAATCGCTTCATCGGCACATCCAATGTGCTGCTGGCGATGGATGCAGACCTTGAGGCTATTGGCACCAACGCCCATGAATTGCCGATGGTGGCCGCCGCGCTCGCCCGCAATGATGCGGAACTGCGCCATGCGCCCTATCAGGTTCTGGAGGATTGGCAGCAACATTATGGCGGCAATTTGCTGATCGCCCTGCCCGATGCCTTTGGCACAGCCTCCTTCCTCGCCCATGCGCCGGATTGGCTGGCGGACTGGACCGGATTTCGCCCGGATAGCATGCCCCCGATTGAGGGCGGAGAGCAGATTATCCGCTGGTGGCAGGAAAAAGGCCGCGATCCACGCGAAAAACTGCTGATCTTCTCTGACGGGATGGACATAGACAGCATCGAAAAATGCTATCATCATTTTCATGGCCGGGTACGGATGAGCTTTGGCTGGGGCACCAACCTCACCAATGATTTTCGGGGATGCGACCCGGATGCCGGAGCCGACAATGAGGATGCGCTGGCCCCGATATCCCTCGTCTGCAAAGTGACCAGCGCCAATGGCCGCCCGGCGGTCAAACTATCCGACAACCCCGCCAAAGCGACAGGGAAACCAGAAGAAATCGCCCGTTACCGCCAGATATTCGGCGCACCAGAGGGTGAAGGCTGGTCCGTCAGGGTGTGAGAGAGGCAGAATATAGCGCACCAAAGACCAGATGAGGGCAATAGCGCCCCCACCACGGCTTCCCTTTATCTCCCTGCTGGCGGCACTTTGGGATAAGCACAGCTATAGCTTGCGGCCTTTTTCGCGTCGCCGCCATCATAGCGAGCATAGGCCGGATAGGGGCAGATGAGGCTGGCTTCATTCGGCGCGCTATTGCGCGTTGCGGTGACAGCGGCAGGGGCTTTATCCTGCTCCACCCAATCCACCACCGCGCCCAGCAGATCGAAACTGTCATAGGCATTACCGCCGCTGCAATGGGCCATACCCGGCACCATATAAAAACGGCTGGCATTATGCCATGCTTCTGATCCGTTCGCATCATTGGCACGCAACCAATAATCCCATGTATCCAGCGCCGAGAACCATGGATCACTCACGCCATGATAATAGAGAATTTTGCCGCCATGGCCCAGAAATGTACTGAGGTTCGTCCATGTGTCGGTGGCGGTAAGAACATTCACCGCATCATTGCGCACGGCGCGGGCGGCAATATCCGTATCCATCACAATATCGGTGTTGGCCGCACTCAAAATATCAGGCTTACCATCGAAGATGAAGCCGGAAAGACGGCCCGGACCGCTCACCTCAACCACGCCGGTATCATAGGGGAATGGGGAGTAGAGCGGCGCGCCTGCCGCATCTTTCGGCCCGGCAAAGGCAAGTTTCAGCGCCTTGACCTGCACTTCACTCAGGCACCCTTCCTGCTTCCCAGATTTGCATTGTAGCTCGGCGGGCTGAAATGTGCATTGCGCGACATTATGGATCATCCCATCAGCGCGGCCATCCAGGCCGTCACATTGCTGTAACATGCCGTCCAGTATCAGCTTGCGATCAGCCGCAGAAAAGGCGCGCTCCGGTATCACCACGCCATCGTCGCCAAAAGGCGCCGCCTGATTAAACTGCACCTTGGCATAAGACGTGCCGAGGTTGGAAAAGCCGGTACGCATCGCTGGCGCGCCCACAACTATGCCATCAAATAATTCAGGATAACGCTGTGACGCCAGCATGCCTTCTCGCCCGCCGGTAGAACAGCCCGCCATATAGCTATGGGCGATGGGCCGCCCATAATAGCGCGTGGTGATGGTTTTAGCGAGTTTCGTCACCGTCTCTACAGAGCTATTGGCAAAATCAAGCGCGGCGCGCTGATCCGCCATGAAGCTAGCGTCGAATACCTGCCCCTTATGGCCGCTATCATGGCTGACGACCGCAAAACCGCGCGCAAGGGCCGGGCTGTCTCCCGCCGCCGCCGCGCCATAAGGTGGTTGCACACGGCCATTTAGACCTCCGCCACCCTGCATCAGAAAACGCCCATTCCAGTCATTGGGAAGGGCCAGCGCAAAGCCAATGCCATAGGCCACGCCCTTTACACCCTGACGCTGGTTAATCACGCCTTCCACCCGGCAATAAGCAGGCAATCCGGATTTGAGATGCCCACCGCGCCCATCGGCCACCGTGCCGGCTACAGCCGCCGGAACAACCACCGCAGAGGTGATTTTCACATCGTCGCCAAAGGACATTGGGATAAGAGCCGCACACTGACCGTCCTTATCCCCCTTCGCGGCGGCGCTCTGCGCCATTGCGACAGAGGGAACAGTCAAGGATAAGACAGACGATGCCGTCACCCCTAAAAACAACAGAGTCATTTTCTTTATTTTGCGCTCCATCAGCCCTCTCCTGTAATTATGGTTCATTGCATAGCCCGTTGCTTTATCTTCTGACCATCGCAAATATTGTTTTATCATCAAAATACGCTGTTGCGATACAACTGTTGCGATGCAAGGGAGTTAGAGGTAAGAGGCGACGAAAATCGCTCTTATTGAGCTTTGCAGGCCGAATAGGGTCGCGCCATCAAGGCCTGCGCCATCCCGAAGGATACAAGACTGATTTGCTTAGCCCAATGCCCTTATGGCACTGATCTTACAGCCATATTTTGCGGAATAGTTCGCTAATGGCCTCTACCAGCCCTTCCCCGACCTCATTTGACGCCATCATTCTGGGTGCGGGCGCGGCTGGGTTAATGTGCGCGGCGCAGGCAGGCGCACGAGGCAAGAAAGTGTTGCTGGTCGAAAGCGCTGATCGTCCCGGCAAGAAAATCCTCATTTCCGGCGGTGGACGGTGCAATTTCACCAACGTCCACACCGCGCCGGATCGTTATATCTCCGCCAACCCCCATTTTGCTCGCTCGGCGCTCAGCCGTTACGGTGCGAAGGATTTTATCGCGCTGGTCGATCGGTACGGCATCGCCTGGCATGAAAAGACGCTGGGTCAGCTATTTTGCGACAATAGCGCCCGCGACATCCTCAACATGCTGATGGATGAGGCGGAAAAAGGCGGCGCGATGCTGGCGTGCAACCAAAGCATCAGTGATGTTACCCATGCCGATGGTCTGTTCCGCGTGACGACGAACAGCGGCATTGCGACGGCCCCCGCGCTGGTAATCGCGACCGGCGGGCCGTCCATCCCCAAAATGGGCGCAACCAGCTTCGCTTATGATCTCGCCCGGCAATTTGGCCTGAAGGTGGTGGAACCGCGCCCGGCCCTCGTGCCCTTAACATTGGGCGGCGATGACGTCTTGTTCCGGGAGCTTTCCGGCGTCGCAACCGAAATAATAGCGCGCACCGATAAAAAGGCCCCAGCCTTTCGTGAGGCCGCCCTCTTTACCCATCGCGGCCTGTCTGGCCCGGCCATATTGCAGATTTCCTCTTACTGGCGGCATGGGGAAAGCATCGGCATCAATTTCCTGCCAGATCAAAAAGCCGGATGGATGATTGCCGCCAAGGCCAGTCACCCGCGCGCCACCATCCGGTCCCTGTTGCGGGATGCGGGGCTGGCGGACCGCCTTGCCAGCGCCCTTGCCAATCAATTGGGCACAGCCCAATCAGGCGCGCCCGACACCATTATCGCCGCCATGACTGATGCAGTTTTGCGACAGGCAGAAGAAAAACTGATGGACTGGCGCTTTACCCCCAATGGCACGGAAGGCTTTGCCAAGGCCGAAGTCACCGTCGGCGGCATCAGCACAGCGGGCCTTTCCTCCAAAACAATGGAAGCCAAAACCGTTCCGGGCCTCTATGTCATAGGCGAATCGGTCGATGTGACGGGCTGGCTGGGTGGCTATAATTTCCAATGGGCATGGTCCAGCGGATGGGCCGCCGCGCAGGCATTATAGCAAATTGCCTCATTTTTCGTCCTTATGACCTATGAATTTTATCTGTGAGAAAAGCATGATTTCCGAATTCCCGCCTGCCCTTGCTGACGCCCTGGAAGAAAAAGGCTATGCTGAACTGACCAGCGTGCAGGCCGCCGTGCTGGAGCCTGAAGCCGCAGGACGGGATTTGATCGTTTCCGCCCGCACCGGGTCTGGCAAGACGGTCGCCTTTGGCCTTGCGATGGCCACCGATCTGCTGAACGAAGACGGCAAGTTGCCGCCCGCGGGCAGCCCGCTGGCGCTGGTTATCGCGCCAACGCGCGAACTGGCATTGCAGGTCAGCCGGGAACTGGAATGGCTCTATGGCAAAGCCCGTGCGCGCATCGCCACCTGCGTGGGCGGCATGGATGCTTCGCGGGAACGCCGCACATTGAATGCAGGAACACATATCGTCGTCGGCACGCCAGGCCGTCTGCGTGACCATCTGGAACGCGGGGCGCTGGACCTTTCGGTGCTAAAGGCCGCCGTACTGGATGAGGCCGATGAAATGCTCGATATGGGCTTTCGTGAGGAACTGGAGGCGATACTCGACGCAACGCCCGCCGAACGCCGCACATTGCTGTTCTCCGCTACCATGCCGCGCCCCATTGTGGCACTGGCCAAGCGGTACCAGAAAGACGCACTGCGCATTTCAACGGTTGAGGATGATCGCGGCCATAGCGACATCAGCTATCAGGCGGTCACCATTGCGCCATCTGAAATAGAAAATGCCATCGTCAACCTGTTGCGCTTTCACGAGGCGGAAACGGCGATCATCTTCTGCGCGACCCGCGACAATGTGCGCCGTATTCATGCGACGCTTCAGGAACGCGGTTTCGCCGCCGTTGCCCTGTCGGGTGAGCATTCGCAGAATGAACGCAACCATGCACTTCAGGCGTTGCGGGACAAGCGCGCTCGTATCTGCGTTGCCACGGACGTTGCCGCGCGCGGCATCGACCTTCCCTCGCTCAGTCTCGTTATCCACGCTGAAATCCCGCGTGACGCGGAAACATTGCAGCACCGTTCTGGCCGCACAGGCCGCGCCGGACGCAAAGGCACCGCCGTTTTGCTCGTTCCCTATCCGCGCCGTCGCCGGGTGGAATCCATGCTACGCGGCGCGAAGATTCCCGCCGAGTGGATCAGCGCGCCTACCCCCGAAGATATTCGTGTGCAGGACCGGGAACGTCTTATCACCCTGCTGATGCAGCCGATCGAGTTTGACGAGGAAGACCGCACTCTCGCCACGCGCCTGATGGCGGAAAAGTCGGCTGAGGATATCGCCGCTGCGCTGGTCCATGCGCATCGCGCTTCCTTCCCCGAACCGGAGGAGTTGCTGGCGAACACGCCTGAGGCCCACCGTGCCGCGCAGCAGGAACGCCACCGCCCCGGTTTTGAGGATACCGTCTGGTTCCGTATGGAACTGGGCCGTCGCCAGAATGCGGACCCACGCTGGGTATTGCCCTTGCTCTGCCGCCGTGGCCAGATCACCCGCAATGAAGTGGGTGCCATCCGTATCGGCGCGAATGAGAGCTTTTTCCAAATTCCCCGCGCTATTGCGGCCAAGTTCAGCAAGGCGATTGTCCGCACCGCCGATGATGATGGTGATGAAGGCAGCATCCTCATCGAAGCATCAGAACATGGCCCGCGTGAAAGCGCGCGCGACAATCGCAAGGGCGCTGGCAACGACCGGCCCTATCGCGGTGATCGCGAAGGACGCGGTGAACGTCGTGGCCCGCCCGCGCACAAGCCTCGCGCTTTCAAAGGGCGCGGTGACCGGGATAGTGCCCCCGCCCCGCGCGGTGAACGCCCCACGGGTAAGCTGGGGACCAGCAAGCCCAGAGGACCGAAAAAGCCGAAAAAATAAGCAGGAACAAGGGGCCATAAACCGGCCCCTTTTTCTTAGCATATCCTGATCGTCACTCTGCCTGTCTGGCACAATACCGGACGCAAAACCGGTGCCCACTTTTGCTGGAATTAATGGCCTGTTCGCGGGCGCAATTCCGGACGCAAAACCGGTGCCCACTTTTGCTGGAATTAATGGCCTGTTCGCGGGCGCAATTCCGGACGCAAAACCGGTGCCCACTTTTGCTGGAATTGCTTTTAGAGAACATCCTCAATGGCGATATTCAGCCCACTCGGCCCCGGCTCAACCCGCGCCTGTACCCGATAAACATCGGCCAGAACCTGCGCGGTAATCGCTTGCTCCGGTGTACCATCGGCCACCACCTGCCCGCCCGCCAGCAACACAACCCGGTCTGACCAGCGCGCCGCGATGGCAAGGTCATGCAGCACCATCAGCACGATCATCCCGCGCTCTTTCGCTAATTGCCGCACCAGCTTCATCACACGCAACTGGTAATGCAGATCCAGCGCGCTAATCGGTTCATCGAGCAGCAGAACCCGCGGTTCGCGCACCAATGCCTGCGCCAATGATGCAAGCTGCCTCTGCCCGCCCGACAAATGATTAAGACCGGACATGGCGAGATGGCCAATGCCTACCCGCTCAATCACCTCCAGCGCACGATCGACAATATCGCCATCAGACAAATTACCGTCCCCCACGGGCGAGGCTCGTATCGCGCCGATCACCCCCTCTAGCACGGTCAAGGCAACGCGCTGCGGCAGACTTTGCGGCATATAGGTAACGATGCGCGCATGACCCGCGAGGGATAGCGAGAGCAATTCCTGATCCCCCAGCCGCACGGAGCCAGTCGCCGGTTGCAGGCCCGCCAATGACCGCAGCAGGGTCGTCTTGCCTGCCGCATTGGGGCCAAGCAGGGAAACCACCGCCCCCGGCTCAATCGGCGCGAGGTCAAGGCCCGATACGATAGCCTTGCCACCATAGCCAGTGGAAAGACCGGTAATGGAAAGGCTCGCCCCGGACAAATCGCAATGTGGCTGTGTCATGCTCACACCCTTTCCGGCTTACGCAGGATGAGGATAAGGAACACCGGCACACCAATCATAGATGTCACAATCCCCACCGGTAACAATACGCCCGGCACCAATATCTTGCTGCCTACCGACGCCAGCGACATGATGAGTGCGCCCGTCAACATCGAGGCAGGGAGGAGAAAACGATGGTCCTCGCCCAGCATCAATCGCGCAATATGCGGCCCCACCAGCCCGATAAAACCGATGGTGCCAACAAAGGCCACTGCCGTCGCCGCCAATGCACTGATCCGCAGCAGAGAGAAAAAGCGCAGCCGCTTCACATCAATGCCGAAACTGCGCGCCCTGTCCTCCCCCAGACGCAGTGCCGTCATCGCATTGGCCGCCTGCATCGAAAAGGGCAGCACGGCGGCCACCACAAGGGCCAGCACGCCCAAATTGCCCCATGTCGCCCGGCCCAGAGACCCCATGGACCAGAACACGAGCTGCGACAGAGCCTCCTGCGATGCGACAAACTGAATGAGCGCCACCAGCGCGTTAAAGGTGAACACCAGCGCGATACCGAACAGCACCACGCCCTCCACCCCTGATGCACGATTGCGCGCCAGCCCTTCCAGCATCAACACCGAGGCAAAGGCCGCGATGAAGGCATTGATCGGGATCATCCAGTCGCCCGGAATGAAGGGCAGGCTGACCCCCAGCACAATCGCCACCGCCGCGCCAAAGGACGCCGCCGAGGACACCCCCAGCGTGAACGGGCTGGCGAGCGGATTGTTGAGGATCGTCTGCATTTCCGCGCCTGCGAGGGACAGTGCCGCCCCCACCAATATTGCCATCAAGGCATAAGGCAGGCGCACATCGCGGATAATCGTCATTTGCGGGCTGCTGATCTGATCGGGCGCGAACAAGCCCGCCCACACATCCGCTAAAGGCAGCGAAGAAGGTCCAGTTGAAATATCGAGCGCAAAGGCAATGACGCACAATAACCCCAACACCGTCACGATCAGCGCCCGACGCCGCCCGGTACGATGATAGGCGTTTAATGTGTCCTGCCGGTTGAATGAAGGAGGGGCAGCAATATGGCTTGGCGTGTTCATTTCCTGTCCTGCATATCCATGTCCTGCGACTGGGTGGTCAGGCGATGACACCAACCCTTATTGCATCTCATTCGCTCTTTCGCGGTTCGGGCGCGGGGGTCAAGGCGAAATACGGAAATATTGCCCGAAATATGCGAATTTTCGTTAGAGAAACCGGCTTTTGCCGCTTTGCCCTTGCCCACCGCCCTGCCCTATGGGAAAGGCAATCACCCCTAACACAGGCATAATCAGGCGGATTTCCACATGACGACCACGACCCGCACCCCAAATCTCATCCCCGGCCTTAGTGTCGATATGGCAGATTGGCGGCGGGATTTTCACCGGCACCCGGAATTGTCGTTTGAGGAAACACGCACGGCAGCATTGGTGGCAGAGCGGTTGCGGGATTTTGGGCTGGAACCTGTAACCGGCATTGGCGGCACCGGCGTGGTGGCGGTGGTCGATAGCGGCAAGCCTGGCCAGACGATCGCGCTGCGCGCCGATATGGACGCCCTGCCAATGCAGGATGAAGGCGGCAAGGACTGGCACAGCCACACCAACGGCGTCGCCCATGCCTGCGGCCATGATGGGCATACGGCGGCCCTATTGGGCGTGGCACAGCATCTGGCCGCCAATCCGCCTGTGTCTGGCCGCGTGGTGCTGATCTTTCAACCCGCCGAGGAAAATGGCCTTGGCGCAAAGGCGATGATTGCCGATGGCTTGCTGGAGGCCTTCCCCTTTGATGAGGTTTACGCGTTTCACAACATGCCTTTATTGGACAAAGGCACGGCGGGCGTGCGCGTTGGCCCGTGCCTCAATGGCTATATCGTCTGGGAAGTGACGGTTGAGGGAGTCGGCGGCCATGGCGCGGCCTTTTTCAAGGCAACCGACCCGTTGCAGGCCGCCGCCCGTCTGGCGAACGAGATATCCTCCATCGTCGGGCGCTATCTCGACCCCAATGAATCCGGTCTTATCACCGTATGCTCGCTGCAGGCAGGAAGCTCGCACAATATCATCCCGGCGTCCGCGACCCTCAGCGGCACATTACGCGCGCTGAAGCCAGAGGTGATTGACCTGCTCTATGCCCGGCTGGAGGCGATATGTGCAGGCGTTGCCACAATGACCGGCTGCACCGTAACCTGCAACCGTCTTGCCGAAGTCCCGCCCTGCATCAACGCGCCAGAGGGGGCAGAGCGCGCCGCAGCCGCCTGCGCCGCCGTGCTGGGTGAGGATAATGTCGTGCGCGACCACGGCCCCTTCCCCTTTACCGATGACATGGCGATGCTGTTGAATGCGGCGCCGGGTGCCTATCTGTTTCTGGGACAAGACAGCGCCATGTGCCACAATCCGGCCTATGATTTTGATGACGACCTGCTGCCCATCGCCGCCAGCATTTTCCTGACGTTGGTTAAGCAAAGGCTGGGGTAAAGCAGAGGCCGGACTGAACGGGGCTTAGCCTTCGCTGGCCTGCACCCCGCCCAGTGCAAAATCTATCGCTGCGTCCACATGCAGGCTGGTGGTATCCAACAAGGGGACCGCACTGTCCTCCGCCTGCACCAGCAGCATGATTTCCGTGCAGCCCAATATCACGGCCTGCGCGCCTTGTTCCACCAACCGGGCAATAATGCCCCGGTAAATAGCGCGGGATTGCGGCGTGATAACCCCCGCCACCAATTCATCATAAATGATGCGATGAACCTGCGCCCGGTCATCAACATCCGGGATGATAACATCCAGCCCATGGCGTTCCCGCAGGCGGTTCTTATAAAAATCCTGTTCCATGGTGAAGGCCGTGCCAAGAAGCGCCACACGCTGCGCGCCCATAGCTTTTGCCTGCTCGGCCGCCGGATCAACAATATGCAGCAAGGGGATGGACACCGCCGCCTCTACCTCAGCCGCCAGCTTATGCATGGTATTGGTGCAAATCAGGATAGCGTCTACCCCACCGGCCTCCAGCGCCCGCGCAGCCTGCACCATATGCCGGGTGAGCGCATCCCAATCACCAGCCTTCTGGAGTGCCGCAATCTCTGAAAAATCGAACGACCAGAGGATGCAGCGGGCCGACGCCAAAGGGCCTGTGCGGTCCCTCACCCCCTGATTGAGCAAACGATAATATTCAGCCGAGCTTTCCCAGCTCATTCCGCCAATCAGGCCAATCATCTTCATGACACAGAGGCTAATGGTAAAAATACGCCCGGTAAAGACACCCGATAAAGGCGATAGCGATGCATCATCCTGCGCACATCACGCCCGCAGCGTTGCGCCGCCATCCACATAAATATCGGCCATTGTGATATGCCCCGCGCGGTCAGACAGCAGGAACAAAACCGCCTCCGCCACATCTTCGGGCGTGCCCAGCTTACCGAGCGGAATCCCGGTTTTATACTGTTCCGGCAGCCCCGCTATCACCCGCTGTGCGCCCGTTTCGTCGGCCCACATGCCCGTTTGCATCGGGGTGAGCGTAGAGCCTGGCGCAACGATATTGCACCTTATACCCAAAGGCGCGAGTTCCAGCCCAAGGCAACGTGTGAACATCGTCGCCGCCGCTTTTGACGCCGCATAGGCCGCCATCGCATGGCGGGGAATACCCGCCGCATTAGAACTCACCGTCACTAATGCGCCACGACGACGCGGAGACATATGGCGAGCGAGGGCGCGGCTGACATGAAATACACCGTCACTGTTGACCGCGAACACCCGCCGCCAAGCCTCATCGCTGGTATCCAGCACGATGTCATTGCCTAATATGCCCGCGACATTCGCCCCCAGATCAATCGCCCCCCACTGCGCCTCCACCCGGTCTACCAGTGCATCCACCGCTGCGCTGTCTGTTACATCCAGCGGCGCAACCCAGAGGGTGTGATTGATTGCCTCCTCCAGTCCTAGATCAGTGGCGACAACACGCGCGCCTTCCTCCTGCAGCAAGCGCACCAGCGCCGCGCCCACGCCTCCCTTTGCGCCGGTTACAAAGGCGATGCGGCCTTCAAGGCCCAGACTACGGCTCATGCGTCAATCTCCTGCTGTTCAGTGGCGGCCATGATCCGTGACAGGGAGGGGCCGATAATCATACTGGCATCCGGCCCGGTCATCTGTCGATGGAGGAAAGGCACCTCCATTTCCTCTATGCCGCCAACATAAGGCGCCCATTGGTCCGCCATCAGCTGCGGTTTATCCTGATGGTCCGCACCGGCGCGAATATGGGTGATAACGCCATCATAGGCACGATGATGATGGCCGCGCACCAGCCGGTTGGTATCGGTAACAGCGCGCACCACGCCGTCCAGTGCCTGCGGAGGGAGGCTCCCCAATGGCCCGCCCTGTTCACGCAGAAAAGCAACGATCTGGTCCCGCGTGACCAGATGCGGATAATCCCCTGCGTCAAAGCCCGCTATGGTGAGGAGCGCGCGCAGTGCCGCCAGCTCATCTGGCTCTGGCTCCGCGCGCCATAGGTCCGCCGGATAAGCATCCAGCAGCGCCACAAGGCCAACATCCTGCTCCTCTGCGCGCAGTTCCACCGCGACCGCCTGCGCGATGATCCCGCCTACGGACCACCCCGCGACATGATAAGGTCCATGGGGCTGAATTTCCCGGATATGCGCGGCATATTGGGCAGCCAGCGCATTTATGCTGTCGGGCGCGGGGGCTGCAGGGTCCAGCGCGGGGGATTGCAGACCATAAACCATGCGGCGCGGTTCCAGTGCAGCGGCCAATGTGCGATAGCCCCAGCAAATGCCACCTGCCGGATGAATGAGGAACAGGGGAGACGATGCTTCCTCCCCGCGTGCGAGCGTGATGAGAGGGCCAAGACCATTATCCGTCGCAGCGGACGCATCATCCCCCGCCGTCAACGCATCAATCCTCGCCGACAGGCTGGCTACATCGGGCTGATCGAACAAAGCGGCAAGGCCGGGGTCGATGCCCCACTCATCCTCAATCCGCATCAATAAACGGACAGCGATCAGGCTATCCCCACCCAGAGCGAAGAAATCATCCTGCGCGCCAATATCGCCGTCAATATTGCCGCTTTCCGCCAGCAATTCGGCAAATATCGCGGCAAGACGCTGCTGCGTTTCGGTCTTTAGCTCTCCGCCCGTTCCTTCAAAACGCGGTTCGGGCAAGGCTTTGCGGTCGAGCTTACCATTGGCCGTCACCGGCATCGCATCCAGTTCCACAAAGGCCGCTGGCACCATATAATCGGGGAGGCGCGCCGCAAGCGCAGCGCGCAAGGCGTCCCGATCATAGCCATCATCGGGCACCACATAGGCAACCAGCCGCCCATCCTTGGCCAGCACCAGATTGCTCCGCGCAAGGCTCGATGCACCAATGGCGGATTCTATCTCACCCAGTTCAATGCGCAGGCCGCGTATCTTCACCTGATGGTCACTACGCCCCAGATATTCCACCGCGCCATCGGGCCGACGACGGGCAAGATCGCCGGTCATGTAAAGCCGCTGCCCCGGATGGAACGGGTCAGCGATGAAACGCTCTGCCGTCAAATCCGGCCTGCCAACATAGCCGCGTGCCAGTTGCACCCCGCCCAGATAGAGGTTGCCAGCGACACCTTGTGGCACGGGCCGCAGACGATCATCCAGCAATATGAGGCTGGTATTCCACACGGGAAAACCAATGGGCACCGGACGGGAAATATCATCCGCGCTGGCAGGCCAATAACTCACATCTACGGCGGCCTCCGTGGGGCCATAGAGATTATGCAGTTCGCCCTTTACCCGCTGATGAAAGCGATCACGCAGGTCGGCGGGCAGTTCCTCTCCGCTACAGAATATGCGGGATGTCGTGATCCCTTGTGATATCGGACTATCGATGAAAGCGGCCAGCATCGACGGCACAAAATGCAGCGTCGTTATGGCTTCGTCGCGGATGAGGGCCGCTATCGCCGCCGGGTCTTTATGCGCACCGGGGGGCGCAACGACCAACGTACCACCGGAAATGAAGGAAAGGAAAAACTCCCATACCGACACGTCAAAGGTGGCCGGGGTTTTCTGAAGGATGCGGTCCTGCGCAGTGAAATCATAAAAATCGCGCATCCACAGCAGGCGATTGACGATGGCGCGATGCTCTACCATCACACCCTTAGGCGTGCCGGTGGAACCGGATGTATAGATGACATAGGCTGCGTCCATGGGCTGCGGCAGGGGAAGATCATCAGGCAGATCACTAGGTTCTTCACCCGTTGGCCATGATGCAGGCGTCAGCAGCATATCCCCATAAAGGCCAAAGGGGTCATCCTGTGCCAGCACCAAGGCAGGCCGCGCACTTTCCAATATAGTGGCGATGCGGTCTTTGGGATGTTCGAGATCCAAAGGCAAATAGGCCGCCCCGGCGCGCAGCACCGCAACCAGCGCAATCACCAGCTCCAGCGAACGCGGCAAAGCCACCGCCACCAGCACATCAGCGGTTACGCGGGCAGCATCGCCAGCGGTGCGAGCATCATCATGACCATCCAAATCACCAATGCGGTGACCTTCCGCCCCCTTCACTTGCGCAATACGGGCACGGATGGCTCCGGCAAGGGCCTGTGTGCGGCGGTCCAGCTCAGCATAAGATAGCGATACCCCCTCAAAGCGCAGTGCTTCGGCATCCGGCGTGGCAACCATGGCGCGTTCGATCAGCTCCGCCAGTGTCACATCCGGCAGAATATGATGTGTCGCGTTATGGGCCTCTATCTCGGCCTGTGCCTCCTCCGCCGTGGCGGTGGGTATATCGCCAAGGGTAGCAGCGGGGGTAAATTCCCCTTCTCCTTCGTCAACGCCTTCACCCACGCTATCCGCCCCAACGGCCCGCGCCAGAAATACCGCCAGCCTTTCCCCATGGGCGGCAACCGCCTCCGCGCTATAAAGATTGGGGTTCGCGTCCACCTCCAGCGTCAGGCTGTTCGTGCCATCACCGCGAAAGGTAAAGTTGATATCCTCCACCGGGCCGGTGCCGGTAACATGCAATGTCACATCCAGCCCGAACATATGCGGCGGCTTATCATAAGGCTGCATGTTGATGAGCGGACCATAGAGACGCCGCGCACCACCGATAAGGCCAAGATCACGTCGGAGCTGCTCGCCGCGATAGCGCCCATGTTTACGCCCCGCGACCATAGCGACCACCATTTTGCTGATAGCGTCCGCAATCGGCGCATCCTCATCCGGGGCCATCCGCACCGGCAGCACATTCATCACCATCGCCGGAATGCGCGCCGAAACGCTGCCCATGCGGCCCATGGAGGGAACACCGATGACAATCTCATCCGTGCCGGTAAAACGGCGGCAATAGGTCGCAACCAGCGTTGTCAGCACATCGGGCCAACCCAGTTTCAGCGACTGCGCGAGGGCAAGCAGCCCAGCGCGGGTGCCCTGTGCCATTGGGCGCTCATGCCGGTGGAAATAGTGCGCGGAAATGGCCCGGCCCGGCGCCATTCCGACAACCTCCTCCATGCCCGCCATCGCACCGCGCCAATAATCCGCGTCATCCCTGCGTTTATCAGACGCCCGATAGGCAGCATCTTCCGCCCACAGCTTTTCCAGTGGCGCAAAACCCCGCCCCTTGGGGGGCTGGCCGGTAATCGCGGCCTCATACAGGTCCGCCACCCGCGATGTCAGCATCACTATGCCGAAACCATCATTGGCAAGGTGATGGACACGCAGTGCCCAGAGATGACGGGTAGGCGACAGGCGATACAGATGCTGCGCGGCGATTGGCCCAACGCGCGGGTCCACCGGCGTGGCCATGTCCCGGCGGATGCGGGAGAGCGCCTCCCCTTCCGGATCATTTTCATCGCTGAGGTCGATATTCTGCAATGCGGGGCGCAGCGACGGATCGACACATTGCACCGGGCCATCAGGCGTATCGGCAAAACGCAGGGAAAGCGCCTCCGCCTCTGCGCCCAGTTGATCTATCGCCGCAGCAAAGGCATGGCTATCAAGCGGCCCCACCAAATCCAGATATTGGCCAGTGTTGAATATGGGGTTGGCGGGGTCCAATATCTGCGAATACCACAGGCCCGATTGCGCCTCCGTTAGCGGCGTCCCTGCCTGCACACTGTTGCCCACGGGGCCACCCGCATCATTCGCCTGATCCTCTGACAACGCCCTTATTCCTTATTTTACTGACGTTCCTGAAGGATGGCCCATAGTCCGTCCACCGTCATGCTTTCGGCAAGGTCCGCAAAATCCAGCGGCACGCCTTTTTCTTCCCAATGAGACACCAGCGTCATCGCCCGCATACTGTCGAGCCCCACATCCATCAAATTATCATCATTATCAAAATCATCGGCATCTTCGGGAAGATAGGCGATGATGTCGGCACGAATATCATCAAGGGTCAGAGGTGTTTTGCTCATTTCAACAGTTCCAATATCTGGCGGGTGGAATGGACCATGGCACAGCAATCCGCCGCATGGGTAAGCGCCATATCGTGCCAGTCCCGCGAAAAATCACCCAGCGCATCGGCCACAAAAAATGGCTCTATATCGCGCTGAAACGCCTCGCCTGCGGTCATCAGGCACCCGATATGGGCATAGACACCGCAAATGAGAAGCTGGTCACGGCCACGCGCGCGCATTAATGTTTCGAGGTTGCTGCGCTGAAACGCGCTGTAGCGATGCTTGACCAGCACAAAGTCGCCCTCTTGCGGGGTAAGGTCATCAATGACCGGCTGATGCTGCGGCACATGGCGCATACCCGGCCCCCATAAATCCGCCTGTAATCCACGATCCCGCCTGTCCTGATCGCCATTTTGCGCGGTGTAGAAAATGGGAATATTCATTGCCCGCGCCTTGTCCGCCAATGCCCTGATATGGGCCGTGACGGGCACGATGGGCGCGCTATCCGGCGTGAAGGCATCGACGAAATAACGCTGCATGTCATGGATGAGAAGCGCGGCGCGGCGCGGTTCCAGCGCCCAATCGGCGCGATTGCGCGGCAATTCTTCCTCAGTCGGCAAATCATAAGCCGGGATAGAGGGTAAGCGCCGGGGAAAGGGCGCATCATCGGTTCCCACAACGCTTGTTTGTGCGTCGGCTGCGACCACTACGTCCGCCATTATGGCTGCCCCTTTTTCGCGGCTTCTTCCTCTATCAAACGCGCCCGCAGCGTCGCCCGTAACTCCTTGCGGCTGATTTTCCCCACTGCGGTCGTCACAAATTCATCCACGAACACAATCTGATCGGGAATTTTGAAGGCGGCAATATCGCGTTTCCGCATCCAGCCTTTCACGCTGGCCGCCTTAGGTGCTTCACCGTCGGGGATGATGAAGGCGCAGCTTCTCTCACCCAGAAAATCATCGGGGATGGAAACCACGGCCGCGTCAAATATCTGCGGATGGGCAAGGAGATGATCCTCTACCTCCTCCGCCGATATTTTCTCACCAGCGCGGTTGATATGGTCGGTCGCGCGGCCCTGAACCACCAGATAGCCACCGGGCAGGCGCTTTACCACATCGCCGGTGCGGTAAAACCCATCCTCGGTAAAGGAACGAGCGTTGGCCGCCGCATCATCATGATAGCCGCGAATGGTATAGGGGCCACGGGTCAGCAAATTGCCCGCCTCGCCCTCTGGCACTGCATTGCCCTGATCGTCGAGGATCAGCACCTCGTCATCTTCGGTACAAATGGCGCGGCCCTGCGTATCGGTGATGATGTCCTCCGGGTCGTCAAGCCGGGTATAATTGACCAGCCCCTCCGCCATGCCGAACACCTGTTGCAAGGTGCAGCCCAGAACCGGGCGAACGCGCTTTGCTGCCTCGGCCATGAACTTCGCGCCGCCAACCTGTAGCACCTCTAGGCTCGACAGATTATGCCCGGTTTTAGGTGCGGCCTGTAACCATAATAACGCCAGCGGCGGAACAAGGCCGGTAATCGTTACCTTCTCCCGCTCTATCAATGGGAAGGCCGTATCCGGCGCGGGCGAAGGCGCCATCACCACCCGCGCACCGCCATAGATTGCCCCGAAAATGCCGGGCGAACTCATCGGGAAATTATGCGCCACCGGCAACGCGCCTAGATAGACGCTGTCAGGCGTAATACCACAGAGGGGGTTACTGGCGCGAATGCTGTAGAGATAATCATTATGCGTGCGGGGGATGAGCTTCGACAGCCCTGTGCTCCCCCCCGAAATCTGCACCAGCGCGACCGATGCCGGGTCCACATCCTCCACCGGCAGCAGGGGCGGATTGGCCGCAAAGTCATTGAACGCCGTGTGATGCCCGGCATCCCCCACGACAATGCTATGCTGAATGGCAGGAACCTCTGCCATCACGCTGTCGGCAAGCGTGCGATACTCAAATCCATCCCACTTATCCGCCACCACATAGGCAACCGCCTCAGACTTGCGTGCAAAATGCGTGATTTCCGTCAGGCGATGGGCAGGCAACGTAAACACCGGGATAATATTCGCCCGCATCAGACCAAAGGTGACAGAGAGAAATTCGGCTATATTAGGAAGCTGCACGATCACCCGGTCGCCGGGTTTCAGACCAAGGGCAAGGAAGCCAGCGGCGGCCACATCGGCCCGCTGCGCCAGTTCGGTATAGGTCCAGCGCTGATCCCCGCCGACAACCGCAATGGCATCGCCATATTCCTGCGCCCTCGCCGCCAGCATCGTGCGAAAAGTCTCGCCGGTCCAATATCCGCGCTGACGATAGCGCTCTGCGAAATCCTGCGGCCAGACCTGTTCCAGCTTCTTCGTCACCTTCATTATCTCCATCAGCCGATATGCTATATGAGCAAAGGGCCGCAGCCCATGGCACAATGCCTATGCGCATCATTCCCATCGGGCGTCAAGAAAGGTGAAAGTGATTCGCAATTACGATGGGGATTATAATGTTATCGTAATCTTTCCGTCATCTTGCCAGTTACTAATTCGCCGAAATTGGCTCTCTATCGAGCATATTTCCACTGAGGGGCGCGCTATTGGCTGCGCCTGTTTCGCTTATAGCCCTGTGGGTCGATCCTCAAGCGGATTGGTCTTTGCCTGTGGGTCAATCCTCAAGTGGATTGGTCTTTACCTGCGGGTCAATCCTCAAGCGGATTGACCATATAAAAAACCCCTTCACCATAACTATCCAGCAATTTACGGACAATTGTCGGGTCCTCGTCCTTCACAAAACCGCGGGTTTCCCAAAAACTATCCGCACCATTGACCGCAACCAGAGCAACCTCAGCAAATCCAGCATCCCGCGCATGGGCAAGCACCAGATTCACGCCCGCCGCGCCCGCGCCACTCCCCCGCGCCGCCGGTAACAAGGCAATATCATGCAGGAAATAGGTCCCGGTATCTGCGGGGATCGCACCCAGCAATATATCCAGATCAACCGGTTGATATTTATGCCATGGGTGGGTGATACAATATCCGATAATCTCCCCCGCCTGCTCCAGCACGAAGCACCCCTGCGGATAAAGCGCAAGGCGTTCGGCAAAAACCTCCAGCCGTTCGGTATATTTGCCATGCACCACATCAGAAATGGGCGGCACGGCGGGCAAATCGGCTTCGGCCATGCTGCGCCATATAGCGGCCTGCGTCATCACACTCTCCTGCGTCATCCTGTAATTTTGAACCCTAGCCAGATGGTGCGCGGCAGGCCAAGGTCAATATCATTGCCGACCTGCCGGGTCACCACCCGCTCATCAAATAGATTTTCGACCCGTCCCACCAGTGCAACTCCGCGCATCAGCGGCCATTGCGCGGAACCGTCCACCGTCAACGCATCAGGCATGCGATTAGCGCCAAGGTCATCCTCATATTGCGGCCCTACATAGCGCAAACGCGCCCCAATAGTCGCGCCCATCATCGGTTCCCAGCTCAATCCCGCACTCGCCATATGATGGGGGCTTTGGGACGGGTTCTGCCCATCCAGCGCGCCGCTCGCCCTCAATCTGCTATGCGCATAAGCATAAGACGCTGTCAGTTGCACCGTACCTAGTTCCGCCTGCGCCGATAGCTCGATGCCCTTTGCGACAATGGCATCCACATTGCGCCGTTCGCGCACATTGTTGGACACCGTCACATTGGAAATCGCGCCTTTGAGGCGATTATAATATGCCGTCGCGCTGAATTTCATACCCGGCGCAGGGGTAACATCAAAACCGGCCTCCGCCCCGCGCAACCGTTCTGGCGACAGGTTCGGGTTCGCATTGGTGCGCACCGCGCCAACACTAAAACCGCGATACAGCTCATTCAAAGTCGGCAGACGAAAGCCGGTATAGCCCGCCGCCCGCAGCGCCAGAACATCGCCAGCATTCCACACCGCCCCTGCGCGATAACTCCCTTCCCAGCCATTACGGTCTGGGAAATGGGTGTCAGTCGTCAGCACGCCGGCCGCATTACGCTCCGCAAAGGAGGAATTGCTGATGGTCCACCGGTCCGCCCGCGCACCCGCCGTCAGGATGATGTTGCCCAGCGTCCAGTCGTCCTCGACAAAGAAACCGCTCGTCACCTGCCGCCCAAAGGCCCGCCGCGTCGCCGTCATCAACCCGGTACCGCCGTTAATAGCATCCTCCAGCATTGTGCCGGATGTGATGCGGCTATCCACCCCGAAGCGCAGCATATGCGCGTCACCAACCGGCGGGCGGATTTCCAGCTTGCCGCCTATGCCGGTCGCGGGGGTATCCCGCTGGTCAAGGACAAGGCGATAGCTGGTCGCACTGATCGTCTTGCTGGTGAAATTACGCGCCTGCACATAGGCGAGCGCATCCACCTGCCAAGGCCCGTGCGATATGTAACGGATGGAGGCATCTTGCCCCTCGCTGCTATTATCCGCGCCAGCAAAGCGCAGGGTACGGTTGTCACGGAACAGCGCGATGCGCGCCTGAATTTCGCCATTATCGCCTACCGGCACAACACCCCTGATGGAGGTGGACCAATCCCGATAGCGCGCAGGGACACTAGCCGCGACGCGCAGGTCAGCGGGCGTAGTGTGGAAACCATCTCCCCGCTCCCAACGCCCGGAAACGGAGACAAAACCCGTGCCAACATTGGGGCTGAAGCTAACGTTGAGTTCCTGTGCATCGCGGCTCCCCCAAAAGGCAGCGCCTTCATAAAGCGGCAGTTCGCTGCGGTCCGCACTCGCCAGTTCGACGGTTCCGGCAACGGCCCCTGCGCCGAATGCCCCGACCCCGCCGCCACGGGTTATCCGCACCACGCCCATGCGCTCCGGGGCGAGCGCGGTGAAGGGGATATAGCCGAAAAACGGGTCCGCCTGCGGCACGCCATCGAGCAGAAGCAGCGCCCGGCTGCTGGCATTGCCGCCCAACGCACGAAGAGTTACGCCCTGCGCCGAAGGGTTGGCGCTGCGGCTGTCGGCGCGGCGGAATTGCTGAAACCCCGCAAGGCTGCCCAGCGCATTTTCGATGCGACCCGATGGCTCACGGCTGAGCTGTTCCCGCGTGATGATTTCACTGCCATAAGCGGCAGTCGCAGGCGGTAAAGGCAGGCCTCGGCCCAGCACGATGATGGGGGCATTTTCCTCTGCTGGCTTGTTGTCATGACGGGACGCTTCATCACTCTCACGCCCATGGGCCACCCCGGCCAACATAGACATGGCTGTAGCCATTAACCCCGCCACGAACAAGGGCCTGTTCCTGTTTCCCAAAGCGCGCACCAACACCATCTCATTCCTTACAAATGCGGGGCCAGAACAATCGCCCCGGCCCCGTTTTCATTGCAGCGTCCCGCCCCCATGAAGGCGGAAGGAAAGCCTTTACCCTAGCCGCGCCAAAGCCTCCGCCAGCCTCGCGGCCTCTGCCGATTTTTCGGCATGGTCAGCGCGGGCCTTTTCGACGGCTTCTGGCTTTGCCTTTTCCACGAAGCTGGGATTGCTAAGACGCCCTTCCAGCGATTTCGCTTCCTTAGCGGCGGCTTCCATCGCTTTCGTCAGACGCGCCTTTTCAGCCGCGATGTCAATCACGCCCTCCAGCGGCAGGATGAAAGTCGCTTCATCGACCACCACCTGCGCTGAGCTACCCGCAGGGGCAGCATCAGCCGAACAGCTATTGACCCGCGCAAGGCGAGAGAGGGCAGCAAATTGCGCGCGAATACGGTGGCTGGTCACAGGACCTGCATCGCGCACAAACATCTCCAGCTTCGCACCGGGCGAAACATTGAGTTCCGCGCGAGCGGCGCGAATATCGCTGACGAGTTTAATCAGCCATTCCACCTCTGCCTTGGCATCCGTATCAACCTGCGCCTGTGGGGCGGGCCATTGCGCGACGATCAGATCACCAGAGCGATCCCCCAGAGCATGCCATAACTCTTCGGTGATGAAGGGCATGAACGGATGAAGCATGACGAGAATCTGGTCCAGCACCCAACCGGCAACCGCCTTTGTCTCGTCATCAATCTGGCCCTTGATGAGTTCCAGATACCAGTCGCAGAACTGATCCCACACGAAATGGTAAATCGCATTGGCAGCGGCATCAAAACGCAGTTCAGCGAGCGCCTTATCCAGCGCAGCGACGGTATCGACCACCTCACCGATGATCCACTTATTCACCGCATGGGTCGCGGCAGGGGCGGCAACCGACGATGATGCGCCAATGCCGTTGGACATCGCAAAGCGTGTGGCATTCCATAGCTTCGTTGCGAAGTTGCGATAGCCCTCAACCCGCTTTTCATCCATCTTCACATCGCGGCCTTGGCTTTCCATCGCCGCCATGAAGAAGCGCAGCGCATCCGCACCGTAACTGTCGATCAGGCCAATGGGATCAACCACATTGCCCTTGGATTTGGACATTTTCTGCCCATCCGCTGCGCGCACAAGGCCATGGAGATAGAGGCGCTTCCACGGTGCCTCCTCCATGAACTCTATGCCCTGCATCAACATGCGTGCATCCCAGAAGAACAATATGTCAAAGCCCGAAATCAGCAGATCATTGGGGTAATGACGTTTGACAAGGTCCGTCTGCTCCGGCCAGCCAAGGGTAGCAAAGGGCCACAAAGCGGATGAGAACCAAGTATCCAGCACATCGCTATCGCGGGTGAGCTGCTTGTTACCGGCCTGCTCCTGCGCTGCGGCCTCATTCTCCGCCACATAGGCATTGCCATCCTCATCATACCATGCGGGGATTTGATGGCCCCACCAGAGCTGACGCGAAACACACCATGGCTGGATATTATCCATCCAGTTATAATAGGTTTTTTCCCACGCCTTCGGTACGATCTCCACCGCGCCGGAGCGCACCGCCTCAATCGCGGGCTGGGCCAGCCTTGCCGCGTCCACATACCATTGGTCGGTCAGCCATGGCTCGATCACCACACCGGAACGGTCGCCATAAGGCGTCTGAATCGTGCGATCCTCGGCCTCTTTCTCATTCCCTTCCTTATCGGCAAAGAGGACGAGACGGCCCAGCTCCTTCATCTTCGCAATGACCGCCTTGCGCGCATCGAAACGATCAAGCCCCAGATATTCCGCCGGGATGAGGCCATCCGCGCTCTGACAGACATTGGCATCGGCATCGAGCATGTTGAGCATGTCCGCCGCCGCAATGCCTGCGCGCTTGCCTACCTCAAAGTCGTTAAAATCATGGCCGGGGGTGATCTTCACCGCACCGCTGCCCAGTTCCGGGTCAGCATGGTCATCCGCCACAATCGGGATACGGCGGCCCGTAATCGGCAGAATGATTTCCTTACCAATCACACTGGCATAGCGTTCATCCGCGCCATTAACCGCGACAGCCATATCCGCCAGCATGGTTTCCGGGCGGGTCGTCGCAACGATGATATGGTCGCGCCCGTCGGCCAGAGTCACACCATCGGCCAGCGGATAGCGGAAATGCCAGAATTTCCCTTGCACTTCCTTCGTTTCCACTTCCAGATCGGAAATGGCAGTGCGGAAATGCGGATCCCAATTGACCAGCCTTTTATCGCGGTAAATCAGGCCTTTTTTATGAAGGTCCACAAACACCTTCACCACGGCTTGGGTAAAATGCGGGTCCATGGTGAATTGCTCGCGGCTCCAATCCATCGAGCAACCAAGGCGACGAAGCTGGCCGGTGATGGAACCGCCGCTCTCGGCCTTCCATTCCCACACCTTGGCGATGAAATCCTCACGCGAATAATCGGTGCGCTTTTCACCTTTGGCATTCATCTGCCGCTCAACCACCATCTGGGTCGCGATGCCGGCATGGTCGGTGCCAACCACCCACAGCGCATCCTTACCACGCAGACGCTCATAACGGACGATGATGTCCTGCAATGTGTTATCAAGCGCATGGCCGACATGCAGATTGCCCGTCACATTTGGCGGCGGGTTAACGATGGTGAAAGGCTGCGCATCCGGGCGCTCTGGCCGGAACAGACCGGCCTTTTCCCAATGGGTGTACCAACGCGCCTCAATAGAGGCCGGATCAAATGTCTTGGCGATTTCTGTCATAGCGGCCAGCCTTTAACGATAAAGAGAGGAAAAGGGAAGTTGGCACAGAGCAACATTCACCGATGGGAAGACAGGAAATACGCCCTTTTATAGCGCCTAAGGCCAGCACCTTTCCCTAGTGTGGTGGATTTGAAATACGCCACATTATAGCGGCTGAACCAAGAGCGTATTTCAAATCCATAAACCACACTAGAATCATATATTTGCTAGTGACCTTCATGAATCTAAAGTTCGTTCAACCCTTGCCTAACAATGTGACGAACTTCAGATTCAGGTCACTAGCCTATAACAGCATGTTAGAATCATAATGTCGTTAGCCACCCTCACGAACATGAGGGCCGCTCAGCCCTTGCGGATAAGGTCGCCATTTATATTGGGGACATCAGGGCAGACATAGCCATGCAATGGAAAGGTGCAGAATGGGTATCGTGCCAGTCTATGGGCAGGAAGGCTCGCCTCCCAGCACAGCAAACAACCAAAAAGGGGCTATAGAATCAGAGAGGACGCCCGGTGATGCGCGAAATTTCCTTCGCCACCATGCCTTCGACCATATTGGGAAGGTTCGCGTCCAGCCATTCCTTCAGCATCGGGCGAAGCATATCCTTCACCAAATCCTCCAGCGTGGCAGGATCGCCCTGCCCGGCAGATTTCACCATCATGTTGGATAGTGCGGCAAGGGAAGAGCGGGCAGCGTTTTCACTTTGGGCAGACACGATATTGTCCTGTAGCTGATCCTCAGAATCGGGCGTAAGAACAGGCGCAGCCTGAGTGGACGCTGCTACCTGAGCCGGAACCATCTCCGGCATAGTATCATCGGCGATAGCATTATTTACGAGGCTGGACTGTGCTGAAGAGGGCGGAATCACGTCTTCATGATGAGCGAGCGGAGCCACCTCATGTGGCATCGCGTCAGTCAGTTCCAATATCTCATCGGCACAGGCCTGCGAATCGGAACGAACATCCTCGGCATCAATCACGCCCACCCCATCACCAACCATATTGGCGATGACGGCCTTGCGGTGGCTTTCACGCTCCGTCTCACGGGTGCCAGCATCCGTGCGAACAGCGGCGCGCCCACGGTTTAGACGATGAGATGCAGCCTTTTCCGTATCTTCGGCGATGATACGTTTAATGGATGAGAGGATTTCCTCCATCGATGGCTCTTTGCTCATGTCACCCATCTTCGCCAGCCGCCCCCTGATTCTTTGCCCCGAAATCCCGTTAGCGGGATAACCATGCCACTTTATGGTAAACTGTCAAGCAGATGCCTTACTAAGCCATTGCAGATGTTGGGTTAACCCCCGTTAACCCCAACAACATACCGCTTAGAAGCTGAATTCCGCAGCCTTAGCTTCAAAGCCTGCCGCAGGCACCATATCCATATCTATGACACGCAGAAACCCGATGCTATCCGCGACCTTCCGACCTGTGACCAGACGCACCACACCGCGGTCATTAAGCCCGGTAACGACGCGCCCTCCTTCGGCAAGCTGCGCAAGCAGAGCATCAGGCAGCGCATCCACCGCACCATCAATAACGATCACATCATAAGGCGCGCCTGCTGCATGACCTTCACCAGCCTTGCCCTGCACCCAATTGACCGATGCAGGCACCGTATCCGGGCGAGCATTTCCATCCACCACTGTCACATTCGCGCCCAATATGTCGAGCAGCGCCGCCGTATAGCCGGTAGCGTCCCCAGCCAGCAGCACCTTCTCCCCAGCGACAATCTGCGCTTCTTCGAGGATGCGGCCTGTTGCCAATGGCGGGTTGATCGCGCGGCCATTGCCCAGCGGGAGAGGACGATCAATATAAGCGCCGCCGCGCAGATTCTGCGGTAAAAACTCTTCGCGTGCCAGATGCAACATAGCCGCCACCACCGCACTGTCATTGACATCGCTGGTGCGAAGCTGGCTCGTCACCATTGCCCGGCGTGCCTCTGCAAAATTGACCTCGCTCAAAACCGCCTCCCGAATCATCGCGCACATATGCGCACAAAAGCTAATCCCGCCCCTCTAGACCGCTGCCGGGCCATTCGTCCAGCCCGGCGCGCAGCCTTTTAGGCGTAAATATCCTCGTTATTGGGCGGTCCAGCCACCATCAACCGGGATATTCGCGCCGGTAATATTCGCCGCACCATCCGAACAGAGAAACAAGGCGGTCGCGGCGACCTGCTCTACCGTCACAAATTGCTTGGTCGGCTGCCCCGCGAGTAGCACATCATTCATCACCTGCTCCCGCGTCATATTACGCGCCTTCATCGTGTCAGGAATCTGATTTTCAACCAAAGGCGTCCAGACATAGCCGGGCGAAATGCAATTGGCCGTCACGCCAAAGGTCGCCAGTTCCAGCGCGACCGTTTTGGTAAAACCCGCTATGCCATGCTTCGCCGTGACATAGGCGCTCTTGAACGGGGACGCGACGAGCGAATGGGCCGATGCCGTCTGGATGATGCGGCCCCATTTCTTTTCCTTCATATAAGGAATAGCGAGGCGCGTCGTGTGAAAGGCCGATGTAAGGTTCAGCGCGATGATGAGGTTCCATTTATCAACCGGAAAGTCCTCAACCGGCGCAACATGCTGGACCCCGGCATTGTTGATGAGAATATCCACCCCACCAAAGGCCGCCGCCGCTTCCTTCATCATTGCTTCGATTTCTTCGGGCTTCGTGAGGTCATGGCCGGAATAAAGCGCCTTCGCGCCGCTTATCTGCTCCAGCGCCTGCCGCTCTTTCTCAATCGCATCCGCATCACCAAAGCCGTTGATAACGACATTCGCGCCCTCACCCGCCAACGCTTTGGCATAAGCGAGACCGATGCCAGAGGTAGAGCCCGTGATAAGTGCCGTTTTACCCTGCAATGTCATATCTTCTTCTCCTTGAGCTGATGCACCGGATCAAGATCAAAGGTCGCGGTGCTGCCATCCTCGATATTACGGGCAATCAGATCGCCTTTGTGCATGACGCCTTGCACGGCCTCCATGCCCTGCGCCCAGTGATCGTCCATCGTCGCGCGGGAAAATTCAAAATCACGCGCACCGCTTTCCCATTCTCTGCTGCGATAGATGAGGTGAACGATATTGAGCGCTCCTTCCGAAACCATCCCGCGTAAATGCACGACATCCGGGTCATCCGCCATTTCCGGGGGCAACTTGTCCAGCACCATGCGAATCGCATTATGCTCCTTGCGCGCCCGCAGATAAAGGTCTGTCACCTGCCGGGTGCGGCTGGAAAACTGAATATCCTTCTGGCGGGACCAGATGTCGGATAGTTCCTTAGGCATTGGCCCTTCGGCGGGGAAAAGATCCACCTGAAACACCAACATGTCATCATTGCATTGCTGATCCAGCACATGGGACAGCGGCGTGTTGGAAACAAGGCCGCCATCCCAATAATAACGCCCGTCAATCTCAACCGGAGGCAAGCCCGGCGGTAAAGCCCCCGACGCCATGATATGACGCGCATCAATGCGGGTCTTTTTGCATTTCGCGCTATCGAAACCCTGCGTGTCAAAATAGGTGAAATTGCCGCTCTCAATATCCACCGCGCCCACAGACAGGCGCACCGGCCCATCATTCAGCAAATCCCAGTCGATCAGTTCATTCAGCGTTTCTGCGAGCGGCGTCGTATCATAAAGGCCCATGGTTTCCGGGCCATTGGCGGGTAAAAACGGTGCCAGCGAATAATGCGGACGGAAAAAACCCGGCACACCAAATAGTGTGACCGCAGCAGCAGCCGCGACATGCGCGGCCTCGCGAATATGATGATTATCCGGCAGCCAGAAATTGGGCATCCCGCCGCTCACTTTATTCCAAAAACTGCGCATTTTCTCAATGCGCTGTTCCGGCGGATTGCCCGCAATAATCGCCGCATTAATGGCACCGATGGAGATACCGGCGACCCAGTCTACATCAATATCCAGCGCGGAAAGCTCCTGATAGACGCCAGCCTGATAAGACCCCAGCGCCCCGCCCCCCTGAAGGACCAGCACAACATGATCGGGCAGAGGCAGGGGCGCACGATTATGGCGCAGAGCCTTTTTGCCGAAACGGGGATTGCGGAGATCGTCCATTATGGTCCTGCCTCGCTTACTGCTTCGCTGATAAGGCATGCTTATACTATGACGCAGCGCAGCATACCAGTGCAAAGGGCAATGGGATTAGCAGGGTTTACGATCCTTACTCTCCGCTACTCGCCTTTTTCTGGCGTTCAGTTACGGGGTAGATTATGGGTGGCAACTGAAAGGAAAGGGTATGCGGCTCGACGACGAACAGGAAAGCAGCAATTTCGAGATTCAGCGCGGCGGCTCAGGTGGCTTCGGCGGCGGCATGGGCGGCGGAGGCGGGAATCTTCTGGGCATGCTCTTGCCGATGATAGGTTCTAAATTCGGCTGTGGCGGCATTGCCGTGGTCGTGCTTATCATGATGGTGATGAGCGGCGGAGGAGGCCTGCTCTCTTCCCTTGGCGGCCTCACGGGCGGAATGACCGGCGGCGGACAAGCGGGCGTGGAGACATCCCGTAATGCTGCGGAGCTCACCCCTGTTCAACGCACATCGTTGCAAATTCTGGGTTCTACCGAACGACGCTGGGCCGATATATTCGCCGAACAAGGGCAGAAATATCCCGCACCGACACTTGTGTTTTATGATCGTAACGGCATGTCGGGCTGCGGCGCGGCGCAATCCGCCATGGGGCCATTTTATTGCCCGGCCGATCAGAAAGTCTATCTGGACACTGAGTTTTTTGACGAGATGAAAAGCCGCTATAATGTGCCCGGCGATTTCCCCATGGGCTATATCATCGCGCATGAAGTAGGCCACCATATCCAGACGATTACCGGCCTTTCCAACAAAGTGCGGGCGGCCCAGCAAAAGGCCAGCGAGGCAGAAGGGAATCAGCTACAGGTTCGCATGGAATTGCAGGCGGATTGCTATGCCGGTGTGTGGGCCGCGCGCGATGAAAATCTGATGGAACCAGGTGATCTGGAAGAAGGAATGAAGGCCGCCCATGCCATTGGTGATGATACGCTGATGAAGGGTGCTGGACGCGCTCCGGTAGAAAGCATGTTCACCCATGGATCATCAGAACAACGGATGCGCTGGTTGAAACGCGGTCTGGAAACCGGTGACCCGGCGCAATGTGATACGTTTTCGATAGCAGCAGGCCAGCTATAGGGCCAGATGATAGGATATGGCGGGCCTTATTAACGGTCCGCCATCACCATTTCCACATAACGACGCATACGCGCCACACCCTGATCCGTCAGCATGACCTGATCGCTTTGTGTATCGACGCGCAATAACCCGGCGACAGATAGCTGGCCAATGATAACTGCCGCTTCATCGCTGTTCAGCCGATTAGCCATAGCCACAGCCTGCTTTTTCAGAACTATTCCCTGCTCATGGGTAATCAGCGCAGAAAGCATCACATCCATTGCGCTATCCACCATGATTTTGTGGTGGAATACATCCGCACGCATACGGCCTTTAGCATGTAGAGCGGTGGCGGCGTGCTCATAATTAACAGCGCCTATGACGCTATCATCGTCCAATATTCTATTCACGGCATATCCCATCCTGCAGACCTGAGCCATGCAGGTCAAAAACGCACAGAAACGCTCCATGCCCAGCCCAATCAGGGCGATGTGGTCATAGCGGACATAGGATGTTCCATTCGATGGGCCATTGGCGCAGCGACCCGAAGATGACGCAGCCTGATACCAATGACCCGGCTGCGCCATTCTCTGTGTATTTGTGGGAAGACACATTCGGGTAGCAGCGAGATGGTTAATCTCACGTGTTTCTTCATGTCCCGCAGTTACGGGACAAAGACTGAACTTTATTCCAAGGCATTGATTTCAATATATAAAGTATTTTTATTGAGGCACTGTTTTTTCACCCCCTCTGTTGAGAGGAAAATGCGTATCAATAAAGCAACAGATATGTTGCGTGAACAGCGATGCAAGTCGTTATATTATTTCACACTAATGTTATCAATGCAAAACCGTGTAAAATAGAATCCAACACATCCCTACCACCCGCATGAAACAGAAAAGGCCGCCCGGACACACCGAACGGCCTTTCTTTATTGTATCAGGAACATATTAGTCCTGCGTGATGAAATCCGGCAAACCACCCGGTGCATCGCCATCATCATTACGTTCCGGGCGCGGACCACGGCGACGATCACCACCGCGACCGCCACGATCACCGCGATCCCCACGACCGCCGCGATCATTACGATCACCACGTGGGCCACGATCACCCTTTTCGCGCGGTTCACGCGGCGGGCGGGTATCTTCCAGTTCTTCGCCAGTTTCCTGATCGACAACACGCATGGACAGGCGCACCTTGCCACGATTGTCGATTTCCAGAACCTTAACTTTTACTTCCTGCCCTTCGGAGACGACATCGGTCGGCTTCTCAACGCGCTCGTTCCTCATTTCGGAAACATGGACGAGGCCGTCCTTGCCGCCCATGAAGTTCACGAAAGCACCGAAATCAACGATGTTGACGACCTTACCATTGTATATTTTGCCGACTTCGGCTTCTTCAACAATGCCGAGAATCCATGCCTTAGCGGCTTCGATCTGCGACAGGTCCGACGAGCTGATCTTGATGACACCATCATCATCAATATCAACCTTGGCGCCGGTTTCCGCGACGATTTCACGGATAACCTTGCCGCCGGTGCCGATGATGTCACGGATTTTCGACTTGTCGATCTGCATGGTTTCGATGCGCGGTGCGTGCGCAGACAGTTCCGAACGAACCTCGCCCAGACCCTTCTTCATTTCACCAAGGATATGCGCACGGCCTTCCTTGGCCTGAGCCAGCGCGACCTTCATGATTTCTTCAGTGATACCCGCAACCTTAATATCCATCTGAAGGCTGGTGATACCTTCTTCGGTGCCGGCTACCTTGAAATCCATATCGCCGAGGTGATCTTCATCGCCAAGGATGTCGGAAAGAACGGTGAATTCCTTCCCTTCGAGGATGAGGCCCATAGCAATGCCCGAAACCGGACGCGTCAACGGAACGCCTGCATCCATCATAGACAGGCAGCCACCGCATACCGTCGCCATGGAGGACGAACCGTTGGATTCGGTGATGTCCGACAATACGCGGATGGTATAAGGGAAATCTTCCTTGCTGGGCAGAACCGGGTGCAGAGCGCGCCATGCCAGCTTACCATGGCCTATTTCACGGCGGCCCGGCGCACCAAAGCGACCGACTTCACCAACCGAATAAGGCGGGAAGTTATAGTGCAGCATGAAGTTGCCATAATGCACACCGTCCAGACCATCAACCATCTGCTCAGCGTCCTTGGTGCCGAGCGTGGTGGTGCAGATTGCCTGCGTTTCACCGCGGGTGAACAGCGCGGAACCATGGGTACGCGGCAGGAAACCGACCATCGCCTCAATCGGGCGAATTTGCGTGGTAGTGCGGCCATCGATGCGCTGACCATCCTTGAGGATGGCCGTGCGGACGATTTCCGCTTCCAGCTTCTTGGTGATCTTGATGGCGGTCATCAGCGTCTGGCCATCAGCCTCTGCGAACGCAGCCTTCACCTTATCACGCGCAGCGTTGAGCGCATTGGAACGAGCAGACTTATCGGTGAGCTTATAAGCAGCAGCAATATCCGCGCCGACAATGCCCTTAATCTGGGCCTTCAGGTCCGCTGTATTATCGCTCAGGTCGATTTCCCAAGGATCTTTCGCAGCCTGTTCGGCCAGATCGATAATCGCGCCAATCACCTTACGAGATTCCTGATGGGCGAACACAACGGCACCCAGCATTTCTTCTTCGGTCAGTTCCTTGGCTTCGGATTCGACCATCATCACCGCATCCTGCGTCGCAGCGACAACGAGGTCCAGACGACCTTCTGCTGCTTCGCTCAGAGACGGGTTGAGCTGATATTCGCCATCCTTGAAACCAACGCGGGCGGCACCAATCGGCCCCATGAAGGGAACGCCGGAAATGGTAAGAGCCGCCGATGCCGCAACAATGGCGACAATATCCGGCTCAGTTTCGCCATCATAGCTCAATACCTGAGCGATAACGTTGATTTCGTTATAGAAACCTTCGGGGAACAGCGGGCGAACCGGGCGGTCAATCAGACGGGAAACCAGCGTTTCCTTTTCCGTTGCGCCGCGCTCACGCTTAAAAAAGCCACCGGGGATACGGCCAGCAGCAGAATATTTTTCCTGATAGTGAACGGTCAGCGGGAAGAAATCCTGCCCTTCCTTCACCGATTTAGCAGCCGTTACAGCGCACAGAACAACTGTTTCGCCATAGGTCGCCAGAACGGCACCATCAGCCTGCCGGGCAATACGGCCCGTTTCGAGCGTCAGGGTCTTTCCGCCCCACTCGATTTCCACTTTCTTTACATCAAACATCTGTTTTCCTTCCACCCGCTGCGCCCTATTGCATAGCGGGGCTTACTAACGGGCAATCCGGCCCGCGACGGTGCGGAGGCATAAGTGTCGCCCCCTGTGCAAAGGCCTGCCGAATTGCAAACCTTCGCGTCTGTGAAACGGCTATGCCCTGATGGGCCATCCGCCTCCTGATATTTCACGACTACCGATCTGGCGTTTATAGGAACGCGCAATTATCCGTGTCGCATGATTATGTTGCACCATGGTTGCGGGGCGTATTTCACACCCCCATGCCCATGGTCTTCAGGCGTCTTAGCATAAAGCGCCTGCATGCACATAAAAAAGCTGCATGTACAAAAACGGCCCCGAAACCGGGGCCGTCCCTTTGTTGGGCTTACTTACGCAGACCCAGCTTTGCGATCAGCGCCTCATAGCGGCCCTGATCTTTCTTCTTCAGATAATCCAGCAGGCTGCGACGCTTGTTAACCAGCATCAGCAAACCACGACGGCTGTGATTATCCTTGTGATGACCCTTGAAATGCTCGGTCAGGTTAGAGATGCGTTCCGACAGGATCGCAACCTGAACTTCCGGAGAACCGGTGTCACCTTCAACGCGGGCATGTTCTTTGATCAGCGCTTCTTTGCGCTCAGCAGTAATCGACATCGGGCTTCCTTTCTGAAACTAGAGATTGAAACCCCGCACAACCTTTATTTCAAGGTCGAGGCCCTCCACCAGCGCGACCGGCACATCACCGTCCATCGCCAGCATCAGGCCCTGCAAACGAGGGCTCCCCTGCACAATTTTCCCCTGACGCAAGGCCAGCGCATCTGCAGAGGTAACGGCAAGAGCCGGGATGTCGTCCAGCCCTGTCGTTAAGGGCAACACACATTGCCCAATCTTGCCGCCAGTAGCAGTTTCCTGCAATTTGTCCAGCGAAATGGCATCATCCAGCGTGAAAGGCCCGGCCTTTGTCCGCCGTAGCATAGTGACATGCCCAACAGTGCCCAGCGCAAGGGCAATATCCCGCGCGAGGGAACGGATATACGTCCCCTTGGAAACCGTTGCGGAGAAGGTCGCGCTCTGCCCATCATAGTCCCGCAAGCTAAGCGCGTGAATGGTAACATTGCGGCTTTTCAGCACCACTTCCTCACCTGCCCGCGCCAGATCATAAGCGCGCCGACCATCCACCTTTAGCGCGGAAAAAGCAGGCGGCATTTGTTCTATCGGCCCGATAAAACGGGGGATGACCTCAACCACATCCTGCTGCGTTGGGCGATGGTCACTGGCTGCGATAACTTGCCCCTCGGTATCCAGCGTATCGGTTTGGCTGCCGAGCAGCACCGTAAAATCATACACTTTATCACTGTCCAGCATTCGCCCGGCCAGCTTGGTCGCCTCGCCCAGCGCTACCGGCAATACACCAGATGCCAGTGGATCAAGCGTACCCCCATGGCCAATTTTGGTTTTCGCTTCACCGCCTTCACGCAGGCAGCGCTTCACCGCGCCAACAGCCTGCGTCGAGCCAAGACCATAAGGCTTATCAAGAATGATCCAGCCATTTAACGGTAGTTTCACGCTAGTCACGCCATGTCCTGCATAGCAGTAATCACCCGGCGATGCGCCATCATCAGCTCAACCTTCTTCGCCCAAATCCTGCGCGACATGCGGATTACGCAAAAGCTGGTCAATATGGCTGCCTTCATCAAAGCTCTCATCCGCGATGAACTTCAGTTTCGCTGCATATTTAAGCTTGATCCGATGTGCTACTTCGCGCTGCAAATAGGCAGTATTGGTGCGTAACGCCTTTAGCACAGCGTCCTCATCCTGCCCCAACAGCGGTTTGATAAAAACCGTTGCGTGGCGCAAATCTGGCGACATCCGCACTTCGGTAACGCTGACCATATGCCTGGCCAGCACATCATCATGTACATCACCGCGCTGAAGAATATCCGACAGCACATGGCGGACCTGCTCCCCCACGCGAAGGATACGCACAGACAGGCCTTCATTGCTGGTCATAATAGGTCACCCCAATAGAAAATGCGCGACCCCACTGGGGCCGCGACATTCCTGTTTTCAGCCAATCAGAGCGTACGAGCGCGCTCTTCCACTTCGAACAGTTCCAGATAATCGCCCGGCTTGATGTCATTGGTATCCTGCAGCATCGCACCGCATTCAAGACCAGCACGAACCTCAGCCACATCGTCCTTAAAGCGACGCAACGACGCAATAACCGTGCGCGAAACGATGACATCGTCGCGGGTAAGACGCGCATTAAGGCCCTTGCGGATGACACCATCAACCACGAGCAGACCAGCAGCCTTGTCCTTCTTCCCTGCCGGGAATACTTCCTTAACTTCAGCACGGCCAACGATGGTTTCGATACGTTCAGGAGCAAGCTGCCCGGCCATTTCAGCCTTCACTTCCTCAATCAGGTCGTAAATCACATCATAATAGCGCAGGCTGACTTTTTCTCGTTCAGCCAGAGTGCGAGCCTTCGCATTAGGACGGACGTTAAAACCAATAAGCGGCGCGCCGCTGGCCGCAGCCAGTGTAACATCGCTTTCGGTGATCGCGCCAACACCGCTGTGCAATATCCGCACGCGGATTTCATCAGTCGATGCGCGCGTCAGTGACCCGACAATTGCTTCGGCCGTACCCTGCACATCCGCCTTTACCACCACCGGATATTCAATGGTTGTGGTATTGAGCGCCGAGAACATATTCTCAAAGCTGGTGGGGGCAGCCGTAGTCCGCTTCTTCGTTGCCAGTTCCTGACGATAAGCAGCAACTTCGCGGGCGCGGGCTTCGTTTTCCACAACAGAAAGCGTTTCACCAGCCATCGGTACACCGGAAAGGCCCAACACCTCTACCGGCACAGACGGACCAGCTTCCTTGACATTCTGCCCCTTGTCGTTGGTCATCGCACGAACCTTGCCCGCATATTCACCGGCAACAAATACGTCACCAACCTTCAGCGTGCCACGGCCCACTAAGATGGTCGCCACCGGACCACGACCCTTATCGAGCTTTGCTTCAACAACCGTGCCTTCAGCAGCACGATCAGGGTTGGCCTTCAGTTCCATCATTTCGGCCTGAAGGAGTATCTTGTCGATCAGATCATCAAGGCCGGTTTTCTTGAGAGCTGAAACCTCAACATCCTGCGTTTCACCGCCCATATCCTCGACGATGATTTCATGCTCCAGCAGGCGCTCCCGTACCTTTTGCGGATTAGCCTCTGGCTTATCGCATTTGTTGATCGCGACAATCATCGGTACGCCAGCGGCCTTGGTATGGTTAATCGCCTCGATCGTCTGCGGCATCAAGCCGTCATCAGCGGCCACCACCAGAATGACGATGTCGGTGACATTGGCACCACGAGCGCGCATTTCGGTGAAGGCTTCGTGGCCAGGCGTATCGAGGAAAGTGATGATATCACCGCCCTTGGTCTTCACCTGATAAGCACCAATATGCTGCGTAATACCGCCCGCTTCACCCGACGCAACGTCCGCAACATCGGCACCGCGCAGCGCATCCAGCAGGCTGGTCTTACCATGATCGACATGGCCCATGATGGTGACCACCGGCGCACGGGCCTTAAGCGTTTCTGTCGCATCGACGTCAGCGCCGGTATCGATTTCAATGTCAGAATCCGAAACACGCTGAATATTATGGCCAAATTCCGTTACCAGCAATTCGGCCGTATCCTGATCTATCGTCTGGTTAACGGTAACCATCATGCCCATTTTAAAGAGCGACTTTACCAGATCCGCGCCCTTTTCCGCCATACGATTGGCGAGTTCCTGCACGGTGATACCTTCGGGAACAATCACGTCGCGCACCTGCTTTTCACGGTGCTGCGGCGAGCCACGCATAGTCGTACGGCGTTCCTTTTCGCGTGCCCGCTTCAATGCCGCAAGGCTCCGTGCCCGTGCGCTGTCATCATCGGCCAGCGCGCGGTTAACGGTTAGCTTACCGGACTGACGACGATCACCTTCCCCACCACGCTTAGCGCGATCAGGTTTGGCTGGCTCAGGCCGCTTGGCCGGAGTAACCGGCGTGAAACGACGCGGAGGCGGCACAGCCGCACGCGGCTTCTCAGCCTCGGCCTTAGCTTGAGGGGCCGCTTCCTGTGCGACAGGCGCGTTCTGCTGCGCTGGCTTGTCCGCAGCGACAGGCGCGACGGGTGCCGGAGCTTCTACCGGCTGCTCTACCACTGGCTCAGGCGTCGCCGCCTGCTGCTCTGCTTCCTCAACGGCGCGACGATTTTCTTCGGCACGACGCTTTTCTTCTTCACTGGCGGCAAGGCGCGCCATATCTTCACGACGACGCGCATCTTCGAGAGCCGTCATGCGGGCTTCTTCAGCTTCGCGCAGCAACTTCGCCTGCAATTCCTGACGCGACATCAGGTCATTACGCGGCGGAGTCGGCGCAGCAGGCCGCGAAGGCGCAGGCCGTGACGGACGAGATTGCTGCGGAGCAGGCGCCTTAGCCACCGGGGCCGGAGCGGGCTTAGGAGCGGCGGGTGCTGGCGCCGGAGCCTCTGCCTCCAATTCTGGCGCCGCAGTCTGGCTGGCGGGGGATACCTCACCGGGTTTGCCGATGACGCGACGGCGCTTCACCTCCACCACGACGGTATTTTTCCGCCCATGGCTGAAGCTCTGCTGCACCTGACCAGACTCAACCGTCCGCTTGATCCCCAGCGGTTTACGGCCCAGTACTGGTTTGTCTTCCTTGTTGTCACTCATCGACTAAAATCAACCTTCTCAACTGCAACGCCAAATGCGGCCAGACCCATATCAGGTCCGCCGCCCATCATCTGTGTCCGGTGGAATATTCCACTGGTTGCGCTTGCGATGGAGTCTCTTGTGCCCCTCCGTTAGCGCATCCGCTATAATTTTGCCAGCGCCTTAAACAGGCACTCAGCCGGTCAGCGGCCCGGCTGTCAACAATGGCGATATGGACGACATTTTCGCGGCCCAATGCCTTAGATAGGGCGTCACGCCCCACAGGCAAGACCTGCCCGGCATGGTCGCTGCCTTCAGCCTCTTCGCCAACACGCCATGCCTGATCCAGCTTGCGCCGACCATCAGGCGCGGCATCAGACGCATGGAAGAGCATATGCACCTGCCCGCGCCGACACGCCGTTTCAATCTTTTCCGATCCGGTAATGACGGTGGATGCCTTCGCCTCCAGCCCCAACCGGTCCATCGCCTGCTGCGTGAGCGCCGCATCAATCATTACGGGCAAATCATCCGGCAAGCGGATAGCCCCTGTCTTGAACGCACGCGCCAGCGCGCCGCGAAACTTGCCATTCCCAATGGCAGCTTCCAGCTCCGTCCGCGACACGCCAATCCACGCCCCGCGCCCCGGCGCCTTTGCACGCACATCAGGCATCAGCAAATCATCGGGCGAGACCGCGAGTCGGATGAGGTCATCCGGCGCGGTCCGTTCCCCGGTCAGGATACAGCGGCGCTCGCTCATGCCAGCGCCTCCGTCATGACAATATTTAGTGAGTCAGAGCGACAATCATTGAGGATTTTCCGCATTGTCTGCGTCCTCCTCAACCACGGGGGCAGAAACCGCCTCCTCTTCATCAGCGAACCAGTGGGCGCGGGCCGCCATGATGATTTCATTGCCCTGTTCGTCGCTAAGGCCATATTCGGCGAGAATCCCGCCCTTATCCTCAGCACTATCACGATTGCGACGACGATCAGCAGCACGCTTCTTCGCCACCAGTTCATCCGTCGCAAGATCCGCCAGATCATCGAGCGTTTTAATACCACCCTTGCCCAGCGTCACCAGCATAGCTTCGGTGAGGTGCGGAATATCGGCAAGAGCATCCTCAACGCCCAGAGCGCGACGCTCCTCACGCGCAGCAGCCTCACGGCGGTCCAGCGCTTCGAGAGCACGATTCTGGAGTTCTTGCGCCAGCTCTTCGTCAAAGCCTTCAATCGTCGCCAGTTCTTCAACCGCGACATAGGCGACTTCATCCAGCTCACCAAAGCCTTCGGCCACCAGAAGCTGGGAGAGGGTTTCGTCAACGTCCAGTTCCTGCTGGAACAATTCGGAACGCTCAACAAATTCCTTCTGACGCTTTTCACTGGCATCAGCCTCGGTCATGATATCGATTGCCTTGCCGGTAAGCTGGCTGGCGAGACGCACATTCTGACCACGACGACCGATCGCGAGCGAAAGCTGATCGTCGGGAACGACCACTTCGATACGCCCTTCGTCTTCGTCAATCACAACGCGGGAAACCGTTGCGGGCTGAAGCGCGTTTACAACAAATGTTGCCGCGTCTTCGCTCCACGGAATAATATCGATCTTTTCGCCCTGCATTTCCTGCACGACGGCCTGAACACGGCTGCCCTTCATCCCGACACAGGCACCAACCGGATCGATGCTGCCGTCATGGCTAATCACACCGATTTTCGCACGGCTACCTGGGTCACGCGCAGCAGCCTTAATTTCGATGATGCCATCGTAAATTTCCGGCACTTCCTGCGTGAAGAGCTTTTTCATAAACTCAGGATGCGCACGGGAAAGGAAAATCTGCGGACCGCGATTTTCACGACGAACATTCAGCACGACCGAGCGAACACGGTCACCAACGCGCACAACTTCACGAGGAATCTGCTGGTCACGGCGGATAACGCCTTCAGCGCGGCCCAGATTAACAACCACATGGCCAAATTCGACGGACTTTACAACGCCGGTAATAATTTCGCCAACGCGGTCCTTGAACTCATCAAACTGACGATCACGCTCTGCATCACGGACCTTCTGGAAGATCACCTGCTTGGCGGATTGCGCGTCAATACGGCCCAGATCAATCGGAGGCAGCGGGTCAACGATGAAGTCACCAATAGCGGCACCAGCCTGCAATTTCTGCGCCTGCTTCTGATCGACTTGACGGAAATAATCGTCAACCGCCTCAACAACCTCAACCACACGCCACAGGCGCAGGTCACCGGTGTCAGGGTCCAGCTTGGCGCGAATATCATTTTCCGCACCATAGCGGGCGCGGGCTGCGCGCTGAATCGCATCTTCCATCGCTTCTATAACGATGGAGCGGTCAATCATCTTTTCCGATGCCACCGAGTTGGCAATCGCAATCAGCTCAGCCCTATTGGCGGAAATGGCACTGGCCATAATTCCTTATCCTTCCGTCTCAATCTCGTCCGCCCCATCAGAGGAAAGCGGCATGGTAGCAGAAATCAGCGCATCGGTCAGCACCAGCTTGGCGCTTAATAGATTATCAAAAGCAATCTCAACCCGGCCCAGTTTCGGGTCATCCAGCAATATGGTGTCACCATCCACGCCCGCAAGATCAGCCTTGAACTGCTTACGATCATCAACCGATTCCACCACAACTATGCGGGCCTGATGCCCGGCCCAATCCGTAAAATCGGCAAGGCGCGTCAGCGGCCTGTCAATACCGGGGGAGGACACCTCCAGCCGATAGGCCTCCTCAATCGGGTCCTTTTCATCCAGCATATCAGAAAGGCGACGAGAGATAGTGCCGCAATCATCAATGGTGAGCTGGCGCGTATCCGGGCGCTCCGCCATGATCTGAAGAGTCAGGTCATCGCCGCCAAATAATTTGACGCGCACCAACGCAAAACCCAAGGCACGCACCTCAGGCTCAATCAAATCCGTCAAGACAGCCAGATCGGCCAAATTCTATCCTTAACTTTCTGGACATGCGGCCCTGTTGCCAGCCCCGTCAGGACCGACTCCAGCATGTTACCGATGTCAGGAGAACAAGCCGCATATAGGGCAAGCCCAGATTGTTGACAACAAAATTCGCGCAAAGCGTTCATATGCAGCGAATATTCAGATAGGATGTAACGAACATGAAGGGAAGCAAGAGAGGAATCCTATGCGCATCAGCCTTTTAACCCCGGCACTGGCCCTGATGTTTTCAGCCGCCTGCAATGCCCAAACTCCTGCTCAGCCCGAAAATAAGGCAGCAGCCGGGCAGGCTGGTGATGGCACATTTACGCCGTCACGGAGTCGCCCCTTCAACACCAGCACTCTCACCAGCTTTGATGAGCCATGGGCGCTGACCTTCATCCCCGGCGGTCCATGGGCGCTGGTGACGGAACGCAAGGGGAAGCTCATACTGCTCGACACCCGCGACAACAGCAAATATGAGGTGAGCGGCGTACCCACGGTTTCTTATGGTGGTCAGGGCGGCTTTGGTGATGTCGTTGCCGCGCCAGATCCGGACCCGACCGACAAAATCCACCCCATTTACCTCAGTTGGGCCGAAGAAGGCGAGAATGACACACGCGGCGCGGTGGTCGCCAGCGCCAATATCGTCATCAACAGCATGGCAGACCAGATTGGTGCGTTACAGGATGTCAAGATCATCTGGCGACAAAGCGAAAAGGTAACAGGCCGTGGCCATTTCGGCCATCGAATCGCGATTGCGCCAGATCAGAAACATATCTTCATATCCTCCAGCGACCGGCAAAAATTCGATCCGGCGCAGGATATGAACAGCAATCTGGGCAAAATCATCCGCCTCAATCTGGATGGCAGCATCCCTGCCGACAACCCCTTCGCCGATAAGGGCGGTGTTACCGCGCAAATTTGGTCATTGGGCCAACGCAACCCGCTCAGTATCGCTTTTGATCGCGATGGCAAACTGTGGGAAAGTGAAATGGGGCCAAAGGGTGGTGATGAGATCAACCTCATCACCCCGCGTGGGAATTATGGCTATCCCAAGGTTTCCAACGGCGACCATTATGATGGAAAACCGATACCCGATCACGCCTCCGGTGATGGATTCCTGCCTCCCAAAGCATGGTGGAATCCCTCCATATCGCCGGGCGGTATGGCCTATTATGATGGGCGCCTCTTTCCCCAGTGGCGCAATTCGCTGTTGCTTGCGGCCCTTTCCGGACAAGCCCTCATCCGCCTTCAGATTGATGGAGAGGCTGTGCGCAAGGCCGATCATTGGGATATGGGCGCGCGCATCCGTGAGGTAGAAAGCGCTCCGGATGGCTCCGTCTGGGTGCTGGAAGATGGCGAGAACGCCAAATTACTGAAACTGACACCTAAGCCGCAAAATTAATCCGCGTGGGGAGGGAGTAAACGCTCCCTCCTTACCATCAGCGCCAAGCGGCCTTCCTCCCCTATCTGAGGAACACCATTAGCTGCGGACCGCGCCCTGCGCCGGGCGGGCGATCACCGGATAGCCATAGCCATCGGGGATGCAAACATGCTCCTCCCCATTCCGCATTTCCAGCCATGGCGTAATCAACCCCGGCGGGTGCGCCCGTGCATGATTAAGCAGTTCATCAACACTGGTGAGGCCCGCCAGCCGTTCCAGCACACAGCGTGTCGGGAATAAAAGGCGCGCCTCACCAGCTTCCGCCCGCGCCAGCATATCGCTCGCGCTGGACCAGCAAAGAGCTGAGGTCTCCGTGCCATCTGGCGTTAGTGCATCATGGCCTCCCTCCGTCACCGCGATGTAAAAGCGTGCATCATAGCGAACGCGGACCTCCCACGAACGCGGGCACCAGCGGGTAAAGGGAATGAGCGCGTCGAAATCAAACCGCAAACCATAGCTATGCGCCAGTTCACCCAGCCCCCGCCCTTCATGCAGCGCATCACGTAGCGCCTCCAATTGCCCCGGCAGCAAAGCGCCCCCAGCCGCAGTCAGCGCCAGACCGCATTCCTCAATTGTTTCCCTGACAGCAGCGATGCGGGCGGCCATATCCTCCGCATCATGTCCCGCGCCGAGGCTGCTGGCGAAGGCATGGTCGGCATCATCCACCACTCCGCCGGGAAACACCATGGCCCCGCCCGCGAAACGGAGCGTCTCCGCCCGCCGGATCATCAATATCTCTGGCATGGCATCCATGGACCGCGAACGAACGATGATGAGCGTCCCGGCATCCCGTATCGGGGGCCATGCTTTTTCCTGATCCACCATTGTCATACCCACCATGGCCTCTCTATGCGAAGAGGAGGCAGGTGCGGTCAAGGCCGCCCTACCGCAGTGCCCATCAGCAGACATCTATACGCCAATAGTCATGGCCTTTTTCCTTATCCATCACCTCGGATACCGTGGCTTGCGGCGCTTCTTTCTTTCGCAGATCAAGGGCGGGAGCCTCCCCCAGATGCGCAGAAGACGCCCCATCCCGATTTTTGATACTATTCATAGTTCGGCCTTTTCGTGGTCAGGCCGCCATGTGGGGTGAAATAAAGGAAGAAAAATCATCCATTGCCAGCCGCACATGGCGGCAATGGTCATAATATGATGACTATGCCGCTCCCTGATGGGAGCGCCAATAAAGTGCGCAGAGAAGAGGTGCAGCCTGTGTCATCGACCAACCCTATGCCATCATCTGCAGTGGGGTGCAAGGGCGTGAGCCAGCCTCCCCCTTGCCAAACAGAAACAAAGCGCTTATCTGCACCCCCTCATGCATCAGGAGTTGGGCATTGCCCGACGCCAACCTGCTTTTCCGGGCAAGGTGGCGCTCCCTTGGAAACAAGGGGGGATGTGGTCGAACCGACAAATAAACGGGCGTTACCACCTTTCGGCTTTATCCTCCCTCCCGGCGCTGTTGCTCTGGAGTGAAACCATGCCGATTAAAATCCCTGATAATCTGCCCGCCCGCGCTGTGCTGGATGCGGAAGGCATTGTCGTCATGGCAGAGGCAGAAGCCGGGCGGCAGGATATTCGCCCGATGCGCATTGGCCTCCTCAATCTGATGCCTAATAAGGTCAAAACCGAAACACAATTTGCGCGCCTGCTGGGTGCCACCCCGCTTCAGGTTGAACTGACGCTGGTGAAGATGACGGAACATGTGTCGCGCCATACGTCGGCGGACCATCTGGCCTCCTTCTACCGGGACTGGGCCGATGTGCGCAATGAACGCTTTGACGGCTTCATCATCACCGGCGCGCCGGTAGAAACGCTCCCCTTTGAAAATGTCACTTATTGGGATGAATTGTGCCAGATTTTCAACTGGACACAAACCCATGTGCATAGCAGCTTCATGATCTGCTGGGCTGCAATGGCCGCCGTCTGGCATTTCCATGGCATGGCCAAATATCCGATGGATACCAAGCTGTCAGGCGTATTTTCGCATCAGCCAAAGGCCCCCTGCTCGCCTTATCTGCGCGGCCTTCCTGATGTGGTGGACATACCGGTTTCCCGCTGGACAGAGGTGCATAGCGCCGACATCCCGGCGGATAGCGGATTGCAGATATTGCTGGAATCTGATGAGGCAGGCCTCTGCCTACTGCATGACCCACGCCACCGCGCCCTTCATATGTTCAACCATAGCGAATATGATACCGAAACACTGTCGGATGAGTATTTTCGCGATGCCGAAGCAGGAAAGAAACCGGAATTGCCGAAATATTATTTCCCCGGCGATGACCCGGCCCGCGCGCCTCTGAACCGCTGGCGTGGCCATGGCCATTTATTGTTCGGTAACTGGTTGAATGAGGTTTATCAGACCACGCCTTTTGACCTTGACCATATAGGGCGATGAGAAGCCCATCAGACACAGAAAAGCCCGGCCACCGCATGAGGAGGTCGGGCTTTTTTATACTATAAGGCAGAAGGGCAGAGCGCATCCCGCCCTGCCTTCAATCTCAGTCTTCTACCTGCGACACATCGCGCACAGCGCCGCGCGCCGCATTGGTGGTGAGCGCCGCATAGGCCCGCAGCGCCGCAGACACTTCGCGCTTACGGCCAAATGGCTTCCATGCCTTATTACCACGCGCCTCCATATCCGCCTTGCGCTGGGCGATCACCGCATCGTCAATGGCGAGGGTAATTCCGCGCCCCGGAATGTCGATGTGGATGGGATCGCCCGTTTCCACCAGCGCAATCAGGCCACCTTCTGCGGCCTCTGGCGAGACATGGCCGATGGAAAGCCCCGATGTGCCACCCGAAAAGCGCCCATCGGTAATCAGCGCGCAGGCCTTACCCAGTCCCTTGGATTTGAGATAACTGGTGGGGTATAGCATTTCCTGCATACCCGGCCCGCCCTTTGGCCCTTCATAACGGATGACGACCACATCGCCCGCCTGCACCTCATTACCGAGGATGCCAGCAACCGCCGCGTCCTGACTTTCGTAAACCCGCGCTGTTCCGTTGAACACAAGGATGCTGTCATCCACGCCAGCGGTTTTGACGATGCAACCTTCGGGCGCGAGATTGCCGAACAATACGGCCAGACCGCCATCTTTGGAGAAAGCATGGTCAACGCTGCGGATAACGCCCTTTTCGCGGTCGGTATCAAGGCTTTCCCAACGGGCAGACTGGCTGAACGCCACTTGCGTCGGCACACCACCGGGGGCAGCACGGAAGAAATTCTGCACTTCCGCATCATTGCTGCGGCCAATATCCCAATGGTTGAGCGCATCACCAAGGGTGGGCGCGTGAACCGTGGGCTGGCTGGCATCAATCAGGCCTGCCCGCTCCAGTTCACCGAGGATAGACATGATGCCGCCCGCACGGTGAACGTCTTCCATATGCACATCGTTCTTCGCCGGGGCTACCTTGCAGATACACGGCACACGGCGGGATAGCCGGTCAATATCGGCCATAGTGAAATCGACATTGCCTTCCTGCGCGGCGGCCAGCAAATGCAGCACCGTGTTGGTGGAACCACCCATGGCAATATCGAGGCTCATCGCGTTTTCAAAGGCCGCGTGGGTGGCGATACCGCGCGGGGTGGCGGTGAAATCATCCTGCTCATACCAGCGCTTTGCGAGATCAACGATCAGATGCCCCGCTTCCTTAAACAACCGTTCCCGGTCGGCATGGGTGGCGAGGGTCGAACCATTGCCCGGCAGCGACAGACCCAATGCTTCGGTCAGGCAGTTCATGCTGTTCGCCGTGAACATGCCGGAACAACTGCCGCAGGTCGGGCAAGCGGAGCGCTCAATCGCGGTGACTTCTTCGTCGGTATAGCTATCATCTGCTGCGACGACCATCGCATCGACCAGATCAAGCGCCGTTTCCTTGCCCCGCAACACGACCTTACCGGCCTCCATTGGCCCGCCGGAAACGAATACCACAGGAACGTTAAGGCGCATGGAGGCCATCAACATGCCCGGCGTGATTTTGTCGCAGTTAGAAATGCAGACAATCGCGTCAGCGCAATGCGCATTGACCATATATTCGACAGCATCGGCGATCAGTTCACGGCTGGGCAGCGAATAGAGCATCCCGCTATGGCCCATCGCAATGCCATCATCAACGGCGATGGTGTTGAACTCTTTGGCGACACCGCCGGCGGCCTCCACCTCACGTGCGACCAGTTGCCCCATATCTTTGAGATGGACATGGCCCGGCACAAACTGGGTAAAGCTGTTTGCGATGGCGATAATCGGCTTGCCGAAATCGCTATCCTTCATCCCTGTGGCGCGCCACAGGCCACGCGCACCAGCCATATTACGCCCATGGGTGGACGTTCGGGAACGATAAGCGGGCATTGAAATTCTCCGTTCTGCTCTGCTTTATTTTATGAATGCGTCCGATAAGGGGCTTATAGATCGAAGTAAAATATATTATTCTACGCTTATTAAGTCGTAGGAAATATTAATGGACATTCGCCAGCTCAGGCATTTCATCGCTGTCGCAGAAACGCTGCACTTTGGGAAAGCGGCAGAAAAACTGGGGATGACGCAACCCCCGCTCAGCCAGTCCATCCTCGCGCTGGAACGGGAGATCGGCGCACCGCTCTTCTCGCGCACCAAACGCAGCGTCGCCCTTACACCGTTGGGGGAACAATGGCGCCCGCATGTGGTGGCGACACTCTCCGCCATGGCTGCCCTGCCAGACCTCGCCCGACGCATCCGTGACGGGGAAACCGGGCGGCTAGATCTCAGCTTCGTCAGCACCGCCGATTATAGCATTTTGCCGTTACTGGTGCAGCTATATGCCGCGCAATATCCCGATGTTGCCATTCATCTGACCGAAGCAACCAGTGATGTGCAGATTGAACATCTGTTAGAAGGCCGGGTTCAGGCGGGCCTCATCATTCCGCCTCCGGGCGCACTGTTGCCATCAGCGCTGATCTATCGCCCGCTGGTGCGGGAACCACTGGTCGCCGCCATACCAGAAAGCTGGATAGCATCCGGACGCCTACCGATCACACATGGCACTATAACAGCCGAGGCCGTTACCGGCGCGCCTCTCATCATCTTCCCCCGACGTTCTGCACCGGCCTTTCATGATCTGGTGACCGGCTATTACGCAGCCCATGGCCAGCAGGCGCAGATTGTGCAAGAGGCGATACAGATGCAAACAATCATCAGCCTTGTTTCGGCGGGAATGGGGCTGACGCTGGTGCCTGCTTCCTTATGCAATCTTGCGCGCACAGGCGTGCGTTATGTTCCGCTGGCACAGGACAAGGCCCAGCCGGAAACGGCCCCCTGTCTGGAAACGGGCATTATCTGGCGCCGGGATGACCACAGCCCAATCGTGCGGCAACTGGTTGATTTAACGAGGAACCTGCCCAATCGGCCATGAAGTCATGTGCCCGGAGAAAAGAAAAACGCCAGCCAAAACGGGCTGACGTTTTTATCTTCATAATGAGGCCTTCGACACCATCATGCGGGCAATATCTGCGCGCCGAATTTCCAGCCTAACGCCCAGCGTATTTCCCCGCGTACAGGGCCACGTTCTGGCAAGGTGACGGATATAATCGCGCCAATAGGCAATTTTTCCTCGCACTCTGCCATAAAGCCGCCACCAGAAATATTGCCCAGCCTGCCTAAAATTTCCTGGCCATTTTCGTCGATCATTACGACCTCGATATTACAGGGTTCCCGCGGCTCACGGGGGACATGATTCTCAGGGTCACGATCCACCTGGGCTATCTCCTTTACCTCGGCCCCGCCCCCATAAAGGGGGCAGGTTTTCCATTATCAAAAGTGGAAGGAAACACCGCCACTGAATACCCATGGGTCCAGCTTGGTTTTGCCTTCAACCTCTGCACCGCCAAATGTGCCATAAGCCTTTGGACGAAGAAACGCTTTTTTCGCTTCGATGAACAGGGCGGTCTTGTTGGCGATCATCAGTTCAGAGCCAGCCTCCAGCGCGAAACCCAGATCTTCATCAACCTTCAGATTCTGGAACGCGCCGTCTTTTTCAGCAAATACAAACATATAGCTAAGGCCAGCACCAACATAAGGACGCACACGGCCATCACGCGTCGGGTGATATTGCAACGTCAATGATGTCGGGCCATAAGTGATGCGGCCCAATTGCGGGACTTCACCAACGGCGTTCGCACCGAAAATATCAATTGTCGGCGGCACACCTACGGTTGCGTTGATTGCTACATTAGGCGTTACAAAATAACCAAGCTGCGCAGTCGCGGTATGATGCTCATACGTAGAAAGAGCCGCACCATTGACGCCAGCAGAGGACAGATCAATCTTGTTCGCCAGATTGAGCGTAGAGAAGCCCAGACGCACTACCCATCGGCTGGTGTCGGTCGTGATTTCTTCCTCATTCTCTTTATCTGTCGAAGGACCAAATTTCGCCTTCAGACCAATATTGATGGTGAACGGGTCCAGTTCTGCCTTGGCGCGCAACGGCGCGGAAACACCCCCACCCATTGGTAGGAACCCCGTAGCAATCGTATGATAGAATGCCTTGCGCCCTTCTACATAAAGACCAAAACGCTTGTTAAGCGCAACATCCACCCCGGCAAGCGCATAGGGGCCATAAGCGTTTTTCGCCTTAAACCCATCGGCCAGACGATCCCGCGTGCGGGTGACCTGCATGGTCTGAACACCGCCGCCGATATAAGGTGACACCGGCCCCTTAAACGGATGCAGGCTGGCACCCAATGTGGCCATCATAAATTCATCATCTGCCAGATTGGGAAACATGCCAATGCTGCCAGCCGGGTTATTATTCGTCGTTACGGGCGTAGAAACAGACCCTTCAATGGCGATATGATCGGCAATAAAATAGCCCAGCCCCAATGTGTTATGATAGGTTGCCCGTGTGGTGTAATCTGCGCCCGGTACTACGGCACCGGCCATCTGCACTTCACCTTTGTCGGCCAGCTTGCTGCGGCCTGCCGCGATACGCACGAACACATCGCCAGCTTCCTGCGCCATAACCGGAGCGACAGACGTCATCACCAGGGCAGCCCCTAAAATCATGCTGACAGAATGTTTTTTCTGCATTGCAAAGTTCCTTTCAGCCTATTCAATATCAGGCTATAATTACTATCGTTTAGACTTACGCAGCCGCGCTTTTGCGCTGCTCTTCGGCTGAATCACTCTCTGCTTTCACAGACATCTCGGCCACATCCGGCCAGAGGACCGGTCGGTCCTGATCCAGCATCCGCAGGGTCGTTTTACCCGTTTCCAGCATCTGCATATCCTCACTCGCCAGCGCGATGCCGGTGGAAAGACGCTGCACCGCATCGATGATGTCATGCTGGGTGTGATTCGCCATTACCTGCATACGGAACCGCGGCTGGCCCTTTGGCACGGCCGGGAATTCAACAAGGTTAGAGAGCATACCAAGGCTGGGGAGACGACGGCTGGTCAGGCGGGCAAGGCCCTCCCCTTGCATCTTAACGCAGACAATGGCCGACGGATCACCATAGGTTTCCAGACCGCAGCTATTCAGCATTTTGCGCAGCATCAGGATATTATCCATCAGCTTGCCGCGCAGCATTGCGCCCTCTTCGGAATTAATGATGTCAAAGGCCTTGCCGACAATTGCGGCACTGGCAGGTGACAATGCGTTGGAGAAAGTATTGGGCGAGCTGAAATAACGCATATACTCCTTCACCGCGCGGCCACGGGCAGCCACAAAACCGCCGTTGGACGCAAAGGTTTTGGAGAAGCTACCCATCACCACATCGACCTTGCCCAGCATATTCTGGATTTCGATGAAGCCGCGTCCTGTCGGGCCGAGATTGCCAAGATCATGGGCGACGTCCACCACCAAAGTGGCGTTATATTCATGTGCAAGTTCCTGAATGGCGGCGATGTCCGGCGTATCGCTATCCATCGAGAACAGGCTTTCCGTTACAACCAGAATGCCATTTTCCGTGTCATTAGCGCGGATTTTCGCCAGCTTATCCCGCACAGTTTCAATCTGATTGTGACGGAACAGATGAATATTACGGGTGGAGGCCTGCGCCCCTTCCTGAAGGCAGGCATGGCTCAGCGCATCCATGACAATATGGTCACTGGGGCGCACCAGCCCCTTAATGACGCCAAAGCCCGCAGCCCAGCCGGTCGGGAACAGAGCCACATGGTCATATTCGAGGAAATCTGCAATTTTGCGTTCCAGCGCGATGGACAATGATGTGTTGCCCACCAACGCCGGGGAACCAGCAGAATGGACGCCATAATCCCGCATTGTCTGAATGGCAGTTTCCAGAATTTCAGGGTGAGAATTAAGGCTGAGATAATCCTGACTGGCGAAGTTCACCCCCTCAAAGAGCGCGCCTTCATCGGTCCGCGCGCTGCACCGGCTGAATGCGCCATGTTCACAGGAACGCCCCAGCGGCCATACCCGATGATAGCGTTGAGGGGGGTGCGCAGTTCATGGCTCATGCTAGCGATGAAATCCGCCTTAGCGGCGCTGGCCTGATTGGCCGCCACCGTCAGGTTACGCAAATTATCTGAGGTAGAGATGAGGGAGTTAATCTCACGGGAGAATTCCCGCTGCTCCTGAAACATCCGTGCAAAGTAAAGAGACATCATCGAGAAGTAAATTGCGACAGCACTCGTCGAAATCATCCCAATTGCCTGCATCTTTGTCAGGTCTACATAAGGAAATTGATAACCACTCAGATAGAGCGCCATGAATATCGCAAGGCTGCCAAATATTTGTATCAGCAGAACGTTACGAACCCATCCTTGCGGCGGTAAATATAGAAAAGCCAGAAGTGGGAAAATCAATATCCATGACAGGAAAGGCGACCCCATCCCGCCAAAGGCATAACAGGCCCATAGCACGCAAAAGATCAGGTTTTGCACCGAAAGAAAGGACAATAGCTGATAACGCCCCGTCGCCTTTAGCAAAAACGGGAACACCCAAAATGCCAGAATCGACATAAAGAAAATAAGGACGCGATAGTCACGTGCGATGTCCGTCAACACCATATAAAGGGGAATCGGGGTGCTGATTACTGGCCCGAAAACATGACTCAGCATGAACATTCGGGCGCGACGATGCGCCGCCGGCTGGACCTGAATCTCCATCGGGATGAAGCGATCCAGAAACCGGCTAAGCGCAAAATGCCGAATGTTTCCAATAGCCTTTAACATATCAAGCAGTAATTCCTAATAATTTTTAGGACTTGTAAAATGAATTTACAATTTCCTCTTGAGATCATCTTTAACAAGATAAGTTTAAAGGCGCGTAAATGCGATGATTACTAAGATTTAATACAAATGCACTATTGCTTTATTGATCATATGAGGGTTTCATGAAGCATAGCACCAACCGCCTGATAGACTGGTTCATTCCCGCCCGACTGCGTGAAACAGAATCCGACCTGCTGACGGCACGCACATTTGTGATATTACATTTGCTCGGCCCATTAATGGGACAATGCGTCACCTATTTCCTCAGCCGCACGACAGCGGGCATGAGCTGGCAATTCTGGGTAATCGAAGCCCTTGTGGCAGCCTTTTTGGTGACGCCTTTTCTTTTACGCCTGTGCGGCAATCTTGCCCTGCCCGTTTTCCTCAGCGTTCAGACGCTGGTAGGCCTTAGCCTGTTTGGCTCTTATTATTTCGGCGGCATCAGCTCACCCTTCTTACCCTGGTTCCTGATCGCGCTTATTCTGGGCTTTTTCTATCTTTCTGACCGTATCGTCCCGGTCCTGACCGGCGTTGCCGTGCAACTGGGGGCCTTTTTCATCATCCGGGGACTTGATGGTGAATTTCCGGCATTGCTGAACCCGGAAACATTAGGCTACGCCAATGCCGTTTCTATAATAGCGGCACTCTGTTACATGACCTTGCTGGCGCTGCACTATGAAAAAGTCATGCGCATGCGCATGAGCATCGAGCAGGAAATGAATGACCATCGGACTCAACTTGTCCGACTGGCCGAAGCGATGGAAGCCGCCAAGGCAGCCAGCAAACGCAAATCTATTTTCCTCGCCAAAATGAGCCATGAACTGCGCACCCCCCTCAACGCCGTTATCGGCTATACGGAAATGCTACGCGAAAATTGCGAAGATGATGAAAGCATGGCCCATAAGATCGAAGATCTCGATCGTATTCACGCGGCCGGCCGCCATCTTCTTGCGCTGGTCAATGATGTGATTGATCTCTCCTCGATCGAGGCAAACAGGCTGGAATTATCAACTGAACCAATAGCCATTGCGACCTTAGTGGAAGAAGTAGTGGCCACGGCATCCCCGCTGATCGACAAGCGCGGCAACAAGCTGTTCGTTGATATGCCCGAAGACATTGGCACCATTGAACTGGATGCGCTGAAGGTACGCCAGTCTATCCTGAATTTGCTGAGTAACGCAGCCAAATTTACCACCAGCGGCACCATCATATTACGAGTGCTGCGTAAATCATCTGCGTCAATCCAGCGGGACATGCTGCATCTGGAGGTCGCCGACAATGGTATCGGTATGAGCGCGGATGCGTTGCAACGAATTTTTGACGATTTTGGTCAGGCAGAAAATGATACCGCCAGCAAATTTGGCGGCACAGGCCTTGGCCTCGCGCTGACCCGCCGCTTTTGCCAGATGATGGACGGCACCATCAGCGTTCAGTCAGACCGTGGCGTCGGCACCAGCTTCACCATAGAAATTCCTATCATCGCCCCTCAGGGGACAGGCAAGGACGCATGTTCAAACCTCAATCGACAATCGCCCTCACGAGAAGCGGCATGACACGGATCTCAGCCATAGCTGGAAAGCAACCACCCATGAAGCATGTACAATTCCCTCAGGCGCCTGCAGGGACAGAAAGCCTGAAGGCGGCGGTGCATCACACCATCACCCGGCATTTATGGGGCACGTCCCTCATTACCGCATTTGCTGGTGCCTGTGCCACCTTTCTGGTAACAAAAGCGCTGATACAAACGGGTACAGGCACGGCTTTACTGATTGCCTTGTTCAGCCTCACAGCCACCCTGATTGCAGCGGGGGTGTTGATTTCCATCAGCGTTCGTCGCTTCACCTCTGTCGCCACCCTTCCGGTAGAGAGCCTGCTTGCTTATCTTTCCTCTACCCATGAAGACCATCAGACGGATGGCTTTCAATGGAACAGCGGAAAAGCGTTGCAAATTTCCCAGTTTGAAGGCGATTTGCGCCTGCTCGACAAACGAATGAAGAGCATGGCGCGCAAAGTGCGTCTCACTATTGCTGATCTCGAAAAAGCGCGGGAACAGGCAAATGAGCAAAATTTGGCCAAATCAAAATTCCTTGCGAATATGAGCCATGAACTGCGCACCCCGCTCAATGCTATTTTGGGCTATGCCATGCTGTTGCAGGAAGATGCCAGCGACGAAGGCAATGATGCGATGGTGTCTGATCTGGTGCGTATTCAGCAGGCGGGCCACACACTACTTGCCCGCATCAACGACATTTTGGAAATTTCCAAGATCAAGGCCGGTAAGCTGGTGCTGGAACGAGAGGTAATCGACCTTCCCATACTGATTAACGAAATCACCAGCCGCGCTTGCGCTGAAGACCAGCGCAATGGCAATGAATTCATCCTCAACATGTCCCCCGACATCGGTATCATGATCGGCGACATGGAAAATCTTCAGCAATGCCTTCAAAATCTACTCGGCAATGCATTCAAATTCACCGAAAATGGGCGTATTTCGCTTACGGTGGAGCGTTCACAGGATGCCTCCCTGCCGGTCATTACTTTCACTGTACAGGATAATGGTATCGGCATGGACCCTGAAGATATTGAGGGCCTGTTCACCGCCTTTGAACAAGGCGATTCCAGCCTAACCCGCAAATATGGCGGCACCGGCCTTGGCCTTGCCATCACCCGCAACCTCGCCCGGTTAATGGGCGGCGATTGCCTGGTGGAAAGCGCCCGTGATGTTGGCTCCACCTTCCGGCTGGTCTTGCCCGCAGGTTCCTCGCAAGAGGCTACATCGATCATTCCCGCGACCGATTACCTGCCTCTCCTCAGTAAAAACGGGCCAGATATAACCCATCTGCACGTATTGGTAATTGACGATGATGAGGATGCGCTAGAACTGATGCGCCGCTGGCTTCAGCAAATGGGCCTGACGGTTATGACCACCATCAGCCCGGATGAAGGCCTGGCAATGGCGCGGCAATACCACCCCGATGTTATATTACTCGACGGGCTGCTGCCGGATCGATCAGGCTATGACATATTGACGGATTTACGCGCAGACCCAGCAGTGAAGGACATACCCACCGTCCTCATCACCGTGGATGATGACCGCCGCCGGGGCATCATAGCTGGTGCATCTGATTATATTCGCAAACCCTTGTCCAAGGAACAATTACGCAGCGTGGTTGAATTATATTGCGGGAAAGTAGATGGCGAAATCCTCGTCATAGAAGATGATGACGATGCCGCCGAACTCATCCGGCGCAGCGTAGAAGAGGCCGGTTTCACAACCCGGCGGGCAGCCAATGGCGTTCAGGGGCTGGAAATGGCCGATGAAATCCGCCCGTCTGCCATTGTGCTGGACCTTGCCATGCCGGGCCTTGATGGCTTTGGCGTCATTGACCACCTTAAAAAGCATCAGACATTGCATAATGTGCCACTGATTGTGCTTTCCGGGCAGGAAATCACACTGGAACAGCATCGCAAGCTGGCCGCCAATGGCCAGCGCTTCTTCGCTAAGGCAGCATCGACTCCGCGCCAGATTGCCCAGTGCCTGAAGGAGCTGGTGCAATGATCCAACGTCCAACGCTTTCCACCCAGCGCATTGCCCTTATCGTTGATGACATAGAGGATAACCGCGTTCTGCTCGCCCGCGCCCTGAAATCCAGCGGATACGCAACGATCATGGCCTCCAGCGGGCGCGAAGCTCTCGCTATCATTACGGAAAAAGCACCAGACATTGTCCTGCTTGACTGGATGATGCCCGAATTGTCGGGCCTTGAAACTCTGCGCGCTATTCGGGAAATGCACCCCAGTTCGCATCTGCCTGTCATCATGTGTACTGCCGTTGATGAGGAGATGTCTGTTGTCGCCGCCATTAATGCAGGCGCCAATGATTATGTTACAAAACCTATAAGCCTTCCTATTTTACGCGCCCGCATGGCCGTACATCTGGAACAACGCGCCACCATTGACGCGCTGGACCATGAAAAGGCATCGGCAGAACAAAAATTGCGGGAGCAAACACGCGCCCTCTTCAACAGAGGCGGGAACAGTGCCTCATCATCGACAGGAGGAGGCGAATGAAAATACGACTGACGGACACATCCAACGGCGGCTATGGGCGCTGGTTCAACCCATTCATCGCCGTGATGGGATCATGCATCATTTTGCTGTTTCTCTGCGCCGGCACCCTTCTTAATCTCATGCCTGCATCGAAGATAACACCATTATTATCAATTCCCTGCATTATAGGCGTTTTGATATGGGGTGGCATCACCCATCGTCAGCAAAAGCAGCAGCTCGTTGACATGGCGGCAGAGAAAGAGAAGCTCCACCACAGGATGCAACATGACAACCTCACTGGTCTGCTCAACCGCGAAGCCTTTAATCGCTCGCTGGATGATCTGACCAGCACCGGTGATGCAGGGCATACGATCATCACATTATTCTTTGATCTTGATCGGTTCAAAGACGTCAACGACACTTTGGGGCATAAAGTCGGTGACCTTTTGCTGATAGAGGTGGCCCGGCGGGTAGAAAAGTTGCTGCCCCATGGCACCGCCTTTGCCAGGTTGGGCGGCGATGAATTTGCAGCATTATTCATGCTAGAGGATGACAAAACACCCGAAGTCTATGGCCAGAGGATCGTCACCGCCATAGGGCAGCCTTTCCCGATAGAAGGGAAAATCGTATCCGTCGGCACTTCTGTCGGCATTGCAGTGGGTGATCCTGCTGTTGATGACGGGCATGAATTGCTGCGCCGCGCCGATGTCGCCATGTATGAAGTTAAGGGCACAACACGCGGAGGATGCCGGGTCTTTGATGATCTGCTGGATGGTCGGCAAGTACGCGATAGCCTTATTCGCGTTGAACTGGGCAAATCCCTGATCGGCGAAGACCTGTCCCTGCATTATCAGCCACTGGTTTCTGCCCGCACGGGTATGCTGAGCAGTGTTGAGGCCTTGCTTCGCGCCAAAAGCCGCCCGCTCAGTGATATTCCGCCCGGAACCATCGTACAAATCGCGGAAAATAGCGGGCAGATCACCCCCCTCACTGAATGGACGCTGGACACCGCGATGACGGCTATTACCCGGCTGGGCGATGTACCGGTGGCCGTCAATATTTCTCCGGTCTATTTCCGCAACCCGGAATTCATCCATCGCATTTTCGACAAACTGTTAAGCGCACAGGTAAAGCCTGATCTGCTGACCATCGAAGTAACCGAAGGCGTGCTCATTTCCGAGATGGACGTAGCGCGCAAGGCCATTGCCCGGCTAAGGGAGATTGGCGTCAACGTGTTTCTGGATGATTTCGGCACCGGCTATTCCTCGCTCAGCTATTTGCAATATTTTGAGCTGGACGCGCTGAAACTCGACCGCTCCTTCCTGCGCGATGTGGGGGATAAGCGGCGCGCAACACAGATTATCCGTTCCATCATCGACTTTGGCCATAGTCTCGGCATGAAAGTGGTGATGGAGGGCGTTGAAAGCGACTGGCAGGTTCGCTTGCTGCAATTGCTCGGTTGTGATTTGTTACAAGGCTATCAGATCGGTACGCCGATGATGCTGGAAGATATAGAGGCATTTCGCGTGCATAATGGCCTGACGGCAGAGATACGAAATGGCAGTGAAACAACCATGGGTGAGGTAACAGAAGGTAATTTCCCCCATCGTATCGGCGCGGTTTGACCGATTATCACCACGAGGGTCAGGACCCATTAATTCCGTGATCGTGACTTGATCTGTTTTAGCCGCTGACACAGAAAGAACGCAGGAAAATAGGGGTGCTATTTACCAAGCGAGTGACACAGTCAGCGGCCAAAACAGCCAAGCCCACAGGGTGGCCGTTTGCAGGTAAACTGCGGCCTCAAAGCCCTTAGCCTGGGGGGGGGGGGGTAAACCCCGCATATCGCGCGTGCCTGCGCTTTGCCATGCCCCCGGCATGGCATGCTCGTTGCGTCCTTGCATTTCATCCCGCAAACAAGCCATCACGGTTCATGAAATTAATGGGTCCTGACCCTAGGAAACAGGCCATTTCACATGCACCTGTTCCCTTGCCGTTATCCTTACAGGGCTCCAGCCGTCACATATACGCCCACCATGATGACGATGAAGGCAAAGATTTTCTCCATCGCCCCCTTAGACGCCCCTATATGCTGGCCCAGCTTGATGCCCATCAACCCGCCACCGGCACCGCCAGCAACCATTAACCCCACCAGCAGCCAGTCTACATAGCCAGACAGCGCATAAGAAATGGCCGTCGTCAGCCCCAACGCCGTTACCACCGCCAGAGATGTGCCAACTGCATAACGCAGAGGCATTGCAGTTGCCAGCATCAGGCCGGGGACGATCAGAAACCCGCCGCCGATTCCGAAAAAGCCCGCCGCCAGCCCCACACCAAAGCCTATCAGCAGGAGACGCGGCAATAGCATCCGCGCCGCCCCGCGGGACAGCTTGACATCTGGCAGATCGACCGCCCTTTTCGGACGCAGCATGAACAGACCAACGCCGATCATCAATAAGCCGAAAAAAATGAGCAACCGCTCACCCTCTATCGCCTTACCAAATTCCGCGCCGATGGCCGCGCCCGTCATGCCTGCCAAACCAAAGGCAATCGCGCAGGGCCATTTCACCGTTCCGGCGCGGGCATGGCCGATCAGGCTGATCGCAGCATTGACCGCCACCGCTACCGCCGCTGTACCAATTGCCACATGGGTAGACCCCACGCCGACGAAATAGACCAGCAACGGCACCGCCAATATCGACCCGCCACCACCGACAAGCCCTAATATGACCCCTATCATCACCCCTGAGGCAAGGGCCGCAGCAGCCGGCGCAGCGCCGATCATCTTATTATCCGATAGTCATATTGCGGTTCCACGGCATCCGTCGCAACAAATGGGCCATTCCGCACCAGCCGGTTGCCCCCGCGACCATCAGCCCCGCCCCAACAAAGGCCGAAAGCCACAAAAAGGCCGGGTTAACAAACCAGCCCAATAACGCCCCAGTTAATGCCAGAAAGCCCGCAGCCAGTTGCACCTGCCGCATCAGTTCCAACGGCTGGTGACGATCAACCACGACAGGAAAACCAGCCTTTTCCCATGCATTCAGCCCACCAGACAGGATATAACAATCCCCCTGCACCGCATCCTTCAGTTGCGTGGCATTGGCCTGTGTCCGCATCCCTGACATACAATGGAAAATAACCTTCTGCCCCTGCGGCACATCACATAAACGGGTAAGCGGCACATTTAGCGCGCCGGGGATGTGGGAACGGGCATGTTCATCTGTACCGCGCACATCCACCAATATCGCGCCTTCGGACAAAGCCTGCCGCGCTTCATCCGGTGAGAGAGGCTGTATCGCCATCATAATATTCCTTCATATATTGGGACAAACACTAGAGAATGATACAACTCATCCCACGCCCCGACAGGACCACGAGCCAGCACATTGCGCCTGTGAAGACCTTAATTATTATATATTGCTAATTTATATTTATATAATATATTGTCAAGCAACAAAGGAAGCATCTCTCATGTCGCAACAGCCCGATCCTCCCAGTATCAGTCCTGTCATTCGGGCTTTTTTTGATGAACCGACCAATACGATCAGCTATCTGGTGGCAGATCCTGCTACCGGCGAAGCAGCCATCATTGACCCTGTGCTGGATTTTGACGTCGCCAGCGGCAAGGGCGGTGTGAAATCAGCCCGAAAAATTCTCGACTATGCCGGTCAGTACGGCTGGCGCATCGTCATTGTGCTGGAAACCCACGCCCATGCCGATCATCTATCCGCCGCCCCCTATATCAAGGCGATGACCGGTGCGCCCATTGGCATCGGGGAGCATATTAAGGATGTGCAGAAAATCTTCCGCCCGGTTTTCGCGCTGAATGACATGAAGACCGATGGTTCTGACTTTGACCGACTGTTGCGTGATGGCGATAAATTTTCCATCGGCCAGCTTATAGTAACAGTCCTGCATGTGCCGGGGCACACCCCTGCGGACGTCGCTTATAATATCAGGGCCAACCATATCGATAGCGGAGAAGATAGCGATGTGCTGTTCGTGGGGGATACTCTGTTCATGCCTGATTATGGCACCGCCAGGACAGATTTTCCCGGCGGCGACGCACGCACGCTTTATCGCTCCATCCGCCGCGTTCTGAGCTTCCCCGATGATACACGCCTGTTTCTCTGCCATGATTACAAGGCACCGGGGCGGGACGACTATCGCTGGGAAACAACCGTTGGCGAGGAAAAACGCAACAACATCCATGTTCATGAGGGCGTGAGCGAGGACGAGTTTGTAGCCATGCGGGAGGCCCGTGATGCAACCCTCGTGGTTCCGAAACTATTATTACCGTCTATTCAGGTGAATATCCGCGCAGGGCAATTGCCCGTGGCCGAGGCAAATGGCGTTTCTTATCTGAAAATCCCGATACAGATAGAGACAGACGCGTGACTGGCCTAGCAGCATAGAAAATAGAAAAACGCCCTGTCCCGCAATGGGAGGCAGGGCGCCTTTGTATTTCGGGCAGGAAAACCCGCGCTTCGCTTTACTCCGCCGGTGCCGGTGCAGTCCCGGACGCAGCAACAGCCTGTTGCTGCCCATCCCCGCCACCAAGAGCGCGGTACAGGCCCGTAGCACTGGAAAGCGCCTGCTGGCGCAAGTTCAGCAACGTCTGCTTTGCAGCATATTCGCTCCGCTGCGCATCCAGCAGTTCCAGACGGCTATCCACCCCCGCACGATACCGCAGGTTCGAGAGTTCCGTGCGGCGTGTGGCAGCGGCCACAACTTTATTCTGGGCATCCGATTGACGCACATAGGTTTCGCGCCCAGCCAGACCATCGGCCACCTCGCGGAAGGCCGATTGAATCGTCTTCTCATATTGCGCGACCGCAATAGATTTCCGCACCTCTGCCAGACGATATTCAGCGCGCAGGCTACCGCCCCGGAATATAGGCTGGCTGATTTGCGGCGAGAAAGACCATGTGCGATTATCCTTATCAAACAGGCTATCGAGCGCCAGACTGGTAAAACCGAACAAAGCCGTTAAGGAAATGCGCGGAAAAAAGGCCGCACGCGCCGCGCCAACATCGGCATTGCTGGCAACCAGTTCATGTTCCGCCTGCCTAATATCCGGGCGATTGACGATCAGGTCTGATGGCAAACCGACCGGCAGTTGCGTTTCGATAGGCTGATCCGTCAGGGCTATGGGCGCGGGCAAATCCTGCGGAATGGGACCACCCACCAGCAACTGCAGCATATTGCGGGCCTCAGCAAGGCCGCGCGTGCGGGCGGCGAGATCGGCCTCTGCCTGCCGAACCTGCCCTTCGGCCTGTGCAACATCCAGCCCGCTATTCTGCTTTGCCTCGTGCAGGCGGTTCACAATATCAAGCGAAACCGTCCAGTCCTTTAGCGTGCTTTGGGTCAGCGCCAGCTGCTCTTCCGCCAGCCGTTCCGCCAGATAGGCGTCCACCACAGAGCCGATGAGGGCAATGCGCGTGGCACGACGGCCTTCGTCCGACGCCAGATAGCGTTCAAACGCTGCCTGACTTTGCGACCGCAACCGGCCAAACAGGTCAATCTCAAAGCTGGTCAGCGCAGCATTGGCGGCATATTGGCCAAATTCAAAGCCACTGGGCCCACCTGCTCCGCCAATGCCTCCCCCCATCGCGGCACCAGCGGTGGAGGTCGGCATACGCTGCCGCGTATAGCTGCCCTGCGCATCTACCTGCGGCAATTGCGCCCCCCGCGCCATGCGGAATTGCGACCGTGCAGCATCGACATTCAGCGCCGCAATGCGCAGATCACGGTTATTTTCCAGCGCCAGTTCAATCAGGCGCTGGAGGCGCGGGTCACCAAACATTTGCCGCCAGTCCAGAGCGGCGGCGCTTTCCGCTTCCGCCACCACCTCGGGATAAGCCGGTGCCACAGGTGGTTCCGGCACTTCCAGACGCGGGTTCATAGAGCAAGCGCTGGTTGTCGCCAATAAGGCGAGAGCTGCGATTTTACGCATAATCAATTCTCCACCGCCGGTTCACTCTTCCCGGCATCCTTGGCTTTTTCATCATCCTTGCCAATACCGCGCAGGCGATCAAAAAAGCCCAGAACCACTACGAAGAAGACCGGCACAAAGAATATGGCCAATATGGTGGCGGAGATCATCCCGCCAAACACACCCGTACCGATGGCCTGCTGGGTTTCCTTGCTGGCACCGCCAGCAATCATCAGCGGAACCACACCTAATGTGAAGGCAAGGCTGGTCATCAAAATAGGCCGCAGACGCAAACGGGCCGCATGGATGGTCGCCTGCACGGTGGACATGCCCTGATCCCGCGCATCCTTGGCAAATTCGACGATCAGGATCGCATTCTTCGCGCTAAGGCCGATAATAGTTATCAGGCCGACCTTGAAGAATACGTCATTGGGCATCCCCCGCAGCATGACCGCCGCAACCGCGCCCAGCAAGCCAAGAGGCACCACCAGCATCACCGAGAAGGGGATGGACCAGCTTTCATACAGGGCCGCCAGCACGAGGAACACGATCAGCATAGAAAGACCCATCAGCATCACGATTTCGTCACCTGACAGTTTTTCCTGAAGCGATTGACCCGTCCATTCAACGGCAAAGCCGGAATCAAGCTGCCCCGCCAGACGTTCCATTTCCTCCATTGCCTGACTGCTTGAATAGCCCGGCGCGGCCTGCCCCGCGATACGCATGGCCGGATAGCCATTATAGCGCACCATCTGAAGGGGCATTGTTTCCCAGCGCGGCGTCACCAGTTCCGCCAGCGGAACCGGCGTGCCTGCATTGTTATTGACGTAGAGTTTCAGCACATCTTCCAATTGCATCCGCACAGAGGCGTCCGCCTGTACAATGACCTGCTGCATCCGCCCTTTATTAGGGAAATCATTCACATAGCTGGAGCCCATAGCCCCGCTGATGGTTTCTGAAATGGCCGAGAAAGGAACGCCCATTGCCTGTGCTTTTTCACGGTCAACATCCAGTTTGATGCTGCTGCCTGGCATAATACCCTCGGGATAGACCTGCCTCAGCACCTTGCTCTGTGCGGCCATACCCAGCAGCTTGAACTGCGCCGCCATCAGGGCGTCATAGCCCTGCCCTGCCCGATCCTCCAGCCGCAGGGAAAAGCCGCTGCTATTACCAAGACCATCGATAGAAGGCGGCATCAGGCTCATCAAGCGGCCTTCCTTCACCACCGATGTCGCCTGATTGGCGGAGGCAACCTCGTCAAAGGCATTCACGCCGTCTCGTTCGCTCCAGTCCTTCAGGATAGTGAAGGCCATCCCCATATTAGGGCCGGAACCAAAGAAACTGAAACCCTGAATTGCCTGAATATCCGCAATTCCCTTACGGCCAATATTATGCTTCTCCAGCACCGCCATTGCCTCAGCCGTGCGGGGCATTGTTGCATCAGAGGGCAACTGGAACATGCTGATATAATAGCCCTGATCTTCTTCGGGCAGGAAGGAGGAAGGCAGGCGCATGAACGCAAAGCCGACCAACAGCAGAACAACCGCAAAGGCCGCCATCATCCGGCCAGAACGCTTTAACAGCTTCGTGACCCAATTTTCATAGCCATCAGCCATCTTATCAAATTTACGGTCAAACCAGCCGAAAAAGCCTTTCTTTTCTTCATGCCCTTCAATCGGCTTCAGCAAAGTCGCGCATAATGCGGGCGTGAGGCTGAGGGCAAGAAAGGCAGAGAACAGGATCGACACCGCCATAGACATGGTGAACTGGCGGTAAATTGCCCCCACAGACCCGCTGGACAATGCCATAGGAATGAACACCGCCACCAGAACCAGCGTAATGCCAATGACCGCGCCGGTAATTTCCTTCATCGCCTTGATCGTGGCTTCTTTAGGGGGAAGCCCCTCTTCAGCCATGATGCGTTCGACATTCTCGACTACAACAATGGCGTCATCGACAATGATACCGATGGCCAGCACCATACCAAACATGGTGAGTACGTTAATGGAAAAGCCGGAAATCGACATCACTGCAAATGCACCCATCAGTGCAATTGGCGCGACAATGGCGGGAATAAGTGTGTAGCGAACTTTTTGAAGGAAAAGGAACATCACCATAAAGACGAGAGCCATCGCCTCTAAAAGAGTATGCACCACTTTTTCAATCGAAACCTTTACAAAAGGCGCAGTGTCAAAGGGGATGCTATAGCTGAGTTCAGGCGGCATCGCCTTGCCCAGTTCCGCCATGCGTGCATGCACAGCCGCAGATGTGCTAACCGCATTACCCCCCGGCGCCTGCTGGACCGCCAGCATGGCCACTGGTTTACCATTGGCCCGCGTCTTGAACAAAAATGACTGAGAGCCAAGCTCAACCTTTGCGACATCCTGCAACTTTACGTTCGATCCATCAGGGTTCGCCCGCAACACGATTTCGCGAAACTGCTCTTCATTCTGGAGCTGACCGTCAACCGTCAGCGGCACCGTCACGCGCTGCCCCGTCAATGTCGGCTCTGCGCCGATAGAGCCCGGCGCGATCTGCACGTTCTGGCTGGCGATGGCCCCGGTCACTTCACCCATGGAAATATCGAAGGACGCAAGTTTTGCCGGGTCTACCCAGATACGCATCGCGCGCTCTGCGCCGAATAGCTGCACACGGCCAACGCCGGGAATACGCTTCAGATCCTCGACCAGATTACGCGCGGCATAATCCCCCAACTCCGCCGGGTCCACATTCGGGTCTTTCGACTGAACATTGATGAGGGCCAGAAAGTTTGGATTAGCGGCTTCCACAACAATACCAAGCTGCCGCACAACCTGCGGCAAGCGCGGTTCTGCGGTTTTCAGGCGGTTTTGCACATCCACCTGTGCCAGTTCAGGGTCCGTCCCCGGCTGGAAGGTAGCGGTGATGGTGGCCATCCCTGACGTATCGGTAGAGCTTTCAAAATAAAGCAGATTCTTAACGCTCGACAGCTCGCGCTCAATCAGACTAACGACGCTTTCGCTCATCGTCTGCGGCGTCGCACCCGGATAAGTTGCGCGAATTTCGATGCTCGGCGGCGCAATGGTGGGATAACGTTCAATCGGCATCTGGGGGATAGAAAGCACCCCTATCAACACGACCAATATAGAAACCACCCATGCGAAGACAGGACGCTCAATGAAGAAAAATGGCATATCTATGTCCCGCTATCAGCGCTTGGCCGCCGTCTGCGCGTGCTTCCACGGCACAGGTTTGACGACTATACCGGTCTGGAGACGATCCTGCCCCTCAACAATCACCACATCACCGGCCTTCAGCCCCTGAGTGATAACCGTCTGGCCATTACGCGTATCTCCGGTGGAAACAGGGCGAACCTCAACCTTACCCCCTTTCACAACGACATTAACGGTCGCTTTGCCGGTCGCGTCACGCGCAACAGCCTGCTGCGGCACGGCCAGCGCATTGGGAAGGGATAAACGAGGCAGACGCGCCCGCACGTACATGCCGGGAAGGAGCGCGCGATCCGGGTTCGCCACCTCTACGCGGGCGATGACCTCACCCGTGCCGGGGTCGACGCTGATCCCTGAAAATAACAAACGGCCCTGTACCTGATAGGCGCGCCCGTCAGATGAAAGGATTTCCACCGGCGCGCCCTGATTGGCGGTGCCAGAGCGGGCAGCCTCCCGCAACGCCTCAAGCCGGGCGGCAGGCTGACGCACATCAACATAGACGCGGTCAATCTGTTGCACGGTCGCGAGCGGCTCCGTTCCGCTCACACTGGCGAGCGCCCCTTCGGTCATCACGGCCTGATCCACTCGACCACTAATGGGCGAACGAATCGTCGCAAAGCCGAGGTCCACCTGACGGCGCTGATGATCGGCACGAGCCTGCGCCAGATCAGCCGCAGCCTGACGGCTGGCGGCCAGCGCATCATCATAAGCCTGACCACTGATGGCATCCGCCTTCACCAGAGGCGCAAGGCGACGTTCCTGAGCGCGAGCGCGGCCCAGCGCGGCTTCTGCCCGCTGGATGCTGGCGGCGGCACTTTGCGCATCAGCCTGAAAAGGAGCCGAATTGATCTGGAACAACGGCTGGCCCGCGCGCACCTCGGTGCCCTGTTCAAACAGGCGGCGCTGAATGACACCGCCGACCTGCGGGCGGATTTCTGCAACGCGGAAGGCGACCACCCGGCCCGGCAGTTCATCAGCGACATCAATCGCGGCGGGCGCAACCGTCACCACAGATACATCCAGCGCCCCGGGCTGCTGCTGGGAAGGCTCCCCACCGCATGATGCAAGGGCAAGGGCAAGGGCCAAAGGGGTCGAAAAAAGCAAGGCGCGGCCCCGCTTAGTCAGGAATATCATCATGTTTGCTCGGCTCTGGTATATTTATTCCTCCCCCCATGCACCCGACCTGTCGAGTATTTGTTGAGAGAATGTAGAGGAATTGTGAACAAGCATGGCACCCACGCTCTTTCACGCTAATAGGGTGAATGTAACGGAGAACAGGCCATGTTGCATAGTGAAAATGCACTGATACTGGTGGCGGAAGATGAACCCGAAATAGCAGAGGTCATCGCCGCTTATCTGGAAAGGGAAGGATTCCGCACTGTTCGTGCGGCGGATGGGCGCTCTGCGCTGGAACTGCATCTGGCCCTGAAACCCGATCTTGTCATGCTGGACGTGCAGATGCCCCGCGTTGACGGGTGGGAGGTTCTGGCCGAATTGCGCCGCCGTGGCAGCACCCCCGTCATCATGCTGACGGCGCTGGATCAGGATATTGATAAATTGCAGGCGCTGCGCATCGGGGCTGATGACTATGTAGTAAAACCCTTTAACGCGGTGGAGGTCGCCGCCCGCGCCCGCGCCGTGCTCCGCCGCGCAGGCGGGCGATGCGGGACGATAGTCCGCGTCGGTCCGATTGAGATAGATATGGATAGCCACCTTGCCAGTGTCATAGTGGACGATGGAACTGTTCCTCTCAGCCTTACTCTGACAGAATTTCGTATATTGGCGCACATGGCCCGTGCGCCGCGACGCGCCTTTGCCCGCAGCGAACTGGTTGATGCCTGCCTGCCCGGCGGGGAAGCGCTGGAGCGCACCGTAGATACCCATCTCAGTAAATTACGCCGTAAGCTGGAAGAAGCCGGTGCAGTCGGCTTTATTAATAATGTTCGCGGTGTCGGTTTTCGGCTAAGTGCCATAATATGAAACGCTATATAGTCGGGCTGGGCGGGCAGATCGTCCTCTCTATGGTGGTTGCAACGGTCAGTTCGGTCGTGCTGACAATTTTCGGACTTTACCTGTTTTACGGAACCGTTTTGCGGGTCGCCCCGGAATGGCTGGCCCCCCTTTCTGATGGCTGGTTCCCTGATCCGATAGAATGGCTCGTTATCTTCCTCCTGTGCGTGATGGCAACATGCATCGCGCTCTCTATTTCCCTGCGTCTCTCTCGTCGGATCGTCGCCCCGCTGGTATCCGTAGCGCAAAGTGCGCGCCAGATTGCCGATGGGGACCTCACTGTACGCGCAGAGGCCAATGACCCCTGCCTTGCCGAAGCAACCATATTGGTCGATGACTTCAACCTGCTGGCAAAGCGCCTTGAACAGGCATCCGACGCGCTCACCCGATGGAATGCCACCATCGCCCATGAACTGCGCACCCCCGTTACCATATTGAGCGGACGATTACAGGGACTGGCCGATGGCGTGTTCCAACCCGACCCTCCCTTATTACGCTCTCTCGTCACACAGGTGGAGGGCCTTGTCCGGCTGATTGAGGATTTACGCACGGTCAGCCTGCTGGATGGTGGGCGGCTGGACATTCGTTTTCAACCCGTTGAGCTATCCGATGAAATAGAAGCCGTATTGAAACTGATGCAACCGGGGCTGGAAAATGCAGGGTTTTCCTTAACTTCCAAACTCGACAAGGGCGAATGTGAAGTGGATACGGGGCGAATTCGGCAGGCGGTCATTGCCCTATTGGAAAATGCAAAACGCCACGCCCTTCCTGCAACCATAGACGTGCAACTCAGCATTACAGACCATAGCGCCTATATCAGTATCACCGATCAGGGCCCCGGCCTGCCGCCAGACTTTGCCCGTTACGCGTTTGAGCCATTTCGCCGGTATATGGAACAAGGTGGGGCCGCAAAAGGCAGCGGTCTGGGCCTTGCGGTGGTCATGGGCATAGCACAGGCCCATGGCGGCAAAGCCTCCTACCAGATGATAAGAGGCGGTGCCCGTTTCGCACTGGAATTTCCGCGCCGCCGCCTCAATGACGAGGCCAATATTATTCGTCACCCGCTCTAACCGCTATGGGTTCATATCCTGCTCAATCGTGCGGGAAGCCATCATAAACAACACCGCGCTTATCGCGAACATTACCCCGGTAGAAGCCAGCGCTGATCGCAAACCAGACGCCGCCGCCGCTGCGCACACGGCGGACATATCACCCACAGCTTTGCCGCTGGTGCATTGCGCTGAATAATCCCCTGCATCAAAGGCAGTATGGGCGAATACATCGCTCACCACGCCCAGCAAGGTCGGCCCCAGCCCCGCACCGACAATACCGAATACCGTCGCCAGCACCCCTACCGCCGTTGCCCGCATACGGGGAGTCACCATATTTTGCGTTACTGCATAAGTAGGGGCGTAAAACAGCAGAACCATCATGCCGCCAACCATGGTCGCCGCCATTAATATGACAAAAGAGGGGCTGAGGAAACCAATGACATAGAGAACCGATGCTGCTCCCATTCCAATGGCGGGTAGCCAGCAATACCAGCGCGGACTGGCCCGACGCAGGAAATCCGACCCAAAACCGCCCAGCAAATTACCCGCGCCAACAGATAAAAAGCCAACAACACCGAATAGCGCCCCGGCCTCCGCCAATGTCAGCCCATGCACCCGCATCATGAAGGGCAAAGAAAATTGCGACACCGCATAGCTGCCGATCAACCCAATGGCACCTCCTGCCGCCATATAGCGAAAGCTTTTCTTACGCCACAAATGGGCCAGCACTTCAAAAAAGCTGGGCGGTGCCTCTTGTGATGGCCTTATCCCATCGACCAGACCGCGCGGAGGCTCCCTCAGAAACAATGATACCGCCACTACGGCAATGGCCCCCGGAATGGCGGAAAGAAAAAACACCATGCGCCAGCCCCAGGTCTGCGCGATGAAGCCCCCCACCAATGATCCCAGCAAATAACCAATCGGCGCACCGAGCGCGATGATAGCAATGACCGACGCCCGTTTTTCCGCCGGATAATGATCCGCCAGCAAGGCTTGGGCTGGAGGGGTGAAGGCCGCCTCCCCCACACCCACGCCCGCACGGCACAGGAACATCTGCCAGAAATTACCCACGGTGCCGCACAAGGCAGACATGGCAGAGAATATAGCCGTTGATACCGCAATGATCTTCTTACGATTCAACCGCTCGGCCAGACGCGATATCGGCAAGGTGGCGATGGAGTAAATCAGACCAAAGGCCAGCCCCTGCAACAACCCAATCTGCGTATCGGTAAAACCCAGCTCGACCCTCATTGGCTCCACCACGACAGTGACAATTGCCCTGTCCATGAAATTCACGGTAGACGCTAATAACAGCGTGGCCAGCAATACCCGCTTATACGATGCGCTGAGCAACTTTTGCCGATCTGCATCATCTCTCATGCCATCATACTCTCAACATCCTCTGACACCATATATGGTTTTTCCCTCCTCTTTTGCATCATGCGGCTGGCCAGCCCGTCCGTTAACCAGCCGCCCCATTAATCATTGAGGATTCAATATTATTGATGGACATTCGATATGCAGAATGTTTCTCATTGCAAGAGAATTCGGATGATGCAGGCAAAAGACATCTATGCCCTTGCATCTCCATCATTTTGATAATAATATTTGCGAATAATTATTGATAGCAAATATGCCTATACCCGGTGAATAGGGATGAAGGCCAACCTTTTCACTCAAAGGCCCACATCCCCACTCAATACCCCGGCACATCAAACGCTGCTGAAGGAAGAAAAAATCACGGCGACGCGGGCTTGCATAATATTCGCATAGGCATCAGCTATAGTTTCTGACGAAAAAGGACAGACCATGACCCTAGAAACCCTCAACCTGTCCCGTGCAAAACGGCTGAAGGCCATGACGCATGAAACGCATGAACGGCTGGATAAGTCGATCATGTCGCTGGACACATTCAAAAGCGTTGAGGGCTATGGTCGGTTCGTGCAGATGCAATATCTGTTCCACCGCGACATAAAGGCGCTTTATGACGATGCCGCCCTGCAAACCTTATTGCCGGGGCTGGAGGGACGCCGCCGCCTGCCCCTCATCATCGCCGATCTGGCCGATTTGGGTCTGACAGCCCCCGCAACCGATGCCCCACCCGTATTTGCGGCGGGATCAGTTGATGCACCAACGGCTCTGGGCTGGCTCTATGTTGCGGAAGGGTCCAACATGGGCGCAGCTTTGCTCCGCAAAGAGGCCGCCAAGCTCGGTCTGTCGGATATCCATGGTGCCCGCCACCTCGCCCCGGCAGAGGAAGGCCCGGCCGCCCACTGGCGGGCGTTCACCGCCGGGCTGGATGCTGCCACGCTGACACCGGAAGAAGAAGCGCGTGCCGCAGAAGGGGCCAATACCGCCTTCGCACAAGTACAGAGGTTCGCCGAAAAAACGATGAAGCCCGGGGCATAAGCATCCCGCCATCAGCAAGGCTGACAGCACCGACCCGGCTGCTATGAGGAACAACGATACCAGAGAGCAAGGCTCTTCGTGTTTTTTTGGTATCACCCCTCGATTTTGCATATGAGACGCGATAGAAGATTTACCCGATGCCTGACCATTGCACCCTATGTCCTGATCCATTGGGATATTCCGACTTCATCGCCATCGTGATGAAAACCGGTAATGCAGGCGCAAGAGGAAGGCCGTCATGGCATAATCCGTCCTTAGTTTCCGTGCGGAGCCACTGCTATCGGCTATCGTCCCGATGACACAGCATAACAGCGCCCCCCCTCCACCCTCAGAAGAGCATGATAGCAGGCGGAGTGGAACCGCCGGAAAAGCCGCGCATCATGCCATTAGAATCGGCTGGCTCTGCCTTGGTGTTGTATTTGTTGGCCTCGGCATAATTGGCGCATTTCTGCCTTTAATGCCGACCACAATTTTCCTAATATTGGCGGCCGGGTGCTTTGCGCGCTCATCCCCTCGTCTGGAAAGCTGGTTGCTCAACCACCCCCGTCATGGTCCGGTTTTAGTGGCATGGCGAAAAGAAGGGGCGATACCGAAAAAGGGCAAAATCGCCGCGAGTATAGGCATGACGGTGGGATATGTAATTTTCTGGCTGGGCGCCCGTCCCGGTCTGTGGCTGGCATCAGGGGTGGCGGCGTCCATCATCGCCTGCGCTGCATGGATATGGTCTCGCCCTCTGCCGCGTCAGGGTTAGGGCACCAGATATTGGGTATAGCCGGGCAGCAATGGCCCGCACACTAAACGGCGTAAAAATTTTTCCGCGAAATTTGCAATTCATGCGCAATAGCAACTAAGAGGCAAGCAGCAGAGTCGCAGGGTTCCCACTATCATCACCTACCTGCACCCGGCATAAAGAGGCATTTGCATGAAACTGTCGTCAGACATTCCCCCGCTCTCTCCATTGTCTTCAGCCCTCAGTTCCTCACCGAATGGCGGAACATCAGCGGCATTCCACATGCCCTCCTTTACCCCGACCAGCGGTTACAAGGGAAACCAGAAGAGTGGTCGTTCCATCGGCCTTATTCTGACCGCCACAATCCATGCACTGGTCCTTGGTGCTTTTTTCATTCATTGGACCGTTCATTATATGGTCGCCCCTCAACCCGCGCTCAGCACCTTTAACGTTGCCCCTCCCGCTGCGCCGCCAGAACCGGAACGGGAAACCCCGCCCGGCCCGGAACAGGTAGAACAGGAACTGATAAAGCCCCGGCCTCATCTGGAATCCCTCCAGCTTCCACCACCCGAAATAATGCTGCGCAGCGAGAGCAACCTGACGCTAACGCAACCCATTATTACGCCCGCCCCCAGCCCGCCGGTTGAGAAAACCACCGCGCCTGAGAGCAAACCCATGCCCCCTGCGCCGCAAATCTCCACCACAAACCCAACATGGGAAGGGAAGGTGCTGGCAGCCATTAATAAGGTAAAGCGCTATCCCCCGGCGGCCAGCGCCCGCCGACAGCAAGGCGTACCATGGATTCGCTTTGTCATGGACCGTAAGGGCAAGGTGCTTTCCTCACAACTGGAGCGCAGTTCCGGCCAGCGCCTGCTGGATATAGAGGCCGTCGCCCTTCCCAAAAGGGCGCAACCCTTACCCCCACCCCCAGAGAGTATGCGGGGCGAGACAATCGAACTGGTCATGCAGGTTGAGTTTTTTATGCGCTGAGAAGAGACCGCCTCTGCTTTTCGCTTTCCCTGACTGCGGTCCTCTGCATGAAGCAGGCAGGACAATCGTGCATAACTCTCACCCCGCTTTGCAAAAGAAACAACTGACTGGGTTTTTATTCGCTATAGGTACAGCCTGTTCATGTCGCGGCGGTATAGAACAAGCGCGCGGATAAAATAGGGTATGCAGTAATGAATGAGGTGATCGGGCCGGAAACCGGATGTAACACTGACCAGCTCCTTGATGATATGGCCGGAACCAGCACTGTGCCAGCGACATCTTATGTTTCCCGCACCTCTGCTAGCGCGGTGCTGCACATTGATGTCAGCGCTATAGTCGCCAACTATCGCCTGATTGGGCAGCAGGTCGCCCCGGCTCAGGCCGCAGCCGTGGTGAAGGCCGATTGCTATGGCCTTGGCGCAGCCACCATCTGCCCCGCATTGGAACGGGCCGGATGTCGTCATTTCTTCGTCGCCCATCTGGCAGAGGCGCAGGCACTGCGTCCCCTGCTCAGCGCAGATTCCGCCCTTTACATTCTCAACGGTCTGGTGCCGGGGGCGGAGGAAGAATGCGCCGCCGCAGGAACCAACGGGACAGGCGCGGCAATCATCCCCGTCCTCAACAGTCCCGATCAGATCGACCGCTGGGCGGCGGTTGCCAGCGCATTAACGGTCGGCACATCGGGACGCCCCCTGCCCGCCGTACTGCAAATAGACAGCGGCATGTCCCGCCTTGGCCTGCAACCCCATGAAATAGAGGATTTGCTGGCCCGACCAGAACCTATAAGCGGCGTCGATTTGCGCTTTATCATGAGCCACTTCGCCTGCGCGGATACACCCGATGCGCCATCCAATCAGGCGCAAAATGACTATTTCTACCGCGTTGCGGCCCGTTTCCCCGCCCTCGCCCGCTCGCTCGATAATAGCTCCGGCTCTTTCCTACCCCACCATCAGCATGGCGACATTGTGCGCCCCGGTATCGCGCTGTACGGCGGCGCGGTGCAGGTGGGGCAGAAAACGCCTATGTACGCCGTCGCCCGCCTAACCGCCAAGATTCTGCAATTGCGTACGATAAAGTCCGGAACAGGCGTTGGTTATGGCCTTACCTATGCCGCGCCAGAGGCCGAGACCATCATCGCCACCATCGGCGTGGGCTATGCTGACGGATGGCCCCGCGCACTCAGTAATAAAGGAAGCGCGTTCATCAACGGCATCCGCGTCCCCATTGCCGGGCGAGTGTCGATGGATAGCATGACGCTGGACGTCACCCATGTGCCAGCAGAGCATCTGCACCCCGGCGCGCCGGTGGAACTCATCGGCCCGCACCAGAGCATTGATGATGTTGCCAATGACGCAGACACGATTTCTTATGAGATTTTGACCCAGCTCAGCCATCGTTATTGGCGGGTGTATGAAGGGGCAGAGGAGGCAGGCGCATGAAGATTGCAATCCTCGGCGGCGGCGTCATCGGCGTAACATCGGCCTGGTATCTGGCGCAGGCCGGGCATGACGTGGTGGTGATCGACCGGCAAAATGGCCCCGCGCTGGAAACCAGCTTTGCCAATGCCGGGGAAATATCACCGGGCTATGCATCGCCATGGGCCGCGCCCGGCATACCTGCCAAGGCCGTCAAATGGCTGTTCATGAAACATGCCCCTTTCATCCTGCGCCCGCATCTCGATAAAGCAACCATCCGCTGGCTAGGTGCGATGCTGGCGAACTGCACCGAAAAGGCCTATCGCATCAACAAAGGCCGCATGGTCCGCCTTGCGGAATATAGCCGGGACTGCCTCATCGACCTGCGCCGCAAAACCGGCATTACCTATGATGAACGCAGCCTTGGCACACTTCAGCTCTTCCGCGAACAGAAACAACTGGACGGCATTGGCAAAGACATCGCCATATTGCGCGAAGATGGCGTGCCCTTTGAAGTTCTGGACCGTGCAGGCTGCATCGCGGCCGAACCGGGGCTAGCGGGGAGCAGCGTGCCTTTTGTCGGCGGGATGCGCCTGCCCCATGATGAAACGGGGGATTGCTATAAATTTACCAACGCCCTTGCCGATATGGCGCAAACAAAGGGTGTCACCTTCCTGATGAACCATGACATCAGGCGAATTGTCGCCGCCAATGGCAGCATCAGCCATGTGGAAACGGACAAGGGCGACGTGCAGGCCGATGCCTTTCTGGTGTCGCTGGGCAGCTATTCCCCGCAAATGGTCGCGCCTTTGGGCATCAGCTTGCCGGTCTATCCGGTCAAAGGCTATTCGCTGACGCTGCCGATAACCGATGAAAGCCGCGCCCCAACGTCCACCCTGCTGGATGAGAGTTATAAGGTCGCGATCACCCGTCTCGGCAATCGCATTCGCATTGGCGGCATGGCGGAAATCGCAGGGTTCAACCGTGATCTGCCCCCGGCGCGGCGCGCAACCCTCATCCATAGCGCCAGCAGCCTGTTCCCCGGCGCAGGAAATTATGAAGAGGGCAGCTTCTGGTCCGGTTTAAGACCGATGACACCGGACAGCACCCCTGTTATCGGAAAAACCGATATTGCGAATCTGTTCCTCAACACCGGTCATGGCACATTGGGCTGGACCATGTCTTGTGGGTCAGCCCGCGTCATTGCCGATATTATCAGCGGTCAGGCACCCGCCATCAGGGCGGATGATCTGGCCATCAACCGTTACTGACCCTCTTAGGAGATAACATATGACCATTACCCGCCTCGACACCAATGCCCGCATGAGCCAGGCCGTTGTACATGGCGACACGGTTTACCTCGCCGGGCAGGTTGGCGCACCGGGCGAGAGCGTTACCGTGCAGACGCAGACTGTGCTGAAGCAAGTGGAAGACCTGCTGGCCCGCACCGGCAGCAGCAAGCAGCACCTCCTCTCCGCCACCATCTTGCTCGCTGACATCAGCGATTTTGCCGAAGCCAATGCGGTGTGGGAAGAATGGGTGGCAGACGCCGGCATCCCGACCCGCGCCACCGCCGAAGCAAAGTTAGTGACGCCTGATTATAAGGTGGAAGTCATCATCATCGCCGCCAAGGCATAAAAATATGGAGGGGCAGTCCTGTCGGATGGCCCCTCTGCTTGCCAAACTAGTGCTGATCGCGTGATGGAAAACCCATTCTTGGGGCGGTAAAACAAAAAATCTCGCGGAAAATGCTTGGATATGAAAGTCATTAGCAATAACTGCAGCATTATTGGGTATAGGATTCGCCAATCGTGATACTGCCCGGTTATATTTACTCTGTGCATGTCCGGGGCTGCGGTGTAACGATCCTGCATCAATCAAATATGTTTCTGTCGGGCCAATTCCCGTTATAAAGCTGCCCCTGTCTTGAAGGAAGTGAGAGAATGAGCAACAGTCTGGCCGAAACCCGGACCTTGGAGCCCACCAAAGCCCTATCGGTTGAAGAAGTATTGTCAGTCCGTCATTGGAATGAGCATCTCTTCAGCTTCAAAATCACCCGTCCGGATTCCTTCCGTTTCCGGTCTGGTGAATTTGTGATGATCGGCCTGCAGGGTGAAAATGATCGCCCGTTGCTGCGTGCTTATTCCATCGCCAGCCCTGCTTATGCCGAGGAGCTGGAGTTTCTCTCCATCAAGGTTCAGGACGGTCCGCTGACATCCCGCCTTCAGAAAATTCAGCCCGGCGACCATATTTATCTGGGTAAAAAGCCCACCGGAACGCTGGTCGCAGACGCGATGCTGCCCGGCAAACGCCTGTTCCTGCTCTCAACCGGCACTGGCCTCGCCCCGTTCCTCAGCGTCATTCGTGACCCAGATATGTATGATCTGTTTGACCAGATCGTCGTTGTCCATGGCGTGCGCCGCGTCAGCGACCTTGCTTTCCGTGAGGAACTGGAAGGCCGCCTTGAAGGCGATCCGCTGGTTGAGGACCAGGCGAAAGAGCAGCTTCGCTATGTTCCTACCGTCACCCGCGAGGATTTCCACACACAGGGCCGCATTGGCGCACTGATCGACAGCGGCGATCTGTTCAATGGAATTGACGGCGAACGAGGCTTTAACCCCGAAACCGACCGCATCATGATGTGCGGCAGCATGGCGATGATTAAGGACCTCGAAAAACGCTTTGAGGAACTCGGCTTTATCGAAGGGTCCAACGCATCGCCCGGCCAATATGTGATCGAACGCGCATTTGTTGATTGATAGTATCGGGGCAGGACCAACGCGGTTCCTGCCCCGAATTCGATATAGGCCACGCTACGACGCCCCTGCGGGGAACAATGTTAATGGCCAATCATTGGTCCGGTATATCACCGAGGAGACAAAGCATATGATCCGAGGATTTTCCGCTCTCACGCTTCTGATAGCATCTGCGGCCCCGCTGATGGCCCCTGCTGCGGCACAAGCTCAGACTGCCGCCACAAAGCCCGCGCCTAAGGTTGAGGGTGCTTTTACCCTGCCCGCCCTGCCCTATGCGGCGGATGCACTAAACCCCGCCATTGATGCCCAGACCATGACCATTCACCATGGCTTGCACCATCAGGCCTATGTCACCGCACTTAACAATGCCGTTGCCGCCGACCCCGCACTGAAAGGGCAGTCGCTAGAGGCATTGGTCGCCAAGGCTGGCACCTTGCCTGCTGTGGTGCGCAATAATGCGGGCGGCCATTGGAACCATAGCTTTTTCTGGAAATCCATGGCCCCGGTGGCTCAATCTGGCCAGCCTTCCCCGCAGCTTCTGGCCGCGATCACCGCCAAATGGGGGTCGCTGGATGCCTTTAAGAAGGAATTTCAGGACGCAGGCCTCAAACGCTTTGGGTCTGGCTGGGTCTGGCTGATCCGCGACGCACAGGGCAATCTTGCGATCACGTCCACCCCTAATCAGGATAACCCCCTGATGGATGTGGCAGAAGTGAAAGGCACGCCTCTCCTTGGCAATGACGTATGGGAACATGCTTATTATCTCAAATATCAGAATAAGCGTGGCGACTATCTCAGCAACTGGTGGCAGGTTGTGAACTGGCAGAAAGTGTCAGAGCGCTTCGCCAAATCGGCGCGCTAACAGCTATCTGCGGAGAGCTACATAATGGCCTGCCCGCGCAATTGGTGCGGGCAGGCTGTTTCATGATAAGGGCCGCGTTGCCTCCACTATAGTAAGAGGCACTTCATCCCGCAAACAGGCCATCACGGTTCATGAAATTAATGGGTCGTGACCCTAGTCATTGCCCCCGTAATGAAATACTGGTGCGGCATATTCTTCACCGATGCAACTGACAAAAGGGACCGCATAACGACATGGAAGGAGCAACCTTTGGGGGATCAAGTCCTCCTCTTCCATTTTTCATCCTGTGGCCCATAATGATAGTCTGTGTGGTCGCCCTCATTTATGCAATGAAGTCCACGTCCAGCAGGGCTGCCAAATATGTATTATTTGCCATTGGGGCCCGCCTCATCCTTTCGGCGCTACCCGGCTATACGTTCAAATCATCCCCTATCGGCTTGTCATGGAATGCACTGGGTACAATCGCCATATTTGGCCTCGGGTTGCTGGCGGTAAGAAAGCGCCCCTTGCTGGATAAGGCATTGCTACCGGTTTATCCACTGGCCCTCGTCATCATCGTAAGCGGCCTATATAATGAAGTTCCCGTCAATCTATTCAATACATTGATAAAAATTGGATATTTCACGATATTGATGCTGGCCATTATTGATGCATCAGAAGATATCGGGGGAGATAATCTGCTCAGGAAAATGCTGATCCCCTGTGCCATTCCTTTTGCATTTCAGCTGGGGACTATTGTCCTTAATATTCCCAAAGCAGCAGAAGCAGATGGATCAGCCAGCTATATTGGCGGCTATCAGCATGAAGCCGCTTTCTCCGTCATCTTGTCTATCGGCCTGCTGGTTGCTGCGATCCAGACAAAAATGAAGAGCAGATATATATTCCTGCTCTTCATTATAGGTACTGTCGGGATAATTTTGGCGAATTATCGCACCACTATTCTATCCCTTCTACCATTAATGGGCGCGACCTTCATGATATTAGGGTCTCAGCACATCAAACAAAATCAGCGCCTGCTCATTTCAGGAAGCATGGCTATATTATGTCTGGCAGCTATAATGATTGCCTATGTTGCATCGGGTGATCGTTTTCAGGACTTAGGCCTGATCTTTACTGATTGGGAAACCCTGACGAAACGACCTGAATATTATGATGATGCATCCCGCCGCATCATGAGCGGCAGAGCCTATATATGGAGCTCCTATATATATGCTTATCTGGATAGCTCTCAAATCCATCATCTCATTGGTTTCGGACCAGATCAATGGGCACGCAAATTCATTGTTTACGCCCATAATCAACTTGTATGCTATCTTTATGATCTGGGCATAGCGGGGGTTATTGCGACGATCTTCCTCTGGGGCACCATGTTCGCAGCGGCATTACAGTGTAAGACGGGGCCGACCATTCGTTTGATAGCCGCTCATGTGGGTTTCTTCATCCTCTGTATGGCGACACAGCCGATGTGGATGATCGAAGGTCTGATTTTCTATGCCATCGTATGTGGCTTCACCATGTACCACCTCAAAGGCAGCAAGAGCGTCACGGCTTCCCGCAGAAATCTTAATCAACCACTACTCCCACAGGCCTATCCTCTGAACCAGTCCGCCCATCCGCACACCATGAACAGGAACCATCCATGAAACTGCTCAGTGGCATTTTTCTGGCCCTGATTGGTAGCTGTGTGCTGATAAGCCGGTTCGGCCATGCAGGATGGACCGAATTTATAACATCTTACATCCCGGTTTATGCGATACTCTCGCTGGCGATTTTGATTATCGCTGGCCTTAACCGACACTGGCTGCACTGCGCTGGTGCCGCCATCATCGCCGCTATGGCGCTATTGCCGATTATGCACGAATGGAGTGCATCCCGCACATCTGGCCAGCCAGCACCATCAAACCCGGCCCAGACCATCACGCTCGTCACCCACAATCTTGCAAAAGCCAATGCGGATGTGGAAGCAACGCTGGATATATTGTTGAACAGCGATGCCGACATATTATTGCTGCAGGAAAGCCACGGCAAAGCCGCAGCGTTATTGCCCGCCCTGAACGAGCGTTATCCTTGGCACAGCAAATGCCCGGGGACCTGTGAATATGCCATTTACTCCCGCCTTCCCCTCTCCCCCGTTCAATGGAAATTCCGGGATAAGGCAAAGGGTGAGAGAATTGGCCCGGCCCTGATGTGGGCCTATGTCATGCCCGAAAAAGGTCCAAAATTCCCGATTATTTCTTTTCACATGACATGGCCGGGGGAGGAGCAGGACAGGCAGAGGCAGGAACTAGCCGCGGTATTACAACCGTTAAGCCGCGAGAACCCGATATTAGCAGGCGATTTCAACCTAACCCCATGGGGCAGCGGAATGCGCTATCTGGAATCTGATATCGCGCCAATGCGCCGTCTCACCCATATGAAATTCTCTTTTCCTGCCAGAGTCAAAGGGCGTGCATGGCCCATCCCCCTCCTGCCCATTGACCATATATTCGCTGGGCCAGGGTGGCAGCTCGTTTCAATCGAACGGCTGCCCCGAACGGGATCAGACCATTATCCGATAAAGGCCGTTTTACGCCTTTCAGGAGAATAGCACTAAAATCTCTGTCCTACAGATAGATGTTGGATATATATGAACTGTCACCCTGCAAATTAAGCAAGAGGTTGACAGATGATTGATAATTTCTCTTCTTTTTCCGACAGTCTCAATTATCCATCCCGTTCTTTATACTCCGTATCCCCCAATAATGATACAGAGCTTCCTATGCTACCAAAGGCGCTTTACATTGGGAATGGCGGCGATGTTGTGGTGCGATGCGTAGACGATACAAATGATGTCGTCTTTGCCAATGTTCCGTCTGGCTCCATCATCCGTGCCCGTGTGCGCTATGTTCGGGCGACCGGTACGACCGCTTCCTCCATTGTGGCGCATTGCTGATGTTTTCGCCCGGATTTTTACCCGAAACCGGCCCGCTCTCCCTTGCCACCACTTCGGTGCCTCCGTTCCATTTCATCCATGCAGAGGCCGAAGCGCTGGTTGCGCGCTTTTCGGTGCAGCCCGACACCATACGTAAGGCGTTAATTGACAGTTTCGTTGGATCATTGAAGGCGGCGGACATATGGGACCGCCTTGATCTGCTGTATGTTCCTGCTGCCCATGATGAGCAGGCCGCACGCCAGAACTGGGTAGGAGGGACATTCCCATTAGTAGACGGCGGCGGTACTCCGCAATTCTTCGCTGACCGTGGTTTCTTCGTTGATGGGGCGGATGATTATCTCGACACCGGATACAGGCCCTCTACTGGCGTGAAATTCACCCGTAATGATGCATCTTATGGGTATTTTGCGCGTAACAGCGGCATACAGGCGAACGGAACCGCTAACTTCTCTACTCTGTCCGGCAACTCTGTGGGTTTGTCCCCCAGAAGTTCCAGCAACGTCAGTGCGGCCCGGCTAAATTCCAGCGCTGCTGTTAATGGTGGGCCATCAACAGATGGCTATGGTTTTTGGGCTGTCAGCCGTTCCGACGCGGCCAATATTGATTTATATAAAAACGGTGCGTTGCTTGTCAGCGCCGCCGCAGCCAGCACCGCCCCGGCTGCACAATATTTAACGTTGGGCCGGGGGGCAGGGTCGAACTATTCACAAAACCAGCTTGGTATCGTATTCGCTGGGGCCAGTCTGACAGCAGCGCAAATGACAGCCTTCTACAGCGCTGTTTCCGCCTATCTGAGCGCTGTTGACTTTGGTCCCATGGTGGCGGACGCGTCCACCCGCGCTATGACGTCAGCCATAACCCTACCCGATGGCGGCAACGGTGCGGTTGCGGGTAAAGGCTGGACCTGTACAGGTCTAGCACTCATGCCAGATGGAACCCTGCTCTGGGGCAATGATGGCCGGGGTGCGAGTGCCGATGACCCATTTCTCTCCTCCGTCATTCGCACCAGCGCCGATGGCTCATCCATTCTGCATCAATGGACCAGCGCCGATCTTGGCCTTCCCGCGAACAGCATTCAGGGCGTCGATTGGGAGCCTGTTGGTACCGGAGGTATTCGAGGCAACATCTGGTTTGTGCAGGTCACATCCCCGTCACCAACGGTTATATGCCTGCCTATCAATGAAGATTGGAGTGCGGGAACACCCATAGTGCAAACGGCCCCATCCAATACAAACGGGCTGGCCTATGACAGTAAGCGCGACCAGATCATCATCTTACGCAATGGATCAACCAGCATCATAGAATGGCACACCAAAAATGACTTCCTAACCGCTACATGGTCCGTTGTCGGGACAGGCGGTACAGACGCCGACCATCTTCATTATGATGCCGGGCGTGACCAACTATACTCAACCGCAGGGGCAAATGGCACTAATGGGCATGTGTATATATGGGATATGGCTGGCTATGGCGTTCCCTATATCACACAGGACATCACCCTTACCGGCGCCGATGCGATTGAGGGGGTAGTACTTCGCCCTGATGGTGCGTTGCTCATCAGTAACGATGCATATTTCCATCGTGGCGGTACGCCTTCGCCCTTTAATCGTCTGCTGACTTACGCTTAGCAGCCAGATCTGCGCGATCAAGGCGGGCTTCCTCTTCGAAGAAGTCCGCCTGCTCATTCAGCAGGGCCTGATGCGCCGCAATCTTTGCCTGCAGTTCGGTGAGCTGCACATCTAATGCCGTGGTTTGATCTTCCTTCGTCATCGCTATTGGGTATGATAAAGAAAATTTGCCTACAAATGATGAACACTCCATTACGGAGCTTCCTCTCAGGCAAAAGCCAAACGGTATCACCTTCATCAACAGGACGACCACATGGCCTATTTTCATCCCACTCTGCACCCTGTTATTCAGGGCCTGCTGATTACCAGCGCCATTATAATCGCCTGCGAAGCGCCATCTGTTGCCCGCACGCCATTACCGCAGCCCCCCGGCAATACCCGTCTGGGTCAGCAGAAGGAGTTCACCATTTCGTCGGGTGTGCAGGTCAAAGGGCAAAAATATGTGCGCCAGCCGCTCATCATGAAAGGGTCCAAAACTGACGCAGTTTCCAACCTGATCGTCGACAATATCGAAATGGACCATAGCGGCCCCTTATTCGCGGCCTTCATGGCGGGCCAAAGCCTGAGTGATGCCCGTTTTTCACGCATTCGTTCTGTGGAGGCCCAATCCGGCCTGCTGCGTTTTCGCGGCCCGATACACAACCTCCTCATCGAAGATATTGAACTACATATCACTGCCGTCAATCAAGACCCTAAAAAGGTGCCTTTCGGCATTGCTCTGGCGGGCAAGACATCCGCAGACACCGGTTCTGAAATTATAATCCGTAATGCCATCATCAGCGGCGCAAAATCAGCCCATGAAGGCTATCGGAACGGAGATGGTATCGCCACGGAGCGCGGATATAGCAACATACGCCTCGAAAATATTACGAGTTCGGACAATAGCGATGCCGGTTTTGATCTTAAATCTTCGGACACCATAGGCCGCAATCTGACTGCCGAGCGTAATCAGCGCAATTTCAAACTATGGTATGGGCAGTCATTCGATGGCCCGATTACCAGTATTGATCCCGGCGGCGTTGGCTCCGCTCGTCCGGCCCATATCGCCTTATGCGGCAAAAAAGATGGCAGCTCCGTCTTCTCTTTTGCGCATATCAATTTCCGTGCGACTACCCCCGTTCCCCTGATCGATATCGGTGAACGGTGCGGCAAAGTGCGCGTCATCATCAAAAGTTACAGCCTGAATGTGCCAAAAGACACGCCGAAATTATCCGGCGCGATCAATCTGGCTTCAGTAGAATGGGGCACAGAAATCCCGGTCGATAAAGGCGCCCGCTAAAGGCCGTTTCAGGGCAGATCAGGTTCGCCCGATGATGATTGTCCGCACATAGGGGATGTGCATCACTATCTTGTGCATGATGATGGGTATCCCCACCCCTGCAACCAGACCAATGACAAACATTGTCGGCACATTTGAAATATGCAGTTTCCACATCAATGTGCGCATCGCTGCATTGGCCGCCGGGTGCCATAAATAGATGGTGAAGGAATAAAGGGCGATGGCATCCAGCGATTTTATCCGCGGGAAATAGCGTAATACGGCGAGGGTGACGATAATCGGCGCGATCCAATAGACTATCCGCCCGATCCAATAGCTCATTGCCATATCCTGCGGCACCAGTTGCAGCGCCATGACCGGTATCAGCAATAGCACCGCTACCCCGGTTAACCAGCCGGAACGCAGCAAGGCAGGCACCCGGTACAGCAGCACACCGAAGGCAAAAAAAGCGAACAGATGCGTCGCGTTTTTAATGTGCATGACAGGCCAGTTCGGCATCACCGCATGGATGAACGGCGTACAGAGCATAGCCCCCAGCCAGATAGCGGGCCGGCTACCGATTCTTGTATCGATCAACGCGCCAACTACGAATATCAGCAGCAACGCCTCAATATACCAGAGGTGGAGATAGCCATCTATATAGGCCCATAACAGGCTGTCATCATTACCGAAAACAACTTTCCTCAGCCCCCAGAACACCAGAGTTGCAAAGAGCAGAGGCGGCAATAATTGCCCCAGACGCCGCTGCATGAAGGGCGCAAAGCCCTCACGCGTTGCAGGCATCGCCGCATAGAGGAAACCAGCCATCGCCGTGAACAGAGGCAGACGCACCGGCGAGAAAAAATCCATCACTGCAACCCACAGCGACCCCTCCGGCAGACGCAGACCTTCGCTGGGCGTCAGGCCCACAACATGCAATGCGACAATCATGATACAGGCAAGACCGCGCACGGAATTGAGATTATCGGGGATTAGACGCCTTATCCTGTTTTCAGCAGGAGGGGATACCGCTTGTGACCGCGCCAATGCAGCCAATTCATCAATCGACAGCATGTCCCATTCTTCGGGAAGCGCAGGAATATGTGGTTCAATTGCCAGCAGCAACGTCACATATTGCAGGGAGTCACAGCCCAAAGAGCGCAGGCTTTGTGTTCCGTCATCCGCCCTTGCCCCAACAGCCTCGCGGAAGGCCTGCCGCACAGCTTCATCAGGGACTAAGGTACCAGATGGCGTTTTACTCGCAACCTCTGCCTTTCTCTGTGCCATTGCCTCGGCATAGAGAGCGCTGATTTCCCGGCGACGGACCTTATTGGTTTCCGTCCGTGGAATATGAGGCACTGGGAAGAATGCAAAACCATCCCCTGCCCCCATTTCCTCTGCTACCGCAGTGGCAGCAGCCTCTATTGGCAACAGATCGCTCTCTGGCAAATCATCCCGGTGGGCAACCACTATTATCTGGCCGCGCAATGCGTCTTCCCCGGCGGCGCAGGCCAATTCAACTGGTTGCGGCAAACGAGCCAGCAGCTTTTCCTCGAACAGCTCTGCCGGAACCTTCACCCCGCCCACATTCACCAGATCATCAGCGCGGCCACCATAATGGAGATAGCCATTCTCCAGCCGCCCTAAATCCTTTGTCACGAGCCAACCATCAGCATTCGTCAATGGTTCAACACCATCGGCAGTGACTATGCCCTGCGCCACATGCGGCCCGCGAATAGCAATTAAGCTATCTTCGGTGATTTTCACTTCAACCGAACCACAGGCCTTGCCAACCGATGCGAGCTGCACATCGTCAGCCTCAGAAATATCGAGAAAGGTCGTCCGTGATGCTTCCGTCAGGCCATAATGCTGAATGATACGGGCATTAGGGAAAATGTCGCGTACGGATTGTTTCTCGGCAAGGCTCATCGCCTGACTGCCAATCTCCATCCAACGTAATTTCTCACCTATTCCCGCGAAACGACCTGGTTGCGCCAATATGAGGCGCAGTAACGTCGGCACGACAGAGAGGGCGTTGACCTCTCCTTTCTCCAGCATCGCCGCAAATTCATCCGGGCGAAATCCTCTAACCGGCAAATAGGCCTTGCCACCCGCCGCCGCAACCGCCCGGACCCTCCCAAAGCCAAAGGAATAGGTGACCGGAACCCCTATATATTCCCGCACATCCGCATTCAGACCCATTGCCTCAACCAGACGCTCTGTCACATCGGCCAGCGCCCGATGAGAAAGGGCAATCGGCTTGGGCCTGCCGGTGGTTCCTGATGTCAGGCTGATCTGGGCAATATCGTCGCCGCTTTGTGGGGTGATATTTTCATCAAACCAGCCGCCGCCTTCCTCACATCGTATATGGCGCAGCACATGAAGGCCCGGCTGCTCCGCCATTTCCTCTGCATCCACTGGCATGGCAATCTCACCCGCGCCATGAACGGCCAGCAATTCCCGTACATAGGAGAGGGAATTACATTTCTGGATGGAAACTACATGAATAGGAGATGGCGAATTTGTCATTCCGGTCAAATCTCGTCGCAATGGAAACAGAACGGCTGCAGCAACATCATATTATTAAGACAGGCGATATTTCCTGCCCCTCAGCCACCAACAGGAACGCCCGCTTCCTTGTATATATTCAGGGTTTTATCTGCAATTTTCTGCCAGTCAAACTGGGCGAGGGTTTCGGACCAGTCCACCCGACCCGGCCCGGCCAGTGCGGCCCGTACCCGCTCCAGCAGCGCATCCTGATCCCCCATCGGGAAATAGCATTCTGCTGGCAAAGCAACATTGAGGTTCGCCTCAATATCACTCACCACCACGGGGCAGCCATAAGACATCGCCTCCAGCAGGGCGATCGGCAGCCCTTCATGGCTGGACGGCAGCGCGAACAGCGCGCATTGGCTGAATAATTCGGCCAATGCATTTCCCGTCTGAAAACCACAAAGGACGATATCGGGGTTTTCCGCCGCCTGCTTCAGCACCTCGGCGCTATATTCGCTATTGTGGTCCGCCGCGCCCACCAGCGCTAGCTTCATACCAGGACGCCCAAGGCGAGCCATCATAGCGACCAGATCAAGCTGCCGTTTTTCAGGTACTATCCTGCCGACATGCACTATATAACCGCCCGGCGTCAGCCCCAGACTATCCAGCGTATCGGTGGTTTCCGCCCGCACGGCCCTTCGCACCCCATTGGGCACATAATCATAAACTTTGCCATAGGCTTTGGTCAGGCTTTGGGACAAAGACGGCGACACACAAATCCGCCGGTTCGAAAAGCTCGTCCCCAGCTTTTCCCCCATACGCAGCACAAAGCGCGCCGCCTTACCCCATTTTTCGCGGTTATAATCTTCGCCATGATGGGTAAATATCACGCGCAGTCCCAAAATACGGGCCAGCGGAGCGACCAGAGCAGGCCCTACAGCATGGATATGCAGCGCATGAGGCCGCCTTCTGGCGGCGTAAAAAACGCCCAGCACAGAATGAACGATCGCTTCGCTAGACTGTCCAGAAGGAGACCAAAGCGGTACAATGCGTGTCGCCTTGCCCTTATGCCGGACCTCAGCGCCAGAATAAGGCTTGCGTACCACTACCTCTACCCGGCACCCGCGCGCGTCCAGTTCAGAAGCCAGTTGTTCCACATGCGCTTCTACCCCGCCCTGACCAGAGCCGAGGCTGCGCAGGCCAAGCATCATCACATGAGGGCGAGAGGAACTGCCGTCGGTAGTCGCCGTCATATGCCCGAACCGTCCTGCATAGCCTGTTACCCCTCCCTAAATACCAGCCGCCGCCTTGAACCGTATTCACGGTAAAAACCAAGCATCATTGCCATAAATACCAGAGAGATCTGAATTATTCACTGCACTGCACAAGAATAGTTTGAATAGCAAGGCCATTCTGGCGCATTCTGGGACGTATCGTGATTCCCATCGGACCAATTTTCAATATGGCTTCTTCCTCCCCCCGCGACACCATATTCTTTGTCATCAACTCTCTGGCTGGTGGCGGCGCAGAACGGGTGATGACCGAACTGGTCAACGCATCGCATATTTTCGCTGATCGCTATGACATAGCCCTTGTACTGCTGGATGATGAGCCACGCGCTTATGCGGTGCCAGAATGGGTGACTGTTTATCAGCTAAATGGGCGGTTCAGCCTGATACATTCCATGCGGGAATTTCACGCGCTGGCCAAGCGTATTCGCCCCAGCGTCACCCTTTCCTTCCTGACACGCGCGAATTTTGTGACGGTCGCCTCTGCCGCCCGCCTTGGCTTTGGGGCCATCATCAGTGAACGCGTCAACACCAGCGGCCATTTTGTCGGCGGACTTGCCTCGCACATTTCAAAATTCCTCGTTCGGACACTCTACCCAAGGGCCGATCATGTGATTGCGGTGTCGGCAGGTATTGCGGATGATCTTCGCACCCATTACCGGGTGAAGCCTGAGAAAATGACGACCATCGCCAACCCGGTGGACAGGCAGCGTATCCGGGCCGCCGCCGGGGAGCCAGTGGAACCATTGGTGAAAGGCCCCTATGCCATCGCCATTTCACGGCTGAGCCGTAACAAAAACGCGATATTGACAGTGGAAGGACTGGCAGCTTCTCGCTCCGACCTCTCTTTGCTGATTTTGGGGCAAGGGCCAGAGCAGGAAGCGATCAAGGCACGCGCTGCAGAACTGGGGCTGGCTGACCGGGTGGTAATGCCCGGCTTCGTCGCCAACCCTTATCCTTATCTGGCGGGGGCGAGCTGCTATCTGAGCGGGTCCAACGCTGAGGGTTTTCCCAATGGACTGGTAGAGGCACTGGCGTTAGGCGTTCCCGCCATATCGGCCAATTGCCCGTCCGGCCCATCCGAGATATTGGCCGACAAAGCGCGCGAAGAGGTGAACGGGCTATTGGAAGGCCTCTATGGCATATTGGTACCGCAAAATGATGCGGCGGCCATGGGAGAGGCCATCAACCGGATAAGCCAGAGCGACCGCGCCGCTTTCTATAGCGAAGCTGGCGCCCGGCGGGCGGCAGACTATAGCGTTGAAGGCTCCCGAGACCAATATTGGCACATTATAGAGGCCGTGCGCGCCATGCGCCCGGCATAGGCCGCTTCCGGTTCAATATAGAATACGGATGTCGGTTTTATCAGTCTGATTAAGGCCGCTTCTGCTTTCCTTGCATCTGGGTGGGCGGCGCTGAAGCGCTTTCTACCGGCCCCACCACTCTATAATTATATTCTACCGCACTTTAGCACCACTGAGCTAAGTTTCTTAACCAGCACATGATGCAATTTACTTAAAAACCCCTCTACCCAAATACCGCCATCAAAACAGATAGCTAATCCCTATATCGGCCATGACATTGGAATAATCAGGCCGGACAGAAATACCCATATCGCGCTTCCGCCAGTTCACGCCACCATTTACACGCAAATGGCGGTCCACCATCCAGTTAGCACGGAAACGGGCAGTCCATGCCTTGGTGACATTGGTGCCGTCGATATAATCCGCAACCTCATAGCTGCCTTCTCCGGTCAGGATAAGGTTACGCAGCAACTCATGGTTCACGCCAAGAGATACTTCCGTCACGAAAGCTGCGGAAGCCGAAACAGAGGCCATGTTGCGGACGGAACGTCGCCCCTTCAGGGTGAAGGTCGTCAATTCTGAATACAGATAATCCAATTGCACATCAGCCGTCAGGCCCCTGCGGGTATCTTTGGTTTCATCATCAAAATTGGCAATAATATATCCAACCGCGATCTGCCCCCGGATCAGCGATGTAATGTCGCTGGAAATACCTGCCAGCATTTCCCATTGCCGCAGATTACGGTTAGCGGATGTCGCCAGACGATGATCCATCCGATTATAAGCCAGCGATACAAACGCCCTGCGTCCAGGAGTAAGTTCATATGCCAGACGGCCATTCAGACCATAATCGCTAACATCGCGATATTGCTGGGACAGAACCGTGCCATCATCATTATAAGAATCTTTGTAATCCCGCTTACTATAAGATCCCCCCAGACGCGCGATTACATTACCGCTCACAACATTCAGTGTTGCCGTGGCGTTATCCCGATCGGCCTTAACAAGGGAAGTATCCGGCAGATCATTATCAATTGCAGTACGGTCCAGCACATCACGCTGACGACCAAGGGTGACATTGAGTTGCGCATCGGAAGAAATATCCAGCCGCGTGGCTGCGTTCACCTTATATTGCAAGGCATCTTCAGAGGAATAAGTGGCGTATAAGGTCTGATCGACCGACCCATCCAATATCAGCGCATGGCGGGACCATGTAGACCGCGCCGTAACACCGCCATATATTGTTGTATAAACGTCTGATTTTGAGCCTTTATTCCTAAAGATATTATTGGAATAATTACCTCTTACCGTCGCCTGAGGAAATAAACGGAAAGACCCCATCGGCAACCCAACCGGGTCATATTCCGGGCGGCGGCGTTCCATCACTGTTTCACCACGCCTGTTATCCGATATCTGCCACAGTTTGCGCACATTACGCAGCGACGGGTCAGCAAGATCATCATCATCCAGACGCAGAGACGATGATAATGCACCCGAACGCACAACCTCCCGGTCCGGGATGACCAGCGAAGAGTTATAATTTTCATTATAACTCGCGGCATCCTCCTGCTCGACATTCTGCCCACCGCTGGCCTCCTGCGCGAACAACGCAGGTGCCATCCCCAACGCGCCAACCAAGAGCGCTGAACGGGATAATGCGCCAACAACAGGGCTGCGGACCAACAGGGTCATCCTCATCCGGTCAGTCCTTTTTATCAGAAATAGCGCTCGCCAACGCGAATCGTATCGCCCGGCGCAACATAGATTTCAGAATCCGGGTCGATAGGATATTCCGCAGACTGGCCAGCCCGCCGCAAATAAACGACTTTCTTATTGGCTCGGTAAGAATAGTCACCTGCATTTGCGATGGCGCTACGAACCGTCAAACCAGCAGAAATCGGGTAATTACCGGGTTTGTTAATTTCCCCTACAACATAATAAGGGCGCTGGTCATAAACCTCTACGTTAATACGGGGATTAACCAGATAACCAGCCGAATAACGCTCTACCAGCCTCTGTTCGAGTTGCTGCGCCGTCAGCCCGATGGCCTCGACCTTCCCAATAAGGACAAGATTGACCGTACCATCTCTATCGACCTCAAACTGGCCGCTCAATTCCTTCTCACCGAAAATATTAACGCGCAGCTTATCGCCCGCGGCCAGCCGGTATACGGAATCTACAGCAGGAATATCAGACGCGCTCATCACCTTTTCGCCCGCACCGCCACATGCGGCCAGTAAGGCGCACAGGCTGAGACTCAGAAAGGTAAAGAAACCCCGAACATTCAAACGCAACGTCATGCGAAAACTCCTTACACCGGCACCTTCGTGCATCCGCCTAACAGTTGAAGGACCTCTGTTCCAGCCTAAAACTTCATATCGGCTTTCACCTTACGACATAGCGCCAGACAAAAACGACAAATGTGGAATAGCGAACGCATTTTTCCATTTTTTTGCTCCCGTTATTTCATGTAGGCTGGCGATTCATCTTCTTTTTACACCCTCATAAATCAAATCATATTGCGCAGCGCAGCATTACTATACAAATAGCGCGTCAGCATGATTCCTGATTCCGATATGCAGGGGCACCTCGTGGATAGTTCTATTTCTTCTCTTTATCAGGAATTGAACAAGGCTGTACCGCGGTTCATGTCTGTGGGCATGGCTCTGATACGCGGGATTTTATTGTACCGCACATCAAATGCCTATGTTTACATACGGCTTGCCAGCTTCTTCAGGGCTAAAAAACTGTGGCGCGCTCATCATTGGATGGAAAGCCGCCTGCAACGGCAATTTGGGTGCCATATATCCAGCAAAGCCCAAATAGGCGCGGGTATCCACTTCCCCCACCCACAAGGAATTGTCATTGGTGAGGCCGTAAAGATCGGCCGCAATTGCCAGATATTCCAGCAAGTCACCATAGGCGGCGCGCGCAGGGGCGATTATATGGCGGGACGCCAACCACAGATAGAAGATAATGTTATCATCTATGCAGGGGCCAAGGTTCTTGGCGCAATCACTGTAGGTGAAGGAGCCGTTATTGGTGCTAATGCGGTGGTTACCAAAAATGTACCCGCAGGCCATATCGCCGTTGGCGTCCCTGCTGTCATTCGGCCATCCCATTCCCTGATCGAATCGCGCGCGCAAGACAGTACTCCGCACTAGAGCGGTTTCCGATTCATCTGGATCGTGAAAATCGCTCTCAGTTTTAGTTTGCCGCGTTTTCCGAATCATCAGGTGATGCCACCTGATTAGAAAACGCTCTAATCCGCAGAACAGAGCTACATCCCTCACACATTTCGCGTCGCTTTTCCGCCTGCAATTGCCCTTAAAATTCCATTCACCCTGCGTCATAACCGCCCATTGCACTTCGCACTGCATCATAAGCGAGAAAGCCGCCATGGGGCTGCTACTTGCAGGAAAGCAATTGCGGAATGTCTACCGCCTATATTTCGCCTACCGGATCGGGTGATCGGTCAGGGAGCAGTTGGGAAAATGCGGCATCACTCAATTCCCTCAATTCCCTCATTAAAAAAGTGGGTGCTGGCGGCACAATATTGATGCAGGCCGATGCCGGGGCGTATCAGGTCAATTCTGCAATCAATATCACTAATCGGGGTGAATCCGGGGCGCCTATAACCATCAAAGGCGTTACAACAAGCGGAGAAGCCCGAAATATAGTAATAGAAGGCAATCGTAACCCGGATTATTCCGCCGATAACCCGGCTGGTAATGAATTATTCAAACTGCTGGGAAATGCGGCCCATCTCAGTTTTGAAAATATTACCATCAATAATGTTGGCACCGCCTTTCGCGCGGGCACCGATACTATGGGCATCAGCATTTCCCATGTCACGGCCAGTAATGTCGCTCGTTTCTTTCAGGATCTGGCCAGCGGTTCAGCCAAAACCGCCAGCGTGACCGGCCTTGTCATCAGGGATGTAGAGATTAATGGCTTCTCCAAAGCCGCCATCGCACTCGGCTATAATAGCAGCAACATCGTGATAGAAGATGTACGCGGCGACAGCATGCGGCAGGATGGAGACGAATTTGCCGTGGGTGTACATATAACCGGCACCGCCCATGACATCGTGCTGCGCCGGGTGACAATGGAAAATGCCACCGACACCACCGGTGATAAATATTGGAACGGTGACGGCTTCTCTACAGAGAAAGGCACATACAACATCCTGTTCGAAGATACCGTCGCCAGAGGAAATACCGATGGCGGCTATGATCTTAAGTCCACCGCGACAACATTGGTCCGCGCGCTGGCAGAGGACAATGCGCGCAACTTTCGGATATGGGGCGAAGCAACCCTGATTGATGTCGTCGGTCTCGATCCGCATGTGCGGGGCGGAACAGCCGGCCAGTCGCAATTATGGGTCAATGAAGGTGGAACCGCGACCATCATAGGCGGCATATTCAGTGACGCAGGCGGCAAAACACTCGTCATCGACAATGATGGCACCGTCACCTTGGCAGGCACCCAGATCATCATGGCCGATGACGCGCGGCTTGCTTATGGAAGCGACATCACAGGGCTGGACCTCAGGGAAATAGAGTATGTTCCAACAAGCGGAAATTTCTCCAGTGGGACGAAAACAGACAGCGGAACGGAGATATCTCACCCTCAGCCCGAAGAGGCTGTCCCTGCGCCCCAAATGCCAGAGATTCCCTCCTCGATTTTTCATTCTGACAAAAGTGATGAAATTTTCATCGCAACAGAAGCGAAAGAGACTTTTGTTTTTAACCGAGGTTATAATGGGAAGGATGTCATCATTGGCTTTGGAAAAGATGACCTTCTGATATTCGATCAAAAGTTGCGCGATGGCAATGCAGACGGAATAATTGATCCCGGCAAGGACAATATTCTTGATTTATCAGACAAGGTTAGCACCATATTGCTGGATGGCATGAAAAATTCCGATCTTCGCTATCTTGGCATAGATGGGGATCAGTTTGTTTATGGCGCACTAACAACCCGGCCAAAAAATGCAAAAGAAGGCCTCATCAACCAGTCAGACATATTATATGCCGATGCAAATCATCAGAAGAAGGATGTTTTCTTCTTTGACACTGCGATCAATCAACAGTTTGGGGAAGATGAAATTGTTCATTTCGGCAAGGAAGACCTGCTGATTACAACCACTGCACTGACAAATGACAAAGCAGGTTCCTCCATCGCTCTGGATGGTGGGATGCTCTCTCTGTCAGGAGAGGATGGGGGCAGCCTTGGCCATGTTCGGATTACCGACAAACCCGATCAGGCAATTACGATGATCGAATATGATGGGATGAAAACAGTCAACGGCGTCGATTATTTTCTCTATAGCCTTGCTGGTTCCGCTATCGGGATAGATCAGTTTAACGGATGATCCTCGCCGCTATTCCAGAGCAATTTTTGGTCACTTTGCATCGGCTAAACGGCTCTGAAATAGCTTTTAATATTCCCATGCCAATGCACAAAAGGCCCGGAAAACAATCCGGGCCTTTTCATATTTTCAGTAGCAAATAATCGCAGACTGGGTCAGTCCTTTATTGGCTCATAATGCTGATAATAATAGACTTCATTGCCTGTGCTTGCAGAACGGACATCCACCTGACTCAGCACAGTACCAACAACATTGGCACCCGCGCGCCCCAGTTCACTGAGCGCTATTTGGACAGCCGTCACAGGCGTTACCCGCCAGCGCACCACGACAAGAACCGCATCGGCCATCGCTGCAACCGCACGGGCCTCAGCAATTGGCAAAATAGGGGCTGTATCAAGGATGACCAGATCAAATTGACGAGACAGGGTGTCGACCAGACTTTCCATTGCCTTTGAAGGGATAAGGTCAAAATCACCCGGTTCATAATGACGCTGCGGCAGCAGATAAGCACCGGATTGCTCATCCTTTACCAGTACCTGATCCACGGTAGCGGTTCCCCGCAGTACATCCGCCAACCCGACACTCAGTTCATTTTTAAGGGACCGGGTAGTAGCGCGCCGACGCATGTCACAATCGACCAGCACAACCTTACGACCAGACAAGGCCGCAGAACGGGCCAGGCAAATGGATGTCGTTGTTTTACCTTCGCCGGGCAAAGAGGACACAATCGCAACTGTTTTCGCAACCTGACCATTTTGCCCGATGCGCAACCTTGTACGAATGGAGCGAATAGCCTCGGTAAAGACCGACCCATCTTCATGCAGCATATAATCAGCCACGCTGATTGGGCCGCTCCCCCGGACAGGCCGTTCCTTCATCGTCATCAAATCAGGGACAGAGGCGATAACCGGCAGGCCCAGCGTTTTCTCCACCTCACGGCGCGAACGAAAGCCTTTTTCCATCACTTCCAGTACTACGGCCAGAGCAATCGCAGCAATCAGACCGGCCGCAATACCCCCCATTGCGAAGGCCGCCAGTTTCGGCGTTTCAGGGAAGCTGGGCTTTAGCGCCCTTGCCACAATATAGGATTTGCTGCTTTCCGCCCCCTGCACGGCGACGGCCTGCAAGTAACGGTCGAGATGGGTCTGATAGACCTGCCGCGCGCCATCCGCCTTCTGCTCCAGCTCCTTCAGCTTAACTGACGCTGAGCTCGCAGCAAGGATAGAGGCACGTTGCTGTGCGGCAGAGCTGGCGAGAGCACCCGCACGCTGGCTGGCAGCATTCGCCTCAGCGGCCACGCCCATTCTGACCCGCTCGGTTTCAGCCTGAATATTTCTATCTATTTCTGCAATCTGGCTGTTCACTGACACCAGTGCCGGGTGCATAGCACCATAACGCCCTTCGAGATCACTCTTCTTCGCCAGCAGGTTCGCCCGCGTTCCTTTCAGATTATTGATGACAGCATTATTGGTAATATCCGTCACCGAACCCCTACGGCTGGCAGAGGCCCGCGCATTGGCTGCAGCGCTTTCTGCACGCGCTGTCGCATATTGCGAGTTAAGCCCTGCAAGAGCCTGCTGGCCCGCAACATCATCCCCCGAAGAGACAAGATTGGCACTGCTGCGATATTGCGCAACATCCCTGTTGGCAGCGATCACATCATCACGCAGCTCATCAAGGCGAGACCTCAACATCTCAATTTCCTGAGAACGAGCCTGAGCCTTTCCGCTACGCTGCTGCCCAACATAAGCATCCATCACCCCATTGGCGATTTCCGCTGCTATGGCAGCATCCGGATTGCGGGCGCCGATAACAATCGCGTAGGACGTGCCTTCACGCTGTACCTTCAGCGAATTCATGACAGTGCGCATCGCGCGCTGCTTACGGTCTTCCAGAGATTTTGCCGGGGTCGTACCTTCCGGGAAACCAAAGCCCGGGCGATCTTGTAATTTCAAATTTTCGACAACAGCCATCGCTGTATTGGGCGACAGAATAACCTGCACCTCTGTATCGACCGAAGGCGAGTCAGTAGTCAGCGGACGCTGGCTACCTTCTACGTTCACAATGTCATTATCCTGCCGGTCAACCGCGACACGGCCGCTCGCCATGTAGACCCGATCAGACATCAGATAGGTCACTGCCGTCAAAACCAGAATGATCGCACAGGCAATGGCCATCGGCAATTTCCGGCGACGAACTGTTTCTATGACAGAGCCCAGATCAACCAGCGAATCACGCTCGGTATAGGCCTGCCCATAATCCGTATAAGCATTGCCCGGTGCCTGCGGAGAGGATGGTTTTGGTTCTGCGTTCACGCGCTGCTCCTGAATCTTAACGGCCTTGTGCGGATACATCCCTGATGATCAACGCTCATGCAACGAATAACGGAAGGCCTGCGTAAGGGGATCAAGAAAATATTGCAACGCCGAACGTTTACGCAGGCGTACAAAAACCTGAACCGGCACACCGGGCCGAATGCCGGTATCCTCGCCTCTTGCATTCCGCAGCTTCGCTACCTCACTCTCAGGCACTAATATTTCGGATGAGAAATATTCCCGCTGAGTAACCTCATCCTTAATAGTATCTGCCGATACCGTCTTCACCGTCCCCATAATTACGGGCAGATCAGATTCATGTATAGACATGAATTTAACCTCAGCTTCTCCCCCTTCCCGCACGCCATCAATATCCTGCGGAGAGAAACGAGCCTTGATGATAAGGGGTGCCTTGTCAGGAACAATATCCATCAACGGCTGCCCCGGAGAGATCACACCACCGACAGAGAATATGGTCAGACCGACAACTTTGCCGGTTACCGGCGCACGAATTTCAAGCTTTTTCAATTGCTCCTGCGCAGCCTGCCATTTAGGCATCATATCATTGAGCTGGAATTGCGCATCCCTCAGCATCGCTGCACTATCTTCGCTACTCTTACGCTTCAACTCCAGATACTGGCTGCGCACCTGCCCAATCTGTTCCCTTGCAGAAGCCGCGCGCGAACCATATTCCGCACCACTTCCCCGAAGGGCAGCGACCTGACGCTCCATCGCGCGAATATTGTTCATCGAGACATAACCCTTAGCCGCCAGTTCCCGCGACAAGGCCAACTGCGCTTCCATCGAGGCGCGCTGTTCAGCCATCGCGCTTTGCTGCGCCCTGATGCCGGCACTCTGCGCATTAATGGCCGCTGCCTGATCGGAACTGACCTGCCCACTGGCGGCCAGCGCCTGTCGGCGTACCTCATGCTGCTTTAGCTGCAAATTCACGGCATTCTGGACCAATTGCACATTCTCAGGGGCCGGAGCCTTAAAGCTATCGGGCCAGTGGATGGCGGTGCCCTGCACTTCGGCCTCCAGCCGGGCGCGCTGTGCCTGAAGATCAATGACCGATGCCGCCAGCGCACGTTCCTGTGCGCGCACTTCGTCTCCACTCAGTTCAAGCAGTATCTGACCGGCTTTAACATGCTGACCTTCCCGCACCTTCAGCCCGCTAACAATGCCACCATCGCGGTGCTGTACCGTCTGACGGCTGCCCAGCACGGCAATGGCACCATCCCCGGTAGCAGAAGCGTCCAGCCGCGCCAAAGCAGCCCAGCCCAGAAACAAACCAAAGAAAATAGCGACGACAATCAGCCCGGTACGAATACCGCGATCGGGGGAATCCTCCAGCAATTCCGACCGCACATTGGCGACCTCAGCATCAGAATAAAGGGCAAGCTCGCTCCTGTCTCCAGTCATTGCGATGCACCTCCCTTGTCACTATCTTTCCCTTCGCTATCCCCCTGACCACTCGCCGGGCTATCAGCCGCCGGAGCATTGGGCTGCTCACCCGGCAAAGAATCAGCCACCCGCGCTTCTGCGGCAGGCTGCTTAGCCGCTTCGGCAGGCAGACGATCATTAGGTCGCAGGAACTGATCGCGATCAGCAAAAGCATGAACCTTGCCATCCCGTAAAACCAGAACCTTATCCGCAATCTGCAGGACACTGGTGCGGTGCGAGGAGACAATCACGCTGCTCTTACGCGCCTTTAGTTCACTAATCGTTTGCAGCAGACGATTTTCCCCGTCGCTATCTAGATGGGCGTTAGGTTCATCCAGCAAGACAATTTTAGGCCAGTCGAACAAAGCCCGTGCCAGAGCAATCGTCTGCGATTGTCCTGCCGACAGCCCAACCGCACGCGATCCAAGATCGGTCTCATAGCCTTTAGCCAGACGCATGATAATATCATGCGCGCCGGAAAGCTTTGCGGCCTCAACAATTCTACGGTCTAGATCTGCACTATCTTCAGAGCTATTCACCCAACCGGCGAACCGAGACACATTTTCCCGTACGGTAAACGGCATCAATGTCGGATCCTGCGGCATATAGCCGATATGACGCCCAAGTGCATCGCGGTCCCAGTCATTATGCAGCGCATTATCGAGGCGCACTTCGCCCCGCGTGGCAGGCAAAACACCCGCAATAGCGCGCAGCAAGGTGGATTTCCCTGCGCCGCTCGGCCCCACCAGCGCGATGACTTCGCCCGGCTCTACCCAGAAATTAATGCCCATCAGAAGCGGACGTTCTGTCCCCGGGGCCATAATCGTCAGCCCCTCAACCGAAATCATACCGGTTGGATCAGGCAGCTTTGTTCTGGTGCCCTCAACCCCCAGAGCGCTGTCGATAGACAATAGGTTGCGATAAGCCGCCCGCGCAGACGTGACGCTTTTCAAGGCCCCGGTTATTTGTTCAATCGGCGCAAGGGCACGCCCTAATATCAACGATGCGGCGAAAATCGCGCCCGCCGAAATTTGCTGTTGCACGGCCAGATAAGCCCCCAGCCCTAGTGACAGAGACTGAAACAGCAAACGGCAAAATTTGGTTACAGCCAGATAGCGTCCGGAAATATGCGCCGTTTTTCCTTGCCCGGAAACAATGCCTGTCCGTTGGTTGAGCTGATAATTCACCATCGCCCGCGTCATGCCCAGCGCGCGGGAGACTTCCGACGTCCGGAAGGCCATTTCCTGCGCCTGCGTCGCCTCATTCGATTGCTTGGTGATGGAACGCACAGCATTACTGGTCGCCCGGTCACTGGCATAGGCCAGCCCGATTAGAACGATGCAGCAAAATAACGCGAACAAGCCCAGCAACGGATGCAACAAAGCACTGACAATGATGTAAATCGGTGCCCATGGGGCATCAAACAAGGCGATGACAGCAGGCCCCATCATGGTGGTGCGCACCGTATCAAGGTCATTAATTGCCTGCACCCGTGCGGAAACTGGTGCCCTTGATGCATTCATCGCCGCCATCAGAATAGAAGGAGCGGCGATGCGTTCCACCCGCATACTCAGGCGCTGAAGCAATTGCATGCGTATCATGTCCAGCATCGCAAAAACGCCCAGACACACTACCAGCACCAATGTCAGCAATATCAACGTGCCCACACCGCGGGTTGGCACCACGCGGTTATAGACCTGCAACATATAAATGGACGGAACCAGATATAGGATATTGATGAAGCCGCTAAAAATACCCGCATAAATCAAATGCCGACGGCATGATTGCAGGGCAGCGCCAATGGCGCCGCCTGCCTGAGGATTTTCTGCCTTGCTCATTCCCATCCCCGGTTATCGTTCCATAGTTTCAGTGTGTTCAGGGATTTGGTATCACCTGCGCGCCAAGCTGGCGCAGCTTGGCAATGAACTGATCATAGCCGCGTTCGATCTGCCATGCATCAGAAATCAGAGTGCGCCCTTCCGCAACAAGACCAAGCAAGCCTAATGCCGCGCCGGTACGCAGATCCAGCGCCTTGACTTCGCCACCGATGATCTTCTTTCCACCCTGAATGAACGCCGCCCCATTCTGGACAGAACTTGTGATGCCCAGCTTGGCAAATTCTTCCAGATAGCCATAGCGTCCGGCAAAGCGCAGATCGACCACGCGCGACTCACCGCGTGCGCAGGCCCCCATTGCCGCGAACAGCGGCTGCATGTCGGAATTAATGCCGGGATAAGGCCCGGTGCTGATTTCCACTGGGAAAGGCCGCCCTGACCGAACAATGGCGACATCGCCATCACGGAATACCTTCGCGCCACTTTCGCGCAGGAAGATGAGGGGAACTTCGAGGTCCTGAGCCGGGAAATCGTGAATTTCCACATCACCGCCGGTCATGACCGAACCAATCAGCCAGGTGAGCGCCTCCATATTATCAGGCATGACCCGGTGGGTCGTTCCCGACAATTTCGGCGCGCCATCTATAACGATACTTTCCTGACCATTAATCTGAATCTGCGCGCCCATTTTCCGTAAAAAATCGGCCAGATCAAGGATTTCCGGGCGAATATGGGGGTTCCACACAATCGTGCGGCCCGTTGCCAGCGATCCTGCGATCAGTGCATTTTCCGTCGCACCGGTAGACCGCAGCGGCAGTGTAATTTCCCCACCCTTCAGGCCATCCGGCGCCCGGGCGAAAAGGCGGTTATCCTCTTCCCACACTTCCGCGCCCAATGTGCGCAATACCAGTTCGTGCAGATCATATTTACGATCGCCCAGATTGCAGCCGCCGGGCAGCGGCACACTGCCATAGCCGGTACGCGCAACCAGACCGCCCAATATAAGCAACGTGTTACGGATAGAACGCCCGTTCCAGACAAGATCACCCGGAGGGGTCTGCGTCTCAGAAATGGTAAGGGTCCCTGCAGCGTCAACCGTGCAGGATTTACCGAGGGCTTCTAACATACCCGCATGGACAATCGCATCCAGAAGCTGCGAGGGATAATTAGGCAGGATGATCGGCTGATCGGTCAGCAAAGAAGCGGCCATCAGACGCAGCACGCTATTTTTCGCACCGCTAACCCGCACTACCCCTTCGAGTCGTGAAGGACGGATTTCCAGCAAAGTGGTTTCACCCGGGCCGGGCGCATCGCTATCCGCAAGAGGATCGACTGACAGCAGAGTTTCAGGAGCAATCTGGGTCATCACATGGTCTCATTTCATAGCGGCGCCGGGCACCGGTCGTCGGAAGAAAGGGAAGCGGTCAGTTCCGCTGCGGATATATGCGCGGGGCGAATAACCCCATCGGGTCTTACATGGCGCACTTCGGCCTCCATCCAGATGCCGCTGGCCTCTGCGACCCGTGCGCGCGCCTCATGGATGAGGCGAAGCACATCTTCGCTATGCGCACCGCCATTATTCACAATGAAATTAGCATGTTCCGGGGAGATTTGCGCGCCATTCATGCGCAGCCCCTTCAGGCCAGCTTTCTCAATTGCTTCACCGGGAGGGCCCATTAACGCATAGAGCTTAGGGTCGCTCACAAATACCGAACCGCAATTGGCGCGCACCTTGGGGAATTTCGCCCGCCGCGCGGCCATAATGGAAATGGCCTCCCGCCGCAGCGCAACTGCGTCCCCCGGCGTGAGTTGCAGGAGCACTCTGGTCACGACCAGACCGCCATCCTGCAATACCGAACGCCGATAGGCAAAGCCCAGATCGGCCTTTTCCAGCCGATGAAGCCGCCCTTCATAATCCATCGCCTCAACAGCGACGACATGATCCCCTATGCCTTTGCGCTGGCTGCCACCATTCATGACGACCAGACCGCCCAGCGTACCGGGAATGCCGATCGCGTGGATGATACCTGCAAGACCAGCATTAACGCTATGACGCACCAAAGAGGGCACCCAAAAGCCCGCACCGGCGGCAATCGTGGCATCATCAGGGGAAATGTCGCACCCCCCGAAAGAGCGTCCAATATGAACGATTACGCCGCGAAAGCCGGCATCATCGAACAACAGGTTAGAACCGTCGCCGATGATAACATGGGGCACCGCAGCCGCTTTAATATAGCGCAATATGGCGGCGAGGTCAGATTCATCACGCGGAGTCATGACGACATCAGCCGCCCCGCCAATCCGCCAGCGGCTGAGCGAGGAAAGCATGACATTATGCCGAATCGAGGCAGCAGGAACGCCAGTTTTGGAAAAGTCGGTTTCAGGCATCACAGGCTGCTTTCTTATTCTCTTCGATCACAGCCATGCCAGCCTTTTCCCAATGATATGCAGGCAATATATCTGCCCTACGCATATTTGCAGGAAGTATAAACCCATGAACAGTCATACGGTTTCATTATAACATTTTAGAGCGGCATGGAACAGCATATTGCGATGCAACGTAAAATCTGCTGTCCCATATCAGGAGCATGTATCAGAGCCAGATTACAGCATATTATTTCATGCACATCTGAAATATATTTGCCTGCCGCGCCCAATCCTTACGCACCCATACCAGCCCTTCATTTATCGAGGCAAGACAGCACAAGAGCGTCTGAAAGACGAAAGCAGGGGTATCAATGCCGGAACTGACGCATAGATACGATCATAACGATGACCGGACAGCCCAGAATAGTATGCGAGGTTCAGCCACGACCATATTCGCGATGTGGTGAGCGCTATCGAGCGTAGGGCGCAAGGTTCAATATGATGCCTAACGCCACATCCTCACATAAGGAAAACTATAGAAAATCAGTTGCTTATTTGGTCGGGGAGAGAGGATTCGAACCTCCGGCCCCTGCCTCCCGAAGACAGTGCTCTACCAGGCTGAGCTACTCCCCGACCGGGCCGGAACAATGAATGCCCCGGCAAGGCAGGAGGGCGGCCTAGTAGCTTTCCCCGCATTTCGCAAGCCGAAAGTTAAAAATTTTACGGCCTCCATATGCTCTGGCACCAACCAGACATAACCCCTCTCATCCATGCCATGTATAATCGGGCAAATCAGGCCTGCCACTAGTGTGGTGGATTTGAAATACGCCTCATTGTAGCCGCTTGGATCGGAGCGTATTTCAAATCCATAAACCACACTAGATTCATATGGTTGCTAGTGACCCTAATGAATCTGAAGGTCGTTCAGAGCCTGCCTAACAATGAGACGAACTTCAGATTCGGGTCACTGGCCCATAAAGCCGCCCTCCCCTGACACTCTCCGTTACTGTTTTGGCACGGTAAGACAGGATGCCCCGCCGCCGAAATTCGCCGTCGCCGAATTACAGGTCCAGCCGCGATACCACAGGTCATTCCCATCACGCACCGCGCCAATATAGTTGGTGCGCGTCATGAAGTTCCCCAGAGTGGATGCATCAAAAGCAGGAACTGCGATTTCCTTGTCGCCGTTGATGAACAGTCCCGTCAGGCTCGTCACGAAATTGGGCCGGTTATTGCCGCCTGCATAGTCAAATATCTGCGACCAGAGCGATGCGGTAATCTCGCTATCTCGTGGGAAATTGCCATCACCACAGTTCAGCGCCACCGAATGGAACATGGGCGGCCCCTGATCCTGCAACGCGCCATTGGCAGGGCGCAGAGTCGAACCACCAGCAGAGGCTATATCCACGCAGCTATTTGGCGCGACGATCACCCCATTAACGGCAGTGAAATCGGCTCCGCCCCGCACCAGAAATGCCGAAGACGCGCGTGTGGAACGGGAAATGAAGGTGAAGTTGGCAAGACGCGTCCACTGGCGAGGCAAGCTGTCCTCATTATCCGGCGAGTCTGCCTCAACCATTTTATCGCCGGAACTGCCGCCATCCCGCTGCACCGCGATTACAAACTGCAGAAATCCCTGATAGCCCTGATCGGTATCGAGCGCATCATCATCATTGCCAGTCAGCACCAGATAGCGGGCATTAGCACGCCCCCCGAACCATTCGATGCCATCATCAGAGCTATTATGCACCTGAATATGGCTGAGCGTCGTACCGGAACCTACACCCGCCAGCGTCAGCCCATTAATTTCCTGATTGGGAGCCAGCTCAAACCCTGCATATCGTATCTGTACATAGTTGATAGTGCCACTATCGTCCGCCGCCACACCGCCGCCATAGCGGATGTCAGTCAACCCCTCATAGGCTTGTTCGCATGTGTCAGACCCACCGGGCATAGAACCAAGGCAATCAGAAATCGGCGCGCGTCCCGCAATGATGATGCCACCCCACTGCCCCTGACTCCGATCCGTCGCGAGCCCCTCCACATTGCTGCGGCTGGTAAAAATAATCGGCGCATCGGCGCGACCCGCCGCCTGTAACTTTGATCCGCGATTAACCAGCAGATAATCCAGCCCGCCAGAACCAAAAACCACAACGCCCGGTTCAATAGTCAGGCTAACCGGCACGCCCTGGGGGTCCCGCCCATCGGGCCCGACATCCCGCCCCACTTCCACACGACCGGAAAGCGAATAAATAGTACCCGCGCGGCGTGGCAAAGTGAGGTCCTGCACAATCCGGTTAGGCAGAACGCAATTGCGCATAGTACCGACCACACCGCCATTGGTGAACGGTGACACACAATTGACCGCAGGAGCAGAAGGATCCGTCGGTGTGGTTGGATCAGTACCGGGATTAGGCGAAGGCCCCGTTCCGCCACCTCCATCGCCGCCACCGCACCCTGTTAACGATGCCCCCGCGCAGAGGAGCATCATTGCCCAACCGATCTTGCCACCGCCCGTTTGCGAAAGCCTGCCCATATATGGCCTGTCCCTGATATTATTATCGATCACCCCCTAAAGCATGGGGTGCTTACATATTTTTGACTATCCCGACGAAAAAATGGCATGCGACATATTATCTTCATAAAAATTTCACAAAAAATTCATATTTTACAAAAGGTTGCTGAAAGCTTTCGCTTCTTTGGCCAAATCGTAACTTTCCTGTCACAGCCCGATGCCAGAGAGGCACAGAAATATCAGGGGCAGGGAAACAACTATGTCGTCATCTGACAGCATAAAATCTTTCGAAATGGACCGTATCCGGCAGGAAATCGCCGATAGTTTCGATGAAGAACTGGAGATGGAGATTGACGAGAATCGACTAGAATCGATTCTTGATGATTTGATGGATCATCCTGAAAAAGAACAAATTGATCGCCGCATCTATTTCAGGGAACTTTTCCGCCTTCAGCATGAACTGGTCCGCCTGCAGGACTGGGTAAAGCATAAAGGCCTCAAGGTTCTCGTCATTTTCGAAGGGCGCGATTCTGCAGGCAAGGGAGGCGTTATCAAGCGCATTACTCAGCGCCTTAACCCCCGCATCTGCCGCGTGGTTGCCCTGCCTGCGCCCACTGAACGCGAAAAGACCCAATGGTATTTCCAACGCTATGTGCCGCACCTTCCCGCTGCCGGGGAAATTGTTCTATTCGACCGGAGCTGGTATAACCGTGCCGGGGTAGAACGGGTTATGAATTTCTGCACAGAGGATGATGTTGAGGAATTTTTCCGCTCCGTCCCGGAATTCGAACGCATGCTGACTCGTTCCGGCATCATCCTACTGAAATACTGGTTCTCCATCACCGATGATGAGCAGCAATTCCGGTTCCAGATGCGCATTCACGATCCGCTCAAGCAATGGAAATTGTCGCCCATGGATGTGGAGGCGCGCCGACGGTGGGAAGATTATACCCGCGCCAAGGAAGCCATGCTGGAACGCACCCATATTGAAGAAGCCCCATGGTGGGTGGTTGAGGCCGTGGACAAGAAAAAGGCCCGCCTGAACTGTATCGAGCATTTGCTGGCGCAAATTCCTTATGAAGACGCGCCCAAGGACGAAGTCATCCTGCCGGAACGCGTGCGCAACGCCGATTATACCCGCCAACCGGTGCCATCGGAAATGCATGTGCCGGAAAAATTCTGATGCACTGCGCTGACCAAAACGGCATAGGCTCATCTACGACACAGCGAGCCTTACACCTCCCACATTGCCACCGGGCTGGTTAAGGCCAGACCGGCACCCGAATGATTTTTCCGCAGGCTCACCCCTGCCCCCGATGAAAGCCATATTATGTCTGGGATCATCAGAAACATACGCTTCATCCTCCCGCTGATGGGGTCTACAGCCTTATGGCTGGCCCCTGCGCACGCCAACGCGCAAGCCGCCACCGACAGCGCGACAACCGATGCTGATGCAGTGGCACTAAAAGATGAAGTCGCCCGTCTGCGTGCCGAATTGGACATGCTCAAGGCCGAAATGCGCGCTATGCGTGGCCCACAGACAGCAGCCCCCGCCCCTGCGAACACATTGGGTGATACGGCCCTTGCTGCGGCACCTCCAACATCTCCTACGCCAGCGCCAGCCGCCAAAGCGGCCCCTGATCCGGTACAAATCAGTTGGAAGGGCGCACCAGAATTTAAGGGCAGCAATGGCTGGAGCTTCAAGCCGCGTGGCCGTTTCCAGATCGACGCCGGTTATCTCTCGGCCCCGTCCAACCGCGCCAGCGGGCAGGCAGACGGGCGCGGCTTCACCACCCGCGTACGTCGTGCCTATATCGGCATGCAAGGAACAATGCCCGGCAACCTCAGCTATCGCGCAGAGGTGGACCTTGCGGGCAGTTCCCCTACATGGACGGACCTCTATCTCGCTTATGATCGCGGCCCGATCAACATCACTGTGGGCCAGCATCACCCCTTCACGTCGCTGGAGCAAATTCAGTCTGACCTGTTCCTGTCCTTCAATGAACGCGCGTCCTTCATCGGCGCCTTCAATCTGGAACGGCGGGTCGGTATATCCGCCGGATATAATAAAGGCGACATCATGATAAATGCTGGCGTCTTTACCGATGACATCAAGGCCCTGACCAATGACGGTAACAAGACCGTCAGCTATGATGGTCGTGTCGTCTGGATGCCCAAATTGGGCGACACCCAGTTGCATATTGCCGGTTCCGCCCATTATCGTGATCTTGGTACATTTCAGGCAATGCTAGGCACCCAATATCGCCAGCGCCCCTATATTGGCACAACCGACATTCGCTATGTCGATACCGGGTTGCTGACCGTCAACAGCGAAACACATTTCGGCGCAGAACTGGCCGTCAACCACAAGCGCTTCCACTTTGTCAGTGAAGGCGCATGGCTGAAGGCCGATCGCCCCGGCACCGCGACCGACCCCAGCTTCTTTGGCGGATATGCGGAATTTGGCATTTTCCTCACCAATGACAGCCGAGGGTATAAAAACGGTACTTTCGAGCGTACCGTTCCCACCAACCCGCTGGATAAAGGCGGTTTAGGCGCGCTGGAATTCAACATCCGCTATGACCGGCTGGACCTGACAAGCGGCACGGTTGGTGGCGGTGTGCAGGACGCCTTTGGCGCTTCCTTTGTGTGGACACCCACGGCCTATGTCCACTTTTCCGCCGGTTATATGCATCTCATCTACAATATACCCAGCGCCCAGCCCAAATTCACGGCGGATTCCCTTGGCCTGCGGGCGCAGGTTGATTTTTAAGGCACGACGGGACTTCCGCGTGACGATAGTTTTTCCGGCATAAACCGGCGGCACTGTCACGCAGGAGTCCCAAGCCCAGTTTATTAGAGTAATTTCCAAGCAGATGGTATCATCTGCTGGTTAAGAAATTGCGGTCAAACAATATCTTAGAGCGATTCAGCCGATGCAAAATGATCGGAAACCGCTCTAACCATCTTCATTGTTCCATTCAGGGCAGGTGAACGTCATGCTCACACATTCTCCCGAAGGCATACCCGTGTTAGAATCCCGCAATATTGTGCGGCGACGGTTCGTTATGACATTCGGCATTGCGGCCATTATTGCCCTGATCGCATGGTTACTGATGAGCGAGGGCGCGAATGATCGCATATCTGGCGGCGGCTCTACCGCCACACAGCCGCTTATACAGCGCATGTCTGTTACATTTCAGGATCATCGATCCGGCGATAAGGACTGGATCAGCAGCAGCGCAGGCATTGATTATGAACCGGTCGGGTCACTGGGCGGGGTCATGCGGCTGGGGCAGGACCCGGAAATTGATTTCGCAATTACTGATTATCCGCTGACACATGACACTCTGGGTAGAATGAACGCCGTTCAGTTTCCCATCGCCATCAGCAGCATAGCGGTGGCCTATAATCTCGGCCAGAACCAGAAAAGCACCCCGCCACTACGGCTAAGCGTCAGCACACTGAGCCGCATTTTCAGCGGCCAGATACAGACATGGGCAGATTCCGCCATCGCAGCGGACAATCCGGGCATTACCCTGCCCGCGACACCGATCAAGCTGGTGACGCGCGCGGATGGTTCCGGCTCCACCCTCAACCTCACGCGCTATCTCGCCAATGGAAGTGCGGACTGGAACCGCCGCTTTGGTAGCAATACGTCGATCAAATGGCCTGCTTCTATCGCCGTAAAAGGCAGCAGCGCCATGGCCGAAGCCATCGCGAGGCAGCCCGGCGCCATTGGTTATCTGGAAACAGGGCAGGCCCGCCGCGCCGCGATATCCATTGCTCTGCTGGAAAATGCAGCAGGACAGTATAGCCCGCCGGATGACGCAAACATACTCGCTGCGGCCCGTACCCTCGACCTGACTGATATAGGGGACAATCACGCCGGGGGCACGACATTACCCGCCGCCAACGGCTATCCTATTGTTGCGGCGTCCTACGTCATCATGAAGCGTAAAAATGCATATACCGCTGATAATGACCGGGCCTTGCGCTTTTTCTCCTTCCTTCTGGATGAAGGCCGCGAAGAAACCCGCACGCTCGGTTATGTTCCATTATCAGCCGACATCATCGCCCATGTGCGGCAAACCTGGTCGCACGATCTGGGCTTCACCTCTTCGCGTCCCACTCCCACAGCCGCAGCCCCCGGCCAGACGGATAAGACCCGCCTGACTATGGCCGCCACCTAACGGGCCAATCAAAAGGGATTTTTATGGAAGTCGATCTTTTCAAGGAAGTCATCGTCCCCGTAATTGGCGGTCTTGGCATTTTCATGCTCGGCCTAGAATTTATGGCGAACGGTATTCAGGCCCTTTCGGTCAATAAAATGCGGGAATGGCTGGCCAAAATGGCTGGCACCCCTGCCAAAGGTGTGCTGGCTGGCACACTGATTACGGGCATTATCCAGTCCTCTACCGCTATGACGGTCATGACCGTGGGCCTCGTCAATGCCGGAGTTATCTCGCTGCGCCCGGCCATCAGTGTCATCATGGGTGCCAATATCGGCACCACATTAGGCAACGGGTTGATCGCTTTGCCTTTGGGGCCATTGGGGTTGCTGTTTGGCGGTATATTTGGCCTGCTTTACTGCTTTGGCAAGACCGATAAGGTACGGAACATCGCGCTCGCCTGCATGGGCTTTGCGCTGATTTTCTATGACCTCAACCTGATGACCGGCGGCCTTAAACCGCTGAAGGACATGCCAGAAGTCTTATCGGTTATCCAGAGCCTCGACGCATCGACCTTCCCCGGCGTGGTCGCCTGCGCACTGATTGCCGCGCTCATCACCGCGATGATCCACTCCTCTTCTGCCACCATTGGCATTGTCATGGGGCTGGGTGCGGCGGGGATTCTCCCCTGGCAAACTGCTATCGCTTTTGCCATCGGCGCCGATCTGGGTACTACCATCACGTCATGGATGGCATCGCTTAACCTCACCAAAAACGCCAAGCGCGCAGCCTACGCCCATATCGCCTTTAACTTCATCGGCGTCGCGGTCGTGCTGTTGCTGTTCTTCCCGGCTATCGAAATATTGAAATATGTGATGGGCTGGTTCGGCGGTGACCCGGGTGTTCCGGTTATAGTCGATGGCAAAGAGACATTTCCGCTGGTTCCGGTCGCGGTTGGTATTTTCTCCATCGCCTTCAATATCTTCAACGTCATCATCCTCTATCCCTTCATCGGCACCTTTGAACGGGTTCTCTCGCGCATTGGCCATACATCGGATGAAGACATCGAAGATTATTCCGTGCCCCGCTATCTCGACCGCAAGCTAATCAACAATTTCGTAACAGCGGTTCCGGCGGTTGAGCAGGAAACCCGCCGCCAGCTTCAGGCATCGGCGCTGTTTCTGGACATTGCCCGCAATAAGCCGGGCGTCCCCAAAGATCCGGGCGAACATCATGCCGCCACAGATATGCTGGGCCGCGACATTCGCAGCTATTCAGCAGCATTGTTCCGGGATGATATGCCAAGGGATCAGCTAGATCTGGTGGCCAGCCTGATTGAGGAAGTAGACTTTACCGGCAGCCTTTCCGAAACGCTTCATCAGATTGCCCGCCGCGTAAAGCGTGAGGACTTTAGCGATGCCAGCCATAGCTTCATCGAGGAAGCCCTCAATCGGCTGGATCAGTCGCTGACGCCTCTGCTCTTTGCCGAAGGCATGACCCCGCGCATGCCCGCCGGACATAGCAAAATAGAGCCGATTGAAAAGCTGCGTTGGCGCGTACTGGAACAGGACCGCGATGTTCCTGCGGCGGAAAAAGGCGCATTGCTTGCTTTGCTGGGCAGCATCGAACGCGCAGAGGGCATGATTACCCGCATCGCTGAGGAGCGCGCCTCGGTAGATCGTGTGCGCATATTGGCTGAGGCACAGGAAGGTCATCACAAACCGGCCAATGACCGCAGCAGAACGGGCAGCCCGGAATTTGCGCTGGCGACATGATATAAGCTGTCCATGGCATGTTTTTGGGGCGTTTTCACACTGTGGGAACGCCCTGATTTTATGCTCTGAGGAAATCAGTGTATTTACTATGACCGGATAGACTGTGGCTTCGATACAACGCTGAGAATATTTTACATTGCATCGCAAAACGCAATGCTGCTGCGCAGCAATTCAACAAAATGCGCAAACCCTCTTCCCATCGCATCTAAGGCTGCATCACCCGACAACAGTCATGAAAAATACATAAATTCGCAATCAAACATTCATTTCACCGTCAGAATACTGACTTATCACACAGATAGAAGACCCCGCAGAAAGGGCCAGACGCCATGTTGGCGTTCGATTCAGAAGCCCTATTCCTACCGCAAGGGGTATAGCATGAAGAAGATTATTTTGTGCAGCGCAGCACCAATCGCGCTGATGTCGATGATGGCGGGGGCCGCCCATGCGCAGTCCACCGGGACCATCGATTTTGAACAGGACAGCATCATTGTCACCGGATCGCTGACCAAGGGCGTTGGCGGCATAGAGGCACCGAAATCCACCAAGGCAAAAGCCGTTCTCAATCAGGAAATGATCGCACGCGCCGTCCCCGGCCAAAGCGTCAATGACATCATCAATCTCATTCCCGGCGTCAGCTTTCAGAATAACGATCCTTTCGGTTCTGCTGGCGGCAAGATGACCATCCGTGGTTTTGACGACACGCGCATTTCGCAGACCGTCGATGGCCTTCAGCTCAATGATTCTGGCGGCTATTCGCTCTATTCCAACCAGAATATCGACCCTGAACTGATCGAACAGGTTAACGTCAATCTTGGCACCACCGATGTGGATAGCCCCTCGGCCTCAGCCACAGGCTCCACCGTCAACATCCGCACATTGACACCCAGCGATGATTTTGGCGTGAAACTTGTCGGTTCGTTGGGCCGTTTTGATTATATGCGCCTGTTCGGCATGGTCGAAACCGGTGTGTTCACCCCATTCGGCACCAAGGCCTGGTTCTCTGCCAGTTCCTCCACCAACGACAACACCTATGGCATCGGCAAGATCGATAAGAAGCAATATAACGCCAAAATCTATCAGCCCATTGGCGCGGATGGCGACTTTGTTTCCGTTGCTGGCCATTATAACGTAAATCGTAATAACTTCTTTGGCTCCGTCCCACTGCGTAGCGATGCTGACCGCATCGTCAGTTCCGCCTCTTCTGGTCGGTTCCCGAACAGCAAAGACGAACGCTTTTATGCACTTGGCGGATGCGAGACCGACACCCCGCAGGCTGGTGTGAAGGACACACCGGCAAAGGACGCGACCGGTAACAACTGTGGTTCGCTGTGGGATTATCGCTGGAACCCGTCCAACACCGGCAACATCCGCGTCAATTCGCGCTTTACACTGGCCGAAGGGCTGGTCCTGACGGTTGACCCGAACTATCAATACACCAAGGCCAATGGCGGCGGCACATCGGTTGGCCGCGAAACGCCTTATAATGGCTCCAACACCAACCGTAAGGACGCCTATGGTTATATTGGCGGCTCCCCTTATTTCGGTGTTGACCTCAATGGTGACGGCGACCTGCTGGACGAAGTTCTTGTCGCTACCCCCAGTCTGACCCAGACGCACCGCATTGGTGTAAACGCATCGCTGCGCTGGGAAATCACCGATAGCCAGATCGTTCGCGTCAACTACACCTATGACCGAGCCCGTCACCGCCAGACCGGCGAAGTCGGCTTGCTCAATCAAAATGGCTTTGGCGCAGATTATTTCCCAGACGAAGCTAATCCGCTGAAAGACAAATTCGGCAATATCATGCAAAAGCGTGATCGCCTGTCCTGGGCCATTTTGCACAAGGTTTCCGGCGAATATTCGGGCCGCTTCATGGATGATGCCCTGCGCATCAACATTGGCATTGCGGCCCCCTTCATGCGTCGCAACCTCACCAACTATTGCCACACCACCAGTGCCAGCGGCTTTGTAAACTGCGGCGTGACCGGTGCCGATGGTTCGGCATATGACAGCTTCCTACCGACGGATTATTCCAAACCGCAGCAGCGCGTCATGAACTATGACAAAATCCTGCCCAATGCTGGCCTGTCCTTTGACTTCACCCCGGCCTTCGGGATGTTCGCCAATTATTCCAAGGGCATGCAGGTGCCCGGCACAGACAATCTCTATGACTCTTTCTTCTTCCCCGCCGGCAACGCCGAAGCAACACCCGTTCCGGAAACCACCGATAACTTCGACATAGGTCTGCGCTATCGTTCCGGCACGGTTCAGGCCCAGCTCACCGGCTGGTATACCAACTACAAGAACCGCCTCGCCCGTTCCTATGACGTGGAACTGGATGAAACCATTTACCGTAACCTCGGCACGGTGGAAAAATATGGCGTTGATGGCTCCATCAGCTTCCAGCCGGTTCCCGAAGCCTTGCTCTATGTCTGGGGGTCTTACCTCAAATCAAAGATCAAGGATAATGTGATTACGGGCGAAGATAATAACGGCAATTCCATCTATGCCCTTACCAAGGGTAAACGCGAATCCGGTTCGCCGGTTTACACGCTGGGCGCACGCGCTCAGTTCATGCTTGGCCCGGTTGAACTGGCTGGTCAGGTTAAGCGCACCGGCGCGCGTTATGTGAATGACCAGAACCTGCCGATCTACCAGACTATCGGCGGAGCGCGCACTCAGGTTTATGGCGCGAAGGCCCCGGCCTATACGCTGGTTGATTTTGATGCCCGCATCAATCTGGGCCGGTTCACTCCGCTGGGTGACAAAACCTATCTGCAGTTCAACCTGCTCAATGCTTTCGACAAACTCTATGTCGGCAGCTTCAATGGCGACCTTAGCGAAACCAAGGTGCCTAACGCACAAATCGGTTATCCGCGGACCTTCATCGGTTCACTGATCGTTGGTTTCTGATCCGGGCTTTTGCTCTTGATATTCGGGGAGGGCGCTGCGCATTTGTGCGGCGCCCTTCTCTGTTCCGGACCAGACCTGTTTTTCTTATGAAAGGCGAAGTGAGATGAAATTATCTGCTGTTTTCCCGGCGGCTTCTGTCAGCGCACTGGCTTTATTGCTCTCCGGCTGCGCCCCGCACCATCAGGAGGCGCGCACCAATACTATCCCATCAGCCACAGCATCCGCGACCGGACCAGTGACAGGGCCAGTAACAGTGCCAGTGGATGTCACCATCCTCGCCTTCAATGATTTTCATGGCAATCTGGAACCGCCCCATAAAGCCATCACCACCACCGCGCCAGATGGCACCAAAACCACCGTACCAGCAGGCGGCGCGGCTTATCTCGCCTCTGCGATTCGGCAGCTTCGCGCCCAATATCCGGGCAGCATTTTGGTATCAGCAGGTGATCTTATCGGTGCATCGCCGTTGGTCTCCTCGCTTTTCCTCGATGAGCCGACCATTGAAGCGATGGACATGATCGGGCTGGATTTTAATGCTGTCGGCAATCATGAACTGGACCATGGCGAGGCAGAACTGCTGCGTAAACAAAATGGCGGGTGCGAGCAGCATGGCAATACTAAGCCATGCCAGATCACATCCCCCTTCCCCGGCGCGAAATTCCGGTTTTTGGCAGGCAACACGCTCTATGACGACGGGCGCACACTCTTCCCAGCTTATGGGATCAAAACCGTTACCGTCGGCGGGCAGGCTATCCGCATGGGCTTTATCGGGCTGACACTGAAAGGCACAGCAGACATCGTCAGCAAAGAAGGCATTCGTAACCTGCATTTCACTGATGAAGCCGCCGCTGCCAATGCGCTTGTGCCGAAGCTACGCGCAGAGGGGGCAGACAGCATCGTCCTCCTGATTCATCAGGGCGGCAATACCGATGGCGGTTATAATGACAAAAGCTGCCCCGGCCTGACCGGTGATATTGTTCCGATACTGGACCGGCTGGACCCGTCGATTGATGTGGTTGTTTCCGGCCACACTCATCAGGCCTATATATGCGATTATGGCCGTATTAACCCGGCCAAGCCCTTTTTACTGACCAGCGGCGGACAATATGGGACGCTACTCACCCACATTAGTCTATCAATTGATCCTGCAACGAAAAAGGTTGTGCGCAAATCAGCGGATAATCTGATTATTCAGGGTGAAGGCTTTGTCGGCCCCAAAGGCGAAGTTCCAGTGCAAGCCAGCCAGCCACTCTACCCCGCAGACCCAGCCATAGGCGGGCTGGTATCGCGTTATGCACAGGCCGCTCATGCCGTAACTAGCAAAGTCATCGGCCATATTGGCGCGCCTCTGCTACGGGAAAGCTCCCCAGCGGGCGAACAGATATTGGGCAGCATCATCGCAGACGCGCAACTCGCCGCCACCAGCGCACCGGATAAAGGCGGGGCGCAAATCGCTTTCATGAACCTCGGCGGGGTGCGGGCGGACATTGTTCCCGGAAAAGATGGCGCAGTCACCTTTGGCCAGATTTACGCCGTGCAACCCTTTGGCAATATGCTGACGACCCGCAGCTATAGCGGGCAGCAATTGCGCGCTATATTGGAACAGCAATTTTCAGGCGAGCGACCACGTTTGCTGCAAATATCGCATAGCCTGCGCTATCGTTATGATCTTTCCCGCCCGGTGGGACAGCGCGTGACGGATATTTGGGTGCAAGATAAGCCGGTAAAAGCGGCCACACTCTATCGCATTACCAGCAGCGATTTTCTGGCAGGCGGCGCGGACGGGTTCAGCACCCTTACCGTTGGAACAAATCTTACCAATGGCCCCGTCGATGTGGAAGCTCTGCAAGATTATATCGCTGCCCATCAAGGGCTGATGCCGCCTAAAGCAGGGCGGATCATCAATGCTGGCGCAACCACGCCTGCCCGGCGATAATGAAATCGGCGGCCAGCAGCGATGCTGGCGGCCACTACCACCTTGGCAACAGTTCGGAACGCCTATGCTCTGAACTGTTGCACTATTTCCTACCGATTCTCTAAAAAACCTGTTGACCCGCCCAGAAAATCACCTAAAAGCGCGCTATCCCGATCAGGGGGCGATTAGCTCAGTTGGTAGAGCGTCTCGTTTACACCGAGAATGTCGGCGGTTCGAGCCCGTCATCGCCCACCATTTCCTTGTCCGCTGACGACCATATCCAGCCAGACAAACCCCAGAAAACTGCGATATTTAAGCCTTGTTAGGCCATAGGCGTTTTATTCCATTCGCCGGGGTACACTCCGCAGTGGGAATATGGCTGGGGTAACTTGAAATACCCCCGAAAGGATACCCCCAGATTGGCAAGGGGGTATCATGGCACTTACAGATATGGCGATCCGAAAAGCCAAGCCTGCCGCTAAACCATATAAGATGAGCGATGCTGGCGGATTATTTCCGCCCTCCCCTTCAGGCAGCGGCACAGCCGTAGCGGCAATGACGTCCGCGAATTAGCGGCTGACAACTGAGGGCGGATCAATCCATCCACGGGGGTTATGTTGATATGCTTTTCTGAAAGCATCCAACTGCTTCTTCAAACGCTCCAGCTCCTCCGGATGTTTAGCGCTAACGTCATGGGATTCATTATCTTTATCCAGCGAATAAAGCGAAGGAATGGCATTATAGGCTTCCCCTCCGGCTCCAAGAGGAGAAGGATCGGCGACAATATCCCGGAATTTATAATGGCCATCACGGACCCCTGCAAAACTACCTGTCCATACCGTTGTATAATATAAGAAATCATGCGGCGTTTTTCCGCCCGCCAGTAATGGCCGGATATCTGCCCCGTCAATGATGCGGTCAGAGGGAAGCGGGATATTCAGTTCCTTCAATATGGTAGCATAAAAATCGAAATTCATGCCCATTTCCTGACTTACTGTGCCAGGTTTCGTTACCCCCGGCCAGATGATGAAGGCAGGCACGCGTTGCCCCCCTTCGAATGTTTCCCCTTTGCGTCCGCGAAGATTGCCAGCACTGCCGCCCCAGTCACCGCCATTATCGCTGGTAATGACAATGATGGTGTTGTCATCTACCTTCAGGTCGCGCAATGTCTGCAACAACCGGCCAACATTAGTGTCGAGATCCTCAATCACATCGCCATAGGTTCCGCCCTCTGAAACGCCCTTATGCTTTGGGTTCGGGTGATGGGGCAAATGGGGCGCGGTATAAGGCACATAGGCGAAAAACGGTTTTTCCGCATTCTTACGTAAGAATGCGATGGCTTCGTCAGTGATGCGTTCGGTCAATGTTGCCTGATCGGTCTGATCGGCAGGGGTGTCCACCTTGTCATTCCGCCAAAGCGTTTCCGGCTTCATATCATTGCTGTAGAGAATGCCAAAATAGTCCTGAAACCCGAAATCATTCGGCCTGTGTCCGGCTTGATCGCCCAGATGCCATTTGCCAAATGCACCGGTCGCATAACCTGCCCTCGACAATATTTCCGGCAACAGGATTTCATCCTTTGGTAAGGCATTCGCCCAGCCCATGCTGCGCCTGATAGTCGCCATGGGGTGCCCCGTGGGGAAATATACATGATTGGCCGCATGTGCGCGATTAGGATAACGGCCCGATAGGAGCGCAGCACGAGATGGTGTGCAAACAGGAGAAGCCGAATAAAATTGCTCGAGCTTGATACCCTGACTGGCAGCAGCATCAATCCGGGGCGTTTTAATGAGGCGGTTTCCATAAGACGACAAATCACCATAGCCCAGATCATCAAATAATATGACGACGATATTGGGCTTTTTGCCTTTCACAGCTTTAATACTGTTCAAATAGGCCTGTTTCTGGGCCAGATGTTCTGTCGCGGGTTCTGAATTGGCTAATGCTGCGCGTTTCAGTGCGTCACTTGGTTCCAACTGAAAATTGAGTGTCGCGGTCCCATTCTGTGCAACCGTGACGCGCTGTTGTATTGGCCTAAACCCTGATGGCGCGGCGGTTATGTCTACGTCCCCTGCCGGAATATTCTTTAGTATAACGATGCCATCTTTGTCGCTGGGGGCGCTGCTGCGCATCAATTCCGGCACGGATACGCGCACACCCGATGCGGCCTTACCATCCGGCCCTTTGATTTGGACAGCCACCTGCCCGGCAAGAGCCGTCGTACTGACCAGCGCTGCGGCGATCATGGTAAGGCGGGGAAGATGAGATCGCATAAGGAACCTCCGAAATTGATGCAGGGTTTGATATGACGAAAAGGCCCGGCCAGATACACATCCAGCCAAGCCTGAGTATTGCTTAGAAACGGACCCGCGCGCCAACCATATACTGATGGCCGGTATCGTAATAATCGACAGGTAAATCGCCTAATGTTGTGCGGCTCTTGTCTACATTGTCCAGAATATTGGTACCCTGCAGAACCAGCGAAACCTGTTCATTCACATTGACGGTAACATTTATATCAAGATTCCCGCGAGCTTGCGTCGTCACACCCAGACCACCATAGCCGCCGGGCAGACCCATGGTCACAAATTTGTCGCGCCATGTGTAGGATGCCCGCAGCGCCAAAAGCGAATCTTCGTAAAATGCACTGACGTTGAAGTTGTTCTTGGACGCAGCCGTCAGAACATCGGGATCAGAGTTGGATATATAGGTATAGTTCGCCTGAACGCCCGTATTCCTCAGCAATCCGGGCAAGGACGTAAACATCTGCTGATACCCCAATTCAAACCCTTCGAGGGTCACGCCTTTTGCATTGGTTGGGCGTGTGCGCTGGAACAGCTGGTCACGGGTAACATAGCTGTTGGTGGCCGCTGTGTAGAACGTAATGGGTAACAAGATGGAATCTGTATCCGACCGCACCAGTGTGGACAGGTCTTTCACAAATACGGCCAAAGTTACCGAAGTATCGCGATTAGGATACCATTCCGCTGTCAGGTCATAATTGGTCGAGATAAAGGGCCGCAATTCAGGATTGCCAGCAGTAATATTATAATTCCCGCCACCGCCAGCCACAGTGGTAGAAGGCGAAATCTGCGTCAGCGAAGGACGGCTTAATGTCCGGGAAAAACCTGCGCGCAAAATCAGCTCATCCGTCGCCTGAAAGCGTAAATTGGCTGACGGCAAAAAGCGGGTGTAGCTATTTTTGGCAGACAATGCACCAGCTGGCGGAACGGTGATGGTGCCGCCCGTATCCACCTGCACCACAAGGCCAGACATATCTGGCACGACGCCGGAGGAGGCGCTCTTTGTGCGAACGGCCCTGATACCGATATTACCGGACAGGCGATCATCCGCCGAAGCAAAATCGGCCTGAACATAGCCTGCCAGAATATTCTCGCGAACGTCTACGATGCTGCTGGGGTTGTCTTGTATTACTCCGGCAGAGGCCAGTTGATCGCGCGGAACAACATCCAGCAACGCCCGCGTGTCTGTCGCCAGCCATTGCGTGGGGAATGGCTGATTGCCATTATATGCCCCCAGAAAATCCCCCCTGCTTGCCGACACGATTTGGGTAAAACGCCCTAATCCGAAGCCCGCAGGGTTGATTGTGCTACGGCTCAGCCCCGCGAGCGGCGCCAACGCGGCGGCAGGCACGATAAGGGCGGTCGCATCCGAATAGGTTCTCCGCCATGACGCAACGCCACCAATGGAAATACGACGCAACCAGCTCGTATCAAATTCATGGCGTAGATCACCCTTCAGCTCATTCACGCGATCAAGGGTTTTACGCCCGAACGCGCCGTTAAGGCTGGCAACAATCCCTTGTTGCGGGTCCAGATAGCGTGCCTGAGATTCCGGCGAGAGGGAAAGTCCGCACAGAGTCTGTCCCGGTTCACAATTACCGGCAACCTGAAACCGCTGTATCTGCGCAAGGTTAAGATTATCGCCGGTCTGGCTTGATTTGGAATATGCAAAGCTGATGTTCGCAGAAATCGCATCATTTTTAAAATCAGCACCAACTTTGCCATAATAGGTTTTGGCGATGCTGTCGTTCACACGGTCATTAGCGCGTACATCTACGTTACTAAGGCCAATGCTGGTCGCATAAGGCACGCCATAAGCGAGTTGCGAAGGATCAACCCCTTCAATCGTGCTAAGGCGCGTGTCGGCAGGGTTGAATACGCCGCCAGTCGCGCCCGTAAAGATATTAAGGTTTTCGAGACTATCCACCAGGACGTCAAAGCGACTGTAAAAACCCTCAGTATAGAATTTCAAACTATCGGTTGCCTGAAATTCGATTGCACTGGTCAACACCGTTCGCTGACGATCTTCGCGGGCAATTTCAGTGCGGATCTGGCTCGGCAGATTGACACGACCATTAAGCAGGCCGTCGCCATTTAAATCATGGCCAAAGGTTGCTTCGGATGTGACACCCCAGCCCACACTGCCGATGCTGTGCGTTTCAGTCTTTGTTCGGCTATATCCACCAGCGACCAGGATGCCGAGACGGCCATCAGCCAAAGTGGTTGAAAAGAGGCCGGATGCCTGCGGCGTTATTTTGCCTGAATTGGAATTCCAGACACCGAATACAGACCCCACAGCCATGGTTTTACCGACGTCCAGCGGGCGCACTGTTTTGACGTTGATGGTGCCCGCAAGGCCGCCTTCCTGCATATCGGCGGTCTGAGATTTCGTAACTTCTACGGCGCTGACAAATTCGGTAGGGAGTAAACGGAAATCGAAACTGCGCCCGATGGATCCGCCCGCACCACCGCCGCGAAGATCAACGATGGCCGATGATAATGTGCTACCATTGAGCTGAACACGCGTAAAATCGGTAGGCAGGCCACGAATACTGACAGCCGTGCCGGAGCCACGGGTGCGGGTTATTTGCACGCCGGTAATGCGCTGGCTGGCATCGGCAACATTTTCAGTAGGGAATTTACCAATATCTTCCGACGTAATAGCATCAACGATAAGAGGCGCATTGCGCTTGAGATCAGCCGCAGATCGAAGGCTGGCCCTTACCCCAGTCACAATAATGCCGTTTTCGGACTGGCTATCAATTACACTATCCTGCTGCTGCGCATCAGCGGGTACAACAGCCAATGACCATGCGCTGATAGCGATGGCAGAGCTCGCCAATAATTTCATATAATGCCCCAATTACCTGTTAATATTCCCGTTGCGGAAACATCAACCTCCGGTTGTCCGGCGGGCCGTGTCTGATACGTTATAGCGGCTGAGAGTGTCAGCGCTGACATAGCTTCTTATTAAGGATTATTTCTCTACCATCAAAATAGATTATTATGCGATGCAGAAATATTTTCTACAGGCTGCCCACTGTGTCCGCTATGAATGGGATATTGTGGAATATAATGAATGCAGGGCTGATAGTGCGATCCGTAACACTAGATGACGTGGCAGCGATCGCCGGGGTGTCGGCCAAAACCGTATCGCGCGTGGTTAATAATGATAGCAAAGTTAGCCCCGAAACAAGAAAGCGAATCCAAAAGGCGATTGACCAGATTGGTTATCTTCCCAATCTTGCGGCTCGTTCTCTTGCTACAGCACAAACTAAGTTAATCGGATTATTTACTCCGCCTTCAAATTCACATTTCTTCAGTCAACTGGTCCGCACAGCTACCCGATCCTGTCGTGAAAAAGGCTATAATCTGGTAATAGAAGAATGTGATATTACGTGTGATAGTGCTGCGTTAGTGTATAAATCCGGCCTCAGGAATTTAAGGTGTAGCGGCATAATATTACCAGCAATATTATGTGACGATATGGATTTGCTGGATTTGTTAGAAGTAGATTCTACCCGCTATGTGCGCATCGCGCCAGCCACCCAATTGTCGCGCGCGCCCTATGTTACCGGCGATCACGCGGGCGGAAGCACCGCAATTGCACGCCACTTATGGTCACTCGGCCACCGTCGCTTTGGTATGGTTACCGGCATACCAGCCGCTGCATCAACAATATTACGCCGGGATGCCTTTATAAAAACGATTATTGAGTCGGGCGGCAGCCTATCGGACTTCGATATCATCGAATTACCGCATTTGTTGGATGAAAATCAAGGCCCTGCCCCCTTGTCATTGGTGGATGCAGGCCGGTTAGCCGGGCAAATATTGTTGAAAAAATCACAGCGACCTTCGGCAATTTATACATATAATGATGACCTCGCGGCTGGTATCATCATTCAGGCCCATAATATGGGTATCAGTGTTCCAGAGCAGCTATCCATTGCTGGTTTTGACGATAGTGACATAGCCCAGTTGTGCTGGCCCGCCTTAACAACTGCGCGGCAACCGATCTCTGAAATTGCGATGCAGGCAGTGGAAATATTAACGTCTTCCCCCTGCATCCCCCATCAGGCAATAGTCTGTTCAACGGAATTGGTAATCAGGCAAAGCACCGGGGCGGTGGGGAAAGATTGACGCCAGATGTAAATTGCAGGGCGCATTACTAGCATTAATGGCGTGATCGAAAATACCTGCTTTCCTGGCCAATCCCTTCGAAACCGGCCTATCAGGAGTGTACATACCCGATAGCGACGGCATGGAGTTGTTACCACCGACCCGCAGATACAGGCCATCCCGGTCGGAAAATGGGTATGGTTTTCTCTGGGTTTTGCATTTTTACTGAATTGGCAGGCAGCCCGGTTCGCCGCGTGCTGGGTTGTGCCTTGATGGACCTCCGATGCAATGGTCGGTCGGTGATCCATCATCTGTACCATCAATGTTTCTGGAAGAGGGCAGAATTGTCCGTCCGAATGTAGACGTTATACCACGAAAAATCATAGAGATCAGCCGTTTTTCAGGCATGTCCGGACAGCACTGGAAGGGGTAATGGAGGCCCGAGCCGGAATCGAACCGGCGTGCAAGGATTTGCAGTCCTCTGCGTCACCACTCCGCCATCGGGCCATCCGTGCGGTCTGGCGCTGCTAGCTTGTTTCTTCCCGCAATGCCAGCCCTTTTTTGATAAGTCTTATTCGCACCCCCACCTTATGCCGATTCATAAGGTATCACGCCGGTTCAGAACCGGAAAATGGCGCGTTACAACCGCCAGCGCCCGCGTAATGGGGCCATGGGCCTGCATCCAGTCATAATAAGCGCGATAATCCAGGTCCGTCAGCAGATGTTCCTCCTCCGTCCGGGCGCGCCAGTAATAAATGGCACCCGTAAGGCCCAGCAAAGCGCAATTACGCAGCACATCCACCCAGCTCCCACTGGTCGAGAGGAACGGCATAACAGTGAGCCACCAGAACAAATTCTTCGCCAGATAGGCCGGATGACGGCTCAGCCGATATGGCCCGTGGGTAATAATCCCCCGATGCGTGAGGTTAGAAAAGCGCAAGCCAAAAGCCACCGTCGCCCATGCATAAATGCCGGTAAGGGCAATCAGAACCGCCCCCCAAATCCACAATATTGCATCATTCCCCGCCAGCCACTGACTCCACCCGGCTGTACCGCGATGATAATCCAGCGGGCCCCCGCCGCCCATCAGCACAAAGGGGGGATAGCAAATCAGCGCCGCAATCCACCCTGCCATATGCGGGTTAGCCCTGCGAATATGCGCATCCAGCGGCTTCATCGTCATCATATAACCAATGGTGGCGAAGGCCACGTCGATCATAAACAGCAGGGTAATCATGAAATTGGTGAACGCCACCGGCCCGGCTAGTGGGTCGCCCATACGCCATCCAATGACATTGGCGAAGTTAATCGGCGTGATCGATAGCATGAACGCCAGAAAAAAGGCCTTTACCGCCCATGCCCGCACATGATCGCCAATGGCACCGGGTGCGGGTTTTCCTGCTGCCCCGCCAATCACCCATTGCCCAAAGGCATATGTGCCGTCCTTGGGCTGTACCAGATAACGATCAAGCCAGACGACATAAGGAATAGATAAGATGAATAACGAAGGAGCCGCCCATGTCAGGAGCTGCATCGCATAAGTATAGCCGCCCTGCCAATACCAGCGCGCCATGCCATAAAATAGCGCAATCGCGCCCCATGTCGCCCATAATCCGGTCAGCTTGACGATGGAAATGTCCATCGCCTCTTTGCTGGATCGCTGCTGCGCGGACCAGTCTATGCCCGTTGAGGCACGGCGATGTACTTTATCAACCAGAACCGACCATAGTACCATAGGCAAACCGCAGGCCAGCACAGCCGCTATGCCCGCATGGGGGCCGCTCATCCCATAATACCACGCCGCCCATGTCCATAGACCAAGCCCCACCAGCCCCGCAAAGCCAACCCCATGGCTAACCGCCGAAGGGGGACAGGGCAATTTTCCATCGGTCGGGGTGGAAGAAACGAGAGAGTCTGATGATGATTCCATAACGCCGCTCTTATACGCATATGGTAAGCATCTGATGAAGAGGGGATGATAGTATCCATCTATCTGCGCAGAGCCAGCAGGAAATTACCCACCACCACCCTTTTCGCCTGCCCGTCGGTTTCCTATATAATGGGCCTACCCCACATCCCATGATATGAAGGAGCATCCCCCATGCGTTATAATCAGCTTGGGCGCACCGGCCTGTTCGTTTCAGAACTATGCCTTGGTACCATGACCTTTGGCGAGGCTGCAGGCAGCCTCTGGGCCAATATCGGCCAGTTGGGCCAGAAAGAGGTGGATGATATTGTTAAAACCGCGCTGGATACGGGCATCAACTTCATCGACACCGCCAATGTCTATTCCCTTGGCACATCGGAGATATTGACGGGGCAGGCGATCAAAAATCTGGGTATCCCCCGCGAGGATGTCATCATCGCTACCAAAGTCATGGGCCCGATGGGTGAAGGCATTAATGCGCGCGGTGCATCGCGCGGTCACATCATGGATCAGGCCAAGGCCAGCCTGAAACGCCTCGGTACCGACCACATTGACCTCTATCAAATCCATGGATGGGATGGGAATACCCCGGTTGAGGAAACCATGCGCGCGCTGGATGACCTCGTTCGGCAGGGGCATGTGCGTTATGTCGGCGTATCCAACTGGGCGGCATGGCAGATCATGAAGGCACAGGGCATCGCAGGCGCGCAGAATCTCGCCCGGTTTGAAACGCTGCAAGCCTATTACACCGTCGCCGGACGTGATGTTGAGCGGGAACTGGTGCCGATGATGCAGTCTGAAGGGATGGGCATGATGGTGTGGAGTCCGCTGGCTGGCGGCTTTCTCTCTGGCAAATACAGCAGAGACGGGGATGGCGAGGGCCGCCGCGCCAATTTCGATTTCCCACCGGTGAACAAGGACCGAGCCTATGACCTAATCGACCTGATGCGGCCAATGGCGGAGGCTCGTGGTGTTTCAGTGGCGCAGATTGCGCTGGGCTGGTTATTACATCAGAGCGTGGTGACAAGCGTGATTGTCGGCGCGAAACGCATCGATCAGCTCAATGACAATATTGCCGCCTGTGATGTAAAGCTGAACGAGGAGGAACTGGCGATATTGGCAGATGCCAGCGCATTGCCGCAGGAATATCCCGGCTGGATGTTGGCGCGTCAGGGCGAATATCGCCGTGGGGCCAAAGCAGGCGAAGCGCCGAAAAAATAAGGTGCAGGCCGAAATATATCGGCATTTAAGAAGCAAACGGCAGATGGGCGTTTCCCAGATGAACGAAGAAACGCCCATCTGGAATGAAGTTTGCAGTTGCCGGAGAGGGCTGCAAGGCCCCCTCAGGCAGAAGCATTAAAGAGCTTCGATATTCACTGCGGCCATCTTGCCACGGCGATCCTGCTCCAGTTCATAGCTTACGCGCTGATCTTTGTGCAGTGTGGCAAGGCCAGCACGCTCAACTGCGCTGATATGAACGAAGCTGTCATCACCGCCATCTTCTGGCGCGATAAAGCCATAGCCCTTGTCTGCATTAAAGAATTTTACGGTACCGATAGGCATGGAGTGTTTCCTTTCACAAAAACAGATTTTCTGCCCGTAACAGCACGGGCAGAGCTGGTAGCGCGTGAAGGGAAGGAGAAACCCGCCATGTAGCGGTATCAAATTCCGTCGCATGCGACGTTAGCGCGTTCATGTTGGGTGCATTTGTTCCATAAGTCAAGAAAAGATGATGTTTCACACCTGCAAACATATCAGCATAAAAAAGGGACGCCCTAACGGACGCCCCTTCTTCATCAATCAAAAAATTTGAAGTTAACGATCGCGGCTGCCCAGCAAACGTAAACGCAATGCATTGAGCTTGATGAAACCAGCAGCGTCGCGCTGGTCATAAGCGCCTGCATCATCTTCAAATGTCACAACCTTTTCACTATACAGCGAATAAGGCGACTTGCGGCCTACAACGTTGACGCTACCCTTATAGAGTTTCAGGCGGACGGTCCCCGTCACCTTTTCCTGGCTATAATCGATGGCGGCCTGCAACATTTCACGTTCCGGCGCGAACCAGAAACCATTATAGATCAGCTCTGCATATTTCGGCATCAGCTCATCCTTCAGGTGGGCAGCGCCGCGATCCAGCGTAATTTGTTCGATACCGCGATGCGCCATGGCATAAATGGTGCCGCCCGGTGTTTCATACATGCCGCGCGATTTCATGCCGACGAAGCGGTTTTCCACCAGATCAAGCCGACCAATGCCATGTTTGCGGCCATATTCATTGAGCGTTTCCAGCAAAGTTGCTGGCGACATGCCCACGCCATTGATCGCCACGCCATCACCACGTTCAAAATCAACCGTAATATATTCCGGCACATCCGGCGCATCTTCGGGGTTAACCGTGCGCGAATAAACGAAATCGGGTGTTTCTTCCCACGGATCTTCCAAAACCTTACCCTCTGAAGAGGTATGCAGCATGTTGGCATCGGTAGAGAAAGGCGCTTCGCCGCGCTTATCACGGGGAATCGGAATCTGATGCTGTTCGGCAAATTCGATGAGCTTCGTGCGGCTCGTCAAATCCCACTCACGCCATGGCGCGATCACCTTGATGTCGGGCTGCAACGCATAATAGCCGATTTCAAACCGGACCTGATCGTTACCCTTGCCGGTCGCGCCGTGGGAAACGGCATCCGCGCCCACCATCTTGGCAATTTCAATCTGCCGCTTGGCGATCAGGGGCCGTGCGATGGAGGTGCCCAGCAGATACAGGCCTTCATAATGCGCATTGGCGCGCATCATCGGGAATACATAATCACGCACAAATTCTTCACGCAGATCGTCGATGAAGATATGCTCAGGCTTCACACCTGCCAGTTCAGCCTTGCGACGAACGGGTTCCAGTTCCTCACCCTGCCCCAGATCAGCGGTGAAGGTAACCACCTCACATCGGTATGTCTGTTGCAACCACTTCAGGATCACGCTGGTGTCAAGGCCGCCGGAATAAGCGAGAACGACCCGGTTGATCTTGTCGGTCATTTGCACAGACTCACATAACTGAGGTTAGAGGAAAGGCGCGCCTAACAGCGATGCTATAAAATCGCAACCATTTCGCATCATCATGGAACAGAGACAGGGCGCAGAGCCATAGCAGCGCTCTCTGCCATAGGCACCAGCCGGTCTGCCCCTACCCCGGCCCGTGCCATGGCAGACAACCCCGCCAACAACATCATCACATGGTCCGTCAGCGCCACAACATCATCGGGGGCTCCGTGAGATATGCCGCGATACAGCGCCGCCGCGACGGTCAACCGCGCCTTGCGGATATGGGCAACGACCAGCGCATCACTGCAATTATTCGCAGACTCCAGAATCAGACAGCCGCCCTGGCCAGAAATTGCTCCGGCAGGCTTGCCCGCCTCATCCTCATCATCGCGCCAGATGAAGCGCCCTGCCGCTGCAACGACAATCTGCCGCAGGGCTGTCTGTAATTCGCCTGCACCCTCAAAGGCACCACGAATTTCCACCAGCCAGTCATTCAGATACGCATCGGAAACGCGCTTGAACAACAATGCCTTGCTACCGAAGGCCGCATAAAAGCTGGGCGGATTAATCGCCATTGCGCTGGTGAGATCCGCCAATGTTACGCGATCATAGCCCCGTTTACGGAACAGGGCCGCAGCGCAGACAATCGCCTGATCCACATCGAAACTACGGGGGCGACCACGTATTTTGCCTGTGCCGGCCTTTGTCTGCTGCGTCGCAGACTGCGCCCCACCGCGCGATGTACGCGCAGGAGATTCCGACGACACCGTTCGCGCCGTTGATGGCATAGATTGCAGGGCACCGTGGCTCATACGAGCAGGAATCGCACATATGGTTAATGCAATCTACAGTTTTTTCTACCGCCCTTTATGAACGCACCCTATCTGCGCTGTTCACTATGGATGCATCTGATCGCTGCTAAACCTCTTTTCATCATGAAACGCAAAGAACGGAGCCACTGATGAAAGCATTTTTGATTGGCAGCGCCGCCATTGCCGCAGCCGCCCTTGCCCCGATGTCTGACGTCGCCATTGCGGCCCCTGCCCCACCGGCTCAGCCGCGTCCGCCAATGCAGGATATGAAGCGAACTGACGTTGAGGCAAAGCTGAAGGAGCGCTTTGCACAGATCGACAAAGATATGGACGGCGTTATCACTCAGGCGGAAATCAGCGCCCATCGCACTGCCTTGCGAACGCAGCGGCAGGACGAACGGTTTAAAAAGCTAGATGGCAATGGCGATGGCTCAGTGAGCCGTGCAGAATTTGATGCCGCCCATGCGCGGCCCGATAGAAACGGAACCGACCGCCCAATGACGCGCCCCGCCCCGCCACTCGCCGCGCAACCGGTTCAGCCGGGTGAGCATGCGAAAGAAGGGCGCGGAATGAAGGCTCATCATTTCAAAGGCCGCGGCCATGACCGAAATCATGGAATGAGAGGCGGGTATGATTTTGCCCGCGCTGACACCAATAAGGATGGTAAAATCACATGGGCAGAGGCAAGCGCCACCGCTCTCTCTCATTTTGATAAGGTGGACGCGAATAAAGACGGCATCGCCACGGTGGCCGAGCAGCAAGCCTCCCACAAAGCCATGCGCGAACAATGGAAAGCCCGCGCAAACAAGGCTGACGCACAGAAAAGCGCGCCTAAGCCACAATAATTTGGTTCATAATCCGCTTTATGCAGGGGAAGCACCGGCCTCGTTCACCCGAACAGGCCGGTGTTTTCCATTTCAATGCTGATTACTCGCCGCGCAGACGGGCTTCTTCTTCCAGCATATAATCGCGCGTGATCGGCAGTGCGTGGCGATCCCGCGTATATTGGAGCTGATAAATCAGCATACCGCCATTTTCAAACGCCGCCGTCGCGCCCGCCAAATAGAGGCTCCACATACGGAAGAAGCGCGCATCATAAAGCACCTCAATCTCCGCCCGCTTTTCACGAACGCGATTATACCATGCCCTTGTGGTCATGCCATAATGGAGGCGCAGCGCCTCAACATCCGTCACCATCAGGCGATTAGGTTCGCTGCCCTGCAATATTTCACTGAGCGCCGGAATATAACCGCCAGGGAAGATATATTTACGAGTGAACGCATCTGTCATACCCGGCGAACCCATGCGCCCAATGGTATGGAGCAGCATCACGCCATCAGGCTTCAGCAGATTATGGCACTGGCGGAAAAATTCGCGGTAATAAGGAACGCCGACATGTTCAAACATGCCAACAGAGACAATGCGGTCAAACTGGCCCTGAAGGTCGCGATAATCGATGAGTTCAAAGGTCACATGATCGGCCACGCCCTCATCCTGCGCGCGCTGGCGGGCAACAGCGAGTTGCTCCTCTGACAAAGTGATGCCGGTTACCCGCACACCATATTTGCGATGGAGATAGAGCGCCATGCCGCCCCAGCCGCAGCCAATATCCAGCACCGTCATACCCGGCTTCAGATAAAGCTTCGCGGCAATATGCGCCTTTTTATCTTCCTGCGCCTGATCCAACCCGGCAGAGAGATCAATATCCTCGCCCGGTTGCGCCCAATAGGCACAGCTATATTGCCGGTCCTTATCCAGAAACAGATCATAAAGCGCGCCGGAAAGGTCATAATGGTGGGCGACATTCTGCTTGGAAGCGGCGCGGAAATTGGCCTGCTTCACACGCTTGATGGCGGTTTTGGCGATATTCTTCGCCGCGCCCATGCGTTCCAGATTTTTACGCTTCTCCCATGGGTTATTACCCTTGGCGAGCGTCACAAGGCCCATAATATCATCATCATCAATGCTGATGCGGCCATCCATATAGCCTTCGACAAAGCCCAGATTGGGGTGCAGCACGATGTCACGCCCGGCCTTATCATCATTCAAACGCATCGTCACATTGGGGAAATCAGGGGATGGCTTACCATAGCAATGGGTCGCCCCGGCGAAATCCACAACGGTCAGCGTCCCATGCTTTATCAGTCGGCTGAGGAAATGGTGCAGCAACGCCATACTCAAAATACATACTCCTGCATATCAACAGGGGCCGCCACAAATATGCAGCCCTAGACACGCTCTTGCTACAGGCTGGCGCTATGAATGCCAAGGCAGTTCGGAATAGAACAAGGCAGATGGAGGAGAGAAGCAGCAATGCTTGACTTGCGGCACGCACGGTATGACACAGGCGGCATGACGCAAACCTGCCCTGACACCACACCGATGGATGCCCCCGTTTTGTTTTTTGATAGCGGCGTGGGCGGCCTGTCCATTCTGGGTCCTGCACGGGCGCTCCTGCCCCATATGCCGGTTGTTTATGCAGCCGACAGGGCAGGTTTTCCCTATGGCACCAAGAGCGAGACAGAGATTATGGCCCGCGTGCCTGCCTTGCTGGGGCGGCTGGTGGAACGATTCCGCCCGCGCATGGCCGTTATTGCGTGCAATACGGCGTCCACCATTGCGCTATCCCATGTGCGTGCTGCGCTCGATATCCCGGTGGTGGGGACGGTGCCAGCCATTAAACCCGCCGCCTTATCCTCCCGCACCCGCGTCATCGGTGTGCTGGGGACAGAGGCCACTGTGCGTCAGCCTTATGTAGACAGGCTGGCCGCCGCCCATGGCGCAGATTGCACCGTGCTGCGCCATGGCAGCGCGGCGTTGGTGGCGCTGGCGGAGGCGAAACTGCGCGGACAGGCGCTGGACCCGGATGTAGCGCGCCATGCCTTGCTTGGCCTTGTCGAGCAGCCGGGCGGAGAGAGAATCGACCGCATCGTGCTGGCCTGCACCCATTTCCCGCTGGTACAGGGAGAGCTGGAGGCTGCCGCTCGTGAAATTTCTCTGGGCCCGGTGGAATTTCTGCATGGCGGAGACGGTATTGCCCGGCGCATCGCCTATCTGAATAACGGGGCCATGTGGCCCGACACCCCGCCCCCCGGAACCGCCATTTTTACGCGGATGGACCCGGATGTTGAAGCACTTAAGCCCGCCCTCACCCGCTATGGCCTCACCCAGATAGAGAGTTTATAAACCTCTCGTCCCTATCATGAACCATGGCAGGCTGGCCTGCGTCAGTTTGTCCAGCCTGTTGCGAGCCGTTATCGCTGGTAAAAATGGCGTCATATCGCTAAACGGCGTTCCAATAAAAGGTTTGTGGAACTGGGCAAGGCCGTGAATTATAAGCATATCTTCTCTCAGGCGATTGACCGCCTGCACAGCGAAGGGCGCTATCGCGTTTTCATCGAGATTTTGCGGAACAAAGGCGCATTTCCTAATGCGCGCTGCTTCCACGGGCATAATGGCCCCAAACCCATAATCGTATGGTGTTCCAACGATTATCTGACCATGGGCCAGCACCCCAAGGTTATCGCCGCCATGGAAGAAGCGTTGCATGATGTTGGTGCAGGCTCTGGCGGCACCCGCAATATCAGCGGCAACACCCATTATCACACCGAATTAGAAGCTGAGCTGGCCGACTTGCACGGCAAGGAATCGGCGCTGACCTTCACCTCTGGCTATGTGTCGAATGAGGCAACTCTCTCGACTCTCGCCAAATTGCTGCCCGGCTGCGTGATATTTTCGGATGAGTTGAACCACGCCAGCATGATTGCGGGTATCCGCAATAGCGGCGCGGAAAAGCATGTTTTTCGCCACAATGATCTTGACCATCTGCGCGAATTACTGACCAGTGTTCCCATCGACACGCCCAAGCTGATTGCGTTTGAAAGCGTCTATTCGATGGATGGCGACATCGCCCCTATCGCTGAAATATGCGATCTGGCGGACGAGTTTAACGCCATCACTTATTGTGATGAGGTTCATGCGGTGGGCATGTATGGCCCGCGCGGCGGCGGCATTACCGAACGCGACGACGTGGCCGACCGCGTAACGATTATCGAAGGGACGCTGGGTAAGGCATTCGGTGTAATGGGGGGCTATATCGCCGCCGATCAGATGATTATCGACTGCATCCGCTCCTACGCGCCGGGGTTCATTTTCTCCACATCGCTGGCACCGGTGCTGGTCGCCGGGGTTTTAGCCTCCGTGCGTCATTTGAAGGAATCAAGCGCTGAGCGCGATGCCCAGCAAGCCGCCGCCACGATGCTGAAGCAGATGATGCGTGATTCAGGCCTGCCCGTCATGGATTCAGTGACGCATATCGTGCCGCTGCTGGTGGGCGACCCCACCAAGGCGAAGAAGATCAGCGACATATTGCTCGCCGAATATGGCGTCTATGTGCAGCCCATCAACTTCCCGACTGTGCCGCGCGGCAAGGAACGCCTGCGTTTTACCCCCGGCCCGGCCCATAGCGAGGAAATGATGCGCGATCTGGTTTCGGCCCTCGTCGAAATCTGGGACCGGCTGGAACTGGAGTTACGCAAGGCAGCGTAATGATGGCAGGCGATTATAGCATTATGCGATGATAGCAAGCGATCACATAACAACCACGCTGCGCAATCAGCCCGCTACGGTAGGGATATTGTTATTCTCTGGCGTAGAAGTGCTGGATTTTGCAGGGCCATTTGAGGTGTTTTCAGTAGCATCCCGTATTGCCCCTCACTACGGCAAGTTCGAACAGCCTCCCTTCTCGGTCATCACAGTCGCGGCAACTCGTAATAGCACTGTCGCCAGACACGGATTGCGCGTTACCCCTGACCATGATTACAGCGACTGTCCGGCACTGGACATTTTAATAGTCCCCGGCGGAATAGTCGATGAACCGATGCGTAATCCCGCAACGCTGGACTGGCTTCGTCGACAGACCCGGCAATCAACAATGACAGCCTCAGTCTGCACAGGTGCTTTTCTTTTGGCGCAAATCGGACTGCTGAAAGGAAGGACGGCCACAACACATTGGGAAGACATTCCCGAACTACGCCGTATGTTCCCTGATACAGAGGTGATCGAAGGCGTTCCTTATGTGGATGAGGGCGCTATCATCACTTCCGCAGGTATTTCGGCAGGAATCGACATGAGCCTGCACCTCGTTCGGCGAATAATCGGCCCTGAAATTGCCAGTAAAACAGCCCATCAAATGCAATATCATTGGAACCCAGAACAGTAACGAAGATATATTGCCAGCTCGCCTTCAGCCACCCTGCAATAATTGTAAATCAGAACTACCTGAAAATCACTTTAAGGCAGCAACCAATCCAGACACTTCCTTTGGTGAAGTCAGAATGATTATTCCCCCATAAAAAACGATATTACAGCTATCAAGGAAATCCCGAATCGATCACCGAGTCCGTCGCCATAAATTGATTTGGAAATGCCCTGTCGTAGTGGATGGCTATGCCCCATGATAGCGCGCCAAGCAGCTTTTCAACCTAACAAAATCAAGCCGCTTACATGCTAACCAACCGCCAGCAGCACATCACCCCAGCGCAGCTTCTTTCTCTGCCGCCAGCCGGTTGAGTTCCGCCCTGCTTTTCTTCTCGCTCGCGGTTTTTAGCTGACCGCAAGCCGCCGCGATGTCCCGCCCGCGCGGGGTGCGCACTGGCGCAGAAATACCGCCTTCAAACACTATATTGGAAAAGCGCTTGATACGTTCCGGCGTTGAGCATTCATATTCCGCGCCCGGCCATGGATTGAACGGGATGAGGTTCACCTTCGCTGGCAACTGATATTTGCGGATGAGGCGCACCAGTTCACGCGCATCCTCATCGCTGTCATTCTTATCCTTCAGCATCACATATTCAAAGGTGATACGACGCGCATTATTCGCGCCGGGATAAGAAGCACAGGCCGCCAGCAAATCCTCTATGCCATATTTCTTGTTAATGGGGACAATCTCATCCCGCACATCCTTGGTGACGGCATGGAGCGACACCGCAAGATTCACGCCAATTTCCTCGCCCGCACGCGCCATCATCGGCACTACGCCGCTGGTGGACAAGGTGATGCGGCGCTTGGACAGCGACAGACCATCCCCATCCATCACAACCTTCAGCGCGTCCCGCACATTATCGAAATTATAGAGCGGCTCGCCCATGCCCATCATCACGATGTTGGTCAGCATCCGACCATCGGGGCTATATTGCGCATCATCGTCGGCTTCGTCTTCGCCGCCACCCGCCATGCTGCCCTTGGGCCATTCCCCCAGAGCATCACGCGCCAGCATCACCTGTCCGACGATTTCTCCCGGTGTCAGGTTACGCACCAGACGCATCGTGCCAGTATGGCAGAAACGGCAGTTCAGCGTGCAACCGACCTGCGACGAAACACAGAGGGTCCCGCGGTCCGCATCGGGGATGAACACCATTTCATAATCCTGCCCGTCATCGGAACGGAGCAACCATTTGCGCGTGCCGTCACTGCTGACCTGCGCCTCCACCACATCAGGGCGGCCCACAATGAAACGCTCCGCCATCCAGCCGCGCATGGGCTTGGCAAGGTCGCTCATCTTCTCAAAATCAGTTTCGCCGCGATGATAGAGCCAGTGGAAAATCTGCTTTGACCGCAGCTTGGCCTGCCTCGCATCCAGCCCTTTTTCGGCCAGTTCAGCGCGAATTTGCTCCCGCATCAGGCCCATAAGATCAACACGGCCATCCTCTCGTGGGGTAATGGCACGCGGAACAGGCACCGGATCAATATGACCGGGGATTGGCATAGGCGCAGAATGTTGCATAACCGCCGCCTATACCGTCAAACAGCGCGAATCACCAGCCTTTTTGATGACACTCTTTTGACAGCCGGAGGCATAGTGCCATGGACCGTTTCTTCACCCGCATTTCAACCGGCGTCGCCTCTGCCGTGGGCCAGCCATGGGCCTTTGTTCTGGCCCTCATCAGCATATTGTTCTGGGCGGTTTCCGGGCCGCTTTTCGGTTTTTCCGACACATGGCAACTGGTCGTCAATACATCGACCACCATCATCACCTTTCTGATGGTTTTCATTATCCAGAACAGCCAGAACAGGGATGCCGCCGCCATGCAGGCCAAGCTGGATGAGTTAATCCGAGCCATTGATGCAGCGCGCAATCAGTTCATCGGCATTGAACATATGACCGAGCAAGAACTGGAAGAAATCCGCGCAACTCTGGAAAAAGAAGTGGGGCAGGAAAAAATGAAGGACCATCGCTCCGGCCCCGGTTCCGTCCGGCGGCTGATTAAGCGCTTCTGATTGGCCCTATTTACCCAGACAGGCCAGCCGGGCGGCATCCATCGCCGTCGCGGCCCCTTTCAGCACATAAAGATCGTAAAAGGCACGGCCATCGCGCCCTTTCGCCTCTATGCTCATAGTCGTGGTCATGCGCATCGCAGCAATAATAGCGCTGTCCATTGTGCTATCCTGCGCCCACGCCTCTCCTTTGCCAGCGGTCAGGGCAAAGCGGCGCTCCCCAATACTCAGCCATATCCGGCTGTTTTCAGCCTGAGCGCGGCTGAGGCGCACATAAAATTGCGCGCCGACGCGATGGGCAGGCCAACTGCTGATGGCGGCATAAGCGCGGCCCTTTTCGCCGCCAGCGCTGCTGCGCCCCGGTTGCGCCATCGCAGTGCAGCGCCCGCCTGCTTCAGCGCGAAACGCACCCCATCCATCAAAAATACCCAGCGAATCGCCCGACGCCGCAAAGGCTGACACCGGGAGGCTGAGCGATAATATCAGGCCAATAGGGGCGAATATCCATTTCATCGGCCCCTTGCAAAGCCCACTCTCGGCTGTTTTGCAAGCGGAGAGGAAGATAAAATTAACTAAGTTCAGCTTTAAGAGCCGACCGCCCTTGCGGTGCAACAGTTTGTCGGTAATGAAGGTGATCCAAAAAAGCATTGCGCCCCTTGGGGGATTCTGTTTTCAGAGTTTTCTAGCCTCAGGGCTTCTGGCGTAATATTCAGTGGACACTATGTGGAAACGGAACAGGGAATGAAAGCAACCATCGAACGCGCAACATTGCTCAAGAGTCTGGGCCATGTCCAGTCGGTGGTGGAGCGGCGCAATACTATCCCCATATTGTCCAATGTGCTGATTGAGGCATCCGCTGAAGGTTCCATCCGCCTGATGGCGACGGACCTTGACCTTCAGGTGGTTGAACAAGTGCAGGCGCATGTGGACACCCCCGGCTCGACCACCATTTCCGCGCACACATTATTTGATATTGCACGCAAACTGCCCGAAGGTAGTCAGGTTTCACTGACCGTGGCCGACGGCAAAATGCTGATTAATGCTGGCCGGGCACGGTTTAACCTCTCCACCCTGCCGCGCGATGATTTCCCCATCATCGCCGAAGGGGAACTGCCCACCCATTTCGAGCTGCCTGCCGAAACGCTGAAGCAGATAATCGATAAGACCCGTTTTGCGATTTCGACCGAGGAAACGCGCTATTATCTGAACGGCATTTTCTTCCATGTGTCGGATGACCCGCAGCCCGTTCTGAAAGCCGCCGCGACCGATGGCCATCGCCTCGCCCGCGTAACCGTGGCCCGCCCCGATGGCGCAGAAGGCATGCCGGACATCATCATTCCGCGCAAATGCATTGGTGAGCTGCGTAAGTTACTGGATGAAGTTGAAGGCAGCGTGGATATTTCCCTCTCTGCCAGCAAAATCCGTTTCAGCATTGGCAATGCTATCCTCACCAGCAAGCTGATTGACGGCACTTTCCCAGATTACAGCCGGGTCATTCCGACCGGAAATGACAAGCTGCTGAAAATCGACCCACGTAGCTTTGAAGAGGGCGTGGACCGCGTTGCCACTATCGCCACGGAAAAGACCCGCGCGGTCAAAATGGCGCTGGATAAGGATAAGATCACCCTTTCCGTCACCAGCCCCGAAAATGGTACAGCGGCCGAAGAAGTGCCGGGCAATTATGATGGTGACGGCTTTGAAATTGGCTTCAACGCCCGCTATCTGCTCGATATATTGGCACAGGTTGAAGGGGATACGGTTGATCTGCACCTCGCCGATCAGGCCGCGCCAACGTTGATCCGTGAAAATGATGCGTCTTCTGCGCTCTATGTCCTCATGCCGATGCGCGTATAGGCCGGATACTATTTTATCTTATTGAAAAAAGGGCGTTCTTCTAATGAAAGGACGCCTTTTTTTGCGCTTTATCGGTAGGCCATAGGATTGATCTATCGGCATTATCGGGAAAAAGCGTTATTAGAGCGTTTTCTAATCAGGTGACATCACCTGATGGCTCGGAAAACGCGGTAAACCAAAACTGAGAGCAGTTTTCCCGATCCAGATTGATCGGAAACTGCGCTATATTACAGATGCCTTTCATTCTCGTCACGATTTACGAACTGTAAACGCAATCCGTTTACGTTCTCCGATATGTCACCCTTTGTCGGCAAAAGAATATTATTATCTGTCACTTTTTGCACAGTGACGACTGTCGTGACTCTATTATTTCTCTCATCCTTCCCCGGACTAAAAATTCCTCCATTTTATTGGGGCGTGAGCGTAGTTTTTCCAATCATCCTGTCTTCGCTAGTTTCATGGAAACTCGCGAAACAAAGTGAAGAGCTGTGCGAACTCAATCAGGAACTGATGCGATCCCACGACCTTCTAAAAGTGGTTGCCGATTCCGATAGCCTGACGACATTATTGAATCGGGGTGGATTTTTCCGCCACATAGAAGCGCTTCCCTTGGGGACATCAGGCTGGCTCCTCATCATTGACGTGGACCGCTTCAAATCGATTAATGACCGTTTTGGCCACAGAGCTGGTGACAAGGCCCTCCAATCCATTGCCGCTATCATGAAAATGACCGTCCGGCCGCATGATTATATAGGCCGGATTGGCGGGGAAGAATTTGGTGTTTACCTGCCTGAGGTGGACGAAGCAAAGGCCATGCTCATTGCCGAGCGCCTGCGCCATCAGGTTGAGGTCACCCCGGTTCCGGTTACAGATGACGTCTCTATTCACATGACCATCAGTATCGGCATCAGTAAGGCCCAGCGGAATGAGGCCATTACGGACAGCCTCTATATAGCCGACAAAGCCCTCTACAGCGCAAAACATGGCGGACGAAATCAGATACGTCGCGCGGCCTGAACCAGCGCAGGCTCAGACGCATAAGCGCGCTGACACGCTATACCGCCCTCTCCTGTTCACCTGCAAACGCCCCCCCCTGTGGGCTGGGCTGTTTTGCTTTGCTCTCATACCCCTTTTGGGGAAGGAGACCGCGCCAATATCCGCTTGGTACGCGTAGAAAGACGGTTCAGGGCCTCGTCAAAAATGCCAGGCGCGCAGCATAATATGCCAAAGGCCGATGCCTGCGGCTGATTGAACAGCAAAGCTTTGCCCAGAGCATCCGTGACGCAAGCCCCAGATTCCCGCGCAATCAGGGCTGCGGCGGCAATATCCCATTCATTCCCCCATCGGGCCGTGGCAACGATATCCGCCTCATCGGCAGCGACCAGCGCCATGCGCAGTGCAATGCTGTTGGGCCGGGGGACCATCACCATATCAGCATCCTCACGCGGCAGCTTTTCCGTTGGCACCCGCGCTCCGGCGAGGGTTTGCCGCGCTCCGGTGCGCAAGGGCTGCCCGTTACGCTGCGCCCCGCGCCCTGCCTGCGCAATCCATAGCTCGTTACGCGCGGGGGCCGCCAATATCCCCGCGACCACCTTACCCTGTTCAACCAGCGCGACAGACACTGCCCAGCCGGGCTTACCCGCAATATAATCCTTCGTCCCGTCAATCGGGTCTACCACCCAGAGGCGCTGCGCCTCCAGCCTTTTGCCGTCATCGGCGGTTTCTTCGGATAACCAGCCCGCGTCCGGCGCGAGCGCCATCAAATCCCGCTGCAGCATAGTATCAACGGCAATATCCGCCTCACATACGGGCTGGCCGGGTTCTTTCTCCCATTGGCGGAGTTTAGGAGAACCACCGCCCCATAAGGTCAGCGCATGGTCCGCCGCACGGGTAACAATTTCAACAAGCCCGCGAATATCGGTTTCCGGTTCAGCCACCCGCCACCGTCATCCCGTCTATCCGTATCGTCGGTACGTTGATGGCATAGCGAAAGGCGAGATCATTGGCTGGGATCATCCCCGCAAACATTTCCCGCAAAGTGCCTGCGATGGTGATTTCCGACACCGCATGGGAAACCGCGCCATTTTCGATGAGGAAGCCCGATGCGCCCCGGCTGTAGTCGCCCGTTACGGCGTTAACGCCCATGCCGATCAGTTCCGTCACATAGATGCCGCGCTCTATCCCTTTGATGAGTTCAGCGGAGGAGACGCTGCCCGGCTCCATATGCACATTGGTAACGGCAACACCCGGCGATCCGCTGGTGCCACGGCTCGCATGGCCAGTGGGCTGCATCCCCAGTTGCAGCGCAGAGCCAGCATCCATCAACCAGCCCGGCAGCACCCCTTTATCGATGAGCGCCGTCTGGCGCGTCGGCAGCCCTTCACCATCAAATGGGCGGGAGCGCAGCCCGCATTTGCGTAGCGGATCATCAATGATAGTGACGCCGCTATCAAATAATTGCGCGCCCAGATCATCCAGCAAAAAGCTGGAACGACGGGTAATAGCAGGCCCGGCAATTGCCCCGATGAGATGACCAATCAGGCTGCCGCCCACGCGGGGATCAAAGATAATCGGCATAACGCCGCTCGGCACCTTATCCGGGTGAAGCCGCGCCACCGCGCGATGCCCCGCGCGCCTGCCAATATGCTCAGCATCCTCAAGGTCACGCAAATGGCGCACGCTATGGCTGGCATAATCGCGCTGCATCGCCCCTTCTTTGCCTGCCAGCACGCTCGCCCATGTGCTGTGAATAGTGGCCCCGTAACTGCCCGCAAAACCATGGCTAGTGGCAAGCGCAATCTGGCTGCGCCCGGTGCTGGCCCCGCCGCCCTCGCTATTCGTAACACCGGGGACAGAACGGGCCGCATCCTCAACAATGAGGGCGCGTTCTTTGAGTTCCGCCGGGTCAACCCCATCTTCATCGACCAGATCAAGCATCGGCAGCTTACCACGCATCAGCAACGCCTCTGGCGCTAGGGTGGCATAGGGGTCCTCCGGCGCTTCCTTTGCCATCGCAAGGCAGCGATCAACCAGCAAGGATAAGGATTCCTTTTCCATGTCAGATGCAGAAACCGTGGCCGTGCGCTGCCCCACAAAGATACGCAGGCCGATTTCTTCGCCTTCTGATTGCTCCAGATCCTCCATCTCACCCAATCGCACCGAAACGCCAGTAGAAGCATTGCACGCATAAAGTGCATCGGCAGCATCTGCCCCGGCCCGCCGCGCCTGCGCCACCAGCGTCTCTGCGCGATCTTGGGCCTGAGATAATGAAAGCATGTAAAAAACCGTCCTCGGTTGGGTTTGTCTATCTGAGTCTGTTTGTCAAATCGTTAAGCGCCCGCCATAGACCCGGTCCGCGCCCGACGCAACCAGACGCCCAATGCGCTTATTGGCCCGGTTGCCTACTCAGCCAGTGGATGAGCAGATTCCGCGCAACGGCCATAGCCGGGGGCGCTATAAAGGGCGCATTGTCTGCGCCATCTAACGCGGCCCGAACCCCATCCGCGTCCACCCAAAACGCATCCTCCAGCTCGGTCGTGTCGATCGTCAGATGGTCATCTTCCGTCTGCGCGGTGCAGGCGATCATCAGGGACGAGGGGAAAGGCCATGGCTGGCTCATCAGATAATCAATGCTGTGGACATATATGCCTGCTTCCTCGAACAGTTCACGGGCGACGGCCCCTTCCAGCGCCTCACCGGGTTCGACAAAACCCGCAAGCGCCGAATAGCGCCCCTCAGGAAAACCCGGCTGACGCGCCACAAGGACGCGGTTTTGGTGGTCTGGCCCATGATGCTCCGCCAGCATAATAACAACCGGATCAACGCGGGAGAAATGGTCCGCGCCGCAACCATCGCAATGACGGGACCAGCCGCCTTTCGCCGCGCTGGTCATCCCGCCGCAAGAGGAGCAAAAACCATGTCGGGCATGCCAGTCAATCAGGCTGCGCGCCCCTCCATAAAGGCTGAGTTCAGACGCCTCCAGCAGCGTCGCGGCATCCCACACGGCGGGGGAGCGTGCGCCCGCATGGGGGACATCACGGTGTAGCTCGACAAAAAGCGGTGCGCCATCCTCCTCCCGCCCCATCAGCAGATGGTCACCAAGGGCGGCACCCGCCGGGATTGCCTCCCGCCGCAAGCGTCCATCATCGACAATCGGGTCCAGCCCGCTCAGCACCAGCCTTTTTGCGCGGCTATCCGCAAAGGCTGCGTTAAGGGCATCCGGGTCCGTCCGTGCCTGATCCCATCTATCAATCGACGGGGTAGCCAGGCTGGCCATATGGGGGGTGCGGGCGGAAAGCGGGGGAGAAAGGCGCTGAGTCATGCCGCCATTTCCCATAGTTCCGGCCCCCGATGCAAGGGGCAGCGAGGGGCAATGACACGCCCCTTCAAGCCCGCCCGGTCATCATCTGCGCAACCTTGGCAAACAGGGTGGGCAAGCCAGCGTCGCTGAGGCGGCTGATCGGCCACCACTGCCCATCCGCCGCTGGCGCGACCTGTTCCCGCGACACAACCAACCGTTCCACCCGCAAAATCAGGCGAAAATGCGTAAAAACATGCTCGACCGTCCGGTTCTGCGCCGTCCATGCACCGATGGCGGGCGGTTCTCCACCTTGTACGCCACCTTGTACGCCACTCTGCGCACTGGCTCGCGCATCCCACGCCGTGCCGGGAAAGCCCAGCATCCCGCCCAGCATTCGCTTTTCGCCGCGCCTCTCCAGCCAGACAGTGCCGTCATCGCGCTCCAGCCACCAGATGGTCCCTTCACGCTGCGGCTTTTCCTTTTTAGGTGGCTTGACCGGATAGGCCTCGGCTTGCCCCAGCTTATGGCCGGCGCACTCCCCCCGCAGCGGACAGAGCAGGCATTGCGGGGCCTTCACAGTGCAAATGCCTGCCCCCATATCCATCATCGCCTGCGCGAAATCCCCGGCGCGCTCATCTGGCGTAATCGCATCTGTCGCGGCGCGAATGGAAGGACGTGATCCCGGCAAGGGCGCATCAATAGCGAACAGACGCGACACCACCCGTTCCACATTCGCGTCCACCACCACGGCCCGCCGCCCAAAAGCAATGGCCGCAATCGCCGCCGCCGTATAGGCCCCCACGCCCGGCAGGGCCAGCAAGCCTTCCTCATTATCCGGGAATTGCCCGCCATAGCCATCCGCCACCGCGCGCGCGCAAGCGATAAGGTTTCGCGCCCGCGCATAATAGCCAAGGCCTGCCCATGCCGCCATTACATCCGCGTCATCGGCATGGGCCAATTCCTCCACCGTTGGCCAGCGGACCGTGAATTTAGTGAAATAGGGGGCAACCGCTGCAACCGTCGTCTGTTGCAGCATCACCTCAGACAGCCAGATATGATAGGGGTTGGGCTGCTCGTCGCTGCCCGGCGCAATACGCCATGGCAAAATGCGGGCGTGCCGGTCATAATGCGCCAGCAATGCCTCCGCCACGGATGGGCCATCAGGCAGGAAATCCTGCTGCGATATCGGGGTTGTTTCAGATGGTATCTTGGCGGGCATAGGGCGGCTATGGCATGGAGCAGCCGATGACGAAACCGACCAATATTGAAACTGGCGCAAAAAATACGACGCCGCGCGCTGGCCGCACGCCCAAAAAGGCCCGCCCACAAGAGGCAGAGCGTATTGGCGGCCCTCGCTCCATCGCTGATTTAATGCCGCGAATCGGCGGCGCGGCCTTTCGCCGTTTTGGTTTTGTGCAATCCAGCATCGTCACCCGCTGGGCGGAAATAGCGGGGGATCGCTATGCCGCGCTCAGCCTGCCGGAATCCATCCGCTTTCCCGCCGGAAAAAAGGAAAAAGGCACGCTATCCCTCATCGTCATGGGCGGCCATGCACCAATTATTCAACACGTCATCCCCGAAATCATCGAGCGGGTGAACCGCTTTTTCGGCTATGAGGCGGTGGTGAAAGTCGCCATTCGCCCCGGCGAGATCACCCGCAGATCCTCCGACACAATCCCCCGTTCTTTGCCTGTGCCCCCGCAACCTGTCCCCGATGATATGAACGCATCACTGCGCGCTATCGCCGACCCGGAATTGCGCACCGTGCTGGAAGCCATGGCACAAGGGCTTGCCAATACCCGCCCCATAGGCAAGATCAGCTAATCTTTCCCGACAAACACAGAGTCGTGCCCGTGAAACTTGCTTCCTTCATCCTGATGCTGTCCGCACCATTGGCCTCCCTCGCCCTGATACCCACCCCTGCCGCTGCGCAGCAGGAAGTGCGTCAGGCATGGACCAACACCGTCACCCTAACCCCGCAGGGTTCATTCCTTGTCGGCAACCGAAATGCAAAAACGAAGCTGGTGGAATATGTGAGCTATACCTGCCCGCATTGCGCCCATTTTGTTAAGGAAGGGACGGTTCCGCTCAAGGCCCAATGGGTTAACAAAGGCACGACTTCCATCGAAATTCGTAATCTGGTGCGGGATCGTTTTGATCTTACCGCCGCATTGCTCGCTCGCTGCGGCGGACCGGCTCGCTTCAATCGTCAGCATGAAGCTTTGTTCGCTAATCATGAGGCATGGATAGAAAAAGCCAGCGCCTACACCCCCAGCCTTCCCGCAAACGCGACACCGGCGCAGGCCATGGCGGACATTGCCGAGAAAACCGGCCTCATCGCCCTGATGCAGAAACTCGGCACCACGCCCGCGCAGAGCAAAGCCTGCATCGCTGACAGCAAGGCAATGGAGCAATTGCTGGCAATGACGCAGGCGTCAAAGGGCGAAGGCGTCACCGGCACACCCAGCTTCCTTATCAATGGCAAGCTCACTGACGCGCATGACTGGGCCAGCCTCCGCCCCTTATTGCCTGCCCCGGCAAAGTGAATTATAGTTTCTGCCCTTTCATCCTGATCTGACGGAGCATCCCCTCTCGTGAAAAAGTCTCTGGCCCTTACCGCCCTCACCGGCCTGTCCCTCGCACTTGCGGGGTGCGGCGGAAATAAGGATGGCGCATCGTCTGACGTGCCGAAGGTCAATGTAGGTGAAAATGTCCCCGCGCCCGCTGGTAAGGCGTGGAGCGATGTCGTCACCCAGACGGCGGATGGCGGCTATCGCATGGGCAATGAAAATGCACCGGTGAAGGTGGTGGAATTTGGGTCATACACCTGTTCGCACTGCGCAGATTTCGCGGCCACATCGGCTGATGGCATCAAGGAAAAGGTCGAAACCGGCAAGCTGAGCTTTGAATTCCGTCCCTTCGTGCGTGATCCGCTGGATATGACCGCTGCGTTACTGGCTGGGTGCAACGGGCCAGATACCTACTTCGCGCTTTCCCATGAATTGTTCGGCTATCAGGGGCAGCTTTTTGAAGCAGTGAAGGCGGCGGGCGATCAGGCCTATGCACAGGCCATGGCGCAACCCCCGGCACAGCGTTTTGTGGCGGCTGCGGGCATTACCGGCCTTCTTGATTTTGTGAAACAACGCGGCCTGACCGATGAAAAGGCCAAGCAATGTCTTGCTGATACCAAGGCCGCCGACACCCTCGCCAGCCATGTGCAGCAATCAACCACCAAATATAATATCACCGGCACGCCCACCATTCTCATCAATGACAAGGTCGTTGAAAATGCAGCGACATGGGACGCGCTGAAGGAAAAGCTGACGGCAATGGGCCTCTGAAGCCCCTATAACCGCCATCTTCATAATATCCGCCTTCGCCCGCCACAGGGCGGGGGCGATAGTTTGTCCATCTGGGCGGATGGAACAAGCCACAGAAAGCTGACCCAGACATAATGGATATTCGCCGCCTGAAATTATCCGGGTTCAAAAGCTTTGTTGATGCAACCGAGCTGAGGATTGAAACCGGCCTTACCGGCATTGTCGGGCCAAATGGTTGCGGCAAATCCAACCTGCTGGAGGCTATACGCTGGGTCATGGGCGAATCCAGCGCCCGGTCGATGCGCGGCGGCGGCATGGAAGATGTAATCTTCGCCGGAACCACCACCCGCCCCCGGCGTGACTTTGCCGAGGTTCAGTTGCTCGCTGGCGTTACCGCTGGCGAGGTCACCCCCGCCATCACCGCAGGGGCAGACGGCGAACTGGAAATCACCCGCCGCATAGAACGCGGCGCAGGCAGCGCCTATCGCGCCAATGGCAAGGATGTCCGTGCAAAGGACGTTGCCCTGCTGTTCGCCGATGCCGCGACCGGCGCCCATAGTCCGGCTTTGGTTAGTCAGGGCAAGATCGCCGCCGTCATCGCGGCCCGCCCGCAGGAACGGCGCGCCATGCTGGAGGAAGCGGCGGGCATATCGGGCCTGCATGTGCGGCGCAAAGATGCCGAGCAGAAGCTCCGCGCAGCAGAGGCCAATCTCGCCCGGCTGGATGAGATATTGTCCGACATGGATAGCCGCGCCAATAGCCTGCGGCGGCAGGCCAAGGCGGCGGAACGCTATACCAGCCTGTCGGAACTGATCCGCATTGCCGAAGGGCGAACATTATTTGCCCGGTGGAAAGAGGCAGACAGGGCCGCCGCTACCGCTCAGGCAGAAGCAAAAACGCGCGAGGATGCCGTTCTGGCGGCGATGGAGGCGCAACAAGCCGCAGCCGTCCATGCCGAGAGTGCGACACAAGCACTCGCGCAGGCCCGTTCCACTGCACAAACCACCCATGATGCGGCGCAAGAGGCCGGACACAGGCTGGCCGCATTGCAGACCCGGCAGGACGAAATTACCCGCCGCCTCGCCGATGTTGAGGCGCAGGCCCGCCGCGTTAGCGAAGACAGAGAGCGTGAGGACGCCCTCGCCCATGATGCTGCGGAGGCCACCCGCCGTCTGGGGCAGGAAATGGCGGCGCTCAAAACGCAAATTGCCGAAGCAGAGGCTCGCCTCCCTGAAATCACCGCCCGCAGCGCACAGGCGCAGGAGGAAGCCCGCCGTATCGAACTGGAGCAGGCGAAGGCCCTTGCCCAGCAAGCCAGCGAACAAGCCGAGTTAAAGGTCGCCCAAGGCGCTCTGACACAAGCACAGGCACGTTTTGACCGGGCGCAGCGCGATGCGCAGCGATTGGAAACCGAACTCGCCTCTTTACCCGCCCAGGCCCCATTGGAGGAGCGGCGTGATGGGGCACAGACGGCCCTGACTACCGCCGGGGAGAAACGCACAGCGGCAGAGGCCACCCTGATTTCCGCCGAAGCTGAGCGAGATGCCGCAACGCAGACCCGCAGCGAGGCAGAATCCACCCTCTCCGCCAGCAGAGCAACCCTCGCTGCGCTGGAAAGTGAAGCACAGGCGCTGCGGCGAGCACTGGGAGCGGGGAGCGGCGCTACGGGCAATAACCCGCAGGGCAAAGACCGGCTGATCGACCATATCCGCGCCGCGCCGGGTTATGAACATGCGCTGGCGGCGGCTTTAGGGGATGAGCTGGAAATCCCCCTCTCCCCTGATGCCGCTCAGCATTGGGCGGGGGCGCAGATATTGGCGGGTGATCCGCCCCTACCCACGGGCACCGCCGCGCTGGCCAACTATGTCACCGCACCGGACGCGCTCATCCGTCGCCTTGCGCAAATTGCCGTGGCGCAGCAGGATGACGGCCAGCCTCTTGCCACCGGGCAAATATTGGTAACGCAGGACGGCGCTTTACGGCGTTGGGATGGGCTGGTGTCGCGTGGGGGGGAAGAGGCCGCCGGGGCCGCCACCGCCCAGCGCCTCATCCGCGCCAATCGGCTGGAGGCACTGGATGCGCAACTTCCTGACGCCTGCAAGGCGGTAGAGGAAGCGCAAGCTGCATTATCCGCCGCTCAGGCTGCAGTGCAAATGATGGCGCAAGCCATCACCACCGCCCGCAATGACATAACCACGGCAGAGCGTGACATTGCCGCCGCCACGCGCCAGCGCGACGATGCCATCGCCCAGATAGAGCGCCTGTCTGCCCGCCGCGCAGACCTGATGGGCCGCACGGAGGAAGCGCGCGACGATCTCTCCTCCGCCAGCGAAGACTATGAAAAGGCGCAGGCCGCCCTCTCCGCTATGCCCGACGGCACCGCAACGCGGGAGAAAGTCGCGGCCCTGTCCCAGCAGAACGAAGCCGCTTATGCCCGGTTCAGCCAGATACAGGCGGATGCCGCCCTTGCCCGGCGCGCCATAGAAGGTGACCAGCGCCGCCTCTCTGACGCCGATGAGGAAATTAAGCGCTGGAAAAGCCGGTCCGGAGAGGCCGGAAAGCGCCTTGCCGAAATGAATGCGCGCACGCAGGCGCTGGAGGAAGAACGCGCAGCCCTGTCTGGTCAACCCGATGCATTGGCGGAGCAGGCCAGCGCACTGGCGCAGGAAAGCGCCGAGCTGCAGGAACAGGCAAAGGCCGCAAAGGCAGAAGAAAGCACCGCACAAACCGCCCTGCGGCAGGCGGAAAGCACCTATGCACAAAGTGGCGAGGCACTCTCCCTCGCCCGTGAGGCCCGCGCCGGGGCCAGCGCGCGCGCAGAGGCCGCCACCGCCCACCGCACGGAGACCAACCGGCTGTGCGGGGAACGGTTTGAATGCCCGCCCCCGGTCCTCCCCGAACGTCTGGGTTTTGACAGCATGGGCGTGCGCAGCGCAGATGACGAACAGGCGGAGCTGGAGAATCTAACGATCAACCGCGAACGGCTCGGCCCCGTAAACCTGATCGCAGCGCAGGAACTGAAGGAAATAGAGGGGCTGCAGGAAAGTAGCCGCGCTGAGAGCGCCGAAATCACGCAAGCCATTCATCAATTGCGCGGCTCTATCGGCAATCTGAACCGCGAAGGCCGCACCCGCCTGCTCGCTGCTTTCGAGGCCGTGAATGGCCATTTCCAGCGCCTGTTTACGGCCCTTTTCAACGGCGGGCAGGCTCGTCTGGAACTGGTGGATAGCGATGATCCGCTGGAGGCTGGCCTTGAAATCCTCGCCCAGCCGCCGGGTAAGAAGCTGGCGACGCTCACCTTGCTATCAGGCGGAGAGCAGGCGCTGACCGCCGTGGCGCTGATTTTCGGGCTATTCCTCACCAATCCTGCGCCGATTTGCGTACTAGATGAGGTCGATGCCCCACTGGATGACGCCAATGTCGAGCGTTTGTGCGATTTGCTGGACCAGATGGTGCGGGATACCAAGACCCGTTACCTCATCGTCACCCATAATGCCGTGACGATGAGCAGGATGCACCGTTTATTCGGTGTCACCATGGTGGAACGCGGGGTAAGCCGCCTTGTCTCGGTCGATCTGGGCGGCGCAGAGCAATTACTGGCGGCGGAATAGAGGCTTTCCTCTTCCCGCCGCGTGGTTGGATTAACCTTGCTTATTCTCCGGCGCTTCAACCGCCGCTGCATCTGTCGCAGAAACTTCTACCGATGTGATCGGCGAGGCAACATCAGCCGGAGCGCCGCCCACATCCCGCTTGTGCTGATGCTCCTGCGCAACGCTCTTGATTTTCTCCGCCGCTTGCTGTGCCCCAGCGGCGGCCTTATTCGCCATGCGGCCCATGGTATCCCGCAGCATCTTGCCATCATCCGTGGTAAAGGTCAGCGTTTGCTCAGCTCCTGCATCATCGACCGAGAAATAAGGCGCCTCAGCAAAGCCCAGCTTTTCGGCGTAAAAGAGATGCGGCAGGCTGCCCCGCGTGCTGTTATAGGTCTGTGCGGCCTCATTATAGGCCTCACGCCGCGTTAGGATGGTGTTTTCAATCTCATCGAGCTGAACCATCAGTTGTTGATAGGTCGCATTGGCCTTGAGATCAGGAAAGCGGTTCGCCATCATCTGCACATTACCAATCACGCGGGACGCATCCGCCGCCGCATGGGCCGCCTGCGCCACGGTTGTTTCCCCCTCAATCACGGTGAAATGGGTGAGCTTTTCATGGTCGCCATAGCTGGCGGCAATGTCGGAAAGGCGCTGGGCAATGTCATAGCGTTTCTTGACCGTCGCCGCGATATTGGCCTGCCAGCGTTTCACATTTTCCGCGAGGCCGCGCAGCTTGTTATAAGAAAAGAACAGCCAGACCGCGATAACGATCAGCAGAAAAGTAAACCAGCCCATTGCGGCTCCTGACAGATAATGTTGAATGGCCCATGTCTTTTATAGGCCAGCAATTGCGAATGACTATTAAAAAATCACTATTCAGGATGCCCCTACAACCACACAAGCCGCGAACATCAGCGCACCGGCAAAGCGATTAGAACGGAATTTAATGAGAGGGTCCAGCCCATCCCCTTCCTTCAGCGTCACCACCTGCCACGCCAGATGCCCCGCAATCGGCAGCAAAGCGAGCAGGGCTAAAGGCTCTGGCCGCGCCAGCCAGATCGCCCCGGCCCACAGCAATAGGGCAGCGCCATAGAAACCGCCAACCCCGGCCCGCACATGCGCGCCCATGGCCCGTGCGCTGGATTTTATACCGACCAGCGCATCATCCTCACGGTCCTGTAGCGCATAGATACTATCATAGCCGATGACCCAGCAAATGCTGCCCCCATAGAGCAGCGCGCCGGCAAGGTTCAGCCCGCCGGTCATTTGCACCCAGCCAACCAGCGCCGCCCAGCTAAACACCATGCCCAGCCATGCCTGCGGCCACCATGTAATGCGTTTCATAAAGGGATAGGCCGCAACCAGCGCGAGGCTGGAAAGTGCCGTCATCTGCGCCTCCCACCGCAGTTGCAGCAAAACAACAAGGCCGATGAGGCAGAGGAAAGCCAGCCACAGCCCCGCCTGTTTCATTGACACCGCACCACTGGCCAGCGGACGAGACGCGGTGCGGGCGACCTTCCGGTCCAGATCGCGGTCCACCATGTCATTCCACACGCAGCCCGCACCGCGCATGGCGATGCTACCCAGCAGCAGCCAGAGGATCATCGCCCAATTGGCAAGGCCATTGCCAGAAAGCGCCACTGCCCACGCGCCGGGCCAGAATAGCAACCACCAGCCTATAGGACGATCAAAGCGCGCAATCAGCGCCAGATTACGCGCCCCGGTGGGCAGGCGCGCCATCAGGCCGCGTGCTTCGCTGTCGGGAACAATGTCATGGGCGGTTTGGGTCATAGCGCCTTTTAGGCGAGGAAAGACCGCGAGAGGAAGAGGGAAAGCTGAGGAAATAAGAAAGAAGGTGCCCTTCCCTTATCTGGCAGACCATTTATGCCTGAACAGATGCAACATATTATCCGCCACATGTTCACGCTTCTCATCACGATTATTGGAGCAATACTGCGTATTGTGATGCGAATAACCAAATGGCTCTCCCCGATAAAATGCTCTGTCTTTGCGGGGGCAGGGGTAGCATTTTTGGGGCTGCTGAGCATGGGCGCACTGGGCATCGCGCTATTCTATGCGGGATGGCCGATTTTGGGGCCGCTTTATGGCAATCCCGATGATTTTCGCGGTGACTGGGTATGGCCCGCCTTCCTCTTCACCGGCATATCATGGGGGCTGGCCTTTCCTTTGGCCGGGTGGGCCAGCTTATGGCTGGCGCGGAACCGCATCGGCGTATGGGCGCAACGGGCGGCTTATGCACTCATATTATGGGTTAGCGCCATTCTGTTATGGCTGTTGGTGATGACCTTCCCACCAGCATGAAAGCTGACAGCATGAAAAAACGCCGGAGGATTACCCATCCCCCGGCACCATTTCCTATCAGAACTTACCGATAAGGTTCAGGAAGAACCCACGGTCATCATAGCTGAGATCCGACAGATCATCGGAGTAATCGGTGAAGTTATAGCCAACACCCAGCTTCAGATGGTTGCCCATGTGGCGGTAAATGCCCGCCAGCGCACCAAGTCGACTATCCTGCGCCTCACTCACCGATAATTGCCGCACTTCCAGCAACATATCCCACCGGGCAATCACCCGGTAATCGGCACGCGCGGCCCAGAAGGTCGCCTTGCTGTCAAACCATGGCGCACTGCCATCCCGCGATGCCCGCAACGAACCGATACGATGCGCAACCTTACCGCCCACCGCCAGACGCGGGGTGAGCTGATACGTGCTGTCAATCGCCCAGATATGGCTGCGTTGCGCATAATCGAGGTTTAACCCAAGACTATCAACCTGCGCCGGTGAGGGCAGATCATAGAGATAGGTGTATTTGGCCAGCACATTCAGGCGGTCATTCTGCGTCGGGCGATAGGCCGCAGCGGCCACAAGTTCATAATAATCCGCATCCAGCGACGTTGTCGGGTTGCCGCCATCAGATATGGACAGATTCGCCTTGCCGAACAGGCGCAGCGCATCGCTCGCCTTGAACGTCACCTGATTACGCGTCGCCCATGTTTCGCGGGTGCCCAATGTTGCGCTGCCATCGCGGCGGAACTCCATCGCGGTAGACCAGCGCAGACGATCATCGCCATAATCAGCCGTGCTGCCAATCACTTCGCGCCTGATATTGCTGCCCAGCGCATCAGAGAGAGAACCACGTTCATAGCGCAGCCCGAAGGTCCAGCCCGGAATGGGGTTGAAATCAACACCATAAGCCTGCGTTAAACCGGTGGGGCCAGAACCATGTTCATAGCGCCCCTCGGCAAATACCGACGTAGATGTGCCCACCCTGCGACGCCCCCCCAGCGTCATACGCCCCAGTCGCCCGGTGTTAAAGCTGTCGGGATTTTCCGCCGCCAGCGCATAGCCGAGGTAAAGCGAACCCCGATCCCCCATGGTATAGGTAGCGCGAGCATCAGCCCCGACACCCAGATCACCATCGGAGACCTCCGCCTTCACCCCAAGGCGGTCGGTGAACTGCACCTCGCCATTGACGCCAAGGCGGTCATTAGCGAGCCTCCCACCGGAACGATCCAGCGTCGTCTGCCCAAAGGCCGCAACCGACCATGGCCGGGATGTGTGGTCTTCCTGATTGCTGTCCTGCTCCAGCGTCGGCGCGGCGGGCACATGACGATAGCCAATGCTGGCGGCGAGGTCCGTGCGGGTTCCCGTCATATCCGGCGCGGACGTAATCGGGCTATAGGCGCTCGCCTGCCCTTGCTGTTTGTCAGACCGCACGCCCACCGTGCCGAACCAGCCCTTGACCGGCTGATAGCGCAGGCCCGCCTCCAGCGCATGGCGCTGGGTCAGCGTACCATCGGTGATGTCAGCCTTGCCCTGCATCCGCAGGCCGCTGGCGATTTCCACATCAGCCATGCCGCCATATTGATCCAGCCCCTCGTTAAAGTTCAGCTCTCCGGGGCCGGAAAAGCCCTGATCGCGCCTGCGCCAATAGCTGCTGAGGCGGCCACTGCCCTTGCCAAACACCTCGGCAAAGTCCATCGCCCCTTCGACGTTGAACGCATCGGATTTGCGATCTACCGTTGATAGCTGGGTGAAATCATAGCCGCCGGTGGAGGAGAAAGATGCCCCGTTACCCGCCCCGTCAGAGCGCGCAAACTCACCGCGCAAATAGGTGCCTGCATGAAAACGCAGCATCAGATCAGCGCCATATAGATCCTGCGATGCCTGATCTTCCCCCTGATGATAGCCGGTGACGCCAACACGGATCATGTCATTCAGCCAATGCTGCGCCCGGCCACCCAATGTCATGGAATCCGGGCGGGTCAGGCCCGGCACATATTCATAGCTGCTGACCAGCCAGACCGGATTACCCGCCAGCGATGCATTATGAACAAACAGGCTGGTATCTGCCACCATCGGCAACGCATCGCGCAGCACGATACGCCCCTGAATATAGTTCATTTCATAATCGCGCGCGGCAATCAGCTCGCGCCGTTCCAGCACAAGGCCGGAATCACGGTCACGCACTTCGACGAATAAGCGCTCAGACCCCTCGGCAATGTCCTGATTACGCAGATAATAGACCGAACCACCCGTTGAGGCGAAATCCTCGCGGCTGCCGATGGTGCCGGGATCGGCGGCAAAACCATTTACCTCGGTGCGGCGTTCACCAAAGCTGGTGCTGTCCTCATTACGCCATTTGACCTGCGCCCCATAAAGGCCGCGCTGATAGCGAATAAGTTCATTGCCAGTGAGCTGGGTGTGGAAATTGCCCCACATTGCCTCGCTATTGGCGCTTTCGGCACGCACATAGAAGCGGCCATAGGTTGGCGCATCCTCCATCGTGGTCGAATCATCACCATAGACCGGATAGTGCCGGTCAGCATCCAGACGCCGCAACAGCGAACGCGGGTCCCGTTTCAGGAAGCCATCAAACAGGTCAGAGAAACGCTGTTCCCCTGTATCCGCCGATGCGGTGAGCTTCCATGTCTCAGACAGGCGTCCGCGATAATAAAAGGCGAAACGGCCATCAATGAAATCCGTGCGGGTATCGGAAAGATCATCGCCCTGCATCGCCCGGCGGTTGGTATCGAAGCTGCGATGTCCGGCGGTAATATCCGCAATACCGACAAGGAAATGGTCATCCTTTGGCGCATTCAGGGCGCGACGATATTCCTTCACCCCGCCGGTGGGTGGGCGCATGTGAATGACCACATCATCAACGCCCTTGGGGACGATCTGCTGCGTCACAAAACGACGCCCCTTATCGACCGGCACTGCCACACCGAAGGCGCTGACCACCGTTGCGGCATCCTCAACACCCCCGCTCACCGTTACCTCAGTGCCAGCAACCGGAATATTGCCAATGACGCGCATATTATCAAAGGATGGGCCATTACGGCTGTCGTCTATCTGATCGCGCGGAGAAACCGTCACCATGACCGGCACCGGCGCGGTTTCATCAAACCGGCCCTTTGCATCATACACCCGCAGCACAGCGCGATAGCCACGCTCACCTTCGTCATCAGGCACGGTCCACAACGCCTTTTCGCCGGGCGTCACCTTGATAGTGGTGAAGGGCGTGCCTTCGGTCGCATCGCCTTCGCGGAACAGGCGCAATTCAGCCCGATCAATGAAGGCCGCATAGTTGGTCATGGTTTCAAAACCCAGCATCTGGCCGGGCCGCACCGCAGGGCGCGATGGAATGACACTCAGCATTGGCTGGGCATCAAGCCGGGTGATCTGGACGATGATATCATCCTTTGCCAGTGCGACATCGGCGCTGCGCTGATGATTAGCGGGGCTATTATCCCCCGCACCATCAATGCTTACGCGAAAGCCATTGTCCGCGCTGCTATCGGTAGCAGGCGAAGTGCTTCCCCCACGTTCCAGATTGCGGGCAATGCCGCGCCGGCCCACCGAGCTGTCGTCACTATAGGGGCCGCAGCGACGCAATGCCGCGTCATGGGTCCCTTCGCCCTGCCCGCCTTCATTATGTGCATTGGGCTGATGACTGCAATAGTCCGCCTGCTGCGTACCTTCTTGCTGCTCTGCCCCGGATGGAACAGATGTAGCAGCCAGCGCAGCATTAAGCGCGAAGGGGGATGTGCTGACGATGAGCGCCGCCAGCGAGCGGAAAGTTATAATGCTCATTGAGCGTCTCCCTTCTGGATGGCGGGCAGGGTCGTTTCCTCCTCGATGATGAGGCGGTAGCGATCCTTCACCCCGTTCCAGCGGTCCTTAATGGCGGTACGCAACGATGCGATGCGGTTACGGATCAGCGCCTGATCCTCACCCTGCGCCCCATAAGCGATACGCAGGACGGAGGGCTGCTGCGCCAGTGTCACGACCAGCGCGTCAACCTTGCCAAGGAAGGCATCGCCCACCTTATCGCCGTCAAACATCGCCGCGGTCACATCAAGGCGAACCACCCGGCCCAGCGTGGCGCCGAAGTTCATCGTCACCATCTTGCCCCGCGTCAGGCGCACCGTATCCGGGTTGACGGAGATCATCCGGTATCCGGTCGGTAGGGTCCGTTCATCCACCTTCAGGATGAAGTTGGAACCACGCTCTTCATGTGGGATCATCGGGCAAGTGACGTGATAGCGCCCCTTGGCATCCGTGGTGATGAGCAGGCCGCGTGCCGTCGCCAGACGGACACCGGGCAGGCCGGGTTCGCCTTCATCCTGCACGCCGTTCATGTTGCGATCGTCAAACAGCTTGCCGATCACATCGGAGCAATCAAAGTCAGGGTCGGGGATAATCCGTACCGTGGCATCGGCCACGTTGGAAACCACCGTATCCACCACCTCATTGACGGCATAAGCATGGTTCACATGCTCGCCCTCACCCACGCCAGCACCAACGGTCAGGATGATCTGCACCGTCTTTTCCTGACCAGCGGCAAAACTGTGTCCGGGCCAGCTCAGCAGACGACCTGCCTGCACTGGTTCGCTCGCTACGCCATCAACCGTCGCGCTGCCTTCGCGGTAACGGAAACCGGCAGGAACACGGTCCGTAATCGCAATGCCGGTAATGCTACCAGCCAGCGTGTTGCGGGCGGTAATGGTGTAGGGCACCAGACCACCACGGCTGACATTCTTCATCGGCGTGCGCTTCGTCACCTCGATCGCCCCTTCCAGGATGGGATCGATCGGGATGTTGTTATTGACGACATTGGCGGAAACGCCCGGCGTCAACGTGAAGCCCATGTACCATGCAGTCGTCTGACCACCAGTGGTGCAGGCGGCAATCGCACTGCTGGGTGGCGCACCATTATAGAGCGATACCAGCATCGGGTCCGGCGTACGGCCAACCGGCAGCGGCCCCGCACAAGGCGGCACAATACTGGAGGGCTGAACCGGATTATAGCTGCCATTGGGCGGCGTTACCGACAGGCGATATTCGCCGGCAGGCGCGCCCGGCATCAGCAGGAACTGATACATGCCGTCATCGCCGGTTTTCTGCGACACATTGCTGGTTCCACCCAGCAGATGCACCGCCGGATCAAAGCCCGCAGGGCCGCTGATGGTAACGGTTGCACCGCCCACAGGGGTACGACGCACCGAGTCATAGACCACGCCCGAAGGATCAAGCGGCAGGGACTGCTGCTCAATATGCGCGCCCGGCGTGACGGTGATGCCGGTCAGCATACCACCGTCAACCGTAGCACCAGCCGGGTTGGCCGGAGAAACCACACCATTGCTGATCGACGCACCGGTTTCATTGGTCCGTGCGCTGCCAAAAACAGCACCATTATCAGGATTACGGAATCGGATGGCATAGCCGCTACCCGGGGCAACCCCATCAAACTGATAGCTGCCATCCGCACCTGTTGTGGTGGACGCAATCAACTCATTGCCCAGTAGAAGTTCAACCGTCCAGTCGGCTTTCACTTCTTCGCTGCCGTTCCGCGCCCGGTCATGGTCCGCATCGAACCAGACATGGCCGGAAATACGCGCGCCTTCGCCCTGTTCACCATAAAGATAACCAATGGCGTCTTCCGCGCCGGTCAGCGTGATGGCGGAAATGACATCCCCGCTCACCGCACCGCCCGATGTACCCGGCCGGTTAGTATGGGTGCTATAGCCATCAGGCTGCGTTTCCGTGACGACATAGTTCCCGCCCGGCAAGCCCGTGAAAACATAGCTGCCATCCGGGCCACTCACGACCGTCTGCGTCACAGGGGTGCCGCGTGCGTCCGTACCGGTCAGCGTCAGGGTAACGCCCGGAATACCCGGCTCATTACTATTCTGCGTCCCGTCGCCATTGGTATCGTTATAAACCCGGCCCGTCAGCGAGGAAACACGCTCACCAAAGTTCACAGGAACCACCGGGGTATCTACACCAACCTTCAGCGGTACATGGTTGGTCGGGTTCTCTGGCGCATCGCCATAGCCATCAGGCTGCTTTTCAACGATCACATAATCGCCAGCCTCTATATCGGTGAAGTTATAGCTGCCATCAGGGCCAGTGGTAACGGTCTGAATAACCGTGCCATCTGGTTTCTGCAGTTCCACGATGACATTGGGGATGCCCGGTTCGCCGGGGTCCTGCCTGCCATTACGGTTGGTATCGACATAGACGACACCGCCCTGCCCCTGACCACGTTCACCAAAGGCATAGTCGGTCGCATCCGTGCCAACAGGCAGGGTGATGGCCGATATGCTGTCATTACCGAGGGTGCCGCCATGGCTGCCCACGCTATCCAGACCATCGCTATAGGCGGCAGGCTGGGTTTCGGTGACGACATAAGTGCCGGAAAGCAGATCATCGAAGCGATAATTGCCGCTGGCGTCGGTTTTCAGGCTGATGTCAACGGCTTTACCGCTGTCATCGGTGCCGGTCAGGCGCACAGTGACGCCTTCAATCCCGCGTTCGCCAGACTGGCGGACGCCATCATTATCGCTGTCAACAAAGACCGAACCGGCGAGGGTCGAGCTGGTATCCCCGAAATCAACCTTCTGGTTCTGCCCCGGGCTAACATTAACCGAACCACTATCAGGCGTGGAGGAACCATAGCCCTTGGGCTGGTCTTCCTCGACCGTGTAATTGCCTGCTGGCAGATTCGGGAAAGTATAATGCCCGTTGGCATCGGTTGTAGTGGTGGCGATAACCGTCCCGCCCTGTTTCAGCGTGATGGTGACACCAGCTATGCCCGGTTCGCCATTGTCATTCCCGTCACGATCCTTGTCATGATAGACGCGGCCCGACAGGGTCGTTGCGCGCTCACCAAAATCATAGCCCGTGCCTTCTTCGCCCGCGACCAGCGGAATAGAGGCGATACGGTTGCTGGCGGGCGTGCTGTCAAACACGGCATTATTCACGGTGCCACCCTGCGTACCAACGCTTTCACGACCATCAGCATAAGCACTGGGCTGGCTTTCGGTCAGCGTATAATCGCCCGATGGCAGGGTATCGAACCGGTAATTGCCATTGGCATCGGTCGTGACAGTGCAACTAAGTGCCGGATCAAGCGAGGCACGCAATGTGCAAATATCTTGCCCATCCGTCGTGCGGCCAGAAAGGGTAATGGTAACGCCCGGCAGCGGATTTTCATCCGGCTGACGAATGCCATCATCATTATTATCAATATAGGTGCCGCCAGAGAGAGAGCCTGCACGCTCACCAAAGGCATAGTTGACGCCCATATCCCCCATGGCCAGCACAATGCCGGAAATCACGTCATTGCCAGCATTGCCACGGCTCACGCCGCCAATTGTGCCAGCCGCATCCTTACCATCTGCATAAGCAGACAGCGGGGCTGACGACTGTGCTTGCTCGGTCAGCGTATAGCCTGTTGCCGAAGAGCCCGGCACGTTAGTAAACATGAACTGGCCGCTGGCATCGGTTGTCACGGTACAGCCCATTAACGTGCAGACATCCTGCCCGTTAGCGCTCTCACCCGACAGGGTGATTGTCACACCGGGGATGCCTTGCTCCCCTGCGTCGCGCACACCATTATCATTGCTATCGACATAGACATAGCCGCTCAGCCCCTGCCCGGTCGCGCCGAAATCATAACGGGTTGCGCTGGTGCCGCCGGTAATCACGACATTGCTGATGCTGGTGTTACCAGCGCCAACCGCAGGCACATTGGCCCCATTCGCTCCGCCAGACTGGCCACCAGCCGAACCGATAAACGCGCCGCTGGGCGTTACGCCCGGCGGGGGCGTCTGCGCCAACAGATAGGTGCCAGGACGCAGCACCCGACACATCGGGTCCGTCGCATCCGCTACGGGGAAGCTATAAGCGCCGGTCGCCCCGGTGGTGACAGAGCAATTAATCGCCTGCCCCAGATCATTCGTACCGCTAAGGGTGATAACGGCACCGGAAAGGCCGCTATTTTCACCGGAATCGCGTATCGCATTACCATTAGGGTCCAGATAGACCATGCCGGAAATCTGTGAACTGGGGATTTCACCAAAGTCACGGTTCGTCAGCACCGCACCGGCCGCAACCTGACCGATGACAATATCCTCCGGCGCACTACGGTTGGCCGAACCAGCAACCGGATTGCCGACGCCATTACGATCAATCCCATCAGCATAGCCGGTGGGCTGCACTTCCTGCGTCACCTTATATCCCGCCGCATCAGACGGCGCGACATTGGTGAAGGCATAATCACCATTGGCATCCACAATTGTGGTCACATTGATTGCATTGCCCGCATAATCCGTGCCGGTCAGGCGGATATAGGGGGGGGATGGGAACTCTGCTGTGCCAATGCCTTTTTCACCGGCATCAATCACACCATTGTTATTTGTATCGCTATATATCTTACCGCGAATTTCGGCAGAACGAAGTTCAAGGAAATCATAACCAGTCGCATTGGTGTTCGCTGGCAGTGCAATACTGCTAATGCTGTTCGTTGCCTCACCGCTGCCATAGGCCGCATTATTCACCGTACCACCTGCAGTTCCGGCTTTTTCACTATAATCCTGCATCCCGGCAGGCTGCGTTTCTACGATTTTATAGGTGCCGGGCGGCAAACGATCAAAACGATAGGACCCCGATGCATCAGTCAGGACAGAACGCGGAGCAATCTCATTGCCAAATTCATCTTCACCGCTGATCGTTACCGACACATTGGCCAGCAACTCGCCCGCCTGTGCCGTGCCATCCAGATTATCATCCGCATAGACAGTACCCGCGATGGAGGAAGCGGTGATGATGATCGGCGCGGTTTTTTCATTATTGCTATCAACCGGATCACGCGCCAGTTCCTTGCCTTCGCTATCACGGCCCGGGGCGATAGACACATGGTTGACATGCTGGGCGCTCAGATCACCGGTGAACGGATAGCTGGCCTTCGCATAAATAGTCAGCGTCGCGGTTGAGCCATCTGGCGGGAAATTACCGTCCAGCACGCACAGCACTATGTTAGTGCCGGTACAGCTAAAGGAGGAGACAGTAATACCACCCGAAGGCACAACTCTGGGGGCAGTGGTTGTTCCGTTATTTGCCAGCGCAAAGCCAGCAGGCAAAGTATCGGTGACACGCACCTGCACGATGGGGGATTCCCCATTGTTACGGATCACAATGTTGAACGGCACGGCTTCGTTAATGCTAACCGGGTCCGTCGCCATATTGGTTTTGGAAACCACTTCCAGATCAACTGAAGGCAGCACAGTCGTCGTCTGAACGGCGATATTATCCTTACCTTCCAGATCATATTCCAGTTCAGCATTCGTAACGCGGCCCTGATTTTTGAACGTCAGCGCATTATGGGGCGCCGGGCCATCCGTCCTGAAATAGAGGCGGAAGATAACTTCCTGCCGGGCATCCAGATAATTTTGCGCGCTGTTGCTGTTATGCAGACGACATACGGCATCCCCGGAACTGGGATTCGCCTGGGCGCAGGACGGTGCGGGGGGCGTATAACGCGTATAGCCCGCGCTTGTCGCTGCATCCGCCGGGTTCACCTCAAATTTGGTCATCGCCATCTGATACCCAGCGGGTAAATCTATTGGCGTATCAATTACTTGCACGTCAGTAGCGCGTGACGGACCATCATTGGTGATGCGCAGATCATACACCAGCTCTTCACCAAAACGGCGCGGGTCAAACTGCGCCCCTTCCGGTTCACGCTTGGTAATCCCAAGGTTAAGCTGCGGTGCAACAACGGCATGATTCACATTATTGCTGTTATTGGTGCTATCGCTTTCGACCGTGTCGGTCGTGACATTGGCGGTATTAATATGGCTGGCCGGGAAAACCGTACTGCCACCAAAGGGGTAACGCGGGCGCACCTCTTGCTCAATCTGATAAGCGGTAACACCGTTGATGCTGGTTTTTACGCAGCGCACTTCACCCGTTGCAGGATTATTAGTGCAGCTTGCACCATTGCTGGTGTCGGACCACTTCGCATTGCCCACCAGCTCAAAACGAGTGGGGTCAATAATGTCTGTCACCACCACATTAGCAGCAGGATTTGCACCCCTGTTGGCAACATCAATCGTATATTTAGCCAAAGCCCCGGCAATTACCGTTTGGGGGGTAATATTCTTTTGGGTAATCGTCACATCCGCCAGTGCATCTACGGTATAAGAAGCCGTAGATTCATTGTTGGCCGAATCTGTATCAATCGTATCGGTAGACGTGATGGCGGCCACATTAGTAAAAGTGCCACTGCGGAAAGGCCGCGTAATACGAACCACCGCCACCTGCGACATACCGGGCGCAAGATTGGTAAAGCCCCATGTTATGCGCCCAGCACTGGCGCTATAGGATAACGAACCACTATCCTTACTGACCTCAGCAAAGCCAGTTACCAGCCCGCTGCCGTTCAACCGATTAGGCAGATCATCCGTTACGGAGACCGTCCGGGCCATCTGCGCGCCAAGATTGCGCGCAGTAAAGCGGATGTACATATCCTGCGCTGTTGCCGGAATAACCAACCCGGTTTTAACCCAGTTCACACCATCCAGCGACACATGCTTATCAACCGCAAGGTCCGTTTCCATCGTGGTCGCGCGGGCCACCCCGTCACCACAATTCGCACCACCCCGCACGTCATTATCTGCGGGGAAGGCAAGGGAGTTCGGTGCAACACAGGCGCGATTCGTAACAACAGAATCCACATCAGGACCGGCGCGGGTCCGCAGAATAAGCTGCCGTGTCTGGTTCACTGTCAACGTACCACTATTGGTCGTTTCGCAGGTCACCACATTACCCGTCACAGCACAGGACCAGTTAGGACTGTCGACCCCTTCGTAAATTTCGTCGGCCGACAGTTCATCGGTTATGCGCAATGGCCTCCCCGGTTCATATGTCAGGATACTCGGCCCCAGATTCCGAATGCCGATGGTGCTGGTCATTACGTCGCCTGCTTTTATCAGCGTCGGCGTCTTGCTTTTTGTTAACGCGAGGTCAGCCGAAGGCGGGACAATGCTGTAGGAAGCAGTCGCCCGGTTATTATCCGTATCTGGCTCCTGTAATCCGGCAGGCCCGGCAACAACTGCGCTATTGGTCTGCGCACCGCTGGTCACCGCATTGGCCGTAACCGGGATCACGAAATTACGGCCCGCACCGCTGGCGATAGCACTACTGGTGCAAGTCACACTTTGCCCGGTTGCAACACACCCCGCAGGCATAGCCCCTAATGTGAAGTGATCTGCAAAAACATCGGTAATCGTTGCGCTGTTAACGGCGCGCGGGCCATCATTGATAATGCCCAGAGTTACAGTGGTACTCTGCCCTTCAACAATTGTACTGGCCGTAAAGGATTTGGAGGCCCGTAAATCTGTACCCTCGATGATGCGGGTTACAGCCGACGCCAGATTATTGTCGCCATTCGGGTCGACCACAGCCAGACTCGTCAACTCCGTCGAAACGGAATTGGTAAGCGTGCCAGCAAGCTGACTAACGACGCGACCACGCACCGAAATTGGTGGCAACGCACCAGTCTTCGGAGCCCCCGTATAAAGGCAGGTTATCTGCTGACCAGAGCGCGAGCAGCTCCAGTCCGTGCCACTCGCCGCAGAATATTGGAAATCCGCCGCCGGAGGCAGATTATCAATAACGCGAATTGCCGCCGTTGGATCTGGCCCGGAGTTGGTTACATTAATGCGATATGTAATCTCACCACCGGAAATAATTTCATGCCCCGGTAGCTGGTCATCCTTAGCTACGCTCAGGTCCGCGCCCATCTCAACTGTCGCATTAATCGGCAGATTATCATTGGCTGGGTTGGTATCATTTGCAGATACGCTGGAAATACGCACTTCGGTTGCCGATATGCCAACACTCTTCGCAGTTGCCCGATATTTTATCTGCATATCGCCAACGGGTAATGAAGGCGGACTGCATAGAAGAATCTTCTGACTGCCCTGCGTTGATGGGGAACAATAAGAAGGGTAGCTGCCCGCCAGCAGTTCAAACCGATCAGGCAGATCAATCCGAACTTGCGCATCGTTGACAGCAACGCCGCCATTATTGGTCAATCGGATAGTAAATTCGGCAACACCGCCATTACCAACACGTGTGGGGGTCACATCATAGCTGGACACCTGCAAGTCTGCCGCAAAGGCAGGCATAGAGAGCAACAACACGAATGAAGCACAGATCAGACGTATAAACTGGACCAGACGAATATTTCCATCTGTAGACAATTTAAACATCAAGGGACCCCCAATAACCAACGCAAACAGGACGTTTGCGGAAAACTGGCGGCCACATAGGAAGAACTACTATATAATCCAAATCAGAATTTGGAATATTTACCGTAATTTACACTTGAAAAATAAGTATTAATTTTGATCTATATCATATATCTTTAATATTTAAATATTTTACATCTGTAAATTCACATGAATTACAATATTATCATTCGTTAATATCAAATAAAAACAAACAAATTAATATGTTTTTTGAGTGGTATTTTATTGTTATGATCTATTTTGTCGATACGATACGAAAAAATCGTAGTCGACTACCAACCAATTCCAAACATTCATGTTATTCAAGCACATTCCTGCTTGCTGACACCTATGAACTTACATAACTCTCTCATATGACTTATGTCGGATAGAAAGTGCTTATAACTGGATGTCTGCGCAGTTTGGGCAGTGCATGGGCTCATGCAGAAGAGCACGTCCATTATATAATCAATCCATTGATAATAATCGATATGCACCCATAGCCCCCCTCCTTCGCAATGATCGGGCCAGATGTTCAATTCACCTAAGCCGCACCATCTTTCCGGGTTAAGCACTCATAGAAAGAGCGCCCAAAGCACCTGCGATCTGATTCAATGGTCTGGAAGGGTTTTGGAATCGCCCGGTTCGATTGGACGGATTTCGAGTAACCGGCGATCGAGCGGCTTTTCCTAACAAAGGTTCGAGGTGTTCATCATGCTGACGATCGCCGGCTATTCAACGGCAATTTTGGCAGCTTCGAAAAGGCGCGCAAAGCAAGGATATTCTGAGATAATAATGACCGATAACGACCTAGGGTAGCCGTCCCAACTGTTATGACACTGGGCTAGCCATTGGGCACGAACATTAGAAGCAGCGCCAGCCACTTTTACGAGAGCGAGCAGGAGATGATATGAAGGCCCGCCCGGCACATCCCATGGCAAATAAAGGGGGAGGAAAGGGGAATCACACCTGTTTCATCCCTTTTCCAATATCCAGACGGAGCTATTATCGCTTTTCACATTTCCCATGGATGCGACCAAGTGGTCAGATCTATGCGGCTATCCCGGTCTGCTGCCCTGCACTCTTAGATGAAAAGCTTTGCACAGCACCATAGCCATGGACGGCCTCCATCGGTATCGCCGTGCCGCAAAACGCGCATTCCGCTGTCAAGCGCCCTATATGCCAATGCTGACGGGTGCAGCCCGGGCAATAGTTACGCTCTCCCATTCGATAAGGAATCGCATAGCCATTAGGTGAGAATCGATCAGCGTAAGTAATCAAGGTTCCCATGACGCTTCCTCCATATTTGATCTTGATAACTAAACGACTGATCGACGATACAGTTTCATGGCTGAGCAATTATGTTCAGGAAATTAACCTATATTACATATATAAACGGCTGTTCATGCTCTCTCGCATAGCCGACATCCCCCGCAACACGTCACCTGCGCAGACACCGCAGCGGAAACATCAGAAGCATTCCGTATTTTTCCGAAATGCCCCTAATAGAGGCATCCGGGCACAGCCAGACCTATTCTTGTGAAGTGCGGCTATGACACTATGCAAAGAATTGAAAAACAACGACAGAAGCAAGCTGATCTGCGGACATAGCGCGACCAAACTATGTTGCTTCATCATTGTCAGACGTTCATAAGGCGCTATGACAAACCAGCTAAAGACTCAGCCTGCCCTCTCGAGAATTCAAGAAAATTGGCTTGCAGCAGGAGAGCGCAGACTCCTCAATTGGCTGTGTTCTCAAATGCCGCAATGGGTAACACCAGACCGATTAACCTCGGCCGGAATGCTCGGCGCGGGTATGATTTTCACGGGCTATGTGGCCAGCAATATGGGTGCCCATTGGCTTTTCCTCGCCATATTAGGCTATGTTGTGCAGTGGTTTGGCGACTCAATGGACGGCAGCTTAGCCCGGTGCAGACATATTGAGCGCCCTTCCTATGGATATTTTATAGACCATAGCTGCGATGGACTAGCCACTTTATTGATTCTCGCTGGCATCGGCCTCAGCCCTTTTGTGACAATGGATGTCGCATTAGTCGCACTGGCGGGATATCTGCTATTATCGATACACGCATATCTTTCTGCTCGCGTATTAGGAGAGTTCAAACTCTCTTATCTTGCAGCCGGACCAACAGAATTACACCTCATATTAATATTACTCACGGTTATGATGATGATATTAGGATCAGGCCAAGGGATATTTGGCTCCCTCTCTGGTTTCGATATATTTGTAGGGGTAGCCGGGGCAATCCTCATTATATTATTTGTTGTGCAGACGATGGTCACCGGGCGGCGACTGGCGCTAACGGAACGCAGAGACCATTAGCGCAGGGGCGCTATGGAAAACCCTTAACATCAAGGAAATCAGGACAAAGGAGGCACAGTCACGCCTCTCTTGCTCCTTAGCCACCGGCACGTGATGCAAATTCAGGGTCAGGCGTAGCCAGAACATGGTTATGGCAGCGGCGGCTCATGCTTTAATGCGGGTTATAAACATACAACGGGCCCGGCCCCTGCCCTCCCTGTGATGAGGCTTATTTTCAAATCCACCACATCAGGCTTTGTGCTGATTATCGGCTATATGCGCAAAATACAGATGCACCATCGTGCGCATCATTTCAAACATAGCATTAATGCGGCCTGCGTCCGTAATTTCCTGAATACACATGCCCCGCAGAAATGCGACAAATGTGGCGATAAATATACGACTATCTTCTGTTGATCCCGCCTCAGGAAACATCCCAATATATCCAGTGAGCTGTTCTGAATAACGCGGCGCTTTAGCATCGCTTAAGAACTCACGAAGGGATTCATCCGTACGGATGGCATTGAATATTTCAAGGCTGACCCCAGAATCACGGGTGAGTTCACGCCGGAACAAATCAAGCCGTTCATCAACTGATGCTGTATTGATTGCCGGGGAGAGTATTGCCTCCATTAACCGGTCATAGCGCTCATCAAAGAAGCGCCGCATCGCTGCACCAACGAGATCCCGCTTCGTCGCGAAATGGTGGAAAACAGCGCCGCGTGATACTTCGGCCTTATCACTGACCAAAGAAATGGAGAGATTGGAGTAACCAACCTCACCGAGGGATAGAAGCGTCGCTTGCAATATCTTTTCGATAGTTGCTTCGCGGCGCTCCCGCTGTGTAGGCTGGCGCGCCGCACGCATGTTACTATCCCCCGATTACTCCTGATCTGTCTATAAGTTTTGTATCCCGCTGGTCAATATGGCCAGGGAGACTCCGGGTCATCCCCTAATATGGATGGGTTAGGAAGGGCGTCACGATCAATGATGCTGCCTTCCTTCATAATCATATTGATGCGGCGCAAATTAGCTACGTCGACAAGTGGATCCCCATCAATGACGATCATGTCCGCCATCTTCCCCGTTTCGATAGATCCTGTAATGTCCCCGATACGATAGGCCCGTGCGCCATTGATTGTAGCAGCGCGCAATACATCCATCGGCGCGGCCCCCAGTTGTTGCAGGGCCTCCATCCGTTCAAAATGCGCACGGCCAATTTTGCCCCATGCCAATGGGCCGAATTCAGGCGCTTCAGGCCCGGAATCTGTCGCGATTGTGAAGGGAACTTTTGCTTTTATCCACGGGACGACATTGCTGGCCTGCAAATCATATAAATCAGCCGGAGCCATCTGACGTTCCAGAACCAATGCATTCATGGCATTTTCACCGGGATGGTCTTCTGTCCGCCAATTGCGGATAGTTTCAAAAATCTTTTTATTAGGGATCATCATCAGACCCGCATAAATGCCTTCATCGCGGGTGCGGGCGATGGCGATGTCCAGCATACGCTTCTGGTCTGCCGTGGCCTTGCTATAGGTAAAGGCACCGACATTGGGATGCTGCATCAGATCAGGCTTGAGGTTAATGCCCGCGAGAAGGCTGTCGAGGGTAAAGGTATGCGTTTGAAACGGGATATTGGCACGGGCCACTTCCTTACGCATCGCGGCCAGAGCCTCTGGCGAAAACATCATGGGCTCAACCGGGGATATGCCATGGGCGGAAATAGCCAGCTTAATGAAATCAACACCCCGACCAATATAATCCCGCAACGCTGCCGCAGCTTCTGATGGGGTGAGCGCCAATAAATTAGGCCCGACACCGGCCTCCCACTGGGCATTGATACGTTTCTGAACATCCTGATGGACCCACCCGCCATAACGGGTCGCGACGCCGCGCGTGTCCCAGCCTTCCATGAAATAGGGACTAAAAGGACCGCCCAGACCAACAATATTGCCCGCAACAAGCAGACGTGTGCCGACAACCTCACCCTTTTTGATGCGATCACGCACTCGTAAAAGCGGAGCAACCGGCCCCCAGCTATCGCCACTGGTAGTCAGCCCATATTTCAGCGAAACCTGCGCAGATTCGAGCGCCACTTCATCAAGCCGATCCTCATATTTCACGAAAAATTCGGGAATGGTCGTCAGCACCATATGCGCATTGGAATCAATGAGGCCGGGGGTGATCCATTTACCGCTGACATCCACAATTTTATGGCCGGGCGGGATGGTGATACGACCTTTTTCGCCGACGGCGGTGATGTGCTGGCCGGTGATGCACACGACCCCGTTTTTAATCACCTTATCAGATGACACCGGGATGATGGTTGCGCCAACCAGCGCGATGCACCCCTGTTCGGGCGACGCAATCGCATTGCCTAACGCCGACGGCGCTGCTGCAACCGCCGCTGTGGCTGCTGCGGATTTCAGAAGTGTGCGCCGCCCGATATCACCCATCATTGTTCATTCCCCGATTATTTCTATGCCCGTCATGCGTCATAATATTGACATACCGGACGAACGGTATGTAAACAATTAGTAATAAGGTGAGCAAGGGGGTTAATCATGGGAAATCGAGAATATCGTTATTTTTGCGCGTTAGGTGCGCTCGCTATTGGTTTGGCATCCGTTCCTGTGCAGGCTCTGGCCCAAAATGGTCAGTCTGATACGGCGGAAAATGCCCGGTCCGATGGCACCGATACCATCATGGTGACGGCGCAAAAGCGCGAACAGCGCCTGCAGGATGTGCCTATGGCCATTTCTGCGCTGACGGGTGAAGCACTGAAAACCATCGGTGCGACGAACTTTGAAGATTTCGCACGGACCGTTCCGGGGCTCGATTTTTCCAACCTGGGGGCAGGTCAAAATCGTATCACGATTCGCGGTGTGTCGACATTTTCGGGTGTCTCCGTCGTCGGCATTTATCTCGATGAATCCCCGGTCGCATCCCCGGTGAATTTTGCACAGCCCAGCCTGGCGCTGTATGATCTTAGCCGTGTTGAGGTTCTGCGTGGCCCGCAGGGCACCCTTTATGGCGAAAACTCCCTCGGGGGTACATTGCGCTATATCACCAATGATCCGGACACCACGCGCGTATCCGCCGCGATTGACGGTGTTCTTTCCGATACCCATGGTGGTGGCACCAATTATGATGCCAGCGCGGTGGTTAACCTGCCGATTATAACAGACAAGCTCGCGCTGCGCGTGGTGGCAGGCAACCGTTATGAATCGGGCTATATTGATAATGTGACGCTCGGCACCAAAGATGTGAATGACGTCAAGACCAGCATGATCCGCGGCAAATTGCTGTTCACACCTACAGAAGAACTCTCTATCAAGCTTTCCGCCCTATATCAGGATATAAATCAGGGTGGCCCTTCGGTCGAAAGCCTCGATATGCCGGCAAAAAGCTTCAAGCAGAAAAACGAAGCACCGGAATATTTCAAGGATCGTTTCAAACAATTTTCCGGCGTCATTGATTATGATTTTGGCGGCGTAACATTACAATCTGCCACGGCTTATTTCCGTCGTGATACAGATCAGGCATCGGTAACGCGTGGCAACCGTGCAACCAACCCAAATGCGACCTCCAGCATCAGCTATACCGACAATGCCTATAAGAGCTTCTCTCAGGAAGTTCGTCTGGCATCCGATGACAGCGGACCTCTGCACTGGATTTTAGGGGGATATTATAAGAGCTTCCAGCTTGATTCCCTTACCAACACCTTCAGGGTTAATCCGCAGTCAACCCCGGTAGAGGTCGTGCCGCGCGATCAGGATTTCCGCCAGATCGCCGCATTTGGCGAGGTCGAATATGAATTTGTTCCTCGTCTGTCCGCGACGGTTGGCCTGCGCTGGTTCCGTGAAACAGATAAAGAGCATGATGTCGCAGCCAATCTGTACCGCGTTAAGGCTGATGGTGTCATTCCTCGCTTTGTCCTCAGTTATAAAACCGATGTCGGAACAGTATATGGCAGCGTCAGCAAAGGTTTCCGCTCACCGGGCGTGAATCGTTTCCCCATTCCCGGGGTTGATGTGACATTCTCGCCAGATACGACCTGGAATTATGAAATCGGGACCAAGCTGGGCCTGTTTGATCGTCAATTGTCGCTTAATCTGGCGGCCTATTGGATCGACTGGAAAAACCTCCAGACCTTCGTTGCACGACCTGATCTTGGCCCGTCTGTGTTCTTTGTTCAGAACGCTGCAACAGCACGCGTACGCGGTGTTGAATGGGATATTGCTTATAACCCGAATTGGGCGCAGGGATTTTCCATCGGTTCGGCAGGGAATTACACAGACCCGGTATTCACCAGCGATACGCCTTATGAAGGCAAAAAGGGGAATACCCTGCCTAAAATCCCTAACTGGAAATATAGCTTTTTCGCGCAATATTCCATGCCAGTAGGAGATGGTCTGACGGGTCGCATCCGTGCAGATTACGAACATACCGGCCAGTTTCCTGAATTGGGCGATAATATCCTCAAATCCGGCAAATATACGCTTGTTAATGTGCGGGCCGGGTTGGATGCTCAGGGATGGAACGCTGAACTGTTTGTGGATAACCTCACCAACAAGGCCGCAGCCTTGTTCCAGCGTCTGCCAACAGAATATGGCGTGTACCGTAATCGGCCCCGCACCATTGGCATACGCTTAGGCTATCATTATTAATATGCCTGCGCTTGCTACTTCAGCAGACGCTACCATGGGGACGTTGATATGCTGAAGAAGGCAAGCCTTATCACATTGATGCTGTTCGGCGGGAGCCTGTCACCTGCCGGACAAGCCGCCACAGCGGGTGCGGCCACAACACCGGCTGAAGGCAAAACCCCCGGTGAGATTGTCGCCCAGGCGCCCAAAAGCGATTGGAGGGCGATAGCGGCGGATGACCTGCTCGTTATGGATTTGGGGAATGATAAACGCGTCATCATTGAATTGACGCCCAAACAGATTAGCAATCAGCATCGTAACAATGTGGTGGCGCTGGCACGCGCGCATTGGTGGGATAATATAGCAATCACACGAGTGCAGGATAATTATGTCGTCCAGTGGGGCACCCCTTCGTCGGCGCGCGCTCTGCCGAAAGGGGCCGTAGCGCATCCCCGGCAATCCTATGAATTCCCTCGTTCAAACAGTGGCTATCGTCCGGTGAAATCGCGGGACAGCTATGCCCCGGATGTTGGAATGGTGGGTGATTTTCCTGCCGCGAGCAACGGGAACACGGCGTGGTTCACCCATTGTTATGGCACATTGGGTGTGGGGCGGGACTATGCCCCCGATACCGGTAACGGGACCGAATTATACATAGCAATTGGCCAGCCGCCCCGCCATATGGATCGTAATCTTGCGGTAGTGGGCCGGGTGATTGAAGGCATGCACTATATCGCGACCATGCCGCGTGGCAGTGCGCCAATGGGATATATTAGCGAGACAGACCCACCTGCCGGGACGATACAGAGTATAAGGTTGATGAGCGAACTGCCTCGGCACGAACAGACGGCATATGAGGTATTAGACACCTTAAGCCCATCATTTGACCAATATGTTCAAGCACGCAGCCATCGACTGGATTCTTTCTTCACCATATCTGCAGATGGTGCAGATATATGCAGCATGATACCGCCCGTTCGGAAGGCGACTTCATAAGTACAATTGATTTGGCGGATCTATACAGAACTGTTTTTAAATTTCGGATTTCTCAAATTTTTCATCAGCGCCTCTCACATAAGAATCGGGGTGAGCCAAGGCCCACCCCATATATTTTACAAGCCATCAACCGCTTTGCTGACCAGAATATTGACCGAAACACGACGGTTCTGCGCTCTGCCTTCGGCTGTTTGGTTGTCCGCCTGCGGATCTGCCTCAGCCATTCCGGTCGGGGTCAGCATGCGGAAGGGTGCCCACCGGCATTGCTGCTGCAAATAATTAACGACGCGGCCTGCGCGCCTCTCACTCAGCGTCTGGTTATAATCCTCATCCCCGACGGAATCGGTATATCCCACGACCAGCAACAAGGCATTATCCACACCTTCGGCTTCTCTCACCGTATCACACAGGTCCGCTTCTGCCTGACCCGACAGACGCCATTTGCCGGTATCAAAATATACATTGGTGGTGCGTTTGATATTATATTGGTCAATCGTCGCCATGCGCCCACGCAGCGCCTCTGTTGCCGCCGTCTGTTCAGCAAAGCCCTGAGCCGTACCGTGCCGGATCATTGACGCGGTTTCCAGATCATTATTCTTCAACCTGACCCGGCTCGCGACCAGCCCCTCGCTCCATTCCACGGTTTCAACCGTAACCGGCAAACCATTCAGCAAAGAGTCGGAAACAAGCGCCGTTCGGCCAAGGCCCAGAAACCCACCACGGCCACGAATTTCGGTGCTATCGCTTAGAAATATCACTGTGCTATTCTGATCTGCGCCCGTGATCTGCATACGATTGCCCTTGCGCGCAGAGATAAAGCCCTCAATTTCAGGCCCCTTCGGCAATCCGGACAAATCCGACGGTGGCGTACCCTCGACGGTAATCTGCTCTCCACCACCGGTCTGGTTCGGTTGCTGCGCAAACACGGCCACCGGTGCTGATACGGCCAGCATAGCACCAATCAGGCGAACCCCTGCCCCTCTGATATTGGCCCCTCTGAAAAGAATATCCATTATAGTGTTCCTTCAAACTATTACAGCCAGCCCGGCACATATCGCGACCCATCTGGCCCCTTCCGTGGTTACGGATTCGACCGCCAGACCGGCATCATCACCCTGACTGCTGGGGCGAAACTTTTGGGTGCTGACGCGGTTCCAACGCCATCATTACTAGTGGGAGGATCAGAGCGGATCATGCGGCGAACCGATGCCAATGCCTTCATTTGATTACAAAGGCATGGCAGGTGTCAGGACGCTATAACTTCGGGAAACGACCTTGTTCTGCCGAACGCAGATCGACACTAAACGGCTAGTCAGAGCGTATTTCCAACGGGCCTCAATCCGGCATCTTATCTGGCAACATTCAGCCTATTGCTATGATCGTGCCATTAATCTGATTCCGACCATTTACTTTGCTCTTATAGAGTTGCTGGTCAGCCAGATTTGTCCACATATCAGGCGACGTACCGGGCAGGCAAATGCCGCTGGCAACACCAATACTGACCGTTACATAAGATTGCACGGCAGAATGCGAATGCGGGATATTAAGGGACACAACCTGATTTCGAATGTCTTCTGCGATCTGATGTGCGGCATCCGGGGCCGTATCAGGCAGAATACAGGCAAATTCCTCGCCACCATAACGCGCGCACAGATCGGACGACCTCTTTACTGCGCGATTAAGCGCCGATGCGACCATAGCGATGCATCTGTCGCCGGCGGGGTGACCATAAGCGTCATTGAATGATTTGAAGAAATCAATGTCCAGCATGATAACGGAAAGCCAGCTTTCCGTCCGGGCCAGTCGGCTTGCCTCCGTCATCAGCTTTTGTTCCATATGACGGCGATTGCTAAGGCCGGTCAGGGCATCGGTAATTGCAATTTCAGCGAGCTGATCCCGCAATCGTTTTAATTCGATATGATTGTTGACCCGAATGCGCAAAGTCGCGGCCTGTATCGGTTTCGTCACATAATCAATCGCCCCCAGCGCCAACCCGCGGGCTTCATCTTCAACATCATGCAGCCCGGTGGTGAAAATCACCGGCACATCCGCCAGCAAAGGGTCTCTCTTTAGTTCCTGACAGGTTTCAAACCCATCCATGCCGGGCATGATGATATCCAGCAATATCAGGTCGGGCATGACGGTGCGCGCCGTTTGCAGCGCCTGCTCTCCCGATGTGGAAAAGCATATTTCATACTCATCCTCCAGCGTCGCGTTCATAATCTCGATATTAGAGATTTCATCATCGACGATCAGGATAATGGCTTTGTCTCTTGTCATGGTCATTGCCCGTGTTTTGAAACAGAGTGAGGAGAGGTCATTCCGGCATCGAGCAAATTCAGCGCCGTGTCATAATCCAGCTTTTCAAGGGCCAAATTTATGGGATGGGCATTTCTTTCATCATCCGAAAAACCCATCGCCTTCGCCAGCGCTGCAAATCCTGATCTCGCTCCCAGAGCACGACGTTCTATCTGCCCCCGCAAATGGGCGAGGGCCGCGCTGATTTCACCTTCATTAGCAGAGGGAGCAAGCGCCGACACGGCCGGTAGAGACTGTGGTTGCAGGGAATTTGCGGCGCGAATTGCTGGGCCCATCAGCGTTGCCAGCCGATCAAGAGCAGAGGGCACATCCCCCAGCTTTCCTTGTGCGAAAGCGTTTTCCAGCGATCCGGCGTTCTCATAAATATCCGCCAGCCCTAATGATCCGGCAACACCCTTTAATGTATGCGCCAGACGACGGGCATCCGCATAGGCACCCGTGTCATAATAGCCCCGGAGGCTCTGCACCGTATCAGTATAATTCTGGCCAAAGCTCATTATCAGCTTACGCAGCAGGGCCTTTTTGCCATTAACACGGGCGAGCGCCGCAATGAGATCAAAGGGAGGCAGGCTGTCGGGTAATTCCGATGGCGGGGGAGGAATATCAGAAACCGGCGCGGCTCCTTTATCCTTCACATCCTTCTGGCGCAGCCATTTATTCAGGGTTTGCACCAGTTGTGCGGGCGATACAGGCTTTGATATATGATCGTTCATGCCTGCATCGGAACAGCGCCGCTTTTCCTCTTCATAGGCATGGGCGGTCAAGGCAATGATAGGCAGAATATCTGCTGGCCATTGCTGCCGAATGACTTTGGTGGCGCTGATGCCATCCATTTCCGGCATCTGAACATCCATCAACACCGCAGCATAATGGGCGCCTTGCTGTGATACCTTATCGCAGGCGATCCGCCCATTTTCGGCACAATCCACCTGCAGGCCTGCGTCGATCAGCAATTCAAGAGCAATTTCCCGGTTGATGTCATTATCTTCGACCAGCAACACGGTTAGCCCCTGTAACGGCGGCACCACCATGGGGGTCCCATTATCATCAGAGGAAGAATCTGCTTCAACATTCTCTCCCGCCTGTGGGAACAGAGCGGCAATCGTTTCCAGCAATCGAGCAGGATCAAGCGGCTTTGGCAGAATAGCCGAGATATCCGCCTGATTAATTTCCGTCGTTAGCTCATCTGCATTATAAGCGGTAACCACCAGCGTAAGCGGCATATTATCCAGAGAGGAGATGGCCCGCATTGCATCAATAGTGGCAATGCCATCCATACCCGGCATTTTCCAATCCAGCAGAACCAGATCATAAGGCCTGCCTGACGCCGCCGCCATTTCCAGCGCAGCTATCACCTCTTTGCCGGATGAAACAAGATCAACCGTCATGTTCCATGCCGCAAAAACTTCTTCGATAATTTCCCGCGCAGCAGAATTATCATCTGCGGCCAGAACCCGCAAAGAAGTGAGGTTTTCCGGGCAAGGCGCAGCAAGAGCTTCTGCCTCATCGCCGCGTTCCATCACTGCCGTAAAACTGAACTGGCTACCCTGACCGGGCGCACTTTGCACGCTGATCTGCCCACCCATCAGCGCAACAATCTGTTTGCAGATCGCAAGCCCCAGACCTGTTCCCCCAAAGCGGCGCGTCGTCGAACTATCCGCCTGTGTGAAGGAATCAAAGAGCGATGCCTGTTGCTGCTTCGTCATTCCTAGCCCTGTATCCGCCACCGAAACCTGAACAACCAGATTGCCATCCTTTTCAGAAAGCAGGTCCGCGCTAATTCTCACCTTACCTTGTGGGGAAAATTTCACAGCATTGCTGAGCAGATTGAGGACGACCTGATTAAACCGCAACTCATCGCCTATCAGGCTGGTCGGCAGGTCATCACTAATGATCTCATATAAGGTCACGCCTTTCTCGGCGGCTACCTTTTCAATCAGTTGTATTTGCTCCTTAATCGCCCGGTGCGGATTAAAAGCACGCTTTTCCAGCTTAAGTTTGCCAGCCTCATTCTTGGAAAAATCAAGTATGTCATTCACAAGGCGGAGCAATGACTGGCCAGCATTATTTATTTTACTGATATAATCATGTTGTTTTTGGCTAAGGTCCGTCCGCAGTACTAAATGACAAAATCCCAATATAGCATTCATCGGGGTACGTATTTCATGGCTCATATTCGCCAGAAACAGGCTTTTTGCTTTATTGGCTTGCTCGGCTTCCTGTGTGCGTATTTCCAGCGCTTCATTCTTGGCCAGAATTTCGTCGCTCATCTGGCTGATCCGGGCAAAGCTGCCCGCCAACATATTGCTGAACCAGACCAGCACCAATGTCTGAAAGGCGACAATCACCGCATGCAACATAACGCGCGCCAGTGATCCTTCTACCGAGAAAACAGCATAAGGTAGCGCATAGAGCAGAATGAGGTGATGCGCAGCGACCGTGACGGCCCCGACTAATATAGCGCGCCAGTCACACCATGCGATAATCAGGGCAAGCATCGCAAAGAAATACATGTGCATGTCCATCTGCCATAAATGGCCATTCAGCATGTAAAGAAGCAGCGCCGGTTCGCCCATCAGCGCCACGGCAGAAACATAGCGCGTTACCGGTCTGGTGCCATAAAAAAACCAATGGACATGATAAGCGACAGCCAGAAACGCCGCCGCCCCTGCTGCTGCCATGATGGAATGGCCCGTCAGCGCCGCAATCAGCGCTAATAACGGCACATGCCCCCAGAATAGAAACACCAGAAAGCCGCCAAAATGCTGCCTTAGTTTATCCAACTCTGCATTCATGATGACTGCTTTCCATAACAACCGCTAATCTGCGTAGGGTTGACGACCAGCCATGCCCCTGCGCGGCGCAAAGATTGTACGAAATCCGGACGATCAGACGCCGCGACGACGATGTTTGAATATCGTCCCGTAGAAACAATGCCGCCTTGTGCGTGTGCGATGACCGATATTGTCTCCGCCAGAGAGGAGCCGGGAGCCGTGATAACAACATATTGCGGACCGGTAGGCACAGAAAACAAGGTCGCAGCCGCCAATCCGAAAATGCCGATCATCAGCAAAAACAACGCAGGGAGGACATCCCGCATCGTCGGTTTGTCGATCGTATAATCAGCATCATGTTTCGCCCTGAGCCAGCAGGGGTGTAAAGCCATCAACAACGCCATACGCATAACCGCCTCTCTGGAAACCATAATGCCATCAATATGTTGTAAAATGGTAAATCAGATTTTTCATTTATGAACAAAAGCGAATTGCGCATTAAATCATATGGGGTCAGGACCTAATCATAGCAGGGGCGCATTTCCCGCGCACAAACGAGATCAGATTACGCCTTACATAGTAATTATGCAGGATCAGCTATTACCCGGATGCACAGTTCTCATACCGGTCAGACACCATTTCGGGCACTGTGACCGAGGTGGGTTTAGATTACGCCGGGCTGGCTCCTATCGCCAGCGCCACCCGCCATCAGTTTTTCTAGCGCAAATAATCAGAAACGGCACTGTAACCAATACAATGCAAATCAGGCCAACGACAAGAGCAATAACCGAGCTGTTGAAAACAAAAATTGGTGCAATAGACGCCACAGTCACTAATAAAACATATGATAAAATCGCAACCCAACCTTGCCATGTAATTGGCAATCCTGCACCATATCCGCGCTTTTTATGAGAGAACCAAGGCTGAGATTGATTTTCGTTCATTCCATTTCCAATCTATACCAAAAATTCACGTTTCTTTATCGTGCATATTACTGAAAATACATAAAACCCCAGACCTATATGGCCACAACCCATCCCGAAAATATAGCCTGTTTAGACTTGAAATTTGCGGTTCTGCTGATATTCTGCACATCATATTGTTTCTGGTTATGCCGGGCATCGCCACAAGCAAGCAAAGGGAGAGAAATCCATGCGCCACCTCTGTATCGCCGCCATCCTCTGCGCCGTATCGCCTATTGCCGCCACCGCACAGGATAAGGCCGTCACCGCAGCCGTCGCCACCCCTGATCGTCCGGCGGCAGAGCGCGCCCGCGACCAATATCGTCATCCGGTTGAAACACTGACCTTCTTTAAGATTGCACCGGGCCAGACCGTCGCAGAATTCTTCCCCGGAGGCGGTTGGTACACGCGCATTCTGCTCCCTCTGGTCGGGGATAAGGGCCATTATATCGCAGTCACAAATGATAGCCCTGCTGCAATAGAAAGCACGGGAAAGCTGGTCTCTGAACTGGCTAAAGGCCGGAAAACCAGTGTTCAGCCCTTTGTCGTCGCCACAGCGACTATGGCGCCCGCCGCCAGCGTGGACCGGGTGCTGACATTTCGGAATGTCCACAATCTACTGATGGCCGGTGCCCGTAATAACGAGGGCGATGCAGTCGCCGCGAGCTTCTTTCAGGCAGCGTTCAAGGCCCTGAAACCCGGTGGATTTATGGGCGTGGTAGACCACCGCCTGCCTGAAACAGCAAGCACAGAGCAGGAGCAGAAAAGCGGCTATGTGAAGCGCTCCACTATCGTGCGTCTTGCGACCGCCGCCGGTTTTGTTCTGGATGGAGAGAGCGAAATCAACGCCAACCCAAAGGACAGCGCCAACTGGCCTGATGGCGTATGGACCCTGCCGCCGACCCTCAAAAATGGTGATGTGGACCGCGAAAAATATCTCGCCATTGGGGAGAGCGACCGCCTGACCCTCCGTTTCCGTAAGCCATGATGATATGGCGGAGAGGGAAGCCTATGTCCCTCTCCTGCCCCATGACTATGGAGATTGGAATGGCCAGCCTCCCCCGACAAAAATGGGCCATCCCGAAGGATGGCCCTAATGTGGTGGATGTGAAATACGCCTCATTATATCTGCTAAGGACAGAGCGTATTTCCAATCCGGAAACGACATTAGAATCATAATGTTGCTAGTGACCCTGATGAATCTGAAGTTCGTTCATTACCTCCCCAATATTGTGACGAACTTCAGATCCGGGTCACTAGTTTACCGTGTTCAGGGACACGATGCCTCGTCCTATAGGGGGCAGAATGCAGTTTATCGGATACGGAAAACCGTTTCCGCATTTGTCTGCATCAGCATTTTCTTATGCTCCGGCGGGATATCCAGCGCGTCATAAGACGCCACTTCTTCGGCAGACACCTGATAGGGGTAATCCATCGCATATAGCACGCGTTCCGGCCCCATTACCTGCTGGCAAAATTTGATCGCCGGTTCCCACGCCACGCCGCTGGTGGTGATCCATATATTATTATGGAAATAATGGGAAACCTTGTGCTTCAGCTTCACTGCAGGCTGTCCCCCGCGCAGGCCAGCCCGCCCATCGGCATTGCTCTGCATCCAGTCAAACCGGTAGAGGAGGAGCGGCAGTGCTTCCCCCATATGGCCGATCACCAGCCGCAATTTCGGGAAACGATCAAAAGCGCCGGAGAAAATAAGGCCCATGGTGTGCATCCACACCTCATGGGTAAAGCCCGCCAGCGCACCGGTAAAAGCCCGTTCATCATAAGGCTTCACCCATGATGTCGGCGGAGAGGTCGGGTGGATATAAAGGGCCGCGTCATTGGCCTCCAGCGCCTCTAATATCGGCCAAAATTGCGGCTCATCCAAATAGCGCCCCTTGGTATGGGAATTGACCACTGCACCCGCAAGACCGAGCTTATTCATGCCCCGGTCGATTTCCTTCACCGATGCCGCGACATCCTGCGGCGCGAAGGCGAGAAGGCCCGAAAAACGATCAGGATATTTGGTGCAGGCCTCCGCCAGCCGGTCATTGGCGAGCTGTGCCAGCCCAACACCGACGGATCGTTCCAGCACCTGCACCCCCGGCGCGGTGAGCAGCAACAACTGCCGATCAATGCCCAGCGCATCCATGCGCGCTATGCGGCGGTCCCCGATATCGCACAGATCTTCCTGTATCTGCGGCATGCCCGCAAACATCGCCGCCATGCGCAGCGAAGCATCATCGGGCGGGCAGGAGGAGTGCAGATAATCAAGCTGCGCCTGCGGAATTTCGGGGATGCTCCACGCTTCCTCGGTGGCAATGCGTTTATAGGGGGCATTGCGGTCAATTTCCCGCACAGCATTGGCGAAAGGCGAAATCTCGCCCCCTTCCCCATCATTCTCCATCCCACCGACAACCGATATTTTTTTGGCAGTCATATCATTCCTCTCAGACCGGTGTTGCGATTTTGAAAAGGCGCTCGGCATTGGTGGCGGCCACTTTGCGGCGCACATCATCGGGAATATCCGCTGCCCTGATCCAATCAGCTGCCTCATGTGTTTCCTGATAGGGATAATCGACCGCGAACATCACATTGTCCGCACCCAGTACCTCTATGTTGAATTTGAGAGGCGGGTCCCAGTTCATGCCGCTGGTCGTAATGGCAAAGTTACGGCGAAAGGTTTCCCCCGGCGTCAGGCTGAGCTTCTTACGGTGCGATTCCTCCCACTCGCCGGTCATGCGGTGCATATAATCAATGCGATACAGCCAGTAGGGGATAGATTCCCCCATATGGCCCAGCACGACCTTCAGCTTAGGAAAGCGTTCAAACACACCGCTGGTAATCAGGCGCAGGCCATGAAGGCCGGTTTCGGCAGCATAGCCCCATATCGCATATTCCAGTTCATCCGGGCGATAGGCGGCAATCATATGCCGATTGGGTGCGCGCGGATGAAGGTAAAGCGGTTTGCCCGATGCCTCTATAGCCTCAAGGATCGGCCAATATTTCTCTTCCGAGAGAAACTCATCATCGGTGTGGCTGTTTATGACCACACCGTTGAGGCCGCGCCCTATCACCACCCGCTCAATTTCTTTCACCGCCTCTGCCGGGGCCTGTGGCGGCACGGTCGCAAGGCCAGTAAAGCGAGTGAGGTTGCGCTCTATCGCGCCCAGCATCAGGTCATTAGCATCCTGCGCTATGGCAATCGCCTTATCCGCCGCAAACATCTGCACACCGGTAGAGGTGAGGGACAGGAGGTGCATATCAATGCCCGCCGCATCCATGATGGCAATACGCTCTCCCTCCAGATCAAGCAGCCGGTCGGTTAATATGCCGCCGCCCGCCATACGTCGCCACAGGTTGAGGTCAGCATCATAGCCCGTATGGGCGCTCACTAATTGCTGAATGGCGGCCATTTGCGCGGGCGTGGCAAAGGCTTCCTCTGTCGCTATGATACGGAGATTGTCGTGCTTCTCACTCATAACATTCCTTCCCGAACCCGGCTTTCCGATAAGCGGTCATGTCATGGCTGACCGGGGGTAAGCGGCCAGCCATGCACCAAGGCGTCAGAACTTCTTCTTGAGGCTGACCGCCCATTCGCGCGGGCGACCCGGCGCGGCGCTCGCCACCCCGCCATTGGCGACCGTCAGATCAAACAAAGTGAGATAATAATATTTGTCGAACAGGTTGGTGACCTCCAACGACACTTCCAGATCTTTGGGATCATTGGCCCATGTGAGGCGCGCATTGGCCATGGTATAAGCATCAATACGGTTGGTTGGCCGATTGGCGCCATTAGTGTACATCCTGCCCTGATAAGAGGCATCCATACGCGGGGTCAGCGAGCCTGCCTTGCCCAGATCAATCTCATATTGCGCGCCGATGCTCCATTTCCAGGACGGCACATAGGGCGGGACGTTGCCATATTGCGGGCCGCCCGGACGGGTCGGGCCACCCGCCGCCGGATTAATATCCTTATATTTGAATTTGAGGTAGCTCAGCGCTCCGTCAATCATCAGCCCCTGTACAGGGCGCAACGATGTTTCAATTTCAAACCCCTTGATGCTGGCATCCCCTGCGTTGGAAATCATCGCGCAAGGTGCAGCCGGGAAACCGGAACCGGGGAATGGGCAGTTCGATAAGGAAAGCTGCATGTCCTTATAATCGGAATAGAAAGCCGCGATGTTGACACGCACCTTACGATCAAACAGATCGCTCTTCAGGCCCAGTTCATAAGCCTGAATGGTTTCCGGCCCGAATGCCTGTACCTGCGGCGGGAAGAAAGGCCGAGGGTTGATACCGCCGCCCTTAAACCCGGTAGAAAACTGGGCATAGGTCATCAATTCCGGCGACCAGCTATATTGCACATTGGCGCGATAATCGACGCGCTTCTTATCATAATTGCCGATCTGGCCATCGACTGAGCTATTGGGCGTTCCATCGGGATTTTTACGGGTGAAGGTATAATCCTTATGCTCTGAGGTATAACGGATGCCGCCCGTAAAGCTCAGCTTATCGGTGGTGTGCCATGTACCATGCAGGAACAGTGCCTTTGTATCGGCGTTAACCGGATCATCGCCATAGAAATGCGACCCGGCAAGCGATGCATAGCGCAGGTTCTGAAGGGTGGCGTAAACCGATTTCTGATCCATGTAGAAACCGCCGACCGTATATTCCAGTTCATTATTGCTGCCGATGGAGCCATTGAGGCGCAGTTCCTGACTGAACGACCAGAAGGTCAGGTTATTAGGGCCGCCAAGGCTGTGGTTCATTGGTGACCAGTCATCATCATTACTGAAAACCGACGTATAATTGCGATAAGCCGTGATGGATGTCAGGGCCATCTGGTCATTTAGTTTCCAATTGACCTGCCCGGAAAAACCATAGCCTTCAAACCGGGTACGACCATTATTAGACGCAGCAGACCGCACACCCGCGCCGGGGGTTGGCGATTTATCTTCCTGCATGTCATAGGTCGCATAGTTGCAATAACGCCCGCAAATGAAGCGGCTGTCATAAGGAATGGGCGCAGCATAAGGATTAATATCGCCCGCGCCGGTATAATTGGCATAGGTCAGCACCGATCCCGCAACATTGCGATCATCAATGGTATAATCACCGATCAGCGTGACATCTATGTTCTCATTAGCGACCCAACGCAGCATCCCGCGTATGGCCTGATAATTCACCTCTCCATCACGGGCGACGACGCAATCCTTGCTGTTGGTGCGGGCCGGAATGCCCCCTACCGCAGGGTTAAGTGCACTGCCCATTGGGTGAACGCAGCCAAAATCCATCCGTTTGATATAGCCCTTTTGCGTTTTCGAAACGCCGGACAGGCGGCCATATAAACCATCCGTCAGGGTAAAATCAGCGGACCCGCGAATATCAACGCGGTTGCGGCTGCCATAGGCGGCGGCGATATAACCACCATCATCGCCCTCTGCCTTTTTCGAATAGAGCTTGATCGCCCCGCCAATGGAATTCCGCCCCGCGAGCGTCCCCTGCGGCCCGCGCAGCACCTCAACCCGGTCAAGGTCAAGCAGGTCAAAGATGGAACCAGTGAGTGTCGCATAATAGACATCATCGACATACACACCCACGCCCGGTTCCAGCGCGGGGTTAAAGTCAAACTGGCCAATGCCGCGGATGGACGCACCCAGCGCAGGGCCATAAGCCGCCGCCTGCGGCTTGAGCGTAACAGACGGTGCCTGATTGGCAACTTCGCTGATGTTCGTCTGGCTGCGGGCCTCCAGCATCGCGCTGGAAACCGCCGTAATGGCAAGGGGGGTCTGTTGCAGATTTTGTTCACGGAACTGGGCCGTAACAACAATATCTTCGACGCCGTTTCTCTGCTCCTCATCCTCTGCATGACCCGTTGCGGGCAGTGCCACCGCAATGGACAACGCAATCAGGCTACATCCTTTTTTTATTGTGCTGACAGTCACTCTCTCCATTTTACCCTCCTTTATATATTTGTTTTTATTTACTTATTCTCCAAACCACTGCGACGCATTGCGTTGAATGACCTGTGCCATCTGTTCGGCAAGGCTAAGGCTCCATCCCCCTATATGCGGTGTAAGGATGACATTCGGCATGGCCCAAAAAGGGCTGTCCGCAGGCAACGGCTCCTGCATGAATACATCCAGCCCCGCCCCGGCAATGGCACCGCTTCGCAGCGCGCTAAGCAATGCGCCCTCATTCACCACCGGCCCACGCGCGAGATTAATCAGCACCGCATGGGGTGGCAGCGCCGCAATCACATCCTGCGAAATCAGACCAACGGAGCTATCATCCAACGCCGTGATGACGATGAAATAATCGGCGTTACGGGCTTCACTCATCAGGTCACTGCGCGGCGCAATATGGTCAAAGGCCGGGTCCGGTCGCGCAGTGCGGCTAATCGCCGTCACGCGCATGCCAAAGGCGCGGCAACGCTCCGCAATAGCGTGGGCGATATGCCCAGTGCCAACTAGCACCACCTGCGCGCCCGCGAGCGGCCTTTGCATATGCGGTCGCCATATCCGGCTGTGCTGCCGGTCCAGCACCCCGCGCACATCCCGCGCGAAGGCCAGCATGAAGAAAAAGGCCAGTTCGGCCATTTGCGGGCCATGAATACCCGCCATCGACGTTAGCTTGATGTCGCGGAGATCCAGCGCATCCAGCGTCTCTGTCCCGCTGGTCAGCGCCTGAAACCAGCGCAGACGCGGCATGCGATCAATCCATGACTGACTAAGCGCCGCAGGAAAGGCGGCCAGCGCCTCAACCTCCGCGCATTCAGGCCCCAGCGCATCGAGGCTCTCCGCCGTGATGACCTCAATTCCATCAGACAGTACATCCAGATGCGTTTCTATTTCAGCGGCCATAGCCCCAATGATGTGCAGTTTTTTCATTTGCCCAGACGCCCCCTTGCATCAAGCCAGCCAATGCCCACCAGCGCGATGGCCACCAGAACCGGGAAAACCGCCAGAATGAGAAACACCTGCGTCATGCTGATTTCGCCCGCCAGCATCAGCCCGCCCACGGCTGGCATGGCTATGCCGCCGACGCGCCCCATACCAAAGGCCCAGCCCACGCCAGATGCCCGAATTTGCGTGGGATAGACCTGCGCACAAATGGCATTCAGCCCGGCCTGCCCCCCTGCCTGACAATAGCCCCATAGCACTATCATGACGATGAAAGCACCGCTGCCAAAGGGCACCATGCCCAGCATGGCCAGCGCCACAGCATCCGTCAGGAACAGGCCTATCAATATAGGCGCCCGCCCGAAACGATCCATCAAAAATCCGACACTGGACGTGCCCGCCACTCCTCCCACAAAGGATAAGAGAGAATAACCCGCCCAGACGCTGAGGGGTATGCCGCCCAGTTCGAGGAAAAGCGTCGCCATCCACGCGCCCAGCAAGGATATGAGACCAAGGGCCAGGAAATAGGCAACCCATAGCAGGGTGGTGGTTGGTGCGCGGCCATTTTGGAAAATAGCCAGCACGCCTCCTTCCGACTTTTTCCCTTCGCCGCGCGCATCTTCTCCGCCAATGCGGAAATGGCTTATCCCTTCAAGGTTCAGATCAGGTTCCAGACGTTTCAGCGCCTTGGCAATCTGTGGGTCAGACGGGTTACGCCGTGCCCGAAATTGCAGGGATTCATTGGTCAGCAGCGCAAAAAATGGCGCGATAATAAGCGGTGCGAGGCCCCCAATCCAGAAACCGATTTCCCAGCCATAATCATCCAGCAACCACATAGCGACCAGCGCGCCGCTCGCCCCGCCAGCGGTATAGCCGGTAAAGGCGATGGAGACGAAAGAAGCACGCCGATGGGGCGGCGCAAATTCCGTCAGCATCGCCGCCGCATTCGGAATGACGCCTGCCAGAAACAGCCCGGCTATCCCCCGCAATATCGCTACTTCGACAAGGGAAGATGCCCATATCGGCCCCAAAGTCAGCAGGCCGAATATCACCACGCAGATCAGCAGAACCTTCTTGCGGCCATAGCGGTCTGACAATGGCCCAACCAGAAAAGACCCTGCGGCCAGACCAATTTGCTGCACCACAAATACAATAGTGAGGGCCGTCACCGGCTCGCCAAAATCCTTCGCCATGGCGGGCGCAATCTTGCCCAGCATGAAAATATCATAACCATCAATCAGCATGATGAAGGTCATGAGGACCAGCAATGGCAGATGGGGCCTGATGCTGCGCTGCCGGTCAATAACGGCCTGAATATCAAGCTGATGCGGCGGAGCCTCTGGGGCAATAGTCTGACTGGATGATGTCATGGTTCAGCGTCTCCAATCATCAGCATCACTGGCCAGCAGGCCAAGACAGGCATTAAAGAAGAAATCATAATGATCTATCGGTATGGCCTGCATCCGCTGTGCCGTTTCAGCAGCAACAGAAATTTGCGGCATATGCAGCGCGGCGCCGCCTGCCATAGCATGTAACTGCGCCTGAAAGGCACGTTCCAGATGATAGGCACTGTGAAATGCCTCGCCGATGGAACGTCCGCCCACCAACATGCCATGATTGCGCAATATCATAATGTCATGCGCACCTAAATCCGCTGTGATGCGGCCACGCTCATCCTGCCGCGTTGCAAAGCTTTCATATTCATGGAAAGCAATGCGGCCATGAAACATCATTGCATGCTGGGTTAGGGGAAGCAGCCCATCCGCCTGCGCCGACACCGCCATGCCTGCCACGCTATGCGAGTGAATGACACAGCCAATGTCATCACGGTGCAGATGAACCGCCGCATGAATATTAAACCCTGCGGCATTGACCCGGACCGTCTCTCGCTGCTGCGGGTCGATGATCTGGCCATCAGGCCCCACTTTCACCAACGCCGATGCCGTCATCTGTCCGAATAACGTGCCTAAGGGATTTATCAGAAAATACTCCGTCCCCGGCAGGCGCGCGCTAATATGTGTATAGATCAGATCAGACATTCCGAAACGATCCGCCAGCCGATACAAGGCCGCGAGATCACAGCGGATGCCCCATTCTTCTTCGTTATAATGTGTTGCGGCCATATCAGCCTTCCTCTTCCCTGATGACGGGATATATTTGCTTGCCCCTTCTGTCAACTAAGTAGATATATATGTATCTAGTTTGCCTTTATCGGCACAATATACCATCCGCACGAGGTCGCTATGGCTAAAAATTATGTGAGTGACGCAGAGGAATCGGTCTTTGATGGCATGATGCCAGAGGGAACCCCCGATAACCCGGAAATAACCGCGACACGTCGAATGATGCTGGTTGTGCGTCGTTACCGTAAGGCGCTGGATCAGGCCCTCAAAGATGTGGGGCACAGCCAGATACGCTGGGAAATTCTCTATGCCTTGTCCATGAGCGAAACAGATGCCACCCTGATGCAGGTTGCCGCCCGGCTGGGGCTGGAGGGGCCAAGCATTGTCAACACGATGGAAAAGCTGGAAAAAGGAGGCTTCATCGAGCGCCGCAGAGACCCGGATGATCTGCGATCCCGCCTGATTTGCCTGACCGACAAAGGCAGGGAGGCCGTCACCATCATGCAGCAAACATCAACCCGTGAGCGCGCAAAACTGCTCGCTGGCATTAATCAGGAAGAAATGAAGGTCATGCTGCATGTGCTGACGCAAATGCGTGATAATCTATGGCAGCAAGGCATTAAAACCGGCTGATGCCGCCAATGAAAGAGGCAATGCAATGCTATGCCCTCTATATGGCGGGCCTGCCTATGCCAGTAGACAGGCCACACACATTCGGATGCACTTCGTCAGAAACGGAAGGTCGTGTACAACGCGCTATGCAGCATATCTTTGCTGTCGCCGGTTTCCTTCAGGAAATCACCAGCGAATGTACGGTTCACATACAGGCCTGTCAGTAACCAGCGGTTCCACTGATATTCAACCTTAGCCGTTGTACGCAGCCCCACATAACGCGAGCGGCCCTCAGCAACCGACCGAATCTGCCGATGCGACAGATTGTATAGACCGTCCTTCAATGTGGTGCGCCACAGGCCGGCACTGCCAAGGTCCACCGTCAGCTTTGACATTGGTTTCACCCGCAAGGTGGGACCAGCCGAAATCAGGTTGGTATATCCCAGTTCCGGTGTCCATGTCATGGATGCTGACCATAGGAAATCATAGCTCCCCATGCGATTATCATTGGGGTTGGTATCGCCTGATCCAATATCAACCTTCAGTCCCAGCCTTGGTTGCCATGCTACCGGAAATGTATAACCGCTATCTGTACCAACATACCAGGCCCGCACCTTCTGCTGGTCCCCAGTACCTGTCTGCGCCTTGCCATGCTGACCAATTAGTTCAACATCATAATCCAGCCCGCCATTTTTGCCGGAAAAGCGCGCGGATAATGTCTCTCTCTTGCCAACGAAACGATCCATCGGGGCGATTTTTCGGTTGGTATGGATATAAAGCAGCTCCAGATCAGACCCGGGCAATATTTCATCCATTTTACGTGCAACATGCCCCGCAATGAAGGTCCAGTCATCATTGGTGCTGTCATTCAAGGTGCCGAGTTCATCCCGCACCGGGGCGCCCCCCATCAGACCAAAGCGCCATTTGCCGCTATGCCCCAGTAAACGGGCGGCATCATAAGCACGCATATAATTGGGCGCGCCACGCGGTTCAATCAGACGTCTTTTCCCCATCATGATCTGCTGCCTGCCCAAACGCAAAGCAAGGCTGCCCTGCGAAGAAGGAGACGTAGAAAATTCGACGAAGGCCTGCTGCACTTCCAGCGGATTCTGGTCTACCGCCGGCCCTGCAACATCCTCACCCGTGGTGAAGGCCGACTGCAGTTCCGCAAATATACGGACATTCGGGGTGACGTGCAGATCGGCCCACAGACGAGAACGAAGCTGGCTGTTAAGGCCGCTGTCTTCTGCGCCACGGCCAAAACCCATATGTTCGCGCGCTTCCACACGCGGACGGATTTCTCCGCCCAGCGACAAATAGCTGCCGTCTGTAATCGGAATATATTTAAGGCTCGGCCATAAGGATGTGCGCTTGTCCGCATCAGAGAGATAATCATAACGCTCATCCGCTACGATGATCTGAAAGGGTGGATAGGAAGGCGCAGCAGATACGCTTTTCTCTCCCTTTGCGGGTGTTTCCTGCGCCTGCGCTGGCGCTGCGATCAGGCAAGCCAGTAGCGCTCCCGAAAGCATCGGGTTAAACATCATCTTCATCATAGGAACCTTTGAATAGAGTCGTCAGGGCAGACCGGACGCGCACCGCAGCTACTGGATATGATCCGTTTTCAAACCATATCCAGCCACCAGCGCGAAGGTCATCCGCATGTTCTGGTCAGAGCGGCCTGCGTTTAAACGAACGCACTTGGCCGCTCTGTTCTGGCATTCAGGATTGCTGTTCTTTTACCGGGCGCAACGCCAGCAACGCGACAGCAGCGATAGCCGAACCAAGCGACATAGCGATGGCCACGCCTTGTAACCCATAGCCCGCCGTAAAGAGGAAGCCAGCGATAATCGGCCCCAATGCCGCACCACCGCGACCAATGCCGATCACAAAACCCGTGCCGCCGCCCCGTACTTCTGTCGGGTAAGACTGCGCGATGATGGCATAAAGACCAACCACACCGGCATTGGTGAAAAAGCCTGCACAGGCCGCAGCAAAGGCCAGTTGCGTCAAATCACGCTGCCCCATGCCGAACAGGATGATAAGCAAGGTTGAACCGACCATCGTACCCGTCACCAGCTTCTTGATCGGATAGCGATAGGAAAGATAGCTCAGGACCAGCGCGCCTGTCAGGCTGCCGACATTGGCCCACACCAGCACACCGCCTGCGGTGGATGGCGCATAACCCATATCAACCACGATTTTGGGAATCCACTTCAGAATGAAGTAGAAGGACATGATGTGCGCAAAATAGGCCGCCGTCAGCAACAAAGTGATACGCAGCAAATCCGGCCCGAACAGACGCCCGATCGATATCTTCTTCACCTCTGCCGTGGTTTCAGCAACAGCGGTGATGCTGTCATGCCCCAGCTTGCTAAGCGCCTTATTGATACGATCCAGCAGATTGGCGGGACGCTTCTGCATCAGATAACCGATGGATTCAGGGAGCAGGAACCATGCGAGAGGCAAGCAGATTGCCGTCATGATAGAGCCGAACAGGAAAACATCGCGCCAATCACCCTGACTGAGCAGATAGGAAGCAAATGACCCGCCAGCGATGGCCCCTACAGGATAGCCTGCCGCCATAATAGCAACGGAGAGGCTGCGCGCCCGGTCATTGGCCACTTCTGCCACAATGATGTTGGTGCAGGCCAGCATGCCGCCAATGCCCAACCCGGTAAATAGCCGGAAAGCAGAAAGGCTCTGTACGCTGGTAGCCAGCGTCGCCAGCCACATGCCCAGCGCCATGACAACCAGACACCCCAAGGTAACCGGACGACGACCGAAGCGATCGGCCAGATTACCCAGCCAGATTGACCCGACCGCCATGCCAATCAGTTCCATCGACAACACAAGGCCGAGTGCAGCGCGGTCTATGCCCCATTCGGTCGCAATACCGGGCGATGCAAAGCTGATGGCGAGAACATCAAAGCCATCGAGCGCGTTCAACAGCACACACAGCGCGATAACGCCTATCTGACGCGCGCGCATCTGGGACTGGCCCAATATACGCCGCGGGTCTTGTACATCGGGCGAGGAAAAGGAGGAAGACGGCTGGTGGGACATATTATTTGCCCCCCCTTCTGTGGAAGAACTGACCATGGGCATCCTATTATGCTAAAAAATGGAAGGAGATATTTTAATTATTGGTGGGCTGGCAAACCCACAAAAACAGACATCACCAATCATTATGGAGCAGAAACAAGCCGCCATATTATGAAAGGTAATTTGGTCTTCCACATCCTACTCCAACAAGGCCGATTCTTTTAATTTATCGTTATGAGTTATAATTATATTTTATAACAAAGGTCAATCATGTTTCTCTAATGCGCAAAGCCCCTTTCACTGCACCTCTCCGGTAGCGGCAAACGAAACGAAATCCTGAGGATTGTGGCCAAACATGTTTCATTCCACAATAATCTTTTAGTATCATATGCCGGATATTCGACGCGGGTAATGCGCACGCGGTAATGACCGGAACAGGCAGGCTATCGAAGGGGAAGGTTATAGCAGCCAGCCAACTGCATCGTGGCCCACTGATCGATCATATCAGATCGTCGCTAAGAGTATCAGGGCCAGTCAGGGTTTCTACACTGTTGCGCCAACCGTGCTGAGGGTTGCAATCCCTATCGCCGGTGGTCGTTATCTTTAGGGCCAACAAATACCATCGGCAGGCAGGCACGCTACGATAAGCGCATTAGCGGGACGGCATCATCTGGCGTTTCAGGAAAAGGAACAAGCATTGGTAAATGCATTTTATCATGCAGCGCTACCCCATAGCGGACTCGATAATGAACTGCCGAGCGAGCGGGCCTGTCATCTTGGATGTTCCGCAGCAGGCGCACTCGGCCCCAATGGTACTAACCTAGGCCGCCTATCATGGGGCGCGCAACGCATCATTCCTCCGGTCGTGATCGATTTCAGAGCGGGCCCCATGCATTGCACGAACCATAATAACCTGTTCACCAGATAAAATGTACGTATGTGAGGCCTGCTCACCGGACAAGTAGCGTGACGATGCAGTTCGTCCAGTGCTATGGTGATACCATAGACCGGAGAGCCCCCTCTGGTCCGCTACTCGTCTGGACAATAAAACTGCTATTTTCCTGCACTGCCTTCCATATCATGAACTAATTCGGCTCTACCATGGCCACTAAATCAACTGGTTTTACCCTAATTTCTAATCCAGCAATGCGGTGATTGTCTTCGTTTCCGTATAGTGCAGGACGCCTTCCTCTCCGACCTCACGCCCCCAGCCAGACTCTTTCATACCGCCAAAGGGAGCAGATGGATCATTCATACCATGTGTGTTAATCCACACCACACCGGCTTGTAACCGTCGTGCTGTCAGGTGGGCCCGCGACAAATCGCGGGTCCAGATGTTCGCGGCAAGCCCATAACGGGTATCATTAGCCGCACGCACAACCTCATCAACATCATCAAAAGGCGTTGCAACCAGCACAGGTCCGAATATTTCCTCGCGTACAATGGATGCATCGGCAGAAGGATTGGCGAATATGGTGGGTTCCACGAAATATCCATCGCCCGGCCCGCTGTTACCGCCTGCCACCAGTTCCGCACCACTCGCCTTGCCCTGATCGATATAATCAAGCACGCGCTGTTGCTGCGCCCTTGAGACCAGCGGTCCCAACATAGTATCCGGATTCCGGCCATTACCCAGCTTAAAGCTGCGCGCAGCCTCTGCCACCCCTTCTACGACCCGGTCAAAGACGGAGCGCTCTACGTAAAGCCGGGATGCCGCAAGGCACACCTGCCCGGAGTTAAAGAATATCGCCAATGCTGCCCCGATACTGGCCTTATCCAGATCAGCATCCGCAAAGATCAGCGAAGGAGATTTTCCACCCAGTTCCAGCGTCACACGCTTCAGGTCTTTCGCAGCCGTTTGGACGATCTGCTTACCCACACGTGTGGATCCGGTGAAAGCAATTTTATCAATGCCGGGATGTTCCACCAGCGCCTGCCCCGCCTCGTGACCATAGCCGGTCACGACATTCAAAACGCCTTCGGGTAATCCAGCCTCCAGAGCAAGCTCTGCCAATCGCAATGCGGTTAATGGCGTCACCTCTGATGGTTTTAACACAATGGTACAACCAGCCGCCAATGCAGGCGCGATCTTCCATGCCGCCATCGCCAGAGGGTAGTTCCACGGCACAATCTGGCCAACCACGCCAATAGGTTCGCGCACCGAATAAGAATGATATTGCCGCCCATCGCCGGAAATCGGGTTCACCTGCCCCCCAATTTTGGATGACCATCCCGCCATATAACGGAAAATATCTGCGGCCGCTGGCACATCAACCGCCAGAGCATGATGGACAGTTTTGCCATTGTCATAGCTTTCCAGCAGGGCAAGCTCGTGCGCGTGGTCCTCTATCTTACGGGCAATGGCTTCGATAATTTTTGCACGATCCAACGGGCGCATAGAGGCCCATGACCGTGATTCAAATGCCGCGCGCGCGCTGGCTACTGCCCGGTCAACATCAGCAGCCGTGCCAGCAGGAACCTGCGCAAATATAGCGCCCGACGCCGGATCTTCGACATCTATGAACGCGCCATTTTGCGCTTCTGTCCATGCCCCGCCAATAAGCATCCGGGATGCTGGCAGAGAGACCTCATGTCCTGCATCCCCGTAAACCCGGCCAGATGATGCCGCCGATATAGTCATGCTATTTCCCATCATTACAAGAGAGGAGCCGCGCCCGCCTTCCACAGGCACGGCCCAGGGGAGATTATTCAGTACCGTGCAGAGAAATTAACCCCGAATGTCCGTGGACGACCCGAAAAACGCACGGTCGTATCCGTGATACGCGTGGCGTTGCTCCAATAATATTTGTCAGTCAGATTGCGCACAAACAGGCTTATCTTGTACCTGTCCTCTGCAAAGCCGAGACCAGCCCGCAAATCCACCAGTGCATAATCCGCAATGGTTAACCCACCTCGCTCACTCAGTTCTGGTGAAGGGGTGGCCCGCGCATCGCCCAGCACGGCTTTGGTATCGCTCTGGAAGTTCAGATTAGCGCCGATGAAGGCTGTCGCATCACCACCCAGACGCCAGTCATACTGGCCATCCATCACAATCTGATATTGGGGGGTATAAGGAAAAGCAGAACCGCCAAAATCGACCTGATTTCCATAAGAGTCATAGTTGACAAAACTACCCTTAATCTTCGTATCCAAATAGGTTGCCCCGATACTGACCCGCAAACCATCTGTCGGAGCAAGATCCAGTTGTATTTCAGCCCCCTGCACGCGAGAACGAGGAACATTCACAAGTGCTTCCAGTGGCCCAAAAATATCAGGATTGGCCACCAGCCGCCCCTTCAACTGCTTATTGCTGTAATCGTAGTAAAATATAGCTGCGTTTATCTGTGCACTATTATTCAACAATGTCAGTTTTGTACCAATTTCATAAGCCGTTATAGATTCTTGCGTGACAGGGTTAAGCTGGCTGGCATCACTGGCTGAAAGTAATGGGAAACTACCTGATTTATACCCCTTGCTTACAGAGGCATATAGCAGCACATCCTTGCTGGGTTTCAGGTCAATGCCAGCCCGCCATGAAATATTATCTTCAGATAATGATTTTTTCACTTCACCAACTGTCAGTGTATTAGCATCAATAGTAACACATCCATCGGCAGGTATATTAATAGGCGCCATTCCAGCACCACCACGTATGAAATTCACCAGATTTTCTATCCCGAAACCAAGAGCCTTCCCCCGGTCGGCAGTGCATCCTGCAAAATCTATTTTTGTATCTGTATATCTTACACCGCCGTGCAGTGTGACAAAATCACCAATATCATAGTCTATATTAGCAAATATCGCCTTATTAATGAATTTTTGACGAGAATATTGACTGTAAACGAAAAACGGAATGCCCAAACCTGCATCAACGAATTGATAAGCAGAGGTAGATTCATCATAAGGGCCAGCATCATCCTGCTGATATGTTTTTTCACGCGAATAGTTGGCACCCAAAATCCAGCTCAGCCCATCATTCCGCCCGGACAGACGTAATTCCTGTGAAAAAGCCGTTATTTTTCCCGTAGTATTATAAAAATAATCGCGAAGTGAAACACCGTCCGGGTCAATATCAGCATCATTACTATATTTCGACCAACTGGTTATCGATGTCAGCGTAACATCGTCTGACACATCAAAATCACCGCGTAACGCAGTCTGATAGTACCAGTCATCCCGCTTCGGGGCTTGTTCAGGTGTCCAATCCGCATCGCGATTATTTAATGGCGCAACCGGATAGGTGCCCAGAGGCCCAAGGCGGGCGGGATTACCCAAAGGCACAACGCCAATAAGCTGCGCTGCCTGACCATCGCTCTTATCTATAAAACCATTGAGGTTGAGTTCGAAGCGGACTTTGTCAGATGGCTCAAAATCAACCAGCAACCGTCCTGTTGTAAAATTACGATCCCCCAGCTTATCATCACGGGTATAGCTGCGTTGCCATGCCCCGCCCTGCTCTGTGCGCACGGCAACCCGCGCCCGCAGCGTGTCAGACAATGGGCCACTGATGAACCCACCCCCGCTTATTTCACCGAAACGGGCAATCCCCGCGTCAATGCCTGCCTTGAATGAAGATGTTGGCCGGGCCGCAATATAATTAATGGCACCGCCCGTAGCATTAGAACCGAAGAGCGTCCCTTGTGGTCCTTTCAACACCTCAACACGCTCCAGATCAAGCGTAGCCCCGCGTGTCATGATAGAAAAAGGAACGGGTATCTGGTCCTGATAGATGCTGACAGTCGGCTTTGCCGCCAGACTGGTGTCGTAAAAGCCAATGCCCCGCAAAGTGTAAACGGGCGTCGCATAGGCGCTTTCGGTATAATTGAAACCGGGAACAATTTTTACCAGATCACCAACATTAGTAATGCCCTGATCCTGAAGCTTTTGCCCCGATGCAGCAGTAATGGAGAGGGGAACGTCATTCAGCGACTGCTCTCGTTTCTGCGCGGTAACAATAATATCCCCCAGACCGGAAGATTGTGTCAGCCCTTCCCTATCGCCCTGCGCATGGGCGGGGGCATGCAGGGCCAGCACCAATATGCTGGCCGCAGGCAGTAAATTTCTACCCATTTCAGTCTCCTCATTATGTTATTTCCTGTTTTTACAGGCTTTTATGACCGCGCTTGACGGCGGCTTTTTCCACAAGGCTAAGCACCCCGTGGGAACCAATCAGTTTTTCTTAAATCTGATGGGGAGTGATTTATAACCGCCAACAAAGTTGGTCTCGACCATACGGGGCGGACCAGCCAGTTCCACCGATTTCAAATGAGGCAATAGCTCCTGAAACAGAACCCGCATTTCTAATTTGGCCAGATGCTGGCCAAGGCACATATGCGGCCCAAATCCAAAGGCGATATGCTTGTTGGGAGAGCGAGTGATATCAAAACGGTCAGGATCAGCGAACACCTCTTCATCCCGATTGCCTGAAGGGTAACACATCATCAGCCGGTCCATTGCCCGGATAGCCTGCCCCCTTACCTCTGTATCTGCGGTTGCATTCCGCATGAAATGCTTGACCGGGCTGGTCCAGCGAATAGCCTCATCCACTAGGCCGGGAATCAGCGACGGATCAGCCTTCACCTTCTCGAAATTTTCAGGAAAGGCGATCATGCCATGCACCCCTCCGGCGGTAGAGGAAGAGGTTGTATCATGCCCTGCCGTCGCAATTGCTACATAATATCCATTCGCCTCTTCACGCGGGATAGGTTTACCGTTCACCTCGGAATTAGCGATGAGCGACAACAGATCATCAGTTGGCTGTGCCCGTCTCTTTGCGCTCAGATCATCGAAATAGGCGTAAAAATCTTCCAGCGCTGCCGCCCACATTTTGGCCCCTACAGCAGGGTCAGCCGCCATTTCCGGTCGTTGCTCTTCTGGGTCATGAACACCGAAAAATTCCTGCGTCAGTTTTAACATGCGCGGCTCATCTTCGGGCGGTACACCAAATAAAGTCATGATGACCCGCAGCGGATAATGAAGTGCGAAATCCTTCACAAAGTCGCATTCACCATCGAAACTCAGCAAATGGTCGACCGACTGACGCGCCAGTTGCCGCACCTGATCTTCCAGCTTGCTGATCCGGCCCGGCAAAAACCAGTTAGAGGTTAACGTCCGATAAGCCGCATGTTCCGGCGGGTCCATGTAGGTGAGAGACGAAATATTGCGTATCGACCCATTATTCATTTTACGCGTAAACGCATCTGATGCCTGATCGTTCAGAACCGGGTTATGATCGGCGTTGTGGAATAATTTGGCGTTCAGCTCAATTTCACGAATATCGGCATGTTTGGTCACAACCCATAACGGGTCATAGCCCGGCACCTGCGCCACAGCTAATGGCATATTTTCCCGCAACCATTTGAATGCCCCGTAAACCAATGCGTCATCTTTATAAGATGCAGGCGAAATAATGATTTTCGCTATATCTGCGGGGATTATCGGGCGTGTGTCTGACTCCACGGACGCAGTCATGGTTGGCTCTCCTCTGCCTTATACTATTTTCTCATTCACGTTTTACGTGTTTCGCATACGTAACTATAGACAAAAGGTGCCGTCAATTGTAATTTATGGTATGACCATTAAACCTGATAAGGCCCATAAAACACGGTTTTCTGGGATATGTGGCAAAAAATATCGGATTTCATGTCCCACAAGTTGAATGACATATTTATAATTGAATAGGAGGATGACCATGAAAATACGTGCCGCTGTTGCCCGCTCTCCGCGGGATGATTTCCATATCGAAACCCTCGATCTCTCAGACATTCAACCCGATGAAATACTTGTCCGCATTACAGCGACAGGCCTGTGCCATACGGATCTGGCCGTGCGCGATCAGATGCTACCCTTTCCCCTGCCAGCCGTCCTTGGCCATGAAGGTGCCGGGATCGTCGAAGCCGTTGGCACCGAGGCAGAGGGCCTGACCCCCGGCGATCGGGTGGTTTTGGGCTTTGCCGCCTGCCGCAACTGCCCGCAGTGCGATAACGGCCAGCCCGCTTATTGTGAGCAATTTACAGCCCTCAATTTTGGCGGGCACCGGCCAGATGGCAGCACATGCCTTCATTCCGGGACGGAAACCATCAGCAGCCATTTCTTTGGCCAGTCCTCCTTTGCCAGCTATGCTGTCGTGTCTGCCCGTAATGCGGTCAAAATTCCAGATGATGTGCCGCTGGAGATAATGGGGCCATTGGGCTGCGGCATCATGACCGGCGCAGGCAGCGTCTTTAACGCCCTCCATATGCAGGCTGGGGAATCACTACTTGTGACCGGTGCTGGCCCTGTTGGCCTCTCTGCGGTTATGGCAGCAGCAGCCATAGGGGCAGGCACTGTCATTATCTCTGACCCCCTTGCATCCCGTCGAGATATGGCCAGAGAACTGGGCGCAACCCACTGCCTACACCCTAATGACGGCCCTCTGCCAGACCAAATCAGGGCCATATTACCCAAAGGCGTTTCCTGCGTTCTGGATACATCCGGCATTAGCAATGTGATTGAGGCAGGCGCACAGGCATTAGCGACGAGGGGACGTCTTGCGATGGTCGGGGTGCCACGTTCTGCTGAGGCATCCATATCCCTCAATATTCTGCATTTACTCTCTCTTGGCGCACAGATATGCGGCGTAACAGAAGGGAATGCAGACCCTAAAAGCTTCCTCCCTTATCTGATCGATTTATACCGCGCCGGTAAGTTTCCATTCGATCGGATGATTAAGCATTATCCGCTTGACCAGATTAATCAGGCAATAGCCGACCAGCACGATGGCAAATGCGTCAAAGCCGTTTTGAATATGTGATGTTATTGCCGGGCGGGTGTCAGTATATTCGCCCGGCACATTTTATGGAATGGGACGATCCGTAGACCGAATCTCCCCTACATGCCGAAAAAAGGCGCGCTGACGTAATAAGCCGAAGAAATCGAGCATTAGTGGCAGTGCATGTTCCACCATATTCGCTGCCCGGTCTACATCAATACGGCCATCGGTTCGTTCTAGAAACGTACGCGCTTCCCATCGCCCAACGAAATCCGCCGCATCAATATAAAAACCTAATATCTCAGGCGTGTAATCCAGCCCACCGTCAAATCCGGCCCTGCGCATCTCCCCCCATATACGCACGAGCTGAGCGTCGGAAATCGACAAAGCAGCCCCCTGCCCGCTATCAATAATATCCAATATTCCAATTTTCGCGAGTGATCTGGCATCCCGTTCCGCATCGGGGTAGCTGTCCAGCAAGGACGAAATGGTGACTGACGGGCCATCTCCTTTCGTGCGATGGGCGACCAGTTGTTCCAGCCGATCAAATGCGCTGGCATCCACCCTCGCTTCTGCTGGCCCCCCATCTATTAGCTGCTTTATCTGCGCCAGCGTGAGCCGGCTTTCCTTTTGCAGCTTTTTAATGGCGATAATCGCCTGCACATGCTGCTCACCATATATGGCCACTGTCCGCCCGGCCCGTTCCGGCTGAGGAATAAGGCCATTGCGTATATAGATACGGATCACCTCACGGTGGGTGCCCGTTCTTTCTTCAAGCTCCCGCATTTTCATAATATTTTCTAGAGCATGGGAAGGGGCAGACAGCAACATGCTATTTGCGTTCGGTTCTTCGATCCTTCCTGTATTCTACGTCAGCTTTTGGCGCTTCTTTTCTTCCCGCCCAGTCAAGGAAAAGCAAATTTGCGCAATAATGGCAGAGCCAACTAATATCGCGGCCACCGACCATCCCGGATCACCCCCCAGACCAATAAGCGCGACTGCGATGGCCCCTACCGCCATTTGGGTAAAACCATAAAAACCCGCCGCCGTCCCGGTGGCCCCGGGCTCTACTTCAATCACCTTGGCCAGCAGCGCTGGCCCCGCCAGACCAAGGCCACATGTGTAAACAAACATAATCATCGTAATGGGTATGGCAGAACGAATTTCACCGATTATCATCACAGCAAAGAGGATGGCCATAGCCGCGCAAAGCCTGTGCCCAGTCAGCAAAACGCGCCTCGCGGGATAGCGAGCCGTGCAACGCGCCGCGAGCAGATTACCTATCCATGCCCCCGCCACAATCACCCCCATGTGAATCCCGGTATGCGCAACAGAAAGCCCATATTGATAGGAATATAAAAATGGTGCTGCACTGACAAAAGCATACCAGACGGTCGTTACGCAGCCGCCACCTACCGTATATCCCAGGAAGATGGGGGAGCTGAGCAGCATAGGGTAGCGGCCCAAAACAAAGCCGGGCCGCCCGGCTGCTGGCTTCAATGTTTCCGGCAAAAACCGGAATGTCGCACAAAAACCAAGCGCACCCATCACCGCCAGAACAACCAATACCGCCCGCCACCCGGCAATGCTGGCAATGACACCGCCAACAACAGGCCCCAGCCCCGGCCCGATCAATATCAGAAGATTGAGTCTGGCAAGATTTGATACAGCTTCACGCCCATTACTGATGTCACCGACAATGGAGCGGGCAATGACCATACCTGCACACCCGCCAAGAGCCTGCACCATCCGCGCTATATACAATGTTTCCGGCACAGAGGATAAGGCCGCGACAGTTCCGGCCAGAGTAAAAAGGGCCATCCCCACCAACAAAACAGGCCGCCTGCCATAATGGTCAGCCAGCGGGCCATAAATAAGCTGCCCCAATGCCAGCCCCCATATATACAGGCTGATGGTCAATTGCAGCGATGCGGCCGGCAAATGCAAATCCCGCGCTGCCAGAACCAGCGCGGGTGCAAATATATGGACACCTACTGTCCCACCTAATGTAACGATGCCCAAGAGCCATAAAGGAGGCCCTTGCAACTGAAGATCAGGAGAGTTCCTCCGCTTCATCTGTTCCCTTTATCTGTCAAACGGTAACTATATCAAGGAAACAGAGCCCCAAGGGCAAAGCCCGGCCTTGCCCGGCTTTGTTTTAACCTCAGGCCGCTACCGGGGTACCGGATTCAGCATTATGCATGACCTCCAGAACGCGGCGAGCCTGATTAACCGCACCATCACTCGCGATACCAACGAAGCTCCGTTCAGGCTCATCATCAATGCGTAATTGCTGGGCTTCCAACGTTTCTTCATCCTCGGTAATCGTATCAAAAAACTGATCGAAAAGCGTATTCGGCACGCCTGATTCCGGTGATGCGGTGGTGCAGATTGTCCACAGATAATGGCTGGTCGTTTCAGTTTCCGGCGTAATGAAGTGATTATTGGCCAGCATGAAGCCATTATCTCGCCGCCCTTCATAGGCACCGGTGCCAACATCACAACCACCAGCATTGACCCGGCAGGTCATCCCAATGGACGGTTCAAACCGCACTTCCTGCCAGCGATCGACCCGCCCTTTGAACCCTCCTGCATCGATATAGGATTTAGGCGGAACAGAATTGGGCATTTTACGCAGCAGAGTGACACGACGCCCATCGTATTCCACCTTCGTGTCGGCACCATAATGCTGTTCAGGATTACCGCCGATGGTGCGTGCATGAATATAGGGCACGTGCGTCAAATCCATGATATTATCGATGATGAGTTGCCAGTCAGCCTTCACATGAAAATTATAGGGTCGCCATGTCCAGGCCGGGTCATTATGTTCCGGACTATCAACGATGATGGAAGGGTCCGCCAATGCCGCTTCCCCCATCCATATCCATATCAGATGGTCTTTTTCCACCACAGGATAATGGCGCACATTTGCGGCAGCAGGAATGCGGCTTTGGTTAGGAATACGGGTGCAGGTGCCCCGTTTATCAAATTCCACGCCATGATAACAGCAGCGGATAATGTCTCCATCAACATGCCCGGAACTCAGCGGCATAGCGCGATGGCTGCATCTGTCTTCCAGCGCGGCGATTTCGCCATTTTCGGTGCGAAATAAAACAACGGCCTTGTTCAGATATTTACGCCCAAGCGTCTTGCCGGGGGCAATCTCAGCCGCAAAAGCCGCGACATACCAGGCATTGTAAATAAACATGCGATGGTTCTCCTCTTCGCCGCTGCACTTGGTGGCAGCCTTTCTATATTATGCGCATATCTTATGGCTGCTCCGTCATCGCAGGCCAATTGCAATCCAATAATGCTATAAGAAAAGCGGGACGCCAATTACCAGATGCTGCGCAAAGCATCAGCGTAGATACAGTCCCCCATTCATATCGAGTGTTGCGCCGACAAAAAAACCACCGCGATCAGAAGCCAGCAGCGCAGCAGCAGCAGCAATTTCCTCCACCTTCATAAATCTGCCTGCTGGCACTTCCCCTTCGACCCGGGCAATTTGTTCGGGCGAGAGACGCGCCTTCGCCGTATCAATCGGGCCGGGTGCAATAGCGTTCACCGTAACGCCGCTTCCCGCCAGATAGCGTGCGAAATATTTGCTGAGCATAATCGCCCCGGCCTTGGACGCCGCATAATGAGGCGACGCCACTGTCCCGCCATTTTGCCCTGCCAAAGAGGTGATATTGACAATCCGGCCATAGCCATTGGCCTTCATATGATCGGAGAAAATCTGACAACTCAGGAACACGCTACGCATGTTAATCGCCACGATTTCATCAAATTCCTCAGGCGATATATCCTGCGTTGGTGTTCTTTTGGCGAAACCTGCATTATTGATGATGATGTCGACCTTGCCCCATATCTGCGTGATATTATCTCGTGCGGCCAGAAAATCACTTTTACTGCGCACATCAAGAGCGATTGCGATAGCCGTCTGACCATCATTATCGAGTGATCGGGCCACAGTTTCGGCTACAGCAATATCTACATCGCTAACGGCAACCTTGCCCCCACCAGCGTGAATTTCCCGTGCGATGGCTTCACCTACTCCACGCCCTCCGCCGGTAATAAGGGCAGTGCGCCCGGCAAAGGAAAAACTGCCATTAGGCGGAATATCGATATTTTCTGACATGATCTTCTCTAGCCTTTTACGTCAAATGAGAGGGGAGGAAGCCAATGCCCCCTCCCCCTGCATACATTCAGGGACGGAATGAAATCGTCAGGCCATAGGTCCGCGGCGTATTGGTGAATATCTTCCAATAGGTCGTGCCATTCCCTGGAACGGCAAGAAAAGCGGTGATGTCATCCGCATTCACGATCTGATAATTATTGGTAAGATTCTTGCCCCATATCCCAATGGTCACACGGCCATTTGCAGTTTCATAATTAAGGCGGGCATTCACAGTCCGCCCACGGGTATCATTATGCAAATTGGGATACAGCCTCAGCGTATTGGCATCATCGGTGGAAATTCGGGAAGAATAATTGAAATCTACCTGCGGGCTGATTTTGCCGCCATCCGATAACTGTACATCATAAACCGCCGACACCATGAAGGAATCGCGTGGAGCAAATTTCGCTGGATTACCGGAATAATCGAGGTTCACCAGCGGATCACGCAAGGATGTATATTGACCGATCAGATGCGTATAATTCGCGCTTAGCCGTAGGCCATCGACCGGGCGCAACACCGATTCAATTTCCCACCCCTTCATCTTCAGCGTGCCATTATAAGTATGGGCGATACCGCCCGCACCGGAGAAATTCTGAAGATTCTTTGTCTTTTGCCGGAACAGAGAGATATTGAAATCCAGCTTGTTATCCAGCAACCGGGTCTTTGCGCCGATTTCGTAATTTTCTGCCTTTTCTGGTTCCAGTGGCAAGGTTGGATCAAGATAGGCATTGTCTACAAAGCCGCCTGATTTAAAGCCCTTTGCATAAGTTGCATAAAGGTTCACCGCATCGGAGGGTGAGAATTTCACTGTGAAGCGCGGCGTAAAGGCGTTCCACGTCTTCCCCCCGGATTCTATTACCTCACCGGGGAATCCAAAGCCGGGAATGGCCCCGCTATTCGTTGTGGAATAAGCATGATAATCGATTTTCTTTCGGTCTGACGTATAACGCCCACCCGCTATCAATGTCAGGCTATCGGTCAGTTCAAAACTGGCCTCACCAAAAACAGCAAGGCTGCGCACATTGCCATCCTGCACACGGTTAATATTCGTGACATTCGGATTGCGCGGCACGGTTGGGCTGAGGGCCGAACCGGGCAAGGGGCTGTAATAAAAAATATTGCTGGTCGATACATCAGCCGACAAATAATAAGCACCAACTACATAAGAAAAACGCCCCGGAGCAGAAGCAAACCGGACTTCCTGTGTAAAGCTGCGATTCTTCACCACTTGTCGGCGATCAAATACAGGAACAACTGTACCGACCGGAACATCATCATTCACCGCCCGACTATCATTCATACGATAGCCGGTAATGGATGTTAGGACACCACCCGCCACATCAAGATCAGCCCGTAAATATCCCCCGCGCAGCCTTTGCCGATAAGGGGAACGCGCATAATCATTATTCAGCCATTCACCATTGGTAAAATTACCAAAAGTAGATGGTATTAGCTGATTACCACCAATACCCAACTGAAGCGCCCCGCCATTGCCCTTGGTATAGGAATAATCCCCAGAGAGAACGATCTTCAGTGTATCGATCGGCTCAAATAGCAGCTTCCCCCGCATGGAATAGCCATCCGTCTTACCATAGCTGCCTGACTGATTAGGCGTGTCGGTTAATCCGTCTGAATGTTCTGTTGTAAAAGCAAAACGTGCGGCGATTTTATCTTCGACCAGCGTTCCATTAACCATGCCCTCCGTCCGGACATAGCCAGCATTGCCACCCGATAATTGGGCATAATAATCATTTTTGAATTCCGGGTTGTTGGTAATAACGGCAATAGCGCCACCGACAACATTACGCCCAAAGAGCGTCCCTTGCGGCCCACGTAATACTTCCACCCGCTGCGTGTCGTAGAAATTTGCATTCAAATCATTGTTGAACACATAATAAACATCATCCATAAAATAAGCGACCGGCGTATCCAGCGTAGCGGTACGAAATGTCGATATATTCCCACGAATTGCTACAATAGATAATGATTTATCTGCTGTATTTACCGTAATACCTGGCATTTGCTGTGTTAATGCAGCCGGACTGTTTATCTGGTTATTACGAAGTATTTCACCGCTATAAGCCGCGATAGAAAAAGGCACTTCCCGTACCGTTGATTCTCTTCGTTCGGCAGTCACAATAATATCATAAGGATCTTTCCCCGCCTGATTGGGCGTGGGCGCATCATTCTCCTCCATAGCCTGCGCAAAAGCAGGTGCTGCCAGACCAATAAGCAGCCCACAAAGAGCCGCTGATGTTTTCATTTCAGAAGGCATTTAGTCATTCTCCCCTATGGCACTGGCGGCTTGGTTGCCGCCTTGTGCAAGGGGTGAAGCAGTAAAACCATAGCATGTGCAATAGCATCGTCCCGATTTTTGAATGGTTCGACCATATTCCGATTGGGGACTGTGATGATCTGGAACTAGCTATGCATGGAACACAGCCCAAGCCCCGCTGCCAGAGCCGACCTATCGCTGCTCATGACATCGGAACGGCACAATTGAGGACGTTTAAGGAAGAGTTCACGACATGCAGAAGAACGACAGCGAAGATATGACCCGTGTAGGCCCCGGAACGGTTATGGGATCGTTCATGCGGCAATATTGGCTTCCCGCCTGCCTGTCATCAGAAGTACTGGCGGATGGCGACCCGCTCCGCCTGATGATTTTATGCGAAAAGCTCATCGCCTTTCGCGACAGTGCTGGCCGCGTGGGGATTATGGACCATCGTTGCCCGCATCGCTGTGCCTCATTATTTGTTGGCCGGAACGAAGAAAATGGGATCAGATGCGTCTATCATGGCTGGAAATTTGATGTGGATGGTAAATGTGTCGATATGCCATCCGTCCCATCCAACAAGGATTTCAAAGAGAAAGTACATGCGAAGGCCTATAAGACCCATGAAGCCAATGGCCTGATATGGGTTTATATGGGGGAAAATCAGGAAAATCCGCCGCCTATCCCGGAAATTGAGGCGGCCATGCACCCAGACGCCGAAATATGGTGCCTGCAACGCGATTCCAACTGGCTGCAAGCCCTCGAAGGGGACATAGACACCAGCCATGTGGGTTTTCTTCATGTCGGCTCGCTGGAGGCTGACGACCTCGACGAAGATCACCCCATGCGCCCAACGGTTCTGAACCGCGCACCGGAATATGAGGTGGCCCAGTCAGATTGGGGCGTGATGTATGGCGGGTATCGCCCCAATGATGATGGGCAGATGTCTTGGCGCGTTGCCCATTATATGTTCCCGTTCTGGACGCAAACCCCCAATAACCGCTTTACCACCCGCGCTATTGCCCGCGCATGGGTGCCGATGGATGACGAACATTCCATGCTGTTTGACATTACATGCGGTGTAGACGGCGGCAACCCGGCCTATACATCGACCCTGAAAGACGGGACCCCGCTTTTTGGTCCGCTTGAATATGCGCCCAGAAACACAGGATGGTATGGCCGCTGGCGCTCCCCGGACAGCGAAGCAAATGACTGGGGCATTGACCGCGAAATGCAGCGCAATGGTACACAATTCACCGGTATCGCCAACATTACAATGCAGGATCAGGCCGTAACAGAAAGCATGGGACCGATCACCGATCACAGCTTTGAAAATCTGGCCCCAACCGACCAGATGATCGCCCGGGTTCGTCGCCGTGTTCTACTCGCCGCCAGAGCATTTGCCAAAACAGGAACACCGCCTCCGGGCGTAGATGATCCATCTGTTTACTATCGCGCCAGAGGAGGATCTTTCCTGCATAATCCCGAAGATCCGTTGCAGAAGGCCTATGAAACCGCTCTTACCAAGGCAATAAGATGGCCTGAACAGGCAAATGCGGCTGAATAAATATAATCAGGTGGGGCTGGCTGGCGAAAACGCCCGCACACCCCACACCAACAGAGGATGGACGAGGTGACGAGAGGCAGGCTAATCCGCATCATGGGCCGTTTAACCGCCCATCGACCGGGCAAAGAAATGCACCGCACCGGAGGGAGTGTGTGATGCAATTGATGATTAAGAATATTCGGTGGGAAGCTCAGGCAATTAATTCCTATATGCTGGAGCCAGTTAATGGAGGCTTGCTCCCTAATTTTGAACCCGGCGCCCATATAGACGTTCAGTTAAAGCCCGGCCTTGCCCGCAGCTATTCGCTGGTGAATGATCCTGCAATCCGCACATATTATGAAATTGCGGTTCATCACACACCCGACAGCCGTGGCGGTTCCCGCCATATTCATGAAGAATGGCGTGTCGGACAGATTGTCGAAGCGTCTGACCCCAAAAATAACTTTCCGATGGTTGAGGATGCCACCCATAGCGTCCTGATTGCAGGGGGCATAGGCGTTACCCCCATGCTGCCCATGATCGCCCGGCTGAACAAGCTCGGACGAAGCTGGGAACTCCATTATGTTGCGGCGACACCGGAACGGGCAGCTTATGTTGATCGGCTGGAACAGCATGACGCCGCCAATATCGTTTATGATGGTGTTCCCGGCACTGCACGGCTTGACCTGAAGGCCATATGTGATGCTGCACCGGCAGATGCCCATCTCTATTGCTGCGGGCCGGGCGGGATGCTGGATGCCTTTGTTGCTATCAATGCTGAACGCCCCAAAGGCCATGCGCATATAGAATATTTCTCCGCTGAAACTGACGTCGCAAGCGATGGTGGCTATACCCTGGAACTGGCAAAAAGCGGAAAGACCATCGTCGTCGAAGAAGGCGAAACCATGCTTGATGCGCTGCTGACTGCTGGCGTGGACATAGGCTTTGCCTGCGCCGAAGGAATATGCGGCACCTGCGAAGTCAAGGTTTTAAGTGGCGTTCCCGATCATCGCGATCATTTTCTGAGCGATGAAGACAAAGCCGCCAATACATCCATCATGGTTTGCTGTTCGGGCTCGAAAACGGCAAATCTGGTGCTTGATATCTGACCGGCAACAACCGGCTGATTACTGAATAAATAGAATGCGGCGCGCAAAGTGACCGCCGAATGAGGAGAAATATGTGGCTGGTGTCGCTATAGCAGGCGGCGGGAAAGACATGCTTGATGATCTTCCCCTCTCCTATTTTCAAATATGGTCTGTGCTGATGATTGCAGCCGCCGTCATTCTCGACGGTCTGGATAATCAGATGCTTGGGCTGGCGGCACCATCTCTGCTGAAGGAATGGAATATCAGCAGAGATGCCCTTGGGTTTGTTTTCGCATTGGGTTTTGTTGGCATGGCCATTGGCACGCTGACATCCGGCTTCATCGGGGATCGTTTTGGTCGCAGAGGGGCCTTGCTGATGGGCACGGGCATATTCGGTGTCGCAACCTTGCTCACAGGCTTTTCTGAAAATATATGGCATGTAGCGATATTGAAAACCCTCGCGGGGGTAGGGCTTGGCGGGGTTCCCGGCACAGCATCAGCCATGATTGCAGAGTTTACCCCAGCACGCTGGCGGAGCGTTGCCGTTACATTCGGGGTCGTCTGCGTTTCCATCGGGGGGATATTAGGCGGCGTGGCGGCAGCCCTGATTTTGCCGGTGCTGGGCTGGCGCTGGCTTTTCTATCTGGGCGGTATCATCACGATGGCATTTTTGCTGATCCTGTGGTGGCGATTGCCTGAATCGCCGCGTTATCTGGCCCATCATCCTAATCGTCGTACAGAGCTGGACCATATTTTGCGCCGTATCGGGCATCCCGATCCGGCCAGCATAGCCCATAGCAGAGAAGCCTCCCCATCCCCCCACACTCCCTTTACCACCTTGCTGAGTGGCGGCCTGCTGCGGGACAGCCTCGCCCTATCTGCGGCGATGTTTTCCGGCATGTTCATGATCTATCTTATGTTCAACTGGGCACCCACAATGCTCTTTAGTTCCGGCTTTGATCTGCAAGCAGCGAGCTATGGCCTGACCAGCTTTAATGTCGGCGGCACGATCGGCGCGATGTTCGCCTCTCTTGCTATCATCCGTTTTGGCTCGCGCCCGACCCTCATTATAATGGCCATAATCGGTGCTGTGGTGTGCGCGTTACTGGCCGCCCTGCCCATGCAAAATGGCAGCAACCAGAACGCCATGCTGGCCTGTCTGGGCGCTTTGGGCCTGTTTGCCAGTGCCGCGCAATCGGCGATGTTTGCCGTGGGCGCTCATGCGTTTCCCACGACTATTCGCGCACGCGGTCTGGGCCTTATGGGGGCCGCCGGCCGCGCAGGGGCCATCGTCAGCGCCATTACCGGCGCGATGCTCATCGGTCACGGAGCCGCAGGATTTTTCGGAACATTAGCGGTGCTGATGCTGCTGAACGCGGCCGCATTTGCCGCAATACGCGGCCACATTCCCCGCCTGCGCACGACTAGAGAATTAGGGTGAATATCATGACAGACAATTTTGATTATATCGTCATCGGATCAGGTTCTGCAGGCAGCCTGATGGCCAACAGATTATCAGCCGACCCAGCCCGTCAGGTGTTGCTGATCGAGGCTGGCCCTTCGGATCGCAAATGGCCGGTTAACATCAAAACGATGATGCCTGTTGGCAATATTTTTCTGCTGCCCCATGCGCGCTATAACTGGCAATATATGTTGTCCGGCAATGACGCCGTTAAAAATCGCACTATAAATTTCCCACGTGGCAAATTATTTGGCGGATGCAGCGCAATTAATGGCGGTGTTTATATACGAGGCCAGAAAGAAGATTATGATTCATGGGAAAGCGCCGGAAATCGCGGTTGGTCCTATGATGATGTGCTGCCCGCCTTCAAAGCTGTCGAAAACTACACTGGCCCCGACCGGCCATGGCATGGCAAAGGTGGGGAACTGGACGTACAAAAACCCTCCAGCTTCAACAAGCTAACCAGTGCAATCATTGATGCAGCCGTTCAGGCAGGCCATAATCGCAACGATGATTTTGCCGGGGAGAAGCAAGCCGGATTTGGCCGTTATGATCTCAATCAACGCCATGGCACCCGCCTTTCCAGTGCAAGAGCCTTTCTACACCCTGCACTGAACCGCCCGAATTTAACGGTTTTAGATGAAACCATGGTCCGCCGCATCCTCACCGACCGGGGCAGGGCCGCTGGCATAGAAATCGACCGTGCCGGTGAGCGCCGAACCATTTCTGCCCGCAGGGAGATCATCCTCTGCGCGGGGGCCATTAATTCCCCGCAATTACTGATGCTCTCTGGCATCGGGCCGGAAGATCATCTGATCGAAATGGGGATTGAGCCTGTCCATCATTTACCGGGTGTCGGACAGCATTTGCAGGATCATCCGACAGTCCATTTATCGATGGAAAACCCCAGCGGGGAATCCTACGCCCTGTCACGGCAATCCCTTGGCCGCATATTAACAAGCCCAATACAATATATGGCGAACCGCAGCGGGATGCTCGCCTCCAATGTAGCGGAATGTGGCGGCTTTCTCTGCACAGATGGCAGCGGTCGCCCCGACATTCAAATTACTTTTCTTGTGGGCCTGAAGGCGAATGCAAGGGTCATACCCAACACTCATGGCTATATGGCGCTGATCCAATTATTGCGGCCCAAAAGTGCGGGATCGGTCCGGCTCATGAGTAACCGCCCAGAAGACAAGCCCGTCATCGACCCGAATTTCTTTGCTGATCCTTATGATATGAAGACCTTGATCGCCGGATTTCGCGAAGCACGCTCTATCTTTGCTCAGCCCGCTCTGGCCCGCATGACGGGGGCGGAAATAGAACCCGGCGCACAGTGTCAGAGTGACAGCGAGATCGATCACGCCCTTCGCCAGATCGTCAACACCGCCTATCACCCCACCGGGACCTGTAAAATGGGGCCGGAGAATGACCCGATGGCCGTGGTTGATGCCCGCCTCAGGGTGCGTGGAATCGCAGGGTTAAGGGTCGTTGACGCATCGGTCATGCCCGAAATTATCAGCGGCAACACTAGCGCCCCCACGATGATGATTGCCGAACGGGCGGCCCGGTTCATTCTGGAAGACGCCTTAGCTTCTAACATCGCCGCCTGAGCGGCCACCTTCTTCAGGAATTTCTATCATGAACGCACCTACTATTCCTCCCCGGCCTGCTTTTCTTGATGCCAAAGCGCACGATATGCTGATCGGCGGCAAACACGTCCCCGCTTTGTCTGGCGAGCAATTTGAAACCCGCAATCCTGCCACCGGAGAGCTGCTGGCGAAAATAGCAAAAGCCGGGGCCGCAGATGTCGGTATTGCCGTACAAGCCGCCCGTGCCGCCTTTGAAGGCCCATGGCGGCGAATGAAACCGGCACAGCGTCAGCACATAATATTACGTCTGGCCGATCTGGTAGAGCAAAATTACGAAGAGCTGGCGATGCTGGATACACTGGATCTCGGTGCGCCATATTCGCGCACGATATTGGGCAAAACCCGTGCTGTGTCTCTGCTGCGCTATTATGCGGGCCAGGCGACACTGATTGCAGGGGATACTCTGCCAAATAGCGCCCCCGGCGACATTCTTTCCCATACATTGAAAGAACCCATTGGCGTTGTCGCAGCCATTAACCCGTGGAATGGCCCTATCGGCATGTCTGTATGGAAGGCAGGACCAGTGCTGGCTTCGGGCTGCACGCTTGTTATGAAACCAGCCGAACAAACCCCATTGTCGGCCTTGCGTTTTGGTGAATTATGTCTGGAAGCAGGCGTGCCAGAAGGGGTTATCAACATTGTAACCGGCCATGGTGATGCGGGCGCGGCCCTCGCCGCCCATCCCGATGTGGATAAGATCGCCTTTACCGGATCAACCGGCGTCGGAGAAAAAATCCTTCATGCCGCCGCTGCCACTATGAAGCGCGTGACTGTTGAACTAGGCGGAAAATCACCGAATATCATTTTTGCCGATGCAGACCTTGATAAGGCAGTGCCTGCCGCGGCCATGGCCGTTTTCGCAAATTCCGGGCAGATTTGCAGCGCAGGCACACGCTTGTTCGTGCAATCTTCTATCCATGATGAATTTATGGAGCGCCTCGCCGCTTTTACCCGCACTATCCGCGTTGGCGATCCGCTGGCCCCCGAAACCCAGATCGGCCCGGTGGTATCTGCCACGCAAATGGAACGGATATTGGGTTTTGTTGATGGCGCATCCGCGGAAGGGGCCATGCCCATAGCAGGGGGCAGACGGATGGCAGGCGCTGGCTATGACGCCGGATTTTTCGTTGAACCCACTATTTTTACCCATGTCCGGGATGAAATGACCATTGCCCGCGAAGAAATTTTCGGCCCTGTTCTGTCTGCCTTCTCCTTTGAAACCATCGAAGAAGTAATCACACGCGCCAATGCCACCTCCTTCGGGCTGGGCAGCGGCGTATGGACGCAAAATCTGGCAACCGCCCACCATATGGCCCGTGCTATCCGCGCTGGTTCTGTCTGGGTGAATTGTTATCAGATGCTCGACCCGGCTGTGCCTTTTGGCGGCTATGGGATGAGTGGCTTTGGTCGGGAATCCGGGCCGCACCATATCGAAGAATATCTGGAAACAAAGGCCGTCTGGATTAATCTGGATTAAGGGCTGAACTGAAAAAGGAGGGGGCGGCTCAGAGTCAGGACTCTAAATCCAGCCCCCTACCCCATCGGCCATAATATCCATATTATTCTTTCGTTCCTCTGACACCCCCCGCAACAAATCAAGGAAACGCCGTTGGGTGGCGGTGGGCCGCCAGCTTCTGCGCGTAGTAATGCCGATGGTTCGCTTGCTATCCTCCAGCGGAGGGCCAATACGCGCCAGCAGGCCGCTGCGTATTTGCAGGGCAACCTGATCGGGGGACAATAAGGTCAGAAAATCCCCTTCTGTCAGCAAACGCCCGATAATCATGACAGAACCACACTCAATCGGTATGGTTGGCCCCTCAATATCTGCAAAAAAGCGCTCCCACTGTTCTCTTAACGGGGTATTGGCAGGCGCTACAATCCATGGATAGGCAGCCAGTTGTTCTTTGGTGGGATTTTCTACACCCACCAACGGATGTTTACTGCCCGCTGCAACAACAAGGCGATCCTCAAATAATGGCATCTGATATAAATCGGCAATCTCATAAGGCCGCACCGTGCCAACAACCATATCAATCACACCATCTCTCAATGGTTCAATCAGTTCACGCCAGCTCCCTTCCAACACTTTGAAAGCCGCACGCGGTTCATCCCGCGCCATTCTGGCCATCGCCGCCGGCACCAGAAACGGTCGGGAAAGCGGCAAAGCACCGAAAGCAATCATTTCACTGCCGCTGCCGCTATCGAGTTCCAGATCGGCAATTGCCGCGCTTATCTCTGCCACCGCCAGCCTTGTTCCGCGCGCCAGCCTTTTACCAGCAGTGTTAAGCCACACCACCCGCCCGCGCCGCTCAACCAGCTTGCCGCCGATCATCTGCTCCAAATCCCCTACGGCACGATGAACCGCTGTCTGAGAAAGGCCAGTATTATGCGCGGCCCCTGCAAAGCTTCCCGCTTCGGCCAGCGCGACAAATGCCCTCAGCTGCGTCATCGTCATCAATTTTTCGGGGTTCTGAAAAACTGTCGAAAGGCCTTTCGCCCCCTGCGATAGATGCTCCAGCGCAGAGCGGGACCGCTCAACGACAATCTTCCCCATAGGGGTTGGGACCATACCGCCAGAGCGCCGTTCAAACAAAGTATAGCCAAATTGCCGTTCCAGCTTGGAAAGGCCCTGTGTCAATGCAGGCTGAGACAGGCTGACAATATCGGCCGCAGCCGTAATGCTGCCATGCTCCTCAATAGCGAGCAACGCGCGTAAATGACGCAGGTTAAGATCGAACGGGGCCGACATAGCAGACTTTCATAGCCCAGACCCTGCGCATCGCCAAGAGCACAAATTGCAATGGACTGACCATTTATATAATGGTAATACCATTTCGTTGAACAACTACCCAGATAGGAATCGGAGAGGGTTGATGGATTTTGAACTGCCAGATGAGGTCAAAGAATTTTGCGATGTAACCCGCGCCATCGTGCGGGATTTGCTGCCCTATGAACAACAGTTTCAGGAAAGCGGCGTTATTGCACCTATTGTCCGCAAAACTCTGGTTGAAAATGGCTATTTCGGGATGGCCCTGCCTGAAGAATATGGTGGCCTAGGGCTAGGGGCATTGGCACAGGCCGCTGTCCAGATTGAGCTGGCACGCCTGCCCCCGCAATTTTGGACAGAGCTACGCCCGTTAATGGGGCCGGGTGCAAAGAATATCATCTACCACGCATCAGCCGAGCAAAAGCAATTATTGCTGCCGGGCATGGCAACAGGCGAAACACCCATTGCCTTTGCCCTTACCGAACCAAATTCCGGTTCCGACTTCGGCTCCATGCGCACAACCGCCGTGCGCAATGCCGACGGATGGCTAATCAACGGTAGCAAGACATTCATTTCAAACGGGAAAAATGCGAAATATATAATCGTATATGCCTATACAGATAAAGCAGCAGGCCCGCGTGCTGGCATTTCTGCTTTCCTGATGTCCGCCGACACCCCCGGATTTTCAATTACCGGCACGATTGAACTGATGGGAACAGCCAGCCCCGGCGTTTATGAAATGTCGTTCGACAATTGCCAGCTTCCCGCTGACGCTCTGCTGGGCGAGGAAGGCCAGGGGTTCCGTTATGCCCTTGAGGGACTGAACGAAGGCCGGATGAATGTAGGCGCTACTGCAGTAGGCATGGGGGAATATGCGCTGGAACTGGCCATTGACGAGGCCAAAGCCCGCCCCGCTTTTGGTGGCGTAATCGCTGATTTTCAAGCCATCCGCCATTATATTGCAACAATGGCGACCGACATGCGGGCGGCTCGTCTAGTGCTGCTGGATGCGGCATGGCGATACGATCAGGGCGAGAAACGCCGCGAACTCGCATCTATGGCCAAATTATTCGCGACCGAGGCCGGATCACGCACAGTAGACACAGCAGTCCAGATTTTTGGCGGCACCGGATATTGTCGGGGCTTTGCCGTAGAGCGCCTCTATCGCGACATTCGCATCACGCGTATTTACGAAGGCTCTTCGGAAATTCAGCGCAACACCATCGCAAGAGAGTTGCTGCGCTAAGAGCAATGATAGAAATAGTGTAATCGTTAAAGAAGAAAGGGGCAGAGAATATACTGCCCCTTTTGCTTTACCTAGGGTCCGTATTTAAACCAAGTCCCCCGCTTGTTTCAGTTTTTCGATGACATCCGCCGTCACCCCTAATTCCCGCTGCAACAAGCGCGCCCCATCTTCTCCTAATCCTGCGACATAATCTCTCGCCTGCACCCTTGAGCTGCTCATATGAAAAGGAGGGTTAGGAACATTGAACCCGCCCGCACCATCATCAATACGCGTCAGAGCGCCGCGTGCTTCCAACTGAGGATCTTTCAATACCTCCGCCATTTCCCGGTAACGCGCACAAGGCACCCCATGAGCAGATAATATCTCTTCCGCTTCCTGCGCACTACGCTGACTAGTCCATTGCTCGGTCAATTGTAACAAGACAGCCCAATTTGCATTACGATCAGCATTGGTCAGGAAACGCAGGTCATTTATCCATTCCGGATTTTCTGTCGCCTCGCTCAATTGTTCAAAATTACGGGGGCTGGTGGGTGCAACCATGATGAAACCATCACTGGTCCGCAACGGAGTATAAAGAGGGCGCCGCGCCCCTCCCGGAAACTGGGCCTCCTGCGTTTCAAATACCAGCATACCCAACATAGCTTCCAGCATTGAAACATCGATATATTGCCCCTTACCGGTCTTTTCCCGCTGATAAAGGGCCGCTTGTATCGCACCAAATGCGTGGGTTCCGCCCAGAACATCCGCAACAAAAATACCGCTGGTCGCCGGACGATCCGCCCCATCCTGATAATGAAGGTTGACCATGTCGAACCCGCTGGCAGCATGAATGACAGGGGCATAAGCGGGAAAATGCGCCTTTGGCCCTTCCTGTCCATAGCCAGATATAGAACAATATATGAGCCGGGGATTTAGGGCAGAAAGAGTCGTGTAATCCAGCCCAAAGCGCGCCATAACACCCGGCCTGAAATTCTCTACAACCACATCGAAACGAGAGATAAGGCCATAGATAAGCTCTTTTATCTCCGGTGACTTGAGGTTGCAGGCAAGGCTGCGCTTTCCAGCATTAAGATGTCCGAAATAAGCGCTGCGCCCATCACGCATTGGTGGACGGGCGCGCACCTGATCCCCCTCCAGCGATTCAATTTTCACCACTTCGGCACCCAGATCAGCCATCATACGGGTGGCAAATGGCCCTGCCATAACAGTCGTGAAATCAAGCACTCGTACATCATGCAAGGCATCAGAGGAAGAAACGGAATCAGCAGACATAACCTCACCCACAAAAGGACCATTTTTATAATGGTCATACCTATTTCATGAGCAGGCAAAAACGTCAATCGCGATATGGGTCGACATTGAAGCTAAATATTCAGTTCCTACCCCTGCGCGCAGGACGGGACATCTTCGTGCCGGCCCCAGCGGCTTTCAGGTTTTTCCGCACATGCCGATGCACTCTTTCCAGATGCTTACGCATTTCAGCCACCGCAGCATCCACATTTTTAGCGCGAAGGTGACGGATCAGTTTGAAGCGTGAATCAATCAATGATTCCTGTAGCATTTCATAATCAGGCCCGCGCACAAACTCATGAAGAATAACGGAAAGGGAATCCACAAATATTGCAAAGATACGATTGCCCGTCGCAACCGCCAGCACATCATAATATTCTACCGCGCATTCATAACGAGCCTCGACACTGGTCTCCTGCCTTGTCCTTTCCGCTATTTCTTCCAACGCCTGCAGTTCCGTTTCCGTTATCCTCTCACATGCCAGACGAATGATAATATCCTGCAAGGCAAGGCGCGCTTCTGTTAGTTCATCAAGGGATATATCGCCCAGATTCACATAATCCTGCATAGCCTGTACGATATGGTCAGGTTCAGCAGACTGTATAAACGCCCCGCCCTTTACGCCTTTGCTGTTGCGAATAATGCCTGACACTTCCAGACTGCGCAGCGCCTCCCTTACGGCAGTACGGCTTACCTGAAACTGCACAGCCAGTTCCCGTTCGGCAGGCAATTTATCGCCAGCTTTTAGTGTCCCATCCGCCAGCATATTTCGTATCTGCTCGCAGATAACTTCAAACGCACGCTGCGTTTTAACTGGTGCGAAATTAGGATTAGCGACCATGGCCCTGATGCCCCTGAGATTAGAATAGCTGCCCCTGTTTACACAAAGAGCCCCCTTACTACCACGCGCTTGACAAAATAATTCACCTCCTTAATGGTAATACCATTATACCTTAATGGAGAGTCCGATGAAAATCATCGTACCCGTGAAGCGGGTAATTGATTATAATGTGAAGCCGCGGGTGAAGGCGGATGGCACGGGTGTTGACCTTGCCAACGTCAAGATGTCGATGAACCCGTTTGACGAGATTGCAATTGAAGAAGCAATTCGTCTGAAGGAGAAAGGCGTCGCGACCGAGGTTGTTGTTGTTTCCATCGGCCCGGCAAAGGCGCAGGACACGCTGCGCACCGCCCTTGCGATGGGCGCCGACCGCGCTATCCTCATCGAAACCGACGAAGCGGTTGAACCGCTGGGCGTTGCCAAGCTGCTGACCAAGGTTGCAGAAGAAGAACAACCCGGCCTCGTCATTCTGGGCAAGCAGGCCATTGATGATGACAGCAACCAGACCGGCCAGATGCTCGCTGCACTGCTTGGCTGGGCACAGGGCACCTTCGCCAGCAAGGTTGAAGTAGAAGGCGATAGCGTCAACGTCACCCGCGAAGTTGATGGCGGCCTTGAAACGGTTCGCTTGACGCTGCCTGCTATTGTGACGGCGGATCTTCGCCTCAATGAGCCGCGCTATGCGTCGCTCCCCAACATCATGAAGGCCAAGGCCAAGCCGCTGGCGAAAAAGACCCCTGCCGATTTCGGTGTGGACATTGCCCCGCGTCTTGAAACGATCAAGGTTGCCGAACCGCCGCAGCGTCAGGCTGGCGTGAAGGTCGGCTCTGTCGATGAACTGGTAGAAAAACTCAAGGCTCTGGGGGTATCGGCATGAAAACGCTCGTCTGGGTAGAACATGAAGGCGGCGAACTGAAGGACGCCACCCTCAACGCCGTCACCGCCGCTGCAAAGCTGGGTGAAGTGCATCTGATCGTTGCGGGCAGCACTATTGGCGGTGTGGCAGATGCTGCCACGAAAATCGCGGGCGTGGGCAAGGTCCATGTTGCGGATGACGCGGCCTATGACCATGCGCTCGCGGAAAATGTCGCGCCGCTGATCGTTGATCTGATGGGGCATCATGATGCATTCCTCGCGCCTGCAACCACCACCGGCAAGAACATCGCACCGCGCGTCGCTGCTCTGCTCGATGTGATGCAGATTTCTGACATTCTTTCGGTCGAAGGTGCGGATACATTCACCCGCCCGATCTATGCAGGCAACGCCATTGCGACCGTCAAGACGAAGGATGCCAAGCTGGTCATCACCGTGCGCGGCACCGCCTTTGAAAAGGCAGCAGCAGAAGGCGGCGCAGGCGTGATCGAAGCCGTTTCTTCCACCGGCGATAAGGCGATCAGCAGCTTTGTTGGTGCGGAAATCGCGGAATCGGAACGCCCTGAACTCACCAGTGCGAAGATCATCGTATCCGGCGGGCGGGCGCTCAAGGATGCGGAGACGTTTGAACAGGTTATCTTCCCGCTCGCAGACAAGTTAGGCGCGGCCATTGGCGCATCGCGTGCGGCGGTTGATGCTGGCTATGTGCCGAATGATTTTCAGGTCGGCCAGACCGGCAAAATCGTTGCACCGGAAGTCTATATCGCTGTTGGCATCTCCGGCGCGATCCAGCATCTGGCGGGCATGAAGGACAGCAAGACCATCATCGCCATCAACAAGGATGAGGACGCACCGATTTTTCAGGTCGCGGACATTGGCCTTGTTGGCGACCTCTACACGGTCGTCCCGGAACTCCTCGAAAAGCTATAATCCCTTCAGCCTTGCATCACAAAACAACGGATCCCCGGCGCGCAATCGTCGGGGTTTTCTTTTCGACCGCATAACGTCAGGGCCGCTTCAATCTTGAACTCGCGGCTATACTTCCTTCGCTCCAATCATGTCCTCATGTCTGACAAACACCTTATCTCAGTGTCCACCAAGCGGCTGCAGGCCGGCATCTGTGACCTCCAAAAACATTTAGCACACAGAAGTATCAAAACGACGGAGCAATATCTGAATTATCTTACGCTAGCGCAGCAAAGGGTCGCTCAGGCGGGGGATACCAAAAGCGACTCAGCTTTAACGGTTTTCACCACAATCAGAAAACGAAGGGACATGAAATAGCAGAAAATGGCGGAGACGCCGGGATTCGAACCCGGGGAGCCCCATTCAGGGCTCGACGGTTTAGCAAACCGCTGGTTTCAGCCACTCACCCACGTCTCCGCACAGATGTGAACGATACCCCGAAAGGCACCGTTGGCCGAGGCATGCGCTATAGCGAGGGCTTTGCCGCTTGGCAACGGCGCTTTTCGCCTTTTTACTTTTTAATTTCGTCTAGCCAGACATCGGGCATAAACAGGCCGCAAAGCCGCCTTACCGGCAGCCTATTTTCAACTCGGCTGGCGTGTACGGGCCTGCGCGTAGCTACCAAGCAACCGCACCCATTTTGTGTGAAAACGCAGTTCGTCCATCGCCCGGTCTACCGCGGCATCCCCCGGCATCCCTTCAATATCCGCATAGAACTGCGTGGCGGAGAAGCTGGCACCACGCTGATAGCTCTCCAGCTTGGTCATATTGACGCCATTGGTCGCAAAACCACCCATCGCCTTATAAAGCGCCGCCGGGATATTTTTCACTTCAAACAGGAAGCTGGTCATCACCGGCTTGTCCGTCGATGGCACAATCGCATCACGCGATAAGATAACAAAGCGGGTCATATTATCGCTGCTATCTTCGATATTCTGGTCCACAATCGTCAGATTATAGAGCTGCGCCGCAAGCGCGGGCGCAATGGCAGCAACGCCCGATTCTGCACGCTCCGCCACCAGAGCAGCAGCGCCAGCAGTATCCGCATAGGCCACCGGCCGAATATCATGACGGCGCAAATAATGGCGACATTGCCCCAACGCCTGCACATGGCTGAGCGCCTGATGGATGGACGAATCGTCCCATGCCATCAAGCTGTGGTGGATAGGCAGGAAATATTCATCAACAATTGAGAGGCCTGATTCGGGCAACAGAAAATGAATATCCGCCACCCTGCCATGCAGAGAATTTTCGATAGGGATGATGGCCTTTTCCACCCTGCCCTCACGCACAGCATCAATCGCGTCTTCGAAAGAAAAGCACGGTAAAGGGGCGCATTCCGGGTCATAGCCTAATGCTGCCAGATGCGAATTCGCACCGGGGGCGCCCTGAAAAGCAACAGCATTTCGGGGATTGGCCGCAGCCTTTCGGCTCATTTCTTCGACCAGCAAACGGGCGGGGAGAGGGTAGCTTTCCATCATCAATATCCTGCGGCGCGTGTAGGCGTAACCCGCCCGCTGTGCAAGCATCCCTTGCGTGGCTGTTGTCGGGGGATTATGGAAAGCCAAGAGACTAGGGGAGAGGAACGGCCGGGTGTTAAGCGCACAAGTTCGGTTTGTTCCCATGCGATAAGCTTCAAGAGGGGTCACGCGCGCATGAACAATCGTTTCAATACATTTGCAGGATGGGCGTTTTTTGCCGCCATCATCGCCTTGGGCGGCGGCATTTTATCCTCCAAGATTTTTCACACACAGCGTCCCGAAGTAATGGGCTATGCGATTGAAGGCGTCGAGGAAGACGGGGGAGCCGCCGCCGACGGCCCCTCTCTCAGCACCCTGCTTGCCAGCGCGGATATAGCGAAGGGTGAGAAGGTCTATGCCAAGTGCGTTGCCTGCCACAGCATTAATCAGGGCGGCGCGAATGCCATTGGCCCCAATCTATATGGCGTCGTTGGCGAACATGTCGGCACGGGCCATGCTGGTTTCGCCTTTTCAGACGCGCTGAAAAGCAAAGGCGGGTCGTGGGATTTCGCGACGCTGGACGCATGGTTGAAAAGCCCGCGAGAATTTGCGCCGGGTACTAAGATGACCTTTGCTGGCCTTAGCAAGCCGGAGGACCGGGCGAATCTGATTGCTTATCTGAATGCGCAAGGTTCTAATCTGCCCTTACCTACTGGCGATGCAGCAGCACCCGATGCTGCGGCAGGCGACACCGCGACAACCAATGATGCAGGCGCAGCGGATACAGAAACCAGCAATGCGGCGGCTGAAACAGCGGTTGAGGGCTGATCCGTCAGCCAACGAAGGCCATAAGCGATAATCAGTGAAGGGCTGCCCGGCATCCCCGTGCCAGCCCTTTTCTATATTTTAACAGCCCTGTATTTTAACGACGGCCTGAAGCGCCTGTTTTTGCATGCTTATCGCTGATCGGCGAAACAGAAGATTTGGGGCAAAACGGAGTTGCATATGGCGAATATTGGCCATGGCGACGCAGCAGTGCAGCAGCATCAGCGCAGGATACCGCCTTTGAAAAGGCATAGCCCTGCCCTAGTTGCCCGCCCAGCGCCTGCACGGTTTCAGCCTGTTCGCGCGTTTCAATACCTTCCGCGACCACTTTGATGCCCAAATCATTGGCAATCTGGATCAGCCCCCGAACAATCGCCATTCCCGGATGACCCGGCAATAATTTCCGCACGAAAGACTGATCAATCTTGATAATATCCACCGGCACGTTGAGCAAATGCGTGAGGGCAGCAAAACCGGTCCCAAAGTCATCAAGAGAGACCTTCACCCCCTTCAGCCGCAAAGCGCGAATACCAGACGCCATCACATCATCGCGCTGGCCAATATAGGCGTCCTCCGTCACTTCGACGATCAGATGATCGAGCGGCACATCATATTCACCGAACGCAGCCTCTATCCGCCCCAGCAAATTGCCGAGGTAAAAATCCGCCGAGGTAACATTTAGGCCAACATGCTGCACCGGCAGGCCAGCATCCAACCACATACGAAGGTCCCGCGCTACGATGGTAAGCATGTAGCGGGTAAGCTCTGACGCCACCCGCGCATCGGCAAATGCATCATGGAACAACGCCGCAGGCACCACCTGCCCGCTCTCGCTAACCATCCGGCATAATGCCTCAAAACCGACAATTTCATATGTATCCAGCTTGAGTATCGGCTGATAATATGCCTCGATCCGCCCTTGCTCCAATGCCTGGAACACGTCCCGCACGCTATCTTGCCGATGGGCCATGCGCGTACCTATGCCAGACCAATAGCGCACAAATCCACCACGTTGCGTTTCTTTGGCATGATAAAGCGCAAAATCAGCGTTGCGACGCACGGCGGCAGGCCGGACATCCTGCGGTGTCAGCACCGCGCCGCCAATGGTAACACGCGGCAACATCACCGTACCTTCATGCTCCAGCGGCACAGCCACGGACTCTAATATTTTCTCTGCGCTGTGGTGCAAATCATGCAGAGAAATAGAATCTCGTATAATCGCGGTAAATTCATCGCCACCAGTGCGAAATACCGTATCAGGGGTCAGCGCAGCGGCGACACGCTGACCAACTGCCTCTATCAACGCATCCCCGACATCATGGCCGAATGTATCATTTGTCACCTTTAGATTATCCACATCGATGACGAACAAAGCCCAGCTTCCCGGCAATTCGCAGCGCAACTGGGCAAGCACATCATCAAAAGCCGCCCTGTTGGGGAGGCCGGTCAGGGCGTCAAGCGTCGCCCGCCTTTCCCTGTCCATCACGCGTTCCTGTCGGGCTATCGCCAGTTCGCATAGCTCAACACATTCGGCGAGAACCGCTAACTCTTTCTCATGCGGCAGGCGTTTTTCGGTGAAATACACCGCAACGGCACCAATAGCATCACCCGCTGCATTTCTGATCGGTGCCGATGTACAAGCCCGATAGCCCAAGGGAAGCGCCATTGTCTTGAATGCTGTCCACTTCGGATCATTTTCAATATCAGAAATGCAAACCATCTCATTACGATAGATCGCACTGCCACAGGAGCCGATATTCGGCCCGGTCATGATACCTTCAATGGCGTTACGGTATAAAGGCGGAAAAGCAGGGGCAGCAAGCAAGTGCAGGGTCGCGGCGGCATCCACCGAAATTACAGTTAACCGCCCATTATCAAAGAAATTCTCAGCTTCGACGCATAGTCTCTCAAGGGTATCCTGCAATGGCATACCCTTGGCAATCAACTTCAGAATATTATTCCTAAATCCCAGCACCCACTGTTCCTTCGAATATCTATTCCGAATCCTGCCCTAAAAATTCTTATTTCTCTGAAATCTCTTTATTTTTCATGAAAGTAAATAATGCTTTCTAATCCCAAAAAGGAGAATTTTTCCATCATCCGCAGTAAACTGGCGAAGTGATAGAGCATTGATCGTTACAAAATCCTTTTTAAGGAAGGCATTTTATATCCATTATGCTATGCGCCATATGCCCTGAAATAGCACATCGAACATTTTCAAGAAGTAATTTATGCAGTCCCCCGCCAATCGCTGGCTAATATTGACGGCCCTAATCCTCGCTTTTTTCCCGATCGTTATCGACATGACGATCCTCCACATCGCTGTTCCGTCGCTAACCATGGCGCTAAAGGCTGGCAGCACCGAAATATTGTGGATTATCGATATTTATCCGCTGATGATGGCGGGATTACTGGTGCCCATGGGGACACTGGCAGATCGCATTGGCCATCGTCCGCTTATGTTGACGGGGTTATGCATTTTCACGCTGGCATCCGCAATGGCCGCCTTCGCCCCTACCCCGGCGCTGCTTATCACCGCACGGGCGATATTGGCAGTGGGCGCATCCATGATTATCCCATCGATATTAGCGCTGATCCGGCTGAGCTTTACCGATGATAAAGAGCGTGCCTTTGCCCTTGGCCTGTGGAGTACCGTTGCATCAGGCGGGGCGGCTATCGGCCCGCTAGCAGGCGGGGTACTGCTGGAGCATTTCTGGTGGGGTTCCGTCTTCCTGATAAACATCCCGATCATGCTCATTGTGCTGCCCATATGCTGGCGCCTGCTGCCGTATCGGCCCGCTCGCCCGCTGGGGAACTGGAACATAGGTCAGGCTCTACTGCTGATTGCCGGGTTAATTACGACCGTTTATGCGGTGAAATCGGGCCTGTCCCCCACCGGCCAGCCCACACAGGCACTGGCGTTACTGGCAGGGGGAATAATGCTTCTGCTCCTCTTTGCGCGGCTGCAATTACGATCGGCTGAGCCGATGCTCGACCTCACGCTCTTTTCGCGCCCTGTCTTTACCATCGGCCTTATCATGGCGCTGGTCGCGTCCGGGGCGATGGCCGGGTTTGAGCTGCTGCTGGCGCAGGAATTGCAATATATAATGGGCAAAACCCCGCTTCAGGCCGGGTTATTCATGGTCCCACTCGCCCTCGCATCGGCGGCGGCAGGCCCGCTGGCCGGGCTGTTGACCGGACGTTTCGGCCTGCGCGCCGTAGCAACCACCGGCATGGCCGTGTCAGCCTCGTCCCTCTTTCTGCTGAGCCGAGCAGACCTGAACAATATATGGGAGACATCGGTGCTGCTGGTGGCCTTTGGGCTATCACTGGGCTGCGGATTGCTGGCATCCTCTGTTGCGATCATGGGCAGTGCCCCGCCAGAAAAAGCAGGTGCGGCAGGGTCGCTAGAGGCCACCGGTTATGAGCTGGGTGCGGGCCTCGGCATTAGCTTTTTCGGCATATTACTCAGCACTATCTACCACCGCGCCTTCGTGGACGGGGCGCAGGCCAGCGAACTGGCCTATACGGAGCCTTATTCCCCAGCCTTTCATTCCATCGGTGAGGCAATGATTATCAGCCGCGATATTGGCGGAGAGCAAGGCACGGCAATAGCCGCCCTCGCCCGTGCTTCTTTCGCCAGCGCGCATAGCGCCGTCCTGACCAGTTCGGCCTTATTAATCGGCGCATTGGCTGTGCTCGTCTTCATTGGCCTCAAAGGCTTTAGGAGCAATAGCGGTCAGTAATAAGAGCGTTCTACTGAGCAGCCCGACATTGCCTGAGCGTTTTTGCCTTCACCAACTGCGTCATCGGCGCACCTAATGGCGTGCGTAGCGTATCATCATGCGTAATTTCCAGTGCACCGCGTTTTTCGCCCGCGTTAAACATCAGGGTGACGGGCATATTATCACCGCCCCATTTATCCTTGCCATATTTGACATAAACCCAGATTTCTATGCCTTCATACCGGGCGCCGCCAGCACAGCTATAGCACACACTTACTGGCAGAGGCCCGGATTTCCCGGCGCTGCTATCAATGAATACACCTTCCTTGCGCACAGAAACTTTGGGTTGCTTTGTACAATCACCGGCGGGGGCATAGCTGCCATATAGCTCTTTCGGCACGGGTGGTTCGTTAGCGAAGGCAGGAATAGTGCCCATACAGGCCAGCGATACTGTCAGCAGAGTCTTTCTATTCATGAAGAAACATCCTTTGCTTATGGCGGCAGAATCAATTTCATCCTGCCAATGATTTATCACGGTTCATGTATTTAATGGGTACTGTCGATTAGGGTCGGTATCCAGATCTTATCGCAACAACTCCTTATTTCATTGTCTCTTGTTTGTCATATTACAGCATTAGCTGGACACCTCTTTTCCTTTAATTTCGGCGGCTCCCAATGAAATTGCGCCTTTTCCTGTCTCTTGCAGTCCTAACTCTGTCCACAACCGCCTTAGCGCAGCCTATTACGCGGACTACCGCACCGCTGCCTCCCCTCCCCCTCAAACAAAATGGCGGGACATGGGCATCAGGTCATGTGCAGGGCATCGCGGTGGATGTGCAGGGAGGCTATATTTATTACAGCTTCACCAATCTCCTCGCCAAATATGATTTCAACGGCAGGCTGATTGGCACCTTAGTCGGCTGGACCGGCCATTTGGGGGATATGGATTTCAACCCGGCTGATGCCAAAGTTTATGGGTCCCTTGAATATAAGAAGGATAAGGCCTTTTACATCGCCATCATTGACGGGGAAAAGCTGAACCGCATTGGCATAGAGGCCGGCAAAAGCGATATTCTCCGCACCGTCTATCTACCCGAAGTCACGCATGATTATGCCGCCGATATGGACGGCGACGGTAAATTTGATGGCGACATCGGAAATACAGCCGACCATCGCTATGGCACATCCGGTATTGATGGCGTGTCTTTCGGCCCGGCCTTTGGGCGCGCTGATGGACCGCGCTATCTGACGGTCGCATATGGCATTTACGGCAATACGGAGCGCAGCGACAATGACCATCAGATTTTGCTGCAATATGATATTAGCGATTGGGCGCGCTATGCCAGCCCGCTGACGGAACAGGCCCCGCATCATAATGGCCCGGCCACCACCGCCGGCAAATATTTCGTCCGCACCGGCAACAGCAGCTATGGCGTGCAGAATCTCGCTTATGATGATGGGCTGAAATGCTGGTTCATGGGCGTTTATCAGGGCAAGAAGCCCACCTTCCCCAATTATCTGCTGTTTGCGGTGGACGCCAAGGCACAGCCGGTAAAGGCCGACCTGATTGGCGTAACCGCCCTCAATAGCACCGAAAAATGGGAACAGGGGCTTGTCATCCCGCTTGCCCAAGATGGCCTTAATGACGCTGCAACGGCTATCCGGGGCTGGAACCAGAAGGCCGATGTCGGCTTTCAACCCGTCGGTAACGGCCTGTTCTACATCGCGAAAAACAGCAATGGCATCAGCAACAACGGCAAAGGCTGGCAGAGCGCAGACATCACACTGATGCGCTGGACAGGGGACGCGCAGGCCCCCTTCACACCGGCGCGGAAAGAGGATCTGCCTTCGTCCGTCATCCCCTGAACGGACGAAGCCGGAATGTCACAATTGCCGTCTAGGACGGGCCGCGAATCGAAGCAGCTCTGTTCACCAATTGCGGCGGCCTATCTCTTCGTAACCAGTCCTATTCAGTCTGCGGGTAAGATGAACGTCACCGACAGGGAAAGAACTTTTTGGTTCCTACGCAATATTTTGCCGCACGAGTCCGCGCTGCGGGGCTGGCTGTCGCGATGCGCCCCCATAGGTGTGGATGCGGACGACATCATACAGGAATCCTATACGATATTGGCAGAGATGGAGAGCGTTGACGGCATCATCTACCCTCGTGCCTATCTGTTTCAGGTGGCGCGATCCGTCATCACGCGCCATGTCCGGCGCGCCCGCATCGTATCCATTCACGCGGTCGAGGATCTGGAGCGGCTGGACCATCCCGACGATGCCGCAACGCCTGAACAATATGCGATTGACCGGGACGAACTGCGCCATCTGGCGCGCGCCATCGCCGCTATGCCCCTCAAAACAAGGGAGGCCTTTGTGTTGCGTCGCGTAGAAGGCTTGACACAAAGGGAGATCGCCGCGCAAATGCGCATATCCGAAAATACGGTCGAGACACATATTTCACGAGGCATCCGATTTCTGGTTGATTGGTTCGGTCGTGGCGGAAAAACACGGTCTCAAACCTCTGGGAAGATGCAATTGGAGTATGCCTCGGTAAATGACCACGTACGAAACCAGTCAAGACATTGATACTATAGCATCCGGCTGGACAGCCCGGATGGATGGCCGGTCATTATCTGCGGACGAGGAAGAAGCCCTTCAACGCTGGTTAAACAGCGACCCCCGCAATAAGGGGGCGATGATGCGCGCCCAGGCATTGTCGATGATGAGCGAGTCCGCAAAGGCGCTCGGTCCCGGCTTTAATCCGGCGGCCTTTAATGCCCCGGCCCCTGCAACTATAGCACCGCGCCATCGCTTTGCGGGCCTCTCCCGGCGACAGGCACTGGGCTGGGGCGGCGGCGCAGTTGCGGCGGCATCCGTAGCGGCTCTGGGCATCAGCCTGCCCGCCATGGGGGCCACCATCACCACAGGCCGGGGGGAAATTCGTCTGGTACCGTTAAAAGATGGCTCCACCGCGCTCCTCAACACCAATAGCAGCATCCGTATCGGCTATAACGCGACGGAGCGTTTCATTACAGTATTGGACGGAGAGGTTTATTTCTCCGTCACCCATGATGCAAAGCGCCCCTTTGTTGTTGAGGTTGGTGGAAAACGGCTTCGCACCATGCAGGCCACCTTTCGCGTACAAAAGCTGAATGAAAATCCGGTGGATGTGCTGGTGCAACAGGGCCGGGTTGATCTGCCGGTGGGCGATGCACCAAATAGCCACCCACTATCCCTGCAAGCCAATATGCGGATGAATTTAGGCGCGGGTAGCACTGGCCGGTTACAGACCGCCACCCCACAGAATATCACGCCCGAAACCGTGATGCGTGAACTGGCATGGCGCGAAGGCAGACTGGCGTTTGAGGGCGAAACGCTAAAACAAGCCGCCACCGCCTTTGCCCGCTATAGCGACACCCATATCATCATCCCTGACCCTGTCCTCGCGCAGGAACCCGTGACCGGGCTTTTTGCGGCCAATGATCCCGCCGGGTTCAGCCGCGCCATCGCCCGCATATTTGATGCACGGCTGGAACAGGGTAACGACAGGCTCATTCTGACCCGACCTGCTGCATCGCAATAAAAATTTTAATCTGCTGTAGCGGAACTCATCCGCCCAAGCCTCTCAGCACCGAACGTCGCGCGTCATGCGATGACCGGTTCACAGGACAAACAGGGGCATCATCAATGAATTTCCGCACTTCCATTCTTTCTTGCGGGGCTGCAATTGTCGCGCTGAGCGCCGCTGCGCCATCTTATGCGCAGGAACGCATGTTCAATATTGCAGCACAGCCTGCGGTGCGCGCCATTCCCGAACTCGCGCGCCAGGCACAGGTGCAGATTATCGCCCCCGCGCGCGACCTGAAGGGGATTTCAACCGCCGCGGTAAAGGGCCGAATGGACGTTCGCGCAGCATTGCGCCTGCTAATCTCTGGCACATCCCTGCGCATTGATTCCGACAATGGCCAGATCATCACTTTGCGTTCATCGGGCAGTTCATCTGGCACGACGCAACAAAGCCCGCCGCAGGCGACCGGAACCGGCAGCGTAAGAGGGCGCGTCTTTAACACCGCAACCGGCGAATATGTGCGCAATGCAGAGGTTCGCGTCGAAGGCACGACGATCGTGACCTATTCCGAAGATGGCGGCACGTTCCGCCTTTCCGGCGTGCCAGCTGGCGAAAACACCATCAGCGTCCGCTATACCGGCCTGCAGGACGCGAAATCTGTCGCAACCATCGGCAATGGGCAGGTTGCCACGCTGGATTTTGATTTGCAGGTCCCTGCCTACGCCGCATCGGGTACCAGTGACGAGAGCAACATGCTGATCGTCACCGCCAAGCGCGAAGGACAGGCCGCGGCCATCATGGAACGCCGCGCCGCCGTGAATGCCAAAACCGTGGTCGCCGCCGACAATTTCGGTGCGCTCACCATGGGCGATGTCGGCGAATTCATGAAGAATATGCCGGGCATTTCCCTTGACTATACCGAGGTAGACGCCACCGCCGTGCGTATTGGCGGGCTCGACCCAAAATATTCGACCTTCACCACCGATGGCGCGCGCATGGCAACCGCCACATCCAATAATAATGCGGGCCGTCAGAACAGCTTTGAACAGATGTCCATCACCGGCATTGAATCCATTGAGCTGAACCACACCCTCACCGCCAGCATGGATGCGGACTCCCCCGGTGGCAGCATCAATATGCGCAGTAAATATGCGTTTCAGCGCAATAAGCGGCAAATCCGGTTTCAGCTTGGCGGGGTCGGCACGTCAGATTCAGGCCTTGGTGCCTTCTACATGCCCGATGACAAACGGCATGGGCGCATCTTCCCTTCGGCCCAGTTCAGCTATGCTGATGTATTTTTGGATGGCCGCCTCGGCGTCGCCTTCAGCGCCAGCTATAACGCCAATTATGTTCAGCAGGATCGTATCCAGACTGACTGGTCCTATCTTCCTGATGGCACCGTCATTCCCTATCGCCTGATGTGGCGTCCCGGCCCAAAGAAAACCAGCCGCAAGGCCGCCAATCTGACGGTTGATTATAAGCTGACGGACCAGCTCGCTTTGTCGCTGCGTGGCACGTATTCCTTTTATGATGTCGAATATTTCAACCAATATACCTATCTCTATTTCGGTACGACCACCCGCTCTTACGCCACGCCGGATTCCACATCGACCAATATTGTCGTGAATCCCAATGGCACCAACACCCGGCTGCGCACCGAATATTCCCACCGTTATGCCGGAACGCCAACCTATCTCATCAACCCGAAGCTGGAATATAAGGGCGATACATGGGAAGCCGCACTGCGGACCAGCTATTCCAGCGCAGAGTTTAACTTTCGCGATGTCAGCAAAGGCTTTTTCGTGCGTACCGATAGCCACCTGACCGGCATTGGTTTCACCGCCACGCGCCCATCTGAGGATTCCAACGCATGGACGCTGACGCAAACGGCTGGCCGCCCATGGGGTGACCCTACCAGCTATAACCGCGATGCTGATATTGGTAACAATGTCCGCACATCGGAATCAGATGCCAAAAATGAAATGTATGGCATCAATCTCGATCTGAAAAAGAAGCTAGCCCTTGGCGAGGTTCCCATCACATTGATGGCGGGCGGTGGTATCCGCAAAAATGACTGGCGGACCAACGAAGGATCGTGGCAGCAATATCAATATGTCGGCCCAACCGGTGACCTGACACAACGCGCACCAGAGGCCGTTATCCCCTGGACGACGCGCTATCAGTTCCAGATTCACGGCTTTGACGCGGGCAATATGAATGCGCAAAACTGGCGCGCCGACAGCAACTACGCCACTTATGATATTTATCGTAATCACCCCGAATATTTCGTGGCGGATACCGTTGCCAACCTCAAACGCCGCCTCGACAATGACAAACGAATTCAGGAAGAAATTTCCTCCGCTTATTTTGAAGTACAGGGCAAGGCTGGCAAAGCATCGTTCGATCTGGGCCTGCGCTATGAAAAAACCAGCACCAAGGCCCGCATCGCCGATATTCGTCCTGTCAGCGAAGTAACCGCCGCTGGTTATGATGTGAACACAGTTGATGGGCTGCTCTATCAATATAATGGTGGCCGCTATTCCACCCGCGATGGCAATTATGATGACTGGTTCCTGAGCGGCGGCGTCAAATATGACTTTACCCGGAAACTGGTGGGTCAGGTCTCCTTCAGCCAGTCCATCCTGCGGCCTGATTATGGCAATCTGGGCGGGGTCGTATCCGTGAATGATGATACGATGATCGTTACGGTGCCGAACCCGGAACTGAAGCCGGAACGGTCCACCAAATATTATGCCAGCCTGCAATATTTTCTGGAACCATCAGGCATTATTGCGGTGTCTTATTACCGGCTGGACATGAAGGACATGCAGATCACCGGCATTACGGTGAACCCGGAGGATGTTGGCTATAACCCCAATGATTATGCTGGTTACACCTTCCGCAGTGCCCAGAATGCCCCCGGCACCAGCCGCAATAACGGCCTCACGGTGGAATATGACCAGCAGCTAACCTTCCTGCCCGGCGCATTGCGCGGGTTCAGCCTACGCGGTTCCTATACCAATGTGGACCCGGATGGCGTGCGGGTCAACCTGCCCAAACATTCGGCCAATTGGGGCCTGCGCTACGCTTATGGTAAATTTGATGTGCAACTGACCGGCAACTGGCAGGCCAAATACCGGACCAGCGCGCTCAGTAACACAGAGACAACCGCGAATAACGGCATATTATATCATAAGGGCCGTGAATTGTGGAACATCAGCGCCAGCTATAAGATCAACAAGAATTTCGAAGTGATGCTGGCAGGCCGCAACATCTTCAATGCGCCGGATATCATCTATTCCAACGTAGCAAGCCGGGTGCAGCAATATAGCATCTATGGCTCAATGTGGAATATCGGGATTAAGGGCACTTTCTAGGGTCAGGCCCCTAAGGCCACTAGCCAGAGGATCTTAATATTAACAAGCGGGGCTGAACCAATATGGTCGGCCCCGTTTCCCTATCCCATGGGCCATAACCTATGATAGCCGCGCAGGGAGAAGGAGACTATCTCAGGCTCTTCTCATCCATGATATTAAGCGCCGTCCCGGTTTTCACGCGGTCCAGTACAACCAATGTGCGGTATGTTTCTACGGCCTCATTATCAGCGAATAACCGCCGGGCAATTTTTTCATAATAGGCCATATCAGGAACGATCATCAACAATATGAAGCCGCCATTGCCGGTCACATAATAGCATTGCTGTATTTCCGCCGTTTCGCGGAACAATGCCTTAACCGGCTCCACAATGGTTGATCGGTCATGCTGCAAATGCACCTCAACAATGATGCTGATGCCCGCCTGCACAGCATCAGGCCGAACGATGGCAACATTGGCCATGATGACGCCCGACGTCTCCATCGCCGCAATTCTGCGCTGAACAGCGGCCGGGGACAGGTTCACCTGCTCGGCAATTTTGCGCTGCGACAGGCGGTTATTCTGCTGTAATATGCGTAATATCGCACGATCATATTGGTCCAAAACTGCGGTTTGACGAGTGGATGAACCATTCATTGGCTATTTCCTGAAGCAATATTGCATTTCTCGCATCATATTTGCGCACACGCCTCTTGAAATCAAGGATATGTGCGGGCGCTATGACCGCTTCCGCTCCCACCTTTTCAAGACAGGACACCATGATCGGCGCGGGGGCTGTAATGGCGTCACTGCTGTTCATGAATTTTGGCGCAGCCTGCGCGAAAACCTTGTTCCCGGCCATTGGCGCATTTGGCGCAACGATGTTTCGCGTGTCGCTATCCGCAGTCATTTTAATGGTCGTGCTTCGTCCATGGCGCAGGCCTTTTTCTCTGTCGCTGCTGCCAGCATTGCTAGTTTATGGCGCGATGCTGGCCATGATGAATATATTAATTTATCAGTCCTTTGAGCGTATTCCCATCGGCATCGGAACCGGCATAGAAATTACCGGGCCGTTACTGATCGTGCTATTAGGTTCCCGACGACCAAGGGATTATCTCTGGTTGTTTTTGGCGGTGTCAGGGCTTCTGCTGCTTTTGCCGCTATATTCAAATTCAACGCTTAACCCATGGGGCATTGCCTTTGCCTGCGGCGCGGCGGTCTGTTGGGCGCTTTACATTGTCTATGGGAGTAAAATCGCGGGCGCATTGGGCACGGATGCAGTAGCATGGGGCCTGTTAATTGCCTCATGCATCACCCTACCCGTGGGGATAGCAACCGTTGATCCCTCACGAATGACGGGAACGATAATATTCATGGGCTTCATCGTCGCTATCTTCTCCAGCGCTCTCCCTTATTCGTTGGAAATGCTGGCATTACGGCGCATACCGCCCCCGGTTTTCGGGCTGCTTTTAAGTTCCGCGCCCGCCATCGCCGCTTTGGCCGGGTTTTTCATGCTGGGGGAGAAGCTGACCGGCCTGCAATGGGTTGCGATAGGGTGCATCGTCGCGGCATCGGCGGGCAGTGCATTAACCGCCCGCCAGAAATAAAGTCCTTAATCCTTCTTACTCGCTGGGGCAAAGTTAAAGGACAGAAATATCAGCCCCGCCGCCAGCATGATTTCGCCGGACCAGATCACAGGCCCCATGACCCAGCCCAACCCTGCGCAAGTGACGAAGAATGCCGCCACCAGCGCAAGAGACGCCGCATATTTCAGACGAAGCTTGCGCTCTTTATCAGGCCGCCGTCCCAACCAGCGCCGATGATGCTCATCATTGGTGAGGCCGAACAGCACAAAGGCAAGCATGCACAGGAAGAAACCAGCTATCGCCATCATGCTTCTGCCTCCGCAAGAACAGGCGTTTCAGCCACGGGAACCGAGGCCACCGTTCCCTGCGGCTTTGTGCCTTTACGCTGTCCTTTTACCCGCCGCACCGGAGGCGTGTAACGGGCAACCCGTACGGCCACCCATAGGAATGCCATACCACTGACCAGCAATGTCGCGTCAATCGCAACGAACATTCCATCTCCGGCGAGGATCGAAGCAGGCAAGCCTCTATGGGTCGCCAGCATATTATAAAAAGGCAGTGCCAGCAGCAGACCGCCCGTCCCGGCAAACAAACCTGTCCATATCTGGCGGGCAGGCTGTATCAATGCTGCGACCAACGCTCCGCCCCACGCAATGAACAGACAATGGATTTCCCATTGCGCCCGCCCTGCCATCTCAACCGGCAACAAGCGATTAGCCCAGAACATGACCGCGATGCCCAATGGAAAACCACCGACAACCGCGACATTCAGCTTCTCCACCAGACGAAAACCGAAATAGGGCCGCATGGGGTCCGGCAGTTTCTCCCGCCGTTTTACAATCCACAAGACCAGCCCGCTGCCGACCATCAAAGACCCTGCGACACCGCATAGAAAATATATCCAGCGCAGGCCCGCTTCTGCGAAACGTCCAGCGTGAAGCCCCACCATCACACCCGCCGTCACCGCCGCGCCGCCCGGCGGAGGGGATTGCCACAACAGCTTACCCGTCACCCCATCATAAGTGAGGCTGGGGGTACGCGTTGACAGCATGGTTTCCGCCCCGCGTGACATGGTGATGCGCGCCGCTGTATCGCCCGGCTCACTGACTTGCACAGAACCAATTGGCCCGCCAAGGCGCTTTTCACCGTCCCGCATCAGTTGCGCTATGTTCACCAATGGCGCGGCCTCTCCGGTGCGTTCCGCTACCTCCCCCTGTGGGAAGAGCACATCATAAATTTTATTGGGCTCGGTATAGTTGGCTACCACCGCCCATGGCATCAGCATCGCCATCAGCGTCACCAGCCCGGTATAGGTAATCATCAGGTGAAAAGGCAGCGCCAGCACAGCCGTGGCATTATGCCCATCCAGCCATGACCTTTGCCCCTTATTCCGGCGCAAGGTAAAGAAATCCTTGAAGATTTTCTTATGTGTCACAACACCGGACAATATCGCAACCAACATCATCATAGTCGCGAAGCCAACCAGCCAGCGTGCCCAGATGACAGGCATATAGTGGAGATCAAAATGGAACCGATAGAAAAACTCGCCGCCCCGTGTTTCACGTGCGTTTACTACCTGCCCGTCCCCACCGATGAGCGCCTGATTATCACGCCTACCGCCACGGCGACCACGCGGACCTTCCCCCTCTTTGGGCTGCGGCACCCAGAAAAGCTGCGCACCAAAGCTCTGCTGTGATGGCACACTGATATACCAGCTTTTGGCGTCCGGCGCCTTTTTCTGGAGGAAAGCCTGCGCGCCTGCCACCACCTTCATCGGTTCTTCCACACGGGGGAGTTCAGGCCGCATCCAGCGGTTCAACCCTTCCCGCGCAAAGGCAATGGTGCCCGCCACGAAAATGGCGAACAATAACCATCCCAGCAGCAAGCCAGACCATGTGTGCAAAAAGGCCTGAGACTGACGGAAATTTTTGCTCATATCCGTCCACCCATCTCAATAGAAATCCACGCAATGGCTCCGGCAATCCCCCCCAGCAGGAGCAGGCTCCACACCGCACGCCAACCACTGCGCGCAGCAAAAGCCCACATTGCCGCCACCGCACAAATCACAAAGGCAATGAGCGTCGCGGCTATGGTGGCCTGCGCCCGGTCTCCCGGCAATATCCGCGCAAGCGCCATAGCCCACAGGCTGCCAACGCCATAGCCCAATGGAATGGCGGCGAGGACACGCAAAACCATGTCTCCCCGCCGTTTCCAATGGCCGATATCCGGCCCTTTCATCATGGATAGGCAAGCCGTAATGTTGCCATCACCGTACGCGGGCTGCCGAAATAATTGCCGCGAGACGTCGACGAAATGCGGGAATAATAAGTGCGGTCGAACAGATTGTTGACGTTAACCGACAAAGAAAGCTGATCGCTAAACTTATACCCCGCACGGGCATCCGCAACAATATAGGCATCCTGACGCACGATGGTGGAACGCGCGTTAAGGCTGTTGTCTGCCCTGTATGTTGCGGCATTACCACCAAATGTAGACGTGAACCATGTCACGCTGCCACCAATGCTGAAACCCGCTAGTGGCCCGGTTTCCGGGGCATAGTTGGTGAACATCTTAATGGAATGCTTGGGGATGATGGGCACGAAGGAAAGACCTTCGAACAGCGGATTGCTATCTTCCAGATATTTGGTCTTGGTATAGCTATAACCGCCATTGACCCGCCACCCCGGCAACACTTCGCCGCCGATTTCAGCCTCTATGCCGCGTGACCGCACCTTGCCGATTTGCAGCACAATATCAGGGCCAAGCTCTGTATCATTGGTATACAGACGATTGGACTGGGTAATTTGATAGCCTGCAACTGACAGCAGCAATTTTTCATCGAACAGCGATAATTTGCTGCCAATCTCATATTGCGCACCGACCAAAGGCTTAATCGCCTGCCCATCCGGGCGGCGGCGGGTTGAAGTCTGCGGCGTGAAGCTGTCTGCATAGCTGCCGTAAATGTTCCAGCTATTGGTAACGTCCCATACAACACCGCCATAAGGGGTGAAGCGCCCCTTGACCTTATAACCGCTATAGGCCGCCACTGTAGGCAGCAGCGCCCGCGTCTGTGTTTCCCACCAGGTAAAACGTCCGCCACCGACGAAGGTCAAACCAGCAAGCGGGCTGAGGCTGATCTGCCCGTAAGCGCCGAATTGCTTCGTATCAGTCTGGCTACCCCCGATGCTCTGTGAAACCAGACGCCCATCCCATGTTTCATAAGGTGGGGAGGAAGCATAGGGGTTAAGCGGCGGTTCTGCCGGGGAAACCGGGTCATACACATTTATACGCGCATAGTTGGAAAGGCGGGTATAATAGCTCTTATCATTATTGGCCTGATAGTCTGCACCCAGAATGAGGGATTGATCCTGACCGAACATCTGGAAACGGCCAATCAGGTTAACATCCGCAGAACGCGCCCAATAGCTGTTATCCGACGCATAGGCGATATGGTTGGTCCACCCTTCATTCGCATCGCTGATCGGCTGGCTGCCGATATAGCTGTAATTATCCTTGCGGCGGGTGCTCGTCACCAACCCGGTAGCACGCAGCGCCCAGTCATCATTAAACCGGTGTGATAATTCACCAAAAGCAGACCAGACATCAGAGCGGAATCGGTTCCAATCTGCGCCCAAATAGGTGCTGCGTGAAATATCCAGCAACTGGCCGTTACTGCCATCTGCCCCACCAATGAATCCTGGCAAGCCTGACTGAATGGCCGGTTTGTAACGATCATAGCTGCCGCCAAAGGTCAGTGTCGTTTTTGTGTCCAGTTCAACAGAGCCGGTGACAAAAGCAGCCAGACGGTTACGATGCGCGGTATCAAAAAACTGGTCCTGATCCTGCACCATCACACCGGCGCGCACACCGCCAATGCTGGTCAAGGGCGTAGAAACATCCAATTCAAAGCGCTTATTTTCATAGCTGCCATAGCCAGCCATCGCCTTTACCGATAGTTCATCCAATGGGCGTTTTCGAACCAGATTAAGGCTGCCTGCAGGATTACCTGAACCACTGAACAGACCAGCAGGACCACGCAGAACTTCTATGCGATCATAGAAGAACATGTCTGCCATCACCGCAGGGGACGTCACTGCTACGCCATCCATCAGATAATTGTTAATAGCAAAACCACGCGACATATAGGACGGGTCTTCGCTACCCACGCCTGTAACAGTAATACCGTTAGTGGCGGTCATCACATCTTCTAATGTGAAAAGGCCCTGCGCCTCAATCTGGCCGCGGTCGATGACTGTCACAGTATTGGGAATATCCTTGAGCGGGGTAACGGTTTTCCCCACCTCTGCGCCATAGCTCTTACCGATCACGATGATGTCGCTACGCGCTTGGCGGGCGCTATCCGCATCTTCGTCAGCATCAGCCGCAAAAGCGGTGATGGGCAGCATTAACCCACAAATAGCCGCCCCGGCCATCAGTTTTGGATTGAAACGCATATGGCAACTCCCTGATAATGATTCTCTGTCGCAGGCCACTACGCCAGATATTTTTGCGAGTCACTATCATTATCGATATTTTCAGGAAAATCACCATGGACTGTATCATTCATGATACTATCACCGCAGTGGGCATGGCCCATCAGTTACGTTCATAGGAAATGTTCAGCCATGTATCTGAGAAGAAATCAAAAAGAAGAGGGTGAAGCCATGCTCCCCCTCCCCCATCATTCATTATGGAATCATTCCGCGATTAGAAACGTGCGGTAATACCAATGAAGAAGCGACGCAGAGGCGAATAATAGCCCGATCCGGTGCTACCCGTGATTTCCTTCTTAAACAGATTCATCACGCCAGCCCGAACCGTCAGCGGTTCAGCCACTTCGAAGGCACCATTTAAATCAAAGATCGTATTGGCATTCTCGATAGTAGATCCACCACCCAGTTGCTTACCCGTGTAACGTGCCGTCATATTCAGCGTAAGGCGTTCAATAGGCTGAACATCAATAGCACCAAATGCCGACCATTTCGGCGTGGTAATCAAATTAGCGCCCGTATCCAGATTTTTCGCCTGAATCATATATGTCGCATTTGCCCGGATTTTCACTTCCGGTATGATCCGCACAGAACCAGTCAGTTCCAGTCCCTTTGTACGAGCACGCTGGACATTTTCATTCTTGGTCCACCAGCGCCCTTCAAACCATCCAAGCGGCGCATATTGGATTTTATTCTTGAAGTTGGTGTGGAAATAGGTCGCGCTGAAATCAAATATCTTGTTCTCATAGCTAACACCAGCTTCATAATTGGTGCTTTCTTCCGGCTTCAAATCGGGGTTGCCCGCCATCCAGCAAGCACCGGTCGTATAAGGGTTGCCGTTATTATCTCTGAACGCCCCGCCACGCAGGCTGGTACATCCATTACCACCTGAATTAGTCGCAGCGCCCGCGCTGTTTTCCTTGAGCGACGGCGCACGGAAGCCCTTGGAGACACCGCCACGCAGGGTCAGGCCATCAATTGGGTGCCAGACTAGGTAGCCACGTGGGCTGAAATGCTCACCATAGCGATGATGGCTATCCAGACGCCCGCCAACGGTCAGATTCAGCCCATCAACAAGCACAATCTGATCTTCGGCAAATAATGCCCATGTATGGCCAGAAAGCGTCGCTCCACTTACAACATTACCGCTATAATCCACCGGAACAGTGCCAATAGTATCCGTATTCGTCAGTTCTTCTTTACGATATTGACCACCAACAGCAATTTTATGTTCAGTTAGAACATTAGCAGAAAAATTCACTAGACCATCAACAATGGTTTCGTTGAATTTAGCTTCATTATTGCCAGTCATATCATCATTATTGAAGGCGTTATGATAAACATCAAGGCGTGAGTTAATATCACTACCCCACTTACCTTCATAACTGGCACGAAGACTCGTGCGCTTAGTCTTGGAACCAAAAGCTCCCTGTATATTACCAGCAGCGTTCCTAAATGAAGGATTGAGCGGATCTTCGAGACCATAGCTACCTTCGGCCGAGAAGATATGCCCTTCAGCCGCACGCCATGTCAGAACAGCATTTACATTTTTGCTGACTGTACCCGCAGCACCATTATTATTGCTAAGCAGCACCTCATCCGCATTGGTACGCGAATAAGTACCGCCGATGCGCAGCCCCAAGGTTTTTGTGATCGGCCCGGTCATATTGACACCAGCCTGATATGTTTCACCGCGCTCAGAGTTTTCCGGCAGGGTAATGCTTCCGTTGAAAGAACCGCGCCAACTGGGCGCAACCGGACGAGTGATGATGTTAATAACCCCACCCATCGCATCAGAACCATAAAGGGACGACATTGGACCGCGTACCACTTCGATACGCTCTATCATATCCGGCGAAATCCAGTTCAGGTCCTGACGGCCAAGATCTGGACGATAGCTGATATCGCGGGAATTGCCGATGCGACGGCCATCAACCAGCATCAACGTATAGTTATCAGGAAGGCCACGGATGGTGATTTTTGACATAGCACCAGTCGGGCTGATCCCACCTGTTACACCCGGAAGGCGGCCCAGCAATTCTGCCAGACTTTGCACAGGCTGGCGCTCAATTTCTTCGCGCGTAATCACGCTGATTGACGCAGGCGCGTCATAAAGGTCTACACCCGTGGCAGTTGCTGTCACAACAATTTCATTCCGGCGCTGCTCTTCTGCTGCGGCATCAGCACTATCCGCGTCATTGGCCCATGCTGGCGCAGCACCAGCCAGTGCCATTATCGCACCGCAACCCATTAATATGGCGCGATGCGCCCCCTGTTTCTTTTGCATATTCATCCCCTTTAAGAATGCCTCGCATTACAATTCACAGGGGGCCACTAATGTTATTAACTATGAGAATCAATATCATTATTGAAATATATGCGGATACGGCATGGAAGGAAACATATAACCAATTGTTATTAAATGAATTTTTTACCGGTCCTGTGCTAAGATAAGCAGAGGACGTACACATCAGAAGTCTGACCGGTGCCTCGCCCTGCGATTATTGCGATCAATGCTCATTAAAATACCAACGCATAACATGGTCGCCAGCATAGCCGATCCGCCATAAGACACTAAAGGAAGGGGAATTCCGACCACAGGTGCCAGCCCCGTCACCATCATCAGGTTGATGGAAATGTAAAGAAACAGGCTGCATGTCAGCCCCGCTGCGAAAAGCTGCTCGAAACGACTACGGGCATTTTGGGCCACCCCCATCCCCCAGCGCAACAACAGACCAAATAATAATATAATGAGGAAAGCCCCGAAAAGCCCCCACTCCTCAGCTATGGCCGGAAAGATGAAATCCGTATGCTGCTCCGGCAAGTAATCGAGATGGCTCTGCGTCCCCTGCAAATAGCCCTTACCCCAAATTCCTCCGGAACCAATAGCAATGAAGGACTGGGATATATGATAACCCGCCCCCAACGGATCATCCTGCGGGTTCAAGAAAATCGTCACCCGCTTTTGCTGATGCGGCATCATCAGAAAATTATAGGCTATCGGGATGAATATCATCACCGCCATGCCGCTGCCTATGAACCACCATAGGGGCAATCCGGCCATGAAGCACAAAATGACCACTGACAATAAGAGCAGCATAGCCGTGCCAAGGTCAGGCTGAATAACGATCAGCATGAAAGGAACCATCGTAATCAGCACCGGCGGGATAAGCGCACGAAACGTCCTGACTTCACCGGGCGGCAGCAATTCATAATAACGCGCCAGCACACCCAACAAGGCAATTTTCGCAAATTCTGATGGCTGCACCTGCATAAAACCGAGGTTCAGCCAGCTTCTAGCGCCACCCCCGATAGTACCAATCAGTAACACCAGAATTAACAGAAGGGCGCTGCCGCCCAATGCCGGGAACATCAATGCTTTATAGGTTTCCGGCCGAATATAAGACATCACCAGCGCTAGCACGAGAAACATGGTAAAACGCACGGCATGGGCCGCTGCCCAGGGTGTTGGCGCCCCACCTGCAACGGAATAAAGTGCGGCAATACCAATGCCCGCCAGCGCGCATAAAAACCATATGGCAGACCATGACTGATCGGCAATAGCCGCCGGGATGATTGACTTCATATACTGTCCATATGGTCCATGAGGCAGGGGAGGTTCCACCGGCCCATTCCCCGGCCCTTTCTATAGCCCGCTCACAAGCCGGGAAAGTTCATGCTATTGACGATTGCACACCCATTAAGCAAGAGCGTTACGTCTTTTTTCGACCAGCTACAGGCGCAAATACAGGCCAACTACAGACCCTGCCGCGCGCGCACTATCGCCGCGTTGATCGAGGCACGGGCCTGAGGGCTGTTTTTCCAACAGCTAGCCCCCAGCAGAGCGGCAACACCGGCGCAAATATCATCCGCATTGGCATCAGATAAGGCGTCAAAGCTGGCAAAACCCATTTCCTCCAGCCGTTCCACCACTTTTGGCCCCACACCTTTGACAGCGAGCAGTGCCGTGCGTTCTTCTTCGTTAAAATGCTGAGACATAACCATATTCTGCTGATACCTATCGATACAGACCTGTTGTTGATGATATATAATATCTCAGGCATAATGATAGATGCCATCAGATAGTAGGAGGGGAGACATCATATGCCAATCAACGACACGCCTATACGGTACGGAAGCGTCAGCCGCTTCTTACACTGGGGGATGGCCTTATTATTCCTCTGGCAATTTACCGGGATGATCCTGAAGGAAACCATAGGTCGCACGCCCGTGACCGGCATATTCGTAGGCAGCCATTCTTCTGTCGGCATGCTCTTGCTGGCCCTGCTCATTCTGCGTGCCATATGGGCTTTTGTCGAATTTGGTCATCGCCCACCTTATCATGGAGGCATTATCGGCAAGCTGGCCGCCATCGGCCATGTCGCGCTTTACGGGTTGATGCTAATCGTTCCTTCCATCGCGCTGATGCGGGCCTTTGGCGGTGATAAGGGCGTCAAATTCTTTGGCCTGATACTAAAGCAGCCGGGCGGAGAAAAAGTTGAATGGATGATGGCCCCCGCCAATCTGGCCCATGGCAATCTGGGGTGGATTTTGCTGCTGTTGATTATCGGCCATGTAGTGATGGTGTTTGTCCATCGCTGGTTGTGGAAAGATGATGTCCTCAGCCGCATGATTGGTTCAAGCCCGCGCTAAACATTTGCATTTTAGTGTGATGCGCTGCGTCCTTTGCCCGCACGATCGTGGCAAGGGGCTGGCCCCTTTCCCAAACAGGCTCTAAACCCCTCATCATGTCCCGAATCGCGATTAAAATATGCGGCCTTTCGACGCCGGAAACGCTGGACGCAGCCATGAAGGCCGGGGCCAGCCATGTCGGCTTCGTCCATTTCCCAAAAAGCCCGCGCCATGTAGAAACGCAGCAGATGCAGGCCCTTTCAGCCCGCGTCCCCAGCCATGTGCAAAAGGTCGCCGTGATGGTGGAGCCAGATGACGCCCTTGTCGAAAAGCTGCTGAACACGAAAGCGCTGGACGCGGTGCAACTTCATGGCAAGGAGACGCCAGAACGAGTGGCCGCGCTGCGCTCCCGTTTCCCGCAGGTCCGGTTCTGGAAGGCTGTTTCCGTAAAAAGCCAGCAGGATATAACGGCAGCAGGCGCTTATATGGGGGCGGCTGACCTCATCCTGTTTGACGCAAAAACGCCCGACGGCGCGCCCCTGCCCGGCGGCATGGGCCTGCGGTTCGACTGGACATTGCTACGCGATTATCGCCCCTCTGCCCCATGGGGCCTTTCTGGCGGGCTGGATGCGGACAATGTAGAAGAGGCCATCCGTATCACCAACGCGCCTTTGGTGGACATATCATCCGGTGTTGAAAGCGCGCCGGGCATCAAGGATGTGGACAAAATCGCTGCCTTCTGCAATGCGGTCCTGCAATGCTGATGCTATCACCTCTTTTGCTCCCGCGCCGGGACATATTTTGCCCCTCTGTTGCAGGGAACCGCTCTCTGCCTCTTTTCAACGGGCGATGGCGTTGATCGTTTTGAACCTGTCAAAGCGATCCATTTTCATGCCTGAAAGATTGAAATCATCATGAGCAATACCGTATTTTCTTCCAACAGCCTGCGCACCCAGCCGGATGAGCGCGGCCATTTCGGCCAATTTGGTGGCCGCTATGTTGCCGAAACGCTGATGCCGCTAATCCTTGATCTGGAACGCGAATATCGCGCGGCCAAGGCTGACCCGGAATTTCAACGCGAATTTGAGTATTTGCTGAAACAATATGTGGGCCGCCCTAACCCGCTTTATTATGCCGAGCGCCTGACGCAGGAACTGGGCGGCGCGAAAATCTATCTGAAGCGCGAGGAACTCAACCACACCGGCGCGCATAAGATAAACAACTGCATTGGCCAGATTTTGCTCGCGAAGCGCATGGGCAAGACGCGGATCATCGCGGAAACCGGAGCGGGCCAGCATGGCGTCGCCACTGCAACCGTTGCGGCCTTGTTCAACATCCCCTGTACCATTTTCATGGGCGCGCTGGATGTGGAACGCCAAGCCCCCAATGTATTCCGTATGAAGCTGCTGGGCGCGGAAGTCCGCGCGGTCGAGAGCGGCGCGCGCACCCTTAAAGACGCGATGAACGAGGCTCTGCGTGACTGGGTCGCCAATGTGCATGACACATTCTACATCATCGGCACGGCGGCTGGCCCACACCCCTACCCCGAACTGGTGCGCGATTTCCAGAGCATCATCGGCAAGGAAACGCGTGAGCAGATCATGGAGGCCGAAGGTCGCCTTCCTGATATGCTGATTGCGGCAGTGGGTGGCGGGTCCAACGCCATCGGCCTGTTCCACCCCTTTCTGGATGATAAGGATGTGGAGATTGTGGGTGTAGAGGCCGCTGGTTTCGGCCTTGAAACCGGCCAGCATGCCGCCAGCCTGACGGGCGGCCTGCCAGGTATTCTCCATGGCAACAAAACCTATCTGCTACAGGACGAGGACGGCCAGATTGCCGAGGCGCATAGCATTTCGGCGGGCCTTGATTATCCCGGCATTGGCCCAGAACATAGCTGGCTCCATGACATTAAGCGCGCCCGTTATGAACCCGTTACCGATGATGAGGCATTGACCGCATTCCAGCAGCTTTGCCAACTGGAAGGGATTATTCCGGCACTGGAATCCGCCCATGCCCTTGCCGCTGTCGCCAAAATCGCGCCGACGATGGACAAGGATAAGATCATCGTCGTCAATCTTTCAGGTCGCGGGGACAAGGATATTTTCACCGTCGCCAAGGCGCTTGGGGTGGAGATTTGACCATGAATGACCGTATTTCCGCAACATTCGCCAAATGCCGCGAAGAAGGCCGTGCGGCCCTCGTTACTTTCATAACGGGGTGCGACCCGACGCCCGATGCCACTGGGGCCATTCTCGACGCGCTGGTCGCGGGCGGGGCAGACCTCATCGAACTGGGTATGCCCTTTACCGATCCGATGGCCGACGGCCCCGCCATTCAGGCGGCGAACCTTCGCGCACTCGCCGCTGGCGCAAAAACCGCCGATATTTTCGCTATCGCAACTGCCTTTCGGGCACGTCACCCCGATGTTCCGCTCATCCTGATGGGCTATGCCAATCCGATGATCCGGCGCGGGGCGGACTGGTTTGCAGACGCGGCGCAAAAAGCAGGCGTGGACGGCGTTATCTGCGTAGATATTCCAACAGAGGAAGACCCGGAACTCGGCCCGGCCCTGCGCGCTGCGGGTGTCCACATGATCCGCCTTGCTACCCCCACCACCGACGCAAAGCGCCTGCCCGCCGTATTGGATGGCAGCGGCGGCTTCCTTTATTATGTCTCGGTCGCCGGGGTCACCGGCAAACAACAGGCCGCCACCGCCAGCATAGAGGAAGCCGTAGCCCGCCTGAAGGCCGGAACGGACCTCCCCATTGCCGTCGGCTTTGGCGTGCGCACACCCGAACAAGCCGCCGATATTGGCAAAGTGGCCGATGGCGTGGTAGTCGGCTCGGCATTGGTGGACATTATCGCGGCCCATGGCGCGGATGCCCCCGCCCCGCTTAGCGCGCTGACAGCATCGCTGCGTGCCGCATTGGAACAGAAGGAAATCGCTCAATGAGCTGGATCAACCGGGTCCGTAACGCCATCCCCTTCATCACGAAGAAGGAACAAAGCGCTGACAATCTGTGGCATAAATGCCCCGCATGCAGCCAGATGATCTTCACGCAGGAGTGGGAAGAAAATCTCTCCGTTTGCCCGAAATGCGGCCATCACGGGCGTATCGGCCCACAAGCGCGCTTCGCCCAGATATTGGACGCGGGCAGTGCAAAAATACTGCCTACGCCGCAGGTTCCCGAAGACCCGCTCAAATTCCGGGACACGAAGAAATATACCGACCGCATTCGCGCCGCCCGCGCTAATACGGGGGATCAGGACGCCCTCATCAACGCCAGCGGCACGATTGAAAGTGCGCCGGTGGTGATGGGCGTGCAGAATTTTGCCTATATGGGTGGCTCCATGGGCGCAGCAGTTGGCGCAGCCTTTGTGCAAGGCGTCGAAGAAGCCATTGCCCGCCAATGCCCCTATATCATCTTCACTGCCGCTGGTGGCGCACGGATGCAGGAGGGGATTTTATCCCTGATGCAAATGCCGCGCTCTACCGTCGCCATTCAAATGCTGCATGATGCGGGCCTTCCCTATATCGTCGTGCTGACGGACCCAACAACCGGCGGCGTTACGGCGAGCTATGCAATGCTGGGGGATATTCAGATTGCCGAACCCAATGCCCTTATCGGTTTTGCGGGCCAGCGCGTCATTGAAAACACCATCCGCGAAAAATTGCCCGAAGGGTTCCAGCGCGCCGAATATCTGCTGGAACATGGGATGCTTGATATGGTGGTAGAGCGCAAGGACCTGAAGGGGCGCCTTGCCGATGTCACCGCTTATTTGATGGCGCGCAAAGCCGCCTGACCCTTATAATAGGCGTGGGTCATTTCCCCGACTCACGCCTGATTAAACACCCGCCCCATGATAAGCAGGGCTATCCGCCCGGCCCTATGCAGGACAAACCAAATGGCCGATCACGCCGTTTCTGATGCCCCCGCCGTGCAGCTTCAGCTTGATCGGCTGGATGCCCTATCCCCCGGTGCGGATATATTGGGGCTGGAACGCATTACCCGCCTGCTAGAACGGCTGGATGATCCCCACCTCGCCCTGCCCCCGGTGTTCCACGTTGCCGGCACCAACGGCAAAGGCTCTACCTGCGCCTTTCTCCGAGCCGCGTTGGAGGCGGAGGGCTATAGCGTCCATATGTTCACATCGCCGCATCTGGTGCGGTTCAATGAACGCATTCGCCTCAGTGGTTCGTTGATTTCCGACGAAGATCTGGCTTCTTACCTCTCTCGCGTGCTGGATGTGGCGGAGGATATCAGCCCCAGTTTCTTCGAGGTAACAACAGCGGCGGCCTTCCTCGCCTTCTCCGAACATCCTGCTGACGCCTGTATTATCGAGGTTGGCCTTGGCGGGCGGCTGGACGCCACCAATGTACTGACGCGCCCAGCAGTGTGCGGCATCGCGCAGTTGGGCATTGACCATGAAGCCTTTCTGGGCAGCGAAATCACCCAGATTGCCGCGGAAAAGGCGGGGATTGCTAAATCCGGTGTTCCGCTCGTCACAATGGATTATGAGCCACATGTCGCCGCCGTTATCGCCGCCAGAGCCGCCGACACCGGTGCGCGCTGGGCTGCGATGAAGAGCGCATGGGACGCGGCTGTTTATAAGGGCAGCCTGCATTATCGTGACGCTCAGGGGCAACTCGAAACCCCGCTTCCGCGCCTTCCCGGCCCGCACCAGCCGATGAACGCCGCACTCGCCATTGCGATGCTGCGGCATCAATCTGCTTTGCCGGTGGGTGATGCGGCGCTCAAGGCCGCCCCGTTATGGGCAACATGGCCCGCACGGTTACAGCAATTGAGCAAAGGTCCGTTAGTCGCAACGCTTAACGCCCATGCACCTGATCGCAGCATATGGCTGGACGGCGGACATAATGCCGCAGCAGGTGAGATGCTGGCACGCCATTTTAAGGACGTTCTGGGGGACGGAGAGAAGCTGACCTTCCTTGCTGGCATGTTGGTTAACAAGGATATAGAGGGCTTCCTCGCGCCGATGAAGGACCTCATCGGGGAGATTCATTCCGTTTCCATCGATGGCCATGTCTGTCACCCGCCAGTGGCCTTTGCCGCACTGGCGAGCCGTTGGGGAATATCCCATCAAGCACATGACGGACTGGAATCCGCTGCCGCAGTAATCGGGACGCAGCAAAATGACGGCCCGTTGCTCATTGGTGGATCGCTCTATTTTTCCGGTATGGTGTTGCGCGCGAATGAACAATATCCTGATTAAAGTTATTGCAAATCATTCTCATTAATATAATGTGATGCTCCAACATGACGGAGCATTCCATGACCGCGCCTTTTCTCTCCCCGCTTTCATCAGAGCAGGCGAATATTTCCCGCTCTGCAACCCTTCAGCACCGGGATGCGCCCCGCATCATCTTCCTGAAATCGGCGCGGTTAATGGCCATTGGCGGCGCGAATGATGCCCGGGCAACTTCAATCATCATGGGTTGGTTCGGGCGGAATTATCGCCGCCCCCTCATTTTAATGCGCGCCCTGATGCTGGAACTGGCGCGGGCGTCACATCGCTCCATTCAACTGGCCCCGCCATGCAGCACCCGCATCACCCGTGACGAAGCCACCATGCTGCGCGCATTGGGCCGTGAGGAATCTCAGATTAACGCCTGCCACCGCGATGCCTGCGCATTGCTCGCCACCGATACGGCATTGGGTGCGGCCACCTGTTTTCAGGCAGTATCTAATTGCTTTGAGGATTTGGGCACCCCCTTGCGCTGAGCATAGGGGGCTTGTTAACTGGTGCGGCCTTCGTCCTTACCCGCCGTACCGACGCTGGCATCGACCAAGCCGCTGCGCATCATCAGATAGAATAATATAATGCCGGGGAGCGCCGCCAAAGTCGTCAGTAAATAGAAATTCACATAGCCGAGGCTTTCGATCAACGACCCGGCGGTGGTGCCCGTTACGAAGCGGCCAATGATGCTCGCCGCCGCCGAAATCAGCGCATATTGGGATGCGGTGAAACGTAGATCACAGAGCGCAGAAAAATAGGCAATGACCGTAACGCCACCAATGCCGCTGGCGATATTTTCAAATCCAATCGCCCCGGCCATGCCCCAGTTGCTATGGCCGACATGGGCCAGCAACGCGAAGCTGAAATTGGAAACGGCCATCAGGACAAGGCTCAGCAACACCGACCGCTTCATCCCCATGCGCGCATATAGGATACCGCCGATGAAAATACCGATGAGATAGGCCCAAAAGCCAAAGCCGATGTCGTAAATGGCGATCTCGTCATTGCTATAGCCCAGATCATCAAACAGCAGGCGGAAAGTGAGGTTCGCCAGCGTATCGCCAATTTTATGGAGCAAAATGAACAGTAAAACCAGAAACGCGCCTTTACGGCGGAAAAACTCAATGAGCGGCCCGACGATTGACGATCCCAGATCAGCCAGCCCCTTTTTGGCGGCCACCTCCCTGTGGCGTTCCGGTTCCCCCATGAAGAGGCCTGTCAGCATCGCAGGCAAAGCAAAAATTGCGCAGGCCATATAGGCCGCCTGCCACCCGACACGCGCCGCTAGCACCAACGCCAGCGCCCCCGCCGCGACAGAACCAATACGCCAGCCATATTGCGTCATGCCAGAACCAACGCCAAGTTGCTCCGGCTTCAATATCTCAATGCGATAAGCGTCAATCACAATATCGAATGTTGCGCCCGCAAAGCCCAGCAATACCGCTGCATAAGCCGTTTGCAGCAGGCTTGTTTTCGGGTCTACGAAGGCCAAATTGGCAACGGCCAGCATTACCAAAACCCCCACAAGCAACAGCCATGATACGCGTTGACCCAAGCGCCCCAACACAGGGATGCGCACACCGTCTACCACCCATGCCCATAAGAATTTCAGATTATACACCAGAAAAGCGAGGGTGAAGGCCGTCACCGCTTTCTTATCAATGCCATCTTGCGCCAGCCGGGTTGTCAGCGTTGCGCCAATCATCGCAAAGGGAAAACCTGACGATATTCCAAGGAAAAAAGCCGCAACCGACGCATTTTCGGTGTAAGGGCGTATCGCTTCGGGCAGTTTTGCGCGCCAGCCGGTGCTGATGGCTGCTTCATTGGTCATGCGGTTCATCTCTGGCTCGGTTGCGTGATAGCCCTCTCTTTTACCCAAATTCCTGCCCTCCGCCAGCCCCGGATGCAATCAGGCGCATTGCGATTGGACGCAGACTAAGGCATGGGCAGTGACATGAAGCCACCCCGTAAACCATCTCGCCCCTCTTCCTCGCGCGCCGGTGCCGCTGGCCCACGTCGGCCTACCACCCGCCACACTGGTGACTCACGGCCAGCCGACCGCGCCAGCGACAACCGGGCCAGCGACAACCGGGCCAGCGATAGACGCGAGGGCGCATCATCGTCCTCCCGCAAATCGGAAAGTGCCCGCGTTGCGGCAAGCTGGGGCGTTGCGCCAGAACGTAAGGAAAAAGGCAAGCGACCCGCTAAAACATCATCCACCGGAAACCATATTGGCCACGGGCGTTTTTCTGCGCCGGATGACAAACAGGCCACTGGCTCATCCTCTCACCGCCCGCGTTTAGGCGTACGCCATGATGGTGATCGCACATCCGGGCATGATGGACGCAAGGATGGCCCGCAAATGGGTCGCAGAACGGAACGATCCGACTCCCCACGCGGGAACCGCTCGATGACCACAGAAGGCCCCCGTGGCGCAGCGCGTAAAGATCCCGGCCATGGTCGCTCCTCTTATGATGGTGGCCGTCGCGAAGGCACATCGCCGCGTGGCAGAGCATCACCGCATCACAATGCTGTGTCGGAACCTCGCTCGCCCCGCCAGCCACGCACTGACACCAAAACACCGCGCAGCCCGCTACGCACAAAAGCCTCCGGCGAGCCGCAACGCATCGCCAAGCTGCTGGCCCGCGCAGGGATCGCCTCCCGCCGTGAAATTGAACGCATGATAGAGGAAGGCCGCATCGCCCTTAATGGCGTAACGCTCGACACCCCCGCAACATTGCTTTCTAATCTTCGGGGCGTCACCGTTGACGGTGATCCGGTTGCCGAGGCAGAAGCCCCGCGCCTGTTCCTATTCCACAAACCATCAGGGTGCCTGACCGCCGAACGTGACCCAGCTGGCCGCCCGACCATCTATGATCGTCTGCCTGATGGCCTGCCGCGCTTGATGCCGGTGGGGCGTCTCGACATGACGACAGAGGGGCTGTTGCTGCTCACCAATGATGGGGAACTGAAACGCTATCTGGAGCTGCCTGCCAATGGGGTGGAGCGCACTTACCGCGCCCGCGCCTTTGGCGAGATCAGTCAGACACAGCTAGAGGAACTGATCGAAGGCATAGAAGTGGATGGCATCCGCTATGGTCGGATTGATGCTAATCTGGAACGGCGCACAGGCCGGAACCAATGGATTGAGCTGACGCTTTCCGAAGGGAAGAACCGCGAAGTCCGCCGTGTGCTGGAGCATTTGGGGCTACAGGTCAATCGCCTCATCCGCGTTAAATATGGCCCGTTTGATCTGGCTGATTCCACGCCCGGTGCATTGGTGGAGATAAAGCGCGGCGATATGGACCGTTTCCTCCATTATCTCAAAAACCCGATACCAAAGGGAGCGAACTGATGCGCCGTATCGCAGCAGCGAATATAGGTAGCCCGCAATGAGGATCATTGCCGGTATGTTTTTAGGTGGCCCGCAATGAGGATCATTGCCGGTATGTTTTTAGGTGGCCCGCAATGAGGATCATTGCCGGGCAATGGCGCGGACGTCCGCTCACCGCACCTAAGGGGGATACCACCCGCCCCACCGCCGACCGCACAAGGGAAGCCCTTTTCTCCATGCTCAACAGCCGCATGGGTGATCTGGAAGGACTGGCCGTGGCGGACCTGTTCGCCGGGTCGGGCGCATTAGGGCTGGAGGCATTATCACGCGGCGCCGCATCCTGCCTGTTTGTAGAGCAAGACCGCAGCGCTCTTGATGCCCTGCGCGCTAATGCCGGGAAACTGGGGCTGGACCACCCTGACATTCGCGCCGCTTCTGCCCTCAACCTTGGCACAGCTCCTCGCCCTCTCGACCTCATCATGATGGACCCACCTTATGGCACCGGCGCAGGGGCAGTGGCGCTCGATAAACTCAATCGTCAGGGCTGGATCGGCCCTGCGACCTGGGTCAGCATCGAAACCGACCGCAAAGAAACCATCACGGTCAAAGGCTTTGAGGTGGAAACTGTGCGCGACATTGGCAAGGCCCGACTGCATCTGCTCCGTCACGTCAACGAAGCAGAAAACAGCCCTGCTTAGAATAAGGACCTAATCCTTACATGCCGGGGTAGCGCTCAAACCCCGGCAGTTCATCCATGTGCCGCGCCCATTCTGGTGCATCGGCCAGTTGAATCCGCGCTTCCGGTGGAAAAGCCGCAGGATCATCCAGTGATGCAATAGTTATATCTACCTGCCCCGGAAACACTGTTTCACTCAGGTAAAAAAGCGACGAGCCACACTGGCCGCAAAATTGGCGCTCCCCATGATCGGATGATTTATAGCTGACCGGGGAACCGCTGATTTCCACCTGATCCTGTTCAAATAGCATCCAGCCCACGACCGGCGCGCCGCTGCTTTTTCGGCAATCTCCGCAATAGCAGAGGGATTTATGCCCCGCTTCACCGCGAACTGTGTAACGAATCGCCCCACATTGACAGCCGCCACTCGTCATGCTTCATGCCCTTTTAATAATTACATTCGGCGCAAGATCGATTTTCCGCCCTTGCCTCTCTCTTATTTGTTCCCTAATTGTTCACATATGTCCAGCCCTATTTTTTCTCCTGTCGATCATGAACCGCCTTATCTTGCTGGCCTCAACCCCCCGCAAAGGGATGCCGTTCTCACCACTGAGGGCCCCCTCTTGGTGCTGGCAGGAGCCGGAACGGGCAAGACCGCCGCGCTAACCGCGCGCCTTGCGCATCTTATCGCGACACGCCGCGCCTACCCTTCTGAAATTCTCGCCGTCACCTTTACCAACAAGGCCGCCCGCGAAATGCGTGAACGCGTGGGGCGGCTCATTGGCGAAGCGGTGGAGGGGATGCCCTGGCTCGGTACATTTCACAGCATAGGCGCCAAGATGTTGCGCCGCCATGCTGAACTGGTCGGCCTGCAGAGCAACTTCACCATATTGGACACGAGCGATCAGCTTCGGCTGCTGAAGCAACTGATTCAGGCTGCGAATATTGATGAAAAACGCTTTCCGGCGCGCCAGCTTGCGGGCCTGATCGACCAGTGGAAGAATAAGGGCCTCAACCCTGCCGATGTCGATGCAAAAGAGGGCGAATATTTCGCCAATGGGCAGGGGCAACGCCTTTACGCCGCCTATCAGGAGCGGTTGCTGGCGCTCAACACCTGTGATTTTGGCGACTTATTGCTTCATCCGCTCACACTGCTCCGTCAAAACCGTGAAGTGTTAGAACATTATCAGCAACGCTTCCGCTATATCATGGTGGATGAATATCAGGACACCAACAGCAGCCAATATCTGTGGTTGAGGCTGCTGGCACAAGAACGGAAGAATATCTGCTGCGTAGGCGATGATGACCAGTCCATCTATAGCTGGCGCGGGGCCGAGGTCGCCAATATCCTCCGCTTTGAACGGGATTTCCCCGGCGCGAAAACCGTTAAACTCGAACAAAATTACCGCTCCACCCCGCATATATTGGGTGCAGCATCCGGGGTGATTGAGGGGAATAGCGAGCGACTCGGCAAAAGCCTCTGGACAGAAGTAGATGCAGGTGAAAAAGTCCGCGTCATCGGCGTGTGGGATGGGCCAGAGGAAGCCCGCACGATCAGCGATGCCATTGAGGAACGCCACCGCGCGGGCCAAGCCTTTGATGATTTCGCTATCCTTGTTCGTGCCCAGTTTCAAACGCGGGAATTTGAGGACCGCTTCATACAGATCGGCTTGCCGTATCGCATTGTCGGTGGGTTTCGCTTTTACGAACGGTCGGAAATCCGGGATGCACTGGCGTATTTACGGCTGGTGGCGCAGCCATCGGACGATCTGGCGTTTGAACGCATCGTCAATATCCCCAAGCGCGGGCTGGGTGATAAGGCGCTGGAGAAAATTCACCGGCTGGCACGGGCCCACCATCTTCCTCTACTGGCCGCCGCCGGGCAGATTGTCAGCACAGACGAACTAACCCCGCAGGCAAGGCGCGCCCTTACCGGCTTTGCGACCAGCATTGCCCGCTGGCGCGATATGGCCAGCACCCTTCCGCATTCCGAACTGGCGCGTATCATCCTCGACGAAAGCGGATATACCGCGATGTTACAAGCCGAACGCACCGCAGAAGCCGCAGGACGCCTTGAAAACCTGAACGAACTCACCCGCGCAATGGAAGATTATGAAAATCTCGGCGCGTTTCTGGAACATGTCAGCCTCGTCATGGATAATGACGCTGCAGAGGATGAGCGCAAAGTCACCATCATGACTATCCACGCCGCAAAAGGGCTGGAATTTCAGGATGTTTTCCTACCCGGCTGGGAAGATGGGGTTTTCCCGTCACAGCGATCATTAGATGAAGGCGGCCTTTCCGGGCTGGAGGAAGAGCGCAGGCTCGCTTATGTAGCGATCACCCGGGCGCGGCAGCGCTGCACCATCATTCATGCTGCTAATCGACGCATTTATGGCCAATGGACCAGCAGCATTCCGTCACGTTTCATTGGTGAACTGCCACCCGAACATATTGAAGAAGCCGATAGCGCCCCCAATTCTAACTTATGGCGCAGCAACTGGGCGGACTCCGTCACGCCTTATCGTGATGGACAGCAGCAAGGCAATCATGGTGCAATGCGTGGCCCCGGCTGGCACCGGGCGGCGCAGGCGGCGGGCAGCAATGGCTCCCTCATCTCCCCACCGCAGGCCCATCGGAAACCGGCAACAACCACCGCCAAAGCGCGCACCGACATCACCCTTAATCAGCGGATATTCCACCAGAAATTCGGTTATGGCATTGTGTCTGCGATTGATGGCAATAAGCTGGAGATAGATTTTGAACAGGCTGGCCATAAAAGAGTGATGGACAATTTCGTAACACCGGCCTGAATAATATCTTCCTGCCGCCCATCCATTGCGTACGAAACTATCGGCCCTGCGTATCAAACTATGTTGAAGCCCTGCTGTGGCCCTGATTAAAGAGGAAATATGATGCGCGCCGCCACCTCCCATCCGATTGCGCCAAAGGCCTACCCCCTGCAGATGTCCTCATCTGACGAGGCCAAAGCCGTACTGCATAAGGGGGCATGAATATGGTCAGCACCAGCCATAGCAAAGCTTCCGTAAAAGCCCATCACCCGCTCTATTTCCGTGATTATCGTTATTATGCGCTAGCCCGGTTGTTCGTAACGCTTGGCCAGTTTTCGATGATGATCGTCATCGGATGGCAAACTTATTCCACCGCCCGGCTAACGATGGACACCCATAGCGCGGCAGCTCAGCTTGGTTTTATAGGACTGGCACAGTTCATCCCTGTGTTTCTGCTGTCCCCCTTTTCAGGCTGGTTGTCCGACCATTATGACCGCCGCCGGGTCATCATGTTCGCGGTGTCGATACAATTTCTAAGCGCCCTCATTCTTGGTTATGCGACAGCCGCAGATACCATCAGCCTACCCGTGCTATTCAGTACCGCAGTGCTGTTGGGGATTGCGCGGTGCTTCAGCGGCCCGGCTTTCGGCTCTATGGTTCCGCGCCTTGTGCCGCGTGAAACAATGCCCGGTGCGGTCGCCTTTGGTTCAATGATCTGGCAAAGCGCGATGATTGTCGGCCCGGCCTTGGGTGGCTATGTTTTCGCAGCATTGGATTGGGGGCCATATGCCCTTGCTGGCACATTATTTTTGGTAACGCTGCTCGCGGTGTGGAAGATAAAACCATTACCTCCATTGACCAGCTCAGAGGGCGCTCGCCAATCGCAACGTCAGATATTGGGCCAGATATGGGATGGGGTGCGCTATGTGCACAGTAACCGGCTGGTATTAGGCGCGATTACGCTGGATCTGATGGCGGTGCTGCTCGCTGGCTCCACAGCGCTACTTCCCATTTATGCGCGGGATGTATTTCATGTCGGTGCGCAGGGGCTGGGTGAAATGGCGGCGGCACCTGGCATTGGGGCAGCGTTAACGGCTTTAATCTTCGGGATGCGTCCGCCGCAGAATAATGTCGGCAATAAAATGCTGATTGCAGTAGGAGTCTTTGGCGGTGCGACAATCATATTCGGTCTTACTGCTTTCATGCCGGACAGCATCAACCAGCAAGTGGCCATGGCAGCGCTCTTCACCTGCGGCGTTGCGGATATGTTTTCAGTTTTCGTCCGTCAGACCCTCATCCAGATATATACACCCGATGAGATGCGGGGCCGCGTGGCCAGCTTTTCCCTCATCGCCATATCGGCATCGAATGAATTGGGGGAGGCGGAGTCGGGCTTCCTCGCCGCCGCCATTGGCCCGGTTATCGCGGTGGTTGCAGGGGGTGTCGGGGCGATCATAACGGTGATATTATGGGCCAGATTATTCCCTGAAATTGGGCAGGCGCGCCGCTTTGACGCAATTGTCGAACCAACAGACCACTCCACATCACAGGAGATTAAGCAATGAAAGCAGCAAATATCCTCGCGACGATAGGTGGGACACCGCATATTCGTGTGAACCGATTGTTTTCGGATGCCCCCGCCGGCACGGAGGTTTGGATCAAGTCGGAACGGTCTAATCCCGGCGGATCAATCAAGGACCGTATCGCCCTTGCGATGATCGAAGCGGCAGAAGCCAGTGGCCATTTACAGCCCGGTGGCACAATTATCGAGCCAACATCGGGGAATACCGGCGTGGGCCTCGCCATGGTTGCGGCGGTGAAGGGCTATAAGCTCGTTCTGGTGATGCCGGAAAGCATGTCAGTGGAACGTCGCCGCCTGATGCTCGCTTATGGGGCCAGCTTTGACCTCACGCCCAAGGAAAAGGGCATGAAGGGCGCAATCGAGCGCGCGATCGAACTGGTGGAGCAAACCCCCGGTGCCTGGATGCCGCAGCAGTTTGAAAACCCCGCTAATGCTGATGTACACAGCCGCACCACAGCGCAGGAAATTCTTGCTGATTTCGCGGAGGACCCGATTGATGTGCTGATTACAGGTGTTGGCACCGGCGGCCACCTTACCGGCAGCGCGCGGGTGCTGAAAGAAGCATGGCCCCATCTCAAGGTCTTTGCGGTAGAGCCTGTTCTCTCCCCGGTTATCAGCGGCGGCGCACCCGGCCCGCACCCCATACAAGGCATTGGCGCAGGGTTCATTCCTGCTAACCTCAATACCCGGCTGCTTGATGGTATTATTCAGGTCGATGGTGACAGCGCCAAGGATTATGCCCGTCGCTCCGCCCGCGAAGAAGGAATGCTGGTCGGCATCTCCTCCGGTGCCACCCTTGCCGCCATCGCGCAAAAGCTGCCGGAATTTGCCCCCGGCACCAAAATATTGGGCTTCAACTATGATACGGGCGAACGCTACCTTTCCGTCCCGGAATTCCTCCCGGAAGCCGCCGTCAATTTCTGATAGTGAAAGGGGCCGTTGTTATGCGGCCCCTTCTCGCTTTTTCTATCCTGAACAGCGACCCCAAAGCTCCATCATCGGTTCGCAAACATCTCCGGCGGCAAGGCCATCAGCGCCTCTGCGCCGCCCTCTATCTTACGGCGTAATGCGCCCGCATCGGGCATAATCCGCTCCGCATAGAAACGCGCTGTCACCAGCTTCGCCTCCAGCCATGCACTATCCTCATCCCCGGCATCCAGCAGGACCGTTGCCGCCTTTGCCATACGCAACCACATCAGCCCAACCGAAACAATGCCCATGATATGCATATAGCTATGGGCCGCCGCGCCAGCCTGATTGGGATGGGTCATCGCATTGTGCATCAGCCACATGGTTGCGGCCTGTAACTGGCCATTGGCCTTTTCCAGCGCATCCGCAAGGGATGTCAGGCGCTCATCACCCTTCGCCGCCGCGATATCTTCTGCCACGATAGCAAAGAAAGCCTGCACCGCCCGCCCCATATTCTGCGGCAATTTGCGGCCGACAAGGTCCATCGCCTGCACGCCATTGGTGCCTTCGTAAATCTGGGCAATGCGCGCATCTCGCACATATTGTTCCATGCCCTGTTCACGAATATAGCCATGGCCACCCAGAACCTGCTGACTGGCAACGGCCACATCAAAGCCCTTATCGGTGCCATAGCCCTTGATGACCGGGGTGAGCAGCGACACCAGATCCTCCGCCTGCTGACGATCTTTCTCATCATCAGCATGTTGGGCCAGATCAGCGAGCAAACCACCCCATAGCATCAGGCCGCGCAGCCCCTCTGTCAGCGCCTTGCCCTCCATCAACATGCGCCGCACATCCGGGTGGGCATATAGGGTGTCGGCCTTTTCCTGCGGCTCCTGCGCGCCGGTAAGCGCCCGCCCCTGCCGCCGGTCTGCTGCATAAGCCGCCGCATTTTGATAGGCGATTTCCGCCTGAGCCAGCCCCTGAAGGCCAACACCCAGACGCGCCGCATTCATCATGATGAACATGATGGAGAGGCCCTTATTCTCCTCCCCCACCAGCCATCCGGTCGCGCCATCATAGTTCATCACGCAGGTGGAATTGCCGTGAATGCCCATTTTATGCTCGATGGAACCACAGCTAACGGCATTGCGCTCACCCACCTCGCCTGCATCATCGGGCATGAATTTCGGTACGATGAACAGGGAAATGCCCTTGCTGCCTTCCGGCGCATCCGGCGTACGGGCCAACACCAGATGAATGATATTTTCGGTCAGGTCATGCTCCCCCGCCGAAATGAAGATTTTGGTGCCGGTAATGGCATAGCTGCCATCGCCATTGGGAACCGCCTTCGTCTTGATAAGGCCCAGATCGGTGCCACACTGCGACTCGGTCAGGTTCATCGTGCCAGCCCACACGCCGGACACCATTTTAGGAAGATACAGCGCTTTTTGCTCCGCGCTTCCCTTGGCCAGCAAGGCCTCTACCGCGCCGCCCGTGAGCCCATGATACATCGCGAAGGATTGATTGGCCGAGATGACATATTCAGAAAAAGCCGTGAATATGACCGCTGGCATGGCCTGCCCGCCATATTCCTCCGGCGCATGAAGGGTGGTCCACCCGGCCTCAGTAAACTGACGATAAGCCTCGGCAAAGCCATCGGGCGTTGTCACCCGGCCATCAGCGTGGCGGGTGCACCCCTGAGCATCACCCGATTGATTGAGCGGGAATACGACATCCGCAGCAAAGCGCGCCCCTTCTTCCAATATCGCCGTGACAATATCGGGTGAGGCCGGGGCAAAGACCGGCAAAGCAGCATATCGGTTCAGATCAAGGACATGGTCCAGAAAAAAGCGGGTGTCCTTAACGGGCGGATGGTAAATCGGCATCGCTTCTCTCTCCTGCTTGTCGGCCTGCTAACGGGCGTGATCTTGCCTGATTATAGGTGTTTCAGCTATTCCTGCTCCAGCTTCAGGCTGGTTTCCACCAGCATGATGAAGGCAGCCAGTTCCTCTATTGCGCCGTTGATGTCCTGTCTCTGACGCTCCAGCAGGGCAATGCGTTCCTGACATTTTTGCAGTGTGACCTCGCGTTGCTTCACCCGGCCATCGCCCAGATCATAAAGATCGATCATCTCACGGATTTCAGACAGGCTGAACCCCACGCGCTTGGCCCGCAATATCCATGCGAGGCGGGCGCGATCCCGCCTGCCATAAATGCGCGTAGCCCCCTGACGCCGAGGGGAAAGCAACCCTTCATCTTCATAAAAACGTAACGCACGGGCAGTAACGCCAAATTCGCCTGCAAGGTCAGAAATGCTATAGCTTTCCTGCTCTTTCACATCGGGCAGATCAACCCGGCCCAAAGTGAAGTAAGGCATTGTGGTTGTCATATCATCCATGGGCATGATGATAATTGACGTTTACGTTAACGTCAATAGCGCATAAACTCACACTTTCATCATACCGCCGGACACAGCGCCCCACCGCTTTTTGCTGCTCCCTCCGCTTTTTCTGTCGTGGCAGCCGCTGCGACGGACGCCTCACGCGAAACACGGGGGAAGGACACCCCGGCAAGGGAACCGCGGTTGGTACAATGTTTCTGGCATTCACCATCCAGCGCACCGGGAAGGACGATACGGTCCCCTTCATATTGGGCGATAATGATGCAGGCAGAGCGGGCAAAATTGAAGATCAACCGATCACCCGACAGCCGCGCCGTTCCATGCCCCTGACAATCAATATTCTCACCAAAGCTGGCCTCCATGCCGAAACGCAGAACGCCATCTTCTTTGCCGGGAAGCAGACAGAGGCTGTCGCGCCCAGCCTCATGCCGGTGTCGATAAAGACCGACGGGGGAGATAACTCCTCCATTAGTTATCAATCCGGCCTGCGCCGCAGCCAGTTCCAGAGCCTGCGCCGCCGGGGGAATGGAGGAAGCAATATTGCGGTTGACCGAGGAAGCCGCTTTACCAACAGGTTGCTGCGCAGCGTTTTCCGCCCCCCCGTCACAGGCGGAAAGTAAGCCGATCAGCGGCAAGCCCACGCCCAAGGCCATGGAAACCAATGATACGCCCCGGCGCGGCATCATCACCCCGACACAGGCTCCAACCCATCACTGGTCAGCCGACGAAAAAAGCAGCTCCGTTCACCCGTATGACAGGCTGGCCCCGCCGGGTCCGCAATCACCCATAAGGCATCCTGATCGCAATCAATCCGCAATTCTTTCACCCGCAGCACATGGCCGGATGTCTCACCCTTCATCCACAGCTTTTCCCGACTACGAGACCAGAAATGGGCAATACCGGTTTCCTGTGTTTTCACCAGCGCATCAGCATTCATATGGGCGAGCATCAGAACCTCACCAGTCGCCGCATCCGTCACCACGGCGGTGATGAGGCCATTGGCGTCATATTTAGGGTTCAGGACAAGGCCTTTATCACGATCACACATATTTTTGCTTTCTGCCGAATGCCGTTAATTCGAACAAAGGGTGGGCAATACGCAACCCTTATTTACGGAAAACCCCCGCCAGTTCCACATGGGTGGACCAACGAAATTGCCCCACCGGTTGCACCGTTTCAAGGCGATAACCTGCCTCCGTCAATGTTTTCGCATCGCGTGCGAAGCTGCCGGGGTTACAGCTGACATAGGCAATGACCGGAACATCTGATTGCGCGAGCTGTACCACCTGCTCCCTCGCACCGGCACGGGGCGGGTCCAACAAGATCGCCCCGAAGCGATTAAGTTCAGCGGGGATGAGAGGACGACGGAACAGGTCACGATGATCTGCCGCAACCTGTCGCCCGGCGCGCCCGGCTGCGCTCTTGAGGGACAATATCAGATCCTGTGCCGCCTCCGCCGCATAGACCCGCTTGCTCCGCCCAAGGCTGAGCGCAAACGTCCCCATGCCGCAGAATAAATCGGCCCATATATTGACCCCATCCAACGCACGGCCAACGGCACCCACAAGCGCCTTTTCCCCATCCTGCGTTGCCTGTAAGAACGCATAAGGCGGGCTAGCGACCGCGACACCATCGAAACTGATCGTCACTGGTTCCGGTTCATACCGAGGCTGAGGACCATAGCCATCGTCAAGCGACAATCGCGCAAGGCCATGCCGGGCCGCAAAATCGGTCAACCGTTCCGATTCCTCCAACCCTTCCGCCTTAACCCCCTCCAGCAGCACATCAACGCCCTGATCGGTAAGGGTCATTTTCGCCTGCACCGCCCTTTTATCCCCCACCATCGGGGTGAGCAGGCCGCGCAAAGGTGCAATCAATGCGAATAAGGCCGGGTGCAACACCTCACACATGCTGAGGTCAACAATGCGATGGCTATTCTCGCTGGAGAAACCAAAGAGAACCTTCCGTCCAAAACGTACTGCCCGCAATGCCGCACGGCGACGAGACTTTGCCGGAGAAACATAAGCGGGAAGCACATCGCCCACCGCAACATCCTGTCCTACCAGCGCTCCGGCCACGCGGTCCCGCACATAGGCCACATAGCTTTCATCATCGAGATGCTGAAGCTGGCACCCGCCGCATAGGGGATAATGGGCGCAGATCGGGTCCGCATGATGGGGGCCAAAATCCAACCCGCCATCAACGCGCAGTCGGTCCCCCGGCGCGCTCATCGGTACATGGCGGCCATCGGCAGTAACCCCATCGCCCTTGGCGGCGATACGGATGATCGTGGAAATATCGGTCAAAGGCAGCTTTCTATCGAAGGAGCAATGGTGCAGAGCAAATCATCCGCAATAAAGGCCGGGCCTGCGCGGCGGGCAGCATCAGCGTGCAACCATACAGCCTCGCACGCCGTCGTGAACGGATCATGGGTAACGGCGAGACGCGCGGCGCATAAGCCCGCCAGCACGTCCCCTGTTCCGGCGGTCGAAAGCCAGCTTGAGGCGCGCTCTGCAACGCGAGCGCGACCATCTGGCGCAGCAATCACTGTTGTCGGTCCCTTCAGCACCACCACGGCACCGCAGCGCGACGATGCGGCAAGGGCGCGGTCTATCACTGTCATCTCACCACCGGGACCATCAATATCCGGGAACAGACGGGCAAATTCCCCCTCATGCGGGGTAAGAATATTGGCTGTCGCAAAAGGAAGGGCACGCTCTTCCTCCGCCAGCAACCATAATGCATCGGCATCCAGCACCTTAGCATAAGGCGTGGCAAGGCCTGCCCTCAACCTCTCCCGTGCCATATCCGACCGCCCAAGGCCGGGGCCAATCAACAACGCTGATATGCGATCATCGCTGAGCTTTTCTTCATTTCGCAACGACGCCCGCACAATGGCATGGGGCGTTTCAACAATCGCCTGCGCACCGAGCAGCCGCACATAGCCCGCACCGCCGCGCGCAGCCGCCTGCGCCGCAAGTGCCGCCGCACCCGCCATGCTACCGGCGACCACCGCCACCAGCCCACGCCGATATTTATGCGCATCATCAGCCGGGGCAGAGAGAACAGGCCGTTCCAGATGCCGCAGCTTCGCCGCCTGCCCATCCACCCCAATATCGAGGCACAGCGCATCATCCCAATGCGATATGGCAGGGCGCAGCATATGGGCGCGCTTCCACGCACCGACCGACAGGCACAGCGAATAATGCGGCACAGGGGAGAGGACAGCCCCATCATCGGTGGAGATACCACTGGGCAAATCCACCGCATAAACATAGCTGGCCTGCTGCGCGAGGGCGCTCAGTTGGCCGGATACTGCCGCATCCAGCCCCCGTGTCAGGCCGGTCCCAAACAACGCATCGACAATCTGCGTTGCAGGGAACGCTGCCATAAACTCTTCAACCGGGCCGCCCCACTCCGCGAAGGCCTGCTGCGCCGATGGCGTAACCGGCAGGGCCAGAGCCGCCACACGGACCGGCACACCATAGTCCCGCAGCACCCGCGCAATCACATAACCATCGCCGCCATTATTACCCGGACCGCATAGCACCAGCACATCACGCTGCGCCCCGACACGCCAGATGATGCTCGCAATTGCACGGCCAGCACGCACCATCACATCATATTCAGCGATGCCGCTCGCAAACAGAGCCTGCTCTGCCGTGCGCATTTCTGCGGCAGTTACTATGGCTGCCCCCTTCATGGCGTCACCTATCATGACGGCGATCCTGTCACGGCTGAACGTCCGCCTCTGCGTTGTGATCGGTAGCATTATCGCTATCGGCACCAGACGCAGGAGCATCAGAGGCGGGCGGCTGCAAATCCTGCTCCGTCAGACGATACACATCTTCGCCAATCAAAAGGGCCACTTTGCCATCTGCCGGACCTTCGAGGGTCAGCGCCTCCGCGCCATCAGCCGCATTGATGCGCCCACCATCTGCCGACAAGATGAACCGCCGAAAACCACCATCGGGGTGATGCAGCAGAAAATGGCGATCCTTCCCGCTATCCGTGACCAGCCATTCCAACGCGCAGCCATCGGTAAAATCCTTCGCCCCTGCCGTCTTGCACGATATTGGTGTCGTGGACGTGTCAGGCAAGCTGCCCTTATCCTGCGCCCCGCCACAGGCCGATAACAACGCCAGCACAGACAAGCCCGCCACCGTCGCAGCGCGCCCTGCCGGGAGAGAATGTTGATGCTGCATGTGCGTTCCTTATCAGGCATTACAGGGCGAAACCGCCCCGCTTCCCGCTCTACCGGGCTGCCTCCCTTCATGCAAGCGGGCAGCCTTACAGGCCTCGCTCAGGCGCGTAAAACCCGATGTGCTTTCTAGCCAGCTTATACAAGCAAAGCCCGATGTGCTTTCTGGCCAGCTTATGCAAGCAAAGCCCGGCATTGCTCCAGCACCGGGGCCAGCAAATCGGTATAATATCGCTGCCCTACAGACGTGCCAGAAATATCCTGCCGCATTTCCACCCCCAGATAGGGATGGCCCGCCCCTTCCGCATGACGGTTCATCGTCGCATTCAATATGCGCCCGGAATAAGGCTGCTGATCGCCCACAACTGCCCCGGCTTCCTCCAGCATAGGGATGGCAAGACGCGCCGCCCGCTCATCCTGATTATAAAGGATACCGATTTCCCATGGGCGCTTTTCTTCCGGCTTTTCCTTCAAAAAGGGCGTAAAACTATGAAGCGAAAAAATGAATGGGTGCGCCATTGCCGAAAGGCGCGCCGTTAATTCATCATGATAAGGGTGATAAAAGCGGGCGATACGGGCCGCACGGTCCACCCCTTCATTGCCAGCGATTTTGTGGCCATCACTGATGACCGGAATAAGGCCGGAGGAGGTTTCTTCGCGGTTAAGATCAATCACCAGCCGCGACACCCCGCCCAATAAGGCGCTGCATTGCAGGCGCTCAACCAGCAGTGCCGCGACCTGCGCCACACCAATATCGACGGCGATATGATTGTTAAGCAGAGCCGGATCAATGCCGAGGTCAATATCATCGGGCACATGCGCGCTGGCATGATCCGCGACGATCAAGATTGGCGTTTTACCGCCGCTCATCCATGTGAAGGCCTCTGTTGCCACCTGTTCTGCCATTGCGTTCATAATAATGCCCCCGTCATCGTCCACCAGTCGGGATGCAGCGCGCGCAGCTTTTTCGCTGCATCATCCCGTAATGCCACATCGTAGAACAGCGCGAAGCAGGTCGCGCCGGAACCAGACATGCGGACCCTTTCCGCGCCGCCTACAGCGTGCAGCGCATCCAGCACATCGGCAATGACCGGCACCAGAGTGACCGCACCAGCTTCCAGATCGTTACGCCAATGGGCCGCATCCTCCCCCATCGCTCCCCGATCCAACCCATCCCATACCCGAAAAACCGGGCCGGTAGGGCATGGGATGCAAGGGTTTACCAGCAACAAGGGGCGGCCCTGATATTCTGGGGCACGGGCGAAAGGGGTCATTTCATCGCCCACGCCCCGGCCAGTCACCATGCGCGATGCCACACATACCGGCACATCTGCGCCCAGCGAACCAATGGCAGAAATCAGCGATGCATCGTCCGCGCCCAAACCCCACAGTCGGTTGAGCGCACGGGCAACCGCTGCGGCGTCGGCAGAACCGCCGCCCAGTCCTGCTGCAATCGGCAGGCGTTTATCAAGCAGAATAGCAGCGCCCTGCGTCACGCCAAAATATGCCTGCATCGCATGGGCAGCGCGCAGCACGAGATTGTCGTCATCGACCGTCAGATCATCACCAAAAGGGCCAGTAATCGCCAGCGACAAACCATCCGCCGGGCAAACATCAATCCGGTCGCCATCATCCACAAACGCAAACAGACTCTCTATCTCATGATAGCCATCTTTTCGCCGCGCCCGGACATGGAGAGCGAGGTTGATTTTGGCCCATGCGATTTCCTGCACGCCAGCATCTCGCGCTATATCCTCTTGCGTCACGCTCCCTTGCCCCCCCCGACTTGTAAGGCACCCTCTTGGTCTGGTCATTGCGCCTCCGGCCCGCTCTCCCGCTTCCGCTCCAATTGCTGCCTCAGCGCGGGGGTACGCTCATCATCTTCATCCAGCGCGACCAGCGCCGCCATCCACGCATAGCGAGCCTCAAACCGGCGACCAGCAGCCCATAGAACATCACCAAGATGATCGTTCAATTCGCTGTGCGAAGGCTCCATCTCTACCGCGCGTTGCAATAATGGTAATGCCTTGCCAATGTTCCCGGCGCGATAATATGCCCAGCCGAGGCTATCATTATAGGCCGCCTCATCAGGGCTGATGCGATTTGCTTTTTCCAGCAAATTAATGGCGCGGGGTAGGTCTTCCTTCCGGTCTGCCAGAGCATAGCCGAGATGGTTGAGCGCCATGGCGCTATCGGGCGCCAGTTCCACCACCCGTTCCAGCATCGGGCGGGCCGCATCCCACTTCCCCGCCTGTTCCAGCGATGCGCCCAGTTGCAGCAGTAAAGACGGGTCCTCCTGGCTATTCTCCGCCGGTTCATTACCGACAGATATAGTGCCCACCGACATTGCCATCTGATAGGCCTCTGCCGCGCCCGGATAATCATTCGCCTGCGCCCGTACATCCCCCAGCAAACGCCAGCCACGTCGTATTTCGACACCAGCCAAAGCCTCTGCCTGCGGAGCCTTACCCGCCTGCGCAATCAGCCCCTGCGCAACCTGCTCAGCAGCAGCAAAATTCTCCTGCGCGATCAGCGCCCGCGCCAAAACCATCTGCGCATCGGGGTAATCAACGGATGTCGCAGGCACTTTGGCTGCTTCTGTTATCGATATATCAGGATAGCGGGCCAGCAACGCCGCATGGGCAAGGTTCACCCGTATGTCTTCATTGGCAGAATCAACAAAGCTGGCCATGCGGGCAATGCTGAACGCGACAATACCATCACCCTGCCCCTTCAGGTCCTGCGCCAATCGGTTGAGCAATATTGCTATGCCATATTGGGGGGTAACGGGGCGCTTGCGATAGAGTTTCCTTGCGCGGGAAAGGCGGGTGGAGGCCTCCTCTGCTGTGGCCGTTACACCCTGCACCAGAAAAGCCAGCGCCAGATCCCTGCGGCCCATGCGGTCGATATGTGCGGCCATCAACGCACGCTGCTCCGGCCCGAACATCACACCGCCACGCACCCCCGCAAGCGCCGTTTCCAGCCCGTCACGGTCCTGCCGCGCCAGAGCGAGAAGAAGGGTCTGTTCTGGCTGATACCGTTCAACCAGAGCCGCGATTTGCTTCTGCGTCGGCATTTGCGGGGCGATAAAATCCTTGTCTTTCCGCAACAGCGACAACCAACTGCGTAGATAAGGGCTAAGGAAAGCGAGGTTCAGCTCTGCCTCCAGCCTGTCAGTGCGCGAAAGCATTTCCAGCCATTGCCGACGTTCCAACGCATCAACCAGCAACAGCACCGTGCCATCACGGGTCAATTGCCCGGCAGCATCCAGCCGTTTGGCCGCATTAAGCGCCAGCGCCTTGTCCCCGGCCAGTACCGCATAACGATAACCGCGCTGCGCCGCAGACAGGCCAGCCGGATCATTCGCCAGCGCATCACCGAAAAAGCGCGCAGCTTCGGGAAGGTCGCGATCCCCCTCTGCCAGCCGCGCCCGAACATAGGCATCCTCGGCCAGCGGGACTGGCACGGTTTCTGGGGGCGTAATCTCGGCAGGGCTGGTCTCAACGGCGAGGGTTTCAGGCGCAGGAATGGCAGGAGGCGCAGCCTCACCCACACCATCAGCCTCACCTTGCGCGCCGTCAGCCGGAGCATCCCCCGCCCCCGTTGCGGCCCCTGTTTCTGGCCCTATCCCCGGTCTTTCCTCTGCGCCTGCCTCTGGCGCCGGGGACGCAGCCTGCGCCCACAGCGAAACCGGCACCCCGCACAGGCCCAGCGCCAGTACCGCTACGCCCATCCACCGGGACTTTAACCACCGGGCATCTGCCCGCCGCGCACCTAACCGATCACATATTGGGATAATTTGGGCCTCCGCCGCCTTCTGGTGTAACCCAGTTAATATTCTGGGTCGGGTCTTTGATATCGCAGGTTTTGCAATGCACGCAATTCTGGGCGTTGATTTGCAGACGCGGTGCGCCCTCTTCCTCACCCACAATTTCATAAACGCCCGCTGGGCAATATCGTTGCGCCGGTTCATCATAAAGCGGCAGGTTGATCTTTACCGGCACATCCGGGTCTTTTAGCTGAAGGTGACAGGGCTGATCTTCCTCATGATTGGTATTCGACAGGAACACCGAGGACAGCCGGTCAAAGCTGATAACGCCATCCGGCTTGGGATAGTCGATTTTGTGGCAATGTTCTTTGCGCATCAGCTTGGTGTGGTCAGCCTGATGCTTCATTTCGATGGGCAGGCCAATTTTCAGCACGCGCATCCACATATCCGTGCCAGCCAGCAAGGTGCCGAGAACCGAGCCATATTTCGACACCGCCGGTTCCGCGTTTTTCACCAGCTTCAGCTCATCCGCGATCCAGCTATTGCGCAGATTGATGCCATAGTCCGTTAGTTCGTCACTGCTGCGGTCCGCCGCGCAGGCGGCAAAAGCCGCCTCCGCCGCCAACATGCCAGATTTCATCGCCGTATGCGTGCCCTTGATACGCGGCACATTCACGAAACCTGCGCTGCACCCGATGAGCGCCCCGCCGGGGAATTCCAGCTTCGGGATGGATTGCCAGCCGCCTTCGTTAATCGCGCGCGCGCCATAAGAAACGCGGCGGCCCCCTTCCAGATATTTGCGGATTTCCGGATGCTGCTTCCAGCGCTGAAACTCCTCAAACGGATAGAGATAGGGGTTCTTATAGGAGAGACCGACCACAAAGCCCAAGGCCACCTGACCATTGGCCTGATGATAGAGGAAACCACCGCCATAAGCATCAGTGAGCGGCCAGCCCTGCGTATGGATGACAAGGCCCGGCTGATGCTTGGCCGGGTCAATATCCCACAATTCCTTCATGCCGAGGCCATAGGTCTGCGGCTGGCATTCGGCCTCAAGGTTGAACTGAGCCTTGATCTGTTTGGTCAGATGACCGCGCGCGCCCTCGGCAAACAAGGTATAACGGGCATGAAGCTCCATTCCCGGCTGATAGTCATCCTTATGGCTGCCATCACGCGCCACGCCCATGTCGCCGGTCGCCACACCTTTGACCGACCCATCTTCGTTATAAAGAATTTCCGCAGCCGGAAAGCCGGGGAAAATCTCGACACCCAGTCCTTCGGCCTGTTCCCCCAGCCAGCGGCAGAGATTAGCAAGGGAACCGGTATACGTCCCTTCATTATGCATGAATTTGGGGGTGATGAAATGCGGTATCGCCATCTTACCCTTGGCAGACAATACCCAATGCTGGTTATCGGTGACCGGCACTTCCGCCAGTGAACAGCCCATTTCGCGCCATTCCGGCAGCAATTCATCAAGGGCCTTAGGATCAATCACCGCGCCAGACAGGATATGGGCGCCAATTTCCGATCCTTTTTCAAGGACACAGACTGACAGCTCCTGCCCTGCGGCATCCGCCAGTTGTTTCAGGCGAATCGCTGCTGATAAGCCCGCAGGCCCACCGCCAACAATCACCACGTCATAGGGCATGGAGTCACGTTCAGTCATAGTCTTTCCCCGCTGGTCCGTTCCATTTTCTTGTAGAACACTGCTCCGACCGGCGCAGAGTTCCAACGTTTCAGCAAAAGGGGCGATGACCCGTCTTGACGATTTCGTCAAGCCGTGGCCCAAGCATTTCCATGTCCGGGGCACAATTAACTACAGATAAGGCGATTCGCGCACAGATTGACGGCCTGCTTTCATGGTGGGCACTGGCCGGTGTCGATTCCGCGCTGGACGAGGACCGGGTGAACTGGTTCGACCTGCCTGCCCGATCTGCGCAGGGCGCATTAACGCCCGCTTCTTCCGCCCCCCAGCCCGTTGAGCGGCATCCTCTACAGCAAAATCCCAATGCTATCACGCGTGCAACGGGCAATGCGCCATTAGGAAATCCGCACGTCACCACCCCGCAGACACGCCCACAGCCTGCGCCTTTGCCTGTTTCTGCACCATCGCAGACCGCTTTCCCGGATAGCCTCCCGGCCTTTCATGATTATCTCGCCCACGCGCCAGACCTGCCCGAAGCGCGCTGGCCCGGCCCAAGGGCACTGCCTGTCTTACCCGCCACCGTGGCTGCGCCCGCTAACCCAGAAAACATTGGCACAGAAAATGCTGGCGCAGAGAATAGGACGCCTCATCAACCCAGACTGATGATTATTCTGCCTGCACCAGATATAAATGCAGCAGGGATCAACGAAAATAGTGAAACCAATTCTTCGCCTATTCCTCTGCGGCCAGAGGCACTGCGCCTGCTCCACAACATGCTGCGCTCAATTGACATCACCCTTGATGAATGCGCCATCGCGACCCTCAGCCTCATCACACCACCGGGCGGAATGATCGATTCGGATCTGGTCAGCCCGCTGGCCCGGCGGATGCGCCATCATATTGCCCTCATCTCTCCCAAAGCCGTTTTACTCGTCGGGGATGAGACGAAAAGCGCCTTATTATCGGCCAATGATAGCATTGAACCGAAAAATTCACTTTTTGTTAGCCATGCGGGTGGCACTGTCGCCTGCGCTGCGATACTGCATCCTCGTTTGATGCTGGAACAGCCCTCTGCAAAGGCAGAGGCATGGAAATCCCTGCGGGCATTTATCAGGAACCGGGAACATTGAAGAAATTTCTCATAACGATAAGCGTCAGCGCTCTGGCCCTGCAATCAGGGGCATTATCATCGGGCGCGGCACTGGCGGAGACGCCTTCCAGCCTCGACACCCCAGTCGATAGCAGCAGCGCCGCGCAGGCCGTCCAGCCGCTGCGCGGTAAAGACGCCTACCGCGCCCTTTTCGGTTCCTTGCGTGCCGGCAACTGGGCCGAGGTGAAAAGCCGGGCTGCCGCGCTGGATAAGGATGACCCGGTCCGGGCCGTCGCTCTTTCGGAATTTTATACCGCCAAGGACTCGCCACGGGTTGAGCTGTTTGACCTGCTAGACCTTTTAAACACCGCAAGCTGGCTGCCAGATGCCGATCAGCTTGGCCGCCTTGCCCAGAAACGCGGCGCGCAGGTACTGCCCAATGGCGCACAGGTCCAGAAACTGGCTTATGTAGGGTCGGCCCCGCGCCGCCGGTATCTGCCAACCACGAAGGAAGACTTGTCAGCGCAGGCACTTGTCGCGCAGATTCAACCTTATATCAGTAAGGATGATCCCGCAGGGGCTGAGGCACTGGTCGGCAACGCCGAACGCACTTTATCGCCCGATGGCCTTGCCGAAGTGCGCCAGCGGGTTGCATGGTCTTATTACATTGAAAATGATGATGACAATGCGCGGCGCCTTGCCACCCGCGTACTGGAAACCGGGTCCACCAATGACTGGTCTGTGCAGGCCCACTGGACGATCGGCATGGCGTCATGGCGTCAAAATGACCCGAAATCCGCTGCCATGGCCTTTGAACAGGTCGCCCGCCGCGCATCGAACGAAGATATGCGCGCCGCCGGTTCCTATTGGGCCGCACGTTCATGGATGAATGCGGGCCAGCCCGCGCGCGTTTCCGGCTGGCTGAAGGATGCCGCCGCGCGGTCCGGCACTTTTTACGGCATGCTGGCACGTGAAACATTGGGCATGGATGCCCCCCGTGCGGCCATCGCCAATGCCAGCGAAAGCTCGCTCCGTTCTGTCAGCCGCGCCCCTGCGGTAAAGGCCGCTATTGCTCTTAACGACATTGGCGAAATCACGCTGGCTGATGAACTGTTAAAGCGTCAGGCGGAACTGAGCGGGGCCAATGATTATGACGCTCTGCTTTCGCTCAGCGAATCCATGAATCTCCCGGTGACGCAACTCTGGCTTTCCCAGCGTAGCCCCGCCGGACGCCAGCCAGACAGCTTTGCCCATTTCCCACGCCCCAACTGGACGCCCGATGGCGGGTGGCGAGTGGACCCGGCGCTGATCTTTGCCCACGCCCTTCAGGAATCGAACTTCCGCGCTGATGCCGTCAGCCCGGCAGGCGCCCGCGGGCTGATGCAGGTTATGCCCGGAACCGCAAAGGATATGGCAGGCGGCACCGTCAATGCCAGTCGCCTCCATAACCCATCTACCAATATGGAATATGGTCAGCGCTATCTGGAACAATTGCGTGACATGAGCGCAACCGGCGGCCTACTGCCCAAGGTGATGGCGGCTTATAATGCTGGCCCCGCACCGGTAATGCGCTGGAACAGCGAAGTGAAGGACGGCGGTGATCCGCTATTATTCATGGAATCGCTGCCTTATTATGAAACGCGCGCTTATGTGAATATCGTGATGCGCAATTACTGGATGTATCAGTTGCGCGACAACGGCAAGGCCGAGGCAATGACGGCGATGGCGCAGGGCAAATGGCCCGCCTTCCCAACGATGCGCGGCGGTAAACCCACCCAGATGAGCTATCGCGTCACAAAATAAGCTGGTTTCATTCTAATTCCCAAAGCACCCCACCCAGATAGGATGGGGTGCTTTTCTATGTCCTGAGATGAACGATGATGATCGATCAATTTTGCCCATTGCACAATTGTTCACTTTATGTTCTCATATGTCATGGCTATGATAAAGGGCCGGGGCGCCCCGGATAATCAGCTTAGCACGCGTTTCAGCCTGCCCGCCCGGCAGGAGGATGGCGACTGGCTGGACGCGATGGAGGGAATCGATGGCCCCGCTCCTCGGCTACGCACCAGCGTGACGGTGGAACATCCCCGCACCATTCTCACCCGTAATAGCTCACCCGATCTGGGCATGGATATTTCGTTGAACGCATATAGAGGCTGCGAACATGGTTGCATTTATTGCTATGCCCGGCCCAGTCATGCCTATCATGACCTCTCCCCCGGCCTCGATTTTGAAACGAAACTATTTGCGAAACCTGATGCCGCCGCACTGCTAAAGCGCGAACTCAGCAAAGCGTCTTATCGGGTGCAGCCCATTTTAATGGGCGCAAATACCGACCCCTATCAACCAATAGAAGCAGACTGGCGCATTACCCGCCAATGCATAGAGGTGCTGGCAGAATGTCGCCAACCGCTTTATATCATCACCAAGTCCGACCGAGTGGTGCAGGATATTGACCTGCTTGCCCAAATGGCGGTGGATAATCTGGTCTGCGTCACTCTCTCCATCACCAGTCTGGACCCGAAAATCACCCGGACACTCGAACCCCGCGCCTCCCACCCGATGAAACGCCTTGCCGCCGTGCGTCAATTACGAGAAGCTGGAGTGCCAGTAACCGTCAATATCGCCCCGGTCATACCCGCAATAACCGACCATGAAACAGAGGCGATTATCGAACAAATCACCAATGCCGGGGCTCTCGCCGCCGCTTATATTGTCGTGCGCCTGCCCTATGAGGTTGCGCCGCTCTTCCGCGCATGGCTGGCGCAGCATTATCCTGACAGGGCAGGCAAAGTCATGTCGATCATCCATGATTTGCGCGGAGGACGAGATAATGACCCCCGTTTCCACAACCGGATGAAGGGGCAGGGCGTTTGGGCAGACCTGATGCGTATGCGCTTCCGCAAGGCCATAGCGCGTTATGGCTTGCCCCAAAGCTGGCCGAAACTGCGCACCGATTGTTTTCGCGCACCGCAAGGCCCCCAATATTCGCTATTTTGAGGGCATGTACGCCATCGATGGCATCACCCTGCCCGGCGCAATGGCTCCTGCAATATTACCCCACTTGCGCTGGCCGAATGAGAGGATGTCGGCACCTGTACCGCCACCACACCGGGAATGATGGACAGCCCTTCCACCACTTCGGCACCCAGATTATAAGCGCCTTTCAGTGCCAGTGAGGCGACATGGCCATCATCCATTTTGGCGCGAATATATACTTTACCGCGTCCACCGCGATTGGCCGAGAGCAGCGCCGCCATTTGCGGCAAGCCGACCGGATCATCCACATCAATGAGGACATCCATGCGCATCCCGCTCGACAGCGATTCAAAACTCTGCACTGTACGGATTGTTACGCGCGGCACATCTTCACCCGGCTGGCGCTCCAGTTCGACCGTCATCAGCGCACAACCGCCCGCTTCGGCGAGATCAGCAATGGCTTTGCAGCCATCTTCCTCAAAACAACTCGCCTGAAACTGGCCGCTGCTATCGGAAAACAGCGCAGACACATATTTTCCACCACGCCGCGTTTCGCGCCAGCGTACATTCTCCACCTGCGCCGCCATTACTGCGCCGGTTCGGGAACTGCCATCACTCTCCAGCCCACCCCCGCCATTCGATGGTTGCGCACATATATCACCAAAGCTTTTCGCACCTTTGGCCTGCCAGATATGGCGATAACGATCGACCGGATGAGCCGAGAAATAGAAGCCAAAGGCATCCTTTTCCTGCGCCATCGCATCGGCGCGGGACCAGCGCTGATGCGGCGGTATGCGCACATCCGCCTGCGCAACATCCTCTCCGCCGAACAAACCGCCCTGCCCGCTGGTGCGCGCATCTTCGGCGGACGCCGCGACCTGTAATATGGTTTCGGCGGCTGCGTGAACGCCGCTGCGGTCATCATGCAGCCCATCAAAAGCCCCGGCCGCCGCAAGGCTTTCCAATTGCCGCCGGTTGAGCAACCGAGGCTCTATGCGGTTAGCAAAATCATCGAGATCTTTGAACGGGCCATTGGCGGTGCGTTCCACCACCAACTGCTCCATCGCCTTTTCGCCTACACCTTTGAGGCCCCCCAGCGCATAACGCACTGCGATAGCAAGACGGGGGTCGGTATCCGGTTCTACTTCAACTTCCTCAACCGAGAAATCTGCCTGCGCTTTGTTAATGTCAGGCGGCAGGCACTGAACGCCGGTACGCCGCATATCATCAACGAACACCGTCAACTTATCGGTCAGATGAATATCATAAGCCATTGAGGCCGCATAAAATTCAGCAGGATGATGCGCCTTCAGCCATGCGGTATGATAAGCGAGCAATGCATAAGCCGCCGCGTGGGATTTATTGAAACCATAGCCCGCAAACTTATCAATCAAATCAAATAGTTCATTGGCCTTAGCGGCGGGGATGTTGGAATTGGCAGCACAGCCTTCCACAAAACGCAGGCGCTGCGCGTCCATTTCCGCCTGAATTTTCTTACCCATGGCGCGCCGCAAAAGGTCTGCGTCACCAAGGCTATAACCGGCCAATATCTGTGCGGCCTGCATAACCTGTTCCTGATACACGAAAATCCCGTAGGTTTCTTCGAGGATCGGTTTCAGCAATATATGCGGATATTCAATCTCTTCCTGCCCGTTTTTACGGCGGCCAAACATCGGGATATTATCCATCGGCCCAGGGCGATAGAGGGACACGAGCGCGATAATATCACCAAAATTGGTAGGCCGCACCGCCGCCAGAGTTTTCCGCATCCCTTCAGATTCGAGCTGGAACACGCCCACTGTATCGCCACGCTGGAGGAGGGCATAAACCTCCTCATCATCCCAGCTTAGCGCAGAAAGATCGACCTCTATGCCGCGGCCTGCCAACAAATTAACCGCCCGCTGCAGCACGGAAAGGGTTTTCAAGCCCAGAAAGTCAAACTTCACCAGCCCCGCGCTTTCAACATATTTCATGTTGAACTGCGTCACCGGCATGTCAGAACGCGGGTCGCGATACAGCGGCACGAGCTGCGAGAGGGGCCTGTCCCCAATCACCACACCGGCGGCATGGGTGGAACTATGCCGGGGCATCCCCTCTATCTGGCGCGCCAGATCGACCAGCCGCTTGACCTGCCCATCCGCTTTATATTCCGCGACAAATTCCGCGCTGCCATTCATGGTGCGTTCCAGCGTCCATGGGTCCGTCGGCAGGTTCGGTACCAGCTTGGCGAGGCGATCCACCTGACCATAGCTCATCTGTAACACGCGACCTGTGTCCTTCAACACCGCGCGTGCCTTCAACAGTCCGAAGGTGATGATCTGCGCAACATGATCGACGCCATATTTTTGCTGCACATAATGGATGACTTCGCCGCGACGGGTTTCGCAAAAGTCGATATCAAAGTCAGGCATGGAAACGCGTTCAGGATTCAAAAAGCGTTCAAACAGCAAACCCAATGCCAGCGGATCAAGATCGGTAATCGTCAGCGCCCACGCAACCACGCTGCCCGCGCCGGAACCACGTCCCGGCCCCACCGGAATGCCCTGCTCCTTCGCCCATTGGATGAAGTCGGCAACGATCAGGAAGTAACCGGGGAAGCCCATCTGGATGATGATGCCCAGTTCAAATTCCAGCCGGTCCAGATAGGGCTTGCGCGCTTCTTCGCCGCTCACCCCCATTTTTGCCAGCCGTGCTTCCAGCCCTTTGGTTGCCAGATCCCGCAGCATCTGCTCCTCACCATCCCGGTCACCGGCAAGGCTGGGCAATATGGGGCTGCGTTTGGGGGCCATCACCGCACAGCGCTGTGCCACCACCAAAGTATTGCTGAGCGCTTCAGGAACATCATCGAACAGGCGCCGCATTTCGTCCGCCGGTTTCATCCATGCTTCGGGTGAACTGGTGCGGCGATCATTGCTTTCGACATAGGCACCATCGGCAATGCACAGCATCACGTCATGCGCCTCGTGAAAATCCGGTTCGGTATAGCATGTCGGATTGGTGGCGACCAAAGGCAAACCCCGCTCATAGGCAAGGTCGATCAGCGCCTCTTCTGCGGCTTCCTCCACCGGGTCATGACGACGGCATAGTTCAATATAAAGCTTACCGGGGAACACTGTTTCCAGCCGCTGGGCGTAGCTGAGTGCGGCATCCGGCTGATCCTCAGCCAACAAACGTGCCAGCCCCCCTTCGCCCCCGGCGGTCAGGCAGATAAGATCATCGCATCGTCCCTCCAGCGCGGAAAAGGGGACATGCGCCTGTTCCTCAACCGGGCGGTCAAGATGCGCCATCGAAACCAGCGCGCACAGATTATCATAACCACGCGATGTCTGGGCATAAAGCGCCAGCCAGTCATAAACCGGGGCCGCGCCGGATGGGCGATCCGGGCGCGCGACGCAGAGCATGATGCCGATTATCGGCTGAACCCCTTCGCCCTTGCATGCGTCGGAATAGGCCATGCTGGCATACAGGCCATTGCGGTCGGTCAGCGCTGCGGCTGGGAAACCGAGTTTTTTGGCCTGTTTGGCAATGACCTTAGGGTCAATCGCCCCATCCAGCATGGTATAAGAGGAAAAGACGCGGAGCGGAACGAATTGGGCATGATCGGGCGTGGAAGACATAGGGCCATCCTAGCCCCGGAGGCCCGATTGAGCAACGGCGCAGCAATTATCCTCTGCCTTACCCCATGCTTACCCACAGAGTTATCCACAGATTGTGTCCGACACCCAGTTGGCGAAACAGGAGTTTTCGCCAATTGACACAAATATGTCATCATGGTCTGGTCCATCGCGGATCAAAGGTAACCCAGACAAACAGAGGATTGTGCCGTGACCACGCAGGATATGAACAACACCCCGCCTGAGCCCGTGGGCGCGGGGCTAGTGGATCGGGTGAAAAACATCATCTTACGCCCGAAGGAAAGCTGGCCAGTCATTGACCGGGAAGCCACCAGCATAAGCGGGCTATATGCCAGCTATGCCGTGATATTGGCAGCCATCCCTGCCATTGCCATGTTCCTGCGCGGCGCCACTATTGGCTATGGCGCCTTTGGCTTTAACTGGAAACCGGGCATCATGGGCGCGCTATCCATGGCCGTCAGCCAGTTTGTAATGGCGATGATCTCGGTTGCCGTTCTTGCCTTTGTCACGGATTTCATAGTTACGAAATTTGACGGGAAGGCCAATCGGCTTAATGCCTTCAAACTGGCGGTATACAGCTCAACCGCCGCATGGCTTGCCGGAATTTTCGGCGCTATTCCGGGGTTGGCATTTCTGGGGCTGGCAGGCCTCTATAGCTTCTATCTCCTCTATACCGGCCTTCCCGTGCTGATGAAAGTGCCGCAGGCAAAGGCCGCGACCTGCACCATCGTTATCGCCATTACCGCTCTCGTTCTGGGTCTGGTGACAGGCGCGATCACCAATCAGATCAGCGGGATGTTCGTCAGCTCTTCCTCCAGCATCAGTGGCGGCACCGTCACCGTGCCGGGCCTTGGCTCCATCGACACCGACAAGCTGGAAGAAGCCAGCCGCAAGATGGAAGAAATCAGCAAAAACCCCGAAGATATGAAGCCGGTGGATGTAGCGCGCCTGAAGGAACTGCTACCCGCCAGCATCAACGGTGCAGCTCGTACTGCGGTAGAGAGTCAATCCATGGCCGCAGGCGGCATCAGCGGCGGACAGGCCAGCGCCGTTTATGAGGTGAACGGCCATCAGATTGATGTGCAGATTACCGACCTTGGTGCCATGGGGGCGATGGCCGGTCTGGGCGCGGCCCTGAACGTCAATCAGGAAAGAGAAACCGAAACCGGATTTGAGCGCACCCGCACTGAAAATGGCAATATCATTCAGGAAGAATGGGATAATGAGAGCAAATCCGGCAGCTATTCGGTGACGGTCGCCGGGCGCTTTACTCTACAGGTAGAAGGTTCTGCTGATACCTTAGATGCGCTAAAAGCTGTTGCCGACAGCATTGACCAGCGCAAGCTGGCGGCACTGGCGAAATAACCCATATCAGGACGGGGGTAGCGCATGCCTCCCCCGTTTTTACTGCGGTCATACCGCGACCAGAACACCATCCTGCAGGCGCACCACTCGGTCCATTCGCGCCGCGAGCCGCTCATTATGCGTCGCAACAAGGGCGGATGACCCTTCGCCCCGCACCAGCCGGATGAATTCATCAATCACCACATCAGATGTGCGCTCATCGAGATTGCCGGTGGGTTCATCCGCCAGCACCAGCGCAGGCTGGTTCGCCAGCGCACGGGCAACCGCAACCCGCTGCTGCTCCCCACCTGATAGCTGGCTGGGTCGATGATCGAGCCGATGGCCAAGGCCCAAAGCCGTCAGCAGTGCCTCAGCCCTCACCTTCGCATCGGCCTCTACCACATCACGAACAAGCTGCGGCAGGACGACATTTTCCGTCGCGTTAAAATCCGGCAGCAGATGGTGAAATTGATAAACAAAGCCCAGCGCATCACGCCGCAATCTGGTGCGCCCATCATTATCGAGCTTAGCCGCTTCTTCATCCAATATGCGGATGGAGCCTTCAAAACCGCCCTCCAGCAAACCAACGGCCTGCAGCAGCGTCGATTTACCCGAACCCGATGGCCCCAGCAAAGCCACCATTTCACCGGGCGCTATGCTCAGGTCTACCCCGCGCAATACCTCAATCGTCACCCCGCCCTGCGTAAAACTGCGGCGTAAATCCGTTACCTTCAGCACATCATTCATAACGCAGCACCTGCACAGGATCGGTATTGGCGGCCTTAAATGCCGGGTAAAGCGTGGCAAGGAAGCTGAAAACCAGCGCCATTACGCAAATGATGGTGATCTCCACCGGGTCAGGCCGGGACGGCAAATCGGTCAGGAAGCGCACTGACGGGTCCCAGATATTCTGCCCGGTCACAATCTGAATAAGGGTCAATAGCTGCTGCCGGAAAAAGAGGAAGATGAAGCCCAGAACAACACCTGCCGCCGTCCCTAACGAACCAATGGCCACGCCCACAGTGACAAAGATTTTGAGCATACTCGATCGCTTCGCTCCCATGGTCCGCATGATGGCGATGTCGCGTGTTTTTGCCCGCACCAGCATGATGAGCGACGACAATATGTTGAACACCGCCACCAATATGATGAGAGAGAGAATGACAAAGGAGACAATACGATCCACCTGCAGGGCCTCAAACAAGCTGCTATTCATCTGCCGCCAGTCCGTAACCACGGCCCTTCCTTCTACCTTTTCGGCGAGAGGAGCCAATATGTCGGCTACCCTATCGGGGTCTGCAGTCTGCACCTCTATCATGCTGACAACGTCACCCATCAACAACAACTGCTGCGCTTCCTGCATCGGCATGATGACGAATGCTTTGTCATAATCATAAATGCCGACCTCGAAAATCGCGCCCACCTCATAGCCGATTTCCCGTGGCACCGTGCCAAAAGGAGTAGAGCGCCCCGCCGGGTTCATAATAGTGATGGTGTTGCCAACACCAATGCCCAGATTTTCCGCAAGGCCAGAGCCAATGGCCACCACATTGCGTCCAGGCGCGAGGGAAGAAAGGCTGCCGGATGGTATTTTGGCCTTCATCTCGGCAATATCGGCCATGGTCATCCCCCGCACCTGCGCGATGTTAAACCGCCCCTGAGCAGACCCCATCAGCGTCTGTTCAATCAGCGGAGTCGCACTGGTGATTCCGGGTGTGGCCTTTGCCTCTTTCAGCACATCGCGCCAGTCAGGCAGGCGTCCGCCATAGCCCTGCACCACCGCATGCCCATTCAGGCTGACGATTTTATCAAATAATTCCGCGCGAAAACCATTCATGACGCTCATCACAATGACCAGCGCCGCAACGCCCAGCATGACGGCCACAAGGCTAATTCCCGCAACGAGAAAGATAAACCCTTCCCCCTTGCCGGGCAGAAGATAACGCCTGACGATCATACGTTCAAAACGGGAGAGAATCATAAGAGGCGGCATCCTGACTATATGGCCGGTCCAATCCATGACCGGAATGTCGTGCTGATGCTGTAGGCAGGCCGCGCGGCGCTGACAAGCATAAGCCATTACTCCCTGTACATCGTGGTATCGGCTGAACGCGCACCGATATATGTTGCGAAATTGACACATAATGAACACAAAAACCAATTTATGATAAATTGCCTGATGACAGCAGGGCCAGACCGAGGTTAGCTAAGTCCAACGAAACATAGGCTACATAAGGGCCGTGGTTCAGGGAAACCGAGCATACCGACGCGTAAAAAGGGGCGTGATCGTGGAGCCGGTTTTAAGGGGAAAGCGCACAATGCGCCGCCCGGGCTGCTTTTAGGGAAGGCAGTTCGGGCGTTTTCTTTTTCGGGCTTTTCATCCAGGAATTTGGGAATTCAGGCAATGATCGCCCATTTACCCATGAACAGCATCAGCGGCACATTGCCGGGCAAAGTAAAGCCGCCGTTCATAGCAATCAGGCTATTGCGCATTCCGTCTGCACATAAGCGGTAATTAAGGATTTTCCCATGCGCCTCACCCCCGCCTCCCTATCTGGTTTTGCAGTTTTGCTACTGTCTGCGGCCACTCTTTCCGCCTGCGCTACACCGGAAACACGCCTTCGCACGAAGCTGGTGGATGCCGGAATATCATATGACATGGCCGATTGCATGGCAGGCTATATGGTAGACAGGCTGAGCATAACGCAGTTACGCCGAATGCAATCCCTCGCCTCCATCCGGTCAGAGGACTTACGGAAGCTGACCATAGCGGAATATCTGCATAAGGTGCGCGCCCTGCAAGACCCGGAAATATTGACGGTAACCACCAAATCTACGGTGATATGTGCCCTTGGGTAACGGGGGCCGTCCTTATCTGACTTCGCAACTTTGCAAAGCTCGCCCGCGAAGTCAGGCTTTCCCTTATCGTCGGCCTGTGCTTTACCCGCGCCATCATTTTGATGCTTTAATTTTGCAGGATATCCCGCGATGAACATTCATGAATATCAGGCCAAAGAACTTCTGGCGAAATATGGCGCGCCGATTGCCGCTGGCTTTGCTGCTTTCACCGTTGACGAAGCCGTTGAGGCTGCTGGCAAACTGCCCGGACCGCTTTATGTCGTAAAATCGCAGATTCACGCTGGTGGCCGCGGCAAGGGCAAATTTGTTGAACTCGGCCCCGATGCAAAGGGCGGTGTTCGCCTTGCTTTCTCGCTTGATGAAGTGCGCGCACACGCCACCGATATGCTGGGCAACACGCTCGTCACCGTGCAGACCGGCCCGGCAGGCAAGCAGGTCAACCGTCTGTATGTGACCGACGGCGCAGACATCGCCAAGGAATTCTACCTTGCGCTGCTCGTTGATCGCGCCACTGGCCGCGTAGCTTTCGTTGTATCCACCGAAGGCGGCATGGACATTGAAGATGTCGCGCACAACACCCCGGAAAAAATCCACACCTTCGCTGTGGACCCGGCAACCGGTTTCCAGCCGCACCATGGCCGCGCAGTAGCCGCCGCCCTTGGCCTCACCGGCGACCTCGCCAAGCAGGCCCCTAAGGTTGCTAAGTCGCTGTATGACGCATTCCTCGCCACCGATGCAGAACAGATCGAAATCAACCCACTCGCCGTTACCGAACAGGGCAATCTGCTCGTTCTCGATGCCAAGGTTGGTTTTGACGGCAACGCTCTGTTCCGTCACCCCGATCTCCTCGCTTTGCGCGACGAAACCGAAGAAGACCCGGCTGAACTCGAAGCATCCAAATATGACCTTGCTTACATCAAGCTGGATGGTGACATTGGCTGCATGGTCAACGGTGCGGGCCTCGCCATGGCGACGATGGACATCATCAAGCTCAATGGCATGTTCCCGGCAAACTTCCTCGACGTTGGCGGTGGCGCTAACAAGGAGAAAGTCACGGCTGCGTTCAAGATCATCCTTCAGGACCCTGCCGTTAAGGGCATTCTCGTCAACATCTTCGGCGGCATCATGCGCTGCGACATTATCGCAGAAGGCATTGTTGCGGCAGCCAAGGAAGTGAACCTGTCGGTTCCTCTCGTGGTTCGCCTCGAAGGCACCAATGTGCAGCAGGGTAAGGACATCCTCGCGGCTTCCGGTCTGCCGATTGTTGCTGCTGATGATCTGGGCGACGCCGCGAAGAAGATCGTTGCACAGGTTAAGGCCCTCGCCTGATCTTAAATTCCATTGATTAGTCAATGGTGTAATAAAAATGCGGCATCGGGTGGAAAGCATCCGATGCCGTCTTTACATGCTCTCCACATTATCAATATTTATTGTTATGTGGCATAATCATAGCTATGGTTGCCAATAACATCAAATATGCCCATTAAGGGGAGAACGCTTCAACGGGTGCGCTGCGGGTCCTGAATCCAAGCCACCTGACATGAAACTGCATGCGGAAGGACAGGATATGAAGCTATTGGTACCCGTGAAGCGGGTAATTGATTATAATGTGAAGCCGCGGGTGAAGGCGGATGGCACGGGTGTTGACCTTGCCAACGTCAAGATGTCGATGAACCCGTTTGACGAGATTGCAATTGAAGAAGCAATTCGTCTGAAGGAGAAAGGCGTCGCGACCGAGGTTGTTGTTGTTTCCATCGGCCCGGCAAAGGCGCAGGACACGCTGCGCACCGCCCTTGCGATGGGCGCCGACCGCGCTATCCTCATCGAAACCGACGAAGCGGTTGAACCGCTGGGCGTTGCCAAGCTGCTGACCAAGGTTGCAGAAGAAGAACAACCCGGCCTCGTCATTCTGGGCAAGCAGGCCATTGATGATGACAGCAACCAGACCGGCCAGATGCTCGCTGCACTGCTTGGCTGGGCACAGGGCACCTTCGCCAGCAAGGTTGAAGTAGAAGGCGATAGCGTCAACGTCACCCGCGAAGTTGATGGCGGCCTTGAAACGGTTCGCTTGACGCTGCCTGCTATTGTGACGGCGGATCTTCGCCTCAATGAGCCGCGCTATGCGTCGCTCCCCAACATCATGAAGGCCAAGGCCAAGCCGCTGGCGAAAAAGACCCCTGCCGATTTCGGTGTGGACATTGCCCCGCGTCTTGAAACGATCAAGGTTGCCGAACCGCCGCAGCGTCAGGCTGGCGTGAAGGTCGGCTCTGTCGATGAACTGGTAGAAAAACTCAAGGCTCTGGGGGTATCGGCATGAAAACGCTCGTCTGGGTAGAACATGAAGGCGGCGAACTGAAGGACGCCACCCTCAACGCCGTCACCGCCGCTGCAAAGCTGGGTGAAGTGCATCTGATCGTTGCGGGCAGCACTATTGGCGGTGTGGCAGATGCTGCCACGAAAATCGCGGGCGTGGGCAAGGTCCATGTTGCGGATGACGCGGCCTATGACCATGCGCTCGCGGAAAATGTCGCGCCGCTGATCGTTGATCTGATGGGGCATCATGATGCATTCCTCGCGCCTGCAACCACCACCGGCAAGAACATCGCACCGCGCGTCGCTGCTCTGCTCGATGTGATGCAGATTTCTGACATTCTTTCGGTCGAAGGTGCGGATACATTCACCCGCCCGATCTATGCAGGCAACGCCATTGCGACCGTCAAGACGAAGGATGCCAAGCTGGTCATCACCGTGCGCGGCACCGCCTTTGAAAAGGCAGCAGCAGAAGGCGGCGCAGGCGTGATCGAAGCCGTTTCTTCCACCGGCGATAAGGCGATCAGCAGCTTTGTTGGTGCGGAAATCGCGGAATCGGAACGCCCTGAACTCACCAGTGCGAAGATCATCGTATCCGGCGGGCGGGCGCTCAAGGATGCGGAGACGTTTGAACAGGTTATCTTCCCGCTCGCAGACAAGTTAGGCGCGGCCATTGGCGCATCGCGTGCGGCGGTTGATGCTGGCTATGTGCCGAATGATTTTCAGGTCGGCCAGACCGGCAAAATCGTTGCACCGGAAGTCTATATCGCTGTTGGCATCTCCGGCGCGATCCAGCATCTGGCGGGCATGAAGGACAGCAAGACCATCATCGCCATCAACAAGGATGAGGACGCACCGATTTTTCAGGTCGCGGACATTGGCCTTGTTGGCGACCTCTACACGGTCGTCCCGGAACTCCTCGAAAAGCTATAATCCCTTCAGCCTTGCATCACAAAACAACGGATCCCCGGCGCGCAATCGTCGGGGTTTTCTTTTCGACCGCATAACGTCAGGGCTGGTTTCTAGAGCAATGTCCAAGCAGATGGTTCATCTGCTGGCTAAGAAATTACAGTACATCAAAATCTTAGAGCAGTTCAACCATACAAAATGACCGGAAACCGTTCTAACCCCCCGCAATTGCATCCATAACGATCATGCTGGAAATTCCGCAGGACCGCGCTCTATGCTCATATCCAGCATGAACCATCATCATCTGGCCGGGGCGGAACACATATGTTTGCGCATCACCATCCTTCGCCCGAACATCCATTTCTAGTTCTCCAGATAAAAAGAAAAACAGTTCATCAGACTGGCTATGGCTGTGCCATTGCGCCTCTACCTCTGCCATAGTCCGGTGACGCACCGGTCCACCGTTGAAGGATAGCAGATCGACGCTGTGCCAACCGACATCACCACCGCCCGCTGATATAGGAAATGTTGCGATAGACACCCCTGATGAGTCATTTTCAGATAGTGTCACCTCACCTCACCACATCTCCATCGGACAGAATTTCCTGATATTGCTCTGCCTCGGCATCATCATGGCCCGGATGCAACGGTGCCAGCCTCAACACGGCATAGCCCGCCAATGCCGCCATCAGTGACCCGCCCAATATACCAATTTTCGCTTCCTCAATCAGCACAACCTGCCCCGGAAAGGCCAGCGCGCCGATGAACAGGCTCATCGTAAAACCAATGCCGCACAGCAGGCTGAGGCCATAAATCTGCAACCATGTTGCCCCGCGCGGCATAGCCGCCATGCCGGATTTCACCGATAGCGCTATGGCCGCGAATATGCCCAATTGTTTCCCAAGAAACAGGCCCAACCCCACGCCAAAAGGCAAGGGTGAGAGCAAATCCTCCACACCCAGACCACTCAGGCTGACACCGGCATTGGCAAAACCAAATAAGGGAACGATGCAATAAACGCTCCATGGGTGCAGGCGATGTTCCAATATATGGAGCGGACTGTCATGCGCATCCGGCGCGCCCGGTGTTACGCGAATAGGAATGGCAATGGCCGTCAGCACCCCGGCGATGGTCGCATGAACGCCAGATAGCAGCATCGCATACCACAGTGCAGCGAATAGCAGCATATAAGGGATAAGCGCCTTCACGCCCAAACGGTTGAGCGACAGCATGGCAAACCATGCCAGCCCCGCACCGCCCAATGCCACGACATTAAGATCACTGGTATAGAAAAAGGCGATAATCGCCACCGCGCCCAGATCATCCACAATGGCAATGGTGGTAAGAAGCAGCTTCAGCGATGTCGGCGCTCTCTTCCCTAATAACGCCAGCACACCCAGCGCAAAGGCAATATCTGTGGCCGCAGGAATAGCCCAGCCATTGGAGAGGCGCGGTTCATGCCCGGCAATCAGCCAGTATACCAACGCCGGGGCAGCCATCCCCGCCAGCGCAGCTATAACGGGCACTATTCGCGCCTGCGGATCAGCGAGGCGGCCATCGACATATTCGCGCTTTATTTCCAGCCCGACCAGCAGGAAAAATAGCGCCATCAGACCATCATTAATCCATAAATGCGCGGTCATCTCCCCCAGCTTAGGCGACAGGACCGGCCCAATTTCGAGGTGGATGAGATGATGATATAATGCGGCTCCTCCTGCCCCCATATTCGCAATCAGCAAAGCCAGCGCCGCCGCACCGATAAGGAGCATACCACTGCCTGCATCACTCGTCAGAAAAGCGGGAAGAGAGAAAGGGATGATTTTAGTACGGTTCAGTGCCATCCGGCCATGCTATCAACATTGCCTTGGTAAACCCATAACTATCGGCATCGACCAGAGAAAAACCCTTCCCCATCACGCCACACATCCCTATAGGCCGCTGGCAGATGCATGATAGCCGAAAACGGGGGTTTTCTGGCCACGATCGGGGGCATGTGTGGGAACAGCCATCAGTCTGATGTCGGCCATCGCGGCAGTGCAGCATGAGCTATTACTGTTTGCCCTGGCCGGGTTGCTGATTGGCGGGCTGGACGATCTGCTGATCGATATCATATTCATCGTCCGGCAGATTAAGCGACGCCTGTTCATATACAGCCGCTACCCGCGCACGACGTCGGCGACATTACAGCCATCTGAAACGCCGGGAACCCTCGCCATCTTCGTACCCGCATGGCAAGAGGCGGAGGTAATCGGCCCAATGCTGCGCCACAGCCTCAGCCAATGGCAGGCCGGGGACTATCGCATTTTCGTCGGCACCTATCCCAATGACCCTGCAACCATATCGGCGGTTGCTGATATATCGCAACAGGATGTCCGGGTACGCCTTGTTGTACTGCCCCATGATGGCGGGACGACCAAGGCCGATTGCCTTAACCATATCTGGGCCGCCATGCTCCGCGAGGAACAGGCCGAAGCAATGCAGTTCAAAGGCGTCATTCTGCACGACGCAGAAGACGTCGTCCATGCCGATGAAATCCGCCTGTTCGACCGGATGATGGATCGTTTCGACATGGTGCAATTGCCCGTTCAGCCGATTTTATCCCGCTGCTCCCGCTGGATAGCAGGCCATTATGCCGACGAATTTGCCGAGGCCCATGGAAAATCACTGATATTACGGGAAGCCCTCGGCGCGGCGGTCCCCTCTGCCGGGGTGGGATGTTGCTTTGAGCGCCAATTACTGGGGACAATTGCGCAGGATCGGGGTGGTATGCCCTTTGACCCAACCTCTCTGACCGAAGATTATGAAATCGGCCTGCACATTGCACAGCATAAGGGGCGCACCGTTTTCATCACGATGAAGGATGCGCATGGTCAGCCCATTTGCACGCGGGAACATTTCCCCGAAACACTGGAGGACGCGCTAAAACAAAAAGCGCGTTGGCTGACGGGTATCGCCCTTGCCGGGTGGGACCGTATTGGGTGGCAGGGCGACTGGCGGGAGCGCTGGATGCGGCTGCATGATCGTCGCGCCATGCTCGCGGCCTTGGTATTGCTGGCTGCCTATGCCGCATTATTGGGGCAGGGCGTTTTGATGATGGGCAAAGCCCTGGATTGGGGAAATCCTCCGCCGCTTTCCCATATGACAAAATGGTTATTGATAGCGACCAGCGGGCTGATGCTCTGGCGAGTGGCCATGCGGGTTTACTGGTCCACCGCCTGCTATGGCTGGCGGCAGGGGCTGCTATCTGTACCCAGAATCGCCTTTGGTAACATCATCACCATGATGGCCGCACAAAGGGCCATAGGTCTTTATATCCGCCAGCTCCGCTCTGGCCGGATAATATGGGATAAAACGCGCCATCAATTCCCAATCATGCAATCGGTGGATGATACTGCACCCCCGCTGCAGGGCAGGCTGGATCAGCCCTCATGACACAGCCCACAGGCACAGGAACCAATGACATAAGGGCAAATGACGCACATTTAGTGCCCGGCAAGGGGCGGCCCTTTCGCTTCCTCGCGATCATATTGATTTTATGGACGGGTGGCCGGATCGCCATAAAATATGCAGAAACCAACCAGCCGGGCCTACCAAAGCAAATGGCTGACAATCACAAAGCTGCCCCCCACAGGCAAAGCAGATCAACCCTGGCCGAAAACCACATTGTCGTGGCCCCTACCGCTATCCCTGTTCAGGCGTACCGGCAAAAGCCAAAGAAAATGCTGACGGCGTCCATCCATTCTATGATTTATCAACCCCACGCCACCGGCTATCCGGCCTTGGGGGATGCACCTCATGCTCTGCTGAAACCTCCCTCTCATGGAACGACTCCCGCGCCGCCAGATGGCACGCGCAATATACAGCAAGCCAATCATCCCGCTCCCCTGCCCCATAATGATTCCTCTAAGGCAACCAGCCAGAATGGGCGCTGGTCTGCATCCATGTGGATGCTCTGGCGCGAAAAAGGCTCCGCTGGCACTATCCAGCAATATGGTCAGCTAGGCGGCGCGCAAGCAGGACTCAGGGTGGAGCGTGCCATTGGGCACATCGCATCGGGGCTGCCAGTCCGCGTTTATGGTCGCCTCAGCCGGGCATTACAGGAACCGGGCGGAGCAGAGACTGCGGCGGGCCTCACCCTCATCGCGAAAACCGGGACCATCCCCATTTCCCTCCATGGTGAACGACGCATCCGGCTGGAACAAGGCGGGCGCAATGCCTTCGCTCTGTTCATCACCAGCGGTATCAACCCGACAACCATCATCGGAGAATGGACGCTGGAGGGCTATGCACAGGCGGGCATAGCAGGCCTGCAACAGCGCGACACCTTTGCCGACGGACGTGTGAGCCTGACCGCACCCACAGGCACAAAAAACCATATGCAGCGAATCGGCGTCAGCCTGTCGGGCGGAACGCAATCCGGGCCATCATACCCAAATAGTGACCAGCCGGACATTGGCCGACTGGATATTGGGCCAGTATTGGAATGGAGATTACCCCTCGCCGGGCAGCAACCACGTCTGTTGATGGAGTGGCGTCAGCGCATAGCCGGTCGTGCTTCGCCCGGCTCTGGTCCGGCCATCACCCTCGCCACCGATTTTTAGCGCCACCGATTTTTAGCACCACAGCTTTGCAGCGCCACAGATAGATCGCAGGTTTCGGTTCTGCCCTTTACCTTAGGGTCAGGACGCATAGCCGGAAAACAGGTTTCTCCTGCATCAAATTAGCTTATAGGATGCAGCTATGGATCTTTACCTGCCCATCGCCAATCTACCGGTCAATATGCTGGTCATCATTGGCCTTGGCGGTATTGTCGGCCTGCTTTCCGGCATGTTTGGCGTAGGTGGTGGGTTTCTGACAACGCCTTTGCTCATCTTTTACGGCATCCCCCCCACGGTTGCGGCGGCCTCCGCCGCGACGCAGGTCACAGGGGCCAGTGTTTCCGGTGTGATGGCCCATCTTTCCCGCGGGACGGTGGATTTACGCATGGGCGCAGTCATGGTGGCTGGCGGGATAATCGGCGCGATCATCGGTGCAGGGCTGTTTTCATTGCTGCAATCCATCGGCCAGATGGATATCGTCATCGGGCTACTCTATGTCATCATGCTAGGTTCCATTGGCGGGCTGATGACGTGGGAATCGGTAACGACCCTCATTCGAATGAAAACCGGCAACCGCGCCCCCCCGCGCAAACGCCGCCATCACCCGCTGGTCGCCAGCCTGCCGATGCGTTGGCGCTTCTATAAATCAGGCCTCTATATATCCCCGCTCGCGCCCTTATTGCTGGGGATGGTGACAGGCATCATGACAATGCTGATGGGCGTTGGCGGGGGCTTCATCCTCGTCCCTGCGATGTTGTATCTGCTGGGCATGACAACGCAGGTGGTGGTCGGGACATCGCTGTTTCAGGTTTTGTTCGTCACCATGGCCGCGACAATGGTGCATAGCCTTACCACCCGCGCGGTAGACCTCGTTCTGGCGATGCTGCTGCTGATTGGCAGCGTCACCGGCACACAGATTGGCACCCGCATATCCCGCAGGATGCAACCGGAATATCTGCGCTTCATATTGGCCGCCATTGTGCTGATCGTCGCCATTCGCATGGCAATGGGCCTCGCATGGCGCCCCGGCGAGATTTATTCGCTGGAGCTATTATGAAGGCGCGCGGAGTGTACCACCTCTTGCTGCTGCTGGCGGCATGGATGGCACCGTCCTGCGCCTACGCCGCCCTCTCGGCCCCTAAGCTGGTGCCGGATGTGTCACAGCGCCAGATTGACATTCAATATAGTTTCAAGGGCGCAGAATTGCTGCTCTTTGGTGCTATCGCTTATCCCGATGGCATCATCCCGGAAAAGCCTGCCGACATTGTCGTGGTGCTGAAAGGCCCTGAGCGCCAGATGCGTATCCGCGAAAAACAAAAGATCGCCGGTATCTGGGTCAATGCAGATAGCATGAAGTTTCAGTCCATTCCCAGTTTCTATGCCATCGCCAGTTCCCGTCCGATCAAGGAAATTACTGATGATCGTACAGCCGCCATTTATGAACTGAGCCTCGACACCATACAATTATCCCCCACTTCCTTTTCCGACACCGCAGAAATCGCGCGATTTGAAAAGGGCCTGAAGGACGTGCAGCAACGCGCGGGGCTGTTTGCCTCCTCAGCAAGCACCGTGGAAATAACCGACGGGCTGCTTTACCGCGCCCGCCTGCCGCTGAGCGCGCGGGTGCTGGTGGGGGATTATACGGCAGAAACTTTCTTGATTCAGGATGGGCGGGTAGTGGCCGCCGCTGTGCGGGACATAGAAGTGCGCAAATCCGGCTTTGAGCGTTTTATCGCTTATGCAGCGGAGAGCTGGCCCATCGCCTATGGGCTGACCGCCACGGCCATTGCGCTGTTGATGGGGGCCCTTGCCGGGTGGATCGGCAAACGCGTCTGACAATCTTGCCCGCCAGAAATTCTCTTCCCTCCGAACCCTTCCTTTACCCTGCGTCTTTATAACGGCCCGCAACCGAGCGCCGGGTGGACAGCGGACGCTCCAGGCGAAAGACAAAGGACAGGGCTTATCATGAATGACATGACCGGCAATTTTGCCTTCACCACAACCCGCCCCGCGCCGGAAGGGGACGCCCATGAATTTGGCCATGTCGCTTTGCCCGCCCCCGTTGCAGTGGGTGTTATTTTCCAGATTTCCGGTGACAGCTGCAAAATCTTGCTTGATCTCCATGGCATAGACGTGATGAGCCGCAGCGCAGACCCCGCCATTGCCATGACCGGCCAGATCGGCAGCCAGATCAAGGCGCGTATTGGCTCCTTATGGCTGGTCGCTACCATCCGCACACTGATGCTCGACCGCCGCGATGCTAACCGCGTTGTGGCCGATGTCGATTTTCTGGGCGAAGGGGAGGAAGAGTATGAAACCGGCTCTCTCATCCATTTCCGCCGTGGTATCACCCGCTACCCATCCCCCGGAACGGAAATCTACCCGATCACCAGTGATGATATGGGCCAGATTTATAGCGCCACGACACAACCCCATGTGCAGATCGGCACCATCTTCCCCACGCCCGACACCCGCGCAGCCCTCTATATTGACGCACTGCTGGGCAAACATTTTGCGCTTCTAGGCTCTACCGGCACCGGCAAATCAACGGCCGCTGCCCTCATTTTACACCGGATATGCGCGCAGGCCCCCAATGGCCATATCGTGATGATCGACCCGCATGGCGAATATGCGGCCTCCTTCTCCCATAATGGCGCGCTTTATGACGCCAATAATATTGCCCTTCCCTATTGGCTGATGAACTTTGAGGAACATTGCGAGGTTTTCATCCCATCGGGTGAGGAAGACCGCACCGTTGACCGCGACATATTGGCGAAATGCCTGCTGGCTGCGCGCGCGCGAAACCGGCTGTCCGACAGCACGAGCCGACTAACCGTCGATACACCCATACCCTATTTATTGTCAGACCTTGTCACCATCATTGGCAATGAAATGGGTAAGCTGGAAAAAAGCACCAACAGCCTGCCCTTTCTGCGCCTCAAAAACCGGATAGACGAAGTAAGGTCTGATCCGCGGTACAGCTTTATGTTTTCAGGCATGCTGGTGGCGGACACGATGCAGGATTTCCTCGCTCGTTTGTTCCGCCTGCCCACCGATGGCAAACCCATTTCGATTATCGACACATCCTCCATGCCAACAGAAATTACATCGGTCGTTGTGTCTCTGCTCTCCCGCCTGATTTTCGATTATGCAATCTGGGCACGGGGGGAAGAGAAGCGTCCGCTGCTGCTGGTCTGCGAAGAGGCCCATCGCTATATTCCCGCCGCCACGGACACCAGCGGGCAATCGGTACGCCGCATATTGGAACGTATCGCCAAGGAAGGGCGCAAATATGGCGTATCACTGGGCCTCATCACCCAGCGTCCGTCCGACCTCGCCGAAGGTGTGCTATCACAATGCGGCACCATATTTTCGATGCGGCTCAACAATGACCGGGACCAGCAACTGGTGAAGGCGGCCCTGCCCGAAGGGGCACGAGGCTTCCTTGACGCAATACCGGCCCTGCGCAACCGCGAATGCATCATATGCGGCGAAGGGGTCTCCGTACCGATGCGTGTTGCGCTGGATGATCTGGAAGTGCATTTGCGCCCGGCATCGAATGACCCAAGCTTTTCAGAGCTGTGGCAGATCGAAGGCGGAGAGGAAGGCATCCTCAGCCGCACTATCGGGCGATGGCGGCAACAAAACGCATAACGCCCTACGGCGAAAGGCATCGCCACTCTGTAGTGGCGATATAACAGAGCGCATGCTATGAATGTGCCCTATGCTCAAATATCTTCATACCATGATCCGCGTCAGTGACCCTGACGCTACCACCCGTTTCTTCAACCTGCTTGGCCTTCAGGAAGTGAAGCGCTATGAGAGTGAGAGAGGTCGCTTCACCCTTATTTACCTCGCTGCACCAGGCGATGAGGGTGCGCAGGTAGAACTCACCTATAACTGGCCGCCAGAAGATGGCAGCCCGGCGGAGGTCTATACCGGCGGACGCAATTTTGGCCATCTCGCCTATCGCGTCGACAATATTTACGAAACCTGCCAGACATTGATGGACGCAGGCGTCACCATCAACCGCCCGCCCCGTGACGGCCATATGGCCTTTATCCGCACACCCGATGGCATTTCCGTTGAATTGTTGCAAGACGGCCATCTGGAACCAGCCGAACCATGGGTTTCCATGCCCAATGTTGGTGAATGGTAATGACGATTGAGGTCGCCTGTGTGCCGGTCCTTTCGGACAATTATGTCTGGCTGGTCCATGATACAGCATCAGGCGACACTGTCGTTATCGACCCCGCAGTGGCAGAACCTGTGCTGGAGGCAGCACAAGCGCGGGGCTGGCGCATCAGCCAGATATGGAACACCCACTGGCACCGCGATCATACCGGCGGCAATGCCGAAATAAAGGCCGCCACCGGGTGCATCATCAGCGGGCCAAAGGGTGAAACCGGCAAGATCGACACAATCGACCGTGCCATTGGCGAAGGCGATACTGTGAAAATCGGGGCCTATCGCGCCAATGTGTGGGATGTGCCCGCCCATACTGCCGGACATATTGCCTATCATATCTCTGCCAGTGATATGATTTTCGTCGGCGATACGCTGTTCGCCATGGGCTGTGGGCGGTTGTTCGAAGGCACGGCAGAGCAAATGTTCACCAATATGCAGCGCTTTGCCGCGCTGGATGGGGCGACGCAGGTCTATTGCGCCCATGAATATACCCTCTCCAACGGGCGCTTTGCGCAGGCGGTGGAGCCGAATAATGCAGCTATCGCCCAACGGATGGAAGAGGTGCAGGCACTACGCGATGCCGGAAAACCAACCGTGCCGACCACGATCGCGCTGGAACGCGCCACGAACCCCTTCATGCGCGCCACCAGCGCCGATGAACTGGCCCGGCTGCGCACCGCGAAGGATAGTTTTTAACGCATAAGGGGAGGCACCATCAGGCGCTCCCCCACCCTCTGTTCAGGTCAGGCTGTTCAGATCAGGCCCGCTGTCTGCGCCAGCACCCACAGGCCGATGACGAGGAACAGCAGCGCCGCAATCGTCCGCACCAGCTTCAGCGGAACCTTGCGAATCAACTCATTCCCAAGGAATACCGCAGGCACATTGGCAATCATCATGCCCAATGTCGTGCCCATCATTACCAGCACCGCATTTTGATATTGCGCGCCAAGGGCAATGGTCGCCACCTGAGTCTTATCCCCCATTTCCACGAGGAAGAAGGCGATGACCGTCGTTACGAAGGCACCAAAGCGGGCGGGTTTCTCCTCTTCATCATCCAGCTTATCAGGGATGAGCGTCCAGAGCGCCATAGCAATGAAGGATGCCGCAACGGCATAACGGAACCACAGGCTATCGAGCCATGCGGCGGCCTGCTGTCCCACCAGTGCAGCGAGGAAATGGTTGGCGAGTGTCGCCACCAATATGCCCAATATAATGGGCGTGGGCCGTTTGAAACGAGTCGCCAGAACAATGGCGAGAAGCTGGGTCTTATCCCCTATTTCAGCGAGGGCGACCACCGCAGTCGAGGTAATGAGGGCTTCCAATGGATATCTCCGGGCCGGGCGAAACACACAACAACAGCATCACCCCTCTCGCCCGGCCGGGCTGAGGTGTAATGCCATTGGTCTCGCCGGAACGGTTTCCCGTCCTTCCTATGCCATGACCTCTCGGCCAAGTATGTTGACATAGTGTTCCGCCTGCAAAGGCGGCGGGCTACTCCCCAGATGACAAGGCAGCCCTTACAAAAAAAATACCACTTATGGCAAGCGTGTCATGGCCTTGGGGAGTTTTCCTCTTAAGCCTCAATGCCCTCGGCGCGCTTTTGCAGCCCACGAATGAAACCGATCAGCCCCGTCTGGCGGCTGCGTTTCAACCGTTCTGCGTGCAAGATCGTCTGCACTTTAGTAAAACATTCGACGACATCATCATTGACCAGCACATAGTCATAGCCATCCCAGTGCGATATTTCATTGGCCGCGCGACTCATACGGCCGGCAATTACTTCGTTACTATCGGTTCCGCGCGACCGCAGGCGCCGTTCCAGTTCCGCTATCGACGGCGGCAGAATGAACACCCGCACGACATCTCCGCCAGCAATCTGGTGAAGTTGCTGCGCCCCCTGCCAGTCAATATCGAACAGCACATCCTGCCCGTTTTTCAACATTTCATCTACCGGCGCGCGCGGGGTGCCATAACGGTTACTGAACACATGCGCCCATTCCAGAAATTCATTATTCGCCGTCATTTCGCGGAATTTTTCGATATCTACGAAATGATAGTCCTTACCATCCACCTCACCGGGACGCATAGGCCGGGTGGTTGCGGACACCGACATGCAGAGATTATCCTCATTCTCCAGCAGCAGGCGCGATATGGTAGATTTCCCGGCACCAGAAGGAGACGACAGGACGAAAAGCAAGCCACGGCGCTTGAAACCGTGCGGATCATTCTGGAGTGATGCAGTCATAGCGTTTAGTGGCGCGGGCCGCGGCAGACGTCAATATAGAGATAGGCAGAAATTATGGGCAACCCCATTAATCTACCCCTCATGACACGATCACGACATGATGCATATCGCCTGTAAAGGCGCTCATTCAGCAACGGGACTCTCTTGACGATTCGGCAACCATCCCGCGCCATCTCCCTAAATGAGAGAGTCTTCGGGGTATATCGTGCCCCATCTATGTCATTGCGAATCTGCGATGACGAAGGCGAAGGCGACGGCGGCTACCACTACGCCCCTGTCGCAGCCTGCTCTTATTTCGTTTTCACGCCCGGCGGCGGAGTCGCTGGATCTGCGGCTGTCACGGGCTTTGCGGCCTGAGCCGCTGCCTCAAATTTATTCACTTCCCGCTCTTTGCGACGTTTATAGAGCTTGCTGCCAACCCAGATACCGCCAATGACCATAGCCCCCATTGGAGACCGGCTGACAACCCGATTAATCACAACCCCGGCAACAGCGCCTAATGCACCTGATTTACCAGCATGGGCCGCCAGTCTTGACCCGACGAACCCCGACACAACCTTCCCCAGCATGGCTTTATTGCTCCGTTTTTGCTCTGCTGTATTTTCAACGGCTGGCCGTGCCTTCTTGTTCCGCATCATCTTCACCACTTCTGACATACCATCGGTGGGTCATCCCAGATGGTATCTGTGTGACCCCCGGCTTATTTCCGCTTACCGAAATCGACTGTTACCACATTGGAACCATCTTCCGCCGTGACCACCGGCTCCGCTGCGACATCCTCCGCAGGGTTAGGCAGGCTGACATCGCCTTCTTCGCTCTGCGCCTGAAATTGCAGCGCAAAATTAACAGCAGGATCAACAAAAGCAGTGATCGCGCTATAAGGAATGGTCAGTTCCGCGGGCACCTGATTAAAGGTAAGGCTGACCTGAAAATAGCCATCGCTCACCTTCAGATCCCAATATTTATTCTGAAGAACGATGGTCATCTCATCGGGAAAGCGTTCCACCAGATGACGCGGAATATCAACACCCGCAGCCTGCGTCTTGAATGTGATGTAGAAATGATGGTCACCCGGCAGACCGCCGGATTGTCCCACCTGCCCTAATACACGGCCCACCACCGTGCGCAGGGCTTCCTGCACTATTTCATCATAAGGAATCAGGCTATCTGGCAGAGTATCAGTCATTCTTTTACTTCCTAACGCCGACGGGGGCGGGGTCAAGTCTTTGTCGGTGCAGTGTGGCGCAGTATAAAGCCATAACGTCACGATGATTGCACAGATGATTGCAAGGGGCGGATTACGCGCTATAGGAAGGGCCATGCGAACAGGCGAAATACAGCGGACCACCGCGGAAACCTCGGTTTATGTATCCCTCAACCTTGACGGGACAGGCGTCTATGACGTCCATACCGGCATTGGTTTTCTGGATCATATGCTGGAACAGCTTTCCCGCCATAGCCTGATTGACATGGTGGTGAAGGTTGATGGCGACCTGCATATCGACCAGCACCATACCACCGAGGATAGCGGCATCGCCATTGGTGAGGCCTTTAAACAGGCGCTGGGCGATAAACGCGGCATTACCCGCTATGGCACGGCCTATTCCCCGATGGATGAGACTCTGTCCCGCGTTTCGCTGGATATTTCCGGGCGACCTTATCTGGTGTGGAAGGCCAGCTTCACCCAGCCACGCCTCGGTGAAATGGATACCGAGCTGTTCGATCACTGGTTCCATAGCTTTGCGGTGGCGGCAGGCATTACCCTCCATGCCGAATGCATTTATGGCCAGAACAACCATCATATCATCGAAAGCCTGTTCAAGGGCCTCGCCCGTGCGCTGCGTCAGGCGGTAGAGGTTGACCCGCGCAAGGCCGACAGCATCCCCTCGACCAAAGGTACATTGGGTGATGCCTGACGCCCGCAAGCCAGACGCTTGCATAGTCGGAGCAGATAAAGGCTGAGAGTGTCGATGTTCGTTATCATCCTGACCTATAAGGCAGAACTTGCCATCGTAGACCAATATCGCGCCGCCCATTGGGAGGGGCTGGATAAGGCCAGCGCCGATGGCTTGCTGCTGACGGGTGGGCGCGAAGTCGGCAAAAAAAGCGGCATATTATTGATGCGCGGCGACCGGGAAGAGATTGAGCATTTTGCGGCCAATGATGCTTTTGTCGTCAATGGCGTCGCGGACTATGCAATTTTCGAATTCAACCCAACCCGCATCATGCCGGGGCTGGAGGCCTTCATTCAATGACCGCTGATACTTCCGGGACCATAGCTTTAATTGATTATGGCGCGGGCAACCTCCATTCCGTCCACAATGCGCTGGTAAAAGCAGGCGCGGCAAATGTGGTGATGACAGCAGACCCGGATGTGGTCGCCCGTGCAGACCGCATCGTCCTGCCCGGTGTTGGAGCCTTTCGCGCCTGTTATGATGGGCTTGCCGCCCTTCCCGGCGTGATTGAGGCGATGCATGATGCGGTTCACAGGCGCGCCGTCCCTTTCCTTGGCATATGTGTGGGCATGCAGTTGCTGGCAGACAAAGGCGAGGAGTTCGGCACGCATCAGGGGCTGGGCTGGATAGCCGGCACGGTGCGCCGGATTGAACCCGCCGCCACCGACATCAAGATACCACATATGGGATGGAATGCGGTTATTTCCGCCAGCCCCCATGCGCTCATCGAGCCGGGCGAGGCTTATTTCCTGCATAGTTATCATTTCGATGCGACCAATGCCGATGATGTCGTTGCCACTACCGATCATGGCGGGCCACTGGTCGCCGCCGTTGCCCGTGACACGATCATCGGCGCGCAATTCCACCCGGAAAAGAGCCAGACCTATGGCCTTTCCTTCCTCTCTCGCTTCCTGAACTGGAAACCCTGACCCTATGAGCATCATCGTTTTTCCGGCTATTGATCTAAAAGGTGGTCAGGTTGTGCGCCTTGCCGAAGGGGATATGGACCGCGCCACCATTTATGGGGATGATCCGGCGGCGCAGGCCGTTCTTTTTGCCGAATCGGGTGCCCAGCATCTCCATGTGGTGGATCTGGATGGCAGCTTTGCGGGCAAAGCCGTCAATGGCGAAGCGGTAGAAAGCATCGTGCGCGCCTTTCCCGGCCATGTGCAACTGGGCGGCGGCATTCGTAACCGCGAATCGGTGGAACACTGGTTTAATCTGGGCGTATCACGCCTCGTCATCGGCACCGCAGCGCTCAAAGACCCGGAATTTGTGAAGGGCGCAGCGAAAGATTTCCCCGGCGGTATCGTTGTCGCGGTGGACGCGCGCGATGGCATGGTCGCCACCGATGGCTGGGCCGAGAAAAGCGATATGGAAGTGATCGACCTCGCCCGCCGGTTTGAGGATGCAGGCGTTGCTGCCTTGCTCTTTACCGATGTGGGGCGTGATGGGCTGCTGAAGGGCTGCAACGTCACGGCGACGGTTGATCTGGCGCGTGCCAGCGGCATTCCTGTCATCGCCAGCGGCGGCGTTGCCGGTATCGCGGATATTCGCGTGCTGGCCCTCCATGCGCAGGATGGCATCGAAGGCGTCATCACAGGTCGCGCCCTCTATGATGGGCGGCTCGATTTGAAGGCCGCTCTGGCCATCGCTGCGGCGGAGTAAGGAAACAGACTATGACCGTCCGCACCCGTGTCATTCCCTGCCTTGATGTCGCCAATGGCCGCGTGGTGAAGGGCGTCAATTTCGTTGACCTTCAGGACGCGGGCGATCCGGTGGAGCAAGCCCGTCTTTATGATGCGGCGGGCGCGGATGAGCTGTGTTTCCTCGACATTACCGCTAGCCATGAGGCGCGCGGCACCATCATCGACGTGGTGCGCCGTACCGCAGAAGTCTGCTTCATGCCCGTTACCGTGGGCGGGGGCGTGCGCAGCGCAGAGGATGCCCGCGCGCTGCTGCTCGCCGGCGCGGATAAGGTCGCGGTTAACAGCGCCGCTGTTTCCCGCCCAGAGGTCGTTGCCGATATTGCCGACCGTTTTGGCGCGCAATGCATTGTCGCCAGCGTGGACGCTCGCCGGGTGGAACCGGGCGCGAACGGCAAGCCCCGCTGGGAAATATTCACCCATGGCGGGCGGAACGCCACCGGCATTGATGCGCTGGAACATGCCGTGCGCCTCGCGGGACTGGGTGCCGGGGAACTCCTTGTCACATCCATGGACGGCGACGGCACGAAAAAAGGCTATGACCTTGAACTCACCCGCACAATAGCCGATGCGGTTTCCGTACCGGTTATAGCCAGCGGGGGCGTCGGCACGCTCGATCATCTGGTAGAAGGCGTAGTGCAAGGCCATGCAAGCGCGGTATTGGCGGCCTCTATCTTTCACTTTGGCCAGCACACGATAGGCGAGGCACACGCCGCCCTTGCCGCAGCGGGTATACAGGTCAGAACCCCTATCCTTGCCTGAAGGGGCTTAATCGGCCCAGCATTTGCGCACAGGATACACCGCTCACGCTGCCCTCGACCTCGCTGATTAACTACTAAGTGGTAGTTAATTGCAGTTGGCCTGCGGTTGCCGGGCTGCTAATCGGGGGCAGAACCTGTTTCCCTACGAACCCATGAGTGCGCGACAAAAACATATGCGTGACAGCCTAGATCGCCTTGAACACACCATCCACCAGCGCCGCAGTGCCGATCCGTCCACCTCTTATGTCGCCAAGCTAACGGCACGGGGACGCGGCAAGATCGCACAGAAACTGGGAGAGGAAGCCGTCGAAACCGTTATTGCCGCCATGGCGGATGACCGCGAGGAAGTGGTGAAGGAAAGCGCGGATCTACTCTTTCACCTCACCGTCCTGCTTGCTGATATGGGCATCACTCTGGACGATATCGGCTCAGAACTGGACCGCCGCGAAGGCACGTCTGGCCTCATCGAAAAGGCCAGCCGTCCGCCAGAATAACCGCCTTTCCCTGCAACCCAACAGGAAGAAATGCCATGCCGATCGACCCCACTTTGCCCTATGATGATAATAATATCTTCGCCAAAATCCTGCGCGGGGAAATCCCCTGTAATAAGGTTTATGAAGACGATGCCGTGCTGGCCTTTCATGACATAGCCCCACAGGCCCCTGCGCATATATTGGTGATTCCCAAAGGGCGCTATGTCAGTTGGGATGATTTTTCGGCCAGAGCGAATGACACGGAAATTGCCGGTTTCATCCGCATCGTCGGTAAAATTGCCCGCGAACAGGGCTATGTACAGCCGGGCTATCGCCTGCTCGCCAATGTTGGCGCAGATGGCGGGCAGGAAGTGCCCCATCTGCACGTCCACCTCTTTGCCGGGAAGCCACTGGGCCGCATGATCGCGGAATAACGCTATAGAGGGGACTCTTTAGGGGGAGCCATCTCCTTCTGACGGCTTCCTCCCGGCCATTCGCTCAGTAAAATACGCCTTTCATACATCTGCCCCTTGCGCATCAGCCATTAGCCTATACTGTTCCGTCCAAATATGCGGGGGGAAAGACCTCGTCGCATTAGAGAAACAGGGGGCCATTTGATGATCTTTGGTCGAGTTAAACCGCTTGATGCCATTTTGGCGACGGCGGAAAAAAAGTCATTACACCGTTCACTCGGTGCGTTTCAGCTAACCATGCTGGGTATCGGCGCCGTCATCGGCACCGGTATTTTTGTTCTAACCGCCGAGGCCGCGCAAAAAGCTGGCCCCGGCATGATGATAAGCTTCATCATCGCTGGCGTCGTCTGCGCCATAGCCGCGCTTTGTTACGCTGAGATGGCATCCATGGTGCCAGTATCCGGCTCCGCTTATACCTATAGCTATGCGGTGATGGGGGAACTCATCGCATGGATGGTGGGCTGGGCCCTTATCCTTGAATATGCGGTGGCTGCAGGCGCAGTGTCCGTGGGCTGGTCTGGCTATATGGTCGGCTATATCGAACATGCTTTTGCCATTGATATATCCGACCATTTAACCCGCGGCCCCTTTGACGGCGGGATGGTTAACCTGCCCGCGATCATAATTTCATTACTCGTCACCGCATTGCTGGTGCGCGGGACAAAGGAAAGTGCGACCGTCAACTCCATATTGGTGGCCATTAAGATTGTCGCCCTTATCGCCTTCATCGCCCTGACCGTTCCGGTCATGCGGATGGAGCAGTTTGAGCCATTTGCTCCGCTGGGCGTAAGCGGCATATCAGCGGCCGCGGCTTCCATCTTTTTTGCTTATGTCGGTTTTGACGCGGTTTCGACCGCAGCAGAAGAAACCAAGAACCCCCAACGCAACATGCCCATTGGCCTGATTGGCAGTCTGGGTATCTGCACCATTTTTTACCTGCTGGTTTCCGCCGGGGTGATCGGTACAGAAGGCGCACAGCCAGTGTATGGGGCAAACGGAGAAATATTGGAACCGGGCAGCCGTGAACTGGCCGCCCAGTGCAGCGCCATATCCGATCAGGCCGTGGTCTGCTCCAAAGAAGCGCTGGCATGGGTGCTGCGTGAAATAGGATGGCCGCAAATTGGTAATCTGGTGGGGCTGGCCGCAATATTGGCGCTGCCATCGGTGATTTTGATGATGATGTTTGGTCAAACCCGCGTTTTCTTTGTGATGAGCCGGGACGGACTGCTGCCTCAATTTTTCTCGAAAATTCACCCGCGCTACAATACCCCCCATGTCATCACCATTTTAACAGGCGTATTCGTCGCGCTGTTCGCTGGTTTCTTCCCGGTTGGGCAGCTTGCCAATATCTCTAATTCCGGTACGCTCTTCGCCTTCATGGCCGTATCCGTCGCGGTACTGGTGCTACGCCGGACTGATCCCGGTCGTCACCGGCCATTTCGCACTCCGGCGGTTATGATTTTTGCCCCGTTATCGGTTTTGGGCTGCCTCTATCTGTTCTTCAGCCTTGATGAGAAGAGCAAGCTGCTCTTCGCTGGCTGGGCACTTATCGGTCTGATCGTCTATTTCACCTATAGCCGCAATCGCAGCTATGTCGGGCGCGGCATCATTGATGTGCATGAGGATGATGCGGATACGCCGCCTCAGCCCGTACCACCACTGCCCGGCATCCATACCCCCGGCGGCAAAGACGCCTGAACCGGACAATGATCGAACAAAGGAGGGGCGGCATAGGCTGCCCCTTTTTCATTTGCGCTATTTCTGGTTGAGAAACTCAACCCTTATCCGGCAAGATGATATTTTCCTTGCGCAAGGCCGCATGACCGGGACGGGCAAATAATTTCCAGCGTTCCGCCCATGCAATCACCATCAGAGCGACAGCGCCAAAAACCAGAAAGCCGATCGTCATTGGCAACACGGTGCCATTGAAACTCGCGCCCACCAGCGCGCCCAATATGGTTGAAATCAACGTCGTCAGGCAGGCCTGCACAGATGCAGCAAGGCCAGCTCCCTTGGTAAAAGGCTCCAGCGAAATCGCACCAAAGTTGGAACCTGAAAAGGAGAAACACACCACTGTCATCGCCTGAACGATGATGAAGCTAATGAGGTTTTCATAGCCCGACAGCACAATAGCGCAGTGGATGAGAGACATCAGCACCAATGTGATGACCGCGCCTTGCCCCAGCCTCCGCGCTCCGAAACGTTCAACCAGACGGCTGTTGAGCAAGCTACCCAACCCCATCCATATCGTGATCGCGGCAAAGCCAATGGCGAAATATTGAGAGGCATCAAACACCTCATCAAATATTTGCTGGATAGACACCAGAAAGCCAATCATCCCGCCAAACATGATACCACTGGCCAGCATATGGCCGATGGAATTACGGTTGGTAACAATCTGCACAAAGGTTGCCCACAAATCCTTCGGACCAATGTTCAGTCGGTTTTCCGGGGGCAATGTCTCTGGCAAACGCCAATATTGCCATAGACCCACGGCCACAATGCAAATGAGCAGCAAACCGAAAATCGCCCGCCATGGCGCGAACATCAACACCAGCGCGCCAACGCTCGGTGCCAGCACCGGCACCATCACAAATATCATCATGATGAGCGACATCACCCGCGCCATCGCATCACCGCGAAAGCAATCCCGCACGATGCTGGTCGACACTACCCGGCAGGATGCAATGCTGAACCCCGCCAGCAACCGCGCCCCCAACATTACCGGGAAACTGGTCGCCATCACGCATATCAGGGTAGAAATCAGTTGCAGCCCCGCCGCCAGCATGAGCACCTTGCGCCGCCCGAAACGATCCGACAATGGCCCGTAAAAGAGCGATCCCACCGCCAGACCGATCATGAACATCGTAATGATGCTCTGCCGGTCATTGGCATCAACCACATGCAAATCTGCGCCAATTTGCGGCAAAGCAGGCAACATTGTGTCGATAGACAGTGCAGTGATAGACATCATCGCGGCCATCATCGCCACGAATTCGGCATGGCCTATTTTACCAGGAAGCTGCTGGGCCTGATTCTTTTTTGTTCCGGAATGCATAGCCCCCCTATGAAGGGACAGGAGAAGCATAGCCAGCCCTTATTAGCCCCATCAGCTTATGCCGTTCCCATAACAGCATGGTCATAATCGACCCGATGAAGCATCAGAAAATGCTGGTTCCAGAGCTACTATAATGATATTCAGTTGCAACCATAATGGAACGCCCCCGTTTTGCACCTTCATCAGCTTTCATCAGGCCAAAGCGCCACCATTGACCGGATTGAATGGAATCATCTTTCGGATAGTGAGGGACAGCGCCTGCGGGAATTCGGCGTCGAAGAAGGCGCAGACATCGAAATATTGCACCGGGCCGGGCTATTGGGTCAGGGCGCGATCATGTGCCGCATCGGCAGAATGTCTATCGCCATGCGCCATAATCACGCCGATGCCATCCATGTGCGGCAGGAGCATGGTCAGGCCGGACCAAATATAGCCGGGCCAGATATGAACGCAGACACCCCCCGGATTTTATCTCAGCCATGACCCCACAACCGTTAATTGCGCTGGTCGGCAACCCCAATGCCGGCAAAAGCGCCCTGTTCAATGCACTGACGGGTGCCCGGCAGAAGCTCGGCAATTATCCGGGTGTAACGGTGGAACGGAAGTCAGGTCGCCTCGCGCTTTCTGATGGTCGCCCTGCTGAACTGGTTGACCTGCCCGGTACCTACAGCCTGACACCAACCAGCCCGGACGAGCAGGTGACGCGCGATGTCATCATCGGCAAGCAACAGGGGGAACGGCTCCCCGATGCACTGATATTAGTGGTGGATGCCACCAATCTGGAAAATCATCTTCGCTTTGCGCTTGAGGTGCTGGCACTGGGCCTGCCGACCATCATCGCGCTCAACATGGTGGATCTGGCGGCACGCGACGGGCTGGAGATAAGCGCGGATGCCCTCGCCAATGCGCTGGGCGTGCCAGTCATCCCGACAGTCGCGGTGCGCAAAAAAGGGTTGGAGCCTCTGCTGGAGGCATTGACTACCCATGTTGATGACAAGGGCGTGCCTGATCGACCGGAGCTGAAGGGGCTGGATTTTTCCGCCCGCCGCGCAAAGGCGCGCTCCCTCACTCGTATCGCCATAATCAGGGAGGCTCCGTCCCGCCGCATGACGCAGGCAGTGGACAAAGTAGCCCTCCACCCGGTTTTCGGGCCGATCATATTGCTCGGCTTGCTCTTCCTGATGTTTCAGGGGGTGTATGCATGGTCAGAAGCGCCTATTGCTATGATCGAAGGATGGGCCGAGGAACTCGCCAACCTCGCTACGGCCCTCACCCCGGATGGCTATTTGCGGTCCTTCCTTGTTGATGGCGTCATTAACGGGGTGGGCTCCGTCGTGGTGTTCCTGCCGCAAATCCTCATCCTGTTTTTCTTCATCCTGATGCTGGAAGCGACGGGCTATATGACCCGCGCCGCCTTTCTGATGGATGGGCTGATGGCGAAAATTGGCTTATCTGGCCGGGCGTTCATCCCTTTACTCTCCTCCTTTGCCTGCGCCGTGCCAGGGATTATGGCGACGCGCTCCATCAGCGACCCGAAGGACCGTTTAACGACCATCCTTATCGCACCGCTGATGACCTGTTCGGCGCGTCTCCCCGTATACGCCGTCACCATTGGCGCATTCATCCCTGCCCGCAGCGTGGGATGGGGCATCGGCCTTCAGGGATTGGTGCTATTCGGCCTTTATGTGACGGGTATTATCGGCGCGATGCTGGCGGCATTGCTACTCCGCCGTACCGTTACCAAGGGGCAAAGCGCCGGTTTCCTGATGGAAATGCCTAAATATCAATGGCCCCGCTGGCAGGACATAGCGCTGGGCCTGTGGCAGCGCGCCATCATTTTCCTAAAACGTGCGGGCGGCATCATTTTCATATCCACCATCATCCTTTGGGTGTTACTGAGCTTCCCCAAGCCGCCCGCCGGGTCGGATATGTCGCCGGTGGATTATAGCGCGGCGGGGCGCATCGCCAATGGCCTCAATGTCATCATGGAACCCATTGGCTTTAACCGCGATATATCGCTGGCACTGGTTCCGGCCATGGCCGCACGGGAGGTGGCCGTCTCGGCGCTCGCCACCACTTACAGCATTGATGCTGGCGATGATGAGGAAAAACTGGAACAATCATTGGGGCAGCGCCTCAAAAATAGCTGGTCAATGCCGACGGCGCTGGCTTTCCTTGCATGGTTTGTGTTCGCCCCGCAGTGTATCTCTACTATTGCGGTCACGCGGCGGGAAACCAATGGCTGGCGCTGGCCAGCCTTCATGGTTGGCTATTTATTTCTTCTAGCCTACATTGCAGCAGGTATAACCTATTGGACGGCAGTGGCGTTGGGATTATAAGCGCCCGCCTTATCTATCGCGGAGATTCTTAAACATGGCAGGCAGCGTCAACAAGGTCATTCTGGTCGGCAATCTGGGGGCGGACCCCGAAGTGCGTAGCTTCCAAAATGGCGGCAAGGTCTGCAATCTGCGCATCGCCACGTCGGAAAGCTGGAAAGACCGCATGAGCGGTGAGCGCAAGGACCGCACCGAATGGCACAGCGTCGCCATTTTCTCCGAAGGGCTGGCGGGCGTTGCAGAACGCTATTTGCGCAAGGGCAGCAAGGTCTATCTGGAAGGGCAGCTTCGCACCCGTAAATGGCAGGATCAGAACGGCAATGACCGTTACACCACCGAAGTCGTGCTGCAAGGCCCCGGCGCGGTGATGACCATGCTGGACGGCGCACCGGGCGGCGGCGGTGGTCAGGGCGGCGGCCAATGGGGTGGCGGTTCTGGTGGCGGACGCTCTGGCGGGCAGAACCGCAACAGCGCCCCTAATTTCGATAATGATCTGGATGACGAAGTGCCGTTCTGATCGGCACCAAAATATCATCACAAAAAACAAGGTCGCCCCTGCGGGCGGCCTTTTTTCTTTTCGCGCGGCGCTATTCTGAGCGTTGTACCATACCTATAATGACCACAGCGCCCCGTCTTAGCACATAGCAACGCTCCGCACGAACATCCGGCCAAAAAAACCGGGCGCAAACCCGGTTCCCTTATAACAAATCAGCAATGCGTATCTTACGCCACCAGCTTGCGCGCAAATTCACGGATATGCGCGCCAATATCATCACGTTCCAGCGCAAGGGCCAAATTCGCCTCGATATAGCCAGCCTTTGACCCGCAATCGAACCGCTGCCCATCAAAGGTCACACCGTGAAAAGGCTGCTGCCCAATCATAGACGCCATCGCATCGGTAAGCTGAATTTCGCCGCCCGCGCCTGCTTCCTGCGTTTCCAGAATCTGCATCACTTCGGGCTGGAGAATATACCGCCCCGGCAGGATGAGGTTGGAGGGAGCAGTGCCAGCAGCAGGCTTTTCCACCAGCCCCTTCACCTCCGTCAGCGCGCCATTGCGCGCACCGGGATCAATCACCCCATAGCTGGGCGTCTGTTCCATCGGCACTTCCAGCGCGCAAACGAGATTGCCGCCAACCTGATTATAAGCATCCACCATCTGCTTCATACAGCCCGCACCGGGGGTTCCATGCATGAACTCATCGGGCAGCAGAATGGCAAAAGGCTCATCACCGACAATGTCCCGCGCACACCAGATGGCGTGACCAAGGCCCAGCGGTTCCTGCTGACGCACGAAAATAGCGTTACCCGGCTTGAGGCGCGTCCCTTCGAGGGCCGACATATCCTTGCCGCGCTGTTTCTGTGTCGTTTCCAGTTCGAAGGCCATATCAAAATGATCTTCAATCGCGCCCTTGCCGCGACCCGTCACGAAAATCATCGTTTCAATGCCCGCTTCCAGCGCTTCATCCACCGCATATTGGATGAGGGGCCGATCCACCACCGGCAGCAATTCCTTGGCCACCGCCTTGGTCGCGGGCAGAAAACGCGTGCCAAGGCCTGCAACCGGGAACACCGCTTTACGAACTTTTTTCACAGTCATAAATTTTCCTGTCTTGATGGCGGGAAATATTCAGTTGTTTATTTCAGGACGAAATAAAAGGATTAGCGTAGCATAACTTCTCTGTCGTCATTTCGATCCCGGCACTTGAACCAGAAAGAGACAAAAAAGCACAATCGACGAAAAATAATGTCAAAAATCTACGGCGATTCCCTTTTTCTCCCAATCACCATAGCGGGTGGGGCTTAATTCTTCGTCTAGCTGCGGCACTTTCCCTATCGGGTCTGGCTGCGGCACAGGCGGGCTTTTACTCAAATATTCAGGTGCGCGAACATGATCGGGGCGTTTCCCCATGTCATGATCTCCCTTTATTCATGTTGCATCTGCACAATAGCTATAAACTACTCCTCCTATGGGACAAGCCTATTACATTCATTAACTGTAGGCAGTGGGCATTAACTCGGCCCATCAGGGTTTACCCGTGATGGAAAAACGTTAAACAGCAGTCCTTCATGACAAGCACATCCCCCACCCCGCCCCGGCATCAACGCCGTGCCCACCCCCGCCGCCGTTCAGCCGGAGACAACACTATAGCTGGTCTTGGGGCACGGCGCGCAGCGCTGCGCCTGCTGGACGCCGTATTACGGCGCGGGGAACCGCTGGAAATAGCGCTGCACGCCGCGACTCAGGGGTTGGAGGACAGAGCCGACAAGGCGCTCGCCCATGCAATCGCGGCTGATGTGCTGCGCTGGATGGCTGATCTTGATGCGCTGATCGACAGCGCCACACCGCAAATATTGCCGGAGGACGCCAAGGCCCGCATGGTGCTGCGCATGGCGCTGGTGCAGGTTATTCGGCTCGAAACACCGCCCCATGCCGCCATTGCTACCGCCTTGCCACTGATGGATGGCGGACCGCGCCGCCTTGTCCATGGTGTATTGGGGACTTTGCTGCGCGCAGAGGCCAGCCTGCCTGAAACCCCTACCCTGCCAGAGCATATTGTTGCACGTTGGTCCGCCCAATGGGGAGAGGAAATGACGCAGGCCGTCGCCCGCGCCCTTGCCCGCCGCGCACCCATAGATGTGACCTTGGCTGACCCCAATGAAACCGCGCATTTTGACGATGTGCTGGCCGGTGACACCCTGATGCCCGGCCATGTGCGCATCAGCCACGCCATATCTGTTCCCGGCCTGCCCGGTTACAAAGAAGGCCGATGGTGGGTGCAGGACCTTGCCGCCAGCCTGCCTGCGCGACTCGCGGGCGCAGGCGCGGGCCGCAGCGCGATTGACCTGTGCGCAGCCCCCGGCGGCAAGACGATGCAGCTCGCCGCGCAAGGATGGGCTGTCACCGCCATCGATAAAAGCGCCAAACGCCTTGAACGCATGGCCGATAATATGAAACGCAGCGGCCTGTCCGCGCAAGTGGCGCAGGGCGACGCACTCACATGGGAACCGGAAAACTCGGTGGACCTTATCCTGCTGGATGCCCCCTGCAGCGCCACTGGCATTTTCCGTCGCCACCCGGATGTGCTGTACCGCGCCGGAGAACGAATGATTGGCGAAATGGCAGAGCAGCAAAGCCTTCTTCTCAATCGCTGCGCCCCATGGGTAAAACCGGGCGGAATGCTGATTTACGCCACCTGCTCGCTGGAACAATCAGAAGGCGAGGAACAGATAGAGCGCTTCCTCGCCAGCCACCCCGATTATAGGGTCGAGTCTCCTCGCGAAGGGGAGCTACCCGCAAGCATCCCCACCAATGCACAGGGCTGCATTCGCACCCTTCCCGGCATGTTGGAGGAACAAGGCGGAGTAGATGGTTTTTTCATCGCCCGACTGATTCGGAAGTAACAAGGCCGAAATTAGTAACTATTTACTGAAAAAGCTGTGGATAGTTGCCCTCCTCTGTTGCACCGGGCGGCGGGTAAGGGTAAGGCACTCAGCTCATGAGCCGCCCTGTTCTTATATCGCCCTCCATCCTCTCCGCCGATTTCGCTCGTCTGGGCGAGGAAGTGCGCGCCATCGACGAAGCCGGCTGCGACTGGGTCCATGTTGATGTGATGGATGGGCATTATGTGCCCAATATCACCATCGGCCCGATGGTGGTGAAGGCGCTGCGCCCTCATACGCAAAAGGTGATGGACGTTCACCTGATGATTTCTCCGGTGGATTATATGCTGGATGCCTTTGCCGAGGCAGGGAGCGATTATATCACCGTCCATCAGGAAGCAGGCCATCATCTGCACCGCACCATTCAGCGCATCCGCTCTCTGGGCAAGAAGGCCGGGGTATCCCTCAACCCTTCCACCCATGAGGACACATTGGATTATGTGCTGGAGGATATTGACCTCGTGCTGGTGATGAGCGTCAACCCCGGCTTTGGCGGGCAAAGCTTTATCGAAAGCCAGCTTCGTAAGATTGAAGCGATTCGCAACAAGATTGAGAAGCTGGGCAAAGCCATCCACCTTGAGGTTGATGGCGGCGTCGATGCCACCACCGCCCCACGCGTCATCGCCGCTGGCGCGGATGTGCTGGTGGCCGGAACGGCGACATTCCGTGGCGGGCCATCAGCCTATGCCGACAATATCAGGACATTGCGCGGCGCATGAGCAAATCGTCCCCCCGGCCTGATGCCCCCGCGCAGGACGGGGTTACCGATGGGGCGGACAGCATCGAAGACGGCAAGCGCCTCATCCGCCTGCCCACGGACAAAGGCGTATCGCTGGCAGAACGCATCGCCAGCCAGTTTTATCGCCTGACATGGCGCACCCCGCTGCATAATATGCGGCTGAAGGGCAAATACCCTCTGAAATTGCTGGCTTCCCCGCATGATGGGATGGAAGGCAATCGTCGCAGCGGCAAAGCCATACTCGCCGGGCACTTCCTGCTGCGCGGTCAGAAGCTGGCGATGGAGGGGCTGAATTTTGCCGCCCCCATAGCGGGTTCAGCAGGGGCCAGCCCGGCAATGAGCGATTATGTTCATGGCTTCCGTTGGCTGCGTGACCTCAACCAGACCGGACCACGGGAACAGACCGCCCCTGTGGCTGAAGCCATTATGCGCGGCTGGCTGAAGGCCCATGCCGAAAAACCCAGCGAACCGGCATGGGGACCAGAACAGGCCGGATGGCGCCTGATGTTCTGGGCGGCCTATGCACCGCTCATCCTCTCCACCAATGATCTGGTTTATCGTTCGCTAGTGCTGAATTGCTTTGCCCGCACCGCCCGCCATCTCGATCGCGGCGCGGATAAGGCTCCTGCGGGCATTCCGCGCATTGTCGCTTGGTGCGGTATAGTGACAGCAGGCCTGTTGCTGCCCGGTGGCGCCCCCCGTAAAACATTTGGCGAGGCTGGCCTTAAACGCGCCATCGAGCATGGTTTTTATAGTGATGGCGGCACGATCAGTCGCTCTCCGCTCGCCCAGATGAGCGGTATAGAAGCGCTGACACTGGTGAAAGCCGCCTATGATGCTGTGCGGGTTGAGGTGCCGCCTTTCCTCAGCGAAACATTAAACCGCACCGTTTCTGCCCTTTTAGGCATTACCCATGGTGACGGAGGCCTTGGCAGTTGGCAGGGTTCACCCGCCATTTCTGCCGAGAAGGTTAAGGCGCTTGTCGGGGCCAGCGGTATACGCACACGCCCATTGCGGCAAGCTCGGGACTGGGGTTACCAGCGGATCAGCGCCGGTTCCACCGTGATATTGGTTGATGCAGCCCCACCGCCTGTCGCGCAACTGGCCGAAGCAGGTTGCGCTTCTACCGGGGCCATTGAAATCAGCGATGGGGACGACCGGCTCATCATCAATTGCGGTGGCGCAAGCTATGCTGGCACCACCATCCCGCCGGAACTGGCGCGCGGTCTGCGTACCACCGCTGCGCACAGCACGCTGACGCTGGATGACAGCAACTCCACCGCTATATTGCCTGATGGCACATTGGGGCGCGGCGTGTCTGAGGTGGAACTGCACCGACAGGAACTGGATAATGGCAGTCGCATCGAACTCAGCCATGATGGCTATGTGCGGCGCTATGGCTATATCCATCGTCGCCTCCTCCATATCAGCAATGACGGGCGGGACATTCGCGGTGAGGATATGTTGTTGCCTGCGCAACAGAGAAAGCGCCCCGCAAATGCGCCTTATGTGCTGCGCTTTCACCTCGCCCCTTATGTTGATCCATCCCTGACCGCCGATGGGCAGGGTGTGCTGATGCGCATTGATATGGGCGCATTATGGCAGTTCCGTTGCGGCGCGGGGGCACTCAGCATCGAAGACAGCCTGTGGGTGGATGGCGAAGGACGCCCCCATGCAACCAAACAACTGGTCATTAGCGCAATAGCCGAACCGGGCGGAACCAGCCTTGGGTGGTTGCTAAAGCGCGTAGGATAACAGGCCAGACCGATACAGGCGTGGCCGATATATTTTTATAGAAGGGAAACAGAAATATCATGACGGACGTGAAGATCGGCCGGGCACTTTTGTCGGTATCCGACAAGGCCGGACTTGTCGAACTGGGGCAGGCGCTTTCTCGCCATGGCGTAAAGCTGGTATCGACCGGCGGCACCGCAAAGGCACTGCGCGATGCTGGCCTCGACGTAGATGATATTTCCGACCTGACGGGCTTCCCCGAAATGATGGATGGCCGCGTCAAGACGCTGCACCCCAAGGTACATGGCGGCTTGCTGGCTGTCCGGGGCAACCCGGAACATGTCGCGTCGATGAGCGAACATGCGATTGAGCCGATTGATCTGGTTATCGTCAACCTCTACCCCTTTGCACAGACCGTTGCCAAGGGTGCGGACCGCGATGAAATCATCGAGAATATCGACATTGGCGGCCCCTCCATGGTTCGCAGCGCCGCCAAGAACCACGAAAGCGTCACCATTGTCACCGATCCGGCGGACTATGCCCGGTTGATTGAAGAAATGGACGCGAAAAATGGCGCGACCAGCTATGATTTCCGCCGCCTGTGCGCCGCCAAGGCTTATGCCGCAACGGCTGCTTATGATGGCATGATCGCCCAGTGGTTTGCCGGTGTCGATCAGGGCGTTGAGTTCCCCGAAAGCCGCTCTATCCCCACCAAGCTGGTGTCTATGCTGCGCTATGGCGAAAATCCGCATCAACGCGCAGCCCTGTATGTACCGGTCACGCCCAGCGTAAACGGCATTGGTCAGGCAGAGCAGATTCAGGGCAAGGAACTGTCCTACAACAACTATAATGACGCAGATGCGGCATTTGAATTACTGGCGGAATTTCGTGATGGCCCGCCGACCGTCGTTATCGTTAAGCACGCCAACCCGTGCGGCGTTGCCACCGGCGAAACATTGATCGAAGCCTATAAGAATGCGCTGGAATGCGACAGTGTTTCGGCCTTTGGCGGCATCATTGCGGTTAACCGTCCGCTCGACGGACCGACTGCCGAAGCCATCACCGAAATCTTCACCGAAGTCGTCGTCGCACCCGGCGCTGACGACGCAGCCAAGGCCGTTTTCGCGAAGAAAAAGAACCTCCGCCTGCTACTCTCCAATGGCCTGCCGGACCCGGCGCGTAAGGGCCTGACCACCCGCATCATCGCGGGCGGTGTATTGGTGCAGGATCGTGACAACGGCACCCTCACCAATGATATGCTGAAGGTCGTAACCAAGCGCGCACCCACGGATCAGGAACTCAAGGACTGCCTGTTTGCGTGGACGGTGGCGAAGCACGTCAAATCCAACGCCATTGTTTATGCCAAGGATGGCGTGACCGCTGGTATCGGCGCAGGCCAGATGAACCGCCGCGATTCATCGCGTATTGCCGCGGCCAAGGCGCAGGAAGCCGCCGAAACCTATGGGTGGGACAAAGCCCGCACCGTGGGCAGCGCAGTGGCATCCGACGCCTTCTTCCCCTTCGCCGATGGCCTGCTGGCCGCTGTCGAAGCGGGCGCAACGGCCGTCATCCAGCCGGGTGGCTCGCTGCGGGATGATGAAGTCATCAAGGCCGCCGATGATGCAGGTCTGGCGATGGTCTTTACCGGTATGCGGCATTTCCGCCACTGATCCGGCAACCTTTACGATCATCAGAAAAGCCTCGGTTACCGCCGGGGCTTTTTCTTTGTGGCCGAGCGCTATGTTTTCAATCTGCGGCTAATATCGGCCAGCTTAGCAACCTGCTGCACGATTTGCGGCACCTGATCCATGCTGGTTACAAACCGCCAGATATAAGCAAAAATCGCATATATGGTTCCGGCTTCCACCACACCCTGCATCGCCACGCGCCAAAGAGCCACACCGAATAACGCGATTACGAATAATTCCAAAAAGCCATAGGATTTTGCTTCGAGGTCAGAAAGTTTGATACGCCACATGGCCAGTGCCTGAAAGTGACGCCGGACTCGTCCGCCTGCACCGGCTTGCAAAAGGCCCACTTCCTTTTCCAACCGGTCGTTCAACCCTTTGTTGAGTATGCTGGATTTTTGGGCAAGACGTCCGTTAATCAATATAGACGGAACCAAAAGCAACAGACAGACCCCGCCGATGATGGGGTCGAACCAGAATAGCATGACAATCGCAACACCGAGACTGGTGATGGAAAGCAAGGCCGCAGGTACATCCCGTTCAAGAAATGTGACATATTCGCGCAGCAGCGCCCCGCGCCCCGCGATAAGGGCAGGCGCTAACCCGCGCTGATGTGCGCCAGCAACGGCATCACTGGCAAAATCCGTATGGATACGCGTAAAAACGCGTGTATCCATCATCTTAGCGCTCACCTCTAGGGCGATCATTATAAAATGGCAAAGACAGAGCCATAATATAGCCGTATAGTTTTTCTGAATGACACCATTTATGGCTAGCCCTGTGACAAAGGGATATATTTGCGCAGCAAAATAGCCCCCTAACGTCAAGCTATAAGCGATCAGAAGATTTGATTTATTTTTTCCTACGATAGAAACAATCATATAAATTCTCTTATCTTCACGATTCCGCCGTCGCTTATTACCGCTTCCTATACAACCGGATACATTATGTCGCTTTTACTTTTCCTGTTACTAGCCTCTGCCCTGCCTGATACGGTAGAAACCCCCGCAGACACAGCCCAGACATGGGCGAACGGCCCCACCGAAACCCTGCCCAGCAATACAGAGGGCGCACAGGTCACCTTATATACCGACAGCTATGCCGAATTAGAGGATGGCACACGCCAGATCGGCTATTCGGCTACTTTTCCTCATACAGTTTCGCAGATAAAGGCCATGATAACACTTAGTGGTCTGGTTCAGGTGAAATGCGCAACCAAGGAATATCGCCACATTCATATGCGCTATACGGATGAAAAAGGTGTCACCCGCCCTGCACCACAGCGATATGCACCGGACCGCTGGGAAGAATTCACGGATAATCATGATGACAAGGCCATGTACAAACGCATGTGCGGCACAGACCTGCCTCCATCGGATTAGGATCAGGGCGCCATATACTCCTTGGCCCCGATATTGAAACTGCGCTAAACGCCGCATCATGATGACCAGCACCCCGCCCGCAATCGACCCATTTTACGCCATCGCCATCAGCAAACGCGCCCATGAGCTAAAGACGATAGGCCGATCGGTCATTCATATGGAATTTGGTCAGCCATCGACCGGAGCCCCTACCGCCGCTATTGCCGCCGCGCATCAGGTACTGGATAGCGACGCGATGGGCTATTGGGAAAGCGCGCCTTTAAAGGACCGCATTGCCCAATATTATTCCGAAAAACATGGGGTAGCTGTCAGCCCTGACCGCATATTCCTCACCAATGGGGCGTCCCCGGCATTGGTGCTGGCGCTGCACGCATGGTTCACCCCCGGTGCGCGCATAGCCATTGCCCGCCCCGGCTATGTTTCCTATCGCAACGTCACCCGCGCTCTCTCCATGGAACCGCTGGAGATTGATTGTGGCCCGGAAACCCGTTTCCAACTGAGCGCAAAGGCACTCGCCGCGATCACCCCCGCGCCCGATGGCGTCATCCTCTCCAGCCCGGCCAATCCCACCGGATCGGTCATTCCGGCAGAGGAATTATCTGCCATCATCGACCTGTGCCGGGAACGCGGTATCCGCATCATCTCTGACGAGATTTACCATGGGCTAAGCTATGTTGGCCCCATCCCATCAGCGCTGGAAATGGCGGATGACGCGATTATCCTCAACAGCTTTTCCAAATATTACAGCATGGCGGGATGGCGTCTGGGCTGGATGGTCGTGCCGGATGACCGAATAGAGGCCGTGCGAGCGCTCATCGGCAATTTATTCCTGACGCCCCCTTCCCTCGCGCAACATGCAGGTCTCGCCGCCTTTGATTGCACAGAGGAACTGGCAGGCCATATCGACACCTATCGCCGCAATCGTGACCTGATGCTGGAGGCCTTGCCGAAGCTGGGCCTCAATCGCATTGCCCCGCCCGATGGGGCCTTCTACATCTATGCGGATATTGGCCACCTCACCGATGACAGCCTTTCATTCTGCAAGCGCCTGCTGGAGGATACCGGCATTGCCACCGCACCGGGTATGGATTTTGACCCCGTTAACGGCAATCGCTTCATCCGCTTCAGCTTTGCAGTCTCTACAGCGGAAGTGGAGGAAGCCATTTCCCGCCTCATCCCATGGTTCGCACGCCAACCCACGCGGTAACCCACGCAGGAACATTGCCCGCCCCCATCCGTTAACCGACTGCGCCGGCCCGTTTTCGCCGGATCAGGAGGACACAGCAATGACCACCAACAGCGCATCTGCCCGTTACGAAGGTTTTGGCAAAGACGGCAAAGGCCATATCTGGACAAAATCCGGCGTGCTGGACGCCCAGCCTTATGGGTTCAACACCCGTTTTGAGGGGAAGCCCGGCACCAACCCGGAAGAACTGATCGCCGCCGCGCACAGCGCCTGTTTCACCATGGCCCTCTCCTTCGCTCTGGCCGGGGCGGGGCATAGCGACGGTCAGCTTGATACCGAGGCGAAGGTGACGCTGGAAAAGGATGGCGACGGCTTTACCGTCACTAAATCCGCCCTCCATCTCTCCGCCCATGTGCCGGGCATAGGTGAAGACGAATTTGCCACCATCGCAGCCGGAGCAAAGGCCAATTGCCCTATCAGCAAGCTGCTCAATTGCGAAATTTCGCTGGACTATGATCTGAAAAACTGAGGCCAGATAAAGAGAGGGGCGATGTTCCATCAACATCCGCCCCTTATTCCACTTTTAAAGCAAATCAGGCCTTATTCATCACCGGAAGGACATGCGCCGTCACGGCGACTTTCCTTGCCATCCTTAAACCAGCGGGCCTGTTTAGTGTCGGCGTCGCTGTCATAATAGCAGACTTCAGCAGAACCGCTCTGCGCATCAATCAGGGTCGTCCAGTTATGTGGTCCGCAATTATGCGTCTCACATCCCCAGGAGAGGACTTTACCGTCCTTTTGCGCAATTGGGGTGGCAGGGCCTTCGCTATCGAGCACCCTTTTGCGTACCTTAGCGTCCGATACGGCTGCGCTAATAGCGGCCTTGATGGCGGGGTCTCCATCCCAGCTTTGCCCATCCACCTTATCAAAAGGATATTTGCCGACATATTTCGCGACATTCCCTGCCAACGGGGAAGGCGCAACCGCATTACCAGCAGTGTTGGCGGCATTTTCCACAACATTCGCAGCGGCCTCAACGCTATTTACCGCATTCTGCACTGCATTGGCTGCATTACCCGAATCCTTCGTGCCGCCACAGGCAGAAAGGGCCAGTGCCAGCACCATGATAGAAACCATATTCTTACCAGTCATCAGCTCTGCCTTTCACGTCAATGGTGGCGGCCCGATATGGTCAACGGGCCGCCAGACATCATGATCTCACTCTGCCGGGATGTAAACCTCGCTCCCCTGCTGCCGGAATTTCTCGCTCATTTCCGCCATACCAGCTTCGGCGTCATCTTCGGAACCGGCGGCAATGAATTGATCTGCGCTTTGGTTTTGCTTTGCCGCGAACTCCCGAACCTCCTGACTGATCTTCATCGAGCAGAATTTCGGCCCACACATCGAACAGAAATGCGCCGTTTTCGCGCCTTCTGCGGGCAAAGTCTGGTCATGATATCGCTCCGCCGTATCGGGGTCGAGCGACAGGTTGAACTGGTCCCTCCAGCGAAATTCAAACCGCGCACGGGACAGGGCATCATCGCGCACCTTCGCCGCCGGATGCCCCTTTGCGAGGTCCGCCGCATGCGCCGCCAGCTTATAGGTCACCACGCCGACCTTCACATCGTCCCGGTCGGGCAGGCCAAGATGCTCCTTGGGCGTCACATAACATAGCATCGCGGTGCCGAACCAACCGATCTGCGCCGCACCAATAGCAGAGGTGATATGGTCATAGCCGGGCGCGATATCGGTGGTTAGCGGCCCCAATGTATAAAAGGGGGCCTCTCCGCAGGCCGCAAGCTGCTTATCCATATTCTCCTTGATCTTATGCATCGGGACATGGCCTGGCCCCTCAATCATCACTTGAACGTCCTGCTCCCATGCGCGTTTCGTCAATTCGCCCAGAGTATATAGCTCGGCAAATTGCGCCTCATCATTCGCATCGGCAATCGAACCGGGGCGCAGGCCATCGCCAAGGGAATAAGCGATGTCATAGGTCTTCATGATTTCGGTGATGTCGTCGAAATGTTCATAGAGGAAGGATTCGCGGTGATGAGCGAGGCACCATTTCGCCATGATGGAACCACCGCGAGAGACAATGCCGGTGACGCGTTTCGCCGCCAAAGGCACGAAGGGCAGGCGTACCCCCGCATGGATGGTGAAATAATCCACGCCCTGTTCGGCCTGTTCAATCAAGGTATCGCGGAAGATTTCCCATGTCAGTTCCTCGGCAATGCCACCGACTTTCTCCAGCGCCTGATAGATTGGCACCGTGCCGATGGGGACAGGCGAGTTACGGAGTATCCATTCACGGGTGTCATGAATATTGCGCCCGGTGGATAAGTCCATCACCGTGTCCGCCCCCCAACGGATGGACCACACCATCTTGTCAACCTCATTAGCGACATCAGACGCGACCGCCGAATTGCCGATATTGGCGTTGATTTTCACAAGGAAGTTGCGGCCAATGGCCATGGGTTCGGATTCGGGATGGTTGATATTACTGGGGATGATGGCGCGCCCCCGTGCCACCTCGTCCCGTACAAATTCCGCTGTCACATAATCAGGGATAGCCGCGCCCCAATCATTCCCGTCGCGCACATATTGGGCGAGCCGTTCCCGGCCCAGATTTTCGCGCTCCGCCACATATTCCATTTCCGGCGTGATGATACCGCGCCGCGCATAATGCATCTGGCTGACGTTGCCGCCCGGTTTAGCGCGCAGCGGGCGGCGCACCACATTGGGGAAAGGTTCCACACGTCCATTTCTGGATACCGTTACAGTCGAGACTGTGCCGGTGGCGGATCTATCCGGCCCCAACTGCCCATTATCCTCCGGCTTAACGTGGCGGGCGTCATACTCCTCCACATCGTCGCGTGCCATGATCCAGTCACGGCGCAGAGTGGGTAACCCCGCCTCTATATCAATCTTCGCTGCCGGATCAGTATAGGGGCCAGATGTATCATACACTCGCACGGGCGGTTCGCCGCTGGACGGGTCCAGACCAATCTCCCGCATCGCGACGCGAATACCGCTACCGGATTTGGTGGCGACATGGATTTTACGCGACCCGCGAATGGGGCCGGTTGTCACACCAATTGCCGGTCGTGGGGAATCCTGTTCAAAGGCATTGGTCATCGTTCTCACTCCATCTTATGCGGAAGCGAGAGGTTGCATGGAGCCTGAAATATATAATGATGCCACGCGCCCTCCCTCCGCCAGTGTTAACTGGTTCAGGTTCAACGGGTCGTATGGCGTTACCCATACCTCTCAGCCACATGGCTCCCCGGGGATGGATGGACTATAACCGCGCAAATATTTTTGTGAAGGGCTTGGGGTAATCAATTCCTGTTTGTCAGTTTCTGCGGTCTGCGCCCTTGCGCTGCGCCTTCCATGTCGCCAGCCCCGCGCCAACAATCATCGCGCCACCCAGCAAAGTCATCGCATCAAGCCTATCCCTGAAAAACACCACTCCGAGCAGTACCGCCACCAGCAATTGCGTATAGGCGAAGGGAGCGATCCTTCCCGCTTCCACGCGCTCTGCCGCCATGATGATAAAACCATGCGCGGCCGTCGCTGTCATTGCTACGAAAGCGCAGCCCAGCAACACATGCATGGACGGCATGAACAGATGGAGCCGCTCAATACCGCTGAAATGACCACAAATGGCCAGCACTGATGAAATCACCATAGCGCATAAGGAAATCAGAAACTGGGCATGAATAATGCTGGAAAGTCCGGCACCCAGCCGGTTCAATATAATGAAAATCGCCATACACAGTGCCGTCACCAATGGCAGCAACCCCACCCAACCAATGGTGATGATATTGGGCCGGATGACGATGATGACACCCAGAAAGGCAACAAGCGTCGCAACCCACGCCACCTTTGGCACCTTTTCCCCCAGAAACAGGCTGGAGAGGATGACGATGATAACAGGGTTCAGATACATGATAACGGTTGCCGCACCCAATGGCAGAAAACCAAGGGCCACGAAAAAGGTCGCGGTGGAAAAAGACACCATTGCCCCACGACCAATCTGCAACAAAGGTCGGGGAAATTTCCGAAAAGCTATCGGGTCATAGCAATAAGAGGCAATGCCCAGCACAATTGTACTAAACACATAACGCAGCGCAGATATGCCGGTGCCGGGAAAATCATTACTAATCGCCTTCACCATCGCATCCCCCATGGGATATGCAATATACGCCCCGATAGCGAGCAATATGCCCGTCATCACCCGGCGATTATCCTCCGCGTGCATAGCGATCCCCCCTTCCCCAAATTGCAGATACAGGCAGGCGACTATCCCCTTACCCGCATATCCCCCGAACATCATGTTATTCATCGCTACCCCCTGTTATGCTGCTAAGGCCAAGGGCGCAAGAACAGGCCAGATGACCATGAAAACGGCCAATAGCGTCTTGTGCCACGGCCATACTGTGCGCATAAGGGCCGCAATGTTTCATGGTAACTAACAGGCGGAGAGGCGCATGACCCCAGCACCCACCCCCGCACAGGAAAAGAAAAGCGCGATCATCATTGGCGCGGGCATAGGCGGCCTTGCGCTCGGTATTCGTCTGCAATCAGCGGGCATTGCCACCACGATCGTGGAAGGAAAAGAACGCGCAGGCGGCGGGGCCGGTATATTTGTGCGCGACGGATTCACCTTCGACACCGGCCCTTCCACCCTCACCTCACCGGATAGCTTTGCCGAATTATGGCGTCTCACCGGTCAGGATATGGCGCAGGATGTGGCACTATGCCCGGTTGCCCCGCATCTGCGGCTGATGTGGCCGGATGGCACACAATTTGACATCAGCGCAGATGATACCGCCATCAAGCAGGAAATCGCCAGACTCGATAGTAGTGATCTTGCAGGGTATGAGCGTTTCACCAATTATAGCACCGAAGCGCTACGAGGCCTGAACCGGCAATGGACTGCTACATCCTTTACCGATTTTCCCTCTATGGCGAAAATGCTGCCCACCCTGATGCAAATGCAAAGCTGGCGCAGCGTTTATGGGCTGGTTTCCAGCACCGTTCGCAATGAATATCTTCGCCAGGCCCTCAGTTTTCAAACTTTGCTCTATGGTGGTAATCCCCTGACAACCCCGGCATGGCACGCAGCCGGATGGCGGCTGGAGCAAGAGAGCGGCCTGTGGGCTGTGCGCGGGGGCACACATCGCCTGATCGCGGCGATGATTACACAGTTTGAACGCATTGGCGGCACCATGCGACTGGGGGATCCGGTGGTGCGCCTCGATACCATTGGCGACCGGATCACTGCCGTTGTCACGCAGGATGGCTGGCATGGAGAGGCCGATACTATCGCCAGCACGGTTGATCTGATGCGCCTTTACAGCGAATTGCTTGCCAGTCACCCACGCGGTGCGAAACAGGCAGAGGCGCTTTCCCGCAAACACTGGAGCCCAAGCGCCTTCACGTTGTTTTTCGGTATGCGTGGCACTTGGCCGGGCATAGCCCACCGGATGTTCCTGCCCGGCCCGCGCTTTACCGGGCTGATGACCGATATATTTCAGCATGGCCTGCTTTCCGCCGATATGGCGATATTTCTGGACCATCCGACAGTAACAGACCCCAGCCTCGCGCCGGAGGGATGCTCGGTTTTCCGGGCGACCGTACCCGTACCGCATATGGGCAAGCTGCCGATTGACTGGCAGGAACAGGGACCGCTTTATGCCGAACGCATATTACAGGAAATCGGCCATCGGCTGATCCCTGACATTGAAGAACGCATCATCACCCGTTTCCATCTGGCCCCACCCGATTATGCGGCAGATTTTGGCCTGTGGCGTGGCAGCCTGAACTCATTGGAGCCAGCCCTGTCACAAAGCGGATGGATGCGGCCGCATAATCGCGATGATGTCATTCCCAATCTCTATCTGGCTGGCGCAGGCACCCACCCTGGCGCGGGAATTCCGGCTGTGCTGGCTGGTGCGCGCATCACCGCGCAGATGATACAGAAAGACATTCTATGAATGACCAGAAGAGCCCCAGAACCCGCCTGAAGCGTATTGCCATCTATTGCGGTTCCGCCACGCCAGCAGACCCGCGGTATATCGACCTCGCGCGGGAGGTTGGCGCAGAACTCGCCCGATGGGGTATCACCATCGTGTACGGCGGGGGTAGGCTGGGCCTGATGGGCGCCGTGGCGGATGCCGCTCTGGCCGAAGGCGGAGAGGTCATCGGCGTTATACCGGAGGCGTTGGTGAAGGCAGAAGCCGCCCATCGCGGCCTCACTGACCTGCACATCGTTCCAGACATGCACAGCCGTAAGGCGCTGTTTACCAGCCTTTCCGATGCATTCCTGACGCTGCCCGGTGGCGTCGGCACCATGGATGAACTGTGGGAAGCCATTAGCTGGGCGCAACTGGGCTATCATTCCAAGCCCGTTGGGGTCCTCAACGCTTTTGGATTTTACGACCTGCTTATCGCCTTCAACCGGAATATGATTGAAACCGGCTTCATCCGTCCGGCCCATGCAGGCATCATGATTGCACGAGACAGCCTGCCCGCCCTCATCGACTCGATGGAGCGATATCAACCCCACCGCCCATTGATTGAGGAAATGACCCGGCCCTTATAATATCGCCCGATACTGTGGCAACTATCGCACTATAGCCGAAATATTGGTGCGATGTTCGCCGCGCTGCATCATTAATCGCCCTCAATTCCGCCTGCGCAATTGCCCCATGAAGCAGCAGAGCCTTTATCCCGCACCACAGCCAGGGATTGGGAAACCTTTGCCGCCGCCGGAAATGCTTGTGGAAACAGCCTTATTGCTATAGGGGGGCGGCCACATATATCCTTCCCAAAATACGAGACTATCTTTTATGAGCCTCCGCAATATTGCCATTATCGCGCACGTCGATCATGGTAAAACAACGCTGGTTGACCAGCTTTTTCGCCAGTCCGGGACTTTCCGTGACAATCAGCGCGTAGAAGAACGCGCGATGGATAGCAACGATCTTGAAAAAGAACGTGGCATCACCATTCTTGCCAAGCCGACCTCGATTGAGTGGGAAGGCACCCGCATCAACATCGTCGACACACCCGGCCACGCCGACTTTGGCGGCGAAGTAGAACGCATCCTCTCTATGGTAGACGGCGTGGTTCTGCTGGTCGATTCGTCCGAAGGCGCTATGCCACAGACGAAGTTTGTGACCGGCAAGGCGCTGGCGCTGGGCCTGAAGCCTATCGTCGTCGTCAACAAGGTTGACCGCCCCGATGAGCGCATTCAGGAAGTGCTGGACGAAGTGTTCGATCTGTTCGTTTCGCTTGATGCGACCGATGAACAGCTTGATTTCCCTGTGCTTTATGCATCGGGCCGCAACGGCTATGCCAACACCGAATCGCACCTGCGCGAAGGCACATTGACTCCGCTGTTCCAGAAGATCGTCGACCATGTGCCGCCGCCAGCACTGGATGCTGACGCACCCTTCACCTTCCTCGTCACCCTGCTGGATCGCGATAACTTCCTTGGCCGTATCCTGACGGGCCGCGTGACATCCGGCACCGTTAAGGTGAACCAGCCAATCCACGCGCTGGATGCTGATGGCAAGGTCCTTGAAACAGGTCGCGCGTCAAAAATCATGTCGTTCCGCGGTCTGGATCGCGTACCGGTGGACGAAGCCAAGGCAGGTGACATCATTTCGCTTGCAGGCCTTGCCGTCGCAACCGTTGCGAACACCATTGCCGACACCAGCGTCACCACACCGATTGAAGCCCAGCCGATTGACCCGCCAACGCTCTCCATGCGTTTTGCGGTCAATGACTCGCCGATGGCGGGCCGCGAAGGCGACAAGGTAACGAGCCGTATGATTCGTGACCGTCTGTTCCGCGAAGCCGAATCCAACGTCGCCATCAAGGTGACGGAATCGGACGATAAGGATAGCTTCGAAGTTGCCGGTCGCGGTGAACTTCAGCTTGGCGTTCTTATCGAAACCATGCGCCGCGAAGGGTTTGAACTGGGCATTTCCCGCCCCCGCGTGCTGTTCGGCACCGATGAAGACGGCAAGCGCACAGAACCTTATGAAACCGTCGTTATCGACGTGGATGAAGAATTTTCCGGTACGGTTGTCGATAAGATGAACATCCGTAAGGCGGAAATGACGGATATGCGCCCCTCTGGCGGTGGCAAAACCCGCATCACCTTCTCTGCTCCGTCACGCGGCCTCATCGGCTATCATGGTGAATTCCTATCCGACACGCGCGGCACCGGCATCATGAACCGCCTGTTCGAAAAATATGGCCCCTATAAGGGCAAAATCGAAGGCCGTAAAAATGGCGTGCTGATCTCTAACGGCGCAGGCGAAGCCAATGCTTATGCCCTTGGTCCGCTGGAAGAACGCGGTATTTTGATGGTTGGTGTTGGCGAAGCCCTCTATGAAGGCATGATTATCGGCGAAAACGCCAAGCCGGATGACCTTGAAGTCAACCCGATGAAGTCCAAGCAGCTCACCAATATGCGTGCCAGCGGCAAGGATGATGCAATCCGTCTGACCCCGCCGCGCAAGCTGACACTGGAACAGGCCATTGCTTATATCAACGACGATGAACTGGTGGAAGTAACACCGCAGAACGTCCGTCTGCGTAAGCGCTATCTGGACCCGAATGAGCGCAAGCGCGCCAAGCGGAGTGCAGACGCCCAGTAATGCAGCCACCTGCCCCATGCTATTAGGGCCAAGGCAGTCTGAACGAATAAGCACCCCGGCCCGTGTTTTCCATTGGTCGGGGTGCTTTGCTTTTATCGCTATCCCCCTTATAGGCCCCGTACAGGCGGCGGCGATGATGGCTTCTTCTTCCTTTCGCAGCCTTTCTTTCGGTGTGCAGCCTCTTACGGGTTTCCGGCTGGCACGCCTTTTATTCTGAGCCCGACATGCTTTCCTGTAGGAGGAGATATCATGGCGTGGATCATATTGGCGGTTGCCGTCATCACCGAAATCTGTTGGGCGCTTAGCCTTAAATGGGCGTCCACAGCAGGGGACTGGCGCATTTCCGCCGTCCCGATCCTATTAAGTTTCGTCAATATGGGGTTGCTTGCGCTGGCAATGAAAGACCTGCCCGCTGGCACGGCCTATGCAATATGGACCGGGGCAGGCGCAGTTGGCGTCATCATCTGCGGCATTTATCTGTTTGGGGACAAGGTTTCGCTGGTACAGGCGATGTTCATGGGCCTGATCGTCATTGGGGTGGTCGGTACCAAGATATTTGCGGCGGAATAACAACATCTGCGGGCGGTGCGGGAATAATCCCGCACCGATCACCACGGATATTCTACACCCGGTCTGCCTGCGCTACACAATCCAGCGCCCGCAGCGCCGATACTATCCGCATCAGATGAGATGCATCTGCCACCTCAATATCCATAAGGTCAGTGTGGAACGGCCCTTCGCGGTTCACCAGTTGCAGGTTCAATATATTCGCCTTGTTGACGCCAAATATATTCGCGACGGAGGCGAGCGCGCCCGGCTGGTTCTTTACAATCACCTGAAGCCGCGCCGTGCCACCCTTGGATTTGCTATCCCATGCGAGATCAACCCAGTCGGCATCCTGCCCATCCGCCAGTGACATACAATCAATCGTATGCACCTCAATCGGTTCGCCCGTGCGGCGCAAACCAACAATCCGGTCGCCGGGTACCGGATGGCAGCAATCGCCAAGACTATAGGCGATACCCGGCGTCAGGCCACGAATGGAAACCGGGTGATGCTGTGCCGGGGCCTGATGTTCTGTCCCTTGCCCACCAGTGGAACCGGGGATGAGCGCCTCCATCACCTCTCCATCCGTCACCTGATGAGTGGCAATGGCAATCATTAAGGCTGCGCGATCTTCAAGCTGCAAGCGCTTCAGACCGGCCTTTATCGCCTTGTCGCCAATTTCCACGGGCAGGCGATCAACAATTTCCTCAAACAGATTCTCACCCATTCGGATGGATTCATCGCGTTGCTTATTGCGGATATAGCGGCGAATGGCTGCCCGCGCTTTGGCGGTGATGGCAAAGGTCAGCCAGCCCGGTTGAGGCTCCTGCCCTTCGCTCTTCAATATCTCAACCTGATCGCCATTTTCCAGCACAGTGCGCAATGGCACCACGCGGCCATTCACCTTGGCGCCAACGGCCTGCCCACCCAGCTTTGTATGCACGGTATAGGCGAAATCCACCGGAGTCGCGCCCTTGGGGAGCTGATACAAATCCCCCTTGGGGCTGAAGGCGAAAATACGGTCCTGATACATCGCAAGCCGCGTATTTTCGAGGAGTTCGTCCGCGTCATGGCTCTGATCAAGGATTTCAATGAGGTCCCGCAGCCAGCCAGCCTGCCCATCCGGGCCGCTGCCGCCTTGCTTATAGGCCCAATGCGCCGCGAGGCCATATTCGCTCTCTACATGCATTTCCTGACTGCGAATCTGCACCTCTATACGTGCATTTTCGCCGTGGATGACCGTGCTGTGGAGCGAACGATAGCCGTTGCGCTTGGGCGTTGAAATATAATCCTTAAACCGACCCGGCACCATTTTATAATGGGTGTGAATGATACCCAGCGCCCGGTAACAATCTTCGGTTGTTTCGGTAATAACGCGAAAGGCCATCACATCCGTCAGTTGCTCAAAGCTGATGTGGCGTTCCTGCATTTTGCGCCAGATGGAATAAGGGTGCTTTTCCCGCCCGGAAACGATGACCTTCATCCCCAGCTCATCGAGCAACAGCCGCAGATCAAGGCAGATGCGATCAACCTTATCAACGCCGCTTTCGTTTAGCTGCTCCAGCCGCTTGGTGATGCTGTCATAGGCATCCGGCTCCAGTTGCTGAAAGGAGAGAAGCTGCATTTCCCGCATGAAATCATACATGCCAATGCGCTCCGCCAGCGGCGCGTATATTTCCATCGTCTCGCGCGCGATGCGGCGACGTTTCTCTTCCTTCGAAATGAAATGTAGCGTCCGCATATTGTGGAGACGGTCCGCCAGCTTCACCAGCAACACCCGAATATCATCCGACATGGCGAGCAGGAATTTACGGAGGTTTTCCGCCGCCCGTTCGGTCGCGGATTGCGCCTCAATCTTGCTGAGCTTGGTAACCCCATCGACCAGCCGGGCAATGTCGGCCCCGAAAAGCTCCTCTATTTCCTCATAAGTGGTGACGGTATCCTCCAGCGTATCATGGAGGAGGGCCGTCACGATCGTCTTATCATCCATCCGAAAATCGGTAAGGATACCCGCCACCTCAATCGGATGGCTGAAATAAGGGTCCCCGCTCGCCCGCTTTTGCGAGCCATGTTTCTGCACCGAAAACACATAGGCACGGTTGAGAAGAGCCTCATCCGCATCGGGATTATAGCGTTTAACACGCTCAACAAGTTCATACTGACGCAACATAAAAAGACGATGTGGCGCAAACCCCTCAATGCGCAACAAAAAAATCACAGAAAGCGGCGGAAAATTCCTGACAATCCTCCACTACCCCAATCTGGCCTGATACGGCGCAACCCATATAAAGCCTCTGGCCATATAAAGCCTCTGGTCTTTCCCAGCATGACGTGAAATAGCGAAAATAGCTTTGCCTTGCGCTACCAGACTGGCCAATAATAGGGGCTAAGCCACATATGCATGACCCCAAAGAGATACAGCCCGGATAGAGATTTCACCGCATGTCTGTTAACCCATTCCAGCCTAAACCTTTTTTTCAGGACAAAAACCGCGCCTTTTGGCAGTTACAGTCCGTGGGCTGGGTTGGCGCATTCGCGCTGCGCGGTATATCAGGCCTTGCCAATGGCCAGCCGCTCTCTTTCCTCATTCCGGTACTGATCTCGACGGTTACGGGCTATTCGCTCACCCTGATGATGGCGGTGATATTCCGCACTTTGCTGAAACAGCGCCCCTTTGTGACATGGACTGTTTCGATTTTGGTCGTTCTGATAGCCGCAGCCATCGGCGCATTTATCGACGCATGGGTGTTTTCGACACAAAATCGGGGTAGCAGCGTCATGGGCGTGCAATTGCTGCTGGGTGCTTATTATCTCACCGTTACCTTGATGTTCGCATGGGCCGCGCTTTATTATGCGATTAATTTCTATCTGACGGTTGAAGAGCAAGCCGATCAGCTCCAGCAACTGGAAAATCAGGCATCCAGCGCGCAACTGGCGATGCTGCGCTATCAGCTCAACCCGCATTTTCTATTTAATACATTGAACAGCATTTCCACACTGGTGCTATTGAAGCAGACGGACCGCGCCAATGCGATGTTATCGCGCCTGTCCTCTTTTCTGCGCTATACGCTGGTCAATGAACCCACCGCCATGGTGCCGCTCCATCAGGAGGTTGAAACGCTGAAACTCTATCTGGAGATAGAGAAAATGCGCTTTGAAGAACGGCTGCGCCCTGAGTTCAATATAGACCCGCAGGTGGCGGACGCCCCCCTGCCTTCGCTATTGCTGCAACCATTGGTTGAAAATGCGATTAAATATGCCGTCACACCCAAGGAAGATGGCGCGGAAATCAGCATTTCCGCTCAACCCGCCGGAGAATTTGTCCGCATCACCGTGGCCGATACCGGGCCGGGCTTGAATGCGCTGCCGCCACGCCCAAATATGTCCACCGGCGTTGGACTGGTCAATATCCGCGACAGGCTGTCACAGGCCTTTGGGGAACGACATAGCTTCGACACGCGTTCTACCCCTGGTGGCGGCTTCGTTGTGACCATCGAATTGCCGCTTGTGACGCAGCAAGCATGAAAGAATAAGAATGACCATTCGCACCATCCTCGTTGATGACGAAAGCCTCGCTATTCAGGGGTTGAGCCTTCGTTTGGCGGCGCACCCGGATGTAGAAATTATCGAAACCTGCCAGAATGGACGAGAGGCCATTCGTGCCATCAAAACCCATAAGCCTGATCTGGTTTTCCTCGACATTCAAATGCCGGGCTTTGATGGTTTTTCGGTGGTTGCAGGCACAATGGATGTAGAGCCGCCGCTGTTCGTGTTTGTGACCGCTTATTCAGACCATGCCATTCGCGCCTTTGAGGCGCAGGCGGTGGATTATCTGATGAAGCCGGTGGAGGAACAGCGCCTTGCCGATGCGCTGGAACGGGTGCGTCAGCGCCTGACGGATAAGAAGCAAGTGCAGGAGGCGGAGCGCCTGCGCGAGGTTCTGGCCGAGGTTGCCCCCGATGCTATGTCGGATTTCACGACAGAGGAGGAAGAAAACCCGGCCTCCAGCCGATATGAGAAGATGATTAACATCAAGGATCGCGGGCAGATATTCCGCGTCGATGTCGACACCATCGAGCGCATTGACGCGGCGGGCGATTATATGTGCATCTATACCGCCGATAACAGCCTGATCCTGCGCGAAACCATGAAGGATCTAGAAAAGAGGCTGGACCCTCGCAATTTTCAGCGCGTCCACCGCTCCACCATCGTCAACCTGTCACAAGTGCGTCAGGTAAAGCCGCACACCAATGGTGAATGCTTTCTGGTGCTGGAATCCGGTGCGCAGGTGAAGGTTAGCCGGTCCTACCGGGATGTCGTCGCCCGCTTCGTCCACTGATACTGCGTCCACTGATATTTATCAGTCATTCTGAACTGAGGAGCGCCCTCCTTACGCCCTGCCCTGCCTGCCCCATATTGTATGGAACACAGCCGGGCAGGGCCATAGTTTCAAATATCTGAAACTATGGCGTTTATTTGAACACCCAGAGACGGTTGAGAATGAATACCGCCCATGGTGTGATGAACAACATCGCGGGAACAGGTGCCCATTCTGGCCAGCCCATCATGGAAACACATAGCCACACCCACAGCGCGTTAAGCGCAAGGCTGAACAGCGACACCGCAAAGAAACGCACCCCGCGCGCCGCATGGGCCGCCCCGCTGCCATTACGATCAGGATCGGCAAAACTATAACGGCCATGCAGACAATAGCCTGCCACCACTGCTACGCCATAGCCGATTAGGTTCGCAATCTGGCTATGCAGCCCGACAGGGGCCGCCATCACCCAATAAATTGCGGCCTGCATCATCGTAATGCCAAAACCCACAACTGCATAACGCACAATCTGCAGCAATAAAGCGCGCTGATCGGGCGACAGGCTATTGAGGGCTGATCGCACCGCCTTCATGCTGCCACCCTGCACTGGAACCCGTTCTGCCGGAAAATACTCATCACCTGATCTTCACTCCGTCACAAATCCATTGCTCTTTATGCGGATGGCTCTAATCCCTGTCAGCCATGAGGGAAAGCGCCTATAGCCGGATAAAATCCAGCACCAATTTTGCTATCACCCGTTCCATCAGTTGGGCCAATGCTAACTGGAAATGGGTGACATTTCTGATCTGGATAGGCGTATGCGCTTATTATCTTTCCGTACGGCAGGATAATATCTTCTGGTTCACCCTCAACGATACCGATGATAACATCCGCTATGTGCAGGTGCAGGACTGGTTAAACGGTCAGGGCTGGTATGATCTGCGACAATATCGGCTGGACCCGCCCGGCGGGGCCAATATTCACTGGTCCCGCATTGTTGATATTCCCATCGCCGGCCTGATACTGTTTTTCCGTTTGTTTATGGAAAATGGTCAGGCAGACCGCTGGGCCTGTGCCATCGCACCTATGCTGCCGCTTTTTGTGCTGATGCTGGGCCTCGGCTTCATCACCCGCAGGCTTTCGGCAGCAAGCAGCCCCGCATGGATTATCGCCGCCATCGCCCCTCTCGGCGCGCCGATGGGCATAAGCATGTATATGCCGCTGCGGATTGACCACCATGGCTGGCAACTCGCCTTCATGGTGCTGACACTGGCGGGGATATTAGACCGCAAATGGATGCGCGGAGGCGTGGTCGCGGGGCTTTCTACCGCCCTTTCCATCGCCATAGGCATGGAGATGATGGTCTATCTGGCGGGTGCGGGCGGTCTCATCGCCCTGCGCTGGGTGTTTAAGGACGGTGCAGGACGCCGCATGGCCCCTTATGCGCTCTCATTAGGCGGCGGCATGGGGGTGATGTTCGCTCTATTTGCCAGCGACGCCAACCGTCTACCAATGTGCGATTCCATCTCCCCCATATGGGTTGCGGTGATGGGGCTGGTATCCGCAGGCATGTTGATCCTCTCCATGTTGCCGCTGCGCAATTGGCCAATGCGCCTTATGGCGGGCGCGGTAGTGGGCGGCATCATAGGTGGTTTTGCCCTTTCCATATGGCCGCAATGCTTCACAGGCGCTTATCAGATTTCACCGGAACTCGACCGGCTCTGGCTCTCCCATGTGCGAGAGGCCAAGCCTATTACAGCGCAATCCCTTCCCTCCGCCATTTCCATGCTCGCCCTGCCCATTGGCGGCGCAATGGCCGCGATCATCGCCTGCATCACCGTAAGGCGCGATACTGAGCGTTTGTGGGCATGGGCAACTGTCACACTGATGACGCTGTTCGCGCTGGGCCTGATGTTCTGGCAGGTGCGCGCTGGCCCAGCGGCACAGCTTCTGGCCATTCCGGCCATCGCATGGGCCGCTTATGCTGTGCTGGAACGCATCATAGCCGGATCATGGCGGGTACGAATCGCTGCAGCATTCGGCGGCGCTCTGTTGCTGGCGCTGTTCAACGCCAGCTTTGTTTATGGATATGTCAATCGCTGGACCAATGCGATCACCGGCGGCCCGCCCCCAATGAACGCCAGCCAGCAATCCGCGCAAAAGGCCCGGACGGAACGGCTGGAGCGGATTCGCCGCGCCAATGCGCGCTGTCGCACCTTGCCTGCACTACAGGCGCTCAATGCGCTGCCTCCGGCAACGATCTTCACACTGGTTGACCTGAGCCCGCGCCTGATCGCCACCACCCATCACAGCGCCATTGCCGGTCCCTATCACCGCAATGAAAAGGCGATATTGGATATTCATCATGCTTTTGACGGCAATGCGGATAATTTCCGCGCCATCGCCCGGCGACATGGGGCCAGATATTTCCTGATTTGCCCGGACTTCCCGGAAGGAACCGTTTATCGCTCCCGCAGCCCTAACGGTTTCTATGCCCATGCAGAGCGGGGCGATGTGCCCCCATGGATGCATCAGATATTGCTGAAGAATGGGGATAAGCTGCCTTATCGCCTTTACCGAATCGAGGACTGAGAGGAGCGCAGGGGCGACCGATCAGCGTCGCCCGGCGAAAAAATCCTTTAACAATTCGGCTGATTCGCGCTCGGCAAGGCCTGTGTATATTTCGGGCCTGTGGTGGCATTGGGGCCGTGCGAACACGCGCGCGCCCTGTTCCACGCCGCCACCCTTTTCATCAGACGCGCCATAATAAAGCCGGTCGATTCGCGCATGGGCAATCGCTCCGGCGCACATCGGGCATGGCTCCAGCGTGACATAGAGATCACAGCCCGTCAGACGAAAATCACCCAGACGTGCCGCCGCTGCACGAATCGCTACTATTTCGGCATGGGCGGTGGGGTCATTATCCCGCCGATTGCGATTCTCCCCCTCACCTATGATGATGCCATCCTTCACAACTACCGCGCCGATCGGTACTTCCCCGGCATTCGCCGCGCCCCGCGCAAGCGCCAGAGCGCGCTTCATTGGGGGCGGTAAAGGGAAAATAGCGGGCATTCCCATTCCCTATCCCCGCCGGGGATGCTAAGACAAGGGGAAGTAGCCTCCCTCTACAAAGGGAGGGATAAGGGTTGACGAAATAGCCAGTAACCGCTATTCGCGCCGCTTTCCAGAAAGCCACCTCAGCCTTGGGGTTGCTTTTGTGCAACAAGCTCGATGAACAGGATAGATTGATATGTCGCGCATTTGCGAACTGACCGGCAAAGGTCGCCAGGTGGGACACAATGTTTCCCACGCGAACAACAAGACGAAGCGCGTCTTTCTGCCGAATTTGCAGAATGTGACGCTGCTTTCTGAATCTCTGGAACGTGGCGTTAAGCTGCGCGTATCCACCAACGGCCTGCGTTCGGTTGAACATAATGGCGGCCTCGACAATTGGCTCCTGAAGACCAATGACGAGAAGCTGTCGCTGAAGGCTCGTCGCCTGAAGCGCGAAATCAGCAAGAAGCGCGCCGAAGTCGCTGCTGCCTGATGTTCCAATGCCCGCAGATGACACCGTCCTGCGGGCAGATGAGCATATGATAAAAAGGCTGCGATACGCGTAAAAGCTATATCAGGCTGCGCGTGTGCCTTTTTTCATAATGCAGAATGAAGCGGCCTTTCGGGGCCGCTTTTCTTATGTGGCGCACGACATCTTGTGCTGCAACCAGCCTTCTTGTGCGCGCAGCCTTCTTAATCAGCATTCTGATATCGCACCACTTTTGTGGCGACGGGCGCATTCTTCTCCCGTCCGCACATCATCTGATAATCAGGAAAGCAGGCACCTCACAACCGATCCGGCAGCGCAAATTTCAACAGCAATGTCCGCTGAAATATCAGATGATTATCATCAGACAGCACCCATAATATGCGCTGCCCATCTGCCTGCTTCTGATAAGCCAGTGCCTCGAAATTATCCGCCAGTACAGGCGGAACGAAACGCGCCACTTCACGGCTGGGCAGCATCTTACCCGGCACCATAGCATTAATGTCCACCACTGTCAGAATCGCCGTAAAACCATCATATAGCGTGGCACGCCTGTTCAGCACCAGCAGTTGCCCGCCTCCAATCGCTACCGCATCCGTGGGGTCATAGCCCGCTGGCGGCATATAGCGCATCTTCACCGGCGATTTGGTCCGCCGATCCGCCGGATCACCGGAAAAGAGCAGCACATCCCGCCCTTCCTTTGTGCCATAGGCTCCCTCTGCAATCGCCATGAAACGGCCATCAGGCAGGCGCGCCAGCGATTCGATGCTGGATGTGTAAACCCAGTCTTTCATTTCTGGCCAGATATGACATTTTTCGAGCCGCATCGCGCCAGGCGCATAACGGCAGATCGCCTGATTCAGCTCAAACCCAACCCATATCTGCCCGGTTTCCGGGTCCAACACCATGGATTCGCTATCACTGGAACCGGGCAACCAGCGCCTGCTGGCCCTATCCCGCATCGTCGGCAAGGGCTTTACCTGCCCCATGCCGTCCATTCCGGGATATGGAAAGCTGTACAATACAGCCCCGTCACTGAGCGCCTGCATTCGCCCATTCGGCAATAAAACGAGCGAAGAGAGGCCACCAAAGCTCCGATCCCGTCCGCTTAGCTGCCATGCACCCAGAAAATAAAGGCTGCCCAGCCGGGTCCGCTGCGGGTTGGAACTATCCAACACTAATGGCTCTGCTTTGATAACCATAGGCCCACTAACCGGGCGAGGCGGCTTTTTCACCATCTGAAACAGATGATACCCAACCGCACCGATCAGAATGAACAAAATAAGAAGCAACAGCTTACGCATTATCCGCGACCCTAAAGCATTTTATGACAGTGTTGCGACCTAAAATGCATATTTTTCAGTGCGCGCGACCTACTCCGGCGAAACTGAACAATGGCTGACAGCATCATTCAGCAAAGACTCAAGCCCCATCCCCCATAAACGAATCATCAAAGGGGCAACGGTCCATAGCTGATCCGGCCCCAGCGAGAAGAATTTGTAAGGAGTATCGCCATGGGTAAGAGCATCATCAGCAAGCTGGTCGCGGGACTGGGCATTGGCCTTATTTCCGTCAGCGCACTGGCGGCGACTCCAGCCGCCGCACGGGACCATCGCCGCAGCGATGTTTATCGTGGTTATGATTATCGCGGCAGCGACTATCGCAATCATGGTCGCCATTATTCTGGTCGGAATGACCGCTATGACAACCGCCGTTACAGCGATGCCCGCAATTATCGCGGCAATGCCTATCGTGGGGATCGCTATCGTTGCCGTGACAATGGCACCGGCGGCACCATCATTGGCGGCGTAGCGGGCGGTTTACTCGGAAACGAGGTTGCCCAGCGCGGTGATAAGACCACCGGTGCGATATTAGGCGCAGCAGTAGGCGCACTGGCTGGTCGCGCCATCGACAAGAGCGATGGTCGCCGCTGCTAAGAATTTTACGGTTTCCTGCCTCCCGACAGGCTGGAATTGATGGAAGTGAGTTGACACCCTCTCCCTCTCTTGCCCCCGGTCCTTTCTGGTCCGGGGGTATTTTTATGCGTTCCTTCCGCCCCAATCACCCAAGACCATCTAATTGAAATAGGCCGTTGCGTTATCTCTTATGCTTCGCTACATGCGGCGTTCCGCATCGTCAGATGCTGTGCCCCTGTGGTGAAATTGGTAGACGCGCTCGACTCAAAATCGAGTTCCGCAAGGAGTGCTGGTTCGATTCCGGCCAGGGGCACCATTCTCTCTTCGTTCGAACAGTGCCGCTGGCTTTTGTCGAGATTCGGACTTCGTCCGATTGGGGGGCACCATTCTCTCTTCATTCGCACAGTGCTACTGGGTTTGCCAGACTTTGGACTATGTCCGATCGGGAGCACCATTCCCTCTTACCGTAAATCGCACATCATATCCCGGCTGAATCAAGTCGGGCCAGAGAGCAATCAGCCACAAGATCATTCCAAATTGCACAATCAAATCGGGCCAGCATTCCCCTCAATAGGCCTATATGCCGCCCGCTATCGCCGGGAAACCAACAGCACCCAACCTCTGCGACAAATCATCAACGCAGCTTTTCAATCCCGCTTCATCGGTTGAACGCACCACGAAATTGCATCCGGTCCGCCCTTCGCGGAAAAAGGGATAGCTGCCAATCTGGCATCCCTGATGATCTTTCTCCGTCTCGGCGAGAATGCTTGCAATCTCACTTTCACCAACCCAGCACCCGATTTGCAGCGACAGAACTGGGGCGCCGCCCTCCAGACTGCCCGTAAGCGCATCCAGCATACCCGCCGTTATGTTCGGAACCCCCGCCATAATGAAGATCGATCCATGCCTGATACCCGGTGCGCCGGAAAAACGATTGGGGATGAGGCTCGCCCCTTCAGGCACACGGGCCATGCGCAGTCGCATTGCATTGAGCCCACCACGGCCCACATAATAATCTTCTAATATCTGCCGCGCTTCGGGATGCACGATCACCGGCACGCCCAGCGCCTTTGCGATGGCATCCACAGTAATATCATCATGGGTGGGGCCAATGCCGCCAGTGGTAAACAGATAATCATACCGCACGCGCAGGTGATTAACCGCCTCAATGATCGCGCCTTCATCATCCGCCACAACGCGCACCTCACGCAGGCGAATGCCCTGCACGTTCAGCCATTTGGCAATTTGCGCGATATTCCGGTCCTGCGTGCGCCCCGATAATATCTCATCCCCAATCACTATGATGGCGGCGGTCCAGATACGATCATTCACGGCTGCGACCTCTTTTCATTGGGGGACGTACGGAGATGATCCATGCCCCTATGCATGGCAGGGATCAAGCCCCTTTCCCTGAAGTCTGACCCCAACAACCATCAATAAGATGCTATGGTCTCGTCAAAAGGCCGTTTTGCTTTTATAGAGGGGTCCATGACCGAATATATGACCATGACGGCGACTACCCCGCCGACCCGTTCAACCGCGATCAAACTCTATGATGAAAGCGGTTTTGAAGGCATGCGTAAGGCCGGACGCCTTGCAGCAGAGATATTGGACGCACTGGTGCCTCATGTGGTGCCAGGCGTCACGACTGGCGAGCTGGATGATATTGTCCGCCGTATGTCGATTGAAGGGGGCGGCGTGCCAGCCACCATCGGCTATCGCGGCTATACCCATAGCTGCTGCATCTCCATTAATAATGTGATCTGCCATGGCATACCCGGCGACACGAAATTGAAGGATGGCGACATCCTCAATATCGACGTCACACCGCAGGTCGATGGCTGGCACGGTGACAGCAGCCGCATGTATGTGGCAGGGGAACCCTCCATCAAGGCAAAGCGCCTGCTGGAAGTGACCTATGAATGCCTGATGCTGGGCATTGAGCAAGCCAAGCCGGGCAACCATATGGGCGACATCGGCCATGCGATACAAACCTTTGCCGAAAAGCATCGTTACGGGGTGGTCCGTGATTTCTGCGGCCATGGGCTAGGCAAGGTATTCCACGATTCACCAGAGGTCGTTCACGCAGGCAGGCCCGGCACCGGCCCGGAAATCCGCCCCGGCATGTTCTTCACGATCGAACCGATGATTAACATTGGCAAGCCCGGCGTGCGCATATTGGATGATGGCTGGACGGCGGTAACGCGGGACCGCAGCCTGTCCGCCCAATATGAACATAGCATCGGTATTACCGAAACAGGTTGCGAGATTTTCACGAAAAGCCCCAAGGGCCTCGATAGCTGGCCTTATTAAAATTCAAGGACAACCTGCATTCGGATGATGAAGTGCCGAAAATTGTGATTTTATGTGACCCGGCGCGCAGCCTACTTATAGGTAGGTGAGCACCGGAAGCATATAAAAGCGCGATTTGCAGACCTTCAGAGCTGAGTGCAGGCCCTATATTTCGACCTGACTACCCAATTCCACCACCCGGTTCGTCGGCAGTCGGAAAAACTCCATCGCGCTTTCCGCATTCCGCAGCATCCACGCAAATATCTTTTCCCGCCACACCGCCATGCCGGGACGAGATGAAGGCAGCAACGTCTGGCGCGCGAGGAAGAAGCTGGTGTCCATCATCTTGAAGCTCTGCCCGCAATCATGCACGCGTTTCAATGCCGCTGGCACGTCTGGTTCCTGCATGAAACCATAATTGAGTTGCAGGCGGAAGAAGCCCCGGCCCAGATCCTCCAACTGATAGCGTTCCTCATCCGCCACCACCGGCACATTCTTCACCTTGACGGTCAGCAGCACCACCCGCTCATGCAGCACCTTATTATGCTTGAGATTATGGAGCAGCGCATGGGGCACTCCATCGGCGGTGGAGGTCATGAACACGGCCGTCCCCGGTACACGCACCGCGCTGTTAGCAGCGCTGGCGACAAAGACCGGGATTGGCATAGCCGATTCGCGCATCCGCTCCATCATCAGATGCCGTCCGCGGGACCATGTCGTCAGTAGCGTGAACACTACAAGGCCGATGAACAACGGCACCCAGCCACCATCCGGCACTTTGGTCAGGTTCGCTGCCAGATAGGCGCCGTCGATGATATAGAATACGCTGAGGATAGCATAAGCGCCAAGGCGATTCCATTTCCACAGCCGCAACAGCACCACCGTCAGCAACATATTATCAATGAACATCGCCCCCGTAACGGCAATACCATAGGCCGCCGAAAGGTTGGACGACGTGCGGAACGACAGGACGAGGATGATGACCATCACCATCAACCCCCAGTTAATGAGGGGGATATAAATCTGACCAGCGGTGGAGGCGTTGGTATGGGCAATGCGCAGGCGAGGCATAAAGCCAAGCTGAATTGCCTGATGGGTGACGGAAAATGCCCCGGTAATCACTGCCTGACTGGCGATAATCGCCGCCATTGTCGCCAATATCACCAGCGGCAACTGTCCCCATGTCGGTGCAAGATTGTAGAAGGGGCTGGTCAGTGCGCTTTCCCCCACGCGCATCAGCAACGCGCCCTGCCCCATATAATTGAGCATCAGCGCAGGCAGAACGAACACCATCCATGATACGCGAATCGGGTTACGGCCAAAATGCCCCATATCGGCATAAAGCGCCTCTGCCCCCGTCACCGCCAGCACAACCGAACCCAGCGCCAGAAAGGCGGCCAGTGGATCGATCGCGAAGAAATGCACCGCCCAATAGGGGTTCAGCGCCAGCAATATCGTCGGTGTGCTGATGATGCTGATGACGCCTAATGTGGCGATGGTCGAAAAATAGATCAGCATGATCGGGCCAAAGAGCGCCGCAACCTTGCTGGTGCCGCCGCGCTGGATGCTAAACAGGCCAAAGAGCAATAATACCGCTGCTGGCAGAATGAACGGGGCAAGGTTAGGATTATAAATCGCCAGCCCCTCTACCGCCGAAAGGACGGACACCGCCGGGGTAATCATTGAATCGCCATAGAAAAGGGCCGTGGCAAATACCCCCAGCAGGATCAGGCCGGATGACCATCGCTTGCTCTTTGTATGGCCGTTAATCAGCGCGAGCAGCGCAAGGCTGCCTCCTTCGCCCTTATTATCCGCCCGCATGATGATGGTGACATATTTTATCGTCACCACCAATATCATCGACCAGAACATCAGGCTGATAACGCCGAAAATATGCACCTGATCGAGCGCCAGCTTGTGATGCCCATCAAATGTTTCACGCAGCGCATAAAGCGGGCTGGTGCCAATATCGCCGAACACAATGCCGATCGCGCCAAAAACCATTTTGGCGAAACCATCCTGCGCGGAATGGGAATGTTGCGATTCCGGCGCGCCTGCGGCCCCTGCCGCTGCTTCGCCGCCTACCACCTTATTGCTATCATCAGCCATGATACATGACTTTGCTTTCTACAGGCGACGAAAGCCTGCCTCGATCACCATGAACGAAACAGGCCCTATATTCATCTATGGTCATGATTTCTATGCCAGCAGATGATTCCATCTGCTTCGAAATCACTCCGTATCCGCGCCGGTTAGCATAGCCCATTGCGCAGCGCAACACAGCCCTGATGTCGCTCAATAGCAATGGCACCATTTTAAGGGGTAAGCCCAGCTATTCACCGGGCGTCTCCACCTCTTTTCGTGGGGCAGGAGCCTTGATTTCTGCTGTGGCGGGCTTGCCCCCAATCAGCATATCCAGCTTTGCGATATTGGCTGTGAGTTCACCGTGAAGAGGCACCTGCTCCGGCAAGCGAGCCAGCAAATCTCCCCAGATTTTGCGCGACGCCTTATAATCCCCGGCCTGCGCCAATGCCAAACCATAGAAAAAGGGCGCGGCGCTGGTCTCTGGTGCCAGCCTCATCGCCTGACGATAGCTATAATCCGCCGCGGGTGAGAGCAGCCCTTCGCCATGATGCATCAGCGCATTGCCCATCGCCACCCACAACACTGCGTCATTGGGCTGGGCGCGCAAAGCGGAAATCAGCACATTTACCGATTCCTTGCTTTTCCCCTGCCGCGCAAGGCCGTCAGATAAAGTGATCCATTGCCCCGTCTGGCCATATTGTCCGCCGAAACTGTTCCGCAGCTTCGCCATATCCTCATCAAAAGCGGGACGCGCATCTTTTGCATCACGCGAAGCGCCCTTCTGCGACGGGCTGCCCTGCCAAGCATAGCCCGCCAGCCCAAAGAGCAAGGCCGCACCCAGCATGCTCCATAAAGGCCGTGGAAATTTGCCAAGCAGCAGCATAACCGCCACCACGATAACGAGTAACAGCAGAATGAAGGCCCAGCTCATATCTGCTTCCCTTTCTTACCATCCGTAGCCGCGCCGCGTCTCTTCATGCGTCCGGCGACCAATAGCCCGCCAACGCCCAACAACAGCAAAGGCACACCCCATAGCGGCCACATAATCGGCTCTGCTGTGGGCTCATAGCTGATCCAGTCGCCATAGCGTTCAATCAGCCATGAACGGATATGCTCCGGCTCTTCGCCCTTGGCGATACGTTCGCGAATTTCAGACCGTAAATCTCCCGCCATGCTGGCTTCACTATCGGCGACGGACTGGCTCTGGCAGGTGAGGCAGCGGATGCTGTGCATCAGGTCACGCGCCTTTTTTTCCTGCGCCGGGTCATCAAGCTGACGATTGGCATAGGGCGCAGGGGGCAAAGCAGTCTGGGCCAATGCAGGAAACGATGCAGGCGCGCTGATAACCAACATCAACGCAGCGGATAGCATGAAATGCCCCCTCATTGCGCAGCCTTCCATTTCGCAATCAGCCCCGGCACATCCTCGGCGCGGATATCGCCGATATGCTGGTGTAATATGCGCCCCTCGCCATCCACCAGGAAAGTTTCCGGCACGCCGGAACTGCCCAGAGCAATCTGGACCTGCGACCGGGCATCAAGACCGATATGGGCATAAGGATTGCCATGACGGGCGAGGAAATCATCCACATCCGCCCGCGCATCGCGTATCGCAATGCCATCAACCGGCACGCCAGCATCTGCCAGAGCCATAAGTTGTGGGGCCTCCGCCGCGCAGGGGACACACCAGCTCGCGAAAATATTGAGGAGACGCGGTTTTCCCTTGGTATATTCGCGGCTGTCGAGCGCCGGGCGATCACTCGCGCCTGCTGGCAGATTGAACGCTGGCAAAGGTTTCCCGACCAGCGCAGATGTCACCACCCGCGGCGCATCATTCTGTAACCCACCGATGAAAAACACCGCCAACCCGGCGAACAACGCCAAGGGCAACCAGAGGAGCCAGCGCGATTTCATGCCCACTCCTCCTGCGCATGGGATTTACGCAGCTTCAGCGCCCAGCCGCGCCGTTCCCGGCCAATGAGGGTCAGCACACCGCCCAATGCAATCATCAAGCCCCCATACCAGATGAGCGTCACAAAGGGTTTCCACCAGATGCGCATCTGCCAGCGGCCATCATCCAGTTGCTCGCCCAGAACGACATAAAGCTGCCCATTCCAGCGGGTGAGCAAGGCCGCCTCTGACGTAGTGGTCGGCGGGTTACTGAAGAAACGGCTCTGCGGGTGGATGATATCGACACTACCTCCTCGGCGCACGGTCATATCCGCCTGCATCGCGCTCCAATTATCGCCCGCAATCGGCCCGACCTTGTCAAAATGCAATTTCCATCCGGCAGTTTCGACCTTCTCCCCCGGTGCCATGGCGATGAGCTTTTCGCTGGTGAAGGCGCTATCCGCCGCCATGCCCGCGAGGCTGACAGCACAACCCAGATGCGCCACCACCATGCCCCAGACGAACAAAGGCGTGCGGCGAAGGTTGCGCTTAAACAGCGGCGCGATACTGCCCAGTGCCACCCCGCCTGCCACCATCAGGCCAAGGAAGGATAGGATGCTCATTCGCTCCCCGCCCAGCACGAACAACACTGCGCCCGTCGCGATCATGATGAGCAACGGCCAGAGCAGCCTGCCTGCAACCACGCCCACTTTATCCTTGCGCCAGCGCGTCAGCGGCCCCGCCACCATCGCCAGCATCATGATAAGGGCGAGCGGCCCGGTAATCCGGTCAAAATAAGGCGGGCCAACGGACACCTGATGGCCAAAAGCCTCGGTCATCAGCGGATAGAGCGTACCGATCAGCACCACGCCCAATATCACCGTCAGCAGCAGATTATTGATGACGAGCAGAGATTCGCGGCTCATCGGCTCAAATTGTGAGCCTTCCCGCACAGTGCCGACCCGCGCCCCGAACAGCGCCAATGCCCCGCCGATATATATCAGGAGCAATGCAAGGATGAAGCTGCCGCGCTGCGGGTCCACCGCAAAGGCATGCACGCTGGTCAATATGCCAGAGCGCACGAGGAAAGTGCCAACCATCGACATGGAGAAAGCGATGACCGCCAGCATGATCGTCCACGCCCGCAGCGCATCCCGCGTCGCCAGCACGGTCACGCTATGTAGCAATGCCGTCGCCGCCAGCCATGGCATGAGGGAGGCGTTTTCAACCGGATCCCAAAACCACCAGCCGCCCCAGCCTAGCTCATAATAAGCCCAATAGCTGCCCGCGACGATACCGATCGTCAACATTACCCATGCCGCCAACACCCATGGGCGCATCGCGCGGGCAAACACCGCATCCACATTGCGGGTGAGCAGTGCGCCCACAGCAAAGGAAAAGGCCACCGACAGACCGACATAGCCTATATAGAGCGTCGGCGGATGGAAGGCGAGGCCTGGGTCCTGAAGCAGCGGGTTAAGCCCTTGCCCATCGGGCGCCGCCGGGTTCAATCGCGCAAAGGGATTCGAGGAGAAGAGCAGGAACGCATAGAAACCAAGGCTGATCGCCGCCTGTGCGCCTAAGGTCGCGACATGAGTATCATGCCGCAAGGCCCGTTCAAACAAGGCCACCGCTGCGCCCGCAAGGCCCATCACCATCACCCAGAGCAGCATGGAGCCTTCATGATTGCCCCATGTTCCGGCGAATTTATAGAGCAAGGGCTTCGCGCTATGACTGTTCAGCGCCACCAGCGCCACCGACATGTCAGACCGCAAAAACAGCAACAACAGGCAGAGGAAAGAGAGTGTCACCAACGCCCCCTGCGCTACCGCCACAGGGCGGACACCAGAGAGTAGCGCGCCTTTTTCGGCAACAGCCTTCTTGCCAGACCATAAGCCGCCGCCCGCCAGCACTAGCTGCAACGCTGCCAGCGCCGCCGACATCCATAAGGCTGCCAATCCCAGTTCCGCAATCATGGCCTTCCCCTCAGCCCTTCTTCAGTCATTGCTGCTGTTCCGCCTTCATCTGCCGCTCAGAGCTCATCTGATGGGTGGTAGCATTATACTCCAGCCCCTCCAGTTCCCGCGGCATATAGCGCTCATCATGCTTGGCGAGGAGGTTATTGGCGATAAACACGCCCTTATCGTCAAAGCTCCCCTCCGCCACCACGCCGGAATTTTCCTTGAACAGATCGGGCGCTATGCCGGTAAAGCGGGCGGGAACAGTTGCCTTGCCATCTGTCACGTCAAAGGCGATGGTCACACCATCGGCCTGTTTTTTGATGCTACCACCCACCACCATACCGCCTAAGCGAATGGCCTTACCCGGTTCAACGCCCTTCACCTTCACATCATTGGGGGCGTAAAAATAAGCGGCCTCATCTTTAAGAGCAGACGCCGCCAGCAGCCCCGCGCCAATGACAGCTATAATCGCTATCACGGCCAGCACCAGCCGCTGATGCTTGGATTTCATCGCCATATCGGGCCTGATGGCTTAGCGATTGCGGCGCAGGGCAGCAGCCCGCGCTTCGGCGCTGCGCATGGCGCGCCAGCTCGCAAAACTAAGGCCAAAAACGCCGAGCGCCGTCAGGCCATAAGCCGCCATGATAAAGGGCCAGTGATTCACATTCATTCTCCATCACGCGCCATTCGGGCAAGGCGCGCCTCTATTTTATTTTCTGCTAATATAGCGCGCATCCGCATCAGCACAATGGCACCAAACCATAAGGAGAAACCGAGCAAAGTCAGCCCCAGTGGCCATAATATTGATCCATCAATGCTGGACCCGCGCACGGTGATGCTCGGCCCCTGATGCAGGCTGTTCCACCACACCACGCTGCGGTTGATGATTGGCAGATTGACCGCCCCCACTAGCGCAAAAATAGCCGTTACCCGGCTGATACCGCCATTGTCGCCAATGCCGCGCCCATCCGCCGCGCTCGCCCGCGCCAGCGCAATATAACCAAAATAGAGGAAGAGCAGCACCAGCATGGATGTCATGCGTCCGTCCCATTCCCACCATGTTCCCCATGTGGGTCGCCCCCAGATAGAACCGGTTACAAGACACAGCGCCGTAAACAGCGCACCCGGCACCGCAATGGCCCTGCCCGCCACCCCGGCCAGCGGATGCCGCCACACCATCTGCATCAATGCCGCGATGGATATACCGACCCATCCCCCCATGCCCAGCCATGCCGATGGCACATGAACATAAAGGATGCGAACCGATTCGCCCTGAAGATAATCCGCCGGAGAGAGGAACAGGCCACACAGCGCACCAGTTATCAGCAATAATAGCCCGCCCCAGAACAGCCATGGGGTTATCGGACGGGCGAGCCCCAAAAAGCGGGCGGGATTGGCATAAGCGTGCATAGAAATAGTCCTTAACCACCGACCGCACCGCTGACCAGTGCTTGTTTCTCGCCAGATTGCCTCCTGCGCTGTTGAATTTTCGCCCGGTGCAATAGTGGCCCGAAAGTGACGCCATTTTGCCACAGAAGCATCTTTTCCGCCCCAACTGCGAACCGTTCGCGCATAAACTGTTACAGAACTGACATGAAGGGGGGCGACAAAGTGGATTGATGCTCCTATATGCCCGGACAGACGATGCCGTGCTATAGCGTCGGCACTAACCAGATATAGAGTCGCAGTGGACCGACAGGATCATGCTCACCACCAATCCGTTTGACGACGACAAGCTGCGCGAAGAGTGCGGCATTTTTGGCATTTCCGGGGCGGATACCGCCTCGGCCAGTGTCGCCCTTGGCCTTCATGCCCTGCAACATCGCGGGCAGGAAGCGGCTGGCATCACCAGTTGGGACGGAGAGCGTTTTCACACGCACCGTGCCATGGGTCATGTCGCAGGCAATTTCGATAATGACGAGGTGATTCGCGGCCTGCCCGGCCATAGCGCCTGCGGTCATGTGCGTTATGCCACCACCGGGGAAACATCGCTGCGCAATGTTCAGCCGCTCTATGCAGATCTCGCATCGGGCGGTTTTGCTGTTGCGCATAATGGCAATATTTCCAACGCCCTGCGCCTGCGCAAGGAACTGGTGCGCCGTGGTTCTATTTTTCAGTCCACCAGCGACACAGAGGTCATCATCCATCTAGTCGCACGGTCGGATTATCGCACCTTGCTCGACCGCTTCATTGACGCGCTCAAGCAGATTGAAGGCGCTTATGCCCTCATTTGCATGACGCCAGAGGGTATGATCGCCTGCCGTGACCCGCTGGGCATTCGCCCGCTGGTAATGGGGCGTCTGGGTGATTCGATATTATTCGCGTCTGAAACCGTTGCCTTTGATGTGGTCGGGGCGGAATTCATTCGTTCGGTTGAGCCGGGCGAACTGATCGTCGTTCCCAATGGCGCAAAGGTTGAGGATATTCGCATTCATCGCCCCTTTGGCGAAACCCATGCGCGCCCCTGCATCTTTGAACATGTCTATTTCTCTCGTCCTGACAGCATCGTGGACGGCAGCAGCGTCTATTCGGTGCGTAAAGCAATCGGTGCGCAGCTTGCCCTCGAAAATCCGGTGGATGCAGATTATGTCATCCCCGTGCCGGACAGCGGCGTCCCCGCCGCCATCGGCTATGCGCAGGAATCGGGGATACCTTTTGAACTGGGCATCATCCGCTCGCATTATATTGGCCGGACTTTCATTCAGCCCGGTGACAAAGTCCGCCATCTGGGCGTGAAGCTGAAACACAATGCCAACCGTGCCCTCATCAAGGGCAAGCGCATTGTCCTCATCGACGACAGCATCGTGCGCGGCACCACCTCGCTCAAAATCGTGCAGATGATGCGTGAAGCTGGCGCGGCGGAAGTGCATATGCGCATCGCCAGCCCGCCAACCAAGCATAGCTGCTTCTATGGCGTTGACACCCCGGAACGCACCAAATTGCTGGCGCATAAACTGGATGTTGGCGGTATGCGGGAATTTATTCAGGCAGACAGCCTGTCGTTTCTGTCCATCGACGGCCTCTATAAGGCATTAGGTGAACAGCACCGCGCAGACGTTCACCCGCAATATTGCGATGCCTGCTTTACCGGCGATTATCCAACCACCCTCACTGATTATGACGAAAGTCAGGTTGGCGATCAGCTCGAATTGCTCTCTGAACGGGTTGTCTGACAGTAATGAGTGATGCCGCCCTGCCCCCTGCCGCCGATAAGCCCCTTGCCGGGCGGTTAGCACTGGTAACAGGGGCAAGCCGGGGCATTGGCGCGGAAACGGCCTTTGCACTGGGCGCGGCGGGCGCGCACGTACTGCTGGTCGCGCGCACCACCGGCGGACTGGAGGAAGTGGAAGAACGCATCCACGCAGCAGGAGGCTCTGCCACCATCGCCCCGCTAGACCTTATCGACGGGGAAAGCATTGGTCGCCTTGCCGGGGCCGTGGCGCAGCGCTGGAACGCGCTCGACATCATGGTGCTGAATGCCGCCATATTGGGCAGCCTTGCCTCCGTTCAGGCGATTGACACCAAGGAACTGGCCCGCACATTGACCCTCAACGTCAGCGCGCAGCAGGCACTCATCGCTGCCTTTGATCCGCTGATGCGCGCCAGCAGGGATGCTCGCTTGATTGCATTGACCAGCAGCGTTGCTCGCAATCCCCGCGCCTATTGGGGCGGTTACGCGGCCAGCAAGGCCGCGCTGGAGGCATTGGTGCTGACCTATGGCGAGGAGGTCAAAAATATCTCCTCCATCCGCACCCATATTATCGACCCCGGCGCGACACGCACCGCCATGCGCGCCAAGGCCTTTCCCGGGGAGGACCCGGCTAGCCTTAAATCCCCGGAAACGGTCGCCCATGCCGTGCGGGACATCATCATTGGCGATGCACCCAATGGCCAGTATATGCGGGTAGAGGCGTGAAGCCGGGCGCGTTATTTGCCCGTTTCCTCTTTTCTACCTTCCTCCCATATACAGCCGTCCCCCTTACCGCCCCCGCTTATGCACAGCGGGACGGTGACCATGCGCCGGGACAAATGTTAACCGAGGAATTCCGGCAAGGCCGCCTTACCGCCCTCTGGCACCGCATGACGCCAGAAATGCAAAGTGCGATAGGATCAGAACAAAAATTCGATCAGCTTCGCCAATCTATCCTCGCCCAATTTGGGGGTGAAGTCGCGCTAATTTCCCAGCAGGCAATGCAGTTTCTGGACCTGTATCTCTATTGGCGCATTGCCATATATGAAAAAGGCTCCGCACCGCTCATCACCCAATGGGCGGTAGATAAAGAAGGCCGCGTGTCAGGCTTTTATGTTCGCCTGCATCAAAAACCAGCGGCCTCCCGCTTTGCTGACGAAGGACCGAAAATCAGGCTGCACCTGCCCTTTGCGGCTCTCTCCAATAATGGCCAATGGTATGTCTATTGGGGCGGGCGAACGATTGAAGACAATTACCACGCCGCCAATGTCAGCGAGCGCTTCGCTTATGATTTTGTAATCGCGCGCGACGGCAAAAGCCATGTGGGCGACGGCAAAAGGTTGGACGATTATCATTGCTGGGGTCAGCCGATACTCGCCCCGGCATCTGGCACGGTCGTTCAAATTACCGAGGCCCTGCCTGATAACCCCATTGGCACAACAGATAAGGCCAACCCCGGCGGCAATCATGTCGTGCTACGCCTTGGGGATAAGCGATATGCGTTTTTCGCCCATTTACAGCGGGGCAGCGTGCGGGTGTTACCGGGACAGAAATTACACAAAGGGCAGGAAATCGGCCAGTGCGGCAATAGCGGCAATAGCAGCGAACCGCATCTGCATTTTCACATACAGACCACCCCAGTCATCGGCACGGGTGAAGGACGACCAGCCTTTTTCCGCGACTATATCGCCGATGGCGACCATATCGAAACGGGTGAGCCACTGCGCGGACAGAGCATCTCTCCTTTGCCCGCCCCACGCTGAACAACGCGTCTCATCTCACCCGCTTTCACTCAACCAGACCAACATTACCCTTACACTGCGCCCATGCAGCCAAGGCCCGCTCTCTCCCGGCGCGGTGATCGATGATCTTCGCGGGGTAAGACTGCGGGCGCTGGCCGAAAACATCCGGGTCATGGATGGCGGGCGCGCTCAGATGCGCCAGTTCCGGCACCCACTCACGAATATAAGCGGCAGCATCGAATTTCTCTGACTGGCCGAGAGGGGCCATGAGCCGCACAAACATATTGGCATCCACACCGCTGCCCACAACCCATTGCCAGTTCACGCTATTCTGGGCATAATCGGCATCCACAAGCGTATCCCAGAACCATTGTTCGCCGCGCCGCCAGTCGATCAGCAAATGCTTCACCAGAAAGCTGGCGCAAATCATCCGCACCCGGTTATGCATCCACCCACTATGCCAGAGCTGCCGCATACCCGCGTCCACAATCGGATAGCCCGTGCGTCCTTGTTGCCATGCGAGGTAATCAGCCTCCGCCGCCACGCCTGTGCGCCACGCCAGCCCATCGAACATTTCTTTTGCAGGGCGAGCGCCATAATCTGGAAAGGAGCAGATGATATTCTGCGCATAATCGCGCCAAATCACCTGCCGCAGGAAGGCGCTCGTCCCGGCATCATCTCGTCCGGCCAGTTGGTGCCAGACGGTTGCCGAGGAAATCTCACCAAAATGCAAATGCGGGGAAAGGCGCGAAGTCCCCTCCTTCGATGGCAGATCATGCTCCGCCTCATAAGCATGGCTATGTGCGGCGAAATCACTGAGACGCTCTGCTGCCCCAGCCTCGCCCGGCGTCCACTCCGCCCGGAAACCATGCGCCCAATCCGGCATAGAGGAAATAAGCGCCCAATCGGCAAGCGCCTCACTATCGGGCCAATGCTCCGGCGCAAGGATATGGTCCGGCGCGGGCCGGGGGGCGCTCGGCGGCATATGGGCCATCAAAGCGCGCATGAAGGGTGTGAATATCCGGTAAGGCGCGCCGCTGCCATTCGTCAGAAAGCCCGGCGGCAGCAGATAATTACCATGATGAAGCCGCAGGTCCAGCCGTTTTTCCACGGCCCGCTCTGCATTACGCCACCAAGGCTCATGATGATGCAGCGCATGGATGGTCCGCGCCCCGCTTTCCTGTGCCAAGGCCACCAGCACATCCTCACTCCGCCCCCGCCGCAGGATGAGGCGCGATCCGCGCGCCCGCAAGGCAGCATCAAGACTGGCAAGGCTGTGATGCAGCCACCAGCGGCTCGCCCCACCCATGATACGGTGCCGGGGTGTTTCATCATCCAGCACATAGACGGGGATTACCGGCGTCGGCGCATTACCTTTGCCACTCAGCGCTGCCAATAAGGCGGGCTGATCGGTCAGGCGCAAATCCCGCCGCAACCACCAAATTACCGGCGCGGTCATTAACCGGCCATGCCTTCTGCATCCGCGCCAGACCCACAGGTTTCAGCCGCAGCTTGGTCCCTCTGAAAATGATAATCCCGCTCCACCCGCGTAATACGCAGGCTATAGCACTCATACCAACTCTGCCTGCCCTGTCCCTGTGCCAGAATATGTTCGCTATGCTGCTTCCATGCGCGGATCGCATCTGTATCCCGCCAGTAAGAAATTGTGACGCCATAGCCATCGGCCCCACGCAGGCTCTCCGCCCCCAGATAGCCCGGCATCTGCTGCGCCAGCTCCTCCATGCGCACAGCCATGGCCTGATAGCCCGCCTCGTCCTCTTGTGAACGAAGGGAAGAGAAAATCACCGCATAATAAGGGGGAGTCAGCCCTTTCGGCCCGGGAAGTTCCCTCATTCGCCCGGTGCGATGGCACGAATCTGCAATGCGTGAATGCGGTCCACCAGCAAATCACGCAGCGCATCATTCACCAGCCTTTGCCGCGCCACACGATTTTTCCCGGTAAAGGCAGTGGAAACCAGTTCCACCGTGAAATGACTCTCACCAGACCCATCATGCCCGGCATGGCCGTGATGCTTATCACTGTCATTAATGACCAGCAGATGCGACGGGTTAAGCGCGAGGCGAAGCCGTGCCTCTATCTCGGTTGCTACCGGGCCTTTGGCCACACTATCTTTATTTTGCTGGTCCATATGCCCTATATACTGCTTTTGCCTTTCAGAGGACAGCCGATAAATTGCGTTCCCGTTCTGATACTATGCGTCATTCCCGTTTCCATGGCCGGGTAGAGGGGGCCGAGCGCCCCTGCGCCGTGCCGGGGTGCGAGGAAGGGGGCGAATTCCGCGCCCCCGCGCACCGCAATCTGGTCGCCTCAGCGGATCGCCCGCCCGAATGGCGCTGGCTCTGCCTCGACCATGTGCGGGAATTTAACGCGGGCTATGATTTCTTCGCCGGAATGAGTGCCGAGGAAATTGCTGAAACCCAGCGCCCCCATGCCGGGTGGGAACGGGAAACCCGCGCTTTTTCGCCGCGAGCGGAAGCTCCCGGACCGCGCTGGGCGGATTTTGCTGATCCGCTGGATGCCATTGGCGCAGGGTTCCGCCAGAAAATGAAGGAAGCGCGAGAGGCACAAGCCCTTCGTCGCGACGGAAAGCCGCTGTCACCCGATGACCGCAAGGCCCTGCGCACGCTTGATCTGCCGATAGATGCCGGGCGCAAGGAACTGCGCGCGGCCTATACCGCCCTTGCCCGAAAATATCACCCCGATCATAATGGAGGGGACCGCAGCCATGAAAAGGCATTGCAGGAAGTGATTGCGGCCTATACGCATTTGCGCGCGGCCCCGGCCTTTGCCTGAGTCCGCCCATAGTTCTGAGGATTTTATTCAAGGCCCGTTTTCATGACCGATATTCCTAACGCCTCCCCCGACATGCGCAGCGAAACGCTGATGGACACGCCCGATAAAGAGGTAAGCGTCCGCGAAATTTTCGGCGTGGATATCGACATGACCGTTCCCGCCTTTTCAGAGGCAGACGAACGCGTGCCGGACCTTGACCCCAGCTATGTGTTCGACCCGGACACCACCCTCGCCGTCCTCGCGGGCTTTGCCTATAATCGCCGCGTGATGGTGCAAGGCTATCACGGCACGGGGAAATCCAGCCATATTGAACAAATTGCAGCGCGTCTGAACTGGCCCTGTGTCCGTATCAACCTTGACGCGCATATCAGCCGTATCGACCTTGTGGGCCGCGATGCCATTGTGCTGAAGGACGGCGTGCAGGTCACGGAATTCCGCGAAGGCTTGCTGCCTTGGGCGATGCAGCACCCGGTTGCTTTGGTGTTTGACGAATATGACGCAGGCCGCCCGGACGTGATGTTCGTCATTCAGCGCATATTGGAAGGCGACGGCAAGATGACCTTGCTGGATCAGAACCGCGTCATCCGCCCGAACCCATGGTTCCGTCTGTTCGCCACCGCCAATACCGTGGGTCTTGGCGATACAACCGGCCTGTATCATGGCACGCAGCAGATCAATCAGGGCCAGATGGACCGCTGGAATCTGGTCGTGACTTTGAACTATCTGCCTGCTGAAACAGAGGCGCAGATCGTCCTTGCGAAATCCGGCGAATATGACACCGAAAGCGGCCAGAAAGAGGTTCGCAACATGGTGAAGGTTGCGGAACTCACCCGTCAGGGCTTTATCAATGGCGATATCTCGACCGTCATGTCGCCGCGTACCGTGATTAGCTGGGCGCAAAATGCGCTGATTTTCAAGGATCTGGGCTTTGCCTTCCGCCTCTCCTTCCTTAACAAATGTGATGAGGCGGAACGGCCATTGGTTGCCGAATATTATCAGCGCGTTTTCGGCAAGGATTTGCCGGAAAGCGTCGTGAAGCGGGCCGTCTGAGAGGCAGCATTATGATAACGATCGAACGTATCAGCACCGAAGGCACTGCGCATCGCGTCAGCATCGGCACACATGAGATCACCGTAGACATGTCTCCGCCCACTGGCGGAGATGAGGGGCCGGACCCGCATGATCTTTATGATGCCGCCCTTGGCGCGTGCAAGGCTCTGACGATGCTGTGGGTAGCGAAACGCGAAAACATCCCGGTTGAGGGTATTAAGGTCGGCGTTTCCCGTGACGCCAGCGAGGAACGCAGCGGTCTTTACCGTCTGACCGCTCGTCTCGCTATTGATGGGCCGCTGAGCGATGAACAGCATGACCGGCTGATCGCTGCATCCGGCAAGTGCCCGGTGCAGAAATTGATGACCAGCGTGAAAACCGAAGTGGAAACCATTGTTGTGCGGCTCCCTGAAGGGCGTAGTTGCGATCTGGTATGACGCAGCGTTCCCCCCTCGATGATTTCAAAACCGTGCTGTCTGGCGCGGCGCGGGCCATTGCCCATGATGCGGAGGCGGAGGTTTCCTTCACCGCTGATCCGCCGCATTTGGTGGGTAAGGCCATTAAGGTGCCGACGCCATCGCGCACTTTGCCCGCCGAACAGGTTGCGCTCGCACGCGGATTTGCTGATGCAGCCGCCCTCAAAATGCGCCATCATAATGTCGCGCTACATGGCCGCTCCGCCCCCGCCGACGCAACAGCCCGCGCGGTTTACGATGCGGCGGAGCAAGCACGCGTAGAGGCCATTGGCGCACGCGCCATGGCAGGCGTCAAAGATAATCTCACCGCTGCGCTCACCATGAAAATGCAGTCAGACCCGATTGCCCGCGCGCGGTCAAAGGAAGAAGTTCCCCTCGCCACGGCGGTATCGTTGATGCTCCGCGAACGCCTGACCGGTGCCCCGCCACCTGATGCCGCGAAAAACGGCATGGCGATGATCCATGACTGGTTAGAGGAAAAGGCCGGGGCGGACCTCGACGCCCTTTCCCTCGTGCTGGACGATCAGCGCGCCTACCAGCAGCTAACGACCAGCCTACTGGAACGGCTCGCGCTGGTAGAGGCTGACGCGCCCGAAGAACCCACCGACGAAAGCGGTGAGGATGACGATCAGTCCGCCGAACAGCAACCCGACGAAGATAATCAGGCCGAGGAAGAGTCCGGCGATAGCGAGGCTCAGGCCGAGAGCCGTGGGCAGGATGTCGGGGGTGATGCCGATGATGGCGACGCCGAATATCAGGACAGCGATGACGCGCTGAGCGATGAGGACATGGGCGACATGAGCGATGAGGGCATGATGCCCGTTCGCCCTAATCGCCCGATGGGTGATCTGCCACCGGGCTTTGATTATAAGGCCTTCACCACCACCCACGACGAAATCACCGAGGCCACCGAATTATGCGACGCCGATGAACTGATACGGTTGCGCGGCTTCCTCGACCAGCAAATGGCCAGCCTGCAAGGCGCGGTGACGAAACTCGCCAATCGTCTGCAACGCCGCCTGATGGCGCAGCAATCGCGGAGCTGGGACTTCGATCAGGAAGAAGGGCTGCTCGACGCCGCCCGCCTTGCGCGTATCGTGATCGACCCCACGCGCTCGCTTTCCTACAAGATTGAGCGGGAGACAGAGTTCCGCGATACGGTCGTGACGCTGCTCATTGACAATTCAGGCTCCATGCGGGGGCGGCCCATCAGTATCGCGGCCATCAGCGCCGACATCATGGCCCGCACACTGGAACGCTGCGGCGTGAAGGTTGAGATTTTGGGCTTTACTACCCGTGCGTGGAAGGGTGGGCAGAGCCGTGAGGATTGGCTCGCCGCCGGGCGGCCTCCCATGCCGGGACGCCTCAACGACATTCGCCACATCATCTATAAAAAGGCCGATGAGCCATGGCGCCGCGCCCGCAATAATCTGGGCCTGATGATGCGCGAAGGGCTGCTGAAGGAAAATATTGATGGTGAGGCGCTCCTTTGGGCGCATAACCGCCTGATTGCCCGCGTTGAGGAACGCCGCATATTGATGGTGATTTCCGATGGTGCGCCGGTGGATGACAGCACCCTATCGGTGAATAGCGGCATCTATCTGGAACGGCATTTGCGGCAAGTGATTGAGTGGATCGAAACCAAATCCCCCGTGCAACTGGTCGCTATCGGCATTGGTCATGATGTGACGCGCTATTATCGTCGTGCCGTCACCATCATGGATGCAGAGCAACTGGGCGGCACCATGGTAGAACAGCTCGCCGGGCTGTTTGACGAGGATAAATGAACCAAGGCCCGGTCCCCCTCTGGCTATGGGGTGTGATCGGGCTTGTTCTGCTGGTCTCGGCATGGCGATGGTGGCGTAGCCCACGGGAAAAGGAGGTTCGTGCCCATCGCCTGTGGATAATGCCTACGATGATGACGGCCCTCATCTTGCCTTTGCTCTATCTGCAACCTCATCGCCCGTTCGGCATGGTGGATTATGCGATATTCGCCGTCGCCCTGTTGCTGGGCATGACCACAGGTGGCATTCGCGCCTATGCGACCACTTTGCGCTATGACCATGAAGGCGAGCGGCTGATGGCCGGTTTCTCTTTCTCGGCGCTGATCCTGTTGCTGCCAGTGGGGCTGGCCCGCTATATCAGCCGCACTTATCTGGGCATCGGGCCAGAGGCCGTCCATCATGGTGATGCGCGGGCGATTAGCGGCTCTCTGCTCTTCGTGCTGGCGATGCTGGTGGCGCACCGGGCGTTTCTTTACCGGCGGGCGAAACATACTCTCCATTCTGCCGGACAGGCCGTAAAACCCTTTTCCCTGCGTAAAACACCCGCAGAGAAGGATTGACGCACCGCCCCGCACATCGCATGGCATGGGGCATGACGACCGAGCCAAATAGCACCGCCCCCATCGCCACCCCTGTTTCTGGCGCGCCGCTGCGCCTGTTCAACAGCCTCACCCGCACGGTTGAGGTCTTTACCCCGGTTCACCCCGGCGAGGCGCGCGTCTATACCTGCGGCCCGACCGTCTATAATTACCCCCATATCGGCAATATGCGCGCCTATGTGTTCGCGGACACATTGGGCAGGGTGTTGTCGTTCAAGGGCTATGCCCTGCGCCACGTCATCAACATCACCGATGTCGGCCATCTGACCGATGATGCCGACGCGGGCGAGGATAAGATGGAGAAAATGGCGCGGCAACAGGCCCAGTCCATCTGGGACATTGCCCGACATTATACGCAGGCTTATTGGGCGGATATTGATGCGCTGCACATTCGCCAGCCCTATAAATGGTCCATCGCGACGGATTATGTTCCGCAGATGATCGAGTTCGCCAAGGCCATCGCCGACACGCATTGTTATGAACTGCCCTCAGGCCTCTATTTCGATGTATCGACGGTGGCAGATTATGGCCGCCTTGCCCGCGCCGCGACCGATGAAGGGGAAGGCCGAATTGAGGCCGTAGAGGGGAAACGCCACGCGGCTGATTTCGCCATATGGCGCAAAACACCCGACGGTGAAAAACGCCAGATGGAATGGGACAGCCCATGGGGTAAGGGCGCGCCGGGATGGCATCTGGAATGCTCAGTGATGAGCCGCGAACTGCTCGGCCTGCCCTTTGACATTCACACTGGTGGCATTGACCACCGCGAGATTCACCACCCCAATGAAATTGCACAAAATCAGGCGATTACCGGCTGCGGGTCATTGGATTGCGCGGAACATTCCGGCGCGCGGATGTGGATGCACAATAATTTCCTGATCGACCGCAGCGGGAAAATGTCCAAGTCATCGGGCGAGTTTCTGCGCGTACAATTGCTGATCGATAAAGGCTTTCATCCGCTGGGCTATCGCATGATGTGCCTTCAGGCCCATTATCGCAGCGAACTGGAATTTAGCTGGGACAATCTCGCCGCTGCGCTCACGCGCCTCAAACGCATGATATTGGCGGTGTCCCCGCTGCGCGATGTGGTTGCAGCGCCAGAGGTGAACCACCCGAAACTTACTCCCCTGCTGGAACGCTTCGACGCAGCCCTTTCCGATGACCTCAACACCGCCGTAGCCCTGACGGTATTGGATGAGGCCATCACGACGAAGAAAGTACCTGCGGAACAGAAACGCGCCCTTATTGAGCGCATGGATGCGGTCATGGGCTTTGGGCTGCTAGCCCTTAACCGTGAGGAACTGCGTATCCACCCGAAGGATGCCACCATTACCGAGGCAGAGATTGAGGCCGCCCTTGCCAGACGCAAAGAAGCTCGCGCCGCCAAGGACTTCGCCGCGTCTGATGCTATACGCGATGAGCTCGCCACCAAGAGCGTGGATGTGATGGATGGTGACCCGCTGGGCTGGGAATGGAAATTGCAGGGATAAACCCGAAATGCGTCACTTTGCTCTCACTCTGACCATCGCAACCATATTGTCATGCGGCACCGCGCGTGCTCCCGCGTGGGCAGCCCCCGCCCCGAACAAGGCCGCTGCCCATGCCCCCCGGACAAAAACGGACAAGAATGGGCAGAGCGCTCCGGCCGATGTGCGGCGCGCAGTCGATGGCATATTCGCGCCCTATATCTCCTCTGATGCGCATGACCTTTCCCCCGATTATAGTGACGAGGCAGATTGGGGCCGGCCACTTTATACGGCCAGCACCACCGCCCTCATCAAAAAATGGCGCGCCCATATGGGGGACGAGCCCATGGATTCCCTCAGCAGCGCTAGCTGGCTGTGCATGTGTCAGGATTGGGATCAGGCAGCGTTTCGGGTAAAATGGGTCGGTTTTCACCAGAAAAATAACGACAGCGTCACTGTTGATCTCGATGTTCAGCCCCTTGGAGACAGCAAAAACCGCCTACGCCTGCTGATGGCAAAGGAAGGGGGACGCTGGCTGATAGAAGATATGGTGTCCACCGATATGCCAGAAGGTCTGGTTACGGCCATTAGAAAGCAACTACGCCGCCCACCGGGCAGCTAATTCTTCCCCTCAGAGCAGCACCGCCATCACCGATAACAATGCCGCCGTCACCACGGCGTTGAGCGCCATGCCAAGGCTGGCAAAGGCGCCTGCGGTCGCATCCACCTGAAACGCCCGCGCCGCGCCAAAGCCATGGGCCGACACGCCAAGGGCAAAGCCACGTGCGCGATAATCGCTGATCTTCATTGCGTTGAACAAAGGCGTGGCAGTCATCGCCCCGACCACACCCGCGAGTAACACAATCACCGCAGCCAATGCCGGAACACCGCCCAGTTGCGAGGCGACCTCCATCGCCACCGGGGTAGTGGTAGCACGCGGCGCAATGGAGGCCAAAACTTCTGACGGCGCGCCAAATAGCGCCATTATGCCCACCGCACTGATGATAGCCGTTAACGCGCCCGCCCCCAGAGCCAGCGCAATCGGCACTGCAAGGCGGCAAATAAGCGCCCTTTGCCGCCAAATAGGCACCGCCAGCCCAACAACCGCCGGCCCCAGCAAAAAGCCCAGAACCTGCGTTGCGTCGGTATATGTCTTATAGCTCGTGCCAGTCAGTAATAATGCAGCAATCAACACCGGCGCGGCAAGCAAGACCGGGTGGCAAAGCGGATGCCGCCCGCTACGCACGGAAAGCCGGTCCGCTCCTTCAAAAACCACAAAGGTGATGGCGAGCCAAAATATCTGGGTGGAAAGCAGGTCGTTCATGCGCCCATCCCCTCTCTTTCGGTCTCCTCATTACCCGCATCATCATCCTGCTTCACCCAACGCAGCGCCCAGCGGAACACCAGCGCCCCTACCACCATCGTCAGCAGCGTAGAAATGATTGTCGCAACGGCAAGGCCGATGCCATATTGCGATAAAACCGGGCCTTCCTCGATCAATCCCACCGCCGATGGCACAAACATGATGGAAAGATGCGCGGTCAGCCAGCCCGTCACCGCCTCCAGCGTCGGGCGCTCCTTACGAACCAGCCCCAGCCAGCAGATGAGCAACACCATGCCGATAACCGACCCCGGCAAGGGCAGTCCGGCAAGGCGGTGGATGATTTCACCCAGGAGCTGACAGGTGAAAAGGAGGGCAATAGCCCCAATCATGGTCATTTCCGGCGACTCCGGTGCGGTACTATTCAGCCCGCCATTACACCTATGGTCACGGAAAAACCATGATTAGCGTGCCCCCCGCTGCATGGAGCGGACCAATTTAACACAGATCGCGCCCACTAAATTTATGGACACTGCGCCCGGATTGAATATCGGCTTATCTTAGGGTCCTGCCCCTAACCCGCTGCCTTCACAATTTCGGCCCACTCCGCCTCATCAATGACGCGGATGCCCAGCTCAATGGCCTTCTTCGCTTTGCTGCCCGCCCCCGGACCAGCAACGACCAGATTGGTTGCCTTGCTCACGGTGCCTGCTGCCCGTGCGCCCAGACGCTCCGCCTGCGCCTTGGCTTCGTCCCGGCTCATCGTTTCCAGCTTGCCAGTGAACACGATGGTCTGGCCTGAAACCGGGCTTTCTAGCGTTTCAACCACATAAGGCGGCGGAGAAACCTGCTCCAACAGATCGTCCCACACAGCGCGGTTATGATCCTCATGAAAGAAATCCGCGAGCGCATGGCCAACCGCCGCACCGATATTTTCGATGCCGATATGGTCCGCCAATGCCGCATCAACGCGTTTCTGATGCTTCGCTTCATCCTCATCCGCACCGCGTTCCACCCCGGCGCGCAAGGCAATGAGTTCATCGGCAAGGACGCGTACCCCGCTGATATCCCGCAGGCGTTTCATCAAATCCCGCGCCGTCACCGCGCCAATATGGCGAATGCCCAGACCGAACAGCAGCTTCGCAGCGTCCGGCGCACGCTTCGCCTCTATCGCGGCGAAGAGATTATCAACCGATTTGTCCTTCCAGCCCTCACGCCCCAGTAAATCAGCGCGATGATCCTTCAGCCGAAAAATATCGCCTGGCCCTTTATCCAGCCAGCCCAGTTCAAAAAATTCATGGATGCTTTTCTCGCCCAGCCCCTCAATATCGAGCGCGCCGCGGGACACAAAATGCCTGAGGCCTTCCATAAGCTGCGCCGGGCAAGTGAGCCGCGCCACGCAGCGAAAATCCACCTCGCCTTCTTCGCGCACCGCCTCTGACCCGCAGACCGGGCAATGGTCGGGAAAGGCATAGACCGGGCGTTCCTCATCCCGTGTCAGATTTTCGACCACCTGTGGAATCACATCGCCCGCGCGCTGCACCACCACGCGGTCGCCTGCGCGCACGCCAAGGCGGGCAATCTCGTCGGCATTATGAAGCGTCACATTAGACACCACCACGCCGCCCACCGTCACCGGCGTCAACCTTCCCACAGGCGTAAGCTTACCCGTGCGGCCCACCTGTATGTCGATCGCCTCCAGCGTAGTTTGCGCCTGTTCCGCCGGAAATTTATGCGCAATGGCCCAGCGCGGAGCCTTGGCGACGAAGCCCAGACGCTCCTGCCAATCGAGCCGATCCACTTTATAAACCACCCCATCAATATCATAAGGAAGGTCGGCGCGGCGACGCTCAATCTCGCGATAATGGGAGAGCAACGCCTCAACGCCCTCTAGCTTTATGAACTGCGCAGATAAGGGGAAGCCCCAGCGGGCAATTGCCTGCATCACATCCGTTTGGGTATCACCGGGCAAGGCGCTCACCACGCCCCAGCCATGGGCCAAGAACCGCAGCGAGCGCGATGCGGTGACGCTTGCATCCTTCTGCCGCAACGATCCCGCCGCCGCATTGCGCGGATTGGCAAACTGGCGCACGCTGCCTTCGTCAAATTCCGCGCCACGTTGCTCAGCAGCGGTGCGGGCTTCCTCCATCAGGCGCGCATTGAGGGCCGAGAAATCCGCCTTGGCCATATAGACCTCACCGCGCACTTCAAAAATATCGGGCGCATCAGCAGGGAGCTGCTGCGGAATATCGGATATGGTGCGGACATTGGCGGTCACATCCTCGCCCACCTGCCCGTCCCCCCGCGTGGCAGCACGTACCAGCAGGCGATTTTCATAGCGGATAGAGAGGGAAAGCCCGTCAATCTTATCCTCCGCCGTCATCGCCAGCACTTCGCCATCACGCAGCGCCAGATACCGCCGAACACGGGCGATAAAGTCCTGCACGTCACCATCAGAAAAACCGTTATCGAGGCTCATCATCCGCTTTTCATGGGTGATCTTCGCCAGCGCAGAGCCTTCAACAGACGCACCGACCTGCCGATTGGGGCTATCGGAACGAACCAGATTCGGAAAGGCAGCCTCTAATTCATTATTCTCCCGCACCAGTGCATCAAATTCCGCATCGCTGATTTCTGGCGCGTCCTTGGCGTGATACAATATGTTATGATGGGCGATTTGCTTCGCCAGACGCATCAGACGATTGGCAGCATCCGCCTCACTTAATGGATGGGCAGCATTCGCCTGCGACATTTGATTACCGGCACCCACCCCGGTTAAAGGCGTGCCGCTTGTTTCAAAAAGATCAGTCATCCATATGGTCCATAAGAGCGCGAAAATCCGTAATCTCATGCGCCTTTAGCGGTTTAAAATACGCGCCGACAAGCATTGTTCCGGCATATTAGGGTCAGGCCCCAGGACAGCCCGGCATAAGGAGGCTAAGGAAAGCCCGCTTTGCTACATCACTCAAACGCGCTCCAGCAGCCGGTCCGCCTGCGCCCGCGCCTCAGCCGTGATATCCGCGCCCGATAACATGCGCGCAATTTCCTCGCGCCGTCCAGCATCACTCAGGGATTTTACATCGGTCCGCGTAACCTGTTGCCCTATTGGACCATCAGAGGATTTCGCAATCAGCATATGCGCCGCACCCCGCGCCGCAACCTGCGGGCTGTGCGTCACCACCAGAAGCTGCGTGCTTTGCGAGAGGCGAGAGAGGCGCTCACCAATGGCATCCGCCACCGCGCCGCCAACGCCACGGTCAATTTCATCAAAAATCATCGTACCGACCGCACCCTGCTCCGCCAGCGCGACCTTCAGCGCGAGGATGAAGCGGGAAAGTTCGCCGCCCGATGCAATCTTCATCAGCGGCGCAAAGGGCGCGCCGGGGTTGGTGGAGATGGTGAACTCCACCCGGTCCATGCCATGCGGCCCCCATTGCGTTTCGGGCAGCGTTTCCACCACTGTACGAAAACGCGCCGCATCCAGCTTTAACGGTGCGAATTCCGCCGCGATCGCAGTATCCAGCCGGGTAGCAGCCTCTGCCCGATGTTTCGACAGGGCAGCGGCCACGCCTTCATAGGCTGCGCGCGCCTGCATCGCCGCCTTTTCTAGCCCCGCCAGCCCCTCGGCCCCTGCCTCTATCCGGGAAAGACGTGCCGCAAGATCCTCCGTCAACGCCGCGAGATCATCCGCCTGCACCTGATGCTTTCGCGCAAGGGCGCGCAGATCAAACAGGCGGCTTTCTACCAGTTCCAGCCGCGCCGGGTCATAAGACAGGGCTTCAGCGGCGCGTTCCAGCGCATCTTCGGCCTCGCTGGCCTCTATAACGGCGCGGTCAACAGCAGTCAGCGCCTCGGCCAGATGCCCATGGTCTGGCGCAATCCTGTCGAGCCAGCGCGCCGCCTGCCGAAGCTGTGCCAGCGCCCCGTCCGACCCACCGAGCAGACCATTGACGGTCGTCAGGTCATCCCCCAGTTTCGCGCCCTTTTGCATGGTGGCGCGCTCCTCGGCGAGGCTTGCCTCCTCACCCGGTTCCGGCGCAAAAGCCGTAAGTTCCGCAACGACATGGGTGAGATAGTCGCGGTCCCGTTCAGCATGGGCCACTTCTTCGCGGGCGGTTTCCAATGCCTGCATGGCCTTGCGCCAGCTATCATAGGCCTGAGTGACAGCGCCACTATCGCCCCGCGCAAAGCTATCCAGCAAAGCACGATGGCCCGATGGATTGAGCAGGCCGCGATCATCATGCTGGCCATGAATTTCGACCAGAGCCCCACCGATTTCGCGGAGCAACGCCGCAGAACAGGGCTGATCGTTGATAAAGGCCCGGCTGCCACCATCGGCCTTTAAGGTGCGGCGAATGATGATCGGCTCGCCCGGTTCCAGCATCAGCCCGCTTTCCTCCGCCATGGCGATAAGGCGCGGCCCGGCATCACCCGGATCAAAGCTCGCAGTGACACTCGCCTGCGTTTCACCGCTTCGCACAAGGCCACTATCGGCGCGCATCCCCAGCGCAAGCCCCAGCGAATCGAGCAATATGGATTTTCCTGCCCCCGTTTCCCCGGTCAGCACACCAAGGCCGGGTACAAAATCGAGATCCAGCGCCTCAATCAGCACAATATTTCGGATGGAAAGGGAAATCAGCATAGGCCGATCATTCACCCCCAATGACAGGATGACAAGGGCGGAGAATGCAACTCCGCCGCCCCCTTAAACTCCTCTTATGCGCCAGCCGCATGATCCCGGATCAGCTTATAGGCATGCTCATACCATTTAGAGCCGGGATAATTCGCGCCAAGCACCGCAGCGGCCTTCTTCGCTTCTTCCGGAACGCCCAGCGCCAGATAGCTTTCTACCAGACGCTCCAGTGCCTCTGGCGTGTGGGTGGTCGTCTGGTAATTTTCGATGACATTACGGAACCGCACGGTCGCGGCTATCCACTGGCCACGACGCTGGTAGAAGCGGCCAATTTCCATGTCCTTGCCGGCCAGATGGTCATTCACAAGATCGATTTTCAGGCGCGCATCAGCCGCATAGCGGGATTCGGGGAAACGGCGGATCAGCTCACCCAGAGCATCCTTTGCCTGCTGCGTGATTTTCTGGTCACGCGACACATCGGCGATCTGCTCATAATAGCTGATGGCGATCAGATAAAAAGCATAAGGCGCATCTTTGTTGCCGGGGTGAATAGACAAAAAGCGCTGCGACGCGGAAATGGATTCGTTATAATCCTTATTCATATAATAGCTGAATGCACTCATCAGCTGCGCCCGGCGTGCCCATGGCGAATAAGGATGCTGGCGTTCCACTTCGTCAAACAAAGCGGCCGCCAGCTTATACTGCCCCTGATCCAGCCGATATTTAGCGGTGGTATACAGGGTTGAGACATCCCGCGCTACATATTGGGTGTCAGCCTTATTCTTTGCCCCACCTGCACAGGCAGACAAAGTAGCAAGAGCGGTAAGTGCGCCCATGGCAAGGCCAAGGGACCGAAAGGAGCGGGTCATCATGCGCCCGGTCATAACGCAGGCCATGGGCTTCGCCAAGTGCCAGAAATAACTATCCGTTATAAAATGACGATGCCCCGAACCGGTGCACGGCGGACTGCGACCAAAAGAAATGGCATAGCTGCGTCGTCCAGCCATATATCAGGGCAAGCCGCATGAAAGATTAGAAGATAGCTGTTAGGGTCATGACCCTAGTTACTAAACGCCCTTAGATCACGCCTTTTCCAGCGTGCATTGCAGCGGGTGCTGATTCTGCCGGGCAAAGTCCATCACCTGATTGACCTTGGTTTCCGCGACCTCATAGCTGAAAATACCGCACACCCCGACACCGCGCTGATGCACCTGCAACATCACCCGCGTCGCTTCCTCCATGTCCATGCGGAAGAATCGTTGCAGCACATGCACAACAAATTCCATCGGCGTATAATCATCGTTGAGCATTAGCACTTTGTAGAGTGACGGGCGACGCGTCTGCGCACGGGTGCGGGTGGCGACTCCGACATTGGGGCCCGACGCACCACCATCATCGTCGTTATGATCTTCACCCGCAAGAACGGGCCGGACAGAGCCGTGGGCTGAACTCATGAATTGCATATTGCGAATATGGCGACTGTCATGATTTTGGGCAAGGGGTGTCATGCGTCTTAACCCTGATTCCATGCCTATAAATTCTCATCCCATAGAATTAAGCCCCCCTGCCCAAAAAGAGCAGAGGGGCCTGTTCTATATTCATTTTGCCGACCTTTACATGTCGCAGCAAAAAATCAGGTGAATTAAGCAGACAGCTTGCTCTTCACCTTGTCAGTAACAACAGAGACGCGCGTGCTGATCGGCTGAGCAATATCACCGGCCAGTTTCAGCAGGTTTTCGCTGGCCTTTGCGCTTTCCTTGGCAAAGGTATCAAAGCTGCTGGAGAAAAGTTCGCTCTGAATTTGGAAAAATTCAGCCGGGCTGCGGGCAGCGCTCAGGCTCTTCATCGCAGCGGATGCTTTTTCAAAATTGGCACGGCCATATTCAGCAGCTTCCTGACCAAGATTTTCAAGGCCCTTGGTAGCGATGCGGCTCGATTCGACGAGGGCTTCTACATTGCCCTTGGCAATGGTGCTGAGTTCTTCAAAAGCCTTGGTGGACTTTTCCATGCCGCTCTTGGCTTTTTCACTGGCGTCGGCAAAGGCGCTCTGGAGGCGTTCTTTGGCGTCTTCAGCAACTTTTTTAGTGGTTTCGAGAACGTCGGACACGGCTTGTTTTCCTTTCTGTTCGATCGGTTCCGCGAAAGGCGCGGGCCGGGGCGCAATAGGGGTGCTGGTGGGTGTTGCACTTTTAGGTGCGACAGGCTTTGGCACGACTGTTTTGGCTACGACCGGTTTGGGCGCAGCTTTGACAGGCGCGACCTTTTTAGGTGCGACGGGCTTTTTTGTTTTTTCCTGCGAGGCAGCGATGTCAGCGGCAGTCAATTCAGGAACTGGCAATTCAGTAACCGGCCTCATCTGCTGATTTTCCAATTTTTCCGCCGGAGCATCGACCTTATTAGTCACTGCCGGACGGCCAATAGTTTTTGCGGGTACTACTGTTTTGGGAGACGTAGCGCTTTTCCGGGCGGGGGTTTTCCCGGCGCCAGTTTTAGCAGCTCGTCCAGTCACATTACCGGTGCCAGCCATGACGACCTCCTCCATTTGCTGCGATGCACAATAACTAATATTCTACCCAGATGCAAGCCTTATTGTGCTCCGCAATATAAATTCAATAGCCCCCATATCATCGCCAAAGACGGCAAAATATCACGGATTGGCCGGACTGATTTTCCCGCTTTTTACATAGCTCCCCGGTGCTGGCTCCAATGGCTTCAGCTTGCCTTTTCCGGGAATGCGAGCGCCTTTCACCACGATTTCCTTTGGTGCCTGCGCCCGCAGCCATGCAGCCCAATCCGGCCACCAGCTTCCTGCTGTTTCTTTTGCCCCTTCAACAAATTCCGCCAAAGAAGAAACTGGTCCATCATTGGTCCAATATTGATATTTATTCTTGGCGGGCGGATTGACCACCCCAGCAATATGACCGGAACCCGCCAGCACGAATCGGGTCGGCCCGGCAAGATAGCCAGTCATTTTCCAAACACTGCCCGGCGGGGCGATATGGTCCTCTCGCCCGGCCTGCACATAGCTGGGTGTAGTGATTTTATGCAGGTCAATCGGAACGCCCGCTATGCTGATGCCACCGGGCAACGCCAGCTTATTGTCACGGTAAAAATCCGTCAGATAATTTTTATGCCATCTGGCAGGCAGGTTAGTGGTGTCGCCATTCCAGTAAAGCAGGTCAAAGGGTGCATAATCCTGCCCAAGCAGGTAATTATTGACCACATAGTTCCATATCAAATCCTGCCCACGCAACAGGTTGAAGGTCGCAGCCATATAGCGCCCGTCCAGATAACCGGGAGCCGAAAGCTGCTCCACCAGCTTTAGCTGTTCATCATCAATGAACAGCATAATGTCCCCCGCCTCGCTGAAATCCACCTGTGTGGTGAAGAAGGTGGCGCTGGCGACTTTTGCCGCCTCCCCCCGCGCCGCCAGATACGCCAGCGTTGCGGCGAGTGTCGTCCCCGCAACACAATAGCCAATGGTGTGGACGCTCTCTACCTTGAGGAGTGACCGCACCGTATCAATCGCATCAATCTGGCCACGGATGATATAATCATCCCAGTCCACATCCTTCATGCTGGCATCGGCTGATTTCCAACTGACGATGAATACACTGATCCCCTGATCGACCGCCCATTTGACGAAGCTTTTCTCTGCCGACAGGTCGAGAATATAAAAGCGGTTGATCCATGGCGGAAAAATGACCAGCGGCGTTTCCAGCACCTTATCGGTCGTCGGTGCATAATGGATTAGCTGATAGAGCGGCGTTTCCTTAATGACCTTGCCGGGCGTCACCGCGATGTTAACGCCCACTTCAAAGGCCGCGCCATCCGCCTGAGTAAGCTGGCCCCGCTCCATATCATCCAGCATGTGGCGCAGGCCGCGTACCAGATTCTCTCCGCCGGTTTCGATGGTTTTCTGAAGCACAACCGGGTTGGTCAGCGGGAAATTAGCCGGAGACAAAGCATCCACCAGCCCCTGCGTTGCAAAGCGCATTTGTTCTTTCTGTCGGGGATCAATACCATCCACACTATCCGACAGACGCAACAGATAATCCGACGCCAGCAAATAACTCTGCCGGATCATGTCGTAAAAGGGATGTTCGGTCCATTTTGGGTCTGCGAAGCGCCGGTCCTTGCGCGCTGCCGGGCTATCGGAGGGCGGTGCCATACTGGTTGCCGGAGCCGCTCCCTCCAACGCCTGATCCCCAATATGACTATCGAGGAAACGCTGCCACAGAGCGACCGCTTCTTTCGCAAAATCCGCCTGCGCCTGCGCCAGACCATCTGGGCGGAACAAAGGCTCCGTCCGGGGGGCAAGAACCGTTGCCCCATTATCCACGCGGTTCATCAACCCTGCGGCATGTTCCAGCAACAATTGCTGCGCCTGACCAATGGAGCGGGTCCATAGCTGCATCTGGCTGAGCGTAGGCTGAAACAGACCCGAAAAAGCAGATATATCAGGAAGAATGCCGCCATTCGTTGCATCCTGCTCCTTCGTAGGCTCCGACACAGCATCAGACATAAGTGGCCGCTCCCTTCCCTTATAATTTGCCTGTCCCCACCCTGTTGCCGGTCAACCCGAAATTTCACCACAAAAGGCAGGGCAACCAACTAGTGACCCAAATCTGAAGTTCGTCTCACTATCGGGCAGGCTTTAAACGAGCTTCAGATTCATCAGGGTCACTAGTAACTCTATGATTCTAGTGCGGTTTATGGATTTGGAATATGCACCCCATCTAGCCCTTATAATAAGGCATATTTCAAATCCACCACACTAGGCAATAGAACGAATCAGAGTATATAACGGGGATTGCGTCGGGCCAATTCGCAATTCTGTGTTTTCATGGTTCCGGCGCATTAACTGAGGAAAGCAACTATAATGTCCGAAGAGTTTTACCGCATAAAGCGTCTGCCCCCTTATGTAATCGCTGAAGTGAATGCGATGCGGGCTGCGGCGCGAGCGGCGGGCGAGGACATTATTGACCTTGGCATGGGCAATCCTGATTTGCCGCCCCCCGCCCATGTGATTGAGAAACTGTGCGAAGTGGCGCAAAAGCCTGATGCCCATGGATATTCCCAGTCCAAGGGGATACCGGGCCTGCGCCGCGCACAGGCCAATTATTATGGCCGTCGTTTCGGGGTAGATCTCGACCCGGAAACAGAGGTTGTCGTCACCATGGGGTCCAAAGAGGGTCTCTCCAGCCTCGCCACCGCGATCACCGGCCCCGGCGATGTGGTGCTGGCCCCAAACCCCAGCTATCCCATTCACACTTTCGGCTTCATCATTGCAGGGGCGACCATCCGTTCCGTGCCGACCACGCCTGATGAACATTATTTCGAATCGCTGGAACGCGCCATGGCGTTCACCGTGCCGCGGCCCAGCATATTGATCGTCAATTATCCATCCAACCCAACGGCGGAGACGGTGGACCTCGCCTTTTACGAAAGGCTGGTCGCATGGGCGCGCGAAAACAAGGTCTGGATTATCTCTGACCTTGCTTACTCCGAGCTTTATTTTGACGGCAACCCGACCCCCTCCATCCTTCAGGTGCCGGGTGCGAAGGATGTGGCGATTGAGTTCACATCCCTCTCCAAAACCTATTCGATGGCTGGATGGCGCATGGGCTTTGCCGTTGGCAATAAAAAGCTGATTGCCGCCCTTGCCCGCGTCAAAAGCTATCTCGATTATGGCGCGTTCACCCCCATTCAGGCCGCCGCCTGCGCCGCCCTCAACGGTCCGCAGGATATTGTCGAAAAGAACCGCCAGCTTTACCATAAGCGCCGCGATGTTCTGGTCGAAAGCTTTGGGCGCGCAGGGTGGGAAATCCCTGCGGCAAAGGCATCTATGTTCTGCTGGGCACCATTACCCCCTGCTCTGAAACATATGGGCAGCCTTGAATTCTCCAAGCAATTGCTAACAGAGGCTAAGGTCGCGGTGGCCGCTGGCGTTGGCTATGGCGAAGATGGCGAAGGCTATGTCCGTATTGCCATGGTGGAAAATGAACAACGCCTGCGTCAGGCGGCCCGCAATGTGAAGCGCTTCCTGCAAAGCAAAGGCGTCAACACCGCATCTGACAATAAAGTGATCGGAGGATAAGCCAGCTATGCCGTTGTCACCATCCGACTTGCCCGGCATCTCTCATGTGGCGGATACAATCAGACTGGCAACGGCGCCGGTTTTTCTGTTGGCAGGTGTTGGCGCATTTCTCAATCTATGCGCCAGCCGCCTTGCCCGGATCATCGACAGGACACGGGTGGTGGAGGACCTCATCACCCGCACCTATGGCGCGGACCACGACCGCTATGTTCATGAAATCCGCACGCTGGACCGGCGCATTAATATCGTCAATTTCGCGATATTGCAGGGCGTTATTGGCGCCTGTCTGATCTGTCTCGTCGTGATATTATTATTCGCCAATCAGATGTTTGAAAACCGGCTGGATACCACCATCGCCCTGTTGTTCATCGGCGCAATGGTCGCGATGGCAACCGGGTTCATGACCTTCATCGTGGAAACACGCATCAGTTCCGCCGTCATCCGGGTGCGCAATGAAATCCTCTATCACAAGGCGGAAGATAAGAATAAATAAAGGCAATCAGCGGGGGAGCCATCCCCCCGCTTTTTCAGCACCGTTATTATGATCGACAGGCCGCATTGGCCTCCATCACGGCGCGAATATCATCATCAATGATACGCTTGCCCTTTGGCCCCTTCATGACCATCACCGTATCACAAGTGGCGACACATTCGTCCTTTTGAAACGCGGCCGAAAACAAGGTCCAGCTACTGTTACCGATATGCCCGATGCCACTGCGCACCACGACATCATAGGGAAAATGGGCTTCCTCGACATATTTAAGGTCTACCGCTGCAACCAGCCAGCGCACCCCCTGATCCGCCGGATGACGCCCCAGCAAATGGTGGAAATGCACCCGAGCGGTTTCAAATATGCTCGCCATCGCCACATTATTGATATGGCCTAGCGGGTCGAGATCACCAAAGCGCGGCGCTATAATCATGGATACCGGATAACTGGCCGGGTCCAGCCGCCAGCTTTCTGCTCTTGCCATCATATCCCCTTTTGATTTGTTCTATCTCGTAACAAAAGACAGCTAGGCCAATCTTCTTCATCACGCCAGATATAATGTTATGTACCCATTCGTCCCCTTCCCCTTCTAACCTCTTGCTAAACGCGCTATAGGGCAGGCGATTCATACGGAGCCTTAGTTCATCATGTCTGACCATAATCCCGGCCTGCGACCCTGGCGCGATATTGCCCGCCGCCACTGCCGCCAGATCATGGTGGGCAATGTGCCGGTGGGCGGCGATGCCCCCATTACCGTGCAGACGATGACCAACACGCTGACCACAGACATACAGGGGACGATCGATCAAATTCGCCGCTGCGAAGAGGCTGGCGCAGATCTTATTCGTGTGTCCTGCCCTGATGTGGAATCAACCACCGCGCTGAAGCAGATCGTCCGCGCATCCAATATTCCGATCATCGCGGACATTCATTTCCATTATAAGCGCGCGCTGGAGGCAGCGGATGCAGGGGCAGCCTGTTTGCGCATTAACCCCGGCAATATTGGCAGCGCAGCCCGCGTGAAAGAGGTTGTCGACGCGGCGAAATCCAATGGCTGTTCCATCCGCATTGGCGTTAATGCCGGGTCGCTGGAAAAGGACCTGCTGGAAAAATATGGTGAGCCTTGCCCTGAGGCACTGATTGAAAGCGCGCTAGATCATATCAAGCTGCTGCAGGATCAGGACTTCCACGAATATAAAGTCGCGGTGAAGGCCAGCGACGTTTTCCTTGCGGTGGCCGCTTATATGGGGCTGGCCGAAGCGGTGGACTGTCCGTTGCATCTGGGCATTACCGAGGCGGGCGGTCTGCGCGGTGGCACAGTCAAAAGCGCCATCGGCATGGGCAATTTGCTGTGGGCCGGTATCGGCGACACCATCCGAGTTTCATTGTCCGCCGAACCGGAAGAAGAAGTGCGCGTCGGCTATGAAATGCTGAAAACGCTGGGCCTGCGTACGCGTGGCGTGCGGGTGGTTTCCTGCCCCAGTTGCGCGCGGCAGGGCTTTGACGTGGTCAAAACTGTGCAATTACTGGAAGAGCGGCTCCAGCATATTCGCACGCCTTTATCATTGTCGGTGCTGGGCTGTGTCGTAAACGGCCCCGGAGAGGCGCGAGAAACCCATATTGGCCTTACCGGCGGCGGCAATGGCAAGCATATGGTCTATCTCTCGGGCGTTACTGACCATCATGTGCAGGACGCCGATATGGTGGACCATATTGTGAAGCTGGTGGAGGCCAAAGCCGCCGAGCTGGAGGCGGAGAAAGAGGCCTCAGAGGGCGTGAAAGCCGCCTAAAATGGGGCTGAACCACATTTCTTAACAGCCCATCAATCGCTTTTTTATTGAAATCAGTCCCCAAATACGCCTGCAAAATGCGGAATGTATGAGATGGGACGTACGCTATTCATCCCCGCTAATGCTTTTATTTCCACGCCATAAATTTGCTATTGATATTCAATATTAAATAATGCAGAGAATGTGCAGCGATAAAAGCTACGGAAAAATCAGTATAGGGCGGACCTTCCCCTCTTGTGTTCCCCTTTACTGAAACTGGTGATGGGTGCGGACTGCCTTCGGTTGGAAGGGCGATCTGACCCATAGGTAAGCCGTCCCATCATCAGAAATTCCTCCCCCCCTAACAACGCAAAACAAAGGCCTGCCTCACATGTAATGAGGCAGGCCTTTATCTGCTTGAAGAATGAACTGCCCAGCCCGTTTTCGGGGCCAGACGCCCTATCATATATCCAGATTGGCGACGTTCAGTGCATTATCCTGAATGAACTCACGCCGTGGCTCCACCACATCGCCCATTAACCGGGCAAAGATTTCATCCGCAATATCGGCCTGTTCAATCTCAACCCGCAACATGGAACGAGCATTGGGGTCCAGCGTAGTTTCCCAGAGCTGTTCCGCGTTCATTTCGCCCAGCCCTTTATAGCGCTGAATGGCGAGGCCCTTACGACCCGCAGCAAGAATCGCCTCAAGCAGTTCACTAGGCCGTGAAACAACCGTCACATTACGGGTGGTGGTGCTGGATGCACCCTCATCCCCATCTTCGCTTTCTGCCGCAGCCGCGACAGCCTTCAGCGGAACCAGACGTCCGGCCTTGCGATAATCAGCAGCATGTTCAGCCATGATGCTGTGCAATTTGCGGGCCTCAGCGCTACCGATAAACGAACCTTCGATCACCATATGATCGGTGACGCCGCGCCAGTGCCGCTGGAAGTGGAAACCGCCTTCCTCGCTCATTTGCGCAGACCAGTTGCCCTCTGCATCATGGCTATCAATCCAACGCACCGTCTCAGCGAGATGCTGCGCCCGTTCTTCGTCCGACAATTCGACATTGAGCGCACTATTGAGGGCAAGCGCCTCAATCATGCGTGGGTCGTACCGACGCGGCACATAGCCCATGATCGTCTGTACCCGGCGGGCATGGTCGATAAGACCCCGCAAATCCGCACCACTGCGGACCCCATCAGGTGTTTCCAGCGCCATCATATCGACGCCATTATCGACAAGATATTGCTCCATCGCGGCATCGTCTTTGAGGTAAACCTCAGAGCGCCCACGCGTTGCCTTATAGAGCGGCGGCTGCGCGATATAGAGATGACCTGCCTCAATAATCTGCGGCATCTGACGATAGAAGAAGGTGAGGAGAAGTGTACGAATATGCGCGCCATCGACGTCAGCGTCGGTCATGATGACGATCTTGTGATAGCGCAGCTTTTCCAGCGTGAAGTCGTCGCGAATGCCCGTCCCCATCGCCTGAATGAGGGTACCGATTTCGCGGCTGGAGAGCATACGGTCAAAACGAGCGCGCTCAACGTTCAGGATTTTACCGCGCAAGGGTAGAATAGCCTGAAACTTACGATCACGCCCCTGCTTAGCTGAACCACCAGCCGAATCCCCTTCGACCAGAAATAGTTCAGATTTCGCCGGGTCACGTTCCTGACAATCCGCCAGCTTACCGGGCAGAGACGCAATATCCATCACGCCCTTACGGCGGGTCAGTTCACGGGCGCGCTTTGCGGCCTCGCGCGCGGCGGCAGCGTCGATGATCTTCTGGACGATAATCTTGGCGTTGGCTGGGTTTTCTTCCAGCCATTCCGCCATTTTATCGGCCATCAGGCTTTCCAATGGCTGGCGCACCTCTGACGACACCAGCTTATCCTTGGTCTGGCTGCTGAACTTGGGATCAGGCAGCTTTACCGATACAATTGCCGTCAGCCCTTCGCGCATATCTTCGCCGGTCAGGCTGACCTTCTCTTTCTTCAATAGGCCCGATTTCTCGGCATAACTGTTGAGTGTGCGGGTAAGCGCCGCACGAAAGGCCGCCAAATGGGTGCCGCCATCGCGCTGCGGAATATTATTGGTGAAACAGAGGACATTCTCATAATAGCTGTCATTCCATTCCAGCGCGACATCAATGCCAATGTCATCACGATGGCCGGTAATGGCAATCGGCGCTGGAATAAGCGCTGTCTTGTTTCGATCCAGCCAGCTAACGAACGCCGCAATGCCGCCTTCGTAGAACAGCTCAACCTGCTTCTTATCCTCTGACCGGGCATCCATCAGGAACAGGCGCACGCCGCTGTTCAAAAAGGCCAGTTCGCGGTAGCGATGTTCCAGCTTGTCAAAGTCAAATTCTGTGATCTTGAAGGTCGCCGGGCTGGGCAAAAAGGTAACGCGCGTGCCCTTCTTAGGCTCGCCATTTTCCAGCACAGGCGCATCACCCACCACCTTCAGAGGGGCCTCTGCATCGCCATGACGGAAACGCAGGAAATGCTCCTTGCCATCACGCCAGATCGTGAGATCGAGAAATTCACTGAGCGCATTCACCACCGACACACCCACGCCGTGCAGGCCACCCGACACCTTATAGGCATTGTCGTCAGAGGTGTTTTCGAACTTACCGCCAGCATGAAGCTGCGTCATGATGACTTCGGCGGCAGAAACGCCTTCTTCCTTATGGATGCCAGTCGGGATGCCGCGACCATTATCTTCGACGGAAACGGAGCCATCGGCGTTGAGCTGGATAAGGATACGATCGCAATGACCGGCCAGTGCCTCGTCAATCGCGTTATCGCTGACCTCGAACACCATATGGTGGAGGCCCGATCCATCGTCGGTATCACCAATATACATACCGGGCCGTTTCCGCACGGCATCCAGCCCCTTCAGCACCTTGATGCTGTCGGCGCCATATTCATTGTTATTCGGGGTTTCGTTCTGCGCTTCTTCACTCATCCGGCGTGTATAGGAAGAGTGGCGCGCAAGTGGAAGGAGAAAAGCATTTTTCCTCCATCTATTATCCCGATTGGCCCGCCCTGCCCCAATCAGGGCAAGGCGAGTGCATTCGTTGATTTTATCAGCGCTGCGGCAGGTTGAGCGCCTGCAACACCACGCGCCAGTCTACCAGTTTGAAATTCTGCGCACCGCCGGGATTATTACCATCCTGCGCGATGAACAGACCGGCGGGATACTCCGGCCCGAAATCCCCCAGAGCCAGTTCAATGCCATCAGTTTCACTGACACCATCAACCGTGCCATCAGAAATACGGAACCGCCCCAGTAACGCGCCGCTATCGACATCATAAACGGCATAAGCGCTGTCGCCCTGGCTGGAGGCGATGAGATAATCACGACCATTATCATTCATCGCATAAGCCAGCCCCTCCACATCCGCGACAAGGCCGCCCGCCTCACCCACGGACGCGAATTTTTCGGGCTGCGCATCGGCCTGACTGGTGCGAATGCGCCAGATGCCGACATTTTCTTCGCCGACAAAGAGGTCACCATTGCGTCCGGATGTCACGCAGCCTTCAATCTGCGTCGGCAATTTCCAGCTCCGGTTGATCCGCCCTGCATAGCGGCCATCAGCCCCACGCGTCAGGATGACTTCGCGTACCGAACCATCCTTAATCGCCGCATAAGCGGTGAGAGTGGCGGGGACGGCGGGCTGCCCCTTCCTGCCCTGCTGCTGGAGGCACAGGCCATAAGCCTCCCCCGCACCGCTGCTGATGGAACCCAGCTCACGCAGTTTCGCATCATCAAAGCGCAGGCTGAAAAGCGTCAGCTTGCTGTTTTTCCTGTCAGTCCGGTCGCTGGCGACAACCAGCGCCTCTTCCTGCCCACCAATCAGGTCGACATTGTTGAGCTGCCCGGCACCCACAAAATTGCGGATTTTCCCATCCAGCCCATAGACATAAAGGCCTGCCTTTTTATCCGTGCCGACAATCAGACTAGCCGCAGGGTTTGCGGCATTACGCCAGATTGCCGGATCATCGGCGGCATCCTGATTAACGGTGCCGACGGGCTGGGTTTCGCCGCTTGCCTTCACCTCAACCGCAGGCAAGCGGATCGGGGCCACCTGGCCCCCCTGCCCGGCGCAGGCCGGGAGGAAAGCGAGAACCATAAGGCATAAGGATTTCATCTGCATCAGAAATTCACCTTCGCGCCGAATTTAATGGTCGGGCCATATTTTTCAAACTGCAACAAACGCTGACGGCCCTTATAGTTCTGATAGGCGAAATATTTGGCATTGTTGACGTTCACCCATTCGGCAAACAGACGCACATTCTTGTGAACCTTCAGCTTAGCCGACAGATCAAGCTGGAAGTGGTTATCAACATAACGGTCTGCCTCTGCCGCGCCGCCCATTTCATCGAGATATTTATCACGATAGGTCCCTGCTGCACGCAGGCTGAGCGGACCCTTTTCATAGCCCAGCACAAGGTTGAACGTGTTGCGGCTGTTGGATGGCAGGGCGATATTGCGGGCGTTCATATCCTCGTCAAACACCTCACCCTTGCTGTAGGTATAGGTATAATTTGCCTGAACCAAAAACCCATCAAGCGGTGCGGGCAGGAAATCGAGAAGCTGTGAATAGCTAGCTTCCAGACCAAGAACCTCTGCCGTGCCGCCATTTTCAGAGGTAGAGAAACGGGTATATTCCGTCCCCTCATGGGTGTAATCCTGATAATTCACATCAACGATGAAGTTTTTGATGCTCTTATAGAAACCGCCCACGGAAATGGCGCCATTGCCAGAGAAATAATAGTCCCATCCGGCATCAAAGTTCCAGGCTTCATAAGGCTTGAGGTCCGGGTTGCCAAAGCTGGCTTCATTATCTTCGTTAACTGAGAAAAGCGGGGCCATTTTCGACAGTTTCGGACGAACAAGGCTCTTATACCCGGCAAGGCGGAACACCATGTCATCCTGCGGAGAGAAACGCAGCGTCAGGCTGGGGAGCCAGTCCGTATAGTCGCGCTTAACCGTAACCGGCGTGCGGCTGGTAATTTCATCACCATCCAACACCAGCATGCTGCCATTCAGTTCGTTAGAGGTGCGCTCCATACGCACACCACCAATGATGCGCAGCGTGCTGCTATCCCAACGGCCCAGTAAATAGCCGGACAGAATATCTTCCTTTACCGAATAATCCGCCTGTGTTGATTCCAACGCAGTCGCGATTTCATCAATGGTGAAATTAGCGCTGTTGGCACGGTAAAATTCCGTCATCGCTGTTTTATCAACAACCGGCCCCATATCCAGCAAGCGATAGGTTTGCTTACCCACGAAATTGGTCATGCGCAGCGTGCTGCTATAGCCGCTATAGCGGGTTACATCGACGTCAAAGCTCTTGTCACGCCAGCGGGCCTTCGCGCCGCCCTGTACCGTGAAAGTGCCGTTATCCATGGCGAATACGCGGGCCAGATCAGCCTTAACCGCATATTCTTCGTCCTGACTGTCCGACAGGGTCGTGAGGTCGAGGCGCGTGAGGCTATATCTGGTCGGGTCATTGACCAGATCTTCACCCCGCGTAATCGTATACAGCGGAACGCGGCGGTCGCTATAATCCATCGTCATATCAACGCCGCTGGTGTAACGGGCCCGGAACCGCGCCGGATCAACCGAGAAATTTTCCCGTTCGGTTGATTTCGCCCAGCTCGCGAGCCAGTTGAATTTCCATTCACCGGTATCGGTATCACCGCCTACGGAAACAGTGCGAATTTTCTGGCTTTCAAAGCGGTCCTTAATATCGCGGCGCACTTCGATACGGTCATCGCTCGACAAGAAGGTAGCAGTATCGTCAGTGCCAGAGGACGGCTCACCATCAAAGATGAAGACGGTACGACGGCGATATTCATGATCGTCAAACTGGCTATAGGCACCACGAGCAAACAAGGTTGTGGTGTCGGATGCCCGATAATCCATCGAGAGCGAACCGCTCATACGCTTACGCGTTACGTCATAGTCACGATATTCGGTTTCTTCGGTGTAATCGACATCATTATCGCCGGTGGTCCAGCCGGATGTTTCGACATTATCCGTTTCAAACCGGCGCTTATAATAACTAAAGCCCCCGGCAATGCCGAAATTGTCGGTCACGCGGGTGGAGAAATCAATCCCGCCCTTGGGCATTACATCACCGCTATAATCGTTATAGCTGCCCTCAATATTGGCGGAGAGCATGTCCTTCTTACGGTCAAAGGCGCTGGTAGTGTTAATTTCGATGGATGCGCCGATGGTATCGGCATCCATGTCCGGCGTCAGAGATTTCTTCACCTCGATGGATTCGATGATATCCGAAGAAATCACGTCCAGCGCAACCGAGCGCACATCGCCTTCTGGTGACGGCAGACGCACACCGTTCAGCGATGTACTGTTCAGATCCGGGTCAAGCCCGCGGACAGACACGAAACGCCCTTCGCCCTGATCGTTGAGGATGTTAACGCCCGGCAAACGGCGCAGTGATTCGGCGATATTCTGGTCAGGGAACTGGCCAATAGCGTCACGGGTCAGCACGCTGGAAACGCCATCGGCTGCCTTCTGACGGGAAAGGGCGCTGGCCTGATTGGCAACAAGGCCCACCACCAGAATCTCATCACCGCCCGGTGCCGTTATGGTGAAATCAGCCGTTACGCGGCCATCAGCAGGAACCTGAACCGTCTGGCGCGTGGTTTCGCCGCCAACATAGCTGATTTCTACCTCATGCGTGCCTTCGGGCAGGCCGGTCAGCACATAGCCGCCATCGCGGTCTGTCGTCACGGCACGCTTTAACGCAGGAACAGCGACCCGCGCCGCCTTCAGCGCACGGGTGCCGCTGGCGTCTGTTACATGGCCGATCAGATCACCGGCATGGGCCAGTGCGGGAAAAGAGCAGGATGCCAGAAGCACCACAGCACGCAGCGATGTGCGGGAAAGAAATGTCATAATACCCCCTTGGTATCTCTTTTCAAATTGGTTCGAGGGGCGACCTAGACATGCTCCGTGACAGTTGAGAGGCAATTGAATTTCAGTTTAATGACAATGCGATGAAACTAATGGTGCGATGCAAAAATGCATCACCCCCCCATTCACGATCAGGCGCAGCGCCCGCCAGACACCATAAAAATGCATCGACAGAGAAGATACCTTACAGAGTGCGGCGCTGTTAATTGGGTGCGCCCCCATGAGGAGAACCAGCCAACCACCATGCGGGATGAGAGACTCCATGCCATGCCATGCCATGCCATGCCGTGTGCATGGTCTATGATGCCGGGGCCTTGCGTCTTGCCCACACTCAGGCTCTATAGTCTGTTGATGTCATCCTGCTCATCCACCCCACATCTCCTCATCTTCGGCATGGGCTATAGCGCCAGCCACCTCGCCCGACGCCTGCGGGTGCAGGGATGGCGCGTCACAGGAGTGCGCAGAGCGGCTGATGAAGAAGCCATCGCCTTTGCGGATCAGCGCGGCGTTATGGATGCCCTGCAATGCGCCAGCCATGTGCTTTCCTCCGTCCCACCAGATATTGAGGGCACAGACCCGGTGCTGACCCAATATGGCGACGCTATCGCGGCTGCATCTCTCTCATGGGCGGGGTATCTCTCCTCCTCTGGCGTATATGGCGATACAGGAGGGGCATGGGTAGATGAAAGTGCTCCCATTGGCCAAGGCCGCCGCTCCGCCCGCGCCATGGCGGACCTCGGCTGGCAGGCTTTACGCCCTGATATGCGCATTTTCCGCCTGCCCGGTATATATGGGCCGGGGCGCAGCGCGATTGAGCGAGTGCGCGAGGGCCGCGTCCATATGATTGATCTGCCACAGCAGGTGTTCAGCCGCATCCATGTGGATGACATCGCCGGGGCCGTGGTTGCCAGCTTCACAGGGCCGCCGGGCATCTATAACATCGCTGACGATCATCCATGCAGCCAGAATGAAGTTATCAGCCACGCCTGTGCGTTATTGGGGGTCACCGCGCCCCCGTTGATGACCATTGAGGATGTCGGGCTATCTCGGCAGGCACGCGCTTTCTATGCTGAAAATCGCCGTGTCGCCAATGGCCGGGCAAAGCGCCTGTTGGGGTGGGAACCGCTTTACCCGGATTATCGTGCTGGCTTGACAGAATGCCTTGATGGTCATTGAGCCCCCCGTACATCCTAACAAATCATCGCAGCGGCTTTCCATCCTTACATAGCTGCGATATGCAGGCGCAAATTCACGAGGGATATGCCTTGATTACCACCCTGCTAACCGCCGCCACCCAATTTACCCGGTTTGAAGATCTGGGGTTGGACCCGGTTGCCATCAACCTCGGCTTTTTCGGGATTAAATGGTATTCGCTCGCCTATCTGGCGGGGATATTGCTCGGCTATCTCTATTTACGGCGGCTGCTGAAGGAACCGGGCGCACCCATGGCCCGCCGTCATGCCGACGATATGATTTTCTATGCCACGCTGGGCATCATCATCGGCGGACGCCTTGCCTATGTGCTGTTCTACCAGCCTGAAATACTCTCCAATCCGCTGGATATTTTCAAGCTGTGGAATGGCGGCATGGCCTTCCACGGTGGTGCGCTGGGCGTATTGGTCGCCGTCATCTATATGGCGAAGAAGGAAAAGCTGAGCTGGCTGCGCGTGATGGATTATATCGCCTGCTGCGCGCCCTTTGGTCTGTTTTTCGGACGACTTGCGAATTTCGTGAACGGCGAATTATGGGGCAAGGCGACCGACGTTAGCTGGGCGATTATCTTCCCCACCGGCGGCCCGGTGCCACGCCACCCCAGCCAGCTTTACGAAGCAGGGCTGGAGGGGCTGGTCCTCGGTATCATCCTGTGGTTCGCCTTCTGGAAAACCAAGGCACGCTATGAACCCGGCAAGCTGGTCGGCATATTCCTGCTGGGCTATGGCCTCGCCCGCTTTGGTGTGGAATATTTCCGCGAGGCCGACGTGCAACTGATAGAATTTGCAGAACGCACCGGCCTGCACATGGGCCAGTGGCTGACCATGCCGATGATTATCGCGGGCCTGTACCTCATCATCACCGCGAAAAAACGCCGCATCCGCGTAGAACCGATCGCCGGAACCCAAAGTGTCAGCTAAAGGCTTCGGCAGGCGGGAACTCAGCTTTGCCGAACGCGTCATCCGCACCATATCGGCGGGCGGACCGATGTCGCTCAGCCATTATATGGCGCAGGTGAACACGCATTATTACGCAACGCGGGACCCGCTGGGGCAGGCGGGGGATTTCACCACTGCGCCCGAAATCAGCCAGATGTTCGGCGAAATGGTCGGCCTTGCACTCGCCGACCTGTGGATGCGGTCCGCGCCGCAAAGCGCCCCTTATTATGTCGAACTAGGGCCGGGACGCGGCACATTGGCCGCCGACGCATTGCGGGCGATGGCAAGCGCGAGGCTCCATCCCCCAGTGCATCTGGTGGAAACCAGCCCCACCTTGCGCGAACGGCAACAGGCCGCTGTGCCGCAGGCGCAATTTCATGATGATATTGAAACCTTGCCCACAGACCGCCCCTTGTTAATTGTCGGCAATGAGTTTTTTGATGCGCTGCCTATTCGCCAATCCGTCAAAACCGAGGCTGGCTGGCGCGAAGTGATGGTCGGGTTGGGCGATGAAACACGCCCGGTTCAGCCCATAGCGGGCCAGCGTCCGACTGAGGCATGGGTGCCGACACAATTTCATGATGCGCAAGTGGGCAGCATCCATGAAAGCGCGCCTGCCTCCGCCGCCATAGCCATGGGCCTCGCCCGACGGCTGAAACGGCAAGGTGGCGCAGCGATTTTCATCGACTATGGCTATGCCGGGCCCGCGTTAGGCGATACGCTGCAAGCAGTACGAGACCATCGCTTTGCCGATGTGTTTGCAGATATTGGCGATAATGACCTCACCGCTCATGTCGATTTCACTTTGCTCGCCAATGTCGCGCAGCAAGAGGGATTAAGCAGCCATGGCCCCATTGGTCAGGGCGCTTTTCTGCTGAACCTTGGCATCGGTCCGCGCGCTCAGATGCTCGCCCGCGCCGCGCCAGATAAAGCTGGCGAGATTGAAACCGCCTTCAAACGACTGGTGGCGGATGACCAGATGGGTAGCCTGTTCAAGGTGCTGGCCATCACCCACCCGGATTGGGCAAAGCCCGAAGGATTTCCCGCATGACTCCATCGCCTATCATCAATGCCAATGGCGTCACCCGCTGGACCAGCAGCGCATTAGGCGCTGTACCGCATGGCTTTTTAGGGCGACAGGGCGGTGTTTCAACCGGCCTATATGCGGGCCTTAATGTCGGATTGGGGTCTGATGATGACCGCGACGCCATAATAGAAAACCGCCGCCTCGCGGGCGAAGCCGTGCTGCCCGGTGCGGCGTTGGTGACGCTACATCAGGTCCATTCCCCCGATGTTATCACCGTAACCGGCCCGATGGCCGATGACGCCCGCCCGAATGCCGATGCATTGGTAACGCAAACACCCGGCCTGCTGCTCGGCATATTAACGGCGGACTGCGTACCCGTGCTGTTCGCGGATGAAAGCACCGGGGTTGTAGGCGCGGCCCATGCCGGATGGAAAGGCGCGATTGCGGGCGTTACCGACCGCACGATCGAAGCGATGGAAGCCCTTGGCGCAAGGCGGGACCGCATCGGCTGTGCCATCGGTCCGTGCATCGCCCGCGCCTCTTATGAAGTGGATAGCGCCTTTGTGGAGCGTTTTTGCACCGATGACCCCAGCAATGAACGCTTCTTCACCGATGGTGAACGCCACGGCCATGCGCAATTTGACATAGAGGCCTATGTCGCCGCCCGCCTTGCCGATGCCGGGGTACAACGCATCGAGATGCTGGGGCAGGATACTTATGCTCAGCCCGATTTGTTTTTCAGCTATCGCCGGTCCTGCCACAAAGCAGAACCGGGCTATGGCCGCCAGATTTCCCTGATTGGGCTAGGGTAAGGGTTATTCTTTCTTACCCCAATCGAATCGCGGCCAACCCTTTTCCTGCGCCAGCTTTGCCAGCGGGGGGTGCGGGTTAGTAGCATAGGCTTCATCAGCGAAGGACAGCATCGGCTCATCCGAAACATGGTCGGAATAAGCGCGGATATGGCAATCCTCGCGGGCAATGCCCTGTGCCGCCATCCAATTCCGAATCATCCGCAATTTGGCCGCATCATAGCAATTTTCACCGGCGATTTTGGCGCGAACATAATCCATATCCTGCCCCAGATGGTCGGTCGCGATCACCGCTTCAAAGCCTAGCCTGCGCGCAATTGCCTCGACATAAAGCCGATAGGATGCCGTCGCCAGCACGAGCCGGTAACCCTGCGCCTTATCCTGCGCAATCCGCTCCAGCGCGCCGGCATAGACATTATGAGCCATCACCTTGTCAGCATAGCTTTCGATATAGGGGGCCAGCCGGTCCCGTCGCACTTTACCACCAATCATCAGGCTTTGGTTGATTTCCTTCAGGCGCTGGCGTGAGATAAGCCGCAACACATAAGCCAGCATCACAAAAGGCACGAGAGGGGCCAGCAGCAACCGCCATGGCGCCATATTGCGCGCCACATGCAGCAGGAACGGGGTATAAGTGCCGCGCACCGTTATGGTCCGGTCCATATCATAAAGCGCGAGCTTCACCGGCTTTTCCTGCATCGTATTCTTCGCACTTTCTCTACACTATCTTCACACATCGCCGACATATTTGGGTGAAATGCGAGATGCTTTTCCTATAGGAATGCGACGGATGGGCTGTTTCGGCTTGCCGTTCAACCGATAATCGACCACAAACCGGCATTGATGACTGAACAAGCGCACTATTTTCTGGATGATGATGGACAGGACGGCACTATGCTGCGCCTGTCCGGTGCGCTCGCCATCAGCCGACTTGGCAATCTGCCGCATGAGCTTGACGCGATAGATGGCCCGGTCAGCGCAATAGACATCAGCGACATTCACCACATTGATACGATTGGCGCATGGATAGTCCATCGCCAATCCATTAGATGGAATTGCCCGATTACCGGCGGGGGTGAAGATGCAAACCGGCTGATTGCTGCCGTACAGGCCGGATCAGAAGATGGGTTGCACCAGAATCCGGTGGCTGCAGTCCCCTCATGGCAACGTGTTCTGGGCCAGATTGGCGAAGCAACCGTCATCTCCGGGCAGACATTGATGGGGCTGGTCGGCTTTCTGGGTGCCACTGTCATCTCCACATGGGATTTAATCCGCCACCCTTCCCGCATGCGGTGGAACGCGGTGGTTCAGCGCTTTGAGGTGGTCGGTGTTTCGGCGCTGGGCATTATTGGCCTGATGAGTTTCCTCATCGGGATCGTGATTGCACAACAAGGCGCGGTGCAGCTTCGCGCCTTTGGCATGGAAGTATTGACGGTCAATCTTGTAGGTCGCCTCACCTTCCGCGAACTGGGCGTTCTGATGACTGCTATCATGGTGGCGGGCAGATCCGGGTCGGCCTTTGCCGCGCAAATCGGTACGATGAAGCTGACCGAAGAAATCGACGCAATGCGCACCATTGGCGTATCACCGATGGAGGCCCTCATCATGCCGCGCATATTGGCGACAGTCATATTAATGCCGCTTCTGGGGTTTTACGCGTCTATCCTCACCATATTGGGCGGGGCATTTTTATGCGCCGTATCACTCGATATTCCACCGATTACTTTTTTCCAGAGATTGCGTGAAGTCGTTCCACTGCACGATCTGTGGATTGGCCTTATCAAGGCGCCGGTATTCGGCCTCATCATCGGCATGACGGGCTGTTATCAGGGCCTTCAGGTCAAGGCCAATGCTGATGAAGTCGGTCTGCGCACCACATCTGCCGTGGTGCAGGCGATTTTTGTGGTCATCGTATTAGATGCCATTTTTGCGGTGCTGTTTACATGGATCGGCTGGACATGACCGCCGCACCCCCTTCCCAGTCTCATCACCCCCATGATGGCGATATCGCCATCTCGGTGCGCGGCCTCAAAAATGCCTTTGGCACGCAAATCGTGCATGAAAATCTCGATCTGGACGTGCGCCGGGGGGAGATATTGGGTGTGGTCGGCGGCTCTGGTACTGGTAAATCAGTGCTGATGCGTTCTATCATTGGCCTGCAACCGCCCGTTGATGGTGAGATCAATGTATTTGGTGAGCCTACTATTGGCCGCAGTGACGAAGATGTGCAGGCTTTACGCAAACGCTGGGGTGTGCTGTTTCAGGGCGGCGCGCTATTTTCCACATTAACAGTTGCTGAAAATATCGAGGTGCCGCTGCGGGAATTTTACCCGCAAATCGGCCCACAATTGCGCAATGAAATCGCGGCCTATAAAATCCGTATGACTGGCCTGCCGCCTGAGGCTGGCCCCAAATTCCCATCCGAATTATCGGGCGGCATGAAGAAACGTGCCGGCCTTGCCCGCGCCCTCGCCATCGACCCGGACCTGTTGTTCCTCGACGAACCCACCGCCGGGCTGGACCCGATTGGGGCAGCGGCCTTTGATGAACAAACCCGGCAGCTTCAGCAAACATTGGGGCTTACCGTCTTTCTGATTACCCATGACCTCGATACGCTGTACGCTATTTGTGACCGCGTTGCCGTGCTGGCCGATAAAAAGGTCATTGCCGTAGGCACTATTGACGAACTACTGGCGACAGAACATCCTTGGATTCAGGAATATTTTAACGGCCCACGGGGCCGTGCGGCGACATCATCCCGCAAGGTCATTGAACAGGAAATTTCCCATAAGGCAGACGGCGCAGACACTGCCGGAAAGGATAAGGACTAGATGGAAACACGATCCAATCATGTGCTGGTAGGCAGCGTGGTGCTGGCCCTTTTGCTGGCGGTGATTGTCGCGGCCTTCTGGTTTTCGCGCCTGTCCGATGGTGAGGATGAGGAATATGATATTTTCTTCAAACAATCTGTCACCGGTCTGGCCAAAGGCTCCGGCGTTTCCTACTCCGGCGTGCCATCCGGGCAGGTAAAACATATCGAATTATGGCGGCGTGACCCTAATTTCGTCCGTGTGCGCATTACCGTAAAGCGCGGAACACCGATTGTGCAGGGGACCACTGCCACCATTCAGGGCGTTGGCTTTACCGGCGTTTCGGAAATTGTGCTGGATGGCGCGATGAAGGGTGCCCCACCGATCATCTGCCCGGAAGAAAACCGTGAATCCGTCTGCCCCGACGGCGTGCCGGTCATCCCGACCAAACCGGGTGCCTTGGGTGAACTCCTGAATAATGCGCCGCAGTTGCTGGAACGGTTGACGACCCTGACAGAACGGTTGACTGAGCTGCTCAATGATAAAAATCAGGCGAGCCTTGCCGGGATTTTACGCAATGTGGAATCGCTGACGGCCTCCCTTTCCGCACGCGGACCGGAAATTGCCGCGACGCTGGCAGAAACACGCATCACCATTCAGAAGGCAGGACAAGCCGCCGAGGAAATCGGTAAGATGGTGGAAACCACCAATGGCCTGTTGAATGACGAGGGTAAACCGCTGCTCAAAGACCTGCGCAGTACGATACAATCCGCCAATAACAGCCTGAATGCCCTTGATAAAACCATTACTGAGGCACAACCGGGCGTGCGGGCTTTCTCCCGCGATACTATGCCGGAAATGAACCTGCTGGTCCGTGATTTGCGGCAAATGTCCCGTAGCCTGAAGGCTGTTTCGGAAAAAATAGATCAACAGGGAGCAGGGTCACTGCTGGGTGATCCCCCCCTGCCGGATTATAAGAGATAAGGAGCGACCGCCATGTCAAACCGTACAGGCCCCAATCATATGAGGCTAAACCGCACAGGTCGCAAACACACAGGCTTGATCCTGACGAACCTGCTGGCAATGGGCTTAGCCCTTGGCGGCTGCGTCAGCATCGGTGCTAAAGCTCCTCCGCAATTGCTGACCATCACAACGGACAAGGCGATCACCGCTGGACAGAACATCACCAGCCAGGGCCTGCCCCCCATTGTCATCGCCATCCCCGATGTGCCGCGCAAGCTCGCTAATACCCGCGTGCCAGTGCAAGTCGATGCCACCACCGTTGCCTATGTAAAGGACGCGCAGTGGACCGATGCACCGCGGGATATGTTCCTGCGCCTGTTGAATGAAACCATCACGGCAGATGGCGCTCGTTTCGTGATTGATGACGGGCAATATGGCCTGCATCCAAAGCAACGCCTGACTGGTGATCTCATCGATTTCGGCATTGATGCACAGAGCAAAGAAGCCGTCGTCACCTATGACGCCACGCTGACGGAGGCCGAGACAAACGCTGCCCAGCGACGGCGTTTCACCGCGCGGGTGCCGGTATCAACCATCAAGGCAGACCGCGTAGCAGACCCAATCAACCGTGCAGCCAATCAGGTTGCAGCCGAGGTTGCCGCATGGGTAAAGGCTGGCTGAGGATAGAGTAATTGCAGCCAATCTGTTTAGGGGCATGACCCTAGCAGGATGGCTCGTTTACGGGGTGGAATGCGCGCAACACAAAGCCACAGCCCGGATAAGCACTTTGACGATCCAATCCATCCGTGTTGTGAAACAAATTAGGTTCAGGCACGGCCACTAAATTACAGCGATTTCTAGGCAGATGGCCCTCTTCTTCTGGTTAAGAAACGCAGTTCAGCGCCGCTACATTGCGGTAAAACCCAACCACATAGAGCGGTTCAGCCAATTAAAAATGATCGAAAACCGCTCTAACGGGGCTTAACGCTAAAGACTGCCCGGTCTTCCGCAGCTAATCAGCGCAAATATTCACCATCTCTGCTTGGAGGGCGGACGCGGCATCCTCCGGCGCGATTTCCAGCAACAGGCCGCGCTTTCCGGCATTGATAAAAATCGCCGCCTGCCCCTGCGCCTGCGCATCCAGCACCGTCGGGCAGGCCCGTTTCTGGCCGAAAGGGCTGATGCCACCCACCCTATATCCGGTCAGCCGCTCGGCTTTATCCGGTGCCATCATCACCGCGGTTTTAGCACCGAAATGGGCCGCGACTTTCTTCATCGAAAGCGACTGCGCCACCGGGATGATCGCGCAGGCGGGCCGCCCATCAATCTCCACCATCAGCGTTTTGAACACGCTTTCCTCCGCCTGCCCCAGCGCATGGGCGGCGCTCACCCCTTTATGATGATCGTCCCCGGCGGCATAATCATAAGGGTGCAGGATGAACGCCTTGCCTGCGCGGCTGAGCTGAAGCGTGGCGGGCGTATTGGCCGCTTTACTCATGTCGGGTCACCATATCGCTTCGGTCAGCCAGCCAGACTCTTGCTCACCTGCTCCGTCACATCCTTCGACAGACCGGGCTTTGCGACGATCCGCATCAGTTCCTCACGCATCCGCTCGCTGCGCTGAGCATCGAACCGCCGCCAACGCCCCAGAGGAGGCACCATTCGCGCGGCTGTCTGCGGGTTGATAGGGTCAAGCGCAAGGATGAGGTCCGCCAGCAGACGATAGCCCTCGCCCTCGCCGCTATGAAATGCCCATTGGTTCGCCGCGAAGGCCCCATATAGCGACCGAACACGATTTGGGTTGGTCAGGGTAAAATCCTTATGGGCCGCCAGCACCCGGACATTTTCCACCACATCCGGGTGGAAAGAAAGCGCCTGTGTCTGGAACCATTTATCCAGCACCAGTGCATCCTTATGATAACGATCATAAAAATCTGCAATGACCTGCTGACGCTCCGGGCTTTCGCGGTTCACTAGCACAGCAAATGCGCCCTGCCGCTCTGTCATATTATGGGCATTTTCATATTGGCTCCGGGCCAGCCAGTTGGCATCTGCCGCGCCCGAGGCCGCGATGTAAGACAACGCCACGTTGCGTAATTTACGCGCGCCTTTATCCTCCGCCGATAATGTAAAGGCACGGCGAGAGGTCCGCCCGTGCAGGTCGCGCCATATCGGTTCCAGAGACAGGCCGATGGCCGCCTGCAATTCCTCGCGCGCGGAGTGAATGGCCCGCGGGTCCACCACCACCATCTGGTCGCCAATATATGCCTCCCCAGGCAGACGCAGCGCTTCAGCCAGAAAGGCATCATCCAACGCCATATCCATCGCGCTCGCCCGTACGGCCTCTATCACCGCACCGCTTTCCAGCGTGCCGGTTCCAACAGCACTGATAAGCGCATTGACCATCAGTTGCTGCATCGCTTCATATCGAGCGAAGGGATCATCATCATGGGCCGACAGAAACGCCAGCTCATCGGCGCTACGCGGAGCATTCACAATGACAGGCGCGGAAAAGCCACGATTGATCGACAGTACCGGCGCGCTATTCACCCCTTCGAAGGTAAAGCTCTGCTCGCCTTCCGTCAGCATCAGCAATTGTTCATCGGCATGTTCACCCGTTTGCCGGTCAAAAAGGGCTGTGCGCAGCGGGATGACCATCGGCTGCTTACCGGCCTGCCCCGGCGTATCCGGCACGCTTTGGCGTAAGGTCAACGTCGCACGACGAGCCGCCGGGTCATGCTCCATCTGCGCCTCAACCTGCGGCGTGCCAGCCTGCGAATACCAGAGACGGAACTGAGAAAAATCAACCTCGCCGCCTTCCTCCATCGCCTTTACAAAATCCTCGCAGGTGACGGCCTGCCCATCATGGCGCGCAAAATAGAGGTCCGTCCCCTTACGGTAACGCTCCGCCCCCAGCATCAGGGCCATCATACGGATGACTTCGGCACCCTTATTATAAATGGTCGCGGTATAGAAATTGCTGATTTCCATATAGGATTCCGGGCGCACCGGATGGGCGAGCGGTCCGGCATCCTCCGGGAATTGCCCTGCGCGCAATATCCGCACATCCTCTATGCGTTTCACCGCATGACTGCCCATATCGGCGGAGAAAGACTGGTCCCGGTAAACCGTCAGCCCTTCCTTCAACGATAGCTGAAACCAATCACGGCACGTGACGCGGTTGCCCGACCAGTTGTGGAAATATTCATGGGCCACCACGCCTTCGACCGCATCATAATCCATATCGGTGGCCGTTTCCGGGTCCACCAATATATAACGGCTGTTGAAGATATTGAGGCCCTTATTCTCCATCGCGCCAAAGTTGAAATCAGCAACCGCGACGATGTTGAACACATCAAGATCATATTCGCGGCCATAGGTGCGTTCATCCCAAGCCATGCTGTTCTTGAGCGCCGTCATCGCATGGTCGGTACGCGGCAGATCAGCTTCCCGTACCCAGATGCCGAGCTTCACCTCGCGCCCGCTAACCGTCGTAAAGCTATCGGCATTGCAGGCGAGATCACCCGCTACCAGCGCGAATAAATAGCTGGGTTTGGGGAAGGGGTCATTCCACTGCGCCCAATGGCGGCCATTGTCACCTTCCCCGCTGGCGATGGGGTCACCATTAGAGAGCAACACCGGATAGAGCGTCTTATCGGCCTGCATCCGCACAGTGTAACGCGACAGCACATCGGGCCGATCCGGGAAATAAGTGATCCGGCGAAAGCCTTCCGCCTCACATTGGGTGCAGAGCAAACCACCGCTGGCATAAAGGCCCATAAGCTGGCTGTTGCGTGCCGGGGCAATGGCGACCTTCGTTTCAACCACATGCTGTTCGCCAGACAGAGCAATAATCAGCGGGCCATTTCCCTGCGGCCACAAGGCCGGGTCTAGGGAAGCGCCATCAACCTGCACATCCAATAGTTCCAGCTCTTCACCGGTCAGAACCAGCGGACGCCCATGATCGCCATTACATGTTACCGTCAACCGGGCAGTCACGATGGTGCGCGCAGCATCAAGATCAAAATCAAGCGCAACTTCCGGCACCAGCCAGTCCGGAGCGCGATAATCCTCCCGCCGAATGATGGAGGGCGTAGAGGCGGCGGCGGCAGAGCCTGTTTCGGCATCCGCTATGCTATGGGCATCAGTCATGCCTTGCTTCTACGCCGTGCCGCACAACGATACAAGGACGGCACCCAAGCAATCTAACGAAAACAGCGCAGGAAATTCCATTCCGCCCCAAACAATCAAAATCTACAGCCAGCATTACCAGCCAGAATTCATCCCATAAGGATATGCTGTCCAAACCGCCCCTCTATGCCGCGATTTTTCCTCCGTCCCCTTGAGGAGAATTGCGCCATGCATGGGCTAAGAAAAGCCCATGGCGCAGCCTTTGACGGAGAGCGAGATTCCCCAGCAAGCAAGACGGTCAGCAAATTGGAAGGGGGATGCCCGGGCAACAATTGGCACCGCTGCGGCAGATCATGAGCATCTGGCTAACGCATCTTTGGCAAGATTGGTAAAGGCCAGATCGGCCAGACACTATCACAGCGCGCCGGTGTTGGGCCATAACATGATGATGGTAAAGGATAAAATCACCGGGATGGTGACCCCTACGGGCACCAAGTTACCGTGGCAAGGTATTGAACTTACGCCTATATTCGGTTAACGCAGATTGCCTATACCATCACAAATGCCAACTGTCCACTGGTCTCGTATCGGCCGAAATGACATTGCGCGACCGATGGGCCGACTTCTCTTTTACAACCGTCCACTTGCAATATTGGCGGCCTTGGGTTCGCAACAGCGCCTTTGTTGTAACTCGCTAGAGATAGCGATCCGAACTGCCGCAACCTGGAGAGTATGCAAACCCGGGAGGGACCATCGACCTCGATCAGGCGTGCTGGCTGCCATCATGTTGGGACTTGCCGAGCGAGTTCCTCGCCTCTGACACCTACCTGCTCCACACTCCTGGCAGGCCACCTGTATCATGGCAGCTTTCAGACGCGATCTAACGTCTTTCGGAAATGTGGAGTCCTGTTTCATCGTCAGGATGCGGTCAGGTTCGCCATGTAACCGGCAAGGCTGATAGTAGCGATACGGTCGATCAGGCCAATGATCGGCGAGCCTGATGGCCTCAGGCCGAAACTCGCAGGTGAATCATCACTGGATCAGGAAGAGGCGCTGGAATATTAATTTAGAGTCAATCACTTGCCGGATGGGACGTGTGTTCCCTCAAACCTTGGACTGGACCGAGGCGATGTCAGAGGTGGAGCAGTAATGATGAGCGGACGCCTGAAACTCGAACGGTATGGCGGCCTGAGCATCGCGCTGCATTGGCTGATGTTGCTGTTGATTGCGGCTGTTTACGCCTGCATCGAGCTACGCGGATACTATCCCAAGGGGAGCGACATCCGGGAAGGAATGAAGGCGTGGCATTTCATGCTGGGCCTGGCAGTCCTGGCCTTGGTCGTTATCCGTGTGATCGCGCGCGTTGCGGGGACGACGCCTCGGATCACGCCCGAACCAAAGGCATGGCAGAACTTCCTGGCGCGCTCCGTGCATCTGGCATTGTATCTGTTCATGATTTGCATGCCCATAGCCGGCTGGCTGGTTCTGAGTGCTTCGGGAAAGCCAATCCCATTCTTCGGCCTCGCCCTTCCTCCGCTTATGGGAGAGGACAGAGATGTCGCTGGCCAGATCAAGGAATTGCACGAAGCGGTAGGAAGCTTTGGCTATTATCTCATCGGCATCCATGCCTTCGCCGCACTCGTCCATCACTATGTCATGAAGGACAATACGTTGCGCAGGATGCTGCCATGGCGCGCCTAGAACGGTCGGTTTGCGCAACCAGGCCAAGTCGCGTCGGGACGAAGCCGTGAGCAGACTACGAACCCATCCCGAGCGCCACGCCGTGGGGCGCATAGGCTGGTTGCGGGCTGCCGTGTTGGGCGCCAATGATGGGATCGTATCGACGGGCAGTCTGATTGCCGGCGTCGCTGCCTCCGGCGCGGGCAAGGCTGACATCCTGATCGCAGGCGTCGCGGCGCTGGTTGCCGGCGCGATGTCCATGGCGGCGGGTGAATATGTCTCCGTCAGCTCGCAGTCGGATACGGAAGAAGCCGACCTTGCGAAGGAGAAGCGCGAACTCTCGGATCAGCCTGCTTCCGAACGTCAGGAATTGGCGAATATCTATGCCGCACGAGGACTCGATGTCGATCTCGCCTTGCAGGTTGCGGATCAACTCATGGCCAAGGACGCATTGGGAGCACATGCTCGCGACGAACTTGGCATTTCGGAAGTCTCGACCGCGCGCCCCCTACAGGCGGCGCTCACCTCGGCGGTGACTTTCAGCGCGGGGGCTGCGGCGCCCTTGGCCGTCATCGCGATAGCCCCGCAACAGTTACTGATCCCGCTGGTGATTGCCACATCGCTGGTTTGTCTGGCTGTGCTTGGCGTGCTCGGTGCTCGGGCGGGTGGAGCTGCGCCTGTCCGCTCTGTTATCCGGGTCACTTTCTGGGGCGCGCTGGCAATGGCTCTGACGGCTGGTATCGGACATCTGTTCGGGACATCTCTTTGAATTTGGCATCGCATTGAGAATGTCTCGCGAATGCCGATCGTCTTCCCGCGAGGTTCAGCCGGCATTCATGCAATTTCCATCATGGTGATCGAAGAACGCAGGTCGAAACACTACAGAGTCTGAACTGTAGATTGGAAAGTTCTCCCTCATGCGGGTGCTTATCGTCGAGGATAATGACCGACTGGCTAAGCTGATGGCCGAGGGGCTTCAGCGCCGTGGCTTCTCCTGCGACATCGCCGGCAATCTCGCCGATGCGGACAGCGCCATGGATGGAGCGGCCTACGACGCGATCATCCTCGACCTCGGCCTGCCGGACGGTGATGGCGTCGACTGGCTTGGCGCAAGACGCCGCACACAGCATGTCGCACCGGCGCTCATCGTGACGGCGCGCGGCGCGTTGGAGGACAGGGTCGCGGGACTCGATGGCGGCGCGGACGATTATGTCGTGAAGCCGATCGAGATCGAGGAACTCGCGGCTCGGGTCCGGGCGCTGCTGCGCCGTCCCGGTCCACGAGCGCAGACTGTGATCGAAATAGGAGCGCTAAGTTTCGACACGGCGGCCAGAGCGGCGCGCTACGAAGGTAATGAGATCGACTTGTCCCGCCGTGAAGCCGATCTTCTGGAACTGCTGATGCGGCGCGCGGGCACGGTTGTCCGGCGCGGCGCCATCGAGGACGCGCTCTACAGCTTCAACGAGCCGGTCACGCCCAATGCGGTGGAAGCCGCAATGTCGCGATTGCGGCGGAAACTCGACGAAGCTGGTGCGGGCGGAAAGCTGAATACGATCCGGGGCATAGGCTATATGCTGCGAGAGACGGCATGACACATCGACGATCCGTTTCCCGGCGTCTGGCAAGAGGGCTCGGTCTGGTCGGATTGATCGGCTCGATCCTTTTGCTTGCGGCCGTTGTCTTCTTCTACCGCCTGTCGTTTGTCGATCTCAATGCGAAGCAGGCTACGGATCGCGCGATCCGTGAAATGCTCGAACATGTCGGTTTGCCGGTCCTTGTCCTGATGGTGCCCATGGCGTTTGTCGGTCTCAGGGTCATCCGGCAGGCCTTCATGCCGCTGGAAGAGGCCGCCATGGAGATCGAGGCGGCGCGCGGGCATGAGCGCGAATACCGGATCGACACGTCGCGGATGCCCGCCGAAGCCCTGCCGTTCACGGATGCCGTCAACGATCTGCTCGCGCGGCTGGATGACGCTGCCACACGGCAGGAAGCGTTCGCCGCCGATGTCGCACACGAACTGCGCACCCCGCTCGCGGTGCTGTCGCTCGAACTCGACCGGCTCGACCATGCCGAGGCAAGTCGCCTGAAAGCCGATGTCGCGGCAATGCGACGGCTGATCGATCAATTGATGCTGCTCGCCCAGATCGACGCGGCGACGGCGACGCAACTGGCACCCGAGGCCGTGCCGTTGACCGATGTAGCGACCGATGTCGTCAGCTTATTGGCGCCGGGCGTGATCGCGGCCGGCAAGACGATCGCCCTGGAAGCCGGCGCGGAATCGCCGATCGTGCACGGCCGGCGCGAGGCGATAGCGGCGGCGCTCCGCAATCTGGTGGAGAATGCGGTGCGCGCGACGCCTGCCGGTGGCGCCGTGCAGGTGTTCGTCGGCCCTGGGTGCGCCATCCGGGTCAAGGATCAGGGGCCGGGCCTGTCTTCCGATCGGCTGCATGATCTGATCCGGCGCCACAGCCGCGCCGACCATGCCAGCAAGGACGGCGCGGGCCTCGGCCTCGCGATCGTCGAGCGGATAATGGCCGCGCATGGCGGCGCGCTGACCACCGATCCGGGCGCACGCGAACTGACATTGCGGTTCCCGGAGAATAGCTGAATCTCCTCGCCGTCAGGGAGCCGTCAGTTTGCCCCTCTAGGCGAAGGGCATGAACAGCCGAGCCTATATTTCCATTGGCGCCATAGCAGCGGTCGGCATCGTATCCGGCCTGTGGTGGATCGCTGCTGACTCGAACGCGCCGGCACCCCCTGCGGCGCGGCCGGGGACGGTTCAAGAAAATGCAGGAACCGTCCCCGGTGATCTCAGGGTGGACGGCAAACAGGCGGCACAGCTTGGTATCCGGCTGGCTCCTGCGGTCGCTGTTGAAGACACCCCGCTGGTAACCGTGCCGGCGGTGATCCAACCTCCGGCGAATGCGCGCGTGGCGGTGGCGGCGACCTTCCCCGGCGTGGTGATGCGCACGCTGGTTGTCGAGGGCGACACGGTGCGGCAGGGACAGGCGCTGGCGGTCATTTCCAGCCGAGAGGTGCTCATGATGGGGGCTGACCTAACGCGCGCGAATGCACGCCTCGGAGTCGCCCGGTCGAACGCCGCCCGCCTGTCACAACTCAGCCGCGAAGGCATCATAGCGGGCGCTCGCGCCGACGAGGCCAGTGCGATGGCTGTGGAAACCGGCGCCGACGTTTCGGAGAAAACGCGTATCCTGCGGATGGTCAACGGTCATGGCGCAAGTGGCACCTACACGCTGACGGCGCCGATCGCAGGCCGCGTCACGACCGCCAGCATCCAGGCAGGAGGCTCGGTGGATGGCACGACCGCGCCTTATGTGATCGACGCGGCGAACCGTTACGAAGTGCTCGGCCAGTTGCCCGAACGGCTGGTGGGGCTGATCCGTCCCGGCATGACCGTGCGGATCGACCCGGACATAAAGGGGCGTGTGACAGCGGTCGGATCGACGATCGATCCGGCAACCCGATCAGCCAGCGTGAAGGCCGAGATCGCCGCCGGTCCAGGCATCGTCGCCGGACGGGCGACGAACCTGTCGATTGCCGGCCCGGCGCCTGCGGGCGCGGTTGGCGTGCCGGCTGCCGCGCTCGCCACGGTGGACAACAGGACTGTCGTCTTCGTCGCCACCACAGGCGGCTTTGCCATGCGCGACGTGAAGATCGGCGGGACGGGCGGCGGTCAAGCCGTATTGCTATCCGGCGTGAAGCCCGGCGAACAGGTCGTTATCGCTGGCACGAGCGCGCTCAAAGCGCTCGCCCTGTCGCGGTAATCGGCCCATGCTGCGCTCGCTGGTCGCGACGGCCCTGTCCTATCGCCTGCTCGTTCTTGCTCTCGCTCTGACAGTTGCGGGTCTGGGTGCATGGGCATTCGTGAACCTGCCGGTCGACGCCTATCCCAACATCGCCCAGACCCAGGTCAAGATGATCCTCAAGGCGCCCGGCATGACTCCCGAGGAGGTGGAGAGCCGGGTCATCACGCCGATCGAGATGGAGATGCTCGGCATTCCCAACCAGGCGATCCTGCGCTCGACCGCCAAATATGCCATTGCCGACATCACCATCGACTTTACCGATGGGACCGACATCTATTCGGCACGCCAACAGGTCGCCGAGCGTCTGTCCGGCGTGCTGGCCGATCTGCCGGCTTCGGTCAGCGGCGGTCTCGCCCCGATTTCGACGCCGTTGTCCGACGTCTATATGTTCACGATCGAAGGGCCGCTCAATCTCCAGCAGAAGCGCGAATTGCTCGACTGGACGATCCGGCCCGCGCTCAGGACCGTGCCCGGCGTGGCTGACGTCAATGCGCTCGGCGGCTATGTGCGGACGTTCGAAGTCAGGCCCGATCCGGTCGCGTTGGCCAGCGCGAAGCTCTCGGTCGCAGACCTGCGCGGCGCGATCGAGAGCGGCAACCGCAATGACGGCGCGGGACGGCTCACCAACGGCGAGGAATCGCTGATCGTTCGTGCGGTCGGCGCGATCCGCACGGTCGAGGATCTCCAGTCGCTGGTCATCGCCAGCCGCGACGGTCGCATCATCCGTCTGGGCGATGTCGCAGCGGTCGGGACCGGCAGTCTCACCCGCTACGGCGCGGTGAGCAAGAATGGCGAGGCCGAGGCGGTCGAGGGGCTGGTGATCGCCCTGCGCGGCGCCGATGCCCGCCAAGTCGTCGACGGCGTGCGCGCTCGGCTGGCGGAGCTTGAGAAAACCCTGCCGGCCGGCACCCACATTGATGTCTTCTACGACCGCTCCGACCTCATCGGCCGCGCCGTCGGCACGGTCGAGGAAGCCCTGCTCGAAGCCACGATCCTCGTGGTCATCCTGCTCATCCTGTTCCTGGGCGACTGGCGTGCCGCCGCGATCGTGGCTGCAACCCTGCCGATGGCGGCGCTCATCACCTTCCTGTTCATGCGCGGCATGGGCCTGTCCGCCAATCTGATGAGCCTGGGCGGACTCGCCATCGCAATCGGGATGCTGGTCGACGGCGCGGTGGTGGTGGTCGAGAACATCGTCGAGCGGCTTGGGCGCACGCATGAGGAAGGTCATCCGCGCCTCAATCAGATTTTCCAGGCGTCAAGCGAGGTCATCGTGCCGGTCTCGGCCGGCATCCTCATCATCGCGCTCGTCTTCCTGCCGCTGCTCGCGCTCCAGGGACTTGAAGGCAAGCTGTTCGCGCCGGTGGCGCTCACCATCGTCTTCGCGCTCGCCGGATCGCTGCTGCTGGCGCTCACGCTGGTTCCGGTGCTCTCGTCGTTCGGGCTCAAGAGCGGCCATCATGGCGAGCCATGGATCATGCGCCAGCTCTCGCCGCGCTATCAAGAACTGCTGGAAACCGCGTTCGCCCACAAGCGGGTGGTCTATGGCCTGGCGGCGGCGGGCTTGGTGATCGCCGGCATGGCCTATGGCGCGGTCGGCAAGACCTTCATGCCGACGATGGATGAGGGTTCGGTGATCGTCCAGCTCACCAAACTGCCCTCGATCAGCCTCGACCAGTCGGTGAAGGGCGACCTGGCGGTGCAGCGCGCTCTGCGTGGCGTGCCGGAAGTGCAGGACGTGATCGCCCGCGTCGGCTCCGACGAGATCGGCCTCGATCCGATGGGGCCGAACGAGACCGACAGTTTCGTGCGCCTGAAGCCGCAGTCCGAATGGCGCGGCGACAAGGACTTCGTGGTCGGCGAAATGCGCAAGGCGATCGAGGGGCTGCCCGGCATCCAGCCGAGCTTCACCCAGCCGATCGAGATGCGCGTATCCGAAATGCTGACCGGCGCGCGTGGCGACCTTGCCGTCAAGATATTCGGCCCGGACCTAGCGACGCTGGGTGATCTCGCCGGTCAGGTCCAGCAAGCGCTCTCGGGTGTCCGGGGCGCCTCGGAGGTGCTGACCGTCGCCAATGACAGTGTCGACTATCTCCAACTCGACATCGATCGTGCGGCCGCCGGACGCTTCGGGATGCCGATCGACCAGATGCAGGATGCGCTGCGCGCGCAGGTCGAGGGGGTTCGGGCCGGCATCGTCGCCGAGGGACAGAAGCGCGTGCCAATCGTCATCCGGGGCGACGAGAGCCTGCGCTCCGATCCCGCCCGTTTCGCCGATCTGCAATTGCGCACGCCGGACGGAGGGTTGGCGCGCGTCAGCGACATGGCCCGCGTCGAGAGGACTGAGGGTCCGGTCAAGCTCGATCATGAGAACGGCTCACGCTTCGCGCTGGTGCAGGCCTTCGTTTCGGGCCGCGACCTGGTGGGCTATGTCGATGAGGCCAAGGCGGCGGTCGCCGCAAAGGTGAAGCTGCCGGCCGGATACCGCATCGTCTGGGGCGGCCAGTTCGAGAACCAGCAGCGCGCTTCGGCCCGGCTAATGCTCGTCATCCCGGTAGCGCTGCTGCTGATCTTCTTCGTGCTGCTGGCGACGCTCCGGTCGCTGCGCGCCGCGATCCTCATCTTGCTCAACATCCCGTTCGCGATGGTGGGCGGCGTCGTCTCGCTCTGGGCGTCGGGCGAATATCTTTCGGTGCCGGCGTCGGTCGGGTTCATCGCCCTGCTCGGCATCGCGGTGCTGAACGGCCTCGTATTGGTGGCCTATTTCCGCCAGCTTCTGGCCGAGGGCTACGGCATGGCCGAAGCTGTCCGGCAAGGCGCGGAACGCAGGCTGCGCCCGGTGCTGATGACCGCCAGCATCACTGCCTTCGGCCTGGTGCCACTCCTGTTCGCCAGCGGGCCGGGATCGGAAATTCAGCGTCCGCTCGCCATCGTCGTCATCGGCGGCCTCATCACCTCCACCCTGCTGACGCTGGTGCTGCTGCCGATCCTGTTCGAGCGCTTTGGCGAGAGCGCCGGGGAAACCGAAAATGCCTGACCAGCTTCTGACCTTCCATTGCGCGATCCGGGATACGGAGACGATCGTGGAAGCGATCCGCACCGTCGCGCACGCGCCGATCCACGTCCGGGAAGAGGCGGTGCGTGGCCGGGATTTCAGCGACGCGCGAACCGCCGAGCAGGTGACGGGCAACCTTCGGCGAAGTGCGGTCGAACTGATCGTCGCGGACACTGCCCGGGAGGATGTGATCCGGGCGGTGACGGACTCACGGCACGAACGGCCAGTGCGCTGGCACGCCCTGTCGGTCGTCAGCCATGGGAGGATCGCATGAAGCCCTCCATTCTGGCTCTGGCCATGCTGCTGATGCTTGCGCCGACCGCACTCCATGCCCAGCGCGTCGACCTGCCGCCGGTCGAGAAAGTCAACGAGGCGCTCGACAATCATCCGACCGTCATGGCCGCCGCCGCGCGGGTCGAAGCCGCCCGCGCGCGTGGGGATATGCTGCGCAAGGGCACCCATGAAGCGACGATTGCTGGCAGTTATATTCGCCGCAGTGTGGATCGCGAAGGCGGCTATGATGAGTTCGACGCGACCCTTTCCCGTCCGTTCCGTCTTCCCGGCAAGGCTGCGCTTGACCGAGAATCTGGCGAGTTGGGCGTCGAGGTTGCGGAAAACCAGATGGAGGATGCCCGCCACCAGGCCGCGTTGGTCCTGACCGGCCTCTGGCATGACTGGCTGACCGCCGGCAGCCACTATCGTAACGACCTCGACACGGTGCGCTCGCTGGAAGCGGCTCTGACCGCCTTGCGTCGCCGCGTCCAGCTACGCGATGCCTCGGCGCTCGATCTCGATCAGGCGTCCGCTGCGCTGGCGCAGGCGCAAGCCCAGGCCGCTGCATCGCTCTCTGCACGCGAGCAGGCGCGCGTGATCCTGGTTGCGACGTTTCCAGAGATACCGCTTCCCCCCGAGCCGGCCGAACTCGCCTTGCCCGAACTACCGACACAGAATCTCGAAACCATGCGGGCGCTGGTCATCGAACGCAGTCACGAGATTCGCGCTGCCGATCGTGAGGCACAGCGACTAGCAGTCGTTGCGCGGCGGGTTCGAGCAGACCGGATCGCCGATCCGTCCTTTGGAGTCCGCCTGTTTAGCGAGCGTAGCGGTATGGAGCGAGGGGCAGGCGTAGTGGCATCCATCCCGTTAGGAGGCGGCTATCGCCGGGCAGCCGCCGATCAAGCTTCGGCCGAGGCGAACGCCGCCCGTCTTGAACTCGCTAATATCCAACGATCGGTCGCGGCTATTGCCGACGCGGACCTGTCCAATGCACGTACCCGGCTGGAGGCGTGGCGAAGCGCGCAGGCATCGGCACAGAGCGCATCCGACGCCGCCGGAAGGACAGAGCGCGGCTATCAGCTAGGCCAAATCGATCTGGTCGACCTGCTCTATGCCCGTCGCCAGGCGAATGACGCCCGCCGATCCGAGATCGATGCACGATCGGAAGCATCGCGGGCGCTGCTGAAATTGCAGATCGATTCTCACAGCATCTGGGTTCCCGAGGGCGACCATGATTGAGGCGTGCGTGGGCGTATCTGCGTGTCTCATCGCCGCTGAACGAGGCTATGATCGCGCACCTGGAAAAGCGGCTACTCAATCCCGCATGGCTCGAAGTGCTGATGGACCAGCTTATCGCCCGGCGTGACGAATGGGGGGATCGAGCGCCGCCAGCACGTCGCCGAAATGGAACGCCGGGCGACGGAGGCTGATACCAAACCCTCCCGGCTCTATGAGGTGATTGAGAATAGACCCTAGCCCGGCTTATTCACGAGACTGAGGCTCCGGGCTTTTTGAGTGGTGATGCGTTGTCAGCCATGTGATCTGGACGAGCGCGTCTGGCGGTGTTTC